>OZ253578.1:0-3802749 GCA_965263025.1 Chloroflexota bacterium | reverse complement strand
CGATGGTCTGACCATGATCCTGAGGCAAGAGTCCTATCCATACGGGGATGGATGAGTTTTCACCATACCAATCGGCTCGGTCGCCTGGACCTGATCTCCACGCCATGCCGACAGCCGCCATTGTCGGAGTCGTCGCCCACATCGCAACTCTGTATTCGATCTTGTCATACACCTCGTCGTTCAGCATTTTGTCGAGTTGCCACTTCATGTATAGGGTGCGCATGGCAGCTTCGGACAGTTTGCGCGCTACTTCTTTCAGATACCCGCGCGCCTGGTCCGAAAGCCCTTCCGGCGTCTGTGTGGCGGGATCGAGGATCGGTGTTGCGAGCCTTTCCCCCGTGTGCAGCAGTCTTTGGGCGAGGTAGACCGCGATTTTGTAGATGAGGAGAAACGTAGTGCGCTCAGTAAGTCCCTCCAATCGTTTTGTGTCGAGCGGACTGAATATGTCGTCGTGTTGTCGGCAACTCCATCTACCGGCATTGAACTTGCCTATGGGCATTGGCTTTAGAGGCTCTTCGTTGAACCATTGCATCGGGGTTTTCGGTGGTTCTGAGTGCCGTGCCCGCACCTCCCGAGATTCGTCCATAATGAGTTCGAGCATTGTTTCGGGAATACAGTGGGCGTTTATGGCTGTTGCCTTGCAGCTCTCGCCCCCCACCATGCATCGGTTGAAAGTGGCGTTTTTGTCCCTCTCATCCAAAGCGTTTGCAAGGTTCTTTTTTTTGGCTCTGGACTCTGAAAGCAGATTGTCGAATTCTTGCACGTAAGTTTGACCTATCCCGGGGAAACTGCCCTACGTAGCATGTTAGTGCTATGGGCTCGTATGGGGCTCGTTGCTCGACCGAGCCCACGAGCATTCAGGCGGCCGACCTGATACCTGAGGAGTAAATCCGGAGTCTTGGTCGAACGGTCCTGCTGGCGGGTGGGGGCGACGCTAAGTCTGCACTAAGCAGACATAGTCTTGAGTAGTTGGGCTGACTAACGCGCAACACAGGCAGCCCCGCTATCGCATCCGGTCCCATCGCCCTTGGGAAATCGGGCTGCCGGCTCCAGCGGCCCTTCTGCCTACCGAGGTTATTCCGATCCTCGTGGGACTAACATAGTTGGTGATACACACTTTGAGAGCAGATCAATTCGACCAAGCAGGGACGCTAGGACATGGCGCGCGCAGACCTTCTGAAGCAGCTATTTCGAGCCTACCGGGACAGCGACCGCGAGTCCTTCATGGACGTGGCCCGTTCGATCGCTGAGGAAGAGCGCAAAAAGCATCACCCTACCCTCGCCAAAGAATTGCTTCGAATACTGAACAATGGAGTTGTGGCTGCTGCGCCGAGCCTCAGGGGTACCTTCCAGCCGCCTCCAAGAGACCACGAGAAGAAAGCACCGCTGCTCGAAATCAGACACCCTGATCGCTACTTCGGGGAGATGGTCCTGCACGCCGGAACCAAAGAGATGATCCTTAAGGTCATGCTTGAGTTTCGACAGTGGGACATCCTCGAAGCGAACGGCCTGCGGCCCAGTCACAAACTCCTGTTTTGCGGTCCACCGGGATGTGGGAAGACCGCGACCGCCGAGGTGATCGCGGCCGAATTGGGACTCCCGCTGGTGTATATACGCTTTGATTCCGTCGTCTCCTCCTTGCTTGGAGAAACAGCCTCGAATCTCAGGAAGGTGTTCGAATATATCCATGCAGAAACCTGGGTCGTCCTGCTCGATGAGTTCGACGCAATCGGGCGCTCGAGAGACGACGCCACCGAGCACGGAGAGATCAAGCGCGTGGTGAATGCCTTCCTGCAGATGTTGGACAACTTCCATGGACGGTCCCTGTTGATCGCTGCTACGAACTTCGAACAGGCTCTCGATCCCGCACTCTGGAGAAGATTTGACGAAGTAGTGCGGTTCGAGCGCCCGACGGTGACACAGATCGAGGAGTTGATGAAGAAGAGGCTGAACCCTGTCAGGAACTCGAGAGTCTCGACCAAGAGGTACGTTGCACAATTGGAGGGTTCGACCTTCGGCGACATCGAGCGCATTGCCACGGACGTCTTGAAGATCTGCGCTCTGGACGGCAGGACCCGACTACAGGCAGAAGATATCAAGAGGGCCATGGAGAGTCACGCATTCAGAAGACAGGTCATGCAGAGCTCCGTCGCTTCTGACGTGCCGAGAGTAGGCGCTCCTTAAGGGCCAGCATGGTCAACTTCGAACGTCTTGAACCCCTGCCCCATATTGTCATTCAGCGTGAGCCCCAGCAGGCGTCAATCAGACCGCGTGGCCGCGGCGGCTCCCGCATCCAACCCCGCCCGAATCGACGCGAACACGCAGAGCGTATGAAGCATCAGACCGCTGCGTCCGCCGCCGAACTGGCAAGGCTGCGTGCATCCTTCGGTTTGGCCCCGGACAGATTCCTGGTCCTGCGGCTGGAGACGCTTGATGGCGAGCAACGCGAAACCCTGGAGCGCTTGGGAGTTACCGTTCTCGAGGAAGTGAGAGAACGACGGGTAGACACAGCGGTGCATAGGCTGCTCGTTCAATTTCCTGATAGCGAGTCCCTGACCACGTTCACGACCGAATACGATTGGTACGCGGACGAAACAACCGAGACCAACGCGTTGCCCCACGGAATGCGGCGGAACCTGTTCGACGCCCTTGAGAGCGTCTCAACCGTTACGGCTGAAGAGAGGACCGGCCGCCGCCTTCAACGTGAGGGAGCGCCCACCGAGGCGCTCTTCTATCTCGATGTAGACCTCTGGAATCCCGGAACCGACGACGGTCAGCGGGAGTTGTCGAACTTCTTTCGAGAATTCGTGCAGTCCCGTCGGGGGAGGGTTGTCAGGGACCCCCTCGCTACTCCTAGTTTGTTTCTTGTCAAGGTGGAAGCAAATCGGAGTCTGTTGGACGAGCTCCTGCAACTCGACGTCGTATCTCTGGTAGACCTTCCCCCGATTCCGCCGCCAGAGGACTCCTTCGACTTGCTGTCTCAGTTCTCGCCGCCTGACCCCCTGCCGCCCGTCCCGTCAAACGGTCCGCTGGCCTGTGTCGTCGACTCGGGCGTAACCGCCGGTCACCCGTTGCTGAGAGGCGTAGTCGTTGCTGAAGAAGATTTCGATTCCGGAGAAACCACACCGGTAGACCTGAATGGCCATGGCACTCAGGTTGGAGGACTGGTGGTATATGGCGACATCGCTCGCAGGATGCAGGGGAACGAATGGCTGCCACAGGTCAAACTCTATTCAGCCAAGGTATTGCGAAATGACCCGAACTCCATAGATCCGACATCCCCGGACACCGCTTTCCCCGCCGAAGAGCGCGTCGAGGAGCAACTGAAGCGGGCGATCGAGTATTTCCACGGAGAGTATGGTTGCCGCGTCTTCAACTTATCGATAGGGCACGGAGACAGGCTTTACGCAGGAGGCCGACAGCTGCCGTGGGCAGAGTTACTCGATGAACTGGCTCGACGGCTGGATATTGTCATTGTGGTCTCAGCTGGAAACGTGTCTGATCCGGCCATACCGGCATCTGTCCACTCAGTTCAGTTTAAGGAGCTGGCGGCCGGGTCCCTAAAGCAGCCCCAACACAGGCTGATAGATCCCGCCACTTCTGCACTTAGTCTTACGGTGGGGGCCGTTGCCCGTCGGGAAGACCCTAGTATGTTTTCTCTAGGCACCCAGCTTGCAGCCTCGGCGGTAGGATGCCCATCCCCGTTCACAAGATGCGGACCTGGTGTTGCCGGCGCCGTCAAACCGGAAGTAGTGGCGCCCGGCGGAAACTATGGACTCAATTCGATTGCGGGGAGTCTCCAGTGGAGGAGGAACGATCCCAATCTCGGAGAGCCGACGCTGAACCGGGATTTCGCTTCTCGCCTGCTCCGTGCCGTTTGTGGGACCAGCTTCGCCGCCGCCCAGGTGACTCACATCGCCGCGCGCATGGAGGCGGCTCTAAGTAATGAATTCCAAACGGCGCCGAGTCAGAACCTCGTGCGTGCGCTCCTAGTAAGCTCGGCTCGTCAACACCACAACGTCAACAGCTACGTTGACAAGAGGGACTTGCTCAACACCGTGGGCTACGGAGAGCCGAATGTCGAGTACTGCTGGTCAACGCCCAATCGGGTAATCCTTGTAGCTGAAGACGTCGTTAAGTACCGCACGTTTCACGTCTACTCACTTGTCGTGCCTGAGGTCTTCATCCAAGAGCCCGGACGACGCTCGATTTCCGTGGCGCTCGCCTACGACCCTCCTACAAGATTGAGTAGACGTGACTACATTGCGACTGCGATGTGGCTGGAGGTGTACGGCGGGCTGACTACGGAGCAAGTTGTCGAATATAGATCGAAGTACGAGGGCGATGGCGAGCCTCCCAAGGTGCCAGATGGGAACAAGCTCAACTTTAGCCCTGCTGGACAAACCATCAGAATGTCTACAGTGCAGAAGAGGTCCTGGAGTTCGAATCGAGGCACCGTCTTTCTCAATAGGCCCGACGCCGATGGAGAGGCATCGTTGCATGTCTTTCTCGGCTGTCAGCCAAGATTCCCAAATCCTTTGGGCGAAGACTCCCAGCGATATGCACTGGTGGTCACCCTGGAGCACGATAGCCAAAACGTAGATGTCTATCAGGAAGTAAGGGCGAGGATCAGAACTAGAGCCAGAATTGGAGTGGCTGGGTAAAGACAATCTCCGACTCCCAGCGCGGCTTCGTAGCAGGTTCTGCTGGTACTGCGCGGTTGGCCCTGCGCCTCCCGCAGCGGGTAGAAATTCTTGCGGTCCAACAGTTCGTCACCGAGCTTGCCGTTGAAGCTCTCCACATAGCCGTTCTCCCACTGCGAGTCGGGCTCGATGTAGATCGTGCGGGCTCCAACCCTCGCAAGCCAGGCTCTGACCGCCATAGCCGTAAACTCCGGGCCGCTGTCCGAGCAGAACCTTCCGTGCGCCTACTTAAACGCTAACAACTCATAGGGTCGAGTCTGATCGCAATCATTTCTTGAACGGCATCCTTGTCACTGGTAGAAACCAGAGCCTCGGCGGGAGCTTGCTTTAGGACGCTGGTAGCAAGGGAACGCCAGGACCTTGCGCATCCGCGCCTACTTCCTGCCCTCGGCGGAGTGGCCGCTATCACGGACCTGGAAGGGACGACAACCGCGCATCGAGGTCAAGGGCGAGCCAGCACCTTTTGGCGCGCTTAGTCGAGGATGAACCCCCGGATGACGCGGCTGTAGCGTTGGTACAGGAAACCACCGGCCACCAGTAGGGCGCCCAAGCCGATAAACGCCGCGACCCGGTACTCCCGCTCCAAGCTGAAGGCGTCATAGACAAACAGCTTGACAACCGGAACGGCCAGCAGTCCCAGCCCGCTCATGCGCAGCCAACGCCAGCGGCGCACGATGCCCAGCACGATCAATATAGCGGCGTACAGCGCCCAAAGCCCGCTCAGGGAGAGGCTCTTTAAGTTACCGGCCGTGCTACCGCCAATTGTGGCGAGGTCGACAGCCATGACCACCTGGACGCTGAGTATCCAAAGGGACAGGGCATTAGCCACCGCTAAAAAAGCCTTTACGAAGCTCTGGTCTTCTGCAGTCCAGTACTTATCCCGCCAGCGCCACCAGGCACAGGCCGACAGGTATGCTGCTCCAATGATGATGAGGTAGGAAAGGAATCTCTGGTTCACGATAGGTCGGTCGGAATCCTCGTAGCGGTCGAGCAACTCTTCGCCCGACAGGTCTAAGGCAAGGTCCGGCAGCAACCAGCCGAGCGTGATGACAAATGCGGCCAGTCCAAACCAGCGCAACTGGCGCATCCGCAGGATGAAGGACAGCCAGATTAGCACCGCTCCTTCGGCCGCCCAGGCCACCCCAAGCCAAGGGCCGCCGTCCAACTGCACCGGAATGGCGATGGTCAGGAACACTATCGCGATGCCTGCGGCAAAGAGGCCGAGGGCGATGTGTCCCCGGCGCCGCGCCAGGATTCCGTAGCTCAACAGGCCATAGAACACGGCCAGCAGTAGGGTAAACCCACCCATCCAATCCCTGAATTTCTCAAAAAGCAGCAGGTAGCTAATCCAGAAGTACGCCGCCGCGTTCAAAACCATCAAGGCCTGATCAAGCGGCCCCGCGGACCGCCGCCAAAGCAAGTGGAACAGGGTGGTGGCCCCAACAAAAATGAGGAAAATGACGGTGATGCCCACTTGCGCCAGCAGCAGGCTCGGGTCCAGTTCCTCTTTCCAAAACGCGAAGAGTATCAGCGAACCAACCAGTCCCAGCAAGGTAAACCAGCGCCAGTTCCGGAAGGCGGCCAACGCCAGCACGCCCAGGTCGAGCACCAGGACATAGGCCAACAACAGCCACTGCTCGGCCATGCTGCCCGCCAACAACAGCGGTGCGACGAACCCGCCCACGATACCCAGCACGGCAACAGCCCGGGACTCGTAGCGCAAAGCCAGACCGGATGCCGCGAGGGTCACCAGGAGGGACGCCGCCAGGGCGGCCAGGGCCGGGATCAAGTGGTAAAGAGAAAAAGCGGTAAAGATTGAAAGATAGAGGATGGCGATACCGCCGCCGGTAACCGCCCGGGCCCAAGCGGCGTAGCGGCGGCTCGAATACTCGCCGCCACCGAGCAGGGCCAATCCCGTTACCAGCCCCAGCACGACCCGGCCCGTTTCGTCTATCCAATCGTTGTCGAAGGCGAGCTTAAGAAAGAAGCCGACACCGAATATCAAGGCCAGAATGCCGACGCGGGCCAGCCAGTTTCCACCCAGCAGCCACTCCCAGTCCCGGCCCGCCGTCCGGTTTTCGGGTGAACCACCGGTTGCTTGCGCGCTCGACGGTACGGAAACGCGGGCACGCGATGGTCCGGGAGTACTCCGCGATACACGCGCCCTCGGAGTTCCGGCCGACATAGGGATCGCGGGTGACGCCGCCGCTGGAGCAGCCTCGGGACCGGGAACCGGACGAGCGTCTTCCAAGGCCTTGATGCGCTGAGACAGCCCGGCAACCTCGGACTGCAGATCCAAAACCGCTGTCTGGAGCGCGTCGGGTTCGGAAAGCCCAACGGTCGCTTCCACGGGTTGGGATTGGCCCGCAGTTTGAGGATCCGGGGACGGATCGTCCTTGTCAGCAGCCGCGGTTTGAGTTTGGTCGGCGCCGCAATACCGGCAGAAGTTGACGCCGGAGGGAATCTCCTCGCCGCAGCTGGAACAGTTCATAGAGCGCTAGCTTCCAGTCAAAGGGCCGTCTACCGGCTCAAGAAACACAGCATCGGCGGCTAGCCTCCCCTGCTCGAGGGCGGGATCGAGAGGTTCCACGGCGGCGGAATTTGTGCCGTACGCCTGCCGACGCACGGGTTCTGGCATTGCCTGATGGATTGAACGGTCGCGGGGACAAGGCGGATGTTTGACTACAGTTGCAGCGTGAACGCAACGGTGCAAGGTTCGCGATCTCCTCCAGTTTGATGGGCAAATTCGCTGGACATCGACACCTCTTCCTATAACGCCAGCCCCATGTAGACAAGTAAAGTGCCAGCCCAAATAAAGAGGCCGATGACTACAACGAGCACTTCCCCCTTCCCTATTCTGGCGGTCTGGGCAAGCCTAGTATCCGTCGCGACCCAGTAGGAATTGATACCCTCTTGGACAGTCGCAAATATCCAAGCGAAGGCTACGACGGCGATTAGCCCGATCACGTCGCCGGCAACCTGGACGAATAGCTGAGTTTCCTCAAAACTGGAGACTAGAAAGCTCAATATGAGCTGAACAAGAAGAACAAGTAGGACTCCGCCCACCACCATTCCCGGCTCGAGATTACTGGTCAATCCCCGGTCATCCATAAGCCTTCTGTACGCCTTGATATGAGCGTGTAATCGAAAGAAGTTATAGACCGGAACGAAGGTTGTGAGCGCGTGCCAAACCGGATATGCGATGGCCCCCGTATGATCCCGATGCTGCTTCCAAGTTCGGTACATCCAATATATGTAGTAGACGCCAAAGCTGAGAATGAACATCACATAAATACGGGTAACCGAGATCTGATAGCCCTCCAGATCGGCGCCATACGGCTCTGACTGAAACCCATGGGATGGCGGCGGCGACGGGCCCGCGTATCCGCTGTGTTCCGAACTGCCCGTCCCGGAAATGGGACTGTCGGGGGCGGCCCCGCCATCGCCGGTTATTTGGCGACCACAGGCCGCACAGAACTTCGAGTCCTCACTGTTTTCACTTCCACAATATGGGCAGAACACTGCGGGCCCTTCGCTTTAGAGGCATGTAGTTCGATTCGGTATGGTCGCGGCATATCTTACTGAAGTCGTTTTCTCGCATGCCCGCTGGCGTTTCCAAGAGGCGCCGGACCGAAATACGCCAGGCGCCGTCGGCCATTCTGCCTGCGGAGCCTATCCCGACGCTCGCGGGACTCGCAGAGCTGGTGATACAAACCTCGGGGAGAGGTCACTCCTTTCTAGGCAGCATTCCGGCGGGATGGGCAGCCGAGCCGGCCTATCGTGCGCAATAGCGCAGTGTTCATTCGACCGCTCGGTCGAATGTTCATCCGCTGTGATACGCTCCATGCCGACTGATATCGCTCTGTGAATGAGTCATCTGGAGGGGCATGTGCGTAAGGTCATTGTGGCGGCGCTTGCAGCCGGGATTCTCTCAATCGCAGCTGTTGCGATCGCCGCTGCCCATGAGGATCACAGCACCGACGAGTGGCCGATGACGTGCGTCGATCTGAACGACGTCGTCGAAGAGCATCTCGGTAACGATCACAACGTCGGCATCTACCAAAACACGTTCGGCGATCAGGCTGAAGCCGCCTGCCAGAACGATCACCGTAACGACGTGCGCGGCGTGTTTGCATGGGCGTTCGGTGACTCGTCATCCGCTCCAACGCCGTCGGTCCCGACCGCGTCCTTGCCTCTTGTTGACCCTGCTCTTTATTCCGCGGTTTGGCGGGGCCGGACGGAACAAGTCCGGGCGCTCGTCGCCGGTGGCGTTAACGTTAACGTAAGAACCTCCGACAACGACCCGCTGCTCTACGAAGGGATCTGGCGGGGCCACGCCGAAATCGTTCGGATTCTCGTCGACTCCGGCGCGGACGTTAACGCCAGAGACTCCGACGGCGATCCGCTGCTCTACGGAGCCGTATGGCGGGGCCGTACCACAATGGTGCGGATTCTCGTCGACTCCGGCGCGGACGTTAACGCAAGACTCTCCGACGGCGATACGCTCCTCCACGAAGCGACCTGGCGCGGCCATGACGAGATAGTGCAGATTCTCCTTGCGGCTCAGTCCTCTTCCCCCTCCGCGCAGACGGATCTCGCGTGGCCGACCGACTGCGTCGAACTCAACGACATCGTCGAGAATCACCTGGGGAATGACAACAACGTGGGCATCTATCAGAGTGTCTTCGGCGACCAGGCCGAGCAGGGCTGTCGGGGCGACCACCGCGAGGACGTGCGCAGCGTGTTCGCCTGGGCGTTTAACGATGGGACATAGAGGACCACAGGTGCGTCACCCTTCGAATGTAGATCGGGCGGCAGGCAGATCCGCCGTTCTAGCGAAGAGCGCGGGCGCGGGGGTGACCAACGGCTCGTAAACACGACCTTTGCTTGCAAGAGGTTTTGGTAGCGGGGAGCTAGGCAGACCGAGCGCCATTGGGCCATTGGGGAGGTGCCCGAGCCGGATCGGGCCGTCCAGCAACTCCGCACTGAGTACCTGCCCCCAACTTCGGAGCCGCCGAAATCGACCAGTATCTGCAACGCGCGCGGAAGAGGGCAGAACGTTCGACTCTGCGGCGCGTCATCGCCGACCGCGCGGCGTCCAGGTACGACCGGCACCTTGCGATTCCGAACGGACCGATGACGACATCGAGCTTCAGCCCGGCGATGCTGGCCCACGCCTGCCGGGCGGTAGTCAGGAATCAGGTGTCGGCGCAAGGATTCCAGGGAGAAAAGGGGCTATCCCGGTCTGGATGAACGGCCAATCCCCATGACGGTGCCCGAGGTATGGCGATGGCTCACCTGCCTCATATGGAGGGCAGACCAGCCTGCTGATGCTGTATCGTCATGGTCTTTGTGGAGACGACGACATCAAGCCCGGGCCCAACGCTGCCACCACCAACGGAGGCTATCACTCCAGTCATCGTAGTGCGGCTGAACAACTAGGCCCCGCCAGTTATGCTGAATTTCGGAGGCTGAGCCCATGTATTGCGATAACTGCGGGTCGGAAATCGACGATGGGGCTAGGTTCTGCGAGTACTGTGGAAGTGCAGTGACCGGACCGTCGCCGAGCGCAGGGAGAGTCGCCCCTGTGCATAGCGGCGACACTCCGGATGCAATTGAAGATTCCAGGAAGGCGAGGACCTGGACATGGGTTGCCTGTGGAGCAGGGCTTGTCGTGGTTCTGTTCTCCGTAGGTCTCATCGTCCTCCGCCTTGGAGCAACTTCACGGGACTTAACTCCGTCTGAAGCTATCTTCGCTCCGGTCAGCGTCGGGGGGGACCACGCCTGCGGAGTGAGGACCGACGGCTCGCTCGAATGCTGGGGAGACGATTTTCCTGCTGAAGTCGTTGATACAAGACCTCCCACTCCTGAAAACGCTGAATCTGACATGTCCCGGAGGTCGTTCGAAGCGTCCAAGCCGTCGATTCCAACGTCGTCCTTGCCGTTGGCCAATTCAGACCTTTACTCAGCCGTGTGGCGGGGCCGGATCGAGCAGGTTAGGACACTCGTCAACGCCGGCGCGGACGTTAACGCTAGAGACTCCGACGGCGATACGCTCCTGCACGAAGCGTCCTGGCGAGGTCATACTGAAATCGTGCAGATTCTGGTTGAGGCCGGTGCAGAGGGATAGTTTCAGAGGGCCTTCCAGATTCAGGGACATAGGGCGGTAGTCAGAATACCGCTGCCTGTGTGAGCAGTTCTGTCGGGATCGCTCGACAATCAGCCCGAAACTGCGACCCTATGAGTTGATCGTGATTGAGCGGGCACCCCAACCGCATTCCGCTCGGACAATGGCGCGGAATTGACGGCCAGTTCAATCAGAGCCTCGCTCGCTAGGGTCGCAACCGACACTTATTGCATCGATCCCAGCTCACCATGGGAGAACGGCTATGTGGAGAGCCTCAAAACCAAGCTCCGCGACGAACTCTTGGACCGGGAGATCTTCCACCAGCTGCGGGGACGCAGGTGCTGCCCCGACAGGACCGGCAGACTGACAACCGCTTCCGACTGCATAGCTCGCTGGGCTACAGACCGCCGGCGCCAGCGGCCATCCTGCCTGCGGAGGCTATCCCGAGCCTGGCGGGGACTAAAATGGCCTGTCGTACAGGCCTTGGGTGCAGGTCAGGGCTGTCTCCAGGCGTCGGGGGCGTTGGGGGCATTGGCGACGCACTTCAGGCGTGGACCGGCGACCGGCCGCCCGTTTCTGAACACAAGCTGAACGTCCGCCAGGGCCTCTATGTCGTCAAGCGGATTGCTATCGAGTGCCACAAGATCGGCGCGAAGACCAGGCCTGATGCTCCCTATGCTGTCAGCCACGCGCAAGGCACGCGCGCTTTCTTCCGTCGCGGATTTGATCGCGTCCATCCCGCTCAGACCGGCAAGATGCATTGCGGACAGTTCATTCGCGATGCTCCCGTGAAAGGCGATTGGGTTCATACCGCTGTCGGTCCCCGCGATCATTCTGACCCCCGCCCCAATCATTTCCGCGACATTTTCCAGGGTCGACGTCCAACTGGAAGCAATCGGTCGTCGTTTGGCAGCCTTTTCGGGCGCGTCTCGGCTGTGGCGAAGCGTATTCCCCATCGTCGGCGCCACCCAGCAATCGGATTTAACAAGCGCGCGCAGCACATCTGGTTCGATTATCGAGCCGGACGGCGAGACCCAGGTACAATGCTCAACCGTGTCCACGCCAGCCTCGACGCTGTTGCGAATGCCCGGGGCGCCGTGCGCGTGGGAACCAATGTGTACTCCGCGGGAATGCGCTGCATTGACTGCCGCGCGCATCTCATCGAGTGAAAAGGAGGCCTGGGTCAAGTCGGTCCCGGGTGTAAAACTGCCGCCCGTGCTGGTGATTTTGATATAGTGCGCCCCGCGATCTATCTGCCCGTGGATTGCTCTCTCAATGTCCTCAATGCCTCGAACTTCGCCTCCCATAAACCAAAGGTGTCCGCGCTCGACGCATATTGGTGCTCCTGAGGGCAAGATTCGGGGCAGGGAAAGGTCTCCAGCGTCGATCTCCCGGCTGAGGCGGATCATCAAGTCTCCGCGTCCTCCGCATTCGCGAACTGTCGTGACGCCGGCCTCGAGGTGAATTCGAGCGTTTGCGCGAGCCTTTGCCAGCAAATCCTCGTCCGATGCTTCCACGAACGCCTCGCGCGAATTTTCTTCGCATGAAAATGACAAGTGGACGTGCGCATCGATCAGACCGGGAATGATCGTGACCTCACCGAGATCTACAAGATTCAATTCGGAACTTTCGGGTAGCTGTCCCGACGAAACGCTGCGAATTAATCCGTTGCCGATCTCGATCAGAGGGTTCGGGACAGGATCGTCGCCATGCCCGTCGACGAGAAGACCCGCCCTAAGAACGACCGTCATCGATTAGCCTTGCCTCAGCGCCGTGATTTGCCCGCCCAACAATATACGTATTAAAGGCACTTGGGAAACGTGCTGGGAAATCGCGGGCCGGGCTGCCGACATTACGTGATTCCGTAATCGGACTCGTCGATTCAGGCTGAGCAGGCGGCTCCAAGCTCCAGACCCTGACCAGCCTGCAAAGAATCGGTTGGTTCAAGGGGCGACGATAACCCACTCGGGACGCCACCCGCGGTTGGTGACGGCCTTTCATTGGCCGGGCCCGCGATTTTCTCTAGTGCGCGTCCCCGGCGCCGCTGCAACCTCGCACATGTGACCTGTCCCCCAAGGATGCAGAAGCCCGAGTGGCTTCGCAGGGTTGAAAGCGCGGCAGCGGCTCGCTGCCGGTTAGCCAAGATCCCGCTGGAAAATGTGCTGATCAGCCCGCCTGTCGCCCAGATCAAGCAACCCACGCGCGACCGATTCCTCACCGAATCCCGCCTCCATAAAGGCTGCCCGGCGGTCAGGAGCGACGGCGTACCCCCGAACGCTTCGCACGCCGGCCATTTGCGCCGCCTCGAGCGTGGCTGTGAGCAGCGTTTCCAGCTCACCGCGGTATGTCGGGTAACACTGGAACTCAAGGGTAGCGGTACCGGCGAGGGCGCCGCTTGCTGGGCCGGCTAGGGCAGTGGCCGCCACAATTCGGTCATGCTTGGTCACCAACGCCTTAAGCTGATTCGCCGAATTCATCTCGTGTCGCAGCCAAATACGGTCGAACGGCCCGACGCAGCCAATCGCCTGGACTGCCGGAGGCGCGAAAAACAGACCTTCAGTGAAATCTCGGACTACCCAGTCGGCTGGCTCGTGCGCGTGGAGTAGCGCCACGTACGCACCTACATCGCCTTGCGTGACATCGCGAACACGGCCTTTGCCGTCGTAGCGAAAGTAGTCGGCATCAAAGGTGTCGGGGCCTACATCTGGACGAACTGCGCGCATCACGATGCCGTTGTAGATGTTGTAACCGGTCTTCTCGTATACGTGTCGGGCGATCGGATTGACAGTACCAAGATAGATCGCTTGTCCGCCGTCAGCCCAGAACTGCTCTACGGAGATCTTAGTCAGGATCTGGGCGATACCCTTGCCGCGGTGGGCAGGGTCTGTCAGCACGTTAGCGTAGACGCCCATCTCGCGAGAGGCGCGGTTCGTGGCGTGCCACGCGGTGCCCACAATGGTGTCGTCCAACCACCCCACGAACATGTAGTCGTGGAGGGTGCCGTCAGTGGCGTCCCGTAGCGCGCGGGCAAGCATCTCGGCTTCGGCCGCACTCATCCGGGGGTCGAACGGCTGGACGAGGAACCACCACAAGTCCTGATTCTCGGGCGTCTCGGCCCGGTTCTCTCCCGGACGGAGAACCGTCACATTCAGGGTCTCGCCGCTCCTCAGCGTTTGCATTGACACCATCGGCGTCACCCGGGGCGCGTCTTTTGCCTCAAGATGGCTCGGAGTATGCAAAGCACCTATTGTTGTCGGCGGCCGACCTTTGCCATTTGCGGGCGTTCGCGTGGCTCTGCTGCGGCGCGACCAGCCGCGTCTATGCCCGGTACGCATCGGCGACCTTTGCGAACAACTCCGCCGTGTCGTCTATGTTCGCGTCGGTCAATTTGTGGGTCCAGCTGAATCGGAGCGTCTTCTCCAGATGCGAGCGGGCATTGACAAGCCGATTTATCTCGCGCTCGCGGTTTTCCAGGAAATGATGGCTGTGCGGTATCAGGTAATACATCGCGAACATGCCTGCCAATCCCTCGGCGTTGAGGGCTGGTTGGATCTGATCCATGCCGACGCGGAAATTTCCGCGCTCTAACTGAACTTGGTACATCCAGTAGACTTGCGAGCCCCGGGCCTCGAGGCGGGGTGGGACGCCCCCTTCGATCGACTCGAGTTGCTCGGTGAGCTTTTCAGTAAGCTCTATTCGATTCTCGTTCCGCTCGGGCAGCGCCTTGAGTTGGGCAACGCCAACTGCGGCTTTGAGTATTCCAAGCTTGGCCTCGTACGGCCTGATGCGCAGGAACCCGGACATCACGTGCTGCCTTTCACCTTCAGACCGCAACGACCCGCGACGTACTTAAAGAGTAGCCAAGTAACCGGGATGATATCTATAAGAGCTTGCGCCGCGCGGTCAATGTCGGCGGCTTGGACTCGGCGCTCCGCGCTGTGAGGTTGGGTGATCCGTCTGCGAAGCTCTCCGAGGCGGCGGCCGACATGATCGCGTACCCGCTCCACACGGGGACCCATACCGGCTTCAGGCCGAGTGAAACGTCTGGTCGGCGCGCCGCGCGGCGTGCTGGCCGCTAGGCACATCCACGCGCCTCAGGAGAACTATCCCGATAACGAAGAAGGCCATGATCGCGAGGATGCTGAGGCGGCTGGTGCCGGTCATTAACGAGACCCACCCGAAGGTCGCCGGCCCCAGGATACCGGTGAACTTGCTGCCCACTGTAAGGAAGGCGAAAAACTCCGCGGACTTGTGCCGGGGGATCAGGCTCGCATAGAGCGAACGACTGAGGGCCTGACTGCCACCGACCACGGCGCCGATGAGGATCGCCAGCGCATAGAAGTGCAGGGCGGTCGTCATGAAGTACGCCAGCCCGCTGATCACGACATACGCCGACAGGGCAAGGTAGAGGGTCCGCTTGGCGCCCAATCGCCCGGCCAGGACGCCGGTGAGAAAGGTGCAGGGCATGCCGACAAACTGCGCCGTCAGAATAGCTCCAATGAGATGGAAGCGCGCAAGACCGATCTCGGTGCCGTAGGCGGCGGCCATCCCGTTGATCGTTCCGATTCCGTCGTTGTAGGCCAGGAACGCCAACAGGAACAGGAAGGCCTGCCGATAACCCCGGATTTCGCGGAACGTCTTCACCAGCCGCGTCACGCCCACTCGTACCGGGTTCAGGCCGGCGACTTCATCCCGTTCCAGCCGCCGCGGCGGCTCGGGCACGCACCGGAAAAGCGGAATCGAGAACCCCGCCCACCAGACGGCCACGCTGACAAAGCTTAGGCGGGTCGCCACCTCCGCGTCGGCCAAGCCAATTGTCTCGGGAAACAGGATCCACGTCAGATTGATCGCGAGCAGCAGCCCTCCACCGAGATAACCCAAGGCGTAGCCGGCCGACGAGACGCGATCCACCTCGCCCTCGCGCGCAATGTGGGGCAGCAGCGAGTTGTAGAAGACGTTGGCCCCGGACAGACCGACATGGCCGAGCACGAACAATGCCGAGGCAAAAACCCAGTCGCCGCGGCCGATGAAAAACATCGTAGCCGTGGCGAGGGCGCCCAACGCCAGGAACGTGCCCAGCAGGCGCTTTTTCACACCGAGGTAGTCGGCAACCGCCCCCAGCACCGGCATCAGCAGCGCCATCAGCGCCAGAGCAATGGACGCCGTGAAGGCATAGCGCGCCGTTGCCTCGTTCGCCGGCAGATCAGCAGCAGCCTCGTTAGCGTAGAAGATGGGGATCACGGTGGCGAAGGCCGAGTTGGCCCAGTCGTACAGAGCCCAGCCTCGCAACTCCCGGCGGTGCAGTCCGAGTGCTCGGAGCCAGCGCGGACCGCTTGCAGCGGTTACGCTGGCCGGATCGTCGCTCGGTCCCGCTGGCTCTGCTGGACCGGTCGCCTCAGATTGCGCGGCACTCATGAGGCGAAGATGGGATTACTCCACGCCGAGCGACGCTGCCAGTCGGTCGCCTGTACCCGCATGTGCCGGGACCGCCCGCCGCCGGTCGCCGCGCATTCTCGAGGCCGACTAGTCGCCAAGCCAGCGCCGAGAGGCTCTGTGGGAGCCAATACAGGAGGCCAAGGTCTGTGGCCTGTCCATCCGCGGGATAGCGAGGGAGTTGGGTACCCATAGGAACACCGCCCGCAAGTACGCCGTAGTTTCCCGGTAGAGCGAGCCGATACCATGTACGGCAATGCCGACCGACATTTTCGCTTAACGCCGACGCAGGGCACTATTGCACGTGTAGAGTTTGCGGAATCACCACGCGGTCACGGTGTGGCACGCGCAAGACGATCTATCGCCCCACCACTGTCCGTCATATTGCTCCGCGTACTGGATTGAAACCCTCGGAAAGCGTGCCGCGATGACCAAGTGCAGAGATCCCAGAATTGGCCTCCTTATCTCCAAACTGATCGTCGCTATAGTGATTCTCTTGGTGATCGGATGTGGTCAAGAGGGCGTCGCGCAATACCAGACCACGGACTCGAACAGCGCTCCACAGATCTCCGTGATAAGACCTGCCTTGTCCGACGGGGCGCGAGCAGGGGAGGCACTGTTCAACGCCAACTGCTCGCTCTGTCACGGGGTAAATGCCGAGGGCGCCCTTCAGGGCCCAACACTGATCGATAGTATCTACAAGCCGGGCCATCACTCCGATTTCAGTATTCGCGCCGCAGTCCGTCAAGGAGTACAGCAACATCACTGGTCGTTCGGCGATATGCCGCCGGTCTCGGGCGTCTCGTCGGATGACGTTGAGAAGATCATCTGCTACATCCGCGAGATGCAGCAGGCCAACGGCATCTTCCAGCGCGACGCCAATCCATCCACGTGCTGAGCCGATTCCTCGGTAAATCCCTACGGTGCTCGCGCTTCCGGCGGCGACCGGTCGACTGTGATCGCCAGAATCTCGCTTGTGTCGTCGTCAATGATCGTCAGCAGACTTATCTCTGCGTTGCGAACCGACGAATATCGGCTGGTGACCTCCCAGTGCAGACGCGTTTCGAAGCCTTCGCCTCCATAGACAAATGCGCCTCAGTCAGAGAGCCTGTGGATCTGGAACGCGACACTATGTCTGCTTAGTGCCGATCAACGGTCCATGCGTGCTCTTGCTAGGAGCGGCGCTTGCCCGAATTTGCCTTGCAAATCACTCATCGGCAGGCTCCGACGTAGCTGCGTTTGCGCTGGAAGTATCACAAGCTCGACCAGCGCCGTCCGATCGCCTGATGCGGAGAACTGTCTCCACCGACGGTAAGCACGACGTGCGGTACGCCGCTCCTCTCGTTCGGATCGGTATCCCCAAGGGGCGTCGGCTCGGTCCAGCGTGCGCCCTGGTGGCACTCTTGAGCCATCAGTCAACCATTCTCGCTGCACCCTAGTTCCGAACATTGCTTGCCGACTAGTCTTCGGAGGCAGGTCACCTACTCGTTGTCACCGGTCCCAACCGGGCAACCGCCTAGGTCATCAATTTCTTGCTGGACCAGCTTTCGGGAGACAAGTCCACGGCTTCGAGCGCAAACCAGTGAGGCCAACTTGGTCTTGGCAGTCTGCGTGATACGTTGGTGGCGAGCCTAAAGCGCATTGGACGGGGTTCAAATTGGACTTGCCCATACTCGTACCGCTTATCGGGAAGCTCTTGGACTACGTCGTAAGTGGTATCGGCGGCATCGCCCCCTCTATGCCCTCCTCTTGGCGGGCTCGCAGAGAAGCTGAAACCCAAAGAATCGCTGCGAAGGGCGACGCCGACTCATTGCTTATCCGCGCCGAGGGACACGCGGGAGCTTTGGCGGTTATAGCAGACGCGCAGAAGATTGCTCGACAGCAGTTGACGGCACCCGGTGTCTCGTTCGAGGGTGAGTTGACTATCGCCGAAGCTATTGAACAGCGCGTGCGCTTTCAGGAGGAGAAGCGGCAGAGGAATATCTCGGCGATCGTCGATCAAGCTGCTGCGCAGTTGCCCGATCGCGAAATTGAGGACCACGAGCCAGATCATGACTGGACGGCACGATTCTTCAACGAGGCGCAGGACGTTTCATCTGAGGAAATGCAAATACTCTGGGCCCGGGTCCTCTCCGGGGAGGTTGAGCGACCTGGTAGTACTTCCATTAGGACTCTCGGGATTTTGCGAAATCTGAACCGAGCGAACGCTAGTCTCTTTCGAAGGCTTTGCTCGGCATGCGTATCTCTACAACTCAATCAAGCCGATGTCTGGGATGCACGAGTTCCCTCACTGGAAGGGAATGCTGCACATAATGCGCTCCGCCAGCATGGACTCGGATTTGGCCAACTCAACGTGCTTAATGAGCACGGACTCATCATTTCTGACTACAACTCTTGGTTTGACTATCGGGCGTCTATTGGACTTCAACGGTCTCAAGCTAAGACCGGCATGATCGTGATTCCGTTCAGTTTTCAGGGGAGATATTGGATTCTGTCGCCCACAACCGAACGTGACCCAGACCAGGAGTTTCGACTGTCAGGCGTTGCTCTGACGCGATCTGGACGCGAGTTGCGCAGTGTCGTTGATTTGGAACCTATGGAGGATTACGCTCAGGCATTTGTCCGGTTTCTGCAAGCCGGCAAGTTGCAGGTGACTGAGGTCGAGGACTCGCAGCCACGGCAGGTCTAAGTGGTAAGGACCCGTCCCCCCAGGGTTTGTGACCTCCCACCGAGAACTTCTCAGGGGAGCGTGCGATCGAACGATGCCTGCAATACGGGTAACGAGCGAGTAGTTGACGCGCGATTTACCCGCCCCCTAGCTCTGAAACACTAGCTACGCTAGTCCCAGTACACGGCGACGTGCGCCGATTCTCGTTCCGCTCGTCTTTTTGTTCGCTCTCGGCAAGCGTGCCGCGCGGATCCGGAAAATAGGCCTTCCGTCGTAGGTCGACGGCACAGCGCTCGAATAGCGGGCCGTCCACCCGCTGGTCAATGGCTCGTTCGATGTCTTCATACAGTCGATCAGGCATGCGCTCTCCTGGTCGGCGCCGCCTTGGTCTCGACCTCCTCGAAGATCTCGCGCGCCAGCACCTCGAACGCGATGTTCTGAAAGTCTTTGTCACTCAGATACCGGGTAACCAGCGCGTCGTTTTCACCCATGCGCTCCGTCATCAGCTTCCCAATCTCGTCCCGGATACCCAGGCTGAATTTGTCGAGCGAGTTCGCGAGGGCGGTCTGGCGGACGTGCTCGTTGCGGACGGCGCGCTCTTTCACCTGCTCGAAGAACAGGCGATCCTCGTCCGTAAACTCGGTCCCGAACCGCTCGTTTAGGCGCTTGATGATCTCCGAGAGCGGCGCCGTGTCTTCCTCGGGATCGCCCGTGCCCACCTCGGTCGGGCTGACGACGAATCCTCCGTCGCCCTCGCCAAGGCTGATCGCGCCCGACGACACCCGCTGCAGCCGGTAGTACGCCAGCTCCACGTCGTCGCCCAGGTTGATCGCGTCGCCGTCCCGCTCCGGCCGCAGGTGCGGCAGCAGGGCTCGGCCGAACGAAGAAAGCCGCTCCTGCTCGCTGTCACCGTAGGGAATGATCTGGCTTAGGAAGACGTAGAGGCTCACGAACGCTTGCAGGCGGTCGCGAAACTCCGTCTGGTCCTCGTCGTTGAGCTCTGTGAAGCGGTCCCGAGCGGGCTGGAGGGCTGCTTCCAGCCGCGCATGGTCCTTTTCCCGCTGCTGAAACCTGGGCAAGTAGAAGACCCGCGAAAAGGCCTCGACCTCCGACCAGTGGTAGACCTGCATCTGGTCCAGTTGGTACTTCAGCTCTTCAAGCCGGTGCGGGTCGGACTTGGCGAGCAATTCGGTCCGGCCGTAGTACGGCTCAAACGCGCGGCGGATGTCCTCGAGATCGTTCACGAAGTCGAGCACGAACGGCGGCGCCTTGCCCGGCGCCATGCGGTTGAGCCTCGAAAGTGTCTGCACGGCTTGCACGCCGTCCAGCCGCTTGTCCACGTACATCGCTTGCAGCAGCGGCTGATCGAACCCGGTCTGGTACTTCTCCGCCACCAGCAGGATCTGATAGTCGGGCGACGCGAAGCGGGCCGGCAGCGCCGCCTCGTTGATCGACCTGCCGGTCACCACGTCGATGTTCATGCCGGGCTCGGTGAAATCCTCGCCGGTGTACGGATCACGCACCGTGCCGCTGAATGCCACCAGCGGACGGATATCGTCGTACTGACGCTCGGCGATGTAGCGCTGGAAAGCCTGCATATAGTTCACCGCGTGTAGCCGCCCCGAGGTCACCACCATCGCCTTCGCCCGGCCGTCCATGTGGTGCCGCACGCTGTTGCGGAAGTGCTCCACGATGACTTCGGTTTTCTGCGCGACGTTGTACGGGTGCAGCCGCATGAACTTCGCCAGCGCGGCGGCCGCACGGCGCTTGGGGATCTCCGGGTCATCCTCGGCCCGTTTCAACAACCGGTAATAGGTGTTGTAGTCGATGTAGTGCCGCAGCACGTCCAGGATGAATCCTTCCTCGATCGCCTGGCGCATGCTGTAGACGTGAAACGCCTCCGGCTTGCCGCTTGATCCGGGCCGCCCAAACAGCTCCACCGTCTTACCCTTCGGTGTCGCCGTGAAGGCGAAGAACGAGAGGTTGGGCTGCGGGCCGCGCGACTCGACCACCGCGTTCAGCCCGTCTTGCCAATCTTCGGCGTCCTCGCCCGTGGACTGCGCCCGCGAGCCGAGTATTTCCTTCATCTCGCGGGCGCCCTCTCCCGACTGGCTGGAGTGCGCTTCGTCCACGATCACCGCGTAGCGACGGCCGGCGATCAACTTGCGCCACGCCGCCGCCTGGGACTGCTCGGCCTCACTGGCTTCTTCGGGCGCGTCGGCGCCGGCGACGCGCAGCAAGCCGCCCATAACAAAAGGGAATTTCTGCAGCGTGGTGATGACGATCATCGTCCCGTCGACGAGGGCGCTCGCCAGTTGCTTTGAATCCTGGTCGATCGCCTTCACAACGCCCTGGGCGTGCTCGATCTGGTAGACGGCGTCCTGGAGCTGCCGGTCGAGCACGCGGCGGTCGGTGATCACGACGACGCAGTGATAGACCTTCGCGTCGGCGGCGTCGTGCAGGCTCGCCAGCCGGTGCGAGAGCCACGAGATGCTGTTCGTCTTGCCGCTGCCCGCGGAGTGCTGGATCAGATAGTTGCTTCCGGGCCCGTCCACCGCCGCGACCGCCACCAGCCGACCCACGGCGTCCAACTGGTGATAGCGCGGGAAGATCAGGGTCTCCCGCGTCACGGTGCGCGCGCCCTTATCGTCCTCGACCTTCTCGTCGCGACGCTCGACGAACATGTACGAGCCAAGTATTTCGAGGAACCGCTCACGCTCCAGCACCTCTTGCCAGAAGTAGCCGGTGCGGTAGCCGCAGGGGTGCGGCGGGTTGCCCGCGCCGCAGCGGATGTCGCCGGGCCGGCTGCCCCGGTTGAAGGGGAGGAAGCGCGTCTGCTCGCCCACCAGGCGCGTCGTCATGTGAATCTCGTCGGGGTCAGCGGCGAAGTGGACCAGGGCGCGCTTTTGGAATTTGAAGATGGGCGCGCCGGGGTCGCGGTCCTGCTGGTATTGCCGCACGGCGCTGCGCCAGGTCTGGCCGGTCATGGGGTTCTTGAGCTCGCAGGTGGCCACCGGCAGGCCGTTGAGCGCGAAGACCAGATCCACGGTCGCGCCGCCGCCAGGGTGACACGGGACTTGCCGCGTGACCGTGAGCTCGTTGCGCGCGAACTGCGCCAGCGCCTCCGGGTTCAGGCCATGCGCCGGCTTGAACCACGCCAACCGAAACGTCTGGCCGTAGAACTTGAACCCGTGGCGCAGCACGTCGAGCGTGCCCTTGAGGTCGAGCTCCCTGACCAGCGCGTCGACGATCAGCGGCTTGAGATTGTCGCCGTGCAGCCCGGCCATCGCCGCCCATTGCTCGGGCTGCGACTCTTGCATGAAGGCCACGGCACGGGCCGGGAACAGAGCCAGTTCCACGTCCCATTCCGCCAGATCGCCCGAGCGCCAGCCGCCTGCCATGAGCATCGACTCAACGGTGGATTCGAAGGCCCGCTCGTTCGTCTGGCTGCTCATGGGCGCCTATGCGGTAGCAGCCGCGACCGGCTTGCGCACCGCGTCTCGCACGTCGATCTTGCCGGTTACGGCGACGGTGATCAGGGCGGTGCGGTATTCCTGCAGCCGTTCGACGGCGCATTCGGTCTCCGTAGCAAGGCCTCGAAGCCTAGTGTCTTCAGCGTCCAAATACTCAATTATTCGGTCCTGCTCCTGAAGAGCTGGAGTTGGAATTCGGAGATTCCGGAGATCCTCCTGGCTGAGATTCGGTTGCCCGCCGCCAGCAGAATAGGCGATGAGTACTTCGCGGAAAGCCATTAGCCAGTGGTGGACAAATTTCGTCCGTAACCGTGTCTCTCCAGCGAATACGCAGCAAGCTTGGTTTACCGTCGCCGGCACGCCAAGAATGCCAAGTCTCCCAATGGTTGCGCCATACATGGCGATCACTAATGCGCCCACCGGGTATAACCGTAGCGTGGGGTGCTCACGTAGTGCTGTTGCGGACACCGTCTTAGCCGTCCTAAAGATTGTCTCTTCACGAAGTTCGGAAGTCGTCACCCATGGGGTTTTGCCATCGTAATATTCGTCCGAGTCACTTCTAGGTGTCGTACCGCTTCCAATTTTCTCGAATCCCATCGACGGCTGCAGCACATCCCAGTGCTCCGGCACATCACCGAGCCACTCCACCCCCGAAGGCTTCAAGCGCGGCGACGGGTCGAGGCCGGAGGCGCGGGCGGCCTCGGGCGGCAGGCCGCGCGTCACCGTGCGCGTGATCAGCGCGGTGCGGTACTCCTGCAAGCGCTCGATGAGCCGCCGCTTCTTCTCCACGAGCGCGTCGATGCGCTGCGTCTCCCGGTCCAGGAACGCGGCAATCGCGCGCTGCTCGTCAAGGGGTGGGACAGGGAGGATAGTACTACCCACAAAGTCCCAGTTGGTCCGCGGCATCTTCGCGCCGTAAGTCGAGGAATTGATGAGCGAAACGAAGCCGTCGGTAAGCAAGACGTCAAGCAAGTAGCGCCGGTCGTACCCAATCGACTTCAGTACAAGGAACTCCGTCGAGCACAGCCCATCAAAGTCCGCGCAGAACGCTTTAGCCAAGTACGGTCGCAGCTTCCCGAAGAGCACGTCTCCGAAGGTGAACGAATTAGCCATGCCTTCTAGTATCTGCAGCTCGTCGAGAGGCAGGAGGCTACCCGTCCAAGACCTGACGTGCTCGAGCCCTACGTAGGGCATATCGTCCACGTCTTGGAAATCAACCTTGTCGTCGGACCTTTGAACGGAACGCGCAAGCCGCTTCATCTCCCAATGATCCGGCACCTTTCCAAGCCACTCCACGCCAGAGTCGCGGTACAGGGGGTATAGGCGGCTCAAGCCGTGACCTCAGCCAGCAGCGCGGCGATCTCGCGCTCCAATTCTCGCAGGTCGGACTTGATCGCGTCGAGCGGGCGCGGCGGCTCGTAGACGTAGAAGTGCCGGTTGAGCGGGATTTCGTAGCCGATTTTGGTCTTGCTCGCGTCCACACATGCATCGGACACATGCGGCAGCACTTCGCGCGCCATGTATTCGTCGACATCCTCGCGCAGCGGCACTGTCTCGGTGTCGCGCAGCTCCGGGTCCGGTTCGGGCTCGCCGCGGAGGTTGCGGCAGACCGCAGCCTCCGGGTCGCGCTCGCTCAGCGCCGACAGCACGGTCTTTCGCTCCGAGGCTGATAGCCGCAGCCCGGCGGCACGGCACGCGTCTTGCAGTCCCGCCGTAAACACCTCGCGGTCACGCAGCATCTCACCGCCGGTCGCCTGCGCGAGCTGTCGCAGCAAGCCGCGGATCGCCTCCTGCCGTGCCCGGCCCTCGGCAACGTCGGCGTCGTGGGCCGGGCCGGGACGCTTCTTGCTCCGCGCAATGTTTTGAAAGGCGCGCTCATCCTCGATGCGCGCGATGCGCTCCGGGGTGGCGGCGAAGTTAAGCCGGAGCGGCCGCTCCACCGTCACCTTGCGGTAGCCGAAGTCCTCGTTGGCGAACACCTTGCTCACCACGCGCGGCCGCGTGCGGGGCTGGTGCGTCACCGGGTCTTCGTCCGTCTGGTCGCGCGTCTCGCCGTCCTGGAAGTTGCCGTGGATGCGCGTGAGGCCCTCGATCTGTTCCTGTGAGATCTCGTTGCGCTTGTTGCCCAGGCTCTTGCGCATCTTCACGAAGAATTGCCGCCCGTCGATCAGCTGCACCTTGCCCGCGCGCCGCGGCGCCTTGCGGTTGGTCAGGACCCAGACGTAGGTGAAGATGCCGGTGTTGTAGAAGAGCTGGTCGGGCAGCGCCACGATCGCCTCGAGCCAATCGCTTTCGATGATCCACCGGCGGATGTTGCTCTCCCCGCTCCCCGCGTCGCCGGTGAAGAGCGGCGAGCCGTTGAAGACGATGGCAATGCGACTGCCGCCCTCGTCCACGGACTGCATCTTCGACAGCATGTGCTGCAGGAACAGCAGCGAGCCGTCGTTGATCCGCGGCAGCCCCGCGCCGAAGCGGCCTTCGTGGCCCAGGAAGTCGCGCTCCTGCTCGATTTCGCGCCGCTGCTGCTTCCACTCCACGCCGAAGGGTGGATTGGCCAGCATGTAGTCGAACGCCCACGGACGGCCGTTGGGGCGGCGCTCGTAGCCGTCCTTGGTGAACGTGTCGCCCAGGACGATGTTCTCGGCGTTCTCGCCCTTGATCAGCATGTCGGACTTGCAGACCGCCCAGGCCTCGTCGTTCCAGTCCTGCCCGTAGAGGAGCGGATTCGCGTCGCGGTTGTGCTGCCGCAGGTAGTCCTCGGCGACCGAGAGCATGCCGCCGGTCCCGCAGGCCGGGTCGTAGATGGTCTTGACCTTGTATCCATCGCCGAGGTCGGGCTCGGGCGACAGCAACAGGCTGACCATCAGTCGAATCACCTCGCGCGGGGTGAAGTGTTCGCCCGCCTCCTCGTTGGCCTGCTCCGCTCCGATGCGGATCAGCTCCTCGAATACATACCCCATCTGCACGTTGTCAACGCGCTCCAGTGAGAGGTTCAGGCTAGCAAACCTCTGGACGACCTGGAACAGCAGGTTCTTTTCGTCCATGCGCGCGATCTGCGCGTCGAAGGCGAAGCGTTCCACGATCTCGCGCACGTTGGGCGAGAAGTCGCGGATGTAGGCCGCAAGGCTCTGCGCGATGAGGTTCGGGTCATCCAGCAGCCGCTGGAAGTCCAGCCTCGAAGTGTTGTAGAAGGGCCGGCCCGAGGCTTGCTCCAGCAAGCTCCGGCGCACGGTCTCGCTCGATCCGCCGTACGCGGCATCGGCCGCCAGAACCTCCTCCTTGGTCCCGGCCAGCACGCAGTCGAAGCGCCGCAGCACGGTGAGCGGCAGGATGACTTTGCGGTACTCGTTGCGCTTGTAGGGGCCGCGCAGCAGGTTGCAAATGCTCCAGATGAAGTTCGCGAGTTCGGCGTGCGTCTGGGTGTTCATCCGCTCCTTACCTTCATTGCACTAGCCCAGATTGAACTCCGCTTCCCCAATAGGTGTATCCGCAGCGCTTGTCCCCCGCGTGCTGGGCTGTGACGAAGAATTTCTTCCATGGGGCCTTCCGGCAGCCTTGAAGATTAGCAACTGTAGAGATCGACCTCGCCGAAAGAATACCCTTCGCCGCGACGCACTTCCGAGGGAGTTGTCACAGTCAGATCAACTGACGTGTTGCGGGCGCATCGACTCTGCTCGATTCAGAATCTCCGGGACCTCTGCGTCCCAACGGATCCTGGATCAGGACAAGAGTCCGCCCTTGACGTCGCCCGCTAGATCGCGTCGAGCAAGATTGTCAGAAACGTAATCCAAACAAGATATCGGTAGTGATTACGCCTGCCCTAATTCCAGGGCGCGGCCCATCAGGCTGCGGCCCGCGGCGCATTCGCCTCATCCCGCAGTCTCTTCACGCTTTCGGCTAAGTCGCAGACTCGACGGAGAACCGCGTCGAGCGTCCCGGACAGGTCCAGTGCGGCGACCTCCAGCCTCTTTTGGGAATGCCTGACAGAGTAGGTTTCCTCATATTCCTGCCCCTGGGCGTATACCAACAGCCCGCCGGGCAAATCCAGCGCGGTGACGTAGGCCAGAAGCTGGTACAGATCGGCGTTAGGGAGCGTCTTGTCGGTCAGCTTCTTGTATTTCGCATCCCCCACGAACAGGCAGGATCGTCCGTCCCACCAAGTCAGGTCGGGCCTGAGTCCTATGCGGTTCTTCGCATCGAGACTGTCTATGGCCTTCTCGAGGAACACTCGGTCGGAGACTCGCAACGCCTCCCGCAGCGCCTGTGTCACAAACTCCTGGAACACTACGTTCATGTCCATCAGGAACCCGGATGCACGCACCTCACCACGACCGGACTCGTACGCGCTGTGCCGCAACACGAGCCGAGAGAGCGCCACCATCTCGCGGTAGTGCTCGTTGAGCCGGTCGAAACGGACGTCGGGCACCGCGTTGTGCGGAAACTCCACCAGCGAGACGTTGTCGAGCATGCCCGCAATCCGCCCCAGCTCTTTCCGCGCCGCAAGCGATTGCAGCCGCATCCGGCCCAGCCGGTACACTGCCGCCTTAACCAGCCGGTTCGCCAGAATGTCCTCCGTGAACTCGTCGTACCTCACTTCGACCGGCACCGGGATGCCGAATCTCCGCCGTATCTGGTCGTCGAACCTGATCCGACCGCGTACGGTTTGCAGAGCCTCCTCTTCCACAACGTAGCCGTGCAGCAGCCCGCGCGAGAACGCCCTTCTGGCGGCGGAGGCGAGCGCCAGCGCCAGCACATCCGGCATTGCATATTCACGCGGGTAGTCGAACTGCTGGCGCTGAGGCTCGAACTTACTCATCGCGTAGCACGCAAGCGAGAGCAACTGCGGGATACCGATCTTTGGCTCGATTAGAACCGACAGGTCGGCAATCTCGACCGCGCCTACGGTCGAACCCGGCCTCAGGTGGTACCCTCCCTCGCTGCCCACGACGGGCTGAATTGTGAGAGATGGGAGCGCCTCCAGCAGCACGTCGCGCTCAGCGCTAGTGAGCTCGTGCTCGCTGGTGGCGTACTCCTTCAGGTCGATTTCACGCATCGGTCTGGCCGTCGTCATCGGTTCTGTCGGTATCGCCTGCTTCCCATAGCTCCTCGAGGTCGAACTCGCCGAGGCGGTCGCCTTGCCCGAAGAGCAGCTCCTCGATGTACGGGAGGACGCTGTGCTTCCAGATGCGCCTGACGGCGTCCTCGTCCAGGTCCCCCTTCATGAAGTAGCTCGGCCCTATCGCGGCGTGCCGGTCGTCCCTCAATTTCTCGTTGGCCCGGTCCACGACGTCGGCCACCCACGCCATGCCCGGCGCCTTCTCCCTCAGCCAGCGGCGTAGCACCCCTTTGACCGGTTCCTCGTCCGGGTGGAACTCGACGAAGTTGAACCGGCGGCGCAGCGCCAGGTCCACCAGCGCGATCGAGCGGTCGGCCGTGTTCATCGTGCCAATGATGTACAGGTTGTCCGGAAGCTCGAAAGTCTCCCCACTGTTCCTCTGGTATTGGAGGCGAATCCCTTCGTCGCGGTACTCCAGCAGGAAATACAGCTCTCCGAACACCTTGGCGACGTTGCCGCGGTTTATTTCGTCGATCACCAGGAAGTGCTTCTTCTTCGGCTCGGCCTGCGCGCGCTTGGCGGCCCAAAGCAGCGGCCCGTCCATCAGTTCGAACCCGGGCTGACCGTCGCTGAGCGTAGGGCGGAAGCCCTGCACGAAGTCTTCGTAAGCGTAGGATGGATGCAGCTGCACGAGATCGACCCGGTCATCCGATCCCGCCAGATGCTTCGCTAGCTTTCGGGCAACGTACGTCTTCCCAGTCCCCGGCGGGCCCTGGAAGATGACCTGCTTCTTGTCTTCCAGCAGATTCCCGATGTTCCTGAGGAATTCGGCGGTCAGATGGAGTTCCGCCGCAAGGGGTTCGAGGCCAGAAGGCCGAGGTGGCGGTGGTGTAGGCGGATCGTTATCGCCCCCAGGCGGAGACCACCGGTCGAAAATGTCGCGGTCGTAGAAGTCGAAATCCCTGCCCAGCTCGTCCTCAAGCCCTCGGCGGACCTGCACCAGTTTGCGATCAATGTCCTCCGTCGGCTCCGTAACAAAACGCGCGAACCTCTCGGCGATCTTGTCTTTGTGGTCGACGCTCAGGATTGCCTCGAACGTGTCTGGGTGGACCAGATGCAGTAAAGTCGCCTGCTGCATCGCCCGGCTGTTCGAGGGACTACTGCGCAGCGGACCGCGCCAATCGACTCTCGCGACGAATTCCTTGAACTCCCAGGCGGCTTCAGCGTCCGTGGAGTCGAGCAAGCGGTCGTCTGGTCCTCGCTCCTTCCATTGCTCCACGAACTCGATGAAGTAGCCGAACTGGAGTCCGAAGTTGGTAAAAAAATGCAACCCTGGATGGACGAGGCCAGGTGTGAGGCCGTTGACGCAGTTGTCCGGGATTGCCGCGGGCGTGGGTGACCATCCCAGCACCTGTTCGATTCGCTCCTTCTTCTTTCCGCCCCCTATCGCTTCTTCCCAGACGACGAGATAGGAGACGTACAGCACTTCTCCCATCAACTGGTAGACCTCGGGTGGGCTGTTCGCCAGAAGTGACTCCAGCTTGCCAAAGAAGTCGGGTCCGCCCCACTCGTTCGGTCTGTCCAAAAACCGCCCGCGCAACTCACTGAGCCACTGCCTCGACCAGATCGGTTCCCCCACCGTGAAGAGCGAGTCGTCGGATCTCAACGCACGGTCGACCCATTTTTCGGCGGCTGCATAGACCCTTTGCTGCCCCTCTCTCGTCTTTCTGCTACTCACCGTTCTGCTCCCGCCGCTTTCTTTCGCCGCCGCGCTTCATCATCACCTATTGGCGCCAATTCGTCCGGTCGCCATGTATGCCCAAGGCTCAACATTCCCCGATATCCACGCCTTCGCACAGATCGGCGGTGTCCCGCCGGATCGTCGCCTACCGCCAGGGCCTGTCCCTATTCACACATAGTGCTTGCTATATCTGCAAACCAGAGCAAAGGTCATGCGGACGTTCCTAACCAAGGAGTCCGCCATGCCTTCCGCTCAAACTCTGCCCACCGTCTTCTCCGGTTCCAACACGGGCTGGGAAGGCTCTCTCTACGCCTTCCTCGCCGAGAAACAGCGCCGCTCCGGCTCCAACCGCACCCCGGACTCCTACTACCGCACTCTCCGCCACTTCTTCGGCTCCCTCCAGAAAGCTCCCGACCAGGTCACTTCCCGAGACGTCTTCTCTTTCGCCCACGGCGTCGGCCTTTCTGGCCGTGAACCTTCTCCAGTAACCGTCGGCGCTCGTCTCTCCTGTATCTCTTCCTTCTTCAAGTTCCTCATCCGCATGGATGTCGTGAGGGCCAATCCCTGCGATCCCGTCGAGCGCCCCAAGCCCCGTCCCAGTGCACCAAGCGGCCTCTCTGCTTCTCAGATGCAGCAGCTCCTCCACGTCATCCCGGACACCCTCAAGGGCAGGCGCGACCTCGCCATCGTCCTCACTCTCGTTCTCACAGCCAGACGCCGGTCGGAGGTCGTCAACCTCACAGCCGGCGATATCGCCTTCGACGATTCCACCGCCTTCTACCGCTATCTCGGCAAGGGCGGTCTGCGCGGCCGTCGTGAACTACCTCGTCCAGCCCTCGCCGCCATTGTTAGGTCACTCGCCGATGTGGGCAAGGATCTCTCCCAAATGCATCCTTCCGAGTCGCTCTGGCAGGCCGGCGCTGGTCCCCAGGGCGTCTCCAGCGCCACCTTCTACAACCGCTTCCGGGGCTATCTCCGCTTGGCCGGCCTGCCGCCCTCGGGCGTTCACGTCCTCCGACACACGGCTGCCAAGCTCCGTCGCGACGTCGGCGAGTCGGTCGAGTCCGTGAGCCAGTTCCTAGATCACAGCTCGCTCGCCGTCACCACCACCTACCTCCGCAGACTCGAAGGTGAGCGTGATACCGCCTGGCATGGCGTCGCCAACGTCCTGGGTGTGAGCTAGCTCGACCCACCGACGGCGTTCTTCGCCTCACAGGTCTAGAATCTGCTCCGGTGGGCGGCAGCGCATTCCCTCTCCAAGTGTGCGTGCCTGCCGCCCCGCCTTTTGGGCGGATCGGTGTCTACACTTTGACTTCCTCTTGCAGGATGCCGATCCGCCTTGACCTCCCAGCGCCTCCAGAGCGTTCATACATCCCGCTCCGCTTCCCCATCTGCTGGAGGTCGTCTTGCCCGGCTCCGTCACCCACATCGCCACCTATGCCCGCGTCTCCTCCGACGAACAGCGTGACCGCCATACCGTCCTAAACCAACGCTCGGCTCTGTCCCGCCGTCTGGGTTCCGAGCCGGGTGTTTTCGTCTTCAGGCATTACGAGGATGATGGCGTCTCGGGTACCATCCCTTTCGAAGACCGGCCGGCTGGCCGCGCGCTTGCGCGTGATGCGCGTGTTGGCCGCTTCTCCCAAGTCTGGGTGGTCCGCTCCGACCGCCTGGGTCGTGACGCATTCGAGCTGCTCCGCATCTGGAGGGTGTTCGAGTCCATCGGCGTCGCGCTCCGCGCCACCGACGAGAACATCGACGATCCCTTCTACTTCGATATCCACGCCGTCATCGCCGCCAATGAGCGACGTAAGTTCCTCGAACGTTCCGCCGAGGGCATGAACCGCGCAGCACGCGAAGGCCGCTATACCGGCGGTATCGTACCGCTCGGCTACTCGGTCTCAGGCGATCGAGGTTTCCGCCGCCTCGTCCCCGACGACTCTCTCATGTGGGAACACCTCTCCGCCGCCGACGTTGTCAGGCGCATCTATCACCACCTGGCCTCGGACGGCTGGACTTGTCCGCATATCGCTTCCGAGTTCAACTCGCTCGGCATCCCCACCTCTTATCGCCGCGACGGTCGCGGCGTCAGAGGTCGTCGCACCCAGGGCCTCTGGCGCTCCGGGCATATCCGCAACCTCGTCGTCAATCCCGTCTACAAGGGACTCCTCCAGTACGGACGTAGGTCCACGAAGCCCAACGGTCGTGAGGTGATTTCGGCTTCCGTTTCCCCACTGGTTTCCGATGATGTCTGGGACGCCGCCATCGCCACCCTCAAGCGCAACCGCGCCATGCCCCGCAACTCTTGCCATGCCTATCTCCTCCGCTCGCTCATCCGCTGCGCCGTCTGCGGCCTCTCCTTCTGCGGTACCTGGGCCAGGGGGCCTCGCTACCGCTGCAACGGCTCCATGGCCCATCGCGGCCAGTTCGCTGGCAAGTGCATCGGCGCCTCCATCAAGGGTGAGAAGTTGGAGACCGCGGTCTGGTCGGATGTCTACCGCTTCCTTATCGACCCCGACGACCTCATCGATGAGCTCCTCGCGGAGTCCAATGACATCGAGTCCCGCGCCGTGGCTCAGGCGGAGCGCGCCTCGCTCATCGACGCCCGCTCCGCAGCCCAACACCGCCGCAAGCGCGCCATCGACCTCTACACCCGCGGCAAGCTCTCCGACGACGAGTTCGACGCCATCGCCGCAGACGTGGAACAGGAACTCAGGGTGCTGGATGACCGACTGGCCGGTTTAGAACCTGCTGATGACCCGCTTGACGATGCCGTCTCGGCGGATACGCTCGCGGAGATCCGTGAGCGCCTGGAGGCGGACCTCTCGGACGCGGAGCGACGCGAGATCGTTCAGCTGCTCGTCCGCCGGATTACGGTCCACACCACGCTCACCGGCCGCGGCCGCAAGCAGGTCCGCGTCGTTATCGACTACCGCTTCCCGCGAGTAGGTGAGGCTCGCACGGGCATCGCTGCGAGTTCCAGCTACAATCTCTCCCGCGTTATCGCCGCCTGAGCCGGAATCCCCTCGCCACAGGCATCATCCTGCGCCAAGGATCGACGACCACCTCCCCCAGTTGCGAGTCACCGAGCTTGATAGCTGCCGAGTAGCTGTCTCCTCGACGCGGGTAACGCTCCGCTCAAACGCCTCCGCTCCTCTTCTGCAATCGCCCGTTCAGCGGGCTGGGTAAGCCGTTGGGTTTCCGGATGCCGAGCGACATGCCGCCGCTCGCAACGGTTGGGAGGGGCATTCGTCTTTGTTCATTACGCTCTATATCTATATAAGCGATAAGAGCGGCCCTATACCGCGCCGCATCCGCATCGAGAGCTTCGGCGCCGGCGACGCCACATCGCAACCCGGCTCGCCCCTGTCGCGCCACAGGGCGAGATACAGACGTTAGGCGAACATGGGTTGCTTTGCGGCGGCTTGGGCCGACACACGCGCCACGGGGCGCCTTTCCCCGCGACAACTTTGCTGTTGAGAATGAGAACTGGGGCCCGGATTTGACGCGGTTCGCGCGCCTCCCTGACGGCCGAACGGCACCCGATCAGCCCGGATTTTCCTCCGCTCCCGACCACCATGGACCACCAAGGCTTTTTTGCCAGCAAAGGTAGTGTTTGCTGGTCGTTGCTAGTGTCCGCACCTGCGCTTTTCGCTACGAGGACGACTAGATTTGCAACCCTAACCCCGCAGGCGTGCCGGAGTTCCGCCGCCAGCGTCACCCCGATTATATCGTCGAAGCAACTAAGCTCGACAGGCGCGGCGTCCTCAGACGCCACCGTGAGACACCACCTCCCGTCAGAACCTGCCCCGGTGCCATGGGATTAACATAGAAAACGGTGCAAGGTTCGGAGCAGTCCAGAAGACGGCCTAGATGCTCCACCACGGCGAAGAGGGTGTTGGTCATGGGCGGATGCGATTACCAGCCCGGCGAGATAGCAGCCAGAGCAGAGACCATCTACCGTGAACAGATCCGGCCCCTAATGGAGACACCCCGGAAGGGAAGCTTTGTAGTCATCGACGTTGATACCGGTGACTATGAGATCGGCGCCGGAGACGCGACCGCCACCCGACGACTGCTGGACCGAAGACCGAATGCCGTTACCTACGGGATTCGCGTAGGCCACCGGGCGGCCTACAGCCATGTCGGCGGCTTCCGCACGTCCAGCCGGGATGATTAGTGGATCGGTAAGCGGAGATCAACAGGCGGTCGTCACTATTGAGATCATCGACGGCGACGGCGCTCCCCGAGCCCTTGGCGTAATCCTCGATACCGGGTTCACCGGCTATCTGACGTTGCCTTCCGAGTCCATCGAACAACTGGCCCTGCCCTTTGTAGGTCAAAGAACCTTCGAGTTGGCGAACGGAGAACTGTTCCGTTTCGACGCCTACCTGGCCGCCGTCGCCTGGCACGGAAGCCTGCGAGATGCGCTGGTGCTGCTATCGGACAGCACTCCCTTGCTAGGCATGACCCTCCTCTGGGGAAGCCGGATGACGCTCGACGCCATTACCAATGGAGAGGTCACGATCGAGGAGTTGGCGCCCTCTCAATAACGGTCCGGGATGTACCGACCTGCCCGCAAGGCTGGACGCAGCACACATCCAGCTACGGCGCCTAGGAGCTCAGGAGGATTCGCATGCGCCGTTCTAGGTTGTATTCCGCCCGCGCTTTCCCTTAAGAGAAGCGAACCGCTACCAGACGTAGCCAACCAAAGTAGCCCTTTCCACTAGGTGTTAGTGTCCCAAAGCACGGGATACGGCTGAGGAGAAGCGGTGCGACTCTGGCTTGCTCTGTTCTGCTTCGTTTTCATGGCGGCCGTTGCCTGCGAATCCGAAACGACGGTAACTCCAGCGCCCACACCGTTTCCAGCAACAGCAGCTCCGAAGATCACGCGCGCCCTAGCGTCGACGGCCACACCGCGACCCACGGCGCCCGCAACGTCGACCGAGACGCCTCGCCCAACCTCAACCGCGCAGCCTGGTCGGCCCACTGCGCAACTGTCCATTTCCTTAGCCAGCGTTCCTGAAGGTCGTCCCGCGTACGACCGGGACGACTGGCGTCACTGGATCGACGCCGACGGGGACTGCCAGAACACGCGCCACGAAGTCCTGATCGAAGAGAGTCGGATTACGGTCACGTACAAGAGCGATCGACGGTGCCAAGTGGAAGCAGGGCGCTGGCTCGGGGCATATACGGCATCGACGGTCACGCAAGCGAGCGAGTTGGACGTAGACCACATGGTGCCGTTGGCGAATGCGCATCGTTCCGGAGGTTGGGCGTGGGGAGCCGAGCGCAAGCGGCGGTATGCCAACAGCCTGGATGATCCCGATCATCTGATCGCCGTGACCGCGGGCGCCAACCGATCCAAAGGGGCCAAGGGGCCAGACGAGTGGAGACCCCCGAATCGATCCTACTGGTGCGAATACTCTGTCGACTGGATCAGGGTCAAGGAAACATGGGAGCTTACGGTAACGCCAGCGGAGGCGGCAGCGCTGCGGGACATGTTGGCGACCTGCGGGGATCCGCCGCAGCTAATCGTCACGCCGGCCGGACCCATTTCTCTGCCCGCGAATCCCACGCCGGCGCCTACGGTGAGCGACAGCTACGCGTCATGCGACGAAGCCATGGCGGCTGGAGAGCGGCGCGTGCGGGGGAGTAAGGGCCCGGGGCGAGGCTTTCCGAAAGCAAAGGTACCGAGCGCCCGTGATGGTGACGGCGACGGTGTGGTATGCGAGAAGTAGGGGCCTACGGTACGCGGCGTTCCTGCAAGCTACCGGGACCACCACGATCCGCCCTGCCTGCCGAACTTCTCCCGACGCCGCTGGGACTAAGATAGCTCGTGATTCAAATCTTTAGGGCTGGTCACCGGAATCATGCCGTGGAGGCGAAGGTAAGCTTTGCCCACCGTGCTCAGTCCCGTGAATACCGAAGTGAGGTAACTCAATGATTGACAGGATGCTGGGCGCCGCCCGCTTGAGAGTAGACACCTACGAGGAAGTCGAGCGGGACCGCGGCGCCACCGGTCAAGCGCTGATCGTTGTGATACTGGTCACGATCGCCAGCATCGTTGGCGGGGTGCTGGGCGGTGAGGAAATCGACGTGCTGAGAGGACTCGTCGTCGGCATCATCCGTGGAGTGGCGAGCTGGGCGCTGTGGGCGCTGTTCACCTGGCTGATCGGCGCGACGATTCTGAAGACGGAAGACACCGAAGCCAATTGGGGGCAGCTGGCGCGCGGCACGGGATTCGCGCAAACCCCGGGCCTGCTGAACGTGCTCGGCTTCATACCGGTCGTTGGAGGATTGATCTCTCTGGCGACATTCGTGTGGACGTTTGCGGGAATGGTGGTTGCGGTGCGGCAGAGCCTGGACTACACGTCGACAATGCGGGCGCTAGTCGTGATTCTGCTGGCTTTCATCCCCGTGCTCATCATGAACGTGATCGTATTTATGCTGACGGGCGGGAGCTAGGGCTCGACCGGCGGGGCGAAGAGGGCTGGCGTCCCCACGCTGTAGTGGATGGTCTGCGTAGCCCAAAAGGTCAACCTGCGTAAGGTTCTTCCGCACGCGCGGGGACAGACCCGCCGCGCTTGGTGTCATCCACCGCCTTGATCTGGTTCTTCCGCACGCGCGGGGACAGACCGGGCCCAGCCCCCAATATGCAGACATAGTGTGGAGTCTGCAGACCGCTGACTGCATAGTTCAGGCGGAGCTAAATCCGCATCCGGCCACACATCTCGCTGGGCCATAGAACGCCGGCGGCCATCCTGCCCGCTGAGCCTACCGCGATGCTCGTGGGCCTAACATAGCTGATAGTACAAGCCTTGGGAGCAGGTCAACACCGCTCGCAAGTACGCCGCTGCCAAGAGCCCGCCCGTGATGGCATTGCGCAACATCCCAGTGGCTCTACCCGATACTATGAACAACAATGCCGACTGACATTTTCGCTGACCACTTAGAAGGACATTTTCGCTGGACATCGACAAAGGTCACGGCCAGCGCTCCGTTGCTGGACATGACTCTTCTATGGGGCAGCCGGATCATGGCGGATGCGCTGACTGACGTAGAGGTTACGATTTAGGAGTTGGCACCTGCGCCATAGTGCCGATCACATCGTTACGGAGATCGTGAGCTACGACAAGGACTTCGGCTTGGCAGCAGGACTCCAAAGGGCGGAGCCGTGATAGGGCAACCAGGGATCAGGAGTGAGAGATCAGCAAGCGAAAATGGTATAAGGGCAGGCCGGACGGCAGTAGCATCCTCGTTCACTTGCGTTGCCCTTTTTCTCCTAAGGAAGATGTTCGAAAAAGCTGTTAATTAGAATGAATCGTGAATTGAAACGGAAACCCTAGATGACAACAAACGATCGCATCATTCTCGATCAGGTTCTCGGCCAACGTCGGAGCGAAGTTGACCCAGATGCGGACGACAGTTCTTTTTTCGAGTTCTTCACCGCAGAGCAGGTTCTGAAGGATTTCGATCTCTCGTATGACGAGATAGAGTCTGGCTTGGTCGGCGACGGGGGCGATGGCGGGATAGACGCGATATATCTGCTAGTGAATGGTGGCCTAGTTCAAGAGGACCCGGATTATGGCCACCTGAGAAAGGACATTGCCATCGATCTGATCATCCTGCAGTCGAAGATGCGCGCCGGGTTCCAAGAAACTCCAATCGAACGCTTTCTTACAGTCAGTAGCAACCTTTTTGACCTTTCAACAGAAGCTTCAACTCTTTCCGGCGTTTACAATGAACGCCTTATAGAGTCAATGCAGCGTTTTCACGGCCTCTATCAAAAACTCGCCGCTTCGTTTCCGACGCTGAAGGTGAATTTCGTTTATGCGTCCAGGGGCGCAGAACCAAACGACAACGTCAAGCGTAAAGTTAACCAGCTTCGAGATGTCGTGACTTCACATTTCTCAGACTGTCTGTTCAATTTCCAGTTTCTCGGCGCCGCCGAGTTACTCGAACTGGCTCGCCGACGCCCTCAGAGAACATATAGCCTCCCCTTAGCTGAGAACCCAATCTCCTCCGCAGACCAAATCGGGTTCATTTGCTTGGTGAGACTACGTGATTTTTTTGAATTCATAACTGAGGACACGGGGGCTCTCCGGAGGCCGATGTTTGAAGCGAACGTACGCGACTACCAAGGTCGTACCCAAGTCAACGATGAAATTCAGGCTTCGCTTCAGTACACAATGGCAGAGGATTTCTGGTGGTTGAACAACGGAGTCTCGATCCTGGCAACTCAAGCATCATTTGGGGGGAGGACTTTAACCATTGAAGACCCTCAAATCGTCAACGGTCTACAAACGTCTACAGAAGTCTACAAATACTACAAGGAATCCGACGGAGCCAACGACGAGAGGAAAATCCTGGCCCGAGTCATGGTTCCCACGGAGGAGGAGAGCCGTGACCGTATCATAAAAGCGACAAACAGTCAGACCGTAGTGCAACTGTCGTCCTTAAGAGCCACAGATAAGATCCATCGAGACATTGAGGAGTATCTGCGGCCAAGAGGCTTGTTTTATGATCGACGAAAGAACTACTACAAGAACGAAGGCAAACCGCGGGGCAAGATAGTGAGCATCCCTTATTTGGCGCAGGCTGTGATGGCGATAGCCCTTCGACAACCTGACACCGCGCGCGCACGTCCTTCGTCGCTCCTCAAGGCGGACGAAGACTACGGCCAAGTCTTTAACTCGTCATATCCGATCAATTTGTACTACGTGTGTGCTAAGGCTATGCGACAAGTTGAAAATCACTTGAAGTCGCCAAGTTTGAACGTCCCGCCAAAGGACCGCAACAATCTTCGCTTTTATGTCGCTATGCATGCAGTAGCAGGGATTAGCAATTCGCCACCACCACCGAACAAAATCGCCAGTTTCGATCTCACGGGGTTGGACGAGACAGCAGTCCAACAGAGCCTGGACTTGGTCCAAGCTGAATATTTTGCTCTTGGTGGCGATGACCAAGTCTCGAAAGGCCCACTTCTTTTGACAGCCCTTCTTGAAGGACAACCATCTGCGTAGGATGAGAATGGTTCGCGGGCATGAATCCAGCACTCGTCGATAGTGGCTAGCTGGGAGCGAGTCAACCTTGTTCGACCACAGATCAAGGTGGATTGGGATAGGAACCAGGGGAGTAAACAATACTCAGTGACTTTGCCCGAGGCCGGATAGGGGGACCGAGATGGGATTGGCAAACTGGTTCAGCACGTTTTGCTCGAACATCCAAATTCAAGATGGCGGAACCATATCAACTCGCTACAAGAACATAACCCGCCGACTGAATACAGATTTCTGGTACGCAAACTCCGAAACCTCACACAGTCTCTATGTAGGCTCGTATGGTCGAAACACGGCCATTAAGGGATTCAGTGACCTTGACATGATCTTCGAGCTGCCGTCCTGGGTGTATGAGAGATACAACGGATATAGCGGTAATGGTCAATCCGCGCTCCTACAAGCGGTAAGAAATTCCTTGCTCAACACGTACTCGACTACAGAGATTGGCGCAGATGGCCAAATCATCGAAATCTCTTTCAGCGACGGGATTACTTTTGAAGTCGTGCCTGCTTTCATCAACGACTCCGGCAGCTATACCTATCCTGATTCGAACAACGGTGGAAGTTGGCGAACAACCAACCCCAACCCAGAAATCGAGGCGATCCGAAGCCGGAACAGCTACTGCAATGGAAACCTAGTCCCCTTATGCAGGATGATGCGGGCCTGGAAGTCCAAGTGGCACGTACCGATAGGAGGGCTTCTAGTCGATACCGTCGCCTATCAGTTCATTGTCAACTGGGAGCATAAGGACAAGTCTTTCTTCTACTACGACTATATGAGCAAGGATTTTTTTCGTTTCATCGCGGACCAAGACAGGAATCAGGAATACTGGAGAGCACCAGGTAGCGAGCAGTACGTATACGGCAAGGGTCTCTTCCAATCGAAGGCGGCTAGATGTTACGACCTATCACTCGAAGCGATAGCACATGAAACAGCCAATCCGAAACAGGAATGGTCCGCCAAACAAAAGTGGAGGGAGATATTTGGAACCTCTTTCCCCGCTTGAGGATTCCTCGGAACAAAGGAGGATTCTCGAAGCGCAACTTAGAGAGTTATTTGGAAGGACGACCTACTCGCACAAGACCCAAGAAAAGTGTGCTGACATTTTGATGGCGGATCTCTCAAGGATTAAGTTCTGGCAAATCATTTTATCGGCCATATCGACTACCGGGTTTCTTACGGTGTTTATTGGGACTGGGGTAATCGGATCGGTTGTCGCTTCCGCTGTCGCTGCGATTCTCCTCGCATTGAACTTGTACGCAAAAAATCGTGACCTTGCGGAGCTTGCGCTAAAGCATAAACAGGCGGCAACTGATATCTGGCTGGCTAGAGAGAAATTCCTTTCGTTGATCACTGATCTGAACATAGGCGGCAAGCCGTTGGGAACGATTCAAGTTGAGAGAGACCTTTTGATTGAACAGCTTCATTCAACGTATCGCGGTGCTCCCAATACTACGTCTCGGGCATATGAAAAAGCACAGAAGGCTCTTAAGCGGGATGAAGAAATGACATTTTCTGATGACGAGATCGACGCATTTCTACCAAACGAACTTAGAAGAAGCTAACGACGCCCTGTTGCGCCATCTCTACTCTCAACTTGAGTCGGGCGCGAGCAACGTTTCAAGGACTTGCACCGGAACGACGGTTGACCGCTTTGCAAATCCCTTACGCCCTCGGCAACTATGACCTTGCCCCCGAAAATGCCCTCGATTTTGAGTAGAGTCCGTTCAATGGGAGGAGACGGACATGAGACGGAGCAGGTATCGCGAGGAACAGATCATCGGCATCCTCAAAGAGCACCAGGCGGGGTTGCCAGCCGCAGAGCTCTGCCGCAAGTACGGGGTCAGCGGCGCGACGTTTTACAAGTGGCGGTCCAAGTACGGCGGCATGGAGGTATCAGACGCCAGGAAGCTGAAGGGGCTGGAGGATGAGAACCGGCGCCTGAAGAAGCTGCTGGCGGAATCGATGCTGGATGTGGCGATGCTGCGCGAGCTACTTGCAAAAAACTTCTAACGCCCAGATTGCGGAGGAAGGCCGCGGCCTGGGCGATGACGGAGACTAGTCACTCGCAGCGCCGTGCCTGCGCTCTTGTCGGGATAGATCCGAAGACTTACCGCTATGAATCGAGGCGGCCGGACGACGTCGGCATCCGCAAGCGGTTGCGGGAATTGGCCGAGCAGCGCCGACGGTTCGGCTACCGCCGTCTGCACATCCTGCTGGCCAGGGAAGGCATCCGGCTCAATCATAAAAAGCTCTATCGCAGCTATCGCGAGGAACGGCTCACGGTGCGCAAGCGGGCGCTCGGCACGCGTGCCCCGCTGCTGCTCCCCTGGAACCGCAACCAGCGCTGGTCGCTCGATTTCGTCGCGGATGCATTGGCCGACGGCAGGCGGTTCCGCATCCTGGCGGTGGTGGACGACTTCAGCCGCGAGTGCCTCGCCCTCGTCGTCGACACATCGCTGTCTGGCGTCCGCGTGGCTCGGGAGCTGGACCGCATCGTCGAGCTGCGGGGCCGCCCCCGCATGCTGGTCAGCGACAACGGCGCCGAGCTCACCTCAAACGCTATCCTGCGCTGGCAGCAGGAACGCGGCGTTGGCTGACACTACATCGCACCGGGCAAGCCCATGCAAAACGGCTTTGTCGAGAGCTTCAACGGCCGCCTGCGCGACGAGTGCCTCAACGAACATCTCTTCGCCGGCCTGGCCGAAGCGCGGCGGATCATCGCGGAATGGAGGTGCGACTACAACACAACACGCCCGCACACGAGCCTGGATGGGCTCACACCCAACGAGTTTGCAGCCCGCCCCAATTGGGGCCATAACCTGAAAAGATTCTACTTATGAGTGAGGGTAAGTTGGGGGCAGGGTCAAGTCGGTCGACAACCCGGCCCCAGAGTACATGTATGTTGGGGTACGATCAGGCCGTCTCAGACTGGGGGTGTCCGCCACACACTGAGATCGCCAGCAGCCTTACTGAGTTGCCTGATCCTTCGCCTGCATGACGCCTAGCAAGTCCTCGTTGCTCATGCCATCCAATGAGAAATTAGACAGGCTGCGTGGGGAAGCTATAAGCACCTTGTTACCCTCCGTACGTCCCAATCTGACAGGCCAGAAGCCCTCCCTCTTGTCCTCATAGATGAATACAAGAGTTTCGCCTATCCGAGGAGTCCGGCCATGTGTTGCAGGGACGAGACTATTCATGACTTCCATCTTGAGCGCAGGGGAAGGAATTGCGTTGGAGGCGAGGTCAGACTTGACTGGGGCAAAGTATACCCTCGAAAGAAGCTGACGCACGGAGCCAAAGTCACGCACCGCTTCCTTGTAGACCTGTTCGTCGTCAACCGTCAGCAGCTTGTGCGCGATGACGTCCCGTCGCCCCATCAGATTGCGCCATGACGGCTCATCTTCTTCCGTCTCGCTCGGTATCTCGAAAAGCAGAGAGGCGAGGCTGGCATCGGTGCGGCCAAGGGTGTCGTCAACTTCCTTAAGGGCCTGGCCTGCATCCTCAACATACTTCTTCAGCGCGGTCAGAAGATCAGGGTCCCTTTGGTCAGCGGAGCCCTGGAGACGGTCAATGACGCTGAGGGCGCTCTGACAGTTGCGCGCCGCGTTCAACATGAACTCCTCTAAGTGGATGCAGGTCTCAGACATTTCGTCGATGGGTCTAATCATCCAAATAATGACGGCTTCCCTTACCATCCGATCCAACTCAACATGCGTCGCACCGTGCTCAACCAATCGGGTAATCAATCGAGAGCGGTTCATAACGCCCCTTTCAATGTGTCAATGTCGGTCAACGCTCTTCAAACCTCCAGCCATCTAAGACGACGGGCCCAGATTCAAACGACTGAGAAGCTCCTCAACCGTCACATCACCCTTCGGTTTGAACTTTCGTTCACCGCCGGTTGACTCACCACCCTTGAGACAATAGCGATCAAAGGCCCTGACATCGCTCGTCTTTCCCGTCCTGAATATCTCGTAGACCCATCGAATCAAGGCTCGGAACGATTCCTTGTCCTCCGAGTAGCTCAAGAATGTGGCCTTTTGAGCCGACCCCGAAGACTCCCATCTTCCCGGGCCGTCGTACGTTTCACGGATGCCGAAGTATCCCGTGTCCCCCGACTTATACGCTTGGGTCTGTTTGGATGTGAAATTGCCCCAGGTCAACAATCCCCCCGTCAAAACCGCAAGAAGGTTCGGAGACAAGCTGTCACCGGTCTCTTGGGTGAACTCCAGGTATGTCTCCATTAGCGTGTCAGGACTCATCCGTACCGAACCGGCGATGACGAAGCCGAAAATCTGCCTGGTCTCGTCAGGCCCCCGTCGCTCCGTGATATCGGTGATGGACGGGTTCTGCATGTTGCCATAGCTGCGCTCCAGGACTATCGGTTTGCCAGTCGTAGGATGCGGCATGAAATCATGAACGGCGTAGCGCTGGAGTCGCACGACCGATGCGATCTTCCTGAACTCCTGCATCAGAAGAGGTTTGGTCAGAATGCTCTTCACCTGCCCGACCGCAATGACGCCCTCGCACGGGTAATGGGTTGTACCGGGGGTATTATTGATGGACAACACTGGACAGATGTCCTTCTCATACAGGACCACATCAGTCTGTAGGCTAGTACCGCCACTGGTGTCGATCACAAAGCCCGACCCCACGCCGATGCCTCTAGGAAGAATCTGCTCTAACTTAATCCCTTACGGGGAATTCCATTGCATCCCCGACAGCCGTGGGTGATGTAGCACCTCGGGCTCTTTCAAAGTCCTTGACAAGATCTGTTCCAATGTCCGCTATAAACTTATCGACGTCGAATGACTTGTCCATCCCCTGATTACTCCGTTCGACCATGCCTGATTGCTTTATGGACATGACCTGTATCGATGTCCAGCGAACATGTCCTGCTAAGTGGTCAGCAAAAATGTCAGTCGGCATTGTCGTTCATAGTATCGGCTAGAGTTGCTGCGAACTTGCGCGGTGCCATTAGCGGCGGGCTCTCGGCTGCGGCGTACCTGCGGGCGGTGTTTCTATGGATGCCCAACTCCCGCGCAATCCCGCGGATGGACAGGCCACGGAGCTTGGCCTCCTGCACCGCCTTCCACAGGGCCTTTTGACGCGGGGTTGGCTTCCTCTCAGTCGGAGTCGCATGTTTGTGTGGTCTTCACCGCGAAACTTGGTCCAGCTGGGATGTTAGTTTCGTGGAATGTGAGAGAGCGGAGAGCAGTCCATGGAGAGTTCCCGATACACGCCATAGCCGAGCGCCCGCCCATGACGGTGCACCGCAAGTTTCCAGCGAATTCCACCGCAGTTCCGTTACGGGGCCAGTCTTTGACGCACGGTCTTGATCAGCTCGAGGATGTCGGGACGAGCTTCCTTGACTTCGTCCCGCTGGACGAGGTCCTCCAACGCCTCGACGACCCGCTGGTCGCCGAAGTCCACCAACTGCTCGATCGCCCTCGCGTGTGGAGGCGGTGAGTAGAAGGGGTAGCCATCTGTGTGCTCCCCCGGCGCCCTTACGATATCCAGCAAGTGCTGACGGATCTCCTCGGTGTCTGGCGACGGCTGCCAGAACTCTCGTACGTCGGAGTTGCCATGAACGTACACCGGCCCGATGGGTATGGGGTCGCGGTTGGACCGGTGGTGCGGGTGGTTGGCGCAGTAGGTGTAAAAGGGATTCGGTATGGCGAGCTGGCGGATCTCACAGAAACTAGGGATGTCACTATTGAAGTTGACGGACCCGCGTTGGCCGCTGTTGGAGCGGTTGAACCAGCAGGTGCCGCAGCAGTCTGATCCTCCATTCGGCATGTTTCCCACATCCTGCTCTCAGCTGACCTGGCCCCAAGGCTTGAACCACGAGGTATGTTATTCCCACGAGCTTCGAGATAGCCTCGGCAGGCAGCATGGTCGCAGGCGCCGGTGGTCTGTAGGCCAGTAAGGTATGTGGTCGGATGCGGCTGTCAGTCTGCCGGTCCTGTCGGGGCAGCACATGCGTCCCCGCAACTGGTGGAAGATCTCACGGTCCAAGAGTTCGTCGCGGAGCTTGGTTTTGAGGCTCTCCACATAGCCGTTCTCCCAAGGTGAGTCGGGCTCGATGGAATGAGTGTTGGTTCCGAACCTGGCGAGCCAGGTTCGGCCTGATTTGGCCGTAAACTCGGGCCATTGTCCGAGCGGAAATTTGTTGCGGCGCGCGCTCGACCACGATCAACTCATAGTGGCGAGGTGGGATTCGATCAGTTACCTGGCGCGTCTATTCTGACCGTTGCGATCGGCCCGTTTGCGGCGACCCAGAGGTCGAATCCCCGTTCCGGACGAGTTCTAGGGGCAGGTCAACTCTGACAACGCTGTATGTGAGCATGTCGGGCTGTGGGCCAGGCGTCGGCGATTGACTCGCCTCGTGGCACGCACATATGATCGTGCGAAATTCTCTGTGTGCTCTATTTGCTGAGGACTTCGGGGTCTAAACCACCATGGCGAGACCGGGCAAGGTAAAGGAACGCTTGGTTCCGTTTATCCCGACTGCAGGTGTCCCGCTGGACATCGTGGAGAAGGTAAAGAGCGCGCGGTCAAACCAGATCATCAGCGACACGTATCCCTACTCGACGAGACTGTCCCGGCGCAAATACGAACGCGACAGGGCCAAGCTGCAGATCGAACTGCTGAAGATGCAGAGGTGGGCTATTGAGAGTGGGGAGCGGATCGTCCTATTGTTCGAGGGGCGCGACGCTGCCGGCAAAGGTGGGGCGATAAAGCGCTTCATGGAGCACCTCAATCCGCGCGGCGCGACTCTGGTGGCGCTTTCGGCGCCGTCCGACAGGGAGCGTGGGCAATGGTACTTTCAGCGTTACGTTCAGCACCTGCCGACGAGCGGGGAGATCGTATTCTTCGACCGATCTTGGTACAACCGGGCGGTGGTGGAGCCGGTGATGGGATTCTGCACGACGGCAGATACGTTGCGGTTTCTTCGAGACACGGTGTTGTTCGAGGAGATGCTAATAAACGAAGGCATTCGCTTGTATAAGTTCTGGTTCTCGGTAAGCCGTGAGGAGCAACTCAGGCGTCTCATGTCCCGCAGGGAGGATGCGCTTAAGCAGTGGAAGGTCAGCGAGGTCGATGTCCGGTCGCTGCCGCTGTGGGACGATTTCACGGAAGCGAAGAAGGGGATGTTCGCAGCCACAGACACGAAGGCATCACCGTGGGTGGTCGTGAAGTCAGACGACAAGCGGCGTGCTCGCCTGGCCTGCATGCGCTACGTACTGCGCAGTCTGAAGTACGACCGAGGCGTGCGTAAGCGAGTAGCCGAGCCTGATCCGTACCTAATTGGACCTGCGGAGAATCTCTACGCGAAGGGCGAAATCTGGTAGTGCGTCGAGCTAGCGAAAAGGGCGGGCGTGGATACTGGTAACGACCGGCAAACACCAGCTCTGCTGGCAGACAGGGTTTGGCAGTGCGGTGGTGGTCCGGGCAGAAGCGAAGCGAGACGTACCGAGTGCCGTTAGGCCAGAGGGGAGACGCGCGAGCGGCGTAGCAGACGACGGCAAGCCTCACCCTCGCAAGCCGGGCGGTCCTACGAAGACTCGCTCCCGTGGCGCAGCGGCGGCCGAACTCGCCGCAAAGCAACCCATGTTCGCCGAGCGTAGAAATCTCGCCGTGTGGCGCAGCACTTCCGCCTTGCCATCCGTACCCCCTTCCAATGGCCCAGTTTCCAACATTTCTCCTGGACCAGGTTTCGGGGGGCAGGTCACATCAAAAATGAGTATAGGCCCACCTGGTTCTTACAACGATAAGCGGCTTCGTGAGGACATTGCGAGGCTCAGTGAGAAAGTAGACGCCTTGGACGAAAAACTGACAAAGTGCTTAGAACTCGACCATACTGATACTGCTGTCGCTGATGCGATTCATCGCAACTTGATAGCAACAATCAAGGGCTTAAATCCGTTGTTGGACAAGGAAGGGTTAAACCGTATTCGATGCTTTGATCGTCAATAAACGAGACCCTCCCACCTAACTCCCTCTTAACACTCCCGCCGTTTTTCTCCCGAAACCGCCCTTTTGGTTTACTCACCAGGTGCTTGTTCGATCAGAAAAACAACACGGCAACACCTTGAAACACGAATCCAAAGCTAATCATGACAACGCCCATAATGGCTGCACATCTTCTTCGTCGCTGATTCTTTATCCAGCGAGGCCGCAACTTCTTATCTTCAAGTGCAAAGAACGCCGACGATTGCGGATCAGGGTACTTCTCTGGCACAACGAAAAATAGCAAGACAATACCGACAATATCTAAAAGCAGACCCACTGCGATCCAAATATCTGCGGGTATTGTTAACTGCATTAGCCCCCTGCCAATTCACCGGTATTTTAATCCCTGTTTAAATCCATAAATCGCCCGTTTCCCTAAACTCTCAAGAAACCTGGGTGTGTCTACGGGATGATTGCCAGGGAAGTCATTCGGGGGGACGGTACGTCCGAAGCGTTTCCCTTCAGAGGGCCTATCACCGAGCTCCACGCTATGAGTTGTTAGCGGTCGAGACGGTGCCCGCCAAGTCCCTCGGCGACGATGGCCCACCTGATGGCCGAGCCTATCCCAATGGATGCGCGAGCAAACTAGCGAATGGCACAGAATTGGGGACAGTCTATGAAAACTGCCCTCGGGAGGCACAGTCGCGCCGCGCGGGACGCTAAATAGGGAGAGGTGACTGGTGGCTAAATTCTTTTCGAAGCTGCTTGGCAGGGGGAAGGATCCGGTCTCCCAGGAATCCACTAGGTTGCAGCGGCTAGCCCTCGACTCAAGTAAGAGGTCTGGGCGGCGGCAGCCGCCAGCGGCCCTCGACTGGACGCGCGCCGAGTACATTCCCTTACCGCCTTCCCCACCCGCCTGGGAGGTGGACTGTCGTGACGAATTCCAGCGCGAGTACGACGACCCGACGATTGGGCCGGTGTTTCAGGCAGGTTTCCAGAACCAGCACTCGAAGGTCGTGAAACTGGCAGCTGGTCTTTCTGCAGAGCAACGACAGGGCAGAGCAGGAGATGTGATCGCAAAAGCGTACCGCAAGTTGATTATTCAGCGGATGAAAGCTGGTCAACTCGCAGCAGCGGCAAAACGTTGCGTTGAGATGTTCGAGGTGGTTCCCGCAGAAGTCCAAGACGTCGATCGACGACGGTTCAACCGTATCCTCAATCAAATGAAAAAGGCCGGCAAGAAACACAAATACACGCCGCTGGATGTGCCCGCTGGCCGGTCCTCACAGCCCTTGTTCACGGTCGTGGACGGTACCGGATGGGCCGTCACCGGAGAACGGAAACTGCAGGGAAATGAGCGACCCAATCCGGCTTTCGTTATCGCTGCTATTGACGGCTCAGGAACATGGCTGCTCGACCGTTCTGGGTCCGGCATTAGCAAGCCGGAAGTGAAGAGCGTGCTTCGACGGCTGGACCAACTTGGCCGGTTCGTCGGCGAACAGGCCCTCAACCATGACGCCTACTGGACTGGTGCCGGGGGCGTCGGTTCCAACATTGCGATCATGGACTCCACCGGAACATTGCACATCTATGATTCTGCGTTGAACCTCGTTAGGGAAACGAATCTCCGCGAGGACCCCCGCGTAGTGGATCATTTTCGAACCACCGTCACTAACTATTGGGGTGACTTCAAGTCCCAAGTTCGAGCTGTGGACGTATCCTCGGAAGGCGACCGGTACCTCTTCACGCTAGCGGATGAGGCATGGTGCTGCACGATGTCCGGCCAAACCGTCTGGGGCGTGGCGATGCCCCTCAAGGAAGGCTGGAAGCGCGTGGTCGGCCGAACTGAGCGCTTCGGTGTGGCACGTGAGATCGAAGAGGCCCTGCGCGTCTTCGATCTTTCCCTTCCGGTGATGCCAGCCGAAATCAAGCGAAGGTACCGGGTGCTGGCGATGGCCCACCATCCCGACCGAAACGCCAGCAATCCTGGTGCGGGAGAGAAGATGAAGGCCGTGAACAAGGCATTCGAGGTGCTAACTGGCGTCGATCCGAACACGCTCGAATTCGAGGAATCCGATGTGACCTATTTCGCTCGCACTGCTCCCGATCACGTCGTCGAGTTCGAGGGATTCCGACTAGAGATGACTGTGACAGGGGGTGCACCTCAGGATTGGGTCTACGCCGCGAGCTTCGCCGCCGCTGACGGCTGCGCTTATGTGGCGACATACTCCGGCAAGGTCATCCTGCTCTCGCGGGAGGGGCGTCCCATCGTGGTCTACGATATTGGAACCTGTCCGACCGAGATCGTCGACCTCGGTAGATACACCTATTTCCTGACCAACACGAGACTCTATGTCGTCGAGGACAGAACGAAGCTCGCGGCTTTCCTGGACGTGTTCCAGCAAGGACGGCTTCTCGTGGCGCAAGCAGGATTCGGGCTACTCACGAACAAGAACCTCCAGTGGTTCACGGTTTCGGGGACGAAAGCGGGCGAACTGTCGACCCGTGATCCCATCCGATTGGTTCACAAGATAGAGGGCGGTGCAATCGTGCAGACGCGGCAGCACCAAGTAGAAGTACGGGGTCCCGGATTATGACAGCCAGTTGGCGCGTGAGACGCAGGGAGACCACCGGTGGACAGCAGTAGGACGTGGATGTCAGCGTTGACCTCGACGTCGTGCGAGCAACTTGCGCCCGGTTGACCTGCCGCCAGGCGTGTACACCGCAGCAACGGCACTGGTTTCGGAGGTTGCACTTCGAGCCCACGGCCACAGCGGCATGAGAGCAGCTTGCGGCGTCTTCGCGACACCTGTAAACGGCGGAGTTCGGGAAGGGTGCGGCGCCCCTCGCTGTGTCACGGTCTTACATGACCACGGTCAGATCGGTCTGCAGCACCCCCAGTGAAGTCACTATTACGTGCCAAAATCAACATACAAGGTCATACCATCATGACAGGCTCGCACTAAAGGCACGGCAGTAAAGAGAGAAGGTCATGTGGCCAGGGATTGCACAGCGTCCGGTTATGCGGCCCAGAGTCGTATCCATACGCGTAGTGAGCCTCGCGCTCATGCTGAGCGCCCTCTGGTTCCTCGCGAACCCAGGCCAGGCTTACGCGTGTAAGTGTGCGGAACCCAGTTCTCCTTCCGAAGAGCTGGAGAAGTCTGCAGCAGTCTTCGCGGGGAGAGTCGTCTCGGTTCGACACTCCTATGACCCTGATGCAGTGTCTCATTCCCCTGAAGACCGCACGACGGTTCGCTTCGAGGTCAGCACCGTGTGGAAGGGTGCTGTCAACGAAAGCATGTATGTCACCACGCCACCAACAGGCGGAAGTTGTGGGTTTACTTTCATCGAAGGCGAGGAGTACATCGTCTATGGTCGCGACAGCAGTTATGGCGACGGCGGCTATACCGTTGGCATATGCGGTCGGACAGCCCTCCTCGGGCAAGCGCAAGCTGACCTCGACGCGCTGGGGGAAGGCCATGCTCCTCAAGCCGGAACGGGCGGACCGTCGCCTGCACAGCCACTGGACATGGGTGTGCGTATGGTGTGCGTAGTCATTCTGGCGTGGCTGCGCTGGTTGTTGTGGTGGTTGGGATCATGGTGTTCTCAGGTTTGAGGCGTCGGTAAGCCTCGCCCTGCGCTCCCGGCAACCCTCGCCCTCGGCTCCTCTTCCACCATTGGAAGTGGGGACTAGGCACCCGTCCAATCAGGCTCACCTAGAGGAACTCGAACCGAGACTCATCACCGGTCTTCATAGCCGTGCCACCGTAATCTGTATTCCAGAAATCTCCCGCCCCAGGATTTCTGGAATCCCAAGCCTCTCAACGACTAAGTGGATGATCAGTATCAAAGCAACCCGGCTAGTGACCTGATCGATCACGACCTCAACACCATGTCTGCTTAGTGCGGCTAGCGCTCGTTTGGCTCGACCGGTGACCTGGCGCTGGACTACCGCCGTCCAGCCAACTGGTCTGCTCCCCGAAACCTGGTCCAGCTGGACTGTTAGTTTCGTGGAATGCGAGAGAGAGGAGAGCAGACCATGAAGAGGTCCCGGTACGCGCCGGAGCAGATCGCCTTCGCCTTGCGGCAGGCGGAGAATGGAACACCCGTGGTGGAGGTCTGTCGAAAGATGGGCATCTCCGAGCAGACCTTCTACCGGTGGAAGAAGAGGTTCGTCGGCATGGGGGTGGCGGAGGTGAGGCGGCTCAAGGTCCTGGAAGAGGAGAACCGCAAGCTCAAGCAGCTGGTGGCGGACCTCAGTCTGGACAAACAGATGCTCCAGGACGTGCTGCGAAAAAGCCCTAAAGCCTGCTCGGCTGAGAGACCATGCCAAGTATCTGCAGGTGGCCTACGGTTCGAGCGAGCGCCGGGTGTGCGAGGTGCTCACGCTTGGGCGATCGACCTGCAGGTACGAGAGCGTGGCTGCTGAGCAGGCGGCCCTGAGGATGCGGATCAGGGACTTGGCGGCATCGCGGGTGAGCTTATGGATACCGGCGCATCCACGTGCTGCTCAGGAGGGAGGGCTGGAAAGCGAACCACAAGCGGGTCTACAGGCTTTACCGCCTTGGAGGGACTGCGGATGCGGCCTAAGCGGTCCAGGCGCCACGTATCCGGTCAGAGGGGCGAGAGTAGGGCCGTGGCATCGCGACCCGACGAACGCTGGGCCATGGACTTCATGAGCGACGAGCTGTTCGACGGCAGGCGGATTCGACTCTTAACGATAGTGGATCACTTCAGTCGTGAGAGTCTGGCGATCCTGGTCGACGGGAGCCTGGGAGGCCATCGCGTGGTGGAGGCATTGGCCTGGCTGGCGCTGCAAGGCAGGAAGCCTCGGACCATAGCCATGGACAACGGCCCCGAGTTCACCTCCAGGGCTCTGGACCAGTGGGCGTACCTCAACGGTGTGGAGTTGGACTTCAGCCGGCCGAGCAAGCCCACTGACAACGCGATGATCGAGGCCTTCAACGCCAGGCTTCGGGCGGAATGTCTGAACGAGAACTGGTTCCTATCGTTGGCCGATGCTAGAGAGAAGATCGAAGCTTGGCGAAGGTACTACAATGCCGAGCGTCCCCACAGCGCGCTGGGAAACCTCGCCCCGAAGACCTTCGCTCTGAAGACCCCGGCGGTTGATCGATGAACCGCGAAACTAACTGCGATTGTGTCTCCGGGCCATTTCGGGCCGAGTCTGGCCGCGAAACTAACTGGCTCAAATGCCTTGGCAAGGATCTGTCGACTCGATCCCGACATGGCCCACACAGAGTCAACGGCTAAGCGAGCAGTGACCTCATAGGAGCTTGGCATCAAGCCCCGTCGCAGTTTTGTCCGCTCACACAGCCTGTACGCCATCCTTCAGGAGGCAGCCATGAGAGAAGAAGGCGGTGGCCAGGTCAACAGAGCTGTTCAGGTGGTCATCGGGGTCGACACACACCGGGACGAGCATGTGGCAGTCGCCATTGACCAGCAGGGGGTTCGTCTCGGCCAACGCCGTTCGCCGGCGACTACCTGGGGATATGGGGATCTGGAGCAATGGTCCCGGGACCTGGGAGAGGTTAGCGCCTTCGGGGTCGAAGGCACCGGTTCCCACGGTGCTGGACTTGCTCGCTTCCTGACCGGTCGGGGCCATAGCGTCGTCGAGGTCAACCGACCTGACCGGTCAACCCGTTTCCGGAAGGGGAAGAGCGATCCGACCGATGCGGAGATGGCAGCGCGTGCGGTGCTAGCCGGGGTAGCCGACGCCACTCCCAAGTCAGGCGAGGGCGAAGTCGAGATGATCCGCATGCTGAAGAGCGCCAAGGACTCGGCCGTCAAGGCTCGCACCCAGGCCGCCAACCAGATGAAGGCTCTGATAGTCACGGCCCCGGCCCAGCTCCGCGAAACCCTCGACGGTCTCACCACCGCTGCCCTGGCTACGCGGTGTAAGAGCTTCCGTCCAGGCCGACTGAAAGATCCCGCAGCAGCGGCCAAGTACGCTCTTCGCTCCCTTGCCCGCCGCTACCGTCAGCTCAGTAAGGAAATCCAGGACCTGCAGGCCGAGCTGGCGCGGCTCATCTGGACCACAGCGCCAGCCTTGGTCGGCGTCTTCGGGGTAGGGCCTGACACGGCGGCGACTCTCCCGATCGCCGCCGGAGGTAATCCCCAGCGCCTCCGTTCCGAGGCTGCCTTCGCCTCACTATGTGGGGTGAACCCGATACCGGCTTCCTCAGGCAAGACCAACCGCCATCGACTCAACCGCGGGGGTGACCGCCAAGCCAATTCGGCTCTCTACCGCATCGTCGTGGTTAGGCTTAGTCACGATCCCCGCACCAGGGCATACATGCTTCGCCGCACCGGAGAGGGGCTGAGTAAGAGCGAGATCATCCGCTGCCTCAAACGCTATGTTGCCCGCGAGGTCTTTTCGGTCATACGGAACTCTGCCGAGCTGGTCCGCCGCGCGGCTTGACACATATAGGAGCATCCTTGCAACTGGTACCAAAATGGGGGCAAGGCCAATTGGCCCAGTTTCTAACATTCATCCCGGACCCGACTTCGGGGGGGGCAGGTCAGAACGATGCTGTCACGGGCAGGCTCTTGGACGTGTTTGCGACCGACTGATGTAATACAATGAGAATCAATTTATGGCATTTACCGTCCAGTTCCCAGTAGGCATTTGAACATGCCCCCCAGCGCAGACGGGACTTCGACGACCAAAGCGAACGGTCAACCTTCGCTGGTCGAAATACTGGCTGGGGACAATCGCGAAGTGCTTCCGCAGCTCGCTAGTCAATCGGCGCAATCCTGCGTTACCTCACCACCCTATTGGGGTCTACGGGACTACCATCATTCGTCACAAATCGGGATCGAGTCCTCGCCGGAAGAGTACGTCCAGAACCTGGTGAACACGTTTCGCGAAGTTCGACGGGTGCTGCGTGATGACGGCACGCTTTGGCTCAATATCGGGGACGGATACGCCCGAAACGGCGGAATCGGGAGCCACGGTCCCAATGCGCGGGTTGGAAACACCAAAAAACTGATTCAGAGGCGCAATTGCAGAGTGCCGGACTGTTGGGGGCTGAAGGACCGGGATCTCATGGGATTGCCGTGGCGGGTGGCATTCGCGCTACAGGCTGATGGGTGGGTGCTGCGTTCAAGAATCACGTGGGTAAAAAAGGCGCCGATGCCAGAGAGTGTCAGAAATCGGCCCTCGAACGCGACGGAGGAAGTCTTCCTGTTCTCGAAGACTGCGAACTACTTCTACGACAACCACGCAGTTCGAGAGCCCACCGGAGCGAATCTGAGGAACTTCTGGACGCTCGGGCCAGACTCAAGCGGAAAGCCGCATCCGGCCGTTTTCCCAAGAGCACTAGCAAGACGCTGCATCCTATTGGGAAGCCGCCCTGGCGACTTGATCATTGATCCGTTCTCCGGATCGGGAACTGTTGGCGTGGTAGCGGCCGAGTTCAACCGCAAGGCACTGCTCATCGAGCTGAACGAGGTTTACTTGCAGCAATCCAAAGCACGTGTTCTCGAAACCGTACAAAGGGCGCCTCCTGTCTGAATGCTGCGGCCGGGCGACCGGCTGAATCTAATATGCCGACACTGGCCAAATTACGGCGAAATTACCACGAGGAAATTTGCTCGCGGATAGTTAGAGTTTCCGGAAGCGGCGAGCGGGCATATCCAAATTTCGCCGACGGCTCCAGCCAGACGAGCGTGCGTCTAGCCGAAGGCATCATGACGATGCTTGGACTTCCGGAGACGAACACATCGAGGATTACAGGGCAAACTGCGGGTACTTTATTCGAGAAACTCACCTGCGATTTTGTCAAGAGCGCGTTCACTGCTATCCAACACTTGCGTCCCGGCCCGTGGCAATACTTGACCACGCAGACCCGGATATCCAACTTCGTCCAGTATCGACATCTCCAGACGCTCGAATCACTTGTAAGTCAGGACCGCGGCCTGTCGGCTGCGTTGGGGCATGGGTACATTGTGACGCCGGATATCGTCATCACCCGCTATCCTGCCAGTCGGGAGGAAGTCAACGAATCCGAGACTATTCTGGACGATGCGGGACTCGCCACTCTGACGCCGTTCCTGGAGACAAATCAGTCCAAACCGCTCTCTTACTTGCATGCCAGCATCTCCTGCAAGTGGACGATTCGAAGCGACCGTTCCCAAAATACGCGTACAGAGGCCCTGAACCTCATCCGCAATCGCAAGGGACGCTTGCCGCACATCGTCGCCGTTACGGCCGAACCGCTTCCAATGCGGATAGCGTCTCTGGCTCTCGGCACAGGCGATCTTGACTGCGTTTATCACTTCGCATTGGATGAACTGAGAGAAGTATGCCGATCAGTTCAAGGCGGTGAAGATCAGCTCGAAATGCTCGAAACGATGATTCAAGGGGATCGGCTACGCGACATTAGCGATCTTCCGTTCGATCTTGCTGCGTGACTGACCTGCCGTCGCGAAAACCGGTCCTCAAGGGATATCGGGTACCCGAGCCGTAGAGTTGGGGATGCACGACAAGATTGAAGGGTACGGCGAAGCAAGTGATCAAGAGTTCCGATACACCGAGGTGGCCGTTTCCGATCGCGGCACGGTGACCCAAGCCCGGTAGCAGATAGGAGTCCTTTACAGTATCGGCATACCTCCAGCCTCGTCCGTCCCCATAGGTCTCTGGGTAACAATCGACCGGTGCCTGAGGCACCACTTCTTGCGGAACCTATCCTGGTGTTGACGGGGCTAAGTTAGCGAGCGGTTCGAAATTGGGGCCAAGGAGTTAGGACAAGCTGGACATTCAGCTGGAGGTTGATGTCTGGCCATGGTTGAGAGAGGCGGCAGTTCGGTTGCCCTATTCACACATAGTGCTTGCTATATCTGCAAACCAGAGCAAAGGTCATGCGGACGCCCCTAACCAAGGAGTCCGCCATGTCCACCGCTCAAACTCTGCCTACCGTCTTCTCCGGTACCAACACGGGCTGGCAAGGCTCTCTCTATGCCTTCCTCGCCGAGAAACAACGCCGCTCAGGCTCCAATCGCACACCGGACTCCTACTACCGCACCCTCCGCTTCTTCTTCGGCCAACTCCAGAAGGCTCCCGACCAGGTCACTTCCCGAGACGTCTTCTCTTTCGCCCACGGTGTCGGCCTCTCGGGGCGTGAACCTTCTCCAGTAACCGTCGGCGCCCGCCTCTCCTGCATCTCTTCCTTCTTCAAGTTCCTCATCCGCATGGATGTCGTGAGGGCCAATCCCTGCGACCCCGTCGAGCGCCCCAAGCCCCGTCCCGGCGCACCAAGCGGCCTCTCCGCTATCCAGGTGCAGCAACTTCTCGAGGTCATCCCGGATACCCACAAGGGCAGACGCGACCTCGCCATCGTCCTCACGCTCGTCCTCACCGGCAGACGCAGATCGGAGGTCGTCAACCTCACAGCCGGCGATATCGCCTTCGACGAATCCGCCGCCTTCTACCGGTATCTCGGCAAGGGCGGTGTTCGCGGCCGCAGGGAACTCCCCTCGCCTGCGCTCTCGGCCATACGCAGATCTCTTAGTGACGTCGGCAAGGACCTCTCTTCCATGCAGCCCTCCGAATCTCTCTGGCAGGCGAGCGCTGGCCCCCAAGGCGTCTCAAGCGCTACCTTCTACAACCGCTTCCGTGGCTATCTCCGCTTGGCCGGTCTCCCTCCTTCCGGCGTCCATGTCCTACGCCACACCGCCGCCAAGCTCCGCCGTGACGTCGGCGAGTCGGTCGAGTCCGTAAGCCAGTTCCTCGACCACAGCTCGCTCGCCGTCACCACCACCTATCTCCGTCGCCTCGAAGGTGAGCGTGATACGGCCTGGCATGGCGTCGCAACCGTCCTCGGCTTGAGCTAGCTCGTCCCGCCGAGGTCGGTCTTGACCTCGCAAGTCTTGTATCTGTCCCGGTGGGGCGGCAGCGCATTCGGGTTTCACGCCTTCTCGCCGGCCGCCCCGCCTTGACCTTCCCGCGCCTCCAGAGCCTTCATACATCCGGCTCCGCTTCCCATCCCGCTGGAGGTCCTCATGCCCAATCCAATGGTCCGCATCGCCACCTACGCCCGCGTCTCCTCCGACGAGCAGCGTGACCGCCATACCGTCCTCAACCAGCGCGCCGCCCTGTCCCGCCGTCTGGGTTCGGAGCCGGGTGTTTTCGTCTTCAGGCATTACGAGGATGATGGCGTCTCGGGTACCATCCCTTTCGAAGACCGGCCGGCTGGCCGCGCGCTTGCGCGTGATGCGCGTGTTGGCCGCTTCTCCCAAGTCTGGGTGGTCCGCTCCGACCGCCTGGGTCGCGACGCATTCGAGCTGCTCCGCATCTGGAGGGTGTTCGAGTCCATCGGCATCGCGCTCCGCGCCACCGACGAGAACATCGACGATCCCTTCTACTTCGATATCCACGCCGTCATCGCCGCCAACGAGCGCCGCAAGTTCCTCGAACGTTCCGCCGAGGGCATGAACCGCGCAGCAAGCGAAGGCCGCTATACCGGCGGTATCGTACCTCTTGGTTACTCGGTCTCAGGGGATCGTGGTTTCCGCCGCCTCGTCCCCGACGACTCTCCCATGTGGGCCGGCCTCTCTGCCGCCGACATCGTAAGGCGCATCTATGACCACCTGGCCATCGACGGCTGGACTTGTCCGCATATCGCCGACGAGTTCAACTCGCTCGGCATCCCCACCTCTTATCGCCGCGATGGTCGCGGTGTCAGAGGTCGTCGCACCCAGGGCCTCTGGCGCTCCGGGCATATCCGCAACCTCGTCGTCAATCCCGTCTACAAGGGACTCCTCCAGTACGGTCGCAGGTCCACGAAGCCCAACGGTCGTGAGGTGATTTCCGCTTCCGTTTCCCCGCTAGTCTCGGAGGACGTCTGGAACGCCGCCATCGCCACTCTCAAGCGCAACCGCGCCATGCCCCGCAACTCTTGCCATGCCTACCTCCTTCGCTCCCTCATCCGCTGCGCCGTCTGCGGCCTCTCCTTCTGCGGTACCTGGACCAGGGGGCCTCGCTACAGGTGCAACGGTTCCATGGCCCACCGCGGCCCTCTCCGGGGCAAGTGCATAGGCGCCTCTATCAAGGGTGAGAAGTTGGAGGCCGCGGTCTGGTCGGATGTCTCCCGCTTCCTCCTTGATCCCCAAGTCCTCGTCGATGAGCTCCTCGCGGAGTCCAATGACATCGAGTCCCGCGCCGTCGCGGAAGCCGAGCGCGCCTCGCTCATCGACGCCCGCTCCGCAGCCCAACACCGCCGCAAGCGCGCCATCGACCTCTACACCCGCGGCAAGCTCTCCGACGACGAGTTCGACGCCATAGCCGCAGACGTGGAGCGGGAACTCAAGACTCTCGATGAGCGGCTGGCTGTCCTCGAACCCGACGATGACGTTGCTGACGACGCCCTCTCCGAGGATGTGCTCGCGGAGATCCGTGAGCGCCTCACGGGGGACCTCTCAGACTCTGAGCGCCGCGAGATCGTTCAGCTGCTCGTCCGCCGGATTACGGTCCACACCACGCTCACCGGCCGCGGCCGCAAGCAGGTCCGCGTCGTTATCGATTACCGCTTCCCGCGAGTAGGTGAGGCTCGCACGGGCATCGCTGCGAGTCACAGCTACAATCTCAGTCGTACCCTCGCCGCCTGAGCCGGAACCCCCTCACCACAGACCGCATCCGGTTCCCACAGCGGCTACCGGTCTCTCTCAGTTCCAGTTTCCCCAGCCGGATCGCTGCGGAGAAGACATCCCGAAGGCCAGGGTAACGCTCCGATCAGTCGCTCCCACGCTTCCACTTCAGTAGTCGGTTTGACGGGCTGGCGAGCCGGTCGCCCTTCAGAAGCCTCGCCCTACGCGTCCGTCCATGAATCTCGGGATGGGCGTCTTGTCTTAACTTTTATTTCCTATATAAAGAGAGCGCCGCTGCTTGGCTTCGAGTTCTGCCAGCGCCGGCGACGCCCACTTCGCACCCCGGTGCGCCCCTGTCGCGCCACAGGGCGAGATACAGACATTAGGCGAACATGGGTTGCTTTGCGGAGAGTCTGGCCACACGCGCGCCACGGGGCGCACTTTGGCATATCCACAGGACTTGTGAACGTGAGGCTTGCGGCTCGGATCTGACGCCGCTCACACGCCTCCCCGAAGGCCAGAACGGCGTTCGAACTGCCCCGATTCCCCTCAGATTTTGACTACCATCCACTACCAAATCCTTTTTGCCAGCAAAGGTAGTGTTTGGTAATGGTTGCTAGTCCCCGGGGCGGCGGTTTTCGCTAGCTAAGTAGCCTCTCGCTACTCCGCCAACCGCATGAAGGCTTCGGATCTCTGGCCCCAGCGTCACCCCGATTATACCGGCGCAGCCAACAACCCTGATCGGCTACGTGGCCTCAGACACCACTACGAGAGGCCATACCGCAAGGGGCTACGCCGATGCTTGTGGGGCTAACTGCGCTGATGGACTCGGGCCATCTCGGCACGGGTCTGACCGTGGGACTAACTGGCTGGAATGCCTTCGTTGTGATCTGTCGACTCGATCCCGACATGGCCCACACAGCGTCAACGGCTAAGCGAGCAGTGACCTGATAGGAGCGTGGCGTCAAGCCCCGTCGCAGTTTTGTCCGCTCACACAGCCTGTACGCCATCGTTGAGGAGGTTTCGATGCTAGGAGTCGTCGGCCACGAGTTTAGTCGTGGCGCCCAGGTGGTCATCGGAGTCGACACACACCGGGACGAGCATGTGGCAGTCGCCATTGACCAGCAGGGGGTTCGTCTCGGCCAACGCCGTTCGCCGGCGACTACCTGGGGATATGGGGATCTGGAGCACTGGTCCCGGGGCCTGGGAGAAGTCAGCGCCTTCGGGGTCGAAGGCGCCGGTTCCTACGGTGCTGGACTTGCTCGCTTCCTGACCGGTCGGGGCCATACCGTCGCCGAGGTCAACCCGTTTCCGGAAGGGGAAGAGCGATCCCACCGACGCTGAGTCGGCAGCGCGTGCAGTGCTTTCGGGAGTAGCCGGAGCCACTCCCAAGTCAGGCGAGGGCGAAGTCGAGATGATCCGCATGCTGAAGAGCGCCAAGGACTCGGCCGTCAAGGCTCGCACGCAGACGGTGAACCAGATGAAGGCCCTGGTTGTGACAGCCCCGGCCCAGCTCCGCGAAACCCTCGACGGTCTCACCACCGCTGCTCTGGCTGCGCGGTGCAAGAGCTTCCGTCCAGGCCGACTGAAAGATCCCGCAGCAGCGGCCAAGTACGCTCTTCGCTCCCTTGCCCGCCGCTACCGTCAACTCGGTAAAGAGATCCGCGAACTGCAGACCGAACTGGAACGGCTCATCCGGACGACAGCGCCAGCCTTGGTCGGCGTCTTCGGGGTAGGGCCTGACACGGCAGCGACTCTCCTGATCGCCGCCGGAAGCAATCCCCAGCGCCTCCGTTCCGAAGCCGCCTTCGCCTCGCTGTGTGGGGTCAATCCGATACCTGCCTCCTCTGGCAAGACCAATCGGCACCGGCTAAACCGCGGAGGCGACCGCCGAGCAAATGCTGCTCTCTATCGCATCGTCCTGGTACGGCTTCGCTATGATTGCCGCACCAAGGCGTACATGCACCGGCGCACCGGACAGGGACTGAGCAAGAGCGAGATCATCCGCTGCCTCAAACGCTATGTTGCCCGCGAGGTCTTCTCGGTCATACAGAACTCTGCCGAGATGGTCCGCCGCGCCGCTTGACACATATGGAGCATCTTTGCAACTGGTACCAAAATGGGGGCAGGTCCATTGGCCCAGTTTCTAACATTCCTCCTGGACCCGGTTTCGGGGGGCAGGTCACCCGGGCGAGAGGGCCGTGAGATGCAGGGGGTTAGGTTTCAGATGGCCGACAGTGCGCTTCTCGTTGATTCTGTTTGGATCAGCTTCACGACCACTGAATATACGTATCCACCGCCTGAAGAAGCTCGGCTCGATGTAAGGGAGCAAGGCGGAGCCGCGGCCATGACGCGATTTGATCTTTGAATCTATGCAGAACCGGACTCGCCTCTCGGCCGTGCTTAAGAGCCGCTAGCACCAGCGGAAGGATCAACTCTATCTGACTGGGTAAGGCTTTTATCGCTAGTGAGGCCATGACTTCCGCCCCGACCAACACGGCGGAGTCTTCAGAACAGGCTGGTCCTTCCAGTGTCCTAAGCATCGCGCGTGTCCCATCGGTCGTCGCATACGCGTGTGCCTCAAGACGGCGAACGATGTCCTCCCCGCGAATCTGCACAAACTCATAGTTCAGCAACACGAGACCTTCAATCCAAGACGAATAGTCTTCAGCGGTGATAGAGGCCGAACGATACAACTCGCCCAGAACCGCTTGGGTGTTCACAGCCTCGGTGCCGAGAGAGCGAGCTACCTCGCATAGCCCCAGGTCGTCGGAAACTAGAACAAGCCTGTCCGTCTCCTGCTCGTCGCCTGCGTAGACCGCGCCCGCGCCTGCCCAAGTTAGTACATCGACAAGCTGTTCGACATCGTCAGCCTCGAGCACACGGTATGAAGGGATCCGCTCGAACGACTCGGCGAACTCCATCACTGAGCGTACGAATTCCTGCCACTTCGTCCAATCCTCCTCGGTTATCTCCGTAAATGTGTAGCGCCCCTCGCTAGTCTTACCTAACCGACTGGCGGGAACCGGTCCTATCACCGTATTCATGTAAGCCTTCTGGAGCTCGTCGATGACATGTTGGGGCACGGCGACGCGCTGAAACCGGCTCCGAAGATGGGGGACAAGCCCCAACTCATACACCGTAAGTAGCGCGAGCATATCCAGTACTATGCCGTCGGCTTCGAGCAGCAGTTGGTTCGAGCGGTTCGACTCTTTCGCGTTACCTGTCCCGAAACGGATACGGGTGAAGTCGCTCTTGGTAAGTGCGTGCCAGACTTCAAGTACCGATCGCCCGACGAATGAGCAGAACGACGCGAACGGCAACTGCCCTTCCCGGTACATCCGGTCCACCTCGCTAACTAGCCGATCACGCTGATCGATGCTCAAGAAAACTTTCGTAAAGTCGTCTTCCTCTACCTTGACGCGGGAGAGGCCCATGTTGCCGGGGAAGCGAGTAGAGAACTCCTCAACCGTTTCCTGGAATGCGCGAACGAACTTGCTCTGCACGGCCGCAATCTCGTAGGAGAGATCTTCTATACCCTCGCGCAGCACGATTGTGTCTCCGATGCTCTGTCCCAGAAGCTTTCTGGCCAGTTCATCACTTGGGCGGAGCTCGTAGGAGTCGCGAGGAGATTCCCCGTCATCGAGGACATGCCACCACTGCTCATTCCACTCGCTCTTTAGGCGAACAGCGCATCCTGGGGCGATACTGTCGGGCTCCTCTAGTCCCTTCTCGGCATCCAGGAAAAGCCCAACGTATCCAAGGTGCGTGGCAGGATCGTTGAGTCCGCAGCGACGAGCTAGGTAAGCGTCTTCGAGGTGGTCAGACACGCCTAACATCCGTTTCAGTTGCGCCAACTCTGCCAGCGCCAAGATCGACTTCGGGTCGTCCAGAAGTTCTGAGCTGTTGATCCTTACGACCGTTTCGCGGGCCGCATCGCGCTCGCCGCATCGAAGCTGCGCCAAGGCCAGTTTGACTTGATCAACCGGGGTTGCGTCGCTACGGGAGCAGAGTTCTTCGCAAAAACTGAGTGCGGCGCATGGGTCACCGATATAGTCGAGGATCTGGGCCTCTACCTCGATCGCAATCCGAGGTGCCGGGCGGTGTGACTCGCGAATCGTTCGTGCCCAGTCAAGTGCCTCGCGGAGACGTTCGCTGTGAACTAGGCATTCAAGGAGGGGAATCGCAGCAGGGTGCGCGACGACCCCACCGACAACCTCGTGAAAACAATCGGCCGCTTCGGCAAAGCGTTCTAGCTTCTGGTACAGGGCGCCGAGCTTCACCAAGATCACTGCCCGGTCGAGCTCACCTGCGAACTCGAGCGCTTTGAGGAGGGATTTCTCGGCAACGTCGTAATCGCCTCGGAACTCGTGTCGCCCAGCCGCGAGCGCGAGAAGCCGGGGATCGTCATGGCTTCGCTCCAGGGCAACCTCGAGAGTTGAGGCGACCGAGTCCTCATTGCCGACCGCTGCCTCTGCTCTTGACAGGGTTTCCGCCCTCTGGATTTCCTCCCACTCAGGATGCTCAAGCGTGAAGCTGTCCTTCAGCAACTTGACCGTGGCAATCGCATCGCCGGATCGGAGACAGGCGTCCGCAAGTGGCGCGACAGCATCCAACTGCCGTCTAGAGTCCTCGATACCCTCGAACACGGCGCGGGCTTCCGCGGGCCGGTTCTGGTCAAGGAGCAACAATCCCTTGTTGAAGGCTGCGTCAGTGTGCTTCGGAGTCTCGTCCAGCACCTCGTCCAAGTCGCGCAGGGCCTCCGGAGTCTGACCGATGAGGGCGCGAGCGACAGCACGGAACACGAGGGCCCTATGGCGCCAAACGTTCAACTCGGTCTGCCTAAGCGAATCGATTGCTGTGGTCGCCTCCGCCTCCGCCTCACGGAGTTGTGTAAGCGATTCTTCCGTGAAGCCCACTGGTAGGCCTTGTGCCTGGACATAGTTGATTAGGCTTTCGCTCACGGCCATATGGATCGCGGCGTCCTCTGAATGGGCAGCTTCGAGAGAACGACAGAGCGTGACGGCTTCCTCGAAGCGGGACTGCCGCATGTAAATCCATGCCAGGACCAGACCGCACTGCCGATCTAGTGTCATCCAGTCCTCTTCGCAAATCAGCTTGGTTAGCTGCTCGCTCGCTCTCTCCTTCCACAACTCCTCTAAGAGCACTGCCGTAGCCAGAGAATTCTGCGGGTCCGCCTTGCGCGCCATCACCGCCAGCTTGACCGCCCTAGCCGAGTCCCCTCCAAACTGTGCGGCTACAGAGGCATTCGCTATCGCTCTCGGGTTATCCGGTTGGAGTCTGTAGGCTCTTTCCAAGAGGACACGAGCGCCATCAACGTCATCGTCGGCCAGCGCACAGGCCCCCAAGTTCGTGACGATACGAAACTCAAGCTGATCCGGTGTCGCGCCCGCCTCATTCTGGAGTTGCTCAAGAGCTACGCGGGCCGAGGTGACGTGTCCACTCTTAATTAGGTCTCGCGCTAGGTCGATCTTCGCCGCCATTTCGTGGTGCGCCGGGTCGATGGGCGTTCCCTGCTCTATCGATTCGGCTTCAATCATGGCGTCACGGAGCAACACTGGGAGCGCAGTTTTCAGGTCGGCAAAGCCGGTGTCAATGTGGCGGACTACGTCATGTGTTCTATCAACGATGAGCCGTTCCTGGCGATTGGCCAGGAACGAAACCCCTTCGCCGCTGCTGTAGAGGCGGTGTAACAGATGGAACAGGAAAGTTGAGAGGATCTCTGTTGCGGCCTGCGAGCGCTCCTCTTCGGTAGGTAGGTAGAAACCCCCATCGTCAATAAATGAATCGACGAATTTGTCGAAGTCGCGCTCCCCAGCGTGAACGCGTTCGAAAAAGTCGGCGAATGCGTCGCTCGATGTCCACTGCTGGAGAGCCGTCTCTGTGCCCTCGATCTCGGGGAACAGACTGCAAGTCGCCCGGATGGCACGATCGATCTCGTTAGGTTTGAGACTGAACAGGGATCGAATCCGATCATCTGCGATGCATATCGCTAGCTGAACCAGCAAGGACTCGATGTCCATATTCACCTTCGGACTCCACCTCAAGACCTGTTACGCGACGTGTGCATTCTATTGGAGACCGTCTGCGGTATAGGCGGGACCCGGTCGTGGAACTCGTGGAGTACTCGTCAAGTGGCGTTGACCTTGCCCCCGAAAATGCCCTCGATTTTGAGTAGAGTCCGTTCAATGGGAGGAGACGGACATGAGACGGAGCAGGTATCGCGAGGAACAGATCATCGGCATCCTCAAAGAGCACCAGGCGGGGTTGCCAGCCGCAGAGCTCTGCCGCAAGTACGGGGTTCAGCGGCGCGACGTTTTACAAGTGGCGGTCCAAGTACGGCGGCATGGAGGTATCAGACGCCAGGAAGCTGAAGGGGCTGGAGGATGAGAACCGGCGCCTGAAGAAGCTGCTGGCGGAATCGATGCTGGATGTGGCGACGCTGCGCGAGCTACTTGCAAAAAACTTCTAACGCCCAGATTGCGGAGGAAGGCCGCGGCCTGGGCGATGACGGAGACTAGTCACTCGCAGCGCCGTGCCTGCGCTCTTGTCGGGATGGATCCGAAGACTTACCGCTATGAATCGAGGCGGCCGGACGACGCCGGCATCCGCAAGCGGTTGCGGGAATTGGCCGAGCAGCGCCGACGGTTCGGCTACCGCCGTCTGCACATCCTGCTGGCCAGGGAAGGCATCCGGCTCAATCATAAAAAGCTCTATCGCAGCTATCGCGAGGAACGGCTCACGGTGCGCAAGCGGGCGCTCGGCACGCGTGCCCCGCTGCTGCTCCCCTGGAACCGCAACCAGCGCTGGTCGCTCGATTTCGTCGCGGATGCATTGGCCGACGGCAGGCGGTTCCGCATCCTGGCGGTGGTGGACGACTTCAGCCGCGAGTGCCTCGCCCTCGTCGTCGACACATCGCTGTCTGGCGTCCGCGTGGCTCGGGAGCTGGACCGCATCGTCGAGCTGCGGGGCCGCCCCCGCATGCTGGTCAGCGACAACGGCGCCGAGCTCACCTCAAACGCTATCCTGCGCTGGCAGCAGGAACGCGGCGTTGGCTGGCACTACATCGCACCGGGCAAGCCCATGCAAAACGGCTTTGTCGAGAGCTTCAACGGCCGCCTGCGCGACGAGTGCCTCAACGAACATCTCTTCGCCGGCCTGGCCGAAGCGCGGCGGATCATCGCGGAATGGAGGTACGACTACAACACAACACGCCCGCACACGAGCCTGGATGGGCTCACACCCAACCAGTTTGCAGCCCGCCCCAATTGGGGCCATAACCTGAAAAGATTCTACTTATGAGTGAGGGTAAGTTGGGGGCAGGGTCACGAACACTATGAAGTCCGAAGGTAAACGATCAAGAGTCAGCGCAAAATGGGGATTCGGAATGGCCCCGATATCGACTCGAATGCGACAGCGCTACGATCGGGCAGTTCAAACTGTTTTGGACCTATTGCACGGCAACATTGCAACTGAAGCAGTCCCTCTGGCCAACCTTAGCGGAGTCAAAGGTATGTTCAACCGCTGTGTGAAGCAGGATCAGTGGGACTGGTTTAGCGTATATACGGAATTCGGTGAACCGCCACTCGGACAAATGTCTCGCATAGTACGTGACCTAACTGACTTGCGACGATCGCTACCTTCTACCGATAACAAGTCGGTGGAGTCTGCAAGAGCGCGACTCATCGACAACAACCTGTGTCAATATCTCGAAAACTACCAACTCAAAATAAACCTCCACTCCATCTCCGATGATTCTGGATGGATTTACATCCTCTCGACCCGTCAACAACCCACGTTTCTGAAGATCGGCATGACTAAACGGTCAGTAGTGCAGCGAGTCAATGAGATAAACGCAGCCACGGGCGTCGTTATCCCTTACTCGGCTCGGCGTGTGTTCCGAGTCAAACAAGCAGAAAAAACTGAACGCGATATCCATGCGCTCTTGAACCAATACCGAATACGGTCAGACCGCGAGTTTTTCGAGCTGGCATTTGGTCAAGCGGTACGACTGATTCAGGGTTATATCGAGGAATCCCGGTTGCGCGCGCGCCAGCACGGCAGGATTGTCTGGTTCAATCACCACAAGTACTATGGGTTTATCGCTACCAGCAAACATAAGGATGTTTTTGTGCATTCGTCCGATTTTGAAGGTTGCGATCCCGAAATCCTGAAGCCCGGTATGCCGGTTGAGTTCGATCTTGGATCCCGACCCAAAGGACCTTGTGCATTGCGGGTGCGTATTCGTGAGATGGTCGATTAGCAAAGCTGTTTGTGAGAGCTGCCTTTCGACTCGAAACACGCTCGTTTGTTCCGAACTTCACACGGTTCAAATGGCAGCAATGTGATTGACGGCGAACAGGTCGAGAATTTAGCTCCTTGCGACAGGTGCAGGTTGGCGCGCCGTGACGTGCTGCTGGCAATCGCCGCGGCCGGCGGCGCTCTGGGGTTTGCTTATTGTGGCGGGACCGAGTCGCCGCCCGCGAGCGAACAGGGCGGGCGTAAAACAGATTTGTCCGGGTTTCCGAAGGGAGAGACTCGACCGGCTCCCGACTTTGCCCTGACCCTCTATCAGGGGCAAAGCGAGCTCGGGGGAACGGACTTGCAGGTGAGTAGCATCCTTGCTCAAGGCAAGCCCCTGATACTCAATTTCTGGGCCGGACTCTGTCCGCCGTGCAGGGCCGAGATGCCAGACTTCGAGGCGGTCTATGCGGCGAGCAAATCGAAGATCACGCTCGTTGGCATAGACGTGGGGCCATTCGTCGGCTTGGGCACGTTCGAGCAGGGAAAATCGCTCGCAGCCGAGCTGGGGGTCACGTATCCACTCGCCGCGCCAAAGGACGCGACTGTTCTCGCGGACTACAAAGTGGTGGGCATGCCCACCACCGTGTTCGTGACGCGGGACGGGATGATCCACCGCGCGTGGGCGGGCCTGCTAAGCGAAGGGATCATGCTGGACCTGGTCGACGAGCTAATCGAAGCTTCATCGTAAACCGAACGGAATCGAGCGCCCCGAACGACTACCCCGCTGCCCCTGCGTCGGTCACGTCTCGACTAGCCGCGCGGAGCCTGTCGGCGGGAATCTTGTTCGCCTACGGCGTCCCGGCGGCGATCGTGGTCGTGCTTCTCGGAGTGCTGATCGTCGTTCAGTCAGGCGCCGAGGCGAACGTGGCGTCTACGGCGGCGGCGCTGCCCATCGGATTCGCCATGGCGGCCGGAATCGTGGCAAGCGTCAACCCGTGCGGATTCTTCATGCTCCCAACCTACGTCGCATATCAGCTTGGGACGGAAGAAGCCGGCTTCGACCGCATAAGCGCCGGACGGCGCACCCTGCGTGCGCTCGCGGTTGGCGGCACGGCCACCGCCGGATTCGCCGCCGTCTTTCTGGCGGTCGGGCTGGTCGTGGCGGCCGGGGCGGGTTGGATAGGCCGCGTGTTCCCGTTGGCCGGATTGAGCGTCGGCGTTCTGATGCTCGTATTTGGAATGTATCTGTTGATAAGCCACCGCTACGTGGGCATTCTCGCAGCGAGCAGGGTGACGGTCACGCCGAGGCGAAACGTCCGAAACGCGTTCGTGTTCGGCGTGGGTTACGCGGTCGGCTCGCTGGCGTGCACGCTGCCTATTTTCCTGGCCGTGGTCGGCACGGCGCTGGGCGCCGGCGGATTCCTGGCGTCGTTCGGGCAGTTCGCCTCGTACGCGCTGGGAATGGGAATCGTGATAGTCGCGGTGACGGTCGGATCGGCCCTGTTCCGCGACGCCGTCTCGAAATGGCTCAGGGGCGCGCTGCCCCACGTTCACCGAGTCGGCGCGTTCTTCCTCATCGGCGCGGGCGGCTATTTGATCTATTACTGGGTCGTGTTTGCGGGGTTGTTTTAGCGACGGTCGGGCGGCGTTTGGAGGATGTTCATGGCCGCGGCCCGCTATGAACGCTTCAGGCGGGTTTCGTTGGAGAGGTCGATTTCTGGCGGACGGCCTTCACCTGCAATACAAGCCCCTCACGCTGTTGAAGGTGGTCGATGACCTCGAACAGATTGGCGGCTTGGGGGTTGCCGTTTGGTCCGAACATGCGCATCAGACTCTTCGGCGATTTGTTGGTGAGACTGGCAAGCCGCTCGAATCCGATGGCGGCGTTGATGTAGTCGCGCAGCACCGCCTTGCCGGTGTCCAAGTCCCCAGAAAGCAGACACTCCACGCCCTCTTTGAGCAGCTCCTCCCGGAAGGCGGGATCGCGGCGAACGCGCGCCTGTACGGTCTCTCTAAAGTCGCGTGTCAGCACCATGTCTCTATGCCTCCCGCCGCTTGCGCGCTTTGTACTGCCGCCAGAGCTCCACGGCGGTCTGGATATCCGACTGCTGCCGCTTCTTGGTTCCGCCGCCGAGAAGGATGATCAACTCCTGCCCATCCTTGCCGAAGTAGATCCTGTAGCCGGGACCGAAGTCTATGCGGTATTCCAAAACGCCGTTCCCAACTCCTTTCGCGTTGGACAGGTTCCCATGTTCCATTCGGATTAGAGCAGTAGCCACTTTGGCTGCCGCTCTCTCGTCGAGCCTGTCGAACCATCTGGCAAACGGGCTGCGCCCCTGATAGTCGACGTACTCCCTGATCTCCAAGCGCTACGACCAGCTAGAATATGGTAACACAAAGGTTACCATTATTGTCGCAAGATTGGCTCGTGTCCAAGGGCCGCGTTGGTCTTGAAGCGTGGGGGATGTTCATCGCCAGGGGCTTGTTTGTACGCGCCAGTGGAGCGGTTTAGCCGGTGGCGACCTCTACCTCGATGCGACGAAGCTGGGGCGCGGATGTGGGGACGGAAGGCTCGAAGTGAAGCTTCAGGGCCTCGCGCAGATTGTCCAGCAATTCGTGGACCGATTCGCCCTCACTGGCCATGTCGACCTCCAATGCCTGCGCTACGTACCACTTGCCTTCCCTGCTGATGCTCGGGGTGAATATCCGCTTCATCGGGTGTGGCCTTGATTGTCGCGACGCTTGGTATGGCGATAAGTCTATGTCGGTCGTTATTGGGCAAAGTCGAAGACCTGCATGGGAACAGATATTCTTGATCTGGTTTTGCCATGAACCGCCAGGCGTACCTTCTCCGCCGTTTCGCGACTAAAGACTTGCTCGCCGCATCGGGCGCACACTATGGCCGGAATGCCGCTGGCAAGAATATATTGACCGTGGACGTGAAAGACCTCGTCGACTACTTCTTCCCGGCCTTCTTCAGCATGGCAGACCGCGCACTCAAACATGCTTACCGCTTCGTGAAGTGGTCGATCCATTCGTCCGAATCTGGCTCATATATTGTAACGATCCTCACGAGGTCGGCGTCCGTAACGGAGACCTGAATATGCAAGGGTCTACCCATTCCAGTGAAACCTAACAACAAGCAACTGGGAGAGTATTTGTCGCTAGGGTAGCTTTCGACGATAGTTGCCCCTAGTCCAGCTTCTCTGATCTCCCGTCGCTGATATTTCGTTCCACGACACGCTTGAGTGCGTGGCGAGAGAAATCGAAACAGCCATTGTTCAGCGATGCGCGAAGTTCCTCTACCGTTTTCATGCCTGCTTTCGGTAATCCACCCTTGGAATCGGCTGGGAACGCATGACAGGTAAGCGTAACGGGGGGTGGCGTGAGGTGTGTGCGCCGGATCTTATTCGGGTGTCGTTCAGATTTATGCCCTCCAACGTCGTATCACCGGATTTCCGGGACATTTACGGTCTGGAGATCATCAGGGGGTGAGTGGGATAATGGCGCGGTTCCGGATGCCGTTCGGGCCATTTCGCCGGGAGGGGCTGGATAATGGGTGATTGCAGGTTTTGCGGGAAGGCGGCGGGGTTTTTGCGGAGGCAGCACCGGCATTGCGAAGTTGGCGTCGAATGAGCCGTGTTACATTCGCTCACCGTGCCTAACGAGTTGACTACCGCGCCGAGGAAGATGCTCCGATAACCAGAAACGAAGTTCTCGACAAGCTCCGATCACAGAAGAGGACGCTTGCGGAGCGTTTCGGCGTAACCGATCTCGCCCTCTTCGGCTCGTTCGCCCGAGATCAGGCCACAGAAGGGAGTGATGTCGACATCCTGGTCCGGTTCGAAGATCCAGCTACGTCAAGGTCGTATTTCGGCGTGCAATTCTACATCGAAGACATGCTAGGCCGCCGGGTGGACCTCGTTACCGACAAGGCGCTGCGCTCGGAGATCCGCCCCTACGTGGAGCGGGAGGCCGTGGATGTGTGATCACCGCGACGAAACTCGGCACGGGACTTCTACGTTCGGGACGTGATCGAGTTTGCAGAGAAGGTTCTGTCCTATACAAAGGTGATGAACCAGAAGGGGTTCATCACCGACACGCGGACCTATGACGCTACGCTGCGCAACATCGAGCTTATCGGCGAAGCCGCGACGCATGTTCCCCGTTACGTACGCGAAGCGCATCCCGAGATCGAATGGCGGCGTATCGTCGCGGCCCGGAATCGAGTCGCCCATGGGTACCTGGGCATCGACGATGACGTTGTCTGGGACGTCATCCAGTCCGATATCCCTGACCTGCTACCCAAACTCAGGAGCCTTTCGGAGTCTGCGGGAGACCACTCCAGCCAAGCTGAATGAGTTCAACGATGCTAAGGAATCGGCGCGGCTGCTGGAGCGTCTTGGTTGAACGTGCGCGCTGCCAGGCGGCTGTCGACATAGGCCAAGTCGCGTCGTCGGGAGGGGGTGAATAGTGGGTGATTGCGGGTATTGCGGGAAGCCGGCGGGGTTTTTGCGGAAGCAGCACCGTGCGTGCGCGGACAGGAACCAGCGGGCCAGGGACTCCATCAAGGGCCTGTGCGTGGACGCAGCGCTGCGCTGCGCGGACTTCGAGGCGCTGCCCGCCAGGATTCGCGAGACGGCGGCGGGGGGCTTTATCGAAATGCCCGACGGTCAACTCAGGAAGACGCTGGCGGCGGGATGGCGCCACGCGGTGGTGGAAGCGATGGAAGACCACGCGCTCTCCACTGAGGAAAGCGGGGCCTTAACCGCTATCGGGCGCGGTTCGGTCTGACAGAGAAACAGCTAAACCGCGGCCGCCGCTTCGAGCTTTTCACGAAGATGGCGCTGCTCAACTCGCTGATCGAGCACGGCGTGATTCCAAGGGTGAACCGCAGGGGAGCCAGGGCGCGGTTCGGCAGGCTGCCGTTCAACCTGATGAAAAGCGAGGCGCTGGTCTGGATGTTCAGCAACGTGGGCTATATGGAGCAGGTCACTCGCCGCGAGTTTCGAGGCCAGTCGATGGGCATGAGCTTACGCGTGGCCAAGGGCGTGTACGTGCGGCCGGGGACGTTTCGAGGCAAGTCGGTATCGACCACGTCGATGGAGCACACCGACTCGGGAGTGCTGGGCGTCACGACGAAGCACATCTATTTCAAGGGGAGTGAGAAGAGCTTCCGGGTCAGGCTGGAGAAGATCGTCTCGTTCGAGCCTTACCAGGACGGGCTGGGCATCATGCGGGACACGGCCAGGGCCAAGCCGGAGACGTTCACGATGGACCCGGTCGACGCGTGGTTCTCGATCAACCTGATCGACGCGCTGCTGGACATCGACGACCTGAGGCCGCCGCGTCGCGACGCGCTTACGCTGGACGAGATCGTGGACGAAGCGCCCGATGACGACGACGCGGGCCTGTTTATCGCTAGTGCTGGTGCCGCGCTTTAGGCCTGCAGTCTACTGGGGATTGCCCCTAACTCCCCACTAAGCAGACATAGTGCCCAGTCATCGGGCCGTTGGCTGCTGAGTACAGGCGGTCCTACAACCGCATCCGGCCTCAGAGATCCTTGGGCTGCAGGACTGCCGGCGCCGGCGGCCTATTCCGATGCTGGTGGAACTAACATAGCGAGTGGCGCCAACCGTGGGGGCAGGTCAATGAAATGGCTGTCGATTGCAAGAAGCTTCCAACGGAGACCTGCGAGCGTTGCTGTCGAAGCGACATTGCCTTGCGGACCGCATGCCAAGGCTTCTTGGTGTACCGGCGGCCAAGGCCTCGCTCGATCTCATTCCACTTCCGCTCATCCTCCACCGTGATGAACGTCACCGCCTCACCGGAGCGGCCCATGCGGCCGGTCCGTCCGACGCGGTGGGTGAACAGCTTCTCCGAGTCGGGCAGGTCATAGTTGATAACCTGGCCAATACCCTCGAAGTCCAAGCCTCTGGCGGCCACATTCGTTGCCACCAAGACCGACGCGGCGCCGGAGCGGAAGTCCGTCATCACCCGTTCACGTGCGCGCTGGCTTAGATTGCCCTGGAGCGCCCCTACCGGGTAGTCCAACGAATCGAGCCGTCTTGCCAGCTTCTTGACGCCGTGCTTGGTCTTGAGAAAGACGATAACGGGCGTACCATCTTGCCCGTCCAGCAGCGTTCGCAGGGCCTCCATCTTGTCACTCTTCCGGATGGTATAGACGAGGTGCTCGACGGTGGGCGGCGCTTGCAAACCAGCGTCCACTTCCACCCTTACAGGCTGACGCAGGTGCTTCGCAGCGGTCTTGGCCACCCACTCAGGCATGGTTGCGGACAGAAGCGCTGTCTGCCGCTCGTAGGGCACGCGGCCTATGATGGATTCGACGTCAGGGGCAAACCCCCTATCCAGCATTTCATCCGCTTCGTCCAGGACAAGAAACCGCACTGAAGCCAGGTCGAGCGTTCCTTGCCGTAGATGGTCCAACATCCGGCCCGGAGTGCCGACGACGACTTGGGCCCCGTTCCTCAACGCTGCGTACTCCGGCCTCAGAGGTCGGCCACCATACAGTAGCGCCACGCGGATCTGCCGTGAAGAAGTCAGGGCTTCGACGACTCCGGCCACCTGGATGGCCAGTTCACGTGTGGGTAGCAGCACAAGCGCCTGAACCTGCCGGAGCGACGGGTCGCACCGCTCAGCCAGGGGCACCGCGAAGGCCAGCGTCTTGCCGGATCCCGCACGCGCCTGGCCAATCAAGTCGCGTCCTGCCATGAGATGAGGTATAGCCTTCACCTGAATGGGTGTGGGCCTCGATATGTTCATCCGGGAAATCGCCGCCCTGGTAGCCGCCTTCAAAGGCATTCCAGAAAACACAGGATCACCCGACGGGGCGCTATCGACGGCTCGATTGCTAACGACAGACGGCTTGGTCCCGTTTGTACCGACCGTCGAGGAATGCCCGTTGCGACGAGCATTGAGGCATGAGGGGCAATACACCGGCTTGCCATGTATTGGCCGGAAGGGGACGGTGGTAGATGTTCCGCAGTCGTCGCAAACGGCTCGGTGCCGGGTGCGCTTGGCTGGGTGTACGTGGGCGGGCGAAGAGCGATAAGCCATGCGAGAACGGACTTCCTATATCTAGAGTGGCAACTGCAGTTAAATCAGCGAGGGGATGAACAAGAAGAGAAGGGCCGGAGAGGGCGGTGCGTTCTCACGTCAAATCTTGGCGAGCTAATCAAGTGTGTTTTAGAGTATAGCTCAACATGCAGGGATCGGCAGGTCAGGTACTCGCTGAGTGCATGGTGAACTGCGCCCAAGGCTTGTAGCGCCGGCTATGTTAATCCGACGAGCATCGAGATAGGCTCAGCGGGCGGGACCACCGTCTGCCGCCGTCAGATGCGGTACAGCTCCTGAGCGTTCTTCGAAAATAGCGCGGTCTGCTCGTCCCTGCCGAAGCCCGAGATGATTTCCGTGTAGGCGTCCACGAGTTCGTCGTACGTGCTCCACAGCCAGTCCACCGGCCAGTTGCTCGCGAAGAAGCAGCGGTCCACTCCGAAGGTCTCGATGGATGTGAGCACGTACGGCTGGATACTGTCTACCGTCCAGTTGTGGTCGCCCATGCCGAGGCCGGAGATCTTCCAGCGGATGTTGTCGCAACTGGCCGCCACGGCCATTCCGCGCTTCCACTTCTCGAAGTACTCTTCGGTGCGTTCTGCGGGAGAGCCGGTGTGATCGACTACGATCATGATGTTTGGAAGCTTGTTTGCCAGGGCCCGGAGCTTCTCCATGTCCGGCCACCCGACCGGCATGCTTGACACCAGATTGTATTTCTCCAGCAGAGCAAAGCCCCGCTGGTAGTCCGGCTCGACCAGGTAGTCCCCGTGGGAGAAGTCCCGTATCCCCCGCATGTTGGCAGACTCGCAGTGACGCTCCAGGACCCTCTCCACTCCCGGATCGCGCAGGTCGGCGTGCGCGACGATCCCGTGCGGAAACCCCGTGCGGTCCGCTGCCGCCTGCAGCCACTCGGTCTCCGTGACCGGATCGGGGCTGCCGATCGCGGCCTGCACGTGTATGGCCTTTATGACGTTCGCGTTCCGGGTCTCGGCGATGTAGTCCTCGGCGAAATAGTTTCTCTCGGCGAGCTTCTGGATTTGCCACCCTAGCGACGGATGCGGAACGCCCGGCTGCCAGTGGCCGTACACCAGCTCCGGGTGCCGCATGTCGTAGAAGTGTACGTGTGGATCGACGAACTCCAGCTTTTCCATGAACCAATCTCCTAAGTCGCAGGGGAACGCGGCGCCGTCCTGCTGAAGCAATCGCCGCGCCTAGATTAGAGAATCCACCTTGACCGGGCGCCCGCAAGCCGCCGAGCGGTAGCCGGCTTCCAGAAACTCGACGACCCGCGCGCCGACTTCCCCCGGAGCGCGGTTCTCGGCCTCACCCAAGATCAGGTCCGTCAGTCCCCGTGACGGCAGATGCGCCGGATACAACTCCTCCTCCGACAGGTCCGTGAACTGCTCGGACGTGCCGTCGTGATACTGTGCCTCCAGTCGCCCCCCGGCCAGGTCCTGGCGCACCGAGCCGCCGCTTCCGGCGTACACGAGTCCCTGGTCGAGCCGTTGGTGAGGGCGCATGGCGCCGGTGGATGCCATCGTGCCCGATGCCCCGTTGTCAAGCCTGTAGCTGAACGAGTTGACCAAGTCCACGGCCAGGTCGTAGCTCTCCATGAAGGCAAAGACCTCCACAGCCCGCCGGTCCGTGACCCATAGCGCCATGCCCATCGGGTGCGTCACCTGCAGATGGCCCTGACCGCCCCCGGCGATGGCGGGGTCCGAGTAGCTGTTCGGCTCCGGCCCCGTGACCGGAAAGCCGAACGCCTCGGCGTAGTCTTCGGGCTTGCCCCGCAGGTAGGACTCGACCCAGGAAGTGAATATGCCGGAGACAAGCTGCACGTCGCCGATCTTGCCCGACTGCACAATCTCGCGCGCCGCATCCGCGTGCCGCGTGAACTGGGAGGTGTAGCCGACCATCAGGTGCAGACCGCTGCTCTCGGCCCTTTCGACGAGGTCCCAGGCGTCGGCCGCGGTCAGGGTCATCGGCTTCTCGACCAGCACATGGACGCCGGCGTCCAGCGCGTCGCGGGCGACCTCGTAGTGGTAGGCGTGCTGGACCGCAACCACGACGCCGTCGACACCCGCCGCCAGCAGCTCTCGGTGGTCGTCGAAGGTGTTGCGAATGTCGTAGTAGTCGGCGGCTGCCGCTGCCTTTTCCGGTTTGACATCGGCAATGCCCACAAGGTCCGCCTTCTCGTACGTCTTGAGGCTGGGGATGTGGTACTGCGTGGCCCACCATCCGGCGCCGATCACGCCCATTCTCGCCTTGGCCATGACTCGTCCCTCTCGCTACCGGAAGAATCGGATGGAGCCAACGCAGGCTCTCGAACCAGGCGGATGCGGTCTACCAAGCCGCCGCTCCACCGCAGCGCTACGTTGACGAAAAACTATACCTGCACGCAGGAACTGTCGTTGAGGATCTGAGCGACCCAGTCAATCTGCACGCCGTCCCACTCGCATTCAAACAGTCATTCTCCCGGTGGACTTAGACCGCAAGGCATCCCGCCGCCCCTTGGATTTCCTTGATTCCGATTCCTAACCGGATGAGGCTGGCATAATTGGCCCAGGTTGCCAGACGACCGATAGCTTGCCATCTCCAGAGACCATTGAACAATGGTGGGGCGGCAGTGTTCGTTCACTTCCTCACGCGGTCGGTCGGCGTGGATGTCTCACAGCTGCAGGAACGTCGGAGCGAATCGGTGTCCGAAGGAGACTTGCTGGAACGCGTCGACGATCTCGCCGCGATCCTGACCGTAATGTCGCAGCGCGCGTAGAGGTGCTCACGGCCCAGGTGAGGTGTCCCCAAAGGGCTTGCACCGCAAGCTATGTTAGGCCCACGATCGCCGAAATAGGCTCAGCAACCAGGAGGGCCGCCAGCCGCAGTCTGTAGCCCGCAGAGCTGTGCGGCCCTGTGGGAGGCCCCGGATCCGCCGCATGGCCGCCCCCCGATGCCCGACGAGCCGAATTCTCAGACCGGCCCTACACTCGGCCATTCCAATTCCACTCCCTGCTTGACCAGCAGAGATTGGAAATCGGAAAGTAGCTCGCCAGTCTCACGCACCTGATGGGGAGACACACGTCGCCCCAGGCAAAACGCCGCAATCAAGCCCGAGGCCTCGCCTATGTTCCACTCCACCGGATGCAATCGATAGCACCCGTTGGAGATGTGGGTTGTTCCGATGTTCTTGCACGCGGGAAGGAGATTCCTTGCGCGGACAGGGAGAAGCGCGCCTAGCGGAATTTGGAACGGCAATGACGAGATATCGATGTAGTTGTCTCCGCCGGTGCTCGGATGCAAGTCAATCCGGTAACAGCCGATTCCTACGCTGTCCTCGAATCGTTCCGCCCGCCTTGCCTGCCTAGCTTCGAAGCCGACGTGGTTCTCGGTGACTGTGAATAGGGCTTTGATGCGGCGCGACTCGCGAATGTACGGAAACATCGCGAGGCCGTCGTCGGTGCCGACCAGGTCGGGACGCAGGTATAGACCCGGATAGCCAACGCCGCCGTCAGGTCGCGGAGCCTCGGTCTGGATCCAGTAGATGAGGCTCAACGAAAGCTGACGGGCCTCCTCCAAATATCGTTCAACCTCGTCCGCGGGCCTGTCGATGATATTTCCCTCCAAGTAATCATTTTGAGGCCAGTTGATCACTGACACCTCATGTGGAGCGATCGACTCCGGGTAATGGCCCCCGTAATGAATGCGGCGGTAGTTCCACAGCGCCGCAGCCGGGTCGTCGGTCTCATCGTCAAACAGACAACGGGTCCACGGCCTGAGATGTGGCACTCTAGGATGGACCCAACTGAAGAGGCGGCCCGACCAGGCTGGCTTGAGATCGGGCACATAGTACCGCCAGCGTTCGAACTGCTCGGGCTTGTCGATTACAAATGAACCCTTTGGGTCGAAGGCCAGGGGGAAACACCAGGTCATGGCCTGGACGTTATCGGGTTGAGGAGCGCCCGAAACAGCGTGCGGTTCGCCTGTTTGGTCCTGGGATTCCGCTCCCGACACGTACTCTACCCCGGCCAGGGCCAGCAGGTCTCCAAGCTCGGTGGCGTCGATTACATAATCGAAGCAGACGACCTCGTCTTCTTGAGTGTCAAGGTTGCGCAAGGTGACAGCTCTTATTTCATCGCCTTCCGTCTCAACGGCAACAGGCTTCCGGCCGAGCATCACCTCCAACAGACCGGCGCTTCGTTCAAATGCTCGCATTTGAACGAAGCGCCACGCCAACCCGGAAGTCGTGGGAGAGTCTGGACACTCTTCCCATTCCCGGGTTCAGGTTCGGTATCGCACGCGCATGTGTCGTGAGCGGAAAGTGGTCATGATAGTAGCGTCGTACACCGTCTCGATAGGCTCTGTACCTTCGTGTGCAGCCGAAGTGCTCAATCCATCGATGCTCATCCGGAGGAACTGCCTGGCTTGTGAGCTGGCCCCCGATCCAGCTGGTTTGCTCGGTCATCACCACACGATTGCCAAGAGAGGTCGCGGCCATTGCCGCGGCACAGCCCCCCACTCCTCCGCCCACAATGAGAATGTCGGTTTGTTTCTCCGCCAAGGATTCTCTCCCTCTCTCCGCGTTTCAGCCCCAAGTCCGGTCGCATCTCAGAGTCTAGGCAAAGGACGCCGTCGAATCAGTGCGACTGATCTGGCGCTGAACAACCAGATCGTGAAAGAAGCGGCGCGGCGAAACTTCTGAGCGCATACCCTCGTATACACTCCACCGAGCGCGTGCGGGAGTTATTGGAAGTCTATGAGCGGCGTGCAAAGTGCCCGGACAGCACGGGTTCACGCAGTGGCGCCAGGTAGTTAAAGGTCAGGGGCGTTCGCTCCTGGCGGCGACGACGCCAGAAACCCCACCTACATCTTCTCCGAGCAGAAAGTCGGATACCGGAGGGCGAGGGACACGAACGGGTGGGGCAGGATGAGTTGTGATAAAAGAAAGTTGTCAGGATGCTAAGTCTAGAGAAATCACGCCCCGCCAGTCCTGCTGCGACAGGGGCCGCTGATCCCAACGCGGACAGGAGCAGCGAGGGATGTTGCGAGAGGTTCATGCAAGGGCATCAGGGGCAACCACGGAGGCCTTGCAACCGGCTTGCCGGAACATGATGCTTCGGTCCATCGTCAGAGCGCTAACGCTGCCGGGCCTTGTGCTCTTGGCGCAGCTCATCAGTGCGGCGACTTCCGAGATTTCTTGGGCAGATGGACCGCCGAACGGTCAGCCGGCCGGGCAACCCGAAGTTGCCGGCCTCGTCGGACACCCGACGCTCCTTCGAGCCGTAACTGACGGCATTTCCGACGGTCACGGCCCGCAGGGACCGGCCTTCGAGTACCAGTGGCTCGGAGTACGCGACAGCGCCGAATCTCACATTGCCGACGCGACCAGGCAGCAATACGAGGCTAGCTTGGCCGACGGCTACGGCGGTTACAAGGTACGCGTTACCTATATCGACGACGGCGGAAGGCGGAAGACGCTGACGAGCGCAACCGTCGACATACGACAGCACGTCGTAAGTCACGCAACCCGTCTGCCTGATCTTGTCAGCACGCCTCCTGATGACGTCTGGATTCATCGAGCCGACACCGGCGATGTCCGGCTGCTGCCCGTCGACGGCACACAGAACGCGTACCAGAACAAGCAGCCGATGCTGCTGATGACGTTCCGGAGCAGCGTCCAGAATATTGGCGCCGGCCCCTTGGATCTCTCCGGAAACCCTCAGCTGGCGGATGCAGCCGACGCCACAAGTCACGACACCTGGCAGCGGACCCTGACCGTCGATGACGACTGGGTCAAGCTCACCAAACCCCCGGTTCGCTACGAGACAGCCGACGGACATTTGCACTTTCACCTGATGAAACTGGACGAATACTCGCTGTGGGATGAACTCGGCCAGACTCGTATCCAGACGGCGCCCAAGGTCGGTTTCTGTCTCCAAGATAGTTACCCGATCACGAGTGGTACGGAACCGAACAATAACGGCGCATATTTTGATAACTGCCGCTCCGAACAACCCGACGCGACCGAACTGACGATGGGAATCTCGGCGGGGGTGATGGACATCTACGAGCGCGGGATGGCCTTCCAGTGGGTGGACGTTTCGGACGTCCGACCCGGTCTGTACCGACTGGCTGGCCAAGTCGACCCGGACGATGTGATATGGGAATCGGACGAGACGAACAACGGAATCACGCTGTCTGATGACGTCTTGGTGATCCCCGGTTATGCCGTCCGGAATCAGGAGACGATGACGCAACAAGGCTCCCCCGTCTCCGTGACGCTCATCGCCCAAGAGTACGGCGTGACTGGCGCTCTCAGGTTCCGCGTCGTCGAGGGGCCCGGCAATGGCACGCTCGACGTGGATGAGATGGCGGCATTCTCCGAGCCGACCGTGAACTACACGCCCATTTACGGATTCGCGGGAAGCGACTCGTTCGTGTTCGAAGCATTCGACGCAGGCAGCGACTTCCCGAGAACGCCAGCGCGTGCGACTGTCACCATCCTGGTTAGAGCGCTCCGCCCCAACGGTGACGGCGGCGAGACCAAGATTCCCCTCACCGCTGAAGTGCAGAACGCGCCGAAGAGCCACGACGGTGAGAATGCCTTCACGTTCCGAATATTCTTCAGCGCACCTGTTACAGCTGGTTGCCAAGCAAGGTGCTCGGACAACACGGGTCCACGCAGTGGCGCTAGGTAGTTAAAGGCCAGGGGCGCTCGCTGCGGCCAGCGACTACGCCCGAATCATCCTAATGGATTGGCTGTGGGGACACGGCTGTCGAGGGCGGAGACCTCAGACGCGCGCGAGTCGGACATTGGGATTCGCCCATGCCAGGAGCGCCAGAGTGAGGAGCATAGCCCCGGCGGCGGCGAACATGATCCAGATATCCACGAACTCGGCGGCCCAGCCGCCAGCGAGAGCGCTCGCAGGGATCAGGCCGACGGACAGACTGCGGACCGTGCCGAACACCCGGCCACGATACTCTTCGGGGACAGCCGTAATCATGATCGCACTGTTGGCGACCATGCCGGCGGTCAATGAAGCAGCCGCGAAGAATTCCAAGACCATCGTCACCGGCAGCCAGGTGGAGATGGCAATCCCCAGTGTGCATACCCCCGCCAGCCCCCAGCCTGAAGCCAATACGCGGCCCGCGCCGAGGCGCCGCTCCAAGGGACCTGCGACCAGCCCGCCGATCATGCCGCCAACGGCACACCATAGGAACCCGCCCCACCATCCAGCCGCTCCTGTATGAGGGCCGGCCACAGCGGGCCGATGAAGGATCCGGTGTTGATGAATACGCCGAGCCAGAGCAATGCACGCACCACCGGCAGCCCCGAGGCTGCCCGCCAGCCTTCGCGCAGGTCCCGGGCGACCGACCTTGGGGAGAGCCGGGGGCGGATTTCGTTCGAGGCGGCTGATGGGGCGGTCCTGCCCGGCAGGCGGGCGAGTGCTATACACAGCGACACGAACATGAACGATGCCGCATCGACTACCAGCGCCCACACTGCGTTCGTAGCCGCAATCAGCAGCCCTCCGGCCGCGCTGCCCACCAAAGCCACCGTCTCTCTGGCGGTGGAGAAGAGGCCCTGGGCCGTGGTCACCAGGTCGCGCCCAACGATGGAAGGCATGACCGAGGCCCGCGCCGGGTTCATAAACGTTGTCAGGCCGTTGAGCTTGAAGATGGCGACGAAAGCAATGACCGGGGGCAAGTGACCAACCAGGACGACGATCAGGGCCACCGCTCCCACCACCGCCGCGGCGGCAACGTTTGTCGTCACCATGATTGCCTTGCGGTCCCAGCGGTCGGCAAAGACCACGGCAAGGGGTGCGAAGACGACATCGGGGATGTGCCATACGGCCTGTATAACAGCGGTCTGCAGACTCCACACTATGTCTGCTTAGTGCGGGTCGAAGGTCTACCCCCGCGCGTACCGGGAATCTTGCCACCGTAGGATTAAAAGCGGGCTAACGTCCTCCACTAGGCTGGACGAAATCAGGAACTTTCGCCCTGAGATTCGACTTTACGCTATAGCCACGGACATCCAGCACGCATCCCGGCGACAATCCAAGTGGGCGGTGCCGACCGGGACCGGGGCACTGTGCGTCTCTGCCCCGTCGCAACGCTTGCTGGTACTGCGGATACCTCTAAAGAGGCCAGAGTGTGTAAGCTCCGGCCACTAGTCTATGTGCGACTGAGGTGTGCCTTTGCAGATCAATTATCAACGACTTGTGTCCGCTTGCGCGGACGACGCCTTCGATGACGGTATTCGGATCGATGCGAAGCTTCAGCCTCTGTCGGGACCAGGCGGCCCGGTCAAGCCGGCGGTGTACGAGGGTGGCAACTACCAGTTGGACGACCGTTGGGAATCTCCCGACGATGCGGAGCCCACGCGCGTCATCGTGATCGACAACGTTCCCTCTCAAGCCAACCGCCTAGAGCACGCCCTGTGGCGAGACCGTAAGTCGAGCTCGATACCGGAGTTCATCCTCGATCTGTCGGATCTGAACGGCTTGCCGGCGCATTTGCCCCGGTTCCTGTCGAGCCTCGAGTTCCCGCATCGGAATGCGGACGCGTACCTTCGAGACGCGACGCTGGAAGGCAAGCGCTTTATCGCGACCCCATTGGGGCAGGCCATTTTCGGCGCCACTGCGCAGGAGTGCGGACCGCTGATGTCATGGTTTCCGCAGGCGCTCTTGTACGGATTCTGGCAATCCCATCTGGGCAAGAAGCGCCAAAACAGCAAGCATGCCCGCGCCTGGGTATCGGAGATCATCGGATGGCGGCCTGCGTCGACGGAGACCAGAGTCTTTGGGTTGAAGGGTGATCCCCTGAACCTGAACACGGATGATGTGGTGACCTCGAACCCGAATGATCGAACCAGGTGGGACATCGGCCAGGCTGAGAGGGTGGAGGGTGGCAAGAAGGACAAGCTCTCCGAAATCGGTCACGGTCAGGTCCCGTTCATGGGGAGCGACGCGGCGGCGGCGGCCGTCTCGTTTCAGTGTGTAACCCAGCGGGTGACCGTGTCCTTCGCCCAACTCCGGCGTGTCAGTCTCGGGCGCAAAGCGTCGCCAGAAGCGGACGCTGCCGCTCGGGCTCTCTTGGTAGCGCTCGGGCTCCACGCCCACCAGCTCGCCTTCGGGCGCGCGTTCGCGCTGCGCTCAGGCGCCGACCTACGGCCGAGCGCCACTGCGATGACTTGGCTCGGCGGTTCCGGTGACGAGGCATGCGACATCGCCGGTGCCGAGGCGACGCACTCCCTTCTGGCGGGCGCTCGGAAGCACGCCGAGTCGGTTGGCGTGCCGCTCAATGGCTGGGGGCAGGACCCGGTGATGCTGCGACCTGGGGATGCCCTCACCAAGGCAATCTGCTCGACTTGGCCTGAGCTAGAGGACTGATGCTTTCGATCTCCGTTGAGCTGCTCCACGGGACGTTTCGCGGAGATCCGCACGGCAGCGCAAACACGGGCGGCCTAAGCCTCGGCGAGTGGCCACCGTCGCCCGCGCGCCTCTTCGCGGCTTTCGTGGCGGCCGACGGAACCGGAAAGGCGTGCCGAGTAACCGACGGCGCGGAGCTGGACTGGTTCGAGCGCTTGCCGCCGCCGGTGATTCATGCCGACCCAAACCCCTCGCATCAGCCTCTTTTGCCGCGGTACGTCGTTCAGCACGGAGGCAGCGCCGCGAAGGGATCTCACCACGAGTACGTTGGCCGTTCGGGAGCGCTCAGCCGCGCCGGTGTGCGAGTCGCTCCGCGCTCTCCCCACATCGTCTATTCGTGGGAGGGGCAGACTCCAAAGGATGCGATCCTCGCCGCGCTTCGGCTGCGGGCCGCGCGAGTGGGCTACCTCGGCACCTCGGATTCGCCGGTGCGCATCCGCGTTATGACGGGGACGCTCCCGTCCGCGGCGGCAGCCTGCGCATTCGTTCCCGACCTTGAAGGCGACCTGGTGATCAACGTGACCCAGCCGGGCGACGTCGTTCGCTGGGATCGCCTGTACGCGGCGTGGACCGCGCGGGGCGCTTCGACGAGCCGGTCCCAGTTCCCGGCGCTGATGCATCCGGCTACGTACGACGCACGCCTCCCAGAAAGACCGCGGGACCGCGGTGAGGTTGTAGTGTGGCTGCGCCTTGGGGCGGCGGTCTCCGGACGCCGGGTCTCGGCGGTGACGGCGCTATTCAAGCAGGCCGTCCTCAGCCGGCACGAGCGCCTGTACGGTACGCCGCCGGCGGTTCTACACGGCCATGGCTTCTGCGGGACGGGCTACGAGATCGCCCGTTACCTGGCCCTTCCAGACGTTGGCTATCCGCGGTCGCGGGGACGCATCCACGGTCTGGCCCTGTGGTTGCCTCCGGGGTGTGACTCGATGGCACACCGGACAGCTCGTGACGCGGCGGTCGCGATCCAGAGGCTCAGCGGCCGCGGGATCGATGTGGCGGTCGCTCCGCACGACGACGAAGCGCGTCCCGTCGCCGCCTGTCCAGAGCGGTGGCTGCAGCCTTCCCGCAGCTGGGGAACGGCGGTCCCGGCGATCCACGAACGGCGGCGGCCGCTCGATCTGGCGGAAGTCGGACGTTGGTGCCGGCACGCGGGGCTCCCGGATCCTGTCGACTTCCGGTCGGCGCGCGCGCCACTGGTCCACGGCGCCCCCGACCTCGCCCCCGTGGAGGTGAACCGACCAGGCAGGCCAGCGCTTCCCTACTCCCATGTCGAGCTGTGGTTCGATCATGCGATTCCAGGGCCGGTCGTGATTGGCGCCGGACGGCAGCGCGGGTTCGGGCTCTGCGTACCGCTCGACGGTGCGGCTTGGCGAGCGGACAGTCCACGAGCGGAACGATGAGGGCTCCCCCGCCGACCTTCGCCGACTTCTACTGTGCAATCCACAGGCGCCCGCCCTTTCCGTGGCAGGCGCGGCTGGCCCAGCAGGTCGCCGAGACGGACCAGTGGCCCGTGGAGGTTGGCGTCCCGACCGGGCTGGGAAAGACCGCGTGCCTGGACGTCGCGGTGTGGTGGCTGGCGACGCAGGCGCATCGGGCGCCAGAGCAGCGGACGGCGCCGACCCGCATCTGGTGGGTCGTCAACCGGCGCCTGCTGGTGGATTCGACTGCAGAACATGCCGAGCACCTTGCGCGGGTGCTCGAGACGCCCGACGCCCCCGACCTGTCGGGGCGGGGCAGCGAAGTGGCCACCGAGGTCGCCAAGCGCCTCCGTTGCCTTTCCGCCGACCGCGCCGCGCCACCGCTCGACGTGATCCGGCTGCGCGGGGGCGTCGCGTCGCGGACGCCGAGAGACCCATCACGCCCGACGGTCATCCTGTGCACGTTGCCGATGTACGGCTCCCGGCTCCTGTTTCGCGGCTATGGATCGACGCTGCGCTCCATTGACGCCGCGATGGCGGGGACCGATAGCCTGGTCCTGCTGGACGAGGCGCATCTGGCCCCACACCTGAAGCAGCTGATAGCTGCGCTCCCCAAGTGCGCGCCCGGCGCGCAGGCCATCCTCCCGGAATCACGGTCGACAGCGAGGATCACGGCGCTGACCGCGACCGGCGACGCCTCCGGCGAGCGGTTCGACCTCGACGCGCAGGATGAGGCGAACCCGATCATCCAGCGGCGGCTGCGCGCCGCGAAACCGCTGGAGGTGCGGGCCTTCGAAAAGGGTGACCCCGCCGAGCTTCTCCCGGAAGCGGCGCTCGGCCTTCTAAAGGAGGCCCCACAGCCGTCCGCATGTCTGGTCTTTGCCAATACGCCCAAGACGGCGCGGGAGACGTTCGAGCGCTTGCGGCGGCGGACGACCGATACCGAGGCCGAGATGTTGCTGCTGACCGGGCTCACCCGCGAACGGGAGGCCGAGCGGATGCGGGCGCGCATCCTTGATCTCGACGACGGCATGGCCGCGACTCGCCCTGCCCGGAGTGCCCGCCAGCGACACCTCGTGGTGGTCGCGACGCAGACGCTTGAGGTCGGAGCCGACATCGACGCGGAATACCTCGTCACGGAAGCGTGCGGCGTGCGGGCGCTTACGCAACGGCTCGGCCGATTGAATCGGTTCGGACATCATGACCATGCGCGAGCCGTGTACCTGCATGCGCCGCCTCCCAAGCAGCGCGGAGGCACGGGCGAAACCTGGCCCGTCTACGGCGAGGAACCCGCGCGGGTCATCCAGCGACTGAAGCATGCGGGTGCCGGAGGGACGGGTTGCGTCGTGGACCTGCCGCCTGCGCGAGTGGCTGAGGTCTTGGGAATTCCGGGCGACGATCCCGGACGGGTGCCGGAGGTTCTGCCAGGGATCCTGTGGGAGTGGACGAAGACGACCAATCCACCTGACGGGGAAGCCCCCGTGGAGCCGTACTTCAGCGGCATCGGGGGCGCGGCGTACAGCGTCTCACTCATCTGGCGCGTCCACGTGCCGGAGGAAGGCGATCGACTGTGGCCGCGCGCCGCCGACAGCGAAGCGGTGGATGTTCCGATAGGCGAGATGCGGAAGGCGCTGGAGAACGACGAAGACCTCCGCCGACTGGCGCCTGATGGGGTCACCGTAGAAGCGACCCGGGCCGCGGACCTGCGGCCCGGCGATCAGGTCGTCCTTCCGGCTGACCGGGGCTTGTTGGATCGCTTCGGCTGGAACCCGGCCGCCTCCGAGCGCGTCGTGGACGCCTCCCTGGCCGGGCAGGGATTGCCGCTCGATGGAAAGGCGATCGAGCGGCTGTGCGGCGTCGACGCGGCGCCCCAGCTGGGGATCGCATTGGGAGATGACGAGCATGAGGAGGTCGACCAAGCCGAGCGCGACGAAGCGGTGAGGGCGATCCTGACCAAACTCAAGGAGGCGGAGACACCGCCGGGGTGGGACACGATGGAGTGGACCGAGTTCGTCGAGGCGCTGAACCCAGTTGTCGAGGCGCCACGGCTCGAAGCGCCCCGGTTGAAGATCAAGACGCCGGAGCCCCAACGGCCCGGCAGCGACTTTGGCGCTGACTTCGACGAGCTGTCGCTCAGCCCGGCGAGGGTCGGGCTGGCTGAGCACGGTGAGGCGGTGGGAACACTGGCGCGGGAGATCGCGCGGCGCATCGGTCTGCGTCCCGACCTGGCTGGCGTTGTAGAGCAGGCCGGCGCGCTGCACGACATCGGGAAGGCCGATGCCCGCTTCCAGCGGTGGCTCGACCCCGAGGAGCGGCGCGGCGCGCTGGTGGCCAAGTCCGACACGCCGCGACACCGCTGGGAGGCGACCCGCGCCGCGGCCGGATGGCCCCGGGGCGGCCGCCACGAGGACCTGTCGGCCCGGTTGGCGCGCGCCTGGCTGGAGCGGAACCCCTGCTGGGGCGAGCCGGAGCACCGAGACCTGCTCCTCCACCTGGTGATCAGCCACCACGGCAAGGGTCGGCCACTGGTGCCGCCAGTCCCCGACGGCACCGCCTCGAAGGTGTCCGCGGTGGTGCAGGGCGCGTCGGTCGAAGCGCGGGCGGACTTGGCCCGCGTCGACTGGCGCCAGCCGCGCCGCTTCAGGCGGCTCAACGACCGCTTCGGTCCGTGGGGACTGGCGTTGTTGGAAGCCATCGTGCGTCTGGCCGACCACGCGGTGTCCGACGACGCCGATGTATCGCGGGAGGTGCTGCGGTGACCGAGATGACTTGCCCAGGCTTGCCCGGCTGGTGGGTCAACGCTTGGCTCGCGGCAGTGGGCGCCACCGTGCTGGATGACCGCATCCGGTTGCGCTGGACGACCGATGGCTCGCCTGTGGCGGTGCTCTCGGCCGAGGCTGTCGATCCCGTGGCCGCTCTCGTCGAGTCGTGGCCGAAGAGGGCCTTCCTGTCCGACCTGCCGATTGCCAAGGATTGGCATGGCGCCGCCGCGCTGGAGCGAAAGGTTCCGGTCGAGGCGTTCACGGCGCGCGCCCAAGCCGCCCGGCGCCACAAGCACGCCTGGACTCTCTCTTCAACAATGACCGATCTTTGCGTTAACGAGCATGGCGAGGTTGCCCATGCGCTGTTCGACCCCGCCGGCCCCGGACCCATCAAGTGGCTGCATCACCGGCTGCTGAAGGTCCACAAGCATGTGGACGGCTCGGCGGCGCGACTCTCGGAATCGCTGGCGGGATGGGCTGATCGGGTGAAGGACAATGGACTTGGGTTCGATCAGACGAGACTTGGCTCATTGTCGGACGCTTCCGACAGGTGGGTGGATCCCGTCGTCGAGGTGCTTGCCTTCTTTGGCCTCGCCCTCCTGCCGGTACGAGGCCGAGGAGTTGATAAGCGGCTGGATCGTCGCGCCGACATCGCCGCGCGGCAGAGGGGTTGGCGGCAAGTTTCGGGAAGCGAGGAGCCGCCCGGCTTTCACTGGCCCGCGTGGGGCCAGCCGCTCGACAGCGACGGTATCGACGCGCTCATGGATTCCTGGAACTCTGGACAGAAGGACACCTGGGCTCCGCTCGGTGTCCACGCCGCGTGGCGGACCGTCCAGTTCCAGCGCCGTAGCTCGGCGGACTCGACACGTGCATTCGGCGCCACACGGCTGTGACCCCCGAACCCATCGTACGCATCTCCGCGATCGAGCACTTCACGTACTGCCCGCGACAATGCGCCCTCATCCACTGCGACGGCGTCTGGAGCGACAACGCCCACACCGTCCGGGGCACTCGGGCGCACCGGCGGGTGGATAGCGGGCGGCATCGCCAGGAGCGGGGACGGCACGTGCTGCGGGCGATCCCGCTCTGGTCGGAGGAACTGGGATTGTCTGGCCGCGCCGACGCCGTTGAAGTGGAGGACGGAGCGGTTCGTCCCGTCGAGTACAAGGCCGGCGTACGGCACGGTGCGGCCGCGGACCTTCAACTGTGCGCACAGGCGCTCTGCCTCGAGGAAATGCTTGAGGTGGCGATACCTCATGGGCATGTGTGGTACGGCGGACCGCGACGACGGCTGCAAGTGGACTTTACGGAGGCGCTGCGCCGGGAGGTGCGAGACGTCATCGACCGAATCAGGACTCAGCTGCTGACGGTCGAGTTGCCCGAGGCGCCCAACGATGCCCGATGCAAGGAGTGCCAACTCTTACACCATTGCCTGCCGGAACTATCGAGCGCCCCCCGCAGGGTGAACCGGTACATGGAAAACGTTGTCTTTCGATGCGCTACCTGAGCACCGTCTACGTGCGGAATCACCGCGCTCGCGTGCGGCATCGCCGGGGGGCCTTGGTGGTGTCCTCGCCGGAGGGCAGTCAACGGATTCCGCTTGAAGCGGTCGACGCGCTTGTCGTGATGGGGGGCGCGCAGATCACTACGCAGGCCCTAGATGCGTGCGTGCGACGTGGAGTTCGCGTAGCCGCGCTCCGGATGAGCGGAGCCATTCGGTTCGTCGTCAACGGCCCCACCAGCGGAAATGTGCACCTGCGTACCGCGCAGTTCGACGCGGTTATGGATGATACGCGGTCGTTGGCCGTAGCCAAGGCAGTCACAGCAGCAGAGTCGTCGGCCGGTGGTCGCGAGACGAGAAGAACCCGGTCGAGGCGGAGCGACTCGCCACACGAGCCGAGCAGATCAAGGAGCGCATTGCGCGATTGGCGGCGGCGGACACTGCCGATCACGTCCGAGGTGTCGAGGGAGATGCGGCTCGCATCTACTTCCGCGCACTCGGCCAGGCTGTGTCGTCACGTGAGCTAGAGTTCTCTGGGAGAACGCGCCGGCCGCCCCGGGACCCTGTCAACGCCCTCCTGGGGTTTTGTTACGGCATGCTCGTGACGGAGTGCATCGGCGCCGCGGAAAGCGTCGGCCTCGACTACCAGATGGGCTTCTTCCACCGCCCTCGCGCCGGACGACCGTCACTCGCGCTCGACCTTGCCGAAGAGTTCCGTGCCCTGACTGATCGATTTGTCGTGTCGCTGGTCCGCCGCCGGCAGATCGGTCCAGGCGATTTTGACCATACGCCGGGCGGTGGCGTTTACCTGAGCGACGGCGGCAGAACACGCTTGATCGAGACCTGGGAGACGCACAAGGAGACGGAGATGCACCACCAACTTCTGCGTCGATCGGTCGAGCGGTGGGCGCTGCCCTCGGTCCAGGCAACGCTGCTCGCCCGCCACTTGCGCGGTGACCTTCCGGCGTATCCTCCGTTCGTGCTACCTTGAAGCGATGGACATCCTCGTTACCTATGACATCGCTGACACGCATGGAGCCGGAGGTGTGCGCCTGAAGCGTGTGGCCGAAGTCTGCGAGAAGTACGGCCAGCGGGTGCAATTCTCGGTCTTCGAGTGTCGGCTCTCCGCTACTCGGCTGGCTAGCATGATGGGCGAGGTTGAGGATGTGATCGATCAGCAACTCGACTCGGTGATCGTCTACCGCTTCCCAGGCAGAATTGAAAACGCTACGTTCCGCCTTGGCCGAAGCCAAGAACTACGGAAACTCGGTCAGCCTTGGATACTCTGATGCGGTCCGCGAACCTCCGGTGATTCTGCGCATAAGCGCGGGCGAGGCGACGTTAGGGGCCTCGGGCGGTCCTCAATACGCGTTTCTCATGGGCATTTGCGCCGAAAATGCTGGACAATCTTTCCCAAAAGCGCCATATCGGTAGGATTAGCAGTGTCGCCGGGGTTTAGGCCCCGGCCTTCGTTGAGCGTGATCGAGGCCGAGCACAGGGGGGTGAAGCCCGCAGGTGTCGCCGGGGTTTAGGCCCCGGCCTTCGTTGAGCGACGAAATAGCCCTGGCCCATTACGCCGTCGAACGCCGTGTCGCCGGGGTTTAGGCCCCGGCCTTCGTTGAGCGGGCGACTTTGACGCTGACTGTGCGGAAGGCGCCGACCGTGTCGCCGGGGTTTAGGCCCCGGCCTTCGTTGAGCGAAGGAGAAGTTCGCCGAGATCATGGGGGCCGTCACCGTGTCGCCGGGGTTTAGGCCCCGGCCTTCGTTGAGCGTACACGACCGTCGGCGGCAGCAACATAGTCAGGCCCGGTGTCGCCGGGGTTTAGGCCCCGGCCTTCGTTGAGCGCAGAAGGCCCTGCTCCCACTGCTCGATTTGTTTGGCCGTGTCGCCGGGGTTTAGGCCCCGGCCTTCGTTGAGCGGTTTGAGCTGGCGATACGAACCGACTACATAGAAAACTGGGTGTCGCCGGGGTTTAGGCCCCGGCCTTCGTTGAGCGCTTGAAAACATGGTCGCCGTCTCCGACGTCTTGGTGGTGTCGCCGGGGTTTAGGCCCCGGCCTTCGTTGAGCGTGCCAAAGGCGAGCTTACGTATCGGCCCGTTGCGGTGTGTCGCCGGGGTTTAGGCCCCGGCCTTCGTTGAGCGGGACGGGGTTTGCTACTTTGGACCGGCCTCATATCCCGGCGTGTCGCCGGGGTTTAGGCCCCGGCCTTCGTTGAGCGTCAGAAAAAAGTCACTGCGCCAGGCCCAGTTAGCACCGTGTCGCCGGGGTTTAGGCCCCGGCCTTCGTTGAGCGCTGCTATTGCGACATGACGCTTCAGGGTTTTCCGAGTCGTGTCGCCGGGGTTTAGGCCCCGGCCTTCGTTGAGCGGGCGGGTCCAGGAATACGCCGACGGGCGGTTTGGGCGCGTGTCGCCGGGGTTTAGGCCCCGGCCTTCGTTGAGCGATGCAGATGGCGAGCAATTTCATCGCCGACAAGGTGTGTCGCCGGGGTTTAGGCCCCGGCCTTCGTTGAGCGGGTTTGGGCTATCTCGGTTTCCGACTGCGAGGGGCCGTGTCGCCGGGGTTTAGGCCCCGGCCTTCGTTGAGCGCAGCTCGTAGCGCGCGCCTTCACCCCGAACACTCAGTGGGTGTCGCCGGGGTTTAGGCCCCGGCCTTCGTTGAGCGGAGACGACCCACTCAGAGGCCACGCCGTTTACATCAGCAGATTGGATGTCGGTGGGGTACGCCCATTTGCTGGTGCGCTGTCTCCCCCGAGGGGTTTGTAGGTCTGCCCGTGCTGCGGGGTCGGCACCTGCGCCTACTGTACGGCGTATACGACCGCCCGATTCAACAACTCGTCAGTCGGGCTTCCGTTGAAGATCCGCAGAAAGCCGTTCTCCCACCGCGAGTCGAACTCGATGTAGGCCGTGTTGGCTCCCACCTGATACAGCCAAGCAGTACCACGCTGGTCGTAAACACCGGCTGATTCTCCGAGTGGACAGGTTCGGGAGTGCGCTAGACCGTGGTCAACTCTTGGGGTGTCTGGCGGTGTCAGGCTCCCCTATTCACACATAGTGCTTGCTATATCTGCAAACCAGAGCAAAGGTCATGCGGACATTGTTCCGCTTCAAGGACTCCACCATGTCCACCGCTCAAACCACCCTGCCGACCGTCTTCTCTGGTGCCAACACGGGCTGGGAAGGCTCGCTATATGCCTTCCTAGCCGAGAAGCAGCGCCGCTCTGGCTCCCTCCGCACACCGGACTCCTACTACCGCACTCTCCGCCATTTCTTCGGCAGCCTGCAAAAGGCTCCCGATCAAGTCTCCCCTCAGGACGTCTTCTCCTTCGCTCATGGCATCGGCCTCGAGGGCCGTGAACCCTCTCCCGTTACCGTCGGCGCTCGCCTCTCCTGCATCTCGTCCTTCTTCAAGTTCCTCATTCGCATGGATGTTGTGAAGGCTAACCCCTGTGATCCTGTGGAACGCCCCAAGCCTCGTCCCAGCGCACCAAGCGGCCTCTCCGCTCCCCAGATGCAGCAGCTCCTCCAGGTCATCCCCGATACCCTCAAGGGCAGACGCGACCTCGCCATCGTCCTCACTCTCGTCCTCACCGGCAGACGCCGATCGGAGGTCATCAACCTCACAGCCGGCGATGTCTCCTATGACGAGACCGCTGTGTTTTATAGATATCTCGGCAAGGGCGGTGTGCGCGGCCGCCGGGAACTCCCTCTTCCAGCCCTCGCTGCCATCGTTCGGTCACTCGCCGATGTCGGCAAGGATCTCTCCCAAATGCATCCTTCCGAGTCGCTCTGGCAGGCGGGCGCAGGTCCCCAGGGCGTCTCCAGCGCTACCTTCTACAACCGCTTCCGGGGCTATCTCTGCTTGGCCGGCCTGCCGCCCTCGGGCGTTCACGTCCTCCGCCATACGGCTGCCAAGCTCCGCCGCGACGTCGGCGAGTCGGTCGAGTCCGTGAGCCAGTTCCTCGACCACAGCTCGCTCGCCGTCACCACCACCTATCTCCGCAGACTCGAAGGGCAGCGCGATACCGCCTGGCAGGGCGTCGCCAGCGTTATCGGAGTTAGCTAGTCCGACTCGCCGAGTAAGTCCTTGGCCTCACGGGTCTAGAATCTGTTCCGGCGGGGCGTCAGCGCATTCCCTCTCCAAGTGTGCTTGCCTGCCGCCCCGCCTTTTGGGCGGATCGGTGTCTTTCCGTTGACTCCCTCCTTCGGGATGCCGATCCGCCTTGACCTCTCCGCGCCTCCAGAGCGTTCATACATCCGGCTCCGCTTCCCATCCCGCTGGAGGTCGTCTTGCCCAACCCCATTCTCTCCATCGCCACTTATGCCCGCGTCTCCTCCGACGAGCAGCGTGACCGCCATACCGTCCTCAACCAGCGCGCCGCCCTGTCCCGCCGTCTGGGTTCCGAGCCGGGTGTTTTCGTCTTCAGGCATTACGAGGATGATGGCGTCTCCGGCACCATCCCGCTCGGAGACCGGCCGGGTGGCGGCGCGCTTGTCCGTGATGCTCGCGCCGGTCGTTTCTCCCAGATCTGGGTAGTCCGTGCCGACCGCCTGGGGCGTGACGCCTTCGAACTCCTACGCATCTGGAGGGTGTTTGAGTCCATCGGCATCTCCCTCCGCGCTACCGACGAGAACATCGACGATCCCTTCTACTTCGATATCCACGCCGTCATCGCCGCCAACGAGCGACGCAAGTTCCTCGAACGTTCCGCCGAGGGCATGAACCGCGCAGCACGCGAAGGCCGCTATACCGGTGGCATCGTCCCCCTCGGCTACTGTGTTTCAGGAGATCGTGGTTTCCGCCGCCTCGTCCCGGACGACTCTCCCATGTGGGAACACCTCTCCGCCGCTGACGTTGTCAGGCGCATCTATCACCACCTGGCCTCGGACGGCTGGACTTGTCCGCATATCGCTTCCGAGTTCAACTCGCTCGGCATCCCTACCTCCTATCGCCGCGATGGTCGCGGTGTTCGAGGTCGTCGCACCCAGGGCCTCTGGCGCTCCGGGCATATCCGCAACCTCGTCGTCAATCCCGTCTACAGGGGCGTCCTCCAGTACGGACGTAGGTCTTCCAGACCGAATGGTCGCTCTGTCATCTCTTCTTCGGTTCCCCCTCTGGTTTCCGATGACGTCTGGAACGCCGCCATCGCTACTCTCAAGCGCAACCGCGCCTTGCCCCGCAACTCTCGCCATGCCTACCTGCTTCGCTCCCTCATCCGCTGCGCCGTATGCGGCCTCTCCTTCTGCGGTACCTGGACCAGGGGGCCTCGCTACCGCTGCAACGGTTCCATGGCCCACCGCGGCCAGTTCGCGGGAAAGTGCATAGGCGCCTCCATCAAGGGCGAGAAGTTGGAGGCGGCAGTCTGGTCGGATGTATCCCGCTTCCTCCTCGATCCCCAAGTCCTCGTCGATGAGCTCCTCGCAGAGTCCGACGACGCGCGGACGCGCGCCGCGGCCGAGGCTGAACGCAGCACTCTTATCGCAGCCCGCTCCGCAGCCCAACACCGCCGCAAGCGCGCCATCGACCTCTACACCCGCGCCAAGCTCTCCGACGACGAGTTCGACGCCATCGCCGCAGACGTGGAGCGGGAGCTCAAGACTCTCGATGACCGGCTGGCCGGTCTAGAACCTGCTGATGACCCGCTTGACGATGCCGTCTCGGCGGATACGCTCGCGGAGATCCGTGAGCGCCTTGCGGAGGAGGTCTCAGATGCGGAGCGGCAGGAGATCGTTCAGCTGCTCGTGCGCCGGATTACCGTCCACACCACCCTCCCCGACCACGGCCGCAAGCAGGTCCGCGTCGTTATCGACTACCGCTTCCCGCGAGTAGGTGAGGCTCGCACGGGCATCGCTGCGAGTCACAGCTACAATCTCAGCCGCGTTATCGCCGCCTGAGCTAGATCCCGCTCTCCTCCGCCCGTCTCCAGTTCCCACAGCGGAGACCGGTCTCTCTCAGTTCCAGTTCCCCCAGCCTGATCGCTGCGGAGAAGACGCCCCGAAGGCCCGGGTGAGGCTCCGATCAACCGCCCCGGCTCTTCTTCTGCAATCGCCCGTTCAGCGGGCTGGGCGAGCAAGTCGCCCTTCAGAAGCCTCGCCCTACGCGTCCGTCCACGAATCTCGGGATGGGCGTCTTGTCTTAACTCTTACTTCCTATATAAGGAGAGCGTCTATAAGGAGAGCGCCGCTGCTTGGCTTCGAGTTCTGCCGCGCCGGCGACGCCCTAGTTGCCGCCCACCTCGCCACTGTCGCGCCACAGGGCGCGCCACACGGCGAGATACAGACGTTAGGCGAACATGGGTCGCTTTGTCGCCGGTTCGGCCAACACGCGCGCCACTGGGCGCCTTTTCGTGGGTCCGCATCGCTCGTGAACTGGAGACTTACCGCTCGGATCTAACGCCGCTCGCGCGCCTTCCCCGATGGCCGAACGGCGTTCGACCCGTCTCGCTTCTCCTCAACGCCTGACCACCATCGACCACCAAAGCTTTTTTGCCAGCAAAGGTGGTGTTTGGTAGTGGTAGCTGGTCCCCGCACCCGGCTTTTCGTAAGCCGGAACGCTATATACGCCCCACTGTCGATTCATCAATCCCACAGGTTTGGCCTGCTCTCTACCCTTCTCCCTTCTGTACCCCGGAGTTATTTTCAGCGCTCATTGAGGACCACTTGAGTTGCACGCTTTGCGCGTATCCTCCGCACCCGCCGCCGAGCGGCCGTCACGTCGCTGCGGAACCGAAGCATCTCTCGGGAGACGCCATACTTGGCCGCGGCTAGTTCCGCCGACCAATCCCGTTCCACGATCAAGAGCGCGGCCCCTTCCGGAACCAATAACGCCCCGCTCAGCCAGTTCGCCTCTGCCTCGATCTCACGATCCCACTCACGACACCCTCGCTCGTCTATCGCAACGGTCCGCGGATGCAACAGCAGCCCGTGAGCCAGCTCATGCACTATGTTGCTCGCTTGGCGCACCAGAGAGTGGGAGTCATTGACAACGATCGTTCGCAGAGACTCTCTGAACACCGTGACTGCCGAGAAATATCGATTCCCCCGAGTCTGGAAGAATCGCACGGCGCCTGGCTCCTCCGCACCCAAGCCCGACATCGGTAAAACAGGGACTCCAAGATGGTCAGCAAACCGCAACGCATCGAGGGGAGCGGTAGGGGCAAGTGACATCCCATACCGCGCCGCTCGGGCTATACGTTCCGCCGCCGCCTTGAATCCCCTGCGCACTACGCTCTAGTCTCTCTTCCGCATCCGTTCGTAGGTCGCCTTCACCAGCTGATCAAGCGCCTCTGCCGCCTCGGCCGAGAGGTTTCGATCACCCCTGAGATACGTCGAGATCATCGCCAGCGGCTCAGCCTCGGACTTCGCTTCATCGTCGCGGACGAACGCGTCCGCGCTCAATCCGGACCACGACACCAGCGCGGCGAGACTGTCGACGTCCGGGCGACGTCCCTGCGCCATCCGTGTCAGGGTCGAGGCGCTCACCCCCGATTCGTCAGCCATGCGCTTCCACGTATACCGTCGGCTCCTGCGTTCCGCGTCGAGCGCCGCATAGAACCCGTCCGCATCGAAGCGTCCCTTTTTCTTTACGCCAGTCACTAAATCGACCGTATTGTGTATAATTGCTCATTCGCAATCGTGCTCCTCATCGGCAATGCTCCTGTGCAATCTAATAACGCTCTCGCAAATAATACACCGCCAGGGCCGAACCTCTTGCAGGTCATCACATCCCATGGAAACCTCAAACTGACAGGCACACCGAGAGACACGACTGCTCGGATGCCTCCCAGCGGAAGACGACTGCCGAGACACGCACCGCTCTGTTTCTTCACCCTCCGCAAGGAGACTTCCTGAAATGCAACAAACCGACCAAAATCTCTCCGTCGTCCACGTCCCGATCGACGACCTGCGTCCCGATCCCGCCAACCCCAGACGCATCTCCGACGCCGAGCTGGACTCGCTCACGCGCTCCATCCGCCAGTTCGGCTTCGTCGATCCGGTCATCGCGAGGCGCGAGGACAAGGTCGTCATCGGCGGCCATCAGAGACTCCTCGCCGCTCGTCGCCTCGGTCTAGCCTCCGTGCCCGTGATCCTTCTGGATCTGTCTGGCGACCAGGCCCGGCTTCTCAACCTCGCCCTCAACCGCATCTCGGGCTCCTGGGACGAGGAACTGCTGGCACGCCTCCTATCTGAGCTGGATGCCAGTCCCGAAGTGGATCTCTCGCTGTCGGGCTTCGACGACGATGAGGTTTCCAAGCTCCTAAAGTCACTGGACGCCCGCGACAAGCGCGAACGTATCGAGCACTTCGATCCCGACGCCGCCCTCAATGCCGCACAGGCCAACCCCCTCGCCCAACCCGGCGACCTGTGGCGCCTGGGCGATCACAGGCTGCTATGTGGCGATTCGACCGACACCGCCGCCGTGGGGCGCCTGTTTGGGGAAAAGCGGGCCTCCTTGATGGCCACCGATCCGCCGTACCTCGTGGACTATTCGGGCGGCAACCACCCAGCGAGTAAATCCAATCGCGGCGATCCCAACCGCAACAAAAACTGGGACCAGTACCACGACCCGGAGTCCTCGGTGGACTTCTTCTTCAAGTTCCTGTCAGCGGGTTTGGCGCATCTCGTGTCGCACTCGCCTGTCTACCAGTGGCACGCTCACCGCAGGCAGGCGCTGGTAGAAGAGGCCTGGACGAAAGCGGGATTGTTGGTCCACCAGCAGGTCATCTGGGTCAAGGCCCGCGCCGTGCTGACTCACTCCTTCTTCCTCTGGCAGCACGAGCCCTGTTTCGTCGGCTGGGTACAGAGCAAGATGCCCAAGCGCAAACCGCCCAGCGATGTCTCGACCGTCTGGAACGTCGACCAGCGCTTCGAGCAGATGGGCGTACACCCCACGCAGAAACCGGTCGAGCTGTTCATACGCCCCATCGAGTACCACACCGAGCCGGGCGAGATCGTCTATGAGCCGTTCTCGGGCTCGGGCACCCAGATCATCGCCGCCGAGCGCACCGGCCGCGTCTGCTACGCGGTCGAGCAGGAACCCGCCTATATCGACGTGGCCGTCAAGCGCTGGGAGGCGTTTACCGGCGCCACGGCGACTCGCCAATCCAATTCGAATGGAGAACAACCATGCTAGGCCGTACCCGCAGACGCTCCTGCGCCTTTGTCATGCCCGACCGCTCGCCCTGCCGCGCCAACCCCATGCGCGACGCGCAGTTCTGCTACTTTCACCATCCCGATCACAGGCAGGCGGCCGCCGAGGCCAGGCGCCGCGGCGGCAACCGGCGCCGCCGCGAGAAGACCATCGAGGGCGCCTACGACCTCGCCGACGGCCTCCGCTCCGCCGACGACATCCGGCGCGTCGTCGAGGCCATCACCTTCGAGCTCCTCAGCATGGAGTCCACCATCGCCCGCGCCAACGCCATTCTCAGGGCCGCCGGGGTCGCCGCCAGGCTGCTCGAAACCGGCGAACTCGAGCGCCGCATCGCCGACCTCGAAGCCGCCCTTAAGGACCGCTCGCCCGAACCGTCATCGCCATTCGATGTCGATCTGCCGGAGATCGTCCCCCCAAAGGAGCCTTCCCTCAATTGAGTCCACTAAACAGACACTTAAAAGACCTCGACGACCATCTCTCTCCCACCGACATCGTCCTCCGCCAGTTGCGCGAGATGGCTCGGTTTCGTTCAATGACCGAGTACTTGGCGAGCCTCGGGCGGACCGATCCGCCGCTCAATCGAATGACCAGGCAGGCGCGACGCGCGGTCGAAAAGTCCATGAAAGGTATGCCATCGGACGAGATCGAAGAACGCGTCCGCGAGGCCGTGCGCGACGTCCTCTTCCTCTGGCACCTGTATTTGAAGCTGAACGACCGCATCGAGATGGGACTCCGCGTGGCTCAGCCCACCATCGCCTGGCTCTACAGCGACTATCGCCGCATCCTCCTCCACCTTCAGCTGTCCGCCGCCTCCTGCGATTTCCCATTTCCGCTCGATCCCCAGACCGCCGCCGCGGTCGACGCCGCGCTCGCCAACCAAGTCCAATCCTGGGCCTCCCTCGGCGATCCCGGTACCATCGTCCATTGGCCCTACGAGGTAAACCAGCCGGACAAGGTCGGAGACGAGGATTTCGACGCGTCGCGGGCAAGGGCCTCCCGCAAGCTTGAGGACGAACTCAAGCGCCGCGTCCGTTCCAAAGAACTCGCTGCCGGCAAAGTCGTCTCTCTCGCCGCCGTGCCGATCCCCTTCTTCCGCGACGCGCCACTCCTCGAAGGCCGCTGGATCGACGCCACCGTCCTCGAACTCGCCGAGTTCAACGTCATCGTAAACGACCGCGGCTGGACTCCGCGGGGATCGGGCGACTCTCACCCACTCGCCTTCGAGGAGTTCGTTCGAGCCGACGCCGAGGGAAAACTCCGACCGATCGACGACGCTGCCTGGCTTGACGCACGCCAGGCCGCAACCGACCGCGTCCGCTCCTATCGCGGCAGACGCCGCGTCATCAAAGGTCGGGATTATGTCAACCTCGCACCGTACCAGGAGTGGCGCGCAGGCGCCATCGGCGCTCGCCTTGAAGCCTCGACCGAAAACGGCTTCGTCGTTCCCTCCTGGAACAACTGGGTAAAGAGCCGGGGACCCAACGCCGTTCTCTCAGGCTGCCGGATCGGGCCGATCAATTCCGCGGCCGATCCCGATATGTGGTTTGTCCACGACAACCAGACGGCTCGCCGCCTGCAGACGGCCCGAATAAAACTATTCGCCGAACTCCGGTCCTCTGCCCTGGATCGCAGGTTTTCGACGGAGGAAGAAGCCCGTATCCGCTGGAGGCACTTCGCCGAGGATGCCATCGTTCCGATCGAGGGACTGGCCGCCGCGGTGGAACGTATCAGGGACTCCCATTTCCGAGGCCAGGAGATTCTCTTTACCGAGTACGCGGAACGACTACACGATTACCGCACCGCCCTCCGCTCACTTCTCGGACTATTCGATTCGGAATGGGAGAACGGCGATCCAGTGCATGCTTACTTCTATGACCGAAGCTTCCCGCAAGACCGCGAGACCGCGTACTCTCGCCGCGAACGGGATGCCATCGAGCGAATTGAAAAGAGCATCGTGCAATACGGCGAGCGCATGGCCGCTGAAATCCTCCGCGAAGCGCGATACGAGGCCCTCGACTCCGTAGGCGACGGGGCCGCTGCCAAAAGGCTGCTCGATCAGGCACTGCTTGAAATCCTGTCGCAATGAACAGACGTTGTGCTCAAAGATCGCTTCCTTCGGCAGGCCGCCGGGCAATCCATTCCGCCGACTCGGGCAGGCATTCGGCCTACCGAATCTATCCCGATCTTCGGAGTTGTAACGTCGTCGCTGGCACTTCCATTGGCAAGACTTGTCAGCGGACATTGCACCGCGCGGATCGCCCTGGGCTCGATCCGCCAATTCCTGAAGTGCGCGCGCGGTCCGCTATGCGGCGACTTCTCCCGGCAGGACTTCGAGCGCCACGTAGTGCTGGAAGGCGCCGAGGCTCGTGAATGACCGGTAACCTGCTCCGTTTACGATGCGCTCGATCTCGGCGTCCTCGTCGATAAGCAAGGCTACGGCGTCGCTCAGCCCGCTCTGCAAGCCGTCGGGCCACGCAAGGTCTATGACCGCCAGAGCCTCCCCAGACTCTGCATCACTAAGTTCATAGTTCATTTCGCCGGCGGGCAGCCTGCACCGTATCACCCACGCGTTGCTCTTCTGGAGGAGCTTCTCTTCGTCTTCGCTGGCGACTCCGCCAGGCACTTTAGCTGCGTCGCGGTCGACTATGTCCACTATCTCTATAGAAGTATCTATGGAACCGCCGAGGAACCGGTCGAGCATCCGGTTGGCGGCGGCAGCCAGCAGCTCTCGCCTGGCCGCGAGGAAGTCATGGTATCGATCGATCGACCACAGCTCCGGATCGACCGGCATCCAATGAGATTCAACCGCGCCGGCATGTTTGGCCAAATACTCGGGCATGTACTCCGCCGGGTCGCGGTTGCTCACCTTTTGGTTCGTGATACCAGTCAGAAATGTCAGATTGGCAAGCGAATTCACGTCGGGGCGTGAGTGGCCTGCCTTATAGAGCAACGACTTCGGAAAGATGTGGTGGAGGTGGAGCTGGCCCATTGCTCCCAGCATTTGCTTAGAGAGTTCTATGCCGGTACCCCAATCACGCGCTCCCTGAACCCGCGAGAGCATGTAGAGCAGCGGGTAAAACCGGGCGCTGCGACTCCAGCCCAGGAAGTCTTCGGGTTTGACGGCTAGATCGCCGCGCTGCTGTCGCAACTGGTCGATGAGCCGGTCGAGTCCGTCTTCCCGGTTCTCGATCAGCCCAAGGTCCTGGTTCAACGTGGATTCGGTCGAGCCGGAGTAACGCCCCCGAAGCATCGTGTTGATATACCAGTAGAGTAGCTTGCCCTGGTCACCGTCGCTCCCGAAATCACCGCCATTTTCGTCCAGAAATCGCGCGAGCACGGGGAAGGAGTAGCGGCTGCCAAGAACTCGATCGTGGTCCAGCCCAAGACGCGATGAGATCAGATTGAGAAGGCTATCGATCGCCTTCTCGGCACGGTCCAGCCCACCTTTGAACTGGGCAACGTTTACCTTCTCCAGCGCCGCGAACAAAGCCTCGCCGGTGAGGATGGTGTTGATGCAACGCAGAAGCCAGTCAAGCTTGAAGTTGAAGCCGGCACCCTCCCACTTGCCCAAGCGCCCCTTCATCTCGTCACGCGCCTCGGGCCAGCCGGCGCAGATCTTCGCCAGCGCTAGGTCTCCTTTTGAGAGCTTTGTGCCACCGCTGTTCACGCGGTTGAAGATATCGACGACGACATCGATGGATTTGTCCTCGCCGGTGACCTCGTCGAAATGCAGGTCAATACGACCGACTGTGGCTATCGCGTTGAGTCGATTGACGGCTTCGTCGAACGAGATCGATAGATCGGGCATTCCGCTGAGCTTTTTCACGTATGGCCCAATGCCCCGCTGTATCAATTCCGTGACGTCGATCCACATGGGATCGTCCAGCATCTTGCTCGGCTGATAGAACTCGAAAGTCTCTTCTAGTAGGTTAAAACGCAGCCCGGTGAAAGTCTTCGCATTGCCGTCGAAGAATGCGGGCGGCTTGCCGTGAATGATCCCGTACAGCGTCGTCACCCGCTGTTGACCGTCCAGCAGCAACTGAATCGTGCCGTTACCGGAAGCCGCATCTCCTCGGACCTCAACGCCGTCTGTTCTTGTGATCCAGACCAACAGGCTCCCAATTGGGTGCCGGCGGTACAAAGAGTTCATAAGCCCACGCACTTGCTCCCGGTTCCATACATAGCCCCGTTGGAACGTTGGCAAGGCGAGACTTCCGTATTCGACGCGAGCGAGGATGTCGCTGATTTGCATACGCGTGCCCCGGTGTGTGGTTCGCCGCGGCCCTTTTTAACACTCGCCGGGCCGGCGCCACAAGCGCCGGTTGTCTACACCTCGGCAACCGCCCGCGAGAACGGTCAACATGACCTCTCCGCAGACACGCGGGCGGAAGGCGAATTCGAAGGCCTCACGGCTCGAATCTTCATCGAAACCGAACTCGACCCCATGTGTGAATCGTGGAGACATCGCACCGGTGTAGTGCGTGCGAGTTGATCGCGCTCAAGCTTGTCTATCTGCACATCCGCTTGGCAGCTGGTGCGGAGTTGATGCCTCCGGGACTGCGGCCGATTCCAACGCTTGAGTTGACTGCACAGAGCGGACAGACTCGCAATCGAATCCCGCGCCATTGCTCGAGGAGTCAGGCGCTGCGGTGCCACGTCCGGCAGAACATCCTTGGCCTATCCCGACGCTCACGGGATTAAGATTGGCGGTGGTACAAGGTTTGCGGGAAATAACGATCTGGAAGAACAACCATGCCTGATTGGCTTGAAGTCAGCTTCGAGATAGAGGGAACCCATGCCACCATCGATAGAATCGGAACGCTCAATGACGGAGAACTTCTATCATTTAGTGCCAGCGGAACTCTATCACTAGACGATTACTTTGGCATCGGAGGCAGAGGACACGAATGCTCCGTCAGCATTCAAACCGCGGAGGGCAGGGTAGATATCCCGGTAGCCAGCAACACTGTCTCCCTAACCAACGACACCATAACTCTCAAGGTCCCCGCAGCCGGGCGCGCGATCTTGAAAAAGATCACCAGCGGAACGAGGCTTATCTTTGCCATTCATCGTCCCAAACAGCAGCAGTGACGTTTCCCATCAACAACCACACACGTCAGATTCAAGTTCTGCGCGCTGATATTCGGCGGCGGAAAGCGGCGCGTCGACGAGACCGATTGCGCCTTCTTCCTCCACGACATTAGGACCACCGCTGGCGGACTGAGTAGGGTGGTACGGATCGACTAGGCGCGGCAGCGCATGCGGGCGGAGATGGGGAAGGCCTGTTTGCGGCGGCCTGTAGCCGACCCGACGCTGAATGACCAGATTCTCAGGGCTTCGTAGCAGATGGGCGGTCAGCCGCAAGCGCTTGGAGTGGATCTGAAGGCGGGCGGGACTCAAGGTTCCGCAAAGGTAGCGCCCCGTAGGCCTTCCGTGTGGCGGCAGCGGTGCCCCCGGAGCTTCGAGTTGGAGTTCAGCGGACTGCTGTCAATGCTCGCAACAGCGGGTGACTTCACATGGTCCGCGTGCATCGTTGCCGTTACTCCCCCGTCGCACGGACGAAGGAGAGGAGTTCGTCCAACGAGTGCGCCCAGAACAGCGTGAGCCCGCGGTCCTGCGCCTCTCCCAAGTGCCTCAAGCCGAACACGCCACTCAGAACGGCAACCGGCACGACGTTGTTGCGGCCGAGATCTTCAATCCAGATTCGAGCCTTCACGGCTGCGTCATTCGTGAGACGCTTGATTGAGTTGACCTCCGAGTTGCTGACCTTGCACTCGATCGGCATCACGCGCCCGTCCCACAGGCGGACAACTACGTCAGCCTTTCGTGATGCGCCAACGATGCACTCGCCGGTGAAGCGGCCCACATCGGGTGCCGCGAACACAGTTGGTATAGGCTGTGCCTGTTCCTCGATGAAGCCCGCCTCGGACAACCGGGACTTGACGAGTGCTTCTTGTCGCTTCGGCGCATCGGTGGCCCGGCTTGTACGTGCTCGCTGCGAGGCGATTAGCGCCGCAGTCGCGACAATGGCACCCCTCCGTTCCTCGACGGTCGGCTCCCGCTCCTCCGGTAGCCATGCGAACCGCTCCCGGTCCAGGCCACGCAGTATGGTCTCCACGACCCTGCGGGCACCCTCGGGGTCAGATCTGACGCTTGATGGGGTAAGCCGCATATCCGCCAGGACGCGTAAATCGTCCGCCGACACCGGCGGACCCGTGAGGTACCGCGAGGCGTAGAGCAGGTCTTCATCCGCCAGCACCGTGGAAGCCTGTGCGGCAAGACTGCCGAGGTCGTCGGTCGTGTTGAGGAGCCGTTCGATTGCAGCCCGGTAATGAGCGAAGTTCTTCAAGTAGACGCCCAGCGACTCGCTCATGCGCTCATCGCGGAAATGCCCGATAGCGATCTGTCGATCGGACTCGAGCCGCACTTCGTCCCATTGGGGTGGCTTCGCTGGCAATCAGTTCTCCCGTAGCACTTCCGGCGACGGGACGGGGATACGCTCCATCTCCCGCGGCTCGAACTTGACGAGGCCGCCGGCGTATGTCCGGCCCAAACCTGGGTCGACCGTGCTACGCAACGCCTCGGCAAGCCTATTGAGCGCGTGGTCGGGGAGTGGCTCGCGAGGATAGATGCCGTGCGCGATGTTGATGTTCCGTGCATCCGCAATGTTGCGGACGAAGGCCGGTGGGCGTCTTGCCATATAGGTCGCGAGAAGTGGTGCCGGCTCGCGCAGGCCGACTGACCACCAAGCTCTCCGGTTCCGCGCGACGTAACCATCGGCGACGCCGCTTGCCTGGGCGGACTTCAGAAACTCCTCAACCCCGTCCCGCTCGCTCGCTTCAAGTTCGCCGAGATCGGCCGGAAGGTCGATCACACGGCGCAGCGCGTCGGTCGATTCGAGCCGCTCACCGGCCTCGATCAACTCTCGCGCACGCGTAACAGATGGCAGCAGATATCGCCCGGGCACCCGCGGATGGTGGCCAGCTGGGACAACCCAGGTCGCGTTGGCACCGGTCACCTGACCACGGTGGACGCGGCAGATCTCCCCCAGTTCGATGTAGCCCTCCGGCATCGTGGGGGACGACCGTACGAGCGGGGTCCAGCGCGTGGCTCGTGCGAGATCTGTGCGGTCCACGGCGTGTCCTGCGTTGAGCGGTGGCAGTTCGGCAGCCTTTCCAACCATGCGCATCCGCACAGACCTCGGTTGCGAACCCATCGCGAAGCACGTGACGACGGCTGTGGTCGCAGTGTCGTCGAACGGCAGTGCCGCCGGCTCGACAATGTGAATCGAGCGTCCCCCGAGGCTATCCAGCAGCAACTTCCGGACTACGTCACCGTAGTTCACGTCGAGCCACTCGGAACTGGTGACGAGACAGCCGACATCGCCAGGCCGTCCGTGGAGTGCGGTCGCAAGGAAGAAGTACGTGTGCAAACCCGCGAGTCCCGAGAGCCGAATTCCTAAGCCCTGCGCCGTGAGGCGTCCCCATGTCTTCGCTTCGGCGGTGAGGTCGTGATGCCGCACATAAGGGGGATTGCCGATGAAGGCCGTACGTCCGTCGTGGCTGGAAATTGGCGCCTGTGTGTAATCGGCGTTGAGCACCCGGACTCCCCGCTCCCGCCCAAGCGAGGCCAGGCCAGCGCGCGTCAGCAGTGTCGCCAGTGGGTCGGCATCGACTGCGATGATCTCTGCACTGCTCCGGCGTGCGATCTCAAGAGCGAACCGCCCGCTTCCGCATCCCGCGTCGACAACGCGTGTTGGCGACCGGTCTAACGTCCAATCCACCATCGGGCCGATGATCGAGTTCGGCGTGAAGACTTGGCCGAGGCGCCGCCGCTTGGCCTGCGGACGTGCGGCGATCAGCCGTTCCCCGAGCGGATCACCACCTGCGCGTATCGCCTCGGTGGCTTCCTGCACATCACGAGGCTGAGGAGCGGGCCACCCTACCACCTCTTCCGCGAGACGCTCCTCGCTGAGCGACAGCGGACCACCGTGTTCAGTTGCGCCAAGCGCGAGGGCCAGCCTGACGAGCGAGTACTCCACACTCGATAAATGGGAGTCGCGATTAGGCACCCGCTGTCCTTGCTCCGGCCGGCTGATCCTAAACTGCATAGCACAATGTATCGCTAGAACGTATGCGCGTCGACCGCGAAACCCCGGCGGCGGGGCACGATCCGGCTACCGGAGCTCGACTGCTTAGGGCGCGAAGTGGTTGAGAGTGGCGAGAGGCGCGAGGAAGGGTGGACTGAAGCTCGGGGGGCTATGACAGATATCTTCGTTTTGGACTTCGGGTCATGAAATCCGGCTTTTCTCCGAGAGAGTTCATGAGTAAACGTCGTCCTGAGGTGTTCTCGGACTCCGTAGAGAAGCAGCAGCCGATCTTGGATCGGTCTCAGTTGGAATACTACTTGACCACCCTGACCAGTCGAAACCAGGAGGTGGAGTTCGCTTCCTTTGCCCAAAAGCTAGCAGAGCGGACGATCTGTCCCAACCTCCGCCCTCAGACTGGTCCGACAGGAGGTGGTGACAGCAAAGTTGATTCCGAAACCTATCCAGTCTCTGACTTCTTGGCCCTCACTTGGTACGAGGGGATCGCAAGAGAAGCCAGTTCGGAGCGCTGGGCGTTCGCCTTCAGCGCAAAGAAAGATTGGCGCTCGAAAGTCCGATCCGACATCGCAAAGATAGCTTCCACAGATCGAGGCTATTCGAAGGGCTTTTTCGTCACCAATCAATATGTTCCCGACCGGAGGCGGGGCGAAGTCGAGGACAATCTCAGGAAGAAACACAAGACCCTCGATGTGCGAATCCTCGACCTAACCTGGACTCTCGACCGCATCTTTACTGAAGGTCTCCAATCACTAGCGATCAGTGAGTTGGGGCTGGAAATCTCAACGCGAACCGAAGTTGAAAAAGGCCCTCTCGACGTCCAGAAGGAAAGAGATCTCAAGGAAATTGAAGCTCGTATCAAGATTGCATCAAGTCACAATCGCCTGGAACTGGCGTTCGCTAACGACTGTATTGACGCCGCTGTACTCTCTCGCGGCCTTGGTCACCCGCGTACGACTGTCGACGGGCGATTTCAGCGAGCCCAACGAGTTTCAGAGAGTCATGGCACACGTCACCAGCAACTAGTAAGCGCATACCAGTGGGCTTGGACCGTATTCTGGTGGTTTGAGGATTACTCATCATTCGCGAAGCTTTATATGACGGTTGAAAGCTACGCAATTGGAACTGAAAATGTCCACGACCTTGAGCTTCTGAGCAACCTCTGGCACCTCCTTCCTGAAGCGGCCGAGCACGACGCCATGGCATTGACCGACTTCAACGAGCGGACTAGCGTCCTAGCCTCTGAACTGGAACGGCTGGGGCAAGAAGAGAATCGTCCTAGTACTGCCCTTCAGGCTAGGTCACTGCGACTTTCGATAAAGCTCCTAACCCTGATGCCCGATGTGGATGATGTGCTCTGTGAGCTCCGACAGGTTGTACTCGATTCCGAGGGGTTGATTGGCTATCCACTTGAGTCGCAAGTCGAGATCATCGTCGAGCTAGGTACCTTATTAGGTGACAGACAGAGCTACCAGGAGCTCTGCGACACAGTGTTGGAAGTCTGGGCAAGGCGAAAGGGTGAAGTAGCTTCGGCCCGTATCCGACTCAGAGTCGGTGCTCAGCAGCTTCATGCAGGTCGCCCTTACGATGCGATAGTGACTCTCGGCTTGGCGCTTAGGTCCTTGTTCAAGAACGAAACTGAACACGATCTTGTCCGGGCCCTTTATCTGTGCAGCAACGCCTACGAACGGATCGGTCTTTTGTGGGCTGCTCGCGGTACTCTACTGAATGGCGCATCCATCGCGATGAGCGACTTCTGGGCTCACTCCAGGGTAACCCAGCCTCAGGTGAGGTGCACCACGCGGATGAAGTGGCTGGAGATGCAGTTGGGGCGACTACCCCACGCGCTTGCGTGGCACGAGATCGATTCTCATGCCCGTCGGGCGTTCGTCGACAGCGGATCCGACCTAGCGCCCGATCACGACAGCCAAGCCAATTTCGATGCGATTCTAGGCATACTAGTACTCAAGTCGGACATCCAGTCTCTCAGTCGATTGTCGTTCCTGCCCGACGTACTCGGAGAATTGGGGTTGATCCAATCGCAGGTGGCCCTGCGTTTCGCGCTAGGAGACGAGGAGCAGTTGTGGCAGGAGTTAAGCGAGATCCCCGAGCTCGAAGAAGATGATATAGGCAGCTTTTTCCGACGCTGGCGGCACCAGCCTGCTGCCGACGACTTGCCAGACGGCCCTATCCTCTACGATGAGGCCAACGTGTCATTGGAGTCGAATCTAATAGGATGCCGCATTCGGCTGGAGAGCGAAAACGTGTCGCCATGCGTTGGACTAGCAGAGTCAGCACTAGCCGCCCTTGAGAGCCTAATGGCCACAGGCTTTCGAGATGGGGTCTTCCCGCGCGAACCCATCCTTACAGGAAGCGTTCGAAAGTCTGAAATCGCTGAGACGCTGTTTAGCTTCGACCTGGGGGATCGTGACGGTCGGCCTCATCTTGAGATTCGATGCAGCGACTTCAGCCCTCATGATATGTCGGTTGAGGCTCAAAGAGAGGCCCGTAACCAGCTACGTGAAATGTTGGTCTCTGTTCTGGCCAGAGTGTTCGTCCTGAAGAACCCAGAACACACACTCATCAAGCTACTGCGCGATGAGGGCAGCCTTGAGCGCGCCGTCAACTTCACTTGCGGTTTTGTAGTGCAGGGCAACGTGCTCGGAAGTTATCCCAAGACAAAGATAAGCAAATGGAAAGAGGGCGATGAGCGGCACTATCCTCTCCGTCGGTTTCAGGCGTGGGACGCAGCTGATAGACGAACTGCGTTGGCGGAGGCTAAAGAATCCCGGACTAGAGAATTCAAAGCGGGGCAAGGGCAACCGCCTGCGGACATCCTCGATACTCAGACTGTCAAACACACTGAAATTGAGTCCATATCTCTGATCCGTGAGCGCCTCTGGGAGCGCGCGGGTTGGTCAGGTACGGCGTACTTCACGACGCTAGATCACTCGATGCCTCCTGTCTTGGCCCCTATCTTCAGAGACCCGGAGGCGGGTAGGCAGATATTCAGAGGGTGGCGTCTGGAACTCGGTGCTCAAGACGAAATCGACAGGCTTAGGGTGTCGTTCATCCGCGGGATTGACCAGAACAATCCCTTCAAATACAGAGTAGTCATAGGCGCGAATTTGGCAACGGCCTTCGCTGGGCCAGAAATACGATACGCCACGGTCATGTTTCGGAGGAACACTATGGACCCTTCATCCGATGAGAATCTAGAGCGCTTCCTAGACGCTGTCCGGACATTCGGTCACTACGTGCTGGCACATGCGCTCGGCGACAACGACCCACGATCACCTAGGCCCATATTCGATGACGCGATCGGTAAGCGCGACTTGCATGTCCGGGAAGCATGGGAAGTCGGCCGACATGATCCCGATTCTGTAGGAATATTGCCAGACGATGATCCAATCGTGCCTGCTACCCAAGAGGACCCGCCCGTACGAGAGTTGATGGAATGGCAGCGAAGTCTCGATTGAAGTTGGGGACCTAGTTTGACTTCGGCAATCAGATTCTCCGATTCGAACGACTGACCTGCCCACCGAAACCTAGTCCAGAATGAATGTTAGTCCTCTGCACCATCGTCCAGTTCGGTGACTGACGGCTGAAGAGAGCGACCAAATCGCACGCTGGACCGAGCCGCCGAGCATTCAGGGGGCGAGTCTGACACCAGAGGAGTAACGAGCCGCACGTCGTGCGTTCCGCGCTTAGGAGTGGTACAACGCCACGAGCGATCTCACCGAGTTGGTCGAGCTGGGAATTCTCCCGGCGGATAGGGCCGCTCGTTCCGAGTCTGCCGAAGAGGAGAGCGCAAGCCTAAGTCTAGTTCGGGCGTGCGCGGTTCGCGGACGCGCGCAGATAGCGCCATGATCCGCACTAAGCAGACATAGTCTGCAGCCGTCGTGCTATGGACCAGACGGCGGATGCAGACGTGCGACCGCATCGGGCCGTGTAGCATTCTGGACTACCGGCCGCCGGCGGCCCTCCTGGTTGCTGAGCCTATCTCGACCCTCGTCGGATTGACATAGCTGGTGGTACAGGGCTTGAAGGCAGGTCAAAGGAGTGCGACCTTCGGCTTTTGTATAACGCGGCAGGTATTGTCGCTAGCTTGGAGGATTGACAGTGCCATCCGATTACGAAGCGATCAGAGCAACCAACGAGCTGCTATATGGCACTGACATCGGCCGAATTGGACCGATGCTCCTAGCTAACCGATATGATGACCGGACTCACTTCATCTTCGAGTTGCTACAAAATGCTGAGGATGCGCTGGCGAAGCACGGAGGATGGGAGGGGCAACGAGGGGTTGAATTCTCCCTATCGTCTGATGCCCTCAGTGTCACCCACTTCGGAAAGCCGTTCGACGAGCGTGATGTCCGTGGCGTCTGCGGGATTGGAGAGAGCACAAAAGACCTGACATCGATTGGTCGCTTCGGGATCGGCTTCAAGTCAGTCTACGCCTTCACTGACAGCCCGGAGATTCACTCAGGTAGTGAACATTTCGCGATTGACTCGTTTGTCTGGCCTCGGGCAGTCGCAGGGGCCAGCCTGCCACCGGAACAGACGGTTATTCGCCTTCCATTTCTAAGTAACGACTCAACCGCCGCGACTCAGATCCTCGCAGGCCTACAGCGACTAGGTCCGCGGACCCTGCTCTTTCTAAGAGAGATTGATGAGATTTCATGGTCCAACGCTGAAGGAGCATCGGGCATGTACCTGCGAGGCAGACCCAGATCCCTCAGCAACGGTGCTCGTCAGGTGCAGGTAATCGGTCAGGACAAGACAATGGACGACGTCGAAGAAGAACAGTGGCTCATCTTCTCCCGACCGGTCTCCAACAAAGGGGATGAAGTGGGCCACATCGAGCTCGCTTTCGCCCTGGAGGAGCGTGCGACCGGCCAAGGCTCGTCTGTGCGGCGCATAGCGGACTCTCCTCTCGTTGTCTTCTTCCCTACGGTCCTTTCAACAAACCTTGGCTTCCTCGTACAAGGGCCCTACCGCACGACACTCAGTCGGGACAACGTTCCGGAGAGCGACCCTTGGAACCAGTATCTAGTTAGAAAAACTTCCGTCCTACTCGTTGACGCCCTGCGCGAGCTGCGCAACCTGGGTCTACTAGATGTATCCGCTCTCCGAAGCCTACCTCTAGACGCATCTCGGTTCACAGAGGGCAGCAGGTTCGCCCCACTGTTCTCCAGAGTTAAGGAAGCTCTGTTGGAGGAACCCTTGCTTCCTCGCTTCAAGATCGGGTATGTCCCTGCGCGGAGATCCAAGATAGCTCGCACCCAAGACTTGCGTGACCTCATAGGATCTAAGCAGTTAGCCGACCTGTTTCAATCGGATTACGACCTCGCCTGGTTAAGCGAGGATATCACCGTTGACCGAACCCCCGACCTTCGCTCGTATGTGATGGACGAGCTTGATGTAGATGAGATCACGCCTGAATGGCTAGTTCCCAGGCTTAGCGGAGCGTTTCTAGAAGCGCAGCCAGACGAGTGGATGGAGCAACTCTACGCCTTCTTGAGTGGCCAAAGCGCCCTCTTACGGAGGCTGCGGCAGGTGCCCCTCATTCGGCTGGAGGATGGCTCCCACGTCGTCGCCTTTAGCGGAAATCAACCGCAAGCATTCCTCCCCGTTGGGGATCGCACCGGCTTCCCCACGGTCCGAGAAAACGTGTGTCAATCGGAAGATGCCTTGGCGTTCCTAAAATCTCTTGGCCTAAGCGGTCCTGATCCGGTAGACGATGTAATCGTCAATGTGCTTCCAAAATACGATCAGGATCATCCAGACGTCCCGGACCACGACTATCGGTCGGACGTTGAGCGCATGCTGGCCGCTTTCGCCACTGACTCGACAGCGCAACGGCAGAAGCTAGCATCCGCTCTGGGAGAGGTCAGTTTTGTACGGGCCGTGGATGCAGGCAATGGCTCCCATCACTTCGTCCGACCATACGATGCGTACCAGGCGACTCAACGACTAAAGGGGCTGTTCGCAGGTGTACCTGGAGTTCTGGTCGTTGATGACTCCAAGGATTACCTGCGTGGTGAGCGTGTTCGTTCTCTTTTGGAAGCGACGCGCTGTCCGCTGTACTTGGTTCCAAGCCCCACGGAGCCGGCGCTCACGGGGAGGGAAAAAGCTGACCTCAGACGGGCGGTTGGTTTTGAGAAAATAACCCGTGAGATCGCAGTGGATGACAGCACGCTCAGGGGGCTTATACCGCTACTTGAGATGATTAAGAGGCTAAACAGGGATGAGGCAGCTGTCAGGACTGCCCTCTTATGGGAAGCACTGTGCGATGTTCAGGACAGACGCGGAATAGGAGCATTTGCAGGCGAGTATCGCTGGATGCGGTTCACTGAGCGTAGGGCCGTGTTCGACGCGTCCTTCGTTCGATTGCTCAATGACACTTGTTGGGTTCCAGATGAGAGTGGACTGCTGCAGCGACCCAGAGATGTCATCTTTGAAAGCACAGGATGGGAGGCGAACCCATTCCTCCTAACAAAGATCGGCTTCAAGTCGCCATTGATTGATAAACTCGCACGCGAAGCCGGCATCGAGCCAGGCGTGCTTACCCTTCTTGCCGAATTCGGGTTGACCAGGGTTGAAGAGCTCACGGAGCAACTGCGCCGCGGCGGCCTCATAGATGGCAGTAACGGCAAAGAAGCCATCTCTCGTGAAGAAGGCCCACCTCACGGTCCGTTGGGTAAGGTGCCTGAGCCAACCTCGCCGGTCACTGAACAGCCTACGCCACATGGGACGGGGCGTGTCCCCTATTCCGGTGGCCGGAAGTTCATATCCTACGTAGCCCTGAGCTCTGACGAAGCAGAAGCCGACCCGGACGGAGTGACACGTCAAGAGCGCATCGACCTTGAAGATAAGGCGATCAGGCTGATCCTTGAGAGCGAGCCGGGGCTGAAGCGTACGCCGACAAACAACCCTGGCTTTGACCTCGCGGAGCTGGGGGCCGACGGGAAACCCGTCAAGTGGGTCGAGGTTAAGGCCATGAACGGAACCCTCAAGGACAGACCAGTAGGCCTTACCCGAACTCAGTTCGAATGCGCGCGGACACACGGAAAAGCATTCTGGCTCTATGTTGTAGAAAATGCAGCGGCCCCGGAACAGGCCCGGGTTCTACGGATTCAGGACCCGGTGGGTAATGCCGGGACCTACACCTTCGACCACGGTTGGATTGCAGTGGCCAGAATTGATAAGACAACTGATCCGATGAATCACGGTTAGACGAGAACGTGCCCCTCTGACGACGAAACGGGAATCGTGGATCCCGCCTCATTACCAATAGCCCAGGCGAACACCGAGCGCACATCGTTTCGATGGTCGTTCTGGCAAGCTTGCTCGGCTTGATCGCCGAACGTCCTCTGGTATATGCCGACGTTACCGTGATTAGCGAGGTGGGCTTCAACTATGTCATTCAGTTCAACGCAAGTAGTCGGCCATTGCGCGCTCGCTACGCCCGCTGTGACGGCGGCCAATAAAGCGGCGGCGGCACTTACGATCAACCTCTTGCCGATGTATTCAATTCGCATTGCTAGCCTCCAACTACGACGATGGGGATGCACGTGGCGAACAAGATCAGCAGGGCGATGAACGCGATGATGAATGCGACTGGACCGTTCCTGCCGCTAAGGTTGTGGGCGGCATTCTGAAACCCGATTGCGGGTTTTCCGGCCGACGCGGCTTCGTATCGTCCCCGCCTCATGGATCGATTGCTACTGTCTGATCCACGCTGACGCGACAGGGCGTCAAGCCTCTCACGTAGCTCCGCAATCTCGGATTCATACTCGCCGTCTGACTTGAACCGCGGCTCATGTTGCCACGGTTGGGGTTTGCGTCCCGTGGACGGGTTATCTCGCAGGCCCTTCAGCCTTGGCCTGACTCCTGGCCGCTTCGTGGGGTGCGCTACCCACCGCTCCCGGCGTTCCCACTGCGGCCTATATTGCTTCCGGTTTGGCGGCATTGGAGCACCCTCCCAATCGCAAGACACACCGCTTCGCGGGGGAAGATACACGAGTTTCTGACCTGCCCCCAGGTGCTGTGTCACTAACCATGTTATTCCCAGGAGCACCGGGCTGGATTCGTAGGGCGGCGCGGTTGCCGGTTCCGCCAGCTTGCTGCACGCAAACCGAGCGGTGTCTCTGGGAGATATCTGCGTCTATGAGTTGATGGCGGTTTTGTAAACCGCAGGTTGTGGGTTCGACTCCCACCGCCGACTCCAACACTTCACAGGGAAACAGCCAACCGTGCGAATCCATTTTGGCACGGGAACTGCAACCATTTGGCTCGGGTCGTCATAGGGAGCGGCTGGCTGGATTCGTAGTTGAGTTGGTCGCTCCGGAGGGGCGCGCCATAATTCACCGGTTCGAAACATCCGCATGCACGTCTTAAGATGGTCGCATGCAGTAGGTTGCTCACATTCATCTCGAACGACATACGTACCGGATGCTTCCATGCCGTTATGTAAGGGGTTTGGCATGATGGACGCGCGCATCAATAGCTATACAAGACGTTCGAATTCGAAGAACGAATCGGGCCTTGGGGCCAATTCGTCTTGTACTCCAGCAGGGATTCTCGATCATCCGCGATGTTGGCTGCAGCCTCTCGGCTGAACGCGCTACGATTGCCACTGGGTATCCAGCCTTCGCAGTACCGGAACAACGTCATGAGCGTTTCATTCGTACACGCTGCAGACTTGCATCTCGGCCTTCGTGTCGCTCGCTTCAGTCGGGAAGCCAGGGAGAAGATCCTTGAAGCAAGATTCCAGGCGCTCGAAAAGATCCGAGAGGCGGTCAAAGAGACCCAAGCTGATTTTCTCCTGATCGCTGGGGATCTGTTCGACGACGCTGCGGTGGACGGCCTAACTGCTCTGAGGGCCCATCGATTGCTTAAGAGCATGACTGCGCCAGTATTTGTGCTCCCAGGCAATCACGATCCAATTCAGGCGGGCTCGGTCTGGGACCGAGCGCCATGGAGCGACTCGATCAGTGGACATGTCACGGTACTCAGGTCGCGGGAACCCATCGAGATCAGTCCGGCCGTGACACTATTTCCTTGCCCTGTCTTCGGGAGAACCTCTTTGGAGGATCCCACTCTGTGGATAGCTGATGCTCCCGCCGATCAAGGATCGGCAATTCGAATCGGAGTCGCTCACGGAAGCGTTCTTTTACATCCGTCGATCCCTGAGGATGACCATCCAATCTCTTTAGACAGCGCAGAAAGGCTCGACCTCGACTATCTAGCGCTCGGCCATTGGCACAAACCTCGTACGTTCAAGGATTCGAGGGGAGAGGAGCGAATGGCTTACCCCGGTGTACACGAACCGTTGGGCTTCCCCGAAGGAGCTGATCTCCTAGGTTGGCGACCATACGTTAATTCGACGGACAGAGACGAGTTTCGAGATCCGGGACGAGGGCACGTGCTTCACGTGGCGATCCATTCACACAACACGTCACCGCGACTAAAGCTCCTCGAAACGACTCAGTTTTCTTGGACTAGCCGGAAGGAGGACGTTTACGACACTGCTCAGATAGGCAGGCTCATCAATGAGTTGGCAATCGAGCCTCATCCGGAGCGAATGCTCATCAGGTTAGGTGTCAGCGGCGCTCTCAGTGCGGAGAGTTTGCGAAGGATTGACGAATTGAGGAGAGTCCTACGCAGATACGTTGTCGGTGAATTCGACGACGCGGCGCTCGACCTCGAACCCACGGAAGCTGAGTTAGAGGAAGTGCTGGGTCCTGGGGTCGTCAGGAATGTAGCCGATCGTCTTCAAAGACTGGCTAAAAGGGACTCCGGGATCGAGTCGCAAGTCGCAAAACGGGCCCTACTAATGTTGTACCGATTGGGTCGGGAAGCACAGGAGTCGCCGTGATCCTCCGAGGCCTGTCAATCCGCAATTGGCGCAATATCGAGAGCCTCGAACTTGTGGGTTTGGCTCCGGAGTTCGTAATCATTCATGGTCCCAACAAATCGGGGAAGTCCAGTGCAATCGAGGCTTTGAGAGGTTGCCTGCTGGACTTTGAGTACGACAGTGGCCGCCGCTCCTTACGTAGCGCTACTCCTCGTGGCACGCAGCTTTCGCCAGAAGTCAGAGTTGAGTTCGAGGCCGCTGGAAGCACGTATGAAATGTGCAAAGTCTTCTCCCGACGCAAGGACGGTAAAGCCATCCTGAGGCAGAAGTATGAAGACACATGGGCGGAGATCAAGCGAGGCAAGGAAGCTGGCAAAGCTGCTAGGGAGATTCTGGGAGTCGACAGTTCCAATGAGGGACTATTCCAGCTCCTGTGGGTTGAGCAGGGCGTCGTGAACCTACCTCGGCAAGAAGATATCAGCCAGCCGCTAGAGCGCCGTCTTGAGAACGTAATGGGATCGCTCGTCAGCGCTCGACAACTCGACATCATGGGTCTTCTGAGGGAGAAATCCTCGCCCTATCTCACCGAGAAGATGTTCGATCGAAAGAACTCGCCCGTGACGCTTTATCAGAAAGAGCTCGACGCCCGCCGCTCGGAACTTGATGACTTGGAGCGCAAATACGGGAGTATTCAGGCACTGGTGAGCGAACACGATCTCTTGACGTTAGAGATCGAAACTGCCACCGCAGATCTCAAGTCTGCCCAAGAGGAGGTGCGGAGCCTGTCGGAGCAAGCAATTAACGTCGCTGAGCGAAAACAGTCCTATGCAACCGCTGTACGGGAGTTGGAGCTGTCGTCGCGATCGGTCGATGCCCGAGAGAAAAAGCTTGACCGACATCGCACCTTAACGGAAAAGCTTGAGCGACGATTTGAACAACTCCAGGCGGGCGAAACCGAACTGACCATTTTTGAAAGAGACTTCAAGACTCATCAAAACAGGCACAAGGAAGTTTCTTCAGCAGCCCAAGGTATCCGCAAGCAACTGGAAGAACTGCATGGATCGCGTTCCGAGCTTGATGACCGGGGGCTGCTGATTCGATATACATCCGATATCGAGCGAGTGTCCAAGCTCATTAAGCAAGCGGCAGCCCTCTCCAATGAGCTTCGCGGCGTAGAAAGGGAAATCGCCGGATCGAGAGCACCGACCGAGGAGCACTTGGATGAGTTGTCGGCGGGACAGCGCGAATCACAGCGGTTGCGCGCAGACTTGGACGCTGGTCGGCTACGTGTGAAGGCCACGTCAATTGCGGATATGACTTTGGACGTGACTGTGGACGATGCAGAGTCCGAAGTGACGCGGTTGCAGCCTGGCTATTCGCACGAATGGCAAATGCGTCAAAAAGCCCGATTTGAGATACCTAGCCTTGGCGTTATAGAAGTATCTCGCGGAGTGGAGGATTTCGATCTCGAGAAGATCAATCGTCGCATCAAGGAGATCGACGAAGAATATGTCCGGGACGTTCGGAGTTATGGAACGGATCCAGATGCCGCAAATGCCCTCGACCGGCTGCTTGAGCGGCGAGTCCGCCACGACGCCGCCGTCCAACGTCGGGATGAATTAGCAGACGGATACCGCCAGGTCGCCCCGGAGGGACTCGATTCTCTAAAGAAGGAGCGAGACGAGATTGAGAGCCGCATGCAAGACGTGTATGACCGATCCCCGGATCTCAGAGACTGGATTGTGGATGAAGCGGATCTGCAGAAGAGGCAAAGCGACTTTCAGACCGAAGATAGGAGGCTCCGGCAAGCCGCGGCCGCGGCAGAAGGCGATGTGGAGAGGTGCGAGCGAGAGCTAGAGAATGCCCGCACCGCCCAGCAGGAAGCCCAGCTTTCATGCACCCGATGGAGAGCGGAGCTACGCCTCCTGGAAGCAGACCTTGAAAGCCTCGGTTCCAAGGGTGAGATTCGAGAGGAACTCGCGAGGGCCAAAACGGCTATGCGTGACGCTCAGCAAGCCCTCGAAGACGCGAAGCTCACCGAAGGTGAGCAAGCGGTCGAAGGTCGTTTGGCAGAGGCGTGCGCCGCCGAAGAAAGGCGAGAAGTGCGGCTCCGCCGACTGGAAGACGATAGAACACTCCTTAAAGGTCAACTGATTCAGACAGATGGACTACATATGCAGGTTGCTTCAGCTCAAGCTGAAGTCACGGGTCTGGCTGATCACATCGATGACCTGCAAATTACCGTTGACGCCTACAGGCTCTTGGCAAAGTCATTGAACGATGCGAGAGAGGCCCAAGTGCGAAGGGCGACCGGCCCAATCGCCTCCCGGGTAATGAAGTGGGCCAATCAACTCGGACTTACTGAGTACAGAGGTGTCGAGTTCGGCAACTCCTACGTGCCCGAAGGCTTGGTCAGTCAGATTGGTCATGTGTCAGTGGCTCTCGGAGACGAGTCGTACGGGACGGAAGAGCAGCTTTCGATTCTTGTGCGTCTGGCGATTGGTGGACTGCTTAGCCATGACGAGAATCAGTGCGCCATATTGGATGATCCCCTTGCCCATGCTGATGACGGTAAACACCGGAGAATGTTGGATATCGTCAAGGATGCGGCACGCGGCGGTCGTCAGGACCGGGGGCAGCATCAAGCGGGTCCGCTGCAGGTGGTCATCTTCACATGTCATCCTGAGCGTTTTGACCATATGGCTGATGCTCAATTTATTCGTCTTGCCGACTCTGTTCGATACCATCCGGCCATGTAACACCGGGGCCAAGAGCGCGAATCTGGCCAAGATATACGAAGCAATCACGATTCGCACGCCCGACGAGAACTAGGGACAAGAATATTCCTGATGTGTGAGTGCGCAGACATAGGGTCCAATCGTCGTGCTGCTAATTGCGCCCTGCTGGGAACCCTGTAAGCGCATAAAGACGTACCGATTTCTGGGCTTTGCAGAACACCGCGGCAACCTATCCTGCCTGCTTAGCCGATCCCGTTGCTCGTGGGACGAACGTCGCTCAACGGTACTAACTCTGGGCCACATCAACTCCACTCAAGTGCATGACCTGGAAGGGCCAACTTCGCGTTGCAACCATGTTTGAAACTCCTCGAAATTCATGACCCTGCATCTATTGGCAACATCGTTGAGGCGCTTGCGGAATCTGTTGTCACACGACACCGCGATATCCGCTAACGTTTCCGCAGAGTCTGCAATGACTGCATCCTTAATCTGACTAGAGTCACCGCGGTGGTGACCGTAAACGTCTGACCTGCCCTCCGAGGACGGTTCGGACGCGCTCTACGCAGTGGCGGCGACGGGCGGTGTTTACAAGTTTGCCCGTCGCGAGTTGCTTCAGAGTTTCGTTGTGCAGCGACAAGTAGGTGCTCCAGCGCCGTTGCAGACGAGCGTGCTCGGTCTCCACAGGTCAACGTGTGACGTTCATTCGCTGAGAAGGTCACTCAGGCATATTCCGCGAGGATTGTTTCTTGCTAACCGCCCCCAATTGCGGGCCTCTTCTTCGGCAAAGAAGCGCTCATCGCTTCCAGCTTCGTAAGCCCTAGCCTCCAGAATCGCGTCACGCTGAAACTGTCGTAGTTTGGCGTTCGATACATGCCTTGGCCAGTCGGCGTCGGCCCAGGCGGGCGGCGGCGGGCAGTTCCCCACATCCTCGGTCGGTGCCGTGCAGGCAATAGAAACTCCCACGAACGCGACGACAATAACTGCGACACCGTATCTAGGCATGGGTGCCCTCCCGCAGATCAGATTGAGACGCTTGTAACCGGCTCCCCCTGTTCGTCCCGCCAGCTAGTTTAGGCCCGCCAGGTATCGGGGAACGGTTCCCGAGGCGGGACGGCAGCAGGCTACGGCCTGTAGTCCATCAAGCCATGTAGCCGGATGCGATGGTAGCTCTGGCTGTACCGCGTGTATCTGTATCATCCAGTCATAGAAAATCGGGTGACGGTCTAGTCGGAAAGGGCCGAGGAGGGCCAATGAACGCCTTCGAATCCCGAATCGAGGTCGGCTTCTACGATCAGGAAGCCGGATACGTTTTCACGGAGACCTCGGCTTCCGGGAACGCTCAGGCTTACCTTGAGGTTCTCCATGTGAGCCTGTTTACAGTCTGGGCCTTGGACAGAATCAGTCGGCGTTCCATGGCCGACTCGCTCGCATCGGCGCTTACACAGGTGATTGATAGTCACGCCGAGACGGTGAAATTCGCAATGGCCGACGTTGCTGGAGGAGTAAGACTAGAAGTCAGCAGGAGTCAATCCGGCCGAAAGCACTTTAGGTCCCATGTCAAGGTTCCTGCACTAGGAGGTACGGGATTGACCATCAGACCGAACATGGTCGATCCCGCCGTGGACTTCGAGTGCACAGACCACGGATTCGGCTTCTTTGGGCGAGGCATTGAATGGTACTCGGCCAACTCCGTGTTCTTGCTTGCGCGGTTCCTTTTGCGGAGGCATCTCGACAAGGGCCTAGGAATCGCCCCGCTTGCGATTGCAATTGCAGAGATTTCAGACCTCTGGTTGCAGGGGGAATTGACGAATCGACACCAAACAGTTCTTGCCACGATGGCAGCATGGAAGGCGTGTTATCGAGCAGGAAATAAGTATGTATTGAACCTCTCAGACAGCCAACAGCTTGCCAGCATCACGGGAATCGAGGCGCCGGAGGAAGTCAACGATGGCGACGAGCCGCCCGGCACGGAGGCGCCATTCTTCCCCTATATCAAGAAGGTCTACGCTCACGCAACCGAGCCGAGCCAGACAATCCTGCCCGGAATGCAACAGTTCACACTCAATCTCAGCCGTTTCTTCTTAGTGCACGCCAGACGGGCCTATAACGACCTCGGTGCGAGCAAGCAGCTATACGAGGTTGAGCCGACTTTCAAACTACTTGCTAATCTATCGCCGTCCAAAGCTGAGTCGGTCATGACAGGCATTCTCAATTACTTTCTATGGTTTGCGTGCTCGGATAACAATGGCGGATTCCGCAAGAGTGTCTGGGGTACGACAGGCCAAATGCTATTTGAGCGTTTACCTCCGCTATTGATGCTTTCCGACCGACTTGATCTTTATCAGCTGCTCGATGGCATGGTCGAGATCAGAACACCAGTTGAAGAAGTATCGACTGCTGTTACAGCGAGCTTGCTATCAAAGGCCGGGTTTTCGGCTCAAGCCTCGGAGTACCTAAGCGCGCCGACGGTAACGCGACGAGCAGCGGCGTCGCATGTATTGGAAATACTCCATCACGAGATCAAGGCCTTGTCGCAGTCCTTGGCCGATGAACCTGACGACAGGCCTCTGTAATGCCGCTGAATCCTGGAGTTGGATCGGAATGCAAAGGCGTTTACGTCGTGTACGATCCGAGCTAGGTCAGTCGCGGGTCGAAGTCGACTCACGAGTGACCGCTCCCTAAGGTTCGGACCACCGCCTGTGTTGATCCCACCAGCGTCGGGATTGATTGCGGGGACAGGAGGGGCACCGTTGCTGGCATCCTTCATCCGGGCAAGCATAGAGGGCCGAAGAACTCGCACGTCTACCGGCACTGCGCAGCCCGCGAAAGAACCTGTTTTCGTTGTTCATCCTAGGCCGCGAATGGCCTTCGGCGTGATCCTGATCGCTATCAACTCATAGTGGCGAGCTGGGACTCGATGAGCCCTCCGGTTGTTTCCTCTACTCCGTACCTTGGTGCCTTTTTCCTACTCAGCGGCCGGACATCCGTTCTGGACCAGTTCTCGGAGGGCAGATCACTAAAGCACTGAGCATTAGAGTTAAATAGGCGTTTGAAACCACCTATAAGTCATTGGCCGTAGGCGTAAGTATTCATGCTCTCCGGTGGTTTATAGGTTTCATACGGCGAGACTTCACGCCATTGAGGAGGGCGTTCGATGCGACGCTTAATTCTTGCAACTCTGGTTTCAATCTCTCTGACAGCATTGAGCGTTGCCGTAGTCTTTGCTCAATGGCCGACGACCTGCGTTGAACTGAATGATATTGTCGAGAATCACTTGGGCAATCAGGGCAACGTGGGTATCTATCAGCGGACTTTTGGCGATCAAGCCGAGGCCGCCTGTCAGAACGATCACCGCGACGATGTACGCTCCGTTTTCGCTTGGGCCATAGGAACGTTCACACCCTCGGTTGTTGAGCCGGACGCTGCGGAATCTTCCAAACCAACGCTTGTCTTCAGCGATCTGAACTGGAACAGCGCTCAGATACAAAACCGCATCGCTCAGTACATCGTCGAAAAGGGCTACGGCTACACCACCGACGTGGTGTTTGGCGCCACGATCCCGCTTTTCCAGGGGCTGCGGCGTGGCGACAGCCACATCACCATGGAGATATGGCTGCCCAGCCAGGATGAAGCCTGGAACGAGGCCCTGGCTGCGGGCGAGGTGGTTTCCATTGGCTTGAGCCTCGGCAGAGACTGGCAGTCGGCGTTCGTTATCCCCAAGTATCTCCAGGATCAATATCCGGAGCTTGATAATGTCGAAGACCTGAAAGACGAGCAGTTCAAAGAGCTGTTCCAGACTGCTGAAACCGGCGGCAAGGCGCGTTTGGTGTCCTGCGTCATCGGCTGGGTCTGTGAAGAGGTCAACGCCGCCCAGGTCGTGGCTTATGGTCTGTCCGAACATGTCGAAGTCGTCAATCCCGGTGACGGCGCGGCGCTAAACGCCGATCTGTACGGCGCTTACGAGAGACAGGAACCCTGGATTGGTTACCAGTGGGGCACTAACGACCCGGCTCTGGTGCTCGATCTGGTCCGGCTCGAGGAACCTGCTTACAGCGACGAGTGCTGGTCGACTACCAAGGCTTGCGCGTACGAAGACGCCACTATTCTCATTGCGGTGCATCCCAGCGTCATGACCGACGCCCCTGATGTCGTTGAGATGCTGCGAACTTGGAACTTCAATGTCGAGGCTTACAAGAGTGTTGCGGCATGGCTCCAAGATAATTCTGACGCCAGCGCCGAGGACGCCGCGCTCTGGTGGCTGAAAGGAAATGCCGATGTCTGGGGTCTATGGGTGACCGAAGACGCGGCTGCGGCTATTCAGGCGGCTCTCGACGCCGGCGAAATCCCCGAGGGCTGGCCGGAAGAATAGCCGCGCGACGTGCGGGTGTCGGTGAACGATATGAGTTGATGGTGCGCTCGGCGCCGCGCTGGCGGTAGGACGGGGACCAGGTCGTTTGCGGGAGTCGTGGGATCGGTCGCTTCGTTTTCCCGTGGGTACGTGCCAATGCTCCAGTCATGTCCACGCCAGTGATGCGATGAACTTCATACCAGCTCCCTTCTGCGGGACGTCCTTGTAAGGTGGTCGCTGTGCTCCGGGTAATCCGAATATCCGCCCACATCCTGCTATTTCTGGCGGCGGTGGCCGTCTTCTTCTTGGGACTGGGGATTGGCCTCTCACAGAATCCTCTGTTCGGGATGCTGCTCTGGTTGGCTGCGGCACTGATTGCGGCCGGGAACCTGTGGTGGATACTACGACGCCGTCGCAGCGGGTGAGGCCGCTACAGGTTTCAGCAGCACACCGGCCTGGACGCGAATGATCCCCTAGCACGCCGTAGCTCTCGTTGACCGCGGCAGTCTCAGCACGGCAGTGCGCGGTCATGCCCGCTCGCACTTGGATGTTTCCCGCCGGCTAGGGATTGCGCCTCTGCAGTCGACGGGTTCATTATGGAAGGCTTCTGGCTCGATAGGAGCGTTGAAGACCCCAGCGAACTGGGCACCCTCCTGACTCCGTATCCCGACGATGTGATGGAGGCGTATGAGGTCTCGACGCTCGTCAACTCCGTCGCCAACGATGGCCCTGAACTCATTGCCCGCGTGGCGTGACTTCTCGATGGGTGGTCCTGTGGAGCCGCCGAGCGCTCCCGCACGATCATTGATCCGACTACCTCTCCGAGCTTCGGACCGCCGACGCTAGCTGCTACACCGACTGCCGAACTATTACCGAACGTGATAGATTTAATTTGCTAGTGGTACAACGTCTCAGATGCAGGTCGGTACCCTATTCTCAACTCTGGTTTGCAACTGCTGCAGCGCAGCACCGCGGTTCCCGACGATGCGGACCATCCGGCCCGCCGCTGGTTCCGCCGCTGGTCGCTCTGGCCGCCGGTTCTGGAGCTGCCTCCCTGTATACGCTGGGTGCGAGCCTCACCCGCCTATCCCGACCACCTGATCGCTGGCGCGCTGATCGCCGCCGCAGCCCAGCTTCCCGAAGCACGTCTTAGCCGGCGTTCACCTCGTACCCATCGGCCCCGAGGGCCAGTCCGCGCTTGACGGCGATCCCGATTATCCACCGCGTCGACGGTTCGGTACGCGGTCATGCGGCAACCTCTCGGATGCCGTGATGGTGATCGGCGTGCTCGTGCACGCCGGGGGCGTCGTGGTCTGCGAGGGACTGGCTGATGGGCTGGCGCTCGCCTGCCGGCGCCGCCAGCCCGTGGTCGTCACGTTCGGTTCGGCGGGCTGGTCGTCCGAGGCAACGGCGTTTGCCCTGGGGCGTTTCGCGAGCGTCATACTGGCTCCCTCCGGATCGCGGACCGGGCGAGAGACCGCGGGCGCACTCGGCCGCCGGGTGCAAGCGTACGGCGGCAATAGGCGCCTACCGCACGTGAGGGGCGCCAGCGATGTGGCGGTGATCGCCGGACCGCTCCTGCTGGCCGATCCTGGTCGCCTGAAAGCCGAGGTGGAGATCTACAAGAACTTGGCACTTCCGCGCTGGGAAGCCCACAGGCTTGCGTACACCACGGTGGCGCGTCAGGCACGTGAACGGTTGTAAGGATTCTTGAAATCGGCGGTCTCGCCTACTGATACTGTCTCGACGCTCGGGGGACTAACTGCAATGATGGCCCCGTGGCAGGTTGGCTGAGAGCAGGATGTGGGACACATGCCGAATGGAGGATCAGACTGCTGCGGCGCCTGCTGGTTCAACCGCTCCAACAGCGGCCAACGTGGGTCCGTCAACTTCAAGCCTGACATCCCCAGTTTCTGCGAGATCCGCGACCTCGCCATACCGAATCCCTTCTACACCTACTGCGCCAACCACCCGTACCACCGGCCCAACCGCGACCCCATACCCCTCGGGCCGGTGTACGTTCACGGCGACTCCGATGTACGAGAGTTTTGGCAGCCGTCGCCAGACACCGAGGAGATCCGTCAGCACTTGCTCGATATCGTAAGGGCGCCGCAGGAGCACACAGACGGCTACCCCTTCTATTCACCGCCTCCACACGCGAGGGCGATCGAGCAGTTGGTGGACTTCGGCGACCAGCGGGTCGTCGAGGCGTTGGAGGACCTCGCCCAGCGGGACGAAGTGAAGGAAGCTCGTCCTGACATCCTCGAGCTGCTCAACACCGTACGTCAAAGACTGGCCCCGTAACGGAAGTGCGGTGGAAATCGTTGGGAACTTGCGGCGCACCGTCATGGGCGGGCGCTCGGCTACGGCGTGTACCGGGATCTCTTCATGGACCGCTCTCCGCTCTTTCACATTCCACGAATCTTAGATCCCAGCTGGGCCAGTTTTCGGGGAGCAGACCACTATTTCAATTGCCGCGCGGGACCTATACGGTTGAAGCCGACTGGCGCGGGGCGACCGGACCTGTCTCGATCATCCTGAGAGGGATCGCGGATAACCGCTGCTTGCTGCTGGTCAATACGGACGAAACACGCGGCTTTGAGTCCCGCTCCTGTCAACATAACGGGCAAGATATCCACGCCAAGATCAACGCCTCTAAAAATACGGACTGGTCAATCAGATTCCAGCCGGGCTAAGGAAGTTCTCGCTTCGTAAGCGTACGGCAGCGCGGAGCGCCGCTCCGTCGTCATACGGCGACTCCGGGCCGGACTCCGGGTAAACAGCCGCCCGGCGGCCGTAGCCCCGGATACGACGATCTACGGTATTGAGACTGAGACGATCTCCCAAACCGCCACGGCAAGTCCGCCGAGTAATCCTGCGAGGAATAGAAACAGCGCGGTCCAGAAAATCATCGTCCGAACGATACGGAGCCGCCGCGCTTTGGCCGGTGAAGGATCGTGGATATCCGATGGCATGTCCGGCTACCAGCCTAAATAGTTGGCTGGACCGAGAATCAAGCCGCCTATGCTGGCCGCCGCGACGACAACCATGAGCCAGAAGTTACGACCTGCCTGCCGTGCTTGGCGGCTCTGTTCGGTCTCCATTCTCTTAATTGAGTTCACTGTGTCCCAATGCTCCTTACAGCTAAGGGCCGGAATCCACGTCTCAAACTCTCTACATTCCCGGTCCGCCCGATGAGACCTGTTAGAGAATGTTCGGACCTGTCTCCAACAGGATAATCCGCTAAAGCAAGGATCATCACGTGCTTGACGGCCGGCAACGATCCTCAGACTGCCGAATACCCGTTGATTTTCTACGTGCTGAAGAAACCCGCAATCAGCGCAACGTACCAGCATAGCCTTAAGCGAAAGCTCCCGGCCCGACACCTTCCCGTTTGAGCTTTGCGAGGAACGCGGCCTGCGAGTCCCGTCCCTTCATAGACCTGTTATTGGGCTAACCATCGCCAATCTATTGCCCATGCTCCTGTAGCCTGGATTTCAAGATAAAACGTTCCGCTCGATGGTCACCCTCCCACCGACCATCTCACTGATATGCTCGGACAACCTCCCCTTAGCCCCTTTTCGAAAGGGCAGAAACAGGTTGAACGCAAATGCCTGTGAACTAAGAATGTGGGTAGCGTACTCGTGGAGCCTCACGGAGTCGGCGCGCACGGACTTCTCCGCCAGAGTCCGGTAATCAGGATAGATTCCGTCGGTCCACTTGGCCCAAGCGCGAGGGCAGCTGCCAGCTCCGTGACACCACGCTTCCATGTGTGCTCTAAGGGATTGCGCGAATGTTAGAGGCTCGTGCCGGCCCGTTGCGCCTATCCAGATGCCGGTGGGACTACCATCGCGTGTGCTACAAACTCTGTGGGCAGAGCAAGTCTTCGTAACAGTCTGAGGGATTGGGTTGCCGATGAGGATCATCAACTGGAACATCGACAAACGGACCGAGCCGTGGCGTCAGCTCGTGTCAATGGCGCACGCAGATGTTGCCCTGTTGCAGGAAGCCGGCTCGATTCCCCCGGACGTGGCCGACCGAGTGACAACCGGCGGATTGGAGCATTGGGACTCTCACGTGTGGAACTCGCGCTGGTACGAGGGCCGCTTTCCGAAGCTCTATGACCGCTGGCCGATGGTCGTGCAGCTCTCGGACCGAGTCGAAGTTGAGTGGTTCAAGCAGGTCAGCCCGATCAGTGAGGTTTGCTCAGACGAGATTGCGGTCAGCGGCATCGGCACGATCGCCGCTGCTCGGATCACCCCGCGGGAATCACCCGCGGAACCGTTCATTGTGGTGTCGATGTACGCGCGCTGGATCAAACCGCACCCCTCAACCCGCAGCAAATGGCGAGTCGGCTTTCCAGACGGGTCGGCGCATCGCATCATCTCCGACCTGTCGGCGTTCATCGGTGACGCCGATCCCGCCTCCCACCGCATCCTTGCGGCAGGGGACCTCAACATGGTCTACGGCTGCGCTCCCGACGATCCGCAGTCACTCGCGACACGGGAACGCTCGGTCTTCGACAGGTTTGAGGCGCTGGGCATGCAGTTCATGGGTCCGCAGTATCCGTCGGGCAGGCGGGCGGCCCAACCTCCTCACGGGTTGCCGAGCGACTCTCGCAATGTTCCGACCTACCACACGCGGTCCCGGTGTCCGGCCACAGCCGAGCATCAGCTCGACTACGTGTTCGCGTCGCGCGGCTTTCACGAATCAGTGACGGTTCGGGCTCTGAACTCCGTCAAGGACTGGGGAGCAAGCGACCACTGCCGCCTTCAGATCGACGTCGCGTGAACTCGACAAATCACCCTTCGCCATCCACGCCGCCACGCCCGCTCGTCAAGGACGCTGTGGGACGTGCGCTAGGAAGCGGGCGGAAGATATAGCCTGATCGCCAATCTGAGCGATCTTGCACGGCTGTTCGGGTTTGCAATACGGAGGTGAGTTGCGATTCGAACCCGGCCAAGTGGCGACGGCTTGGTCCGGAATCACCGGTCGCTTCTCTATGGCAACCGGCTGGGTATGTTTTCCACACGCGGATCGAAGACTTCCTTGAGCTTGGGAAGGAGGTCGAGCATCCAGGCCCTGATCTCCCCCAGCTTCTCCGGAGAGTCGTCTATGGATCCGTCTCTCCTGATGTTGATGCTGGAGAAAGTGAACCTGTCCCATCTGCGCCAGTGCCATTCCGGATCAGGGACAGCATCGATCCTCGATTTAAAAGCGTTTTCAATGTCTTCCTGTTTGGCCTGTAACTCGTCGAATATCCGCTTGGTCTCTTCCTTGGCCTCGGTTTGAATATGCAAGGTTACCCACGCATCGTTCCCCTCAAGGGTTGCCGCGTATCCCACGCCCCGGTTGATGCGGGAGGGAAAGAACCGACCGGTGGGGCCAAAGTGCTGGACTGCCTTGTCGGCAAAGCCCGTCCGAATCAACTCGTCGATCAGAGGCTGGTAGAAGTCATGGTGCTTCCGGACATGCGGTGGCATTGGCGGGTCAGGCGGCAGCGTGAGGTCTTTGTCCCAGCAACCGGGGTATACCACCTTGCGGAACCTGGGCTCGGAGCACGAGTCGCCATTCCTCTTGATGACCTCGACCTTGACGCCATAAAACCTGATTCCCTCGCTTGTCCATTCGTTGAGCCGGTGTAAGGCTTTGGCGTACTCGTGCCTGAACCCGGACGCAACCCATATTGCTACAGGAGCATTGCATCCCGTCGCATAGGTGAGCAGCTGGCCCAGATGGTGGGTGTCGGTCCATTCCAACTGGTTCTCGATGGCGACCTTCACGCCCGTGTCTGTCTCTTTTGCCAGGATATCGAGGAAAAACGGGCCTACCCGCTTTTCTCGCTGGCAGAACTCCAGCTCAATGCCAAGCTCCTCGCCCAGGAGATGGAGGTTACAGGCCAACCAGGGCGTGAAGTTAAGCGCCTCATTGTCCCACAGGGTGCGGACATCCAGTTGCTCGATTCCTTCTTCCGGCTCGGTCATGGCTGGCTCTCCTCCTCGCATACCGTTGTCCCGCGGCTGGCCTACGAAATCGCCTCGGTCTCGGTAGAGTAAGCCACGATTGTCAAGGGCGGCGAGAAATCAGGACACATGGCGGAGTAAAAATGTACCACCCTGGCATAGCTGTCCAGCGAAACTGTCACCCGGAGAGAACCGGGTCATGAGGTCCACGACGGGAGCGGTGGGAAGTGTGTTGGGTGGGAGGAGTGAGCCAGGGGTCGGCAGGGCTGCCGGCAGAGAGCAGTGTTGTGACCTGCCTGCTCTGCCTTAGGCGGTAGCTCTCGCCGTTCATTTCGAGGATATGTACGCGGTGGGTCAAGCGGTCCAGGAGAGCGCCGGTGAGCCGCTCGGAGCCGAGGGCCTCTGTCCACTTGTCGAAGGGCAGGTTGGTAGTGAGGAGGATCGATCCTCTCTCGTAGCGCTGGCTGAAGACCTCGAACAGCAGCTCGGCGCCGGTCTTGGACAGCGGGACGAAGCCGAGCTCGTCGATGATGAGCTTTAGGCGAGAGAGCTTTTTCTGCAGGACAAGCAGGCGTCGCTCGTCTCCGGCCTCTATCACGTCCCTGTGTCCGTAGGCCGCCGGCGCCGAGTAGTCGTTGCTCCGGTAGCGCACCAGCGACAGCGAGCTGACACGGCTGAGGCGTTTGCCGCTGGCGTCGTACGGCGTATCCGGAAGCGGCAGCAGGGCTTCCAGGTCGCGCTCCATACGCTCGCCTATCGTCTCGTCGCAGCCCCACAGCCGCTCCAGGCAGCGCTCCTCCAGGTGGGCGTTGAGAGCATCGAAGCTCGCAAGCGACGGCACCGGCACCAGGAAGTTGCGTCGCGCATATCCCACCAGCCCCTCCACCTTGCCCTTGTCGTTGCCCTTGCCGGGACGCCCGAAGCGATCCTCGAACAGATAGTGCGACACTAGCTCCGAGAACACCCGCGTCCGCCGCCGCCGACCGTCTCCCATGATCTTGGCCACAGCCAGCCTGGTGTTGTCGTACAGGATGCTCCGTGGCACTCCGCCCAGGAACGAAAACGCCGCGACGTGCCCGTCGCAGAACGCCTCGGTGGTTTCCGCCGGGTAGGCCTTTATACGAAGCAACCGTCGCTGTGGGCAAGGTCCAGCGCGAAGTAGTGGATGGCCTGCTCCACTCCCCCGATTACCGCACGCGCCTGGCCGAAGTCGCACTGGGCGTGGCCAGCAGGATGCGTCAGCGGCACGTACATCTCCCGCGTCCGCAGGCGATGCTCGCGCACGTAGTCCTTGACTATCGTGTACTTGCCCCCGAAGCCGTACTCCGTCCGCAGACGGTCGTAGATGCGCTTGGCTGTGTGCCGCTGCTTCTTGCCAAGACCCCGCGTCCTGCTCCAGGATCCGGTCGATCACCCCGCGGTACGGGTCCAGCTTCGGCGGTCGCGGCGGCGACTGCCGACGGTACCCGGGAGGCGCCGAGTGCTTCAGCATCTTCCGCACCGTGTCCCGGTGCAGCCCGTACACACGCGCCGCCTCGCGCGTGCTCATCCCCTCCACCATGCAGGCCCGGCGCACCCGCCCGTACAACTCCACCTTGTACATCCTCCATACCTTCCAGCAAGTTCCTCGGAACATGATGGAAGACCGCGGGTGGTCCACTTTTCAAGCGCCAAACCCCAGCGCTATTCCCCGCCCTGCCGGTACATTCTTACTCCGCCGTTTACAGCGGCTGGCGGCAGAGGCAAAGCCGGCAAGGCCGTCAGTCGCAGAACGAATCCATCTGGTCGTACAGTATGTCCACCAGCTCAGACACGCTGTTCGCGCGGACGCCGACCCTGCTCCCAGCCTCGACGTCGAGATCGTCCACCCACGTCGTCACGTCCGCCGCCAGCGACCGCAACACCGCTTGCAGCCTGACCAGCGTGAAGTGGATGTCTTCCGTGCCGGCGGGACGGTCCATGGCGACAATACCCGCGGAGAAGACCTCCAGGCCCCGTAATTCCACGCCCACCTTATTTTTCCATTCCGCGCTGAGCAGGAGCGCCAGGTTGTTTTCCGCCAACTGGAAAAGCTCGTTCAAATTGGCGAAACGGGCTGAGACGATGTACCTGGTCGTACCCCTCAACGTCTCCATATACCGCTCTTGGTCGTCGGTGGGGCATTCGGTCGCTGAAGAGGTCGGCACAAGGCTCGGACCGGCGCTCGCGGCTCCGGGGACCACAAGCACGGCCCCGACCAGCAGGATGTTCGGATCGGCAATCCCGTTGGCTGAAATAAGTTCGTCCACCCCCACGCCGAACCGATCCGCTATCGCCGACAACGTGTCCCCGGCCCGAATCTCATAAGTGGCGTCAGGCTTGGCTGTAGGCGTGCTGGTCGGATCCGGGACGGCTGCGGCTGTAGGCGTGGCGGTCGGCGCGCTTGTCGGATCCGGGACGGCTGCGGCTGTAGGCGTGGCGGTCGGCGCGCTTGTCGGTTCAGGGGGCGCGGCAAGCGTAGGGGTAGCCACAACCGTCACGTATCGAACCACCGTTTGAGTGGCCGGGCGCCGGTCGTTCGCCGTCACACCAACGGCGATGAAGAGGGCAATGACGACGATGCTGGCTAAAGCGGCGCCGACGCATCCGAACAATAAAGGCCTGGGCACAGGTGTCCCCCCGCAGCATGTGAGATGTGACCGGTGTCCAAGCCGCTACGTCTGGCAAACCGCGAGGGGACGCGAAGTCACCTCTCGCATAAGGACTGCCAGCAACGCGACTGGCCGCTTGGACCCTCCAAAAGTAGCATGTTGGCGGAATGAAGGCGGAACCGCGCGGCCCCAAGCACCAGAAGAATCAAGACGGCCCCAGCCGCCCCGGCTTTGCGGCGGACGACCGAACCGTTCATCTTCAAATGCCTGGCCGCCGTTTTCAGCATGGCCTTTTTGAAATCCGGCGGCTGCTTCCCCAGATCGCTGTCGTGAACGAATTGCAGGTTCATCAGCGTCAGGTCGCCCTGGTGCAATGCCCACACGCTCAGCACCATTCCCACCAGAAACACCACAAGTGCTCCCGCCAGCCACGGCGGCGACCAAAACTCGACTTCGGGGATCAGCGCCTTGATTACGGGCACCGCGAGGATCGGGACGGTGGCTGTGACGGCGATGGCGTTCTGGAGGCGACCGTTGACCGCCTCGAAACGCCGAAGCATCCAATCGTACGAAAGCGCCACGAAACCGTAAGCATCGTCGATTGTCCGGCGGCTGGAATCGTCATTGGTCATAGTCGCGCCTTAGCTTAACCGGACGACCGATCCGGGCTGGCCCCCGCCCAGGACGCCCCTCCGCAGCCTTCGGGTAGCCACGCATATAATTCCCATATCGACTGCCGAACCATTACCGAACATGATACGATCACCAGTTCTAGTCGTACGACGTTTTCGAAGCAGGTCAGGGCCCTATTCTCGATTAGGGTTTGCAGCTGCTGAAGCGCAGCACCGCGGTTCCCGACGATGCGGATCATCCGGCCCGCCGCTGGTTGCGCCGCTGGTCGCTCTGGCCGCCGGTTCTGGAGCTGCCTCCCTGGATACGCTGGGTGCAGGCCTCACCCGCGTATCCCGACCATCCGATCGCTGGCGCGCTGATCGCCGCCGCCGCCCCGCTGGGGCCCTGGATTAACCTCACACCCAGCTTCCCGACGCACGTCTTAGCCGGCGTTCACCTCGTACCCATCGGCCCCGAGTGCCAGTCCGCGCTCGACCGCGATCCCGATGATCAGCAGCGTCGGCGCTTCGGCGCCCGGTCATACGGCGACCTCTCGGACGCGGTCGTCGTCATCGGCAAGCTGGCTACCGCCGGGGGCGTCGTGGTCTGCGAGGGGCTGGCCATGGGCTGGCGCTCGCCTGCCGGCGCAGCGAGCCCGTGGTCGTCACATTCGGTTCGGCGGGCTGGTCGTCGGAGGCAACCGCGTTCGCCCTGGGGCGTTTCGCCAACGTGATGCTCGCTCCCTCCGGATCGCGGACCGGGCGAGAGACCGCGGGCGCACTCGGCCGCCGGGTGCAAGCGTACGGCGGCAATAGGCGCCTACCACACGTGAGGGGCGCCAGCGATATGGCAATAGTTGCCGGACCGCTCCCCGAGGCCGCCCCCCGTCGTTTCAAGGAAATGTCACAGAACCACGCGAACATCGGACATCCGCGCTGGGAGGCGACCAGGCGCGCGTACACCGAGGTGGCGTGGCCGCAACGTCGGTAGGGATTCTTGACATCGCGATCCCGCTGCTGAGCCTATTCGGATGCTGATGGGATCAACACAGCGATTGCTAGCAACCTTGGCGCAGGTCAACACGAACTATGGAGGCCTTTATCCTGACTGTTTTGACTTCGCTGCGAGAACGCGGCCCTCCAAAACACCGGCAACTTCGGCGATCTTCTCCCTCTTGATCTCTGTGATCATCTGAAAGACGAAGTCGGCCAGGAAAATGGAGTTGAGGCTGATCTTTTCTGATGAATAAGGGACCAACCCGTGTATGGCTGCGTGGCGGTTCGGTATTGGACTGTCTGCAAACTGGCTCCGGTCGTTCTCGTTTCCTATCTGCTCGTATACGTGTTTTTCCAGCGTATCGTATTGAATCATTACCGATGTTAGGTCGTAGAAGGAAGATATCGGGAGATCGTCTACTCCGCTAAGTATCGTTTCTTTGATGTTCGGGCGACCTACGAGTTCTTCGCGCAGTTGTACCCTGGCAGCCCTCTCTATTTCGGCCATCATGGCCCGGGGCACTAGACGGTACAAGTCAAGCTCATGGGCCTTGAGGGCCTGTTTCATGGTCTCCTTTGAATCTCGGTCTACTAGGTATCCGCTCGTGGCCAGTTCGATTTCCCGTCGGACTTCAACCCACTTCTCCTGGTAGTGGGTCATTATCGCTCCGTCCAGGTTGTCTTCGGACGCCTCCTCAAGCAGGGTTGTTGGCAAGGTCTGGTGAACTACCCACCCGGTTTTCACAGCCACGCGTGCTTTCGGATGAACGATCGGAGGGATGGACTTTAGTATCGGCGCCAAGAGGGACTCGAGTGCTTCGTTCACTCCAAGTGAGAGACTCGGTAACGCCCTCTGGCTCAGATTTGACCGGACGAGGTTCGGGACCCTGAAACTCCTCGCCAACTCTTTTCCGATCCCTGAAAATACTGAGGACAACGCATTGGCGATCTCTAACTGCGGTCGAATCACCGGAACCTGCCTCCAAGGCTTGTACCAACAGCTATGTTAGCCCCACGAGCATCGAGATAGGCTCGAGACTGATGGAGGCTTCTCGCGCCGACCTTAACTGGTCCAAGCCGCTAGCGGCGAGATCCGGATATAGCTCAGCGGGACCTAGGGAATCCGTGGTTCGACGACTGCAGACTATGTCTGCGTAGTCGAGGTTATAGCAGGTCCACCCCCACATGCGTGGGGACAACGCTCGGAGTGGCAACCCAACGCGGCCAGCTGTTCGGTCCACCCCCACATGCGTGGGGACAACGCGAGTATCAGGCATTGGACTCGGGCTCCGGTCGGTCCACCCCCACATGCGTGGGGACAACGAACACGATCTACCAGTCGCGTCGTGGCGGTGCGGTCCACCCCCACATGCGTGGGGACAACGACCGCCGTCGTCGAGGTCGCGCGGAGCCTAACGGTCCACCCCCACATGCGTGGGGACAACACCGCCTCAGGGAGATGATCTTCTCTGTCAGCTCGGCCGTTGCGCCAGCTGTAGGCCATCGAAGTCAACTACCCGGCGGCTAGTGTCATTCCAGAACCGCATCGCAAACCCTTGCTCGTTATCAGCGCTATGCACCAGTAGACCCGCGCCCCCCTTCATTTTGCTGCATGTGTACTCCCACAATCGGTCTCGCACTGCTGCCGACACATCTCCGACAAACACCCCGGCCCGCAGTTCGATCAGCCAGCGCGTGATGTCGCCCCGCAGGCTCGCCGGAACCCGCTCCAATACCATCACCACCATCGTTTAAGCCTCCTCGTCATCGGCCTGGTTGCGCCCGCCGAGCACATCGCCTTCGTCCGGATCCCACAGGCTCCCCGGCGCAGCCGCATCTTCGTCGAAGTCAGCCTCTGCTGGCGCCACTGCCAGCAGGGCCTCGATGTCCGCCACAATCCGGCCGAGCAAGCGTTCGCGGTGGAAGAGGTCGCGGCATTCACGGCGAACACGTCGTTGCAAGTCTTGCGTTCCCTCCGCAGTCGCTTGGAAGGCTGCCGCGAAGGCGGTGTCAGTTTTGTAGAGGTCGGCGATGTCATAGACGAATGACAGGAGCTTTCCGCTGTGGATGAAGCCCAGTGCGGGGGAGTACCCGGCTGCTACGATCGCTGCGTGACAGATGCCGTAGAGACACGCATTCGCACAGGACAAGGCCCGGTTCACGGGGTCGGTAGCCCCCCAGCTTCCCCGCCGGTACGATCTTCCTGTCCACACCACCCCAGTCTTCTTGCTGAGGCGCTTGTACGTGTCGCGAACTCTCACACCTTCCATGCCTCGGATCTGACGCAGCGAAAGACCTGGAGACAAGTCCTCGCCAAAGCGATACGCGTACATCCGCCTGACTATCTCCATGCGGGTCTTGGAGTTTGCCCACAGCCGGGCCTGGCGGAGCAGGTTCTTGGCCGAACGCGTGACGCCCAGTCCTTGAGCGTAGAAGCGTACTCCGGCCTCGCCGGACCAAATCGCTAGGCAACCATTGTCAGCCAGGGACTTGATCGCCGCATGAGTAACGGTCGTGCCCGGCCCGAGCATTAGCGTGCTCAAAGCCGCCACCGGAATCGGGGTTGATCCGTTGGCGTCGTGTACCACTATCGACTTGGCGTCCTGATCTATCCTCGCATGGTCTACGTACAGGTAACTCCAGCGGTCGCGTATCCGCGGGAGCGTGTGCAGATCCCGCAAACTCATGATCCGGGGCCCGCCGGCGCTACTGAGAGCAGACCGAAGCCGAAGGCCTTGGCCGGGCCTATACCGTCTTCCAGGGCCCGAACGAATAGATCCCGGTCGGCTACTCGCAGGCGGCCGTCATATTGAACGGAGCTGAAGGTCAGGTTGCGTCCTCCGGAGCCTAGACCTCTCACCCCCTGAGTTGCCCCCGGGTGGACGTCCAATAGCGCGGGCTTCGCGACCGATTCAACAATCTGGAAACCGTGCTGGTTGGCCTTGCGCTCCAGCCATGCGATTTGCTCCGCTTCACCCAAGAGCGCGACCCGACGCCCGTTTCGCCTGCTGCCATCCTTCCCGCTGGTCGTGTCGACCTTCTTCGTGGGATTCGCTCTCAGGCGGAATACGAGCGATTGCCCCACCTGCAGGCCAGCGTAGAGGGACGATACCTCCTTGCACGCCGGGTTCTCCGGGCTGACCCCGGTGGCCAGCAGGTAGCCTGGAGGAAGACACGACCAGTCCGGCTCTTGCCGGGATTGCACCAGCAGAAGGAGGTTGCCAGATCCAGGCAGTTCCTCCACTCGGTACAGGACTCCGAGTTGAGCCCGCGTCGACTGCCCACCGTCGACCTCGGGAAAGGCTCCCATTAACGTACGGTGCATACGCCCGCAGTCGCCGGCTCCCCTGCGAACCTCGCTGTCCATGGGATTCAGAACCAATCGAGACAGGTACATTTCAAGCCCCCCCCGGCGCCGCGATCTTGCCCGCACCATTGAGCTCGATGAACTCCGTGGCGACGTGACGCGGTCCAAATTGACGAGTTTCGAATGCTGCGCCGAGCGGCTGATCCATCCGAACATCCGCCGACATCCCGGGACGGACATCGAGAACCAGCCGTAATCTCGACGGATGAGAACCGCCCCCAGGCAGCTCCGACCCAGCCCCTGGGCGCGGCTCCGTCTTCAACGCTGACACCAGACCGGTTCCGCGCCGCAAACCTCCACCGGGAAGATGCACCGGTACAGCCGGCACATAGGCCTTCCGGCCGAGGAACAATTGCCACACCGGCGCCTGGAGGGCTGCATCCAGCTCTTCGAGCACAGAGACATCCTCCGTCTCCAGCCCGACCAGGAAGTCCGCGCCAGCCAGGTAGTGACGCGTGGATACCACCGGATTCTTCGAAAGCGTACCGCTTGATCTCATTACCCCGAGGCCGGCTCCGGCGGTCTGGTGATCCACAGAGCGGCTTCCCTCAAAATCTACCCTGACACCCATGCGGAGGGCGGCAAGGTCATCGACGGATTCACTCCGCGGACGGCCGAGCGCCGCGCACAGCAGCCCGATGACCCCACTCTTGGAGGGCTCCATGTCGGTGTCGCGCTCGCTGAACCGGCTTCTGGTCCCCCAGGACTGCATCGGCCCGGCGAGCCGCAACAGAAGTGTCGAAGCCATCCTAGGCCTCCACCATGCCGCCGGCCACCTTGTCCACCGTGCGAGCGATCAACTCACCCACGTTCCCGACGAGGCTCTCGGACAGGGAGTTGAGCGCATCCGGGTACGTGGTGGCTGCGGCCACCGCCAGTATTTCGCCATCTCCGTACATACCGGTCACGGAGGCCCAGTGGCGATCGAGAGATGCCACCGAATTGTGGATCAGGTCATTCCCATTGGAAGGCCGAACTGGGTTGACGAAGGCGTTGGCCAGTGAATAGAGGCCGCGCTTCCTGACGACCGCGAGGGCGAAATCCGGCCGACTCTGCGCGGCAAACGAGTTCTGCTTTCCGGTCGGCACGGCCTCGAAGGATGCCGACAGGAATGCCCTCGCGGTGGCAACGGCCAGATCATCATCTCCACCCAGGTTCTCCCTTAACTGGGGGACATTGATGTTTGCGTACCGGTAAAAGCAAGCGGAATTGAACTCGATCGTTCCCAACATATCCGCGCCGGAGGTATCCTCCGGCCGCAGGTCATCGACAGCGGTGTAGAAGTCAAACTCGATGGCCGCTTGATGGGTTGAGATGGCATGCGCAACCTGGCTCGCAGCGTCGACATTCTTTTCCGGAATGTCTGCCAGCATCCGGCCGAACAGGGCGAGATCACTGGCCTTTCCCCCGTCGAGGGCCGCCGCAAGACTCTTCTGCACATCGGCCGGCACAGCTGCCTTGCTGGCCTTCTTTCCCGACTCACCGTCGCCCGCGGCAGACGTCAGCGCATCCCAGTGCTCTTCGCAGATGCCGACGATGTTGGAGATCTCGTCTTCCCCCAGGTAGAGGAGATACTGTGATCGGCCGTCCACCACCGTTATCTTGAGTCCAGCGAGGGCGGTCTCGGTGATTTTCAGGGCCTGCTCACGATCCCGGCCGAGCTTGGCGAGCCGGTCCGCCACTTCCCCAGAAATCCGCTTGGTTCGGGTCGCCAGGTTCTGCTCCGGCAACAAGTTGCCGGCCTGAAACTCTGTCCGGATCGCCCGCTTGATGCATTGACTGGAGATGCGGGCCCGGCGATATCCACCGAACTCGCATGTCTTCGGGCTCCCGGTATCGTCCCGGTTCAAATTGCTCGGCGCGAAGTTCTGGATGAGGTGCAGTTCTATGTTCATGAGCTTCTCCTGCCGGGATCACCCGGCCTATTCACGGGTCGCTTCTTCGGCGGCCGAATCTTCAGACTCCGGAGCCTTCTGTTGCGAGGCTTGCTGTCCCCAGAATCCACGGGCCCAGTCCCGCTGTACCCACCGTCGCTCGTCCCTCCAGTTGACGATGTCGCGTAGGAGGCGCTGCCAATCGATCGGGATGCCGTCAGCCTTCAACAGCGATACTCCGTGCCGCAGATGATCTGGCAGTTCACGCCGATCGCAACTCAAGAGTGCGGTGAATCGACTCTCAACGCTGCCACTCCTGCCCCTGATCTGGGCGAATGAGGCACCCAAGTTCGTGATGCGTGGAAGGTCGCCGGAAGGCGACCAGCTCAAGGGGTGGGACGCAAACAGCGCCGCCACGATGTAACAGGCGTCTTCGTAGCCCGGGCGGGCGTCGGTGCCTACGTATGGCTGTACGTGCGGGTACATCTCGGCGACCGTGCCGGTGGGCCTGCCCAGCCCACGCCTCAGTGCGGCGAGCGCCGCACGATCTACGTTTCCTGGCGCCGCCAGCTGGAGCAGGTGCTGGATGATCGCCGGACCTTGCTTGGCTGAGTCGCTCATAGGCTATGCCACTCCTTCCTTCTGCAAATACAGATCGATAGTCACCCGCAGCAGCCAGCGCAGCCGCCGTTCGGCCAATGCGGCTGCCTTCAGCTCGGTTGCGGACGATTCCAGGCCATCCACCGTCTCCGCGAACGTCGACTCGATGGCCTCCCGCACCGTCGCGATCCAAGCTTCCAGTGCTCCGGCAGAACCGCCGGTGAGATCAGTCAGAAACTCGCGGAACGGGATGTCGAGCCGGCCCCAGTAGCGCCGTTCGGGGGCAAGTGCCCTGACAAGGTTGTCAATGTCACCGCGGTGAGGCTGCCGCTGTTCCCGGTCGTCGCTGGCCGGAGCAAGGAGCAGACTCGCAAGATCCCTGATCGGCGACGGCACGTTGCTGTCTTCGCCCGGGATTGTGACCCAGCCACTTCCGAGCAGGCGCCCCCCTGTTTCCGCAATCGCGAGGGCCTCTTCCAGGTCGATGACGAAATCTTCGTCGGCGAGGGAATCCAGCGGCAGAGTCAGACGCTCGTGGCGCCAGGCGAAGAGCTTTGCCCGGTCAGTACGCAGGCCGTAGGCCTCCAGTCCCAAGGTCTCTCCCGCTCCGATAGCGCCCGACTCCCGCAGGTCGGACAGCCAGTCAACCATTTTTGATCGAGACCGTACCTGTTGGAGGCTCCGGAACAACGGCAAGCTGTCGCGCCAGAGCGCCCTCTCCTCCCGGAAGCCGAGGGGCGGCCAGGGATTCTGGCCGCGCTGGGCCCTGGGATTATGGGCGAATGCCACCATCGTCTCCCTCCCGTGCAACTGGTAGTCCGTCGGCAACTGACATCCCTTCATGATCACGGCATTCTGCACGATGATCTCGCCGTCGATCTCGTCGGGAAGGAAGAGAGCTTGCCGACTCTGCCAGGTGAGCAGATCCAGGTACCCGTCGGGAATGCGATCGACCGGAGTGGCCGGTTCTTCGCGTTCCCAGGCCGGAAGATCCGTCTCCGGATTGAAGGGGAAGGGCTCCTCGTTGAGCCCATCGTACCGGTGCAGGTTCAGAAGAAGTGTCTCGAAGAGGCTCGAGCCAGTGGATATCAACACCACACTCTTTGCAAGCGGTGCCCCTCGCGCCGATCGGTGACGCGACTCGCCCTTGCGGAATGAAACCAGGCTCCCGACGGCAAACGCCTGAGTGGCAACCAGGTACCTGGCCGCCTGACCCGGACTGAACGAAGGTGGCGCGCTGTAGATCGAGTGGTCGAACACGGTCGGGTTGTTGGCCACGTTCAGTTCGTGGGCAACCTTTGCAACACTCGACGCGGAGTCCTGGGGAAGCCCAGGCACCTGGTAGAACGGCCTATCAACATCGAACAAATCGAACCGATGTCGCCAGGCAGACAAATACGAGTCCAGCACGCTGTCATCCCAGCCACCCGCTTCCCGGAGACGCTGCCACTCGGCTTCGTCAGCCGGGCCGAAGTTCCGGTGGAGGATGGCGAGCAGCAGTCGGATGAGGCTCGCGGTAACCAGGGGCGATGGATCCACGACCGCTTCGACTTCGCCCGACCGGCGGAACACCTCGATGAGGCTGAGTTCACTGGTGGTCCCCTCCCCCTTCAACAGGCACGGTATCCAGCGCTCGTCGACAAGGCTGAATGATGTCGCCATGTTCCCTCCCCGGTTTCAGTCGATCACAACACCCAGTTTTCCGTCGAGCCTGATCCCTTCCGTCTCAGCTAGGCCGGTCTTCACATCGATCGCTATCAGCCGAGAGTGCCGCAAATACGCGGACCGGCGCCACCCCTTCGGTGTCTCGGATGCGAGCAGTTTGAATGCTACCTTGCGCGAGGAGATGCTTACGGAGTTCAGGAGCAATCGTCTCGTTTGATCGTGATCCGGGCGTTGCTCGACATCAAGAGCCCCATCACCGCTCGGCTCGAACCTCAACGTACCGCCGTCGCGAAAGAGGACGACCGCAGTGACCGAAGGGCCGATCAGTCGAGTTAGCGCCTGGTGCTTCTCGTGGAAATCGGGCCGGTCCTCGGCGAGAGCGTCTGTTGCCAGCCTGTAGAGCGGGCCGACAAATCCGGGGGGCCGCAGCCAGCGTTCCTTTGCCTCTTCCGCTTCGGCCGCTCTCGCAACGGCCAGAGACTCGCGACCGGATTCAAAACGTGAGGCCAGCGGGGTGTCTTCATCAAAAGGGCAGGCTCCGTCGTCGTCATAGACTTCCTCGACGAGCCCGGGAATATCCTCCGGGACCTCTATCTCCTGCCTGTTCCGCAGCGCGTTCCAGGTGCGTAGAAGGAGGTGATCGCCGTAGATGTAAGCCGCCCCTCCCTCAAACTCCGGCCCCTCGTCGCGATCCTCAGGCCACCTGATCCACAATTCGGGTTTCTGGAGCGGTTCTGGCCGCGCCGGCCGCTGGTGTCGATGGAGACGGCCTGCGCGCTGCAAGACCAGGTCTACCGGCGCGAGGTCGGTCACCATCAGGTCAAAGTCCAAATCCAGGCTCTGCTCGAGGATCTGGGTTCCCACCAACACCGACCGTCGAGGCCGCGCTTCCTCTCCTGTTTCCCTACCGAATCGCCCCAAGCATCGACGCTCCCTCTCCTGTCGGTTCTTCAGGAGGAAGCGTGAGTGCAGCAGATCAAGTTCCGGCTCCCCGTCGATGGCCGCACCCGCGAAGTGTCCTTCCAGCGCCCGATAGGTTTCCTGCGCCCGCCGGACGGTGTTGCAGATAACCGCGGCGCAACCTCCATCCCGAAGTGCCCGGACCAGCCGGTCGGCGAGTTCGTCGGGATCGTCCTCGACATGCGTGATGGCGATTCGTCGCCGGTTGAGATCGGAGACACCGGTCGTGGCTGTGCGGAATTCGGTGCGTCCCTCCCGGGCGCAAGTCCACGAAATGAGCGGGTAGGAGAGGTCATTCTCGGCATCGTCTTCCGGCACACCTCGATCGAGGCCACGGAGATAGGCGACTTGCAGTGCCCTGCGCCTGGCCGCCGGAAGCGTCGCCGAGAGCAATACAACCGGCGATCCCAGCGCCGCAAGCCATTCCAAGAATCGTTCCGCAAGCGTCGTCATGTAGGTGTCGTACGCATGCACCTCATCCAGGATCACGACCTTCCCGGCGAGACCGAAAAGGCGAACGAAGAGGTGTCGCACGCGCAGCACGGACATCAAGGCCTGGTCGATCGTGCCCGCGCCGAAGGGTGCGAGGAGTCCCCTCTTACGCTGCGTGAACCATTCGGCAGCCGCGACCGTCCCTTGCCCTGCATCAACCTCATGGAGCCCGAACTCCCGTCCCCACTTCTCCAGAATCTCAACGTCGGCGGACAGCGCGGCGTGACCGTGCAGCAGCTGCAGGTTCACGTGGGAAGACGGGTATCGCTCGCCCAGATACTTCTTGAGGCGCCCGAACATTTGGTTGCTGGTTGCCTGTGTGGGCAGTGCGATGTACACGCCCCGCATTCCGTGCCGATGAATCCAGTGGTCGGCCAGTTGAAGCGCCACCTCGGTTTTGCCCTCACCCGTCGGCGCCTCAACGACGACCAGGGCCTGCTCATCGATGTCTGGGAGAATCTTGTCGATCTCTTCCTGTAGCGGTCGGGCCGGACCAAGATCCGGGAATAGATCGGTGAATGGGCGCGGTTCGCCGCACGGCCGCCACCCAGTCCAACCGAGAACCTCCAGCGCCCTTCCCGCGTTCGGGATAGCCGTCTTCGTGAAGTAGTCGACAGGGCTCGGCCCGGCTGGTGTCGCCGGGAAGTACTCGGAATTGGATCCGATCCAATCGGCAACTGAAATCAGACCGGCCAGCGCCAGTGACATCGCGTTCGAAGGCTCTCGGGATGGGCCCGGTGGTTCGGCACTGAGTACCTCAGCAGTCACTTTAAATAGCGAGCTCCGGGCGTCATCCCACGGGCCATCCCCTCTTTGGTCCTCGCCTATCCGACGTCCCTGAGCACGCCGGACAGATGCACTGGTTGGGACGGTGCCGTGGTGAGCACCAGTGATGGCCGCGTACCTGCTCGCACCGCGTTTCGGGATGCCGAATTGCTTCTCCAGAATCCGGCCGAGTTGGCTGGCAGTCACGGTTCCGTGCCCGGGGTCGCTGAAGTAGGGCCCGGGTTGAAAATCCAATTCCGTTCCCGCGAGCCTGGCTCGGGCACCTTTGTAGTCGTCCTTATCGATGTCCTTCGCCTGGAACGCCGGAGAAGCCTTGCCGAGGTCATGTGCCCCGGCAAGCAGGGCCACCCAGCGTCCAGTCGACTGGTCGTCGAGGCCAGTTCCGCCTGCAATCCGGTTCCGGAGCGAGGCAAACACGACGCCGTCCCACATGCGCTGTGCGACGGCAGCCACGTCGAGCATGTGGTAGAGCAACGGGTGGTAAACCATGTCGCTCTCGGATCCCGACGGGAACTTCGCGGCCAGTCCGAGCAGCACTTTGTTCTTCACTGCGTCCCCGGTTCGCGCTCCCGATCCATAAAAAATCGGCGACCGGCTGACGGCCGCCGAGCGTGCGCCGCGACGAGTAGCGCAGGGGCGGTTAGCTGGGGGGTGACGAGGGTGTGTTTCAAATCGGCTCTCAACCTAGCCGTTCTCCCAAGGGCTCCCGAGCTCGAAAAAAAGTGGTCGTGCACCGACGCGGCCGAGCCAGGTCCGCACGGCTCGGTTGGTGAACTCGGGCCCATGGTCGGCGCGGAGGCGCGCGGGGACGCCGTGCGTAACGAACATGTCCGTCAGACACTGGAGTACGTCGGGGGCCCGGATGTGGCGAGCCCCCTTGATGGCCAGGCACTGCCGGGTGTATTCGTCCACCACCGCAAGGCGGCGTCCTGATTTGCTATGTCGACCCGGTCTAGCTGAGCCTTCATGCGAAGGACCGCGTCTTTTGTCGGCTCCAGGACGGCGTCCAACCGGCGGATAACGGTCATCGGCAGGATGACGTCGCGGTACTTGCCCCGCACGTAAACGTCGCGTAGCACGTCGTCCGCAATGCCCCATATGAAGTTGCTGACGTTGAGGCTGCTCATGCGCCCTTCCCGATCAATGCCCGGCGAGAATCACAGCGGACTGTCAACGTCGCTGCCGACGCCAGACTATCGCAGGTTTCCTGTCTCCGTGCTTCAGATGTAGATCGTCCACCCACTTGACCTGCAGACCGCTACGCCACTCTCGTCCACAGCAGCAGGCCACCCTCTCTCAGAGAGCTTAAGAGACTGGAAACCGGCGTCGATTCTCTACCGAAATTGGCTGCGGCACGGGCAGCACTCCACCACCGCGAAATAACACCATTCACACATAGTGCTTGCTATATCTGCAAACCAGAGCAAATGTCATGCGGACGTTCCTAACCAAGGAGTCCGCCATGTCCACCGCTCAAACCACCCTGCCGACCGTCTTCTCTGGTACCAACACGGGCTGGCAAGGCTCTCTCTACGCCTTCCTCGCCGAGAAGCAGCGCCGCTCCGGCTCCAACCGCACCCCGGACTCCTACTACCGCACCCTCCGCCACTTCTTCGGTGGCCTCCATAAGTCTCCCGATCAGGTCACTTCCCGAGACGTCTTCTCGTTCGCCCATGGCATCGGCCTCTCCGGTCGTGAACCTTCCCCAGTAACCGTCGGCGCTCGTCTCTCCTGTATCTCTTCCTTCTTCAAGTTCCTCATCAGGCTCGATCTGCTTAAGGCCAATCCCTGCGACCCCGTCGAGCGCCCCAAGCCTCGTCCCGGCGCACCAAGCGGCCTCTCCGCATCCCAGATGCAGCAACTCCTCCAGGTCATCCCCGATACCGTCAAGGGCAGACGCGACCTAGCTATCGTCCTCACGCTCGTCCTCACCGGCAGACGCAGATCGGAGGTCGTCAACCTCACCGCCGGCGATATCGCCTTCGACGACTCCGCCGTGTTCTACCGCTACGTCGGCAAGGGCGGTCTGCGCGGCCGTCGTGAACTCCCCAGCCCCGCTTTGGCCGCGATACGCCGATCTCTTGGTGATGTCGGCAAGGACCTCTCCCAAATGCATCCTTCCGAGTCGCTCTGGCAGGCCGGCGCAGGGCCTTCCGGCGTTTCCAGCGCCACCTTCTACAGCCGCTTCCGCACCTACCTCAGAAAGGCCGGCCTCCCTCCTTCCGGCGTCCATGTCCTCCGCCACACCGCCGCCAAGCTCCGCCGTGACGTCGGCGAGTCGGTCGAGTCCGTAAGCCAGTTCCTCGACCACAGCTCGCTCGCCGTCACCACCACCTACCTCCGCAGGCTCGAAGGTGAGCGCGACGCCGCCTGGCAGAGCGTCGCCAGCGTTATCGGAGTTAGCTAGCCCCTCACGATTCGACCTCCCGGCGCGTCCGGGACACAGTCATTCCCAAAAGATCCGCGCTTCTTGGCGGCTCGCCCGCCTTGACCTTCCCGCGCCTTCGGAGCGTTCATACATCCGGCTCCGCTTCCCATCCCGCTGGAGGTCGTCTTGCCCGATCCCATTCGCCACATCGCCACCTACGCCCGCGTCTCCTCCGACGAGCAGCGTGACCGCCATACCGTCCGCAATCAACGCGCCGCGCTGTCCCGCCGTCTGGGTTCGGAGCCGGGTGTTTTCGTCTTCAGGCATTACGAGGATGATGGCGTCTCCGGCACCATCCCTTTCGAAGATCGGCCGGCTGGCCGCGCGCTTGCGCGTGATGCGCGTGTTGGCCGTTTCTCCCAGATTTGGGTAGTTCGCGCCGATCGTCTGGGGCGTGACGCCTTCGAGCTGCTCCGCATCTGGAGGGTGTTCGAGTCCATCGGCATCTCGCTCCGCGCCACCGACGAGAACATCGACGATCCCTTCTACTTCGATATCCACGCCGTCATCGCCGCCAACGAGCGCCGCAAGTTCCTCGAACGCTCCGCCGAGGGCATGAACCGCGCAGCACGCGAAGGCCGCTATACCGGTGGCATCGTCCCCCTCGGCTACTGTGTTTCAGGAGATCGTGGTTTCCGCCGCCTCGTCCCGGACGACTCTCCCATGTGGGAACACCTCTCCGCCGCTGACGTTGTCAGGCGCATCTATCACCACCTGGCCTCGGACGGCTGGACTTGTCCGCATATCGCTTCCGAGTTCAACTCGCTCGGCATCCCTACCTCCTATCGCCGCGATGGTCGCGGTGTTCGAGGTCGTCGCACCCAGGGCCTCTGGCGCTCCGGGCATATCCGCAACCTCGTCGTCAATCCCGTCTACAGGGGCGTCCTCCAGTACGGACGTAGGTCTTCCAGACCGAATGGTCGCTCTGTCATCTCTTCTTCGGTTCCCCCTCTGGTTTCCGATGACGTCTGGAACGCCGCCATCGCTACTCTCAAGCGCAACCGCGCCTTGCCCCGCAACTCTCGCCATGCCTACCTGCTTCGCTCCCTCATCCGCTGCGCCGTATGCGGCCTCTCCTTCTGCGGTACCTGGACCAGGGGGCCTCGCTACCGCTGCAACGGTTCCATGGCCCACCGCGGCCAGTTCGCGGGAAAGTGCATAGGCGCCTCCATCAAGGGCGAGAAGTTGGAGGCGGCAGTCTGGTCGGATGTATCCCGCTTCCTCCTCGATCCCCAAGTCCTCGTCGATGAGCTCCTCGCGGAGTCCAATGACATCGAGTCCCGCGCCGTGGCTCAGGCCGAGCGCGCCTCGCTCATCGACGCCCGCTCCGCAGCCCAACACCGCCGCAAGCGCGCCATCGACCTCTACACCCGCGCCAAGCTCTCCGACGACGAGTTCGACGCCATCGCCGCCGAGGTCGAACAGGAGCTCAGGGTGCTGGATGACCGACTAGACGATCTCGAACCCGATGAGGACTTTGCTGACGACGCCGTCTCGGAGGATGTGCTCGCGGAGATCCGTGAGCGGCTGGACGACGACCTCTCGGACGCCCAGCGCCGCGAGATCGTTCAGCTGCTCGTGCGCCGGATTACGGTCCACACCACCCTCACCGGCCGCGGCCGCAAGCAGATCCGCGTCGTCATCGGCTACCGCTTCCCGCGAGTAGGTGAGGCTCGCACGGGCATCGCTGCGAGTCACGGCTACAATCTCAGCCGCGTTATCGCCGCCTGAGCTGCAACTCGCTCACACCCCGGACCCCATCCAACTGAGACAGCGGCGACCGGTCTGTTTCAGTTCCAGTTTCCTCATTTCCCCAGCTAGATCCTTCACGGAGGAGACTCCGTAAGCCCGTCGAACGGTGTCGCCCAATCGCTCGCGGTCCTCTCCGCCAGCGCCCTGTTTGCGGATTATGTCAAGCTGCAGGGCTACCGAAGCTCCACAGTAAGGCTCGGTACCACAACTCTCGGGCGGGGCTTTTCAATGACTACTTTCTATATAAAGAAGCGTCGCTCCGCATCCAGAGCTTCGGCGCCGGCGACGCCCACATCGCAACCCGGTTCGCCACTGTCGCGCCACAGGGCGACTTACAGACGTTAGGCGAACATGGGTTGCTTGCTGACCGCTTCGGCGAACTCGCGCGCCACGGGGCGCACCTTGGCATATCCACAGGACTTGTGAACGTGAGGCTTGCGGCTCGGATCTGACGCCGCTCGCGCGCCTCCCCGAAGGCCAGAACGGCGCTTGACCCGCCCCGATTCCCCTCAGATTTTGACTACCATCGACCATCAAAACCTTTTTGCCAGCAAAGGTAGTGTTTGGTAATGGTTGCTGGTCCCCGAACACTCGGTTTTCGCTAGCTGAGCAGCTTCTTCCTGCTCCGCCAAGCCCATGAACTGTCGGGATCTCTGCGCTCAGTCTCATCCCAATTATATCGCCGCAGTAATCAAGGCCGACAGACTCGCCGCGCTCCTCCAGTAGTCTCCCCCCTGCCCGCAAGAGGCGCGTTAGCCCTTCGCCCCCAACGCGCTCGCCACCTCTCTGATTCGAGCAAGGCTCGCCGTTGCGTAGTCGGTCGCCTCGTAGCGCTGGATCTGCTGCTCCTTGACTCCAATCCGCTCCGCCAATTCCTTCTGACTCAGTCCCTGCCCGATCCGCGCCTTGATCAATACCGTCGCCAACTCGTCCACCACACTCAGCTCTTCGAGCTTGTATCCGCCTGCCCTCAATGTCTCGTACTCTCGCATCTCCCGCTCGAGATCCTCCAACTGGCTCCTAATCGCATCCGCCTGAGCCTGTACGATTCGGGGATGCACTCCCGCTGTTCCGCCAGAGCCCTGCCCCAGTCGCTCCAGCGTCTCCACAAACCTAGCTGCCTGCGCCTTGGTGATCCGGTATTGGCGCTCGTTCTTGATCACCTCAGTCCCCCACCCAGGTCTATCGCCACGATCCCTTTCGCCTCCCCCGTCTCCTTGTCCGTCTGGAAGAATTCCAGAAACGACAGCCCTTCCGGATCGGCGGTCACCGACGCCGGAAACGTCTCGCCGAAGTGCTTCGCCTTCTGGGTCGCTCTCCCCGCGTCGAACGTCAGCAGCACCGGATCGAGTGTCTCCGGATCAACCCCCGCCTCCTCCCAACATGCGTCGTAGTCGTTCGGCAACTCCTTGCTCGTAACAAAGCTCCCGTCAACGTAGATGGTTCGGCAGCCGGCTGCCTTCAAGTTCTCCAACACGGCTCCCAGTCCCGTCAACAGGTGCTGTCTCCAAGAATTCTTCCCGTATCTCTCTTTCAACTCGTCCCACGTAGCCCAGTGGATTCCGGGCGGCAAGTGCCCGTTTGCGTTGAAGTCGGGAATCATCGACCCAACATTATCATTGTCTCAACGGCCAACAACGGCGCCTTGTGATGCGCCCGTCTGCGCGATATGCCGCAACAGCCGTCGTGTTCCTGATCTGCTATCCGAAAACTGGTGCCAAGGTGGGGGCAAGTCCGACTCTCCGTTAACCTAGCATTACGGCTGGACCAGCTTTCGGGGAGCAGGTCATTTGGACCTGAGGAGATGGATGGCAATCCCGGTCTCATTCCGACGCTGGGTAGCGAGTTTCGCGTTAGTCGGAATTGGCTTCCTTGTTAGCCTGCTACCTTCTTCTGAATACGCAATCGCATCAACAGGCGTTCCGCACGCCACTCTGATTCCAGTCTGGCCGGGACATGGCGTACGCCAGCAGCTTGGCAACATCGACAGCCCCATTCGCGCAGCCGAGATTTGGACCGCCGCGTACAAGGATGGGGAGCCGGTACATGTAGAAGTCTCGATAGTGCGTAACGGATCTCAAACTATCCGCCAGTTTTCCACGCGCGCGGAGGCAGCCGTAAAGCCCCAACTCAAGATCCTTCACTTCGAGCCTTACGAGACCTCGCCGACCGACAAATTTGAGCTGGAAGTTGCCGTTGGTCCTAACCAGGCGAGCTTCGTCATGCTCGGGATAGCAAAATCGGAAACTCCGTTTGCTCAGGTCACCGTAAACGGCGAGGCACTGGACTTCCAGGGGCCGCTTGCTTACAAACTCACGGGTGAGAGGAACGGCTTCCGGGCTGCGCTATCCGGGGCGCCCGCGGAGTCAGTTCGCTTGCATGCAGGTCTTGCTTCCCTGGCACTCTCGATTGGCGTAGCACTTCTCGGTCCGGCGGTGTCGTCGGCGCTGAGGAGATTAGCGCGCCGCCTTCCATCGGGCGCAACCGACGTAGATCGCCGCCGACGGTACTTCTACCCGTGGCTTATCGCGTTATATCCAATCCTCTACTTCTATTCGAACAACGTTTTCGTTTTTAGTCTCATCGATTTCCTGCTCACTGTCCTGGTTGCGTCAGCGCTTGTTACGGTCATGGTCGTGATCTTGCGACTCGCGATGCGGGCCTCCCCCGAGAGTGCTGCGCTAACTGCGGCGATTGGTTCTTCGGTGTTTCTCACTTATGGCTACGTCGAGAGAGCGTTTGGAGAGAACGGCGACGCGCGGGTGCTACTGCCGATCCTCGTAGTACTTACGATCGTCTTAATTCTATGGGTGTGGCCAAGGCGAGAGTTCGCTGCAAAAGTCGGGCGCTTCCTCAACCCGGCGAGCGCTGTGCTTCTGCTCGTGCCGATCCTAGCCAACGTAGGCAGTCTCGTGCCGCTGTTTGCAGGCCAAGGTGAACGCGACGAAATTCATGCCTCTTTCGCACCCTCTCTCCTCCCTGATCTTGAGAAAGCCACTCTGCATCCAGCGATCGCCGAGCCGAACAAGCTCCCCGATATCTACTACATTATTTTGGATGCGTACACCCGAGCAGACGTTATGCAAAGTCACGACAACTTCGATAACAGTGCGTTTCTGGATGCATTGGCCAGCCGCGGTTTCTATGTCCCACCGGGCGCCATAGCGAACTATCGAACGACTCCGCTCGCGCTCCCGTCATCCTTTAACCTCACATGGGTGGAGGAACTAGGGGACGCTGCCCAGAGTTGGGGAATTCGTCGATTTCTAAAGGACCACGTCATAGGAACAACGCTCCAGGCTCTCGGCTATACGTATGTCCATCTGAACTCCGGCTTCGAGTACACCAACAATGTGCCGACGGCCGACATGGCTGTCGAATTCACTCCCGAAGGCCCTACCATTGTGGAGCCTCGGACCACTACCGGTCTGTCTGCGCTTTTATCCCGTCAACGAGCGACCAGGCACTTTGTTCGCGAGTTGCTCAACCAAACAACAATGTTGCGTCCGCTCTTGCCGCCATTGCCGGTAACTCGCAAGGCTTCTTACGAGTGGAGTGTTCCACAGAGAACTCTTGCAACGTTCGCGTATCTCGAAACCATACCGTCGATACCCGAGCCAACCTTCACGATTTCCCATATCCTGAAACCGCACGGACCATGGGTCTTCGATCAATTTGGAAATACGACGTATCCGTTGTTCTGGGAGGACGATCACGATCCCACGGTGCCAAGCGCTTACTACGGTCAGGTACTATACCTAAACAAGCTTGTCATCCAGTTGATCGACAAGATCATCGCAAATTCCGAATCACCGCCGATCGTCATAATCACCGCCGACCACGGGTCCCACTCTCGCACGACAGGGCTGGACAAGCACAAAATCTTCGCGGCGTACTACCTTCCTCACGGCGGAAACAATCTGCTCTACCCCTCCATATCATCCGTCAACAACTTCAGAGTCGTGCTCGATTACTATTTCGGACTAAATCTCGGACTGCTCGATGACACCATCCATAACCGGACAGAATGAATCTCCAGTTGCTCTATGACACCGTCCGTTTCCAGATAGAAAGTGGAGCGTGGGTCGAGTTTCAAGCGACACCAATCACTGTAAACGGCGGAGTAAGAATGTACCGGCAGGGCGGGGAATAGCGCTGGGGTTTGGCGCTTGAAAAGTGGACCGCCCGCGGTCTTCCATCATGTTCCGAGGAACTTGCTGGAAGGTATGGAGGATGTACAAGGTGGAGTTGTACGCGCGGGTGCGCCGGGCCTGCATCGTGGAGGGGATGAGCACGCGCGAGGCGGCGCGTGTGTACGGGCTGCACCGGGACACGGTGCGGAAGATGCTGAAGCACTCGGTGCTTCCCGGGTACCGTCGCAAGGGGCCGCCGCGCCGACCGAAGCTGGACCCGTACCGCGGGGTGATCGACCGGATCCTGGATGAGGACAGTAGTCTTCCGAAGAAGCAGCGACACACAGCCAGGCGCATCTACGAGCGTCTGCGGACGGAGTACGGCTTCGGGCGGCAAGTACACGCTAGTCAAGGACTACGTGCGCGAGCATCGCCTGCGGACGCGGGAGATGTACGTGCCACTGACGCATCCTGCCGGCCACGCCCAGTGCGACTTCGGCCAGGCGCGTGCCGTAATCGGGGGAGTGGAGCAGGCCATCCACTGCTTCGCGCTGGAGCTTGCCCACAGCGACGGCTGCTTCGTAAAGGCCTACCCGGCGGAGACCACCGAGGCGTTCTGCGACGGGCACGTCGCGGCGTTTTCGTTTCTGGGCGGAGTGCCCCGGAGCATCCTGTACGACAACACCAGGCTGGCAGTGGCCAAGATCATGGGCGACGGTCGGCGGCGGGAGGACGCGGGTGTTCTCGGAGCTTGTGTCGCACTACCTGTTCGAGGATCGCTTCGGGCGTCCCGGCAAGGGGTTCCCCCGTACGCGCGGGGATAGACCTATCTACCGGCGCCTCGATCAAGTCCGAGACGAGGTTCCCCCGTACGCGCGGGGATAGACCGCTGGCCGATCAGAGTAGGCGGCGGCGCCCAGCGGTTCCCCCGTACGCGCGGGGATAGACCCCAGTGCGTCGAGCGCGCTGGTCGTGAAGTCGCGGTTCCCCCGTACGCGCGGGGATAGACCCGAGTTCACGGCCGCGACCCGCGCGGCCGCCGAGGTTCCCCCGTACGCGCGGGGATAGACCGTCTGACACAGGCTGAAAAAGGCCTCCTACGGTGGTTCCCCCGTACGCGCGGGGATAGACCCGCCTTGGCACCTTTGAAAACGTGCAGAACATCGTTTCCCCCGCAGGCACGGTGACAGACGCGCAGATCAGCACCATGCAGACATAGGGTTGCAGCAGGTGAGCTGCTAACCGTGCGTAGCAGTCAGATCAGTAGCCGCATGAGCCTGCATCGGTCCCTGCTCTGAGCTAGAGACCATCGGTATCCGCGGCCATGCTGCCTGCGGAGTCAAGTCCAACGCGGTCTGCTCCCTGAAAACTGGTTCCGGCTGGGATGCTAGTTTCGTGGAATGTGGAATCAGGGAGACCAGACCAGCATCGGGGTAGCCTCAGGGGTCGGATGGCCGCTGCCGCCGGTAGCCGAACGCTTGCCGGGGACGCCAAGGCGCAGTGTGTCGGTACCTATAGCCGATACTATGATCACATGCTCCCTGACCCTTTTGCCGACCACTTAGCAGGGCCTTCGCCCTGAATATCGACGCGAATCATATGAGCGACGGCGATTCAGACGAGACAAGCCACACTGAACCGAGCGACGGTTCCTCTGATGCCATAGAGTCGGCGACCGGCATGAGCCCCTATGCGACAGGCGGTGGAGGCGTCACGTTTGAGCGCAAGGTCGCGGTCAAATACCTTGCCCATCTTCTCGTCGGCGATGGCGCTGTCGAGTTCGGGAACAGCCGTCACGCCGTTACAGTGGCGTTCCAGCAGGCTCCAGATCATCCGGTCGACGACTTGATCGTTAGCGCGGCGCGGTCTGGTGAGTCGGAGCCGTCTTGGGAACTGGCGCTCGCGGTCCGGCGGTCACCTAATTTGGTGCAGAGTGATCAGTCGACACAGGCGCTGATCCGACAATTCGTTTGCGCGCTGATCAAGGCGCCAACTGATGGGATAGAACGCGGCTTGGGCTTGGTGGTCTCAGGCCCACGGAAACATGCAATGGAGCTCGCGACGCTAGCCGACCTCGCTGCTGCTCAGATGAATCGGACCGGCTTCCTCAACCTCGTCCGCGCGCCGAACAAGTTCGATGCTCGCGTTCGAGGCAGGCTTGATCACATCCAGTTGCTCGTCGAATGTGCGCTTAAGGACCTTGGTGTGGCCGAGCCCCATACGGCAGTGGTCCAGCAACGCACGTGGGAGTTGCTCTCGAGCTTGGTAGTACTCATGCCGCGACTTGAGTCCCCGGACGAGACAGATTGGACCGCAGTCGCAAACAGCCTCATCGCGGTGGCGCGGACTTCCGACCTCGCTGGAGCGTCGCAACTGCGCGACCGGCTCGTCACCTTGGCCAGTGAGTATTCGCCCAAATCCGCGCGAGTCGATCTTACGCTGTTGCGACGTGACGCGCACGTGCTCCTCGACCCGAGGGCACGGCGCCACCAGCAGGGGTGGCAGGCACTCGACCATCTTCATGGCAGTGCGCTCGGGTCGGTGCGCGACGAGATCATCGCTAGCGACGGCGGTCGCCGTGTGTGCCTCGACCGAAGCGACGCGGCGAAGGACTTGGTAGAAACTGCCAGAGACGCTGCGGCAGTGGTCGTAAGCGGGGAATCAGGAGTAGGCAAAAGCACACTTGCGCTTCTGTCGCTCACGGCTGCGGCCGAGGCGGCCCCGGACACCGTGCAAGCTTTGTGCATCAACCTACGGCAAGTCCCCAGGCTGACGGTCGAGTTCGAGACCATATTGGGTTGCCCTCTCTCAACGCTCCTGTGTGAGCTGGGCGCACCACACCGCATGCTCATCGTTGACGGCGCGGACGCCGTCGCCGAAGGCAGGGAAGACGCTTTCCGCTACTTGGTCGACGCTGCCAATGGAAGCGACGTGAAGGTCATCGCCGTCACCGCTGTCGACAGCATGCAGGTCGTGCGCGACACACTCACCGACCGCTTCGGCGCCCGTGTGGTGGAGTATGTCGTGCACCCGCTGACCGACACCGAGATACACGACATTGTCGCGACCTTCACGGAGCTGGGAAAACTCAATACCAACCCACGGTCGCGTGAGCTACTACGTCGACTTGTAGTAATCGACCTGCTCGTTCGTGGCCGTTTATGTGGGGTTCCGTTAAGCGACGCAGATGCGATGCGAGAGGTGTGGGCCGGGCTCGTTCGTCGGCACGAACGGTCTGACAGGGGGTCTCCCGACGCGCGGGAGTCGGTGCTCCTGCGCTTGGCCGATCTCACGCTCAGCGGCGGCGAGAGGCTTGGGGGCATCAGCAAGCTCGATCCGACCGCTCTCGACGGATTGCGCCACGACGGCGTGCTACGAACGTCGATCGACGCTCCGTTCATGATCGGTCCCGAGTTCGCTCATGACGAAGTGCGCAGCTACGCGGTCGCACGCCTTCTTCTGGCCGAAAGAGACCCAACGTCAAGAATCTTGAGTGCTGAAGCACCGCGTTGGGCCCTCGGGGCTGCAAGACTCGCGTGTCAAGCGTTGTTGGGGGAGCCCGACACTGCCGCTAGGCCGTTGGGGGGCAGGTTCGCTCAGTTACAGGCATCATTCGACGAAGTCGTCGAGGCAGGATATGGAGCTCGCTGGGGCGATGTACCTAGTGAAGCGTTGGTCGCACTCGCTGATTCCAGTGCAGTTCTCAGGGACGCTTGGCCAGGGTTGCGTGCCGATGGCGACGCTGGTCTGCGACGGCTCGCCCGCCTGGTGGATCAGCGGCTGCGCAAATACAACGGCATCGTCGACCTCATTGCTGTAGAACCCATAATCACGCTGTTGCTTGAAGACAGTGCTCCCTGGCGGTCTGGAAAGTACGCTGAAGAACTATTGCGGGATTGGTTGCAGGGACACGCGATAGCAGGTACTCCCGCTGCGCATCCGTTGCGCTGCCAGCTCTGTGGGCGCCTAGTTGCGGCGAGTGCAACCGCGGACCGTCGCCTTGCCGAGCAGCGAGAGGCGGCAATGGCCGCCCGCGCGGCGCGCACCCCGAAAGAGATTGAGCGAGAGCGCCAGTGGGAGGAGAGCAACCGCGCGCTGTTCTCCACGATCGGTTACGGCGGCCGCCGCCGCCGACGCCGACAGCGCCCCGAAGTTCCCCGCGAGATCGAGGACGAGGTCTTTCTTGAGCTGCTGGCCCTGCTTGGCCCAGATCTGAGCGACCGTGGTGAAGAGATCCTTCGCAGAGTCGCTCAGGACGCACCATGGTCGCTGGCACCCGCGGTGGAGGCGCCATTCACCGGACTCGCCCTCGCCCAGTATCGCTGCGGACTTCTGGCCGAACTGACCGAAGCGTACTACATCGATGACGAGGCTGATGGTACTGATGTCTTTGACGACGGGGTGCGTGATCATCATGCTCGAAGCGCTGGCTTCATCGCGCCGCTTTCTGCGCGGTACCGGGGCCCGTTTACAGCGCTGTTCAAGAGCGACCTCTGCGGCGGCATTACAGCGCTCAACCGCTTGCTCAACCATGCCGCACTTGCTCGTGCGCGCACACTGGCCGGTCTTGATGAGACGGGCCAAAGCCTTGAGGACACTGATGTTGGCGCGTACGAAGTGGATCTCAAGATTACTGGCGCGAGCCGAACGTACGTAGGCGATGACCACGTTTGGAACTGGTACCGCGGTACCGTAGTGGGCCCCTATCCATGCATGAGCGCACTGCAGGCGCTGGAGCTCTTGTGCGATCAACTGATAAAGGCTGGAATCCCTGTCAAGACTCTGGTTTCTTTGCTGCTCGATGGCTGCGAGAACCTCGCGATGGTCGGCCTCGTCGTCGGAATCCTCGTGAGGCATTTGGAGGCGGCAGACGATTTGCTAGATCCGTTCTTCACTGAACCGCTCATCTGGCGTTGCGAGTTCAGGCGAGTCGCAAGTGAGCACAGCGGATTAGCAGCAAGCTCGGAAGGAATCGTAGAACCGCAGCGCCGGAACTGGTCGCTAAGTGATGCGGCGATGTTTTTGGTCTTGCGTGCCAATGACGAGCGCGCCGCGCACCTCCGGTCTCTCGGAGAGACACTTGTCGCGCGGGCGCGTCGCAGAATCGAGGAAGAGCACGATACCGGCGCAATGCCAGCAGAGGTCAACGGCGGCGATGAAATCGACTTGCAATTGGCAAGGATCAGCACTTGGGCGAGCTGCCTAGACCGGGACAAGATTCAGGTCCATGAGGGGCAAGATGGCCTGTATATCCAGGCAACGCCCCCGGAGGAAGCACTTGAGTCCCTAAGAGATGCCAATGAGGATCTGGAGCGCTACAGAGAGGAGCTTCGGCTTACAAATCGCTATTTCACCAAGCTCAATGAGAGGTATGCTGAGGCATTCAAACCCGACGAGCTAGCGGCCGACATAGACTCCGCCCGGAGGTTGCTGGAGAATCCGCCATCTCTCAGTGCCAATCATCGTTGGGACGCGCCCGCGTTGGTGGCCGTTGCTACGCTCGAAGCGTTCGTTTTGCGCGGCGTTGCTGTCCCATCTGATTCGCTAGCCTTCGCTGCCGAGATCGTGCTTCGGATCTCAGAGGGCGAGGCTTCCCCGCGGCCTTACGAGGTTGAAGGGACGTTCTTCGAGCAAGGCGCGGACCGTAGCGCAGCGCGAGCGCTCCCGCTACTCCTCCTGCCCATTGCTGCACCGCTCCACACCTTGACCGACGGAGCGGACGGATGGACGACCTTTCAGCGCGCCACTGGTGGGGGCCGGAAGCTTGCCCAAGCTATGGCTAACGAAGTGCGACTCCACCTTGCACGTGGCCTGGATCACCTCTGGACGGCGCCGTGTGCAGAGGGCGAGCCTTGTTATCACGAAGTTGGGCTGCAACTCGCCACCGAGATGATGCGCGACTGTGCAGTCAGTGGCTTGAGTCCCGACGCTGGGGGCCGTCGCGTCATCTTAGTCGAAGAACCGGTCGCCGAATCTCTTACGAACGTAGCGGACGATTCAATCTTGCCGTCTCGGCTTGATGCGTCGATACGAGCGCTCGCACCCGCGGCCATGGCCAACATCTGCGTCTCGACCTCCGCACGTGACTTACTGACGGTTCTCTTCGCCGCTCAGCGGGGCGCCCTGCTTAGCCACAAGCATGATCATGCGGATCAACGAGGCACCCATAGCCTTGTGGGCGCACGCGCTCTCCTGACGTTGGCTCAACACGGCGATGACACAGCCATCTACGAGTACATCAGTGCCTATGCCGATAACCCAGCCCTGCTCGGCAATTTGCTGCGCGCTCTGTCGGCGGCAGCGGAAGAATCACCACACCGTGCTCAAGAGGCGCGTCGGATTTGGCCGAGTGTAATGCGATGCGTGCTGAACTTGCACAACGCCGGACGCGAGCCGTTTCCGAAAGATCACTACGGTGACATGGCGCTCGCCGCACTGATACCCAACGCTGCACCTGAGACCACGTACCTCTACCAAGAGTTCCAAGCGGAACCGATCGTCTGGTGGGAACCGGCCGGGCTGCGATCCGGGGTCGAGGCGTGGCTAGCGACTGCGGCTGGCAACGCGATGTGCACCGACCAACTCATCAGTTTTCTCAGTGTGCTCACGCCCGAGAACCAAGCACGTATAGGGCTTCCGTGGGTAGCGACGCTAGTGCTCGCGGATCCTGCCCGCATCGCCAACCGTACCTTCATGCTGACAGACTGGCTGATTGAAAAGCGCTCTGCCACTGCCGATGTCGGCCTCTTGGACATGTGGCAGCAGATCGTCGACGCCCTAGTGGTTGAAGGAGTCACGCGACTTGCACCCTACTCGGAGTAGTCGCACCAAGAGTGTCCACCCAGGCGCCGATGTGGCATGGCCAATACCATCACACGCAGCCGTCTGAGAGCTGGCAGAACCTAGTGGGGAAGGGCTGCCAATTCGTTCTCGTCGACATCCGGCGCGACTTCACGATACTGGCAATTGAAGGGATCTGAATCCAGTCTAGATCGGCCCACTTAGGGGTGCTTCGCCCCCCATCAACTCATAGTGTCGTGTTGGGATTCGATCAGTTAGCTGGCGCGTCTATTCCGACCGTTGCGATCGGACCGTTTTCGGCGACCCAGCGGTCGAATCCCCGTTCCGGACGAGTTCTAAGGGGGCAGGTCAACTCTGACAACGCTGTATGCGAGCACGTAGGCCTGTGGGCCAGGCGTCAGGGATTGACTCGCCTCGCGGCACGCACATATGATCGTGCGAAATTCTCTGTGTGCTCTATTTGCTGAGGACTTCGGGTTCTAAACCACCATGGCGAGACCGGGCAAGGTAAAGGAACGTTTGGTTCCGTTTATCCCGACTGCAGGTGTCCCGCTGGACATCGTGGAGAAGGTAAAGAGCGCGCGGTCCAACCAGATCATCAGCGACACGTATCCCTACTCGACGAGACTGTCCCGGCGCAAATACGAACGCGACAGGGCCAAGCTGCAGATCGAACTGTTGAAGATGCAGAGGTGGACTATTGAGAGTGGGGAGCGGATCGTCCTATTGTTCGAGGGGCGCGACGCTGCCGGCAAAGGTGGGGCGATAAAGCGCTTCATGGAGCACCTCAATCCGCGAGGCGCGACTCTGGTGGCGCTTTCGGCGCCGTCCGACAGGGAGCGTGGGCAATGGTATTTTCAGCGTTACGTTCAGCACCTGCCGACGAGCGGGGAGATCGTATTCTTCGACCGGTCTTGGTACAACCGGGCGGTGGTGGAGCCGGTGATGGGATTCTGCACGCCGGCAGATACGTTGCGGTTTCTTCGAGACACGGTGTTGTTCGAGGAGATGCTGATAAACGAAGGCATTCGCTTGTATAAGTTCTGGTTCTCGGTAAGCCGTGAGGAGCAACTCCGGCGTCTCATGTCCCGCAGGAAGGATGCGCTTAAGCAGTGGAAGGTCAGCGAGGTCGATGTCCGGTCGCTGCCGCTGTGGGACGATTTCACGGAAGCGAAGAAGGGGATGTTCGCAGCGACAGACACGAAGGCATCACCGTGGGTGGTCGTGAAGTCAGACGACAAGCGGCGTGCTCGCCTGGCCTGCATGCGCTACGTACTGCGCAGTCTGAAGTACGACCGAGGGGTGCGTAAGCGCATAGCCGAGCCTGATCCGTACCTAATTGGACCTGCGGAGAATCTCTACGCGAAGGGCGAAATCTGGTAGTCCGTCGAGCTAGCGAAAAGGGCGGGCGCGGATACTGGCAACGACCGGCAAACACTAGCTCTGCTGGCAGGTCAGTGTACTTGCACGCGGTCTTCCTATGGAGACCCAAATCCCTGGCGACCCCACGGATGGACAGGCCACGGGATCAGGTTAATCTGGTGTGAAGCGTGCGGGAGATATAAATAGTAATTCACCCTTTATTCGCTAGCGTGCGGGCGGTGAAGCTGGCCCCGTAATGAATCCAGTGGGGACCAATACGGCAAAAGACGCCGCCGCCAGGGTCGAAGAAAATCGCGTCGTTGCGAACCGGCGATCGTTTAAGTTTCACGTCCCATCGTGCCCATGGGTCCTGAAAATAGGTCCCGCGAATCTTGTCGAGTTCGAGTCTCCCTTCAAGGCAACGGTGGCCGGTTACGCCCCTTGCCGGACTTGCTTTCCTTAACTTTGTCTGCCGTCTCACAGGGCCGGTCTATCAGGTTCCCGGCCCTGATGGAACGGAGGGCCGGGCGGCCATGGGACTTTAGCCCCCCTGTGGCTGTCCGGTCCCTGTTTACCTCGCCATGCCGAATGTGCCGGAGCTGATCTTCGGATGAAGCATGTACTCGCCTGGGCGATCATGTCCGGCGCGATCTTCTGCGCTCTGTTGGTGGCGCTGTTGCTGTTCGATTTCGTCAGTTGCTTGATCGAGTGCCAGCACATGACTCCCGATCCCGGAACAGGCGCCATGTACGTCTTGCTCGGCTTCTCGAGCGTCGCGGGATACCTCGTCTATGTCTGGTTCAATCAACCCAGGTTCAAATGATGTGACCCGTTTCGGCCTCTTGTAGCTGGCTGCTTAGCTGAAGGAGCAATAAATGCGGAACCTGGTTTGGGCGGCGCTTGCCGCCGGGATTCTGTCTATAGCGGCTGTGGCGATAGCAGCCGCCCACGACGATCACGGCACTGACGAGTGGCCGACGACGTGCGTCGATCTGAACGACATCGTGGAAGAGCACCTGGGCAACGAGGGCAACGTCGGCATCTATCAGAACACGTTCGGCGACCGGGCCGAAGCCGCCTGCCAGAACGATCACCGCAACGACGTGCGCTCAGTCTTCGCTTGGGCCATCGGCGGCTCAGACTCGGCCCCGGCCCCGACCGAAGAACCCGGCGCATCCTCGCCAATACCGGCGGCAAATGAAACCGATGACGTTCTCGCCGCCCTGCAAATGCTGCCGATCCAACCTGAGCGTCGAGAGGGCTATTCCCGCCACGCGTTTCGCCACTGGATCGACGCGGATCGCGACGGCTGCGACACCCGCCAGGAAGTCCTGATCGAAGAAGCCGAGACGGGATCGATCACGCTGCACCCGTCGCGGCGCTGTCGCGTGACCGCGGGCGAATGGCGCTCCCACTACGACGACGTGCGCGTAACGAATCCCTCCGATCTGGACGTAGACCACCTGGTGCCCCTGGCCGAGGCTTGGGATTCCGGCGCCTGGGTCTGGGACGACGCGCGCAGAGAGGCCTTTGCCAACGACCTCGACCATCCGAGCTCGCTCATTGCGGTCACGGCGTCTACGAACCGCTCCAAAGGCGCTCGCGATCCGGCCGAATGGATGCCGCCAAACGGGAACTATGCCTGCACATACGTCGCCGCCTGGATCACCGTCAAGGCTCGTTGGGGCCTCTCGGTCGATCAAACGGAGTACGAATTCCTGGCCGGACAGCTTGCCGGACCATGCCAAGCGAATCACTGATTGGGGGTGCCTTTCTATGAAGAAGCTCGCCGAAGGCTGCTTCGGGCTGTTCGTGAGTCTGTTCGCGCTCGTCTTGGCCACCGTATGCTCCGAACCTTCCGCGACTGAAGCGCGGGAGGCGGTGCAGGAGCGCTAAGAAGGGCGCAAGGGCTGCCGCTGTCTCAGCGATTGAGACGGTGACCACGACGGTCTCGAGAAACTGGTCAAGCAGCACCTGAACGATTCGTCCAGCTTGGAAACGCTATCCACACGTATTTCGCCATTCAATGCGGAAGGGCAACATCGGATCGTGATGGATTTCACAGCCAAGAATGCTCTTGGCGGCAGGGCCCGATATTTTGCGATCCGTGAAATCGACAACCGCACCTGTAAGGCGACATTGATCAAGGTGATTTGAAAGATGCTCGCATTCGACGAACATTGCCAATGATCGCGAGACGGCGAAACATTGCGTAGTCGCATCGCTTCGTTCTTGTACGAGATCGGCTTCATACGACCGGCCTATCTCGTGTTGACGCTGGTGCGCGGTCTCCGTCCGCACATTCGCTCCGCATCCAACTCTGCGGTCACGTTGCCGCCCCGGGCCAACCCTGTCGCGCAACACGGCGAGATATCGACGCTCGGCGATCACAGCCCGCTCTGCGCCAATTGGATCGACACGCGCGCCCCGGGCCGCCTCTTCGCAGGTCCGCACGGTTCCTAAACCTGACTCTTGCCGCCAACGTACCGAGCGACCCTATGAGTTGATAGCGCCCGGCCGCCGTGCTGTCTGATCCGCCCTCACGATGTCTCCCTGTTTTGTGTCGCTCTGACATGTTGCGCCAGAGCGAAAAAGATCTCGCAGGAATGGGGGGCAACGAAGGGTAGACTTTCAGTCCGACGATTTGGGCAGGCTGATAACTCGTCTCTCGGCGGAGCTTGAATCCTGAGTATTGTCATTCGCATTGGGCGGCTTGATGGTTGGTGTGGACATCCAACTCACCGACACGCAGACATTCGTGCGCTGGTAAGACCTGGGATCTGAGGCCGAATTAGGCGGGCGAGAGGGGTTCGAAAGGCCGAGCCGCGTGACTGACCTACGAGTCACCGCAGTTGCCATGGGGCGCGACGCTCAGATTGCGCTGGAGCGCTCGATCGCGCGGCTCAAAGGGGACGACCGCCTCGCACCCGTGACGGTGGTCCCGCCCCACACGCTTGCTGGGATCAGCGTTCGACGATCGCTGGCAATGCGGCTCGGGGGCGTAGTGAACCTACACGTCCTCGTGCTGCCACGACTGATCGAGCTCATCGGGTCGCCAGATCTGGCCACAAAAGGGCGCCGACCACTCACGGATGCATTCCGGATAGAGGCCATTCGGAGTGTGATCAATGTCACGCGTGAGGAGCTTCTCGGGGACGTCCCGCTCGATGGTCCGGCTCTTCGAAGCATTGACGCCTCGTTCGCCGCATTAGATGCCTGCGACGAAGGGACCCTAAGCCGGATCGCCGCCAACTCCCCCCGGCAGCGCTATCTCGTTGATCGTTACCACGATTTCCGCAGCCGCGTTAGCAACTTCTACGACGAGCGGGAACTTGTCGCAGCTGCAACTGAGGCGCTCCAAGACGGTTGCGCCAACCTCCGAGACATAGGCGGCATCGTCGTCTTTCTCCCGACCGCCCCTACCCCGCAGCAGCGGGACTTTCTTCACGCGCTCGCGAAGCGGACGCGACTCGAAGTAGTGATCGGACTAAGTGGAGACCCGGAGGTCGACGAGAACGCCTTGAGACCGTGGCCGGAACCGCACGAGCGCGCCTCGCTCAACGGCCCGTCCCACGCGAACCGCATTCACCAGGCCCCCGACGCTGAGGAGGAAATTCGCGAAGCCATTCGGCGGCTGGGCGAGCGCGTGGCCAACCATCAACCGTTGCACCGCGCCGCCATCCTCTACGTCCAGCGTGACCCGTACCAGCGCATTGCAGCGGAACAGCTCGACGCAGCCGGGATCCCCTGGAATGGCCGCCTCCCCATCAGGTATGGGCAAACGGTGGTCGGAAGAACACTGCTCTCTTTATTGGTCATCGCCGACCGGGCAACCCGTACACCGCTGCGATTATCGTGGTCCGAGTTCGTGGCGCCATGGCTGTCGGGCGCGCCCATTCTTGATCTAGAAGGGCAACTTGCGCCCGCTGCCCGCTGGAACCAGATCGCGCGCAAGGCCAACTTTCTCCGGGACCCCAATCAGTGGATCGAGCGTTTGGCCCAGTACCAAAGCAAGCTTGGGGAGGATCTAGCCAGGCTGCGGCAGGATGCCGACGATGAGCGGCCTTGGCGAGCAGCCGCAGTCGGGCGCGATCTCGATGAGCTGCGTAACTTCCAGGGTTTCGTAAGCGAGCTTAGGGGCGAGATACGCAGCGTTCCGCGCACCGCCAAGTGGTCCGACTACGCCAGACGCGCCGAACGTCTGCTCGAGCGTCATTTGGGGGGCCGCAACAGATTTTCCGAAAGCTGTGGCACTGACCCTTACCCGGATGTCGAACGCGAACTCGAGGCTTGGGATACCATTCACGATTTACTCGAGTCTCTCATCCAACTGGACGAACTCGGAGAGACCGACTCGGCTTGCTTCCTCGCAGCCGTCGAGCGCGGACTCGATCGGCCGGCCGGGCGAGTTCGGGGTTTCGGCCAAGGCGTATTCGTCGGCACGTTGTCGGTCGCGAGCGGAATGGACTGGGACCTGGTCTTCGTTGTCGGTGCGGCCGAACGTGCGTTACCTGCGGCGCAGCGTGACGATCCTCTGCTGCCCGAAGCGCTGCGGTCCGAGGTCGGGATTGCCGGAGTTGCTGATCGCGCACGTCACCAGCGCTCTGAGTACCTCGCAGCACTCTGGTCGGCTGAGGAAATCCAGCTCAGCTATCCGCGAGCAGACGTACGAGGACAACGGGCCCGCCTGCCCAGTCGCTGGCTACTCGAATCCGCCTCCAGCCTTCGCGCCGAGCGCGTCTACGGATCACAAATCGACAGGCTCGACGCCCACGGTTGGTTCCACCGAACGCCATCATTCGAATGGGCCATTGAAAATGCGGTACGACCAGGCGGGGCGCAGGAATACGACCTCCGCAGCATCCGCCGTGCTGCCGCGCCTCACAAACACTACCTTGCTGTTAGCGAGCCGAACCTGCGGCGCGGCTTTGAACTCCAACGGGCTCGGCGCAGCACCTCGTTTGGTGAATGGGATGGACACATCGTCGGAGGCGCGCCTGGCTACGCCCAACGGGCACATTCGCCTACCGCTCTTCAAGACTGGGCCGTCTGCCCGTACCGCTACTTTCTCGGTCGCGTACTCCGAGTCGCCGAACGCGACGAGGCGGAGGATGTGCTCACAATTTCGCCATTGGAACGCGGCGCGCTAATCCACGACATCCTTGACACCTTCTTTCGCACCGTCGCCAGTAGCGAAACGTCGTTTGATCAGTGGTCGAACAAGCATCAGCAAACGCTCGCCTCGATTGCCGATAGCAAGATGGACTTCGCCGAGGGACGTGGCGTCACCGGACGCGATCTACTCTGGAAACGTGAACGTGAACTGATTCAGAACGACCTTCAAGCGCTGCTGGAGCACGACGACAAGCGCCGAGCCGACCACACGCTGGTCCAAATCGAAAGTGAGTTCACCTATGGCCTCGCAGGCACCCCACCAGTCTCTTTCGCCTTGTCCGACGGTCGCATAATCCACCTGCGCGGTAAGATCGATCGTATCGACGAGTCGGTGGACCGGACGCGCCTTGACGTTATCGATTACAAGACCGGGCGCGCGGATCCCAGCCAGAGCGATCTGGATCAAGATCCCGTTATGCGCGGCGAACGCCTTCAGCTACCGGTCTACGCCGTCGCCGCACTGCAGCAGCGCGCGGAGTCCTCGCTGACAGAGGTGTCAACCAGCTACTGGTTTATCACTGAGCGGGGCCGGTTCGCCAAACCTCAGGTGACCTGGGACGACAAAACCACTCAACGATTCCGCGCCGTGCTCGGTTGCATCATCGACGGAATCGATCAGGGTTTCTTTCCCGCTCGTCCAGGCGACGACGGATATCGTGGTCCCGAAAATTGCGAGCATTGCGCCTATGACGCAGTCTGTTCGCCCGATCGCCAGTACAGTTGGAACGCAATTCGCCCTGCCCCTCAGCTGGCCGCCTATGTCGACCTCGTGGAGGGCGAACTACCGTGAGCGCGGTCACCGAAAATAGCGATTTCGCAGACCGTGAACGGATTGAGCAAGCACTCGACGAGACTCTGTTTGTCGAGGCTGGCGCCGGTACTGGCAAGACGCACCAACTGGTCGAGCGTATCGTCAATCTCGTCGGTTTAGGTCGCATCACGGCTTCCCGCATCGCCGCGATCACCTTCACCGAAAAGGCCGCCGCCGAACTGTACGACCGCATCCTCCAACGCCTCGAGGCTGAATCCGACAAACCCGACGATCCCGACCGCCAAAAGCGCTGTTATGACGCGCTGGACGACCTCGATGGCGCGGCCATCGAAACCATCCACGCCTTCGCCGCACGAATCCTTGCTTTGTATCCACTGGAGGCAGGGTTGCCTCCGGGGTTCGGAATCATCGACGACACCGAGTCCGGCGCCGAGTTCGCGGAGCGCTGGCGCGACCATATCGACGGCGTGCTGGAACGTCCCGAGCTAGCAATGCCGCTGCGCTCGGCGTTCGACGCAGGCATCACGCTCGAGCACCTTGCCGAGGTCGCGCGCAAGTTGCATGACGACTGGGATCGGGCACGGTCCGATGCGTCGGTGATGGAAAACAGGACCATCAATATCGCTCCCTTCGTAACCGATCTTCGATCCGTGATCCAGCGACGCCATGCATGCGTCAATCCCGCGGATCGGCTGTATCGCCGTCTGAGCGCCTTAGAGGAGTTTGCCGATCGGTTGAGCGAGACCGCCACCGAACCCGGGACTTTGGTCAAGCTCCTTGAACACACCACCCCGACATCGCTTCGCGTCAGTAGGGTCGGCGCGAAGTCTAATTGGCCGGGCGATGCTCATCTTGAGATCCGCGAAACGATGAAGGTCATGGACCAGCAGCGTGGCGCGTTGCGGCTCGATGTCGTGCACAACATCCTCGCGCCCATCTACAACACAATCCGTGAATTCGTGCTGGATTACGCCGATGAACGCCGGCGCCGGGGGCGGCTCGGCTTTCAGGACCTGCTCGTCCACTGCCGTGATCTCCTGTTTCACAACCGAGAGGTTGCGGCACGCGTCCGCGCACGCTTTCAGTATCTGCTTATCGATGAGTTCCAGGACACCGATCCGCTCCAGACGGAGATCGCCGACGCTATAGCACAGGGCGAGCAGGGATACTTGTTCTTCGTGGGTGATCCGAAACAGTCGATCTATCGCTTCCGCCGGGCTGATATCGAGCAGTACTCAAATGTCCGCGAGCGTTACGCCGACTCCCGCGTGCACCTGACGCAGAACTTCCGCTCCCAACCAGGCGTGATCGAGTTCGTAAACGCCCTCTTCGGACCACTAATGTGTGACGACCAGAGCGGCGGCCAGGCCGACTGGACAGACCTCGTCGCCGCCCGCGGCGCACTGGAGAATCACGCGTCGCCCGCTGCCGTGCTAGTCGGCGACGAAGTCGACGCTCTGGCCCCGATAGTGAGACAGGTCGAGGCGGAGGCCCTAGCCGAACTGATCGCAGATGTGCAGAAGTCACAATGGCAGGTGCTCGATCAGGACGACGGCACCTGGCGTCCGGCGAACTATGCGGATATAGCCGTGCTCGTGCCGACCCGCACAGGCCTGAGTAGGCTGCTCCCTGAACTGGAAGCACAAGACATTCCATATCGGCTCGAAAGTCGCTCGCTGGTCTATGGCAGTGAGGATGTCCGGGGATTGCTTGGAATCCTGCGAGCAATCAATGACCCTACCGACGAGATCGCGCTGGTTGGCTCGCTGCGCTCGCCGGCGTTCGCCTGCTCCGACGCCGATCTGTTCGGCTGGCGTGAGGCCGGCGGTCGATGGGACTACCGCGCAAAATCTCCGGTTGGCATCGCAGCCGATCATCCTGTAGCCGATGCGTTGCGGTGGCTGCGGGCCACATCTGTCGCGCAGTGGCGGATGTCAGTAAGCGCCCTGGTCGAACACGTAATTCGCGAGCGGCGATTGATGGAGTTGGCCGTAGTCGACCGGCGTCCACGGGACCGTTGGCAGCGGCTGCGTTTCCTCCTCGACCAGGCCCGCGATTTCTGCGACCGGGGCGGCCGCACCATCAGTGAGTTCCTCGAATGGGCCAAGCGTCAGGCCGATGAAGACACCCGTGTCATAGAGTCTGTCGTGCCCGAATCCGACAACGACGCCGTTCGCATCATGACCATCCACGCGGCCAAGGGTTTGGAATTTCCGGTGGTCGTGCTCACCGGTCTCAACGTTGAACCTAGGATCCACCGTCCCTGCCTACTCTGGAGCACCGACCAAGCGCCCGAGTTGTACTTCCGGAGTGGTCTCAAAACGCCTGGCTACGATGCCATTTATCAACGTGAGGCGAGCTTCGAGCGCGCCGAACGAGTACGCCTGAATTACGTCGCGGCCACCCGCGCCCGCGACCATCTGGTGGTCAGCCTGTACCGCAAGAACGACGATCGCGGCAAAACCGACGCGCACGTTATCGCCGAACAGGTGAACCAACTGCACGTCAACCCCGATGCCCCCCTGTTCGGCCACTTCGCGCCTGAATCAGATCCCAATCGCATCTATTCGCAGAACAGGCAGTCAGAGGATGAGCGGTTGGGTTCGCGAAGGCCATCGCCGCCATTCGAGACTGCTGCGGACCGTGCGCATTGGTTGGCCCAGCGCGAAGCCGCGATTCACGGGAACGCCAATTTCACCGTTGAGTCCGCTACTTCAATCACGAAGCGGACGAGCGCCGAAGCCTTCGATGGCGATAAAGCCGAACCGCCGGACGATTTGCCGCCGTGGCGGAGAGGACGCTCTGGCACTAACATCGGCCGGGCCGTCCACTCGGCTCTCCAGACGGTGAACATCGAAGATCCGGACGACGCTGCGATCGTGGCAGTCGCCAGGGCGCAGAGCGCCGCTGAAGGATTGACAGAGCGCTCTACCGCAGAAGTAGCCCGCCTCATTCGCGTCGCGCTCAACAGTGCAACCGTGCGCGAAGCCGTGGCCTCGGGCCGCTATTGGCGAGAAGTCTATGTTGCCGCGCCCATCGCCGACGACGGCGGGCAGGAAGTCTTGTTGGAGGGCTTCATCGATCTGATATATCAGACCGTAGATAGCGGCCTGGTCGTCGTTGACTACAAGACCGACGCACTACGGGATGGCGAGGCTGTCGACCAAGCGCTGTCGAGGTACGAGTTGCAGGGAGCAGCCTACGCTTTGGCGCTGGAGGCGTCGCTCGGAAAGCCGGTCTCCGCATGCCGGTTTCTTTTCCTGCATGCAAACGAAGAGCGCACGGTGCCTCATCTTCCATCCGCGGTGGCGCGCGTCCGCGAGATTCTGCAGGAGCCTGTGCCCAGTTAGAGCCGTGACATCTCCGGCGGTTACGACCGACGTGATCGGACCGAATTCGACCTGGGTGGAGGTCTACCCTTTTCCGATTTGGGTGTCGAAGGCGGTTCAGTCGGTCTGAGGACACGGCTACGGGATGCGCCATCCGCCAGAGTCCTCGTATTACACACCCAGATTGACCTGCCCACCGGAAAACTGGTCCAGTGATACACCAGCCTCCCATCGCGGACGGCGCTATGATCGTCGGCTAACCCCAATGTTTCGTACCGAGGCTAAGGTAGTCAAGGGATGACCGAAAACACTGACGCGCGACCATCGATGGAGGTCGGATTTGGCGGTGCTGCGACAAGACGGTCCTTATATCTGGGTGACTTGGCTAACGAAACTGCTTGTCGGGGAGAACTCTTGCGAGTGGTCCGCATGGTTTAGGGCGCAGCACGAAGGCTGGAGCTGGGAACAGCAGCCAAGCACATTTGATTCGGTTGTGTGGCAGATGGACCATTCAGCGCAATTATCGGAAGTCCGGGGGAATTGGGAGGAACAAGGCTACGCGGTCTTCACCGAGGAACAGAACAGTTTTGTCCTCCGAGGGAAAACAGCGAAGCTCGCGGGCAAGCCGGATTTGATTGTCAAGCGTGGCGAAAGTGGTCTTGTCATCGACGTCAAGACAGGTCATCCGAGCCCGTCGCATAGCGTTCAGGTAATGCTCTACATGTATGCGATTCCGAGATCGCTGGGTCACCATAAGGGTATTGCGTTCGATGGCAAAGTGCTCTATCGGGACCATGAAGTCGATATCCCAGTGTCTGCGGTCGACGAAAAGTTCATTTCGAACGTCTCGGATTTGATCCTGCGGTTGGCTTCCGAGAATCCCGCCAGAAAAGTGCCGAGTGGGCGAGAGTGTAGCTTTTGCAACATCACCGCTGCGGACTGCCCGGAGAGGATGGACGCCGACGATGCCCGTGAGGGCGTCACTGCGGATTTCTGACTTTGCGGTCTCATCCCCAACCTCTGAGTATCTGCGAGAGCGCATTGGTGGGGTCTGACGTTGCCCCCTTGGGAAGATAAACTGAAGTGCCTTACGCTCCCGCTCACGTAGGACCCTGCCTTTAGAACATGGTCAAGTTTCTCCACACCGGTGACTGGCACCTCGGGATGACTAGGCACTATCTGAGCGATGAGGCCCAGGCACGCTTTGGAGCCGCTCGCCTCGACGTTGTCGAGCAGATGGGAAAGCTCGCAGTCGACAACGACTGTCAGTTCGTAATCGTGTGCGGCGACGTGTTCGAGTCGAACCAAGTGGAGCGGCAAGTGCTCATGCGGGCGTTCGAAAAGATGGCCGCGACCCCGAAGGTCACATTTTTCCTGCTGCCTGGTAACCACGACCCGCTCGACGCGTCGTCAATCTACTCCTCTTCAGCGTTCACCGGGAATCAGCCCGACAATGTGAGAGTTCTAGATGGGTCCGCACCAGTGCCAGGGGCTCCTGGAGTCGAGCTGATTCCCGCGCCCTGGCCCAATAAGCACCCGGACACCGATCTACTAGATGCTGCCTGCCAGGGGCTTGGGCCGGCGGATGCCGTCCGCATTGTCGTAGGTCATGGGGCGATTGACGCCATTTCACCGAGTCCAGACGACGCGAAACTCATAAGTCTGGATCAGCTGGAAGAGAGCATCAACGCAGGCCTGATCCATTACGTCGCTCTCGGCGACCGCCACTCCACAACCAATGTGGGCACGACTGGCAGAATTTGGTATGCGGGTGCACCCGAGCCGACCGACTACACCGAAACCGACCCAGGAAACGTGCTCGTCGTCGACCTCGATGCGAACAGTGTGAGCGTCGAGTGCAGACAAGTGGGTACGTGGTGTTTTGTTAGCTGCGATTCGGACCTGAACTCCCACAAGGACATCGAAACACTCGAGAAATGGCTGTCGAACTTGGACGACAAAGACCGCTCCATTGTCAAGGTCTCGCTGGTAGGCCAAGTATCGGTCGCCCAGAAGGCTCGACTAGATACCATACTGGACCGCCACGCCAATCTGTTTGCAGCCGTGGAGACGTGGGAGCGACGCAGCGACCTAGTGGTGATCCCGGATGACGCCGACCTTGACCACTTCGGCCTCTCAGGCTTCGCTCACGAGGCCCTGCTCGACCTGCGCAAGATGGCGGAGTCCGGGGAGGAGGCCCTCGTCGCCCGCGATGCTCTTTCGCTGTTGTACCGGCTCGTAGGTTCTCGCACGTGAAACTACAGCGTGTGCGACTGCTCAACTACCGAGGCGTAACCGAGAGCGACGTGAGATTCTCCCAAACTGGCGTAACGATTGTTGAGGGGCGAAATGAGGTAGGCAAAACCTCGATCCCCGAAGCGCTTGAATTGGCCATCGAAGTTCCAGACTCGTCTCAGCGGGCTCAAATCAAGTCCATCAAGCCCGTCGACCGCGACGAGGGCCCTCAGGTCGAGATCACCCTTTCCTCTGGCCAATATGACCTCGTGTACGAAAAGCGGTGGCTTCGCAATCCCATGACGACACTCAAGGTCTCATCGGCACTTAGTGAGAGCCACACCGGACGCGAGGCACACGACCGGCTACGGGCGATCCTCGCTGAGACCCTCGACCAGGACCTTTGGCGCGCGTTGCGGATCGAGCAAGGCATCAAGTTGAAACTGCCACCGTTCGCCATGCCGTCAATGCGCAGAGCCTTGGATCGTGCTGCGGGCGGGGATCTTGCATCCGACCTTGAGGACAGTCTCTGGGAGCGCATCAAGGCGGAATACGGTCGATATTGGACTCCGACGGGCCAGGCGAAGGGCGAGCGAAAGTTGTCGGAGAGCAGGGCGACAGAGGCTGAGAACAAGGTCGCCAATCTGAAGGATCAGATCAAGGATGTCGAGAGGGACGTAATCCGGATGGTCCGGCTGGTTGAAGAAGGTACTCGAGTGAGTGCTACTCGAGACGAATACGAGAAGAGCGAGCGCGACTTCGCGAAGCAGTGGGCTTCCATCGAACGCATGCGCACCGAGGTTGACCGATTGGGAGCTCACCACAGCTCTGCGGAAGCGGAGCACGACCGCGCAGCCGGCGAATGGAACCTTCGCCAAGAGCTGATCGATACCCTGTCCACTCGTACAGAGGACTTGACCACGCTCAAAGCGCAGGCAGCGCAGGCAGCGCCGGAACTTGCCGCAGCCATTCCCCATAGCGAAAAGGCCGCTGCTGACTTGAAGGTTGCCGCCGCTGCGCTTCGCTCGGCGGAGGATAAACGCGGCCGGGCCAATGAGGATCGCGACTTCTTGCGTCAGCAGATCGAGGTGGCACAGCTTAGCGAGCGCTATGAACGCTATACGGAGGCCGAGCAAGCCCTCAAAGAAGCCGAGGATTTTCTCGAAGTGGTCAAGGTTGACGACGATGTAGTAACACGGATTGAGCAGGCCCATTTCAACAATGTGCGTGCCGGAGCAATTGCCGACGGCGCTGCCGCATCGGTCGAGACGACAGCGCTGCGCGACATCAGATTGCAAATTGATGGAGAGGTTGTCGAGCTGGCCGCAAATGAAGTCAACAACACCCTAGTGGAAGATGAGGTGGTCTTCGTGGTTCCTGGCATCGCGCGGATGCGAGTAAGCGCCGGGGCCAAGTCGAAGGAACTAGCCGAGCGCCATCGTAGCACTCGTGAGGCCTACCGGCGCCTGTGCAATGAGGTTGGTGTGGTCGACTTAGCCGAGGCAAGGAAAGCGGCGCAAGCGCGACGAGATGCCGAGCGCACCAGGCAGGAGGCCATCAAGACCATCGCGCGGGACCTTCGGGATCTCACCCCCGATGTTCTGCAGGGCAAGATCAAGAATCTGACGATGAGGGTGACCTGCTATCCCCAAGTGCGTCCCGAGGACCCGCCCCTGCCCTCGGACTTCGAAGAAGCCCAGCGGATCGCCTCAGAGGCGGAAAGCCTAGTCACCGACTCCCAGGCTAGTTTGTATGCCTCCGAAAACACCGCGAAGAACGCGGAGAGTGAACTAAACAAGGCTCGACTGAATGACGTTGACCGTACCGCGAGGATCGAGGTAGCTCGCGCCAGCAAAGAGCAAGCAGCGAGCCGTCTCGCCCAAGCCAGAGCGGTTCAAGCGGATCAAGCTCTCGTGGCTGCTCTTGTAGTGGCCGAAGAAAAGTTCGACCGCGCTCTCAAATCGCTGGAAGAAGTTAGGGCAAAACTCAACGCCGCAGATCCAGATTCTCTAGAAACCCTGCTGGTAAACGCTGGCGGCGCCAAGAGGCGCGCCGTTAAAGAATTAGAGTCCAACAGAAATAGCCAGAACGAAGTTCGAGCCCGGTTAGATCTCCGGGGAGAACAAGGCCTGCAGGGGCTCTATGACCAAGCCGTCAGTGAACTTGAGCAAATCAAGCGAAAGCATGAGAGCACGGAAGCGCGCGCTATGGCCGCGCTTCTGCTACGAGAGACGTTCGAAAAGCAACGCCGACAAGCCCACCAGCGCTACATCGAGCCTTTCAAGGAGCGCATCGACCAGTTCGGGCGCATCGTATTCGGTCCGACCTTTACAGTAGAGCTTGACGAAGACCTGCGAGTAGTTCGTCGCACGCTCAACGGCACAGCACTCAATATAGATCAGCTTAGCACTGGGGCACGAGAGCAACTTGGTGTCATCAGTCGTCTTGCATGCGCCGCTATCGTCAGCCCGGGTGATGGCGGAGTGCCCGTCATGATCGACGATGCCTTGGGTTGGAGCGATCCGCAACGCCTCCAAGGCATGGGTGCCGCCATAGCCGAGGCAGGCAAACTGTGTCAGGTAGTCGTGCTTACCTGCACGCCAGGGCGCTATTCTCACGTTGGAAGAGCAAGAGTGGTCATCCTGGATGCCTAGGGACAGGATGACTCACGCCTAGCGGCGGTTGCTGGTGTGAGGATAGACATTTGCGGGGCGCCAATCTAACGACACTGCCTGCTGCTCACCGACAACTTCCAAATAGGAGGAGACAAAGGTGACCCCGACCTGCACCCGAAAGCTGGTCCTAAAGGGGTGTTTGATCCCTCGACCTCACAGTGGGAGATTCATGGATGGGGCATAACGAGTAGTGGGGAAACAAATCGATCGCGAACTCGACACTAAGTCTGCCTATAAGCTGCCCCTGTGCGGGGTGCTTATGAGTCGGCGAACTGGAATCCGTATAGCTCGGCGTTGCGTACTTTCTCCTGGGCTTGATTTGAGTTCGCGATTCTCCTCGCCCCGCCACACCGATACTGGTCCAGTACAGGTTGCTGGCGATAATAGGACCAGTAATAACACTGCCGTGGGGTGAAAATCATGCCGGAAGAACCTAGTAGCCAAACCTATCTCGACCGTGCCATTGCTGACGGCCACGCCGAACTCACGGGCGAGGGCCGGGCCCAACGCCTCCGCTATATCTCAGCCAGCCACTCAGGACGCTATGTCGACCCGGAGGAGAAGGTAGTGGCCGAACTGTGGGCGGAGCTCATTTACAGGTATGAATACCCGCCGGCGCACATACGCTTCGAGGTCAATGTTCCGCGCCGGACTCCGAATGACCGCGCCGACTTGGTCATCTACGAAGATGATGACCTGAAGTCGCCCTACATGGTCTTTGAGTGCAAGCGCTCCGACATATCCGACGCCGCTTTTGGCCAAGCTATAGAACAGGCCTGCGGCAACCGAGCCAGCCTGGGGGCCAAATTTTGCGGAGCAGTGGCCGGCCGCACCCGCCGCTTGCTGCGCTTCGACAAGTTTCCTTCGGGCGAGCGGGACCGAAACCATCTGACCGACATTCCCATACGCTACGGGCGGCCTCCCGTGTGGCGATTTCTCAAAAATACGAAACATCGGGAACTGGCCGCTGTTTCCCGGGAGGAGTTGCGGGCTACTATTCGCAAATGTCACCAGACTCTTTGGGAGGGTGGAAAGCGCAGCCCTATAGCCGCCTTCGGTGAGTTCTGCAAGCTGGTTTTCATTAAACACCGGGACGAGAAAGACCTGGATCGGAGTGACGGCCAGAATTACGACTTCCAGCGACAGGACGGGGAGACCACTGCGGACTTAGCCAGCCGCATTAACCGGTTATACGAGAAAGAGAAGGATAAGGAGCCGGACGTCTTCACTGAAAGCATCAATATCGAGCCGCCGATCCTGGCGCAGTGCGTGGAGCACCTGGAGGGCATCTCCCTCGACCGTACCGAACTGGACACCAAGGGCGTCGCTTTCGAAGAGTTTATGGGCAGCTTCTTCAAAGGAGATTTCGGCCAGTACTTCACGCCGCGTGAACTTATTGCTTTTGCCGTTGCGATGCTCGATCCACAGCGCACTGACTTGGTACTTGATCCTGCTTGCGGCTCCGGCGGATTTCTGCTTTACGCCCTAGACCATGTTCGACTCGCAGCAAACCGGCGTTACCCCGACCACAACACCGATATTGGTCAAAGCCTCCAGCATTACAGATATTGGCACGATTTTGCCGAGAAGAACCTATATGGTATCGAGATAAACGACGAGCTAGCCCGGGTCGCGAAGATGAACATGATCATCCACGACGACGGCCACACCAATATTGTCGGCCATGATGCCCTAGACTTTTCGCAAAGTATCCGAGACAAACATTCCGGCGTTACTCCGGGCACGTTCGATCTCATCCTCACCAACCCACCCTTTGGCTCCACTGTCAGGCGTATCGAAAAGGGAGACGGTTATCTCGAGCAGTTCGACTTACTAGGCTACTTGGGCAAGAACTACCGCAACCGCATTGCAAGAGCCCGCACTAGCGTCAAGACGGAAATCTTGTTCCTAGAACGGGTCCACTCCTTCCTGAAACCCAGAACCGGCCGCGCCGCCATCGTATTGCCCGACGGTATCCTGACGAACTCCTCCCTACAGGGAGTGCGCGATTGGCTGCTCCACCACTTCCAACTACTGGCGGTGGTCAGCCTGCCCCAATTCGCTTTCAGCCACTACGACGCAGGAGTCAAAGCGAGCATCATCTTTGTGCGCCGCCTCGCTGAGGGTGAAACCGTCTCCGACGACGAAGCCATCTTCATGGCCCTAGCTGAGAACATCGGCTATGACGCTACCGGACGTAAGACGTTTGCCGTGACCGTGGAACAAGAAGAACCGGGGCAAGAAAAGATAGAGCGACATAGCTGCGACTTCTTTGACTATCGCGTCTACTACGAACCAGCCTCAACAAACTCCGGGGAACCCGCGTGGAGCGAACGCCGCCGAGAAATCATCCCCGATACCGGACTTGTGGCTCAATGGCGGGCATTCAAGCGAGATCCAACACCTTTTTTCGTGTAGGCCCCGCTGAACTGGCAAAACCGGAATACTTTGCTGTAAAGCGGGGCGAACTTGGTGTTCGGAGCGACCCGTATTTTTATCGATCGACCTTTCGTCAACTCGTCAAGAATTTGATCGCGGTAGGTAGCAAGCCCTTGGGTTCGCTGGTCAAGTTTTCTGACGAAACCTGGGATAACTCAGATGGCCGCTTCGTGAGTACGTTCCCCTACATCGAAATCTCTGGCGTTGGCTTAGGGACAAATGAATATCACGTGTTCGAAACGCTTGTTTCTGAAGCTCCTAGCAGAGCTCGACAAGTCGTCCGTACTGACGACATTTTGATTTCTTTAACACGCCCGCATCGTGGTGCCATAGCTCGCGTGCTACCAGAGCATGATGGAGCGATTGCTTCAACCGGATTTGCAATTGCTCGTGATATGGAACATTCACAAATACACCGTGACTACTTACTGCTTTGTTTGGCTTCCCGATTCGGTTCCCATCAAATGCTAATGAGAAGTAGCGGTGGAAATTACCCGGCGATCACCAAGGAAGAGTTGTCGAAAGTCCTGATTCCCTATATTGGTCTTGAAAGTCAACAGACGTTGATCAGCGCAATGGCGTCCTTCCGGACGGAACGCAATACAAAGCTGGCTGAGGCTGATGCATTACTGGCGGGGTTGGATGATTTTTTGTTAGAAGCTCTCCGCATTGAGACGCCGCCGGAGGATTCCCGGCGGGTCTTTGCGGTCAAGCAAGGTCAGTCACGCAGCCAAGGGCGACTGAATTCAGATTACTACCACCCTGATCGCACCAGGGCATTACGCTCACTAAATGCCGCGTCTCAAAATCTACCGGTGACGTCCCTTGCCGCTGTAGCAAGTTTCGAGCGGAACCAACTCGGGACACCGGGCGAGAACTACTTGAGCTTGGCGCATGTTCAAAGCCACACTGGGGAACTCGCTTACGTGACGGCGACGGCGACAGGCAATTGCTTTACCTATCGTGCCGAGGATGTTCTTTTTGCCCGGTTGCGCCCTTATCTCAACAAGGTCTACTGGGCCGAAATGGACGGTTGCTGTTCAACTGAATTCCATGTTCTCCGTGTCAAACACCGCGAGACATTGATACCGGCATACCTCGCTACCATTCTGCGTAGTCGTATCGTGCTGGCGCAGACGGTCCACATGATGACCGGCAACACTCACCCCCGTCTGACGAACGACGATGTAGCGAATCTTCAGATTGCAATTCCAAGAATGGAGATACAAGAAACCATCGCCGCCGAGGTTGTCCGCCGTCGTGAAGAGGCCCGACGCTTGCGGTCCGATGCTAAAACCGGATGGCGGGAAGCCAAGCAGTGGTTCGAGGGGCAGTTGCTAGGACCGATTACGTCATGAAATTCGAGTTTCTCATTGCCTGCCACATTAATTCCGAGACCGATATACACCAACAACTCTGTGAGTTGTTGTCTCAAGTATTGGAGAATAACCGGGCAGAATTCGACGAAGATTTCATAGATCAAATGATTCAAATCAGTCATAAACGGCCAGGTGATGAGTTTGTTGATAACGACGGTGAATCGACTTGTCTCACACTCATCGGCTTCACTCTAGAGTTGTCGGAAATGGATTCGGCCGAGGCCGAATCTGTCGTAAACGACTTTGCCAAATCCTTGTCGGAACCTGCCCCGATCTTCCATGCAGTCAAGTTCGAAGACGCTCTCCTCCAGGACGACCTTACTCAACGTGCCACCGAGATTTTCACCCTGGAGATGAAACTGCGTCGGGTGCTTTCGTTCATTTACTTACACGCGTACCAAGGCGAGGAGCCTTACGATCTGTTACAAGAAGAGCAAATCAAGCCAAGCACGGAACAGTCAAAGCCAGAACAAATGAGGGCCGTAGCTGAGAATCAGTTTTTCCATCTAACTTTCCGTCAGTATAGGAACTTGAACGAACGGCAATCTCCTAACTTGCCCGAAGTGTTACGTATTATCAGTGATTCGGAGCAATATGACGTCTTGCGTGACGAAATCATGCGGTCTCCGATAGTGGATGAGCAAGATACGAGCTTGCTCAATGACCTCAAAGAACTTATGGACCCTATCGAGCGAATGCGAAACTGCGTAGCCCACAACCGAAAACCGAACACACGTCTAACGCAAAACTATCCTAGGGCACACTCGTACTTGGAAGACCGGCTGGACGCATACTTGGCCGGTTTGGAGTGTTGAGGAGAGCGACTCAACGGTGCTGGCTCCCAAGATGGCTCAGGATGCCATCGACAGCGGAAGTCCCGCCAACAACCCTCGCGTGCCTTCGCCCGACGAGGTTGACCTGTGTCGATGTTCAGCGAAAATGTCCTGCTAAGTGTTCAGCGAAAATGCCCCTCAGCATAGTCGTTCATAGTATCGGCTAGCGCTACCATGGGCGGGCTAGCGGCTGCGGCGTACTTACGGGCGGTGTTCCTATGGATGCCCAACTCCCGCGCAATCGCACGGATGGACAGGCCACGGACCTTGGCCTCCTGCACCGCCTCCCACAGGGCCTTTTGGCGCGGGGTTGGCTTCCTGTGAGTCAGAGCTGCTTGCTTGCGCGCTCTGCTGGGACGGTTCGATTTGGCGCCGTTGGCGCCGAGCGTTTCGAGAGCTGCCAGCGGGTGGTGATGGTAGCCCGAGCCATTGGCGCGGCCGTTGAGGCTGGGAGGATGGCTGAGAGTCGGACTGAGGGCGCGCATGAGGCTGGGGCGTGGGGGCGCCTCCTGGGTCGGGATCGTGCGTCCCTGGTGTTCCACCAGCAGTCGACCGTCCGGTTGCTCAAGCACCTCCACCTGCACTCCGGCGTAGCTGGGCCGCTCGCGCCCAGGCAGCAACTGCAAGGTACGCCATCTGTACTTGACGGTGTTGTCCCTGGCCACCTTGCGGCGGTACCTGAAGCACAGGGCCTGTTTCACCGCAGTCGCCGACCCCGTGGGCGGTAGGCAACCTCGGACTGCGCCGCCGGGACTCCGAACTGCTTGTCGAACCGCGGCAGGTAGCGGTGCAGAACCTCGTTGGCAGCGTCGATGGTCGTCACGTTTGCAAGGCGCAGTTCAGTGACGAGCCGATCCTGGAACGTGCCCGCGGTCCGCTCGACGCGTCCCTTGGCTTGTGGCGATCGAGCGAATATCTGTCGTATGCCCAACTGCTGCATGGCGCGGGCAAACTGCGTCGGCCCAGGCAGCTTCTGGCGAGGCTCGCCGGGATGCTTGAAAACGGCGTGACGGTCGCTGTAGACGGCCAGCGGTATACCGTGGCGCTGGGATCAGTCCCTCCATCAGCATCAGGTATCCTCGCGCGTCCTCCTCCGGCTGGAACACCGCGTAAGGCGCCGTGCTGGTCGCATCGTCCACGGCCAATAGCAGCGCGAAGCTCGGGCCGCGTTCCTCCAGCCACCGATGGTGGCTGCCGTCGATCTGCACCAGCATCCCCGCCTGCGGCATCCGCCGGCGCCTCACCCGGTGTCTGGGCGAACGACGCCGGCGAGGACTCGTAACTCCTGCGCTCAACGCGATGCGGCGCACCGTCGAGCGGCTCAGGGCGATGCCCTCCCGCTCCATCAGCAACTCGCTCAGATGCGTATGGTTCGTCCCCGAGTAGCGAGTTGTGGCCAGGCGCAACACATCGGCAATCGCCGCCTCGGATGTGGCGTTGGCCGGTCTGCGACCGCGATTGCCATGCACCAGCGCGGCCGCTCCCTCCCTCCGATAGGCCGCCAGAACGCGCCACACATGGCGCTCGCTAACCCCGAGCAGCCCGGCCGCTTGCGCTACAGGCAACTGGCCGACCATCACGCTGTTCAGTACCTTCAGTCTCGTCTGTTCGTTCTGGTTCAATGTCACTCCTCGCTGAAAGTGACATTTTCCCTGACCAGTTAGCTACTGACGTTTTCCCTGAACAACCAGAGTTTTCAAGCGCCATACCTCAGCGCTATTTCCCGCCTCGCCGGTACATTCTTACTCCGCCGTTTACACAGGAGAGTCAGAGACTTCTGGTGGCGAAACGTCCGGCCCCGGCCCGTGATGTGGCAAGCGCTCGGCGGCCTGTCGCGCTACATCGCCACGCCAACGGTCGCCAAGCACCGGCTGTTCTCGTGGTATGACGTGCGCGTCTGCCCCGACCATCATTTAATCATCATCGCCCGCGAAGACGACACGACCTTCGGCATCCTGCACAGCCGGTTTCATCAACTCTGGTCTCTGCGGCTGGGCACCTGGCTCGGCGTGGGTAACGATCCACGCTACACGCCGACCACGACCTTTCAGACTTTCCCGTTCCCGGCGGGGCTGACGGCCGACGTTCCCGCCGCCAGCTACGCGGACGACCGACGCGCCGTGCCAATTGCCGAGGGCGTCCGGCGGCTCGTCGAGCTAAGGAACCGCTGGCTCAACCCGCCCGAATGGGTGAAGTGGGTGGACGAGCCGGTCTCCGGCTACCCCAGGCGCCCCGTCCCCCGCGACGAGGCCGTCGCCAGGCAACTCAAGCAACGCATCCCTGACCAACCTCTACAACCAACGCCCCCATTGGCTCACCAACGCCCACGCAGCCCTCGACACCGCCGTAGCCACCGCCTACAACTGGCCCGCCAATATCTCCGACGAGGATGCGTTGGAAGCGTTCTTGACGGCAAACTTGGTGGCGAGTCGTGGTCAATGAACATCTCGAAGAAGGCTTGGGTGCTGTACGTTCTGCTGACCCCAATCAACCCGAATCCTAACTAGGCCATCCTTTTATCATTAGCTCACCACCAGGCCACCCTCCAACTGTCATCACATTCCCCTTCCGATATCCGGACCGGCGGTGTCCTTCTATCATTTGCGCACGCTTCTCTTGGTCAATGCTGTGTCCAAATGAGTCCCAAAAGTCACGTTCGAATAGGGTGAGAAGATCGGGGATTTCGCTAGCGTTTCCTAGAGAATATCGCGGGACTTTAATAGAGCCATGAAGATGGCCGGGTGTGTCAGATTCGACATTGGGAAATGAAACAGTGAGAGGCTGTTTTGACGAATATGTGTTTAGTCCGTTCAGAACCACAGCCGAAGAGTCATAACCCAAAAGGCTAACTCCTGTTCCCCTGATATACATTTCCAATTCAAGGGCATACTCCGTGACCCTGCCCCCAACTTACCCTCACTCATAAGTAGAATCTTTTCAGGTTATGGCCCCAATTGGGGCGGGCTGCAAACTCGTTGGGTGTGAGCCCATCCAGGCTCGTGTGCGGGCGTGTTGTGTTGTAGTCGCACCTCCATTCCGCGATGATCCGCCGCGCTTCGGCCAGGCCGGCGAAGAGATGTTCGTTGAGGCACTCGTCGCGCAGGCGGCCGTTGAAGCTCTCGACAAAGCCGTTTTGCATGGGCTTGCCCGGTGCGATGTAGTGCCAGCCAACGCCGCGTTCCTGCTGCCAGCGCAGGATAGCGTTTGAGGTGAGCTCGGCGCCGTTGTCGCTGACCAGCATGCGGGGGCGGCCCCGCAGCTCGACGATGCGGTCCAGCTCCCGAGCCACGCGGACGCCAGACAGCGATGTGTCGACGACGAGGGCGAGGCACTCGCGGCTGAAGTCGTCCACCACCGCCAGGATGCGGAACCGCCTGCCGTCGGCCAATGCATCCGCGACGAAATCGAGCCGACCAGCGCTGGTTGCGGTTCCAGGGGAGCAGCAGCGGGGCACGCGTGCCGAGCGCCCGCTTGCGCACCGTGAGCCGTTCCTCGCGATAGCTGCGATAGAGCTTTTTATGATTGAGCCGGATGCCTTCCCTGGCCAGCAGGATGTGTAGACGGCGGTAGCCGAACCGTCGGCGCTGCTCGGCCAATTCCCGCAACCGCTTGCGGATGCCGGCGTCGTCCGGCCGCCTCGATTCATAGCGGTAAGTCTTCGGATCCATCCCGACAAGAGCGCAGGCACGGCGCGGCGAGTGACTAGTCTCCGTCATCGCCCAGGCCGCGGCCTTCCTCCGCAATCTGGGCGTTAGAAGTTTTTTGCAAGTAGCTCGCGCAGCGTCGCCACATCCAGCATCGATTCCGCCAGCAGCTTCTTCAGGCGCCGGTTCTCATCCTCCAGCCCCTTCAGCTTCCTGGCGTCTGATACCTCCATGCCGCCGTACTTGGACCGCCACTTGTAAAACGTCGCGCCGCTGAACCCCGTACTTGCGGCAGAGCTCTGCGGCTGGCAACCCCGCCTGGTGCTCTTTGAGGATGCCGATGATCTGTTCCTCGCGATACCTGCTCCGTCTCATGTCCGTCTCCTCCCATTGAACGGACTCTACTCAAAATCGAGGGCATTTTCGGGGGCAAGGTCACAAACTGTCGAGTTGGGAAACAGCAATACTCCTCACTTTCCCGTTTGAAACTTTCTGATCGCACCGACAGTCTTTGCCCGAGCCTTTCCAACCCTCGCGACGTATTCAGCGTCAAGTCCTGGATTTCTCGCATGGTCATCTCCTCGCACCTGTCGGAGCGCCGGATCGGGCATTTGCGCGTAGGCGTGACGCGGTGAGGCGCCATCCGCGAGCGGCCTGTGCGGATAACGACCACGCCGCAATCGCCAGCCGTGGAAACGGCAAATATCTCAATCAGGGGGATCTGCGGCTCGACACAGTCACGGAACACCAGTTTCAGGCGCTCGGCCAAGTCTGCGCAGCGTGGGATCGGTGAGATTTCGGCGGCGACGGGCGGCCTGCTCTCAGATTCACCGATACCCAGCAGGAGCGCGCCTCCGTAGGCATTTGCGAACGCGACGGCTTCTTGGAGTATCTCGTTTCGCGCTTTGTCTCCGATTCTATCCCCGTGCGTTAACCACCTGTCGTCAGAGCCATCCCGCGTCGGCAAGGTCTGCTTGAACTCGATCTGATCGCTTTCGGGAACCTCTGACTCGATCAACTCTTGGAGGTCGCTAACACAAATCTGATCCGCAGGCTGGGAAAGCACCGCGCTCATCGCTTCGCTCCTTCGTTCGATGTCTGTGTGTACGGGATCAAGGTTATCGAAGCTGAGTTTACGCAAGGCGGATTTAAGGACGCTGTGATCAGTGCCGAAATGCGGCTCGAGAGAAAACGCCTAGAGCATCTGCTTCAGGAACATGTGGATGCGGTCTTCTTGGAGATTGTTAAAGATATAGTTTGGGAGCGCCAGGCTCAACGCCCACGCCGCCGATGCTTGGCCCACGGATATCTCGGTCGAGGATGCGCTGCGGGAGTTGCTGAGGTTCAATTTGGCAGGGCGCAAATGACCTGCCCCAAAAAACTGGTGCAGGATTCGTACCAGCCGCCATAGAGACGGCACTGCGAGTGCGAGGCCAGTATCCAGAGAATTGTGCTTGCATTGAAAATGAAGCCGTTTGAGTGATTGCAAAACAAGAAGGTGTAGGGAATATAGTGATGTCAACTAGCAGTGGTTCCGGTTGGACACGCCAGCAACTGCTAGTGGCGTTCGCGGTGTACTGCCGCGTGTCATTTGGCAGGCTGCATGCCAGGAATCCTGAGATTATGCGGACCGCTAACGCCATCGGGAGGACACCGTCGGCACTCGCAATGAAGCTTGTCAATATCGCTAGCCTTGATCCCGAGATCACAGCCACGGGTCGTAGCGGCCTTAAGAATGCATCCGCTAACGACCGCGTGATGTGGGACGAAATGCAAAACAATTGGGAGCGTTTCGCTGTCGAATCCGACCAGGCTATGAGGGATTGCGAAATAGCAACAGAGCCGTTTGACGGCGCGATCAGAGCTGACAACATCGATGACCACGTTGGCGAAGACCGTGCCGTGCAGACCACTGTTCGCATCGGGCAAGCCTTCTTTCGTACGGCGGTCTTGAGTGCATACGAGGACCAGTGTTGTATTACCGGGTTGTCAATGCCCAAGCTGCTCGTGGCGAGCCACATCGTTCCGTGGCATGAAGACAGGCTCAACAGGGTGAATCCCAGAAACGGCCTGCTGTTATCTGCAATACACGACAAGGCGTTCGACATCGGCCTAATTACCATCGACAGCAGCATGACCGTCCGAGTGTCCCGGAAACACCCTGTGCAAAACGACAGATTCTTTTCGACGGCCATTGAGCTTTACGATGGACAACCCATTCGTCCGCCTAAGAAATTCAGACCTGACAGAGAATTTCTTGCCTACCATAGAGAGCATGTCTTTCTAGATTGATACGAGTAGACAGTGCCAGCAATCAGAGAGAGTCACGGTCCCACCGGAGGCATACGCTAACCTCGCCGAACTTGGGGAAGTGCCCGGTTTCGCAAGTGTCTATGCTCCAAGCGCGTGCCTAGCCGATCAATGAACACTTCATTCGGGAAAACCAAAGCAAACGGGGGTTTGATGAGTGACCACGGTGCTCCAGAACCCACGCAACATGATCGAGTTCTAAGGCTCAACTACAGCGGCCGGATCATCGACCACCTCGGTCTTCAGATGTATCAGAGCCCAGTGGCCGTGGTCGCTAAGCTTGTGACCAATTCAGGCTCGCCGCGATTGTGCCGCCGCAGAATTTCAGCGGCCGCGTGCGGGCCGTTTGGATCGTTTGCCTTGACTTGCGTGGACCTCACTCATACAGCCTCTGGTACAGTTTGATTGCGTGTATAGGCTCAGAATAGTCGAACCTCGAGTTTGAGGTTCACTGATCAAGATTCCCTGACCTGCCCCCAGAAAGGGAGACTGGTCGCGGTCACACTTCCCCAGCCACGGGGCACAGTAGGTCAGGCAGCTGTCCGCATTGCCTTCGCCTCATCCCGCAGTGCCTTCACCTTGACCGCCGCGTCCCGAACTCGACCGAGAACCTCATCGAGCGTTCCGCGGAGGTCGAGTGCGGCCACCTCCAGTCGCTTGTTGGAGTGCCTGACACTGTAGATTCTCTCGTTCGCCTCGTCCTCTGCGTATATCAACAGCCCGCCCGGCAGATCTAGCGCGGTGACGTACGCCAGAAGCTGGTACAGGTCCGAGTTAGGCACTCTGTCGCCGGTCAGGTTCTTGTATTTCGCATCGCCTACGAATTGGCAGGTTCGCCCGTCCCACCAGGTCAGATCGGGCCTGAGTTCTACGGCGTTCGTATCATCGAGACTGTCGATCGTCTTTTCACGGAATTCTCGGTCGGAGACCCGCAGTGCCTCCCGCAGCGCCTGTGTTACGAACTCCTGGAAGACCGTGTTCATATCCATCAGGAAGCCGGATGCTCGCACTTCGCCGCGACCGGCCTCGTACGCGCTGTGCCGCAGCACGAGCCGCGACAGCGCGACGACCTCGCGATAGTGCTCGTTGAGTCGGTCGAAACGCACGTCGGGCACAGCGCTCGGCGCAAACTCAACCAGCGAGACGTTGTCGAGCATCCCGGCAATACCCCCCAACTCCCCACGCGCCTCCTTGCGTCGCATCCGCATCCGCACCAGCCGGTACACCGCCGCCTTCACCAGCCGGTTCGCCAGAATGTCCTCGGTGAACTCATCGTACCTCACCTCGACCGGCACGCTGATGCCGAATCTACGCCGTATCTGCTCGTCGAACCTGATGCGCCCGCGCACCGTGTGCAGCGCCTCTTCCTCCACCAGGTAGCCGTGCAGCTGCCCACGTGAAAACGCCCGGCGGGCTGCCGAGGCAAGCGCCCGCGCCAGCACATCCGGCAGCGCATATTCGCGCGGGTAGTCGAACTGCTCACGCTGAGGTTGAAACTTGCTCATCGCGTAGCACACTAGCGAGAGCAGCTGGGGAACGCCGATCTTCGGCTCGATCAGCACGGACATGTCGCCAACCTCGACCGCGCCAACGGTCGAGCCGGGCGTGATTTTGTATGTTCCTTCCTTGCCCATCACAGGCTCGATGGTCAGAGGCAGCGGTACCCCCTGCAAAGCATCACGCTCGGCGACCGAGAGCGCATGCTCGCTAGGCTCGTACTCCTTCAGGCTAATTTCACGCACCGCTAAGCCCGTCGGCATCCCCGGCAGTGCCGGGATCCTCCGCTTGCCTGAGCCTTCGCAGGTCGAACTCGCTCAGGCGGTCGCCTTCCCCGAAGAGCCGCTCCTCGATGTACGGCAGCACACTGTGCTTCCAGATGCGCTCCACGGCACCCTCGTCGAGGCCGTCCCTCATGAAGTAGCTCGGCCCGATGGCGGCATGCCGATCGTCGGCGAGCTTCTCGTTGGCCCGGTCCACTACGCCGGCCACCCACTCCATGCCGGGCGCGTTATCCCTCAGCCAGCGCCGCAGCACGTCCTTGACCGGCTCCTCGTCCGGGTGGAAATCGACGAAGTTGAACCGGCGCCGCAGCGCCAGGTCCACCAGCGCGATCGAGCGGTCGGCCGTGTTCATCGTTCCGACGATGTACAGGTTGCCGGGTAGTGAGAAAGTCTCCCCACTTTCCCGCTGGTACTGGAGGCGCATCTCCTCGTCGCGGTACTCCAGCAGGAAATACAGCTCACCGAATACCTTGCCTATGTTGCCGCGGTTGATCTCGTCGATCACCAGGAAGTGCTTCTCGTCCGGCTCCCCCCGCGCACGCTCGGCGGCCCACAGCAGCGGGCCGTCCTTCAGCTCGAACCCGGGCTGACCGTCCGTCAGCGTGGGACGGAAGCCGCGAACGAAGTCTTCGTACGCGTAGGACGGATGCAGCTGCACGAGATCGACCCGATCGTCCGCCCCCGCGAGATGCTTCGCTAACTTCCGCGCAACGTACGTCTTGCCCGTTCCCGGCGGCCCCTGGAAGATGACCTGCTTCTTGTCCTCTAGCAATAGCTCGATGTTCTGCAGGAAGTCGGCGGTCAGATAGAGTTCGGCTGCGAGCGCTTCGACGCCGTTAGGCGGAGGTGGCGGTGGGTCCCCCGACATTCCCCAGATCACGGACTCCGCGTCTAGTCGATGGCGCAGCTCAAGCCCCCGCTCGGCTGCCTCCTCGATGAAGCGGTCGAGGAATGCGAGCGCGTGTTCGTAGACAGCAGCCTCGTCCACCGCCGCTTCGGGTCGATCGAAGCCGGTGCCGTCATACGCCCCGTCGAAAAGGCGGAGCCTGAACGGCGGGAATTGTTCGACATCGACTCCCATCAGCAGTACCGAAATCACGTTCGTGCGATTCCCGGTCCCACCTCTCACCGCCGAGCGTGGGAGCCCGCTGCTGAAGCCGCGAATTCGTTCCGTAAGCGTCGAATCGTCTAGCGACCACAACGCCTCGAGCGTGCTCAAGGCTTCTTCCGGGTAGTCGGCGCTCCACCGATTGAAGTCGTTCAGAAGCCGCCAAGTTTGGGGATGGCCCCCTCTTGCCCTGAGGGCACGCTTGAGTACGTCTTGCCAGTCGTCGGCTCGTGCGAGAACGGCGTTACGCGCTGCGCTGAGGTCTTCTCCGATTTCGAGCTTGTAGCCGATCTCCTCAGGTTCCAATCGACCGGAGTCGACGTAGCTCTTTGCGCGTTCGACAAATTCGTCCCAAAGGTCGGCTGTCGAACATCGCCACCGCTTGGAGACGTCGCGGTCGTTATAGAAGTCGAAATCCCTTCCAAGCTCGGCCTCAAGCCCCCGGCGGACCTGCACCAGCTTGCGGTCCACGTCCTCCGTTGGCTCTGTAACGAGATATGCGAACCTCTCGGCGATCTCGTTCTTGTGGTCGTCGCTCAGGATTGCCTCGAACGTGTCGGGGTGGACCAGATGCAACACGGTCGCCTGCTGCATCGCCCGGCTATTCGGGTGGCTGGCCCGCAGCGGGCCGCTCCAGTCCACTCCCGTGACAAACTTCTTGAACCGCCAGGCGGCTTCGGAGTCCCTGCGGTCGAGCAAACCCTCGTCTGTCTCTCCCTCCTTCCACTGCTCCACCAGCTCGATGAAGTACGCCGGCTGGAGGCCGAAATTGGCCATGAAGGACGGTCCAGGGTGTACGAGGCCAGGCGCTAGGCCGTCGATGCAAGCATCCGGCATTTTCGAAGGCGTAGGCGACCATCCGAGCACCTGATCGACACGTTCCCTCTTCCGCTTCTCGCCCATTCCGCCTTGCCCCCGGTGAAAGACAACGAGATACGAGACGAACAGCACTTCTCCCATCAACTGGTAAACCTCGGCTGGACTGCCGGCCAATAGCCGCTTCAATTTCGCAAAGAAATCGGCGCCCCTCCACTCGTCCGGCTTGTCCAGAAACCGGCTGCGCAACTCGCCAAGCCACCGCCTCGACCAGATGGGCTCGCCCGGCGTGAGGAGCGAATCGTCGGTTCTCAATGCGCGGTCGACCCATTTGCCGGCAGCTGCGTAGACTCTCTCCTGTCCGTCTCCCGCCTTTCTGCTGCTCACCGTTGTCCTCCCGCCGCTGTCTGTCGCCGCGCGTCATCACCGCTTATCGAACCCACATCGTACTGTCCCACACAGGCTCAACTCGGCCTGGTATCCACACGTTGGAGGTGAACCGGCAGCGCCCAGGCGGAATACCGCATGCTCCCACAGCCTGAAACGGAGCACGCAGATTCTCAGATCGTGTGGTTCCGGGCATCGGAATCAATGCTGGTCGAGCCTAGGCGATATGAAACTAGACGACGCTATTCACACATAGTGCTTGATATATCCGCAAACCAGAGCAAAGGTCATGCGGACGTCCCTAACCAAGGAGTCCGCCATGTCTTCCGCTCAAACTCTGCCTACCGTCTTCTCTGGTACCAACACGGGCTGGCAAGGCTCTCTCTACGCCTTCCTCGCCGAGAAGCAGCGCCGCTCCGGCTCCCTCCGCACCCCGGACTCCTACTACCGCATTCTCCGCCATTTCTTCGGCAGCCTCCATAAGTCTCCCGATCAGGTATCGCCTCAGGACGTCTTCAGCTTCGCCCACGGCGTCGGCCTTTCTGGGCGTGAACCTTCCGCCGTAACCGTCGGCGCCCGTCTCTCCTGTATCTCCTCCTTCTTCAAGTTCCTCATCAGACTCGATCTGCTTAAGGCCAATCCCTGCGACCCCGTCGAGCGCCCCAAGCCCCGTCCCGGCGCACCAAGCGGCCTCTCCGCTATCCAAGTGCAGCAACTTCTCGAGGTCATCCCGGATACCCTCAAGGGCAGAAGGGACCTCGCCATCGTCCTCACTCTCGTCCTCACCGGCAGACGCAGGTCCGAGGTCATCAACCTCACCGTTGGCGATGTCTCCTATGACGAATCCGCCGCCTTCTACCGCTATATCGGCAAGGGCGGTGTCCGCGGCCGCCGTGAACTTCCCGCTCCCGCGCTCTCGGCCATACGCAGATCTCTTAGTGACATCGGCAAGGACCTCTCTTCCATGCAGCCCTCCGAGTCGCTCTGGCAGGCGGGCGCAGGCCCCAACGGCGTCTCCAGCGCTACCTTCTACAACCGCTTCCGCACCTACCTCGCGAAGGCCGGCCTGCCGCCCTCGGGCGTCCATGTCCTCCGCCACACCGCCGCCAAGCTCCGCCGCGACGTCGGCGAGTCGGTGGAGTCCGTGAGCCAGTTCCTCGACCACAGCTCGCTCGCTGTCACCACCACCTACCTCCGCAGACTCGAAGGTGAGCGCGATACCGCCTGGCAGAGCGTCGCCAGCGTTATCGGCGTGGGCTAGTTCGTCGCCGGCAGTCTCCGCCGCCACAATCCCACCCCGTACTAAACCGTCCCTGGGCGGATCCGTACCCTGGGTAGTGACTCCCACTCTATCGGGACACCGGTCCGCCTTGACCTCTACGCTCCTTCGGAGCGTTCATACATCCGGCTCCGCTTCCCATCCCGCTGGAGGTCGTCTTGCCCAACCCCATTCTCTCCATCGCCACTTATGCCCGCGTCTCCTCCGACGAGCAGCGTGACCGCCATACCGTCCTCAACCAGCGCGCCGCCCTGTCCCGCCGTCTGGGTTCCGAGCCGGGTGTTTTCGTCTTCAGGCATTACGAGGATGATGGCGTCTCCGGCACCATCCCGCTCGGAGACCGGCCGGGTGGCGGCGCGCTTGTCCGTGATGCTCGCGCCGGTCGTTTCTCCCAGATCTGGGTAGTCCGTGCCGACCGCCTGGGGCGTGACGCCTTCGAACTCCTACGCATCTGGAGGGTGTTTGAGTCCATCGGCATCTCCCTCCGCGCTACCGACGAGAACATCGATGATCCCTTCTACTTCGATATCCACGCCGTCATCGCCGCCAACGAGCGACGTAAGTTCCTCGAACGCTCCGCCGAGGGCATGAACCGCGCAGCACGCGAAGGTCGCTATACCGGCGGTATCGTACCGCTCGGCTACTCGGTCTCTGGCGATCGAGGTTGCCGCCGTCTCGTCCCGGACGACTCTCCCATGTGGGAACACCTCTCCGCCGCTGACGTTGTCAGGCGCATCTATCACCACCTGGCCATCGACGGCTGGACTTGTCCGCGTATCGCAACCGAGTTCAACTCCCTCGGCATCCCCACCTCTTATCGCCGTGACGGTCGCGGCGTCCGAGGTCGTCGCACCCAGGGCCTCTGGCGCTCCGGGCATATCCGCAACCTCGTCGTCAATCCCGTCTACAAGGGACTCCTCCAGTACGGACGTAGGTCCACGAAGCCCAACGGTCGTGAGGTGATTTCGGCTTCCGTTTCCCCACTGGTTTCCGATGATGTCTGGGACGCCGCCATCTCCACCCTCAAGCGCAACCGCGCCTTGCCCCGCAACTCTCGCCATGCCTACCTGCTCCGCTCTCTCATCCGCTGCGCCGTCTGCGGCCTCTCCTTCTGCGGCACCTGGACCAGGGGGCCTCGCTACCGCTGCAACGGCTCCATGGCCCATCGTGGCCCGTTCGCTGGCAAGTGCATCGGCGCCTCCATCAAGGGCGAGACGCTGGAGGCCACCGTCTGGTCGGATGTATCCCGCTTCCTTACCGACCCCGACGAACTCATCGACGAGTTGCTGGCCGAGAGCAGTGACCAGCGCGCACAGGCTGTAGCCGAGGCCGAACGCGCCTCCCTGCTCGCCAATCGCTCCGCCGCACAGGACCGTCGCAAGCGCGCTATCGACCTCTACACCCGCGCCAAGCTCTCCGACGACGAGTTCGACGCCATAGCCGCAGACGTGGAGCGGGAGCTCAAGACTCTCGATGACCGACTGGCCGGTTTAGAACCTGCTGATGACCCGCTTGACGATGCCGTCTCGGAGGATGTGCTGGCGGAGATCCGTCAACGGCTGGACGACGACCTATCAGAGGCCGACCGGCAGGAGATCGTTCAGTTGCTCGTGCGCCGGATTACGGTGCACACCACCCTCCCCGACCGCGGCCGCAAGCAGGTCCGCGTGGTTATCGACTACCGCTTCCCGCGAGTAGGTGAGGCTCGCACGGGCATCGCTGCGAGTCACAGCTACAATCTCAGCCGCGTTATCGCCGCCTGAGCTAGGTCCCGCTCTCCTCCGCCCGTCTCCAGTTCCCACAGCGGCCACCGGTCTCTTTCAGTTCCAGTTTCCTCAGCTAGATCGCTGCAGAGAAGACATCCCGAAGGCCCGGGTAACGCTCCGATCAGGCGCCCGCGCGCTTCTTCTGCAATCGCCCGTTCAGCGGGCTGGGCGAGCCGGTCGGCTATAGGAAACCTCGCGCTACGCGTCCGTCCACGACTCTCGGGATGGGCGTCTTGTCTTAACCTTTACTCCCTATATAAGGAGAGCGCCGCTGTTTGGCTTCGAGTTCTGCCGCGCCGGCGACGCCCTAGTTGCCGCCCACCTCGCCACTGTCGCGCCACAGGGCGAGATACAGACGTCAGGCGAACATGGGTTGCTTTGCGACGACTTGGGCCGACACGCGCGCCACGGGGCGCCTGTTCACGTTCGGCGACGTTACCTACGCCACCGCGCCGCCAGTCCGCACCGACGACGGCGGCGAAGCTGTACCGTTCCTGCAAGTCACTGAGCGGTACGCCGAACCCAACGGCCCGCGCATGAGCCGCGCCGCGATGTACGACCACCTGTTGCGGCAATACGGCCAGAAGTGCCAAGGCCGCGACCGGACATTCGACGATCCGCGCTATCTCGAACTAGACCACAACACGCCGCGCTCCGACGGCGGGCTGAATCACATCACTAACCGGATTCTGCTTTGCGGGCCGTGCAACCGGCTCAAGAGCAACCAGTACACGCTTTCGGGATTGCGCCGCCAGAATCGGAAACTGGGCTACATGGCGGCGTCCTAACTACCGACGTAGCGCCCGGCAAAAGGCCGAAGACGTACGGGGGCACTGTATCACTTTGCATTACACTTTCCGCATATCAATAATTCAAGGTGTCTAATCTGCAATTTTTGAATCTCTTCCAAGCGCCATTGTCTTTCACACGATTATCTCACTGCTTGGAAAAGCTACACGGTGGCTCCTGCCTTGGTTGAGAATCTGGTTTAGAAGATTGATGAAATCCGAAGAAGCACTGCGACTAGCCAAAACATCTTTTTTCCTCTTCGGCACGATCTTGCTGATACTCGTCACAGTCGTAGTTGTTTCGTATTTGATTAACCCAAGCAATCTCGCTCCCAATGCGACAATAGTTTGCAGGGTCGATGAAAATGCACCACGAGTACGTATATGGGGTGAAGCCACATTAACTGGAGGCAACTACGTTTCCGACAACGAACGGCATTATGACGGCATATTTGCCAATGACAGTGCATCAGAAATAGTCATCCACAAAGCAAATGTTGATATTCCTGGAATACTCTGTTCCACCTATGTCTCTTTACGTCCGCCATCAGGACCCTAAACAGCTTTGTCAACATAGTTGACATTCAGCGGAATAATATATCGACAGGGAGAAAGGGATTAGGCGCTGCTCTTATCCAGCCTCTTGGCATGAAGAGGCGGTCAAAGCGATACAGTGCCGGTACGGGAAGGACAAGTATGAGCAGGGCTGGCAAAACCATCCGCAAGATTCGGGAGGCTGTGCGAGACGGCAGGCTGAGGGAACCGTTCGGTGCCAGCGGCGTGATCAACGCCACCGACATTCACCCGAAGACCGCCGGGAACTTCCTTTCGAAACATCGTGTCTGCAACCCAAGCCGCACGACCGAGCTCTTCGTTCGGGTGTGCCGCCGCCCCGCGTTATTTCGCATCAACCCGGCAATAGACACCACCAGCTAAAGTCACTTCGCACGGTGCCGAATCACGCTGGTTCACCGCCAAGCAGAAGCGATTCGTCGAGGAATACCTGGTTGACTTGAACGTCACGTAGGCGGTGATCAGGGCCGGACACTCGCCAAAGACGGCAAAACTCATAGGTCACAAGAAACTAACAAAACCTAACCTCCAGAAAGCGCTGACGGCGGCGTTGGACGCGTGCCAAACGTGTTCCTCGATGCCGAACGGTCGCCGGTAGTCGGTAGACTGGCCGAGGCCTCCGGACGTCGTGGTCGCAGGGACCGGGCTGTGCGTGGTTACGGCTATCCGGGACTACCTAAGGCGGTCACAGTGAAGGGGAACGAAATAAACCCGGTTAGAACGGGAGGACCGTAATGCCGCTGCTGTTTGACATGACCTGGGATGAGCTCCAGACGTATGAGGGGTCAAACCCGAAGCCGTCGGACTTCGACGATTTCTGGGACAGGGGCCTGGCGGAAGTCGAGTCCATCGATCCGGCATTGGAGTACGCGCCCTCGTCTTTTCGGGCGGCGTTCGCCGAGTGCTTCGATCTGTATTTCACAGGAGTCGGCGGCGCCCGGGTCCACGCCAAGCTCATTCGACCCACGGAGGCGCCGGAGCCGCATCCAGCCGTAATCATGTTCCACGGCTACACCGGCGACTCCGGCGACTGGACGAGCAAGCTCGGGTACGCGGCCGCCGGGTTCACGGTGGCGGCTCTGGACTCTCGAGGTCAGGGCGGACTGTCCGAAGACACCGGCTCCGTCAAGGGGACGACCATGCGCGGGCAGATCGTACGAGGTCTGGACGACTCGCCCGAGAAGCTGCTGTTCCGTCAGATATTCCTCGACACGGCGCAGTTGACCAGGATCGTGATGGTCATGCCGGAGGTTGACGCTGCGCGGGTCGGCGTTACCGGCGCCAGCCAGGGCGGCGGGCTGGCATTGGCGTGCGCATCACTGGCACCCGAGGTCAAGCGCGTCGCGCCGGTCTATCCATTCCTGTCCGACTACAAGAGGGTGTGGCAGATCGACCAGGCCAGGGACGCATACTTCGAGCTACAGGACTACTTCCGGAATTTCGACCCTTTGCACGAGCGCGAGGATGAAATCTTCACCAAGCTTGGCTATATAGACGTGTAACACTTGGTTCCACGTATCAGAGGACGGGTGATGATGGGGGTCGGCTTTATGGACACGGTATGCCCACCTTCAACGCAGTTCGCAGCCTATAACAAGATTGAGTCGGAGAAAGATCTTCGCGTATATCCCGACTTCGGCCACGAGACGCTGCCTGGGCATTCGGATGCGGTGTTCCAGTTCATGAGCCACCTGTGATTCTGGACAGTTTGGCGGGAGTCTTGAGTCAGTCCGGGCCGTGACTAGAGCTTGACCTCAGCAAGTGATGTCTTTGCCGGCGGAGCCGAAAACACTCATCCGATCCTCTTCGGAGGTAGGGGGCGTACCGGCCGGGATGTAGTGCAACTGGAGCGCGCGGCGGCGCTCGGCGGTGCGGTTCGCGGGCGTACCGTGGTGGGTCAAGCCGTTGAAGAAGAGGACGCCACCCGGCTTGAGCGGCGCCATGACATCCCGCGTCAGGTCTAGGTGCTCGTCGCAAATCTGCCAGTCGCGGCGCTCGAAATGCACGACCGGACCCTCTTTATGCGTACCGGGCTTCACGTGCATACAGCCGTTTTCCGGCGTCGCTTCATCGAGCGCAATCCAGCAGCCGATAATCGGCGTTCCGAGCGGCAGGTCGAAGAAGGCGTGGTCCTGGTGCCAGGGTTTCTCACGGCCAATGCCGCGAGGCTTGAGCATGGCCTGATTCGAGTAAAGCTCCGGCGCGGTCGTGCCGAGGAGCCGACCGACCGTCTCCCGAAGCTGGGGATGATCGGCAATAGCCCGCAGGCGCGGCTCGTGGTCCACAAAGTCTTGCAGCTTGCGGACCATATCGCGGCGCTCCTCCACGCTGCTCGTGCTCAGATGGTCGCGCGTGCTGGCTTCATACTGCACGAGGACCGAGCCCACCGCGGGATTCTTGCCGTCGATCAGGTCCATCAGCCCCGCGAGCGCGGTAGCGATCTCCGCCTCGGTAAAGAAATTGTTGATCGCGAGAAAACCGGTCTCGCGGTAATAGCGCACGTGGTCCTCCGTGAAGCTGGTAAGACCCTCGATACCGGAGGCGATGTTGTCGAAGCTGAACAGATGCTCCGGGTACTCATGCCAGACATGAGGGTCGAATACCGGTTCATCGGCCTGCGTGGTGGTGGTAGTGTCCTGTTCGGTTGACATTGCTCTTCCCTCGTCAGATCCACGCTATGGCAGTCGGCAGTTTCTTGAGACTGTGCGACGGGAAACCCGCCCACCATCTGCCTTACTGTATCCGGTGACTAGCCGGCCACGCTTGCAGGCCGTCTCTTGGCCCGCTCACGTGCAACCAGGAACAGGGCCAAGTCTTCTTCGGCGTCAGCAACGGGGCGGCAACCGATACCGAGGCGATCATATCGTACGCCGTCGGTGATCCCGGCGGGCTTTCGGCGCTGCATTGGCAGCAATTCGGTTGACCGCGGCGTGGAAAAACGATGTCCATCCTGGGCAAGGCACTGTATCGGAGGACGCAGCCTACGGTCGTCATGGTCTCCGTGCGGAGGGAGCACGGCATAACAACGCGTCGCCGTTCGAATCGGGATGGCCGGGAAGTGCTGGTCTTGACCACATCGTGGGCTCCGTGTTTCATTATTTGGGACGGTCAGAGCGTCCAGCCACCGGTGCTCGGGCGTCGTCGCCGGGCTGCCTTACGGCGCCAAGAAGAGAGGAACGGAAAAGCAAACCCGTCCCGGCTCCGTCCAGGAAATGATGCATTTTGCTTGAGGTTCCGGAACTGGCAGGGAAACTGCCAGCCACGCCGAAATCAGTCGCGCGGCTGACCGAACAAACGAGGTTCCTGAAATGATGTTCTGGTTCAAGAAGCTTCTGCCGGTGTCCGTCGTGTAAACGGCGGAGTAAGAATGTACCGGCAGGGCGGGGAATAGCGCTGGGGTTTGGCGCTTGAAAAGTGGACCACCCGCGGTCTTCCATCATGTTCCGAGGAACTTGCTGGAAGGTATGGAGGATGTACAAGGTGGAGTTGTACGCGCGGGTGCGCCGGGCCTGCATGGTGGAGGGGATGAGCACGCGCGAGGCGGCGCGTGTGTACGGGCTGCACCGGGACACGGTGCGGAAGATGCTGAAGCACTCGGCGCGTCCCGGGTACCGTCGGCAGTCGCCGCCGCGACCGCCGAAGCTGGACCCGTACCGCGGGGTAATCGACCGGATCCTGGAGCAGGACGCGGGGTCTTGGCAAGAAGCAGCGGCACACAGCCAAGCGCATCTACGACCGTCTGCGGACGGAGTACGGCTTCGGGGGCAAGTACACGATAGTCAAGGACTACGTGCGCGAGCATCGCCTGCGGACGCGGGAGATGTACGTGCCGCTGACGCATCCTGCTGGCCACGCCCAGTGCGACTTCGGCCAGGCGCGTGCGGTAATCGGGGGAGTGGAGCAGGCCATCCACTACTTCGCGCTGGACATGGCCCACAGCGACGGTTGCTTCATCAAGGCCTACCCGGCGGAGACTACCGAGGCGTTCTGCGACGGGCACGTTGCGGCGTTTTCGTTTCTGGGCGGGGCGCCGCGGAGCATCCTGTACGACAACACCAGGCTGGCTGTGGCCAAGATCATGGGAGACGGTCGGCGGCGGCGGACGCGGGTGTTCTCGGAGCTAGTGTCGCACTACCTGTTCGAGGATCGCTTCGGGCGTCCCGGCAAGGGCAACGACAAGGGCAAGGTGGAGGGGCTGGTGGGCTATGCGCGACGCAACTTCCTGGCGCCGGCGCCGTCGTTTGCGAGCTTCGATGCGCTCAACGCCCACCTGGAGGAGCGCTGCCTGGAGCGGTTGGGGGCGCGGCTGCGGGGCTGCGACGAGACGATAGGCGAGCGTATGGAGCCGTGACCTGGAGGCGCTGCTACCGCTTCCGGATGCGCCGTACGACGCCAGCGACAAACGCCTCAGCCGTGTCAGCTCGCTGTCGCTGGTGCGCTACCGGAGCAACGACTACTCGGTGCCGGTGGCCTACGGACACAGGGACGTGGTGGTGCGCGGCTACGTGAGTGAGGTGGTGATCAGTTGCGGGTCGGAGGTCATCGCCCGTCACCCGCGCTCATACCGGCGAGACGACTTCGTGTTCGATCCCGTCCACTACCTGCCCTTGCTGGAGCGTAAGACGGGCGCCCTGGACCAGGCCGCGCCGCTGGCCGGCTGGAAGCTGCCGGAGGAGTTCGGTCGGTTGCGTCGGCTGATGGAGTCGAGGATGGGCAGACGCGGCAAGCGGGAGTTCGTGCAGGTCCTGAGGCTGATGGAGAACTTCCGCAAGGAAGAGGTGTACGAGGGTGTGCGCGATGCCCTCAGGCTCGGCGCCATCAGCTTCGATGCCGTCAAACACTTGGTGCTGTGCAGGCTGGAGGGCCGGCCGCCGCGGCTCGACCTCGAGCTGTACCCCTACCTGCCCAGGGTTACCGTGGCCAGGACGTCCGCCAGGGACTACATGACGCTCGTGGTCGGCGGCAGGTCATGAGCGATAAGGCCAGCGTGCTCTTGGAGCACCATCTCAAGGAACTGCGGCTGCCTACGTTCCTGAGCGAGTACGGCAAGCTGGCCGGCCGCTGTGCCGCCGAGGGTGTCGACCATCCCCGCTACCTGCTGAGGCTCTCTGAGCTTGAACTCATAGACCGCCATCACCGCAAGGTGGACCGGCGGATAAGGGCTGCACGCTTCCCGGCCACAAAGAGCCTGGACAGCTTCGACTTCCTCGCCATCCCGTCGGTGAACAAGCAGCTTGTCATGCAGTTGGCCCGCTGCGAGTACGTCGACCGGCGCGAGAACGTGATCGCCATGGGCAACAGTGGGACCGGCAAGACACATGCCGCCCTCGGTCTCGGCCTTGCCGCCTGCCAGCGGGGGCTGTCGGTCGGCTTCACCACGGCGGCCGCGCTCGTCCACGAACTGATCGAGGCCAGCGACGACAGACGCCTGCTCAATCTCCAAAAGAAGCTCGCCCGCCTAAAGCTCCTCAGCATCGACGAGCTCGGCTTCGTCCCGCTGTCCAAGACCGGCGCGGAGCTGCTGTTCGAGGTCTTCAGCCAGCGCTACGAGCGAGGCTCGATCCTCGTCACCACCAACCTGCCCTTCGACGAGTGGACAGAGGTCCTCGGCTCCGAGCGGCTCACCGGCGCTCTCCTGGACCGCCTGACCCACCACGTACACATCCTCGAAATGAACGGCCAGAGCTACCGCCTAAAACAGAGCCGGCAGGCCACGACACTGCGGTCCGCCGGCAGCCCTGCCGACTCCTAGCTCACTCCTCGCCCACACCCAACACCACTTCCCACCGTTGCCGTCATGGACCCCATGACCCGGTTCTCTACGGGTGGCATTTTCCCTGCACAGCTATGCCAGGGTGGTACATTTTTACTCCGCCATGTGGCCTGTTTTCTCGCCGCCCTTGACAACCGAGCCACCGCGTTCTGGAAGTCCCGAGAAATGCGTCTGCGCTATAGCTCTCAGGACGTCGTTTTACGGATGAACACGTTCTATGTATTTCGCCCGATCTCGCGGCCGTTCCGAATCGAGATATTCGGCGCCGGGGACGCCCCGAGGTCCCCCGGATCGCCCGTTTGGCACCGCACGGCACGTTATCGCGCTTAGGCGAACAGGAGTCGCTTCGCGGCGAGTTTGCCACCGTGCGCGCGAGGGGGCACCTTATAACACGACCGCGTGGTGCCTGAACTTTAGGCCGGGCGCTCGATCCGGCTCTCTGACTCGCCGCCCCCCTACTTCCGCACTACCAAACCTCTTTTGCCAGCAGACAGAGTAAACGCTGGTCGTTGCTAGTCTTCGCGCCCACCATTTTCGCTAGCTGGACGAGTGCCCCCGCCGCTGCCACGCCAGCCAATACTGTCAGCAGCAGCTATCCCAATGCTCGTGGGACCAACATAGCAAGCACTGCAAGGTTTGGGAGACGTCGAGCACGATTTGTTGGAGAATCGACATCACGGACTCACACGTGCGATCGGGCAATCCGATAGATTTCGGTTCCACGCCTTTATGTTGAACACGACGCAGTCTTTCACGATGGGGCGAGTCCACGATACCGCTTCCGGCACACGCAACGGCAGGCGCCTTCTCAAGTCATCTGTCCTGCTCGAGAGTTCAGCCTCTGACAGGCTGTCGATAGCGATCAACACGAAGTAAGACACGGGCTTCTCCGCTCTGCCCGCAGCCCACTCATAGAGGAAAGAGTCTCTGTATTTGTAAGTCAAGCCCTCGTCGAGATCACCGCTTTGGAACTCTCTGACAAACTTGCCGCTGTCGCTTTCCCTCGCAAAACGATTCTCCGGGTCCTTGAACTCGATGAACCAGACCTCGTCGGGATACTCGACGATGAAGTCCACCGCTTTCATGCAGTGCGAGAGTCCATGGCAGTCGCCATCGAACTTGCGCGCTTCGAGTGCGCCGTTGAAGACGATACGCAGATCGCCTTCCGTGAATACGGTCATCGCCTAATCGATCTCAGGCTGCGCTTGACCTCTCTGTCGTATAAATTGGTGAACGCCTGCGCGATCACGTTTGGTTCGATGTCGAGATAGCTGTGCGATGTGCGGCAAGCTATCTCGCCCGCATCCGCTCTATAGAGAGAATGAAAGGCGACTCGGTCGCCGCTCACCTTACGCAGATCAAGTTCCTTCAGGATGACGTAATCATGGGTTGCGAAGAATATTTGTGCTCCAGTGCGCTGCAACTCCAACAGAGTCTCTACCACTGTGCCGAACAGCGTGGGATTGAGATTGGTCTCCGGTTCATCCCAGAACATCACCGAGCTACCGCTCAGCGTTCCGTTCTGAATCAACAGCCACAGAAGACCGAGTTTCCGCATCCCTTCGGCAAGTAACGTGAACTCAAGGTTGCCTTGTTTGTTACGCAGGAATATCTCTTCATTCTTAACCCTCACCTTGCCATCGATGGCCTTTTGCAAAGTCTCGATCAGCTTCTTGCGCGGGTTGTCTAGAGGGCCGCGAAGCAATGGGCTAAGGGCGCGGTCGAGGATGTCCGCGTAGACTGCCTCGAAATGGATTTCCCGCTGTGAATAGAGCGACCTGAACCCAGGCGCGTTCGAGAGCATCTCCTTCACTGGTATGTAGACGCTGTCTAGTGGCGAAACCATCCAGGTGGTCGCGCCTTTCACCCTGGCCAAACGGGCCACTTTGGCCCGATTCGAAAACCTGGCGCGAAGGCTCTTTTCCCCGCGAGATACCTCAACTGTCGCTTGGGCACCCCCGGGTTGCCGCTTGACTAGGCGGCCCAGCGCACGGCCCGAGGGCAAAAATACGTCCACCAGCTTCTCGGGAAAGGACGCGCCCGTCTTGGATACGTCGCACGCGGCGTAGCAGACCTTCATGAGATGGGTTTTACCCGTGCCGTTGGCACCTACGAACACGTTGATACCCGGGGACAGCTCCAAGTCCAGTTGATCGAAGGCGGTGAAACGTTCCAGCTTTACTCTGGTGAGAGCCATGGGTTGCCTTTAGGACGGTCTTCTAGCACGGAGACGATCACTATACCGTCTCCCATCATGTTAGTCGTAGATTGATGTTGACTTTGGCCCCCCGACAGCTGGTCTGGGAGAGCGCTCCATAGCCAGGGACCATTCACGGGGATAGAAAGATGGCAAAGTCGGAATGGACGCATCTCGAGACCTGAGCGAAACCGACCTCGACACTATGAAGTCATGGTATCGATCGATCGACCACAGCTCCGGATCGACCGGCATCCAATGAGATTCAACCGCGCCGGCATGTTTGGCCAAATATTCGGGCATGTACTCCGCCGGGTCGCGGTTGCTCACTTTTTGGTTCGTGATACCAGTCAGAAATGTCAGATTGGCAAGCGAATTCACGTCGGGGCGTGAGTGGCCTGCCCGATAGAGCAACGCGTCTCTCAGTCGGCGCCAGCCTCCGGTGGCGGCGGTCTTCAAGGGGGCGCCAGTATCAAGGTTCAAGCCTTACGCCTTCGTAATAGAGAACCGTCTGAACGGAATTGGGCAAAGCACGGTTCAACTCCCTGCGTTCAAGCGTGCCCGGTGTGGGGCGATGCTCGGATCAGGGATCTGCTGGTCAGCATTTCCCACGACGTTCCGATACGGCATGTCATGACGCTGGATGCTGGCGGAACAACGTGAAAGCGATTGACGCAGCCGCGATCGTCCTGAAGGACGCCAATGGACCGCTGCACTATCGTGAGATCACGGAGCGAATGCTGGCGCGAAAGCTATGGATCACGGAAGGAAGGACGCCCTGGGAAACAGTAAGCGCGCAACTTGCCGAGGATATCAGCGTAGCGGGCTCGGCCTCACGCTTTGTTCGTGATGGCCCCGGGGTATTCGCGCTGAGCGCGAGTGCAGCTGCCGACAGTTTGTCCGTTACGGACACTGCAGAGTCGGAGCAAGAAAACGAGCGGTCCCAACTCGATGAGGAAGCTGACAGCTTGTCCTTTACGGACGCCGCAGAACGGGTCTTGAAACACTCCGCGGATCAGCAGCCGCTGCACTACATTGAGATCACGAAGAGCTCGCTCGAATGCGGCCTCATACGCACGGAGGGGCGCACGCCAGCGGCCACGATGTCCTCTGGATTCTGACCGAAATCCGGCGAAATGAGGCACCCGGCGATTCGCCTCGCTTCGTTAGACACGGCCCCGGCATGTTCGGCTTGGCTGCGTGGCTACCCGTCGGGGTGGCCCAGCTTATCGAGGAAAAGAACCGAGAAGTCCGGCAGTCGTTGCTCGACCGCGCCCGTACCGCTTCCCCGGCTGATTTTGAAAACCTCGTTGGGGAACTCCTTGCGGCGATGGGATTTGCCGGAGTCGAAGTGACCAGCAGCTCCGGCGACGGCGGCATCGACGTGCGCGGTACCCTGGTCGTGGGCGACGCCGTCCGCATCCGCATGGCGGTGCAAGCGAAGCGCTGGAAGAGCAACGTCCAGAAGCCCGTGGTCCAACAAGTGCGAGGCTCGTTGGGAGCGCACGAACAAGGTCTCATCATCACGACCAGCGACTTCAGCCAGGGAGCGAAGGAGGATGCGGAGCGACCCGACGCCGCACCGGTCGCACTCATGAGCGGCGAGCAACTCGCCGCGCTGCTGGCCCGGCACCAGATCGGTGCACGGGTCACGAGCTACGAACTCTACACACTTGACCCGAACGAGAGTCCCGGCGAATGACGGTTTCATCATGTGGTGCTATCAGCAAGGGAGTTGCAGTCCGTGATTGCCGGGCTAAAGGACGCCGGTGGGCCGGCGCTGACCGAGATCGGCCAGCGCCTCAGCCCATAGGCTCATCGAAACCGAACTCGACCCCATGTGTGAATGGTGGAGGACTCGGACCGGTTAGGTGAAGAACAGTTGATGCTAGGTTCGAGTCCAGTGCGGCCCACCAGCCCCGGGCCTTGAGCCTAACTTGCAGAAGTGGCAGTCCGCTCCGGTCGTCTAGGAAGGCCCAACTTGGTAAGAGTCTCGGTTCTTCCGCTTCCCAGTGGGATCACGTGATCCGCCCTCAGAAAGCCACGCTCCTCAAATCCTTCACCCTTGATCCAACACGCCCCTTCACCATGCGGCCCCATAGCAATCTGTGCTGCCGCGTTCTGTCCTTCGGGCAAGTTAACCACGATCAAAACGAAACTATCCTCACTGATCGCGATTGAGCGGACTGGTCTTTCGAACTCCTTACACAGGTCTCCTAGAAGCGGCTCCGCGTGAAACGCCGCGCTCGCAGCCTCAACGAGTCGGGAGAAAGGGGTCTTGTCGACTGCGTGGCGGAGTGCTCTGATAACGGTCTCCGACTGAGCGCGCGGGTCGCTCACAGCGCCTTCATCTGTTCCGTAGTGAGGAGCAACAGGAGTCGCAGGATCGTCAATGAGGTCAAAGAGACTCTGCACACGCCTAGGCTCGCTTGACCGAGGCCTGGGGGCCTCGTCCCTGTCTTCAGCCTTTGAAAGCCCGCTCATCCTCGTACGCGAGTCTGTCGCGGGTCTTCGCTCTGTTCGTCGGATGCAGTGGGGGACGCGGGAGCCCCAAGTGGTGCGTCATACACACCCTGCATCGTCCCCAGCATAATCGGCGAAATTGCCAGATCCAGGCACCTCTCAGTCGGCTCTTCCTCTGACCAAATCACAAACCTGTATTCACGTTGAGGCTGATACTCTAATCGTTTCACGAACATAGGCAGGAGAACGGCATTCAACTTGGACTCAGCCGCTCTCCTTTCCACTAGGGAGTACGGATCCGTGACATAGAGCACTGGGCCGTGAAACACGGGCTGCGACTTGCGCCGAGAGTTGACCTGAACGTCTCCGTGGTGACTGTCAAGCTTGGAGACACGCCCGCACGGGCCGTGTTGCGCCGCAACCATCGAGCCGAGCTCCAGAGCAAAGGCTGGGGGTTGGTGAATGTAGGAGAAGTGATCGTACGCAGCCGGCAAGGCGGAAAGGAACTCTTTGCTCTCTTCGCCACTGGTTGGCACTTGTGCCGTACAGAAAATCCAGCCGTTCTTGCCGTTGCTGAGGGTCGTGGTACTCTTCCGCGTTCGCCTAACGTTGCTCGTCTGCCGCTTCAGCGTCATACCGACGAGTTCCGCCGCACGGTTCGCCTCCGCATCACGCAGCGAGGCATCCGTTAGGTCACGAGGGGCGTCAACAGTGTCCTCAAGCACGACAGTTCGGGAGATGTGCACCTCTTCAGGATCGTTGAGAAGGGTCTCACCATCCCCCCTGAAGCATTCCGGCTTCGAGATCCGCACAGTTCCACAGACTTCTATCGCGAACCTCGCTTCGCACACTTTGATCAAGGTCTGGATGAGTGTACGGTCGGCGGGACTCCGAAAATCAACGTAATAGGTTGAGATGACATGGCCGGCGGCGTTAAGACGGTAGCCCTCTTGCAGGAATAGCGGATCCGGGTGTTGGGAGGTCATCAGGTAGATTCTATTCCGCCTCCGGGCTAGGGAACGGTTGTGCTACTTGCCCGGCTGGCAGGGGCTCGTTCACGTTGATGCGCCCAGTCCCTCGTTCCGCAGGTAGGCAACCGGAAGTTCGGCTAATCTGAACCTGATTTAGATGCTCGAAGTGTGCTTCGGGGGTGCTCCGCGATGTCCACGCAGATCGATCCCAACGATCCGAACTGTGCGGAAGCGGCCGCTGACATCCTTCGTCGGCACAATCGAGCAGAGCCCGAAGCCAACATCACCTCGGCGGTACGCAACTTCCTGACCGCCACCGGACTAACAAGGAACGAGGAGATAGTCGAGGAAAACCCACCGGCCGAGGGATCGCGCCACGCCGTTGACCTAACCGCCTTGGATACCTTCATCGAATTCAAACGCAGGATCGGGACCGCCGGCGGCTTCAACCCCGATCCGGAGAACGTTCGGCAACTTGACGACTACCTGGCGCAGTCGCAAGAGCAGGGCCGGGTGCGCATGGGAATCCTGACCGACGGCAAATACTGGCTGTTGCGCTGGCCCGACGCCGGGGCGGTCAAGGTGATTCAACCATATGCTTTCACGCTGGAGAATCCAGACCGCTGGATAATCCTGTACGAATGGCTCCGGGATCACGCCCTTTCGGCGGAAGAGAACATACCGCCGGCCCGACACGTGATCGAGGAACGCTTCGGACCGAACAGCCCGTCATATCAGCGGGATATCACGGTTCTCAAAGCGCTCTACGAGCAGCACGCCGCTTCCAGCACAATCAAGGTCAAGCGTCAGCTATGGCAGAACCTGCTAATGGCGGCCTTGGGAGAAATCGCCAGGACCGATGCCGAGATGGACGACCTCTTCGTCCGCCATACCTACCTGAGCGCGGTCATAGGCATTGTCGTGCAGGCGTCCTTCGGGAGCGACATCTACCGGCTGGCCGAGACCGATCCTGCAGACCTGCTTCACGGTCGCGACTTCCGCAGCAAGACTGGGTTGCAGGGGGTGGTCGAATCAGACTTCTTCGCGTGGCCCGCAGAGGTGCACGGCCTGCCCCTGCTCAGGACGCTGGCGCGCCGTATTGCAAAGTTCGACTGGTCACAAGCACCCAACGACATCGCCGCAATACTCTATGAGACAGTCATTCCACCTGACGAACGCCGGCAGCTCGGTGAGTACTACACGCCGGATTGGCTGGCGCGCGCCATGGTCCGGGAGGTTGTGACGGATCCGCAGGGCCAGTACGTCCTCGATCCAGCCTGTGGCTCGGGGACGTTCATCGCCGAGGCGGTTACACACTTCATTGAGGCCGCAAATGCTACCGCTCTTGACCCCGAAGAGGTGCTGGAATGGCTGCGGTTCTCGGTGAGCGGCATAGACGTTCACCCGGTTGCGGTACACCTCGCTCGCGCCGCGTGGGTATTGGCGGCCCAGCCAGCTATCGAGTCAGCCATCGAAGCGGGCTTCGCCGCAAACGTCACTGTGCCTGTCTACCTGGGAGACGCTCTCCAACTTCGGGCGGAAACCGAGGGGATGTTCGCCCTACATGAAGTCACAGTCGATGTGGACGACGACCGAAACACGCGGCTCGTGTTTCCGATTGGTCTTGTGGACAGAGCCGAGACCTTCGACGCGCTGATGAGCGACATCGCCGATGCGATCGAGAACGGCGACGATCCGTACCTGGCGCTCGACGATCACGGCATCACTCACGCTGGCGAGCGAGAGACTCTTAAGGTGACGATCGCAACGTTGAAAGGGTTGCACGACGAGGGCCGCGACCACATCTGGGCCTACTACACCCGCAACCTGGTCCGCCCGGTCGCGCTGGCCCGTCACAAGGTGGACGTGATAATCGGCAATCCGCCGTGGCTGAACTACAACAGTACGGTCAGCACGCTGCGCCAAGCGCTCAAGAACCTCAGCAAGAGCCAATACAGCATCTGGGCCGGCGGCCGGTACGCCACTCACCAGGACTTAGCCGGGCTCTTCTTCGCCCGCTGCGTCGACCTGTATCTGAAAGACGCCGGCGTGATCGGCATGGTTATGCCCCACAGCGCCCTCCAGACGGGTCAGTATTCTAAGTGGCGCACCGGCAAATGGCTGTCCAGCTTCGACAGCGTCCTCGTCGACTTCGACTGGAAGACCGCCTGGGACCTGGAGCGGCTGCAACCGAATACGTTCTTCCCGGTCCCGGCGTCGGTGGTCTTTGCGGCGCGGCGTGGCGTGGGAGCGAAGGCGACGCCTCTGGCGGGAGAGGTAGAGCGCTGGCAGGGCAGGGCTGGCGCGTCCGACGTCCGGCGCGAGCGCGTTGCCATAACCGACACTTCGGTCGGCGGCGGTTCGCCTTATGACGGCTATTCACGTCAAGGGGCGACGATAGTTCCCCGCTGTCTTTACTTCGTGAGCGAGACCGAGAATCCCGTCATAGTCCGAGCCGGGCAGACGGTCACCGTAAATCCCCGGCGCGGTTCTCAGGACAAGAGGCCGTGGCGCGATCTCGACCTGACCGTTATCACGCAGCAGACGGTCGAGACCGCTCACCTCTTCGACGTACACCTCGGCGAGACGCTGGCTCCGTACGTGACGCTCGATCCGCTGAAGGCGCTTCTGCCCATTAGTCGGAACGACCCCTCGATAGCCAAATCAGCTGATGGGAGCGGCATCGGCGGTGTCCGCATCGCCAGCCTGGAGCAGCGGATGCGGGAGCGCTGGCTGACGGTAAGCGGCTTGTGGGAGCAGAACAAGTCGCCTAACAACAAGCTGGACCTACTCGGGCGGCTGGACTATCACGGTGAGCTCTCGGCGCAACTGGAATGGCGGCGCGATTCGGGGGGCAGGCCGGTTCGGGTGGTCTACAACTCATCCGGTGCGCCGACGGCGGCTCTGCTTCATGACGATGATGCCATCGTCGACTACAAACTGTTCTGGATCAGATGTAAGAACGTTGAGGAAGCCTACTACCTGCTCGCCGTAATCAACAGCGATGTTCTCTATGAACTCGTGAAGCCGCTGATGTCGAAGGGGCAGTTCGGCGCACGCGATTTACAAAAGCACCTGTGGAAGCTGCCGATCCCGAAGTTCGACCCTGACGATCCGCTGCATGTCGAGATATCCCGCGCCGGCCGGGCCGCAGCCGAAGGCGCCGCCCGCGAGCTGGCCGCCCTGCGCCAAACGCGCCCCAAACTGACCGTAACCATCGCCCGCCGCGAGCTCCGCAAATGGCTGCGGGAGTTGGAAGAAGGGAAGGCGGTGGAGCGGGCGGTGATGGAGTTGTTGTCCTAGCCAAAACTAGGCGGTTGCGGCCGATTCTGCGCTGACCATCTTGAGTTCGGCGTGAATCGATTGGACAATTGTGATAGATCGCTGGGACGTAAAGACGCTGTGGTTAGGCAACGACCAGTCTAGGGGACTCAAATCGACCCCTACCTACTCGATTGCCTAAAGCAATACGAATTTCAGCGATCCGAAGCTGAGCAAGCCAACTCCCTAATTGGGAATTATATACCTGTGAACACCGCCCAAAGGGGCGGGCGCTAGCCGAAGTAGTTGAGCAGGCCGAGAATAAGACCGCCGACGCTCGCAACAGTGATAGCCAGCATAAGGGCACGATCCCACCTTCGCGATCGTCGCCATTCGGTCCGCTGGTCCTGTAGTTCCCGCATCTCGTAGTGTTCCTTCGCGCTATGTCCTGGACTCCATTCTATAAACTCCGAGCAATATCGCTCACGCGTGGTATGCCCCTCATCGAAGTCTTTGACTTGCCGGAAGCACAATGCTCCAGCTCCGTTATCTCGAGCTTCTCTGGTTGGACTGAATAGATCGGGGTCCCCCATTGACCAATGTTCCAGAAACCCGCAATCAGCGCAACGGACCGGCATTGGCTAGCTGTCGGCAGCACCCTCGGCTTTGGCCTGTTCCCGCGCCTTCAGATAGCGCCAGTCGGACTTAGGCGGCATCCGCAGAACCACCTCGGCTATCTCTTCAGGCGTCGCGTCTATCCGCTCCGGCATTGGGCGCGGCGGGCGGCCCCGTGGGCGCTTCTTTGGTTTGTCAGCCATTGCGCTTCTCGCGTTCGTCGAGCGTCCTGTTGATAATCTCCGGGAGCGTCTTGGCAAGCCGTTCGTCAATGATCTCAGGCAGGTCAGCTCTTAGAGCCTGGATATCCTCGCGGACCTTACTAAGTTCCCCGGCAAGATGCTGATGAGAGCTTGCTCTAACGTATCTAGCCGATCATCAGTAGTCCGGGCCGCAGTTACCATCTCAAGACTCCTACGTTCTCCCTATCCCTTCGGTAAGAGGATTGTAGCGAGGCTAGTCCCGCTCAAACTTAATCGACCAACTAGCCGCCGACGTAGCCTCGACCTGAATCCGTACCGTACCCTCTTGGACGTTGCAGAAATGAGATTCCGAACCGGACACCCCGATGTCATTAACCAGCAGATTGCAGCGCAGTCCCGCGCCGTCGAGCCAGATCGCGAAGTTGCGGCCAATGCTCCGACCGCCCACACGAGAGCTGTTTCCACTCCATTCGACCTGCACCTCGTAGGTCCCGGCCGTTAGCGTCACGCGTTCGGCTGACGTCCCTCTACCTTCGACCGTTGCGATTCCAGCGCGCGCGTCCCGTGCTGTTTGGGCAGCAGCCTCCCGTTCGGCCTTGGCCTTTTCGGTGCGGATGCGCCGTTCAGCCGGAGCAGCCTGTGCTTCGCGTAGAAGGTCGGAAACGTCTCTTTGGGTCTTGCGTATCTCAGTGATCCCTTCGGCGTTGTGAGCAGCGAGGTTGGTTGAAACGAGCCGTTCGTAGCTTCGCAGCTTACTGGTGAGATCACGGATCGAGACGAACACGGCTCCGCGGCTTATAAGGCAATCCAGCGTATCCACGACATCAGCCATGGTGCCAAGCGACGTCCCGAGGGACGTTCTCCACCTTTCATTGGCAATCAGATTGGTATCGCGTTTCAGCCAGTAAACCGACTCAAAGACGGCGTCGTAAGCCTCCTGAGCTTCAGATACGGCATTTACGATTTGATCAACATGTTTACCGGGCACGGTTCCCGGGCACGGCGCTGGGGTTGGCGTAGGTGGGATTGGGGTCGGCGGCAGCGTCATAATGACAGGAGCTAGCCGCTTATCAGCCTCCGCTTGTTGCACGATGGTAGGTGGGTCAAACGCTCCAAGGCTCCAAGTGACTATTACGGCAGTTATAGACACCAAGACGGCGGCCGTAACGATGGCCAAGACTAGACGTTTAGACAAAGGTGCTTCTCCGCAGATATGGGTATAACCGTTGCCTGCACGGACCCGGCAAGCTGCGAAGGGGCATTGGTTTGTCAGTCATGCGTTCTCCCTTCGTTTCTGTAGTCTACCGGATGGCCCCTAGCCTGACTTTTTCCGCTCCCGCAAGGCGGCTAGCAACTCCCTGGATTCCTCCGCCGTCAGACCTTCCGCGGGTGGCTCTACGGTCGGTAGAAATACGATGAAGGCTAACGGGATAGCGCCGAAGATTAGCGTCAACCAGAACCATCGGGACGGCGAGCGGCCCTTTATACCGGCCAAGGTAGACGCCGCAAAGGCGCTCCCAATCCACAGAACCAGAACCAGAATAATGATAGCTTTGCCGTCCAAGACAGGTGCCCTCCCGCAGGTGGTCTGCCCCCCGAAAACTGGTCCAGCCGGGATGTAAGTTTCGTGGAATGTGAAAGAGAGGAGAGCGGTCCATGAAGAGATCCCGGTACACGCCGTAGCCGAGCGCCCGCCCATGACGGTGCGCCGCAAGTTCCCAGCGAATTCCACCGCAGTTCCGTCACGGGGCCAGTCTTTGACGCACGGTCTTGATCAGCTCGAGGATGTCGGGACGAGCTTCCTTGACTTCGTCCCGCTGGACGAGGTCCTCCAACGCCTCGACGACCCGCTGGTCGCCGAAGTCCACCAACTGCTCGATCGCCTTCGCGTGTGGAGGCGGTGAGTAGAAGGGGTAGCCGTCTGTGTGCTCCTCCGGCTCCCTCACGATATCGAGCAAGTGCTGACGGATCTCCTCCGTGTCTGGCGACGGCTGCCAGAACTCTCGCACATCGTTGTCGCCATGAACGTACACCGGCCCGATGGGTATGGGGTCGCGGTTGGGCCGATGGTACGGATGATTGGCGCAGTAGGTGTAGAAGGGATTCGGTATGGGGAGGTCGCGGATCTCGCAGAAACTGGGGATGTCAGGCTCGAAGTTGACGGACCCACGTTGGCCGCTGTTGGAGCGGTTGAACCAGCAGGCGCCGCAGCAGTCTGATCCTCCATTCGGCACGTGTCCAACATCCTCCTCTCAGCTGACCTTCCCTCTAGTCTTTTGCCACCGGCGATGTTAGTCGCACGAGCTTCGAGATAGCCTCGGCAGGCAGCATGGTCGCAGGCGCCGGTGGTCTGTATAGCCCAGAGAGATATGCGGCCGGATGCGGTTGGTGGTGCATGCGGTGGGGCCGGTCAATTCCTGAATCAGCTTACGGGACTGTGCCCAGCAAGGCGGGAATGCCTGGAAATTAACTCCCGCCTGTCTCTTGATAGGCTGCTGTCAGCGCGTCAAGAACCTGGGATGTGACGTTCCGAACAGTATTTCCATTCCCGATCTTAATGGGCGCGATCATTTGTTCAACGGATTCAATCGAGTTCGGAGCGAGTCGCTTGAAGACCGACTTCCATACTGAGATGTACGGTTGCTGATGGTCGTTCCAGATGGTCACTAGGCCAGCGTTGTCCGGCATGATTCTAGGCAAGAGAGTGTAATGCTCTATGCCGGAGTAACTGAACAGGCGCACATTGGGAAGCAAGGCAAGCTTCTCCGCCCATGCAATCAACTCATCGAATGTCGTACGGTTCCCGCCAGTGGTGCCTTCTATCGAAGCTCGAAACGCAGCCGGGCCGTCTGAGAGGATTCCGCTAGGTCCCGCCCGTTTAGGCGTTTGTGAAAGCACCTTTGCGCCGATATCCGGGGAGACCCGTTGGGGCAAAGCGACCTGCGCCCCGTTCACCTCATAAACCTTGAGCGTCATCAGGTCAATCGTCAGCGCCTGAACGGTTATCGCGTCGAGGTAGGCGACTACTCGCGTCAATTCGGCAGAAACTTCATCCAACACGAGGACCAGTCTGAAATTTCCCTGGTCGAGGAACTCCTGCATAGATCTCGAGAACGAAGCGGCATCCACGGCCCCTTCCTGGTCCTGAGCCTGTACCGCATCGAGGATTGACCCGTAGCCTGCATCCGCAAGCGACCTGCGAAGGGGACCCCGTTCAAGACTCTCTACGTCGCATCCATGGAGGAATGACGCGTACGCTATGACTTGCGACACAATGGCTCTACGCGCCTCAGGGTTGCTTGCGAGCTTCACTTCGATGATGGCAGGTCGCCCGCTCGGCTCCACCGCCAGAATGTCCGCGTAACCGGTACCCAGTTGTATTTCAGAGCCAAGGACAGTGAGGCGAGGCGACCCGGCTAGCGGTAGCATCTGCGGGTTTTGTTCTATCAGGCTATGCAGCGTAGCTTCGTCTTGAAACGCCTGAGGCGAACCCAACTCCCACCCTTCTCCTGAGTTTGTCCAGATTCCAGTCATACATCCACCGCGTGCGCTGTATTTCTTTCAGCCACGAGCCTTGGTCTAGGCACACCAAGACTCAGAACTCTGACTGTGCTGCTGACCTGTCCGCAAGGCCTGTATCCCCAGCAATATTAGTCCGAGGAGCATCGAGATAGGCTCCGCAGGCAGAATGGCCGCCAGCGGACTGTAGCCCACCGAAGTATCAGGACGGATGCGGTTGTCCGTCTGCCGGCGCTATCGATGCAGCACCTGCGCTTCCCCCAGCGCGTGGAAGATCTCCCGGTCCGAGACTTCGTCGCGGAGCTTGCCGCTTATGTCCTCTACGAGGCCGATCTGCCACGGCGAGCCAGGCTCCGACTGACCTGGCCGTCCAGTCCAGGTTGTTGTCCGAGGCGAGCCAGGCCCTGGTTGAACTGGCCGTCAACTCCGAGCCATTGTCCGAGCAGAATGTGGTTCGGGTGCGCCCCCAACCACGATCAACTCATAGTGTCGAGGTCGGTTCCAATCGTTTCAGTCGAAGCGTGTGGATGACCAACCAAGACGGTGCTTGAAGGCGTGTCCCCGCGCCGATCTCGTTGGCGTACCGCGGAGGCCGCACGGCTCGCTGAGCTGCAGGCCGCCGGCGCCGGTAGCCATGCTGCCTGCTGAGCCTGTCCCGATGCTCGATCGGACTAACATAATTGGTGGTACAAGCCTTGGGGGCAGGTCATGTGGTTGTTCACGGAAAACGTCAGTAGCTAACTGGTCAGGGAAAATGTCACTTTCAGCGAGGAGTGACATTGAACCAGAACGAACAGACGAGACTGAAGGTACTGAACAGCGTGATGGTCGGCCAGTTGCCTGTAGCGCAAGCGGCCGAGCTGCTCGGGGTTAGCGAGCGCCATGTGTGGCGCGTTCTGGCGGCCTATCGGAGGGAGGGAGCGGCCGCGCTGGTGCATGGCAATCGCGGTCGCAGACCGGCCAACGCGACATCCGAGGCGGCGATCGCCGATGTGCTGCGCCTGGCCACAACTCGCTACTCGGGGACGAACCATACGCATCTGAGCGAGTTGCTGATGGAGCGGGAGGGCATCGCCCTGAGCCGCTCGACGGTGCGCCGCATCGCGTTGAGCGCAGGAGTTACGAGTCCTCGCCGGCGTAGTTCGCCCAGACACCGGGTGAGGCGCCGGCGGATGCCGCAGGCGGGGATGCTGGTGCAGATCGACGGCAGCCACCATCGGTGGCTGGAGGAACGCGGCCCGAGCTTCGCGCTGCAATTGGCCGTGGACGATGCGACCAGCACGGCGCCTTACGCGCTGTTCCAGCCGGAGGAGGACGCGCGAGGATACCTGATGCTGATGGAGGGACTGATCCAGCGCCACGGTATACCGCTGGCCGTCTACAGCGACCGTCACGCCGTTTTCAAGCATCCCGGCGAGCCTCGGCAGAAGCTGCCGGAACCGACGCAGTTTGCCCGTGCGATGCAGCAGTTGGGCATACGACAGATATTCGCGCGATCGCCACAAGCCAAGGGGCGTGTCGAGCGGACCGCGGGGACGTTCCAGGATCGACTCGTCACTGAACTGCGCCTAGCTAGGGTCGAGACCATCGACGACGCCAACGCGGTTCTGCACCGCTACCTGCCGCGGTTCGACAGGCAGTTCGGAGTCCCGGCGGCGCAGTCACAGGTCGCCTACCGCCCACCGGAAACGGCGGCTGCCGTGGAACAGGCCCTGTGCTTCAGGTACCGCCGCAAGGTCGCCAAGGACAACACCGTAAAGTACAGATGGCGTACTCTGCAGCTACTACCCGACCAGGAGCGGCCCAGCTACGCCGGAGTCCGGGTGGAGGTGCTTGAGCGACCGGACGGTCGACTGCTGGTGGAGTACAAGGGACGCCTGATCCCGACCCAGGAGGCGCCCCCACGTCCCAGCCTCATGCGTGTGCTCAGTCAGACTCCCAGCCTCAACGGTAGCGCCAATGGCTCCGGCTACCATCACCACCCGCTCGCAGCTCTCGAATCGCGCGGCATCAACGACGCCAAATCGAACCGTCCCAGCAGAGCGCGCAAGCATGCAGCTCCGATGCCTAGGAAGCCAACCCCGCGCCAAGTGGCTCTGTGGGAGGCGGTGCAGGAGGCCAACGCCCGTGGCCTGTCCATCCGTGGGATCGCGAGGGAGTTGGGTATCCATAGGAACACCGCCCGCAAGTACGCGGCAGCCGAGAGGCCGCCCGTGACGGGCCGCCGCAAGTTCCCAGTAGCGCTAGGCGCTACCATCAACAACAATGCCGACTGACATTTTCGCTGGACATCGACACAGGTCACTCCCACAGGCGGGCCGCTCGTCCATTTGTTGCGGGCTTTTTGCGTTTCAGCAGGAGCACCTCTCCATATGCGCAGGCTTTCGTCCGCTGGCTCGATTTGTTGGGTTGGTACGGGGGCCTGATGTTGCGGTGATTGCGAAAACTCGGTAATCCCCGCAATATCAGAACTCTAACCATTTGATTTCCTTAGCGGTTCGAAAAAAGGTGTCGTAAGAGTTCTGACTCGGAAAGCTCCCTTCTGGGATGATGCCGATAACAGCTCCTTCATGCCTGCCGAGAAATAGTGCGATATCCTCAGATTGTTCTCCTGAAAGATATTTCGACCATCTGTCGAGGAGGATGCGTACCGCTCTCAGGTATTCCCGATGCTTCGCAAACTGTAGACGGCCTTGAGGTAACGTGAAGCGTCCGTCACTCGTCAACAACTCATCAGTCGAATTGATGTCACTTTCCCACCTACGGAAAAAACCTCTCACAGCGTTGACCGCGTTTCTCCTTTGATTCCGTCCATACAGGGATCTAAAGCCCCACTCAAGGAGAATCACAACGATTCCTGCAATGATTCCGCCAGCTATGGAGAGCATAGCTGTATAGGTAAAACCAGCCGGGTCCCAATCCACGAGTTCATCACTCCTCGACCGCTGCGGACGCCGTTGTCCTAGGCGGAGTTCATGGCAGATGAGCCGGTGAAGCTCCTTGGTGGGACTTATCACCATGACTACACAGTATGTCACTCGCACACCACGCCGTCGCCGTCACCGTCCCGCATGAATTCGTAGGCGGGATGCCCGCGATGAACGGGCGCGATCCCATGCTTGCGAGCTTCGGCGCAGGTGATCCGCCCGTTCTTGTTGTCGTCATAGAGGGCGAGAGCATCCCCGCTCGCCGGCGGCGTGGTCGCTACGGAGGGCGGCGCGGTGGCCGCGGACGCCGGCGTAGCCGTTGAAGCCGGGTCCATGACGATCATCGCCGTTGAGTCGCAGCCCGCCAGCACGCGGTCCAGCGCGTCCGCTTCGGCCTGGTCGACGGTGAGCTGGTACGCTTGGCGCACTTCCACCACACGCGCGGCGAACCAGCATTGATTCAACGGCGGCAGCCACGCGGCGGCGTCCTTCGCGCCTTTGTCGTGACGGTTCACGTCGGGCGCGGCAAGGGTGAGATTCCGCAGGTCACTGGCGAAGGCGCGGCGACGGGCGGCATCCGCCGCGCATAGCCCGCTGTCGTGGGCCTCGGACCGTGCGACGATGTGTTCGATGTCCGTCTCCTCCTGGCTTTCAAACCAGCGCCCGGTATAGGGGCCATAAATGCGCCCGTCTTGCTGCGCGACGATCTGGGCCTCGACTCCGGCGGAGTAGGAGTAATCATCGGCGTCGTAGGGAGTGCAACGGTGCTCGGAGGCGACGCGCAAGCCGCGCCACGTCGCGACTATTGGCGCGGGAGCTCCCGCGGACGTCGACGTCATCACGATCCGAGGGGCTGACAGCGGCGCCAGTTGGCCGACGATGTAACCTATACTGCCTGCGGCTAGCAGGCCGAAGAGGACTGCGAGCATCGGCCAGAGGTTACGGGCCAAGAGTGCTGATCGCAAGAAGGGGGCGTTTCATGGAGACTCCTGTGACATTCGAAGAGTGGATCAAGCCTATGAATGAGACGGTCAGGACTATAGGGGGGAGGCTGGTTCGTCAGGCTCTAGCCGAACGGAGAGAACGAGAGCTTCAACAGTCGCAGCAAGAATCAAATGAAGACGCCGTTGCTGTGGAGTCACAACACGCGCATCCACACCCTCCAACCCTTCGCCAATCTGCCTAGCTAACGAAGTAACGTCCGATCAAGGGCACTCCGCAACGCACCATCAGGGGCGGCAGAACGGCCCCGAAGGCGTAGCCCACACCTATAGCCAACTGGTCTAGGTCGTCTGGCTGGGAATCCCCCTCCGTGGCTCGCTTCAAGTGATCCATGAACCCGCGTATCTCTGGCGGCATCAGTACGTCCTCCTTTAGTCCTCCCCAAGCCACTCGTAGCAATCTTCGAATACGCGGCGTTCCTCAACCGGCTTGGGGGGGTCGCAGTCTTCCGCGTACATCTTTTCCATCATCTCTCGTTATTCCCGTATCAGTTTGACAGGACAGCGCAAACAGACCTGCGATGAGAAGCACCCCAAGGCTGCGCCGAAACTGGCTACGCATCTCCCGCCTCCGGGCATTTCTGGGACTGCGTGTTCGAGAGTATGATTCGCCAATCTCGCAACTCGGCTTTGATCGTCAAGACCTGCTTGCCTGGCTGTAACGTCTTCCCTATGTGAAAAACGTCCAGGACTTCGAACCAGTTTCCAGCTTCTGACGCGTAGAACCGCCGCAACCTCGGGTCCCCCTGCGCGACCCAAGCTCTATCCACCAATCTCAGGGAAACGCCATTGGTGTACGACGCTATCTGCACTCGGACGCTGAACGCGTCTATCGGTGGAGTCCAGTTGGGTTCGTGCTCGAACCGGCCGAATGTGAGTCTGGCAGTCCATAGGCCAGCCGGCAGGTCCAAGTATGAAATCTGGCTCCCTTCGCCTCTTAGGCACTTGACCATGGGCTCAGAGGATGGCGGGGGTGTTGCCGCTTGCGCTGCAACCTGCGGCGATAACTGTTGCTTGATGTCGTCACTAAACCAGGCGATTGCGCTAGCTGAGAGAAGCGAGACGAAAAAGACTGCGGTTCCAAGCCGCTTTGACACAGGGTGCCCTCCCGCAGATGAGATATGACTGTTTGCCTGAGCAGTCGCTCCGCACGCTGCGAGAGGGTGCAAAGCCACATCTCGCAGGCGAAACGCGTGGGGACTACTCAGGCGCGCCTAATGTAACGGGATGGCCGATGAACGGCAAACGAAGCGCCCCCGTGCTCGACTTCGCGCGGCAGTCTGTTAGAGCTGTGGGAGGTACACACGGCTGTCGAATGGAGGAAGCACACCCTCATGAAGGACCAGAAACCCAAGCGTCGCCGTGGGCGTCCGCCTCGCAAGATGCCGCCGCGCATCGACGCCTCGCCCGAGGAGATAGCGAAGGCGCTCTTGAAACTGCCACCGGACCACAGCGACCTTGCGGAGGTACCTGAAGCACAGGGCCTGTTTCCATGCTGTACATGAACGCCCTCGCCCTGACATACGTCTCCTCTCGCGTCTCGTCGAAACCACGCCTTGCTCCGCCTAGCCTAGAGACGCACTAGTCGAAAACCGCCTGGTTGCCCGTCGGACACGTTTGGAACAGGGTTGCTAGGCAGCACCCGTCCTTCTTCGGGCCTGTTGAGGTGACGATAGAGCCGATGACATATCAGCGGCCGAGGCGTCGCAGCGCGGCCCGGGCGGCGAAGTAGCCGCACATCCCATGCACGCCGCCTCCGGGCGGCGTCGACGAGGAGCAGATGAAGAGGTCGGTCGATGGGACTGAATAGGGCCTCAGCATGCGGGCGGGACGGGCGAAGAGCTGGCCGAAGTCCTGGACGCCGCCGTTGATGTCTCCACCGACGCAGTTCGGGTTGTACTCCTCCAACGCCGCCGGGGGCCGGACGCTTCTCTTCAATACCCGCTCGCGGAACCCCGGCGCGAATCGCTCCACCTGCGCCTCGATCCTGCCGGTCATGTCGAAGTCGGACCCGTTGGGCACATGACAATAGGCCCACACCGTGTGCCGGCCCTCCGGGGCCCGGGTTGGATCGAAGAGGCTCGGCTGGGAGAGCAGCACGAAAGGCCGGTCCGGGTGACGCCCGCTCCACACCTCGCGCTCGGCCTGGGCGATCTCGGCTATCGTCCCACCCAGATGCAGCGTGCCCGCACGCGTGCACTCCGAAGCTCTCCAGGGCACGGGCCCGCTAAGCGCCCAGTCCATCTTGAAGGCCCCTGGTCCGTAGCGGTACGCCTCGAGCCTGCGCCTAAAGGAGCTGTGCAGGTGTCGCCCGGCGATTTTGACGACCTGCCGAGGCGTCACGTCGAGGAGGGTGACCGCTGTGGAGGGCAAGTCCTCCACACGCTCAACCGGCTTGCCCGTCTCGATTTGACCGCCCAAGGAGGCCAGATGCGACGCCAGGGCCTCGGCTATTCGCTGGGCCCCGCCGCGCGGCATCGGCCAGCCGACTGCATGGCCGCTTGCCCCCAGCACGAGGCCGAACGCGGCGCTGGGGGGCCGCTCCAGGGGCAGCACCGAATGTGCCGCCAGGCCGGCGAACAGCGCCCTGGCACGCTCGCCGTTGAAGCGAGCCTGGGCTAACGACAGTGCGGACCGCAGGCCGGTAAGCCCGAAACGGGCGGTAACCAGCGGGTGACGCGGCACGCGCAAAGGTCCGAGTACGTCGGCGGCCAGCTTGCGCCAGTCCCTCACGAGAGGGCCAAACAGCCTTCTATACGCCGCCGCATCGCATCCCAGGCCGTCGGCGGTCGCCTCGACCGAGCGCTCCATCATTACAGCCGTGCCGTCGTCCAGCGGATGCGCCAGCGGCGCGGCAGGCTGGACCCAGTCCAAGCCGTGGTCGGACAGCGGCAACGTGCGAAAGAAGGGCGAGCCCACCGCCATCGGGTGGACCGCCGAGCAGACGTCGTGTAGGAATCCTGGCAGCGTCAGGGCCGCTGACCGGGCTCCGCCTCCAACCGTGTCTCTCCCCTCCACGACCAGCACTGAACGCCCCGTCTGCGCGATGGCTATCCCGGCCGACAGGCCGTTTGGACCCGCGCCGACCACGAGCGCGTCGTAACTACCGGTCTGTGGCACCGGACTATGCTCCTCGATCAGTCGCCTCCCCACTGCACGCGGAAGGCGGGCGATTGCTTACAGGAGCTCCTTGTTGAATAGATGCCGCTCAATACCCCATTTGCGGCTGCCAACGACACCGATGAGGCTTGCGCAGATGAAAAACAGGATCGTAACCTCGCCGCCGTGCGCCACGAACGCATTGCCCCCGTCGGGAGGGTTGGGATATAGATGCGGCCAGGGCCATACCGGGCTGAGGGCGGCATGCACTCCAAAGTAGGCGACAATCATCGTTACAACCATCGCGCCCGCTCCCAGTCGGGTAAGGATGCCGAGGCCTATGAGGATTGCCGAGATAAGCTCTACCCAACCCGCAATATCTATCAGCGTGCCGAGCCCGTTCGGATTCGCCCCAGCCGGAAAGCCCCACAGCAGGAACGCTTTCTGCGCCCCGTGCAGCCCAAGCAGGAATGCGAAGGCCAATCTAAAGAGGAGGTAAAACTCATCGGTGCGTGGCTGGGTGAATCGCCCGAAAAACCCGCTTCCTGTGCTTTTCCTTCTGTCATAGTCGCGACCTCCCTTCGTCCGGGATTCCCGGTACCGCTACTCTTCGGATACTGGGGGCATCCCGCCCCATATCCTAGCAATTTGCTTGACCTGCCTCTCGAAAGTTGGTCCAGGAGGAATGCGAGACACGTCCCAAGCATTGCCAGCGGACAATGAGAGGCTAGGAGCGAAGTCGATAACGACGCGAGCCGAGCCCCGAGCGCCCTGAGTTCGACCCGATGAGTTGATAGAAGCGGGAAACTCGCCGTGAGGTTGGTTGGACTGGCCGGCTGCCGAGTAATGCCGGACGCCCGCGCCGGTGAAAACCTACGCCCTACGTTTCCTTCTGACTATCAGCCCTTTGCTCGCTCTCAGTTTCTAACATCCCGCCCGGATTAGTCACGCGACAGCAAGTCACCACTACCTCAGACACGGTCAGAACAACTCCTGAATCAGTTGCTCGACGGCCTCGGAGTCGATACCACCGTTAGCTGAGTCGCGAGTGGTGACCAAAGTCCCCATCGGACCACCCCCTTCCTCCCTCGGTAGGATCCCGTGCGACTTCAGCCACGCTACCTTCTCGCACCACCGCTGCTGATAATCCCAGCGGGAGAGTAATCCTAGGTGCTCCCAGTAGTACGTCTCCCCCATGTCGTCATCCTCAATGGTGAAGTCGGGATATTTGGTGATACCGTCGATCTTGAGTGGCTCCTCATAGCGATAGTCGATGCCCTTCGTGTGAAGCAGGTTCGCAATGATCACCTCGGACTTTGAGCGCACAGTGTCGCCCCTGGCGGTTCGGTGAATTAACTGCTCCTCAAGGAACTTCTTACCGACTCTAACCGCGGTCGGTCGCGAGAAGAGGTTTGTGAGCCGACCAGCTGTCTCTGAGTAGAGTTCGGAACTGAGGCGTTGAAGGTCTGTCGGAGATCCCTGCATAAGAAGTACGATCTTCTGTTTCTGCCGAGTTAGGGCCGTGTAGAGCAGTTCGCGCGTGAGCATGTGGTAAGACTTGGGTAGGACCAGTAGAACAGTGCCAAACTCGCTACCTTGAGCCTTGTGGACGGTGAGAGCGTAGGCGAGTTCGAGATCAACCTGACCTTCTGGGTCAAAGTCGTCGGGCCGAAATTTCACTACCGATCCCGGCTGGGTTGAAAACTCCACATCGAGACTTCTGGGTTTATGGGGGAATCTCCTCGTCCGCATCTGTCCTACGACTATGCCTACCTCGCCGTTGGCGAGATACCCGTCTACTTTCGGCCACCTCCTCCACTTTGGCGTGCGCCAATTCCTATTGTTTATCACCTTGTCGCCATAGACTATTAGTTGGTCTCCCTGTGGTTTTAGGAAGCGGCCGTCGTCACGCCGTGAGCTTGCAACCTGTTTAGATTTATACCGCCGGTGGATCAATCGGTTGAGCGGATCAACACCCCACGGTTTCTGCCTGGACGGACTGAGTATCTGCCAATCTTCCGCCCGAACAGAGGATCTGCCCCTGTTGAAATAGACATAGTCCCCCTGTACTTGGCCGCCGAGGCTCGCCGCGAATTGGAGCGATTCGTCCCGATCCTTGTCGAACGTCAGTTGGCTGGCGACTACTTGTGGCAACCTGTCCGTCAGATCATCCGGCGTTTCCCAATGCACCACCTTGACTGATTCACTCTCCTTGTGACCGGACAATATCTCGAAGACGCTGTCATGACCCGGCCCAAGCTCACCCCCAAACCATTCTGAAAGTTCAAGCGCGTCCCGATCTTGAGCGTCCTGGCGCATCGGCACAGTCAACTCGGCGTAGGAAGGCCCCACTCTCGGGGCGTCAGTCTTGAATTCGTCTGGACTCAGCCGCTTGACGATATCGACGAACGGCCTTCCCGCTCCGATTGGCGGGAGTTGCCGGGGATCGCCCACCAGAATCAACCTGTCCACACCAGAAAGCGATTCGATCAGTGCCGCCAGCATCTCCTCGGTGAGCATGGAACATTCATCTACGATGACGGTGCGCCCCATCTTCTCACCACGCTGACCAGTCAGCACATATCGCTGAGTCCTACCGTCATATCTATGTAGTGGGATCAGGAACTGAGCTAATGTGTAGGCCCTGATGCCTTGGAGTTTCGTCGGACCGATGGCCGCCTCCATTCGAACTCGCGCTTTGCCGGTGGGAGCTAACAACAAAACTCCATGCTTCGATATCTCCGGATGCTGGCATAGAACTGACAACAGGGTCGTCTTTCCCGTTCCTGCCGAGCCGACTAGGACACTGATCCGAGCATTCGCGACTTCGTCGAGAGCTGCCGCCTTCTCTCGGTGGGCCCGTTTTTCGTTTTCTGGATCAATGCCGCCGACCGGATCAAGGCGGTCGTCCAGTCTGGCTCTCCAGTCAACAACAAGGTTGTGTCGTCTACCGCTACGCCGACCATCGACAGTCTTTCGAATGAGGTCACCCGCCGCACCCAGCCGTTCAAGCTGATAGGCAGGCTTCCCGTTGGCCATTTCTACGACACGCACTTCATCCTCGAACAGCATGTCTTCCGCAACCCTGAGCAGGTCAGCGGTCACTAGCGTCCGCTGTTCATCCTTCGCCTGTTCCTGCTTGCGGAGACTCGCAACTATCGATTCTCTAAGAATCAGTGTGTCTCCTCTCTCCGCTGCCGACTCGAGTTCACGAATCGACAGTGCGCGCAAGCGTCGGGCGTCTACCGCCGAGTCAATCCTAGATGGTGCAGGAGCTGGGAATCTCTCACGTGTAGAGGAGGCAGGAAATAGTCCGCGGTCGACTGTGCCAATTGATACGGGAGTGGTGGTTGATCGAGTGGTTTCATAAAGCAAGTACGGGTTGTGGACGAATGCTGAGTCTTCGCCACTGATTCCCAACTGCCCCCTCTCCTCAGGAGTGACGAGGACCTTCGCTTGTTCTTGAGTGAGGTCTACACGGCTCAGGAGTTCAAGAAACGCCCGACGCTCCTCGGGCATGCTCTTCCATGCCATCGCAGTCGTGCGGTCTATGTGCCTTGCGAGTGGCGGCTGGAGATAATTTCCGGGTGCAGCCAGCAAGGAGTACCACACGGACCAAGGTGACTTGTCGTCCGCCGCATGTTCATCCAATGCCCTTGCAATGAAGTTGCCCATGCGGACACCGCACGCGTACAGCACCGCACCCATTCCGGGAAACGGGCCGCGTTTGCGCCAAAGCCTGCCGAGTTCCCTGTCGATCCATGCTTCCTGGTTCTGGATATCCGCGCCAAACAACTCTGCGGACCTCAAAAGGGCGGCGCGCATGGACAGCAGCGAGCCGATAGCCGCGTCGTCGCCTACATGCTCGGTTGCGTACGAGAACTCTGTGAACCGGTCCTCCGGTGCGAAGGCCACGACTTCCGCGGGATCAAAGGCATCACCTTCTCGGGACTTCTCCAAGGCCTCGTGATATGGCATGAGGAAGCCGTCTTCAAAACCGGGACGAATCGAATGGCCAATCATCCGCTCCCACAACATGCTTCGAAGCTTGCCATCAGTAAGCCCGTCGTACAGATACTCGGTTAGAGGACCTATGGAATTCACGCGGCCAACGCCAACGAGAATGCGACGCCCCGGTATGTCCTCCAAGAGGGGGACCTGCTTGGCATAGAACAAGACCAGGGACTCTTCTTCCCTCACATGCGCCCAAAAGGTCTCCAAGAGAGCACTCTGGTTTCGATAGTCCTGCCACCAAGCTGTCGGGAAGCCAAGGTCGGGCTCTAGTTCCTCATTTACGTCATCGAGCGGATAGTGCTCACGCAGGTGAGAATCCCCTCTACCACTGAACGATCCCTTTAGCATCCATCTGAATGGCACGCCGGGCGCTGAATAGGCCGGATAGTTCAATAGAGTTGCCCTGAAATGGGCATGAACCCCCGTGTCATCTCTTCTATACGGATGGCTATGGTCTCTCACGAAACTATGCGGGCTCATGAACGCCGCTCTCTCCGTTAGACACGGAGGGACTTGCCGCGGCTGAAGTTCCTTGAAATGGCGTCCCGCAACTTCGGCCTCGGACGCCTCGTCTTTGCCTTCAGCAATCCTTTTCAGCTTAAGACAAGCTGAATTGTTCGCAGGAGCAACGCATACACGCCCGTCCCAACCACTGTCGTGCCATGGTACTCGTACCGAAATATGCTGAACCGGAAAAGACAAGTTTGACATCATCGCCTCAGTTGTATCCTCGCTAGCACGCTCCCCGATCCCTCATCCTAGGCTCGCCGAGGTCCAGCCGCTACGAGTTGTCCAGATGGAGCGACCTAGGACCGCTAGCTTTGCGCCAGCGCTCTCGGACAGCAGTTCCTCAGGTTCCCTGCCCGATCGAACTGTAGCCGCCGGTACTCCCTGTGCAACCGTTCGAATCTCCGTCGAACTGCAACCGCTTGACGATTAGCCTGCCGAAACAACGTTCACGGCCTTCAGAGCTCGTCGATCACATGCTCCGATGTGGACCTCTCGACAGCGTTCAGTCTCCGCTTCTACGGGCCATGCCAACAGCACCCTCCCTGAGTTATTCTCCGGTGCGGCTCAGTAGAACTAGACCCAGAGCCAGCCGAGGTCCGAGAAAGCTAGTCTTCCCTCGAAGTTCTCAATGTTGTCTTCAACGTTGAGGATGAGACACCGATCATTTCCGCCATTCTTGACACCCCGCAGCCCCCTTCCGATCATTTGGAAGTAAAGATTGGGGCTGTATACGGGGCGAGCGACTACTATTGCCCGTGTTCTGGGAGCGTCGAATCCCTCTCGAAATATGCCGTAGTTCACCAGCACTTTGATTTCGCCTGCACGGAACTGGTCGACGATGAGGCGGCGAATCGACGGCTCGGTACCTGCGCTGACGGCACGAGACTTGATCCCTATCCGAGTTAGTAGAGCCGCAACCGTTTGTGAATGCTCGACCGAGGTAGCAAAGACCAAGGTGGGCCACTCAGGATCAATATGTTCCAGGTACGCCCGAATGATGCGGCCCGTGCGTTCGGCGTCTTGTGCGATACGGTTCTCTACACTTCGCGGTAGCCACCAAGGAGACTGTTTGAGCTGTCCCAATTCGTCGTCCGAGAGCGAGAACTCACCGCCTTCGATGGTTGTGTGGTCGGCTCGCGCGAGCACGCCCATATCCTGCAACTCGCCAATCACGCCTTCAGGATCGTCGCTCGCAAACGCACCCGCATCTAGCCGGTTGCTTCCGTAACGATTGACGAGTCGCTCGGTTTCTCGCGCGTCATGCCCTCTGTACGGCGTCGCGGTTAGACCGATCAGGAGAGGCTCGTCTGACCGTTGCCAACGCGTGAGTCCCAGTTCCTGCATAACGGAGGTGAAGGTGGGCGTTACGGACCTATGAGCCTCGTCAAACACCACAAGTTGGAACTTCGCAAGGAATGCGTATGAATCCCGTTGGCTTGTTGTCTTCGCGTATAGGGTCTGAATGGTCGCGACGATGACGTGCATCTCGCTAATCGTCGACGGCTTGGGCTGGCCTGCCCACATTCTGGAGAGTCTCAAGCGCTGCTGCTGAACACCCTCGCTGGCCCAGACTTCTCGCCAATGCTCGACGGCCTGCTCGCACAGTTCGTCACGGTCGGCCACCCATAGAACACCGCCCTTGAAGCCGTCCTCCCGCATTGCTTCGACTATGGCCTGCACGGCCACGCGCGTCTTTCCCGAACCTGTGGGCATGCTAATCATGCCGCGCCGCTCGGCTGTAGCTCCGTTCGACCGAATCAGATCTCTCGCGTTTCCGACGACCTTTCGCTGGTAGCCATGTAGCTTTGGCAGAGAGTAGGGCCCTTCCACCTCAATGTAGGGATCGCGGCGACTGTTCCGCTCCCCTGCCCATTCCTTGTCGAATCCCAAGGACTGCACGAATTCGATCGCCTTTGATCTACCAGCCCACTGCCTTGGCGGATCGAGATGATCAAGCGCGTGCCTATATTCACGAAGCGCGCCAGTGTGATGGGTAGCGATCGCGGCCTCCGCTACCTGAACTCCCCTAAGAGCCGCTCCTTCAGTCTGTTCGAGTATGGCGAGCAGATCCTGCGGGAGTCCTCGCCGCAACTTGGTTTCGCCTACGGCGGCAAGGAGTCGCTCTTCTTCCGTAGAGTGCTTCTTAACCTGATCACGAGCTCGCTGAATGTCTTCGGGCGTGCGGAATTCGAGAATCTCCTCAATTTGCTCCGAAACAACCACCAGATCGAGCTCCTGGAGTACACACCGAAGCTCGTCTCGCTCATCGGCCTGCCGCGTTGCGTAAATAAAGTCACCCTTGATGATGCAAGCTGGATCGCCTTCGTCGAGGAGTCGTCCGAACCTGCGGAACCCATCGCAGCGTATTAGTTCAAGTTCCGTCAGACCGTTGGAGAGGTACCGTACCAATCCAGGCCAAACATCGATGAGAGGGATCGGGGAATCCGCTCCGATCGGTTCTTCGGGTGGGTCTATCCCCTCCGCCAGTCCGAACGCCTCACGGATGAGGACGGCTTTCGGATGTGAGGTGAGCTCTCTCCATACAGATGCGTTCTTCGGCGGATCGCCAAATCCGTCGCTAAGTGGACTAATTCCATGCTCTGTTCTAATGCGCCCATGTTGGCGCAGCGCGTCGACCGCAGGCGACTTGAATGACAACCGTGTGTAGTCATCCGGACGAGTCGAGTGATATATGATCCACCGCTTGAACGTGTCATCTAGTTCGAGCAACTTCAACGTGTACAGAACCGTTCCCTCGTCGGAAAGATGTTCCAATACCTCCAGCGGGCCACTCGTTGTCGTTTTTTTGAATTTGAGCAAATACTCACGCGGCCTTCTTCCACGTTTTTCTTCTTGATACTTCCGAAAGTCCCGGCGACGATCCCGCTGGAACATCGAGAAATGGTTGGCGGATAGGAACTGTCCCTCACGCGGTGATTCGACCGCCCCGAGCTCTCTGAGCAACGACAATTCAGCATTGTGGAACCCAAAGTCGATGATCGTGTCCCGGTCTCGACTCCCGTCCGCCGTTACGATCGAACCTGCAAGCAAAGCCACGAAAAGGGATCGCCAATTCCCCGCGATCGTGTGCACCCGAAGCGCGTCTCTCCAAGACTTATTCGAGTCGACGATTTTCAAGACCGTCTCATTGTCTAATTCGCGGGCGAGCTTCCAGAACTGCCGCCAATCGTCTGGGTGTTCGCGCTCTCGGTCACTAGCAGGTGAGCTCAACAGGGCTGACGCGATATTCCGAAACATCACCTCTGATGACGCTGGTGTCAACCCTAGTTCCTTCAACGCCCGAAGCGTTTCGGGATCCGCCTCAAGTTTTGGGTGTACAAACGTGTGCCTATTCGAGGCTGAGCCGCCCGCTAGCCAGATAGCGTCTCGATCAGCCTTGACCCATCGTTCGTCGGCCGTTAGCACTATCTCGCCGAAGTCGTTTTCGGCCCCCACCGACCGTGGAATCAGCGCTGCCGTCTGAATGGCAGTCATTGAGGCATCCAGTTGATCCTTGAATGCTCGTTGCGGACACTTCGCGCCCTCTACCAACGCTTCGATCCATTCCGCAATTGAGGCCCGAGGAAGTACAGACGGAATGGAATGCGGATCACGCAACAGCATCTCGACTCTGTACAACTGATCGAGCCGTGCCAATCGGTTGCGAGTCAGTGCACTGTGATGAAGCCAGTCTGAGGGTCGATCGCTTAGCGCCGCCCAACGCTCAAGTGCGGCCTGACTCATTTCTCGCGCTGCGTATGACGACGGATCCTGCGGCGGATATGAGAGTTCCTGCAGATTCTGTAACTCGCCATTCTGATCTGGTGCGATTGCTTGGCCGTTGAGGCGGGAATGGATTTGATCTCGGAATCGATTGCTGTGCTCAGAGTCCCCAAGTTCTTGCCGGCGTGGAAGAGCGTCAAGATGGCGAGCTGGATCATCAGTAGTCGAGAGTCTTGGCAAGACTTCGGCAACGAGAGCAGCCGCTGCGTCGATCAGTTCGTCGTTGTAGATCCCCGGCAGCAGGTTCTGACGATCCTCGTTGGTCTTCCAAGGAGCGTTCAGGATGCCAGACAGCAGGCTTTTCGTCGTCGTGGGAAAGAAGGCCCAAAACTCCCCGGGATCGTTGAGCCTGTCAATCGGTGCAGCCCACCAAATTGGTACTCCACTAGAGTCGTCCAGACTCCTGCTGTCACTCCGGGCGTCTGCGGAAAGGGAGTGCATATGCTGCGTGAGCATCCAGTGCGTCGTGTAGTCGCCGTCGTCAAGTACATGCTCGTCGCCTTCGCAGCGTAGACTGAATTCCCGGGAGTCTTCCCTCTCATCGTGTTGCAATACCAGTTCCGAAACGTGTTCTACGAAGAGTAGGAACTCTGCCGGAAAGTCGCTGATTTGTTGCGCGAGATTTCCATGCGCCCCAGGCTTTATGCGGAGACGAACGATGTTCGCAGCCCAACCCATTAGCTCACTTAGAATCGCGTCCGTTTGTGCCTCCGGCCACGGATCGATGGCTTCCGCCAGACGTAGGACCGGATAGCGCTCTACATAGGGCGCGATGGGGCTAATATTCGCTTTCGCTTTGGCGCGATCAAATCGGAATGAACCCGAGCGGCTGAAGAATTCGGGTGTGTCTGTCACTGCTAACACTGATTTGAAACCCAATCCAAACCGCCCAATCTCATCAGTTGCACGCTTGGGAGAGAGATGGGAGAACATGAGTGCCCTGACGCCCCCTCTATCGATTGGTTGCCCATCGTCAGCACAGTAGAGGTGCGTAGGCGTGAGCCTGATCCGAATGCGACCGCCGCTAGGCCCTGCCAGAGCGTCGGCGCTGTTTTGCACGAGCTCGAAGAGCTGGCGATGAGCATAGCCGCCACGCGCCGTGTCCTCCTCGTGGTTGGCGTGTTCGATGACCAGTGTCGGCTGGCTTCGGTAGGCGTCCAGCGTTCTGCTTGACTCTTTACCGATATATCTACCGATGGAGTCAGACGGACCCGCCCAATCGGCTCGCGAAGCAGGCCGCTGGTTCAATCGTGCAAGCCCCAGGTTGGCATGCTCTCTCGGAGGAGAACTGCGTCTCTTTTTTCTTCGCCTCAGTTTCCTACGTCTCTTACGGCTCGACATCTCGGCCTACTCGACTGCAGAATCTCCTGAAGGTCGGCGGTGCCTCAACCAGCTAGTCTCTGAACGGTTGCACACCTAATCGTTGGTAGAAACGACGTCTGCCCCACCCCATTGCTCCAAAGCTCTGTCCTATGTTTTAACACGATTGTCGCCCAACTTTCTGCTGGCACGATGGCCGCTTGCGACGGCGGTCTGAAGCCCAGAGAACTACTGGAAGTGATGCAGTTTTGAGTACGCCTGTGCTTATGGGGCAGCACCTTTATCGCCAGCGGCGTGTAGTCGACTTCCCCGTCGAGCAGTTCGTGCGATGAGCCTCTTCTTGAAGCTCTAAGCGGGCAGTTAGCCAGGATGGCTGCTTTTCTCAGCCGTTAGGGTCGTTACAACTGTATCTCACGCACCGCGTCGCAGAAATTGGTAAGCCTCGTCAGCTCAGCTTCGGTGAGTGGGTCTCTGAAGTGCATTAGGCGATTACGAAAGTCACGGATTTCGTCCAGGGCACCAATGAAGACAGCCCTATCGAAGACCAGACCGAGCGCATCCCAATGCTGTGGGAAGTCGAGCACTCTCTCCAATGCTCCCATTGTCAATTCCTCGGACACCTCGATTGGGCTATCGCCCCGGAGCCCCTGATCTTTGAGGAACTCAGCCACCGTCCGTTTTCCTAGTCGCGTTTGAACGAGAGCTCGCAGGCGTTCTTCGATTTCGCCTATCCGCTTGAATGGGTCTACGAGCTCGGCGAACTCTTCGGCCAAGTCCCAAGCCGTCACGATTCCTTGGAGCCTTTTGTCCCGCCCAATCACTAGGACGACATCGTTCCCGCTCAACTTACGGATCACGGACTGTAGGTCATCATGGCTCTGGGCGAAGGGCACATCCTTGTCAATACAATCACCAACAGTCGTAGGTTTGCCGTTCATTAGTGCCTTCGCCATCGATTGGAACGACACGACCCCTTTGATGTCTTGTTGCCTGGGTCTAGTCTTGCTGGCGACCACCAATTGAGAATATTTGCCCAGTAGCATTGTGATATATGCAGTCTGGATCGACGCATCAAGAGGCACGCACTCGACATCAGTTTTTGCTGACGCCAGTTCGGAAATGCTAAAGGCAGGCTCGGGCAAACTACTATCGTTGTAGTCCGCGTCCCGTGACGCAGAGTCGAAGCCGTTGACGTTCGGTGTTTCGGGTTCCGAGACATCTTCGGGCGTGGCGGCCCCGTCTGAGGGCATGAGTGAAAAGCGGATTCGGGGTTTTCTGAGTGGCATCTCTGCATTGATGGGAGGGTTGGCTACCAAGCGAAGCTTTTCTAGCGTTGCGTTGATCTCCTCGATGGCCGTGGCTCTCCGCCTAACGTACCCAAAGGCGCGAAGCACGTTCTGGCCCATCCTGTGTTGGAAATGCCCCGATTTCAAATTGGCCCGGATGTCCTCTAGGTACTTTTGCCCGGTATTAACCAATCCTTATCTCCCCAAGCACCAACTAGATCGCTGTAGTGGTGCGTCACCTTTTGCTCGATCCGGTACTAGTACGGCACCGCGAGCTAGCGCATCGACTTCGTGACCTGCCCCGCCAAGTTTGTTCAACCTGCTAGTTTATTCTCATGAGCATCGGCTAAGGCTCGGCAGGCAGGATAGCCGCCAGCGCCGGCGGTCCGTAGCCCAGCGAGCTATGCGGCCGAGTGTAGTTTTAGGTCTGCCTATACTGCGCGGTCACCAATCCCGACCACCGAGCACTAAGTCTGCTTAGTAACCACCTCGCGTTATAAAAACCGGCAGTCCGCTCGCTACGGAGATCAGCCTACTTGTGCGATGATGATTCGCTACATTCCCGCTGGACTCTGCGATCGGCATTCGAAACAGAACGACGCCCATCTCGAACCAACAAGACGCGCGTGACGTGGAAGAGCACGTAGAGCGGATTTTCGCGGCCTCGCGGCCCGACCGCGCTAGCGTCATCCGTTCGCTCTTCGTCGAGAAGCTGGACTTCAACCCGATTTCCGGCCAGGTCGACCTCGCCGCCGCCGAGCGCGTCGCCCAGCTTGATGGCGTATACGTCCTGTACGTCCCACTCAACATTAGGGAGACCGACCGTGTCCGCAGGACGGAGGCATCTGCCGCGGCCAGACTGATCGCCGGTCAGCTCGGCGAGGACATGCTGCTCGTCTTCACCAACACGTCCCGCTCGCAGCTCCACTTCATCCATCCCGAATTCGACGGCGCGCAGCCGACCCTGCGCCGCATGGTCGTCGAGCGCGATCTGCCCCGCCGCACGGCCGTCGAGCAGTTCTCCGAGGTCTACTGGAGCTACGAGCGCAGCGGCAGCATCCGCGACGCGCTGGCAGAGGCGTTCGACGTCGAACCCGTCACCAAGCGATTCTTCCAGGAATACAAGCGGGTCTTCGAGGCGGCGAAAGAGCAGGTATCCGGGTTCGGGCGCAGCGAGGAAGAAGAAAAGCGGCTGTTCATCCAGACGCTGTTCAACCGCCTGATGTTCGTCTACTTCCTCTCCCGCAAGAGCTGGCTGACCTTCAGGGGCAACAACGACTACCTCAACGCGCTGTGGAACGACTACCGGGCCGACCCGCTCCGGGCCGATTTCTACACAGACCGGCTGCGCCCGCTCTTCTTCGCCGGACTCAACAACCCGCAATCGCGGGACCTCAACCGGAACAACCCCGCTCTGTACGACCGTATAGGCGACGTCCCCTTCCTCAACGGAGGCCTCTTCGAGAAGACCGATCTGGACAGCCGAGACACCGTAACCGTCCCCGACGACGCCATCGAGCCGGTCCTGCGCGACCTGTTCGACAAGTTCAACTTCACCGTCATGGAGTCCACGCCATTCGACATCGAGGTCGCGGTTGACCCGGAAATGCTGGGCAAGGTATTCGAGGAACTCGTCACCGGACGCCACGAAAGCGGCTCCTATTACACCCCCCGACCCGTCGTGTCGTTCATGTGCCGTGAGGCGCTCAAAGGCTACCTCGAAGGGCGGGACACCGGGCTTTCGGGCGAGTCCGTCGCGGCGTTCGTCGACGGGCACGACACTTCCGGCATCCCGCTCTCAAGCGCTAGCCGGATGGCGGACGCTCTCGATCAGGTGACTGTGGTCGATCCTGCCTGCGGCTCCGGCGCTTACCTGCTGGGCATGATGCAGGAGCTGGTCGAGCTTCAGATTGAGCTTTACAACGTCGGCGTCGACGCTCGCGGCCTCTACGAGCTCAAGCTCCACATCATTCAGCGCAACCTCTACGGCGTCGATATCGACGAGTTCGCCGTCAACATCGCCATGCTGCGGATGTGGCTCTCGCTCGCCATCGAATACGAAGGCGAAGTCCCCAAAGCGCTGCCCAACCTCGACTTCAAGGTCGTTTGCGGCGACAGCCTGCTCGGTCCGGACCCGATGCCTGGAAGTCAAAGTGATTTTACTTGGCACGAAGTGCGACGGCTGGACCTTGGCGCCGTCAAGAACAGCTACATGCGAGCCAGCCTACAGACGGACAAGACGAACCTGAGGGAACAAATCGAGGACATCAAACAGCAGGTTCGCGACGCTTTAGGCGATGCCGGCGTTCCCCAGGACGTAGTGGACTGGCGCGTCGAGTTCGCCGAGGTCTTCGCCGAGCGCGGCGGATTTGACGTCGTAATCGCCAACCCGCCCTACGTGCGTATGGAAAAGCTAAATAAGGGCGACGAAAAGAAATACAAGGAGGCTTTTCCCGAAGTATCGGCGTCACGGGCGGACATCCTCGTCTATTTCTACGCCAGGGCTATCGAGTTGATGCGCCCCGGCGGCTGGCTGGCGTTCATCACCAGCAACAAGTACATGCGGGCCGCCTACGGCAAGAAGCTCAGAGGATTCCTCCGCGACTCTCTGATAATCAGCCAGGTGATAGATTTCGGCGATCTGCCCGTGTTCGCAGCGACTTCTTACCCGGCGGTGCTTGTGGGACGGAAAGGTACGGCTAGGGACACTCATCAGATGCGAATTGCCGATCTGACAACTCCGGTCCGCAATGCGCTAAGGAGCCGTGGACTATCTGCAACACCGGAAACCGTAAACAAGGCGATGGATGGCCTTTCCGGCTTTATGGACCGCCACGGCCATCCCAACTATTCGCAGGCGCTGCTGCGGCAAAGCGGCTGGATCCTGGAGGACCCCGCATTGATACGCCTCTTCGAGCGCCTGATGAACCAGGGAACGCCGTTGGGCGCGTTCGTCGACGGGCGCATCTACCGGGGGATCGTGACCGGTCTGAACAAGGCATTTGTCATTGACCAGTACAAGCGTGACGAGCTGATCGACGCCGACCCGCGAAGCGCCGAGATCATCAAACCCTGGCTTCGCGGCCGTGATATCAAGCGATGGAGCGCTGACTGGGCCGGTCTTTACATCATATTCACGAGCCGCCGCGTGGACATCGACCGCTACCCTGCTGTCCGCGAACACCTGGAGCTCTATCGCCCCAATCTCGAAAAACGTGCGACCTCCCACCTGCACCCGTGGTACGAGTTGCAGCAGCCACAGGAAGGGATATACCACGAATTCGATAATCCCAAGATTATCTTCAAGCGCTTCATCAACGCGCCTCAATTCACTTACGATCCATCAGGGTTTTGGCATAACAACGCGTGTGACTTTGCTGTTACACCCAGCGCCTCATTAGCCGCGATTGTCAACTCCCAAATCGTGTGGTTTTTGCTGCGAAATCTTTGCACGGCCCTCGCTAATGGATATCTTCAAGTTTTCGCGCAATTTCTTAAGCAACTGCCAATCCCGTCGCTGTCCGTAGATACAGACCAACGCCTTTCCGAATGTGTAGAACAACTGGCGCATGCCCCCGTCCAACCGGACATTGAAGCTGAGATTGAAGATTACGTGAGTTGGTCGTACGGACTCTCCCAAAAGGATAATTCTTTGATCAAGAGTTGGTTAGAGAGGCGGAGCCTGGTTGGCTGACAACTGAATGGCGGCAAAGGTGAACGCCTAAGGAGATTCGGACACAAATCCATGCAATACCGTCGAAACGCTAACACTGTCGATCGCAAGATTCATTTCTTCCGAGCCTACATAGGATCTGATGAATCAGGGGAACCATTACCATTCGACCCTTCGCCAGCCTTGAACCGTATCGCCAACTTGCCATTTAGCAACGACGATGCGGGACGATATGAGTTCGACACGGACGGCAATGCACTTTGCCTTCTGGATCATCGCCGAGGCCCATATCTATTGGTGCGATTCTGCAGGGTTCGTCGCACAGGCTTGCCTCAACTAGAGCAAGCGGGTCAGATTTCCGATCTCGATCTCGCCTCTGATTCTGGCCTTCTAGAGACGATCCATGTGGTGTTCTTCTCGGACAATATCGTCGGTGCGGAATATAACCATTTTGGGCCTCGCCTGAGCCGTCTTGGCATATACCTTCACGAAAAGTCAGAGGAAGCGGTCGATCGAGCCGTGTTCCATCCACTCCTACGTGCGGATGCCGCACAGCAGTTGGACCGCTTAGCTGAAATCCGGCTTCTGGACTTGAGCATCCATCCCGCCTACGCCGAAGCGTTACGGCAAGTTGATTTATCTCTCGGTGACGCATTCGCTGCAAACGCCCGATTACTCGATAACCCGAAGACGGTCCAGGTAGTGGTCAAACCACAGGAAAGATCACGACAAGCTGCCCTGCACAGATTCCTAGCGCCAATACGGAGATTGCTTGGACAAAGTGACCTTCTACTAAATACCGAGAGACTCCAGCTTCGCGGAAGATGTCGAGACACTGATCGAGTCGAAACAATTGACTTGCTAAAAGACCAAGTGATTTCAACGAAGAGTATTGTCTGCTTAAATGAACGCGGTCGCGCTCTTGCACCAGACTCTGCGTTTCAAGCCATTTGTGAGGCATACGACGATCTAGCAGAGCATCTTCAAACGGCCACGGGAGTGTCGTCTTAATCGGCTGGTTGATGACTCGTTGGAGACGTCATTTCCTGGGATTGGAAGCCGCGGTCGTGTTCGGCTTGACAGTACTACTGTTCTGCTGGATGTTCTTTTTCGATGGGGTCGCTTACGTCCAAGAATTGATGCAAGGGAATCGTTTAAACATCTACCGAACGACGGCTACTATCGGCGGAACTCTCTTGGGCTTCTCCATCACAAGTTTGTCACTCACTCTTAGCTTCTCGTTATCTCCACGCCTAGATTTGCTGCGAAACAGTCCTCACTACCCGGCGCTGTGGAAGACATTCGCTCAGGCAACGAGGTATTTGGGAGGGCTCACGATTTCCGCTCTCGTGTGCTTAGCTTGGGACAAAGAAAGTGCCCAGATCCCCTGGCTTGTCATCCCCTTCTGCTTATTCGTCGGCCTATCCACAGTTCGGCTTCTTCGGGTAGTTTGGATTATCGAGCGAATAGTCTGCATCATTTCGAAACCGTCACAGTCGACACCGTCCGATAATCCCGAAGCCAAGTAGAAGAAATGGTGAAGGCATAATTACCAAGTTGGTGTGAAGCGTTGAACATCCTCCACGCATCCACCGATCCCACGCTGCTGGAGCGGCTGCGGGAGATGCTCGCCAGCTCGGCGCGGGCCGACATCGCGGTCGGCTACTTCTTCGTGAGCGGTTTCGAGGCCGTCGCCGACGATCTTTCGCGGCTCGACAAGGTCCGCATACTCGTAGGGCGCACCGACAAGCAGGTACTGGAAGAAGTCGCGCAGGGACTCCAGCAGGCGCAGGCGTTGCGGGCGCGGCTCCAGGCCGACTCGCTGGTCCGGCGGCGGCAGCGGGCGGAGATCGCGCAGCGGACCGTCGACCGCATAGCCGAAGGCGTGTCGGTGCTCCCGCAGACCGAGGGCACGGAAGACGCCGTGACTAAGCTGCGGGACATGGTCGCCTCCGGCAAGGTGGAGGCGCGGGCCTACCTGCGGAGTCCGCTCCACGCCAAGGCCTATCTGTGCTGGTACGCCGATCACGCCGAGCCGGGCGCCGCGGTGGTCGGCTCGTCCAACTTCACGCTGGCGGGATTCACGGGAAACACCGAGCTGAACGTGCGAGTCACCGGCGACGCCGAGATGCGGGCGCTGCGGGACTGGTTCGAGGACCTGTGGAGAGACTCCGAGGATATCGGCCCGGCGCTGGAACGCGAGTTGAAACGCTCCTGGGCGCTGGCCCAAACCCCGCCTTATCACGTCTACCTGAAGGCGCTCTACGAGCTTTATCACACTGGTCTGATTGGAGGCGATCTGCCGCTAACGCCGCTGGACGCGCTAGCTAACTTCCAGCGCGACGCCGTAAGCCGCGGGCTGGCGATGATCGAAGCCTACGGCGGCTGCTACGTCGGAGACGTGGTGGGACTCGGCAAGACTTTCATTGGCGCGGAGTTGCTGCGTCAACTCCGAGTGAGCTACCCGAACGACGGTCCGCCGCTCATCCTCTGTCCCGCCGGACTCAAGCCTATGTGGCAGCACTTCAACGAAAGGTTCGCGCTTGGAGCCGAAGTCGTATCGCACAGCATCATCAGCGCGGTCGAAGACCCGGAGTTCGACGAAGAGCTGGGGCGGTACGTGGACGCCGCGCCATCGGGACAAGGCATCATTCTTCAGCAGGATTACCCGAACCGGGGGCCGGTGCTGGTGGACGAGGCGCACAACTTCCGCAACATCAACAAGCGCTCGAAGGGCCTGCGCGAATATCTCGAATCGGGTGACCACAAGGTAATCCTGCTGAGCGCCACGCCCCAGAACCTGGGGCCGATGGACATATACCGCCAGATAACGCTGTTCCTTCACGACACGGAGCACGGTCTGAATGTGGAGCCGGTCAGCCTGGAGCAGTATTTCCAGAATGCCCGGCGGTGGCTGCAATACCGCGCGGAGTACGAGAACTACGAGAGCGAATACGCGGAATGGGACCGGAGAGGTAGACCAGGCCCGCCCCCCATGGACAGGCCCCAGCCACCCTCCGTACCCAAGGCCGAGATCGAAGAGGTGCTGTCCTCGGTCTTCATTCGCCGCCGCCGCAAGGACATAGCGGAACTATATGGTGATACCGCGGCCATAGACGGGAAGGCGGTACGGTTCCCGGAACCGGTGCTGGACAACGTGTCCTACCGGCTGGACAGGGTGTATGCCAGGGCTGGCTCGCTTGAGGAGATCGAGGCCTTGCTGGCGCAACACGCTGGGGCGAGATACAGGGTCACCACTTACATAAAGAAGGAAGCAGAACACAAAGAGGAATACCGTGACCTGTTCCGCGCCGGCGACCGGATTGCCAGGCTGATGGGAGTGCTGCTGCTCAAACGGCTTGAATCAAGCATCGAGGCGTTTCGTTCCACGCTGAAGTCGCTGATGCAGAGCAATCGCAATTTCAAGGAAGCTTTGGAGGCTGGTTTTGTGCCCATTGGCAGTACCGCGACCAGGCTGCTACAAGGGCAGTCGTTCGACGCCGATGATCTCCTGGATGTCCTCAGTCAGGAAGAGCGCCGCAGGCAACGGCGGGGTGACCGAAATAGCAAGCGGGTCCATGCAAACGATGACTTTGAGACCGCAGAGTGGATTGAGGATCTGGATGCCGACCACGACTTGCTGCAGGGAGTCATGGATCGGGTTGCGGATATAGGCCCGGAAGAAGACGACAAGCTCCAGACGCTGCGGGAGTTTCTTGACCTCCCAGAGGTGAGATCGGGCAAAGTGCTGATCTTCTCGGAGGCGGAAACGACCATCGAGTATCTGTACCGGGAGCTGAATCCCGGCGGCCGCAACCCTGAAATCGCCCGACTGACCGGCAACACGCGCAACGACGCGGAGAATATTGTGAAGCGATTCGCGCCGACTTGGAACCTGGGCAACGGCGAGCGGCTGCCCGGTACCGAGATCAGGGTGTTGCTGGCAACGGATATCGTCTCTGAGGGTCAGAATTTACAGGACTGCGCCCGCGTTTTGAACTACGACCTGCATTGGAACCCGGTCCGTCTGATTCAGCGGTTCGGGCGCGTTGACCGCATCGGCACCGAGTACGACACGATAAGCCTTCACAATATGTGGCCTGACCGCGAGGTTGATGCCGAGCTTTCGCTGACGGAGCGACTGACCAAGCGGATTCAATTGTTCCACGACCTTATTGGGCTGGACAGCAAGCTCCTCTCCGATGCCGAGCGGCTGAACGTCAAGGCCATGTACAGCATCTATGAAGGCAAGCAACTGCCGGACATCGACGATGGCCTCGACGAGATTGCGGCCCATCAGCGTGCGTTATCGCTGCTTCAGCGCGTCCAGGACGATGATCCGGAGCTGTGGAAGACAATCACCGAATTGCCGGACGGCATACGGTCGGCGCTAACTGCAAGCGACGATTCGAGGGAGTCCAGCAATGGCGTCCCCCTGCACGGTGCGTTCGAGATCGAAAACACGCAGATACCGCTAGTGTCACCGGGAGAAGGCTCGTCAGCCGTCTCGCCTTTCGACCCGCCTAGTGCTGGAGAGACTCTGGTCCTGTTGAGCATAGGAGAGGGAAAAGGGTGCTACGCCGTGGCGAGTGACCTTCAGCCTCGGCCCATAAGCCCCTCGCAATTCATGGCGGCGGCCCAATGTGATCGCGATACTCCCGCCCAACAGCTGCCGGGCGACACGAACGAGCGCGTCATGGCGGCGTTCGAAACGTTCAAATCAGATTTCGGAAAGCGGCTGGGCAGGTCCAGACGGCCGCGCGACACCCGGGCGCGCCGTTACGTCTCCAGGCATCTCAGGATGGCCATGGACCAAGCCGGGCAGGATAACTCGGAGCGTCGACGAATCGAAGACCTCCGGCGAATATTCCTTGGCGATCTAACTCAGCCAGTGGAGAACGCCCTGGGAGAAATACGAAATATCCGGCTCGAGGGACGTGCCCTGCGAACCCGGCTCGACGCGCTGCGCGAGCGTTACCGCCTCAACCCTCCCGACGACTCCGACCAGTCTCTACCGCAGGAGCCGCAGGTAATACGAATCGTGTGTTCGGACGGCCTTATCTAAAGCACCTGCAATGTCGACGGACCGGTTCAGATAAATGCACCATTCACACATAGTGCTTGAGTTTTCTGCAAACCAGAGCAAAGGTCATGCGGACGTTCCTAACCAAGGAGTCCGCCATGTCTTCCGCTCAAACCCTGCCGACCGTCTTCTCCGGCTCTAGCTCCACCTGGGAAGGCTCCCTCTACGCCTTCCTCGCCGAGAAACAGCGCCGCTCCGGCTCCAACCGCACCCCGGACTCCTACTACCGCACCCTCCGCCTCTTCTTCGGTGGCCTCCATAAGTCTCCCGATCAGGTCTCTCCTCAGGATGTCTTCGGCTTCGCTCATGGCATCGGCCTCTCGGGCCGTGAACCTTCTCCAGTAACCGTCGGCGCACGTCTCTCCTGTATCTCTTCCTTCTTCAAGTTCCTCATCAGACTCGATCTACTCAAGGCCAATCCCTGCGACCCCGTCGAGCGCCCCAAGCCGCGTCCCGGCGCACCAAGCGGCCTCTCCGCATCCCAGATGCAACGGCTCCTCCAGGTCATCCCCGATACCCTCAAGGGCAGAAGGGACCTCGCCATCGTCCTCACTCTCGTCCTCACCGGCAGACGCAGGTCCGAGGTCATCAACCTCACCGTTGGCGATGTCTCCTATGACGAATCCGCCGCCTTCTACCGCTATATCGGCAAGGGCGGTGTCCGCGGCCGCCGTGAACTTCCCGCTCCCGCGCTCTCGGCCATACGCAGATCTCTTAGTGACATCGGCAAGGACCTCTCTTCCATGCAGCCCTCCGAGTCGCTCTGGCAGGCGGGCGCAGGCCTCAACGGCGTCTCCAGCGCTACCTTCTACAACCGCTTCCGGGGCTATCTCGCGAAGGCCGGCCTCCCGCCCTCGGGCGTCCATGTCCTACGCCACACCGCCGCCAAGCTCCGCCGTGACGTCGGCGAGTCGGTCGAGTCCGTGAGCCAGTTCCTAGATCACAGCTCGCTCGCTGTCACCACCACCTATCTCCGTCGCCTCGAAGGTGAGCGTGATACGGCCTGGCATGGCGTCGCCAACATCCTCGGCGTGGGCTAGTTCGTCGCCGGCAGTCTCCGCCGCCACAATCCCACCCCGTACTAAACCGTCCCTGGGCGGATCCGTACCCTGGGTAGTGACTCCCACTCTATCGGGACACCGGTCCGCCTTGACCTCTCCGCGCCTCCAGAGCGTTCATACCTCCCGCTTCAACTCCCTTGCTCTGGAGGTCGTCTTGCCCGATCCCATTCGCCACATCGCCACCTATGCCCGCGTCTCCTCCGACGAACAGCGTGACCGCCATACCGTCCGCAACCAGCGCTCGGCTCTGTCTCGCCGCCTGTCTTCCGAACCCGGCCTCTCTGTCTTTCAGCATTACGAGGACGACGGCGTCTCCGGCACCATCCCTTTCGAAGACCGGCCGGCTGGCCGCGCGCTTGCGCGTGATGCGCGTGTTGGCCGCTTCTCCCAAGTCTGGGTGGTCCGCTCCGACCGCCTGGGGCGCGACGCATTCGAGCTCCTCCGCATCTGGAGGGTGTTCGAGTCGATCGGCATCTCCCTCCGCGCCACCGACGAGAACATCGACGATCCCTTCTACTTCGATATCCACGCCGTCATAGCCGCCAATGAGCGCCGCAAGTTCCTCGAACGTTCCGCCGAGGGCATGAACCGCGCCGCCAAAGAAGGCCGCTATACCGGCGGCATCGTCCCCCTCGGCTACTCGGTCTCAGGCGATCGAGGTTTCCGCCGCCTGGTCCCGGACGACTCTCCCATGTGGGCCGGCCTCTCCGCCGCTGACGTTGTCAGGCGCATCTATCACCACCTGGCCATCGACGGCTGGACTTGTCCGCGTATCGCAACCGAGTTCAACTCCCTCGGCATCCCCACCTCTTATCGCCGTGACGGTCGCGGCGTCCGAGGCCGTCGCACCCAGGGCCTCTGGCGCTCCGGGCATATCCGCAACCTCGTCGTCAATCCCGTCTACAGGGGCGTCCTCCAGTACGGCCGTAGGTCTTCCAGGCCGAACGGTCGTGAGGTGATTTCGGCTTCCGTACCTCCGCTGGTCTCGGAGGACGTCTGGAACGCCGCCATCGCCACCCTCAAGCGCAACCGCGCCATGCCCCGCAACTCTTGCCATGCCTATCTCCTCCGCTCGCTCATCCGCTGCGCCGTCTGCGGCCTCGCCTTCTGCGGTACCTGGACCAGGGGGCCTCGCTACCGCTGCAACGGCTCCATGGCCCACCGCGGCCCGTTCTCTGGCAAGTGCATAGGCGCCTCGATCAAGGGTGAGACGCTGGAGGCCACCGTCTGGTCGGATGTCTACCGCTTCCTCCTCGACCCCGACGAACTCACGGACGAGTTGCTGGCCGAGAGCAGTGACCAGCGCGCACAGGCTGTAGCCGAGGCCGAACGCGCCTCCCTGCTCGCCAATCGCTCCCTGGTCCAGGATCGCCGCACCCGCGCCATCGACCTCTACACCCGCGGCAAGCTCTCCGACGACGAGTTCGACGCCATCGCCGCAGACGTGGATCAGGAACTAAAGACCCTCGATGACCGACTGGCCGGTTTAGAACCTGCTGATGACCCGCTTGACGATGCCGTCTCGGCGGATACGCTCGCGGAGATCCGTGAGCGCCTCACGGGGGACCCCTCAGACTCTGAGCGCCGCGAGATCGTTCAGCTGCTCGTGCGCAGGATCACCGTCCACACCACAGTCCCCGACCGCGGCCGCAAGCAGGTCCGCGTCGTTATCGACTACCGCTTCCCGCGAGTAGGTGAGGCTCGCACGGGCATCGCTGCGAGTTCCAGCTACAATCTCTCCCGCGTTATCGCCGCCTGATCGATTCCCCGCTCACCACTGACCGCATCCGGCTCCAAGGATCAGCGCCTACTTCCCCCAGTTGCGTTTCACCGAGCTTGATAGCTGCCGAGTAGCTGTCGCGTCGACGCAGGTAACACTCCGCTCAAGCGCTCCCGCGCTTCTTCTGCAATCGCCCGTTCAGCGGGCTGGGCGAGCCGGTCGGCTATAGGAAACCTCGCGCTACGCGTCCGTCCACGACTCTCGGGATGGGCGTCTTGTCTTAACCTTTACTCCCTAATATAAGGAGAGCGCCGCTGTTTGGCTTCGAGTTCTGCCGCGCCGGCGACGCCCTAGTTGCCGCCCACCTCGCCACTGTCGCGCCACAGGGCGAGATACAGACGTCAGACGAACATGGGTTGCTTTGCGACGACTTGGGCCGACACGCGCGCCACGGGGCGCCTGTCTACGGGTCCTGGCGGTTGTGAAATTGAGTGCTGACGCTCGGACAGGACGCTGCTCGCGCGCCTCCCTGACGGCCGCATTGCGCTCAAGCCCCCCGATTCTCCTGCGCTCCTGACTACTAACCGTCGCCAAACCCCTTTTTGCCAGCAAAGGTAACGTTTGGTAAGTGTTGCTAGTCCCCGAACACCCGGTTTAGGTAAGTGCGACGGCTGTTCGCAGGTATCGGCTCCCGCCTTGCTTAAGTCATAGCTCAGCGCGCCTCTGCTAATGACGTCTCCCCGCCGCACGCCTCCTTTCCAGCTGCCGCGTCACGGCGGTCACAGCCTTGCGATACCCCAAGAGCTGTTCGCTTACCACGTAGCGCGCTGCCGCCTCCGTCTCACTCAGGTCCATTTCAGCGATCCGCAACAGCGCCGGCCGCGGCAACAACAGACAGCCCGACAGCCAAGTCGCTTCCGCTTCCGCCGGCCCGTCATACGATCGGAACGCCCACGTTAGATCAGGCGTCAATATCAGTTTCGACGGCTCGTGGCGCAGCAACACGTGCGCCAGCTCATGCGCGATGTCGCTCGAGCGTCTGCCAAGCGAGTTCGCGGGGTTGTAAATCACGATTGGTAATTCGCTAGCATCCGAGATCGTCGCGGCCGACCAGTCCTCCTTGTCGGCCTTGAGCAGCACGCGCAACGACGACTCCGACATTCCCGGAATATCCGAGGGCGTGATCAGCCGCGCACCGACGTAGCCCGCCAGCTCGGTCGCCAATACCACGTCGTACGGTCGCCGGCCCAGCTCCCGCCGGATCGTCTCCGCCATGTTCTCGCAGCGTGCCTTGAAACCCCGCGCGAACGCCATTAGGACCGTCCTCTATTCCTCGCTCTGCCGATCAGGCTCGTGCCCGAACATCTGCTGCGCCCGCATGATCATCTCCCCCAGCGCCCGCGCAAGCTGCGGACTGATCTCACGCTTCGCCCGCAGATGTACAGTCGCCATCTTGGTCGACGATGATGGCTCCGAATCACTTCCCCCAGCATCGCCGACGTCCAGAAACTCCGTCGGGCTGATCTCCAGCCACCGGCACAGCTTCTCGAATGTGCCCAGATCCGGCTGCTTCCCATTCTCGATCCTTGATAGCGTCGCCGAACTCACTCCCACTTCTCTGGCCGCCGCACGCACTCCACGGCCTCCCCTTCGCTCCCGCACCAACGCTCCAATCTGCCCCAGGCGCAGCTTCGGCATAGGCGTTCCCCCATTTCCAACTCATGGCCTCTACTCATCTAGCTATTGACACTCTATCCTAGTGTCCTACACTAGAAGCACAGTCCTCCTCGTGAAACACTTTAAGGACTCCTTCAATGCAACAAACTGACCAAAATCTCTCCGTCGTCCACGTACCGATCGACGACCTGCGCCCCGATCCCGCCAACCCCAGACGCATCTCCGACGCCGAGCTCGACTCGCTCACCCGCTCCATCCGCCAGTTCGGCTTCGTCGATCCGGTCATCGCCAGACGCGAGGACAAGTCGGTTATCGGCGGCCATCAGAGACTCCTCGCCGCTCGTCGCCTCGGCCTAGCCTCCGTGCCCGTGATCCTTCTGGATCTGTCTGGCGACCAGGCCAGGTTGCTCAACCTCGCTCTCAACCGCATTTCAGGCACCTGGGATGAGGAGTTGCTTGCTCGTCTCCTATCTGAGCTGGATGCCAGTCCCGAAGTGGATCTCTCGCTGTCGGGCTTCGACGACGATGAGGTTTCCAAGCTCCTCAAGTCGCTCGACGCCCGCGACAAGCGCGAACGTATCGAGCACTTCGATCCCGACGCCGCCCTGAACGCCGCACAGGCCAACCCCCTCGCTCAACCTGGCGACCTGTGGTCCCTGGGCGACCACAGGCTGCTCTGCGGCGATTCGACGGACGTGCGCGCCGTGGGGCGACTGTTCGGTTCAGAGAAAGCCGTGCTGATGGCGACCGATCCGCCCTACCTCGTCGACTATTCGGGCGGCAATCACCCCGCCAGCAGGTCGAATCGCGGCGATCCCAACCGCGACAAGCACTGGGACCAGTACCACGACCCGGAGTCCTCGGTGGACTTCTTCTTCAAGTTCATCTCCGCAGGCCTGGCACACCTGGTTTCCCACTCGCCCATCTACCAATGGCACGCCCATCGCAGGCAGGCGCTGGTCGAGGAGGCCTGGACCAAAGCGGGATTGTTGGTCCACCAGCAGATCATCTGGGTGAAGGCCCGCGCCGTGCTCACCCACTCCTTCTTCCTCTGGCAGCATGAGCCCTGCTTCGTAGGATGGGTGCAGGGCAACATGCCCAAGCGGAAGCCGCCCAGCGATGTCTCGACCGTCTGGAACGTCGACCAGCGCTTTGAGCAGATGGGTATCCATCCAACGCAGAAACCGGTCGAGCTGTTCATCCGACCCATCGAGTACCACACCGAGCCGGGCGAGATCGTCTATGAGCCGTTCTCGGGCTCGGGCACCCAGATAGTCGCCGCCGAGCGCACCGGCCGCGTCTGCTTCGCGGTCGAGCAGGAACCCGCCTATATCGACGTGGCCGTCGCCCGCTGGGAGGCGTTTACCGGCGGCACGGCTACTCGTCAGAACGATGAAGTCCGATTCGACAAGCAAGGAGGTCCCGAATGCTAGGTCCCCGCAAACGCTCGTGCACCGCCGAGACGGCGGACGGCTCACCCTGCAACGCCCCTCCCATGCTCGAAGAGCAGTTCTGCTTCTGGCACCACCCCGATCACACGCAGGAGGCCGCCGAGGCCAGGCGACTCGGTGGCCTCAGACGCCGCCGCGAGAAGGCCATCGAGGGCGCCTATGACCTCCACGACCGGGTCGACTCGGCCAACGGCATTTCCCGACTCCTCAAGATAACCACCGACGGCCTCCTCAGCATGGAATCTTCCATAGGCCGATCCAACGCCTTACTCCGGGCCGTGCGCGAGGCTCGCGAAATGATGGAAACCGGCAACCTCGCGCAGAGCATCGCCGACCTCGAAGCCGCCCTTAAGAACCGCTCGCCCGAACCGTCGTCGCCCTTCGATGTCGATCTGCCGAAGATCGTCCCCCCAAAGGAGCCTTCCCTCAATTGAATTCACTCAACAAACGCCTCGACGACCTCGACGACTATCTATCTCCGACCGATATCGTCCTCCGCGAACTGCGGGAGATGGCCCGGTTTAGTTCTATTGCCGAGTACTTGGCGAGCCTCAGGGACGATCCCACCTCCAATTGGCCGCTCAATCGAATGACCAGGCAGGCGCGCCGCGCGGTCGAAAAGTCCATGCACGGTATGCCGTCAGACGAGATCAAAGAACGCGTCCGCGAGGCCGTGCGCGAAGTAGTCTTCCTCTGGCACCTGCACTGCAAGCTGAACGACCGTATCGACGCTGAGCTCCGCGTGCTTCGGCCCCTGGTCGCCCTCCTCGCCTCCAACCTTGGCTATCGAATGCTCGACCATCGTCGCAGGTCCGACGCGGCTCGCGCCTGGCTACGCGCCTCCCGCGATTTCCCCTACCCGCTTGATGCCCAGACAGCCGCTGCGGTCGACGCCGCCATCGCTCACCAGGTGCAGTCCTGGAACTACCTCCGCAACGCCGAGACCATCGACGGAAGGGTTTATGACAACCTCGGGACCGAGGACTGTCATGACGTCCCGGATGAGTCCCTGACCAGAACCTCCCGCAGGGTCGAACACGAGCTCAGGCGCCTCGTCCAGTCAAACGACGTCGAGGCAGGCAAGGTCGTCTCTCTCCACGACTCGCCGCATCCGTTCCTCAGCGCCGCGCCGCTCCTCGAAGGCTGCTGGATCGACATCGTCGTCCTCGAACTGGCCGAGCTCGGTGTCATCCTCGCCGACAGCGGCTGCAAGCTGCGTCGATCGGGCGACTTGCATCGCCTCGCCTGGGAGGTGGTCGTCCGAACCATCACCGAGGGAGAACTCTCACCGATCGACGACGCCTCCTGGCATGATGCCCGCCAGGCCGCAACCGACCGCGTCCGCTCCTATCGCGGCAGACGCCGCGTCATCAAAGGTCGGGATTATGTCAAGTTCACTCCCTACCAGAGGTGGCGCGCAGGCGCCGTCGGCGCTCGCCTTGAAGCCTCGACCGAAAACGGCTTCGTCGTTCCCTCGTGGAACGACTGGGTGAAGAACCAAGGGCCTACAGCCGTGCTCGCAGGTACCCGTGTCGAGCCGATCGAGCCGTCGAGCCATGCCGATGCGTGGACCGTCCACGACAGCCGACAGGCTCGCTGCCTCCAGGTGGACCGCACGAACCTCTTCGACGAACTGCGATCCTCCACGATGGGTAAGAAGACCTCGACAGCGCCCGCCGAGTACGGAGACATAGAAGGCAAACTCTGGCGGGGCTACGCAGACGAGGCTGTCGCCCTTGCCGACGGCCTAGTCGCCGCCGTGGATGGTATTCAGGCCCGGTACTTCCGAGGCCACGAGATCGTGTATACGGAGGCTGCCGAAATCCTTGACTGTTTCCGCGCCAACCTCTACAAGGTTCTCCTTGCTTTCGAAGATCAGCTGTTTGAGGACAATCTGTTGATTGAACCTCTGGGTTTCCATGCGCCCCGGCAAGATGGCGAGACCGCCAACCACGACGATTGGAAGTTCGAACACGAGAGAGTCGAACCTGGCATCGTTCAAACGGGCGACAGCATCGTCAAAAAGATCGTCCGCGACGCGCGCTATGAAGCCCACGTCTCCGTCGGCGGCGACGAAGCGACCCACAGACTGCTCGATCAGGTATTGGACGAGTTTCTCACGTAGAAGCGGGCGTCTACCACACATCCCGCTTTAACTGGCCGACAGCTCTCGCACCCCGATCCGACGGGCCGAGGTCACTTTTTCGGAACGCAAAACCGCCGGATAGGTCCGTCCGCCGTTTAGGCGGCTGATAAACCAGTCTAACGGCGGCGCCTCGGAACAATGGAATTCAGGGTCGCCTGGGCGTTGTTCGATGCCGCTAGAAGACGCTGATCAGGTCGGATCTCAGCCCAACCCGCACGCATGGCGATGGCGTTTGATCGCTTCGCTGGGTGACCGCTCTGAATCTGAGTGATGTAACCGAGGTGGACGAATGCCATGACCATCGTTTGCCATCCGAGCTGTGAATGTAGTAGAAACGCGTCTCTCCATCTGCATCGGCCTCGGGTGGCGGCAATCTTCGAAGCGCGCCAGTGTCAACGATTATGGCTAAGGCCTTCTCATTGAAGAGCCTTCTGCACGCCATTAGGGAAGGCAAGATCCGACTCCCTGACTGCCAAACTGGCCGGGCATGGGGCGACGCAGTGCAGCTGCCGACAGGTCGTCCGTTACGGACGCCGCAGAGTCGGAGCAAGAAAACGAGCGGCCCCAACTCGATGAGGAAGCTGACAGCTTGTCCTTTACGGACGCGGCAGAACGGGTCTTGAAACACTCCGCGGATCAGCAGCCGCTGCACTACTCCGAAATCACGAAGCGCGCGCTCAAGCGTGGCCTGATAAGCACAAAGGGTCGCACGCCAGCGGCGACCATGAACTCGGGGATTGTGACCGAGATCCGCCGAAACAAGGCACGCGGCGATTCACCGCGCTTCGTTCAGCACGGCCGCGGCATGTTTGGTTTGGCTGCGTGGTTGCCCGTCGAGGTGGCCGGGCTCATCGAAGAAAAGAACCGTGAAGTCCGGCAGTCCTCGCTCGATCGCGCGCGTACCGTTCCCCCAGCTGACTTCGAAAACCTCGTCGGGGCACTCCTTGTAGCGATGGGCTTTGAGGACGTCGAAGTGACCAAAACAACCGGCGACGGCGGCATCGACGTTCTCGGTACCCTTGTCGTAGGCGACGCGGTCCGCATCCGCATGGCCGTGCAAGCGAAGCGCTGGCAGGCGAACGTCCAAAACCCGTGGTCCAACAATTACGAGGCTCGTTGGGCGCGCATGAGCAAGGGCTCATCATCACGACCAGCGGTTTCAGCCGCGGAGCGAAGTGTGAAGCAAAGCGTTCCGACGCCGCACCAGTCGCACTCATGAGTGGAGAGCAACTCGCCGCGCTGCTGGCTCAGCACCAAATCGGTGGGCAGGTCGCGAGCTACGAACTCTACACACTTGACCCGATCGAGAGTCCAGGCGAATGACGCACTCATCATGCGCTGCTGTCAGCAAGGGAGTTGCAGTTCGTGATTGCCAGGCTAAAGGACGCCAGCGGGCCGGCGCTGACCGATCTCGGTCAGCGCCTCAGCCCATAGGCTTATCGAAACCTAACTCGACCCCATGTGTGAATAGCATCCTCCATCAGCGTCGGGATATTGACGCTCAGGCTGAGGGATGACGCCATCTCCGCGTGCTGAACAAAACCGACACCTTGGTCACGTCGCTCGCCAAATGACTGCCGGGACTTTAGAGGAAGGAAATTGACTCGTCGGTGGCGATTGGCAGTGCGATGCTCACATCGGCGCCCAGGTCGAGCTCCACCGAAAACTGCGGCGTGTTGCTTTGCCCGTTGACTCGCCTGGCTCCGGTCACCCCCCTTCTTGGTCTTCTGCCGAGCGTGATCCCGCAAGGTCCGCTAGTGGATGGAGATGACCTGGCTGAAGCAGATGCGCGGGGTGAATGCGTTCGTGCGATCGTGACTCTCGGGCGCATTCTCGAACTAGGCTGTCAGCGGCCCTGCCGGTCAGCCCAAGCGAAGCTGCACAACTGGCCGCTTACGTGCAAGTTCACTGCCTTGGCCCGATCGACGATGCTCCTCTCCGGCTCGACTGTAGGGTCGATATAGTGGGCGTCGGTAGCGCCGACGGCCTGCGTCGCAGTCGTTCCGGTAGGCGCCCGTTCGCTCAAGCGGGAGAGGTCGACATAACCCTGTACGCGCGCCGCACGATCAAAGATGCGGTCCGACCGGATTCTCGCGCCCGCTTCGTTAGGTGTCCATGCTCTGCACGTTAACTTCTACGTGTTCTGTGTGACCCGGTCGTGAACCGCCCAATGGTATACAATCCCCGCTCCGCTGAAGGTCGTTGTGTCGATGATATGCTCCGTTTATGAGTGCTTCGCAGACCGTTGTGCAGTCCCCGGATCTAGTCGGCCGCCTCGTGCGCGGCGTTGAACGTGAGGAGTCGAATCGCCGCGCCGAGGCTGCAACTCAGGAAATCAGGGCGCTGTTGGATGCCGACTATCAGGTCGGTGACCTCATCCGTATGGATTTCAACGAAGCGCACATACTGGTCCATGACGCCCTGCGGGAACAGGTTGGCGGAGTACCCCACGGCTGCCTCCTACTGGCGGCCAGAACCCAGGTTTCGGGGGACGACGGGGCAGCAATCGCGATGCCCTCGCTGCTTCTGTTGCGCGTTCTGGGGAGCAGCACCCTTCCCAACGATATCGAAATGCACCAAGCGCGCTTCCAGGCCGGACAGCGGTCTTCAGACAGCCCTCACAACTGGGACGAACATCAGAACACCGATCAGTTCACGCTGCACCAGATGCGGTACGCGGGTCTGCGCTGCTCCATCCTAGGTACCTTCCGCATGGTTCTCCGCGAGGACTCCAAGGAATGGCAGCTGACTTTCGGGAGCGACATCGACAACTTTTATGCCGGGCAAGGGATGAAGATATACAAGCCCGTCGACGCAGCGCTGCAACGGATCGTCAACTTCACTAGGCACGACTCGTCGAGTTCACGTCGCGTGCGGGTTGGAGAGATCAAATATGCTGCTGCCCTTGATGACGCTCGCCCCGAGTCCGTTCCTGTCCTGATGACGACGCGCGACGTCGTTGCCCAGCGGACGGCTCTATTCGGCATGACCCGCACAGGGAAGTCCAACACCGTCAAGACGCTGGCCAAGGCAGTCTTCGAGTTGCGCCTTGACGCGTCGCCTCCGGAGCGCGTAGCGCAACTGATCATCGACCCTCACGGTGAGTACGCGAACGACAACCCCCAAGACGACGGTTGCTTGCGGAACGTCAGGCACCTGCCCAGCGCGTTCAAGGGCGATGTTGTGACCTACGGACTGACGCTCCATCCGAACGACCCGGATCGGAACATAACCAAGATGAACTTCTTCGGGCGAGAGTTGGGGGCACAGCCGCCTAACGCGACGAGCGATCTCGAGGAGGCGTTGCAGTCCCTATACATGGGCAAACAGATCATCGACGGGCGTCTTGATGCCGAGAGCGCCGCGTATATAGCCGCATTTCGGTCCACGGAAATGACACCACGGCCGAGCGTCACTGACCGCGGCGAGTACGTCCGCTACCGCCGTGCCCTCTTCGTCTATCGATCTGTCCTAGCCGAGGCCGGGTTCCCACCACCGGGTCCACAGGTGTCGGTTCGCCGACTCTTCGGCGAGGAGGTACGGAATGCGTTGGCGCAGGACTCGAGCCTTTCGGGCTTCGTGCCTCAGTTGGCGGAGGGTGTGCTGTCGTGGGATGCCGCAGGGGACTTCTGCCGCGAGTTGAGCAAATGGTACGAAGGGGGTGGAACTGGCCGCCGATACGACCAAGCGTACCAGTCCTCTCACGCAGGGCGAAGTTGGAGCGACGACCGGCTCCTTGGGCTACTGCGCATCTTCGAGAACACGCGCGGCGTGCAAGCGATCCGCGAGTGCCGCGAGTGGCACAATCCCGAAAGGGACACGAACTACGCGGACGACATCGTCGCCGACCTCGCCAAGGGGAAGCTGGTCATCCTCGATCAGGCGCTCGGCGACCCTGTCATGAACGAGCAATCCGCGGAGCGCATTATGCGCGCGATCTTCGCTCGCCAGCAGCAACGCTTCACGAGACCCGCGATGGGCCCGGAGGGATCGTTCCTGCCGCCGGATCCCGTCATCGTGTACGTGGAAGAAGCACACACGCTGCTGCCCCGCGGCAGTGAGGACGACACACGCAATATCTGGGCACGCACCGCCAAGGAGGGTGCGAAGTTCAACATTGGCCTCGTCTACTCGACGCAGGAACCGTCGTCTATCCAGCGCAACATTCTGCGGAACACCGAGAACTGGTTCCTCTCCCATCTGAATAACACAGGGGAGACGCGCGAGTTGGACCAGTACAACGACTTCTCGGATTTCACCGCCAGCATTCGGCGGGTGAAGGAGCCGGGGTTCCTAAAGGTGCGGATGATGTCGAGCCCCTACACCCTGCCCGTGCAGATCGACCTCTTTATGGCTCCCGCGCCAGAGGACTGATGCCTTACCGCAACGAGTACGCCAGCGGCGACGCCCTATGGCGGCTCGTGGAGAGCGACAGCGTCAAAGAGTTCAAGGGCATGATCCGACGGGGCGGCCCGGAGGAAGCAGCCGAGCCGCCGCAGTCGCTGACGCCGTCCCGGGGTCACGAGAGGATCACCCGTATCATCGTCATCGACGGCTCGACCGTCACCAGCGCGGTCCGCACCGGGTACCCCGGTGCCGAGGCGGCACTCCTACAGCTCGCAGCTGTCATCATCGACCTCGCGGCGCTGAGGGACATCCCGCCGGGCTCCATCCCACGCCCCAGCGCAATGCGTGAGATGGAGGATTGCACGACACTTGACGCCGTACTTCCAGGAAGGAACGTGGTGCGGCGCGATGTTGTCGACGACACCCCAAAACAGTTCTTCCGGTCTACGATGCACGAGACGCTGTCAGGGAGAAAGGTGGACAGCCAACATGAAACACTGATTGAAACCATGCGCTCCATTACGTCGTCGCGGGAGGACTTCCAGTGCCCCGCAGAGGATTGCGCGGAGACAATCCCAAGCCTTGAGGGGACAGGTGCTTGCCCTTGCGAGAAGAGAGTGCTGATCTTCGAGACCGACATCCTGCGGCTGCATGAGCGGTTCGAGGACTATGGTTCCTCGGCTCAGGCATACACCGCGGCGCAGCAGGTCGTGGAGCACCTGGCCATGGTCAACATCATGCGTATCTTCGAGCGCCGTGGCTGGTGGAATGCGTTTCGAACCACCGCTTTCGTGATGGACGGCCCACTGGCGATCTTCGGCATGCCCGCTTGGCTGAAGAGTCACGTCCAAAGCGAAGTTGGCCGATTGCACGAACTGGCGGTGGCGCACGGCGGACCTGGGATGATGCTCTTCGGCGTGGAAAAGAGCGGTATGTTCCTTGATCACCTGAAGGCACTGGACCAAAGCGAGCACGAAGGTCCGCGCGGGCGGCTCGCCGCCGGGTTGGCCCTGGCGCCCGACCGCAAGTACATCCATCGGCACATCGCCCTGCGTCCTCTCAACGCCAAGGCCCACGGCGACGTGACGGACTACGGTCGTCGAGTGATGTACAAGAACAAGCTCGGTCAGCACTCAGTGGTGATGCCCCCCATCGTCAACGCCGAGGGCGAGAACAGAGACTGCGTCGACGAGGCCGTGTACCCCCGGCTCGGCGAGGCGTTGGACATCATGGACGAGTTCTCTACGTATCTCTACGAGGACGGCTTCGTCCCGCTGGTCCGTGCCCACGCGCACGCCGCTATCCCGCTGAAGGTAGGCATCGGGTTGCTCGCGGAACTCTTCGCGGACGAATGAGCGTAAGTGACCTACAGGACGTACCGGTTCTGACCGGCTTTGGCACAGCTGAGGGCAGGTGGGCGCGACTTGGCCCCTACTACGCGATGTTCCCCGTCGAGTTCGCGCGCCGAGTAGTTGGGACGTTCAGCAAACGTGGCGATACGGTCCTTGATCCTTTCTGCGGGCGCGGCACTGCTCCCTACGTCGCCATGGTCTCGGGGCGCGCCGGCGTCGGCTGCGACATCAACCCTGTCGCGTGGCTGTATGCGTCCTCGAAGACCAGCCCACATCCCGATCTCGCCGGCGTGCTGCGGCGTATCGGCGAGATCGCAGCCGCGGTTCGTCCGCGGGACCGGCAGCCCGCGGGCGAGTTCCAGACGCTCGCGTATGGGCCAAAGGCACTTGGGTTCGTCAACGCCGCTCGCCGCGAACTGCGGTGGCATGAGCACGTTCTCGATCGCACCGTCGCGGCGCTCCTGATCCACTACTTGCACGCCAAGCTAGGAGAGGGTCTCTCGAACCAATTTCGCCCAACCAAAGCGATGTGCCCGGACTATTCGGTCCGTTGGTGGCGGAAGAGTGGACTCACCACTCCGCCGGACATCGACGCAGCCGCCTTCCTGCGGAAGCGGGCCGTCTGGCGCTATGCGCGAGGGGTACCGGAGCATGCGGGTAGTGCCTGCGTAACGCTCGGCGACGCCTCGGAAGCTCTGCCGGACGTGCCCGCCCCGGCCAGTCTGGTCCTTACATCGCCGCCATACGTCGGGGTCACGAACTATCGGGCCGACAACTGGCTTCGGCTGTGGGCGTTGGGAGAGGGACCGCCGCGGCCCGACTGGTCTACTGACCAGAAGTTCAGCAATGCCGAGAAGTACGAAGCGATGCTGCTGAACGTCATGCTGGCGACCCGAGCGCGGTCCCGGCAAAATGCCGTCTGGTGCCTGCGCGTGGACGCGAGAGAACGCACGCTTTCCGTCGTGCGCCGGGTCATGGCAGGAGTGCTGCCAGGCCACCGGCGCTACGAACGCTTGTCGCCCTCACCCAGCCGCACCCAGACCACGCTCTACGGTGATCGCCGCACAAAGCCCGGCGATGTCGATCTCGTTTACCTGCCCTCTGCACGCGATAGGGACGCGTTTCTAGAGAATTCCGGCGCGTGACAGTTTCCGCCGCTTGATAGTCCGTCTGGCTCCTGGATATGAATGTTCCATCGGCCCACGAGGGCAATGCCTTATGCACGGCTCGCGTGCGTGGGCTACTTTGTTCTCCCAGTGAGCGCGTCGCACGGAGATCGGTACATCTCCTTTCGCGCGAGCACGTCGGGGTAGCGCTGGATGGCGACGACCACACGACGATTTCGATAACCGGACCATTGAAGATGAGTATGGGGGGCAAATCGATATGGGGACTTACCACGCGAAATAGTCAATCTATAATGCTGCGGATTGGGGGCAAAACAGCACTGAAGACGATTTAGCATGACTTCGAAAACTCAAACCTCCAGAAACCTCTCCCTATGGAAGTCCGGCTCTATAGTTCGAGCCGTCTCACCCTTTCATGAAATGGGCGCATATGAAGCGTTGTGGTCCAAGCCAGAGACTACGTTCAGAACATTGTCGATGCGGTTTGCCAAGTATCCCGACAGCACTCCGTCGAACTTCGTCTCGGCGGACGAGGCGCACGCATGCGCGGTTTTTGTGAAGAGCCGGTTTGAAGAAGCGCATATCGAGCGGTTTGGAGTGCGCGTGCATGGTGCCAGCGAATATCCAGAGAAATTGCGTGATGCTACTTATCCCGTTGAACTCATTTATTACGAGGGCTGGTGGGATCTGGCGGCGTCACCGTCAGTCGCTGTTGTAGGAACGCGGAAACCATCCAAGAGTGGGATTGCGCGGACGCGTCGCTTGGTGCGTGAACTCGTCAAGGATGGATATACCGTTGTATCGGGACTGGCTGCTGGAATCGATAGAGTAGCCCACGAAACAGCGATTGAAGAGGGGGGGCGGACAATCGCTGTCATCGGTACGCCATTGTCGCATGCCTATCCCAAGGCCAATCAGGAACTACAACGCGATATCGCAAAGAATTTTTTGGTTGTCAGCCAGGTGCCAGTGAAACGGTACGAGTCGCAGGACTATCGTCGTAACCGTTCCTTCTTCCCAGAACGCAACGTGACGATGTCGGCCTTGACAGAAGCTACCGTCATCGTCGAAGCCAGCGAAACATCTGGAACGCTTATCCAGGCACGTGCGGCGATTAAGCAAGGACGGAAGCTTTTCATCCTCGACAATTGCTTCCAAAACTCGAGACTCACCTGGCCGCAAAGGTTTGCCCAGAGAGGTGGCATTCGGGTCAAAGAATATGACGACATCCGAGAACGCCTTTCCCCGACACTTTTCTCGGATCGATGATCTGACACGATCAGATCATCACTATCTGACTGAAGCTGACGAGTGTTACTTTCTCGGGGAGTACACGGCTCGAGCGGGCTACAGCTATAGCTCCACCAATCACCTGATCTTTAATTTCAAGAAGGCAATGGATCGCCGCGGGTTGCCGGAGTGGCGATATAAAGGGCGGGCGATTAACCAAGCAGCCGGCGCGTTCCGCGATGGCCTCATGCCAACGGCGTTCAGGATTTTGACTTTTGTCCCGATACCGCCATCAAGGACACGCAGTGATCCTCTCTACGATGATCGTCTGATGAAGATGCTTCGTGCGATTCAACCGGATTTGGCATTGGACATTCGTGAACTGATCCTTCAGACACAGAACACCAACGCTGCTCACACTCCTGGACCGCGACCAACTCCCGCAAACCTCCAGCGGATCTATCGGATTGACGAGTCACTGTCCCAAACCCCACCTCAGATAATTGCAATCGTGGACGATGTGATAACAGCAGGCGCGCATTTTCGGGCTGTCAAAACGGTGCTGTCAGTTCGCTTTCCTGGTGTCCAAATCATCGGGCTGTTCATTGCGAGACGCGTACCGGAGGCTTAGACGAGACCTACCCCGCGAAACCTTGTCTGGGAAAGGTGTTCGCAACCGGGCCGTAGTGCAAGTCGAAATCTGGTGTCCGAAGAGGAGGACGAGATCGCACGCTCGCGACCGCCCCGAGAACGGGTCTAGGAGGAATGTTAGAAACTGGGCCATTGGTAGGGGGAGCAGATGGCAAGGCGGAAGCGTACGCGGGAGCAGGTGCTCAAGAAGCTGCAGCAGGCCGAGGTACCTATCTCTGAAGGCAGAAACGTAGCCGAGGCCAGTCGGAAGATAGGCGTGACTGAGCAGACCTTTTGCCGCTGGCGGGCGGAGAATGGGGGCCGAGAGGCGATCACCGCCGACAGCCACATCCGGTCTGCGGACATTATTGTGACTCTGCCTGAGTTAAGGCTGGCTGGTGGTGTTTCCAAACACAAACGCTCGAACAGTTCCCACGATATCTCGGCTAGGGTAGTCAAGGAAAACTGATCTCGGAGGCCTCTCACCGCATGACTCCGTACCAGTTCATCGCCAAGTGGCGGGCGTCGGAGTTGAAGGAGCGCTCGGCGGCACAGGAACACTTCATCGACCTGTGCCGGCTGCTGGACGAGCCGACTCCCGCCGAAGCCGACCCCACCGGCGGGCATTATTGTTTCGAGCGCGGCGCCCGCAAGGACACGGGCGGCGACGGCTGGGCGGACGTCTGGAAGCGCCATCACTTCGCTTGGGAGTACAAGGGCCAGCGCGCCAACCTGGACGCCGCCTTCACGCAGCTTCGTCAATATGCGCTGGCGCTGGAGAACCCGCCGCTGCTGATCGTCTCGGACATGCTGCGGTTTCGCATCCACACCAACTGGACCAACAGCGTCAGCCGGGTGCACGAGTTCGGGCTGGACGACCTGGCGGACGCGGCCGCGCGCGACAAGCTCAAATGGGCGCTCTCCGACCCGGAGCGCCTGCGGCCCGGCGAAACGCGCCAGGCGCTCACCGAGCGGGCGGCGGCGGCCTTCGCCTCGCTTGCGCACGGATTGCGCGAGCGAGGCCACGACCCGCAGGCGGTGGCGCATTTCGTCAACCGGCTCGTGTTCTGCATGTTCGCCGAGGACGTCGGTCTGCTGCCTAACGGCATGTTCACGCGGATGCTGGAGCACGCGCGGCGCCGGCCGGGCGAATTCGTCGATCTTGCCCGTGACCTGTTCGGCGCGATGGCCAGGGGCGGCCGGGTCGGCTTTGAGGAGGTGGCCTGGTTCGACGGCGGGCTGTTCGACGACGATTCAGCGCTGTCCCTCGAGCAAGCGGAGATTGATACGGTGCTCGCGACGGCGGACCTCGACTGGTCGGAGATCGACCCGTCGATCCTGGGCACGCTGTTCGAGCGCGGGCTGGACCCGCGCAAGCGCGCGCAGCTTGGCGCGCATTACACCGACCGCGACAAGATCATGCTCATCATCGAGCCGGTGATCGTGCGTCCCTGGCTGGCCGAGTGGGAAGCGGTGATAGGGGAGATTGCGACCTGCCTGGAACGGGCGGACAAGGCTAGTACGAGGGCGGCGCGGAACCGTCATCAAGGACGGGCGGAGCGGCTGCTGCGGGACTTCCTGGAGCGGCTGCGCGGCTTCAGGGTGCTCGATCCCGCCTGCGGCTCGGGCAACTTCCTGTACCTGGCGCTGCACGCGCTGAAGGACCTGGAGCATCAAGTGCAGCTCGAAGCGGCAACGATGGGTCTGCCGCCGACATTTCCCGAAATCGGCCCTGCGAGCGTCAAGGGAATCGAGATAAACCCGTACGCTGCCGAGCTTGCGCGCGTGTCGGTGTGGATCGGCGAGATCCAGTGGATGCGGCGCAACGGCTTCTCGGAGTCGCGCAAGCCCATTCTCAAGCCACTCGACACCATCGAATGCCGCGACGCGATATTGACGCCGGAGGGCCAAGAACCCGACTGGCCTCAGGCCGACGTGGTGATAGGCAATCCGCCGTTTGTTGGAGGCAACCGTCTGATCGCCACTCTTGGTGAGGACTACGTGTCACGGGTGTCCTCGGTCTACGCCGGTCGCGTATCGGGAGCAGCTGATCTTGTCTGCTACTGGTTCGAGAAGGCGGGTCGTCAGATTGCATTGGGCAGGGCGACGCGGGCGGGGCTCGTGGCGACGAATTCGATTCGTGGAGGTGCAAACCGGCAGGCTCTTCAGGCGGCCACCACCGCCCGCCCGATCTTCGAGGCGTGGAGCGATGAGCCGTGGGTGATCGACGGCGCGGCCGTCAGGGTGTCGTTGATCTGCTTCGGGCGCGCCGACGACGCTTGGGTGTTGGAGACGCAGCTCGACGGCCAGCCCGCCGATGAGATCTACACTGACCTGACGGCGCGGCGAGGCGCTTTTGGCGTGGACCTCACGGGAGTCCGGCGCCTGCCGAAGAACGGGGGTGTGGCTTTCAGAGGTGACGAGAAGGGCGGCCCATTTGACATTGCGGGCGACCAAGCGCGCGAGTGGCTCCGCCTGCCGGCGAATCCGAACGGTCGGACCAACGCGGACGTGCTAAAGCCGTGGACGAATGGCAGGGACGTGACGCGGCGACCGGCGGGCACGTGGATCATCGACTTCGGATGGACCATGTCAGAAAGTGACGCGGCGCTGTATGAGGAGCCGTTCCGGTGGGTGCGGGAACGTGTCTACCAGATCTTCATGGATACGCCGCGCGGCAGCCGGAGCAAGCCTCGTCGCCAGCACTGGTGGCGACACGCGCGGCCATATCCCGCGATGCGGCAGGCGCTGGATGGCCTGACCCGGTACATCATTACGCCTCGCGTCGCCAAGCACCGCCTGTTCGTCTGGCTCGATTCCTGCGTATGCCCCGACAGCGCCACGATTGCGATTGCCCGCGACGACGACACGACCTTCGGCGTCCTGCACAGCAGGTTTCACGAGGCGTGGTCGCTGAGGCTGGGCACAAGCCTGGAGGACCGCCCGCGCTATACGCCGACCACGACCTTCCAGACTTTCCCGTTTCCGGAGGAGCTGACGCCCGACGTATCCTCCCGCGACTACGCGGACGATCTGCGCGCCGTGGCAATCGCCGACGCCGCCCGGCGGCTGGTCGAGCTAAGGGACCGCTGGCTCAATCCGCCCGAATGGGTGGAGTGGGTGGACGAACCGGTCCCCGGCTACCCCAGGCGCCTGGTCCCCCGCGACGAGTCTGCCGCCAGCGAGCTCAAGAAACGCACCTTGACCAACCTCTACAACCAGCGCCCCCAATGGCTCACCAACGCCCACGCAGACCTCGACTCCGCCGTCGCCGCGGCCTACGGCTGGCCGGCAGATATCTCCGAGGAGGATGCTCTGGGGGAGTTGTTGAAGATGAATACGGCGAAGCGCGGCGATACAGCCTCAAGGCAGACTTAGGCCCCGCAAGTTTCGGTAAGACTGGTCCAGACGCTATTTACGGGTAACCCTTAATCACCAACTTGGGCCCTCGGATAGAGGAAATGTCCTTGCCAAAGAAACTCCAATAGTCCTCTTCAAATTGAGTGAGGAGGGTATGGATTTCGCTGGAGTCGCCTAAAGAATATGTGGGGAATCGTATACGGCCTGTTCTTGGACCCCCGGACAACACGATCTCTTCCGCTGCAGTTGTCGTCCCGTACTCGGTTGCCGCATACCTTCCGTTTAAGACGATCTCAACGTCAAGAGCGTACTCTGTTGTCGGAGCGGAAGCGGTATTTCTCACACGAGCCGCCCATAGGGCCAGATTGGCAAACATAGTGACAGGCCAGTCAGATTGGATGAGCCAAACGTCATCTTTATAGCTGTCTGGAAGTCCAATTGACCTAGGGGAAGTGGACTCGCCGCAGCTTACTAGACCATGCTCCAATAATCCGTCGCAATGAATCTCTCGGTAACAATTTAAGGCGAGGTTTCGGTAGCTGATATCGGCGCGGTAGTCAGATCTTGTGGCGCGCATCATCGGTCGCCAACGATCGAGGGAACTGGGAAAACCAAGTGGGTTCTGCCGGACTCCATAATTCACGAGAAGCCTGCGGATGGGTTCCACGAAATGTCTTACGCCATGAACGCGATCAAGCCAAATATCGTCGCCAACCGGCACTGCGGTCGCCCGAAGGCCAAATCCGTTGTCAGGACTCTGGAGACAGTCGAGTTCCTCCTCGAAGCGTTTTCTACGGTCCTTAAGTCGCCGTTCCAGGCGTTCAAGACCCCGTGAGAGGTTCAACGTCAAGTCCTGGATTTCTCGCATGGTCATCTCCTCGCACCTGTCGGAGCGCCGTATCGTGCTTTTGCGCGTGGGCTTGACGCGATGGGGGGCCATACGCGAGCGGCCCGTGCGGATAACGACCACGCCGCAATCGCCAGCCGTGGGAACGGCAAATATCTCAATCACAGGGATCTGCGGTTCGACGCAGTCTCGGAACGTCAACTTCAGGCGCTCGGCAAGGTCTGCGCAGCGCGGGATGGGCAAGATTTCGGCGGCAACCGGCGGTCTCGTCTCGGACTCTCGGATACCTAGTAGCAGCGTTCCGCCGTAGGCGTTCGCGAACGCGACGGCTTCTTCAAGTATCGATTCTCGAGCCTTATTCCCGATTCCGTCCTCGTGAGTTATCCATCTGTCCGGCGATCCATCCCTGGTCGGGAGACTTTCTTTGAACTCGATCTGATCGCTTTCGGGAACCTTCGAATCGATCAACTCGTCGAGGTCGCCAACGCCAATCTGATCCGCAGGCTTGGAGAGAACAGCGATCATCGTCTCGCTCCTTGATTCGACGTCTACGTGTTCCGGATCAAGGTTATCGAAGCAGGCTACGCGTAAGGTGTACTTGAGGCTGCCGTGATCGTCGCTGATATGCGCCTGTTGCGGAAACGGGTGGATGATCTGCACCAGGAACATGCGGGTGCGGTCTTCCGAGGGCTTGTTGAATATGTAGTGGGGAGTTCTGAGCTCGACGAGCATTCCCTCGTCGAAGAAGACGATGCGGTCGGCGACCTCGCGCGCGAAGCCCGTCTTCGTGGGTTACGCAGAGCATGGTCATGCCGGTGGCGGCCAGCTCGCGCATGGCGTCGAGCACTTCCTTGATCATCTCCGGGTCGAGCGCCGAGGTCGGCTCGTCGAACAGCATGATTTGCGGCTGCATGGCGAGCGCGCGGGCGATGGCGACCCGCTGCTGCTGACCGCCGGATAGCTCGGCGGGATATTTGTGCGCCTGCTCCGGGATTCCGACGCGTTCGAGCAACTGCATCGCGGTCGCTTCGGCCTCGGCTTTCGGTAGATGCCGCACGCGCTGCGGCGCGAGCATGACCTTGTTCAGCGCGGTCATGTGCTGGAAGACATTGGACTGCTCATGCACTAAGCAGACATAGTGTCGAGTCCCTGAAGGATCACATCCTCGGCTGCGTCTTCTTCATCCTCACCATTTCTGTCCCCTCGTCTCCGCAACGAGGTTACGAACATTCGTCCTGGGACCAGTTTTCAGGAGGCAGGTTAGGTGCGCGAGTTCCCGCCCGCCTATCTACGCTTCACGACCCCCGTCTGCGCAGCTGTGGCCAGTGCCACCGTGCCCAAGCCCACCACCTTGAGCACCCAAAGGGACACTATCACCAGCCAGGCAAATGCGCCGCCCTCGGTTGCATCAATCGGCCAGCCTGAGTCGACGCTAAGATCCCCGGTCGACACGAAGAGGTCGGCGGCAAAGGCGAACAAGTGAAAAGATGATGCCGCATCGGCGGGACCGGCAACTAGGCCCTTGTGCTGCGCCGTGAAGATTAGCCCAAGCACAACCAAGAAGAATACCAAGCCAAATATGAGCGGCCGCCACGGCTGCCAGCCGTAACGGACAGATATGTCCAGAAACCAATCCCAGATCCTATGTGGCCACCCAAATGGCCACCCACGAAGAAGCGTTCTTCGACGCTTGCGGCGCTTGGCGATCAGTACGTCCCTGGCCTCGTAGTCCTGACCGTTGCGCCGAAACACGGCCGCAAGCTGATCGAAAGGCTGAGGGTGATAACCGTCCGGCTGCCGCTCCAGCCATCGCAGACGAGTCTCGACATCACGCGGTGAGTTTGGCGCAATCCGCCCGTATGTGAAGCCGTCTAGGCGAAAGGAGATTTCTCGGCTATCGATCGTTGTGGGATCGTCTGCGAGTAGCGAAACATCTGTTTCAACCAAATCGATCACGCCAGCAGTGTGGGGTCTTAGATTGCGTAGCCAGAGTGAGTTCGCGCGGGCTTCCTGGAGGTTCAGCGCTGTACCTTTAGAGTTCTCGAACGTTCCGTCGGAGCAATTCAACTGATCGCTAATCCGCGCGCCCAATAACCGCACCTCGCCCGTGGCGTGGAACCCGTCGGTCAACTGCGCGTCGCCGCGGATGTCCGCACCGTCAGCCGTCAGCGCCGCACCTCTAGAGTTGTCGAACTCCCCACCGTGGCAGCTCAACTGGCCCACGATTCGTGCCTGCTGTAGATTCACTTCGCCCTTGGCGTGGAAACGCGCAGCCCCATCGGTGAGTTTGCATAGGAATACACCGCCTCGGATTTCCGCATTGTTGGCAATGAGCGCATAGCCCTTAGAGTTGTCGAAAAGCCCGCCGGAGCAGTTCAACTGGCCGGCGATACGAGCGTACGGCAGTCGCACCACGCCGGTTGCGTGGAAATTGTCGGTGCAATCGGGGCGTTTGCAAAAAAACACGCTGCCGCCGATCTCTCCGCCGTCGAGAACGAGTGCGTTGCCGCTACGGTTCTTGAACCGTCCATTGGCGCAATTCAACTGGCCGGTGATGCGGGCACCTAGCAATCGCACCTCGCCGGTTGCGTCGAAGCCTGCATCGAGCCGCATGTCACCATTGACATCCGCGTTGTCGAGGCCGAGTGCGACGCTCTGGGGATTCTCGAACTTTCCGCCAGAGCAGATCAGCGCGGCGCCAATTCGTGCACCCAGTAGGCGCACTTCACCCCTCGCGTGAAAACCGTCGGTGTGCCCCTGGAGTTTGACGAGGAATACGCCGCCGCCAATCTCTGCACGGTCGGCATTGAGTGCGATACCGCACGGGTTATCGAATCGTCCACCGGAGCCGTTCAATTCGCCGACGATGCGTGCTCCTAAAAGCCGTACCTCGCCGGTAGCATGGAAGCCGTCTTGCAGAAACACGCCGCCTCGGATCTCCGCGCCGTCGGCGTTGATGGCGTGGCACGTTGGGTTCTTGAAATGGCCACGCACACATTCGAGCTTTCCGTTGATTTGTGCGTCAAGCAGCCTCACCTCACCAGTCGCGTCGAAACCGTCGCGCAAGAACACGCTTCCGCCCACTTTCAGACGGTCAGCGGTGAGCGCTCGTCCACAATCACCGACAATTGTTGATCCAGAGAATCTAGCCGAGTGGCTGACGGTGGCGTCGGCGAGAAAAACTGAGCGCTGGACCTTCGATTGGCCTATTGTCAGCAGCCCTTGGATTGAAGAGCCTGTGGCGTCAATGGAGGTCAGCACGCAGGTTCGTATTCGCAATGAGCGAAGGTGCGCTAACCCCAGCATCAAGTCGTTTTCGAAGAGACACCGGTCGAAGTGCATGGCCACGACCACGTCGGCGTCGTTCAGATCGACCCCGCCGGTCACGCGGGCACCCCTGATTCGAATCCGCCGGATCACTTGCGATCTGGTTGCTCCGAGGAATAAAAGCAGTCGTGCCAGCACGTGCCCTCGGATGGTCCGCTCTGGACCCCAGTCGCATGGCGAATCGAGTTGACGCGGATCTCCGTCTCCGAAGTCGCAAGGGACACCGGCCATCATGGCGCCCCACATGCTCCGCTCGGATTCGGTCAGATTGAGGTCGTCAGGGGGTTCCATGTGGACGAAGGGATTGATGTATTACGCGTCGCATTCATCTTGACACAATCTCGTGTATGGAACTCGGCGGTGAAGCCTCCTTCGGCGATTCGACTTATCCGTTCGTGCTCGCGTATACGGACCGAAGACTCGAGTACGGTAAGGGAATGTACCCCATCATCGACAAGCCGCTGGAATCGCCGGTCACGTTTACGTTCAACGAGAACTAGGGCGATAGCGACATCGAGGACATCGCCGGAGCGATTTGAAAGGTGGCCGACGGGCTGTGCTCCAGGCGAGCTGTGTGTGCGGTCAGGCTGTCCCGCACTGATCGCCGTACAGCTCGACGAGCCTGTAGACGTACGTAATTGGACTTTCTTGCTTAATCTCCAGCATGTTGTTGAAGGCTTGCTCCCAAGACCGAAGCGGGTCCGGCTTCCCTTGCGAACCCCAAATCACCTGCCATAGAGCGATCTGGATATCGAAGGCGCGGACCTCGGAGTCGAAACAAGCCAGAGAATCGCCGGGGATTCGTCCCAGGTTGTGATCCAGCGCGTGCCGCCCTTCATGCGCCAGGACCATCGCCACCGCCTCGGCAGACTCGCTGCTCAGAGCGTTGTTTAGGGATATCGAACGTGTGTCAAGCGCGTACCTGCCTAAAACGTTCTCCGGCAACGCAGCGAATGAGATTCGGTCCTGCATTCCGCGTAGAGTTGCCGATACGTCGGCAAGGCCCGGAACCTGCTCCTGTCGGTCGGCCAGAACCTCCAGGCCGGCCGAAATCGTGCCTTCACTTTGGGGCTGTGGAGGTGCCGTCGGTTGAGCGCTCGGTCGTAAGTCGGCCCTGATTACTCCCCAGCTTGGTTCAGGGCGACCTTTGTTAGGAGCTAGAAGAGTCATGCCCGAGCCGTCGGCGTTTGCAATTGAGATCCCACCGCCCCCCTGAAACGCGATTCGCTGACTATCTGGTGACCAGGTTGGGGAATCGAAGTAAGACGCTGATGCTGAGCAGTCTGGGGGGGCATCGACCGATCCGGTCACCGCACGCTGGTCGCCGCCGTGAACGTTCATGGTGTATATATGTGTCGGGTGGCAAGCTTCAAATCCCTCTTTGCGCTTGGCGAAGGCGATCCGCGCGCCGTCGGGGGACCACGCGGGACTAGTCTCCCAGCCGACATCGGTCGTTATGCGCTCCTGGCCAGCGTGCTCGCCTTCTGACGGCATGATGTGGATGCCGTAGTTCTGGTCACGGTCGCTAACGAAGGCAATCCAGCGTCCATCCGGCGACCACGTTGGGCTACGATCATCGGCCGGATGGCTCGTCAGGCGAGTCAGGTTGCTTCCGTCCGGCCTGATCACGAAGATATCGCGCTCAGCGTGAAAGGCAATCCTTAGCCCATCGGGAGACCATGCTGGTGCTCCGGCGTACCCTCTGAATTGGTATGCGCCGGCAACGTTGTTGGTAAGCCGCTTGATGTCGCTTCCGTCGACATTCATCGTGTAAACGTCTCCGGCAGAAACGCGGCTGCTGACAAAAGCTATCTTTGAGCCGTCCGGGGACAGCGCCGGATAACTGTCGCCTCTCGGATGGGTCGTTAGTCGCTCGAGACCGGTCCCGTCCGCGTTCATGAGATAGATGTCGTTGTAGCGAACTGTGCCGACCGTGTCCCTATCGCTTGCGAACAGGATCACCTCTCGACCAGCGTCCTTCAGCGGATCGGTCGGGGGATCCGAGACGGGCTCTGATGGCGCTGCCGAATCGGGCGGATCAACTGCACTTCCCGTCCAATAGACAAGCCCCTCGGATGTCCAGGCCCAATGGTCCCAGCCGTTGGTGAAGGTAGGCGTATTGGTGGACTTGCGATAGAACGCTAGTCCGGTTGTGGTGTTCTGGAGGGTGTCTCCGTTTTCAGGATTGGCATGTTCGCACTCGATTGGGTCTCCCATTTCGTCGCCGATTAGAGATTTGAGATGGGCGAAGCCGTGGACGAACTTGGGTTCCTGGCCGGGTGGACAATGAGGCGCCGCGCGGGCCGGAGCAATGAGCATGGCTGCTATCAGGGCCGCGAAAGCAAATGCCGACAGCATACGTCTCACTGCTGTGACCTGCCTCCAAGGTTGGTGCTACTCGCTATGTTAATCCCACCAGCATCGGGATAGGCTCAGCAGGCAGGATGACCGCCGGCGGCGACGGTAGGTAGTCCGGCGTGCTAGACGGCCGGATACGGTTGCAGGTCTTACGGCGCTGGCCCCGGTAATCGCGTCGCTGGCCGTTTACGGGGCGACGCGCTTTTGGCGTTTGGGTCTAAGGCGGTATTCAAGCGCTTCGAGTTATACCCCGCACCAGCACGATCAACTCATAGTGTTGGGTTCAGGATCGATAAGTTTCTAGGCGAGTGTTTTGGTCCAGCCATCCATAGCCGTGATCAAGCCGCTGCCAGGACCGAGGGTGCGAATATCCAGGCGGACGTACATTACTCTTTGGGGGGCACTTCCAGAGCGGGGGGCCGCAGGTCCATCCGGATCTCAGCGATCCGCTCGGGCCGCCCGGAGATTCCACGACGCTGTAGCGCGGCCAGCATGTCCTCCTGCCTCGGCTGACCGAACGCCAGTCGATAGAGTGCCAGTGACTCCTGCAGCCGCTTCCATCGCTCTTCATCGCTGCTGAGGGGGATAGCCATGATTCGTCGTTGCAGGCGGGCATCGCCCGGATATATCCAGAAAGGTCTTAGGTCGCCCAAACCACGCCTATCCTCCGCCGCGGCGGCTTCGAATACAGCGCTCCAGGGATCCGTGACCCCAGGGACCAGTGCCGCCGAACGGTGAGCCGCCGCGACGTTTTTGCGGATAGCGTGGCCCTTGTAACGATCCACGCGTCCCTCACGCTGCTCGAAGTCCACGGGGTTCGCGGGCAGGTTCCAGTGGACGACCGAGTGGCACCACCAGTGGAAGTCGATGCCCTCCTGACCGACGGAGGTGGTCGCTAGGACGAACGGCCAGAACGGCGAGTTAAAGGCTGCCCTGACCTCGGGGAGTCTGGCCTCATCCTGGCTGTAGCGCGTACTGCCGTACCGCAGCGCGTACCGGCTCGGGAAAGCGATTCCCTCCCCGTCTAAGTGATCAATGTCGGTTGCGCGGTAAACCGATTCCCTGAGGACAATAGCGCGGCGTGCGGTAGCGGCAAGTGAGATAAGCCCCTCATCGGTCGTCGTGCTGACCCCAGATTCCCCGGCGAGGTGGTGGATGTACTCGTCGAGTACTGCTTGGAGTCCCCCGTCGATGCAATAGCGGGCCACTTTCCGCCAATACGCACCTTCGTCCTCGCCTGTGCTGCTCGAGCTTGCGTACACGCTGTCAAGAAGCAGGGTCGCATCGGCGCGAGCGAACAGACTACGCAGGCCGGACGCTAGGATCGCTGCCGCTCGCCATCTACCCAGCTCGGTCACGCGGTCGCCCGCTCGCTGCAACCGGCAAAGCGCTCGCCACGCGATGTTCGCCGGCGCCCCTAGGCCAAGGAGTGCGATGGTTTCTCGAAGGTCTGCTGGCCGCTCTGCTTCCAGCGTTTCGCCATCCAGAGCGCTAAGCATCTGCCTCACATGTGCATCAAGTGCACGCGGCACGTCCACTTGATGGTGTTCGGAGGTTGGTGCCGCCATTGCCTCAACAAGCGTGCTTCGCGCCGCCCTGAGAAGCGCGGATGCAAGCGCACTGCCCCGTTCGGCCACCACCGGCGCGAACCAGTACCAGGCGGCGGTCGCTGTGGAGGAGCTGCCACCGTCCCCGCCGACCAATCGTTCGACGCGGCCGCGGGCCCACTCAAGCAAACGATCCACGTTTAGAGCATCCGGGTTGTCACGCGCGGCAGCCAGCGGGTCAGTGCTCGATGCAAGTCGCGGCTGCGGCCAGAACATTGCGAGCGCCGACATAGAGGCAGGACGGCCATCCACCATCCGAAAGTCGAGACGGGACGGGTTGGCTGAGCTGGGTCGCTTGAAGATCCGTCGCCGAACTTCATAGCTCAAGAGTGAGGCGATGGCCGATGGGGCGGCGACCCAACTGGAGAATATGAGCTGCTTGGTGATCGCGGTTGATTCGACTGAAGCGTACGGGCCACCGAGCAAATGGTACGGAAGGGACGGGGGCATCCAGAGCAATCTCCACCAACCCTGACTAAGAGTCTCGGATGCCAGAGTTCGCATCCGAGCGTTCGCCCACTCGAGTGGCTGGAACCGCTCCACGTCGGATTTCGCGATCCGCTGTGCGCCTCGGAGCAGTGGCATCAACTGGTCCCGGCCACCAGGAATCTTCATGTTGGCGCGCACCTTTTCCCCGACTCTGTAGCCGCTGAGAAAGTTGAGGAAGTATGGGGCCGACTTCCAGTACTCGACGGTTAGGGGTGCCTTGACCTCCTCCGCGACGCGTCGTAGCGCGAGGAAGCCCGTGAAATCCTTCGCCTGAACACTGGTCGGGCCAGTGGAAGAATCAGTAGTGGCGGGCCCGCTGCCCGCAGGGCGCTCGGTTCGGGCGATCCATCTTCGCAGTTGGGCCTGCACTCTGTCCCGGATTGCGGCTGTTGGCTCGCCTGAGAGCGCTGCCCGCCGCAGAGATTCGAGATCAGCGCGCACGGAGTTCACTGGCTCCTCGGAGGAAGCGAGGAACTTCAGAGTTTTCCGGAAGTCTAAGTAGTGATCGGTCCCCTTTGCTGCCTCTTCTGCGTACGTGAAGGGCTTGTATGGAGTGGCCGACAATAGCAGAACGCGCGCGTCTCGATGACTGAAGAGGTCGTTCGCCAGCTCGGCCGCTTCGCCGCCGGTCTTCACGTCGAGCAGATCTTTGAAGCGTTGGAATTCATCGAGGATCACGAGGTCAGGCTCTAGTGCCTGGACAGCTGCTCGTGCGAGCATTCGACGTAAGTCTCCGACAATCCCGCGCGCCGTGGCCTTCTGACTCTCAGTCAGAGCTTGGCGGCCCTGAACCTGATCGATCAGCGAAATGAGAGACACGCGTTCGCCGCTCGTGTCGAATTCCTTGAGAAATGCTTGGCGGATGCTCGGCTCGAAGTGCTTCGAGCAAACATGGCCGATGTTCAACTTGAGGAACCTGCGGCGGCTAGTCACAGCCCCTTGGAAGATTCGCTGTGCCGCTGTCGCCCGGAGCCTGCGAAGACCCAGGTGACCGCTCAGGAGCACGTAGAGCACAGCACGCTCTTCCTTCCTCCCCATCTGCCATCCGAACTGGAAGGAAGTGCCCGGCGTGAATGCTACGAATGTGATCGGCTTCCCGTCGCAGTCTTCCGTCGGCCGTAGCAAGTGCGGCTGGGTGATGAGCAGACTCAGCCGGGTAGCAAAACTTGGGCTCGTCGAGCCGGCGATGTTGAGCTTGCGAATGTTCTGTGCGGCGATCTCCGCGTTCGAACACACGTAGACAATGTCGATGCGTGTCACATGATCGACCTGCTGCAGGTGTTTGACGGTCTGGGCGATGACCTCCCTGGCTACATGCGTCTTGCCAAGGCCTGTCTCATCGGCCACGAGGAAGCGCCGGGTCGAATCTTGATCGCGGTACATTCGGCGGAATGCATGCTGAGCCGTCGCTCGCTGAAAGTCCTTCAGTGCTGCTGGCCCACCCGCCCTGACTTCCTGAGTCACGAATGCTCCTTTAGCATTGCCCGCCTCGCCTCAAGCACTGGGAGCCACACGTCATCCCATGCCTGAGGAAGGATCGCGCGGCCGTTTGGCCGGAGACGAAGATGATCGACGATCGACTCGAGGTGATCAATCGATTCGGGCTTCTCGTAAAGGGCACGCGCCAGCAGTTCGACGAAACCCTGTCCGACACCTGCCGACCAGCCTGCTGGTCGATCGACCGATGTGGCAACATCGCTGCTACCCCCCGAGGCAAAACCGATGAGCAGAATTAGCAGCCGCAGGAACTTCTCCGGCGTGTCGATTTGCCGGGCCATGATCTCCTGGAAACGGTCGTCAGGCGCACCGTCCAGTCGCGAGCAAATGACCGTGGAGTGCTCAACCGGCTTCCCCTTGACCACACGGCGCGCTGTGAGTTGAAGAAACGGAGTGACGTCTGCGAGCTCCCTGGGTAGCAACTCAATGTCGGCGGGTTCGACTGGACTTAACCGGGTGGTCTCTGCCGGCCGATTGTGCGGAGCGATGGTCACGCTCGCTCCTCCGGGAAAGTCCGGCAGTGCCTTCTTCGACCTTACGCGGGATACCCATCCGCCTTGTCTGTTTAGTAACAGTAGTGCGGAAGGGGACTCCTCCGGCGATGTCAAGGAGCAGGTCCGCAAGAAGTCGGCCGGCGGTGCTCGACTCATCGATTGCCGGCCTCTCGGCGGCAACATATGGCGTCAGCATGGTGCGGAATGGGGCGCCTTCGCCGACAAGTGCATCGACCCCGATCCGTGCGACCGGGCCAATGAGCTCGCAGAGAAACTCGATGTTCCCGCCGTTGAACCCCGCGTCTGTAGCGTTTGCTGAGCCGACGAAGAGATGCGCGAGTCTGGCCCGCTCGACCGCGAAGACCTTCGCGTGCAGATGCGTTAAGTAAGCCTGACTCGTGGTCTCCTCAACGACATCGGCAGAAAGGCTCGCGGTGGGGTCGAGCTCGTACACATCCACGTGATTGAGCGAATCCGGCCGAAGCGTGGCAAGTTCCTCACCGCGCGAGACCAGTACTGTCCTCTGACCGGCCTTCGGGCGGAGGAGACGCCGAATCGCCCCATCGCGGACGAATGGTGAAATAGCCAACTTTCGGTAACCACTGAAGCACTCTTCGACCGGAAATGGGCGCGAAGCTGGAAGTCCGATAGGGTGGAATCGAGCCTCGCGAACGCCATCCGGCCGGTCCCAGTTAACCCGATTCAGGTCCCGTGCGAGAGCTGCTAGCTTGGCGCGTCGGGCTGGAGGCAACTGGGTAACGGTCAACGCGGGCAGTGCGGCAATGAACCGTGTAAGAGGCGCATTGCTCGGAATCGGCCGTTTCTCCAAACGCCCGTCAAGCCTGAGTATCGTATCCCAGCTACGATCGGCTGTAAGGTTCCGGGATAGCACGAGCAGTCGGAAGGAGGTCTCACCGGATCGATCGATGAATCGAAGCACCCAGACCTTCGGATGAAAGATGTGGCGCGGCCTTGGGCGCTTCACCCCGTGGATGACCTTCTCGAGCAGTGCCACCAGGTCGGACGGCCACTTGCCAGCGTTGATGGCGCCCGCCTGGCAGAACAAATCGAACTGTTCGCTCATCCCGCGCAGTGACTGCATCACTTCAATCGGGTCCGGCTGCTCATCGAATTGGAAGCCCGCGAAGGCAAGCGGGACCATAAGGGCTGTCTCGAGATCAAGGGTGAACGTCGTCGCGACGGCATGATCCAGGGAGTGGTCCGGGGGAGGTCTAAGTGCATCCAGCAGGAGGGCACGGTTATCAGGGGCGAGCACGGCGATCCTGTCGCCCATCGACAATGTCGGCGAGAAGTCCCGCCACGACCGGCCAACGGAAATTGAAACGGCCGGATCCGGATGCGCCTCCCCACTGCCGCATGAGCCTTTCGTTGCGGAGTCGTGCCTGACTTCGCTTTTGATGGAGTTCCCGATTCCGAACCAGCGCCCGAGCATTGCAATTGTCCGCGAGCCCACTGCTGATCCGTCTCCGGATCAGGTCGACCCAGTCAGTTACAAAGGCCCGCGTAGGAGTTGCAACCGGCCGTCCCTGATCAGTGACCAGCGTCCACAGCTGGTCCAGATTCCAGCGTCCAATGTCGCTCGCCTCGACCTCGCGGTTCCAATTGTCAAGCCGGGCTGCGAAGTTGTCACGGTGCCCCTCATGCTCGGCGAGACTGAGTTCCTCGGCGCGTTCGGCAAGGAGCACGTTGTAGAGCAACGCCGCCCCGTGCATTGCGACCGCGAAGCGGCGAGCCTCTTCTAAAGCGTCGCGAACTCGCCCCGTCGCCGCATCGGCCTCGGGATCCTCCCACACGTACATGGCGCTGGCAGCGGGGCGCTTCCCCCTAGTGACCAGCAATTGGAGCATCGTGTCAGGTACAGCTTCGACAATTCGCTCGGCAAGCCACGATGCCTCCTCGGCCGTAAGGTCAAAATCGCAATTAGTGAAGCTGAAGAAGTCCTCTGGGGCTGCGGGAATCGAGGGAGACCAGACTGAATCGGAGTGTTCGAGGAACTCGGTTGCGTCGTTCAGCGGGCGCGAGATCTGACGGAAATCCACGATCTGTGCCACCGTTCCCTGTTGCCTCAATATGCCGAAGCGGTGCAGGCTGTTCCAATAGATGCCTGAGGGAAGGTTTTGGACCGCAGAGCCCGCGTAGCGGCCGATCAAGCCTCTGAGGTCACCGCCGCTGCTGAGCGCGCCGATCAGACGCCGTTCCCGCACTTGGACCCAGGAAGCGAACTGAGGGCCACGGTATCCGTTACGCGCTCCCTCGCGAAACAGCCAGGGTATGAACAGAAAGTAGCGGGCACGGGTGAGCAACACAGACGTCCCGGGAAAGAGCGTGTCGCTCAGACCGTCCCGAATCTGGCCTAGTCCCAGTTCGTCCCGACTCTCGCGCTGCGAGAACATCGCGACAATCTCGCGGGCCCGACGCTGATCAGCCTCGGAATAGTCGAGCCATGATAGAACCGCCAGCGGCATGTTCGAGCCCTTTCTTGATCGGCCAGACCGGATCGTCCATTCTGCCAGGAGGAGCGGGGTACCGCTTGGGATGCCGATTTGGACTGAATCAATGTTCGTGGTGAGACAGCGCGCGTCAAAGCGCGTGCACGGCAGCGCTGGTGAGTGGGTTTACCGCAGAAAGCAAAGAGGCCATACGGCACGCTTCCTCACAGTGATGGCTTTCACATATCGGAGGTCCGGGTGATGCGTCCTCCTCACTACAGACGACTCATCGCCGCGATCGTGATCGCCGGGATCCTATCGACTGTGGCTGGGACTGCGGCTGCCCACGAGGACCACAGCACCGACCAGTGGCCGATAACATGCGTCGATCTGAACGACATCGTCGAAGAGCACCTCGGTAACTCCCACAACGTCGGCATCTATCAAAACACGTTCGGCGATCAGGCCGAAGCCGCATGTCAGAACGACCACCGCAATGACGTGCGCTCCGTCTTCGCCTGGGCAATAGGCGGCGACGTGCCACCAGCCCCGGAGGCTGTCGAACTGACGGTCACCAGAGCCGAGGTCCCGGCAGGCCTGCCGTCCTATGATCGCGACGAGTGGGGACGCTGGAGCGATGCCGACGGCGACTGCCAGGACACGCGACAGGAAGTTCTGATAGCAGAGAGCCTGGTACCGGTGACCTACAGGAGCGACCGGCAATGCAGAGTCGCATCCGGCGAGTGGTTTGGAGCGTTCACTGGAACGACGGTCCACGAGTCCGGCACTCTGGACATCGACCACCTCGTGCCGCTGGCAAACGCGCACAGGTCCGGCGGACGGGCGTGGCCCGCGGAGCGCAAGCGGGCCTACTACAACAGCCTGGACGACGCCGACCACCTGATTGCTGTGACGGCGAGCGCAAACGGGTCCAAGGGGGCGAGAGGCCCGGAAGAATGGCGACCGGCCGACGAATCTTACTGGTGCGAATACGCGCGGGACTGGATCAGGATCAAGCAGGCGTGGGGCCTGAGCGTGACCTCAGCCGAGGCGCAGGCGCTCGAAGAGATGCTGGGAAGGTGCGAAGCGCCGACGCGCTTGGTCGTCCGTCCAGGCTAACCCGGGAACCGGTGTGCACTGAGGACCGATGCGGCCCGTGCCGTCAACCTTCGGTTGAGTTCAGTGGCAGGCCAACTACCGACCAGACACACCGTGCGCAGCGGTGTTCTTCGGTCGGCCCCCTACGTACGACACAATGCCCCGGTCGCTTCTCGCACTATCGCGCGTGCCTGTGCGAAGCGATGCGTCGATTCATTCAGGCGGCGGTCACCTCGACCTTCAGGCTGCGTCCCACTGCCCGGAGCGCCTTCTGAACCTGACTGATGTGAGAGCGGTGGTCTGGGTTGGTCAGCTTGCGCACCGCTGACTCGCTCACTCCCAACCTGTCGGCAAGCTCCACCTTCGTGATGCGCTGTGCCCTCATAGCCGAATACAACGCGAGTTTCGCGGCGACGACGGTCGGCACTGGCACCGACACCTGCCCGACGCCTGCCTCACTCGGAGGCGGGATGTCCCACTTCTCGTGGACGTATCCGGCCAGCGCCGTGGCCAACGCGTCCTCTGCCATTGCCAGAGCCTCGGAACGATCTCTCCCGCCGGTAATAGCCTCTGGCACGTCGGGGAACATGACCACCAGGCTTCCGTCTTCATCGGAGGTCAGCTGGCATGGATATGCGTAGATCATGGCTCAGAACTCCCTCCGATCTATGTTCAACTGACGCAGCATCGCGGCCAGCATCCCCTTGGACAACTCGCCACGTTTTACGGTGGTGAATCGGGCGCCCACGTACAGCCTGCCGTGACTGCCCTTGCCGTGAGTAGGGTCGAAACGGAATGCCTGTCCCGTCCTACGAGCATAGGCCCTGGCTCGCCTGATGAACTCGCGGCTGGTCATGGACTCATTATCGCACCTTTATATGCGATCTCAAACTGCTGGCAGGGACTGAGTGTTTGATTGATTCTGCGCTTGCCCGACCGAGTTGGGGACAGCTGACAAGCGTGGCAACGCCGCTAGTGACAACTAATCCCTATGAGTTGATAGAGGCAGGAGGGTTCGACCGACGCCTCCTCGGCCTGCCGGAGCTTCTTGATCATGTGCTCCAGCGTATGCTTCCGCCTTGCCATCTACCCCTTCCTTCGGGCCAGTTCCAAACAATCATCTTGGACCAGCTTTCGCAGGCAGGTTGGTGGTTGGCATGGAGATCGAGTGCGTGAGACTCGCGACGTGGTGGCTGGACTTCGGTTCAAGGTTGATGATGTAACCGGCTCTATGCCAATACTTCGGCCATTTCGACAAGTTCAGCCTCACTTAGTGGATCTTCCCATGCGTCATCGCCTGAACTCGCGCCGCAGCAGCACCATGAGATCATGAGCCAGGTCATCTGCGTGTTGACCGATTTCAGCACGATGACGGACACTTGGCGTCAACTGAACCACTACTTGGCTCCTTCGAGTCCCCCCAATGTTCATGGAGTTGGGACTGCTGGCATGCTCCGCGCGTGTGCGCCATGCGTGATAAGAGCCGTTGACGAGCACCGCAATGATCCCGATATATGAGAGGCGGCGAACTGGGTCTATGCGCTCCAACGTGGCAGAGTCGAAATGGAGTGCCCTAGCCAGCCGTTCCTCGATTTCCTCCTCAATCAGCGCAGGCAATGAGCGATAATCCGTATCAACTCTGAGGGCCGGGCGGCGGATCACAATGTCGCCTGCTGAGTTGATCTGGATAGATGACGATTCCTGCGAGAGCACAAGCCAGTCATCACGCAGATCCGTTTGAATTCCGGCTTCGACATCGAATAGAGGAGCCGGGCCGAATAGAGCCTGCCGCTGCAGATCCCGAGCGAACGACGTGTCTTCGAGCTCGCTCGGCCGCAGAACCTCTTGACGCGGCCCCGCCGCCATGCTCAGGACGAGCTGGGGATCTGTCCAGCGATTGCTCGCGTCTCCGATGGACTCCCGTGCACAGACAAGCAACTCATTATGGTCGATTGGCTGAGTCGAGGCGGAAACGATGTGCCGGTGTATTTCCCGCGTCACGGCGTCCCTAAGTTCGCTCTCTGTGGCGAACCCAGCTGTTAAGGTCCCGGTCTCCCACTCGCGCACTTCCTGGACAAAGTCCGCTTGTTCAGCCTCAAACTCCACATCACCTTGCACGAACGCAATCACCCGCCGGCGTGTGCGTGCTTCGTTGTACTCCTCATGCGTCGCCGACAACCCGGACGCTTGCTTCGCTCCGTATCTGGCACCGAGCAGCAGTACCACGAGGTCGGCTTCGCGGACAGAGGCAAGACAGACCACTTGCGGCGAAGTTGGAGAGGCACCGAAATCTTCTGCGCGAATCACCTCGTAACCAAGGCTTCTTACCGCGTCAGAAGCCGCCTCCCGGAACGTCTCGAAACCGCCTATGACCGAACTAACGAACACCTTCATAATCTGATCCTACCTAAAGCCGGACGGACAATGGCTCAATCGTGACCGCCTGAAAGGTGTTGCGAACGAGCACAGCGAACGGGATCGCCTGGAACTCTCGGGTAATCATGTCGTACCGCGTCAATTACTGTTGCCGGTTGGGCCTTTACGAAGCAGCCGTCGCTGTCCGCAAGGACCAGCACGAGGTAGTGGATGGCCTGCTCCACACCGCCGATTTCGGCACGCGCCTGGCCGAAGTCGCACGGCGCGTGGCCGGGAGGATGCGTCAGCGGCACGTACATCTCCCGCGTCCGGCGGCGATGCTCGCGCACGTAGTCCTTGACTATCGTGTGCTTGCCGCCGAACCCGTCCTCCGTCCTCAGACGCTCATAGATGCGCTTGGCGGTGTGGCGTTGCTTTTTGCCATGACCCCGGTCCTGCTCCAGGATCCGGTCGATCACCCCGCGGTACGGGTCCAGCTTCGGTCGGCGCGGCGGCGACTGCCGACGGTACCCGGGAGGCACCGAGTGCTTCAGCATCTTCCGCACCGTGTCCCGGTGCAGCCTGTACACACGCGCCGCCTCGCGCGTGCTCATCCCCTCCACCATGCACGCCCGGCGTACCCGCGCGTATAGTTCCATCTTGTACATCCTCCATACCTTCCAGCATGTTTCTCAGAACATGCTGGAAGTCTGCGGGTGGTCCGCTTTTCAAGCGCCCTAACTCAGCGCTTCCCCCGCCTCGCCGGTACATTCTTACTCCGCCGTTTACACCCGAACGTGTCAAATCTGCTCCCCAAACTGAACAAAACCGCGAGCCCTTGTGCTTTATGCCGCTAGCGAGGCAACCCCACTAGACGGCGTGTCCAAGCGAGTCGCGGGGACAGTCACCGAAACGGGCGAACGCCAAGGTCCCAGCCAAGAGCGTAGTTTAGGCGACACCAATAGGCGCGCCTATTCAGGCCTGATTCTGTGGTGGTAGCACGTCTTCGATCACCACAAGTCCGCCATCACTTCCGCTCCTCGGAGAGTCAGGGAAGGGGGCGTCGTGCGGGACGTCGTCATCCCAGTATCCGTACCGCGCTGCCAATAGTCGTTCGATCGCGGGCATATCCGGAGTGTTCTGTTGGCACTCCAATCCCCAGTGGTTCAGTAGCGCCATCATGGCGAGTTGCCTATGGCGGTTCATTGCATCGGGCGTGAATACGCCAATGGGAACCGGCTCGGCGGTCGCACTCTCTGCGCGGAACCCCGCTTGGATCATCTCGCTCTGGGTTGCCTTTGAGGGCGGATTGAAGCCGTCTTCTGGAAATCGGTAATTCATTGCGATGTTGAAGATGGCAGTCAAGATGTGCCAGTCAAGCCAACCCTTCGAGCGGAGTGAATCCGTGGTGGGCCGAAAATGCTCTGAGGATCCGAGCATCACGACTGTGAGTCGAAGGCTCTTGGCAAGATTCAGGTAGCGCGTGTGGAGCAGTTCCTTGGCCCTGTCTCGCGAATATGTAGGGCCTAGTCCATCCTGCCAACTAAGTTCTTGGTGCGCCTTAGATGACCCTTCACGGCAGTCCCATGGGGTGCTGAATTGGCGTCCCCGAATCTCTGCCTCTGTGTCCGCCGCGAACGCGGCAGCGAGCTGGTCGTGTGGCCGTCCCGGTGAGAGCTTGTGCCTCAATCCACTCTCAAAGGCTCGCTCCAGCCTCGCCGAAAAGTCGGCTTCCGGAAGAAGCGAGGCTTCGCGGAGGATCGTCGTGAGCATCGTCAATAGTTCAATGTCGATCTCATCCGGGGGCAGGTCGTCATAGCTGCTGATAGGTTCGAGTCGGACCACCCACTCTCGGTCGTCGTTGCTTGGAAGCCACTCAATCTGCTCCGCAGCACCCGTCCAGGGTCGCCGCCTGCTCTCAATGCGTACGTTGATTTGAGTTTGAAGTAAGCACAGGTCGTCTCGGACAAGTGCCGCAAGCATCACTTGGGCGGCGGCGGCGAATCGCTCGGCCACACGTACGGAGTCAACGTCGTTGGCCGCGACCAGAGTCCAATCCGTGCCCAAAGCGGAAAAGCGAATGTACCGTAACTCACCGAGATCTGCGAATGGTCGCACGACAAGTCCGGTGTCGCCAAGAGACTCCCAGAAGTCTTGGTCCTCCGCACTCAGCACATCGATTAAGTCTTCGATGATCTCTGCCACGCCGATTCGAGCCGTCGTTGAGCCGATCAACGCAGCTAAGTCAGAATCGACAATCCTGGCACATGCGCTGACGTGGGCTAGCTTAATGAGGGCGTCTTTAACTTCTCTGTGTTTCTCGGAATCGATGCCGTCCTCGACAAACTCGTGCTGCGCCGCCAGACCTAGCTCATACAGCTCCGTTGCACTGCACCAGGCACCCGCCGCGAAGTCGCCACTGGCTGCCATGAGAAGACCGGCAGGAACCAAGTCCATAAGCTCTTCGTCGGCTCTTGATGCAGCGATGTACGCAACTGCCAGAGCATAGGACTTCGACGCCTGAGGGAGGCCTAGCTCAAGGTAGAGGCTCGCGATGCTCATCATCGCGAGCAGCGATCCACGAACAGTTTCTCCCGACCACCAGTCGATCTTCGCCCGGTGGAGTTCCTCCAATGCATCGATGCGACGTCCAGCCCGAAGTAACTTCATCGACCGGTCCCGTGCGCGAGCTGCTAGAGCGTTCTTCCCTGATCGCTGACCTACGGCCTCATCGACCAAATCAAGCAACTCTCGCCACTGAGCGTGACTGCTCCAAAGCGGGACGAGCATCTGAAGAAGACCTGCCAAGCTCTGAATGGGGAAGAGCGGCGTTTCTTCGAGGTTTTCCATCAATTCCGTCCACGCTGAGAGCGCCCGAGACACGTCGGTAAATACGACATCGACCGGTAATGCAACATCAGACAAAACAGACGGATCGCCACCTTGATCGCGGTGTTCCAGCACATGCGCTTCGTGACTCCAGTTCCGAAAGTCGGCTTCCGCCAGTGCAGGATGCAGACCAAGAAACCCGAAGGTATAGAGGAGACTTGCTCGACGATGCGGCGTCTCATGGGTAATGAGAGCCTGTATCCGGCTCGTCAGACGACCGTTCCAATCGCTGAGTTCAGGGGGCGTGAGCGAAGAGATTCCTGCTTGAAGTGCGCCGTTTGCATACATGAGGAGCGTGGCTGCATCGTCCAGACGGGCGGGCTCGCTCTCGTTCAGCGATTTGTCGAGGTACTCACGTGCTACATCGTCGACTGGTCGGAAGTCGTCTGTACCGCGTAACGTGGTTACCACCAGTTCGTATCGCGCGCGCTGTTGGATGTGAGTGGGCAGTTCTGGGATTGTCAAGAGTTGCCGTACAAGTCCGAGCCAAAAGGGGAGGTCAGCACGCGCCGTCTGGTGAAAGACTGCCTTTCGAAGACCGGTCTTCAAGTCGACAAAGTCGCCGAGAGTGGGACTTGGAAGGCTTCTCTCACGCCATCTGCGCCTCCGTTCTACATACTCGGCTGCAAGCTCCCCATCGTCGGCGGCTGCCTCTGGCCGAATTTCGGCCGGAAGTGAAAGGAATCGCTCTGCAATCCAGAACCCGTCGGGGCGCGCCAGAAGATTGGCGATGGATTCCGCATCGTGGAATTCGAGACGGACTTCGTACGACGATTGAGTCTCGGTCTCCAGCTTGTGTCGACTTCCCACCGGAACCGACTCAAGCGTGAACGCGCGAATCTCGTGAACGGGGTGTACGGAAGCGCAGACCTTCTTGATGTCCAGCCTGAGCTTCGCGAGCAGACCGTCGGCTTGGGTAGTGCAAATGAAGGCGATCGTTCCTTCACTGACCAATCCGAGGAACGCCCCGTGCGGACCGAGCTCTTCGCGCAAATAGGTGCGGAATGTTTCAAAGTCACGACCTTGATCGCCTCCCGCCGACACCGGGCCGGTAGCAGGCAAGACGTTCGAGCAGATGAACTGTTGCGTCAGGTGTCGGCAAATGTGCTCGAACTCGTGATGGGCATTGCGAACGGGCAACTGGGAAAGAGCAAAGCGGACCTGAGCCTCGACCTCTGAAGGGCTGGCCATTCAACCTCCTCGCACCCAACGATTCACGCCCCTCGCTGCGGAAAGCATCGTACAAGAAGCCTGGGCGAGAGTCTCTCTCCCGCGAGGAGCAGGGCCTGCTGAACAACTCGTCGTCGCTGACAGTCAGGCAGAGGCTCTTGGATTCTCTGGCCGTGTCAGTGAAATGCTGATGTCCAATTCCCCCGTCGTAGAGCGGAGGACGAGTTCAGATTCTCATCTGACCAAGCACATTCTTCCGGCTGTTTCGTTGAGCGAGTCCGATCGACACAGCGCTTTTGGCGAGCCCAGGCTCCATCGAAAATGCGAATTGAGCGGCAGGGGCGCGGTTACGATTGCGTCGTACAGACGCGCTCGCCCATCCGAGTCGTTGCTAGGCTGACAGAGCACACAGCTCCTTGCACTGTAGTCCGCCCTTCCCTTCGACCATCCTGGTTTCCGAATCCATCCGGCCGCACCCGGGACCCGATTAGCGAGTAGTGCTATCCCTGGTACGAGTAAGGTCAACCTACACCCTCGTAAACTAGATTTCACGATCCCAGCCATCGAGACCACCAGGACACGCTCCGAAGCAAGCCCAGAGTGAAGCCCAGCACGAAGTCGCGCGAGTGCGCTAGGCGAGACATTGTGTGCGCCCTAGAAGATTTAACGGAGCAGGATGGGTTCATATATACGTTCTGCTTTCTAGTCTTTGAAAGCCTCTGGATTCCACCAGACGCGGTTGCAGATGTCGACTGGTACGAACGTCCCAACAAGGAGGAACTCTCCTTTCTATTGGGACTTATGGTCAAGCAGCCTATCCGTCTGAATCTCCCAGAAACCGAAGAATCGGTTCAATATCAGCGCAAAGCTGCGCGGCGGCTATTGAATGAACTCCACGAATCGTACTCGCCGGAGCGTTCGAGCTTTTCGGACTTCGAGGGGAATAACAGCGACCTGACTGCGGATGTCAGCCAAGAGATACAACGGTTCCGCGCAAGCGGTGACCATGCCGTCGAGACAGCGTTCTATTCCGGTTCTGGCGCTTACGACTTTCAATACCTCGACCTCGCGGCCAAGAGATACGTCCGAGACAGTGCCTGGATTGAGCAGTACTTAGGCACGAGCTTGGACTCTATTATCGAGATTGCTAGACAGCTGAAGGACCAGCTCAATAGCCGCATGGTCGACCGCCGAGTACCAGCGACGTTCGAAGAGGCGTGCCGCAGAGCTCTTTCGATTCTGTGCCTTACCCCTGACGATCTCCCAGGAGCTGACCGTGGGTCGTTCAACGCCTTGATTGAGCACTTCGCCCTCACGCCCGGCTGCGTCAACTCAGGCCTCGACAGTCTAGGGGCATACAATCAAGCTCTATCACACCCTCTAATACGGCTCTCGCCAGACAGATACTTTCTGCCGATCTACCAAAGCCTTCCCTGCTCAATCTATGAGAGTCCCTTCTACTGGATGCTGCAGAACCCACGTTATAAGGACGAGGGCCTCAAAAACCGGGGAGACGCCACCGAAGAGCTTGCATACGACATGCTGTCGCGCGTATTCGGAGATCAGGCGGTATTCCGTGGATTAACCGTGAGCCGGAGCGGACAACGCGTGACCGACATCGATGTTCTGGCGTTCGCAGGAAACAAGGCCATCGTTGTGCAAGCGAAGTCCAAGAAGATGACGGAACTATCGCGCAGAGGCGATGAGAACAGCGTTCGACGCGATTTTCGCGACGCAATTCAGCAGGCGTACGACCAAGGGGTTATCAGCAGTTCAGCGTTACTTGATGGGGACCATGCGTTCATAGACGACCGTGGACAACCTGCCCTCGTCAATCACAAGATCGACGACGCCTACATCCTCTGCCTGACGGGCGACTACTACCCAGCCGTCACGGACCAAGTCGATATTTATCTTCAGAAGCAGCCTCAAGATCCGTACCCAATTGCGTTGAGCATGTTTGACTTGCAGGTCCTTTGCTTCTACCTAGACGACCCATTCGACTTGCTGTACTACCTGCGTCAGCGGTCGCTTCATGCATCCCATTTTCACTCGGACTCGGAGATCGCAATGCTGGGCTTTCACCTGCGCCACAAGCTCTATCCAAATGCAAAGGTTAGTGGGATGTTCATAGCTTCGGGCTACGCCCAGCTGATCGACGTGCATTACCCAATAGCAACCGGGCACTATCCGATAGCAGGTGTTCCCGATCGACTCCATCATCAATGGAGGAACGACCAGTTTGAGCGACTAGTCGCTGATGTAAAGTCTTCCCCGGCTGCGGAACGAACAGATGCGCTGTTCTTCCTATTCGACTTGGCAGGCCCCGGAGCAGACGAACTGTTTGACTTCATTTCAGCGACGAAGTGGAAGACTCGTCGTGATGGTCGAATACACGATGCATCACTCCCTATGATGACTGGGGATAAGGGGGTTACGTTTGTTTGCTATCCGTCGACAGCCACCGATGTTTGGGCGCGGCTGCAAGCACATGCAATTGCGCGCAAATACGAGAGTCGCGCAGATGAGTGGTTAGGGCTCGGTTCGTTTGCCAATAGCGACCGGATAGTGGACATGGTGTGGTACAGCAAAGAGCCGTGGCGTCGAGATCCAGAACTGGAAGCTCTCTTAGCGCAAGGCATTCTTTCGCCTGGAACGTTTGTGAAGGGCAGAAGAAGGAAGATTGGCAGAAATGAACGCTGCTTTTGTGGAAGCGGTCTCAAATTCAAGAGATGTCACGGCGCATAAGCAGCGCAGAGCGGCCCGCTCGCTCCAGACCTCGGAACTCCGTTCGGGAGGGATCTGCGAGGTGGCACTCGGCGACATTCTTCGACGCGTGATTGGCGTAGGCTTCACGAAGCGATGAGATGCAGTCGGAATACCACCCTATGTCTGCTTAGTGCCGGTCAACGGTCCATGCGTGCTCTTGCTAGGAGCGGCGCTTGCCCGAATTTGCCTTGCAAATCACTCATTGGCAGGCTCCGACGTAGCTGCGTTTGCGCTGGAAGTATCACCAGTGTCAAGGGCGGCGAGAAAACAGGCCACATGGCGGAGTAAGAATGTACCACCCTGGCATAGCTGTGCAGGGAAAATGCCACCCGTAGAGAACCGGGTCATGGGGTCCATGACGGCAACGGTGGGAAGTGGTGTTGGGTGTGGGCGAGGAGTGAGCTAGGAGTCGGCAGGGCTGCCGGCGGACCGCAGTGTCGTGGCCTGCCGGCTCTGTTTTAGGCGGTAGCTCTGGCCGTTCATTTCGAGGATGTGTACGTGGTGGGTCAGGCGGTCCAGGAGAGCGCCGGTGAGCCGCTCGGAGCCGAGGACCTCTGTCCACTCGTCGAAGGGCAGGTTGGTGGTGACGAGGATCGAGCCTCGCTCGTAGCGCTGGCTGAAGACCTCGAACAGCAGCTCCGCGCCGGTCTTGGACAGCGGGACGAAGCCGAGCTCGTCGATGATGAGGAGCTTTAGGCGGGCGAGCTTCTTTTGGAGATTGAGCAGGCGTCTGTCGTCGCTGGCCTCGATCAGCTCGTGGACGAGCGCGGCGGCGGTGGTGAAGCCGACCGACAGCCCCCGCTGGCAGGCGGCAAGGCCGAGACCGAGGGCGGCATGTGTCTTGCCGGTCCCGCTGTTACCCATGGCGATCACGTTCTCGCGCCGGTCGACGTACTCGCAGCGGGCCAACTGCATGACGAGCTGCTTGTTCACCGAGGGGATGGCGAGGAAGTCGAAGCTGTCCAGGCTCTTCGTGGCCGGGAAGCGTGCAGCCCTTATCCTGCGGTCCACCTTGCGGTGATGGCGGTCTATGAGTTCAAGCTCAGCAAGCCTCAGCAGGTAGCCGGGATGGTCGACACCCTCGGCGGCACAGCGGCCGGCCAGCTTGCCGTACTCGCTCAGGAACGTAGGCAGCCGCAGTTCCTTGAGATGGTGCTCCAAGAGCACGCTGGCCTTATCGCTCATGACCTGCCGCCGACCACGAGCGTCATGTAGTCCCTGGCGGACGTCCTGGCCACGGTAACCCTGGGCAGGTAGGGGTACAGCTCGAGGTCGAGCCGCGGCGGCCGGCCCTCCAGCCTGCACAGCACCAAGTGTTTGACGGCATCGAAGCTGATGGCGCCGAGCCTGAGGGCATCGCGCACACCCTCGTACACCTCTTCCTTGCGGAAGTTCTCCATCAGCCTCAGGACCTGCACGAACTCCCGCTTGCCGCGTCTGCCCATCCTCGACTCCATCAGCCGACGCAACCGACCGAACTCCTCCGGCAGCTTCCAGCCGGCCAGCGGCGCGGCCTGGTCCAGGGCGCCCGTCTTACGCTCCAGCAAGGGCAGGTAGTGGACGGGATCGAACACGAAGTCGTCTCGCCGGTATGAGCGCGGGTGACGGGCGATGACCTCCGACCCGCAACTGATCACCACCTCGCTCACGTAGCCGCGCACCACCACGTCCCTGTGTCCGTAGGCCACCGGCACCGAGTAGTCGTTGCTCCGGTAGCGCACCAGCGACAGCGAGCTGACACGGCTGAGGCGTTTGTCGCTGGCGTCGTACGGCGCATCCGGAAGCGGTAGCAGCGCCTCCAGGTCACGGCTCCATACGCTCGCCTATCGTCTCGTCGCAGCCCCGCAGCCGCGCCCCAACCGCTCCAGGCAGCGCTCCTCCAGGTGGGCGTTGAGCGCATCGAAGCTCGCAAACGACGGCGCCGGCACCAGGAAGTTGCGTCGCGCATAGCCCACCAGCCCCTCCACCTTGCCCTTGTCGTTGCCCTTGCCGGGACGCCCGAAGCGATCCTCGAACAGGTAGTGCGACACTAGCTCGCCAAACACCCGCGTCCGCCGCCGCCGACCGTCTCCCATGATCTTGGCCACAGCCAGCCTGGTGTTGTCGTACAGGATGCTCCGCGGCACCCCGCCCAGAAACGAAAACGCCGCAACGTGCCCGTCGCAGAACGCCTCGGTAGTCTCCGCCGGGTAGGCCTTGATGAAGCAACCGTCGCTGTGGGCCATGTCCAGCGCGAAGTAGTGGATGGCCTGCTCCACTCCCCCGATTACCGCACGCGCCTGGCCGAAGTCGCACTGGGCGTGGCCAGCAGGATGCGTCAGCGGCACGTACATCTCCCGCGTCCGCAGGCGATGCTCGCGCACGTAGTCCTTGACTATCGTGTGCTTGCCCCCGAAGCCGTACTCCGTCCGCAGACGGTCGTAGATGCGCTTGGCTGTGTGCCGCTGCTTCTTCGGAAGACTACCGTCCTGCTCCAGGATCCGGTCGATCACCCCGCGGTACGGGTCCAGCTTCGGTCGGCGCGGCGGCGACTGCCGACGGTACCCGGGAGGCACCGAGTGCTTCAGCATCTTCCGCACCGTGTCCCGGTGCAGCCCGTACACACGCGCCGCCTCGCGCGTGCTCATCCCCTCCACCATGCAGGCCCGGCGCACCCGCCCGTACAACTCCACCTTGTACATCCTCCATACCTTCCAGCAAGTTCCTCGGAACATGATGGAAGACCGCGGGTGGTCCACTTTTCAAGCGCCCTAACTCAGCGCTCCCCCCGCCTCGCCGGTACATTCTTACTCCGCCGTTTACAGCGCCCCAGTCTCCAAGCTTCCTGCTGCGACCGGTTCTCGCGGGTCACGACACGACAAGATTTCGGGGATTCAGCCTCAAAACAGCAAATGCCTTAGAAACTCTATAGCCCTCAGCAAGCCAATCGCGGTGAGGAATTTACCGCCTACAATCTTGATATAGCTCCAATAGCGCTTCACGCTGCGGCTTCTGCCGGACAAGCTGCCGTCAAATTCAAGGCTCAATACTTCGACAACCCTCTGCACTACGTCAGCCGCGTCGTGGCCTCCGATGCGCAACGACATCGCTTCGATTTTGTTTGCCGTTTGAGTGTGCCCCGCGGGAAGAAATTCACTGGGACGCGACAGCATTTCCCTATGAAGCAACAGGGCTCCCTCCCCATCTTCAGAATATGCTCCAACCTCTAAGTCGAGGGGCAGCACCGGCTTGCCGGCATCAATCATCTGCCTCCCGACCAAGTACGTACCCTTTCCGCCGCCCAAGGCAATCATGCCGTCGGCCAATTCGCATTCGATTCCGCGATACGTGCCACCGGTGAACTCTTCTCGCCTGATGCGCTCTACGTCCACTGCCCCGCGCTGCTGCAACTTAGTGAGAGTTTGGCGGTTCTCATCATTTAGTTTGGATAGCCAGGCATGAGCTGACATAACGACCCGAGCGTAGATTCTTGGAGCCTGGGTTGTAACTGCGACGTGTTCTTCAATAGCCCGCAGAACTGTCCAATCGAAGACACGCGGCCTGCCGTCGTCGGCCGTTGGAGGGCTTTCATCACCGAGCAAAACCACCATCCCACCTCCAGCCTTCAGCACGTCTGCCACGAACAACTGCACGAAGCGAATGGCTAGGTCCAATTGTTGCGCCGGACACGTGCTACTAGCCGTTCCTGACAGCAGCACATATTTCCCTTTCACTTGGCGCAGTAACCTTCTCTTACGGGGCGAACAGGTTGTCGAAGTCTTGTCGGGAATTACAGGCGTCAAAATGCCGCAGCATCGTCCTAAACGACTGTGATGCCCTTCGACGCCGCATACTGCCTTCTGGCCCCATGTATCCGTCCACATGCCTAGACTGTCCTGTGGAGTCGGAGATTGGCCCTTCAACGGCTCGCGACGAAAAATCGACGAAGTGGCGGAACATGCTTCTTAAGTCGTTCGGACCGTTGTAGTTCTTGAAGGCATCGACGGCAAGAGATTCGAGGTGGTATCCGGAGATCTTGTCCCGATCACTGCTAATTATGCGGGATGCCAAGCCCTTCGCCAGTTTTACAGTTGGTATGACCCGTCCGTTATTTGCTTGGTTGACCTCTGTCAGCTTCCTGGCGAATCTCTCAGGATGTAGCACGTTACTCCACTGGTTTGTATCCGGATCACCGATCCTCACGCCGGAATTGGTACGTATCGCAGGCAGGACCTGTATCTCGACACCGTCCGAGTATTTGACGGTGACCGCCAGATCGCCAATGCTGACGTTTGTCTGAGGCAACCGCTGCGCTATTCTCTGCGCCATCTGTTGAAGGACGGCCGAAGGCGATTGTCCCGAGAGCGAGGATTCGTTGATGATGGCCAGGATGTCTACATCGCTGAGTCCATTGATTGCAGTGTGCCTGCTAACCGATCCCCCGAATAGGGTGTGTATTGCGTCATCCTCTGTGAGCGCCAAACTGTCGCACAACACGTCCAGATGCCTGCGGACAGCCTCTGTGTCCCTGTCGTTGTAGGCTCGAAGCAGGTCCTGTAGGCACTCATTGATGTCGGTATTGCTTAGGCTTGCAGGAGGTTGCCGACGCCGCCAAGGATAAAAGCCACTGCTAGAAGAGCCGCTCATGAATTGTCTGCTTCCTTACTCCTCGTATATCACCGCGCCTGCTCGTTCGGCGATGTAAGCAGCCTTGCGGGCCGAGGGCATCTCCCGGACCAACTCGTCTAAATCCCGGTTCAAGCCATACCGACGCAGGGCTTCTTGCAAACGGTATAAGAAGTGCAGGTTTGCGAGCCATTCTCCGACCCAGAGGTCGAAATCACACAGATTCGATTTCAGATCATCAAACGCCGCTTCATCAATGGCTAGGGACCCCACGTCCCGAAAGCTCAAACGCAACCAGTTCAACCCGTCGAAGACATCAGCACCACATAAGAAATAGGTCAGCACTTCAACTGGATTTATCGCGCCGAAGACATGAATCGGCGTCTCGAGACCGACGTCCCCCAGCGCATCTCGAAGCATCACTACCGTCCTACAACGATCGACCACGGAATTTCCTGCTTCTCGTGCGGTAATGCCCACCATGTCGAATTGCTGCAAATCATCCGCTCGCTTAGCCAGCTTGGCCACGTTGACGAGCCGAGCAGGAGGCTCGGGCTTGACCAGAAAATCGCTGGCCGCGTGGGGCACATGCGAAAAGTCCTGCGAAGCGTGACTGATTTGCCGTTCGATAGATTCGTCTCGATCGTAGTTCACTAAGATCACGTTCGCGCTAGGCTCGATTTCACCTACAACGTTGGAGTAGTCTCGCCTTGACCAATGGGCGTTAGTTGTCGACGGGTAGTTGTCGACCTGTGTCGGTATGGCATTTCTTGCTTCATACATCCCACTGTCAACAAGCACCAGATTGACGTCGCTCGTAACGTTCGCGGGAACGTAGCCTGACGCTATGTCCAAGGCGCTCACCAGGCAAACGCCGAACAGCTTGTCCTTCATCGCGCCGTAGATCTCTGCTACGTGCGGGAACCCGCAACTGGAAAACGACGGAACTATCAGCGGGGCGCGAACGCCCACCTGCTCGATGCGCCGAATGTCGGAATGCGGCCGCTCATCCCGCATCGTTATCAATCCTGTCCCAGCACGAGGGGCACCGCCCACACTCCGGGGCGTCCTTCGTCTCGCAACTGTACGTTAACTCCAACGGAATGCGATTATCCTTCGCGAACGCAACAACGCTGGCCTTGGTTTCGGTCAGGAAGGGTGCGCTTAAGGTTACGGAGCCTCCGAAGTAACCGTTCAATACCCGCTGCATCTGCCTCAGGAAGAGTGGAGTAGTGTCGTAATATGCAGAGAGGGCGTGAATTCCTAGCGCTATCTGTAGGGGTCTGGCTTCCGTCACTACCGCAGCAGTCAATATCAACAATGCGTTGCGGCCAAGGAACTCGCCTTCACGAGAGGCCAGCGGGAAACCTAGATTCGCCTTGCGGATACGGATGCCAAAGTGCCTTGCTATTCTCCCGGCGGCGTTCCATTCACTGTTAGCAGCAGGTTGTCCGTAATCCACGAATAGACCTGACGGGTTGACGCCTTGTTCCCGACAAGTTGCTACTACCGAGGACGAGTCGATCCCTCCGCTCATCAATATCACAGTGTGCATGCTCATCGTCAGCTGTCGATTTCACTAAGTCCGTCATGGTTGGTTTGGGAATAATCCTACTGACATGGCCGCCAGACCGGGGACCGACGGTGAGTATGTTTTTGCACTTCCAAGTCTCGGTCCATCAGGCGGCGTGACCCAGCGCCTTCGCCCTCATCCGGCAGGCCTTTCACCGCACCCACCGGGTCAGATACTGAATCGAAAACTCCGTCGTGCAGGCCAGACAAGTGCAGTTCAGCTACTACCAGCCACTTGCCGAAGTGTTGGAGACCGGGGATTCCCGCCTCAGCTTCAACCGAGCGTAAACGACATTCCGCCCGGCAGATCCAGCGCTATGAATTCAGGCATGAGCCAGCGTAGGTCTCAATCGGGCACGTCCTCATCGGTTCGGATCTGGTGCTTCGAACCGCCCACGAATCAGCAGGAAGGCCCTAGTCACCAATTCAGATCGGATCGGGGGAGCATCCGACCTGTTTACTCTGAGGCTGTCTGTGCCTTTTTCGGAACGCGCGTTCTGAGACACGGGCGTCATACCTCAGGGTCCGTGTCGCGAACGCCTCAAGGACGACGTTCATGTTGAACAGGAATCTGGACGCCAGCACTACTCCTCAGTATGGCTCGAACGCGGAGTCCTGGAGCCGAACTCACCCGTCCCAGAACCTAGTTCAAAGCTGATGTATGTACCCAGGACTGAAATGCGTGGAAGGATGCTGATCTCAAGCTCGACCGGGCGTCCAATCTAGATATCACGGTCCTAAGCGTCCGCGTAAGATGATCTAGTACGAGCCGAGGAGACGTGGCCCTCTAATTCACTTCCAGAACTCTATGGCGTCTACAAGCGCGAAACTCACGACAGCGGTCGAGACCTACTTCGGCGACCTGCGCCGCCTGCGCGCTTCCGGCGGCGCGACCGGCGAGCGGTCCACCTACCCACCGCTGACCGCTCTGCTGAACGCCGTCGGCGCCACGCTCAAGCCCAAGGTCTTCTGCGTCAGCGAGCTGGCCGACCACGGAGCGGGCCATCCCGATCTGGGCCTCTACGCCGCCCGGCAGGCGCCGCGCGGCCGGGTGCGCGAAGGCCAGGTCCCCGAGCGCGGCGTTGTCGAGGTCAAGTCCCCCGATGACGACGCCTGGCTGACCGCCGAAAGCGATCAGGTCAGCCGCTACTGGGGACGCTATCGACTGGTCCTCGTCACCAACACCCGCGATTTCGTGCTGGTGGGCGAGGACGCCGAGGGCCTGCCGGCAAAGCTTGAATCGTTCCGGCTGGCCGCCGACGCCGAGGAGTTTGACCGTCTGCTGCAGACGCCGCGCGCGTTTGCTCGCCGGGTTGGGGCCGGTCTTGGCGAGTATCTCTGCCGTGCGCTCTCCCACCGCGCCGCGCTGGCCGAGCCTAAGGACCTGGCCTGGCTGCTCGCTTCATACGCGCGCGACGGTCTGGCGCGGGTCGAGGCGGCGGGCGACGCGCCGTCGCTCGCGGCGATTCGTTCGGCCCTGGAGCAGGCGCTCGGCGTCCGTTTCGAGGGTGAGCGCGGCGCGGCCTTCTTCCGCTCCACGCTGGTGCAGACCCTCTTCTACGGCGTCTTCTCCGCATGGGTGCTCTGGGCGCGCCAGATGCCCCCGCCCACGGATCGATTCAACTGGCACGAGGCCGTCTGGCACCTGCGCGCTCCGGTGTTGCGGGCGCTGTTCCAGCAGCTTTCCGATCCCGGCCGCTTGCAGCCGCTGGGCCTTGTCGAGGTACTCGACTGGACCGCCGCCGCGCTCGACCGCGTGGACCAGACCACCTTCTTCAACCGCTTCAACGAGGGCGAGGCCGTCCCCTACTTCTACGAGCCCTTCCTGCAAGCCTTCGACCCTAAGCTGCGGAAAGACCTTGGCGTCTGGTACACGCCCACCGAGGTCGTGCGCTACATGGTCGCCCGCGTGGACAGGGCGCTCAAGGAGGACCTTGGCATCGCCGAAGGGCTGGCCGCGGATAACGTCTACGTTCTCGACCCCTGCTGCGGCACCGGCGCGTATCTGGCCGAGGTTCTGCGCCGCATCGCCCTCAACCTCCGGGACCAGGGGCTCGGCGCGCTGACCGGCGCGCGCGTCAAGCAGGCGGCGCTCGAACGGGTGTTCGGCTTCGAGATCATGCCCGCGCCGTTCGTCGTCGCGCACCTTCAAGTCGGGTTGACCATGCAAGAGTTGGACGCGCCGCTGGCCGACGACGCTGACGAACGCGCCGGCGTCTTCCTTACCAACGCTCTCACCGGCTGGGAGCCTACGGTGCAGAAGCCGCTGCCGTTTCCCGAGCTGGAGGAAGAGCGCGACCGCGCCCAACGGGTGAAACAGGACACGCCGGTCCTCGTCATCCTCGGCAACCCGCCCTACAACGGCTTCGCCGGCATGGCCGTGGACGAGGAGCGCGAGCTTTCGCGGGCCTACCGCACCACCCGGCGGGTGCGGCGGCCCGAGGGACAGGGACTGAACGACCTCTACGTCCGCTTCTTCCGCATGGCCGAGCGCCGCATCGTCGAGAAGACCGGCCAGGGCGTGGTTTGCTTCATCTCCAACTACTCGTGGCTGGACGGTCTGTCGTTCACGGGGATGCGCGAGCGCTACCTCGAAGCCTTCGACGCCATACGTATCGACAACCTCAATGGGGACAAGTACAAGACCGGCAAGATCGCTCCCGACGGTTCGCCCGATCCGAGCATCTTCTCGACACCGGAAGACCCTGTCGGCATACAGGTAGGAACGTCTATCGCCACGCTTGTGCGCCGGACAGATCACGCGCCCGCCGCCAGCGTCGAATTTCGCAATCTCTGGGGACAGGCCAAGCGCGAAGACCTGCTGGATACGGCTCAGGCTGAGCCGGATGAGCTGTACGACAGCTTCGAGCCGCTGCTGCCCCTGGGCCTGCCCTTTGCACGGATGGCCGTCAGCCCGGACTGGTTCGACTGGCCCGCGCTGTCCGAACTGTTCCCGACCTCGTTTCCGGGCGTCAAGACCAGCCGCGACGCCTTTCTCATAGACACCGACCTCGACCGGCTCAGGGAGCGCGTCGCCGACTACTTCAACCCAGAGCTTAGCCACGAAGAGATCGCGCGGCTGTATCCAGGGGTGATGAAGACCACGGCGCGGTTCGATGCTCGCGCCGTTCGCGGTGCGCTGCTCACGCGCGGCGGCCCCGACGAAACCGGCTTCGTCCGTCACGCCTACCGGCCGTTCGACACCCGCTGGCTCTACTGGGAGGCGGACACGAAGCTGCTTGACGAAAAGCGTGCGGACTACCAGCCGCACGTTTTTGAAGGAAACCTATGGCTTGGTTCCAACAAACGAGAAATCGACGATGAATTCACACACGGAACTTCTATTCAGCATCTTGGCAATTGGAAGCTTGCAAACTGGGGAATCCACTTCTTGCCCATTTGGCTCCGCGACGACGGCCTCGGAACCGGTGAGGACGGCTCCCAACACCGCCCCAATCTCTCAGGCGCCGCCCGGCGCTACCTCGACACCCTCGGCATGGGCGTGGAAGACCTGTTTCACCACGTGCTCGCGGTGCTGCACGATCCCGCCTACCGCCAGGCCAACGCCGGCGCGCTGCGCATGGAGTGGCCGCGCATCCCGCTCCCCGGCTGGCCCGATCCGTCATCCCCGTCCAGCGCTGCTGCCGAGCTTGCCGAATCCGCCGCCCTCGGACGCGAGCTCGCCCGCCTGCTAGACCCCGAAACTCCCATCCCCGGCGTCACCACCGGCGCGCTGCGCCCGGAGATCGCCGCCATAGCCGTGCCCTCCACCGTCGACGGCCGCAACATGTCCGGCGGCGACTTCGAGCTGACCGCCGGCTGGGGACACTTCGGAGTCGGCCAGGCCGTCATGCCCGGCCAGGGCCGCGTCGTCCAACGCCCCTACGCCCACGACGAACTCCAGGACCTAGACACCACCCAAGGGTCGCTGGGCGAGACCACTTGCGACGTCCACCTCAACGACGGCGCCTACTGGCGCAACGTCCCCGCCGCCGTCTGGGACTACAAGCTCGGCGGCTACCAGGTGCTAAAGAAGTGGCTCTCCTACCGCGAGCGCGCCATCCTCCGCCGCCCCCTCAACCCCGACGAAATCGCCCATTTCACCACCACCGCCCGCCGCATCGCGGCCATCCTGTTGCTTACGCACTCAGACCCAACGGAGCTTGCTTAGGCGAGTCAGAGAGGGCCATGGCGGCGCCAGTCATCAGACTGGCGCTTATGTCGCTGGTATTAGCTTTTACGGGGAGGTGCGGGGGGTGGGGCTGGCTTCCGGGCAGGCGGAGGCTTCCGCGAAATACCCTTTTCTGCTGGCGGAGGATTCGGCTCTTTTGCCATCTCTCACTCGCTCTCACTCGGCAGACTCTTCAGCAGGTTTAATGCTGAGGAATTCTACCATCTCTACATCTGTCGCCGGTACGACGATGGCAGTGACTCCTGTCAGAGGCGTTCGCTCGTCTTCGATCAGCCACTCGGCCTCAACGATTCTGAAGTGACCTCGATCTGGATTGCTCGGCCACTCTTCCGGCCATCCGTAGAGACGGCGCTCACCCGTCAGGTGCAACACAACGTAGCAGTCGCGATTCCGGGAGAATGCCGAGTACCATTCTGATGCATGAGAAGTCTCCTGGGTAAAACCGATACGTCGTAATAGCCCGTGCAGTGTGTCATTGTTCGAGATATACACTGAGATCAATGCGACGGCTACCGCGATCAACACAGAAAACACTATTGCCCAGTCTTCGGTCCATAACGGCTTGGTCCAAAACGTGCCGCTGACTAGAAAGAATGACCTTGCTACGGCCTCTACGACTATGGTGAATATCAGGGCCTGAACGACGCGTTCAAAGTTGCTGGGTTTAGGGTGAGACATAAGCGAGTAGAAAACTGCGGCCGCGACGAAACCAGGAAGCAGAAACGTGAGAACAGCCACGACTTCGTTGGATGTCCAACTCATGCTTGCTACGCTTCCAAACCGTTCGTCTTCCGCGATTTGACAAAGTCTATCTGTAGCCAGTCCAGTGCCCAAAGGCTGGCTAAGGACTAGCCAATCAGATGCCAGACGGACCGATGAAACGCCTCAATTGGACACGCCGCCCCCGCAAGGTGGTACTCGTCGCCTTTCAGCACGGCTGGCGTGGAGTGACGGGTTGGGCCCGCCGTCTCCAAGGAGCCGTGGCTTTTGCAGTCCGGCTAGTTGATCGCTGGCTCAATGAAAGCGTCCGCCGCGTCTTCCGTTTCTTGGAAAACCGTCTCGGACCAATCACAGTGGTTGTGATCGCGGTCGTAGTAGCGATTTCGATCGTGTTTTGGGATTGGCTAAGTTTCGGTGAATCCGGTAGCACGACGATCCGCAACGTCGGGCTGGTTCTCGCCGCCCTAGTCGCGCTTCCGCTCGCCGTTTGGCGCAGCAAGGTAGCCGAGCGACAGGCCAGTGCGGCCCAGCGCCAGGCCGACACGGCGCAGCAGAATCTATTGAACGAGCGCTACCAGCGCGGTGCCGAAATGCTCGGCAGCGACGTTCTAGCGGTCCGCTTGGGCGGGATATATGCGTTACAGCGCCTCGCCCAAGAGCATCCGAAGCAATATCACGTCCAGATCATGCGCCTGTTCTGTGCCTTCATACGTAATCCGACAGTGGAGGTCGATGGCAAAGTTGGCTTAGCCAACAATGAGACTAGGGAAGCAACTGAGACGCACGACGGTCGCGGTCGCGTCCGTGCACGCCAAGACGTTGAGGCCGTTATGGAAGCGATAGCCGCTCGCAGCAAGATAGGCATCGATCTCGAACGGGATGCTGAGTTTCAGCTCGATCTTCGCGGTGCTCAATTTGCTGGTATGAACCTGGCGAATTTCAGAGAAGTGAACCTATTCCGGGCAAACCTCTCGTTTGCCGACATGTCTTGTGTCAACATACGGGCGCTCACAGACATGTCCTGGATACATGCGGTAAGCGTCAACTTGTCCGGCGCATGCCTCGTAGATGTGAATCTATCGGTGACGCAATTCATAGGTGCAGATCTTTCCGGAACGCTTCTCCACGGTGCGAATCTATCTGGCGCTGCATTTTCAAACAGAAACAGAGATACCCCGTGCAGGTTGACCCAAGCTCAACTCGACTCTGCCCGCGCCGCCCCCAATGATCCGCCCCACTTGGATGGCGTCCTAGACGCCAAAACCGGTAAGCCGCTCGTCTGGCGCGGCAAGCCGCTCGACGACTAAGCCTGGACGCCTCTGGTTTTCCAAGCGCCGCCTGTTCATCGCGGGTGAAGCTCCCAGACGGACGACTGGCGGAGATGAGGGGATTCGAACCCCCGACCTCCGCCTTGCGAAGGCAGCGCTCTTCCAGCTGAGCTACATCCCCTCGATCCGCGATCCGGCGACGGACCTTCAAGAGACTTCCCTAGAAACTCTGGCGTCGGTATCCATTCCCACGGCTGCCGATTCCAAACGTCCCGCGTGGGACGCTCGCGCGAATCCGCCCTGCCGAATCAGTGAGAGACAGCCCGTAACCCTATCGCCGCTCGGCGCTGCGTCGACAGCCTCGGCATGGGCGTCGACGACCTCTTCCATCACGTCCGCGCCGTCCTGCACGATCCCGCCTACCGCCAGGCCAACGCCGGCGCGCTGCGCGTGGAGTGGCCCCGCATCCCGCTCCCCGGCTGGCCCGATCCATCATCATCCTCAACCGCTGCCGCCGCCCTCGCCGAATCCGCCGCCCGCAGGATCAGAGCGATGCTGTAGTTGACTACGGTCAGTTCGTAGAATGCTGGCGATGAACGGTACGAAGACAAACGAAGACGAATGCCGTGCCAAGCGGTGGCTAGAGTCGCAAGGTCACACCGACATCTATAGGCCGTGCACGGAGCCGCCGGACTTTGTCGTTGAAGGCTGCTACGCGGTCGAAGTACGCAGACTGAATTGGATGACCGATAGAGACGGAAAATCCGAAGGCATCGAAAACTCCGAAAAGCCGTTGGAGAGATAGGTCGAAAAGGTGCTGGCGCAGTATCCGCAGGCACCCGGCGGTTACACAGTATCTGTTGACTGCAACTACCCATTCGCTCCTCCAATTCCAGGAAAGGACGTGATCGGCAGGGAAGTTAAAGAGGCTGTGGCAAATTTCATGGAGGAGATGCGAAGGGACTTGGAGTCACGACGTTGTCCATTGCGTTCACGAATATCGCTTGCATGTGGGATGACACTCTTGTTCTGGCCAGTCAGACTGCCAGGCCCCGGCGGATTCGAGCTTGATGACGTTGAGGTTGCGACCGCCAGTCGCGGTTGGGTGCTGGCAGACACGACGGATAACATCGCCCGTTGTATTCAGAAAAAGACGCGTAAGGTCGTCGCTCGATGCAGAGTCAACGATTACAAGGAGTGGTGGCTCGTGCTGGTCGATCATATCCACGCGGTGCCTTTGCGGGAGGCCGATTTGAACAAGGTCCGAGGGGCACTTCCGCCCCGGGACTTGTGGTCGAGGATTATCGTCGTGAGTCCGGAGAACCCCGACTGGTTCTTCGAGTTGTGACCGGCCTAGTCGCTAAGGAATGGTCGTCGACAACGCGGGCAGTGTTTTGTCGAAGGGAAGTCCTACTTGTTCAATCGAGAGTCTTCAGCACTCCATCGGTGAGCGATTCGCCCATTGGCATGTACTAGAGTGACAATGCCGGACACCGGCCACAGATAACCACGCTATTCACACATAGTGCTTGCTATATCTGCAAACCAGAGCAAATGTCATGCGGACGTTCCTAACCAAGGAGTCCGCCATGCCTTCCGCTCAAACCACCCTGCCTACCGTCTTCTCTGGTACCAACACGGGCTGGCAAGGCTCTCTCTACGCCTTCCTCGCCGAGAAACAGCGCCGCTCCGGCTCCCTCCGCACCCCGGACTCCTACTACCGCACCCTCAGACACTTCTTCGGTAGCCTCCATAAGTCTCCCGATCAGGTCACTTCCCGCGATGTCTTCTCTTTCGCCCACGGCGTCGGCCTTTCTGGGCGTGAACCTTCTCCAGTAACCGTCGGCGCTCGTCTCTCCTGTATCTCTTCCTTCTTCAAGTTCCTTATTCGCATGGATGTCGTGAGGGCCAATCCCTGCGACCCCGTCGAGCGCCCCAAGCCTCGTCCCGGCGCCCCCAGCGGCCTCTCCGCATCCCAGATGCAACGGCTCCTCCAGGTCATCCCAGACACCGTCAAGGGCAGAAGGGACCTCGCCATCGTTATTACTCTCGTCCTCACCGGCAGACGCCGATCCGAGGTCATCAACCTCACCGCTGGCGATATCGCCTTCGACGATTCCGCCGCCTTCTACCGCTATACCGGCAAGGGCGGTCTGCGCGGCCGCAGGGAACTCCCCTCGCCTGCGCTCTCGGCCATACGCAGATCTCTTGGTGACATCGGCAAGGACCTCTCTTCCATGCAACCGCATGAGTCGCTCTGGCAGGCGGGTGCAGGCCCCCAAGGCGTCTCCAGCGCTACCTTCTACAACCGTTTCCGGGGCTATCTCCGCTTGGCCGGCCTCCCTCCTTCCGGCGTCCATGTCCTACGCCACACCGCCGCCAAGCTCCGCCGCGACGTAGGCGAGTCCATCGAGTCGGTGAGCCAGTTCCTCGACCACAGCTCGCTCGCCGTCACCACCACCTACCTCCGCAGACTCGAAGGTGAGCGCGACGCCGCCTGGCAGAGCGTCGCCAGCGTTATCGGAGTTAGCTAGTCCGACTCGCCGAGTAAGTCCTTGGCCTCACGGGTCTAGAATCTGTTCCGGCGGGGCGGCAGCGCATTCCCTCTCCAAGTGTGCTTGCCTGCCGCCCCGCCATTTGGGCGGATCGGCGCCTTGGTTGTCGACTCCCTCCTTCGGGATGCCGATCCGCCTTGACCTCTACGCGCCTCCAGAGCCTTCATACGTCCCGCTCCGCTTCCCATCCCGCTGGAGGTCGTCTTGCCCGGCTCCGTCACCCACATTGCCACCTACGCCCGCGTCTCCTCCGACGAGCAGCGCGACCGCCATACCGTCCGCAACCAGCGCGCCGCCCTGTCCCGCCGTCTGGGTTCCGAGCCGGGTGTTTTCGTCTTCAAGCATTACGAGGATGACGGCGTCTCGGGCACCATCCCTCTGCAAGAGCGACCGGGTGGTTGTGCGCTCGTCCGTGATGCTCGCGCCGGTCGTTTCTCCCAGATATGGGTCGTCCGCGCCGATCGTCTGGGGCGTGACGCCTTCGAGCTCCTCCGCATCTGGAGGGTGTTCGAGTCCATCGGCGTCGTGCTCCGCGCCACCGACGAGAACATCGACGATCCCTTCTACTTCGATATCCACGCCGTCATCGCCGCCAACGAACGCCGCAAGTTCCTCGAACGCTCCGCCGAGGGCATGAACCGCGCCGCCAAAGAAGGCCGCTATACCGGTGGCATCGTCCCTCTCGGCTACTGTGTTTCAGGAGATCGTGGCGCCCGCCGTCTTGTCCCGGACGACTCTCTCATGTGGGAACACCTCTCCGCCGCCGACGTTGTCAGGCGCATCTATCACCACCTGGCCTCGGACGGCTGGACTTGTCCGCGTATCGCCGACGAGTTCAACTCGCTCGGCATCCCCACCTCTTATCGCCGCGATGGTCGCGGCGTTCGAGGCCGTCGCACCCAGGGCCTCTGGCGCTCCGGGCATATCCGCAACCTCGTCGTCAATCCCGTCTACAGGGGACTCCTCCAGTACGGACGTAGGTCCACGAAGCCCAACAGTCGTGAGGTGATTTCCGCTTCCGTTTCCCCGCTAGTCTCGAAGGACGTCTGGGACGCCGCCATCGCCACCCTCAAGCGCAACCGCGCCTTGCCCCGCAACTCTTGCCATACCTACCTGCTCCGCTCCCTCATCCGCTGCGCCGTCTGCGGCCTCGCCTTCTGCGGTACCTGGACCAGGGGGCCTCGCTACCGCTGCAACGGTTCCATGGCCCACCGCGGCCAGTTCGCTGGCAAGTGCATAGGCGCCTCTATCAAGGGTGAGAAGTTGGAGACCGCGGTCTGGTCGGATGTATCCCGCTTCCTCCTCGATCCCCAAGTCCTCGTCGACGAGTTGCTGGCCGAGAGCAGTGACCAGCGCGCGCAGGCTGTAGCCGAGGCCGAACGCACCTCTCTGCTCGCCAATCGCTCCCTGGTCCAGGAGCGCCGCACCCGCGCCATCGACCTCTATACCCGCGGCAAGCTCTCCGAGGTCGAGTTCGACGCCATCGCCGCAGACGTGGAACGGGAACTAAAGACCCTCGATGAGCGGCTGGCTGTCCTCGAACCCGACGATGACTCTCTTGACGACGCCGTCTCCGACGATGTGCTGGCGGAGTTCCGTGAGCGCCTTGCGGAGGAGGTCTCAGATGCGGAGCGGCAGGAGATCGTTCAGCTGCTCGTGCGCCGGATTACGGTCCACACCACGCTCACCGACCGCGGCCGCAAGCAGGTCCGCGTCGTTATCGACTACCGCTTCCCGCGAGTAGGTGAGGCTCGCACGGGCATCGCTGCGAGTTCCAGCTACAATCTCCGCCGTACCCTCGCCGCCTGAGCCGGAACCCCCTCGCCCCTCGACCGTCTCCAGTTCCCACAGCGGCGACAGGTCTCTTTCAGTTCCAGTTTGCTCAGCTTGATCGCTGCGGAGAAGACACCTCGAAGACCCGGGTGAGGATCCGTTCAACCGCCCCCGCTCTTCTTCTGCAATAAACCCGGTTTGACGCGCTGATCGAGCCGGTCGGCTATCGGAAACCTCGCGCTACACGTCCGTCCACGACTCTCGGGAAGGGCGCCTTGTCTTAACCTTTATTTCCTATTATATGGAGAGCGCCGCTGCTTGGCTTCGAGTTCTGCCGCGCCGGCGACGCCCTCATCGCCGCCCGGTGCGCCACTGTCGCGCCACAGGGCGATAGATACGCGTTAGGCGAACATGGGATTGCTTTGCGGAGAGTCTGGCCACACGCGCGCCACGGGGCGCACTTTGGCATATCCACAGGACTTGTGAACGTGAGGCTTGCGGCTCGGATCTGACGCCGCTCGCGCGACTCCCTGACGGCCGAATGGCGTCCGATTGACCTAGCTTCGCCTCCACCCGGACTACCATCCACTACCAAACCTTTTTTGCCAGCAAAGGTAGTGTTTGGTAATGGTTGCTAGTCCCCTAGCACCTGCTTTTGCTAGCTGAACTGCGGCTCCGCTAACCCGGCGAACTCTTCGCTAATCTGCCTCCAGCGTTGCCTCAATTGTACCGTCGAGGCCAACTAACCAGTGCGGCTAGGCGGCCCCGCTCGCCGCGTGAAACACACCTTCGATCAGTGCATGAAATTCGTACAACTTGAAGAGATTGACAATTGTGACGATGATAAGGTAGCTGCGTCACTGTCAGTCCAGGGGATGTCATCGTGAGTCAGCGCGAACTCGACAGACGAATCCTAGAGCTAAAGCAAGAGTTTGACGACCAGGAGCTCGAGGACGCGCTGCTGATCTTCGTCTCACACAGCGATTGCGACGCCGGCGAATTGCTGCTGCGTCTCGTAGCTCAACTGCCGCTGCGAGAATCGGATCTGCTCGATGCCGCAGCCTCGCTTGCCGCACGCCACCAATCATTGCAGGGCGATGAGTCCCAGCTCCGTAGCTGGCTGACGCTGCTCACGCTACGAAGCAACCTCGCTCGGCAAATCGGAGGGGAACCGCATCGCGTGCTCCATGAAACCGGCCTCAACGTCATGACCCAGGCGAAAACCAGCGGCGAGGCGATCCAGACGATATGGCGCGAGCCTATGTTCGAGTCGAGAGACGCTGCCGTGGCGCTCGGCGCAAAACCGACAAATCGAGAGAAAGTCAGGCAGTATCGCGAGCGTTCGTGGTTGCTCGGTCTGCCATCCGGCCGTGGGTTCGTCTATCCGGCGTTCCAGTTCGATCCCGAACGACGTGATGCCTTTCCCGAGGTGCGCGCAGTGAACGAACGGCTCTCAGCCGCGAGCGCCCCCTGGGGCGTGGCATCCTGGTGGATCTCCCGGCATGCGCGCCTCAGCGCCCGTCCCGTGGACCTCGTCGGAACCGGCCGTGCGGATGACCTTGTCTCCGTCGCCGCGGCCGTCGTCGAACCGGTCGGGTAGGCGGGCTTGCCGCCGTATCAGGCACCCCCTTCGCGCTACGAGGGCGTCCCACGCCGTTTCTTCCTGCCGGCAGCAACTAGGCTCACGCGCATCCATAGCGCTGCCTTCGGCGTCGTCGAGTTCAATCCGACCGTGGCTCGAAGCGATCTGCGAGGCGGCCGGTTCGATTCGACGCCCGGCGATGACTACGAATTTCTGTACGCGGCCGAGAACGACGCAACCGCTGTCTCCGAGGCCCTGCTCCGTGACCTCCCGATCGACGACTACGGCGCGCGGCTGCTTCCCCACATTCGGCTTTCGGAACTGCGAATCGGCTGGTTCAGCACGACTCTCGAGCTCGAACTGGTCAGCCTCCGGTCCGGCGTGGACTTGGCCGCGCTTGGGCAGGACTCCTGGCTGACGACCGCGTCCGCCGCCGACTACGCGATGACGCGACGCTGGTCTTCGGCGATCCGCAAGTGGGCGCCGTCGGCCAGCGGCCTGACCTGGCGATCACTTCGAGAACCGGACGGTTTTGCGTATATCTTCTTCTCGGACCGCTGCCCTGACGGCTGCTTCGAGGAGGTCACCGACGGCCTGCCGGTACCGACCGGAGACCGCAACCTTGATGCAGGCGCCGGACGACTCTATGTAGAGGAAATCCTGGCTTCCTACCGCATCGCGCTGATGTGAACGCCATGTCTCCGGACGCGCCAGCGCCGCCAAACAACCGCGCGATGCTAGGCATAATCAGGCGAACGTCTTTTGTCACAGCCCTACGGCGGTTCGGAACCTGAGCTTTCACAGCGAGCATCTTCTACCAAACGGAATGGGATGCCGTTGCCTCAGCAACCGGACACTGCCCCGCGCACCCTGGAGATAGTCGGCGCCGGGGAGTAAGGACGCGAGGTCAATCTCGCATCCAGCCTGTTGCCGGAGGAACTCGACGACAAGTGCGACATCAATGTCTTCGCATCTAAAGACTCCGAACTCCGAACTCTCTAAATGAACGACGCAATGAACTCGCGAACGCAGATTCAGGCTATCGCGCGAGGCCGTAAACGCGGCCTCTGCAGCCGCTAGGCTGCCTCGCGCGATAGCCGCCGCCGGCCGTCGTCCCTGCTGAGCCTATCCCGATGCTCCCGGGACTAAAATAACTGCTGGTATCAGCCTTGGCGGCAGGTCGCTGACGAGGGGTGAGATTCGAGTGGGGGATTTTGGATCCGCCGCTATGGTGATTGAACACTTGGCGTTGGTCTAGCAATGGAGAAGATCGACGTTGGACGGTTAGACCTATCTGGTCTAAGAACCGCCGTAGATCTTTACCGGAATCTCTTCCATCACAGGACGGTAGTTCTCGAAGGGATTCGGAAGATCGCCGCCAGGAACATGGTCCATCTTGAACGGGCCGTCGGACATTGCCACTCATCCAATATACATCGGGGAGACGATTTCATTCCCTGTGTTCAACGAAGGATGCTCGATGATCAGGGCTTAGAAGACAGCGTATGGAACCGAACTCTACTTAGCCTATCCACATTCTCGTCACTCAAACTGTACTTGGCCCTGCTCTACGCGGAGATAGAGCATTACCAGAAAACGTGTCGTCCGTCAGACCCTCTCCGGGACGGTCCTTTGTCTCCCTACTTCGACAACAACTCCGAATGGGTATCGCGTTTACATCGTTTTCGCGACACATTCCTCCATCCAAGCGCACGGCGGTATCCCACGGAATTGAGTTTCTTGAACTATCAAGGGTCATATAGGTTGGCTCCAGAGACCCAAAGACAGATAGATGAATACCTTATGCGGCAGAAATTGAAGCTGTTCAGAATTTGTGCAGAGCAACTCGCCCGTTTGCCAGAACGCCAGAAGTTGGCTTGCGAAGTTGTATTTCGGTTTAAGAACTTAGAGCGTATGGAGTTGCATCACGATTCAACTGGCATTGACCACGTCATTGACCAACTGGCGTTACTTTGCCAGGAGCGAGATCAAAGGCCAGAGCAATTGAAGGAACTAATCGAAGAGATGACATCATGGTCACCAAGCCAGCAAGGTGCGATTGAGGCTCTCACCGAATGCATGAACCAGGTTTGTCCGTCCGAACCAGAGCAACAATTCTCGATAGACGCGGCCGCCGCCCAAACCCCTATGTACGAAGCCGTTGTCTTGCCGCTATTGGTGATGAGATATCCAGGTTCTTACGGCCCTGGGAGGCCTGCAATCCACGCGAGGCAGAATGTTGATCTATTCAGAGAACTGCTGCTTACCGCCGCGGTTCTGTGGAATGAATCTGTACTGACCGAGTGGCGATCTCAGTCAGAAGGAAACATTACGCGAGAGGCCCTCGACACAGTATTCAGAACGAGAGTCGAGAAACTGCGCGAAAAGGTACAGGCTGGCTTAGTCGCGGTTGAAGGGCTTCAACGCGCGAATGAGGCTATAGCTCCGGTTCGTGTGGGCACGGCGATTTTGTATGAACCACTGCGCCTATATGCTCAAATCGTGCAAGACAATCCGCTAGCCTCCAATTCAGATCTTGAAGAATGGACGGATGCGACGAGATTCTCCAATCTCGGAATCTATCGGAATTCCGTGTTCCACGTTGCGGATCGCCCATGGGAGGTTGATCTAACCATGGTTGATGGCGACTTTGACCTGCCTAAGCTCTACGTAGGTCTGTCCCAGTTCTTTGGGATAAATCTGGACAGCAAAGTGCAAACTTCATAATCGTGCTGGCAACGACAGAAGCGCATGGCAATGCGCTACGACGATTGACCAAATCGCGACGCTAGTAACCTGCCCGCATGGCTTCCACCACCAGCTATGTGAGTCGGACGAACATCGGGACAGGCTTAGCAGGCAGGATGGCCGCAGGCGCCGGTGGCCGGTAGCCCAGCGAACTGTGCGGCCGGATGCGCTTGTGGGTCTGCCTGTACTGCCCGGTCGGAACCTGCGCCTCCCGCAGCGTGTAGAAGATCTCCCGGTCGAACAGTGACGCTGTCGATCAATTGCGGGCTTGGCCTCAGCGGGCATCGCGCTCACCAATAGGCGAGGGTCATGCAGGCGCGTCCTCCGCGCTGCGCCGTGATGGGATTGGCACCGCCGCACCTGCTGGAACCTCAAAGGCGTCGGTAAGTAGCTCCTCCAGTTCCTCGTCTGGCATTCAATGCTCTTCCCAGTAGCCGCGGCCGTTGATCGACTGAAACCTCAACGGCGGATTCAGGGGGAACTATAGCCCTGTGCACACCGTCGTGACTTCCGAACCCGCGGCGGCGTGCTCTCTAGCCGAACGGGTTCCAGCCGCTAACGGCTTTGACAAGTTCCTCGCCGGTTGCTTCGCAGTTTAGGAGTCGTTAGTCAGGCATAAGGAAAACTGAGTTTGCCCATGTTGCCGTGATTGCAGAAATGGCAGCGAATAGGATCGCAAGGAGCGCAACAGCTAAATGCCGAAACGTGATACCTTGCTTGATCTGAGTTTCAAGTACAGAGATACGGCGCTCATGATTAGGGTCGATATCCGAAGGTAATTTGTCGCCGCCATCGGTGACTTTACTACCCGTAACATCCTTGGGGATGGGTAGTTTCTCTATTTCTAATTTCGACCTATACGGGCTGCGTAGTACTCACGCATCGCTGAGTGTGTAATCACCCTAGTTGATGGCTCACCGATGGCGATACCGCGTCGTGCTTCAATCCACGGGAATTCAGCATGGGTACGCTCACTCAATTTCTGTGCTGACAGTTTGCCGTAGACCTTTAGCACTCCGTCAATCGATGCAACCTCGTTAGGCGCCAGTTCGGCCTGAGCACCAGATATGTAGCCTTCGGTAATGACAAAAGCACCTCTATGTTTTCTGTAAAGCGCCGGTATGACTGGCCCCTCAGCCCACGCTTGAATTTGATCATTGAAAAGCACTTGCCGATCCCAGACGAGATGCCATGCTTGACAGTAGTACAGGAGTTTATGCAATTTCATCGTTGTCATTGGGCCGAGTCGTTCCATAATGTAAGCTGCGGCAGAATTCAGTGGTGGCGCATCTTCACGTTGAAAGTCAGAAATTCCTTCCTCCATTTGTTCCTTTCGGGCATATCCTCCAAGGCCATATTATGTCAAAAATCGCCTCTACGGTACAAGCTATCGGGTTGTCAATGCTTTTACTTTAGCCGGTTGCTTCGCCAGTTAGGAAGCCGCCATATAGTCGAGCTTTCGATTCTGTCGGCGCAGGCCCTCCTATTAGAAGGTCCGCCCCGCTCTTTCTCAGCTAGCCGCTCACAGGTTCGCTAGCCCGTAATTACGGATTGCGCTGATTTCAGGGCAGTTAGGATCAAGACAGCGCGTTAGAAACCCACAGTCGGCGCAGCGGATTCCCTTTGGCATAGCGTCCCCCTACTTGCCTTCTGCCCTGTGGCGGTGTACACTGCTGTCATAAATCAGCACAAGGAAGTCACCGATGAATCAGCGCCGCAGACCACGCAAACCCAAGCGCATGGGCCTGTCGCTCAAGCAGGTTATCCGCAAGTTCGACGACGAGAAAGCCGCCAACCAGTGGTTCGTCGAGCGGCGCTGGCCGGACGGGATCGTCTGCCCCTACTGCGACGGTGAGAACGTCAGCCCCCGCAAATCCAAGCGCGTTACGCCTGTCTACCGCTGCAATCCCTGCAAGCGGGATTTCACGGTCAAGACCGGCACGATCATGCACGATTCGAAGCTCCCGCTGTCCACCTGGGCGACCGCGTTTTACTTGATGTCTACGAACCTCAAGGGCGTATCCAGCACGAAGCTCCGCCGCGATCTTGAGATCTCCCAGCGGGCTGCCTGGCACCTCGCGCACCGCATCCGCGAGACCTGGAATGATGGGATCACCCGGTTCGAGGGGCCGCTCGAGGTCGATGAGGTGTTCATAGGTGGGAAAGAACGAAACAAGCACGCCAGCAAGCGCCTGAACATCGGAGGTGGCACAGCGGGCAAGACCGCGGTTGTTGGCGCGAAGGATCGCGCGACCGGCAAAGTCTCAGCCGCCGTGGTTCCAGCCACGGACGCCAAGACGCTGAGCGGATTTGTCAAAGACCGCATCGCGGAGGGCGCGAAGCTCTACACGGACGACCACGCTGGTTATAAGGGGATCCCAAACCACGAATCGGTTCGCCACAGCGCCGGCGAGTACGTCCGCGGGGACGTCCACACGAACGGCATCGAGTCGCACTGGTCGATGTTCAAGCGCGGGCTACTCGGTACGTACCATCAGGTCTCGGTCAAGCATCTGCACCGCTACGTGACGGAGTTCGAAGGTCGCCACAACCAGCGGCCGCTAGACACGATTGAGCAAATGAGCGCGATGGCACGGGGCGGCCTCGACAAGCGGCTGACCTACCAGGACCTGATCGGGCCGGCACACACGCGCCTGAACACCAAGGCTTGATCTGGTCACGTGACACCCGACGCCCCAAGATGTTGTAGGAGTGCGGTACAGACCTACCGTATACGGTAGGCAGAGAATGCAAAATCACCAGCCCGAAGGACTGGTGATAAACTCGAACTTAGAGACAGGAACAATCCGTCTCTGAGAATTAGTAACCCTCGCCAGGGTAGCTACTGCTGCGTATTGTAACGCGCCTTGCCGTGGGGCCACAAGTCCGCACATGCGGAGGGAGGCGCGTCATGGCAGACGTCAAACAGACCGACCATGCTCCGAAATCCGAAGACCCAGAGAGCGATAAGCCGGTGTACGTGCATCCGCATTGGCGGTCACGGCCAGGCCAGAAGTCGAAAGCCGCTCGGCCAAAGCGGTTCAGGGTTCGCCTACAAGGCTAAGCGGGGCCGCCACCAGACCGGAAATCAACGAACTGGAGACGACAGTGTATTTAGGCGACGCAATTCTGGACAGAATTGGAGAGGCAATGCGGCAGGTGGCAATTGCGCTACAGGCTGTTGCGGTCCATTTGGAGCAAATTCGCTTATTTCGTGAGCGACATGCCCATGCAATCAGGCAAGCCTTGGTCGTTCGCGACCAACTCGCCGACCATGTCAAATCGATAATCACGCCCTCGGTGATCGCGGAACTATCGCGAATCTCACAGCAACTTGCCATCGCAGCCACACCGAGGGAGCATTCCGCCCCCCTGTACTGTGCGCCACCACTCAATATCAAACAACAGAGACTTGCCGATCTTGAAAACCGCATGGATAAGTTCGAACGAAAACAGACTGAGGCTCCTAACCGGCGCATCGGGTTTCTGGCGGACGACCAGCGCGCTCCTACCCCCGATAGGTGAGTTACGGACCAGACTATGGAAGTGAATGGGGCTGAAGCCGCTCCAATTGTCGCTCAGGGCATGAACTGGGCTGTTTTCATCATGGGAATTGTTGTGCTGGTGATCCAAGCGTCTTTAGCTCTGTTCGCACTCAAGGTCGGCTTGTCTATAGCCAAGGACAAGCCAACCAAGAAGCGCTACCGATCATCACAATCGTGGTCGCTCCCGCCTTAGCCTTGATCGCTGGGTTGACGCCTGTGGTTATCGATCTCTTTAGGCGCCTGTAACTGCAATCCCCGCCCGGAGATGCTCTAAAATAGACTCGGCGCCACAGGTCGAAACCTGCGGCGCCGAAGCCTCTTTCCAGGAGAATTCTACCACGCGATGGAGACTTTATCGTGACAACTAGCGAAGTTCCTCAACGGAATTCAAAAGATCACTGGCTACAGTCCTGGCCTGTTCGGCCGTTAATAGAAATTCCAGAGTCTGAGGTGCCGCTTCCTCTACGGCGCGCGTTTCAAAAGTCACATACAGAAGATTCTGTTTGCGCTGAATGCTCACGCCCATTCGACTCAACGAGCGGAGCCGTTTTACCCGAGGCGGATGATCCTTCGTCATAACGTCCTCCATCCCCGACCACCATCCGGCAAAAGCCTAGTTGCGCAGGGCGGGAAAGTCGAAGCTAGTCCCGCTCGACGCGGGGCGGCTGATTAGCCGCTAGCAAAGAATCGGAATGTAACCGTCCACGCCCCCCTCGCTTGGACTTCGAGAAGATATTGGCCAGCTGGTATGCGTTCAGTCGTTTCAGCATGGCCGGAATCCTTGTATTGGCTGAACAGGGATGTTCTCGGCTGGCCGCCCTCCAGGCGGACTATGAAAGCGCCAGCGGGGCTATAGTCCGCCTCTATTACGTAGATCCCGGATCGAGGTATCGCGACGTTGGCCACGTCATCGTCATGTCCTTTGATCGTTATTGGTCTGACCGGTCTTGGGGCGCTGGTGGGACGCTCCTCCGCAACGGTAGACAAAACCGGCGGACTAGCTCTGCGGGAAGTACGACCCGTTCTGGCAACCAGCACGATCAGCAGCAGGACACCGATCACAACGCCAGTTATGAGAAGCCTCTTTTGCATGTCAGTCAGAGTATTCTTCGACTGATTCATGTTTAGTCGGCCTGGCTCGTGTCTTCTGTCTTCGATACGTTCGGCAGGGCCGCCAGCGCGATCAGTGGGATGAAGCTGAAGAGCATCCCAAGCCAGAACCAATTCCGGCGGCTCCGCCCCTTCGCCCCGGCAACCCAACTGACCAATGCGGCCATACCGATCCAGAGGGCGACAACGAAGTACCCCGGCCCCGTGACCTCGCGGAGCAATGGAACCCTAAAGTCAAAGAATACGCCCGCAACCTGAACGGCGGAGAGAACGACGTAGAGGCCCAGTATGGCAAGTACAACTGTGCTTGTACGCTTCAGTCGCTGGAATCGCGGTCTGGACTTTGACACAGGAACCCCCTTGCAACGCGGGAGACGGACCGTTGTCCTGACAGTCAGCTTCCGGTGAGCCGCAAGGGGGCGCGGCGGACGCGCTCCAGCGCAAAGACTCACGCGGATGTGCTGCTGTCAGGACGGCGGGATGGTAGCGTATTCGGAGTGGGAAAGTCGAAGCGAACAGCTTGCGAGTAACTGGAATTGTCAAGCGCACACGGTAGACTGCACCGGCGAGTAGGAGACTGAACTTCCACTTAATCTCACGGTAAAATGGGGGCCTTCACAGGCAGGACGGAGAGGCGCTAGATGGTTACGACCGATCTTGAGCAACGTGTCAGCACTTTGGAAGCACACATGGCGACCAAAGACGATATCAAGATGGTGCTCAGTGTGCTTAAGTCAATTGTCACAGAACTCACCAACATCAAGACGAACGTAGCCATAACAAAGGCAGAGGTCATTGGGCTTAAGGCTGAATTTCAAGTCCTGAAAAGCGACTTGAAATTCAAGGGGCAGATGTAGTCATGCCTGAAGAGAAGCAAAAGCCGAAGCGTCCGCGTGGTCGCCCGCCTGTTCATCCGATGCCAGAGCAGATCGAGGCTTCGCCGGAAGAGATCGCCGAGGTCGTTATGCGGATGCCGCCTAAACGGGACTGGCGTTACGTGAAGGTGCGGGACTCGGCCAAGTCAGAGTAGCGGCTGGCCTACGGGCCGGTGTGCACAGGGCTATAGTTCCCGATTCAGGAGACCGTCGGATAACACGCGCGCGCTCCCCGTTTCGGGATCGAACCCATCCTTTTCGACGAGCAGCTAGTTACCTGGTCCCTTAGTGCCGATGACCTTGTAGTCGATCAACGCACCAACCTCCCATCCTCGCGCATTTCCATGTCACCGCTCCCTCCGTCCGCACGAAGATCGGGAGGTCGAATTTGGCGTGCGGGTGGCGGCGTTCCCCGTATGCGCCGGGATAGACCACACCTCGGCACCAAGCAGACATAGGATCAAGTTCGATGTGGGACAGCGTCAATGCTGAGTCCGGGCAGCAGACCACATCAGGACAGGCTCAGCAGGCAGGATAGCCGTCGGCGCCGGGTGGTCGAGTGTTCACCCTCCAACTTCAGCGCTAGGTCACGCCCAGCCGGTCGTCTCTTGTTCCGCCGTTGACGGGTGACGACCGCTTATCGAACTATGCGTGATTGATCACTTGTTCGATTCTTCTTAACTGGTCCACGACGTCAGACACGACGCGTTCGTATTCGACGCCAGTGGGCAAGTGGATCGGCACGTCAAAAGCTCCGCGGTCTTGGTGCTCGGCCAGTGCAGGCACTCTCTCTCGCAATTGGCCAGCGTCTACTGGGACGGCATGACCGATCCAGAGCCACAAGGGCGTATCGCCGCTGGTAGCCCACAGAGCGTAATTCACACACAGGAACAGAGCGTCGCCTGGAACCGAGTCCTTGTAAACATGCTTCTCGAACTTGAAATACCGCCCGTAGCCATCTCTTTGCGGTGTGGCTCGCAGACCGCCGACCGAAATCCAGCCTTGGCTAACCCCATGTCCGTCAATCACGTCGTCGATCAGCCGATTGAGCCATCGGACCCGTCGGGCCAGCGAGGGACCAAGTTCTGCTGCGTGGATTGGCTGAAAAGCCTCCTCGTCCTCCCGCTCGGCCAGTCCTCGTAACTGCTGGATGTCCGAGGCGACCAGGGAATCAGGTGGCACGGCGGCGGCCAAGTGTTGGAGTATTAGCGCCCAACTGACCAACATCAATCGCTTTTCCGAGTCGCCGACCTGGGCTCTGCGCAGTTGCTCAACGGTCTCAAGAGACTCCAACCGCACCGTGCCGTGCCCCGTTTCAAACTGGCGACTGATCTCGGCCCACAGTGTTTCAATCCTGGTCGCCGGGGCGACAAACAAGAGCACGCCGGGGCCGAGCTCTTCGAGTTGGCCGACATAGCCGGTGCCCTGACCTTGTTGCAGAGCGGCCCAGAACTTCGACTCGACGAGCAACCGCTTGCCGCCATCTCGGTCGTAGCCGACCATGTCCGGACGCGACCCATCCTTATACGTCACCTGCGTTTGGAAATTCGCAATTGGTTGGAGGTTGAAGTTCGAATCCGCCAGTAGAAGGTCCAATGCCCGACGGCAGGCGCCGGACTTGTTCAGAATGAAGGCGAGGGCATCTGTAGCTGTGTCCTCCCCGCGATTCGTCAGCCTGGGGACCAAGTGCGCCAACACACTGGATTCTTGAACCATAGGGAATCCTCCGTCAGAAGTCTGTGGTTCGGTGAGGTGGGTTGACCGGGTAGTCTCCGGCCCTGCCGCTGTCTCCCGGCTGAATCACGAAGTCACGGCGGTCCCGGTAGAGACGGGCGCGATTCAGCACGTAGTTCACGCCGGGTTTGAGGGCGTCCCAGTGGGTCATCAGCCAGTACTTGTAGTCGCCGATAAAAAGGTACGTGTTGTTCATGCGGAAGAAGCGGCAGGCCACTCCCTCGCCGGCGCGGAACCGCTCGCAGACAGCTTCCAGAAGCTCCTGCTGCCCGTCTTCTTCGGTCAGCACGTACTCGTGAGGCCACGTCTCTCTATAGGTCACCGCCTCCCGCCACGGAGCGCGGGCGATGAGTTCAGTCAGGCTTGTGCTCATTTCCTCGATCGGTTTGATTACTGCAAGTTGAGAAAAGCCTCGACCAGGTACTTTACAACTTGCGGTGCCTTGAGGACGTTCTGCGTGGGGATGTTGTAAGCAGGTTCGAGCGTCAGCTGACGGGGTCAAACTCGAAGCGCTCGCCGAGCACCGTCAGGTTTGAGATCAGGTTATATCGACCGCACGTATCGAACCATGATGAACCTGTCGGCAGCGGGGTGCAATCCGAAGCGCCCGCGACCTGGCATGAACGAGTCGAGGGGCGAGGCATCGTCCCGGCTGGCAACGCGCCTCGGCGGCGATCGCTCAGCGATATGGGCTGCCGACTATCGCGCGAAGTATGCTGGCTACCGGGACGCCACCCAAGAGTGGGGACATTCGGGCGCCCTTGTGCGACGAAGTCACTCTAGGAAGCAAGTTTGGCAACACCTACCGGGCACGGCGGCGAAGGGACATCGCAGCGCAATCTAGAACCCATGCGGGACCGCAGGACCGGATACCGACCAACACAATTCGCGAAATCTCTTCGGGCGCACATGGACGCGTGGTCAGACCACGGCATTGGGCCCCGCCGCGCTTGGGCCAAGTGGACCGACGGAATCTATCCCGATTACCGAGCGCTTGCGGAGCAGTCGGTGGACCACGACGCCGTGAAGCTACACGACTACATCGCCCACCCGCTCAGTTCACAGGCATTTGCGTTCAATCTGTTTCTGCCGTTTCGAATAGGCGCTAAAGGCAATCTATCCGAGCGCATCAGTGAGATTATCGGTGCGAGGGTGACCATCGAGCGGAACGTTTTATCTTGAAATCCAGGCTACAGGAGCATGGGCAATAGATTGGCGATGGTTAGCCCAATAACAGGTCTATGAAGGGACGGGACTCGCAGGCCGCGTTCCTCGCAAAGCTCAAACGGGAAGGTATCGGGCCGGGAGCTTTCGCTTAAGGCTATGCCGGTACGTTGCGCTGATTGCGGGTTTCTTCAGCACGTAGAAAATCAACGGGTATTCGGCAGTCTGAGGATCGTTGCCGGCCGTCAAGCACGTGATGATCCTTGCTTTAGCGGATTATCCTGTTGAAGACAGGTCCGAACATTCTCTAACAGGTCTCATCGGGCGGACCGGGAATGTAGAGAGTTTGAGACGTGGATTCCGGCCCTTAGCTGTAAGGAGCATTGGGACACAGTGAACTCAATTAAGAGAATGGAGACCGAACAGAGCCGCCAAGCACGGCAGGCAGGTCGTAACTTCTGGCTCATGGTTGTCGTCGCGGCGGCCAGCGTAGGCGGCTTGATTCTCGGTCTAGCCAACTATTTAGGCTGGTAGCCGGACATGCCATCGGATATCCACGATCCTTCACCGGCCAAAGCGCGGCGGCTCCGTATCGTTCGGACGATGATTTTCTGGACCGCGCTGTTTCTATTCCTCGCAGGATTACTCGGCGGACTTGCCGTGGCGGTTTGGGAGATCGTCTCAGTCTCATTACCGTAGATCGTCGTATCCGGGGCTACGGCCGCCGGGCGGCTGTTTACCCGGAGTCCGGCCCGGAGTCGCCGTATGACGACGGAGCGGCGCTCCGCGCTGCCGTACGGTTACGAAGCGAGAACTTCCTTAGCCCGGCTGGAATCTGATTGACCAGTCCGTATTTTTAGAGGCGTTGATCTTGGCGTGGATATCTTGCCCGTTATGTTGACAGGAGCGGGACTCAAAGCCGCGTGTTTCGTCCGTATTGACCAGCAGCAAGCAGCGGTTATCCGCGATCCCTCTCAGGATGATCGAGACAGGTCCGGTCGCCCCGCGCCAGTCGGCTTCAACCGTATAGGTCCCGCGCGGCAATTGAAATAGTGGTCTGCTCCCCGAAAACTGGCCCAGCTGGGATCTAAGATTCGTGGAATTTGAAAGAGAGGAGAGCGGTCCATGAAGAGATCCCGGTACACGCCGTAGCCGAGCGCCCGCCCATGACGGTGCGCCGCAAGTTCCCAGCGAATTCCACCGCACTTCGGTTACAGCGCCAGTCTTTGACGCACGGTTTTGATCAGCTCGAGGATGTCGGGACGAGCTTCCTTCACTTCGTCCCGCTGGACGAGGTCCTCCAACGCCTCGACGACCCGCTGGTCGCCGAAGTCCACCAACTGCTCGATCGCCCTCGCGTGTGGAGGCGGTGAGTAGAAGGGGTAGCCATCTGTGTGCTCCCCCGGCGCCCTCACGATATCCAGCAAGTGCTGACGGATCTCCTCGGTGTCTGGCGACGGCTGCCAGAACTCGCGCACATCGCTGTCGCCATGAACGTACACCGGCCCGATGGGTATGGGGTCGCGGTTGGGCCGGTGGTACGGGTGGTTGGCGCAGTAGGTGTAGAAGGGATTCGGTATGGCGAGGTCGCGGATCTCGCAGAAACTGGGGATGTCAGGCTTGAAGTTGACGGACCCACGTTTGCCGCTGTTGGAGCGGTTGAACCAGCAGGCGCCGCAGCAGTCTGATCCTCCATTCGGCACGTGTCCCACATCCTGCTCTCAGCCGACCTGCCACGGGGCCATCATTGCAGTTAGTCCCCCGAGCGTCGAGACAGTATCAGTAGGCGAGACCGCCAATTTCAAGAATCCTTACAACCGTTCACGTGCCTGACGCGCCACCGTGGTGTACGCAAGCCTGTGGGCTTCCCAGCGCGGAAGTGCCAAGTTCTTGTAGATCTCCACCTCGGCTTTCAGGCGACCAGGATCGGCCAGCGGGAGCGGTCCGGCGATCACCGCCACATCGCTGGCGCCCCTCACGTGCGGTACGCGCCTATTGCCGCCGTACGCTTGCACCCGGCGGCCGAGTACAGACGCGGTCTCTCGCCCGGTCCGCGATCCGGAGGGAGCCAGCTTGACGCTCGCGAAACGCCCCAGGGCGAACGCCGTTGCCTCCGACGACCAAGCCCGCCGCACCGAACGTGACGACCACGGGCTCGCTGCGCCGGCAGGCAAGCGCCAGCCCATGGCCAGCCCCTCGCAGACCACGACGCCCCCGGCGGTAGCCAGCTTGCCGATGACGACGACCGCGTCCGAGAGGTCGCCGTATGACCGGGCGCCGAAGCGCCGACGCGGTGGATAATCGGGATCGCCGTCAAGCGCGGACTGGCCCTCGGGGCCGATGGGCACGAGGTGAACGCCGGCTAAGACGTGCGTCGGGAAGCTGGGTGTGAGGTTAATCCAGGGCTTGAGCGGGGCGGCGGCGGCGATCAGCGCGCCCGCGATCGGGTGGTTGGGATACGCGGGTGAGGCCTGCACCCAGCGTATCCAGGGAGGCAGCTCGAGGACCGGCGGCCAGAGCGACCAGCGGCGGGCCGGATGGTCCGCATCGTCGGGAACCGCGGTGCTGCGCTTCAGCAGTTGCAATCCATAATCGAGAATAGGGCCCTGACCTGTATTTAGATCGTTGTACCACTAGCAAATTAAATCTATCACGTTCGGTAATAGTTCGGCAGTCGGTGTAGCAGCTAGCGTCGGCGGTCCGAAGCTCGGTGGAGTCTTGAATGCTCCTGTCGAGCCAGAAACCCTCCATGTTCCTGGGCAGGATAACGGGCATGCGATGGTGGATAGGCTTGAGCAGCTCGTTTGCCGAAGTCGTGATGATGGCGCACGTCCGTATCCGGTTGCCTTCGGGGTCGTTCCACACAGACCAGATACCCGCGAAGGCAAGGGGTTCTGCCGACCGCATGGCGACGCGCATGGGTCGCTTGCCGGACGGCGTGCGCTGCCACTCGTAGAAACCGTCGGCGAGCACGAGGCAGCGCCGGCGTTTGAATGCGTCGCGGAACGAGGGCTTTTCGGCGACCGTCTCGGCCCTGGCGTTGATCATGCGGCTGCCGATGGAGCGGTCCTTGGCCCAGAAGGGAATGAGGCCCCAGCGCATGAACCCGGCGCGTCGCGACTCGCCGCCGACAACGGTGAGGACGTCCTGCGTGGGAGCGACGTTGTGGGCAGATTCGAGCGTCAGTTGAGTGGCGTCGAACTGGAACCGCTCGCCAAGCACCGTCAGGTTCGAGATCAGGTTATATCGTCCGCACATATCGATCCATGATGAACCCGTCGGCTACGGAGGCGCAATCCCCAACCGGCGGGAGACATCGAAGTGCGAGCAGGCAAGACCGGTCACTGCCGTGCTGAGACTGCCGCGGTCAACGAGAGCTACGGCGTGCTAGGAGCTCATTCGCGTCCAGGCCGGTGTGCTGCTGAAACCTGTAGCGGCCTCACCCGCTGCGACGGCGTCGTAGTATCCACCACAGGTTCCCGGCCGCAATCAGTGCCGCAGCCAACCAGAGCAGCATCCCGAACAGAGGATTCTGTGAGAGGCCAATCCCCAGTCCCAAGAAGAAGACGGCCACCGCCGCCAGAAATAGCAGGATGTGGGCGGATATTCGGATTACCCGGAGCACAGCGACCACCTTACAAGGACGTCCCGCAGAAGGGAGCTGGTATGAAGTTCATCGTATCACTGGCGTGGACATGACTGGAGCATTGGCACGTACCCACGGGAAAACGAAGCGACCGATCCCACGACTCCCGCAAACGACCTGGTCCCCGTCCTACCGCCAGCGCGGCGCCGAGCGCACCATCAACTCATAGTGTCGAGTTCGATTGCGATGAGGATTTACGCCAACTCCTTTTGAACGTCGTGCTCTGTTCGGCTCTGTGCGACGCAAACCTCCGGGTTCCTTCTGACCCAGCACTCGCGCCGCCCGATCAGGGCGAACACATGAGCGGGTAGTCACCCGGCTCGGACAGCCCGAGTTCGCCAACTTGGAGGCCACCGTGGTCGCAGCTGAGTGCGGCTTTGCCGATCAAGCCGAGACGCCAGATGCTTGAGTCATGACTTGACGGCTGATGACAGACAGGAAGCCTGCCGCCGGGGATGGCGGAGCGGGTTCAGGTCGCTATGCGAGAGGTAGAACGCACCATGAGCGAACTCATTCGCGACGCCTTCCGAACCGACTGGGCGGAACGGGAGTGGGTTAGGGTGGTGCGGTATGACCGATTGAGGGAACGTGAATGTGACAAGGAGATGCCAGAAGGAGGAATCTAGTGCAACGGGTCCGTCTCTGGGAAGTGGCCCCCGATCAGAAGCTGCATGAAATACCAAGCAACCAGATCAATTTGGAGGAACGCTTGGAAGGCTGGTTGGCTAGCGACATCTCGGTACTAGACCCCAATCTGCTGGTGATTGGGAAGCAAGTCCGCACGGACTTTAGGGGAGTGATAGACCTGCTGTGCTTGGACAGTGCCGGCGATACCGTGGTAGTGGAACTGAAGAAGGGCCAAACTCCCAGGGAGGTAGCCGCTCAAGCGCTGGACTATGCGTCTTGGGTAAAGGACCTGTCCCACGAACGAATAACCAGCGTAGCCGCCGACTACTTTGGGACTCCAGATTCATTGGCTTCAGCATTTCAGGAGAGGTTTGAGAAACCGTTGCCAGGCGAACTTAACCTGGGGCATCGCTCCCTGATTGTTGCCGAATCGATGGACGCCAGTACCGAGAGGATCGTTCGCTACCTGTCCGGTATGAGCGTGCCCATCAACGTAGCCACGGTCCAGCATTTCAAAGACGAGAATGGTCGGAGAATCTTGGCGCAGGTGTACTTGATAGAGCCTGAGGAGGCTGAAGCCAAATCGCGACCCAGGTCCCGACGGGCAGCAATCGAGACCGTGGACGGCCTCCAAGCTCAAGCGGACGCCAATGGCATAGGCGATCTGTACGCTCAAATTAGAAGTGGCGTTCGGGGCATTCTGTCTGCCCAACCCTATACGAACAGGGTCTGGTACCGGCTACAGCGTGGCGACGGTGGTGTGCGAACGGTCCTCATTGTTGACGCAGAACCCCACGATGCGAATGGCGGCTTGGGATTTACGGTGCACTCCACGCGTCTCAAGGACCTTTTGAGGATAGATATGGAGGAGCTGCGAACTTGGTTGCCTCCAACCTCGCATGAAGAGGACCTCTCAGGGTGGGCTGGCAGCTCGGACGAGGAGAAGAGAGGTGCGCGTGGCCTGGGGGGCTTCTTCCAAAGCGCCGACGAGGTCGAAAAGTTTGTCGATGGACTCAGGAGGGCGACTGCTCGGTCACGCACGGCTGAGCACGTTCAGAAGCATGTGTGACACCGTGGCAATGGATGAACGGCAAGTGGGCTTCGCGAGCCATACACACAGTTAGAGCGCTTGCGCCGGGAGCCTTGCGCCTGGCGAAGGCGCCGGTGGAGCTCTCCAAGACAGCGCAGCAGCTTGATCGGCAAGGCCAATGGTCGTAAGCCCTGCGGTCGTGCGAGCAGGCGCCACGTAGAGCGCACGTTGGTCGAACCTGCAGCAGGCGATCCATGTTCGCCGGAGCCTCATATCTCGCCGTGTGGCGGGACGGGGGCGAGGTGGGTGGCAATCGGGGCTTTGTCGGCCGCCGTTTACACCGGGCTTGAACTAGTCTCTCAACGAGGCTGAACGAGTCACCCCGCTCAAGCGGCAGCCGCTCTGCCCTATCGTGCAGACAGACTTAAGAGTGCCGGACCGAACTTGCCGACCTCGGACGTCTGGTCGCTAGACTGGCGCAGACGCTTGAGTACGTCTCCAGGGGGTGACGACATGCCGTCGGCTTCCAATCGATTGGAGTTCACCAGGCATGCACTCCATGTCATGGAAGAGCGAGCCATCCATGCCGAGCTAGTCGAATTGGCGGTTGCCGAGCCATCCTTGCGCACACGCGATCCCAGCGACCCCGAAGTCGAGCGCTTCTTTCGGCGCTTCCCGCAACACGGCGACCGCGTCCTACGCGTGGCCGTGAATACCCGCGTTGCTCCCTGGCGAGTCGTCAGCGTATTCTTTGATCGCACCATGCGAGGCCAACTATGAAGCTCAACGTCGACAAGCAAGCCGATGCCCTCTACCTGCGGCTGGACGACTCCCCCATAGTCGAGTCCGAAGAAGTTTCCCCGGGAGTCGTGCTCGATTACAACGAGTCGAACGAAGTCGTTGGCGTCGAGTTGCTCAACCTCTCCAAGCGCTCTTCAGACCTGAACCTCTCTGCCCTGCAGTTCGAAACGGTCTGAGCATCCGGCGCGGCTTCGGCGGCATGACTTCGCGTTGCTCGGCGTAGGCCGGCGCCGGCACTAACTCGACCTGACCGTCAGGTGCGGCGGACTAAACTGGCAGGTGGTACGACGCTCCAGGGGAGATTGGTCGAAACTCTCCCGCGCACCATTGTTTCAGCCGACTTAAGCGCCTACGACGCCCAGCGCTTGTATAGGGGGAGTGATGAGTGAGCAGCAAATCATCCAAAGCCTGGACATCTCCGTCTCCGGCCTCTTTCAGTCCTTCTACGTCGTGCCCGATTACCAGCGGGAGTTCGTTTGGGAGGACGCAGAGGTTGAACAACTCTTGTCGGACGTTCTAGGCGCTATGGGTGATAACTCGCTAGACAATCAGCCTGAGTATTTCATCGGCTCTATCGTCGTGTGTCCAGGTAAGGACGAGTTGCTTGAACTTATCGACGGACAGCAACGTATGACTACGCTATTCGTGACCCTCTGTGGCATTCGAGACCACATCAAAGACCACGGAGACGAACGGCTACACGTCCTTGACGGACAGATCGCAGCCTCCCGGATAGATGCAGTTGGACAGGAAATCTACCATTACCGCCTCGATCTTCAATATGACGACAGCCGGGGGATTCTGGAACGGATTGCCTCCGGCGAGGAACTCGACGACGGTAACCACCCATCCCGCTCCATGACCAATATCCGGTCCGCGTACGACTCCGTTCGGCAGTTCCTGAGGGAATCATTCGACGACACCAACGCGGTCCGTCGCTATTACGCATATCTCACGAATAAGGTGAAGCTGATTCGAATCCAGACGGTGGAAGTCGGACGGGCCCTCAAGATCTTTGAGACGATCAACGATCGGGGCGTCGGTCTGGATGCTATGGATCTGCTCAAGAACCTGCTTTTCATGAAGGCGAATCCTGCGCAGTTTGGAGCTCTCAAGGTGGCCTGGAAAGAACTTCAGGACACGCTGTATGAGTTCCGGGAGAAACCGCTTCGCTTCCTGAGGTATTTCATCTTTAGCCGCTATGACGTCGAAATGCTTCGCGAGGATGCAATCTACGATTGGTTCTCGGTTAATGAATCCCTTTGCGGGTACTCAAAGGCCCCCGTGCAATTTGCGAATGAACTGATAGAAGGCGCCAAAGCCTACCGGAATTTCTTGCAGGGCAATTACAGCGACGGGGGAAAGAATCGATATTTGGAGAATATGCGCATTCTGGGGGGGCGAGCCGCAAGGCAGCATCTCATCCTCCTTCTCGCCAGCCGCCATTTGCCGCCTAAGCTCTTCGACCAGTTGTGCCGCGACCTCGAAAACCTTTTCTTCTGTTACGTCATTACTCGCGAGCCAACTCGAGTATTCGAACGCAACTTCGCTGCCTGGGCGAAGGAAGTTCGCTCCGTACGATCAGAGGAGGACCTCAATACTTTCTTGTGCAGTCGGTTTGATAGGGCCAAAGCCGAGTTGGCAACGCGGTTCAGTGACGCATTTGAGCGGCTTACCACCGATTCACTGCAACGCTATCGCCTGCGATATGTGCTTGCCAAGCTCTCTCAGTGGGTGCAGCTTGCGGCTTTTGGCGAGACCGAAGGTACCCAGTGGCTCTCACTTTTCGTCAGCAGTGGGTACGAAATAGAGCACATATTCCCACAGACGCCGAGTGAGAAAGCACAGTGCGAGTTCGGTACGTACGACGACAACACTCGTGTTGCCGATAAGCTCGGGAATTTGGTGCTGGTCGAGAAGTCCATCAACAGCTCGCTCGGAAACCGCGCCTATTCCGAAAAGAAAGACGTTTACTCAGAGTCGCAGCTGTTGCTCACTCGCACACTAGCTAAGAAGCCGCACATTGGGGCCAATACCAAGATCGACGCCGCAGTTGCCGAATTCGAACCCTTCGAAGTCTGGAACGAATCGTCGATCGCCTGTCGCCAGTCGAAGCTGGCGCAGGTAGCGCGCAGGGTATGGGAAGTATCACCCTAGCCGCAACGGCCGAGTTCGAATGCGGCAGGTATTGGATTCGTGTCGCTTCTCCTCTCGTAGCATGGCATTCACAAGTAACGCATCTAGTGACCTGAGCGACCGCCAACTCGACCCTATGAGTTGATAGCGATCAACGAAGCGGCTCAAATACACTGGCTCGAACGATCGTCCGGAAGGTCAGAGCAAAGAGTCGTGGCTCAATCTAGGAGCTTTGGCGGATCTACACTGGCAGTAGACTCGTCGCCGAAGTCAACCCTCAACCCCTGTCGTAAAGATCGCCGGCGCCGGCGGCTATCCTGCCTGCAGAGCCTGTCCCGATGCTCGCGGGACTAACTGCGCTGATGGACTCGCGCCATCTCGGCACGGGTCTGACCGTGGGACTAACTGGCTGGAATGCCTTCGTTGTGATCTGTCGACTCGACCTCGAGATGGCCCACACAGCGTCACCGGCCATGGGAGCAGTGACCTCATAGGGGCCTGGCGTCAAGCCCCGTGGCAATCATCCCCTTTACACACCCTGCGAGGGACGGGGGACAAGGGGCGAATCGAGGACGGAAAAACGGCGGTTATAAGCCGCCCACACAAAGGAGTTACTACTGTGATTTTTAAGCGAGGACTACCAACACGAACGGTGGAACGCGGCTATTGGGAGCGTCACAAAGAAGCAACAAGACTTATTAGGTTTCCGAAAGCAGAGCCGCTTCCAGACCCCACGCCAGAGGAGCTTCTTCTGCGAGCTATCAACCTAGCGGCTTATCAGCTCGCAGAAGCTGAGAAACTCTATCAACAGCTTCTTTCAACTCCTTCTTAAATTCTGAACTGAGATTAAAAACGTCTGCAAACGACGGATGTGAATAAGCGATCTGGCCTGAGTCGCTAGGTCGAATACGACCAAGCAACTCAATTAGCGTTTTCAAATCGTCAGTCATGTTTTTCCAATACTCCTGATCTCCTGAAGCAATTATCTGCTTTCCTACGTTGTTCGGCATCTCTACCTCCTATTGGCAGAATGCTTCTAGCTCGTCATTCACATCCCAAACTGCTTCTGATGATTCCAGTGACTTAACAAGTGCCTTTAGATTCAATTCAGCCGCCAAGTCTTTATCTGTTGCTTTAAACGCACGTTCAAACAGGTCATACATCTCCAGCATTATTGTGGCTGTCCTAACATTGAGTTCGTGTAGTCTTTGGGTTTTGGCAGGTACTCTCAAGTTCATAATTTTCTTATTCAACGAAATCGCTTCATCTATTGTGCTGAATATCTGTGATCTAGGCTTATTACCCTGTGTAATAAGCGATGATTCATCCAGTAATTCGTCGTTTAATTTGAAGATAGCTTCTATCAAGTTTCTATACGACAAAATATAGCCTGATTGTCTTAGGGTTGGGCATTTTTGCTCTACAACTGTGGACGCTGGCTCGACTATTGCTTCGAGGCGCTTAATCCGAGCTTCAATAGTTGATTCGTCAACTACAGGCTCGGAATCCCCACAAGCCACAAGTAACAGTCCCAAGGTCAATACGGTTAGTAGTAAGTGGCGCTTGGTGCTCGACACAGGTGCTCCCTCGCAACGAGATATAGCTGGGTGTCGAGTCCACTACGATCTAGCAGTCTGCGAGGGAGCGCGAAGCTATACCCCGCAGGTTTTAACTGCTAATCGTAGACGTGGACTCGACTTTGGGAGCGTATCACGGTGACCTTGCCCCCGAAAATACCCTCGATTTTGAGTAGAGTCCGTTCAATGGGAGGAGACGGACATGAGACGGAGCAGGTATCGCGAGGAACAGATCATCGGCATCCTCAAAGAGCACCAGGCGGGGTTGCCAGCCGCAGATCTCTGCGGCAAGTACGGGGTTCAGCGGCGCGACGTTTTACAAGTGGCGGTCCAAGTACGGCGGCATGGAGGTATCAGACGCCAGGAAGCTGAAGGGGCTGGAGGATGAGAACCGGCGCCTGAAGAAGCTGCTGGCGGAATCGATGCTGGATGTGGCGACGCTGCGCGAGCTACTTGCAAAAAACTTCTAACGCCCAGATTGCGGAGGAAGGCCGCGGCCTGGGCGATGACGGAGACTAGTCACTCGCAGCGCCGTGCCTGCGCTCTTGTCGGGATGGATCCGAAGACTTACCGCTATGAATCGAGGCGGCCGGACGACGCCGGCATCCGCAAGCGGTTGCGGGAATTGGCCGAGCAGCGCCGACGGTTCGGCTACCGCCGTCTGCACATCCTGCTGGCCAGGGAAGGCATCCGGCTCAATCATAAAAAGCTCTATCGCAGCTATCGCGAGGAACGGCTCACGGTGCGCAAGCGAGGCGGGCGCAAGCGGGCGCTCGGCACGCGTGCCCCGCTGCTGCTCCCCTGGAACCGCAACCAGCGCTGGTCGGCTCGATTTCGTCGCGGATGCATTGGCCGACGGCAGGCGGTTCCGCATCCTGGCGGTGGTGGACGACTTCAGCCGCGAGTGCCTCGCCCTCGTCGTCGACACATCGCTGTCCGGCGTCCGCGTGGCTCGGGAGCTGGACCGCATCGTCGAGCTGCGGGGCCGCCCCCGCATGCTGGTCAGCGACAACGGCGCCGAGCTCACCTCAAACGCTATCCTGCGCTGGCAGCAGGAACGCGGCGTTGGCTGGCACTACATCGCACCGGGCAAGCCCATGCAAAACGGCTTTGTCGAGAGCTTCAACGGCCGCCTGCGCGACGAGTGCCTCAACGAACATCTCTTCGCCGGCCTGGCCGAAGCGCGGCGGATCATCGCGCAATGGAGGTGCGACTACAACACAACACGCCCGCACACGAGCCTGGATGGGCTCACACCCAACGAGTTTGCAGCCCGCCCCAATTGGGGCCATAACCTGAAAAGATTCTACTTATGAGTGAGGGTAAGTTGGGGGCAGGGTCAGACTCAGGAGCGCCCCTTCTTCGATGTCCAGCGCTTCCTTCGGCACGATGACGCCTCCCGAGTAGCGAGCCTTGACGCTTTCGGCCATTGATCTCCTCCCGCACCCTCTGCCGTTGTATCACCTTTCATGTTAATCCCACCCGCGCTCGGATAGATTCGGGAATCAGGATCGCCTTCGGTACCTGCAGGTCTTGACTCTTGACTCTCTGCCAAGGTCTATCCCCGCGCGTACGGGGGAACCTAGGTCTCGATCTCGCGGAGTCGCTGACCATGCGGTCTATCCCCGCGCGTACGGGGGAACCATGGGCGCCAGTGTGGTCGATCCATGAGTACTGGGTCTATCCCCGCGCGTACGGGGGAACCCCCGACCAGAGCACTCGTTCCGGGGAGCGCGAGCGTCTATCCCCGCGCGTACGGGGGAACCCCCAGCCCCGGGCGCGTCGCGCCCGCAGGATCCGCTGCTCCACCTGCGGCGACAAGGCGTGCGGCCGGCGATGGGCAATGGGCGGGCGGCCAAGCCGGCGATCCCGTCCTGGCGGTAGCGGCGCAGCCAGCGATCGGCTGTTTGCCGCGAGACTTGCCGCGCCTCGGCCGCCGCCGTCACGGGCCAGCCGTGCTGCACGATGCGCTCGACCAGGACGCGGCGCCCATACGCATTCAGGCACCGTCTACCCTGAGCCACGAGAGCCTCCTCTCGGATGGGTTTGTCATTTTCCCTTCCCGAGTATGGAGGCTCTCATCTGTCAACCAGGCTCATGGGAAGTACAGCTAGCCCGCTGGCGGCTGCACACCCCGTACGGGCGGGTTTGAAACCCGCCGCTACCAAACCTCAACCCTCGCTACAGCGGTGCCGCGGTGGCCCGGGCTGCGTGCAGCCTGGGACCAAGCCCCGTACGAACTCCGTAGGGGCAGGTTTCAAACCTGCCCCTTCTATGAACCCCCCACGAACCACACCTCAACCGAAGTGCTGACAACCAGGGAGCCGTCGACCGGGCTCTCCTCGCTGACCTCGATGCGGAGGGGTCCAGGCGCAGTCGTGCCCGTGACGGCGATCGACTCCGCAAACGTGCCCGGCCCGTCGAACGGGCCTTCCAACAGCATCGCGCCCTCGCCGACGATCGTTCTGGCCTGGTTGTAGATGCGGTAGCTCAGATTCTTTTCGAAAGGCATGGCACTGATGCGCCCGCGCAGCTCCACCGTGGCGCCGACCGTCGCGCCGCTCAGCGGCGCCTCCAGCACAAGCTCGGGCGTGGGCCGGCCCGTCGCCTCTGTCGGCCGTGTGCCCTGAAGAACCACTTGCACGGTCGTGCGTGCCAGCACCGAACCGTCGTCCTGGTGCACGTCGACAAGCTCGATGCGTCCCGGTCCACCCGCGCCTGCGATGAACTCAACCGGCGCGGCGAACGTTCCCGGGTGACCTTCCCCTCCGTCAACTGGGAGCCTGCCCATGCCGATCACTCCACCGCGAGCGTCATAGACCAGGTAAGCAAGGCCGTCGCCGGACGGGTGCGTGCTTGTATTGCCCCGAACCTCGACCCCGCTCGCCACAGGCTCGCCTGGCAGCGGAGACTCGATGACCAGCGCCTGACGCGGCACGAGCTCGTCCTGGTTCCCACGCAGCGCGAACCCGCGGGTGACGTTCAGCGTCGGGCAGCACAGCCCGTCGCTGCGACGGTGCGCGAGCATCTCCATGACGATCTCGCCGCTTGCAATGGTCACGCTCTCCACCTGCACCCGGTCCCCCAGGTACACGCGCGCCGTCTGCACGGGCGCGCCGTCCCGGTCCAGGACGGCGATCAAATACTTGGACGTGCCGCTGCCGCCCCCGGAGGTGAAGACGACAACTGCGGCATCGGCAATCCCGTCGTCGTCAAGATCGCCGAAGGCGACCATGTCGTCCTCAATGCCCGCGTAATCCCGTTCTGTCGCACCCTCGCCATACGCAATTGATCCCTCGCCGTCGTCAAATCGAATTGGGGTCTCCTCGTCACCGAGCAGCGGCAGGCGATATTCGGCGTTCCGCAGCTGTTCCAGCGTCAGCCGCGACTCCACGCTTGCGGGCGCTGGCGCTTCCCAAGGAAGGCGCTCGCTGTTCAGCCGCTGCTGCAACCCCTCCGGACCATTGATCCAGGTGCGTTGACCGTCCGTGAACGCAGTCCAGTTGTCGGCCTTGCGCCAGATGAGATGGCCGTTGGTGGTGTCTTGCAGCGTCGTTCCGGTTTCCGGATCGTGACGCTCGTTCTCCAGACAGTCGCCAACGACGTCCGGGATGAGGTCGCGCAGAGCCTTGAACCCCATTTGAAAAACGCAATCCTGGGCAAGAACAGGCTGCGAGGCGAACACGAGTCCGACAATGGCCATCATCAGCACGAGCCTAGTCTTCATCGAGCACCCCCTCCTAGTCATTTACGAACTATCTATTTGTGATTCCCACGAGCCTTGTTGACAAGGGCCCGCATGGGAGTGAGGCCATCCAACGCGGTGTGGGGCCGGTGATGATTGTAGGTGGTGAGCCAGGCGGGCAGGGTGCGGAGGCGGGCGGCGTTGGAGCGATACAGGCGGGTGTAGGCCCATTCGTGGATCAGGGTTTTGATGAAGCGCTCGGCCTTGCCGTTGGTCTGGGGCCGATAGGGGCGCGTCACGAGGTGGCGGATGCCCAGTCGGTGCCTCGCCATTGGCCGGCCGCAGGCGACCTTCATTGAGATAGGTGATGGTGTTGAACTCGGGACTCGGCGGCTCGTCCAGGAGCACGTCGTATAGCCCGGCGCCTGGACTGCTTACGACAGTTCCAACGAACTCGGCGCCTTCTCCGGGGAGGTCTGGCACCTGGTGATTCGGGTACACCCTCACGAAAACTCGGTCGCCGACGCTGCACTTGAGCGGCATATCGTTTTTCCCCTAGCAGGTGTGCGGGCTACTTGACCTTGATCTTGCCGTTGTCCACGTAGATGTAGACGGTCCGGTCCTTCTTCGACATGTAGTAGAAGATGTAGACCAGAATCCCGACGCCGAAGAGTAGGAACCAGAGCAGCGCTGGCAGGAACCCGAACTTCTTGGGCCTGACCATCTGGACGCTCGTCTCGGTCTGCGAGGTGATGATGTAGCCCCGCCGGGTGTACTTGATGATCTCCTTCTGGAGCTTCTTCTGGGTCTTCTCATCGACCATCGAGTCCCCTCCCCGAGTCTACTTGCTTACTGCCGTCAGAGTCCGAGGCAGGCCGCCAGGGCAATCCTGGTGTTGTCACTGATGAGAGCGTTGCTCGCGATCACCTCGGCTTCGGTCTCCTGTGTCACGAGTCCGAGCATCGCGTTCGTCGTCTCGATGTCGGCAGCGGTAGTCGCTTGTGCCAGCAGCGGCCTCTCTAGCAGATAGTACTCAGCGAAAGCCTGGGCCTGCGCCAGCAGGGCATTGTGGTACGCGGCCGCCTCATCCGGTGGGATTACCGCTGTGATGGCCACAATCGCCTCCCTGGCTGCAGCCTCCGATGCGATCGACATGCCCAGGGCGCGCTCGCGACGTTCGTCAATGGTCATCGTGCTCACATCGCCCCCGGGATTGGTGCCGGGGTACGAGATCCAGGCCTTCACCGCGGCGCAAATGGTGCCCGCCCAACGCGGCAGATCTACCACTTCAGGAACGGCTGCTGGGGTTGGCTCTGGCGCCGGTGTTGAGGTCGGGAGTGCTGTTGGGGTCGGCGACGGCTCAGGCGTAGCTGTCGGCATTGGCTCAGGCGTAGGCGTTGCTGTGGGTGCCGGGACCCGGGTTGGGGCGGCTGTTGCTACGGGAGTAGGTGCTGCTGCCGGCCGTAGGGTTGGAGACTCTGTGGGCGCCGGCTCTGCCACTGTCGGCTGCGGTGTCGCTTCAGCGACTACTTCGGGCGCTGGTGCTGGTGCTGAGGGTGCTGGTTCGCCGTTGCAGGACACGAGCGTGAAGACGCTCAGGGCGGCAACAACCGTGGCTGTCGCGGCCAGTGCCTTACGGAGCAATGCCTAGCTCACCTTCGCGCCGTCGTGCACCCGAACACGGAGGCCGTCGGCCGTCGTCTCGATGGACAGGGAGGCGTTTACCTCCAGGACGATCTCGACCGTTGCCCACGTTGATGCGCTGAGTGCCGGCGGGCGGCGCCCCACTCACGTGCCGCGGCCCGTCCTCGGTTGCAGAGGGTCGCACCTGTGCCCCCTTCGGAATTGCGTACCCGTGCGGCTCGCAGAGAGGGCCCCAGGTGCGGTTCTTGAACCGTCGGAAGTACGTATCCCCCCCTGTGGATTTCGTTACCACATTCGTCGCACACATAGTCTGAGCGCGAACGTTGAATCACCTTGAGATTGGGCACCACTGCTCCTAACGGCTGCCTACCGCACCCACAACCGTACACCCCGTGTCTAAGGAATCATCACCCGATTTACTCCAACTGTCGTGTGCAGTGGCACATCTCCGGGCTATCTCCGTGATTGACTTCCACGAGAGTTGATCTGTAAACTGCACACGTTAGGGCTACAGACGAACTTCTCATCACCGCCGCCGCTGAGCTTACTTGCGCCGGTTCTCTCAGACAGACTAATCGCCGGGCGCGGCCGAAGGCTTCTTTCGGGCAATCCCGGATTTCCGAGGCGCCAGCCTGGCCGCCACCTCCCCGATCGCGGCGTCCACCGTGCCCACGATCTCGTCCGCCTGCTCGTCTGTCAGGATGAGCGGCGGCGCGATGATTTGCACGTGTGCCGACGGGCGCGTGATCAGCCCTCGCTCCCGGCACGCCGCGTCGACCTGCTTCGCGAACGCCACCTCTTCGGGGAACGGCTCGTGCGTTGCCCCGTCCCGGACGTACTCAATGCCCAGGAGCAACCCTTCACCGGTTACCTGCCCCACGACCTCGTGCTTGTCCGCCAGCGCCACCAGTTTCCGCTTCATCCGTCCGCCGACGGCTGCCGCGTTCGCCGCCAAATCCCGTTCCATTATTTCCCGGATCGCCGCCACCCCGGCCGCCCCCGCCAGGGGCAAACCGCTAAAAGTGTGCCCGGCGTGAAACTGCACCAATTCCTCCGCGTCGCCCCAGAAAGCGCCCGCGATCTCATCCGTGATCATCGTCGCCGCCACCGGGTAATAGCCCCCGCGACGCGGAGAACCTGGGTTTGGCGAGAATCATGGGATCGGCGATTGTAACTTTCGAGCCCTCTGGAGGGCCGCGCCGCTATGCGCGTCCCGCAGAGCGTGCTGGCCCTAGACTCGTGGCGGAGCTAGCCGTCGTCGGGCCGGGGTCGCATCCTGGCCAGGGTCAGTGCGTAAACGACCCCGATGGCCGGAATCACGGAGAATATCGCGATAAGCCACCAGTCTCCCCGCACCGCGCCCCGGGCAATCATCAGCGCGGCGAACAAGTCGGCGCCCACGTTCACGACAAGCAGCGCCGCAATTGCAAGGACTATTGCGGTGGCGGGCCGGGGCAGCAATACCAGCAGAAGCAACCCCGCGGCACAAAGCGGATGTACCAAGATCAACAACAGCCGTGACCAAATGTGTCCGCCGTCCGCAAAGCCGCCCACCAAGGCTATGAATCCTGCCAGAGCCGCCTGCGCTATCGCCAAAACCAGCATTGAAGTCCGAAAAACTCTCATGCAGCTAGCCTAATCCCTGAGCCTCGATCGTGTAAACGGCGGAGTAAAAATGTACCGGCAGGGCGGGGAATAGCGCTGGGGTTTGGCGCTTGAAAAGTGGACCACCCGCGGTCTTCCATCATGTTCCGAGGAACTTGATGGAAGGTATGGAGGAGCCGTATTAGTCCCAGCAGCATTGGCATGGGCTCCGCAGGCAGGATAGCCGCTAGCGTCTGTGGACCAGAGTGCTATGCGGCCGGATGCCGTTCGAGCTCGGTCTGAACTGCAGAGTCAGCTTCCCGAAAACGCAGACTATGTCTGCTTAGTGCGGATTGGACTCGATCCCAGTGCTTAGATTAGCCGCGCGTGCGGGCGAACCTGCGTTCGAATCACGGAGCCCAAGACCCTCTCTTTGCAAAAACACAGAGGGCGGGTGAACGAAGAGCAGAACGGAGTCGGAGTCCAGTAGCCGGGTGTTCGCTGGGCGTGGCTGACTGAGAGCGAAACACCGACACCTGAGGGACTGGCGGTGAGGGACGGAGAAGTCGCTACGGTTCTGTAGCCGCTCAACGGCCGGACCGACCCACCGATCGAGACGGCTGAGGAATGAGCGGCTCTTATGAAACATGCCATCTGTATGTAACCGCAACCGTAGGTAGCTACCGCGACTGCCAGTGCCTGGGAAAGTTCCCTACGTTCAAACGTCGGTAGGCGGTCTCAGTTTACGAAACCGATGTCTTCAGTTCCGGTAGCCCAACTAGAGCACGGATGTCTGGAGCCGAGCGCCTCCCTGTTCTAGTGCATTCCGGCATTTCCTCCAAGCCGCCAGGCTGTCAAGATCGTGCTTCAGCAACTCTCGGGTGTGCAGCTTTTTGATGGGGAAGTAGTTGAGTGTGTTCAGCAATATGACCGGAGTATTGAAAGCCAACATCAACACATCAAGCAAGACTGTTTTGTACAGATTCAAAACCCTCGCAACGATGGCCTCGTCCTGCTTTGGTGAGAGAACGAACTCTGAGCCCTTCGCATCGACAGGCTCAAGCCACATCCAGACGGACGGCCCCGCGGGATGTGTAAGGTCGCACAAAAACCGATAACACTCGGAAACGCTGTTGGCGTTCAGAGGCTCGAATACCTTCCGGTACTTTTGTGTGGTACGTGCCTTGTGGGACTTTGGCGCGCTGGCACGCTCAGAATTCTTGACATATCGCGCGTGGGAGTAGTGAATGAGTTCGTCTTCCAATTCTGAGGATATGACCACGGCGGTAGCTTCACCTGAAATGGCCTTCGCGATATCGGGGTAGTCTCGCGCCAGCGTCAGTGGAGTGACAATCAAAGCCGTGGCCGCGTCAGCAGCGGACTCCATAAGACCTCGAAATGCGGCGGCGAACGCCAACGCGTTCTTCTCCGAGCGCGTCGAAAGCACGGCAGCCAGCCAGCGTCTGCTCCTCAAGATCGCTGTAACGGCCGCGATATGGGCTCTTTCCAGCATGTCGACCCAATAGATTCGCATGCCTTCGCCGACATCGCGACACAATAGGTCTTTGTATTCGTCTAAGTCGAGGAAACTGTACCGCGTGGCGAGGCGTTCCAATGCGAGCGTATCTACCATTTGAACGAATGGCTTTGCTTGTTCATTCAAGACTGATTGCATGTTCCGTGCCCTCATCGTCGCGTCGACTCGTCTGTCACCTTCCTGGTAGTGACCTACGCTCGAAAAGACGGATCCTTCCGGCTCCCGTTTCATTCTGCAGCTACTATATGTCACGACTCCCTATGCGGGATGTGGGGTCACGAACAGCCGATATCAAAGATCGCCACAGAAGACACTCTGAACTCAGCCGGACCGATCAGCCCGTGAACCGAGCAAACCATTGAGCGGCGCGCCGCGACAGACCGAACCGAGCGTCAACAACGCCCTGGGCAATGTGCTCCAGGAGATGCTGCCCCGACGCGAGGTGCGCGCGGAGCACACCCAGGCAATCGCCGAAGGGCGCGGCCTCCAGCCGGACATCCTGATTACCGCCGCCGGACGCTCGCCAGTCGTGATCGAAGCGGAGTACGAACCCGCCGCCAACGTCGAAGCCGAAGCAACGTCCCGCCTAGGGAAGGAGGCAACGGCAGGCGGCCGCCGCATAGAGGCCGCCATCGCGCTCCGCTATCCCGACCGGCTTCACTATGCCGGTGATCTGGACTCCGAGCTTCGCGACGCCGGTTTGTCCTATTGCCTCTTCACCGAGGAGCGAGACGGCCTCAAGCGCTTCCCTGAGTCCGGCTGGCTGGACGGGTCCGTCGAGGACATCGCCGATCTCGTCCGCCTGTCTTCCCTCCCGCAGCGGGCGGTGGACAAAGCGTCCGACGCCCTGGAACGAGGGATCGACGCCGCCGAGCGGCGGCTGGCCGAGACCGCCGAGCTGCGCCCGGCCACCGCACAGGCAGTCGCCGATTTGCTTGGCATGACGACCGTACGCCAGACCCGCCGCATGGCCTGCGCCATCATCGTCAACGCTCTCATATTCCACGAGCGGCTCGCGGGTATGCACACGGACGTTCAACCGATCGACCTGGTGTGCGGCAGATCGGTCGACAACCCCAAAGACGAAACCGTGGCAGCCTGGACCCGCATCCTCGAGATCAACTACTGGCCCATCTTCGCCATCGCCAGAAGTATTTTGCAACAGCTTCCGGCGGGTGACGCCGCCGCGATCCTGTCGGGGCTGCGGCTCACCGCGGAGACGGTCGACGCCGCCGGCGTCGACAACTCCCACGACCTGACCGGCCGCGTCTTCCAGCGGCTCATCGCCGACCGCAAGTACCTCGCGACCTTCTACACGCTGCCCGCGTCGGAGAGATTGTAGATAACTACCCTTGGGTTAGTTAGGGGAACTGCCGGGATGGACAGCCCGCTTATGAACATCCGTTTTGAGCTAGAGGCAAGCAAGAACGAGGATGGATAGGGAGCGCCGGTCTGTTTGCAGTCCGGGGTGGGGTGGTAGAATCGCTTCGCTGGCCTTAATAGGCTGTCAGCCGTAAGGGAGAACGGAGATGGGCAAACCTGCCAAGACTAAGCGGCCGCGCGGCCGTCCCCGGAAGTACGATTACGATGCGCCGATCCGTATTGACGGCTCCCCGGAGAAAATAGCCCAGGCCCTGTTGAAGCTCCCCGCCGACCATGAGTGGGAGTTTGACCGTAAGGCCAAGGTCAAAGCCAAAGCGGAGGCCTGACCGTCAGCGTTTGACTTACGAGGCCCTGATCGGGCCGCCGAAGACGCGCAAGCCGCGGATGCTGTAGCGTTAGCCGCTGCGGGTACTATCCCCGCTGTTAGGCTGACGTTAAGAGATTCCCCCGTACACGCGGGGATAGACGGCGAGGGAGAGCAGATATGCCGCGTGAGACAGGAACTAATCTGTATCAAGCAGGAACGCAAGGAACGGCTCGGACCTGACCTGTATAGATTAGAGCGGCTACACGGGCGGCGGATTGCCGGGACCGCCGCTGTGGACAGCCGTTAGGCCGTCCCGTTCCGGGAGGCCGGACGGACCGAGAGGGGCGGCCCTGTTCGACTACCCCTCTCAGCCTATCCCGCGGCTAGTTCAGCTATTCAGGGGACCGCTCTGCGTTCTGGCGCTGTAGCCACCCGCGCGCCGCCCGCAGCAGACGCGGGAGCCGCCAGAGCACTACCAAGCCAATCACGCCCCACACTCCGAATCCGACCAAGACAGCGCCGCCTTCTACGGCCAGAGCTAGGGGGCCTCTAAAAACCTGTACATCCATCACGATTAGCGATCCTCAAGCCAGATAGTCAGGTCACGTAATAGCCCGGGCAGACGCCAGAGCACTACCAGACCTACGAGGCTCCAAACGATCTTTGCTGCGGCAGCTGCAATCATTACAGTCGCCGCCAGATCGCCGCGTAGACCGACTAGCCCTGGGTCCATCTAGTTCGGCTGCCAGTAATAGGTAGCGCTGTAGGTAGTCCCACCGTCAGCGTACTGACTCTTTCTGATCTTGAGAACGTCGTTGCCGGCGTCACAAGACCCGCCAGGGATACAAAACCCAGCCGTGCCCTTATCGGAATGGTACGTATGACCGTACCCGCCACCGGTACGGCTGGCGTTGTGCCAGACACGTACATAGCCGCCTCCGTGCGTCGTACCCGCAAACGTGATTCCCGGGTTGTTCACGATCTCGTTGTCCTGATAGCACCAGGTGGTAGAGGTCTTGAACCGAATCTGGCCGCCGCTGTGTGAAGCTTTAACGGTCTGCTCCTTGCACGTCACGCTGGACATAGCGAGAGCGCCATTATCGGCGCTCATGAGTCCAGCTTCAGCCGGCGAAATAAGTTCGACGGTCTCGGTGACCTCAATCTCGCCCGGCAGAGGGCCGGTGCGTTGCTCGGACGGGGGGGAATCCGCCGAGGCTGGTATGGCCGCCATCATCATTGCCGCAAGGCTAATAACGATAGCCGCCGTCAGTTTCAGTGTAAGCTTGTCATGTCTCTCTCCTTCTTGCATTCTCCCTAGGTGACGCTACCTGGAGAGCTTAAAACCATGTACACGTTAGCAGCCTGTCAATACTGAAAGCAACCGACCGGATAAGCGGCCTGTAAAGACCTGATCGGGCCGGTCGAGACCCGCAAGCCGCGGATGCTCTAGTCAAGGACAAAGACCGGCTAATAGAGCTGATTGTCTTGGTGGTCGTGTTTGTTGCGATGGCGCTAAGCAGTACGGGATTTAGCTAACGGTCTAGCTTGGCCTAGAGCGGGTTAGCTGCCGCAGTAGTTGAGTAACCCCATAAATACAACAGCCATAATGGTTGCTATCGCGCCTCCGATAGTGATTAGGCGATCCCGCGTTTGGGCGACTTTTAGCTCTCGCATTTCCCAATGCTCCTTGGCGTCTCGGCTAGGCAGACATAGGACCGTATCCGGCCGCATAGCTCGCTGGGCCAAGGACCGTCGGTGCCCCCGGCAATCCTGCCTGCTGCAGCCATTCCAGTTGGTCTGTTCCCCCAAGATTGGTAGGAAAATGGGTGCAAGTTCAAGAACTCGCGGGACTAGCAAAGCCGGTGGTACGAGCCTTGAAGCTGGTCAGCGTAGCCACTAGGAACTGTTGCAGAATTGTCGGTCGTTGCTTCTTAGTAGGGCCGGAGGACATTCAACGCGAATCTTGCTGCCGCCCAGCTCCGAAAGGCGAGTCGGCAATGTTGTCAATTTCCCGATCATGTGACTCCACTTTCGAACGCATTGCGTTTCGGTCACGCTTCCCCGAAATGAGCGTAATCAGGCCAATCACGTTAAACGTGGCTTGGGCACAAAGGGCGGCATCCCGATAGGCAGATGTCCTCCTATGCGTCACCTTGTTGGCAAGGTCTACGGCACTGTTTACGCATTTGCGAACTTCTTTGTTTGACGCTCCGCGACACTCCGATGCAACATATCGAGCTAGCATCCGCTTTACATCGGTGTCACTGACATTGGTATTGTCGTTCGGGAGCGGAGGATGCTGCCTCACGTCAAACACAGCTTTGGCGCATGAAATGAGTCCTTCCCTGCACAAGACTCCCACTTCCTGAAACTGCTCCTCAGTCGAGGCGGTCGTCAATAATTCCCGGATTCTGTCCATCGTTCGGTCAACACGCTGCCAACCTATGGGATGTCTAAAAAGCTGCGTCAGGTCATCTCCGAGCGAATCTTTGTTGATCGCGTACGAGACACTCTGTATTACCGTTCCGCCCCCTTCACTAACGGGCCATGCCTCTCCCAGAGCATCGAATATCGCCTCATCGTCTGCCTTGGAAAGTGCCCGCAGAGCTTTACAGGCTCCAATCGGGGCATAAATCGTTGCATGGACCAGAACAATTTCTGCGTCCGAAGTCAATGAGGACGCTGAATCCAAGTACTCAAAATCCACGTAGGCATCGGCTAGCAATGCCGACAAGTCTTGGCGATCCTCATAACGCAGAATGGCGACAACATCTTCCAGAGAGTCCATGTCCTCTGTTTCTCCTTGATTTGACCTTATGAAGATCTTGCCCTGCCCCAGGCTTGTACACCAATTATGTTGACCCCCCGGCGCATTCTCTTCCTGGAGATGGACGCGAGGGTTACCAACTCATACCGAGCCGGCTGGGCGCCGCCGTGCGCAGCGTCAGCGACCCTGCGAAGGCTTCGACCGCACCGCACTCACTTGCGCCATTGCCTACTACCGATACCTGCCCTGGCGTGACATCTATCCTGAACACCGACCACCGACTGATACACTCTTGCTCCATCCCTAAACGGCTGCCGACCGCAAGGCTTTAGTCGCTAACTATGTGCACCGTATTGATTGGCGCTCCCCTAGTCGCTGTGCTTGTCGCGGTCGCGCTTGTTGTTGGGCCGGTAGCGATGTCGCCGATCAGTTGGCTGCCGGAGGCCGGTAAGGCGGGGACACTGCTCGGAACGCTGCTCACCGCGCAGGCGGCTATTGTGGCACTCACGCTAGCTGTCACGCTTTTTGTGTTGCAGGGAGCTAGTGGCAAGCGTGTCAAGGGTGTCGATGGTCAGGATAAATGTCCGGCTAAGTGACCAGCATAAATGTCACCCGTATTCGCGCCGATGCTACCAGATCACTCCGTCCTGACCACGGAGCGCTTCACGGGCGGACTCACAGCCTCCATGTATTTCTTTGCCGTGGCACGATGGATGCCGAGTTCTCGTGCGACCCCGCGAATCGACAGGCCCCTGCACTTCGCCTTCTGAACGGCGTTCCACCTTGCCGTCTGAAGCGGGGTGGGCTTGTTGCGTTGCATGGCAGGTGGCTTGCGGACTCTGGCAGTGCCGTTGTCGACGGCCGTGTCGTCAGCATCGGCGATGTCCATTCTGGTGTCGAGTGCTGCCAGGGCCGCCTTCCAGCGCCTGCCCAGATCGTTGAGACCGCCATATGTGGGTGGCCGGTGTGAGGAAGAGCCGTTGAAGCTTCTGAGTACGCTCGGGCGGGATGGTGCCTCCTGGCTGGCGATGATCTCTCCCTGGTAACGCACTGCCAGCTGGCCGTCCAAGCCTTCCAGGACCTCTACCACCGCTCCCGCATAGCTGCGCCGCTCCGTCCCCGGCAGCAGCTGAAGCGTTCTCCACCTGTACTTGACCGTGTTGTCCCTGGCCACCCTGCGGCTGTGTCTGAAGCAGAGCACCCTACCTAGGCATACGTCCGGTCGCAACCGGCGGTAGGCAGCCTCAGGCTGCCGTGCCGGCACTCCAAAGCGAGTGTTGAAGCGGTCAAGGAACTCCTTGAGCACGGCGTTGGCCTCCTCCAGGGTGACTGCACCCGCGAGCCGAAGCTCAGTCACCAACCTGTCCTGGAACGTCCCCGCAGTGCGCTCCACTCTACCCTTGGCCTGCGGTGACAGGGCGAAGACCATCTGCACGCGCGAGCTCGTCCATGGCACGACTGAACTGTGTGGGTGCACCGGCGCGCCCGGTCCCGGGCACGTTCTTGAAGACGGAGTGCCGGTCGGTGTAGAGGGCGATGGGTATGTCGTGGCGCTGTACCAGGCCCCTCATCAGCAGGAAGTAGTCGCGGGTGTTCTCCTGCTTGCAGAACAGGGCGTTGACCACGATGCCAGTAGCGTCATCGACGGCCAGCAGCAGCGCGAAGGGAGGACCATGGTCTCCAAGCCACCGGTGATGGCTGCCGTCCACCTGTACCAACATGCCCGCGCGGGGCATCCGCTGCCGCCGGACACGGTGCCGGGGCGTTCGACGGTGGCGTGGGCTCTTCAGACCGGCACTTGTCAGTATCCGTCGCAGTGTGGTTCGACCGATGTCTATGCCCTCACGCTCCCTGAGCAGCTCACTCAGGTGAGAGTGATTGGCTTCCGAGTAGCGGAATCGAGCAAGCCGCAGCACCTCGGACCTCAGCGGCTCCCGTGTCGCGTTGGGTGCTCGGCGTCCACGATGACCGTGAGCAAGTGCGGCTGCTCCCTCCTCTCTGTAAGCCGCCAGGATGCGCCTCGTGTGGCGCGTGCTCACTCCCATCAACGTGGCCTCCTGCTCCAGAGTCATGTGCTCCGCCAGTAAGCTGTTGAGGACCTGTAGCCTTGCCTGCTCTTTCTGAGTCAATGTCACATTCTCCATGATGTGACATTCTTGCTGACCAGTTAGGAAGGACGCTTATGCTGGCCATCAACAGCAAGAGCGGCGAGAAAACAGGCCACATGGCGGAGTAAAAATGTACCACCCCGGCATAGCTGTGCAGGGAAAATGCCACCCGTAGAGAACCGGGTCATGGGGTCGATGACGGCAACGGTGGGAAGTGGTGTTGGGTGTGGGCGAGGAGTGAGCTAGGAGTCGGCAGGGCTGCCGGCGGACCGCAGTGTCGTGGCCTGCCGGCTCTGTTTTAGGCGGTAGCTCTGGCCGTTCATTTCGAGGATGTGTACGTGGTGGGTCAGGCGGTCCAGGAGAGCGCCGGTGAGCCGCTCGGAGCCGAGGACCTCTGTCCACTCGTCGAAGGGCAGGTTGGTGGTGACGAGGATCGAGCCTCGCTCGTAGCGCTGGCTGAAGACCTCGAACAGCAGCTCCGCGCCGGTCTTGGACAGCGGGACGAAGCCGAGCTCGTCGATGCTGAGGAGCTTTAGGCGGGCGAGCTTCTTTTGGAGATTGAGCAGGCGTCTGTCGTCGCTGGCCTCGATCAGCTCGTGGACGAGCGCGGCGGCGGTGGTGAAGCCGACCGAGAGCCCCCGCTGGCAGGCGGCAAGGCCGAGACCGAGGGCGGCATGAGTCTTGCCGGTCCCGCTGTTACCCATGGCGATCACGTTCTCGCGCCGGTCGACGTACTCGCAGCGGGCCAACTGCATGACGAGCTGCTTGTTGACCGAGGGGATGGCGAGGAAGTCGAAGCTGTCGAGGCTCTTCGTGGTCGGGAAGCGTGCAGCCCTTATCCTGCGGTCCAGCTTGCGGTGATGGCGGTCTATGAGTTCAAGCTCAGAGAGCCTCAGCAGGTAGCCGGGATGGTCGACACCCTCGGCGGCACAGCGGCCGGCCAGCTTGCCGTACTCGCTCAGGAACGTAGGCAGCCGCAGTTCCTTGAGATGGTGCTCCAAGAGCACGCTGGCCTTATCGCTCATGACCTGCCGCCGACCACGAGCGTCATGTAGTCCCTGGCGGACGTCCTGGCCACGGTAACCCTGGGCAGGTAGGGGTACAGCTCGAGGTCGAGCCGCGGCGGCCGGCCCTCCAGCCTGCACAGCACCAAGTGTTTGACGGCATCGAAGCTTATGGCGCCGAGTCTGAGGGCAGCGCGTACAGCCTCGTACACCTCTTCCTTGCGGAAGTTCTCCATCAGCCTCAGGACCTGCACGAACTCCCGCTTGCCGCGTCTGCCCATCCTCGACTCCATCAGCCGACGCAACCGACCGAACTCCTCCGGCAGCTTCCAGCGGGCCAGCGGCGCGGCCTGGTCCAGGGCGCCCGTCTTACGCTCCAACAAGGGCAGGTAGTGGACGGGATCGAACACGAAGTCGTCTCTCCGGTATGAGCGCGGGTGACGGGCGATGACCTCCGACCCGCAACTGATCACCACCTCGCTCACGTAGCCGCGCACCACCACGTCCCTGTGTCCGTAGGCCACCGGCGCCGAGTAGTCGTTGCTCCGGTAGCGCACCAGCGACAGCGAGCTGACACGGCTGAGGCGTTTGTCGCTGGCGTCGTACGGCGCATCCGGAAGCGGTAGCAGCGCCTCCAGGTCACGGCTCCATACGCTCGCCTATCGTCTCGTCGCAGCCCCGCAGCCGCGCCCCCAACCGCTCCAGGCAGCGCTCCTCCAGGTGGGCGTTGAGCGCATCGAAGCTCGCAAACGACGGCGCCGGCGCCAGGAAGTTGCGTCGCGCATAGCCCACCAGCCCCTCCACCTTGCCCTTGTCATTTCCCTTGCCGGGACGCCCGAAGCGATCTTCGAACAGGTAGTGCGACACTACCTCCGAGAACACCCGCGTCCGCTGGCGCCGACCGTCTCCCATGATCTTGGCCACTGCCAGCCTGGTGTTGTCGTACAGGATGCTCCGCGGCGCCCCGCCCAGAAACGCAAACGCCGCAACGTGCCCGTCGCAGAACGCCTCGGTAGTCTCCGCCGGGTAGGCCTTGATGAAGCAACCGTCGCTGTGGGCCATGTCCAGCGCGAAGTAGTGGATGGCCTGCTCCACTCCCCCGATTACGGCACGCGCCTGGCCGAAGTCGCACTGGGCGTGGCCAGCAGGATGCGTCAGCGGCACGTACATCTCACGCGTCCGCAGGCGATGCTCGCGCACGTAGTCCTTGACTATCGTGTGCTTGCCCCCGAAGCCGTACTCCGTCCGCAGACGGTCGTAGATGCGCTTGGCTGTGTGCCGCTGCTTCTTCGGAAGACTACCGTCCTCATCCAGGATCCGGTCGATCACCCCGCGGTACGGGTCCAGCTTCGGTCGGCGCGGCGGCGACCGCCGACGGTACCCGGGAGGCGCCGAGTGCTTCAGCATCTTCCGCACCGTGTCCCAGTGCAGCCCGTACACACGCGCCGCCTCGCGCGTGCTCATCCCCTCCACCATGCAGGCCCGGCGCACCCGCCCGTACAACTCCACCTTGTACATCCTCCATACCTTCCAGCAAGTTCCTCGGAACATGCTGGAAGACCGCGGGTGGTCCAATTTTCAAGCGCCAAACCCCTGCGCTATTCCCCGCCTCGCCGGTACATTCTTACTCCGCCGTTTACAGCCCGGCACGCCGCGCGTCTGCCACGCTCCGGACATGGCCGTGTCGCTGGCTTTCAGGGCGTTGATCGCCGCTTCACGCTGCGTGTCGTCCTCGATGCTTTCAGCCGCCTTCAGCAGCGTGGCGCGTTGCTCGATGGTGCCGGGCATGTGCTTCAGCGTCTCCCCGGCGCGCTTCTCCAGCTGCTCCTGCTCGCGCTGGCCCTGAGCGTGATGTTTTCCTTGCGGACCGTATCCAGCGCCTTCGCCTGCGTGATAGCGAGCTCGCCGGCGCTCTTCCTCAACTCCACGCCGTCCATCGTGGTGTAGACGACGGGATCGGAGTCGAGCTTGGCTTTCTTGACCGCCTCGATCTCGCTCGCGCGGTCGTCGGCGGACTTGGCCAGGAACGCGTCCTGCCCGTCCTTTGCCAGGCTGTCGAAGTGCGCCCGCTCGTCGCCTTTGAGCGCGTTGACCGCCTCGGCACGCTCGAGGCGCTTCTGCAGCTCGGCGAGCTTTTCGGCGGTCTTGTCGGTCTTCTCGGTGCCCACTGGCCCCTCCTTATTTTTCATGACTAGATTCATCGCGGCAGTTCCCAGCGCCGCGCTGTCTACGGTGTGCGTGTGCCCAGCGACCGTGCCGAGCACGTAGCCCGTACCGTCCGATCCGCGAGCGAGTGGGTGGCTGTGCGTGGTCTCGTCCTCGGGCGCCATGCCGTAGCTGATGGAGTACTCGAGCGTCAGCTTCCCATCGGACGTCTTCCACGAATACACGTTGATGCCATGCTGATGGCCATCGGTCTCGCTGGTGAGCACGTCGGCGAGTTCCCCGTATTTCCGAAACTCCGAGGTGGCCGGCGGGGTGTCGCCAGCGGGCTTTGCGCGCTTCATCAGCACGGCCCGTGCACCCTCCTGGGCGGGGTAGTCGACCGCGCTGATTTCGTTGATCTGCAGGTCGACGAACTTGTAGCGCTTAGCGATCGGCCGTGACCTCGACGCGTCTGGCTTTCCCGCCGATCGAGAAACCCTTGTAGGTGCCGTCAGCAAATTTGTCGAGCACGTCAGCGGTCGGACGCATGCCGATCATGAGGCCCGTGTGGACTGTCTCGATGTCGAATGCCTTGGCGATATCCGTCGTCAGCGGGAACGTGAAGACGACTGCTCCCTTGTCGACGGAGCCGTGCATTTCGCGCGCGACCTCGCTGTTCTCGGCGAAGTCGAGCGCCGACTTGAGCAGCTCGTCGTCGTCCACGTGGTCGTTGTGAAGGTCGTAGTAGGTCTCGCCGTCTTTGAGCACGTTCATGGCGTAGCCGAAAACGAGTCCAAGGCGCTTGTCGACCTTGACGATCTTGCCCGTGAGTATGTGCTGGTCTGCCAAGCAAAAAACCCCGCGCTATAACTGATCCGTTCAGCTTTGCGCGGGGTCACTCAGCGGCTGGGCCGCTACCGGTCCACGATGCGCGGGGTCACAAAGGTCCACTACCACGACAGCATTTCGTCGATGGCGCAATGATATCAAAGAACGTCAACGGCGCAAGAGTTTCAGAGATCTAGGCAAGACCATTGTGATCAAGACCCAGACGACAAGCCCGACAGCGATGGCCAAAACCAGTGGAAGTCCGAAACTCGAGAGCCACACGAAGATCAGTAGTGACCCATAAAGCGTCCCTTTAGGCAGGCCGACAGTGCTCAGAAATAAGGCAATGAGTCCGACCGCGAGCGCAAGAGGCCACGGCCGAAAAATCGAGAGCCAGATGAAAATCCCCCATAGCCCGATAACCACAATCGTATTGAACAGGTACCAATACGCATCTAAAACGGCATGGCTTCTCGCTTCTTTCATGATATCCGGCGGCGACAAGCTGGCACCCCTCGAATACGCCTGGTAATAGTGGTCGAAGTTGTCGGAAAACTGCTGATACTCGTCCTCCAGATTGGTCAGTTCCCTTGCGATCTCAATCGGGATCGCCTTCCATTCCGGCACGTCCGGCTGGAACGGCGGCCCCGGGAACAAATACCAGACGTAACCGGGCGGCGGCGGCTCACTTGGCGGCGGCTCACTTGGCGGCGTCTCATATGACGCCGCCCTCTCAGGCGCGCCCCATTCTCCCCATCGCCCTAACCGCCGTGCAGGCATCGGTGCCCTCCCGCAGAATAGCGACGCTTCACGAGATTGGGCCTCACTTCCAATCGCAAACCTTCCATAATCCCCGGTTTGAGTTGCGCGCTCCAACCTCTAGCTGCACGAGCACCTGTTCGAATCTCTCTCTCGAATGGAACGACTGGGCGCGAGCCATCCCCTCCCATACGAGTTCCGCGTTGACGAACACGCCGTCCGCGAACACGTACCCGAGGAGCCGTCCGAACTGGTCACGTTCTTCCGGGCCTGGGAGAAGATCGACCGAACGCCCCTCGACCAATCGGCGATTCAGCGCAGTGGCTTCATCGGCGCCGCATTCCGGCTGACCAAACGATTCAGGCGTGTCCACGCCTAGGTAGCGCAGTCGTTCGCCGTTCTCCAAGACAACCGTATCGCCGTCGATAACACGCTGAACGAAGCCAGTGGTAAACGTCTCGCCAGGTGGGTTGCCAGTGAAGACGCCGACCCCGAAGTAGGCCGCGAGTCCTCCAAGAACCAACCCCCCTGCTAGGAACGCTAAGGCAGACGCGGCAGAGCGCCTACTCACTGGCTATCTGTATGTCCGAGGAAGCGGAAGCCTCGATCTGAGGGACTCCCCGGTAACTCTCGATAAGCCCGGTGGCACAGATGCGCCGGTTCCCGTACATCTGTTCAGGGGCATCGGGGAAGTTACTGCGGTTGCGCCCCCATATGACGACGGTGAAGATTTGGTCGGGGTAGGGCTTGTCGAGATTGATAAACGTAGGCTGCCCCCTGCTGCCGCTCGCATAGGTCGCGCTCTCGACCCTTCCGCATACCGTCTTTCTGCTTCCAACGTGCTGAAGCGCCTCACCCGCTGTGATTGACCCTGCCGGGGCAACTGCCTGGTTCGATGATTCGGCGGCTGGCGCGTCAGCTGTGCCGACTTGCTGCACCAGGACGGTCCGGACTCTCTCGACTTCGACGATCTGAACCTCGCCGCAAGCCGCGAACATCAGAGCTAAAACAAGGGCTATCGCCATCACCCTGCGCATCGTTCGCTCCTCTACCGCCTCTTCAAGGTCACAGCGCCCCTCGCCCTGAAGCAGTTCCCGCACTTCGTGATGTGCGTCCGCCCCGCGCGAACTGTATCAGCATCGCGACAGCCAGACCACGCCAAAAGCGCCATGCGGTATAGCTCCCGCGGCCACATTTCCACCGCCGGACTCCCGACACGCCACGGTTCGCAAACCGCCACAACTGGAGGGATGTGAATGAGATACGGATGAAGGAAGCCTACCGTTCGGAGTAGCGGTCGGCTTCGATAAGGACAGCGTCAGCTGTCCTCGGATTTCACAGACCTAGCGTGGGGCGGCGGCTGTTTTGCCGTCTATTCATCTTCCCCAGGTTGGTCGTTAAGTAGCAACGGAGGTTGCACGTTTGAAGTTGAAACGAAGTGTCATGGCTGTCTTGGGCGCGGTGCTCATGATGGCTGCAACCGTTGGAGTGGTGCTCGCGCATCACCCCGCCAACGACGGCCAGCGGCTGTCGGATCAGCCGCCGGAAGTCCAGGCGCTCTATCTGGCCGTCCACGGCGTCAACGCCGACGCTCGATGGGTAGCGGAGCACAACGCGGCGCTAGGCCCCGCGCCGACGGCCCCGGGCGACCCGATGGCCCATCCGCGCTATATGGAAGTCCATCACGTCGCCTACGTGCGCAGCGGGAGCCTCGATCTCGCCAGACGCATAACGGAGAGCGTGATTGCCCGCGGGACCGTCCAGGCGTTCATGGCCGGCATGGACATGGGCGTGCTCTACGGCTACGTGGCGCCAGCGCCGCAGCCCAGGGCTGCACCGTCAAGTAGCAGCTCGTCCTCGAGCACGAGCAGCGGGCCGAGTTCGCCCAAGTCGCCATCGACCTCGACGGTTACAGGCTGGGGCGAGATCACCCGGAACTGGCTGGTAGGGCAGAAAGTTACGTTGACGCTGCCCAGTTCCAACCATCCCGGGGTTGATGGTTATGCCTTGGCCGATGATGGCAGTCTGCCCGATGGTCTTGAGTTCAGCGCGTCCAAGCGCACGGTTAGCGGCACTCCGACGGCGCCGACTACCAGCACTTTCTCAAACGCGTACTCGGCCCAGGACGGCGGCAGTGACATTGGCGCGCCGTTCGTGCTGACGCTGAGAATCAATGTCCGCGACGCTGACTTGCAACCCACCTTCCGCTCAAGGTCGCAAGACTCGATATCGATTGTCGAGGGTGGCGCTGTTAGCGGTACGTTGCCTGAGGTGATTGGCGGCAACACGCCGATAGAGTACTCGGTTTCCGGTCTGCCTGAAGGCGCGATATTCACCGACACCTCTCGCGTGCTGAGTGGCACGCCGACAGAGGTTGGGCGCTTCTCGGTCACGTACAAGGCGACTGACCAGGACGGCGACTCGGCCTCGCTGACCTTCACGATTACGGTCGAGAAGGACATCGATCCCGAAGCGCCATCGATCGGCGATATGACGTTCACGCAGGGAGAGAAAGTCGGGCGTTATCTCCCTGAGGGATCAAAGGGCAACGGCAATCTGACCTACACCCTGGAGGATCAGCCTGCCGGTCTGGCGTTCAACGTCAACACGCGCTGGCTGGGCGGCACGATTGCCGATGACGCCACCCCTGGCCGCACCGTAGTGACCTACACCGTGACCGACACCGGCGGCTCCGATACGGACACCGAGGAGTTCACCATCACGATCAAGGCGAAGAGCTAAAGGAGGCAACAGCCAACTAACGAGAGGCCCCGGCCGGCACACACACGGCCGGGGCCTCTTCGTATTCACCAGGGAGGAGATACCCACGGATGAGGATCGATAAGTCACTCGACGACACGATGTTTTGGGAGCCAGTCACCATAGAAACAGCCCAGGAAGGCTTTGCGGTACTTGTCGCAACGGCCGACCTCCATCACATGCTCGCCTCAGCAGAGGGCAATGGCAAAATCGTCTATATCGCCATGCTGGAGAGTCGAATCGAACGGGCCGAGGGAGCCCTGCCTGGATTACAGATGAACTTCCCGAAATCTGTAGGCTTCGAGAAGCTCGTTGAGTTCTACGCGTTTAAGTTCGCGACGATTTCTTTGGCGCATGCGAAATTTGGGGCGTAGCCGTCCACGTGCCGCGCGCGGGAGCATCCCCCCTTGAAAATCAACCAGCAAGGGCCGCTGCCCGCGAGAGACCGCGAAAACAGCTAAGTAACTGAAGCTCCAGCCGAAATGGCGACATACGCACAGATTTTCTACGGGGAGAAACTGGCCGCGAAGCGTGGATTCAGGTCATTCGCTGACGCCTACGCACAGCTCTACGACGTTGACGACCAGGCCCCGGTGAGCGCGCAGGACATCCTCTGGCGGCGCGCCTCGGACACCATAAGCTGGCTTAAGGTCGGCGGTGTGGGCACGGCGGAGATGTATCCGGGGCACATCGAGGCGCGGGTCGTGGCGCTCGTGGGCGACCTGGCCGGCGGCACATACATGGACCGGTTGCGTCCGCTGGTTTAGGGGTGCGCGAGCCTAAGTAGACTTATATCTGCCAGACGGCCGCAACCACGCTGATTAGTAGACTGAAGAACCGAGTGATTTCTCAAGGAGACTGCCAATGACCGTCGATGCGAAACTGCTTCCCCGCCTACAGGCAATAGACCAGCGTTTGGATCGCGGGTCCAGGCGCTTCCACCGGATCGAGCAGAGCGTGGTCGCGCTGCACCGGTCGATCAAATGCCTGACGTTCCTGGTGGTGCTGTTCTTCGTGACGAGCCTGGCCGTGATCGTGGGCATGAACATCGTGGCCATCAACGTCATCCTGGGGGCGATCCAGCCCTAACCGCGCACGCGCGTAGGCCGCAGGAGGGCGAAAATGAAGCACCTGGTCTGCAAGGGTTCCCCCGCATGCGCGGGGATAGACCTTCCGCCAGCTCTCCGGCGGCGAGCAGATAACCGGTTCCCCCGCATGCGCGGGGATAGACCTCACAGTGCCCGCGGAGTCAGGTATCGGTTTGGGGTTCCCCCGCATGCGCGGGGATAGACTGCTGCAAAAGGGAGGGTTCCTATGTCGAGACGTCTAATTTCCGCGTTGATCGTCGCCGTCGCCTGTATTGGCGTCTCAGCCGCCACCGTCTCCGCCCAGGGGTCGCCGACCTGCGTCGAAGCTAACGACATCCGCGAGTCGGCCGCGGGCAACTTCCAGAACGTCGGCGTCTATCAGCGCACGTACAGCCCGGCGATTCTCGCCGATGCTTACTGTCGCCAGGACCACGGCGATGGCCCCTGGTCGCCCACCACCGGCCAGCCGCTCTCCAGCCTCACGCCGCCGCCAGCGGCCACGCCCGCGCCAACTCCACATCCTGTCTCTGGCTTAGTCAAGGAGGTAGCTCTGGCGCGTGGGGCTACGCCGTCTCAGGCTCAAGCCATCGTTGCCGACGTGGTGGCCCAGAACACAGTCGGGGCATTTCTCCAGGGCGAACTCGACAACGTAATCTACGGGCGCTATCCCTGCCAATGGAAGAGCGCTGCCTGTCCGCTCGGGCAAGAGTCTCCACCGCCCGCCCCTGCGCCGCCAGCGCCAGTCCAGCAGGCGGGTTATTGGGATCCGCGCCTGCGCCGCGCGGCAAACTTGCTTCTGCACGGTATCCAAGTGGAAATCCTGTGGCCGAATCTCGTGAGGGATAGCGCCGAACTTGAAGGTCTGCGTGTCGTCTTTGGCCCTGTTCGCCCGGGTCTGTTCGGGACCTACTCCTTTTCAGCCCACACAGTCACCATCAACGAACGCCACCGCAACGCCCGGCCGGTTTCACTGGCGGCGATGCTCGCTCATGAACTCACGCACGTCGTAATGCGACACGGCAGCTTCAGACCGACCTATGAGGAATGTATCCAGCAGGAAACCTGGGCGTACAACATCCAGGGGGTGGCGTGGTTCTCTCTCCACTGGCCTAACTGGAAAGGCTTTCCTCAGACGAGTTTGGAACGGCTTCACGCAGACCTCGCCGCGGCGAACAGGGCAGGCGCACGCCCAAGCGCGGAGGATATAGCCCGTGAGGTCTATCACGAGCACTGCTCGCGGTTCTAGGGTTGTAGCGGGTTTCTAAACTGACACACTACCCGGGTGCGGGGGAACCCGCTCCCCCTCGTCCCCCCTGCGGTTCGGCGAGTGGCAGCGGCTGCATCGTATCTCCCAGGGCCGCGTCGCGACATTCGCTAAGACCCGCCCGCACTTCCAGCACCGCGGCCTTTCGTCGGTCACTGGAGCCAGTGGCGCGGCCTGGTCGGTAGACGTCATGCGGCAAGTCCAAGGAAGTCGGCGGGGATCACGGCCGCCGCCACGCACCGGGCGCTGCTCGGACAGGCACGTTCGGTTGAGAATGTCGCGGAACGATTGGGCAAGGAAGAGTTGATTGCACGATCCGCGCGCAGGACATTGAGTGAATTGCGAACAGCTATCGGTGCACTTGTCGACCAACTCGAGCGGCAGGTGGCTTTCTTGACCGACGTGGTGGGATCGAATGCGCGCCGCCGCCGCCGCCGGCTGCTGGTCACAGAACAGATCGATATCGCTATGAGATTATTTTTTTCACGGGTCGAGCGGCGAAATCAGTCCGTAGAGGTCGATGTTGAATCGGACCTTAGGACGCCGCCGATGTTTAGTTCCGAAATGCTCGGCATCGTCGTTAACTTACTAAGCAATGCAATCAAGGCGGCTGGTGAGAACGGCTACATACTCATTAAGGGATTACTTTCCAACAAGTCGTTTGTGCTGGAGATCGCAAACACTGGCGAGGAGGTGGATCTTTCGGCTGCCGAGCGATGGTTCCGCCCGTTCGAGTCGACCACCACGGATGTAGATGAAGTCCTGGGACAGGGAATGGGGCTGGGGCTGCCCATTGTGCGCCGGATACTTGACGAATACGGCGGAGTCGCCGAATTCGTTCAATCCACACCGCCCTTCGCAACGACGATTCAAATCAGAGTGCCGGATCGTTCGCGGTGACTATCCCTCAGATCCTGATTGTCGATGATCGACCAGAGGACGCCGAGAACTCGATCAAGCTGGCATTTGCCCCAGAAGAGGCGACTATTCTCATCCGGCATCCTCGTGACATTGTCCCGGCCGACCTGAGCAACTGTGATGTCGGCGGTGGATCACTTTCTCGACGACTGGGCCGAATTGGACTCGCAGGTTCCTGCGATGAAGCCAGTCAACGGATTCGCACTTGCGGCTGTCCTTCGTTCTCAAGTGCCGACGTCCCAGCCTGGGCCAGCGATCACCATTCACACATAGTGCTTGCTATATCTGCAAACCAGAGCAAAGGTCATGCGGACGTCCCTAACCAAGGAGTCCGCCATGTCCACCGCTCAAACCACCCTGCCGACCGTCTTCTCTGGTTCTAGCTCCGCTTGGCAAGGCTCTCTCTACGCCTTCCTCGCCGCGAAACAACGCCGCTCAGGCTCCAACCGCACTCCAGATTCCTACTACCGCACTCTCCGCCACTTCTTCGGCTCCCTCCAGAAAGCTCCCGACCAGGTCACTTCCCGAGACGTCTTCTCTTTCGCCCACGGCGTCGGCCTTTCTGGCCGTGAACCTTCTCCAGTAACCGTCGGCGCTCGTCTCTCCTGTATCTCTTCCTTCTTCAAGTTCCTCATCCGCATGGATGTCGTGAGGGCCAATCCCTGCGATCCCGTCGAACGCCCCAAGCCCCGTCCCAGTGCACCAAGCGGCCTCTCTGCTTCTCAGATGCAGCAGCTCCTCCACGTCATCCCGGACACCCTCAAGGGCAGGCGCGACCTCGCCATCGTCCTCACTCTCGTTCTCACAGCCAGACGCCGGTCGGAGGTCGTCAACCTCACAGCCGGCGATATCGCCTTCGACGATTCCACCGCCTTCTACCGCTATCTCGGCAAGGGCGGTCTGCGCGGCCGCCGTGAACTCCCCAGCCCCGCTTTGGCCGCGATACGCCGATCTCTTGGTGATGTCGGCAAGGACCTCTCTTCCATGCAGCCCTCCGAGTCGCTCTGGCAGGCGGGTGCAGGCCCCCAAGGCGTCTCAAGCGCTACCTTCTATAACCGCTTCCGGGGCTATCTCCGCTTGGCCGGCCTGCCGCCCTCGGGCGTTCACGTCCTCCGACACACGGCTGCCAAGCTCCGTCGCGACGTCGGCGAGTCGGTGGAGTCGGTCAGCCAGTTCCTCGACCACAGCTCGCTCGCCGTCACCACAACCTACCTCCGTCGCCTCGAAGGTCAGCGCGATACCGCCTGGCATGGCGTAGCCAACGTCCTGGGTGTGAGCTAGCTCGACCCGCCGAGGTCGGTCTTGACCTCGCAAGTCTTGTATCTGTCCCGGTGAGACGGCAGCGCATTCGGGTTTCACGCCTTCTCACCTGCCGCCCCGCCTTGACCTTCCCGCGCCTTCGGAGCGTTCATACATCCCGCTCCGCTTCCCCATCTGCTGGAGGTCGTCTTGCCCGGCTCCGTCACCCACATCGCCACCTATGCCCGCGTCTCCTCCGACGAACAGCGTGACCGCCATACCGTCCTAAACCAACGCTCGGCTCTGTCCCGCCGTCTGGGTTCCGAGCCGGGTGTTTTCGTCTTCAGGCATTACGAGGATGATGGCGTCTCGGGTACCATCCCTTTCGAAGACCGGCCGGCTGGCCGCGCGCTTGCGCGTGATGCGCGTGTTGGCCGCTTCTCCCAAGTCTGGGTGGTCCGCTCCGACCGCCTGGGTCGTGACGCATTCGAGCTGCTCCGCATCTGGAGGGTGTTCGAGTCCATCGGCGTCGCGCTCCGCGCCACCGACGAGAACATCGACGATCCCTTCTACTTCGATATCCACGCCGTCATCGCCGCCAATGAGCGACGTAAGTTCCTCGAACGTTCCGCCGAGGGCATGAACCGCGCAGCACGCGAAGGCCGCTATACCGGCGGTATCGTACCGCTCGGCTACTCGGTCTCAGGCGATCGAGGTTTCCGCCGCCTCGTCCCCGACGACTCTCTCATGTGGGAACACCTCTCCGCCGCCGACGTTGTCAGGCGCATCTATCACCACCTGGCCTCGGACGGCTGGACTTGTCCGCATATCGCTTCCGAGTTCAACTCGCTCGGCATCCCCACCTCTTATCGCCGCGACGGTCGCGGCGTCAGAGGTCGTCGCACCCAGGGCCTCTGGCGCTCCGGGCATATCCGCAACCTCGTCGTCAATCCCGTCTACAAGGGACTCCTCCAGTACGGACGTAGGTCCACGAAGCCCAACGGTCGTGAGGTGATTTCGGCTTCCGTTTCCCCACTGGTTTCCGATGATGTCTGGGACGCCGCCATCGCCACCCTCAAGCGCAACCGCGCCATGCCCCGCAACTCTTGCCATGCCTATCTCCTCCGCTCGCTCATCCGCTGCGCCGTCTGCGGCCTCGCCTTCTGCGGTACCTGGGCCAGGGGGCCTCGCTACCGCTGCAACGGCTCCATGGCCCATCGCGGCCAGTTCGCTGGCAAGTGCATCGGCGCCTCCATCAAGGGTGAGAAGTTGGAGACCGCGGTCTGGTCGGATGTATCCCGCTTCCTCCTCGATCCCCAAGTCCTCGTCGACGAGTTGCTGGCCGAGAGCAGTGACCAGCGCGCGCAGGCTGTAGCCGAGGCCGAACGCACCTCTCTGCTCGCCAATCGCTCCCTGGTCCAGGAGCGCCGCACCCGCGCCATCGACTTCTATACCCGCGGCAAGCTCTCCGAGGTCGAGTTCGACGCCATCGCCGCCGACGTGGAGCGGGAGCTCAACACCCTCGATGAGCGGCTGGCTGTCCTCGAACCCGACGATGACTCTCTTGACGACGCCGTCTCGGAGGATGTGCTCGCGTCGATCCGTGAACGGCTGGAGGCGGACCTCTCGGACGCCGACCGCCGGGAGATCGTTCAGCTGCTCGTCCGCCGGATTACGGTCCACACCACGCTCACCGGCCGCGGCCGCAAGCAGGTCCGAGTCGTTATCGATTACCGCTTCCCGCGAGTAGGTGAGGCTCGCACGGGCATCGCTGCGAGTCACGGCTACAATCTCCGCCGCGTTATCGCCGCCTGAGCCCATATCTCCTCGCCCCTCGACCGTCTCCGGTTCCCACAGCCGCCGCCGGTCTCTCTCAGTTCCAGTTTCCCAGCCTGATCGCTGCGGAGAAGAGATCCCGAAGGCCCGGGTGAGGCTCCGTTCAACCGCCCCCGCGCTTCTTCTGCAATCGCCCGTTCAGCGGGCTGGGCGAGTTATTGGGTTTCCGGATGCCGAGCGACATGCCGCCGCTCGCAGCGGTTGGGAGGGGCATTCGTCTTTGTTCATTACTCTCTATATCTATATAAACGATAAGAGCGGCCCTATACCGCGCCGCATCCGCATCGAGAGCTTCGGCGCCGGCGACGCCCACATCGCAACCCGGTTCGCCCCCGTCGCGCCACAGGGCCATAGATACGCGTTAGGCGAACATGGGATTGCTTTGCGGCGCCTTGAGCCGACACGCGCGCCACGGGGCGCTTTCCACGGGGCCTGGCGGTTGTGAAACTGAGTGCTGGCGCTCGGACCGGACGCCGCTCGCGGGGCTCCCCGAAGGCCAGAACGGCGCTTGACCCGCCCCGATTCCCCTCAGATTTTGACTACCATCGACCATCAAAACCTTTTTGCCAGCAAAGGTAGTGTTTGGTAATGGTTGCTGGTCCCCGAACACCTGTTTTTGCTAGCTGAGCAACTGCTTCCTGCTCAGCCAAGCCCATGAACTGTCGGGATCTCTGCGCTCAGTCTCATCCCAATTATATCGCCGCAGTAATCAAGGCCGACAGACTCGCCGCGCTCCTCCAGTAGTCTCCCCCCTGCCCGCAAGAGGCGCGTTAGCCCTTCGCCCCCAACGCGCTCGCCACCTCTCTGATTCGAGCAAGGCTCGCTGTTGCGTAGTCGGTCGCCTCGTAGCGCTGGATCTGCTGCTCCTTGACTCCGATCCGCTCCGCCAATTCCTTCTGACTCAGTCCCTGCCCGATCCGCGCCTTGATCAACACCGTCGCCAACTCGTCCACCACACTCAGCTCTTCCAGCCCGTATCCGCCAGCCCTCAATGTCTCGTACTCTCGCATCTCCCGCTCGAGATCCTCCAACTGGCTCCTTATTGCATCCGCCTGAGCCTGTACGATCCGGGGATGCACCTCCCCGGTTCCGCCAGAACCCTGCCGCAGTCGCTCCAGCGTTTTCGCAAACCTAGCTGCCTGCGCCTTGGTGATCCCGTATTGGCGCTCGTTCTTGATCACCTCAGTCCCCCACCCAGGTCTATCGCCACGATCCCTTTGGCCTCCCCCGTCTCCTTGTCCGTCTGAAAGAACTCCAGAAACGACAGCCCTTCCGGATCGGCGGTCACCGACGCCGGAAACGTCTCGCCGAAGCACTTCGCCTTCTGGGTCGCTCTCCCCGCGTCGAACGTCAGCAGCACCGGATCGAGTCTCTCCGGATCAACCCCCGCCTCCTCCCAACATGCGTCGTAGTCGTTCGGCAGCTCCTTGCTCGTAACGAAGCTCCCGTCAACGTAGACCGTTCGGCAGCCGGCTGCCTTCAAGTTCTCCAACACCGCTCCCAGTCCCGTCAACAGGTGCTGTCTCCAAGGCTTCTTCCCGTACCTCTCTTTCAACTCGTCCCACCTAGCCCAGTGGATTCCGGGCGGCAAGTGCCCGTTTGCGTTCAAGTCGGGAATCATCAACCCAACAGTATCATTGTCTCTGTGGTCGTCAAGGACGCCTTTTTGACCGCCCTCCAAAAACCTATCCAGACCGATATTTGATGTCTAACCCATCGGAAACGGTGACAGGCAGCGACCGTGCGAAGGGCGGACTATGGGGGCGACTCGGACTGACCTGCCCCCCGAAACCGGGTCCAGGATAAATGTTAGAAACTGGGCCAAAGGAGGGGAGAGATGGCAAGGCGGAAGCATACGCCGGAGCAGGTGATCAAGAAGCTGCGGCAGGCCGAGGTGGCCATGGCTGAGGGCGGCACGGTGGCTCAAGCCAGTCGGAAGATAGGGGTGACGGAGCAGACCTTCTACCGCTGGCGAGCGGAGTACGGAGGTCTGCGGATCGACCAGGCGCGACGGCTCAAGCAGCTGGAGACGGAGAACGGCCGCTTGCGGCGAGCGGTAGCCGATCTGACGCTGGACAACCAGCTACTGAAGGAGGCGGCGCAGGGAAACTTCTGAGCGCCTCCCGTCGCCGACAGTGCGTAGAGCGGATCAGGGAGGTGTTGGGAGTCTCCGAGCGGCGTGCCTGCAGGGTGCTGGGGCAACCACGCTCGACACAGCGCTACGAGCCTGTGGCCGCGGCCTACGAACAGGAGTTGACCGCGGTGATCGTGGAGCTGGCGAGCCAGTATGGCAGGTACGGCTATCGGAGGATCGGAGCACTGCCGAGGCGACGCGGATGGGCGGTCAACCACAAGCGAGTGGAGCGGATCTGGAGGCAGGAGGGACTGAGGGTGCCGCAGAAACAGCCGAAACGGTCAAGGTTGTGGCTCAACGACGGGTCGTGTGTGCGTCTGCGACCGCAGCGCCGCAACCACGTATGGGCCTACGACTTCGTTTTCACGAGGACGCATGACGGCAGGTCGGTAAGGCTGCTGACCGTCATCGACGAGTACACGCGAGAGTGCCTGGCGATCAGGGCGGAGAGGAGCATCAAGTCTGTGGACGTTATCGAGACGCTGGCCGGGTTGATGCTGAGAAGCGGAGTACCCGAACACATCCGCTCTGACAACGGTCCGGAGTTTACGGCCAGGGCGGTCAGAGCCTGGCTTGGCCGAGTGGGAGCCAACACCCTCTACATCGAGCCCGGCTCACCGTGGGAGAACGGCTATGTGGAGAGCTTCAACGGCAAGCTGCGTGACGAGCTCTTGGACCGGGAGATCTTCTACACGCTGCGGGAGGCGCAGGTGCTGACTGGAGAGTACAAGCAGACCTACAACCGCATCCGGCCGCACAGCTCACTGGGCTACAGGCCGCCGGCGCCGGCGGCTATCCTGCCTGTGGAGCCCGACCCGGCGCTCGTCGGACTAACATAATTGGTGGTACAAGCCTTGGGGGCAGGTCAACTGGGCTGTAGAAATTCTGCTCTACTCATTACTTCTATCTCCTAAGATAGTCGTTTAGTATTGATTCGCCCCTCAATCGTCTTAGTCTTTCACTAGGTTGTGGAATGCCTTTGGACGGGATGACTCTAGGGCTAGGGCCTGGAGTATTCGGCGTCGAGGCTGTTTGCATGACCTGTTTACTGCTATCTGGCATACCTGCAATTGCCAGTAAAGCAATCCAGCTAAAGATCAAACCTAGAGCAAGCCATAGACCTGCTCTTTCGCCTTTAGCTTCTGCAACAACTGAACACAGGATTGCAGTACCGATCCAATAGAGAATAGCTACTACGATCAGGATCACAATTAAACCCTCAGACATTAGGACACTCTCTTGAATGAGACATCCCAGCTTGCCCATATTTGTCTTTCTGTTATGGCTCTACTGACTTGGATAAATACTTTTGCTGTAGGACTAGTAATTTCAAATTGCACGTTATCTTCGCCTGTTGTTTCGGTTATGTCGTAACTGTTATAGAAGGGATTGAGCGGAACAGTTGTGACTAGGTTTGAGTCGTCACCGATAACGATTAGCTCAATATCAAACAAGATATTGCCGTATACGGAAGTGATAGGCGTACCAAGCCACTCCCATGTAGTTGTTGCCGAATAAACACCCTGCGGCAGAGTAATAGCTTCAGAAAATCCATCACCCCAACCAGTTAGCCGAGCCTGTTCAGCTTGTGGTTCACCTACTTCATCTATCAGCCATTCAACAGGCTCAAATGCCCATCCAAACACTTTTTGTATATCAGTACGATGATCGTCCCGACAGACTCGTTCGGCTGGAAAATCAGTAAATTCGTTACCAAACGCACGTTGATAGAGACCGACGTTTTCTGGTCTATCTAGTCGAGCTTCAACAAGATCGTTTAGCTCCAAGCACGATAAAACTGTTTCCCAATCGCTTCTTAGTGGCGGCTCTCCACTACCACGAACTACCGCCACTATTGCCACCACCATAAACAGGGCAATTCCAAAGGAAACAAAGAAACGATTGAAGCGTAGCATTGGGATGGCCTCCCTATGGCAAGAAGTCTCATTTGCCACACAAGACCATGTAAAACCACGGGAGGCCATAAAGACGTCCCGCCGCGTCGCAATAATGAGTTACATGGCCCGCAATGGTGCGGTCTTGTATGACCCGACTCTACCACCCCCGTCCCGCAGGGTGTGTCAAGGGGATGATTGCCATTGCGGGTGTCGATAAATCGTCTTTAAGCGCATAGTTTTGCTTGCTACTGTCAAAACCGCCCTTTTTTCTTCCCGCCCCCTAGGTGTGTCTAAAGGATAATTGCCTTCGGATTTGACGTTGCCCGATCATTCGCTCATAATTTCGTCAATATTCCCCGCCGTCCGCCGCCTTCGGGAGGCGAACTGGCGGGGTTTTGATACGATGAACAGATGGCTGACCGAGTCAAGATATTCATAGACGTTCAGAACGTCTATATGTGTGCACGCGCCGCATTTTTCCCGCGTGATCCAGGGCGGCATTTCACTGACGGCCAGTTTGATCCAATAGCGCTTGGCCATTTGCTTGTCGCACGCGACGCCCGAGGCTTTGCCCGTGAACTGAGCGAAGTCCGGCTCTATACGGGACGACCCGATTCGGCCAGAGATCCAAGGTCCTATAGTGCTCACATGAAGCAGTGTGCACGCTGGACGGCAGATGGATGCACCGTAATCCATAGACAGCTCCGCTACCCGCCTGATTTTCCAGGCTCGCGAGCGCAAGAGAAGGGCGTAGATGTCCAGTTGAGCATCGACGTGGTGGTCGGGGCGATTGACGGGGATTATGACATAGCAGTCGTGTTCTCCACCGACACTGATTTGCGGCCAGCGATCGAATTCGTGGCGGATCGCTACGAGTGGCTGCCGCGCATCGAGTTGGCAGCATGGACAAGTCCTACGAGCAACAAGCGGATACCGGTGAAGGCGAATCGATCAGTGTGGTGCCACTACTTGGACCAGGCGGATTATGACGATGTGGCGGATGGCACGGACTACACCCAGTAGTAACGACGTGGTGTTGTGCAGGCCGCGTGGCCCTATCATCGGAATAATGCGGGAAGCATAAGCTGCGCTCACGCACGGGATTGGCACGGCTGATGTAGCCGTCCTGCTAGCGAAAAGCGGGTGTTCGGGGACTAGCAACGACCAGCAAACACTACCTTTGCTGGCAAAAAGCGTTTGGCAATGGGTGGTAGTTGGGGCCGGGTCGAAGCGAGTCCAATCGAGCGCCGTTCAGCCATAGGGGGGCGCGAGCGGCGTCCGGTCCGAGCAGCAAGCCTCAAGTTCACGAGTCGAGCCCACCTGCGAAAAGGTGCCCCGTGGCGTGCACGCGGGTCGAGCCGTCGACAAGGCAATCCATGTTCGCCCAAGCCTCATATCGAAGGCAATCCATGTTCGCCCAAGCCTCATATCGCGCCCCGTGGCGCGACAGGGGCGACATGGGCGGCGATCAGGGCGTTGACCGCGCCAGAGAACTCGATGCGGAGTGGAGGCGTACTTATATATAGGAAATAGAAAGCAGGCGTCTTGAACGCCCTCCAATGGCTCCCGCAGAGTCGCAGGCAGACGCACGCGGGGGCTTACGTGGAGGGCACTTTCAACTTACAAGAGGACCAGTCGGCGCTATCGAGAAGCGTCTGAGGGAGCGAGAGAGGAAGGCAGGGACGATTGAGCTTGGGAGCCGCGTCTTGCGCGGCGCGATCAGGTCTCCATATCCGTGTCCTGGCTTTGACAAGACACTGTGCACGGACGAGGCGGCTCGCGCCGTGCCTCCAAGCCCGGTCCGGAACCCTTGCCAATGCGTAACCTGGCCGCTACGTTTCAGCGCGGGCGGGGTGGGCGGTTTAACGGTGATCGGACAACGGGCGATACGCGACTATCGCGCCCGCATGAACTCGGGACGGGATGATGCGGCGGTACCGGCGTGACGATCGAATCAGGCGGACGCGTGTCAAGGGCGGCGAGAAAACAGGCCACATGGCGGAGTAAGAATGTACCACCCTGGCATAGCTGTCCAGCGAAACTGTCACCCGTAGAGAACCGGGTCATGGGGTCCATGACGGCAACGGTGGGAAGTGGTGTTGGGTGTGGGCGAGGAGTGAGCTAGGAGTCGGCAGGGCTGCCGGCGGACCGCAGTGTCGTGGCCTGCCGGCTCTGTTTTAGGCGGTAGCTCTGGCCGTTCATTTCGAGGATGTGTACGTGGTGGGTCAGGCGGTCCAGGAGAGCGCCGGTGAGCCGCTCGGAGCCGAGGACCTCTGTCCACTCGTCGAAGGGCAGGTTGGTGGTGACGAGGATCGAGCCTCGCTCGTAGCGCTGGCTGAAGACCTCGAACAGCAGCTCCGCGCCGGTCTTGGACAGCGGGACGAAGCCGAGCTCGTCGATGATGAGGAGCTTTAGGCGGGCGAGCTTCTTTTGGAGATTGAGCAGGCGTCTGTCGTCGCTGGCCTCGATCAGCTCGTGGACGAGCGCGGCCGCGGTGGTGAAGCCGACCGACAGCCCCCGCTGGCAGGCGGCAAGGCCGAGACCGAGGGCGGCATGTGTCTTGCCGGTCCCGCTGTTACCCATGGCGATCACGTTCTCGCGCCGGTCGACGTACTCGCAGCGGGCCAACTGCATGACGAGCTGCTTGTTGACCGAGGGGATGGCGAGGAAGTCGAAGCTGTCGAGGCTCTTCGTGGCCGGGAAGCGTGCAGCCCTTATCCTGCGGTCCACCTTGCGGTGATGGCGGTCTATGAGTTCAAGCTCAGCAAGCCTCGGCAGGTAGCCGGGATGGTCGACACCCTCGGCGGCACAGCGGCCGGCCAGCTTGCCGTACTCGCTCAGAAACGTAGGCAGCCGCAGTTCCTTCAGATGGTGCTCCAAGAGCACCGTGGCCTTAGCGCTCATGGCCTGCCGCCGACCACGAGCGTCATGTAGTCCCTGGCGGACGTCCTGGCCACGGTGACCCTGGGCAGGTAGGGGTACAGCTCGAGGTCGAGCCGCGGCGGGCGGCCCTCCAGCCTGCACAGCACAAGGTGCTTGACCGCGTCGAAGCTGATGGCGCCGAGCCTGAGGGCATCGCGCACAGCCTCGTACACCTCCTCCTTGCGGAAGTTCTCCATCAGCCTCAGGACCTGCACGAACTCCCGCTTGCCGCGTCTGCCCATCCTCGACTCCATCAGCCGACGCAACCGACCGAACTCCTCCGGCAGCTTCCAGCCGGCCAGCGGCGCGGCCTGGTCCAGGGCGCCCGTCTTACGCTCCAGCAAGGGCAGGTAGTGGACGGGATCGAACACGAAGTCGTCTCGCCGGTATGAGCGCGGGTGACGGGCGATGACCTCCGACCCGCAACTGATCACCACCTCGCTCACGTAGCCGCGCACCACCACGTCCCTGTGTCCGTAGGCCACCGGCACCGAGTAGTCGTTGCTCCGGTAGCGCACCAGCGACAGCGAGCTGACACGGCTGAGGCGTTTGTCGCTGGCGTCGTACGGCGCATCCGGAAGCGGTAGCAGCGCCTCCAGGTCACGGCTCCATACGCTCGCCTATCGTCTCGTCGCAGCCCCGCAGCCGCGCCCCAACCGCTCCAGGCAGCGCTCCTCCAGGTGGGCGTTGAGCGCATCGAAGCTCGCAAACGACGGCGCCGGCACCAGGAAGTTGCGTCGCGCATAGCCCACCAGCCCCTCCACCTTGCCCTTGTCGTTGCCCTTGCCGGGACGCCCGAAGCGATCCTCGAACAGGTAGTGCGACACTAGCTCGCCAAACACCCGCGTCCGCCGCCGCCGACCGTCTCCCATGATCTTGGCCACAGCCAGCCTGGTGTTGTCGTACAGGATGCTCCGCGGCACCCCGCCCAGAAACGAAAACGCCGCAACGTGCCCGTCGCAGAACGCCTCGGTAGTCTCCGCCGGGTAGGCCTTGATGAAGCAACCGTCGCTGTGGGCCATGTCCAGCGCGAAGTAGTGGATGGCCTGCTCCACTCCCCCGATTACCGCACGCGCCTGGCCGAAGTCGCACTGGGCGTGGCCAGCAGGATGCGTCAGCGGCACGTACATCTCACGCGTCCGCAGGCGATGCTCGCGCACGTAGTCCTTGACTATCGTGTGCTTGCCCCCGAAGCCGTACTCCGTCCGCAGACGGTCGTAGATGCGCTTGGCTGTGTGCCGCTGCTTCTTCGGAAGACTACCGTCCTCATCCAGGATCCGGTCGATCACCCCGCGGTACGGGTCCAGCTTCGGTCGGCGCGGCGGCGACTGCCGACGGTACCCGGGAGGCACCGAGTGCTTCAGCATCTTCCGCACCGTGTCCCGGTGCAGCCCGTACACACGCGCCGCCTCGCGCGTGCTCATCCCCTCCACCATGCAGGCCCGGCGCACCCGCCCGTACAACTCCACCTTGTACATCCTCCATACCTTCCAGCAAGTTCCTCGGAACATGATGGAAGACCGCGCGTGGTCCACTTTTCAAGCGCCAAACCCCAGCGCTATTCCCCGCCCTGCCGGTACATTCTTACTCCGCCGTTTACAATCGAGACGCTGGCCGGGTTGATGCTGAGAAGCGGAGTACCCGAACACATCCGCTCGGACAACGGTCCGGAGTTTACGGCCAGGGCGGTCAGAGCCTGGCTTGGCCGAGTGGGAGCCAAGACCCTCTACATCGAGCCCGGCTCACCGTGGGAGAACGGCTATGTGGAGAGCTTCAACGGCAAGCTGCGTGACGAGCTCTTGGACCGGGAGATCTTCTACACGCTGCGGGAGGCACAGGTGCTGACTGGAGAGTACAAGCAGACCTACAACCGCATCCGGCCGCACAGCTCGCTGGGCTACAGACCGCCGGCGCCCATCCCGCCTGCTGAGCCTGTCCCGATGCTCACCGGACTAACATAATTGGTGGTGCAAGCCTTGGGGGCAGGTCAATCTGCGTTCGTTTCGGCGATGCGACCATCGAATACGAAGTGCGGCGCAGCGTTCGCCGCAGGAAGACAATCCAGATCACAGTAGACGGCGGCGGTCTCCAGGTCGCTGCGCCCCTAGGAACGCCGACGGGCGTGCTGCGGGCCATCGTTCACCAGCGTGCGGCCTGGATTCTCAACCACGCTTCGGCAACGGCGCTGGAGGCCGCGCCGACGCGTTTCGTAAGCGGCGAGTGTCAAGGGCGGCGTGCCTTTCGCGCGTGGCAGCGATACAACGCCACAGGCGATCGAACGGAGCTAGTCGAGTTGCGGTTCCTGCCGGCCGACAGCGCCGCTTCTTCGATAGCCGCTGAAGAGTACAGCCTAGATTGATAGCCTGCGTGCGCACTTCCGGCTATGGGTAGGGATAGACCGCAGTGGGAGCAGGTCATACAAGCTTTCCGGATAAGTCACAGTGGCAGTTGGCTAGGAGAGGCTTCTTTGAAGTTCCAGAGCCTCTACGACGCGATCCAAATTGGGCATTACACTTCCTCGAGTAACCCCGCGGTTCGCCAGTTCTCGCAGGAGTTCTCTGGTGTGGGAAGTACGTAGCCTAACCTGCCAAACTGGAAGTTTGTCGAACCAAGTTGGTCTTATGTTTTTCCCTTCGAGCCGACTCCCGGTATGCCAGAAGCTAGCGCGATCTGCCGTCGCCTTATCTATCGACAGGAGTTCCCGTCGTCCCATGACATCGTTGGCACCACGATCTAGGAGAAAAAAACCGAACTGCGCATTGAGGTAGGAGTTGTTCGCTCTGGGAACACGGACCTCGCCGATTCGCTCAGCGTAGCGACCGCCAATTCTATTGACGGCTCGAACGAACCTGAGATCAATCACCCAGACTGCCAGATAGTTCCGCTTATCTTCCTTTTCCGGCTCACGTTTCTTGGGATTCCAAGCGAAACTTGCCGCAAAGTAGGCCCCGATGAGGGGATCTTCTGTGAAATCGAGCAGCCGAGTCGGTACGCCGTGATGCTGGGCTAAGGCGAGAGTCTCCATAATCTCGTTCTGCGGCCAACAGTATTGCCAATCAGGGTCGTTGAAGATTTGGCGTGGATTCTGCTGGAGTAGCAAGCGACCGCCCGTCTGGGTAATGCGAAGCCCCGACAGATCGGCTGCTTTTACAAACTCGTAAACGGCCCAGAATTCTGCCTGCGCTTGGCGAACTACGCGAGTAGGAGTGCCGGTTGGTCCCTTACGTCCATAGCGGGCCCATTGGTCGGCGCGAAACGCCTTCGGAACGAGAGGCCAACGACTGGATGCCTGTCCACGGTACGCCAAATCGCCACGTCTGGCCGAGCGCCAGTGGGGGGCACTGGGTAGCAAGTAATTAAGAAAACCCTCCACGGAAGGTGCCGTGTACACGTAGCAATGAAGTGGTGGCTTTGCTATTTGAAGCGTCACGGCACGCGTCGTTGATGAGGGTGTAGCGAAGCTGCTGCCCGCCTAGAAACCTGGCGGTATCGTTGTGACAGCCTGATCTAGGCGTTGGGCAATCGGGTCGCTAGGTCCCCGTACCGTTTTCAAGTAACTGATTCTGCCATCGACGTGGTTCCGGAGTGCCTGTCGACTGTCGAAGAGAGGACGCCTCTCTTTGGAGTGCAACACGTCGGCCGCATGTTGCCACCCATACTTCCTCCAGTGGTCAACCAGTGACCTCAGGCGGCGTATGTACGACCTCGGGGGGGAAGCGCGATCACCGTTAACCACCAAACCAGTGCAGATTTGGCGAGTCCAATGACTTTGCAGTCGGCTCTTCCGATCATTTATGCAGAATCCATGTCTTTCCACGACGCTCGCCAGCTTGTCTCCAACTATCACCTGCCCTGTTCCAAATGTATTTGGATATCTAGCGAGATGTGGCGACAGTTCGCCACGCAACGTGGATATTGTGATGTCATCGGCGTACCTGGTGTATCGACAACGAAGCGATCCGCAGAGTTTGGCGAGGTCAGCGTCCAGTTCCGCCGCCACCATGTTCGCTAGTACCGGCGATGACGGACTTCCTTGAGCTAGTCGGGAGTAGGCGTTGGTGGCCAACGCCGCGATCACATTTGCCACTTTGGGATTGAACGAGTAGGGATTTGCAACCAACCTCCCAAAGATCCTCTTGCGAGTGATACTCGCAAAAAAGTCCGCCAAATCGATATTCAAGACATACCGGCGACCGAGATGATTCTGGGCATTGGTGATTATCGACCGGTCACATAGAAACCCGTGAACAGCAGGATGGGGTCCGTACACTCCTGTCAGCGATTCATGTATGAGACGCTGGAGGTACTTCAGCGTAGAGATCGGCGCGTCGATTCGTCTCGTCCGGCCGTTGCGCCGAGGAACGTGGAAAGTGTTGTATGCGCATCTCTTGTCGATCTTGAACGCATAGTAGTTGAGTTGGGATGCCGCAACTCCCCAGAAGGTAGCGAGGTCTTCCACGGACCGCAGTTGAGCGTAATTTCTCCGAAATGCCGGCTGTGGGACCGCAGTCCATTTTGGCCGGAGCGGAGAGGAAACGTTGGGCACCTTCGCTACTTGAGATCCTTAGGCATCTGGACTCTTCGGTTGGCGTGAACGGCTAACGGGGCGATTCCAACCGTAGGCGCCGCGAAGCAAGACGCAGGAAGAAAAGAGTACCGTGGGAGCAATTGGAGCCCATCTCTGGGCACGACCGGCGAAACGCCGTCGAGATCAATCGCCCCGTAACCAAGGTAACTGTAGCGAATGAGCTTGGGGTGGGTCAACGCTCTTCACTCGCTTCAGCACTAATGGATCGTGAAGGCCAAAACCAGCTGGCATGACCTGCTCCCGAAAAATGGTCGGGGCAGGACTACTGGTTCTGTGGTACCTCGTGCGATTCGTTGACTGGTGGCCGAAGAGTGCGATCAAGTCGTACGCTGGACCGAGCCAACGAGCATTGAAGGAGACAATCTGACACCCGAGGAGGAACGTGCCGCGCGGCGGGCCTTTCGCTCACGGCAGCGGTACGACGCACAAGCGATCGGGCGCAGTTGATCGAGTTGGGAATCCTTCCAGCCGATACTGCCACTGCGTGGGAGCCTGGCGAAGAGTAGATCCCCAGCCTCGAGTGAGTGTCCGCGTACATTTCAGTGAAAGTGGGGACAGGCCGCTAATGCGCACTAGGCAGACATAGTGCGTGGAGGCTGTGCCGCTCATCGTGCAATGCTCGGAGAACTACAACCGCGTGCGGCCGCACGGCTCCGGGCGGCCGTTGCTGGCACCAGCACCCACTCCATCTTCCGAAACTACCTCGATGATCGTGGGACTATTCAAGGACAGCAATTGCAATGTTCAGCGGGGGGCTGGCGTTAGTTCGTCTTGCCCCTCGCGTTGGTAGCCGACGAAGCCTTCGGGACGTTGATCTGCATACACGTACACACCCGCGATCTGGGCCTTGTAGAATTCGTTCCGGGTCAATCTTCCCGGAAGTACCAGTTTTTCTCCCTGGACTATCCAGCAGAGCGCCAACCCTTGGTCTGACAGGTATTTTTTCATCAAGTCCTCGCGAATGAGCAGGGCGCTCGGCCCTGCTTCGTGCGCGGTTGGGTCGAAGGCGGCCAACTTGCCGTTACATTCGACATAGTCAGCACCGTTACCTGACCATTCCAACCCAAGCCCGGCAACCAACTGCTGACGAGGCAGTTGCAAAGTAAAACCCTCATCGACGGAGCAATCGAAACTGCTCGATTCCGTACGATGGTCGAGCGTCGCGGTTTGAGCCGCCACTGGACAGCCTGCTTCCAACGCTGTCCAGCCGGAGATCTCCTTATACGACTGAATAAGACTCTGAAATGCCGGAGACCACATGAACTCACCGAGGAATATTTCGGATATGGACTGGTCCGGCATAAGGAAACCCCGATGGTCCACCGCCTTCGCCCAGGCCAGGAACGCCTCAGAATCTTCCTCGCGAACGAAGAAGGCCTTGCTCCTAACCCAACATCGGCGCCGGTCTAGTGTGTGAGGTTCAACATCGGCGGGGTGAGACTGCAGCCAAGAGAAGAAGCCGTCCAGATTGAGCCACTGCACACCATCGGAGTCTCTCGTATTCAAGAGCGCAGGTACGTCTGGAATGTCGTCGTTTACCCGGTTCCAGTCTGAATGGTCCAGGTCTTCGCTCCAAGACTCGTTCTGCCAAGGTGCCCACCACGAAGGAGCGTGGCTTTCCCACGATGCGGGACCCAGCGTAGACCGTAGGGTGTATGAGGGGTCTAGGTCCCGCAGGGAATCCTGCCAGGCGCCCTCGTACCTTTCGACTTCGCCGTATCCGTAGGCTCCGACGTACTGGTAGTGGTCGGCAATGTAAGCCAGGAACTCGTGAAACGCTATCCACTGGTATTTTTTGCCCACGCGCTCAGCTTTCCAGGCCGCGCGATAAGGCGACCTCCTGCTTGCAAGTTCGTCGAATCCTCCAAATCTCTCCGCAGTCCAGCCCAAATCGAACACCCGCCAGACCACATATCGCTGGATCAGGCTCAAGTCGAATCGTGGAGCGTGTCCGCCGGGATTCTGAGACCTTTGCTGAATGATTTCATTGAACTCTGCGAACCTATCGGGGCGTAAGGTGCTTAGCAGACTTTCGAGCGCGATCCGGCATTTCTCTTCGGCGAAAGCTGGCTCAGAGTCTCCACCAGGCGGTTCGGTCTGTACTAGCTCCATTCGATCATCAGCCTGACGACTGGACACGAGCCGCTTGAAATGCTGGATGCGTGCTTCCTCTTTGGCTTCCTTGAATCCTTCCCAAGCCGAACCTTCTTCTGCGTTAAATGTCCCAACCAAGTCTGTCAATCGGACGTCGGGTGACCGCCACAGTTCCTCATCAAGCCGCAACGATAGCCACGGACTATGCGGCCCGATTACGTACCATGCGAAGTCGCCTTCGCCCATAACCGAGCGAATGATCGTGGATTTCGCCGGGTGAACTTTGTTGTCATCATCGCGAGTCTGGTCCGACGTCAGCTTCAGAGCGTGCAGTTCCTCCTCGCTCGGTACATGGGGCCAGCCAGTGCGGTACGGTGGCCTGATCAGCGACTCGTCAATATCGAGGTTCGCATCCAGGTAGATCGCACGTTCGACAACCCCGCGTGCGTAATCCCGGAGCAGGATATGGACTGGTGGACTACCGCTGGCAAATACTCGCTCGTATACGAGAGAAGCCAACTCTCCGACCTCCATGGGATCATGGCTGCGCATCGCAACGCCATAGGCGACCGCATAGACTCGTTCCGCAACATACGGATCATCAACGTCGGCGAAGCGGTCGACCAGCCGTGCCATGGCGTCCAGCCGTCCCGTTAGCAAGCAAACCAGCGCCTTGGTAGCGCGATCTCTAAGAAAACGGTTAGATGTGGTGAGCATCCAGGCGAGCGTTAGCGCGCACAAATCGACCGTGCCAGCGTCGATTTCACTATCCCGCGACACGCCTGAGGCCCAATCCACGAGACGATCCACGGCGCCGTGTGTTCCCCAAGCCCAATGCAGGAAGGTGCTCCACCACGCATCGCGGTCAGGCATTAAGTGCTGCCTAAGGTTCTGATCCAAGAACTCCGCGTTGAATCGGTGCCCCTCGATTGTTGCGACCGTCAGCAGTGCGTCCCACGTCTCATGCGAGTCGCGCTCCTTGCGAAGAAAGGCGTTCATTACTTCGAGAGTCTCGTCCGCAAAAGCATCAACGCGTCTCCACACGAGACTCTGCCTGAAGGCCTCGCCGTTCCCCCACCACTCGAGAAGCTTCGGAGCGAGCGTCACCAACTCCTGTCCGAATCGCTCCGGTACTTGAATGCAGAGCGCCTCTATTAGGCCGGGCGAGACATACCTGCTGGAGTCGGAAAGGAAAGCCAGCGTCCCTCCATCTTGGAAAGCGGCCCCTGGATCAGCATCATTAACCCGGTTCTCAAGCAGGGAGTTTGCGACGATATGGTCCGCAAATCGCTCGTACGATATGTAAACGACATCGGAGTTTTCGTTCTCATCGCTCCAACCAACTCCCTCGATCAACACTCCTTCGACAACCAGCCCTCGATACAGCGAGCGCTCGAATCCGCGGTCTGGTAGGAATCCATTTACGATGGTCTCTGCCTTGACCCTGTCTAGCCAGCCCGTCTCTGTTTCGATCATTTGGGCAGCAAGCCCCTCTAATGCGTTGCGGACGAGCCGGTCCCTCGGATTGAAGTTGAGTGACCTTGCGAGGCGCCTGTTGACCGCATCGAAGTAGAGGTCGAAGACCGCCGTGATGCCGTGGAAGCCTCGAGGAAGCCTCCGCTCGCCAATCTCCTTCAGTCCATGACACAGGGTCTTGAGGAACAGCGGATTGCTGAACTCCGGTTGCAGGATGGGCGTTGCGGGGAATTCAAGTTCGTAATACTCGAAGAACGCCTTTGTCGCGTCGTACTCGCATTCCTCAAAGCCGCGGTGATCAACAACGACCGCCTGCTCGCCTACCTGCTCCGGCAACAAGGTCTCTTCATACTCGGACCGCACCGAGAGAACCACGCCTATCCACGGAGACTTCGTAAGGACTTGAAGGAAAGCGGCAAGGTGGGCCGGCCAGATTGCCCGGCCCTCTCCTTCGTTAAGGGCGTCCACAATCAGCAGCGCGCGACAATTGGCTGCCTGCGCCGCAGCCTCCAGCACGCCGACAACCTCCTCGGCACTCACGTTCGGCACGTCTAAATGTTGAAACACCTGTGTCCACGGCGGGTCCGTATTGAGAAATCGTTGGCCCATTAGCAGGACTGTCGGTCTGCCCGCAGCAAGACGTCTTTGAGCGACGTCGCACAGCAGATGCGTCTTCCCAGTTCCTGCGTCACCCCTCAGCAGCAATAGTTGTCCGCTTGCGAGTGAATGGGCGTGTCGAAGCGACGTTCGCGCTGTTTCTAGTTGGTTCTGAAGTCGGAAGACGTCATAGCGTCGGTCGCGGCATGAATTTCGATCGGGTCTTGACCCAGCGCCGCCTTCTTGGCTCTCGTCCGTGTGTTCTCGTTCGAGGTTCTGGAGTGAAACGGCGATCGTATCCGACTCTTCCTCGGCGGACGCCACTTTGTCGGAAATGTAGGAGAAGGGCAGTTCGCCCACTGGCCGAGGTTCTATATCGGCAAGCATTTTTAGAATCTCGTCGACCAAGCCGGCAAGTCGTTGAGTCGATACTGCTTGATCGGGAGCGTTCTCAGATTTCTTCCCTAAGTCCAGATATTGGTACGCGCGCCGAATTCCCCTCGCTAAGGACTTGACCTCGTCGAAAACCAGTTCGCATCGTCCGAATCTCTCCAGATCCTGGGCTATACCCAGCTCGATGTGAAGATCCTGACAATAGCGAGGACCGGCAGCATCCACCGCTTCGTTGACGCGCGCTTGGAACCACTCCTGATCAAAGCCCGTCTGCCCAAACCAGAAGTATCTTCGCCCTATATGCTCGTTCTGCGAGAGCCGCTCTATCAGTTCCGAGCTGCCCCACCAGACAAATTCGACATCCATGCTTCGCTTTCGCGCCCAGCCACACCATTTCACGACGCGCTCATCCCAGCGTCGCATTTCTGACTTCTGCCCACTTGTGCGAGCATCGGACCTATCGCGCGGGATACAAACGACATAGCGAGTGAGTGCGGGATGCTTTTCGAGGGCGCTCTTTACTGACTTGTCGAGTTGTGACCATTGGCCACCTGACAGAGCGTTGAGGAAGTATTTAGCTTGCCAGCCCCACTCACTGCCGTCATCCAGAACGCAGTAACACTCGACACCAGCGTCGGGAGAACCTTTACGGATGAAGTTCCCGCAGTCTGGACTCTCGGCACGTGCCAACTGAGCGCACAACTCCTCGAAGCCCGCATTTTGCGAGCCGTCCAGGGCGCGAATGCCGTTCCAGTTGAGAGTCATAGGAGGCAGGTTACTGTACGAATCCGGATGTCACGTCGTGTGTTGGTCGTGTAGCAATTCCGCCGTTCAGCACCTCGAATAACCGGCCGCCGGAAAACTGGTCGGAGGTTCAGTGGTTGGACGGCCTATAGCTTCCTATCAACTCATGGTGTCGAGTTGGGTTTCGATCAGTTACCTGGCGCGTCTATTCCGACCGTTGCGATCGGACCGTTTTCGGCGACCCAGCGGTCGAATCCCCGTTCTGGACGAGTTCTCAGGGGGCAGGTCAACTCTGACGACGCTGTATGCGAGCACGTAGGCCTGTGGGCCAGGCGTCAGGGATTGACTCGCCTCGCGGCACGCACATATGATCGTGCGAAATTCTCTGTGTGCTCTATTTGCTGAGGACTTCGGGGTCTAAACCACCATGACACGTATCCCTACTCGACGAGACTGTCCCGGCGCAAATACGAACGCGACAGGGCCAAGCTGCAGATCGAACTGTTGAAGATGCAGAGGTGGGCTATTGAGAGTGGGGAGCGGATCGTCCTATTGTTCGAGGGGCGCGACGCTGCCGGCAAAGGCGGGGCGATAAAGCGCTTCATGGAGCACCTCAATCCGCGCGGCGCGACTCTGGTGGCGCTTTCGGCGCCATCCGACAGGGAGCGTGGGCAATGGTACTTTCAGCGTTACGTTCAGCACCTGCCGACGAGCGGGGAGATCGTATTCTTCGACCGGTCTTGGTACAACCGGGCGGTGGTGGAGCCGGTGATGGGATTCTGCACGCCGGCAGATACGTTGCGGTTTCTTCGAGACACGGTGTTGTTCGAGGAGATGCTGATAAACGAAGGCATTCGCTTGTATAAGTTCTGGTTCTCGGTAAGCCGTGAGGAGCAACTCAGGCGTCTCATGTCCCGCAGGAAGGATGCGCTTAAGCAGTGGAAGGTCAGCGAGGTCGATGTCCGGTCGCTGCCGCTGTGGGACGAGTTCACGGAAGCGAAGAAGGGGATGTTCGCAGCCACAGACACGAAGGCATCACCGTGGGTGGTCGTGAAGTCAGACGACAAGCGGCGTGCTCGCCTGGCCTGCATGCGCTACGTACTGCGCAGTCTGAAGTACGACCGAGGCGTGCGTAAGCGCGTAGCCGAGCCTGATCCGCTCCTAATTGGACCTGCGGAGAATCTCTACGCGAAGGGCGAAATCTGGTAGTGCGTCGAGCTAGCGAAGAGGGCGGGCGCGGATACTGGCAACGACCGGCAAACACTAGGTCTGCCCCCGATTGAGCCGCCCGACGATGTCAGGGTGGTCCAGCAGGATGTTGAAGGGGCGCCGCCCGAGGGTCATGACGTTCGGCATGAAGCCGGACTCCGCCTGGACATTCGTTTTCAAATCGCGAACCGTCTCGACCGGCTCCGACGAACGGTCATCGAATTTCACGATGTCATTCTTGGTATCGTCGCGCGGATTGAAGTCGCTAGACTTCGAGGCCGCCCCATCGACGCTGAACGTCCAGGCGTCCTTTCTGAAATACCGCGTGACCCAATCCACTTCCTGGCGAAGCAGGCCTTGGGTCGCGCAGTATCGCGCCGCGCCCGTATCGAGGTCGACGATGGACGCATTGGCCCGGTTGCGGTCGTCGATATCCTTGTGGATCGCTTGGACTTCGCAGAAGTAGGGGGCCTTCGACATGCGATATCCGCCACCGGCGCTTTCCGTGGACTGGCCGCGCGGCCGCATCACCAGGCGGTTGTAGTCGCCCCGATCGAAGACGAAATAGGTCGCGGCTTCGAGCGCGACCGGCACAGCCGGAAAGACTTTCCGCGCGACGAAGGCTTCCGACATCTGCATAAACCCGATGGCGATCTGCGTCAGCGTCATGTCCGGCGCGACGCTCTGGGAATTCGGTTGCACGTAAGGCACTGTTAGCCCTCCTCTAATTGGTGTGGGGCGCGGCTATCGTCTGCGCCAACACCGAAAACACGTCGCCGTTGGCAGCGGGCGACAGCGCGACGCCGGCGGCCATCTGGTGGGCAACAAGCGCGGCAATGTTCGCCTTGCCGGCCACGCGGCCAGCCGACGTGTGCGGCACGATAAGTTGGCCCGGCGAAATCGCGGCGCCCGCCTTCATTTTGAGGACACCGCCTCCGCCGATGACAGCCACGGTCACCGGCTTGCCGAGCGTGCTGACGTCACTGCGCACATCACTGGCGAGCACGCCGTAAATGGCGGATGTGACGGCGCTCGTCTTTACGACGCCGGTGGCGCCCAAAGTGACCACTTCGCCCACGGTGGACGAGCCGTCGCTATTACGGAGATCGGCGCCAGCGATGAGCGTGACGGTTTTCGAACATTCCTCGTAAGCCACTTGGCGTCTCCTTTATCTCCGCTGCTTCGCGTAAGCGGCCTTGCCCTCGGGCGTACCGATCACGGCTACCGTGGCGGCCGGGATGGACACGTCATGTTTCGCGGCGTACTGCTTCGCAAGTTTCGCGACCTCGCCGTCCGGCGAATCCGCGTCCGGCTGGCCCGGCACGCCGCGCGTCTGCCACGCTCCGGACATGGCCGTGTCGCTGGCTTTCAGGGCGTTGATCGCCGCTTCACGCTGCGTGTCGTCCTCGATGCTTTCAGCCGCCTTCAGCAGCGTGGCGCGTTGCTCGATGGTGCCGGGCATGTGCTTCAGCGTCTCCCCGGCGCGCTTCTCCAGCTGCTCCTGCTCGCGCTCGCCCCTGAGCGTGATGTTTTCCTTGCGGACCGTATCCAGCGCCTTCGCGGACCGTATCCAGCGCCTTCGCCTGCGTGATAGCGAGCTCGCCGGCGCTCTTCCTCAACTCCACGCCGTCCATCGTGGTGTAGACGACGGGATCGGAGTCGAGCTTGGCTTTCTTGACTGCCTCGATCTCGCTCGCGCGGTCGTCCGCGGACTTGGCCAGGAACGCGTCCTGCGCGTCCTTCGCCAGTTCGTCGAAGTGGGCGCGCTCGCCGGCGTTCAGACCGACGACCTTCGTGAGCCGATCAACCGTCTTCTGGAGTTCGGTGTCCTGCTCGGCCTTCGTATTCTTCTCTGCGGGGTCCACTGGCTCCTCCTTCGTATTCTTCATGACTAGATTCATCGCGGCAGTTCCCAGCGCTGCGCTGTCTACGGTGTGCGTATGCCCAGCGACCGTGCCGAGCACGTAGCCCATACCGTCCGATCCGCGAGCGAGTGGGTGGTTGTGCGTGGTCTCGTCCTCGGGCGCCATGCCGTAGCTGATGGAGTACTCGAGCGTCAGCTTCCCAGCGGACGTCTTCCACGAATACACGTTGATGCCATGCTGATGGCCATCGGTCTCGCTGGTGAGCACGTCGGCGAGCTCCCCGTATTTCCGAAACTCCGAGGTGGCCGGCGGGGTGTCGCCAGCGGGCTTTGCGCGCTTCATGAGCACGGCTCGCGCGCCTTCCTGGGCGGGATAGTCAACCGCACTGATCTCGTTTATTTGCAAGTCGACCAGCTTGTAGCGCTCCTTAGCCATCGGCCATGACGCGTCGCGCCTTCCCGCCGATCGAGAAACCCTTGTAGGTGCCGTCAGCAAATTTGTCGAGCACGTCAGCGGTCGGACGCATGCCGATCATGAGGCCCGTGTGGACTGTCTCGATGTCGAATGCCTTGGCGATATCCGTCGTCAGCGGGAACGTGAAGACGACTGCTCCCTTGTCGACGGAGCCGTGCATTTCGCGCGCGACCTCGCTGTTCTCGGCGAAGTCGAGCGCCGACTTGAGCAGCTCGTCGTCGTCCACGTGGTCGTTGTGAAGGTCGTAGTAGGTCTCGCCGTCTTTGAGCACGTTCATGGCGTAGCCGAAAACGAGTCCAAGGCGCTTGTCGACCTTGACGATCTTGCCCATGAGTGTGTGCTGGTCTGCCAAGCAAAAAACCCCGCGCTACAACTGATCCGTTCAGCTTTGCGCGGGGTCACTCAGCGGCTGGGCCGCTACCGGTCCACGATGCGCGGGGTCACAAAGGTCCACTACCACGACAGCATTTCGTCGATGGCGTAATGATATGCGCGCTATCCATGTTCGCGCAAGACCCGCCTATGGCTCGGGATTAAGCGGGGGTGCGACGCAGGACGTTTCAGCGCGAAGTCGGAATCATCATTTCTTATCGAGAATGGATCGCGCGACATAGCAAATGTGGCCCAGGAGCGTGTGGCTCTCGGAATGTACGTCGAGACCCCAACCTTGAATTACCACGTTATCGGCATGCCGTATCTCCCCCCTAACGATTGAGTCCAATAGTTCAACAAACTCTTCGCGCAAAGTTGGGCCGCCGAGAGAGACGTTCACTCTCTCGCAAGTCACATCCAAAAGATTGCCGAGAGCCATTCCTGCCGCGATTTCGGATGGCTTCATTTGTTTCAAGTATTTGTCATCTGCTTGTTTCACGGGTCTTCTCCGCATTTGATCTCAGCTCCCCCTAGCCGTTTTCCCGAAGTACCTCATAAAGGTGAGATAGTTGTCGTCGGGCAGTGTGATGCGCCTCTACTTGCTGTAGCTCTTCCAAAAGCCGCTCACTAGTGAGAAGAAAGCAGGCTACATCGAGAGCGGCTTGCGCATCGTCACAATAGACAGTCTTCTCGCCGCAAACGACCCGAAAATGGCCCTCCAAAGGCTTGATGAGGGATTGTCGAGTGCCTCCCACTTCGACAATACCCAGAGTGCCGTCCCGCGCCTGGTCAACCCGGTATTCCTTGTCACCACTCCGATGCACTTTCATCACGTATTCCTCCTTCCATCCGCTGTTACCGCCGCCAATATCAACTTCCGCATCATCCCTCCTCCCTCGCCTCTTCAAACTCACAGCGTCCCTCGCCCTGAAGCAGTTCCCGCACTTCGTGATGTGCGTCCGCCCCGCGCGAACTGTATCAGCATCGCGACAGCCTGACCACGCCAAAGCGCCATGTCGAGCGCCTGCGGCACGGCAGAACGGGCACCAACCGGGCTGGAATCCCGAAATCCGACCGCCAGAGCCTACAATCAGCCCGTTTCCGCCCCGCCGGGGCTGATATGCTTTGCGCCAACTCGTTTCAACCATGTAGAATCTCGACACGATTGGAACGGGAGACACTCATCTTAGGTTGAATACTGGCTGGAGGAGCGCAGGCGCCATGCGGTATAGCTCCCGCGGCCACATTTCCACCGCCGGACTCCCGACACACCACGGTTCGCAAACCGCCACAACTGGAGGGATGTGAATGAGATACGGATGAAGGAAGCCTACCGTTCGGAGTAGCGGTCGGCTTCGATAAGGACAGCGTCAACTGTCCTCGGATTTCACAGACCTAGCGTGGGGCGGCGGCTGTTTTGCCGTCTATTCATCTTCCCCAGGTTGGTCGTTAAGTAGCAACGGAGGTTGCACGTTTGAAGTTGAAACGAAGTGTCATGGCTGTCTTGGGCGCGGTGCTCATGATGGCTGCAACCGTTGGAGTGGTGCTCGCGCATCACCCCGCCAACGACGGCCAGCGGCTGTCGGATCAGCCGCCGGAAGTCCAGGCGCTCTATCTGGCCGTCCACGGCGTCAACGCCGACGCTCGATGGGTAGCGGAGCACAACGCGGCGCTAGGCCCCGCGCCGACGGCCCCGGGCGACCCGATGGCCCATCCGCGCTATATGGAAGTCCATCACGTCGCCTACGTGCGCAGCGGGAGCCTCGATCTCGCCAGACGCATAACGGAGAGCGTGATTGCCCGCGGGACCGTCCAGGCGTTCATGGCCGGCATGGACATGGGCGTGCTCTACGGCTACGTGGCGCCAGCGCCGCAGCCCAGGGCCGCGCCGTCAAGTAGCAGCTCGTCCTCGAGCACGAGCAGCGGGCCGAGTTCGCCCAAGTCGCCATCGACCTCGACGGTTACAGGCTGGAGCGAAAGGAGTCCTGACTATCACTACGAAGTAGGTCAGAGCGTTTCACTGACACTGCCGACCGCTCCGGGCGCTAGTAGCTATACGCTGACGACAGCAGGCACTGTGCCCGTTGGGTTAGAGATAAGCAGCGACATGCGCAAGATTTCCGGCCGCCCGACAGCAACCACTGCTGAGGCCGGAGTTGAGTTTACGTACACGGCATTGGCGGCAGACGGCACGACGATAGTTGAGGACCACCTTGACGTAGATTACGTGCTGACGCTCACGATTCACGTTCGGGATGCCGACTTGATGCCCTTCTTCACCATGGAGGTCGATTCCGAGACCATCACCATGGGTGACGTCCTTACAGATATAGGTCTGCCGGAAGCTGTTGGCGGAAACGGTGACAAGACTTACGTATTGACTGGACTGCCAACCGGGTTCACCAGTACGACGGCGGGCACAACCTCAGGCGTTATTTCCGGGGGTATGGCGGCAAAGGTGGGAACTTATGCCATCACGTTGACCGCGAAGGACGAGGACGGCGACCAGGCATCGCTGAGCTTCACGATCACGGTCGAGAAGGACATGATTGTGACAGCGCCGAACATCGCCGACATGGTGTTCACGGTAGGGGATGAGGTCGAAGTTCAACTCGCCGCGGGTTCAGGCGGAAACGGCACGCTGACGTACATGATTGCCCCGATGGAAGTACACGGGTTAACGCTCTCGGGTCAGCGTTACTTGCACGGGACCGCCGTGGAGGGTGTGACGATGTTGGTCACTTACACGGTCTCCGACGAAGACACGACCGCTGACACCGACACCGACACGTTCACCATCACGGTCAAGGCAAAACCAGCCGACTAGGAGGTTTCCAAGCTAACGAGAGGCCCCGGCCCCCACACGGCCGGGGCCTCTTCGTATTCACCAGGGAGGAGGTAACCACACATGCGAAAGAGGCTAGTTGTCGCGGTCGGAATCCTGATCGTGCTCACGGCAGCGACCATCACGGTCGTGCTGGCGCATGGCGGCGGCTTGGCCGCTGACGGCTGTCACTACGACCGCAGTATCGGAGTGCGGCACTGCCATCGCTCACCTGGATGGCGGAACGCAAACCCGACGCCCACTCCCTATCGCGCCCCGCGAGCCACGCCGACGCGAGCAGTTCCCATCCGCGAGCGCGGTTGGCCATCGACGTGCGTTTACCTCAACGACATCGTCGAGGCGCACCTGGGCAACTTCCACAACGTGGGGGTCTACCAGCGAACCTACCGGGACCCGAACAAGGCCGAGGCAGCGTGCCGAGCGGATCATCGAAACGACGTGCACAGGACGTTCGGATGGGCGTTCAGATAGAGGGCGGGGCAACCCCGCCCCCCTTTTGCTTACTTAGCTAGAGATCGTGGATTAGAGAAGGAGGAGAGATGGCAGAGACTTACCGACACATACTGTATAGCTCGGACGAGTGGGACGTTTTGTACCACGTCCACGAGAACTACGTGAGGGTGGAATGGAGACCGAAGGTTGCGGAGAGCATCAACGTTCCCGATGGCTTCATCAGCTACCACTACGACCAAGACACGGACAAGTGCTACTGGCGATACACCAGAGACGAAGAGCTTCTAAATCCCGACGGATTAGCTGGCGGCGAAGAGGCGCCGAATCCGCTCGAAGCCAGCAATAAACTGCTCGACCTCATGTACAAGGACATCGAGGATGAGAACCGGCGTCAAACGCGTCACGAGCTTTTTCGCAGGCATGTACGAGACTTCATCAGCAACCCGGCTCCTCAACTATTCGAGCGTGTGGACGATAGTGGCGACTGTAACCGAAACGACAACTGACCAGCGACTTGGCCCTCACCGCGGCGATCCTGATTATTGGGATAATCGCCGCGGTGGTGCGAAGGGCCGCTGCCCGCGAGAGACCGCGAAAACAGCTAAGTAACTGAAGCTCCAGCCGAAATGGCGACGTACGCACAGATTTTCTACGGGGAGAAACTGGCCGCGAAGCGTGGATTCAGGTCATTCGCTGACGCCTACGCACAGCTCTACGAAGTTGACGGCCAGGAGACCCCGGTCAACGCAAGGGACATCCTCTGGCGGCGCGCCTCGGACACCATAAGCTGGCTTAAGGTCGGCGGTGTGGGCACGGCGGAGATGTACCCGGGGCACATCGAGGCGCGGGTCGTGGCGCTCGTGGGCGACCTGGCCGGCGGCACATACATGGACCGGTTGCGGTTCGACTGGCCCGACACTCAGCGGGGACGCCGCCTGCGGTCGATCGCCGAGGCCGAGCTGACCCGTATAGAGCGAGAGGGCTTGCCCCAGACCATCGGCGCACGCTCACGGCCGCGCCGGGCGCGCCGGGCGCGGCCCACCGCCAAGCCGTACCGGTTGCGTCCGCTTGTTTAGGGGTTCCCCCGCATGCGCGGGGATAGACCGCAAACGGCGGCCCGTGTAAGCCAAGGGCCGCCGTCCGCGAGCAGCTTTGACCCCCGGTCAAAACCTGGCCTTCAGTGGAAGAACACCCAGCGACAAATCGTGACAAACGATATCGCCGAAGTTGCTGCAAAAGCCACCAACGGTGTTTTGACTGCGTAGAGCCAACTGAAGTCCACGCCCACTATAGCGCCGGACGGCTAATCGGTTCCCCCGCACACGCGGGGATAGAGGGTGTGCACTTTTTTCTACCTCAAATGAGGTCAAGATTCCCGCACACGCGGGGATAGACTGCTGCAAAAGGGAGGGTTCCTATGTCCCGACGTCTAATTTCCGCGTTGATCGTCGCCGTCGCCTGTATTGGCGTCTCAGCCGCCACCGTCTCCGCCCAGGGGTCGCCGACCTGCGTCGAAGCTAACGACATCCGCGAGTGGGCCGCGGGCAACTTCCAGAACGTCGGCGTCTATCAGCGGACGTTCGGCGCTCAAGCCGAGGCGTACTGCCGCCACGACCACGGCGACGGCCCCTGGTCGGCAGACACAGGCCAACCCATCCCCGCCTCTACACCCACACCGGCGCCGGTCGCTCAGGGCAGTCCGCCCTCCGCGCCGAGGGCTATCTATCTTCTTGAGGTGGGGAGTTATATCACCAAAATCGATATCCGGCCGCCCCTGGACGGAGGCGGACTGCTCATGCAGGGCTACCGCTGGGAGCTCTCGGGTTCGGTGTTTTACTCGGACACCGAACCGTCAGAGGGGGATAGCGTCGAGGTGGAGTTCTACAACCTGCCCGACGGGACGTACATCTTCTCCGCCTCGGCCTTCAACGCCCGTGGCGAAGGCCCGGTCGCATTCGTTGGCTTCACCATAAGGCAGCCCCGCGATCCGTTGATCCAACGGGCAATTGATCTGCTATGGACCGTCGTCGTTCCGGTGCAGCCGAATCTTGCGAACATCCTCGACAACACACGGAACGTTCCCGTCGTATTCGGCGCCGTGCCCGGTGATTTCGATGGCTTCTACCGCTTTTCAACCAGAACCATCAGCATCATTCCCGACTACCGGAATCGGCCGGTGGAGGTGCTGGCGATAACGGTGGCGCACGAGCTGATGCACGCCGGCGACCATATCATCGGCCGCAATTTCCCCGGCTACACGACGGAGGAATGCTACGCGGCCGAGGTCAGGGCGTACAGGTGGTCAGCCGCCGTCGGAGTGGCGCTCGGCTGGCGGAGTGAGGTCGTATACCACTGGCGGAACGGCACCCTCGACTCGTACGTCCGAAGCGATCCCGACTATCAAGAGCAATGCGCCGCGTGAGACGCGCCCTCGCTTCCTGAATTCAAACTGACACACTACCGGATAGCGGAGACGGATCAGTCAGTCGGATCAGCCGAGCCTAACGTGTACTTGCCCCCGAAGCCGTACTCTGTCCTCAGACGGTCGTAGATGCGCTTGGCTGTGTGCCGCTGCTTCTTCGGAAGACTACTGTCCTGCTCCAGGATCCGGTCGATCACCCCGCGGTACGGGTCCAGCTTCGGTCGGCGCGGCGGCGACTGCCGACGCTACCCGGGAGGCACCGAGTGCTTCAGCATCTTGCGCACCGTGTCCCGGTGCAGCCCGTACACACGCGCCGCCTCGCGCGTGCTCATCCCCTCCACCATGCAGGCCCGGCGCACCCGCGCGTACAACTCCACCTTGTACATCCTCCATACCTTCCAGCATGTTTCTCAGAACATGCTGGAAGACCGCGGGTGGTCCAATTTTCAAGCGCCATCCTCCAGCGCTATTCCCCGCCCTGCCGGTACATTCTTACTCCGCCGTTTACAACGGTCCGACAGCCCGATGGTTGTGACTATTCCGAAGGCGCGGACCCCAGAACCTTGTACCCCTGGTTGTCTGCGGTCCTCTCGGCCGCCGGCAGCACCTGCACGACGACGTTGGTTAGACCCACAACCTCGCCTTTTTCATCGAAGCGGTAGTTTTCCCCGATCGCGCCGCTCCAGGTGATCTCGTACATGCAGTCCCTGAACCCGTCGGCGTCCTGGTCGTCCCCGGTCTCCTTGAGGCACTCGGCGGCGATGTAGATGTCGTCGTAGGCCGACCCAAGGTACCAGGCCAGCGTGATCTCCCCGTAGCGCTCCTGGAAGTTGGCGAGTACCTCCTGACCTTTCGCGTTTTCCGGACTTATGTCCGCGACTAATGCCTTCATGTCGGTCGCGGCGTCGCCCGCGATATCGAGAGCGGTTTTCCCAACCGCCACGATCTCGCTGTATATCGGACCGTCATAGCCCAGCTCCCGCGCCTGCTTGACGATGGTGCCACCGGTGAACTCCGACTGCGCCGAGATATGAATTGCGTCGGGATTCTCACCGAACAGCTTCGTCAGTTGGGTCCGGAAGTCCGTAACATCCGATGCATACCTCTCCGCGGCAAGCACCTGGCCGCCCCGCTTCTCGAACTGCGCGACGGTGGCCCGCCTCACTCCTTCTGCGTAGTCGGTGGCCTCCGTGATCGTGACCAGCTTGCGGATGCCGTCCGCCCAAAGCAGGTTCCCCGTGTCCACGCCCAACTGGGCGTCGCTCATTGACGTTCGGAAGATGTAGTCGCCGGCCTCGGCGATGTCCGGGTTGGTCGCCAATCCGGAGAACAGGATCACTCCATCCTTTTCAGCCAGGGGGGCAGCGCCGAGCATCGCGCCGCTGCACGATGTCCCCAGAATGATCTTGATGCCGTCCACGTCGGTCAGCTTCTTGTAGGCGGTAATCGCATCCTGCGCGCTGCATTTCGAGTCTTCCACCACAAGCTCGATCATGCGCCCGTCTATTCCGCCTGCGGCGTTGATCTCGTCTACGGCCATCTGCTTGGCCTGAAGGGCTACGTTGCCGTAGGTCTCCCCCGGTCCGGTGAGAGATTCCATCACCCCAATCCGGAGAGGCTTATCTTCTTTCGGCGTTGGAGCGGATGACGAGTCGTCAAATGCCCATGCAAACACGCCGCGCACGTCGTCCCGGTGATCGTTCTGGCAGGCGGCTTCCGCCTGATCGCCGAACGTGTTTTGGTAGATGCCGACGTTGTGGAGGTTTCCGACGTGCTCTTCGACGACGTCGTTCAGATCGACACACGTCATCGGCCACTCGTCGGTGCTGTGGTCCTCATGGGCAGCGGCGATTGCAACAGCTGCTATTGAGAGAATCCCGGCGGCAAGTACGGCGAAAATCAGCTTACGCATTACGCCTCTCCCGTTGCTAAGTGGCTGTTTGATCGACAGCATAGCCCTAGCCTCACGCCAGCTTCAAAGTATGGCGGCGATGGAACGTTCCAAGCCTGGGTAGGAGAAATGGGGACCCAGGGCAAAGTCGAACGTGACACAGAGACTGGGACAAGACGCATCCTCATTTCAGAACTACTGCATTTACTGTTTCCACGCACCATATGACTGCTCGGCTGCTTGTCCCGCCGGCTCTTGGCAAAGTGATTTCCCTCCGCACGCTATATGCTTCACTAGCCGGAACGCGGCTAGTTGATCGGAGGCCGGCGCTCGATGAACTGTTCCAGCTGCGGCGAGGAGATTCCTTCCGGCGTCAACTTCTGCCGGTATTGCGGCGCCGACCAAACTCAAACCGCGGCTGCTGACAAGGACGATCCGTCCCCGGACCCTCAAACTGCGGGTCAATCCCCACCCGTGGAAGGGACCGTTGGGCGTTCCGAACCCGACGCCCTCCGGGCAGCGGTTCTGGATCTGCAGTCCCAGGTTGCCGGGCTGTCTCAGCGTATCAAGGCCTTGGAGGACGTTTCTCCCGTTCCGGGTCCCGCAACTGCTCCTGCGACAGCATCACCCGCGAAGCCTGCGTCGGCCGGAACTCCGAGGGCGCATGTGGCGCGGACCACTCCCGGCCCATCGCGTGCCCGCGTTTCCGTACCGTCGAGCGCGCAAGCAACCGGTGGTTCACCCGAAAACCGGACGGCGGGCCGGGACTGGGAGTGGCTGCTGGGTGGAAACTGGCTGGCCCGCGTCGGCATCCTGGCCTTGATATTCGGTGTCGGCTTCTTTCTTAAGCTCGCCTTCGACAACGATTGGATAGACGAAACGGGCCGGGTCGTGCTGGGGCTGGTCGTCGGGTTGGCCCTGCTGGGTGGCGGCGAGTATTGGAGCCGCCGCTACGCCGCTTGGGCCCGGGCGGTTACCGGCGGCGGTATCGCCATCCTCTATCTTTCAATCTTTACCGCTTTTTCTCTTTACCACTTGATCCCGGCCCTGGCCACCCTGGGGGCGTCCCTCCTGGTGACCCTCGCGGCATCCGGTCTGGCTTTGCGCTACGAGTCCCGGGCTGTTGCCGTGCTGGGTATCGTGGGCGGGTTCGTAGCCCCGCCCTTGTTGGCGGGCAGCATGGCCGAGCAGTGGCTGTTGTTGGCCTATGTCCTGGTGCTCGACCTGGGGGTGCTGGCGTTGGCCGCCTTCCGGAACTGGCGCTGGTTTACCTTGCTGGGACTGGTTGGTTCGCTGATACTCTTCGCCTTTTGGAAAGAGGAACTGGACCCGAGCCTGCTGCTGGCGCAAGTGGGCATCACCGCTATCTTCCTCATTTTCGTTGGGGCCACCACCCTGTTCCACTTGCTTTGGCGGCGGTCCGCGGGGCCGCTGGATCAGGCCTTGATGGTTTTGAACGTGGCGGCGTACTTCTGGATTAGCTACCTGCTGCTTTTTGAGGAATTCAGGGATTGGATGGGTGGGTTTACCCTTTTGCTGGCCGTGTTCTATGCACTGCTGAGCTACGCAATCCTGGCGCGGCGCCGGGAACAGATACACCTCGGCCTCTTTGCCATGGGCATCGCCATAGTGTTCTTGACCATCGCCATTCCGGTGCAGTTGGACGGCGGCCCTTGGCTTGGGGTGGCCTGGGCGGCCGAAGGAGCGGTGCTAGTCTGGCTGTCCTTCATCCTGCGGATGCGCCAGTTGCGCTGGTTTGGGCTCGCCGCCTCGGTCGTCACGCTCGGCTGGTTGCTGCCGGACCTCGCCTTCGACCTGCCGGGCAATGAGTTGTTCCACCGCTACGAGGACTCCGGCCAGCCTATTGTTAACCAGAGGTTCCTTTCCTACCTCATCATCATTGGAGCAGCATACCTGTCGGCCTGTGCCTGGTGGCGCTGGCGGGATAAGTACTGGACTGCAGAAGACCAGAGCTTCGTAAAGGCTTTTTTAGCGGTGGCTAATGCCCTGTCCCTTTGGATACTCAGCGTCCAGGTGGTCATGGCTGTCGACCTCGCCACAATTGGCGGTAGCACGGCCGGTAACTTAAAGAGCCTCTCCCTGAGCGGGCTTTGGGCGCTATACGCCGCCGTATTGATCGTGCTTGGCATCGTACGCCGCTGGCGCTGGCTGCGCATGAGCGGGCTGGGACTGCTGGCCGTTCCGGTTGTCAAGCTGTTTGTCTATGACGCCTTCAGCTTGGAACGGGAGTACCGCGTGGCGGCGTTTATCGGCTTGGGCGCTCTCCTTGTGGCGGGTGGCTTCCTGTACCAACGCTACAGCCGCGTCATCCGGGGGTTCATCCTCGACTGAGCGCGCCAAAAGGTGCTGGCGCGCCCTTGACCTCGATGCGCGGTTGTCGTCCCTTCCAGGCCCGTGATAGCGGCCACTCCGCCGAGGGCAGGAAGTAGGCGCGGATGCGCAAGGTCCTGGCGTTCCCTTGCTACCAGCGTCCTAAAGCAAGCTCCCGCCGAGGCTCTGGTTTCTACCAGTGACAAGGATGCCGTTCAAGAAATGATCGCGATCAGACTCGCCACTATGAGTTGATAGGGGGCAGGATCACGCGCAAAGCCATTCGCGTAGACGAAGGATTACGACGCCATCCAGGCACTCGGTGAACCGCGTAGTGACGGAAGATCTAAAAGCTCATCCGTCCCCACGCCGTACCCGGTTTCAGGCCGTAGGCAGTCGTTGACGTCAGGCCTGAATGTGGGCCGGTTCCAGGAAGCTCACCGGTTGAATCGCCTATAGTACGGTCACACTTCTTCGCCTGGGAGGTTTGGCTTGAAGCGTCTGACTCTGGCATTTCTCGCAGTTAGCGTGCTTGTTGGATTGAGTGTCTCCACGGCACTCGCACAGTGGCCGACGAGCTGTGTAGAGCTCAACGACGTCATCGAAGCCAGCCTGGGCAACGATGAGAACGTGGGGATCTACGTGCGCGTCCATGGCGACCAGGCCGAAGCCGCCTGCCGGCGAGAACACGAGCGCGACGGCGTTCTCTTCGGCGGCCGACGGTACAAGACGCCTTCCAAGGACGACCCCGCCGCCTACACGCAGGCGCTCGTCGAGCGCGCCATCGACCGCTACAACATCGAAGGCCTTCAAGCCACGCTTGGCTACTACAATTCTCCACAGAGCGTCGACGGGCAGTGGTACGTCTTCATCATCGATGAGAACCAGACCATCATCGCTCACGCCGCCGACCCCGACCTGGTTGGCAAGCACGTCTCCCAGGCTCTCGGACCCAACTCCTACCCCACCGGGTCCGCCGTCGCCGCCTCCGCCGACGAGGACGGCGCCTGGTTCGACTACACCTACGCCAATCCAGCCTCTGGCGTTGTGGAGACCAAGCACTCCTGGGTGGTGATCCACGACGGCATTACCTTCGGCTCCGGCTGGTACGAACGCGGCCCCGGCAAGTCCGCCGCCTCCGCCTACACCAAGGCCTTCGTGCAGCAGGCCATGAATCTCTACGTCGCCCTAGGCCTGGAGGAGACCGTCGCCTACTACAACGCCAAGGAGAGCGTTGACGGCCAGTGGTACGTCTTCATCATCGACCCAGACGGCTACACGATAGCCCACCATAACCCGCAGTTTCGAGGGCGTGATCCCAGCCTCCGTGTGGACGCCACGGGGTACTTTTACGGTGACGACCTGCTCGCCGCCGACGAAAATGGCCGCTGGGTTGACTACGTTTTCCTGAATCCAGAGACCGGTGAGCAGCCAACCAAGCACACCTGGGCCATACGGCACGACGGCCTGATCTTCGCCTCAGGCTGGTACGAGTAGTAAGTCGTCCGCCCATCGGTACCGTTTAGGAGTCGCGGCCAGCCGCATCGGGAGGTTTCCACTCCTTCGGCTGGCTGTCGGCTGTTCGGACGCCGGAACTCGGCGATCCGCGCACGCTTCTCGAGCATCGTGATGCCACCCTCGCTCGATCCACTCTGACATCTTCGCGGTAGCAGGGATTGCGCCTCCGCAGCCGACGGGTTCATCATGGATCGATATGTGCGGACGATATAACCTGATCTCGAACCTGACAGTGCTTGGCGAGCGGTTCCAGTTCGACGCCAGTCAACTGACGCTGGAAGCCGCCTATAACGTCGCTCCCACCCAGGACGTCCTCACCGTTGTCGGCGGCGAGTCGCGACGCGCCGGGTTCATGCGCTGGGGACTCATTCCCTTCTGGGCCAAGGACCGCTCCATCGGCAGCCGCATGATCAACGCCAGGGCCGAGACGGTCGCCGAGAAACCCTCGTTTCGCGACGCCTTCAGACGCCGGCGCTGCCTCGTCCTCGCCGACGGCTTCTACGAGTGGCAGCGCAGGGGGTCCGGCAAGCGGCCCATGCGCGTGGCCATGCGGTTGGCAGAATCCTTCGCCTTCGCGGGCATATGGTCCATGTGGAAGGACCCCGAGGACAACTCGATACCGACGTGCGCCATCATCACGACTTCGGCGAACGACCTGCTCAGGCCCATCCACCACCGCATGCCCGTCATCCTGCCCAGGAACATGGAGGGTTTCTGGCTCGACAGGAGCATTGAAGACCGCAGCGCGCTTAGCAGCGTCCTGACTCCCTATCCCGACGATGCGATGGAGGCCTATGAGGTCTCGACGCTCGTCAACTCCGTAGCCAACGACGGTCCCGAGCTGATCGCCCGCGTGGCATGACTTCTCAATAGGTGGCCGCCGAGCGATCCCGCGCCGTCATCGACCCGCATAGCCCTCTGAGCTACGAGCCGCCGCCACTGGCGGTCATACCGACTGCCGAACCATTACCGAACATGATACGATCACCAGTTCTAGTCGTACGACGTTTTCGACGCAGGTCAGGGCCCTATTCTCGACTATAGTTTGCAGCTGCTGAAGCGCAGCACCGCGGTTCCCGACGATGCGGACCACCCGGCCCGCCGCTGGTTCCGCCGCTGGTCGCTCTGGCCGCCCGTGCTCGAGCTGCCTCCCTGGATACGCTGGGTGCGAGCCTCACCCGCCTATCCCGACCACCCGATCGCTGGCGCGCTGATCGCCGCCGCCCCCCCGCTGGGGCCCTGGATTAACCTCACACCCAGCTTTCCCAAGCACGTCCTAGCCGGCGTTCACCTCGTACCCATCGGCCCCGAGGGCCAGTCCGCGCTCGACCGCGATCCCGATGATCGGCAGCGTCGGCGCTTCGGCGCCCGGTCTTACGGCAACCTCTCGGATGCGGTGGTGGTGATCGGCGTGCTCGTGCGCGCCGGGGGCGTCGTGGTCTGCGAGGGGCTGGCCTATGGGTTGGCGCTCGCCTGCCGGCGCCGCGAGCCCGTGGTCGTCACGTTCGGATCGGCGGGCTGGTCGTCCGAGGCAACGGCGTTCGCCCTGGGGCGTTTCGCGAGCGTCATGCTGGCTCCCTCCGGATCGCGGACCGGGCGAGAGGCCGCGGGCGCACTCGGCCGCCGGGTGCAAGCGTACGGCGGCAATAGGCGCGTACCGCACGTGAGGGGCGCCAGCGATGTGGCGGTGATCGCCGGACCGCTCCCGCTGGCCGATCCTGGTCGCCTGAAAGCCGAGGCGGAGATCTACGAGAACTTGGCACTTCCGCGCTGGGAGGCGACCAGACGCGCGTACACCACGGTGGCGCGTCCGGCACGTGAACGGTTGTAAGGATTCTTGAAATCGCGATCCCGCTGCTGAGCCTATCTTGATGCTCGTCGGATTAACATAGCCGGCGCTACAAGCCTTGGGCGCAGTTCACCATGCACTCAGCGAGTACCTGACCTGCCGATCCCTGCATGTTGAGCTATACTCCAAAACACACTTGATTAGCTCGCCAAGATTTGACGCGAGAACGTACCGCCCTCTCCGGCCCTTCTCTTCTTGTTCATCCCCTCGCTGATTTAACTGCAGTTGTCACTCTAGATATAGGAAGTCCGTTCTCGCATGGCTTATCGCTCTTCGCCCGCCCACGTACACCCAGCCAAGCGCACCCGGCACCGAGCCGTTTGCGACGACTGCGGAACATCTACCACCGTCCCCTTCCGGCCAATACATGGCAAGCCGGTGTATTGCCCCTCATGCCTCAATGCTCGTCGCCACGGACATGCCTCGATGGTCCGTAGAAACGGGACCAAGCCGTCTGTCGTTAGCAATCGAGCCGTCGATAGCGCCCCGTCGGGTGGTCCGGTGTTTTCTGGAATGCCTTTGAAGGCGGCTACCAGGGCGGCGATTTCCCGGATGAACATATCGAGGCCCACACCCATTCAGGTGAAGGCTATACCTCATCTCATGGCAGGACGCGACTTGATTGGCCAGGCGCGTGCGGGATCCGGCAAGACGCTGGCCTTCGCGGTGCCCCTGGCTGAGCGGTGCGACCCGTCGCTCCGGCAGGTTCAGGCGCTTGTGCTGCTACCCACACGTGAACTGGCCATCCAGGTGGCCGGAGTCGTCGAAGCCCTGACTTCTTCACGGCAGATCCGCGTGGCGCTACTGTATGGTGGCCGACCTCTGAGGCCGGAGTACGCAGCGTTGAGGAACGGGGCCCAAGTCGTCGTCGGCACTCCGGGCCGGATGTTGGACCATCTACGGCAAGGAACGCTCGACCTGGCTTCAGTGCGGTTTCTTGTCCTGGACGAAGCGGATGAAATGCTGGATAGGGGGTTTGCCCCTGACGTCGAATCCATCATAGGCCGCGTGCCCTACGAGCGGCAGACAGCGCTTCTGTCCGCAACCATGCCTGAGTGGGTGGCCAAGACCGCTGCGAAGCACCTGCGTCAGCCTGTAAGGGTGGAAGTGGACGCTGGTTTGCAAGCGCCGCCCACCGTCGAGCACCTCGTCTATACCATCCGGAAGAGTGACAAGATGGAGGCCCTGCGAACGCTGCTGGACGGGCAAGATGGTACGCCCGTTATCGTCTTTCTCAAGACCAAGCACGGCGTGAAGAAGCTGGCAAGACGGCTCGATTCGTTAAACTACCCGGTAGGGGCGCTCCAGGGAAATCTAAGCCAGCGCGCACGTGAACGGGTGATGACGGACTTCCGTTCCGGCGCTGCGTCGGTCTTGGTGGCAACGAATGTGGCCGCCAGAGGCTTGGACTTCGAGGGTATTGGCCAGGTTATCAACTATGACCTGCCCGACTCGGAGAAGCTGTTCACCCACCGCGTCGGACGGACCGGCCGCATGGGCCGCTCCGGTGAGGCGGTGACGTTCATCACGGTGGAGGATGAGCGGAAGTGGAATGAGATCGAGCGAGGCCTTGGCCGCCGGTACACCAAGCAGCCTTGGCATGCGGTCCGCAAGGCAATGTCGCTTCGATAGCAACGCTCGCAGGGCTCCGTTGGAAGCTGCTTGGAAGCAACAGCCATTTCATTGACCTGCCCCCGAGCTTGGCGCCACTCGCCAGGTTAGTCCCATGATCGGCGGGATAGGCCCGACAGGCAGGATGGCCGCCGGCGCCGGCAGTCCTGCAGCCCAAGGAGCTCTGAGGCCGGATGCGGTTGTAGGACCGCCTGTACTCAGCAGCCAACGGCCCGATGACTTGGCACTATGTCTGCCTAGTGCGGGTCGAGATTCCATTCCCGCGCTTTCCAGGATCCGCAGGTGATCGATCTAGACTGGCGATCTACTCGTCAGCAGGCTCCGAACGGGGGTTGCCATCGGCTGGCAGAATTCCCAATTCGACCAGCGCCGTTCGATCGCCCATGGTGTTGTATTGCTGCCACGCGCGGAAGGCGCGCCGCGCGGCGCGTTCTACCTCGGGGGTTAGATCGGCCCCCTCAATGCTCGTCGGTTCGGTCCAGCGTGCGATTTGTTCGCGGTCTGCAGCCATTAGTCACCGAGTTGCGCGAGGTCCCGGGGTACTAACCTTGCGCTTGGATCAGTTCTCGGAGGCAGGTCAGCCTTAGGTCGCCTCGGAACAGCAAGGTGAAGCACGTTCCGCTCTTGAGGCAAGATTGTTTCTCTGAGCGTCACACCCGATCTCGGGAGACCGTCAGCGTATCTGTGCACCGCTGTGTCATAGAAGTTGCGGACAACAAAGTCAACAAACCATGCCGGTGTTAATGGCGATGTTACCGGAATCCGGCAGTCCCTGTATTGCCCGAGGGTCAAATGCGATAGTGGATGTTCCCGATTATCTCCGCCACGAGTTCCGTCATCGTAGTCGAAGCGCACAGGAAATCGGACAATCTGTTCGCCGATGATGTCTGCAAACAACTCGTCACGGACATAGGAAGCTGAGGCATTCTGAAATGCTTCAAGGTGTGGCGAGGGAAAGAACGCCAGTCTGTGACGTCGAAGAGAGTCGCGTGCAAACTCGTACATCATCTGTAGTAGCGCACCGTCAAGCATCCTCACGCTATACGAACGCGATTCTGACATAATCCCATAAATCTCCTCGTACGGGCGGTTCCTTAGCGCCGCAGAGATGTTGCCGCCCGCTTCAAACGTGACTTCCCGAATATCCCCAGTCCGCGCTCGGATAAATGTAGGATTCTGATCATCCACGAGACTGACATTCACCAAGTACGAAACGATCCTGTTGATCTGTCGCAATGTCTCACTTGCAGTCAGCACGGCACCTAATTCAGAAGTTCTTTCAGCTTCGCGACGGACTCGGGATCAAAATCCTCAACTCGCAGATCCCCAGTCGCTAGCTCGCTCAAGAGTTGACTAAGCGACCTCTGACCACTCTCCAGTCGCTTGCGCTCTTGTACGGACAGATCACGATGGACTATCCGCATCTGCTTACGAAGTTCAGAGTCCGGGTAGGTGAAATCCAATCGAAAGTCGTTGTCCCTAAGTTGGTTGTATTCCTGCTGCAGTGCGTCCATACCGTTGCCAACGCCCGATACTCGAATCCAGGACTTACTCCTCGTAATCGCAGTAAACAGACGATTCCTAATCGCCCCAAGATTTCTAGCCGAGGAGTGGCAATCGTGGGCGTTGATAACGTAGACCATGCCCGCCTCGTTTCCCTTCGCGCGATGAATCCCCGTGAAAGTGACCGAATGTTCGTTGGGTCGAAAGAAAGTGTCAGGACTCGTATCTACGCCCGCGAGGTGAGATTGGATTCCCATGTCGAAAAGGCGTTTACGTATGGGGCCGACGTTGGACCGTGTACTCATAGGGTCTGGGTTGATGACGATGATATCGCCGTGACGAATTTCATCCTCAGATAGATTCTCAAGAATAGATTGAGCAACCCATTTCGTCTGTTCCGCCTCATTCGCAAAGGTGATGAACTGTATCAAATCCTCTACTGGCGAGTGGTTGTCGAGAAACGATGGACTTGTATCAGGTGTCCTTTCTAAGGACACTTGCCTGCCATCCTCGAGGGATCCACTCCTGACCCGATACCCCACATCAGTCCAAAGGTGAGGATTATCGAACATTTGGACAAGCCCTGTTCGACCTTGCTGAGGCGGCACGCGGTACACTCCAAACCCAAGCGCGTGAGCAGTCACCAGAACGGGTCTCGAATTTCGGTAACATGTATCTAGCATGATGTCTTGCTTCGGATCGCTGAGGTCGGGGGCGTTCGAGAGATCAGTACCACCGTGGCCACGGTTTCCCTGGAAAATCTCTTCCATTGATGGTAAAGAATCACCCGATAGATTCTGAAGTTCATCGTAGGCATAGACAAACCGCTTCGGGTCCTTCAGCAATCGATAACAGAGCCTGAGAAAGGAAGGGGCAAAATCCTGTGCCTCATCGATCAAGATCACGTCGTATGGTTCTTCACTGGAAATCGCCTGCTTGAGTGCGTATTCGCACGCCCCAGCGAATTCTCGTCCAAGTCCAAATTTCGTTTGAGCTGACCGAAAGTCGAAGTAGTCGACGGCGTTTTCTTGAGTGAACTCATAATAGATACCGTTGCGCGCGGCGGGACCGGGAGCTCCCCACGCATGGAGGATGCGAAGCCTCTCCCAATCGGGCTCCGCGCCGGTTTGTTCAATAGAAAAGTTGTTGATCAGACGCTGGAAGTGCCCTTTGAGCGATCTCGTTTGGAATGTAACTGCTATCCGCCAATCAGGATGCTGAGCGTGAAGGTACACAGCCTTTAAAGCAAGTACGATTGTTTTCCCGGAGCCGGCCAAACCCCGAATGCGCTGCACTCCATCGACGGTTTGAATTACCGCCCCACTCTGCGGGTCGTCCAGAGTGGCGATTGAGTCTTCCAGTCGCTTTAGCTTGGCTCCCCTGGAATCTTCCCTCTTAACATCTCTTCTGCTCCTACTCTTACGAATAGTTGACACACTCTGAATAGCGGAGAGAGCCGTTTCGTACACTGATTGATTCGCCTGCGGCCACTCGAATGCCTTGAGGCAATCCACTGCTGTACCACGGTTTGCGACGGGATAGAGAGGATCACCTTGGTCAGGACATCTCGCAGCGGTCGCAAACGAGATCGCGTGGATTGGAATCCGGAGTGTGCGGCGATCCACTAGGTCCGGATACGTCTTAAGTCGAGCTTCGATTTTGTTCGCCGAGTCGTCCTGACGTAGTTCGAAGTCTCCTAGGTCACGCCCTTCTACTAAGTCGAACACCACGATTCCCAGATCGAGTGAAACAAGAAGGGCGTCAATCAGATAGGGACCGGCCGATGTACCGATTATCGGATATCCGACAAATAGCCGGCCAGAAAGATCTGTCCGCCGTTCAAGGGCTTTGACCAACTCGCCAGCAGAGGCTGGCTTTTTGCTCGTTCCTTGCACGATGTCGATGCTCATGTTGCTTTCCGTTGTCCAAGTGGCCTACCGCAAGCTTTGTTCCGCTTGTAATGTTATTCCTAACTACCCTCGGCGACCTGCCCGAGTCAATTTCGTAGAGGCAAGGCAGGCGCGCCACTGAGCACCGTGGCACTGTCGTAGGTGGCAGCGAAGACGGTTTCCAAGAGCCACCTGCGGAATGATTCGTTGTCGCTGAATTGCTTGAACAGCTCGGTATGATCCGCGAGCAACTCGGTCATCGCCCGTTCAAGTGCCCTGTCGTGCTCGATTCGCGCGTTCTCAAGATCGGAGTTGGCTAAGGCGTTCTGATATGCCTTGTCCCGGGCAACTTTCGCCGGCAGTTCTTCCGAGATGACTCTTCCTATCTTGTCTCCGTCCTTCCAGTCGATGTCGCCGAACAGGTCGTTGAACTGCTTCAGGATGTTCGAAAGCCGGTCCATCTCCGGTTCGGGCTTCTGCCCTCCGCCCTCGGTGGGCACCGGCCCGATCTCCGCATCTTCGTCGGGAAGCTGGATGTCCTTGACCGCTTGCTTCTCTACCCGGTAGCTGTCCATGTCGATGGATTCGAGGATTCCCTTGGACATGTCCTCTTCGACGGGAGCGGGCAGCTTGGGAACGAGGAAGTTCAGGAAGATCGAGAGCTTCTCCCACCCGGCGTTTGTATAGGGCAGGATCGACGCCAGGAATCCATAGGCCCGCAGAAACGCCTTCACCTTGCCCTTGAAATCCACCTGCTCGCCCTCGTCCAGGTTCTCCCAGTAGACCGCTACGCAGGCATCCAGGACCGGGTCCAGCCGGTCGCGGTCGGCCCCGGCGAGGTAGCGCTCGACGAAATCATCTATCTGCGCCGGGGCGTAGACCTGAAGGCCGTCGAGCGCCGCCTTGAGGTCGTGCAGCCTGTCGGGATCGGTCTCCTCGGCGAGTACCGTAGTCCGGTAGTAGTCGGCAAAGGCGTTCTGGATCATGTCGGCGTCGTTGACGAAGTCGAGCACAAAGGCGTCATGCTTCTTGGGGTGCGACCGGTTGAGGCGTGAGAGCGTCTGCACCGCCCTGATTCCGGACAGCACCTTGTCGACGTACATCGTGTGCAACAGCGGCTCGTCGTAGCCGGTCTGATACTTGTCGGCGCATACCAGGAAGCGATACGGATCTTTCTGGATTTCCTCAGTGATCCTTTTTGACGAAAAGCCGTTGAGGGACGTCTCGGTGACTTTCGCCCCGCCGTACTCGTGCTCGCCGGAGAAGGCGACTATGGCCTGGTAGGGACTCTTGCGCTCCGCCAGATAGTCGCTGATGGCGTGGTAGTAGCGGATGGCGCGCTCGATGCTGCCCGTGACCACCATGGCCCGCGCCTGCCCGCCTATCTTGCGAAGCCCGGTCACCTGCTCGTGGAAGTGGTCCACCACGATTTCGGCCTTCAGGCCGATGGCGTGCTCATGGTTCTCGACGTATCGGCGCAGCTTCTTCCTGGCCCGCTTGGTGTCGAACTCCGGGTCGTCTCGCGCCGTCTTGACCAGCCTGTAATAGCTGTTTACCGGCGTGTAATGCTTCAACACGTCGACGATGAAGTCTTCCTGAATCGCCTGCTTCATGGTGTAGACGTGGAAGGCGACGTGCCTGGTCTTGTCTCCGTCGGGAACCGGCGCGCCGAAGATCTCCAGCGTCTTGTTCTTGGGCGTCGCCGTGAAGGCAAAGTAGCTGGCGTTGGGCAGGAGCTTCTTGGACTCCATCAAACGGTTGATCGTGTCCTCGGTCGTCTCGTCTTCTCCTTCGTCGCCGGCTTCTCCCAATGCCATGGATACCGACGCCGACGCGCGTCCGCTCTGGCTCGAATGCGCCTCGTCGATAATGATGGCGAACCGGCGCCCGCGGTGATCGCTGCCTATGGCGTCGAGGATGTACTGAAACTTCTGGACGGTCGTTATGACTATCTTCTTGCCTTGCTGCAGAAGGGTCCGTAGGTCGCTGGAACTCTCGGCATGACCCACCACCGAACGGACCTGCGCAAACTGCTTGATCGTGTTCTGGATTTGCCGGTCCAGCACCCTCCGGTCAGTGACGACGACTACCGAGTCGAAGAGGACGCCGCCGTATTTCTCCAGCCCGATCAACTGATGGGCCAGCCAGGCGATGGAGTTGGACTTGCCGCTGCCCGCCGAGTGCTGGATCAGATACTTGAAGCCGACTCCTCTGCTCGACGCATCCGCCAGCAGGCGGCGCACCACGTCGAGCTGGTGATAGCGCGGCCATATCTGCTCGCGCTTCTTACGCCTAGTCTTTTCGTCCCTTTTTTCAACGATCTGGGCGTAGTTCTCGATGATGCCGGTCAGCCCGTCGCGGGTCAGCGCCTCTTTCCACAAGTAGTCGGTCTTGAGTCCGTAGGGATTCGGCGGATTGCCGGCGCCGTCGTCCCATCCCCGGTTGAAGGGCAGAAACCACGAGCTCTTGCCTTGAAGATGCGTACAGAACCGCACCTCGTGGTCGTCAACGGCGAAGTGCGCCAGGCAGCGTCCAAGCTCGAACAGCTTCTCGCGGGGGTTGCGGTCGCGATTGTACTGCTCGACCGCGTCTTCCACCGTCTGCTTGGTGAGGCTGTTCTTGAGCTCGAACGTGGCGACCGGCAGCCCGTTGATGAACAGACAAAGGTCGAGCGCAAGCTGGGTCTCGTCGCGGCTGTAGCGGAGCTGGCGCGTGACCGTGTAGCGGTTTTGCGCGTAGCGGGTCTTGGCCCTCTCGTTCCCCGGCGACGGCGTGCCGTAAAGCAGGTCGATATGGCGCGGTCCGTGCCTGACGCCATTGCGCAGCACGTCGATCGTGCCGCGCTTGCTGATCTCTCCCTGTACTCGGGCCAGGAACTTTCGCCGCGTCGGGCCGTCGCCGTCCAGGCCGAGCGCCCCGGCCGTGTCGGGCTGAGTCTTGCGCAGAAAAGCGGATAGCTGCGCGAGGTCCACGCAGTGCTCGCGGTCGTAGTCCCGCGGGTCGCCGCAGGTCCAGCCCACGCCGTAGCTGGACGGCCGCTCGCGCGCCGCGTCCGCCGGGCCGCACGTTTGCCCCGTCAGGGCCTCGCAGATGAGGCTCTCAAGCCCCTTCTCGCTCGTGTCGGTGGTCACACGCTGATCCGCCTCACATCATAGGATCGGGACTTCCCTGGATTGTCCCGGCTCTACTTCCTCGATGGCTCTTCGGGTTTCCTCAGTTGGGTGTTGAACTCTGGGCCATGCCGTGGATACCAGCACCACGATTGCTATCCTGCCGCCAGTGAGGTTCTGCTGGTATTGCATGCTCTGGTCGGTGGTGATCAGGACTTCGTAGCCCTCCTGTTCAGCCCTGTCTAGCAGGTCTCCGTTGACAAGGCTGTCCCCCCTTTCTCTGCTGCCGTATCGACCGAGTGTCCGTGGAGGTCTCGCCTGAGGGGGGCGGGCGTTCCATGATCAAACAGTATCTTCAAGGCTGCTCACGGGCACGGGCGCTTTCAGGGAATCGGCCACGTGTTGAAGCACGGCTCTTACCTTCCATTCATCCACCGGCTGGAACCATTCCATGAACTCTTCGACGGTAGCGCCGCTCTCCAGGTTCTCGAACAGGGCGGATACGGGCAGCCTGGTATCGGTGAACACCCAGGCTCCGCTGATCTTCTTGGGGTTGCTTTCCACCGCCGGGCATGTCTGCCAATTCGTCATACGGTCACCTCCCTGTCCATCACCAGTTCTTCCGCCGCCTTGTCAGCATCAAGAAGGTCTCCGTGGATATTCTCCGCCAGTGGACGGCTCTCGTCTATCGGGTCCCGGTCATCGGTTGCGTTAGGCAGACGGGCAGCCGCCTCGCGCACGTCCAGCTTGCCGGTCACAACGTCGGCGATCAGCCGAGTGCGGTACTCGTGGATCAGTTCAATCTGGCGGCGGGCGCGGGCGATGGCGGCGTCATTGTCGGCCGTGGCTTTGTCGAGGTATTCGACGATGGCAGTCTGTTCGGCGAGGGGCGGGAGGAGAATCTGGTAGCTCTTCACATCGTCAAGCGAGAGACCGTCCTTTGTTCCGCCATAAAGGCTAATCTGGCCGTGAGTCTGTCCCACCTTTGAGAGGAGCACGTAGCCAAGCCATTGAGAACACGATCCTGGACGAGGTCGGCAGCGGGCTACGTGTTGGCTCACGTAGGATTCCTCGAATTCTTCAGGAGCGATTCCTACTGACCCGATGTAGGCGGTGACCGAGATCAATAGGTCACCCGGCCTGATGCGCGTTCGAATAGTTTCGGATGTCTTCGGTAAGTTCAGTCGCACCATGTCGTCGAACCGTAGTTGCAGTGAGCCACGGTTGAGATTCCCGACACGGATGAACAAAGGCCCGGCGTCAGAGGCGTATGACGACCAACCCCGTGAACCTGTGGTGACTTCTGACACTACGTTTCTGAGACGACACCGTTCCCAATGCTCTGGCACGTCGCCGAGCCACTCGACGCCGGACGGTCTGAGCGGAACGTTGGGGTCGAGGCCGCGGGTGACGGCGCGGTTGATGACGGCCTGCTTCTCCTCCTCCAGCAGGAGGATGAGCCTCTCCTTGGCGGCCACGTAACGCCGAATGCGCCGGTCCACGTGGTCCAGGCACCGCACTATGGCGGCTTGTTCGGGGCTGGAGGGGATCGGAACCATCCTGTAGTAAGCATCTTCACGACTAAGACCCGGTATAGCTGAATCTTTGGTCACTGCATCAAGACGAAGCCAACCCAACAGATAAGTTAGCCATCCTAAATTGGCTACCGAGGAACGTTCGTCTACGAAATAGGTCGTGTCGATAGCGAAAACAGGTTGCCTAACGAGATTTACTTTGCCGAATGAACCTTTGCGACCAATTACGATACAGGGCGATTTAGTGTTCGCTGAAGAGTGAAAACCCACACGCCCATTTGAGCCATATACCGGCACAGTTCCACATCTACGGATGTCAACTGGAAGTGCATCGCCATAGGTAAAACGGCAAATCGACTTTAGCCGCCGAACCTCCCAGTGCGCTGGCACGTCGCCTAGCCACTTGACGCCGGACGGCTTATGCGCGGAGTATCGACCGAGGCCTGTTCTTTGAAGGTTCATCTCTCGCGCGGCTATGTGCATCCAAACGGCACGAGCCGACATTGGGCCCCGCAATGGACGGAAGTGCAGACGTCAGTATCGGGATTCGCGCCGTACGTCCGACGTTCCGTCCTCGGAGACATCATTCAATTGCATGCCAATCGTCTGCATGCCCAAACCGATAATTACGGTGTTTTTCATGATATATGCAATATTGTCAGTTGCCGCAGTGCCTTGGGAAGTGGCTGCTGCAATTCCTGACATTGGCGGATAGTCGTTCACAATGTTTCGGTCGCTATCCGTTATCTGCATCGAAGTGCCTCCATCCTTCAAATCGGCGCTGATCGTTAACGGCGTAGCTCATGACGCCCGGCTGAGTCTCAACTTGGTGACGACTCATTACACCTTCACTAACAAATGTGTGCGCTCCTCCCTGCACGCTTTCAAGAAGAGCGCGTCGAAACGTGTATTCGACTTGATCGTTGCCTCCCAATACAGAGTTCAGATCAAGTGGAGTAGTGAGTTCCAGCTCTTCAGCAATGTTGTCGTATAACGTCTTTATGAGCTCATAGAAATCCCATGAAGGTGTCTCTATGGGGAGGCCAAGGCTCTCTCGTGCTTCCCGGCGATTGATTGTGTAGTCATGACTGCCTGATTCGCTGCACAGAAAGTCCAGGATATTGTCTATATCCTCTTGGCTCGTCATGTGGATGGATAGGAGGCGCTGGCCGAGCATCCGGATCTGCGCACGTGCACGGTACGTTTTGCCGAGGACGAGAGGGTGAACTTCCTGTGACAGCCTGTCGAATATTTGGACAATGGGCTCATGGCCGAGTGCCTCGCGCGCTTGTTCAAGGAAGGCGGTCACATCTTCTACACTCACGGGAATACTCGCCATCGGCTGCGCACCAGGGAGTTGGGGGTTGAGGGGGGTGTTCACGCTTGGGTCGATAGGGCCCAGCGTGGCCTGTTTGGTCATAACCAAAGTATCAGCCCCAAGGCAAAGCAAGGTCCCTGCGCTCAAACACTTTGCCGGAATGATGATCTCGAGTTCGTTGCAAAATGTGCGCAGCAAATTGGCAAGACTCCAAGCCGAAAGAGTCTCTCCGCCTCTTGTGTAGAGTATGAGAGATATTCTGTTCACGACCCTGAAGTTATCGAGATGATGAACAAAGAAATCAAGAACCTCCGAGGCCATTTTAGTTTCAAGGCCACGTCGATCTCCGGTGAAGTAAACAAGCACTCTAGAGTCTCGGGCTTGTTCGATGGCTCGGTAAAGGGAATTTCTTTCTGAGTTCATTCGCAGCTCCAATGTGCAGGCGAGTTACTTAACGATGATTTTTGACAACAACTCCTGCGTCTCCTGGTCCAACGCCAGAATATCCGCCCGTATCTCCTCTAGGGGGCGCAGCGGCTGCGGTTTGTAGAAGTAGCGGGTGAAGCTGATCTCGTAGCCGGTCTTGACGCTTTTCGGCACGTACCACGCGTCCGGCGCATAGGGCAGCACCTCGCGGCGCAGGAAAGCCTGTATGCCGCCCTCTTCCAATAGCGGCACCCGCTCCGTATCGCGCAGGTCGGAGTCAGGCTCGTATTCGACCACGGCGGACTCGCCGTCGACTGTGGCGGGGACCAGGCCGCGCAGCGGGTCCGCGTAGACGTCTTGCTTGCGGACTCTCCTGATGACCGGCGGCGCGGTCTCCGAGCGGTCTGCCGTCTCTTTCAACGCCTTGATCTCCTTGGCGGTGTAAGACCGATCGGGTTGGATGCCCTCAAGCCGCAGCGGCCGCTCGACGGTGACCTTCCAGTAGCCAAAGGTCTGGTTGGGGAATACTTTCGATTGCTCAGTCTCCTCGAAGGCGAGGAACGTGTCGCAGATACGCTCGATGTCCTCGTCGGACAGCTCGCAGTTCTTCATGCCCAGGTTCTTGCGCAGCGGCCGGTACCACTGTGTGGCGTCGATGAGCTGTACTCGTCCCCGGCGATGCTCCGGCTTGCGATTGCTCAGCATCCAGATATAGGTCGCGATGCCCGTGTTGTAGAACATGTTGAGCGGCAGGGCGATGATGGCCTCCAGCCAGTCGTTCTCGATGATCCAGCGGCGGATGTTGCTCTCGCCCTGACCGGCGTCGCCGGTGAAGAGCGAGCTGCCGTTGTGGACCTCGGCAATGCGGCTGCCCAAGGGAGTGTCCTGCTTCATCTTGCTCAGCATGTTGGCCAGGAACATCATCTGGCCGTCGCTGGAACGGGTGATGAGGGAGTGCTCCGGATCGCCGTCGTGCTCGACCACGAAGCGGAGATCGTTGATCCCGCTCTTGCCGCCCATACGCTCCAGATCGGTCTTCCAGCTCTTGCCGTAGGGCGGATTGGAGAGCATGAAGTCGAACTCGCGAGCGGGGAATGCATCCGCGGCGAGCGTGGAGCCGTACCGGATGTTGGCCGCTTCGTCGCCCTCTCCCTTGAGAATGAGGTCCGCCTTGCTGATGGCGTAGGTCTCCGGGTTGACCTCCTGTCCGTAGAGGTGCACCGACGCTTCCTTGCCCCGTTCGCCGGCGAGCTGCACCAGAGTCTCGTCAGCCACAGTGAGCATCCCGCCGGTGCCGCAGGCGCCGTCGTAGACGAGGTAGGTCCCGGACTGGACCTGATCGGCGACCGGCATAAATATGAGATGGGCCATCAGCCGCACGACGTCGCGCGGGGTGAAGTGCTCGCCGGCCTCCTCGTTGTTCTCCTCGTTGAAGCGCCTGATGAGCTCTTCGAAGATCGTGCCCATCCCGTGGTTGTCCAGACCTTCCAGGCGCATGGAGCCGTCCCCGTTCAAGACGGGGCGTGGACCGAGGTTGACCGAGCCGTCCAGGAACTTCTCCAGCAGCGATCCGAGCGCGTCGGCTTCGACCAGCGTGGGTATCTGGTTGTGAAACCTGAACTTTTCCAGGACCTCCTGAACGTTGGGCGAGAAGCCGTCGAGGTAGGCCTGGAAGTCGGTCCGCAACTGCTGTTGCCGACCACGCGAGGCGAGGTCGCGGAGACGGAACGGGGACGTGTTGTAGAAGGCTTCGTCGGAGGCTTGGCGCAAGGCGGCGTCCTGATTTGCTATACCGACCCGATCTAGCTGAGCCTTCATGCGAAGGACCGCGTCTTTTGTAGGCTCGAGGACGGCATCCAGCCGGCGGATAACAGTCATCGGCAGTATGACGTCGCGGTACTTGCCCCGCACGTAGACATCGCGCAGCACGTCGTCCGCAATGCCCCATATGAAGTTGCTGATGTTGAGGCTGCTCACACGCCCTTCCCGATCAATGCCCGGCGAGAATCACAGCGGACTGTCAACGTCGCTGCCGACGCCAGACTATCGCAGATATCCTATCTTCGTGCTTCAGATGTAGATCGTCCACCCACTTGACCTGCAGACTGCTACGCCACTCTCGTCCACAGCAGTAGGCCGCGCTCTCTCAGATGGCTTAAGAGACTGGAAACCGGCGTCGATTCGCTACCGAAATCGGCGGCGGCACGGACAGCACTCCACCACCGCGAAACAACCCTATTCACACATAGTGCTTGATATATCTGCAAACCAGAGCAAAGGTCATGCGGACGTCCCTAACCAAGGAGTCCGCCATGTCCACCGCTCAAACCACCCTGCCGACCGTCTTCTCTGGTTCTAGCTCCGCTTGGCAAGGCTCTCTCTACGCCTTCCTCGCCGAGAAGCAGCGCCGCTCCGGCTCCAACCGCACCCCGGACTCCTACTACCGCACCCTCCGCCACTTCTTCGGTGGCCTCCATAAGTCGCCCGATGAGGTCTCCCCGCAGGACGTCTTCTCGTTCGCCCATGGCATCGGCCTCTCCGGTCGTGAACCTTCCCCCGTAACCGTCGGCGCCCGTCTCTCCTGTATCTCTTCCTTCTTCAAGTTCCTCATTCGCATGGATGTCGTGAGGGCCAATCCCTGCGATCCCGTCGAGCGCCCCAAGCCCCGTCCCAGTGCACCAAGCGGCCTCTCTGCTTCTCAGATGCAGCAGCTCCTCCACGTCATCCCGGACACCGTCAAGGGCAGGCGCGACCTCGCCATCGTCCTCACTCTCGTTCTCACAGCCAGACGCCGGTCGGAGGTCGTCAACCTCACAGCCGGCGATATCGCCTTCGACGACTCCGCCGCCTTCTACCGCTATCTCGGCAAGGGCGGTCTGCGCGGCCGTCGTGAGCTGCCTGGTCCGGCCCTGGCCGCCATCCGGCGATCTCTTGGTGACATCGGCAAGGACCTCTCTTCCATGCAGCCCTCCGAGTCCCTCTGGCAGGCGGGTGCAGGCCCCCAAGGCGTCTCCAGCGCTACCTTCTACAACCGCTTCCGGGGCTATCTCCGCTTGGCCGGCCTGCCGCCCTCGGGCGTTCACGTCCTCCGACACACGGCCGCCAAGCTCCGCCGTGACGTCGGCGAGTCGGTCGAGTCCGTGAGCCAGTTCCTCGATCACAGCTCGCTCGCCGTCACCACCACCTATCTCCGCAGACTCGAGGGGCAGCGCGATACGGCCTGGCATGGCGTGGCCAACATCCTCGGCGTGGGCTAGTTCGTCGCCGGCAGTCTCCGCCGCCACAATCCCACCCCGTACTAAACCGTCCCTGGGCGGATCCGTACCCTGGGTAGTGACTCCCACTCTATCGGGACACCGGTCCGCCTTGACCTCTCCGCGCCTCCAGAGCGTTCATACCTCCCGCTTCAACTCCCTTGCTCTGGAGGTCGTCTTGCCCGATCCCATTCGCCACATCGCCACCTATGCCCGCGTCTCCTCCGATGAGCAGCGTGACCGCCATACCGTCCGCAACCAGCGCGCCGCTCTATCCCGCCGTCTCTCTTCCGAACCCGGCCTTTCTGTCTTTCAGCACTACGAGGATGACGGTGTCTCTGGCACCATCCCTTTCGAAGATCGGCCGGCTGGCCGCGCGCTTGCGCGTGATGCGCGTGTTGGCCGCTTCTCCCAAGTCTGGGTGGTCCGCTCCGACCGCCTGGGTCGCGACGCATTCGAGCTGCTCCGCATCTGGAGGGTGTTCGAGTCCATCGGCATCGCGCTCCGCGCCACCGACGAGAACATCGACGATCCCTTCTACTTCGATATCCACGCCGTCATCGCCGCCAACGAGCGCCGCAAGTTCCTCGAACGCTCCGCCGAGGGCATGAACCGCGCCGCCAAAGAAGGCCGCTACACCGGCGGCATCGTCCCGCTCGGCTACTGTGTTTCAGGGGATCGAGGTTTCCGCCGCCTGGTCCCCGACGACTCTCCCATGTGGTCGGACTTGTCTGCCGCCGATGTGGTTCGACGCATCTATCACCACCTGGCCTCGGACGGCTGGACTTGTCCGCGTATCGCAACCGAGTTCAACTCCCTCGGCATCCCTACCTCCTATCGCCGCGATGGTCGCGGCGTTCGAGGCCGTCGCACCCAGGGCCTCTGGCGCTCCGGTCATATCCGCAACCTCGTCGTCAATCCCGTCTACAAGGGACTCCTCCAGTACGGACGTAGGTCTTCCAGGCCGAATGGACGCTCTGTCATCTCTGCTTCGGTTCCCCCTCTGGTTTCCGATGACGTCTGGAACGCCGCCATCTCTACTCTCAAGCGCAACCGCGCCTTGCCCCGCAACTCTCGCCATGCCTACCTGCTCCGCTCTCTCATCCGCTGCGCCGTCTGCGGCCTCTCCTTCTGCGGCACCTGGACCAGGGGGCCTCGCTACCGCTGCAACGGCTCCATGGCCCATCGCGGCCAGTTCGCTGGCAAGTGCATCGGCGCCTCGATCAAGGGTGAGAAGTTGGAGCAGGCGGTCTGGTCGGATGTCTACCGCTTCCTCCTCGATCCCCAAGTCCTCGTCGATGAGCTCCTCGCGGAGTCCAATGACATCGAGTCCCGCGCCGTCGCGGAAGCCGAGCGCGCCTCGCTCATCGACGCCCGCGATGCCGCACAGCTTCGCCGCAAGCGCGCCATCGACCTCTACACCCGCGCCAAGCTCTCCGACGACGAGTTCGACGCCATCGCCGCAGACGTGGAACAGGAACTCAAGAGGCTGGACGAGCGGCTGGACGATCTAGAACCCGATGAGGACGCTCTTGACGACGCCGTCTCCCAGGATGTGCTGGCGGAGTTCCGTGAGCGCCTGGAGGCGGACCTCTCGGACGCCGAGCGACGCGAGATCGTTCAGCTGCTCGTGCGCCGGATTACCGTCCACACGACGGCCCCCGACCGCGGCCGCAAGCAGGTCCGCGTCGTTATCGACTACCGCTTCCCGCGAGTAGGTGAGGCTCGCACGGGCATCGCTGCGAGTCGCGGCTACAATCTCTCCCGCGTTATCGCCGCCTGAGCCGGAATCCCCTCGCCACACGACCGCATCCGGTTCCCACAGCCGCCGCCGGTCTCTCCCGGTTCCAGTTTCCCCAGCTTGATCGCTGCGGAGAAGACATTCCGAAGGCCCGGGTAACGCTCCGATCAGGCGCCCGCGCGCTTCTTCTCCAGTCAACCGTTTGACTGCCTGGCCGAGCCGCTCGCCTATCGGAAGCCTCGCCCTACGCGTCCGTCCACGAATCTCGGGATGGGCGTCTTGTCTTAACTCTTACTTCCTATATAAGGAGACCGCCGCTGCTTGGCTTCGAGTTCTGCCGCGCCGGCAACCCCCTCATCACCGCCCGGTTCGCCCCTGTCGCGCCACAGGGCGAGATACAGACGTTAGGCGAACATGGGTCGCTTTGCGGCGACTTGGGCTGACACGCGCGCCACGGGGCGCACTTTGGCATATCCACAGGACTTGTGAACGTGAGGCTTGCGGCTCGGATCTGACGCCGCTCGCGCGCCTCGCCGAAGAGCCGAACGGCGCTTGATCCGCCCCGATTCTCCTCAGATTTTGACCACCATCCACCACCAAAACTTTTTTGCCAGCAAAGGTAGTGTTTGGTAATGGTTGCTGGTCCCCGAACACCCGGTTTTCGCTAGCTGAGCAGCTGCTCCCGCCAACCCGGCGACCACTTCGCAATTCTGCCTTCAGCGTCTCCTCGATCATACCGTCGAGGCCAACGCTCCAGTGGGGCTTTGCGGCCTGAATCGCCGCGAGGGACCAAACTGCCAACTTGACCTACGCACGTGCTCCTCGGACTACCGTACAAGCGCGCCATCGTCCCAAGGGCAGCGCCTGTATGCAATTTGACGTCCGCCCACTTCAATTTCGACCGTCTCGCACAATTCCCGCGAGTTTCGCCCTTGGCCGCTTCTCCGTACGGCGAAACCAATCCTCTCTGAATAGCCGAGCGCTCGGCCGTCAATCGCTGGACGACATCATTCATCGTATCGTCGGCGGCGCCCAACCGGATCAGATCATTCTCTTCGGGTCCGTAGCCCGAGGCGACATGCGGACCAACAGCGATGTCGATCTGCTGGTAATCAAAGAGACAAAAGACGCGCGCGCCCTCGTAAGACATATCTACCGGCAACTGCGTGGTGTTCGTAAACATAGGCGGTCCCACTTGGTTGTGAAGCCTGACACGGGATCGGCGCCTAGCCAAAGCCCCTCTTCGGCTACTGACATCAACGCACAACCTCGCTCTGCGCTTGCCGTAGTCAAGGGATGTCGTTTTCCCACCTTTAGGCGTCATTGCCGCCACATTGCGCGCGTGCATTCCGCTTGCCGAGATGGTCCGGAATATGAGCACAGTTGCGACACTGACCCGCAGAACAGCTCGCACAAACCCCCATCAGACCCCTTTTACGGGTTAAGTCAAGGCCACCGGTCCGCCGACGACACATCAAGCATCTCTCCGACTCGCGCCGATCGTGTTCCAAATATCAACAAGATTCGAAAGCACTATTATCGTGTATCTGAAACCCACTGGTGTTATCAGCATACGTATTATGTCGCACTCGACCGCTTGACAATGCTGTTATTCTGCTTCAAAAGAGGACCTACCACAAAAGGTGGTTTAGTATTGTCTGATGCATGCCACTCACAACTGAACCTCCCCAAGACATGAAAAGTCGCCCGCCCACTCCGGCACCATGCTGAGGAACTTCCAGATGCAATCCGTTGACCAAAAGCTCTCGGTCGTCCACGTCCCTATCGACGACCTGCGCCCCGATCCCGCCAACCCCAGGCGCATCTCCGACGCCGAGCTCGACTCGCTCACCCGCTCCATCCGCCAGTTCGGGTTCGTCGATCCGGTCATCGCCCGACTTGAGGACAAAAGCGTCATCGGCGGCCACCAGAGACTCCTCGCCGCTCGCAGGCTCGGCCTCGCCTCTGTGCCGGTGATCCTTCTGGATCTGTCTGGCGACCAGGCCCGGTTGTTGAATTTGGCACTCAACAAGATCTCCGGCTCCTGGGACGAGGAACTGCTAGCACGCCTCCTATCTGAGCTGGATGCCAGTCCCGAAGTGGATCTCTCGCTGTCGGGCTTTGATGACGATGAGGTCGCCAAGCTCCTCAAGTCGCTCGACGCCCAGGACAAGCGCGAGCGCATCGAGCACTTCGATCCCGACACCGCCCTGAACGCCGCACAGGCCAACCCTGTCGCCCAACCCGGCGACCTGTGGCGCCTGGGCGATCACAGGCTGCTATGTGGCGATTCGATCGACACCGCCGCCGTGGGGCGGTTGTTTGGGGAAGGGCGTGCCTCCTTGATGGCTACCGACCCGCCTTACCTGGTCGACTACTCCGGCGGAAACCACCCGGCCAGCAGGTCGAACCGCGGCGATCCGAACCGCAACAAAAACTGGGACCAGTACCACGACCCGGAGTCCTCGGTGGACTTCTTCTTCAAGTTCCTGTCAGCGGGTTTGGCGCATCTCGTGTCGCACTCGCCTGTCTACCAATGGCACGCCCATCGCAGGCAGGCGCTGGTAGAAGAGGCCTGGACGAAAGCGGGATTGTTGGTGCACCAGCAGGTCATCTGGGTGAAGGCCCGCGCCGTGCTGACTCACTCCTTCTTCCTCTGGCAGCACGAGCCCTGCTTCGTCGGCTGGGTGCAGAGCAAAATGCCCAAGCGCAAGCCGCCCAGCGATGTCTCCACTGTCTGGAACATCGACCAGCGCTTCGAGCAGATGGGCGTCCATCCAACGCAGAAACCGGTCGAACTGTTCATCCGCCCCATCGAGTACCACACCGAGCCGGGCGAGATCGTCTACGAGCCGTTCTCGGGCTCGGGCACCCAGATCATCGCCGCCGAGCGCACCGGCCGCGTCTGCTACGCGGTCGAGCAGGAACCCGCCTATATCGACGTGGCCGTGAAGCGCTGGGAGGCGTTTACCGGCGCCACGGCGACTCGCCAATCCAATTCGAATGGAGAACAACCATGTTAGGCCGTACCCGCAGACGCTCCTGCACCGCCCGCAAGGCAGACGGCTCTCCCTGCGGCAGCAACCCCATGCGCGACGAGCAGTTCTGCTTCCTTCACCATCCCGATCACAAACAGGAGGCCGCCGCCGCCAGGCGACTCGGCGGCAACCGGCGCCGCCGTGAGAAGACCATCGAGGGCGCCTACGACCTCGATGGTCTCCGCTCCGCCGACGACATCCAGCGCGTCGTCGAGGCCATCACCTTCGAGCTCCTCGGCATGGAGTCCACCATCGCCCGCGCCAACGCCATACTCAGGGCCGCCGGCGTCGCCGCCAGGCTGCTCGAAACCGGCGAACTCGAGCGCCGCATCGCCGACCTCGAAGCCGCCCTTAAGGACCGCTCGCCCGAACCGTCGTCGCCCTTCGATGTCGATCCGGCCGAGATCGACGCCCCTCCGGAGTCTTCCCTCAATTGAAATCGTTCAACAAACGCATCGACGACCTCGGCGCCCACCTCTCCCCCATCGAGATCGTCCTCCGCTGGCTGCAGGAGAACCTCAAGGTCGGTTCCCTGAACGAGCACGTCGTGGCATTGACAGCCATGCCCAAGACCGCATGGCCGCTCTTCAGACTTCCCAAGGAAGCGGAGCGGGCCGCAAAGGCTTCCATGCCCGACATGCCCCAGGACGAGATCAACGCGAGGGTGCGCCAATACGTCCGTGACACCGTCTTCCTCTGGCGCCTCCACCGGGAGGTCAACGATCGTATCGACTATGTGCTCCGTCGGGCTTTGCCCTTGTCCGCCGTATTCTCGTCAACCCTTCGCATCCCGTCACACAACCACGCGAACCTGTCCGGCGCTCGCGACGCCTGGCGCTGCCTCCCCTATCCCCTCGATGCCGAGACCGCCGCAGCCGTCGCGGCCGCGCTCGAACACCGGGTCGAGTCCTGGAACTGCCTCCATGGCGAGGGGGTCATCCTGCATTGGGTACTCGACGATCCCGACATCGACGAGGACATCCACTGACAAGCAGGCGGCGATCGTTCGCGGGGTCGAGCACGAACTCAGATCCCTCGTTCGCCCCAACCTGATCAGGTCCGGCAAGCTCGTCTCACTGCCTACCTCGCCGCTCCCGTTCCTCAAAGTAGCGCCCTTGCTCGATGGCCGCTGGGTCGACACCGCCATCCTCGAACTCGCCGAGTTGGGCATAATCCTCACGGACAGCGGCTTCACCCCAGGCAAGTCTCGAGACCCGCACCCGGTCGCCTGGGAGGAGTTCGTGCAGACCGACTCGCGGGGCGCACCCACCCCGGTCGACGACGCCGCCTGGCATGATGCCCGCGAGGCCGCAACCGACCGCGTCCGTTCCTATCGCGGCAGCCGCCGCGTAATCGAAGGTCGGGATTATGTCAACTTCGCGCTCTACCAGCGATGGCGGAAACACTCGCTCGGCAACCGCCTCGACGCCTCTACCGAAAGCGGTTTCGTCGTCGCCGACTGGAACGACTGGGTGAAGAACCAGGGGCCGGCCGCCGCTCTCGCCGGCATTGCCGTTCGCCCCATCGATTCCCGCGTCGACGCCGAGGCCTGGACCGTCCACCACGCCGACCGCGCCCGCCGCCTCCAGGCTGCACGCGCCAACCTCGTCGCCAAACTGCGACCCTCTGAGCTGGAGGAGAGAAAGGCAGCTGCTGGAGTCGAAGCCCGCATTTGTACGCGTGACAACGCCGTCGACGTACTGGTCCCAGTCGAGGGGCTCGTCCGCGCCGTGGACCGCATCCGCGCCCGCTACTTCAAAAACCACGAGATCGTCTACCCCAACCACCTCGACCACCTCGACGCCTGCCGCTACGGTATCCACTCCGTTCTGGTGGCCTTCGAGGAGCAACGGGGCGGCGACGATTCCTGGATCGCGCGCCTGACCGACCCGAGCCTCCCGGTTGAGGGCGAGCCTACCGACTCCGACTACGTCGATCACCAGAAGCGGGTCCAGGAGCGCATCAACCACGCCGCCAGGAACACAGTCCGCAAGCTCGTCCACCAAGCACACTTCGAGGCCCTCGACTTTGTCGGTGAAACAGCTGCCGCCGACCGGGTCATGGATAAGGAACTGGAGGCGATGTTCGCTGAGGACCGGGAGTCTCCCACGCATCCCGATTGAACTGCCAGGCAACTATGGCGCCCCCGTCCGATGGGCCGAGGTCGCTTTTTCGGAACGCAAAACCGCCGGATAGGTCCGTGCGCCGTTTAGGCGGCTGATAAACCGGTCTAACGGCGGCGCCTCGGAACACTGGATTTCAGGGTCGCCTGAGCGTTGTTCGATGCCGCTAGAAAACGCTGATCAGGTCGGAACTCAGCTCGACGCGCACTCATCGCGATGGCGTTTGATCGCTTCGCTGGGTGACCGCTCCGAATCTGAGTGATGTAACCGAGGTGGACGAATGCCATGACCATCGTTTGCCATCCGAGCTGTGAATGTAGTAGAAACGCGTCTCTGCATCGGCCTCGGGTGGCGGCAATCTGCGAAGGGCGCCAGTGTCAACGATTATGGCGAAGGCCTTCTCATTGAAGAGCCTTCTGCACGCCATTAGGGAAGACAAGATCCGACCCCCTGACTGCCAAACTGGCCGGGCATGGGGCGACGCTCGGATCAGGGATCTGCGGGTCAGCATTTCCCACGACGTTCCGATACGCCATGTCATGACGCTGGATGCTGGCGGAGCGCCGTGAAAGCGATTGACGCAGCCGCGATCGTCCTCAAGGACGCCAATGGACCGCTGCACTGTCGTGAGATCACGGAGCGGATGCTGGCGCGAAAGCTATGGACCACGGAAGGAAGGACGCCCTGGGACACCGTGAGCGCGAGGCTTGCCGAGGAGATCAACGTCCGCGGCTCGGCCTCGCGTTTCGTTCGTGATGGCCCCGGGGTATTCGCGCTGAGCGCGAGTGCAGCTGCCGACAGTTTGTCCGTTACGGACACTGCAGAGTCGGAGCAAGGAAACGAGCGGCCCCAACTCGATGAGGAAGCTGACAGCTTGTCCTTTACGGACGCGGCGGAACGGGTCTTGAAACGCTCCGCGGATCAGCAGCCGCTGCACTACTCCGAAATCACGAAGCGCGCGCTCAAGCGTGGCCTGATAAGCACAAAGGGTCGCACGCCAGCAGCGACAATGAACTCGGGGATTGTGACCGAGATCCGCCGAAACAAGGCGCGCGGCGATTCGCCTCGCTTCGTTAGGCACGGCCCCGGCCTGTTCGGCTTGGCTGCGTGGCTACCCGTCGGGGTGGCCCAGCTTATCGAGGAAAAGAACCGAGAAGTCCGGCAGTCGTTGCTCGACCGCGCCCGTACCGCTTCCCCGGCTGATTTTGAAAACCTCGTTGGGAACTCCTTGCGGCGATGGGATTTGCCGGAGTCGAAGTGACCAGCAGCTCCGGCGACGGCGGCATCGACGTGCGCGGTACCCTGGTCGTGGGCGACGCCGTCCGCATCCGCATGGCGGTGCAAGCGAAGCGCTGGAAGAGCAACGTCCAGAAGCCCGTGGTCCAACAAGTGCGAGGCTCGTTGGGAGCGCACGAACAAGGGCTCATCATCACGACCAGCGACTTCAGCCAGGGAGCGAAGGAGGATGCGGAGCGACCCGACGCCGCACCGGTCGCACTCATGAGCGGCGAGCAACTCGCCGCGCTGCTGGCCCGGCACCAGATCGGTGCACGGGTCACGAGCTACGAACTCTACACACTTGACCCGAACGAGAGTCCCGGCGAATGACGGTTTCATCATGTGGTGCTATCAGCAAGGGAGTTGCAGTCCGTGATTGCCGGGCTAAAGGACGCCGGTGGGCCGGCGCTGACCGAGATCGGCCAGCGCCTCAGCCCATAGGCTCATCGAAACCGAACTCGACCCCATGTGTGAATAGCGATATGGCTGGACCCAACCTGTCCTCAGCTTTGCCCCGGGCTGCGACCACACTGTGCGCTAACCGTGCGCTACTTGCTATGTTATTCCCACGTCCGCTGGGATAGATTCTTGAGCAGTCGAATCGGTGCAGGCAGGAGCAACTCGTGGTACAAATCCTCCCCTTCGGAGCGCTCCCGAAAGCGGACCTGATTATCGACGCGGTTTACGAAGGCGAGCCAGGAGGACTCCTTTCGGGCGAAGCGTTGTCTCATCTGCTGCCTGGTGTGGGTAATCAGGGCGGCTTTCGAGCATCCGGCCGAGGACACGACAAGAAGTTCGTCGCTCTCTTCACTAGCGGCGAGGACAAAGACTGGCCGGACGACTTGGATACGAACACGGGGCGCTTCGACTATTACGGTGACAACAAGACTCCCGGACACGAGCTACACACAACTCAGCGGAGAGGCAATAGGATTCTTCGTCGCGTGTTTGACTTGCTTCACGAGAGTGCTCCTCGGCGTAGCAAGATTCCTCCGTTTCTGGTGTTTAGCAGATATGCGACCCCAAGCAGTGGTCGATCCGTTCAATACCGAGGCTTGGCAGTCCCGGGATTTACGGGACTTCCGTCGACGGAGGACTTGGTTGCCGTTTGGAAAACGTCAGAGGGGCAGAGGTTCCAAAATTATCGAGCCGTCTTTACGATCCTGGATGTCCCGCAGGTCAGTCGAGCCTGGATTGATGATCTGAAGACGGGGAGCATCGCTTCGCTCCATGCGCCAGATGCTTGGCGCGAATGGGTCGAGACTGGAGGATATCGAGCCCTCACCGCCACGAATACAACCAACGTTCGCAGCCGGGAAGCGCAGCTACCGGACACGGTGACAAAAGCCAACATTCTCGAAGCAGTTTGGCAGCACTTCCAATATGCGCCCCCCAAATTTGAAGCGTTCGCCGCTTGGCTGTTCAAAATGCATGACCAGAACGCAATTGTCGATGAGATTACGCGAGCTACTCGCGACGGTGGGCGGGATGCAATCGGTAGATATCGACTGGGCCTACGCGACGATCCTGTGTATGTCGACTTCTCGCTCGAGGCAAAGTGTTATCGACCACCACTAAACGGCCAACGTGGAAACAGCGTCGGCGTGAGAGACGTAGCCCGCTTGATCTCTCGTATCCGGCATAGGCAGTTTGGAGTCTTGGTGACGACATCTATTGTGGGAAAGCAGGCTTATGAAGAAGTACGCAGGGATCGCCATCCCATCGTGTTCATTTGCGCCAGAGACATTGTGAACATACTCACGACGGCCGGCTTGAACACCGTGGAAGTGGTAAGGGAAAAGTTGGAGAACGAATTTGCTATCCGCAATCCGACTTTCCCGATGGAGACTGGTCCGTGAGGAACGTCAAAAGTGTGCGCAGGAGAGAATGGGAAGGTGGCCATGTCTACGGCCCCTTCCGCACTTTGCCCATTAGCCCATAGCAAGCCATTAGCATGACTTTGCTCCTACCCCAGCCCCCCCGCCTGTTCATACGCACCCCCCGATCTCCTCCGTCGCTCGACGCGTGGCGTCTGGCGTTCCCAGTTGGACGGCTTTGGAAGCTCGTCCGCCGCGAAGCACGGACCGGCCACCACTTCGGCCAGCAGTTGCGCGAGCGCCGGCTGACGCTCGACCGTGGCTTCGAGCGCCCACAGCAGCTCCAGAAGCTCACGGGTGAACTGGGCGGTCCAGCGTTCGGGTCTTATCTCGTCCAGCGGTGACGACCTGCGCCCCGAGCCGTCCCGCATCCTGTAGCCCAGCCACGAGCGGACGACCGGGAATCCCGAGACCGAGAACTGCCAGACCTCACGCGAAACCGGCTCGAACCGGCCGGCGCCGACCAACAAGGTCTCCGTGGTTTCGTTGTAGTCGAACCGTTCGGGGTACGCGTCCGAGGTCTCGCCAACCTGCTGAACGCATCTGGCGCACCCCGGCGACACGTTGCCTTGCCTCCGGTCCGCGTCGGTGAACCTCTCGCCGTAGGTGTGCAGCCATATCAGCTCTGCCCCGAGGACGACGGCGCGCCGGAACAGGACGGGGTCCCTGGCGAGCGGCAGGCGCGGGCCAGGCACGGTTAGCTCCTCGCTGAAGCGGTCCACGTAGGCGGGCGACGCCAGCAGCGCGTAGGCGTAGGCGAACAGGTCTTCGGGCGCGACCTCGCATCCCAGTTCCGACCCGAGCGCCGCCAGCAGCCCGTCCGTGACGTTCGGCTTGGTCGCTTCAGCGTCGCGCCAGAGAGGAATCACGTCCTTGCCGCCATAGGAGCCGCGAAAATGGTGGCGATCGGGAATCTGTGCAGCAACTGTCGCTGCTGGTCCGGAGCCCAGCACAGTGGTCAGCAGGCTGGTGAGGTAGACCTGCCTGTCGCTGTGCGTTTGCCATAGCGGAGGGCCGCTACGATCCAATAGCCGTCCGTCAGGGACTATCCATTGCCGGTCCAGCGAACGATAGGCGATGGGTGCTGCGCCAGGGAACGGGGAATCCGAATCGACGGTCGATACGGGCCGATCATCGCCTACATACGGTGTTACACGCTCCGCAGGGCTGTCCCATCGTTTGCCGGTGGGCGAATCCTTGAACGACAGATGTCGCTCCTCGCCCGTGGAGTCCAGTAGAGCGCGCCAACGCCGCTCCAAAACCTCCACGGACGGTCCTAAAGGCCATGTCCGTCCCACCATGACGCCCGTCTGCTGCCACGGGCACAAGTCGATAAGCAACGGCCACGCGTAATAATCTCCGATTCCTTCGGGAAGTAGAGGCCGCTGCCAGCCCTCGAAGCATTGCCGCCACTCAAGATCCTCGAAACCATGAATCCCGTCCAGCCGTGTCAGCTTCTCCTCGGCGGTCCCGTCGAGGCGGGCGTACCACGACTTCGCGGGCGCATCCGGTCTGGGCCGCGCGTACCGCACGCCCACGGCGATGGCGACTGGCGTGCGAATGGCGAACACGTTCTCGGTCTTGCGCGCGCCCAACGAGTCGCCCTCCAGGTCGATGATCCAGAGCTCGTCGAACGTGCGCCGCATCGCCTCACGCATACCGGCGAAGCCTGGGCCTCGCAGGTAGGAGGCGGCGGTGATGAACGACACGATGCCCGGTCCGTTGGTGCTGTCGAATACCTTCCACAGCGCCCAGCGCCAGAAATAGACGTAGTCGTTGTATAGATTTTTCAGATGCCCACCCGCGCCCGCTCGTCGGACCGGATCGAGAAAGTCCTCCAGCAGCGGCCGCGCGTCTCCCGGCGCGTCCGACTGAGCGTCCGGCTCGCCGAAGCGCACCCAGCCGCCCTTGCGCTGCGTTTCTTCGTCAGCAGGGTCGATCTCCTGCCGGTCGTAGGGTGGATTGCCCAGGCAGACCAGCACGCGCGTGTCGGCCTTGATACGCCTGGCCCGCTCGTGCTCGTCGATCAGGGCGCGCAGCGAGAGCGCCATCAGTCCGGGCGTAGCGGCGTGGGGCGATTCGAGGGTGTCGGCCAGGTAGACGTGCGCGCCGTCGTCAGGCAGCACGCCGCCGCGGGCCTGGATGCGTTCCGAGACACGCAGGTGTGCCACGGCGTAGGGTCCGACCAGCAGCTCGAAGGCATGGACCTTCCGAGCCAGCGCCGAGGCGTAGCCGGGGACAGCCCCTATACCGAGACGCTCACCGACCACCGCTAAGGCGTGTTCAATCACGGCGAGCGGATAAGTTCCGGTGCCGGCGGCCGGGTCGAGGGTGACGACGCCGTCGTCGGCGTAGGTCAGCTCCTTGCCAAAGCGCTCGCGCAGCAACTCACCGACCAGGCGCACCTGCGCCCGCACGACCTGAACCGGCGTGTAGTAGACGCCGCGGTCGCGGCGGAGCTTGGGGTCGTAGGCGGCAAGGAAGTCTTCGTAGAAATAGAGCCAGGGATCGGCGTCGCCGCGCCGAAGCCGGTCTGTGTCTATCGCGCCGATGACGCGCTCCAGCAGTTCGACGGGGGTTGCCGTCTCCCGCCGCGCCTGGCGGTCGGCCAGGGTGCGCAGCACGTCGGCCAGCAGGGTATGGCCGCGTTGGCGCAGCCATTCCTGCGCAAGGTCGCCGGAGCTCACGGCGTCCAGGCCATCGAGCCGAGCTAGCAACAAAGCGTAGGTCAGAGTTTGGGCATAGGCGTCCGCGAACTGGGGCGGATCGGCGTTTGCAAAGAGAGCCGATTGCCAGTCTCGGCGCAGCTGAGCGACGGCGGAGCCTTGGTTGTTCAGCGCCGCCAGCACGTCGCGCCGCAGCAGGCGGGCCAGCGGCGCCAGTGTTTCGGCAAGCTGCCGTGCCGTGGCGGGCACGATGGGTTGCCATGAGAAGAACGTTTGCAGTAGATCGCCCACCTGTCGCGCGTCGGATGCTGTGACCGCGCGGGGACCGTCGGCCGTCAGGTCGCCGCTCAGCCGAACGCTGACGACACGCTTGCCCGTATGGAAGAGCGTCCATGAGAGGCCGTCGGTGTAGATGAGATTCGGCAGGTTCTTGAAGTTGTTCCACTGCCTGCGGTTATGACCGGTGAACCGGTTTGGATTCGCGCCACGGCCGGGGGCTTTCAACTCCAGGTGTCCGGTGAGCGCACCGCGCAGGTCGACCGCGAGATCCGGTCGGCCGTGAATATCGGCGACGCGGGATTCGGTCTTGACGACAACCGGCATTAACCCGAGCGACGCGGCGGCGGCCTCTATGAACGGCCGCAGATGGGACTTGAGCTGATCTTCCGGGTCACCGGGGATGGGGCTGGTGAACGCCTGCGTAAGCCCCTGGGCCAGCGTCCGCAGGGCGCGATGAACGCCCTCGGCCTGACGGTCCGTTATCAAGGAAAGCCTAGGCGCCGCCATCCTTAACTCCTGGAATTCGGTGATTGCCAAGCTTAGTCGCGCAAGCGTCCACCCACATCATTTCCTGAAATGGTAGCCGCCTATATGAATTGCAGGCGCGGCTCTACTCGTCTCTTCAGATCTCAGATCTCAAGTCTCGGATCTCGGAGCGCGGATGATCCTGTCGCCGTCCCAATTACCGGTCGGCGTGATCAGAGCCTTGACGAACGGTCTTGACTACCATACGGCTCTCGCTACAAAGGCTGGATTCCCTCGTACTCGTGAGAATGTCTGCTTGGATTCGCACTAAGCAGACATAGGGTCGAGTTTGACCTTGATCCCTGGCCGGGCTAAGTCTTCGCTGCGATCACAATCCCCCTTTCCGATGCCCAGGTTCCAACGTTTGTAAACGCTGGAGTTGGAGGATCAACGGCCCTGAAACGCCGGTATCCTGAGGTGCCCAGAAGACCGCCCATCGTAGCGGGAGGAGAGCAAAGTGCGTAAGCTGGCATTGGCGGCCCTAGCCGCCGGGATTGTGTCGATTGTTGCTATTGCCATAGTGGCGGCCTGACCTGCCCCCAAGTATGTGCCGTAAGCTTAATCAGGTCCCGCGAGCATCGGGATGGCTTGGGCAGGCGCGATGACCACTGGAGTCAACGGTCTGTAGGCCCCAGAGTTATGAGGGCCGATGACGGCCCAGTTTCTAATATTCCTCCTGGACCCGTTCTCGGCGGGGGCAGGTCAGTCGCAAAACAGACAATCTATAATGCCGCAACTTGGGGGCAAATCAGCATTTTATGACGATATAGCACGCTTTTGAAAACTCAAACCGCCAGAAATATCCCCTTATGGGAGTCCGATTCTGTCATTCGAGCCATTTCGCCTTTTCATGAAATGGGCGCCTATGAGGCACTGTAGTCTAAACGGGAGACGACGTTCAAAACATTGTCAAAACGGTTTGCTGAGCATCCCGATAATACTCCGTCGAATTTCGTCTCCGCAGATGAGGCGCACGCGTGCGACGATATAACCTGATCTCGAACCTGACGGTGCTTGGCGAGCGGTTCGGGTTTGACCCCAGTCAACTGACGCTCGAATCTGCCTATAACGTCGCTCCCACGCAAAACGTCCTCACCGTTGTCGGCGGCGAGTCGCGACGCGCCGGGTTCATGCGCTGGGGACTCATTCCCTTCTGGGCCAAGGACCGCTCCATCGGCAGCCGCATGATCAACGCCAGGGCCGAGACGGTCGCCGAGAAACCCTCGTTTCGCGACGCCTTCAGACGCCGGCGCTGCCTCGTCCTCGCCGACGGCTTCTACGAGTGGCAGCGCAGGGGGTCCGGCAAGCGGCCCATGCGCGTGGCCATGCGGTTGGCAGAATCCTTCGCCTTCGCGGGCATATGGTCCATGTGGAAGGACCCCGAGGACAACTCGATACCGACGTGCGCCATCATCACGACTTCGGCAAACGAGCTGCTCAGGCCCATCCACCACCGCATGCCCGTCATCCTGCCCAGGAACATGGAGGGTTTCTGGCTCGACAGGAGCATTGAAGACCGCAGCGCGCTTAGCAGCGTCCTGACTCCCTATCCCGACGATGCGATGGAGGCCTATGAGGTCTCGACGCTCGTCAACTCCGTAGCCAACGACGGTCCCGAGCTGATCGCCCGCGTGGCATGACTTCTCAATAGGTGGCCGCCGAGCGATCCCGCGCCGTCATCGACCCGCATAGCCCTCTGAGCTACGAGCCGCCGCCACTGGCGGTCATACCGACTGCCGAACTATTACAGAACGTAAGGGCCTATCATTGCTAGTCGTACAACGTTTCAGATGCAGGTCGGTACCCGATTCTCAACTCTGGTTTGCAGCTGCTGAAGCGCAGCGCTACGGTTCCCGACGCCCCGGACCACCCGGCCCGCCGCTGGTTCCGCCGCTGGTCGCTCTGGCCGCCGGTTCTCGAGCTGCCTCCCTGGATACGCTGGGTGCAGGCATCACCTTCGTATCCCAACCACCCGATCGCGGGCGCGCTGATCGCCGCCGCCGCCCCGCTCAAGCCTTGGATTGACCTCACGCCCAGCTTCCCGACGCACTCCATAGCCGGCGTTCACCTCGTACCCATCGGCCCAGAGGGCCAGTCCGCGCTTGATGGCGATCCCGATGATCCGCAGCTTGGACGCTTCGGCACGCGGTCATACGGCGACCTCTCGGATGCGGTCGTCGTCATCGGCGAACTGGTGCGCGGCGGCGGCGGCGTGGTCTGCGAGGGATTGGCCTATGGGCTGGCGCTCGCCTGCCGGCGCAGCGAGCCAGTGGTCGTCACACTCGGTTCGGCGGGCTGGTCGTCGGAGGCAACGGCGTTCGCCCTGGGGCGTTTCGCCAACGTGATGCTCGCCCCCTCCCCAGCACGGACCGGGCGCGAGGCTGCGGGCGCACTCGGCCGCCGGGTGCAGGTGTACGGCGGCGACAGGCGCGTCCCGCACGTGAGGCGCGCCAGCGATGTGGCAATGGTTGCCGGGTCGCTCACGCTGGCCGATCCTGGTCGTTTCAAAGAAATGACACAGATCTACGCGAACATCGGACTTCCACGCTGGGAGGCCGCCAGGCTCGCGTACACCAAGGTCGCGGCGCGCCGGGCCCGCTCCTAGATTCGTTGGACACGGTTCCCCCGCTCACTGAGCCTATCCCGACGAATGGTCTGCCCTCCGAAACTGATTACGGATAGGGGCAAGACCGGATGCTCGCGGGACTAACATAGTCGGCAGTAGAAGCCTTTGGGAGCAGGTCACAACCCATGCCGGTAGTGGAGGATGACTGTTGACTACGACCAACGCACTGGATGACCCGTTCGAAGAGGCCGAAAGGGGGCTGGACTGGCTTGAGAAGCTTGAGGCTCTGCAGGTCCGTGCTGCGTCCGACCGAGCCGCCTATGAAGTCGCAGAATACGTGATGAAACTCCGTACAGCAGTTACCGAGTTGGCCGGTGACCGTACCCCTTCCCAGTTGAGTGAAGAAGTTGGAGTGGAAACCGTGCAACTCGTACAGGAGTTGCGACAGGCGGGTGATGTCGATGTCTGGAATTCGAGAATCCGCCCCGCACTTCTGAAAACGGACTCCTGAAGAATCCACAGACCCATCCAAGTGCTCCCACCTAGGTCGCAAGACGGAGGTATGCAAAGTGGACGCGGTGAGAAGAGAATCGTTGCAGAGAATTGTCGCCCTGCTCGGCTTCGCGGTATTGACAGGTTGCGGCACCCGCAGCTCCGGCGAATCCAAGAAGCAGACGCTGGCGCTGGCGCCGGCAGGCTCCACGCCCACGCCGCCCCCCGCCGCGGCACGCCCGTCGGCCTCGCCCTTGCCGGTCGACAATACACCCGTCTGCGTACTGACGCCTCAGGCGACCGAGGGACCGTTCTACTTCGACACGAACCAGATACGGCAAAACATAGTTGAGGACCGCGTCGGGGCGCCGCTGCGGATGTCTGTCCGCGTTATGACGGTGGAAGACGGCTGCAGGCCCTTGAAGGATGCCTTAGTTGACATATGGCACACCGACGCCGTAGGCGACTACTCAGGATATCCCGGCCAGCCCAGCGGACAGGACATGTCCGGCCAGACTTTCCTTCGCGGCACCCAGGTGACCGACGCAGATGGCGTCGCCGTGTTCGACACCATCTATCCCGGCTGGTACCCCGGCCGTACGGTTCATATCCACTTCAAGGTTCACTACAGAAACAATACATACGCGACCTCCCAGTTTTATTTTCCCGACGACTTCACCGACCACGTCTATGGCCGGACGCCCTACAGTGACCGGCCCAACCGCACAACCCGCAACGCGGACGACTCCCTGCTGCGCGGCGATCCTGCAGAGAGCAACCTCCTTGCGTCGATTACGGAAGATCGCAATGGGTACTTTGGCACAATTACCGTCGGGGTAACCATCTAGGAGGACTATCGACCGCACGGCGATTGGCGAGGAACAACAAGCTGTAGCCGTGGGTCGTGGTCACCTGCAAACACGATCCTATGTCTGCTTAGTACTGAGACACGGTCCATTCCGGCTCTAACCGGGGAGCGGCAGGTCCTCCAACGAGGCTGAGCGGTCTACTCGTCGCAGGCTCTGAAGAAGCCGCGCTATGCGCTTGGAGGATTTCCAGCCCGATCAACGCCGTAGCATTGCGAGTCGTGTTGTACCGCTCCCCAGCTCGGAAAGCGCGCCGCGCACTTGCCCCTCCTACCAAGATGGGGGCAGGTCAAGTCCACGGCCGAGAGCACTGGCGTTCCTTCCGGGCCGGTTCTCCGGGGCCAGGTCAACTGCTCCCGGTGCCAATGGGGCTAACATAGCTGGTGGTTTGAGCCTTGGGGCAGTTCAGCAGGTCATTTGGGCCCAGTTTCTTGCATCCCTCTTGAATCAGATTCCGGCCGGCGGGTCAGATTCGCAGCGCATCTGGGGCTAGCAGAGGAGGCGAGTTGATCAGTGGAAGCAGTCTCCCTTTTCACAGGTTGCGGGGGTTCCGACCGGGGATTGGTCGACGCTGGCTGGCGTATTGTGATGGCGAATGACATTTTGCATTACGCTCGAGAGGTCTACGCGGCGAACCTGCCCGAAACCGATTTCCGAACTACCAGCATCGAAGAGATAAGAACCTTTCCACCGGCTGATCTTCTTATCGGATGCTATCCGTGCCAAGGTTATAGCCAAGGCGGTGCGCGTGATGCGGATCGAAGGGTTAACAGACTCTATCGGGAGTTCGACCGCGCCCTCCGGGAGATTCGTCCGAAGGCCTTTGTCGTAGAGAACGTTCCAGGTATGGCACGGAGCAACAATCGCCATTTCTTGAACGCCCAGCTCGTACGCTTCCGTTTGGCCGGCTTTAGCGTTGCCGAGCCCCGATGCATCAACTCAGCCCACTATGGTTTGGCGCAAGAGCGTCGGAGGATTTTCATAGTTGGCATCCGTTCTGATCTCGGCCTGAGATATCAATTTCCTGAGCCTACACATGGCCCGGGCTTAAAGCCCATTAAGACACAAAGGGACGTACTTGAAGGGTCGAAGGACGAGTGGCCGATAGGGGAATTTCTAGACCAAGACTTTCACTGGTACTACCTTTCACGTAATCGCTACCGTGGCTGGGACGAACCCAGCAAGACAATACTTGCTAACGCACGTCACATGCCGTTGCACCCAATGAGCCCGCCATTGACGAAGGTGGGCAAAGACAAGTGGGTTTTTGACGGAGATCCCGGCACGGCTCGCCGCTTGTCATTCAAGGAAGCAGCAGCCCTTCAAGATTTAGCCGATTGGAGATTTCCCGACACGGTTGGATTGAGGAAGAAATACCATGTCATTGGTAATGCAGTTCCTCCGATGCTTTTTCGGCAAATTGTCGAGGCTATTCCTAAGGAAGTCTTCTCATGAGTGGTTTTCGCGAGCTTGATCTCGAAATGCTCGAATTCGACAAGGTTAACCCCCGATTGCCGACGAGGGCACGAGGCCTCGATGAGGCTACCATCCTCGATTACCTAGCGACCAAGACAAGCATCGAGAATCTCATGTCGTCAATCGGGACGAATGGGTTCTTCGATGGTGAAGCAATTGTCGTGGCTCCACAGGAAACCGGGAAGTACACGGTGATAGAGGGCAATCGCCGTTTAGCGGCTTTGAAACTCCTGCAAGACCCAGCATTAATCGGACGAGCTAGCCTCAGGCGAGCGGCGGAGGCGGCCGACCACAAGCCGACCAGGGTACCGGTGTATGTCGTGCAGTCACGCGAGGACACCTTGCAGTACCTCGGATTTCGCCACATCTCGGGAGTTCAGCGATGGGACCCATTGGCCAAGGCAAGATATCTAAAGTCTCTGTTTGTTGCCGAAACCCAAGGTCAGCCGCAACAGCGATGCACCTCTGTCGCTCGTGAGATTGGCAGCACCAGCACGACAGTGCGCAGAAATCTGGACGCTCTAGCCGCATACAAGGTCGTCGAACAAAGTAGCTTCTACGACATTGCGGACATAGAAGAGGAGACCTTTCAATTTGGGACGTTTTACACGGCTATTGGCAATGTAGACGTATCAAACTTCATCGGAATCAGGGACAACGGGGATCCCACACATCCGATAACGAATCCAGAAGTTGTCAATACAGAGAACCTCAAGGAACTCGTGAGGTTGATGTTCGAAAAAGACGCCCGAGGCGAAACGAAGCTGGGTGAATCGCGCAACATCGGCAAACTGGGAACAGTCTTAGCCAATCCCGAGTCACTTAGCGCACTCCGTTCAGGTCGCTCACTTGAAACAGCCTACCGATTGACTCCCCACGGACGCGACGATTTTGTGCGCCACATGAATCAAGCCATCGAAGAACTCAAGCAAGCAAATGCAAACCTCCATGCCGTGGACCAGGACGACAAAACCGCAAAGAACGCTGTCAACGAGGCTTTAAAGATAATCCAAGTGGCATCCGAGAGGCTGGGTGTAGCGTCCGATGCTTGATATGACCTGGAGTTCGGACCTTACAAAGGATCCGCTAATTCTGGCGGACGCGATAGAACTCCTCGTTGCATTTGCTGATGAAGACTGTAGCGGTCGGTTCACGCAAGCAGATTTTCAACGTTTTGTGGCTATGGAGAACCTTGATGATGATAAACAGACATATCTCATGGGAGATCAAGCCGACGACCTCAACCGCCATTTTGAGCAGGCTCTCACAGTTATCAAGAACCGCGCAGCTTGGCTAGGAACAACGTACCCCTTCAGCGTCGCGACCGACGAGGTAAATCTCGCACCTCAGACAACTATTAGCAATCATTTGCCGTATCTTTTTTTGCTAGTGTGCTCCAACAGCAACTACGTGCCATCGTTGAAGGGCTCTCTGCCAACACAATTTGAGAACCTGTGCAAGGAAGCTTTTCGGTCACTCTTCCCCGAGTGGGCAGAAGTTTTGTTGTTCAGCCAAAACAGCCCAGATAGAAAGACGGTTTTCGGATGGGCCGCGAGCGACGCGGTTCCCAAACTAGCCGAGAAGCTCAATGCCGGCTTGGTGAATGCCGATCAGCTCAGCAATACACAACGCGAATTTGGCATTGACCTGATTGCCATATGCCCATTCGATGACCAATCACCGTATCCGTTCTTCGCTTTCGCGCAATGCACGCTACAACAGGATTGGTGGCTCAAGAGGCATGAAGCTAATGCAGATACCGAACTTGCGGGATTCGTCGATTTAAACGCGCGTCATTCCAACTTCTTGATGATTCCCCATTTCCCACGCTACACCTTGGACGAATGGAGCTTAGACCCCGCGCGGACCCGCAACTGCATACTTTGTGACCGTTTCAGGATATGCAGGCTGTTGGAGAAATCCGATTTCTTTGAGCACGAAAACCCTCCGGCGAGCATCGCGGATGTGTTCAACAAAATCAAGGAGAGTCTTGTCAGAGCTTCTGACTAAGCGGATAGCAGCAAGGCCAAGAAAGGTTCTTCGGCTTTCAACCGGCGGAGTCTATGCCTGACACCGTGTCGCCTCTAACACGGAGCCGAATCATGTCTAACATCAAGTCGAAGGGCACGAAGCCCGAGATGCTCGTCCGGCGACTCCTCCACGGCCTCGGTTACAGATATCGGCTGCATCGAACAGATTTGCCCGGTCGTCCTGATTTGGTATTCCCCTCACGTCGCAAGGTCGTGTTAGTGAATGGATGCTTTTGGCACTACCATCAAGGATGTGTCGATGCGCACATACCTGCTGGCAATCGAGACTACTGGCATTCCAAGTTGACGCGGAATCGGGCGAGAGATGAGCGTAACGTCGCATCGCTCGAAGAACAAGGCTGGGCTGTGATGACGGTGTGGGAATGCCAATTGAGGGATATGGCGACTACTACCGGACAGCTTGTTGGGTTCCTCGAACAGTAATCTTCGGGCAATCGCTGATTGACTGTTACGTTTGCTGCCGAAGGCCGAGGTGGCTATGGCTGAGAGGGCCGCACGGTTGCCGAGGCCAGTCGGAAGATAGGGGTGACCGAGCCGACCTTCTACCGCTGGCGTGCGGAGTACGAGGGCTGTGAGAAACCACCAAGGCTAAATCGGCCGGACGTTCCGGTTGTCCGCGGCGTAAACGCTCCTCTCCGCTACTTGAAATTGCCCCGGATGTACCGGCTGAGTCGGACAAGATCACGGTCCACGGACACTGGCGCGGACTACGGCGCTGTCACGTGTCGCTTCGAAGACCGTTCCGTATAGCCACCTGCGGAATGATTCGTTGTCGCTGAATTGCTTGAACAGCTCGGTATGATCCGCGAGCAACTCGGTCATCGCCCGTTCAAGTGCCCTGTCGTGCTCGATTCGCGCGTTCTCAAGATCGGAGTTGGCTAAGGCGTTCTGATATGCCTTGTCCCGGGCAACTTTCGCCGGCAGTTCTTCCGAGATGACTCTTCCTATCTTGTCTCCGTCCTTCCAGTCGATGTCGCCGAACAGGTCGTTGAACTGCTTCAGGATGTTCGAAAGCCGGTCCATCTCCGGTTCGGGCTTCTGCCCTCCGCCCTCGGTGGGCACCGGCCCGATCTCCGCATCTTCGTCGGGAAGCTGGATGTCCTTGACCGCTTGCTTCTCTACCCGGTAGCTGTCCATGTCGATGGATTCGAGGATTCCCTTGGACATGTCCTCTTCGACGGGAGCGGGCAGCTTGGGAACGAGGAAGTTCAGGAAGATCGAGAGCTTCTCCCACCCGGCGTTTGTATAGGGCAGGATCGACGCCAGGAATCCATAGGCCCGCAGAAACGCCTTCACCTTGCCCTTGAAATCCACCTGCTCGCCCTCGTCCAGGTTCTCCCAGTAGACCGCTACGCAGGCATCCAGGACCGGGTCCAGCCGGTCGCGGTCGGCCCCGGCGAGGTAGCGCTCGACGAAATCATCTATCTGCGCCGGGGCGTAGACCTGAAGGCCGTCGAGCGCCGCCTTGAGGTCGTGCAGCCTGTCGGGATCGGTCTCCTCGGCGAGTACCGTAGTCCGGTAGTAGTCGGCAAAGGCGTTCTGGATCATGTCGGCGTCGTTGACGAAGTCGAGCACAAAGGCGTCATGCTTCTTGGGGTGCGACCGGTTGAGGCGTGAGAGCGTCTGCACCGCCCTGATTCCGGACAGCACCTTGTCGACGTACATCGTGTGCAACAGCGGCTCGTCGTAGCCGGTCTGATACTTGTCGGCGCATACCAGGAAGCGATACGGATCTTTCTGGATTTCCTCAGTGATCCTTTTTGACGAAAAGCCGTTGAGGGACGTCTCGGTGACTTTCGCCCCGCCGTACTCGTGCTCGCCGGAGAAGGCGACTATGGCCTGGTAGGGACTCTTGCGCTCCGCCAGATAGTCGCTGATGGCGTGGTAGTAGCGGATGGCGCGCTCGATGCTGCCCGTGACCACCATGGCCCGCGCCTGCCCGCCTATCTTGCGAAGCCCGGTCACCTGCTCGTGGAAGTGGTCCACCACGATTTCGGCCTTCAGGCCGATGGCGTGCTCATGGTTCTCGACGTATCGGCGCAGCTTCTTCCTGGCCCGCTTGGTGTCGAACTCCGGGTCGTCTCGCGCCGTCTTGACCAGCCTGTAATAGCTGTTTACCGGCGTGTAATGCTTCAACACGTCGACGATGAAGTCTTCCTGAATCGCCTGCTTCATGGTGTAGACGTGGAAGGCGACGTGCCTGGTCTTGTCTCCGTCGGGAACCGGCGCGCCGAAGATCTCCAGCGTCTTGTTCTTGGGCGTCGCCGTGAAGGCAAAGTAGCTGGCGTTGGGCAGGAGCTTCTTGGACTCCATCAAACGGTTGATCGTGTCCTCGGTCGTCTCGTCTTCTCCTTCGTCGCCGGCTTCTCCCAATGCCATGGATACCGACGCCGACGCGCGTCCGCCCTGGCTGGAGTGCGCCTCGTCGATGATGATGGCGAACCGGCGCCCGCGGTGATCGCTGCCAATAGCATCCAGGATGTACGGAAACTTTTGGACGGTGGTTATGACTATCTTCTTTCCTTGCTGCAGGAAGGTCCGGAGATCGCTGGACCTCTTAGCATGACCGACGACCGAGCGGACCTGCGCAAACTGCTTGATCGTGTCCTGAATTTGCTTATCCAGCACCCTCCGGTCCGTGACGACGACTACCGAGTCGAAGAGGACCGCGCCGTCTTTCTCCAGCCCGATCAACTGATGGGCCAGCCAGGCGATGGAGTTCGACTTGCCGCTGCCGGCCGAGTGCTGAATCAGGTATCTGAAGCCGATTCCCCTGCTGGACGCGTCGGCCAGCAGCTTTCGCACCACGCCTAGCTGGTGATAGCGCGGCCATATCTGCTCGCGCTTCTTGCGTCCCGTCTTCTGATCCTTCGTTTCGACGATCTGGGCATAGTTCTCGATGATGCCGGTCAGCCCGTCGCGGGTCAGCGCCTCTTTCCACAAGTAGTCTGTCTTGAGCCCGTTGGGGTTCGGCGGATTGCCGGCGCCGTCGTCCCATCCGCGGTTGAAGGGCAGAAACCACGAGCTCTTGCCTTGAAGATGCGTACAGAACCGCACCTCGTGGTCGTCGACCGCGAAGTGCGCCAGGCAGCGTCCAAGCTCGAACAGCTTCTCGCGGGGGTTCCGGTCGCGCTTGTACTGCTCGACCGCGTCTTCCACCGTCTGCTTGGTGAGGCTGTTCTTGAGCTCGAACGTGGCGACCGGCAGCCCTGAACAGACAAAGGTCGAGCGCAAGCTGGGTCTCGTCGCGGCTGTAGCGGAGCTGGCGCGTGACCGTGAAGCGGTTTTGCGCGTAGCGGGTCTTGGCCCTCTCGTTCCCCGGAGACGGCGCGCCGTAAAGCAGCTCGATCTGGTGCGGTCCGTGCCTGACGCCATTGCGCAGCACGTCGATCGTGCCGCGCTTGGTGATCTCTCCCTGTACTCGGGCCAGGAACTTTCGCCGCGTCGGGCCGTCGCCGTCCAGGCCGAGCGCCCCGGCCGTGTCGGGCTGAGTCTTGCGCAGAAAAGCGGATAGCTGCGCGAGGTCCACGCAGTGCTCGCGGTCGTAGTCCCGCGGGTCGCCGCAGGTCCAGCCCACGCCGTGGCTGGACGGCCGCTCGCGCGCCGCGTCCGCCGGGCCGCACGTTTGCCCCGTCAGGGCCTCGCAGATGAGGCTCTCAAGCCCCTTCTCGCTCGTGTCGGTGGTCACACGCTGATCCGCCTCACATCATAGGATCGGGACTTCCCTGGATTGTCCCGGCTCTACTTCCTCGATGGCTCTTCGGGTTTCCTCAGTTGGGTGTTGAACTCTGGGCCATGCCGTGGATACCAGCACCACGATTGCTATCCTGCCGCCAGTGAGGTTCTGCTCGTATGCATGCTCTGGTCGGTGGTGATCAGGACTTCGTAACCCTCCTGTTCAGCCCTGTCTAGCAGGTCTCCGTTGACAAGGCCGTGCCACTCTTTCTCCGCTGCCGTATCGACCGAGTGTCCGTGGAGGTCTCGCCTGAGGGGGGCGGGCGTTCCATGATCAAACAGTATCTTCAAGGCTGCTCACGAGCACGGGCGCTTTCAGGGAATCGGCCACGTGTTGAAGGACGGCTCTTACCTTCCATTCATCCACCGGCTGGAACCATTCCATGAACTCTTCGACGGTAGCGCCGCTCTCCAGGTTCTCGAACAGGGCGGATACGGGCAGCCTGGTATCGGTGAACACCCAGGCTCCGCTGATCTTCTTGGGGTTGCTTCCCACCGCCGGGCATGTCTCCCAATTCGTCATACGGTCACCTCCCCCGCCGTGGCTAACTCGCCCACCGCCTCGTTCGCGTCACGAACGCTTCCATCGATATTCTCCGCCAGTCGACCGCGCTCGGCTATCAGATCCCTGTCATCAGCTTCGTCTGGAAGATGGGCAGCCGCCTCGCGCACGTCCAGCTTGCCGGTCACCACGTCGGCGATCAGGCAGGTGCGGTATTCCTGGATCAGGTCGATTTGGCGGTGCATTCGGTTTACGTCGTTGTTCACAGCCTCCATGCTACGGGCGATCGCATCGGAAATGAGCACTTGCTCCTCCAGAGGCGGATAAGGAGTTGGCATCTGCTTGAAGTCTTCCCAGTACAACCGGTTGCGGTCCTTGACGATGCCTCGCGAGTATTTGTCCACTTCCACCATGTACGCAGTAGTGCGAAACAGCGCGCTGAAGTAACGCGGCTCGGTTCCTCGCCGTGGCTTGGCAACGACATACGCCGGACTGACCAAGCCATCGGTTGGGACTACGCCAACTGCCCCTTGCCACATTCGCATCATGTTGTAGGCGACATCCCCTTTGACCGCTCGCTTGTATTCGCTACGGACACTCATGATCTGCTTGCGATGCGAGTCCCTAAAATCACGGAGGCGGACACCCGTCCTTAGAGAGACTTCCAGGATCGGGAGCTCAGGGAAACCTGTCTCGTTGCGTTGAACAAATAGTTGGCCATTGCGAATCACCTCCCAATGCGCCGGCACGTCGCCGAGCCAGTCGACGCCGGAGGGTTTGAGGGGGGCGTTGGGGTCGAGGCCGCGGGTGACGGCCCGGGTGATGACGGCCTGCTTCTCTTCCTCCAGCAGGCCGACCAGCCTCACCTTGGCAGCCACGTAGCGCCGAATGCGCCGGTCGACGTAGTCCAGATACCGCACGATGGCGGCTTGTTCGGGGAGGGGTGGGAGGATTAACCACAATCGCTTAAGCTCGTCGCCGTAAATGTGCATGATCGTGATGCCCCGTCCCATGCACGACTTCTGATACTGAGATTGGGGGCAGTCAACGGCGTAGCCCGAGAATCTAGCGTCTATCTCTATATCAGGTCGGAACAGAATTACATCCCCGCCGCAGCGAACTGACGATTTGATCAAATTGACGGCTGACTTACCTATTTCCTCGATCGTTTCACCTGAACTGGCAAAGAGAACGTCTCCGTACTGTATCGGTGTGTATTCTGCTGCTTTGGTTTCCGTTACAGAGCTACGAGTAGCCTGAATGTGATACTTGTGTGAGGTATATAAGTCCCCATACCGAATGCACGGGATGCCTTCAGGAACCCCGTCTTCTTTTGTACCCCCAGTGCCTTTAGAAAACGTCCCAATGCGTCCGAGCTGCACCAAGTCCCAATGCCCTGGCACGTCGCCCAACCACTCCACGCCGGAGGGCTTGTAGGCGGGGTAGGGTTGGAGATTAGAAGGCTTCACCGACGGGGATCGTCATCAGTTCGTGGTGAGAAACATCCACCCGCGATCGTTTGCGTATCGAGCGAGGCGCCGCGCCGCGCGTCTGACCTGATTTCGGGTTAGTTCAGCGAAGTCGATTAGGGCATGTTCGGGAAATCCGGAGCGCGGGCCGGGAACAGCGGCGAGTTGCTGCTGCTCACAGTCTTCCACCGAGACCGCGCCCACGCCAGTTGAAGCGTAGTTCAAGACACTCACATAGTGATTCCAGGCATCCTCCGGGGTGATCTGATCGCCGTCGTAGACCGACAGGCGGCTGTCGTCCTTCGAAGTCGGGTGAAATGCCTGTGAAGTGATCCGTCCTTCCCGGACCCAGGACGGATGAATCTGCCGATAGAGCAGCGTGTCGGGTGTCACGCTGCGGTTTCAGCGAGGCGGCGTATTTCGTCGGCGATCCATTCCCAGTCCGCGGCGGCGTTCAGGTCGAGCGTTCGTTCGTTCTCATCGTCGCTGGCAACGTCGGTCCAGAACCATTCCGCCGAATGGTTGGCTAGGGTGATTTCCAGACTGATTTCCTTGGACCCGAGCGACCATTCCATCTGTACGCCGCCCTCAACGGTTGGATAAACGTACGGCAACGGGGCGTCGGGATAGTAACGCTCGAAACTCTCGGCGAGCCAGTCCAGCCCTTCGTGGCTGGGAGGACTTCCTTCCCCATTGAGCCAACCATCTTTGAGGATTCGAAACTCATCCAAGCACGCTGGAACATCCAGTGGGTCAAGCAGGCCGATGTGTTCGACCGACTCCACGCCGACCAGTCGCCCTTGCCGGTTATATCTGCCAACGCCTTGGAGAACCACCCGCGTGTTATCTCTGTAGCCACTGAATCCCTCAAGGATCACGTCAAGGTGCTGGTCCGGAATTGGACTGGTCGTTCTAGATCCACTCACCAACTGCATCTGAAAGGTCATTCGCTCCTGATCCGCCTCAGGGATTGAGCCGCGAAGCTCCACTTCCTCAGTGATTTCCATAACCCTCGAAGACGCCAGGAGCAATCGACGTCGTGTCTCTCTGGTCAGGCGGGCTGTGGATAGGTTCGACGGAGTGACAAACTCGACGCATTCCTCACCACGTAGACCACGCCCAAGCCTGTTGAAGTACGCCAGCGCCGATTCAGGAAGATAACGCGTGGCTATTTCATTTGGTTCATCACGCTCCGCCACGCTGATGGCGCTAACGATGAAGTCACGGGATTGCTCAAAGTACGTCAGATTTTGAGGCGGAAGCATCGAGATTTGTGGTGTAGTGAGAGACAATTCAATTACCGGAACGGCACTCCCACTTTCGATGCCCGAGAGTTTGAGTTCAACGCCGTCCGTGAACCCTCGAGGCGATCGCTGGCGGTCTGGATTTTCCTGAAGAAATCGCCACTTGGCGACTTCGATGATCATCTCCTTAAGAACCGCTATGTCCTTAAGGAAATCCAGGGGAATGCCGCCGCCTTCGAAGCGTCCACCACTCAGCTTAGGTCGTAGGAACGCGTCGGTCGCCGACTCTCCGTCTAGCATCGCGGTACCCCGCCTTTAGAAGCGCAAACCGTATACCAACGACCTGAACAGTAAGTTAGGGACGTCTAGCGCTATTGCTCTCCACCGATTGGACAGTCATTATATTATCTCGCCCACTAGTCCCTCCGTCTCCTTCTCAAGCGCCAGAATATCGGCCCGTATTTCCTCCAGGGGGCGCAGGGGCTGCGGCCTGTAGAAGTAGCGGGTGAAGCTGATCTCGTAGCCGGTCTTGACGCTTTTCGGCGCGTACCATGCGTCTGGCGCATACGGCAGCACCTCGCGGCGCAGGAAAGCCTCTATGCCGCCCTCTTCCAATAGCGGCACCCGCTCCGTCTCGCGCAGGTCGGAGTCAGGCTCGTATTCGACCACGGCGGACTCGCCGTCGACAGTGGCGGGGAACAGACCACGCAACGGGTCGGCGTACACGCCTTGCTTGCGGACTCTCCTGATGACCGGCGGCGCGGTCTCGGAGCGCTCGACCGTGTCTTTCAACGCCTTGATCTCCTTGACTGTACAGACTCGTTCGGGGTCGATGCCCTCAAGCCGCAGCGGCCGCTCTACCGTGACTTTCCAGTAGCCGAATGCCTGGTTGGGGAATACTTTCGACTGCTCCGTCTCCTCGAAGGCGAGGAACGTGTCGCAGATGCGCTCGATGTCCGCTTGCGACAGCTCGCAGTTCTTCATACCCAGGTTCTTGCGCAGCGGCCGGTGCCACTCGGTGGCGTCGATGAGCTGCACCCTTCCCCGGCGATGCTCCGGCTTGCGGTTGCTCAGCACCCAGATATAGGTCGCAATGCCGGTGTTGTAGAACATGTTGAGCGGAAGGGCGACTATGGCCTCGAGCCAGTCGTTCTCGATGATCCAGCGGCGGATGTTGCTCTCGCCCTGCCCGGCGTCGCCGGTGAAGAGGGAGCTGCCGTTGTGCACCTCGGCTACGCGGCTGCCGAGGGGAGTGTGCTGCTTCATCTTGCTGAGCATGTTGGCCAGGAACATCATCTGGCCGTCGCTGGAACGGGTGATCAGGGAGTGCTCCGGATCGCCGCCGTGCTCGACGACGAAGCGGATATCGTTGATTCCGCTCTTTCCGCCCATGCGCTCCAGATCGGTCTTCCAGCTCTTGCCATAGGGCGGATTGGAGAGCATGAAGTCGAACTCGCTGGCGGGGAATGCATCCGCGGCCAGGGTGGAGCCGTACCGGATGTTGGCCGCTTCGTCGCCCTCTCCCTTGAGAATGAGATCGGCCTTGCTGATGGCGTAGGTCTCCGGGTTGACTTCCTGTCCGTAGAGGTGCACCGACGCCTCCTTGCCCCGTTCGCCGGCGAGCTGCATCAGTGTCTCCTCGGCGACGGTGAGCATCCCGCCGGTGCCACAGGCGCCGTCGTAGACGAGGTAGGTGCCCGACTGGACTTGGTCGGCTACCGGCATGAATATGAGATGGGCCATCAGCCGCACCACGTCGCGCGGGGTGAAGTGCTCGCCGGCCTCCTCGTTGTTCTCCTCGTTGAAGCGCCGGATGAGCTCCTCGAAGATCGTGCCCATCCCGTGGTTGTCCAGACCTTCCAGGCGCATGGAGCCGTCCCCGTTCAAGACGGGGCGTGGGCCGAGGTTGACCGAGCTGTCCAGGAACTTCTCGAGCAGCGATCTGAGCGCGTCGGCTTCGACCAGCGTGGGTATCTGGTTGTGAAACCTGAACTTTTCCAGGACCTCCTGAACGTTGGGCGAGAAACCGTCGAGGTAAGTCTCGAAGTCGGCCCGCAACTGCTGTTGCCGACCACGCGAGGCGAGGTCGCGAAGACGGAAGGGGGACGTGTTGTAGAAGGCTTCGCCGGACGCCTGGCGCAAGGCGGCGTCCTGATTTGCTATGTCGACCCGGTCTAGCTGAGCCTTCATGCGAAGGACCGCGTCTTTTGTCGGCTCCAGGACGGCGTCCAGCCGGCGGATTACGGTCATCGGCAGGATCACGTCGCGGTACTTGCCCCGCACGTAGACATCGCGCAGCACGTCGTCCGCGATGCCCCATATGAAGTTGCTTATGTTGAGACTGCTCACACGCCCTTCCCGATCAATGCCCGGCGAGAATCACAGCGGACTGTCAACGTCGCTGCCGACGCCAGACTATCGCAGGTTTCCTGTCTCCGTGCTTCAGATGTAGATCGTCCACCCACTTGACCTGCAGACCGCTACGCCACTCTCGTCCACAGCAGCAGGCCACCCTCTCTCAGAGAGCTTAAGAGACTGGAAACCGGCGTCGATTCTCTACCGAAATCGGCTGCGGCACGGGCAGCACTCCACCACCGCGAAACTACCCTATTCACACATAGTGCTTGATATATCTGCGAACCAGAGCAAAGGTCATGCGGACGTTCCTAACCAAGGAGTCCGCCATGTCCACCGCTCAAACTCTGCCTACCGTCTTCTCTGGTTCCAACACGAGCTGGCAAGGCTCTCTCTACGCCTTCCTCGCCGAGAAACAGCGCCGCTCAGGCTCCAACCGCACACCGGACTCCTACTACCGCACCCTCCGCCACTTCTTCGGTGGCCTCCATAAGTCTCCCGATCAGGTATCGCCTCAGGACGTCTTCAGCTTCGCCCACGGCGTCGGCCTTTCTGGCCGTGAACCTTCCGCCGTAACCGTCGGCGCCCGCCTCTCCTGCATCTCTTCCTTCTTCAAGTTCCTTATTCGCATGGATGTCGTGAGGGCCAATCCCTGTGATCCCGTCGAGCGCCCCAAGCCTCGTCCCGGCGCCCCCAGCGGCCTCTCCGCATCCCAGATGCAACGGCTCCTCCAGGTCATCCCAGACACCGTCAAGGGCAGGCGCGACCTCGCCATCGTTATCACTCTCGTCCTCACCGGCAGACGCCGATCCGAGGTCATCAACCTCACAGCCGGCGATATCGCCTATGACGAATCCGCCGCCTTCTACCGCTATACCGGCAAGGGCGGTCTGCGCGGCCGCAGGGAACTCCCCTCGCCTGCGCTCTCGGCCATACGCAGATCTCTTGGTGACATCGGCAAGGACCTCTCTTCCATGCATCCCACCGAGTCCCTCTGGCAGGCGGGTGCAGGCCCCCAAGGCGTCTCCAGCGCCACCTTCTACAACCGCTTCCGGGGCTATCTCCGCTTGGCCGGCCTCCCTCCTTCCGGCGTCCATGTCCTACGCCACACCGCCGCCAAGCTACGCGGTGACGTCGGCGAGTCGGTCGAGTCCGTGAGCCAGTTCCTCGACCACAGCTCGCTCGCCGTCACCACCACTTACCTTCGCAGACTCGAGGGTGAGCGTGATACCGCCTGGCAGGGCGTCGCCCAGGTAATCGGAGTTAGCTAGTCCGACTCGCCGGGTAAGTCCTTGGCCTCACGGGTCTAGAATCTGCTCCGGTGGGGCGGTGGCGCATTCCCTCTCCAAGTGTGCGTGCCTGCCGCCCCGCCATTTGGGCGGATCGGCGCCTTGGTTGTCGACTCCCTCCTTCGGGATGCCGATCCGCCTTGACCTCTACGCGCCTTCAGAGCGTTCATACATCCCGCTCCGCTTCCCATCCCGCTGGAGGTCGTCTTGCCCGGCTCCGTCACCCACATCGCCACTTATGCCCGCGTCTCCTCCGACGAGCAGCGTGACCGCCATACCGTCCGCAACCAGCGCGCCGCCCTGTCCCGCCGTCTGTCTTCCGAGCCGGGTGTTGTCGTCTTCAAGCATTACGAGGATGACGGCGTCTCGGGTACCATCCCGCTCGGAGACCGGCCGGGTGGCGGCGCGCTTGTCCGTGATGCTCGCGCCGGTCGTTTCTCCCAGATCTGGGTAGTCCGTGCCGACCGCCTGGGGCGTGACGCCTTCGAACTCCTACGCATCTGGAGGGTGTTCGAGTCCATCGGCATCTCCCTCCGCGCCACCGACGAGAACATCGACGATCCCTTCTACTTCGATATCCACGCCGTCATCGCCGCCAACGAGCGCCGCAAGTTCCTCGAACGTTCCGCCGAGGGCATGAACCGCGCAGCACGCGAAGGCCGCTACACCGGCGGCATCGTCCCGCTCGGCTACTCGGTCTCAGGCGATCGAGGTTGCCGCCGCCTCGTCCCCGACGACTCGCCCATGTGGGAACACCTCTCCGCCGCTGACGTTGTCAGGCGCATCTATAACCACCTCGCCGTGGACGGCTGGAGCTGTAAGCGGATCGCCAACGAGTTCAACGACCTCGGCATCCCCACCGCCTACCGTCGCGTCGGCCGCGGCGTCAGAGGCAAGCGCACCCGGGAAACCTGGCACTCCGGCCATGTCCGCAACCTCGTCGTCAATCCCGTCTACAAGGGACTCCTCCAGTACGGACGTAGGTCTTCCAGGCCGAATGGACGCTCTGTCATCTCTGCTTCGGTTCCCCCTCTGGTTTCCGATGACGTCTGGAACGCCGCCATCGCCACCCTCAAGCGCAACCGCGCCATGCCCCGCAACTCTTGCCATGCCTATCTCCTCCGCTCGCTCATCCGCTGCGCCGTCTGCGGCCTCGCCTTCTGCGGTACCTGGACCAGGGGGCCTCGCTACAGGTGCAACGGCTCCATGGCCCACCGCGGCCCGTTCTCTGGCAAGTGCATCGGCGCCTCCATCAAGGGTGAGAAGTTGGAGGCCGCGGTCTGGTCGGATGTATCCCGCTTCCTCCTCGATCCCCAAGTCCTCGTCGATGAGCTCCTCGCGGAGTCCAATGACATCGAGTCCCGCGCCGTCGCGGAAGCCGAGCGCGCCTCGCTCCTCGACGCCCGCTCCGCAGCCCAACACCGCCGCAAGCGCGCCATCGACCTCTATACCCGCGCCAAGCTCTCCGACGACGAGTTCGACGCCATCGCCGCAGACGTGGAACAGGAGATCAGGGTGCTGGATGACCGACTAGACGATCTCGAACCCGAGGATGGCGATCTTGACGACGCCGTCTCCGACGATGTGCTGGCGGAGATACGTGAGCGCCTCGCGGAGGACCTCTCGGACGCCGAGCGCCGGGAGATCGTCCGCCTGCTCGTGCGCCGGATCACGGTCCACACCACGCTCACCGGCCGCGGCCGCAAGCAGGTCCGCGTCGTTATCGACTACCGCTTCCCGCGAGTAGGTGAGGCTCGCACGGGCATCGCTGCGAGTCACGGCTACAATCTCCGCCGCGTTATCGCCGCCTGAGCCGGAATCCCCTCGCCACACGACCGCATCCGGCTCCAAGGATCAGCGCCTACTTCCCCCGGTTGCGTTTCACCGAGCTCCACCGCTATCGACTAACTGTCCCGACAACTCGGCTAACGTTCCGCTCAACCGCCCCCCCCCCGCTCTTCTTCTGCAATCGCCCGTTCAGCGGGCTGGGCGAGCTATTGGGTTTCCGGATGCCGAGCGAACTGCCGCCGCTCGCAGCTGTCGGAAGGAGCGTTCATTGTTGATGCTTACTTTCTATATAAAGAAGCGTCGCTCCGCATCCAGAGCCTCGCTGCCGGCAACGCCCTGTTTGCCGCCCCGTTCGCACCTGTCGCGCCACGTGGCGAGTTATACAGCTTGGGCGAACATGGATTGCTATGTCACAGTTCGGCGCACGTGCGCGCCACGGGGCGCCTTTCGACGGGTCCTGACGGTTGTGAAACAGAGTGCTAGCGCTCGGATCTGGCGCCGCTCGCGCGCCTACCCCTACGGCCGAATGGCGCTCGATTGGCCTCGCTCCCGCCTACCAACCACTACCAAATCCTTTTTTGCCAGCAAAGGTAGTGTTTGGTAATGGTTGCTAGTATCCGAACACCCCGTTTAGGTAACCTCGACGGCTGTTCGCAAGTATCGGCTCCCAATACTTCAATCAGAACTCCGACCGCGTTCGCTGACCAAGACGTCGCGCTGTACGCCCCGTTGCCATCTGCATACTCACACCGGTGGTCCGCCTGTGATGCCGCAGTAGCGGCTGCCTCGCTACACGATGCGCCGCCACCTCGGCCCGCCGGAGCTTCTTGATCACCCGCTTCCGCCTCGCCATCTGCACCTCCCCCATCGGCCAAAGCCAAGCGGCACGAACCGCTACCCGCCTTGGCGAGTCTCGCTACTGGTCCGTGGAGCCCGCTTAGCTGATGGGACCCGATTTGACACTGCTAGCGGATCCTATCCCGGTGCTCGCTGGACTAAGTTCGCACGTGCTAAAAGCTTTAGCCGCAAACCAAGCGGTCCGCCAATTCATGGATTTGAGTCTAGAATCGCGCGAAGGAATCGTTTCGCGGATGGCGATGCGCTACTAACCTTATCGGCATCCAGCTTTTCCAGTATTTCAAAACTATCTCCCCCCTTGGCGTAACTACCTTTCTGCGTCCTTCGAGTAGCTTGTGCTAGCAGATTCAAGACATCTTGTTTAGACACCGCTTCAATATTCGGATTGTTCGGAAGTGCGTTGACGTTAAATCGCTGACCATAGAAGTCCTTGAGCGTCTCGCGATCGGCTAGAAACCAGGACTCCATGATCTGCACCATTAGATGGCATTGGTTGTCAGTTGCTCGCGGCGGTCGGCTCCAGCCGTCACGCTCCGCGAGGTGGTCCCATGGATGGGCGGCCGCAACAGGTCCCTCGGCATCAACCAGGAGCATAGTGTTTCCACTTCCTGGGGTATGCGCGGTCTTGAAGGCGTCGTAGGCATTCTCGCGGCTGCCGCTGGCCACAATGCGAGGCATCCGGCCCGCAGCCCCGGCGTTTTCGATGAATACATTGAAGCCTTTGCGGCAAGCAGTCCTCAGCGATTTGCTATCGCCCCCACCTTCTACATACAACCTGATGCTCACCAGCGCGTACCCCCGAGTTCACCCCGTGTCCACAGGTCACCTAGGCGGTACTTCTCGAGCCAGGGCTTGAGCTCAGTCCTGTCCAGCCGACGCAGTTGAGTCGCCGCGCCGGACTTCTCGCAAACGATCACGGACTCCGGTACATTCGACAGCGCATCGACCAGAATGTCGGAATGTGTAGTCACGAAGACTTGGCTGCGTGAGGACGCCTCGACGAGAAGGTCCGCCACTTCCGGAATGACATCGGGGTGGAGACCTAGTTCCGGCTCCTCAATACAAACGACCGGGGGCGGCTCGGGGTGACAGAGCACCGCTAGCAGACAGAGGTAGCGAAGACTCCCGTCCGAGAGGCGTGTCGCTGGCACCGGATCACTCAAGCCTGCTTCGTGGAAGAATACCTGCACTGCGCCACCAACTATGGTTACCACTATGTCATCGACCGCTGGATAGAAGGTCTTCAAGCGGTCCAATATCCCGAGCTTCACAACGGGCTGATTCTGCAGATAGCTCAGCACCAATCCGAGGTTAGCGGCGTCCTCCAGCAGGATGTGATTGGGCAGGTCGGCTTGCTGCGGCAGACGTGGAGACGTATGGCGCCCAAGGTCCCATTCGCGATAAAACCTCATGCGCTCGAACTGATCGGCCAGATAAGTCAACTCCGGATATGCATGTGGGTCGCGTCGCTGAAACAGAATCGACCGGTCGGGCTTCACTTTTTCTTGTCTGAGACGCCGTTTTCTTTTGAACTTCACGTCCTCAAGACTGATGCCAGATAGTTTGTTGGCTTGCTCTTCCAGCTTGAGCTCGTCTTCGGAAAAGACGTTGAGGACCGGACGCCCTTCCCGATATGCATAGAACAGATAGGGCGAGTCGTTACCGGCAAATGGATTCTCGTTTTCTATCGCTTCGTCCCGGAGATCGAACCGAGCTCCAGTCTCACCGAACGACAGTCGGTAACGGAGCGGCATTGGCCCCTCAGGGTATTCGAGAGTGGCATTCACCGTTGCAGAGTCGAGACGGCCGCCGCCTTTCCAGAGCCAATCTCGAACACCTCCACCCTCACGAATCGGCTTTTCAAGGTTTCCGGGAGCGGCCGCGAGCAGCGACAACGCCTCAATCAGGTTGGACTTGCCGGAAGCGTTTGGCCCGATCAGCACATTGAGCGGCTCCAACGATAGTTCGGCGGTGTCTGGACCGTAAGAAAGAATGTTCTCGAGGCGAATTGTTCGAATGAATCGCTTGCCTTCCATGATCTACTCCATGCGACAACAGAAGTGGCGCAAATCCACCGCATTCACACCGCCCGAGCCAATTCCAACAGCCCACATTTTAGTTGGAAGGCTCTCGTTAACCTTCTTGATATTCAATTTCGGTAGATTGGGGTCTGCTCACCGAAAACCGGCCCAAGGAGTGTGTCTCGCTACCCGTGCTGACAATATCGAGATGGGGTGTCCAACGACAATTGCTTTCACCGGTCAATCGGGTGCAGTCGGAAGCTGGCGCATCCCAACACAGCGAGTGGCAAACACTCGGGGGGCACAAGACGAAGCCATTTCGTCGGCGTCGGGGACTTAGGCTCGTCTCGATGCATTTTTATCTACCGCGCATGGATGTGCCACCACAGCTGCCTGCTAGTGAGGCCTGCTACGGCCTTTTACGTTAGAGCCTGGCTCGAAATCATCGTCGAGCCAGCGTACGAAGTTCCGCGCATGCAAGATGTACGTCTTCTTGGTTGATGGCTTAAGGTCGGTGGTCTCAACTTCTTCCTCGTACCTGCAGAATTCGTCCCGAATTTGCTGCAACAGACGATTGTTGAATTTGGGCATGTGTCCTCTCTTCCAGCCGGGCCCCACCGTCTTTGGGTCGGACCACCGGCTTCCCGGCGTTAGTGCCCCGTGCCGATGATCAGGGGAAATGTCCGTTTGCATGGATGCTCGTAGCATCTGTTGCCGTAAGGGCGATGGTGCGTTGTGTTGTCGTGGACGGCCCCCGTAACGCTTAGATCGTGACTCCCCCGTTACCTAGAGATGCCTCCCCGCCGCACGTCTCCGTTCGATCTGTCGCATCACGCCCGTGATGTCCTTGCGGTACCGGAGCATCTGCTCGCTCACTCCGTGCCGCGCCGCCGCGTCCTTATCGCTCGGCCCCAGTTCGGCGATCCGCAACAGCGCCGCCCTCGGCAGCAACAGGCACCCCGACAGCCACGCAGCCTCCGCTTCCTGCTGGCCGTCGTACGACCGCAAAGTCCACGTTCCATCCGGGGCGAACATCAATGTCGACGGCTTGTGCCGAAGCTCCACATGCGCAAGTTCGTGCGTGATGTCGCTTGAGTGTCTTCCGGGCGAGTTTGCGGGGTTGTAGATCACGACCGTCACACCGGCAAAACTCGTCGTCAGCGCCGACCAGTCATCCTTCTCGTCTCGAAGCACCACTCGCAACGACGACTCCGACATCCTCGGAATATCCGAGGGAGTGATCAGCCACGCACCGACGTAGCCCGCCAGCGCGGTCACCGACAGCGGGTCGTGCGGTCGAAGTCCCAGCTCCCGCCGGATTGTCTCCGCTATGTTCTCGCAGCGTGCCTTGAATCCCCGCGCGAACGCCATCAGGACCGTCCTCTATTCCTCGCTCTGCCGGTCCGGCTCGTGCCCGAACATTTCCTGCGCGCGCATGATCATCTCCCCCAGCGCCTGCGCAAGCTCCGAACTGATCTCACGCTTCGCCCGCAAGTGCACCGTCGCCGTCCTGGCCGATGATGCCTCCCTGACCGCCCCCTCGGCATCGTCCACGTCCAGAAACTCATTCGGATTGATCTTCAGCCACCGACACAGCTTCTCGAACGTCCCCAGGTCCGGCTGCTTACCGTTCTCGATGCGCGACAGCGTCGCCGAGCTAACTCCCACCTCTCTCGCCGCTTCACGCACTCCGCGTGCTCCCCTTCGCTCCCGTACCAACGCTCCGATCTGCCCCAGGCGCCGCTTCGCCATAGGCCTTCCCCCATTTCCAGCTCTTTAGCCGCTCCTCATTTTAGATATTGACACGCCATCCAAGTGTTTTAGAATTGAAGCAGTGTCCACTTAGTGTATCAATACCGCCGAGTTAGTCGATGAAACAACTCAACCAAAAGCTCTCCGTCGATCACGTGCCGATCGACGACCTCCGCCCCGATCCCGCCAACCCCAGACGCATCTCCGACGCCGAGCTGGACTCGCTCACACGCTCCATCCGTCGCTTCGGCTTCGTCGATCCGGTCATCGCCAGACGCGAGGACAAGTCGGTCATCGGCGGCCACCAGCGTCTCCTCGCCGCTCGCAGGCTCGGACTCGCCTCGGTGCCGGTGATCCTTCTGGATTTGTCTGGCGACCAGGCTCGGTTGTTGAATTTGGCCCTCAACAGGATCTCCGGCTCCTGGGACGAGGAACTGCTGGCACGCCTCCTATCTGAGCTGGATGCCAGTCCCGAAGTGGATCTCTCGCTGTCGGGCTTCGACGACGACGAGGTCGCCAAGCTCCTCAAGTCCCTGGACGCCCGCGACAAGCGCGAGCGCATCGAGCACTTCGATCCCGACTCCGCCCTCAATGCCGCACAGGCCAACCCCGTCGCCCAACCCGGCGACCTGTGGTCCCTCGGCGACCACAGGCTGCTATGCGGCGATTCGACCGACACCGCCGCCGTGGGGCGCCTGTTTGGGGAAAAGCGGGCCTCCCTGATGGCTACCGATCCGCCGTACCTCGTGGACTATTCGGGCGGCAACCACCCGGCGAGTAAATCCAATCGCGGCGATCCGAACCGCGACAAGCACTGGGACGACTACCACGACCCGGAGTCCTCGGTGGACTTCTTCTTCAAGTTCATCTCCGCAGGCCTGGAGCATCTCGTCTCCCACTCGCCCATCTACCAGTGGCACGCTCACCGCCGGCAGGCGCTGGTCGAGCAGGCCTGGACGAAAGCGGGACTGTTGGTCCACCAGCAGGTCATCTGGGTCAAGGCCCGCGCCGTGCTGACTCACTCGTTCTTCCTGTGGCAGCACGAGCCGTGCTTCGTCGGCTGGGTGCAGGGCAACATGCCCAAGCGCAAGCCGCCCAGCAACGTCTCGACCATCTGGAACGTCGACCAGCGCTTCGAGCAGATGGGGATCCACCCAACCCAGAAGCCGGTGGAGCTGTTCATGCGTCCGATCGAGTACCACACGGAGCCGGGAGACATCGTCTATGAGCCGTTCTCGGGCTCGGGCACCCAGATCATCGCCGCCGAGCGCACGGGCAGAGTCTGCTTCGCGATGGAGCAGGAGCCGGCCTACGTGGACGTCGCGGTCAAGCGCTGGGAAGCCTTCACGGGCGGGACCGCGACCCGCCAGACCACTTCTAACGGAGTTCCCAAATGCTAGGCCCCCGCAAGCGTTCGTGCACCGCCAAGACGGCGGACGGATTTCCCTGCAACGCCCCTCCCATGCGCGACGAGCCGTTCTGCTTCTGGCACCACCCCGACCACAAGTCCGAGGCCGCCGACGCCAGGCGACTCGGTGGACTGCGACGCCGCCGCGAGAAGGCCATCGAGGGCGCCTATGACCACCACGACGGTCTCGACTCGACAGGCGGCATTTCCCGACTCCTCGACATCACCAGCACGGACCTCCTCAGCATGGAGCCCTCCATCGGCCGCGCCAACGCCTTGCTCCGGGTCGTGCGCGAGGCTCGCGAATTGATGGAAACCGGCAACCTCGCGCAGAACCTCGCCGAAGTCGAGGCCGCTATCACCGCCGCCGATCCCCACTCTCCCTTCGATGACGACCTGCCCAAAATCGACCTCCCTTCGGAGCCGCGCCCCAAGTGAGTTCGAGCGAACGACTACTCGATCACTTGGAGGAGTCCCTGTCGCCCACCGACATCGTCCTTCGCGAGCTGCAGAGGATGGCCCGGTTTCGTTCTACCGCCGAGTACTTGGCAAGCCTCAAGCCGCCCGCTCCGCCGCTCAATCGTATGACCAAGCAGGCGCGTCGCGCCGTCGAAAAGTCCATGATCGGTATGCCGTCGGACGCGATCGAAGGCTGCGTTCGCGACGCCGTGCGCGACGTCCTGTTCCTCTGGCGCGTGTATTTGAAGCTGAGCGACCGTATCGAGCAGGACCTCGTGATGGCTGAACTGAGCATCAATCTCCTCAACAGCGAACTTCGCCGCCTCTTAGTCCACTACGAGCTGGTCGGCGCCACCGCCTTCTTCGCTTACCCGCTAGATCCCCATACCGCCGCCGCGGTCGAGGCCGCAGTCGCCAACCAGGTCCGATCCTGGGTCTCCCTCAGCGATCCCAGAACCTTCCGAGAGTGGGCCTTCCAGGAACGCCAGCCCAAAGAGGACGACGACAAGTCGCGGGCAACGGCCTCCCGCACCCTCAAGCGCGAACTTAGGCGCCTCGTCCGCTCCAAGGAAGTCTCCGCAGGAAAGCTCGTCTCGCTCGCCGCCCTGCCGATTCCCTTCCTCCGCAACGCGCCTCTCATCGAAGGCCGTTGGATCGACATCGTCGTCCTCGAACTGGCCGAGCTCGGCGTCATCCTCCAAGACCGCGGCTGGACTCCGCGGGAATCGGGCGACTCTCACCCACTCGCCTTCAAGGAGTTCGTTCGAGCCGACGCCGAGGGGGAATTCTCGTCGATCGACGACGCGGCCTGGCATGATGCCCGCCAGGCCGCAACCGACCGCGTCCGGTCCTATCGCGGCAGACGCCGCGTCATCAAAGGTCGGGATTATGTCAACCTCGCACCGTACCAGGAGTGGCGCGCAGGCGCCATCGGCGCTCGCCTTGAAGCCTCGACCGAAAACGGCTTCGTCGTTCCCTCCTGGAACAACTGGGTAAAGAGCCGGGGACCCAACGCCGTTCTCTCAGGCTGCCGGATCGGGCCGATCAATTCCGCGGCCGATCCCGATATGTGGTTTGTCCACGACAACCAGACGGCTCGCCGCCTGCAGACGGCCCGAATAAAACTATTCGCCGAACTCCGGTCCTCTGCCCTGGATCGCAGGTTTTCGACGGAGGAAGAAGCCCGTATCCGCTGGAGGCACTTCGCCGAGGATGCCATCGTTCCGATCGAGGGACTGGCCGCCGCGGTGGAACGTATCAGGGACTCCCATTTCCGAGGCCAGGAGATTCTCTTTACCGAGTACGCGGAACGACTACACGATTACCGCACCGCCCTCCGCTCACTTCTCGGACTATTCGATTCGGAATGGGAGAACGGCGATCCAGTGCATGCTTACTTCTATGACCGAAGCTTCCCGCAAGACCGCGAGACCGCGTACTCTCGCCGCGAACGGGATGCCATCGAGCGAATTGAAAAGAGCATCGTGCAATACGGCGAGCGCATGGCCGCTGAAATCCTCCGCGAAGCGCGATACGAGGCCCTCGACTCCGTAGGCGACGGGGCCGCTGCCAAAAGGCTGCTCGATCAGGCACTGCTTGAAATCCTGTCGCAATGAACAGACGTTGTGCTCAAAGATCGCTTCCTTCGGCAGGCCGCCGGGCAATCCATTCCGCCGACTCGGGCAGGCATTCGGCCTACCGAATCTATCCCGATCTTCGGAGTTGTAACGTCGTCGCTGGCACTTCCATTGGCAAGACTTGTCAGCGGACATTGCACCGCGCGGATCGCCCTGGGCTCGATCCGCCAATTCCTGAAGTGCGCGCGCGGTCCGCTATGCGGCGACTTCTCCCGGCAGGACTTCGAGCGCCACGTAGTGCTGGAAGGCGCCGAGGCTCGTGAATGACCGGTAACCTGCTCCGTTTACGATGCGCTCGATCTCGGCGTCCTCGTCGATAAGCAAGGCCACCGGGTCGCTCAGCCCGCTCTGCAAGCCGTCGGGCCACGCAAGGTCTATGACAGCCAACGCTTCCCCGGATTCCGGCTCTGTCAGTTCATAGTTCATTTCGCCGGCGGGCAGCCCGCACCGTATCACCCACGCGTTGCTCTTCTGGAGGAGCTTTTCCTCGTCTTCGCTGGCAACTCCGCCAGGCACTTGAGCTGCGTCGCGGCCGACTATGTCCACTATCTCTATAGACGTATCTATGGAACCGCTGAGGAACCGGTCGAGCATCCGGTTGGCGGCGGCAGCCAGCAGCTCTCGCCTGGCCGCGAGGAAGTCATGGTATCGATCGATGGACCACAGCTCCGGATCGACCGGCATCCAATGAGATTCAACCGCGCCGGCATGTTTAGCCAAATACTCGGGCATATACTCGGCCGGGTCGCGGTTGCTCACCTCTTGATTTGTCTTGGCGGTAAGGAACGTCAGATTGGCAAGCGAATTCACGTCGGGGCGCGAGTGGCCAGCCTCATACAGCAACGACTTCGGAAAGATGTGGTGGAGGTGGAGCTGGCCCATTGCTCCCAGCATTTGCGCAGAGAGTTTTATGCCGGTACCCCAATCACGCGCTCCCTGAACCCGCGAGAGCATGTACAGCAGCGGGTAAAACCGCGCGCTGCGACTCCAGCCCAGGAAGTCTTCGGGTTTGACGGCTAGATCGCCGCGCTGCCGTCGCAACTGGTCGATGAGCCGGTCGAGTCTGTCTTCCCGGTTCTCGATCAGCCCAAGGTCCTGGTTCAACATGGATTCGGTCGAGCCGGAGTAACGCCCCCAAAGCATCGTGTTGATATACCAGTAGAGTAGCTTGCCCTGGTCAACATCGCTCCCGAAATCACCGCCATTTTCGTCCAGAAATCGCGCGAGCACGGGGAAGGAGTAGCGACTGCCAAGAACTCGATCGTGGTCCAGCCCAAGACGCGATGAGATCAGATTGAGAAGGCTATCGATCGCCTTCTCGGCACGGTCCAGCCCACCTTTGAACTGGGCAACGTTTACCTTCTCCAGCGCCGCGAACAAAGCCTCGCCGGTGAGGATGGTGTTGATGCAACGCAGAAGCCAGTCGAGCTTGAAGTTGAAGCCGGCGCCCTCCCACTTGCCCAAGCGCCCCTTCATCTCGTCCCGCGCCTCGGGCCAGCCGGCGCAGATCTTCGCCAGCGCCAGATCGCCCTTGGAGAGCTTCGTGCCGCCGCTGTTCACGCGGTTGAAGATATCGACGACGACATCGATGGATTTGTCCTCGCCGGTGACTTCGTCGAAATGCAGGTCAATACCACCGACTGTGGCTATCGCGTTGAGTCGATTGACGGCTTCGTCGAACGAGATCGATAGATCGGGCATTTCGCTGAGCTTTATCACGTACGGCCCAATGCCCCACTGTATCAATTCCGTGACGTCGATCCACATGGGATCGTCCAGCATCCGACTTGGTTGGTAGAACTCGAACGTCTCATTCAGCAGGTGAAATTGCAGCCCGGTGAAAGTCTTCGCATTGCCATCGAAGAATGCGGGCGGCTTGCCGTGAATGATCCCGTACAGCGTCGTCACCCGCTGTTGACCGTCTAGCAGCAACTGAATCGTGCCGTTACCCGAAGCCGCATCTCCTCGGACCTCGACGCCTTCCGTTCTTGTGATCCAGACCAACAGGCTCCCAATTGGGTGCCGGCGGTACAAAGAGTTCATAAGCCCACGCACTTGCTCCCGGTTCCATACATATCCCCGTTGGAACGTTGGCAAAGCGAGACTTCCGTATTCGACGCGATTGAGGATGTCGCTGATTTGCATACGCGTGCCCCGGTGTGTGGTTCGCCGCGGCCCTTTTTAACACTCGCCGGGCTGGCGCCACAAGCGCCGGTTGTCTACACCGCGGCAATCGCCCGCGAGAACGGTCAGTATGACCTGTTCGCAGAAAAGGGGGCGGAAGGCGAATTCGAAGGCCCCACGACTCGAATCTTCATCGATACAGAACTCGACCCCATGTGTGAATGGTGGAGAACGGGGACCGACTCACCGTTCAAGTAGCCTGCTAGCGCATACGCTTCCGCTTTGCCATCTGCCTCATCGTACTGTGCAGTTTCTGCCATCCTTGCTGGACCAGTTTTCGCGGGGCAGGGTAGTCAAATGCGCCTAACGCTGGCCAACCATTGTCGGTCGTCCGGCCCAATTGATAGCAATCGAGTCCCGGTTGCGGGCGACGTCCAGCGTCGTGCACACCCTCCGTCGCAAGTTGGGCGACAACGCGGACAGCCCCATCTACATCTTCACCGAGTCTCGCGTCGGCTACCGGACGGCGAAGGCAGTCGGGAATGAGGGAGCAGATCCGCGAGTATCGGGAGGGTGAACGGTCGGAATTTCCGGTCTGTATGTCTCTGCGCGATTAGTAGTCTAGGTGGGTCGGGGCCAATAACCATAGGACCAGTGAGTGAAGCCATAGATGGAGCGTGAGAACACGGAGCAGGATTCGTCCGCCCTGCCGGAGCCGCTGACGCGCCGCAACGCCGCTGGCCATCTCTATCAGCGCCTAGCGATTGTGGACGGGCAGATCCGCGAAGCTCTCAGCCTAGGCTGTGCAGAACTTCGAAGACGTTTAGAGGTCAGCGACGAAGCCTCGCCCGCCTTCCTCAAAGAAGAGTCGCTGGTGTATCTGATCCGGCACTACCACAAAGCAGGAAATCAAAGGCGCGTTAACGGTCTATCAAAGTGCCTGCTGACCCGCTGTGCGACCCTGATAGACAGTAAGCTGGGGAGCTTGAGGGTCGACCTGAGGGAAGATGGCTACTCGAGTGTGGTCGCAGAATTGTTCGCCAGGATACTCGACTTAGCGAGCGACCGCGGGGACTTCCTTCAAGTCCGTTTCTGGGTGGTTCTAGAAAGACTCTCGGTAGACGTCTTTAACAAGCAAGTGAACCAACTTAAAGTCGAATCGCACTGCGACTATGACCAGGACGCTATCGACGCACTGACACAAAAGCGTGCTGTGGTGGCACCGATCAGTTCCGAAACTCGATCCGTCGAAGCGCAAGTGATCGGGAAGTCCTTGATTCGCGCAGCTCTGAGTCAATTAGAAGAGCCTTTCCGGTCCGCGTACCTACTACGCCATTACTGTGGGTGGCCAATTGAGGATCAGGACCTAACCGTCGAAACAATTAGTCGACACTTTGGCAGGACACCCCGCACGATCAGAAACTGGCTTGCCAAGGCGGACGAGTCCTTGGCGAAATGGCGAGGAGTGCAACTATGAACGAACCAAGTGGTCTAGGGAGGTTGGAGGACGTGCTCGACGCCTATGTGGCGTCCGATGTCGGCCCGAATAGCCCGCTTGACGAATGGCTGCGGAGCTATCCCGAGTTTGAGCGAGAGATCACCGACTTTGCAGCCAGCTGGAGCCTGATGAAATCGTTGCCTCCCGCACCCGACGCTGAGCAAGTTGATGAGGAAACACTGGTGCTGCGAGGAATGAGTGTTGTCCAGAACTTGCTACACGGGCAATCGCGGGAGCCTGCTTCAGATTCGGTCGCGCCATTCGAAAGTCTGATAGCAGAAGGTAGAGCAAGAGGTTTGGAGCCTCGCCGGTTGGCGCAGGCTGCTGGATTAGGAGACAGCTTGCTGAGAAAGCTCGACCGCCGCTTGATTGCCTACACCTCAATACCGCAAGAACTAATCCAGCGCCTTGCACAGGTCACGCAACGTGAGGCTACGACCATCACCGCCTTTCTTCAGCAGGGTCCGACGTTGGGAGCTGCGACCGAACATCGCTCCGACCAAACACCGAAGCTCACGGAGATGGAGCGGTTCTTTGACGCCGTTCGCGCCGATTCAACAATCAGTCGTGAGCACGCCGAACACTGGCTTGCCCTTGAGCGAACCATCGGTGCAACTTGAGCCGCTGGGACGAAATAAGGAGGCGGGCAAGGACGCAACGCGCCGCAGTGCTTCGAGAGGCTGGGGGAGACTCTTCAGCTGATTCGCTGCTTGCTGCGGCCGACCGCCTGACCGGCTTCGAACGAATCGGTCTGCTAGCTGGCGACTCGTTGCTAGACGGTGCAGAGGCAACTCTCGACCACGACATGGAGCGGGTTTGGTTCAACCGCGAAGTCGAACCTGGTCTGGCTCGCTTCTATCAAGCTCACGAGTATGCACATCTCTGGTTACACCCCGAAAGGGCGAGCGGCCCTGAGTTCAGCCTTGATCCTGAGGCCATTGAGGAACCCTTACCGGTCGGCGTGACTCGTGTACAGGGGTATGGACCGGAGGAGTTGCGAGAGCGTGAGGCGAACGTCTTTGCGCGGGAGTTTCTGCTCCCGACTGATGTCCTACGCGACTGGTATGAGGCCGATAAGGCCAGAGCTAGTGACATTGCAAGGCGGGTGGGACTTCCAGAGGGGCTGGTCCTACAGCAGATGGCGCGGGGGCTGCTCACGCCAGAGATTCCCCCTGCGCACGTGTTACTTGGCGATACCGACGAACGACCGTTAGACCCCAGCCAAGAGGAAGCTGCTCACGCCCCACGAGGCCCCCTGCTTCTAGAGGCCGGTCCAGGTACCGGTAAGACCCGCACGCTCGTCGGACGGATCGTCTTTCTTCTTGAGCAGGGCGTTCCACCAACTGCAATCCTTGCCCTGACCTTCTCGAACCGAGCAGCTGAGGAGATGCGATCACGTGTAGCGGACGCCGATCCGCAAGCCGCATCCCGCATCTGGATCGGGACCTTTCATGCCTTCGGTCTGGAGTTGTTGCGCAAGTACGGCACTCATTTGGGACTCCCGTCCCGAATTAGCGTACTAGCTCCGTCTGACTCGATAGTCCTGCTGGAAGGCATGCTCTCCTACCTGAAGTTGGATCATTATCAAAACTTGTACGATCCCGCGCTCCACCTGCGTGACATCATGGCAGCGATCTCACGAGCTAAGGACGAATTGGTGGGCCCAGAGGAATACGCCGCGCTCGGTGAGAGAATGCTTGAGGAAGCAGCCACATCCGACGAGATGGAGACGGCGGAGCGGGTTAGCGAGGTCGCGCGGGTTTACAAGGCGTACCAGGAAGCTCTTGACCGGGAGCATCTACTCGATTTCGGGGACCTCATCTGCAAAGCCGTGTCGCTGCTTAGGACGCACACCGATGTGCGGGACACGCTGCGGGGCACCTATCGTTCCGTTCTGGTCGACGAATATCAAGATGTGAACCGTGCGAGCGGGCTCTTTCTCAAGGAAGTGGCGGGTGCCGGAGCCGGACTCTGGGTGGTTGGGGACACTCGTCAGGCTATCTATCGGTTCCGCGGTGCCGCCCCGACGAACATGCGGCGATTTGGGGAGGATTTCCCCGGGGCAAAGATAACGTCCCTCAAATACAACTACAGGTCCCAACCAGCCATCGTAGATGTTTTCGCAGGATTGGCCCCCGCCATGCGCGCGAGCCGACGTAGACCGGAGTTCAGCCGTTGGAAGCCCAAGCGTTGCGATTCTGGCGGGCAGGTCTTGATGGAGATTGCCGACGACCTTACTGCTGAAGCGGACGGAATGGCGAAGGAGATTGAGCGTCGGCGGGCCTCCGGTATTCCTTACAGCCAGCAAGCGATTCTGTGCCGTTCGCACACGTTCCTTGGGAGAGTCGCAGCCGAGCTTGAGAACTTAGGCGTGCCCGTTCTCTACTTGGGTAACCTCTTTGAGCGCCCGGAAGTGCGTGACATGCTATGTCTGTTGTCCCTCACTTGCGAATCTGATGGGCGCGGTTTGGTGCGCGTCGCACGGTTTCCCGAATACGAAATCCCACTTAATGACGTTCTAGGGCTGCTCAAGCTAGCACGTGACCGAAGTGTCCCGTTCCCAGAGGCGCTGGAGTTAGCTGCGAACGCCATGACCGTCTCGGCACAGGGAAAAGAAGGTCTTGCCCTGCTAGCACGTCATCTGGATGGCATGAGGCATGTCAGAGCCTGGACACTGCTTACCCGTTACCTGTTTGATCGAAGCCGCTATTTGGAGACTTTCCTATGTGACCAGTCCGTGGTGGGTCAGCAACGCTTGCTCGCCCTCTATCAATTCCTTCAATTCGCTCATGAACTGCGTCCCAGGGCTTTCGGAGAGGCGACTGACCCTAAGCTTCGCCTGCTTCGGTACATACGTCAGCTGGAGACTTACGGTGATGACAAGCCGCTCCGGCAGCTACCAGCATGGGCGGACGGCATAGAGGCCGTACGCCTCCTAACTGTGCATGCGAGCAAAGGGCTTGAGTTTCGGGCGGTCTACTTGCCGGTTCTGGGCCGAGGTATTTTCCCGGCCCGACGCCAGCAGCAGTCGTGCCCTCCTCCCGAGGGTATGATCATGTCCAACCATGATGACCACGACGAAGAAGAGGAGTGCCTCTTCTTCGTAGGGCTGTCCCGTGCGAGAGACGTGCTGTGCCTCTCACGCGCTCGCAGATACGGAGCCCGGAATAGCAATCCGTCCGATCTTCTCGACCGGATCGCTCCGGTGTTGCCCAGTGACCCCACCGGCCCCGTCACTTGGCCATCAAGCGCGCCCATACCGGTTGACGTGGCTGATCCAACGCCAGCGAGCGAGCCTTACTCGGCAGAGGATTTGGAAGTCTACCTTCGTTGTCCCCGGCAGTTTTTCTACGAATGTGTTCTTGCGCTGAGTCGGAGCCGCGAGGATTCCGGGTACGTAGAGTTTCACCGCTGTGTCTATCGGGTGCTGTATTGGATGGCGGAGGCGCGCGCCTCTGGAAGGCCCGCGGATGAAGCTGCAGCACTCGCATACCTAGCAACGGTCTGGGATAAGCAAGGACCGCGGGAGCATCCGTTCGAGGAGTTGTATCGTGGATCAGCCGTTAGTCTGGTGAGGCGGGCAGCAAGACGACCAATCATGTCTCAAGGTTCCGCAGCACGACCACAGTGGGAGGTACGAGTCCCACTCGGCCTCATTCGTTTCGTTCCAGACCACGTAGAGGTTCTCAGCGATGGCTCCGAGGTCGTTGAACGTCTCCGCACGGGGCATCCCACGAAGAGCGAGGTGGGAAAGGATATCTACGCTCTGTACGTGACGGCGGCCCGGGCCGCCCAGCCGCGGGTTCGACGGACCGTGCAGGTGCGTTACCTGTCGGTCGATCAGGTGGACCCAATCGACCTAAAGCCTGGAACCATTCAGACGCGCTTGAACCACTACAACGATGCCATTAGAGGAATCCTGCGCCAGGATTTCTCGCCTCGGCCCAACGACCGCATCTGCCCTCGCTGTCCTCACTACTTTGTCTGCCCGCTGGGCGAGGATGTCTGAACGTTACGGCAACAGGCGAGGAAATTTCCGGTCTGTCGCCTCTTCGACGATTGTCCTCATATGGATAGGAAATGACGCCCACTGAAATCGCGGGCGTCACCTCACTTTAGAGACCCCACCGTTGTGGGAGAAAGGACAATCGAATGACTCAACTTGATGCGATAAGCCACATAGAGATCTTCATCCAAGGAGAAGGGATTCCCAAGATCACACTAGTGAAGGTGCATCCCAAGGACACGGTCAGGGGCATTATCAAGGTGGCCCGCCTACATGGCCTGCGCACATCCGAGGACGCCGAGCTGTTCGTCTTCGTCGAGAACACGGATGTTTCGCTGGACTTGGACGTGAAGATCGATGAAGTCGGCCTAGTTGCGCGCAGCCGTGTGCACATCCACCGCTGTAAGGGAGTGGAGGTCACAGTCAACTACAACAAAGATCAAAAGAAGGGCTTCTTCCCGCCATCGGCGACGGTCGATTGGGTGAAGGAGTGGGCGGTTGGGAAGGACCAGTATGACATGTCACCTGTGGATGCCACAGAGCACGTGCTCCAGGTATGCAACTCAGACGACCGGCCTGACGAGGATGTGCACATCGGCACTCTCGTGAAGTTCTCGGACGGGACGCTTTGCTTCGACTTGGTACCCAAGCAGCGCGTGGAAGGATAGGGCTTGGCCGGGCACCCGATGGGAGTGGACGAGCAGGTCTTCCGAGCCCACCTCGAAGCTGGCCCCTTCCAAAGTGGCCTTGACCGCGGGCGGTGGCATGTGCTCTCCCTCAAGTGGCCCCACGCCCTGATCGCTGTTCAGGCGGCCGAGAGGGTGGGCGGCCCACCCGAGTATGCGCTGCGGTTCGAGTGCACGAACTATCCTCAGGTACCGCCTACGGCCCAGCCATGGGATGTAGACGGGGATGCTCCGCTGCGAGCCGACCACTGGCCGAGTGGAACGAGGCGAGTATCCCGAGCCTTCAATCCCGGATGGAAGGGCGGCCAGTGCCTCTATATGCCTTGTGATCGGCTTTCGATTGAGGGCCACGACGCCTGGCGGATCCAGCACCCCTCGATGATCTGGTCGCCAGCCAGCGATATCACACAATACTTAAGGATCGTCTATGACCTTCTCAATTCGAGCGACTATTCGGGCCCTCGCGGCCCCTAAGCACAGGTTGAGCTGCCCCAGGAAGGTCTGGCGGCAAGGGCTCGCTGAGATTGCAAGCCGCGGAGAGGGACGGCACGAGAGTGGCGCGTTTCTGCTCGGTCACAGAGATGGTTTGCGTCACCGCGCGATGCGATTCGCCTACTACGACGACTTCGACCCGACCTGTCTCGACTCCGGCATTGTCATCTTCGATGGAGCAGGTTTCGGACCGCTGTGGGAGCTCTGTAGGCAAACTGGACTGAATGTCCTCGCCGACTTGCACACGCATGGTGGACCCGGCCCGGCGCGCCAGAGCGGGCTCGACCGGGAGAATCCGATGATCGCGCAGCCCGGTCACGTGGCGCTGATCGTCCCAAACTTTGCAACAGACTTCAGGATGCAGGACGTAGGCGTCTACGAATATCTCGGCAGTCACAGGTGGCGCGATCACAGCGGTGTGCGCGCAGGACGCTTCTTCTACACAGGAGTATGGGCATGACAACGACCTCAGTCGTCGGACCGGACCAGCTGCATCGGCACCTCAAACTTGCTCTCGATACGGGAGAGGCAGCGAGCCTTGAAGAGGCGCAACGTCTCTTTGAAAGCTATCGCCTCAGCATCGTGGTCGGGAGTACTGTCGCCTACTCCGCGACGTTGCAGGCAGCCGTGCTGACGGCGGTGAATACAGGCCGTCGCAGCTTTCTAGGGGGTGTCTGTGTCCAGGGCACTCTCGATGTGCCCTTGCTTGTGCCCTGGGGCCGCTCCCGCACGCTTGGGGAAGCTATCGTAGATCTGCAAGGGGTCGTGACGGACTGCGCTATTGGCCTACCACGGATCGTGATAGGTGGCGGAGCGATACCGTCTGTCGATTCGGAGTTCGCTGTGCGCGCAACGTTTGACGGATGGTGTGGGGGGGTTGCCCCCCTCGACTACGGCTTTCATCTACCGGAGCGGCAAGAGTGCGTCCCTGCAGGTGTGCTCGCTGGCGCACTTGGAGTTTCCGAGGCATTCCAATTCGTGCGCGGCGATAACGCTGTGGCGGGACGACGAGATGTTGGGCTGTCACTATGGCGACCAGATAAGGACAGCAGTTGGCTCGCTGCCAGCGAGTCAGGCCCGACATTGGAGAGACTGCCAAGTAGCGCTTGGCTCATCGGGCTCGGCCACCTGGGTCAGGCGTTCCTCTGGACACTCGGCTTCCTCCCATACCGTTCTCCGGGGGAGGTCAGCCTCGTACTACAGGATTTCGATGAGCTTGTCGAGGCGAACGACAGTACATCGCTACTCACAACGCGTGCAAAGGTCGGAGTGAATAAGACGCGGGCGATGGCGCGCTGGTGCGAGTCGCGCGGATTCCGAACGTCCATAGTGGAACGTCGATTCGCAAGCGACTTTCGGGTCGCGGGCGACGAGCCGCGGGTTGCCCTGTGTGGAGTTGATAACACTCGCGCCCGAGCCGACCTTGAAGATGTTCGTTTCGACCGCGTGATCGAGGCGGGATTAGGCGCTGGCACCCAAGAGTACCTTGCCTTTCAGGCTCACACATTCCCGGCGCACCGATCCGCAAGGCAGCGCTGGGGAGCGCAGGGACATCAGCCTCATGAGGATACTGTGGTCGATAATCCGGCGTACCGCACACTAGCCCAACACGGACTCGACGATTGTGGAATTACTACGTTGGCTGGGCGCACTGTCGGGGCGTCATTTGTCGGTGCGGTCACGGCGGCGGTGGTCATCGCTGAACTCATAAGGATGGGATTGGGCGGACACCGTTACGAGGTAGTGGATGGGAGCCTGCGCTCGTTGGAACTGCGTCGGGTGGTGGTGTGTACCGAAACGGTGCCGTTCAATCCGGGGACAACTGCCGCAACTTTGAAGAGTGTTGTTCCCAGAACAGGTGCCCAGGCTACTGTCGTTTGAAGGTCGCTAGAAGGGACTAGCTCAGAGCAGTTGCATTACCCACGGCCTGGACTAACTCCAGGCGTCCTCACTCTGATCGCGATTGCGATCCTCAGCACGGAAGTGGATACCGAGACCCTTGTGGAGACCTACTACATACAGGTGACCTGACCCAAGAAACCTGCCGCGGACAGCCGGTCCAGGAGCAGTGTCAGAAACGGGGCCATAGGAGGAGGGGGACAGATGGCAGGGCGGAAGCATACACCGGAGCAGGTGATAAAGGCGCTGCAAAAGGCGCAGGTGCTGGCCCCGCAGTGTAGGCAGACCTACCACGGCATCCGGCCGAATAGCTCACTGTTCTACAGGCCACCGGCGCCAGCGGCCTTCCTGCCTGCTAAGGCGATCCCGATCCAAGTCGGATTAATATGGCTGGTGGTCCACGCTTCGGGGGTAGATCAGCCAATACCGATGGACGTTTTCCCTGACCACTCAGCAGGGCAGTTCGCTGACCATCGACACAGGGCGGCGCCAAGTGTGGAGAGGGTCTCCGTCAAGCCTAAGGACTCCCTATATGGGAAACTACGAATTCATATCGTCGGATCAGGACGCCGATGGAGTGAAGAGGAGGCGAACCAATGAACCGAGTGAGCCCGCAGGCCAATTCCACGGGCACGGGCCGGCGGATCGCTAGTCGGCGAAACAAGCGTAAAGGACGAAAGATCGCCTTTGGCTGGTACGGTGGCAAGTTCAGCCATCTTGACTTCATACTGCCCAACTTACCTTTGGACGCGCAGCACTTCTGTGATGTGTTCGGCGGTTCGGCAGCCGTCCTAATCAATCGCCCACCCGCTCCCGTCGAGACCTACAACGACATAGACTCGGAGTTGGTCAACTTCTTCACAACGCTCAGGGACGACGCGACGGAACTGATGCGTGCGATCAGCCTTACTCCGTTTTCTAGGGAGGAGCTGGCTCGTGCATGTGAGTACGAGCCGGGACTTTCCGAGCGGGAGCGTGCTAGGCGATTCTTCGTACGGGCGCGCCAGACCCGGACTGGACTAGCCCAGCGGAGCAGCGAGGGGCGTTGGGCCCACTGTGTCCTCACTTCCAGGGCTGGTATGGCGGGGGCAGTATCCAGATGGCTAGGTTCCGTGGATGGCCTCGCCGAAATCACCCTGCGGCTCCAACGGGTTCAGATCGAGAATGCTCCCGCCATCGACGTGATACGGAGATACGACACCGCCGATACGGTCTTCTACTTGGACCCGCCTTACGTTCACTCGGCGAGAGGCGACACTGCCGCATATGGGAATGAGATGAGCGACGACGAGCACATCGAGCTCGCCGAAGTTCTATCGGCCATTCGTGGTCGGGCTGTTCTGTCCGGCTACAGGACACTGCTTTACGACCGCCTCTTTGAGGATTGGAAGCGCATAGACGCGCCGGTGAGGACCGCCAACTCGGTCCACCAACCTCGACGGGAGTCCCTGTGGGTCAATTTCGACCATGACTGAGGCGGAGTTGAGCGAGTGGTTGGATGCCCAATGGGAACACGTTCTGGCCGCTTACGAAAGCGAGTCCGACGAGGAAATCGACCGTTTCATAGACTCATCCGTTCTTAGCATCCGGTATGCGTTCCTAACTCAGTTGCTGGGGAAACATGCCGACCCAACTCGCGACTTACTTTGCCTTCAGAGGCGGAGGCAGGAACCAGGGGCAAGTTTGGCCGGACGCTGGGACCCCAGGGGATTCTGCACTCGCGTAGTTGTCCCCTGGGTTCAGAGACATCACAGCGTGCTTGGGACCAGCACTGATCCCTACGTAAGCAAGCCACTCCGTCGCCCTCGCCTGGACCAGGGAATGGACTCCTTGAAAAATCGCGGCGAGTGGGATGCGCTCGTTGGTTTTTTGGCCGGATTGCAAAATGAGTCCGATCCGACAATGGTCAACGATGCGGTCCTCCGTTGCCTCCGTAGCCTCGCACGCCGGCTCAGGAATCAGCAGGTGGTTTATCCGGTTCCTATGCGCATCGGCTTGGATCACCTCTGCGAGATCTTGGACCGCTACTTGGAAGTTGCCAGTGGCGGGCTGCGACCGCTGGTCGTGACAACGGCACTGATGCGAACCATAGGCGAGGCATATTCTCTGTTCTCCAGGGTCGAAAGCCAAGGCGTCAACGAGGCGGATGCAGCGCGTGGTATGCCTGGAGACGTAATGTGCTACGGAGAGGATGATGCGCTAGCTCTGGCAGTCGAAGTGAAGGGACATGAGCTAACTCTCATTGAGCTAGAAGCAACGATAGCGAAGGCACGCTCCAGCCGCGTTACGAACGTTCTCTTTGCAACTCCTAGCCTAGCCTCTGTCGACAGGGAATCTATTAAGGCCAAGATCACCGAGGAATTTGCACAGGGAAGCAATATCTATCAGATCTCAATCCGCTCTCTGGCTCGCAGTTCGTTCATGCTGCTCAAAGAAGACTGGCGTGTAACGTTTCTTCAAGAGGTATGCTCAGAATTGGACGCCCGCAGCACTCAACCGTCCGACCGCCTCGCATTCGCCTCCTTGCTAACCACCTAGCGGCCTTGACCTGGCGAGCTTCGATAGGGCGAGTTCAAACATCTTCTGTTCGCAGGCTGCTCCCCACAGGCTTATAGCGCTGCGTTGATCGTGGTTGTCCCCGAGCACCTTGAAGGCACGCCGCTCAGAGACTCCCAACACCTTCCCGATCCGCTCTACGCACTGCTGGCGACGGGAGGCGCTCAGTAGTTTCCCTGCGCCGCCTCCTTCAGGATCTGGTCGTCTAGCGTCAGATCGGCCACCGCTCGCCGCAAACGCGCGTTCTCGGTCTCTAGCTGCTTGAGCCGTCGCGCCTAGTCGATCCACAGACCACCGTACTCCGCCCGCCAGCGGTAAAAGGTCTGCTCGATCACCCCGATCTTGCGACTGGCCTCGGCAACCGTGCTGCCCTCGGCCATGGCCACCTCGGCCTGCCGGAGCTTCTTGATGACCTGCTCAGGCGTATGCTTCCGCCTTGCCATCCGTACCCCCTTGCAATGGCCCTGTTTCTATGATTTCCGCCTTTCCATCACGCAGCATCCTCGTCTGAGACAGCTCCCTGGACCACCTTTCCGAAGACAGGTCAACTGCAGCGGGGAATTGCGCTACTCGCGGCTATCTATAACTAAAGAACAAGTGCCGACGCTCTCAGTCAAATCGTCGTGGCTCATTTCTGACTGGAAATTGGAACAGCAGGCCATCGCCACAACTGCGACGGCCTTATCCGTCGGTCGATCAATACCGCCTCACTCGCTCGGTGGGGGTCTAAACCTTGCGAGACGCTTTTGCAGTCGCCGCCCATCGAGTTGTCGTGGGGGCTGCTCGGAGGGTAGAGCCTCGAAAGACACGAGGTGTTCAATGTGCCTCTTCTCTAATGGCTATCTCCTCAGGATAGGCTCCCATATCGCTTCTAACTGGATATTGATCAGCGAATGCGCGGCAAACGTAGTTGTGATAGGTGGCAAGCCACGTGTACTTCGGATGGACACTCGTGTCGGACTCATACGCCCGCAGACCTCTACGCACCTTCGTGCTATGAGCCGCGAGAAGCTGATAGTCAATCGGGCCGTCGGGGAAGTGCTCAAACGCCACGCCGAGGTAGTTAACGAACAATCGTCCATCACGCGGGTCTTCAAGCAGCTGGTTATGGTGCGGTGTCCAGCCACCACCGTACCATGAGAGATGCTCCGCTATCAGGAGTTCAACTGACGCCCCGATGACCAGCCTCGGTGGTCTCCCCGACTCGTTGAGGTCAACGGCTTTCAAGAGAGCCTTTCCGTACGCAATGTCCTCATCTTGGTAGTGCTGACCTGCGGTAATCGCGCCCCGAAGGAAGAATCCGTCTGCCGCAAGACTAGCTTGCACATGCGCGAAGAGGATCAGCAAGGTGCAAAGCTCAGGCTCGCCGAGATCTGCGATCGGGTCACGGAGCGCAGAAGCGACGACAATGTTGTCGGTGAAGCCCTTCATGTCGAAGGCGGGAAGTTCGCCTCCGCCGAGCGTCGCGGCTTGGCGCACCTCGCCGTACGCCGCAGCTAGGGAACGCTTGATCCGCCGAAGTAATACCGTCTCCTTACCTGATTTGAGGGCACGCTCTGTCATGTCGCGAAAGCCAAGAATGTCGGCGTAGCAGATGATCGCTGGAAGTAGCGAAGGTGATTCTGGATCCCACTTCATGCGCATCATCTATCTCCTCTGGTCTGCTCTCCGTATACGCGGGGATAGAACCCGAGTCTGGCACCGTATCGGAGAATTTGGATGGTTACGCTTACGCGCGAGGATAGACTCTGGCTCGCCAGATCCGCGTCTAGACCGAGGATATGGCTGGCAGAAATGATGAGAAAAGATGGTTGCAGACGTGGCATGGCGACCGCGGGGAACCGCCACTCCGAGCATCCATCCACTGCCCAGACGTCTTCCGCGGTCGGATGACAGATAGAGTGCTGATATCCGCCTGATGGAGTGTCTGCGCTGCGGTCCGCTGATGCCAGACCTGCGCGGCGGGACACACAGTCGCTGCCGACGTTGCGGCTACAAGGACGACTGCTGCTGATACTCGGCCCGTGCGTCCACAGGGCGGCGCGACGAAGCTCCATTGGGTAATTATCAAATACTCGTGTAGGCGTGCACGTGCGCCAACGGAGGGCAACACCGGGCGCAGCGCACGGGTTCGCTCGTACGCGCGGGGATCGAGTCGCAGATCCGCACTAGGCAGACATAGTGTCGAGTCCCTGAAGGATCACATCCTCGGCTGCGTCTTCTTCATCCTCACCATTTCTGTCCCCTCGTCTCCGCAACGAGGTTACGAACATTCGTCCTGGGACCAGTTTTCAGGAGGCAGGTTAGGTGCGCGAGTTCCCGCCCGCCTATCTACGCTTCACGACCCCCGTCTGCGCAGCTGTGGCCAGTGCCACCGTGCCCAAGCCCACCACCTTGAGCACCCAAAGGGACACTATCACCAGCCAGGCAAATGCGCCGCCCTCGGTTGCATCAATCGGCCAGCCTGAGTCGACGCTAAGACCCCCGGTCGACACGAAGAGGTCGGCGGCAAAGGCGAACAAGTGAAAAGATGATGCCGCATCGGCGGGACCGGCAACTAGGCCCTTGTGCTGCGCCGTGAAGATTAGCCCAAGCACAACCAAGAAGAATACCAAGCCAAATATGAGCGGCCGCCACGGCTGCCAGCCGTAACGGACAGATATGTCCAGAAACCAATCCCAGATCCTATGTGGCCACCCAAATGGCCACCCACGAAGAAGCGTTCTTCGACGCTTGCGGCGCTTGGCGATCAGTACGTCCCTGGCCTCGTAGTCCTGACCGTTGCGCCGAAACACGGCCGCAAGCTGATCGAAAGGCTGAGGGTGATAACCGTCCGGCTGCCGCTCCAGCCATCGCAGACGAGTCTCGACATCACGCGGTGAGTTTGGCGCAATCCGCCCGTATGTGAAGCCGTCTAGGCGAAAGGAGATTTCTCGGCTATCGATCGTTGTGGGATCGTCTGCGAGTAGCGAAACATCTGTTTCAACCAAATCGATCACGCCAGCAGTGTGGGGTCTTAGATTGCGTAGCCAGAGTGAGTTCGCGCGGGCTTCCTGGAGGTTCAGCGCTGTACCTTTAGAGTTCTCGAACGTTCCGTCGGAGCAATTCAACTGATCGCTAATCCGCGCGCCCAATAACCGCACCTCGCCCGTGGCGTGGAACCCGTCGGTCAACTGCGCGTCGCCGCGGATGTCCGCACCGTCAGCCGTCAGCGCCGCACCTCTAGAGTTGTCGAACTCCCCACCGTGGCAGCTCAACTGGCCCACGATTCGTGCCTGCTGTAGATTCACTTCGCCCTTGGCGTGGAAACGCGCAGCCCCATCGGTGAGTTTGCATAGGAATACACCGCCTCGGATTTCCGCATTGTTGGCAATGAGCGCATAGCCCTTAGAGTTGTCGAAAAGCCCGCCGGAGCAGTTCAACTGGCCGGCGATACGAGCGTACGGCAGTCGCACCACGCCGGTTGCGTGGAAATTGTCGGTGCAATCGGGGCGTTTGCAAAAAACACGCTGCCGCCGATCTCTCCGCCGTCGAGAACGAGTGCGTTGCCGCTACGGTTCTTGAACCGTCCATTGGCGCAATTCAACTGGCCGGTGATGCGGGCACCTAGCAATCGCACCTCGCCGGTTGCGTCGAAGCCTGCATCGAGCCGCATGTCACCATTGACATCCGCGTTGTCGAGGCCGAGTGCGACGCTCTGGGGATTCTCGAACTTTCCGCCAGAGCAGATCAGCGCGGCGCCAATTCGTGCACCCAGTAGGCGCACTTCACCCCTCGCGTGAAAACCGTCGGTGTGCCCCTGGAGTTTGACGAGGAATACGCCGCCGCCAATCTCTGCACGGTCGGCATTAAGTGCGATACCGCACGGGTTATCGAATCGTCCACCGGAGCCGTTCAATTCGCCGACGATGCGTGCTCCTAAAAGCCGTACCTCGCCGGTAGCATGGAAGCCGTCTTGCAGAAACACGCCGCCTCGGATCTCCGCGCCGTCGGCGTTGATGGCGTGGCACGTTGGGTTCTTGAAATGGCCACGCACACATTCGAGCTTTCCGTTGATTTGTGCGTCAAGCAGCCTCACCTCACCAGTCGCGTTGAAACCGTCGCGCAAGAACACGCTTCCGCCCACTTTCAGACGGTCAGCGGTGAGCGCTCGTCCACAATCACCGACAATTGTTGATCCAGAGAATCTAGCCGAGTGGCTGACGGTGGCGTCGGCGAGAAAAACTGAGCGCTGGACCTTCGATTGGCTTATTGTCAGCAGCCCTTCGATTGAAGAGCCTGTGGCGTCAATGGAGGTCAGCACGCAGGTTCGTATTCGCAATGAGCGAAGGTGCGCTAACCCCAGCATCAAGTCGTTTTCGAAGAGACACCGGTCGAAGTGCATGGCCACGACCACGTCGGCGTCGTTCAGATCGACCCCGCCGGTCACGCGGGCACCCCTGATTCGAATCCGCCGGATCACTTGCGATCTGGTTGCTCCGAGGAGTAAAAGCAGTCGTGCCAGCACGTGCCCTCGGATGGTCCGCTCTGGACCCCAGTCGCATGGCGAATCGAGTTGACGCGGATCTCCGTCTCCGAAGTCGCAAGGGACACCGGCCATCATGGCGCCCCACATGCTCCGCTCGGATTCGGTCAGATTGAGGTCGTCAGGGGGTTCCATGTGGACGAAGGGATTGATGTATTACGCGTCGCATTCATCTTGACACAATCTCGTGTATGGAACTCGGCGGTGAAGCCTCCTTCGGCGATTCGACTTATCCGTTCGTGCTCGCGTATACAGACCGAAGACTCGAGTACGGGAAGGGAATGTACCCCATCATCGACAAGCCGCTGGAATCTCCGGTCACGTTTACGTTCAACGAGAACAAGGGCGATAGCGACATCAAGGACATCGCCCGAGCGATTTGAAAGGTGGCCGACGGGCTGTGCTCTAGGCGCGCTGTGTGTGCGGTCAGGCTGTCCCGCACTGATCGCCGTACAGCTCGACGAGCCTGTAGACGTACGTAATTGGACTTTCCTGCTTGATCTCCAGCATGTGGTTGAAGTCATACTCGAAAGGTGTGAGAGGGGTTGGCTTTCCTTGAGATCCCCAAATCATCTGCCATAGAGCAATCTGGATATCGAAGGCGCGTACTTCGGAGTCGAAACAAGCCAGAGAATCGCCCGGGATTCGTCCCAGGTTGTGATCCAGCGCGTGCCGCCCTTCATGCGCCAGGACCATCGCCACCACCTCGGCAGACTCGCTGCTCAGAGCGTTGTTTAGGGATATCGAACGTGTGTCAAGCGCGTACCTGCCTAAAACGTTCTCCGGCAACGCGGCGAATGAGATTCGGTCCTGCATTCCGCGTAGAGTTGCCGATACGTCGGCAAGGCCCGGAACCTGCTCCTGTCGGTCGGCCAGAACCTCCAGGCCGGCCGAAATCGTGCCTTCACTTTGGGGCTGTGGAGGTGCCGTCGGTTGAGCGCTCGGTCGTAAGTCGGCCCTGATTACTCCCCAGCTTGGTTCAGGGCGACCTTTGTTAGGAGCTAGAAGAGTCATGCCCGAGCCGTCGGCGTTTGCAATTGAGATCCCACCGCCCCCCTGAAACGCGATTCGCTGACTATCTGGTGACCAGGTTGGGGAATCGAAGTAAGACGCTGATGCTGAGCAGTCTGGGGGGGCATCGACCGATCCGGTCACCGCACGCTGGTCGCCGCCGTGAACGTTCATGGTGTATATATGTGTCGGGTGGCAAGCTTCAAATCCCTCTTTGCGCTTGGCGAAGGCGATCCGCGCGCCGTCGGGGGACCACGCGGGGCTAGTCTCCCAGCCGGCATCGGTCGTTATGCGCTCCTGGCCAGCGTGCTCGCCTTCTGACGGCATGATGTGGATGCTGTAGTTCTGGTCACGGTCGCTAACGAAGGCAATCCAGCGTCCATCCGGCGACCACGTTGGGCTACGATCATCGGCCGGATGGCTCGTCAGGCGAGTCAGGTTGCTTCCGTCCGGCCCGATCACGAAGATATCGCGCTCAGCGTGAAAGGCAATCCTTAGCCCATCGGGAGACCATGCTGGTTCTCCGGCAAACCCTCTGAATTGGTACGCGCCGGCAACGTTGTTGGTAAGCCGCTTGATATCGCTTCCGTCGACATTCATCGTGTATACGTCTCCGGCAGAAACGCGGCTGCTGATAAAAGCTATCTTTGAGCCGTCCGGGGACAGCGCCGGATAACTGTCGCCTCTCGGATGGGTCGTTAGTCGCTCGAGACCGGTCCCGTCCGCGTTCATGAGATAGATGTCGTGGTAGCGAACTGTGCCGACCGTGTCCCTATCGCTTGCGAACAGGATCACCTCTCGACCAGCGTCCTTCAACGGATCGGTAGGGGGATCTGAGACGGGCTCTGCTGGCGCTGCCGAATCGGGCGGATCAACTGCACTTCCCGTCCAATAGACAAGCCCCTCGGATGTCCAGGCCCAATGGTCCCAGCCGTTGGTAAAGGTAGGCGTGTTAGTCGACTTGCGGTAGAACGCTAGTCCGATTGTGGTGTTCTGGAGGGTGTCTCCGTTTTCAGGATTGGCATGTTCGCACTCGATTGGGTCTCCCATTTCGTCGCCGATTAGAGATTTGAGATGGGCGAAGCCGTGGACGAACTTGGGTTCCTGGCCGGGCGGACAATGAGGCGCCGCGCGGGCCGGAGCAATGAGCATGGCTGCTATCAGCGCCGCGAAAGCAAATGCCGACAGCATACGTCTCACTGCTGTGACCTGCCTCCAAGGTTGGTGCTACTCGCTATGTTAATCCCACCAGCATCGGGATAGGCTCAGCAGGCAGGATGACCGCCGGCGGCGACGGTAGGTAGTCCGGCGTGCTAGACGGCCGGATACGGTTGCAGGTCTTACGGCGCTGTGTGGTCAGTCGATGGTCTGGATTTGGCCACCGTTCCTTGACGTAAGCTCGGGACAATGGTCCGAGCAGAATGTGGTTCGGGTGCGCCCCCGACCCCTATCAACTCATGGTGTAAAGGCAGGTCTGCGACCTGGTTCGTGCCACCGCCCGTTGAACCGCGGAGGGCAGGTCGTCCCGAAACCGCTAGGCCCAGCTGCCACTGTCTCCCGGTCCGCCGTTACAGGTTCGCCGTTAGCTCATCCAATCTTGGGGTGAACACCTCTTTGAACTTCAAAAGCCGTTCTACCATCCAGTCCTGAATTACTTTGAGCGTGTCCTGGTCGTCGTCAATGCTCCCCGGGCACACTACCGCTATTCGCGATGCTCGGCGATCGTCCAAGCGCTCCCATTCAAGAGCTTCCCCGAGTTCGGATTCGATATCAGTCCGGCGCTCCAATAGCTGGTCGAATAGCGTCTTATTCCAATCCCTGCTCTCAACGCTGTCGATGTACAGTTCAATCCTGGCCTTTCCACCCATTGCGAAAACGGCTCCGTACTTAACTTTCCCATGTCCTGCTGAGAAGGAGTACCAGTTGCTCGGCTGGGCCTTACGCGCGTTCGTGAAGTGATGCTCTTCTCTCAGAGTGTCGATGAGACCCTGGAAGAAGTCTCGGTATCTCTCGTTTCGTTCCGAAACAGGGCTTGGAGGGGTTGTGTCGGGTTTTTTACCCCATTCGTTGGGAGCGGTAACGAGGTTGAAATTAACCGCCGGACGAGATTTGTCGATGCTCCATAGCTCAACCTCTATTCCGAAGAACTCCGTGTCTTCTCCTGTGCGCCTGTTGAGCAGGCCCAACGCTTCCGCGTGTTCGTCCCGGAACTTCTTTGCAATCCAGACGATTACGTTGGCGTCAAATCCGGCCATGTAGGTGAGTACCTGGCCGAGATGATTGTGGTCGGTGCTCCCCAACTGATTCTCGATGATTACCGTGCGGCCGCTTCCATCACGGGCCAGCAGATCCAGCCGATATGCTCCGACCGGCGCCTCTCGCGCTTGCACTTCGAGGTCCATTCCCAGAGCGCCGCCAAGCACCGATATATTCGCCTCCAGCCACGGCGTAAAGTCGGTCGCTTCATTAGGCCAGACCTCGCTGAGGTCAACCCTGTCGATGGTTGCCAGTTTCGTCATCGCAGTCATCACGAGCCTCCTCGCCCCTCGGCTATCCCTACTTAGTCCCGCAAAATTATCTGCAGTACGAAATACACCTCACAGCCGACACTCCCTCTGACCTGCCCGCAAGGCTTGTAACACCGGCAATGTTAGTCCGGCGAGCATCGGGACAGGCTCAGCAGGCGGGATAGCCGCCGGCGCCGGCGGCCTGTAGCCCAGCGAGCTGTGCGGCCGGATGCGGTTGTAGGTCTGCTCCGTCACCCCTATCTTCCGACTGGCTTGAACCACCGTGCTGCCTTCAGCCATAGCCACCTCGGCCTCCCGCAGCTTCTTGATCACCTGCTCCGGCGTATGCTTCCGCCTTGCCATCCGTTCCCCCTCCTTTGGCCCAGTTTCTAATATTCATCCTGGGCCCGGTTTTGGGGGGCAGGTCATGTGCAAATACAGCTTCGGAACGAAGTGCTTTCTGGTCGTGTCTATTTCAAACATATCGCTCGCACAGGACTGTGATCAGTGGGCGGTTCCCATTTACCTCAACGAAAATCAGCTTACCGGCCAGTCTAGAGACGGCGGACTAGCGGAAGGCCCGTCATCCTGCGATCCAGCGTCAGAGTTTTCAAACCCGCACGGCGATTGTCGTCGCTGATGAGCCGGTCGAGCAGGCCCGGACAATCGGAAGCCTTCAGCGCTTCAATCACTTCGGGACGGGATACAAAGGAGTCGGGAGGCTAGTTTCCCTACATCGGTACAGGGCGAGCCGCTGAATGACTGCGACTGAATGAGACCCGCGTTGCTAATCGCTTCGCCAATGTGCTCGTTAACAAGTTCGAAAACCCGGGTGTCGTTCTTGCGGTATTCAGGCATGTGATTGCAGAGTCGCTTGGTGACTTGGTCGCACGCCGTCATGCCACCGCGCACACCGGCGAACGGCTGGCTCGTAGCCTCAAAATGCAGGAGTAGCCAATATTCAAAACAGGGAACCGAAAGGACCATCTTGACAGCCGTCGACTTCCTTAATTTGTCTAGCGCCTTCACTAGTCGGGCGACCTCAGACACCTCCTGCGTACGACCGTCGTGGTCCAGTACGCAATAGACTTCATCCCATCCGGGATCGTTCCTGATTTCATCTTTAGCACGCTTTACAAGTCCACGAGGCCCGGTTGATTCTGAAAGCCTTCTGACTTTCACGCTGGTCAGGCGATACTTCGTCTTGAACGAACTGAAATAGCATGGTTCCGTCTTCGTACCTTCACACAGAACAAGAATTCGGGGTCTTCCCGTCCGAAACGGGTGGGCCGTACGGCGCACTCTTCGCTTATTCTTCTTAGTCAAACAGATCCGGCTCCGCAACGTTCGGAAGCGCACCGTACCGACCGCCAAGATATCCCCGCACCAAGGATTCGTTCTTACGCGGACGGTAGTCGGACAGTGACGTTAGACACGCTGCCTGATCGGAGCCTTTCTCCAGCAGCCAGACTTGATTTCGGTCGACCGTGTCTTGTAGCAGGGTTACGTCATGCACCGTTGCCACTAGTTGCGTTTGCGCCGGGTTGGCTCGGTTGATGAGACCGACCAAGAACTGGACAAGATGAGGGTGGAGACTGCGGTCCAGCTCGTCTACTACGACGACCCGCCTCTGCTCCATAACATCAAGCCAGGGAGTGGCCAACGCAAAAACTCGCTGGGTTCCGTCGGATTGTTCACCCAAGTCCAAGTAAGCCAAATCATCCGAACCCGCGACAGGCAGCCCAAACTCGGGTATCTGAACCTTCCAATCATCCTCGTTACGCAGGCTCTCCACGACCGCTTGTGGAACGTGTTTAGCTATTTCCTTGAGATCAAGCTCTTCTTCTCGAACTCGAATGTGGGAAACTGGAATGTCCGCATGCTGGAGAAACTCGGCGACCGTTGAACAGAAGTGCTCATCGGATTTAAGGCTTGCGGACGTAAAACGGGGTGGTACCCCCGCTGGCCCAACCACCGCCAGATCTTGAAACCATTCAACAATCGGCCTGAGAGAGGCGCTGTTGAGTTGGACCGCGGTTGAAACGAACAGAGCATTGGTGCGCGTAGCCTTGCGCCAGACCTCACGCGATCCACGTAATGATGGCCCAAAAAACCACTCATATTGTTCAGTTGCACTGTCGTAACTTCGGCTCAGCCATCGCTGAAGCCGCCCACCGGGCGGTCTTACGTACAGCTGTTCACTCCAGACTCGCGTGGAGTCAACACAAAAGCCGTACTCGTAGACCACCGCATCCTGGATGAACGCGATTTCGAAACTGGTGGGCTTCTTGAGTGTCGAAGAGTCGAATCGGAAGGGAGCGACGCCAATGCGCCCTCTAGCTTGGCCCTCGATTGCCGAAAATACGACGTTCTCTTGCATGAAAATAAGGGCATCAACGAACCGAGATTTTCCGCTTCCGTTTGGCCCGTAGATAGCAGCTACCCGATTGAGTCGCGGATACCGCGTCGATCCTGTGTCAAACGCAAACTCCTCCGAAACCCGACCGGCGGTCTCCATGCTGAATTCCTGCCGATCCCGAAAGCAGGTCCAGTTCTCGACAGCGAACGACACGAGCATCCGTCACCCCCTCCAACTCGTCGCGCCAACATCATGTGGGCCAGACACATCAAGCGATTCCGACGATAAGCATGGGCGATTATAGAGCTAAGGCGCATAAAATGTACGGAAATGGACAGTAAATAGGTTTTGAGTTGTTTCAAACTTGGGGTAACAGCCATCTCTGGATACAGGCGGCAGAGCTGTCCGACTTATGAGAAGGGCGGGCACCGCGCAGACTTGTAAACCGGCTCCCCGAAGCGCCCACGTCGGCCGAATTCGCGGCAAGCGACTCCATTGGTTCGAGAGTCTCCAAATCTCGCTGTGTGGCGCGACAAGGGCGATGCGGGCGGCAATAAAGGCGTCGTGGTGACCTGCCCCCCGAAACCTGGTCCAGGAGAAATGTTAGAAACCGGGCCATAGGAAGGGGGTACGGATGGCAAGGCGGAAGTGCTGCGCCACACGGCGAGATTTCTACGCTCGGCGAACATGGGTTGCTTTGCGGCGAGTTCGGCCGCCGCTGCGCCACGGGTGCGAGTCTGCGTAGGACCGCCCGGCTTGCGAGGGTGAGGCTTGCCGTCGTCCGCTACGCCGCTCGTGCGTCTCCGCTTTGGCCTAACGGCACTCGGTACGTCTCGCTTCGCTTCTGCCCCGACCACCAGCGCACTGCCAAACCCTGTCTGCCAGCAGAGCTGGTGTTTGCCGGTCGTTGCCAGTATCCGCGCCCGCCCTTTTCGCTAGCTCGACGCACTACCAGCTTTCGCCCTTCGCGTAGAGATTCTCCGCAGGTCCAATTAGGTACGGATCAGGCTCGGCTACGCGCTTACGCACCCCTCGGTCGTACTTCAGACTGCGCAGTACGTAGCGCATGCAGGCCAGGCGAGCACGCCGCTTGTCGTCTGACTTCACGACCACCCACGGTGATGCCTTCGTGTCTGTGGCTGCGAACATCCCCTTCTTCGCTTCCGTGAAATCGTCCCACAGCGGCAGCGACCGGACATCGACCTCGCTGACCTTCCACTGCTTAAGCGCATCCTCCCTGCGGGACATGAGACGCCTGAGTTGCTCCTCACGGCTTACCGAGAACCAGAACTTATACAATCGAATGCCTTCGTTTATCAGCATCTCCTCGAACAACACCGTGTCTCGAAGAAACCGCAACGTATCTGCCGGCGTGCAGAATCCCATCACCGGCTCCACCACCGCCCGGTTGTACCAAGACCGGTCGAAGAATACGATCTCCCCGCTCGTCGGCAGGTGCTGAACGTAACGCTGAAAATACCATTGCCCACGCTCCCTATCGGACGGCGCCGAAAGCGCCACCAGAGTCGCGCCTCGCGGATTGAGGTGCTCCATGAAGCGCTTTATCGCCCCACCTTTGCCGGCAGCGTCGCGCCCCTCGAACAATAGGACGATCCGCTCCCCACTCTCAATAGTCCACCTCTGCATCTTCAGCAGTTCGATCTGCAGCTTGGCCCTGTCGCGTTCGTATTTGCGCCGGGACAGTCTCGTCGAGTAAGGATACGTGTCGCTGATGATCTGGTTCGACCGCGCGCTCTTTACCTTCTCCACGATGTCCAGAGGGACACCTGCAGTCGGGATAAACGGAACCAAACGTTCCTTTACCTTGCCCGGTCTCGCCATGGCGGTTTAGAACCCGAAGTCCTCAGCAAATAGAGCACACAGAGAATTTCGCACGATCATATGTGCGTGCCGCGAGGCGAGTCAATCGCCGACGCCTGACCCACAGGCCGACGTGCTCGCATACAGCGTTGTCAGAGTTGACCTGCCCCCTTAGAACTCGTCCGGAACGGGGATTCGACCGCTGGTCGCCGAAAACGGTCCGATCGCAACGGTCGGAATAGACGCGCCAGCTAACTGATCGAATCCCAACACGACACTATGAGTTGATAGGGGTCGAGCGTGCGCCCGAAGCACACTCGCCTCGGACAACAACCTGGACTGGACGGCCAGGTCAGTCGGAGCCTGGCTCGCCATGGAGAACGGTCATCTAGAGAGCGTCAACGGCAAGCTGCGTGACAAACTCTTGGACCAAGAGCTTCCGCACGCTGCGACGGGCGCGGGTGCTGCCCCGACGGGAGTCGCAGACCGACAATCGCGTCCGGCCGCACTGCTCGCTGGGCTACAGGCCGCCGGCGCCGGCTGTCATCGTGCCTGCTGAGCCTGTCCCGATGCTCGCGGGACTAAGATTGCCACTGGTACAAACCCTGGAGCAGGTCAGCAGCGCTATTGCTGCGAAGATCTTGCGAACTCGCTTCTGGAGCGCTTTCGTGCAGAATATCCGCGTTGATGGAATTGGGAGACAAATGCGAGGCGGACAGACTTGTCGGTACCCTCAAGCGCTTCCGTAACTACCTGCCAGCTGTCCAAAACCTATCGAGTCGAGCGCCGACGGCCCGGCCGGTTCGGATGGCTGCGGTCATTTCTCACTCCCCAATACGTGGACATCCAGGCTCTCGTGGACTTGAGTTTTGAGGTATGGCCTGGCGAGATAGTCGGATTGCTGGGACCGAACGGAGCCGGCAAGTCGACGGCGATCAAGATCCTGGCCGGGATCATGCTGCCCACGGGCGGGAGCGTCTCGGTCCTCGGTCGCGATCCCCACAAGCGGCGTATTGAGAACGCTCGCGACATAGGGGCCGTATTCGGGCAGAGAAGCCACCTGATTTTCGATTTGCCGCCAATAGATTCGTTCGGGCTGCTCAGGCACGTTTACGCGATTGCCAAAGACGACTACGACCGTCAACTGGCGCTGCTTGCTTCGCTGCTCGGGCTGGACGATCTGCTTTTGCAATCGGTCCGAACTCTCAGTCTTGGGCAGCGAATGCGGTGTGAGGTCGCGGCCGCGTTTCTGCATCGACCGCGAGTTGTATACCTGGACGAACCGACAATCGGTCTCGACATCCAAGCCAAGCACGCTATTGGCCGCTTTCTCACTGAGATCAGTGAAGATCAGAATACAACCGTGATCCTCAGCACCCACGATCTCAGCGACGTCGAACGCGTTTGCCGGCGAATCGTGCTTATCGATAGTGGCAAACTGGCTTTCGATGGGGATCTCGGCTACCTGCTGGAGCATCATGCGAAAGAGCGGTCCATCGAGGTCGAGATCCCCGATGATCGAGCGGACGATCTGATTTCCAGACTTCGCCGAGACTGGCCCGGCTTCAAGTGCGAGCTGTCCGAGGGGCGGCTTGTCGTCTCCAACGTTCCAGACCGGGGTTCGATTACCGAAGTGACCAGGGTTTTGCTGTCGACCGATGGAGTTCGGAACCTGCGCGTCGCCGAACCGAGGTTAGAGGACGTGATCGTCAGCGCATTTCGGAACGGCTTTCCGGATGGCTAAGGCGTTAAAAGAGTCCATCCTTCCCTACTTCGGGACGTGGCTCGCGACGTTCAAGAGCTGTTGGGCTTTGCGCCTCGAGTTCCTGATAAGCATCGTCGTAACGCTTCTAGTCGCCATCATCATGCGTTCGCTCTGGCTGGCAATTCATTCCGCCAGCGAGACTGTGCAAACGGCGTTTACCAGCTCGGAAATGGTCAGCTACGTTGTCATGAGCCAGATCATCAATCTCGCCAGGATTGGTCACACAAACAGGCGCATCGTCTACGGCGCAATGGCGAGGATCGTGAGCGGTCAGGTGGCGATGGACCTGATTCGCCCCCAGGTTTTCCAGTTGACCCGATACGCCGAGTGGCTGGCCGTGTTGACCTTCGACGCGCTGGTCGTGGGCTTACCCTTGTGGATCGTATTCCGGCTGGCCGGGTGGATTCCGAACCCAGCATCGCCGCTGCACGGCGTACTGTTTGTAGTAAGCATGGCCGCGGCCTGGCTGGTTATGTCGGGCATCCACTACCTGATCGTCGTAGTGGCGTTCAAGTCAACCAATGTCTTCGGAATTCAGATGGCGCGCGTCGCCCTGCAGGAGGTTCTCGGCGGATCGCTCATCCCGATTTCGCTGATGCCCGGGGCGCTTCTGGCGGTTGCGAGCGTGTTGCCGTTTCAAGCTCTGGTGTTCACGCCGGTTTGGATCTACATGGGGCGGGTCGAGGGAGTGGACCTCGCTCGGGCGCTGCTAGTGCAGTGGGGCTGGGCCGCGTTTCTGGCTGTGGCGGGCGTGTTCATCTGGACGTATGTCAGACCGCGCGTCCTGGTGTTCGGGGGCTGAACCGTGAGTCTGGCCGGGCTGGTCCGACTTTACCTGTACGGGGTCCTGACCCAGATCAAGGTGCCCGCGCAATACAGAGGCGACACGTGGGTTGCGATTATCAGCATCTTGATTTGGAGAGGGCTGAGGGTCGGCTTCATCGGTATCGCTTTTTCGTTCATCGCCGATCTGGGTGGCTGGACCGTGTGGGCGGTGGTCTTGATGTGGGCCAACTCGCTGTTTGCGGAGTTTCTCGTGAACTCCGTAGCGGCATTCATCTCGCAGGCTGACCGGTATTTCTATCAGGGCCGAATGGACTATGCGCGGATAAGGCCTGTTCCCGTAATGGTCTTTGCCTCGGTCGAGCAAATGAGGCCCGAGTTCCTGCTGAGCGCCGTCTTCTTTGCGATCGTGGGCGCGATTGCCGCAGCCAACCTCGGGCTCTTTTCAAACCCTCTGTCGCTAATGCTGCTAGCACTCGCGGTACTGTCCGCGGCAGTGCTCTGGTTTGGAATTATGCTCTTCATGTCGGCCGGCGCGGCGTGGCTTTCCAGAGCAAGGGTGCTCAAGTTCGGAGTGTGGTCGTTTGACGAACACACGAAATATCCGCTCGACATTCTGCCGTTCCCGTTGCAGGTGGGGCTGACTGTCGTTCCCTACGCGTTCACTTCCTACTACCCGGTATCCCTTGCGTTGAGGCCCGATACGCACATCTGGCCTGGGATTCTTTCCTTGCCCGTAGGGCTGGCGGTGGCGGCGATCTCGTTATTGCTGTACAACCGCGCCAGCTCGCACTATGACTCGCTCGGCTCGGCCGATCCGACTTACTGATCCGTCTACGATATCCAATACAGTTGACTGCGTGCGTCTTGTAGGGATTGCGCTATGTCTGCGTAGTATCGATCGGGTGCTATCCAAGCGCGTGAAGGGAACCGCGCATTCCCGAACTCGATTTGAGGTTTACTCGTCGGCAAGTTCCTAGCTAGCGGCGCTTTCAGTTGGCAGTATCCCCAACTCGACTAGCCACGTCCCCCCGGGGGGAGGACCGGTCCAAGAGTAACGCTAGAAACCAGGCCGTTGGAGGGGGAACAGATGGGGAGAAGCAAGCATACGCCAGAGCACGTCATCAATAAGCTAAGGCAGTGGGCGGCGGCGATGCGGTACGTGGACGGAATCTAATCTCGCAGCTTCAATGGAGCCATCGCCTTTCAGCGATGGAAACATGTATTCCGGCTCATCGCCCAGGCGGGCACGCGCATGCTTCAATGGAGCCATCGCCTTTCAGCGATGGAAACTGTGTCTGCTGAATCCCCAGCACCAACCCGTTGAATCAGCTTCAATGGAGCCATCGCCTTTCAGCGATGGAAACTCCGACTGAGACGAGCGGGCATATATCGGTGTCGTGGCTTCAATGGAGCCATCGCCTTTCAGCGATGGAAACCGACCGGACCGGACCGGACCGACCAGACCAATAAGAGCTTCAATGGAGCCATCGCCTTTCAGCGATGGAAACGCGAACTGCGGCGTTCGGTAGTCGATCCGCTCTTGGGTGCTTCAATGGAGCCATCGCCTTTCAGCGATGGAAACGGTGACCTTGGCGCCCGCGCGCGTACACGCCGCCCTCGCTTCAATGGAGCCATCGCCTTTCAGCGATGGAAACCCGGAGTTCGGCGCAAGACCTAGTGGACGCGATAGTGCTTCAATGGAGCCATCGCCTTTCAGCGATGGAAACTTGAAAACCATTGTCCAGCTTCGAGAGGAACTGAAGGCGCTTCAATGGAGCCATCGCCTTTCAGCGATGGAAACGTCGGCGGATTCCTGCCCGACACGGCTGACGACGATGCTTCAATGGAGCCATCGCCTTTCAGCGATGGAAACGCGACCTCGCCGTTGATCCCATGGCGCTTTCCGGTGCTTCAATGGAGCCATCGCCTTTCAGCGATGGAAACAGCTATTCGTGACTCGTCTCGGTCCAAGAGCAATGGAAAAGCAGACTTTTCCACCCGACTACGACGACGAGCCGACTCTTCGGTACGTCTCTTCGTCAAATCGTCATGCAAAAGCAAGCGTTTCCACAAGAAAACCCCACAGCTTAAATGAACACGCAGGAATAACTCAACTCCTATGTGCCGTGTCATGGCTGAGAAGTTGCGAGAGGTGCGGTAAGAAAGGTTCACCACCGGACCTCTCGCAAGGCAACACTATTGTACCGGCCCGTCACACTACCACTGCGTTCCGACGGCGTAACTCTCGCGCATTTCCCAGGGTGACGAAACTCTTGCCGCCCCGCCCCTCCGCAGGCCCCATGTCTACAATCAAAGCCCGGTCCCGCTTCAGGTTTAGGACTTCCGTCAGGGCCGCTTCCAGCAACGCCCTTTCTTTGGGCGACAGATCGCAGACAAAGACGGAGTATTGCACCGGCTCGCCAAATCCGTTCATCTTCTTGTATGTCCGAGCCAAACGCTTTGAGTCGGCGACGTCGTAGCAAACGAGAAATCTGTTGCGCATTTCTACCTCGTCCTGAACACCGGATAGGCCGGCAGTTCCCCGAGCAGGTGCCGGGACAGCAACCGGGCCTGTATTTCCAGGATGCGCCGGTAGCTGACGGCGTAGCCGAATAGTGGGTGAGTAACCAATGTGTCCATCCGCCGCTCGTAGGCTTGTATGGCTTTGCGGCGGCCGTTCTGGGTGAGGGCCGCCGCATCTCCCCGGGTGATGAAGTGCTCCGTCCCCAGTTCGCCGTTGTTGACGAGACTCACGCATACCGAATCAGCGATCAAGGGGCGAAATTCTTCCACCAGGTCAAGAGCAAGGGCGGGCTTGCCGTACTTGGGCTGGTGGTAGAAGCCCAGATAGGGGTCGAATCCCACCGTGAAGGCCGTGACCATTACCTGCTTGATTAGCATGGAGTAGAGAAATGAAAGGACAGCGTTAACGGGGTCCCGAGGAGGACGTCGGTTCCGCCCTCGGAAGTCGAAGTCAAGGGACTCGGCCTTGATCATGCCCCGGAACTCGGAGAAGTAGGTTCGGGCCGCGGCTCCCTCGATGCCCAGCAATGTAGCCAGGGACGAGGCCGTCCGCGCCCGGTCCGCCAGCCGGTACATCTCTGCCAGAATCGCGGGAGGCGGGTTCCGGTGGTTCCGGCGCAGTAGTGTGCGGCAATTCTTTATCTTGCCAACGATTATCTGCCGGGCGATTCCCAGGGCAGCCTCGGGCTTCATTGCTCCCCGATATTGCTGGCAACGCAGTTCCACGTTCTTGTGGCTCATGCCGTTGGTTATGCCACGGAACCATCCGCCGTAGCTGAAGTAGCAGATCGGGATGTCCCGTTTGCACAACTCCTGGACCATTTGGGTGGTTACCTGGACACTGCCGAAGAGGGACAGATGCGAGACTTCCATCAGACGGATCTTTTGCAGCACTCGCCCCTTCTGTTTCACTTCCAACTGGTCGCCGGACTTGCCGATAACGGCTCCCTGGGTGTGGACGTAAACCGGAACGGCGTCATCCCTGGCCGGAGCCATCCGGCGCACGTCATCCCGTCCGACGGCCTGTACTTCCGGGGAAAGCAAGTTCACTTCGTCGGGGAGGCAGATGCCTACCAGGGAGCATCTCGGGCACTTGGGGCTGTCCACCAGGGGTTGAGGAATTTGCCCGGAGGATGCCATGCCGCGAATCCCTGACAACAACTCCAATGTGCGCGAGATGAGAGCATCGTCGAATGGGACCGTCACCCGCTGGCGGGACTCCACGAAATAGAGTATTCCCTTGGTGCAGGTGTATCCGTTGGCACGGAGCAGTAGTCCTTGAATGCAGACCTGAACTCTTTCCGGCTCCCAGGCCCCCTCAGGCACATCGGGGGCTTTGCCGTGCTTGTAGTCCACCGGGGTGACTACGTTGCCCTTGCCCTCGATCAGGTCGATACGGGCGATAGCTCCCACGGCGTTGTCGGAGAGCATCACGGAACGGGCATGGATGGTCTCGTGCGCATCGTCGTCCTCCTCTGCTGGCTCGGCAGCGGCGCCGGTAGGGCGAGAGGGCAGCTTTCCCGATGGACGGTCCACTCTGCGGTGCTGAAAGCGGCCCTCGATCGTATCCACGCTGTCGGCGAACTCGCCCTGCACCCACTCCAGGTAGGCCAGTCGTGGGCAGTAGGCGTACTCGTTGAGCATCCGGGCGGGAACCAGATCGGGGGTTGACTGCACGTTATCGGAGGTCACGAGTTCCTTCGTGGGTATTACTTCCCCCTTAGCATCTTCATTACCTTCCATCAGGGACGAATATACCCAGCCCGTAGTGGCAGGCAAATCCCAGGATCAAGGGGCCGGAGACCGGCCCGGCGAATTTCAGGTTGAAATTGAACACTCCGCCTCCATTGGAGCCGCGCCGCCGGTACCTGAAATAGTCGAAGGGCCTGAACCCGCCTGATTTTCCCTCACGCATCGGTGCAATGCGCTTTCGCAGCTCCTGAACATCCATCCTTACTGGGATTGGTCTGTCGGGCCAGCGCAGGGAAAGTTCTCGGGCAATCTGTTCTTCGGGGCCGTCAACCATCACCTTTCGGCCGTTCTCGTCTCTTGGGCCTCGAAACTTGACGTGGCGCGTCAGAACGTAAGGCGTCAGCGACCGCCAGCGATCGGTACTGGCGAACAACGGGGTGACGCCGGCGAAATCGCGGGCCGCGCCATGGGCCTGGTAGGCCAATTGGACGGGATCCCGATGGCCGCCGGGGTTAAGGGTGTTCACCGATACGATAGCTCGAAATTCCCTTGTCGTAAGTTCTCCTGGCGCCCAGACTGTGAGGTGGTCCAGCCGTCCGTCGCCGTCCTCATCAGTAGGCAAGTAGAAGGCGTGGCCGTGGCCTTTCAGGGGATTCCCGGAGGCGTCCTTGCCAGACAGGGATTGGGACACTTCTCCATTGTTGTTCCTGCCGTATTGGGACATCACGCACCTGCGGGCCAACTCGCCCCACCGGAGAGTATCGAAGGCCATGGGCAGCACTTTGCCCACGAGAGCGAAACGTACAACTTGGGTTCCCTGTCCACTCTCTGGTAACCGCGGCGCATGGCGGCGAAACTCGGTGAAGCAGTCCGGTCGGCGGACATAGGTCCACCACTCGGCTCCTTCGGGGTCGATACGCCCGTTGCGCCGGAGATCGGATGTCTCAACCTCCAGGTCCTTTAGCTTGATCGGGATGCGCGGGGTCAGTGTCCGAACAATCTCCCAGTCTCCTTTAGGAAGGGCTCCGGTCTCCATAGGGAATGAGTTGGCTTCTTCCGGAAACCCTGGGGCGAACTCGGCCTCCACCCATGACTCGGCCCGGCCCAAGTAGGGCATGTTGCGAAGGATGCTGTTCAGGTCGTCACGTTGCTGCGAGGTCAGTTCCGTGTTCGGCCACAGGGCGTACATCGGGTCTTTGGGCCTGATGGATATAAACGAGTCAATGACCAACGTAGTCCGTTGTCCGGCGCCTTCGTTGTAGGGCATGTAGTGGCGCGTGTGGCCTGTCGATGCGGCAGGCAACTTGAACCTTGGACGCTCTGACGCCAGGGCCTCCAACACGGGCACTACGCGGTCCAGAGCAAGGTCAGGCCGAGTGCGCCGCCAGGTTGCCACCACCCCGCGGATTATCCGCCACGGCGAGGGGGGCCATTCCAACACACCCTCGTTAACATTGCGGCCCCACTGTGTGGCATGGTAGCGGTTGGCGGTAAATGTGAACTTGATAACGAGCATGGGACCTCCTTCCCTTGCTTAACCGAGTCCTACTTTCTCTGGAAGGTGAGCTGCGTAATCGGCGGATCGGCGAACAGGCCGTCGGCGGTGCAGGCTTGGATGAGCACCGGCAGGTCTGCTTCAAGTTCCGGCGTAGGCGGCACGGTGAACCCGTTCACGGGCCGGGTGACTTCCAAGTCTCCGACTACGTCTAGATCGCAGGCAGTCCGCAGCCGCAGGCCTGTTTCCAGGAACTTGCGCACTTTCCACAGGGCAAGTGTGACCAGGAAACGCTCGGCATTCTCTCCCAAACCGTAAGCCCTGATCTGGGCCAGGTCCAAGTTGAAGTACGCGTTGATGCTCTCGGCGGTGTACTCGGTGCGGTGGAACGGGACGTTGCCGTACCCTTCCGCGGCACCGACGGTCAGCCCGATTTCACGGAGAGACGACGGAGCAGGAGCAACCCGGTCATTTTTGACTCCGCCACTGTCGGCAACTTTCGACTGTCGCGCTTCTATGAACCCGGACAGACATCGTTGCAGGCGAGCGCGGCCGTCTAGTTTCTCCAGAAATACCCCGTGAAGTACAGAGCCGGGGTCGTATTTGAATGCGGCCCTGGCGAGAGTGGCTCGGTCAAACACCCCCACCTGTTCCTTTCGCGCCGGCAACTTTGCTTCGGTTCGGAATTGCTGAGCAAAGTCGTCGTCACGCATAATGTAGGGCGAATTAAGCCTGTGGGCCTCCAGCAACGAGTTTGTAGCAACTCCTCGATCCCACAGAGTTACCGATACGTAAGGCATTCCCGCTACTGCGGGATAGAGCGACGTGGCAGCTTCGTCCCAACAAACATATTCCAGTCTATTGGCTACGGACTGGGCCGACTCGACCAATAGCATTTGGGCCGAGTTGCCGTTCTCGCCGGGAGCATCGTATACAGCGGCCCCCAGGTCCGGGAATCCGGTGGGCTGGAACCGCGTGCCTTGTACGGGTTCCAGGCGGGCCTCCACTAGGAGACGGGGCTGGCCGGTTAATTGTTCCAATTGAATCGTCATGACAAAAACCCTCCTTAATTCTCTCGCGTTATGAGTCTGGATTGTCCCGCTACCTGCAATTCTGTCCCGATTCCTGTGGTAGGTCGGTGTAGGGCCCGTTCCGCAAGGGCTTTGTGAGCACCACCGTCCAGCGGGAAAAGCAGCGAGGCGGCCAGGCGATGACCTTGGTCTGACCTGTCGGCGATGCCCGGGATGGCGGATAAGGGCCGCAGCCCCGAGGCCACCAGGCGGCGGCTTGCCACCCGATAGGCGTCTTCAACCCTGCCTGCCCGCAGCATGGCAAGCATTTGGGAATCGATCCTGATGTCCTTGTCTTCGCCAAACTCCCGGCAAATGAACTTGCCGGGCAGCAACGTCAGCTTCATCACGGCGTAGGCCGCCGGCAGGTCGAACGGCGCAGGCTGCTCGGAGGCTTGGTCTGCCTCAGACCGCCGCCAGTAGCGCACGAAGGACAGAGGCAGAACCAGATCGGCGATGCGTTGCATGTTCACGCCGCCGTTCAAGAAAGCCACGATGTCTTCCAGCTTTGCCGAGTAAGTGGAGGCGAGCGGCAAGTGGTCCAAGCTTCGCATACGGTCCTCGATGCAGCGGCGTCCGAGCACGGCCAGCAGGTTGGAGAGCGGGTCTCCAGAGGTCCAGACAAAGGATGTGCTTCCCTCCTTCCACTGGGCCCGCTGACGTGACTCCACTGGCTCCAGGTTCTCGCGGATAGACCCAACCTGCGGCTGGTCCACAGGTTCGCGGAGAATGGATGCCAAGGCGCGAGCCAGCCGGAACTCAGGTGTCTGGTCATCGGCATGGCGCAGCCACTCCGGCGACAGGCTGTTGAGTGGCAGTACGGGGTGTGTTGCTTTCCGTAGTGAAGAGGTTGCCAGCCACCGCTCGGCATGGCCCACGGCGATTAGCACGTTCTGGAAGTCTCGTTCCTGCCCTCGCTGGCAGAACTCGATGATTGCCTGGTCAATCTGCCGCAACACCGTGCCAAGGCCAGCCGGAGCGGTGCGGTCAGACGCCCTGCGCCGCAGATTCTCCAGCCACGTATCCAGGTCGAAAAGCAAGTTGGCTCCCCGTGCAGCATCCCGGTCTTCTCGAACCTGGAATCGTCCCAATGGAGTCGCCAGGTACGCCAGCCCGTTACGCACCAAGAACCCGTACCGCTGGAATTGGGCAACGCCGCGCTCTGTCCCCAACCCTGCTACAGCCCTGGCGAAGTTTGTGCCGTTGGAAACCTGCCGCCTGCCAAGCTGAGCGCGCCCCTCCGACACCAAGTGTTCCAATTCACGCAGGTTTGTCGGCTTTTCCCACAGAGGCGCCCAGAACTCCGCTCGCGCCTTGTCCCCGTATTCGGAATCGGCAGAGGTGCCGTAACCGGCGGCGGAATTATCCACTGTAAACGGGAACACCGCTTTGGATGACGATTGCGGCGACAATCTGCGAGCGGTGGCGCCCGCGAACAACAGAGCGCCTTCGAACATAAGCACGTAGTCCCAAGGATTGGTCAGTGCGTCGCCGTCAAACCCAACCGAGGAGTTGGAGCCCCCAACACTTCCGGGATTATAGAAACCGCTGGACCGTTTCAAAAGTTCGGGCGAACCTTCATTGAATACAGCCGCAACAAGCTGATTCCTGCATATGGTTGCGTCATCGCGTATCGCATCGAGGTTCAAGGCCGATACTAGGTTCTGCATGAAGTTGTTGCTGAATTCCAGCCTGCCATCGTTCCCGCCGGTCCCTAGTAAGGGCGGAAATTTTGATCTATCGGTTGTAATGACATACGCTGCGTCGAGCCAGTCCAGCGCGTCATCCGGGAATTGCGCCCTGCAATGGGCCAGGACCCATTCCTTGTTGTTGGACCCTTGTTGAGCCAAAATCTGTTTACCTGTCGAAATCACCTCTTTCCAAAGTTGGAATCTGGGCGATTCGAGCTCCATGATGGTGTTCATTGCCTTGGAGTTATCCGTGGGTTTGAACCCGCTGCCTCCATTCCATGGGGAAACGATTGGTGTGGGCCGGTACTCGCTCAGGAAGAACTCCACCAGTACATCACGGTCGAGGGTTGAACGAAGGACAAAGGTGTCGTCTTGCCACCAAACGCGGGTGCCATGGTCGTGCTGTTCGGCCACCAGGCGAAATATACCCAAGGCCTTCAGGTAGGCCATCAGGGGATCCGGGAAGCATCCAGTCAGTTCGAGCTGGTGGAGTTGGCTCATTTTGCGGACGCTTGTTCTTCTTTGCTGGCCCGCATGTCGGCGGCGCGGACAATGGCCTCCAGGCAGGCGAGCCTGAACGGGCCGAGCCAATCCAGCAGGGCAGTGCTGCGGTCCAGCCAGGAGCGCCTACCCTGACTGTCCAGCCCGATTCGGGCTATGGCCAAGTCTAGTCTAGTCTTGTCGATTATCAGCCCCTCACCAAGGTCAACCGCAGGCAGCGTTTCAGGTTCGGCAATCTGATACCCCAACAGATAGTCCGGGTCCGGGTTGCTGTCGGAAATGCCGCCGGGCCTGCGCCGCCCTGGCAGTGACCTTATGCCAAGCCTGATCTTGCCGTGATGAGCGGCGGCTAGGTAGGCGGCTAGGTCGCGGGTCCGGTCGTCCAGTCCACTCCCGTATTCCAGGACGGCCAGGGCACTGCCAAGCTCGTGGCGGAAATGTCTGCGTTCGTTCTTCCGGCTGCTGACGCTTTTAGCCAGCGGAGGTTGATCTTCGGGTGGTTCTTCGCCTTCTGGCAGTCCCATCATCATCCGCTGGAACGCTGGATGCGCTTTCCCCGCATCGTGGTACAGCGCGGCCAACTCTAGAGCGTCGCGGATGGACCGTCCGATGGACCAGCTTGACAATCCATTCAAGGCTGCCTGTACCGCACTCTCCACGTGCCGGCAATGGTCGGACAATATCACCGGCGTTCTCAAGCAGGTGGACCAGGGGTCGGAACTGTGTCCATCTTCCACGCTCGTGGCTGTGATTGTGACGAGCTCCACCGGATTCCTGTTAGACGGGTCCCATCCGGTATCCGGCGAATAGCCTCCTTGGGCGGCATCCAACATCAGTGTCATGCCTGGATAAATGTCGCGAGATTGTACTCGTCGCCACTGGTCATCCAGGAAGTCCCAGACCCATGCTCTGCGCCTGTCGTCTTTCAAATAGTCGTCTATCTCCTTCGTAATGGGAACAGTAACGGTCTCGGAATGGAGCGGCGTCGGTGCCCCTTCTCGCGGTCCTTCCGCCGGGACATTCCGCCAGAACACCGAGACGTTACGCTCGTCCGTTCCCCGAACGTACTGCGACACATCCAGGTAACCGCCTGATAGATCGGGGGTAGTGTCGAACAGCCCCACCACATCGCGCCGGCGAATGACGGTCAGGCGTTCTATATCCTCAAAATAATTAGCCAACCCCTCAAGGTCAGAAGGGCCGACCGACTTGCCTTCCAGCGCCTTCATCCTTTTGCGGGCGGGTGCTACGTCTTCAGGATCGTATGGGGCGGTGTCCTGCCTGCGCTCGCCCATGTCCGCCCAGAATATTTCGCCCCGCTCATCCTCACCCGTGCGGTTGCAGCGGCCGAACCGCTGCACTAGGGAGGACCAAGGGGCCAGTTCAGTAATCAGGGTTCGTGCCGAAATGTCCACTCCCGCTTCGACGGCCTGGGTTGCTACTACAACCATCCCGGGGCCTGACGGACCTACGGGCACCGTAATCGCTCGTTGTTTCTCTTCTCTCTCAGATGCCCGGAAGCGGGAGTGTACCAACACTGTCTCCGCGTCCAGCTTTATCAGCCGGGAGTTGTTCAACGCCCGGTACACTCCCTGGGCACGCTCCACGGTGTTGAGTATTACCAGCGTCAACGTGCCTGGCTCGTGTCTGTCGTTGATGAACTCGGCCATGTTTCTGGTATAGCGGCTGCTGGAGATACCCGCCACTTCTGCCACGACCTTACGTGCATGATGACGTATCCCCAAGCCGGGACTGGCCATGTCGTCCTGGTTAAGCTCCAAGACTTGGTACGCTGATGGCGCGGGATGGTCTACGGTGGCGAGCCATTCTGGCTGGACGGTTGCCGACATCCACATGCTATGCGTCGGACCGTAGGTTTCCAGAGTGCGCCGCAGCCCGGCCAACTGCGTGGACGTCGGCAGTCCATTGGCCATAAGCTGCACTTCATCCATGACCCAGAGACAGTCATTGTTCAAAAGACCGTACTCGACCGGCCACATGAAGGGGCTGCTCCCATAACCCCGGTTGAGAGCGCGGGACAGAAGCATGTCTTGGGTGCCAACAACGATGAACGGCTTTTCGGGGTAGATATACCACTGCTCCTGAGGCTCACCACCCATGATGGTGACTAGGCCGACCAAGTCAGTCATACCCAAGTTGTCGAGCCACCGTTTGATTCGGTCTACCGACTGCTCCACCAGGGTGCGCATGGGCAGGCAGTAGACCAATCGGCGCGGCGTAGCATCCCGCACCTTCTGGTCGGGATGCTCGGACCGCCGATACAACCATCCCAACACTGCGGCTTCGGTCTTGCCGCCCCCCGTCGGAACCCTCAAGAGGACCGGCAGGTCAGCGACTATAGCCAGCGTCTGCTGGTAATGGTAAGGAGGCCAACCGGTTGCCCTGTCGAAAAATTCTGTGAAGTTCATCAGCTCTCCAATTTCGCGGGTTCGGCATGGTAAAGCAGTTCGTGTCCATACCATGCCATTTGGCGCAGGCGGTAAATATAGGCACTAGCGGTATCAAGGTGCCTGCGCGCTGGCCCCAGGCTCCATTGAACCATGACGCTAAGTTCTTGCTGGACAAGCCTTATACAGCGTTTCCGCCGCCGAAGGGCAGTGGCCCCATTGATACCCACCCTCTCCTAGGTCTGCCTGCATCGGCGTCAGGCGAGTTCGCGCCGCTGGAAGAGGACCGACAACGGCTACCCGTTAGTACACCGATAAGCGTAACCCGGCGGCAAGAAGAACGAGCCTTAATTCAACGCCAGGGAAGTGCTTTGCTTGCCATCAGTCAAGAAACCTACTTGGATTAACTGATACGCGCGCGACATCCTGGGAAACCTCGAAGCGCACCGCAGTCCCCTGGGTTAGCGCTGCTTCATCGGTAGACTCGATGGCAACGCTTCCAACCGCCATTCATTTCAAGAAGGCCGCGTGGACCAATTTCTTGAGACTGGTAACGGGCATCAGTAGAACGCCGGATTTGTCCAGTTCGGTGGATGCACTCCGGTTCGAATCGGTCGTCAATCATCCGGTCCGAGGACTGCCCTATTCACACATAGTGCTTGATATATCTGCAAACCAGAGCAAAGGTCATGCGGACGTCCCTAACCAAGGAGTCCGCCATGTCCACCGCTCAAACCACCCTGCCGACCGTCTTCTCTGGTTCTAGCTCCGCTTGGCAAGGCTCTCTCTACGCCTTCCTCGCCGCGAAACAACGCCGCTCAGGCTCCAACCGCACTCCAGATTCCTACTACCGCACTCTCCGCCACTTCTTCGGCTCCCTCCAGAAAGCTCCCGACCAGGTCACTTCCCGAGACGTCTTCTCCTTCGCCCACGGCGTCGGCCTTTCTGGCCGTGAACCTTCTCCAGTAACCGTCGGCGCCCGGCTCTCCTGTATCTCTTCCTTCTTCAAGTTCCTCATCCGCATGGATGTCGTGAGGGCCAATCCCTGCGATCCCGTCGAGCGCCCCAAGCCCCGTCCCAGTGCACCAAGCGGCCTCTCTGCTTCTCAGATGCAGCAGCTCCTCCACGTCATCCCGGACACCGTCAAGGGCAGGCGCGACCTCGCCATCGTCCTCACTCTCGTTCTCACAGCCAGACGCCGGTCGGAGGTCGTCAACCTCACAGCCGGCGATATCGCCTTCGACGACTCCGCCGCCTTCTACCGCTATCTCGGCAAGGGCGGTCTGCGCGGCCGTCGTGAGCTGCCTGGTCCGGCCCTGGCCGCCATCCGGCGATCTCTTGGTGACATCGGCAAGGACCTCTCTTCCATGCAGCCCTCCGAGTCCCTCTGGCAGGCGGGTGCAGGCCCCCAAGGCGTCTCCAGCGCTACCTTCTACAACCGCTTCCGGGGCTATCTCCGCTTGGCCGGCCTGCCGCCCTCGGGCGTTCACGTCCTCCGACACACGGCCGCCAAGCTCCGCCGTGACGTCGGCGAGTCGGTCGAGTCCGTGAGCCAGTTCCTCGATCACAGCTCGCTCGCCGTCACCACCACCTATCTCCGCAGACTCGAGGGGCAGCGCGATACGGCCTGGCATGGCGTGGCCAACATCCTCGGCGTGGGCTAGTTCGTCGCCGGCAGTCTCCGCCGCCACAATCCCACCCCGTACTAAACCGTCCCTGGGCGGATCCGTACCCTGGGTAGTGACTCCCACTCTATCGGGACACCGGTCCGCCTTGACCTCTCCGCGCCTCCAGAGCGTTCATACCTCCCGCTTCAACTCCCTTGCTCTGGAGGTCGTCTTGCCCGATCCCATTCGCCACATCGCCACCTATGCCCGCGTCTCCTCCGATGAGCAGCGTGACCGCCATACCGTCCGCAACCAGCGCGCCGCTCTATCCCGCCGTCTCTCTTCCGAACCCGGCCTTTCTGTCTTTCAGCACTACGAGGATGACGGTGTCTCTGGCACCATCCCTTTCGAAGATCGGCCGGCTGGCCGCGCGCTTGCGCGTGATGCGCGTGTTGGCCGCTTCTCCCAAGTCTGGGTGGTCCGCTCCGACCGCCTGGGTCGCGACGCATTCGAGCTGCTCCGCATCTGGAGGGTGTTCGAGTCCATCGGCATCGCGCTCCGCGCCACCGACGAGAACATCGACGATCCCTTCTACTTCGATATCCACGCCGTCATCGCCGCCAACGAGCGCCGCAAGTTCCTCGAACGCTCCGCCGAGGGCATGAACCGCGCCGCCAAAGAAGGCCGCTACACCGGCGGCATCGTCCCGCTCGGCTACTGTGTTTCAGGGGATCGAGGTTTCCGCCGCCTGGTCCCCGACGACTCTCCCATGTGGTCGGACTTGTCTGCCGCCGATGTGGTTCGACGCATCTATCACCACCTGGCCTCGGACGGCTGGACTTGTCCGCGTATCGCAACCGAGTTCAACTCCCTCGGCATCCCTACCTCCTATCGCCGCGATGGTCGCGGCGTTCGAGGCCGTCGCACCCAGGGCCTCTGGCGCTCCGGTCATATCCGCAACCTCGTCGTCAATCCCGTCTACAAGGGACTCCTCCAGTACGGACGTAGGTCTTCCAGGCCGAATGGACGCTCTGTCATCTCTGCTTCGGTTCCCCCTCTGGTTTCCGATGACGTCTGGAACGCCGCCATCTCTACTCTCAAGCGCAACCGCGCCTTGCCCCGCAACTCTCGCCATGCCTACCTGCTCCGCTCTCTCATCCGCTGCGCCGTCTGCGGCCTCTCCTTCTGCGGCACCTGGACCAGGGGGCCTCGCTACCGCTGCAACGGCTCCATGGCCCATCGCGGCCAGTTCGCTGGCAAGTGCATCGGCGCCTCGATCAAGGGTGAGAAGTTGGAGCAGGCGGTCTGGTCGGATGTCTACCGCTTCCTCCTCGATCCCCAAGTCCTCGTCGATGAGCTCCTCGCGGAGTCCAATGACATCGAGTCCCGCGCCGTCGCGGAAGCCGAGCGCGCCTCGCTCATCGACGCCCGCGATGCCGCACAGCTTCGCCGCAAGCGCGCCATCGACCTCTACACCCGCGCCAAGCTCTCCGACGACGAGTTCGACGCCATCGCCGCAGACGTGGAACAGGAACTCAAGAGGCTGGACGAGCGGCTGGACGATCTAGAACCCGATGAGGACGCTCTTGACGACGCCGTCTCCCAGGATGTGCTGGCGGAGTTCCGTGAGCGCCTGGAGGCGGACCTCTCGGACGCCGAGCGACGCGAGATCGTTCAGCTGCTCGTGCGCCGGATTACCGTCCACACGACGGCCCCCGACCGCGGCCGCAAGCAGGTCCGCGTCGTTATCGACTACCGCTTCCCGCGAGTAGGTGAGGCTCGCACGGGCATCGCTGCGAGTCACAGCTACAATCTCTCACGCACTATCGCCGCCTGAGCCGGAATCCCCTCGCCACAGACCTCATCCGGTTCCCACAGCCGCCGCCGGTCTCTCCCGGTTCCAGTTTCCTCAGCTAGATCGCTGCAGAGAAGACATCCCGAAGGCCCGGGTAACGCTCCGATCAGGCGCCCGCGCGCTTCTTCTCCAGTCAACCGTTTGACTGCCTGGCCGAGCCGCTCGCCTATCGGAAGCCTCGCCCTACGCGTCCGTCCACGAATCTCGGGATGGGCGTCTTGTCTTAACTCTTATTTCCTATATAAGGAGAGCGCCCCTGCTTGGCGTGGAGTTCTGCCGCGCCGGCGACGCCCACATCGCCGCCCGCAGCGCCCCCGTCGCGCCACACGGCGAGATATCGAGCTTGGGCGAACATGGGTTGCTTTGCGGCCGGTTCGGCCGACACGCGCGCTATGGGGCGCTTGGTCGCGAGTAGGTAGAGCTGGGAATCTTGCTTCTACCGCTCGAATCGGACGCTGCTCGCGCGCCTCCCCGATGGCCGAACCGCGTCAAATCCGCCCGGATTTTCATCCTGAGGGTACTACCATCCTCCACCAAATCCTTTTTTGCCAGCAAAGGTAATGTTTAGTAATGGTTGCTAGTACCCGAACACCCGGTTTAGGTAAGTGCGACGGCTGTTCGCAGGTATCGGCTCCCAATACTTCAATCAGAACTCCGACCGCGTTCGCTGACCAAGACGTCGCGCTGCACGCCCCGTTGCCATCTGCATACTCACACCGGTGGTCCGCCTGTGATGCCGCAGTAGCGGCTGCCTCGCTACACGATGCGCCGCCACCTCGGCCCGCCGGAGCTTCTTGATCACCCGCTTCCGCCTCGCCATCTGTACCCCCTCCATCGGCCAAAGCCAAGCGGCACGAACCGCTACCCGCCTAGGCGACTCTCTCGTTGGTCGTGGAGATCGCTCACGTGATGGTACACGCTTTGACATAGTTTGTTATGATGCCTCTATGGTTACTTTTTCGGTTCCGCTCATCAAGGTCACATTCATGTCGACACAATATCCGATGACTCCTCACGAGATACGCAGGATTCGAAAACGACTCCGCCTGTCGCAGGTCGAGGCAGGCGCCCTGATAGGCGGCGGACAGCGGGCATTTACGAAATACGAGGCCGGTACCGTTACGCCAGCCGCTTCCGTGGTCAATCTGCTAAAGGTGTTGGATGCCAATCCGACAGCATTGGCCAGTCTGCGAGGACATGCCTCTCGCCCAATACTCTTCGGAGCACCCTCGCCCTTCGAAGTGACCGGCGCGAATACCTCGGCTCTTACGGAGAGACTCCTACCGGAACTGTTGAGGCGTCTGCTCCACGCCGAGGCGCAGACCAGCGGTCTCATCGAGTACGACATCCACGTCCCGAGCAACCTTCACGCGGCAGACGGAGGAGAGGACGGTCGCATCGAGTGGAAAGCAGGTCCAGATTCCACACTGTTTCTTCCCTCGCGGCTCAATCTGTTCCAGTTGAAGGCCGGAAAGACATCGCCGGCCGCTGCGGCTAGGGAGGTCCTAAACAGGGACGGCGCCGTGAAGGAGAGGGTGAGGTCGGCATTAACCGCAGGCGGCAACTACACCATGCTCTGCGCGCAGCCTTACACCCAGAACCAAATTGAGAAGCGAGAAATCAGGATTCGCGAGGCTCTTGCGTCGGCGGGTCTAACCCTCGACAGCGACCAAGTCGACTTTCGAGACGCCGATCAGATCGCCGCTTGGGTTAACCATCACGCTGCGGTCGCCACATGGGTGAAGGAACTGACGCAACCTGGAACCACAGGGCCATTTCGATCCTGGAGCCGCTGGGCCGAACGCCCCGAGCACTACGGTTCGCCCTGGGTGGAGGATGAACGCCTGGGGGGCTTACGGGATCGGCTGCACAAGCACGCGACGGACCCGCGAACCGTCTTCCGCATCGTCGGGCTCAACGGCGTAGGCAAGTCGCGCCTCACACTTGAAGCCCTACGGCCGACCAGCGACCCTCTGCTTAGCGACATCGTGATGTACGCGGTTCAATCAGAAGCCGGACCCCGGGAAATCAACGGGGTCGTCCAGATTCTGGCGGACGCTGGAACGCGTGCGGTGGTGGTCGTCGACGACTGCGAACCTGAGACGCATCAAGTCCTCGCCGGCATTGCGCTTCACCAGCGGAGCCGTCTGTCGCTGGTCACGATAGAGAACGAGGTTCCCACCGGGCCGCTCGGCAGCAATACTCTCAAGATCGAGGAGGCGGAACCCTCCGTCACTGAGGGCGTCCTCCGCAAACTGCTGCCGAGCCTACCGCACGGTGACCGGAGCCGGCTCGAGCACTTTTCCACTGGCTTCCCGGAAACGGCGGTTCGACTAGCAAGAGCCTGGAAACAGTCTGTACCCGTCGTCGACGCCACGAACGATGAGCTAGTCGGCGCCTACGTTACCGGAATCACACATCAAGACCGAGATTTGTTGACGAAGTCGGCAGCACTGTTGGCTGTCTTCGGCTTGGTAAGGATTGAGCCTCCGGCGGACGATCAACTGCGCGAGATCGCCAATTTAGGCGGTGGACTGCCCTACGGAGACTTGCATGCTGCGGTCCGGCAGCTTGTAGGCAGGGGTGTGGCTCGGCGGCGAGGAAGCCTCGTCAGCCTTCAACCGCTGCCGATCGCCATGAGACTGGCCGAGCGCCAGTGGAAAGCGTGGCCTCCGGCCATGTGGGAAACGGTGCTGTGCGGCGAAACTCCCGCCAAGCTGAAGGTAACTGCTGCAAAACAACTCGCACTTCTCAACACAACCGACATCGCCCAACGCGCGACCAAACATGTTTGCCGCTGCGAAGGGCCATTCGACGGCCTCGACGGCATTTCCCATGACGGTCACGCGGCGGTGCTGGCGGCCCTGGCCGAGATTGACCCGGCAGTCGTCCTGCGGCGGATCGAACGGTCACTCTCGCAGGAGGAAGACCTGTCGGCTCTTACGGACGAAGTACGGGACCACCTTGTAGGGGCGTTGGAGAAGATCGCCTTCCATCGCGCAACGTTCCGGGTCGCGGCGCATCTCCTGTTGCGCCTTGCAGCCGCGGATGAGCTGCAGTCGCGGAGTTCCGCCAGCCGCGACTTCGGACGATTCAACCAGGTCGGCGAAGCTACCGGAACGTTTAGCGATCTCTTCTCGATGCACCTGGGAGGCACCGAGGCGGATGGCGACGCGCGGCTGCGGTTTCTAGAGAAGGTGGCGGCCGCCAACGACCCGATTCAGCGAGAGGTCGTTGCCGAGGCTCTGGCAAGCGCCCTTCAGACGCGCTACTTCTGGCGGATGGCGGGACCGGAGGCGCAGGGTTCTCGGCCCGCGTTGACGCCTTGGCAGCCAGCTACCCAAGACGACGCGCATAAATACACTGACGGTTGTGCGACGCTCCTGGCCAAACTCGCCCTCAGGGATGACGAGCCTGGCCTCTCGGCGCGCTCACTGCTTGGTGACGAGCTGTTTCGTCTGGTCCAAGCGGGCTTCATCGACACGGTCGTAACGGTTGTCTGTCAGGTGGGGAACGCTGTGGATCACTGGCCGGAGGCATTGACGAGTCTGCGTAGGCTGAACGACGTCTACGCGAGGGATCTCGATCCTGAGATCTCCGGGAGGATGAAGCAGCTGGCCGCAGTATTGCAGCCGAATAGTCTGGAGGGACGTATACGCTCACTCGTCACCGAGGTCTCGTGGCAGGGCCCTGGAGGTAACGAACCAGATTCCGACTCACGTTACCAACTTCGAGTGGACGCGGTGCGCGGCTTGGCCGGAGAGCTAGCGAAGCAGCCAAACGTGCTCAGACAGTGCTTGCCCCAACTCAGCCGCGGCCGGCACGCGATGTCGGAGACGTTTGGAACTGCGATCGCCAAACTGGCTCCCTCGCCGCTTGAGTGGTTCGATCGAATCGTTGAGGCTGTCAAAGCAGCGCCGGAAAAGGAACGAAACCACGGGCTACTAACAGGCTTCGCCGCTGGTCTGGCGAGCGACCACATCGAAGCGTTGAATGCATTCAAGCGGGAGGCTGCTCGCTCGCCTGAGCTTGCGCCGGCGCTTCCCTGGGTTTGCTGGCGGCTCGGTATCACGTCGGCCGACATTCAACTGGTGATCGATTCTCTTGAAGATGGCCTATTGGAACCTTCGTGGTTGAGTGTGTGGTCATTCGGTAAGAACCTCGCTGATGTGTCGCCGCAGCACCTTGCGCCCCTCTTCGACACTTTGCTCGACCACAGCGCAGAAGGATTTTCGGTAGCAGTGCAGCTGATGGGGAGGTTCAGCTATCGCGATCGCGATAGGCTCGAAGCGCTCCGGCCTCAGATCCTAAAGCTGGTGGAGAACTCCTCTAGGTGGAAGGTCCCGAGACACCACGATGAATCTCAGCACTATTTCCAACTCGTCGTCGGCTGGATGCTCGGCAAAGGGAGGCAGGATACCGATGCCTGGGCCACTGCTCTAGCCTTGGCCCAGGCCGTGGTAAAGGCCGAAGGAATCGACCACGATCTCCTTCTGGAGCCGGTGCTCCCCCAGATACTTTCGGACTTTCCGGAAGTCTCGTGGCCGATCCTTGGGCAGGCTATCGTCTCAGACCCGCGGCGAGCCTGGCGTCTGGGTCTTATCCTCGGCGATTCGTACTCGTTGCCGGATGGCGGCGAGCCGGCACTGCTCAGTCTCCCCGAGGCTACCCTCGTTGGCTGGTGTCACGCCAACCCCGATCGTGCACCAGCTTTCGTGGCGGAGCACGTGCCCGTCCTGACTTCCGGAGAGGCCGCACCTGCCAACCTCTCGCTACATCCAGTCATCGTCAGACTGCTCGACGAATTCGGAGAGCGCGACGATGTGCTGCAAGCCGTCGACACCAATATCCACAATTTCGGGTGGACAGGATCGACAACAACCTATTACGCGCGCTACAAGCAGCCGCTGAGCGAATTGCTGCAACACAAACGGCCGAAGGTGCGTCGTTGGGCCGGGACCACGCTCCGCAGACTCGACCAGCAAATCGATGCGGCTCGAATGCAGGACGAGGAGCTTGAGGCACAGTGGTCTCTGTAGCTGAGCGGCCGAGAGTTGACCTGCGTCGGTTTTCACCGAGCCAGCGCGTCGGCGAACTAGTGCCGATTGGGAAGGGTATTGAGGCAACGTGTCTGATGATATGCATGCCCCCCAGAGCCGACACTCTGGAGACGCGCCGCAGCGCTGAGCTGACCGGCGTTTCCATCAACGGCTCCGGAGGTCTGCAGGAGGAGGTAGAAAGTGCTTAAGAAGAAGCGCCGCGTCATACGTGACTTCAGGATCGACGAGATCTGCTTGGTCGGAGATTCCACGCAGGGGGGCCTGCGCGTGCCGATTATGCAACGCGCCGAGCCGTGGGACGAGTCGGAACGCCGCCGGCGATTCCAGCTCGCCTTGGAGGAACTGGGTAGGCAACTTCTCGACAACAGCCAGGCGCTGTCCGAACACTGGCGGCCGCTCTCCAACTTGCCGGCGTTGGTCGCCGACCTGGGCACGCAAAGTCGGGATCTCCAGTCGCAGTCCGGGCTGTTCACCCACTCTCCGGCCTATCGCTCTGTCAACCTGCGCGGCCGACGGTATTCCCTGACTGAGCTTCAGGCTCAGGTGGTTCGCATCCTTGACGAGAACCGCTTGCAGGATACCCCTGACGTAGGCCAACACATTCTGCTGGAAATGATTGAGACTAAACAGAAACGGCTGCGCGATGTCTTCCGCCGTACCGACGCGTGGGGCGAACTGATCGTTCCGGGCAAAAGAAAGGGAACTTTCCGCATAAATGTCTGAATTCCGCAAAATCCCCCACCTACGCCCCCACTTGCGCCGCCCACCATATGAGATTGTTAAATCACGCCAATCGGAGGACTTCCGGATCACGGGGAGTTTCTAAATCATGGAGGCCTTTTCAGATGCAATCCGTTGACCAAAAGCTCTCGGTCGTCCACGTCCCTATCGACGACCTGCGCCCCGATCCCGCCAACCCCAGACGCATCTCCGACGCCGAGCTCGACTCGCTCACCCGCTCCATCCGCCAGTTCGGCTTCGTCGATCCGGTCATCGCCAGACGCGAGGACAAGTCGGTTATCGGCGGCCATCAGAGACCCCTCGCCGCTCGTCGCCTCGGCCTAGCCTCCGTGCCCGTGATCCTTCTGGATCTGTCTGGCGACCAGGCCAGGTTGCTCAACCTCGCTCTCAACCGCATTTCAGGCACCTGGGATGAGGAGTTGCTTGCTCGTCTCCTATCTGAGCTGGATGCCAGTCCCGAAGTGGATCTCTCGCTGTCGGGCTTCGACGACGATGAGGTTTCCAAGCTCCTCAAGTCGCTCGACGCCCGCGACAAGCGCGAACGTATCGAGCACTTCGATCCCGACGCCGCCCTGAACGCCGCACAGGCCAACCCCCTCGCTCAACCTGGCGACCTGTGGTCCCTGGGCGACCACAGGCTGCTCTGCGGCGATTCGACGGACGTGCGCGCCGTGGGGCGACTGTTCGGTTCAGAGAAAGCCGTGCTGATGGCGACCGATCCTCCATATCTGGTCGACTATTCGGGCGGTAATCATCCAGCCAGCAGGTCGAACCGCGGCGATCCGAATCGCGACAAGCACTGGGATGACTACCACGACCCGGAGTCCTCGGTGGACTTCTACTTCAAGTTCATCTCCGCCGGTCTGGCACACCTGGTTTCCCACTCGCCTGTCTACCAATGGCACGCCCATCGCCGGCAGGCTCTCGTAGAGGAGGCCTGGACGAAGGCCGGTCTCCTAGTCCACCAGCAGGTCATCTGGGTCAAGGCCCGCGCCGTCCTCACTCACTCGTTCTTCCTCTGGCAGCACGAGCCCTGCTTCGTCGGCTGGGTGCAGGGCAACATGCCGAAACGCAAGCCGCCCAGCGATGTCTCGACCGTCTGGAACATCGACCAGCGCTTCGAGCAGATGGGCGTCCATCCAACCCAGAAACCGGTCGAGCTCTTCATACGCCCCATCGAGTACCACACCGAGCCGGGCGAGATCGTCTATGAGCCGTTCTCGGGCTCGGGCACCCAGATCATCGCCGCCGAGCGCACCGGCCGCGTCTGCTTCGCGGTCGAGCAGGAACCCGCCTATATCGACGTGGCCGTCGCCCGCTGGGAGGCGTTTACCGGCGGCACGGCTACTCGTCAGAACGATGAAGTCCGATTCGACAAGCAAGGAGGTCCCGAATGCTAGGTCCCCGCAAACGCTCGTGCACCGCCGAGACGGCGGACGGCTCACCCTGCAACGCCCCTCCCATGCTCGAAGAGCAGTTCTGCTTCTGGCACCACCCCGATCACAGGCAGGAGGCCGCCGAGGCCAGGCGACTCGGTGGCCTCAGACGCCGCCGCGAGAAGACCATCGAGGGCGCCTATGACCTCCACGACCGGCCCGACTCGGCCAACGGCATTTCCCGACTCCTCAAGATAATCACCGACGGCCTCCTCAGCATGGAACCTTCCATAGGCCGATCCAACGCCTTACTCCGGGCCGCGCGCGAGGCTCGCGAAATGATGGAAACCGGCAACCTCGCGCAGAGCATCGCCGACCTCGAAGCCGCCCTTAAGAACCGCTCGCCCGAACCGTCGTCGCCCTTCGATGTCGATCTGCCGAAGATCGTCCCCCCAAAGGAGCCTTCCCTCAATTGAATTCACTCAACAAACGCCTCGAAAACCTCGACGACGATCTCTCTCCCACCGACATCGTCCTCCGCGAGCTGCAGAGGATGGCCCGGTTTCGTTCTACCGCCGAGTACTTGGCCAGCCTCAAGCCGCCCGCTCCGCCACTCAATCGTATGACCAGACAGGCGCGTCGCGCCGTCGAAAAGTCCATGATCGGTATGCCGTCGGACGAGATCGAAAGACACGTCCGCGAGGCCGTGCGCGACGTCCTCTTACTCTCGTACCTGTATTTGAAGCTCAACCACCGTATCGAGTTGGGGCTCCGCGTGGCTCGGCCCACCATGGCCTGGCTCTACAGCGACTTTCGCCGCATCCTCCTCTACCGCCAGCTGTCCGACGCCTCCCGCGATTTCCCATATCCGGTCGATCCCCAGACCGCCGCCGCGGTCGACGCCGCACTCGCTAACCAAGTCCAATCCTGGGACTCCCTCGGCGATGCCAGGACCATCGTCCATTGGCCCTACGAGGTAAACCAGCCGGACAAGGTCGGAGACGAGGATTTCGACGCGTCGCGGGCAAGGGCCTCCCGCAAGGTCAAGCGCGCGCTCACGCGCCTCGTCCAGTCAAACGACGTCGAGGCAGGCAAGGTCGTCTCTCTCCACGACTCGCCGCATCCGTTCCTCAGCGCCGCGCCGCTCCTCGAAGGCTGCTGGATCGACATCGTCGTCCTCGAACTGGCCGAGCTCGGCGTCATCCTCCAAGACCGCGGCTGGACTCCGCGGGAATCGGGCGACTCTCACCCACTCGCCTTCAAGGAGTTCGTTCGAGCCGACGCCGAGGGGGAATTCTCGTCGATCGACGACGCGGCCTGGCATGATGCCCGCCAGGCCGCAACCGACCGCGTCCGGTCCTATCGCGGCAGACGCCGCGTCATCAAAGGTCGGGATTATGTCAAGTTCACTCCCTACCAGAGGTGGCGCGCAGGCACCGTCGGCGCTCGCCTTGAAGCCTCGACCGAAAACGGCTTCGTCGTTCCCTCCTGGAACAACTGGGTAAAGAGCCGGGGACCCAACGCCGCTCTCTCAGGCTGCCGGATCGGGCCGATCAATTCCGCGGCCGATCCCGATATGTGGTTTGTCCACGACAACCAGACGGCTCGCCGCCTGCAGACGGCCCGAATAAAACTATTCGCCGAACTCCGGTCCTCTGCCCTGGATCGCAGGTTTTCGACGGAGGAAGAAGCCCGTATCCGCTGGAGGCACTTCGCCGAGGATGCCATCGTTCCGATCGAGGGACTGGCCGCCGCGGTGGAACGTATCAGGGACTCCCATTTCCGAGGCCAGGAGATTCTCTTTACCGAGTACGCGGAACGACTACACGACTACCGCACCGCCCTCCGCTCACTTCTCGGACTATTCGATTCGGAATGGGAGAACGGCGATCCAGTGCATGCTTACTTCTATGACCGAAGCTTCCCGCAAGACCGCGAGACCGCGTACTCTCGCCGCGAACGGGATGCCATCGAGCGAATTGAAAAGAGCATCGTGCAATACGGCGAGCGCATGGCCGCTGAAATCCTCCGCGAAGCGCGATACGAGGCCCTCGACTCCGTAGGCGACGGGGCCGCTGCCAAAAGGCTGCTCGATCAGGCACTGCTTGAAATCCTGTCGCAATGAACAGACGTTGTGCTCAAAGATCGCTTCCTTCGGCAGGCCGCCGGGCAATCCATTCCGCCGACTCGGGCAGGCATTCGGCCTACCGAATCTATCCCGATCTTCGGAGTTGTAACGTCGTCGCTGGCACTTCCATTGGCAAGACTTCCCAGCGGACATTGCACCGCGCGGATGCCCCTGGCTCTCTCCGTAACCGCTGAAGTTCGCGCTCCGCCCGCTATGCGGCCACTTCTCCGGGCAGGACTTCGAGCGCCACGTAGTGCTGGAAGGCGCCGAGGCTCGTGAATGACCGGTAACCTGCTCCGTTTACGATGCGCTCGATCTCGGCGTCCTCGTCGATAAGCAAGGCCACCGGGTCGCTCAGCCCGCTCTGCAAGCCGTCGGGCCACGCAAGGTCTATGACAGCCAACGCTTCCCCGGATTCCGGCTCTGTCAGTTCATAGTTCATTTCGCCGGCGGGCAGCCCGCACCGTATCACCCACGCGTTGCTCTTCTGGAGGAGCTTTTCCTCGTCTTCGCTGGCAACTCCGCCAGGCACTTGAACTGCGTCGCGGCCGACTATGTCCACTATCTCTATAGACGTATCTATGGAACCGCTGAGGAACCGGTCGAGCATCCGGTTGGCCGCGGCCGCCAGCAACTCTCGCCTGGCCGCGAGGAAGTCATGGTATCGATCGATCGACCACAGCTCCGGATCGACCGGCATCCAATGAGATTCAACCGCGCCGGCATGTTTGGCCAAATACTCGGGCATGTACTCCGCCGGGTCGCGGTTGCTCACCTTTCGGTTTGTGGTGCCAGTCAGAAATGTCAGATTGGCAAGCGAATTCACGTCGGGGCGTGAGTGGCCAGCCTTATAGAGCAACGACTTCGGAAAGATGTGGTGGAGGTGGAGCTGGCCCATTGCTCCCAGCATTTGCTTAGAGAGTTCTATGCCGGTACCCCAATCACGCGCTCCCTGAACCCGCGAGAGCATGTAGAGCAGCGGGTAAAACCGGGCGCTGCGACTCCAGCCCAGGAAGTCTTCGGGTTTGACGGCTAGATCGCCGCGCTGCTGTCGCAACTGGTCGATGAGCCGGTCGAGTCCGTCTTCCCGGTTCTCGATCAGCCCAAGGTCCTGGTTCAACGTGGATTCGGTCGAGCCGGAGTAACGCCCCCGAAGCATCGTGTTGATATACCAGTAGAGTAGCTTGCCCTGGTCACCGTCGCTCCCGAAATCACCGCCATTTTCGTCCAGAAATCGCGCGAGCACGGGGAAGGAGTAGCGGCTGCCAAGAACTCGATCGTGGTCCAGCCCAAGACGCGATGAGATCAGATTGAGAAGGCTATCGATCGCCTTCTCGGCACGGTCCAGCCCACCTTTGAACTGGGCAACGTTTACCTTCTCCAGCGCCGCGAACAAAGCCTCGCCGGTGAGGATGGTGTTGATGCAACGCAGAAGCCAGTCAAGCTTGAAGTTGAAGCCGGCACCCTCCCACTTGCCCAAGCGCCCCTTCATCTCGTCACGCGCCTCGGGCCAGCCGGCGCAGATCTTCGCCAGCGCTAGGTCTCCTTTTGAGAGCTTTGTGCCACCGCTGTTCACGCGGTTGAAGATATCGACGACGACATCGATGGATTTGTCCTCGCCGGTGACCTCGTCGAAATGCAGGTCAATGCGACCGACCGTGGCTATCGCGTTGAGTCGATTGACGGCTTCGTCGAACGAGATCGATAGATCGGGCATTCCGCTGAGCTTTTTCACGTATGGCCCAATGCCCCGCTGTATCAATTCCGTGACGTCGATCCACATGGGATCGTCCAGCATCCGACTTGGTTGGTAGAACTCGAAAGTCTCTTCTAGTAGGTTAAAACGCAGCCCGGTGAAAGTCTTCGCATTGCCGTCGAAGAATGCGGGCGGCTTGCCATGAATGATCCCGTACAGCGTCGTCACCCGCTGTTGACCGTCTAGCAGCAACTGAATCGTGCCGTTACCGGAAGCCGCATCTCCTCGGACCTCAACGCCGTCTGTTCTTGTGATCCAGACCAACAGGCTCCCAATTGGGTGCCGACGGTACAAAGAGTTCATAAGCCCACGCACTTGCTCCCGGTTCCATACATAGCCCCGTTGGAACGTTGGCAAGGCGAGACTTCCGTATTCGACGCGAGCGAGGATGTCGCTGATTTGCATACGCGTGCCCCGGTGTGTGGTTCGCCGCGGCCCTTTTTAACACTCGCCGGGCCGGCGCCACAAGCGCCGGTTGTCTACACCTCGGCAACCGCCCACGAGAACGGTGGGTATGACCTGTTCGCAAAAAGGCGGCGGAAGGCGAATTCGAAGGCCCCACGAAGCGAATCTTCATCGAAACCCAACTCGACCCCATGTGTGAATAGGGGAGCCTGACACCGCCAGACACCCCAAGAGTTGACCACGGTCTAGCGCACTCCCGAACCTGTCCACTCGGAGAATCAGCTGGTGTTTACGACCAGCGTGGTACTGCTTGGCTGTATCAGGTGGGAGCCAACACGGCCTACATCGAGTTCGACTCGCGGTGGGAGAACGGCTTTCTGCGGATCTTCAACGGAAGCCCGACTGACGAGTTGTTGAATCGGGCGGTCGTATACGCCGTACAGTAGGCGCAGGTGCCGACCCCGCAGCACGGGCAGACCTACAAACCCCTCGGGGGAGACAGCGCACCAGCAAATGGGCGTACCCCACCGACATCCAATCTGCTGATGTAAACGGCGTGGCCTCTGAGTGGGTCGTCTCCGCTCAACGAAGGCCGGGGCCTAAACCCCGGCGACACCCACTGAGTGTTCGGGGTGAAGGCGCGCGCTACGAGCTGCGCTCAACGAAGGCCGGGGCCTAAACCCCGGCGACACGGCCCCTCGCAGTCGGAAACCGAGATAGCCCAAACCCGCTCAACGAAGGCCGGGGCCTAAACCCCGGCGACACACCTTGTCGGCGATGAAATTGCTCGCCATCTGCATCGCTCAACGAAGGCCGGGGCCTAAACCCCGGCGACACGCGCCCAAACCGCCCGTCGGCGTATTCCTGGACCCGCCCGCTCAACGAAGGCCGGGGCCTAAACCCCGGCGACACGACTCGGAAAACCCTGAAGCGTCATGTCGCAATAGCAGCGCTCAACGAAGGCCGGGGCCTAAACCCCGGCGACACGGTGCTAACTGGGCCTGGCGCAGTGACTTTTTTCTGACGCTCAACGAAGGCCGGGGCCTAAACCCCGGCGACACGCCGGGATATGAGGCCGGTCCAAAGTAGCAAACCCCGTCCCGCTCAACGAAGGCCGGGGCCTAAACCCCGGCGACACACCGCAACGGGCCGATACGTAAGCTCGCCTTTGGCACGCTCAACGAAGGCCGGGGCCTAAACCCCGGCGACACCACCAAGACGTCGGAGACGGCGACCATGTTTTCAAGCGCTCAACGAAGGCCGGGGCCTAAACCCCGGCGACACCCAGTTTTCTATGTAGTCGGTTCGTATCGCCAGCTCAAACCGCTCAACGAAGGCCGGGGCCTAAACCCCGGCGACACGGCCAAACAAATCGAGCAGTGGGAGCAGGGCCTTCTGCGCTCAACGAAGGCCGGGGCCTAAACCCCGGCGACACCGGGCCTGACTATGTTGCTGCCGCCGACGGTCGTGTACGCTCAACGAAGGCCGGGGCCTAAACCCCGGCGACACGGTGACGGCCCCCATGATCTCGGCGAACTTCTCCTTCGCTCAACGAAGGCCGGGGCCTAAACCCCGGCGACACGGTCGGCGCCTTCCGCACAGTCAGCGTCAAAGTCGCCCGCTCAACGAAGGCCGGGGCCTAAACCCCGGCGACACGGCGTTCGACGGCGTAATGGGCCAGGGCTATTTCGTCGCTCAACGAAGGCCGGGGCCTAAACCCCGGCGACACCTGCGGGCTTCACCCCCCTGTGCTCGGCCTCGATCACGCTCAACGAAGGCCGGGGCCTAAACCCCGGCGACACTGCTAATCCTACCGATATGGCGCTTTTGGGAAAGATTGTCCAGCATTTTCGGCGCAAATGCCCATGAGAAACGCGTATTGAGGACCGCCCGAGGCCCCTAACGTCGCCTCGCCCGCGCTTATGCGCAGAATCACCGGAGGTTCGCGGACCGCATCAGAGTATCCAAGGCTGACCGAGTTTCCGTAGTTCTTGGCTTCGGCCAAGGCGGAACGTAGCGTTTTCAATTCTGCCTGGGAAGCGGTAGACGATCACCGAGTCGAGTTGCTGATCGATCACATCCTCAACCTCGCCCATCATGCTAGCCAGCCGAGTAGCGGAGAGCCGACACTCGAAGACCGAGAATTGCACCCGCTGGCCGTACTTCTCGCAGACTTCGGCCACACGCTTCAGGCGCACACCTCCGGCTCCATGCGTGTCAGCGATGTCATAGGTAACGAGGATGTCCATCGCTTCAAGGTAGCACGAACGGAGGATACGCCGGAAGGTCACCGCGCAAGTGGCGGGCGAGCAGCGTTGCCTGGACCGAGGGCAGCGCCCACCGCTCGACCGATCGACGCAGAAGTTGGTGGTGCATCTCCGTCTCCTTGTGCGTCTCCCAGGTCTCGATCAAGCGTGTTCTGCCGCCGTCGCTCAGGTAAACGCCACCGCCCGGCGTATGGTCAAAATCGCCTGGACCGATCTGCCGGCGGCGGACCAGCGACACGACAAATCGATCAGTCAGGGCACGGAACTCTTCGGCAAGGTCGAGCGCGAGTGACGGTCGTCCGGCGCGAGGGCGGTGGAAGAAGCCCATCTGGTAGTCGAGGCCGACGCTTTCCGCGGCGCCGATGCACTCCGTCACGAGCATGCCGTAACAAAACCCCAGGAGGGCGTTGACAGGGTCCCGGGGCGGCCGGCGCGTTCTCCCAGAGAACTCTAGCTCACGTGACGACACAGCCTGGCCGAGTGCGCGGAAGTAGATGCGAGCCGCATCTCCCTCGACACCTCGGACGTGATCGGCAGTGTCCGCCGCCGCCAATCGCGCAATGCGCTCCTTGATCTGCTCGGCTCGTGTGGCGAGTCGCTCCGCCTCGACCGGGTTCTTCTCGTCTCGCGACCACCGGCCGACGACTCTGCTGCTGTGACTGCCTTGGCTACGGCCAACGACCGCGTATCATCCATAACCGCGTCGAACTGCGCGGTACGCAGGTGCACATTTCCGCTGGTGGGGCCGTTGACGACGAACCGAATGGCTCCGCTCATCCGGAGCGCGGCTACGCGAACTCCACGTCGCACGCACGCATCTAGGGCCTGCGTAGTGATCTGCGCGCCCCCCATCACGACAAGCGCGTCGACCGCTTCAAGCGGAATCCGTTGACTGCCCTCCGGCGAGGACACCACCAAGGCCCCCCGGCGATGCCGCACGCGAGCGCGGTGATTCCGCACGTAGACGGTGCTCAGGTAGCGCATCGAAAGACAACGTTTTCCATGTACCGGTTCACCCTGCGGGGGGCGCTCGATAGTTCCGGCAGGCAATGGTGTAAGAGTTGGCACTCCTTGCATCGGGCATCGTTGGGCGCCTCGGGCAACTCGACCGTCAGCAGCTGAGTCCTGATTCGGTCGATGACGTCTCGCACCTCCCGGCGCAGCGCCTCCGTAAAGTCCACTTGCAGCCGTCGTCGCGGTCCGCCGTACCACACATGCCCATGAGGTATCGCCACCTCAAGCATTTCCTCGAGGCAGAGCGCCTGTGCGCACAGTTGAAGGTCCGCGGCCGCACCGTGCCGTACGCCGGCCTTGTACTCGACGGGACGAACCGCTCCGTCCTCCACTTCAACGGCGTCGGCGCGGCCAGACAATCCCAGTTCCTCCGACCAGAGCGGGATCGCCCGCAGCACGTGCCGTCCCCGCTCCTGGCGATGCCGCCCGCTATCCACCCGCCGGTGCGCCCGAGTGCCCCGGACGGTGTGGGCGTTGTCGCTCCAGACGCCGTCGCAGTGGATGAGGGCGCATTGTCGCGGGCAGTACGTGAAGTGCTCGATCGCGGAGATGCGTACGATGGGTTCGGGGGTCACAGCCGTGTGGCGCCGAATGCACGTGTCGAGTCCGCCGAGCTACGGCGCTGGAACTGGACGGTCCGCCACGCGGCGTGGACACCGAGCGGAGCCCAGGTGTCCTTCTGTCCAGAGTTCCAGGAATCCATGAGCGCGTCGATACCGTCGCTGTCGAGCGGCTGGCCCCACGCGGGCCAGTGAAAGCCGGGCGGCTCCTCGCTTCCCGAAACTTGCCGCCAACCCCTCTGCCGCGCGGCGATGTCGGCGCGACGATCCAGCCGCTTATCAACTCCTCGGCCTCGTACCGGCAGGAGGGCGAGGCCAAAGAAGGCAAGCACCTCGACGACGGGATCCACCCACCTGTCGGAAGCGTCCGACAATGAGCCAAGTCTCGTCTGATCGAACCCAAGTCCATTGTCCTTCACCCGATCAGCCCATCCCGCCAGCGATTCCGAGAGTCGCGCCGCCGAGCCGTCCACATGCTTGTGGACCTTCAGCAGCCGGTGATGCAGCCACTTGATGGGTCCGGGGCCGGCGGGGTCGAACAGCGCATGGGCAACCTCGCCATGCTCGTTAACGCAAAGATCGGTCATTGTTGAAGAGAGAGTCCAGGCGTGCTTGTGGCGCCGGGCGGCTTGGGCGCGCGCCGTGAACGCCTCGACCGGAACCTTTCGCTCCAGCGCGGCGGCGCCATGCCAATCCTTGGCAATCGGCAGGTCGGACAGGAAGGCCCTCTTCGGCCACGACTCGACGAGAGCGGCCACGGGATCGACAGCCTCGGCCGAGAGCACCGCCACAGGCGAGCCATCGGTCGTCCAGCGCAACCGGATGCGGTCATCCAGCACGGTGGCGCCCACTGCCGCGAGCCAAGCGTTGACCCACCAGCCGGGCAAGCCTGGGCAAGTCATCTCGGTCACCGCAGCACCTCCCGCGATACATCGGCGTCGTCGGACACCGCGTGGTCGGCCAGACGCACGATGGCTTCCAACAACGCCAGTCCCCACGGACCGAAGCGGTCGTTGAGCCGCCTGAAGCGGCGCGGCTGGCGCCAGTCGACGCGGGCCAAGTCCGCCCGCGCTTCGACCGACGCGCCCTGCACCACCGCGGACACCTTCGAGGCGGTGCCGTCGGGGACTGGCGGCACCAGTGGCCGACCCTTGCCGTGGTGGCTGATCACCAGGTGGAGGAGCAGGTCTCGGTGCTCCGGCTCGCCCCAGCAGGGGTTCCGCTCCAGCCAGGCGCGCGCCAACCGGGCCGACAGGTCCTCGTGGCGGCCGCCCCGGGGCCATCCGGCCGCGGCGCGGGTCGCCTCCCAGCGGTGTCGCGGCGTGTCGGACTTGGCCACCAGCGCGCCGCGCCGCTCCTCGGGGTCGAGCCACCGCTGGAAGCGGGCATCGGCCTTCCCGATGTCGTGCAGCGCGCCGGCCTGCTCTACAACGCCAGCCAGGTCGGGACGCAGACCGATGCGCCGCGCGATCTCCCGCGCCAGTGTTCCCACCGCCTCACCGTGCTCAGCCAGCCCGACCCTCGCCGGGCTGAGCGACAGCTCGTCGAAGTCAGCGCCAAAGTCGCTGCCGGGCCGTTGGGGCTCCGGCGTCTTGATCTTCAACCGGGGCGCTTCGAGCCGTGGCGCCTCGACAACTGGGTTCAGCGCCTCGACGAACTCGGTCCACTCCATCGTGTCCCACCCCGGCGGTGTCTCCGCCTCCTTGAGTTTGGTCAGGATCGCCCTCACCGCTTCGTCGCGCTCGGCTTGGTCGACCTCCTCATGCTCGTCATCTCCCAATGCGATCCCCAGCTGGGGCGCCGCGTCGACGCCGCACAGCCGCTCGATCGCCTTTCCATCGAGCGGCAATCCCTGCCCGGCCAGGGAGGCGTCCACGACGCGCTCGGAGGCGGCCGGGTTCCAGCCGAAGCGATCCAACAAGCCCCGGTCAGCCGGAAGGACGACCTGATCGCCGGGCCGCAGGTCCGCGGCCCGGGTCGCTTCTACGGTGACCCCATCAGGCGCCAGTCGGCGGAGGTCTTCGTCGTTCTCCAGCGCCTTCCGCATCTCGCCTATCGGAACATCCACCGCTTCGCTGTCGGCGGCGCGCGGCCACAGTCGATCGCCTTCCTCCGGCACGTGGACGCGCCAGATGAGTGAGACGCTGTACGCCGCGCCCCCGATGCCGCTGAAGTACGGCTCCACGGGGGCTTCCCCGTCAGGTGGATTGGTCGTCTTCGTCCACTCCCACAGGATCCCTGGCAGAACCTCCGGCACCCGTCCGGGATCGTCGCCCGGAATTCCCAAGACCTCAGCCACTCGCGCAGGCGGCAGGTCCACGACGCAACCCGTCCCTCCGGCACCCGCATGCTTCAGTCGCTGGATGACCCGCGCGGGTTCCTCGCCGTAGACGGGCCAGGTTTCGCCCGTGCCTCCGCGCTGCTTGGGAGGCGGCGCATGCAGGTACACGGCTCGCGCATGGTCATGATGTCCGAACCGATTCAATCGGCCGAGCCGTTGCGTAAGCGCCCGCACGCCGCACGCTTCCGTGACGAGGTATTCCGCGTCGATGTCGGCTCCGACCTCAAGCGTCTGCGTCGCGACCACCACGAGGTGTCGCTGGCGGGCACTCCGGGCAGGGCGAGTCGCGGCCATGCCGTCGTCGAGATCAAGGATGCGCGCCCGCATCCGCTCGGCCTCCCGTTCGCGGGTGAGCCCGGTCAGCAGCAACATCTCGGCCTCGGTATCGGTCGTCCGCCGCCGCAAGCGCTCGAACGTCTCCCGCGCCGTCTTGGGCGTATTGGCAAAGACCAGACATGCGGACGGCTGTGGGGCCTCCTTTAGAAGGCCGAGCGCCGCTTCCGGGAGAAGCTCGGCGGGGTCACCCTTTTCGAAGGCCCGCACCTCCAGCGGTTTCGCGGCGCGCAGCCGCCGCTGGATGATCGGGTTCGCCTCATCCTGCGCGTCGAGGTCGAACCGCTCGCCGGAGGCGTCGCCGGTCGCGGTCAGCGCCGTGATCCTCGCTGTCGACCGTGATTCCGGGAGGATGGCCTGCGCGCCGGGCGCGCACTTGGGGAGCGCAGCTATCAGCTGCTTCAGGTGTGGGGCCAGATGCGCCTCGTCCAGCAGGACCAGGCTATCGGTCCCCGCCATCGCGGCGTCAATGGAGCGCAGCGTCGATCCATAGCCGCGAAACAGGAGCCGGGAGCCGTACATCGGCAACGTGCACAGGATGACCGTCGGGCGTGATGGGTCTCTCGGCGTCCGCGACGCGACGCCCCCGCGCAGCCGGATCACGTCGAGCGGTGGCGCGGCGCGGTCGGCGGAAAGGCAACGGAGGCGCTTGGCGACCTCGGTGGCCACTTCGCTGCCCCGCCCCGACAGGTCGGGGGCGTCGGGCGTCTCGAGCACCCGCGCAAGGTGCTCGGCATGTTCTGCAGTCGAATCCACCAGCAGGCGCCGGTTGACGACCCACCAGATGCGGGTCGGCGCCGTCCGCTGCTCTGGCGCCCGATGCGCCTGCGTCGCCAGCCACCACACCGCGACGTCCAGGCACGCGGTCTTTCCCAGCCCGGTCGGGACGCCAACCTCCACGGGCCACTGGTCCGTCTCGGCGACCTGCTGGGCCAGCCGCGCCTGCCACGGAAAGGGCGGGCGCCTGTGGATTGCACAGTAGAAGTCGGCGAAGGTCGGCGGGGGAGCCCTCATCGTTCCGCTCGTGGACTGTCCGCTCGCCAAGCCGCACCGTCGAGCGGTACGCAGAGCCCGAACCCGCGCTGCCGTCCGGCGCCAATCACGACCGGCCCTGGAATCGCATGATCGAACCACAGCTCGACATGGGAGTAGGGAAGCGCTGGCCTGCCTGGTCGGTTCACCTCCACGGGGGCGAGGTCGGGGGCGCCGTGGACCAGTGGCGCGCGCGCCGACCGGAAGTCGACAGGATCCGGGAGCCCCGCGTGCCGGCACCAACGTCCGACTTCCGCCAGATCGAGCGGCCGCCGCCGTTCGTGGATCGCCGGGACCGCCGTTCCCCAGCTGCGGGAAGGCTGCAGCCACCGCTCTGGACAGGCGGCGACGGGACGCGCTTCGTCGTCGTGCGGAGCGACCGCCACATCGATCCCGCGGCCGCTGAGCCTCTGGATCGCGACCGCCGCGTCACGAGCTGTCCGGTGTGCCATCGAGTCACACCCCGGAGGCAACCACAGGGCCAGACCGTGGATGCGTCCCCGCGACCGCGGATAGCCAACGTCTGGAAGGGCCAGGTAACGGGCGATCTCGTAGCCCGTCCCGCAGAAGCCATGGCCGTGTAGAACCGCCGGCGGCGTACCGTACAGGCGCTCGTGCCGGCTGAGGACGGCCTGCTTGAATAGCGCCGTCACCGCCGAGACCCGGCGTCCGGAGACCGCCGCCCCAAGGCGCAGCCACACTACAACCTCACCGCGGTCCCGCGGTCTTTCTGGGAGGCGTGCGTCGTACGTAGCCGGATGCATCAGCGCCGGGAACTGGGACCGGCTCGTCGAAGCGCCCCGCGCGGTCCACGCCGCGTACAGGCGATCCCAGCGAACGACGTCGCCCGGCTGGGTCACGTTGATCACCAGGTCGCCTTCAAGGTCGGGAACGAATGCGCAGGCTGCCGCCGCGGACGGGAGCGTCCCCGTCATAACGCGGATGCGCACCGGCGAATCCGAGGTGCCGAGGTAGCCCACTCGCGCGGCCCGCAGCCGAAGCGCGGCGAGGATCGCATCCTTTGGAGTCTGCCCCTCCCACGAATAGACGATGTGGGGAGAGCGCGGAGCGACTCGCACACCGGCGCGGCTGAGCGCTCCCGAACGGCCAACGTACTCGTGGTGAGATCCCTTCGCGGCGCTGCCTCCGTGCTGAACGACGTACCGCGGCAAAAGAGGCTGATGCGAGGGGTTTGGGTCGGCATGAATCACCGGCGGCGGCAAGCGCTCGAACCAGTCCAGCTCCGCGCCGTCGGTTACTCGGCACGCCTTTCCGGTTCCGTCGGCCGCCACGAAAGCCGCGAAGAGGCGCGCGGGCGACGGTGGCCACTCGCCGAGGCTTAGGCCGCCCGTGTTTGCGCTGCCGTGCGGATCTCCGCGAAACGTCCCGTGGAGCAGCTCAACGGAGATCGAAAGCATCAGTCCTCTAGCTCAGGCCAAGTCGAGCAGATTGCCTTGGTGAGGGCATCCCCAGGTCGCAGCATCACCGGGTCCTGCCCCCAGCCATTGAGCGGCACGCCAACCGACTCGGCGTGCTTCCGAGCGCCCGCCAGAAGGGAGTGCGTCGCCTCGGCACCGGCGATGTCGCATGCCTCGTCACCGGAACCGCCGAGCCAAGTCATCGCAGTGGCGCTCGGCCGTAGGTCGGCGCCTGAGCGCAGCGCGAACGCGCGCCCGAAGGCGAGCTGGTGGGCGTGGAGCCCGAGCGCTACCAAGAGAGCCCGAGCGGCAGCGTCCGCTTCTGGCGACGCTTTGCGCCCGAGACTGACACGCCGGAGTTGGGCGAAGGACACGGTCACCCGCTGGGTTACACACTGAAACGAGACGGCCGCCGCCGCCGCGTCGCTCCCCATGAACGGGACCTGACCGTGACCGATTTCGGAGAGCTTGTCCTTCTTGCCACCCTCCACCCTCTCAGCCTGGCCGATGTCCCACCTGGTTCGATCATTCGGGTTCGAGGTCACCACATCATCCGTGTTCAGGTTCAGGGGATCACCCTTCAACCCAAAGACTCTGGTCTCCGTCGACGCAGGCCGCCATCCGATGATCTCCGATACCCAGGCGCGGGCATGCTTGCTGTTTTGGCGCTTCTTGCCCAGATGGGATTGCCAGAATCCGTACAAGAGCGCCTGCGGAAACCATGACATCAGCGGTCCGCACTCCTGCGCAGTGGCGCCGAAAATGGCCTGCCCCAATGGGGTCGCGATAAAGCGCTTGCCTTCCAGCGTCGCGTCTCGAAGGTACGCGTCCGCATTCCGATGCGGGAACTCGAGGCTCGACAGGAACCGGGGCAAATGCGCCGGCAAGCCGTTCAGATCCGACAGATCGAGGATGAACTCCGGTATCGAGCTCGACTTACGGTCTCGCCACAGGGCGTGCTCTAGGCGGTTGGCTTGAGAGGGAACGTTGTCGATCACGATGACGCGCGTGGGCTCCGCATCGTCGGGAGATTCCCAACGGTCGTCCAACTGGTAGTTGCCACCCTCGTACACCGCCGGCTTGACCGGGCCGCCTGGTCCCGACAGAGGCTGAAGCTTCGCATCGATCCGAATACCGTCATCGAAGGCGTCGTCCGCGCAAGCGGACACAAGTCGTTGATAATTGATCTGCAAAGGCACACCTCAGTCGCACATAGACTAGTGGCCGGAGCTTACACACTCTGGCCTCTTTAGAGGTATCCGCAGTACCAGCAAGCGTTGCGACGGGGCAGAGACGCACAGTGCCCCGGTCCCGGTCGGCACCGCCCACTTGGATTGTCGCCGGGATGCGTGCTGGATGTCCGTGGCTATAGCGTAAAGTCGAATCTCAGGGCGAAAGTTCCTGATTTCGTCCAGCCTAGTGGAGGACGTTAGCCCGCTTTTAATCCTACGGTGGCAAGATTCCCGGTACGCGCGGGGGTAGACCTTCGACCCGCACTAAGCAGACATAGCGGGGGAGTCGGATACCCGCTGACCAGGCAATGCAGGCACATCGACACTTGGAGTAGATCGCCTAGATCGCTTCGGCTGGAGGGCACCGGCGCGAGCAGCCAGCCTTCCTGCCGAGCCGATCCAGATGCTGGAAGGACTGACATAGATGGGGGCACAAGCCTCGGGTCAGGTCACTCCGAGCTAGACTTTCTAGGATGAGTGATTACAAAGTGATCGCCGTTCGAGGCGGAGACGATTACCTTCTCGTCGATTCTCGATCCGAGGACCCAGAGAAAGCCAGGGTTCTTGCCGACGGTGTCCTCTATCCTCCTTTCAACATTAACTCCATTCTCGCGAGAGGATATTGGGAGGAGGGAAGTCTCCCTGACGATGAACTGGACGCCCTCATCTCTGAAGCTGAGGTTCGCCCTACCGACGAGGAGATGTCCCTCAATAACAGGCTTTATGCGCTTTGGGGAGCGTTCGCCCGAGCGCAGTCTGAAGAGGAAATCGTTGAGGTCTTCTTCGAGGCGCAAGAAGTAAGAGGAGAGCTTCCCTGGGACGCGAACGTTCACAACTACGTTGGAAATATGCTCACCCACTTGCTCGCCTTCGATGTTGACATAGAAGGTGTACGAGAAACCATGACCGACGACACGAACCGGCACGAGCCACTACCATTCGCGAAGTCCCTTCGAGCGCACATGGAGTCGTGGTGTCACGGAGCTGGCAGCTGCCCTCGCGCTTGGGCCAAGTGGACCGACGGAATCTACCCCGATTACCGAGTGCTTGCGGAGAAGTCCGTGCGCGCCGACTCCGTGAGGCTCCACGAGTACGCTACCCACATTCTTAGTTCACAGGCATTTGCGTTCAACCTGTTTCTGCCCTTTCGAAAAGGGGCTAAGGGGAGGTTGTCCGAGCATATCAGTGAGATGGTCGGTGGGAGGGTGACCATCGAGCGGAACGTTTTATCTTGAAATCCAGGCTACAGGAGCATGGGCAATAGATTGGCGATGGTTAGCCCAATAACAGGTCTATGAAGGGACGGGACTCGCAGGCCGCGTTCCTCGCAAAGCTCAAACGGGAAGGTGTCGGGCCGGGAGCTTTCGCTTAAGGCTATGCCGGTACGTTGCGCTGATTGCGGGTTTCTTCAGCACGTAGAAAATCAACGGGTATTCGGCAGTCTGAGGATCGTTGCCGGCCGTCAAGCACGTGATGATCCTTGCTTTAGCGGATTATCCTGTTGAAGACAGGTCCGAACATTCTCTAACAGGTCTCATCGGGCGGACCGGGAATGTAGAGAGTTTGAGACGTGGATTCCGGCCCTTAGCTGTAAGGAGCATTGGGACACAGTGAACTCAATTAAGAGAATGGAGACCGAACAGAGCCGCCAAGCACGGCAGGCAGGTCGTAACTTCTGGCTCATGGTTGTCGTCGCGGCGGCCAGCATAGGCGGCTTGATTCTCGGTCCAGCCAACTATTTAGGCTGGTAGCCGGACATGCCATCGGATATCCACGATCCTTCACCGGCCAAAGCGCGGCGGCTCCGTATCGTTCGGACGATGATTTTCTGGACCGCGCTGTTTCTATTCCTCGCAGGATTACTCGGCGGACTTGCCGTGGCGGTTTGGGAGATCGTCTCAGTCTCAATACCGTAGATCGTCGTATCCGGGGCTACGGCCGCCGGGCGGCTGTTTACCCGGAGTCCGGCCCGGAGTCGCCGTATGACGACGGAGCGGCGCTCCGCGCTGCCGTACGCTTACGAAGCGAGAACTTCCTTAGCCCGGCTGGAATCTGATTGACCAGTCCGTATTTTTAGAGGCGTTGATCTTGGCGTGGATATCTTGCCCGTTATGTTGACAGGAGCGGGACTCAAAGCCGCGTGTTTCGTCCGTATTGACCAGCAGCAAGCAGCGGTTATCCGCGATCCCTCTCAGGATGATCGAGACAGGTCCGGTCGCCCCGCGCCAGTCGGCTTCAACCGTATAGGTCCCGCGCGGCAATTGAAATAGTGGTCTGCTCCCCGAAAACTGGCCCAGCTGGGATCTAAGATTCGTGGAATGCGAGAGAGAGGAGAGCGGTCCATGAAGAGATCCCGGTACACGCCGTAGCCGAGCGCCCGCCTATGACGGTGCGCCGCAAGTGCCCGGCGAATACCACCGCAGTTCCGTCACGGGGCCAGTCTTTGACGCACGGTTTTGATCAGCTCGAGGATGTCGGGACGAGCTTCCTTCACTTCGTCCCGCTGGACGAGGTTCTCCAACGCCTCGACGACCCGCTGGTCGCCGAAAGTCCACCAACTGCTCGATTGCCCTCGCGTGTGGAGGCGGTGAGTAGAAGGGGTAGCCGTCTGTGTGCTCCTCCGGCGCCCTCACGAGATCGAGCAAGTGCTGGCGGATCTCCTCTGTGTCTGGCGACGGCTGCCAGAACTCTCGTACATCGGAGTTGCCATGAACGTACACCGGCCCGATGGGTATGGGGTCGCGGTTGGGCCGGTGGTGCGGGTGGTTGGCGCAGTAGGTGTAGAAGGGATTCGGTATGGGGAGGTGGCGGATCTCCCAGAAACTAGGGATGTCAGGCTTGAAGTTGACGGACCCACGTTGGCCGTTGTTGGAGCGGTTGAACCAGCAGGCGCCGCAGCAGTCTGATCCTCCATTCGGCATGTGTCCAACATCCTCCTCTCAGCTGACCTGGCCCCAAGGCTTGAACCACGCGGTATGTTATTCCCACGAGCATCGGGATAGGCTGCGCAGGCAGGATGTCCGCCCGCGGTCTGTAGGCCACCGAAGTATCAGGTCGGATGCGGTTGTCGGTCTGCCGGTCCTGTCGGGGCAGCACCCGCGCCTCGCGCAGCGCGTGGAAGATCTCCCGGTCCGAGACTTCGTCGCGGAGCTTGCCGTTGCAGCTCTCTACATGGCCGTTCTCCCGCGGCGAGCCAGGCTCGGACTGAATTGGCCGTGAACTCCGGGCTCTTGTCCGAGCGGAAAGTGGTTGGGGCGCGCGCTCGACCACGATCAACTCATAGTGCGCAGTTCCGGGCTGATTGCCGAGCCATATGACAAAACCAACATCTGGGCAACAGACGGCTGTCTTCCGTCACCATCCTACGCGTCGCTCTGTCCCGACACTCGAGCGACTAGTACAGCAAGTGGCGCCTACGTCGGCGGCAGGTCATGGCAGCTAGTCTGGGCCATAAACGAAGTCGCAAATGCGGAGACAGTTGCCGTAGCGGTAATCATGGGTTCGATCGCGGTATCGGACTGCGCAATCCAGCTCGCACTCTCGTAAGGTACTTACGTTGGGTATTGCTCTTCGGAACCTCTCCTCGCTCCCGTTGCTTGTACCGCAACTTGCGAGGAGAAGCACGGTGCTTACGATAATCAGGGGACGCACGTGCTTCTTCCAAGCCCGTTACATTTGACCCGTGTCGGCGTTCAGCAAAATTGTCCCGCTAGTGGCCAGCCAAAATGCCAGTCGGCATTACTATCCATACTATTGGCTAGCTCTGCTGGGAATCTGGTCCGTGCCCCCATGGGCGGGCACTCGGCTAACCCGTCCTCACGCCGGTCGGAGGCTCGACCTAGCTATGAACGGGATCGATCCGTAGAATTCCGATATGCTGAGACTCTTCGTTGCATGATTCTTAGGTGAATTACTGCAACGTTGAAGGGATGCTTGGGATGGATGATCCGGTTGAAGACTTGCAGTGTGAATACACCAGTGAGTCCCTCAAGATGCTCGAGAGCAAAGAGGGGCAACTCAATGCAGTTTTTGCCTGCTTCGGCTCGGCTGCCCAACACGGTCAGATTCTAGAAGCAACTCTAGATGAATTGATTCGCTCGCTTGACAGCCTTGCGGGACAGGCTTCCCCTCTGGCCGGTCTGCTGGACGGGGCAAGTAATGCTCACAGGCGGGCGGTAAGACGTAAGCAGACTATCGGGCAGCTGATCGGAGAATTGAAGAAACGCGTAACGATCAGTGACGAGTGGGTCTGGGAGACTCTAGAAACAGCGCTTGAACAGCGTAACTTTCTGATTCATCGCTACTTCTTAGAGCGAGCCGATAGATTCGATAGTCACTCTGGAAGGATTAGGATGCTGAAGGAGTTGGCGTTGATCGAGGGAGCGCTTGACAAAGCTACAAGGATTACTGGTGGGATGCGCGTCGCGGTTGACGAAGCACAATATGGTGAACGTAAGGAAACGAATGATGAGCCTGGACTGTTCTCGATTCGGATTGAGATTCCTGATCCTCGTAGACGCCATAGCGGGGGACGTAGGAATAGTCGCAGATTAGCTTGACCTGCTCCGCGAATCCTAGTCCAGCCGTAACGGTTTGGTGGTTCGATGTCGGTTCTGCGGTAGAGCAAGAACCTCCCCACTGATGAATCGGCGGTAAGTCTCGCTTTTGCGAGAAGAACTCGTTCAGTTCCTCCGACGAGCTTCCTGACGGTGTCCCCTTCACTGACGGAGGTGAGGGCGTCGAACCGGGCGTCGCGGACGAGTGCGGGGGCGATGCGGTTGCTGGCTTGCACGACGCGCTCCTTGATCCGCTCGAGATCATAGCCCCCCCGGGGGGAGTTCGCGGGCTGGTCGCCTATGCTATTCGGGTTTGTCGAACAGGCGCAGGACCGGGATCTGAGATCATTCGCTTAGCGCACTTCAAACGATTCATCTCCGCGATCGTGATCGCCGGTGTCCTCTGGGCCGTAGTCGGAACCGCCGCCGCTCACGAGGACCACAGCGCCGACCAGTGGCCGACCACCTGCGTCGATCTCAACGACATCGTCGAAGAGCATCTCGGCAATCCCCACAACGTTGGCATTTATCAAAACACGTTCGGCGACCAGGCCGAGGCCGCCTGCCAGAACGACCACCGGAACGACGTGCGCTCCGTCTTCGCCTGGGCGATCGGGGACGAGACGCCACCAGCTCCAGTGGTTATCGAGCTGACGGTCATCGAGGCGGGGGTCCCGGCAGACCGACCGGCATACGATCGCGACGAGTGGGGGCGCTGGAGCGATGCCGACGGCGACTGCCAGGACACGCGACAAGAGGTCCTCATAGCCGAGAGTCTTGTACCGGTGACCTACAGAACCGAGCGGCAATGCAGCGTCGCATCCGGCGAGTGGTTTGGAGCGTTCACGGGTACGACGGTGAATGAGCAGGGCGCTCTGTACATCGATCACCTGGTCCCCCTCGCTAACGCGCACAAATCTGGCGGGTGGACGTGGGCGGAGGAGCGTAAGCGCGCCTACTACAACAGCCTCGACGACGCCGACCATTTGATTGCAGTCACGGCGAGCGCTAACCGGTCCAAGGGCGCGAGAGGGCCAGAAGAATGGCGACCGACCGACGAATCCTACTGGTGCGAATACGCCCGGGACTGGATCAGGATCAAGCAGGCGTGGGGCCTGAGCGTGACCGCAGCGGAGGCGGAGGCGCTCGGAGAGATGCTGGGCAGGTGCGAAACGCCGACGCGTCTGGTGGTCAGTCCAGGCTAATCCTGGAACCGGCGTGCACTGAGCACCGATGCGGCCCGTGCCGCCAACCTTCGGTTGAGTTTAGTGCCAGGCCAACGGCCGACCAGACACACCGTGCGCAGCGGTGTTCTTCGGTCGGAACCCTATGAAGGACACAATGCCCCGGTCACTTCTCGCACTATCGCGCGTGCCTGTGAGAATCGAAGCGTCGATTCGTTCAGGCGGCGATCACCTCGACCTTCAGGCTGCGTCCCACCGCCCGCAGCGCCTTCTGCACCTGACTCATGTGGGAGCGGTGGTCCGGGTTGGTCAGCTTGCGCACGGCGGACTCGCTCACGCCCAGCCTGTCCGCAAGCTCCACCTTCGTGATGCGCTGCGCCCGCATAGCCGAATATAGGGCGAGTTTCGCGGCGACCACGGTGGGCACCGGCACCGCTACCTGGCCTTCGTTCGCCTCACTGGGAGACGGGATGTCCCACTTCTCATGGACGTATCCCGCCAACGCCGTAGCTAACGCGTCCTCTGCCATCGCCAAGGCCTCGGAACGGTCTCTTCCGCCGGTAACGGCCTCTGGCACGTCGGGGAACGTGGCCACCAAGCTTCCATCTTGATCGGGGGTCAGTTGACACGGATATGCGTAGATCATGGCTCAGAACTCCCTCCGGTCTATGTTCAACTGACGCAGCATCGCGGCCAACATCCCCTTTGACAACTCGCCGCGCTTGACCGTCGTGAACCGGGCGCCCACGTAGACTCTGCCGTGACTGCCCTTGCCGTGAGTCGGATCGAAACGGAATGCTTGTCCCGTCCTGCGAGCATAGGCCCTAGCTCGTCTGATGAACTCGCGGCTGGTCATTGCCCCATTATCGCACCTTTATATGCGATTGCAAGCTGACGACAGAGATGTAATCTGTGGTCCATTCCCCGCTTGCCCGTCTAGATTAGAGGCTAGCGAAAAGCTGGGATGGCGCTGCAAGTCACGGCTACACTCGACTCCCGATCTTCGCCGGCTGGTCCCAATCCCCTCCGCCGGACCTCATCCAGTTCAAAAGGCGGACCAGCCGTAGACGACGGGAACGCATGACGCAGTGGATAGCCGCGCAGCTCACGAATTGATTGAGACCCAACTCGACCCTATGAGTTGATCGTGGTCGAGCGCGTGCCCGCCCCCCTCGGACAAAGGCCCGGAGTTGACGGCCAGCTCAGTCGGAGCCTGGCTCGCCATGGAGAACGGTCATATAGAGAGCTTCAACGGCAAGCTGCGTGACAAACTCTTGAACCAAGAGCTTCCGCACGCTGCGACGGGCGCGGGTGCTGCCCCGACGGGAGGCGCAGACCGACAATCGCGTCCGATCTGATGATTCGGTGGGCTACAGACCACCGGCGGCCATCCTGCCTGCGAAGCCAGTCCAGATGTGGTCTGCCCCGCGAGAACTGGTCCAGCTGGGATGTAAGTTTCGCGGAATGTGAAAGCGAAGAGAGCGATCCATGAAGAGGTTCCCCTACATCCCAGTGGCCTGCCCTCGGAGAATTGCGTCAGTGCTTGCGCCATCGCTTGATTCCGCCCTGATTTCGAGATCGAACGAGGCGCTGACAAGCGAATGGAATCGCAGCCAAATACATGGGCAAGGCAAGGATTGCACCAAGCCCGCAGCCCTGCTTGATTGCACTCTTAGCTGCGGCGACTTCAAGGTCCCGGCCTGAATTGCCATCTGCCGACGGCCGCCCCTTTTCCAAATACCAATTCTGCACTAGACCCGACAACATCGAGTTTGAAGTGCTGTAAAGGCCACGATTATTTTCCTTCCACCAATCTACCGCGTCGCTGATATCGCGTTGTGAGAGCGACCGTCGGCCGTATCTCTCAAGGAAATCATCCTCGATCAGTTTTCTTCTCCGTCGTTGATCCTCAGTTAGCGGAGTTCCATCCGCCCGCACTACGGGAGCAACATCAACGCCGATCATGTCCTGATAGCTATAGTCGAGTAGTGCCATACAGAGTTCGCTGAAACGCCTGAACCGTTCGGCAGCGTCGTCTCCTGTCCCGAATGCTTCCAAATATGCGTCCTCGGATGCAAAAGCTGGCGCGATTACGAATCTCTTCTCGGCGTCGCTCAATCCCCGATGCCCGTGAGACCTAGCCGCTTCGTTGATCCGGTCGATGAAGAATTCTTCATGGAATCTCGCAGGACCTCCGCTCACAAGAAGCTCCTCCTGACCCGGCCCCGAACTCGCGCCCGGCTCCCTTGGTTTGTATCGCTTGGTATGGTATCCGGGGAGCGGCGGAATAGGCTCAGCAGGCAGGATGGCCGCTGGCGCTCGCCATCCGCTGGTGTTAGCTAGGGTCGCCGACGGCCGCAACCACAGGACGTTATGGGAGAACTCGTGATGTTCAGGCTGCAAGTTGGCCGCGATAGGATCGGGGAGAGTTTTGCGGCCATGACTTATCTGCTGCGGTCGCGTCTGTCGCCTCTCTTGGGCCTGCTGGTTTCGGCGTGGATCGCAGCTTCACTGACGCTGGCGATAGCGGTATCGGGCGCTTCGGCGGCAGCGCCGGGCGGCTGGCCGACAACCTGCCTCGAACTCAACGATATCGTCGAGGCTCACCTGGATCGCCCCGGCAACGTAGGCATCTATCAGCGCGCCTACGGCGATCAGGCTGAGGCGCATTGCCAGAACGATCACCGCGCTGACGTGCAGTCTGCCTTCGCATGGGCACTACCTGCAATAGCTTCCGCGCCGTCAAGCGAGCCAGCGCCGGGCGGCTGGCCCACGGCTTGCGTAGGTCTGAACGACATCGTCGAAGCTCATCTAAATCGTCCCGGCAACGTGGGCATCTACGAGCGCGCCTATGGCGATCAGGCGGAAGCGAACTGTAGAGCCGACCACCGCGCCGATGTGCAAGCTGCCTTCGCATGGGCGGTCCCAGTGTCGGCGCCATCGCCAACCGCGCCCCCTCCCGAACCCACCCCGGCTGGCGGCTTACCGACCGCTCCGCGCAACCTAGCCATTCAGCCACTGGACCCAGTCACTCGCAGCGACGACGTTCGGGTGCGCGCCGCCCCTCCAGCCGATGGCGGCGGGTTGCCCTTGCAGGGTTACCGCTGGAGCGTCACGGGAGCTACTGTCCGGGGCGGAACCCTGGCATCTTCGGGCGGCGCCTTCGATATCACGCTGTATGACCTGACCATCGGTGAGCACACGTTCGCCGTCAATGCCTTTAATGCTCGCGGCGACGGTCCGTACGCATCCTTCAACTTCACGGTTACCGCTCCGCCCCGCCGCGATCCGACTTTGCAGGCGGCGTTGGACCTTCTTACCTCAGGGGAACACTTGGCGTCGCTGTGGACCGAGCTTCTTGAAAAGCCAGAAGCAAGGGCAACCGAGATCGTCTTCGGCACGCTCCCTTCTTCCGCTCTCGCTCGCTATAGTCCGGCGAATAACACGATCACAGTGAATTCCGACCTGCGCGGGGAGCGGCTGGAGGCGCTGGCTACAACGCTGGCGCATGAGCGTAGCTGCCAGGTATGCGAACCGCTATCCGCAAACCCGGGAGGGGTGTTTTCAAAACGAAACCGATGCAGCAAAGGCAGCGGCTAGCATATGGGCATCTTTTGGCCCGCCGACGCCGCGGACGGATTACGAATGGAGCCGCTACTTCCTATATCGGGACTGGCTCGGCGGAACACTCGAATCAGACGTTCGGGACAGGTATCGGGAGCAATGCAACCGCAGCGCCGCATGAGCGCATTTATAGTCAGGTCGGATCTCGCACATCCTTTAGGAGGTAACCTCATCCGACCATGAGTTGTTGGCGATCGAGCGCGCCCCAGCGCATCTGCTTGGACAATTCCTGGAGTTTGCCGGGAACGGAGCGTGACCACTTCCAGCACTTCAGCTGGCCACCCAATTCATCCAGCTCGAAGGTCCGTCGGGCTTGTCAAGGGCGGGGAGAGGTCGACTGACTGGATGACTCTGTCGCCGGGCCTGAGTTCCATCCGCCTGACCGCGGCAAAATTCGCAAGCTGTATCGCCTCCTGAATCCTGACGAATGCAACCCACGAGGACCTGCAATCGGATACGTCGCCCCCCAACTCTTCGGCTAGCTCATGCTGGCGGTCCGAAACATCGCGAGGAGGGCGGCCAATCACATCTCCGTCGGCATGGAGATTGCCCAAGTGTTTACTCATCCACGCCGTTACCCGACGTGAACATCGCCGAAAGTATGGCTCTGTCACGCGTATTCGCTGGCGTTTCGGGACACGGCGTGCGTGGCATTCAACTGCTGCTCTTTTCCCGGAACTTATACAGCCAGTCGGCTACTGCCGAAAAAACGGCTTGCATTCCAATAAGCGGCCCTTCGGCAGTTTGGTGAATTCTTGTATGCCCCTGCGTTGCGTAGTAGTTGTGCATCGCTCCCACGCCTACAAGGAACAGTGGCCGCCACACGTCACCCAGGGAATTCATTAGGTGATCAAACAGCGCCAAGACTGACGCCGGAGCCATGATTTTCGGGTTACCGCGCCAGGGTATCTTCGTACGCACGTATAGCTCACCGTTGCGTTTTCTTTTCAAGGTTGTTTGCCACTTGATTCCAGGAGTGATTCGTGAGCGCTTGGCCCTTGTTAGTTCGCTACTGAAGTAACCCGTGAAACTTGGAGTTGCGTCTATTGCCTTCGCGCACGCGAAAATATCTTGATTAAGAGCAAAGACGCTTGGGTCACTTCCGAGATTGTATAGATGCTTCGCCCAGTGGTTATACGCGAGAATGATCTCTTCAAGCTGTCGTAAGTCTTTGTCTTTACTCGTCGCTTTAAATGGGCACAGTTCGACTTGTATGATCGACGGTTCGTGCCGATGGGCGACGAATCGCGCCTGGTAGATAACCCCCTTCTCCGTGCTGTTGGACCACTCAGTTATCTCGTTGGCTATCTCACCCAGATCTACTACTACCATCTCCGAGTGACAATCTGAAGATCGACACAAGTCAGCGCGACTCCGCAGGGGGTGGAGATGCTATTTGGCTAATCCGACAACGAAGGCCAATACCGCCGCGTGTTCAACCGGCGGTGGGAAGACAACAAGGACCATCCGCCCCTGAAGGACTAGCTTCGACTCCCCAGTATCGACTAGATATACTCTCGTCGCCTCAGCAACTCTACCGGTTCGCTGCGAGATGTGGCTTTTGCGCCCTCTTGTGCTTGTAGAGCGCTTGCTTAGACACCAGTCAGATCTCACCTCGCGAGAGGGCATCTATGCTTGGGCTTACCGTACTTGGAACCATTCTGACTTTCGTTCCTGCGGTCGCAGCGCTGTTCGTCGCCAAGAAGAAGCGACGCAGTATGTTCCGATGGTTCTGGATCGCCTTGCTCAGCCCATTCGCATTCTATCTGCTGCTTTGGATGAACATAGGCGCCATAAATGTTGCCGCCTGGATATCTCTCAATCCCTTCGATATGACAGGATGGCTTGCTAGCCAACTCGAAGGATTCGCGACAAGCTTCCTAGCGTCTTTGGTCGGTCTTTGTTTCCCAACTGGTCTACTGATATGGCTGTGGCGTACCGAAGAGCTCGAGGAAATGGAGGTAGCGCCGGCGGGGAAAGTCAAGCAAGTACTAGGTTGGACAAGCGTCGGGTTGGTCGGATCGCTGTATGCAATCCTCCTACTCGGCGCTCTTGATCTGCCTCGGATCGAGGTCCCTCCAGAGGAAGTGTCGACTCTTGCATCAACCGCCACATCTGCCGCCACGCCAACCACTGACGTTGATATCACGGACCTTGTTGTTGACACGAAGCCCGAGCATGACCCCAGATTGCAAGAAGCGCTCGATCTGTTGGCGAGCGCTGACATCCCTCCGAGTGTTTCTTTCCTTTTGGGCATACACTCCTACGTCAGGTTCACGTTTGGGGATGTAGCTTCGTCCTTTTATACGTCTCGGCAATCGTCCACCACTGTCTTCCGAGAAGACCTTCAAACCGAGAGCTTGCCAGTCCTGGCCACACTCATCGTGTATGAGCTTCTGTCTCGCGATATCTATGTCAGCAGCAGTACTCTTTGGGAAACACCGCAGGATTGCGTCAATGACTTCCTGTTTATGCACCAGACTACATCGGAAGTCTGGGGCGTGATCGGCAATTCTATAGTCCCAGGAACCGAGCTTGGAAAGCTGTTCGACAAGATCCACCGCGCACACATGAACGGGACGCTCCCGGAGTTAGTTCAAGAGAATTTCGCTGCTCGTTGTGAGGAGCTGGTCGGCTAGGAACCATGGACCTGTGTGTTGAGCAGAGTGGCGACGAGCGTACAGAGAGACTCAAGGTCGCCATTGTCAGTAGTTTGGTCGACGGGTACTGCGCCGATCCCAACGCGAGGCCGCGCACTATGTCTGCTTAGTGCGGATCGGATGCAATCGAAGCGCGCACGGTGAACCTCAAAGGCCCGGAATAGTCTTGCGGTCCACTCTTCGGCAGGCTCCGAAGAAGCGGTGCTAGCGGGCGGCAAGATCACCAGCTCAACCAGTTCCGTCCGATCGCCCGTGGCGCTGTAACTCTGCCATGCGCCAATGCCGCCCGCGCAGCACGCTCGCCCTTAGGGGCAGATCGGCCCCTTCAATGCTCGTTGGTTCGGTCCAGCGTGCTACTTGATCGTATTCTTCGGCCATGAGACTACGATTTGCATTCGGGCCCAGAGCACCTTTGTTTATCCCGGACCGGATTTCGTGGGGAAGATCAGAGGGAAACAGGCCCGGAGCCTTGCGGGACGCAGGTCACGTAACGCTCTTCTGGCGTTGGGGCGAGAAGCTGCGGGCGGGTGTAGGCAGGGGCGCTGTTTGAAGGGCGTCCTCGCGCGGGTCCCTCCGTAGGCGTCGATACGCTTCGGACGACATCCATTCCGTCACGACAATCTGGAAGGCTCGGTCGTTCATGAACCGCACGAAAAGGTCCTCATTTTGGTCCATGCGCTCGGCAAAAAGGTCTTCGAGCAGCGATTTAAACACCAGATCGAACTTGTCACCTGGGTTGACTGCAGCCGCCTGCTGCACGCCCTCGTCAGCCACCGCCGCCTCGACGATCTGATCGAAGAAGAGTTGGTCCGCTTGGTTGAAGTCGGTGCCGAAGCGCTCGTTCAAGGCGTCGATGAGTTGCGACAAAGAAGTTTGATCAGAACGCGCCATGCCGCTGCCGACCTCGCTGGGGCCGTCGAGCGGCCGCGCCTCGCCTTCGTGAAGCGAGATGGAGCCCTCACTGATCTTCTGCAGGCGGTAGTACTCAAGCTGTACCTCGTCGTCGAACCGATAGGTGGGATCGCCGCGGCGGCGTGGCAGCTTAGGCGCCAGATGGCGCAGGAACACATAAAGCCGCTCTAGGTCAGAGTCCTGGTAGGGAATGATCTGGCTCAGGAATCCATAGAGGTTCAAGAATGCCTGCATCTTGCCTCGCCAATTCTCCCCTTCCTCCTCGTCCTCATCCCGGTAGATGGTGAAGCGCTCCACCGCCGGATCAAGCGCCGCGTTCATGGCTTGGTGGTCCGACAGACTCTGCTTGGGCTTTGGCTTGAAGTAGACCGCGCAAAAGCGCTCACATTCCGCTTCGAAGTAGATGCCCGATGCGTCGATCTCGCCCTTCACGGCGTACATGCGCGCGGGGTCCACTTCTTCGCCCATCTCGACGCCTTCATAGTAAGTCTTGAACGCCTCCTGTATCTCCTCCCGTTGGTTGACGAAGTCGAGAATGAAGGTGTCTTCCTTGCGCGGATGCACGCGGTTCAGGCGGGACAGAGTCTGCACTGCCTGAATGCCGGCGAGCCGCTTGTCAACGTACATCGTGTGTAATAGCGGCTGGTCGAACCCGGTCTGATACTTCTCGGCGACAAGCAGAACCTGATACTCAGGTGTCGCAAATTTCTCCGGAAGTTCCTTCTCTGAGATCCCTTGGTTCATGCCCGGCTCTGTGTAGGTGACGCCGGGTGCTTTCTCGTCTTCCACGACGCCGGAGAACGCCACCAACGACTTGATGGCATAGCCCTTCTCCCCAATGTAGCGGTCGAAGCTCTGCTTGTAGCGAACCGCTTCGAGGCGCGAGCCCGTTACGACCATGGCCTTCGCCCGGCCGCCGATCTTGTGCCGGGTGACGGCCTGGAAATGCTCGACTATCACCTCAGTTTTCTGCGCGATGTTGTGCGGATGCAGTTGCATAAACCTGGCGAGCGCCCGCGCGCCCTTCTTACGCTCGACGTTGGGATCGTTGTCGCACGCCTTGAGCAGCCGGAAATAGGTCGCGTATGTGGTGTAGTGCTTGAGCACGTCGAGGATGAAGTCTTCCTCGATGGCCTGACGCATGGTGTATCGGTGCGCGGGCTTTCCCTGGCGTCCGAACACGGCGAGCGTCTTGTGCTTGGGCGTCGCAGTGAAGGCGAAGAAGCTCAGGTTCGCCTGCCGGCCGCGCTTGGCCATGCTGCGGAAGAGCTCCTCCATGCCGGCCCGATCTTCGTGGGCGGCACGCTTCCTAGCCTCTTCCCGGAGTTGCTCTCCGCCGAGCACTTCCTTGAGATCAGCGGCCGCCTCGCCGCCCTGGGAGCTATGCGCCTCGTCGATCACGACCGCGTAGCGCCGGGTGGGAAGCGTGCCAGTGCTGGGGCCACCCCGTTCTTCGGCCATTTTGAGCAACTGCTGCGACACGAACGGAAACTTCTGCAAGGTGGTGACGATCACCGGTACGGCGATTTCAAGGGCTTCGGCGAGTTGCCGCGAGGAGTGGTCGATCCGCTGGACGACGCCGAGCTTGTGCTCGAACTGATAGATCGTGTCCTGGAGCTGCTGATCGAGCACGACTCGATCAGTAACTACGATCACGCTGTCGAACACGCGCCTGTTGGCGGCGTCGTGCAGCGACGCGAGCCGATGAGTGAGCCAGCCGATAGTATTGCTTTTGCCACTGCCGGCGGAATGTTCCACCAGGTAGTTGTGTCCGATTCCATCGCGACGCGCAGCGTCCGCCAGCCTCCGCACCGCGTCGAGCTGGTGGTAGCGAGGAAAGATCATGGACTCCGCCTTGACCAGCCTGGCCCGCTCGTCCCGTTTCTCGTCGATCTGCAAGTGAATGAAGCGCGCAAGTATGTCGAGCAGGCTGTCCCGTTGCAGCATTTCCTCCCACAAGTAGGCCGTGCGGTAGGTTCGTCCAGCAGGATCGGGTGGGTTGCCCGACGCGCCCTGGTAGCCCTTGTCGAAAGGAAGGAAGCGCGTTGCCTTGCCGGCCAGGCGGGTGGTCATCAGCACGGACTCGGTGTCCGCGGCGAAGTGTACTAAGGTGCGACTCTTGAACTCGAAGATCGGTTCGCGCGGGTCGCGGGACTGCTGATACTGCCGCTGAGCATCTTCGACCCGCTGTCCCGTAAGCGGGTTCTTGAGTTCGGCCGTCACCACGGGGATACCGTTCAGGCTCACAGCGACGTCGAGGGAATTCTCGCAGCGGGGAGAATAACGGAGTTGGCGGGTAACGCCCAGGCGGTTCGCGGCGTAACGGGCCTCGAGCTCCGGATTCAGTTCGTGCGCCGCCTTGAAGTACGCCACGCGCAGGGTACGCCCGTAGCATTTGAAGCCGTGTCGCAACGTGGAGAGCACGCCGTGCTCTCCCATCCACTTGCACAAGTCGCCGAGTACCTGCTCACCGGTTCTCGCGCCGAGCAGGCCTTCGAGCCGTTTCCACTCTTGCGGCTGGGTGTCGCGGATAAAGCCGAGCACCGATTCCGGGAAGATCGCTCGCTCGCGGTCGTAGCCGTTTCCGTCAACGGCTACGTAGCCATTCGCCAGCAGGTGCTCTTCCATGACAGTCTCGAAGGCCTTCTCGGCGTGTCGAGCCTCACTCACCTAGGCATCCTCCGTATCCGCTGATCCAGCCACCATACGGCGACCTGGCAGTAGGGTCCGAGTTGTCTATCGTCGGCAACGCATTCATTGCGCTTCCGAAGGAGGCGGGCGCGCGGCACGCGGCCCCTGAGCCGATCCCTTTCATATCTCCACCATTCCAGAACCGCATCGAGGATGTTCTTGCGCACTTGCTTGAGCAATGGGAGATTGAGATTCAGCACGTCGTTGAGTTGGCTATCGAATTTGACCTCATCTCCGTGAATTGAGCCATCCAGTTCATATCGGACGCGGGTTTCGATCTGATGTGCCGGATCGGCAGGGTTCCACCGCAGTGTCCCGTTTCCCTTCCGAGTGTCGCAGTGCTGCTTGCGACCCGGCTGTCCTTCCCCACCGAGGCAGGCACCGAGAAGATTTCTGTAGCTCAACTGCTCGTCGGGATGGTTGGCTTGGCTCCGCCAGTGCTCGATTTTCATCGACCCTGGCAGAGGACGTATGCGGCCCATGCAGTAGCAGCAGAGATCGCGCTGCTCGGTCACAAGCCTCTGGCGCAGGTGATCCTTGGCCTGGAAGTTGTCAAAGTCGCTGTGTGATGACTGTCGATGTTGCGCCAAGCTCCTAGGCTCGCACCCCTTCGCGATCGACCTCATTCTCAGTTCTCCAAGAAATCCAGGAGGGTCTGAATTCGAGTCACCTCGGGATCGGACTCACCCAGCACGTCAACGAGTCTGCTCAGCAGCGCTTGACTTTGCTTGTAACGCTGTTTGCCGATTTCGCCAGACACCTGCGAGAGCAAGTCTTGGGCTTTTCTTGTCCGCGGCTCAGCATCCATGATCTCCTCAAGCACCCGGCTCGAATCCACGCCAAACGAGTGGGTGGGCGAAGAGACCTCTGCATCGGTCATGATGTGGATGCGGTCGTGCTCGACCTCGCCGATGACCTGCGGCGAGTGTGTCGTGGCAATGAACTGGCAGCGCGGAAACGTCGCCGTAAGGTTGTCAACGATCCGCCGCTGCCATGCGGGATGTAGGTGCAAGTCAATCTCGTCGATCAGCACCACGGCTTCCGCTTCGACGACCGGATTGTCCATCTCGGGGTTGGCCTGGACGAGACGGCGGGTCAGATCAAGCACCAGCGCAAGAGCACCGCGCTCGCCATCGGACATATGTGACACCGCCACGCTGCTGCCTTTCCGGCCGATCAGAAGTTCCTGTCCGCTGTCGTCAACTCGCAAGTCACTGTACCCCTCAAGAAACTGGCGAACCGTATCCTCCAAGGCCATCAGCGTCGTGGCCGCCGAGGCGCGTTCAGACCCTATGGACTCCTGTGCACGCATCCAGGCCGCGATTTCGCCGAGGCGCAACTCCCGATTGACCAACGCATCTCCGAATGCAGCGTCCGTGCCGCCGCTAGCCACGCGCTTGCTCGGTGCCCGCCCTGATGGGACGGCCCGGTTAGTGGAGAACAGTACCGCGAGCGGCCGACCTTCCTGCTCCCTGCCTGTAGCTATCCGCGGCGGCTGCCCCAAGAATGACGACTTGGCAGGCGTTTCATGCATCTGTTTGCGTGGCACACCAGCCTTTTGCTGTTGTGGCGCACTGGTCTCGCGCGGTCTGTGGATCACGTAACGGTGATCTATAGAGCCGATCCGTGAGCCGCATTCCACGCTCAGCGCGCTCGTTCCGCCACGAATGTCACTGGAGGAAAACCTGCGCGCTCGGCCGCGCAGTCCGTTCGCCCCATTAACGTACGCTGAGAGGCACACGCTCAGCGCATCCAAGACGCTGGACTTTCCGACGCCGTTTACGCCGACGATCAGATTGAAGCCGCACTGAAATCGAAACTCGGCGGAAATGATCGAACGAAGATTGGTGAGTTTGAGGGAATTGACCTTCAGGCTGTCCTCCCTACGTCGGCTTGACCCGTTACAGCAGCGGCAATGAGGGCAGGGCGGCGTTCCTTTAGAAGAGTTATGCTCCTCTCTGTCGCTATCCGCAGGCGATCCAAATGGCTGGTTTCACGTCTGATCTGAGCGATAATCTCCTTCTGCTCGCATAGCGGTGGCACAGGAAGTGAGACTTGGAACAGCCCTTCCGGATAGAGTCGCAATCGGGACGACCATACGCCCTTGGAGTATCGTGTAACTTCTTGGGCGAAGACGGGCAAACGCACCAAGGCGTCAATGTAACTTGGCTCAAGACGGGTCCCGGGTACATAGACGTTGTACGCCGGGCTGACGATCCCGTCCACTGGGGACACACCCATCGCACCCATCCATGCCCAAAGCGTGTTGACCACGAGATCGCCGGCGACACATAGCTTGTACCCCATCTTCGTTGCCGCCTCGAACATGTTTACATCTTTCTCTGAACGAGAAGTCACACCGGTAAGGTGGGATACAGTCAGGAGTTCCTCAGCTCCGGTATCGGAGCGTTCGTTACGCTCCACGAAAAGCCATCTTGCACGTTCAGTGTCCCAATGTGCCGGGACTCGGCCGAGCCACGGCACGCCGGAGTCTCGGAGTGGGACGTCCGGGTCAAGGCCTCGCGTGACAGCGTGCGTTATTAACGCCTGGCGCTTCTCGGCTACCAGACCGAGCACGCGCTCCTTGGCCGCTATCAGCGCGTCCAGCCGCGCAGTCTCGCGGTCGAGGTAGTCGGCGATTGCGCGTTGCTGCGGAGGAGGAGGCACGCCAATGCGAATGTCTGCGAGTGCCTCTCCGTTTACGTGAGGAATTCCCATTCCGACAGTTTGCACGCGAAGTCGATCTTCTTGGCCCTTGCATGCCCAATAGAAGTAAGAAGGGTTTATAGACCTCGGAGTGACCAATGCCGAGGTAGAGGAAACGACGCCTCGCTTAGCACGCAAGAACTCACCGGCATTGGCTCCGTCCCATAGGAGCAAAGTGGATCCGTTGGAGGCCATGAGTAACTTGCCACTAATGGGAACGAGAGTTGGCTCACCACCCTCTCCACGCAAGTACTCCATAGTCAGATAGGGTACGCATTCACCGTCCCGAAGCGAATCAGTCTCGCGAGATGGTAAGCAACCCTTCTGGACGTCGGCCAGATAGCGGAAGCGCACATTCGCCCAATCACCTCTGGCGGCCGTGTTCGTAGTCATTCCACCACCGCCCGCATCAGCCGCGCGACCTCGGCCTCCGCCTGCTTCAGTTCCGCGTCGATTGCTTCCAGAGGCCGCGGCGGCGTGTACTTGTAGAAGTGGCGGTTGAAGTTGATCTCGTAGCCGATCTTGTCCTTGTTCCGATCCATCCATGCGTCTGGCACGTGAGGGCGAACCTCGCGCTCGAAGTAGGCATCCACATCGTCCTTGAGGGGCACATTCTCGAAGTCGCGGAGTGCCGGGTCGGGTTCATAGACACCGTCGCTGCCGCCTTTGGAGACGGGCTCGGCCTCTGAATCTTTCCGCGTGAAGACGCTGCGAAAGAGGCTCCGCTCGGTCGCCTTCCAACGCGACGCGTTCTCGCGCAGCACGGCCTCGATGCGCGCCCACACCGCGTTCCAGTCCCGCATCGGGTCTCGCCCCATCGCCGTGTCGATGGCTTGTACGTTGTCGAGCAGGTGCGGATACGCATCGAGGAAGCGGGCCTTGTCATCGATAGTCATTTGGTAGCGCAGGCGCAGCGGCCGCTCCACGGTAACGCGCGTGAAGCCGAAGTCGGCGTTGTCGAAGATCTTCGAACGGTCGCCGTCCGCAAAGCGGCCGTAGAGACGCACTATCTCGTCAATCTGTGCGGCGGCGAGGTGGCGACGCTTGTCGCCGAGGCTGCGCTTGTTCTCGGCGGTGCCGCCGGCGCTCCACACGGCTCGGACGTCGACGAGCTGGACCTTGCCCTTACGCCGCGCCTCCTTGCGGTTGGTTACGATCCACAGGTAGGTGCCGATGCCGGTGTTGTAGAACATTTGCTCCGGCAGGGCGACGACGGCCTCGAGCCAGTCGTTCTCAATCAGCCACCGCCGAATGTTGCTCTCGCCGGAGCCGGCACCACCAGTGAACAGCGGCGAGCCGCTAAAAACGATGGCTAGGCGGGAGCCGTGCTTGCGTTGCCGCAGCTGAACCGGCTCGCGCTTGTCCCACATGTGCTGCAGGAACAGCAGCGAGCCGTCGTTCACGCGCGGCAGCCCGGCGCCGAAGCGGCCGTCTAAACCGTGCTGGTCGTACTCTTGGCGGATCGCCCTCTGTTGCTTCTTCCAATCCACGCCAAAGGGCGGATTGGTAAGGAAGTAATCGAAGGTCTCGCCCACGAATTGATCCTCAGTCAGGCTGTCGCCGTGCCCGACGTTGGTCCCCGTGCCGTTGTGGTCTACCTGCTTAATCAGCATGTCGGACGCGGCGGTAGCGAAGGCGCGGCGGTTGTAGTCTTGACCGTAGACGAAGAGCCGTGCCGCACCGTGGTGTTCGCGCAGGTAGTTCTGCGCCTCCGCGAGCATCCCGCCGGTGCCGCAAGCGGGGTCGAGCAGCTTGCGCACAGCGCCGGGAGTAGCGAGCAGCTCGTCGTCTTCGATGAACAGGATGCTCACCATCAGGCGGATGATGTCGCGGGGCGTGAAGTGGTCGCCGGCGGTCTCGTTGGCCAGTTCGTTGAAGCGGCGGATCAAGTTCTCGAAGATGAGCCCCATTTGCTCGTTCGGCACAGTCTCCGGGTGCAGGTTCACCCCGGCGAACTGGGAGACAACTAAGTAGAGGATGTTCGACTCGCGCATCCTCTCGATCTCGTTCTCGAACTCGAAGAACTCGAAGATGTCGCGCACGTTCTTCGAGAAACCCGCGATGTAGCTGACCAGATGCTTGTCGATGTTGTCAGGGTCGCCTTTCAGCCGCTCAAAATCGAGCCCCGAGCGGTTGTGGAAGCGCTGGCCCGCGACTCGATTCAGGCGCAAGTCCAGAGCGTCGCCTTCGAGCTTCTCCTTGCGCTTCTCATACTCCGCTTGGACCTTGGCCTTCGTCGACGAGAGCACGCAGTCGAAGCGTCGCAGCACGGTCATAGGAAGCATGACGCGCTCATATTGCGGTGGCCGATACGGTCCGCGCAGCAGGTCGGCGATCTGCCAGATCAGGTTCGCAAAGGTGCTGTGGTCAGGCATCGCCTGTCTTCATCGTATCCGGCATCTCAGCATCTACCTGAGCGACGCCCGTCTCGACTAGTTTGGTCGCTTCCCAGCTCGATACCACGTCGCCGAGAGTGTCCCGTGTGGATGGCCGGCAGAAGTGTCCGCTTACATGGCCAGTAGACATGTCACCCATACATTGCGCGATGGTATCAGATCACTCCGATTCGCCCCGAGAACGCATCAGCACCAGACTCTCGACACCCATGTACTTCTTCGCCGTATCCCGATGGTCCCCAGCTGCCGGGCGACGCCACGAATCGACAGCCCCCTGCGCTTCGCCTTGTGAACAGCGTTCCACGTTGCCGTCTGACGCGGCAGGGCTTCCTGGGAGACACGGGTACGATGTTGCGAACTCTGGCCAGCGTCGTTTTCGGCGGCGGCATCGTCAGAGTCGCCAGCGTCCATCTCAGCGTTGAGTGCTGCCAGGGTCCGCGCCCACGGGCCGCACCAGACCGTGGAGATCGAGATTTGGGACCGACTCGCGTGATCAAGAGGCATTAAAGCTTCGCAGTATGCCCGAACGGAGTGGCACCTCCTGGCTGGGGATGATCCGTCCCCTGTGCAGCCCCCTCAGTTGACCGTCCAAACCTTCCAGCACCTCAACCACCGCTCCTGCACAGCTGGGTCGATCCATGGCCGACAGCAACTGAAGCGTACGCCAACAGTACTGCACCGTGTTGCCCTGGCCACGCTGCGACTGAAGCAGAGCACAGTATCCAGGCAAACACGCGACACCGACGGGCGTTACGCCACGTCAGGGTGCTGTGCCGCAACGCCGAAGCGTTCGTTGAAGCGGGCATGGAAGTCTGTCAGCACGCCGTCGGCCTCCTCGATGGTGGTTGCGCCCGCAAGTCGAAGCTCAGTTACCAGCCGGTCCTGGAAGGTCCCGGCGGCACGCTCCACTCTGCCCGTGGCCTGTGCATCCGTGGGATCGCCACGGAGTTGGATAGCCATGGGAACACCGGCCGCCAGTACGCTGCAGCGGAGAACTCGCTCAGGAGAACACTGCGCAACTTCGCCGTAGCGCTGACCGAGACTATTCACACATAGTGCTTGCTATATCTGCAAACCAGAGCAAATGTCATGCGGACGTTCCTAACCAAGGAGTCCGCCATGTCCACCGCTCAAACCACCCTGCCGACCGTCTTCTCTGGTACCAACACGGGCTGGCAAGGCTCTCTCTACGCCTTCCTCGCCGAGAAGCAGCGCCGCTCCGGCTCCAACCGCACCCCGGACTCCTACTACCGCACCCTCCGTCACTTCTTCGGTAGCCTCCATAAGTCTCCCGATCAGGTCACTTCCCGAGACGTCTTCTCGTTCGCCCATGGCATCGGCCTCTCCGGTCGTGAACCTTCCCCAGTAACCGTCGGCGCTCGTCTCTCCTGTATCTCTTCCTTCTTCAAGTTCCTCATCAGGCTCGATCTGCTTAAGGCCAATCCCTGCGACCCCGTCGAGCGCCCCAAGCCTCGTCCCGGCGCACCAAGCGGCCTCTCCGCATCCCAGATGCAGCAACTCCTCCAGGTCATCCCCGATACCGTCAAGGGCAGACGCGACCTCGCCATCGTCCTCACGCTCGTCCTCACCGGCAGACGCAGATCGGAGGTCGTCAACCTCACCGCCGGCGATATCGCCTTCGACGAATCCGTCGCCTTCTATCGCTACCTCGGCAAGGGCGGTGTTCGCGGCCGTCGTGAACTCCCCAGCCCCGCTTTGGCCGCGATACGCCGATCTCTTGGTGATGTCGGCAAGGACCTCTCCCAAATGCATCCTTCCGAGTCGCTCTGGCAGGCCGGCGCAGGGCCTTCCGGCGTTTCCAGCGCCACCTTCTACAGCCGCTTCCGCACCTACCTCAGAAAGGCCGGCCTCCCTCCTTCCGGCGTCCATGTCCTCCGCCACACCGCCGCCAAGCTCCGCCGTGACGTCGGCGAGTCGGTCGAGTCCGTAAGCCAGTTCCTCGACCACAGCTCGCTCGCCGTCACCACCACCTACCTCCGCAGGCTCGAAGGTGAGCGCGACGCCGCCTGGCATGGCGTCGCAACCGTTATCGGAGTTAGCTAGCCCCTCACGATTCGACCTCCCGGCGCGTCCGGGACACAGTCATTCCCAAAAGATCCGCGCTTCTTGGCGGCTCGCCCGCCTTGACCTTCCCGCGCCTTCGGAGCGTTCATACATCCCGCTCCGCTCCCCATCCCGCTGGAGGTCGTCTTGCCCGATCCCATTCGTCACATCGCCACCTACGCCCGCGTCTCTTCCGATGAGCAGCGTGACCGCCATACGGTCCTCAATCAACGCGCCGCCCTGTCCCGCCGTCTGGGTTCCGAGCCGGATGTTTTGGTCTTCAAGCATTACGAGGATGACGGCGTCTCGGGTACCATCCCTTTCGAAGACCGGCCGGCTGGCCGCGCGCTTGCGCGTGATGCGCGTGTTGGCCGCTTCTCCCAAGTCTGGGTGGTCCGCTCCGATCGTCTGGGCCGTGACGCCTTCGAGCTCCTCCGCATCTGGAGGGTGTTTGAGTCCATCGGCATCTCGCTCCGCGCTACGGACGAGAACATCGACGATCCCTTCTACTTCGATATCCACGCGGTCATCGCCGCCAACGAGCGACGCAAGTTCCTCGAACGTTCCGCCGAGGGCATGAACCGCGCAGCAAGCGAAGGCCGCTATACCGGCGGCATCGTCCCTCTCGGCTACTCGGTCTCAGGCGATCGAGGTTGCCGCCGCCTCGTCCCGGACGACTCTCTCATGTGGGAACACCTCTCCGCCGCCGACGTCGTAAGGCGCATCTATAACCACCTGGCCTCGGACGGCTGGACTTGTCCGCGTATCGCAACCGAGTTCAACTCCCTCGGCATCCCTACCTCCTATCGCCGCGATGGTCGCGGCGTTCGAGGCCGTCGCACCCAGGGCCTCTGGCGCTCCGGTCATATCCGCAACCTCGTCGTCAATCCCGTCTACAGGGGCATCCTCCAGTACGGCCGCAGGTCCACGAAGCCCAACGGTCGTGAGGTGATTTCCGCTTCCGTTTCCCCGCTAGTCTCCGATGACGTCTGGAACGCCGCCATCGCTACCCTCAAGCGCAACCGCGCCTTGCCCCGCAACTCTCGCCATGCCTATCTGCTCCGCTCGCTCATCCGCTGCGGCGTCTGCGGCCTCTCCTTCTGCGGCACCTGGACCAGGGGGCCTCGCTATCGCTGCAACGGTTCCATGGCCCATCGCGGCCAGTTCGCTGGCAAGTGCTTCGGCGCCTCTATCAAGGGTGAGAAGTTGGAGGCCGCGGTCTGGTCGGATGTATCCCGCTTCCTCCTCGATCCCCAAGTCCTCGTCGATGAGCTCCTCGCGGAGTCCAATGACATCGAGTCCCGCGCCGTCGCGGAAGCCGAGCGCGCCTCGCTCATCGACGCCCGCGATGCCGCACAGCTTCGCCGCAAGCGCGCTATCGACCTCTACACCCGCGCCAAGCTCTCCGACGACGAGTTCGACGCCATCGCCGCAGACGTGGAACAGGAACTCAAGACCCTCGATGACCGGCTGGCCGGTTTAGAACCCGAGGATGGCGATCTTGACGACGCCGTCTCCGACGATGTGCTGGCGGAGTTCCGTGAGCGGCTTGCCGACGACCTCTCAGACTCTGAGCGACGGGAGATCGTTCAGCTGCTCGTGCGCAGGATCACGGTCCACACCACGCTCACCGACCGCGGCCGCAAGCAGGTCCGCGTCGTTATCGACTACCGCTTCCCGCGAGTAGGTGAGGCTCGCACGGGCATCGCTGCGAGTCACGGCTACAATCTCTCCCGCGTTATCCCCGCCTGAGCTAGGTCCCGCTCTCCTCCGCCCGTCTCCAGTTCCCACAGCGGCGACAGGTCTCTTTCAGTTCCAGTTTCCCCATTTCCCCAGCTAGATCCTTCACGGAGGAGACTCCGTAAGCCCGTCGAACGGTGTCGCCCAATCGCTCGCGGTCCTCTCCGCCGGTGTCCTGTTTGCGGATTATGTCGAGCTGCAGGGCTACCGAAGCTCCACAGTAAGGCTCGGTACCATGACTCTCGGGTGGGGCTTTTCGAATGCTTACTTTCTATATAAGAGGAAGGTCGTCGCTCCGCATCCAGAGCCTCACTGCCGGCATCACCCTGATTGCCGCCCGCTTCGCCACTGTCGCCCCACATGGCGAGATACAGACGTTAGACGAACATGGGTCGCGTTGCATCGAGTTCGGCCCGCACGCGCGCCACGGGGCGCACTTTGGCATATCCACAGGACTTGTGAACGTGAGGCTTGCGGCTCGGATCTGACGCCGCTCGCGCGCCTCCCCGAAGGCCAGAACGGCGTTCGAACCGCCCCGATTCCACTCAGATTTTGACTACCATCCACTACCAAACCTTTTTTGCCAGCAGAGGTAGTGTTTGGTAATGGTTGCTAGTCTCCGCGCCCGTGCGTTTATCAAGCTGGACGACCAAATCTGCCACTCCAACTTGAGACGGCGAGTGCTTCAACTTCTGGCGTCATCGACGATCATATGGAACGAACGACTACGAGATGACATCCGGACCGCAACACTCATCTTGGGTCTTCTGAGACGGGTAAATCCAGTCGGAAACGGCTTCCGGCGATGTCACAGGAATCATGACAGACCAGCCGGAGAATTCCGTGCCTTCGCGGTAGCCGTAGCCCTGCCATTACGTCGGATTGCGTCCGCGATCGGTCCTAGACGGGACGGGCCCGAAAACAATCCATGCTCGATGATTCTATGAATCTCGACCACCTCAAGCGACGCAAGCAGCTTGAAAACCCTCGGCACAGCGTTTGCACGCGATTTAGAGGCAGGCTGATCAATGTCATAGCTCTGGCAAAAGGCGGCGATGTCACCAAGGGTAGGCAGGAAGCATTTGGCCTCGAATCTCCCGGCCAGCTCAGACACCGATGCACCCTTTTCGGGTGAAAGTTCCATCTTGGCGACATACTGCGAAGCGGTAGGCTTTGGTCTTCGCCGGCGGGAATGCTTCACTGGGCGCCGATCAGTAGGTCCCATTCTATGAGCGGGACTGGTCACACAATGTTCCGACAGTCCAATCTCTTTCAATTGCTTTTCAACTTGCTCCAAACCATGTCGCCGAACCATCGAGAGCAGCGTTTCTCTTAGATCACCTCGACGATTCATAAGACACCTCCCTCACCGGCCCCTGCCAAGACCCAAGGCCCCGAACTCAGGCCGTCCGAAGAACTCGCCCGCGAATCTGTTCATCACATACTGAGAATTACCTGGATAGCTCAAGTCGCCTCGCATCAATTTCGGAAATCCACGCGAGTAAGTGATTTCATTACTGAAGATATGCCATCCGTTGTTCGCTGCCTCCTCCCTAATTTCCGCCATCGCCGTCTGTCTCTCGGGCCCACCCGCGTTGTTGCCACGATAAGTGGCGTCATTTACAACGATTCCGATCACGTCAATCCGATGTCCTCTGTTGCTCCTCCTGAAAACGTCTAGGGAATCATCCAGCAACGGGAATCCGATTGTTGCGAAGAATTCGGGTCGGACAGGAACGAGAATGTAGCGCGACGCGTGATACGCAGCCTTGGTGAATATGGACTCCGTCGGCGCGCAGTCGATGATAACGAGGTCTTCGTCCTGAAAAAGATCGGCAATGAGCCGCGCCAGACACCGCGGATCAGGTTTGACAGCCGAAATCAATCGGTCGGAAAAGTCAAATCGCGAGGGTAAAACCCTCAGATTAGATAAGTTGGTTGAGCGCACCACAGCCGAGCCGCTCAGCACAGTCGCTGAAGGCGAATCGGACGTCGGAGGCCGATATCCATCAAAGACCTCGGCGATTGAAGGCTCTTGGCTGTCCAAGAACCGCCGATAACTTCGTTCTCCCAGAAGAGCCTGTGACATATTGGCCTGTGGGTCTAAGTCGACAGCTAGGACCCGCATCCCACAACTCGATGCGGCAAAGCGTGCCAGCAACACCGCTATGGTCGTCTTACCGACGCCGCCTTTCATGTTGATCACGGATAAACAGATAGGTCCGTTCTCAGATGGCATGAAATTCTCCTGGGGGCCAATAGGGCGGTACCAATCAACCCCGAACCGAATAACGTCTCCTATGTTAGTCGCACCTGTCACGCGAGCACTGATCCAGGAAGAATCTAATTTGCGGCGATGGCGAAGAGGGGGCGATGGCGAAGAGGGGGCGACGGCGAGACGGAAGCACAAGCCGGTACGGTGGACTCGCACCCGCCGACTACGGCCCATCATGACTGACGGCTTAACTCCAGCGCTCATCGACGACCGCTTGATTTGCGCGCTTTGCACGCATCCGCTGCACTCGCTTCCGCGCCGCTGTCGCGTTGACGCGCCATTGGATCATCCTGCGTGATACGCCATACTTGCCTGCCGCTCTTTCCGGTAACCAACCTCGTCGAACGATCAGGAGCGCGGCCTCCTCCGGAACCAGCAGCGCGCTGCTGAGCCAGTGCGCCTCATCCTCCATCTCCTGATCCCAGAGACGGCACCCGAATTCGTCCATCGCGGCCGTAGGCGAATGGCCCAGCAGGCCGTGACCCAGCTCATGGACGATGTCGTTCGACTGGCGTCCCGGTGCATGAGCGTCGTTGAACACGACCGTTCGGCGAGTTCCTCTGAATACCGTGACTCCAGAAAACATCGCCTCCCCCTCATTTTGGTAGAAGCGCACGGCCTCCGGCTCTGCCGCTATGAAACTGGACATTGGGATCACCGGGATGCAGAGATGCTCGGCCAGGCGCCACGGGTCGAGACATGATGTAGGGGCGAGAGACATCTCGTCACGCACCTCACGCGCGATCGCCTTAGCCTCCGTCTTGAATCCCCTACGCATGACGCCCTAATCCATCTTCCGCATCCGCTCGTACGTCGCCTTCACCAACTCATAGTGTCGAGATAGATCAGGTTTTCAGCTGCGCCACCTACGACTTCCCCGTGCGTCCCCTGTCCATGAGGCTAGGTTGTCGACACCTTCGTGTGACCAGTATTCGGGGCACAGGTCACGCTTCTTTGGGACTCTCCTTCTGTATCCCGTGACGAGTAGGTCGTCATTCGAAGACTCCTGGGACACGCTCAGACGACACAACATATCCTTGAGCTCCGACCTCCTCCAGGAACTCGATCAATTGAGTTGCATGGTGCGCCTGTCCTAATTCCACAATCCTCGTTACCGTTTCCCTTAGCTCGCGTTAATCATCCCGATACTCGAGAATCTCGGCGGCGGCGATTCGGGATTGAAGGCTACCGTGGCAGAGGCCCACGACCTTCGGTCCGTTGTGGTAAGTGATAACCGGACTGCCGGACAGCCCTTCGATGACGGCGTAGGATAGGGACATCCCCGTAGATCCCGGCTTCCCGCCCGTGTAAACGCCGGACTGGGCAAAATTGACGATGTTGCCCTTGAAGTAGGCTGGAGCGGGCGTCGCACCCATTACAAAGAAGCCGACGCTGTAAACGTCCAGGCCCATGATGATGAGGTCAGGCGATAGGACAGGGAAGAAATCTTTTTTCGGACGATCCAAGGCGTTTGGAATGAAGGCGACGTCCAGGCCGGAGCGCCTTGGATATAGGACGTCATCTATGGGAACCATCCTGTTCAACTCTCCGTCGAAGACGGCCAACATCTCTTGGGGGCCCTTTTTGACGTCGGTGACATGGCGACAGGTTATGAGCCCCCCGCTGGGCGCGATAGGAAAGGCGGTGCCGAGAAACTGACGGGGTTGAAGGTCTGTACCTGCGAGGAAGACTTGGTAAACGGAGGCTCCCAATGTCAGTAATGGCATTTTTCAGTCTCGAAGACGCCGGTATTCGGAAGACAAGTCGCCTCTGCGGGTCGTTGAGGGCTGCTCCTAGTCAACGTCATCGACGCTCGTGAAAGGAGAACTTGAACGAATAGGCCATTAGTGAAACGGTGGGTACGGCCTTGGCGGCAATGACCAAGCGGGGATGAAAGTCGTTGGCGACCAGAATTCCCCGGACGGGTCGGCTTTGGCCAGGCATTGCACTCCCCATGTACGAGAGTAGTTGTCCCAAGGCAGCTAGCTCAGCCATGCCGGCCTTGAGTTCAATGATCACCTCACAGCCGTCGACGTCTTCTGCGGTGATATCGATCCTCCCGGATTCTACGGACCTTTCAACGCCCCCATCGACGACCTTCAACCCAGGCTCCAGTTGCCCAATGTTGGCGCGTAATGCTTGTTGCAGGTCCCGTTCCAATCCAAATTTCAGCTCGTTAGCATCGTCTTCCTCAGAGTCCAATTCAGGACTCGACCCCCCATCGTAGTGCGGGTTGATTGAGGTGTTTTGATAACTGAACACGTTGCCGGGATTCTCCAACTCATGGATTCGGCCCGATTTTGCTTCGCTGGAAAGCGGATTCTGGAATTCTCCGCCGGCGGTCAATGACCAGCCGCGTTCTGCGGCTTCCAAACGAGTAACGTCGTGGTCGGCCATCAGTTCGATTAGTGGAGAGACACTTCTAGCGTTAAGAAGCCTCCTCCTTCCGCGAAGAACTCCCTTACGGACCAACTCATCAACTGAAAACCGGCTCAGGAATTCTGTAATGTGTGTTTCCGCCATTCTAAATCTCGCTCCTTACAGGGCTTTCCGGCACCCGTGACCCGTCCCACGGGCGTTGCCGCTGGCTATGTTAATTCGAGTCTTGAAAGGGGCCGCGAGCGATCCCCCTCTCCGACCACCCATGACTGCCGCCGCCAGTTCCGAGACCCTTCCGAAGGGGCAGCCTGGACGATCTGAGATCCGGTCTTTCCAGGCGACGCTGGCTGATCAACAGGCGCTGTACGTCTACCTCTGGTGGGTGCAGCTTGTCTGGGATATGCTACCGGCGTCCAAGCCGCTGGTCTTTTCACTGGCACTCTACGTGAGATGTGACTTCGCGTCCTCTCGCGGTCTGCCAGGAAGTGGCGGCTTGGACACCGGTCACATCTCACATGCTGCGAGGGGACACCTATGTCGCCGTTGCCCCAGATACATCTGCGCGCAATCGAGCGGATCAGTGTGCGTGACGTATGGCCGAGTGAAGCAGAGCATTTCACACCCTGGCGCGCCGGGACGCAGAACCTGGATTTGCTCGGCGAAGCCCTGGGAATCGACCTAGCGCTGGAGAAGCGTGAGAAGAACATCGGTCCTTACAGGGTCGATCTCGTCTTAAAGCAGGTCAACACTGACAACTGGGTGCTGATCGAAAACCAGTTGGAACTCGCCAACCATGTGCGTCTCGGCGAGATCTTGAGCTGTGCCGCACGTCTAGATTCAGTCACCGTCGCGGGGATCGCTCAGCGCCGAAGGGACGATCACCGTGGCGCGCTCAATAGGCTCAATGGGCGGGCGCGAGCAAGACGAAAGTCAGCTGAACGATGCCCCTCAACCGGCACTTCTACGTCTACGACCTGCCCCGCCCGCTCGACGCGAACAACGCCGATTTGCAGCGGCCGGAGCGCGAGATCGCCGTACCGGTTGTGGAGATCACGCCGTGAACGCGATTGAAGCAGCTGCGATCGTCCTCAACGACGCGGATGGGCCGCTGCACTATCGTGAGCTCACAGAGCGGATACTGGCGCGAAAGCTATGGACTACGGAGGGAAAGACGCCCTGGGACACGGTAAGAGCGCAGCTTGCCGAGGATATCAAAGTCCGCGGCTCGGCCTCGCGCTTCGTTCGTGCTGGCCCCGGGATGCTCGCGCTGAGCACCACTGTAGCTGCGGACAGCTTGTCCTTTACGGACGCCGCAGAATGGGTTCTGAACCAGTCCACGGACCAGCAGCCGCTGCACTACACCGAGATCACGCAGCGCGCGCTAAAACGCGGCCTGATACGCACCGAAGGTCGCACGCCGGCGGCCACCATGTACGCCGGCATTTTGACCGAGATCGGAAGGAAGGATGCACACGGCGATTCACCGCGCTTCGTTAGACACGGCCCCGGCATGTTCGGCTTGGCTGCGTGGCTACCCGTCGGGGTGGCCCAGCTTATCGAGGAAAAGAACCGAGAAGTCCGGCAGTCGTTGCTCGACCGCGCCCGTACCGCTTCCCCGGCTGATTTTGAAAACCTCGTTGGGGAACTCCTTGCGGCGATGGGATTTGCCGGAGTCGAAGTGACCAGCAGCTCCGGCGACGGCGGCATCGACGTGCGCGGTACCCTGGTCGTGGGCGACGCCGTCCGCATCCGCATGGCGGTGCAAGCGAAGCGCTGGAAGAGCAACGTCCAGAAGCCCGTGGTCCAACAAGTACGAGGCTCGTTGGGAGCGCACGAACAAGGTCTCATCATCACGACCAGCGACTTCAGCCAGGGAGCGAAGGATGAAGCGGAGCGTCCCGACGCCGCACCGGTCGCACTTATGAGCGGCGAGCAGCTTGCCGCGCTGCTGGCCGAGCGCCAGATCGGTGCGCGGGTCACGAGCTACGAACTCTACACACTTGACCCGAACGAGAGTCCAGGCGAATGACGGTTTCATCATGTGGTGCTATCAGCAAGGGAGTTGCAGTCCTTGATTGCCGTGATAAAGGACGCCAGCGGGCCGGCGCTGACCGAGATCGGCCAGCGCCTCAGCCCATAGGCTTATCGAAACCGAACTCGACCCCATGTGTGAATGGTGGAGACACGCTCGTGGTGTTAAGTAGCCGCGTACTTCCGCGAAGTACTCCCCTGCGCGTCAACTCATCAACCGAAAACTGGCTCAGGACTCTCTGATCTGCGTTTCCGTCATGTTTTCTTGACTATTCACAAGGCTCCCCACGCCACACGAGTTGCTTGCCGGTAACGGCGTCGAGGACGCCGTCCAGCTTCGGTGGGTTGTCCGGATCGGCGCGGGCTAGGTCGAGTTGAGCCTGGGTCAGGGCCCGTGCGGGAGGATAATCCTTGACGGCAAACTTAGTGCCGGATAGCTTTACGTCCCTCAACTCTGCACCCCGCAAATTTGCATTTGCTAGAACTGCGGTCGAGAGGTTCGCACGCCTCAAGTCCGCAATCCGCAAGTTCGCACCTATTAGAAGCGAACCCCGAAAGCTAGATTCCTCCAGATTTGCCGCCTCAAAGCTGACACGATTCAGACGCGCCTTGGAGAAATTCGCTTGATAGCTCTCACGTATCCGAGACAAATCCGTAAATGGCCGCAGTTTGACATGTGAAAGATCGACATCAGTCAGCCTTGCGCCGGATAGATTCACTCCCTCTAAGTTGAATAAGTCGAGACTATGAAGATTGGCATTCCTAAGGTCGAGCCGAAATCCCGCCTTGTCCTCCAGTGCAATGCAAGCACTGTTACGCGTGGCAATTGCCTCCACGACAGACTGAACGTCAAAGCGCAACCGTTCGGGCTGGTCATATCCACTCTCTTCAACACCCAGTTCGGCAGCGGCGATCGTCCGCGGAGCATCCCGGCCGTTCCTCACTGTTGGGTCTCGCACGAACGCGCAAAACAGCTTCATGATTTCTATGTGGTATAGCTCCGGATGCTCCTCGGCTAGGCTCTGAAGAGCGTATATTCCACCTAGGCGAACCGCCAGCACCTCGCTGCCGAGCATCTCGGCGCCTCGCTGATACCGTTCGTTTAACAGAGTCTGCCGTGCCGTGTCGGCTTGGCGTTGGGCCGCACTGGCCTGGCGCTCCGCTACTCGGCTGCGCCAGACGGCGAGCAGTATCGCAACGACGCCGCCGATCACGAGACCCACGTTACGGACAGTTGTGCTGCCGGATTCGAAGCTGCCTGAGCCGCCCCGCAGCCAATCCCAGTAGTTGATCACGGCCCAGATGCCGACCGCGGTAGCAACTACTAGAACGATCAGGAGTAGCCAACCAGGCTTTGCCTGTACGAACTTGACTGCGTTGCGGCCCCAGTGACGTACACGCCGAAAGGCGGCGAGTGCGGACTCGCACGTACGGCTTATCCAGTTAGACAACTTCATCCGGTGGTTTGGAGGATCATTCGGGGGTTGCGCCCGGCGCGGCGGATGCGCGCGGGCGGAGGCCCAAGGCTCGCATGACCTTGAGCGCGGTGGCGAACTCGGGGTTGCCGTTGGGTGAAGCGCGTTGTAGAGGCTCTCTCTGCCCAGCCCGCCTTTCGCGGCGATGTTGGTAATGCCTCTCGCTCCTGCGACGTCGCCCAGGGCGGCGACGATAAGACCCGGATCGCCGTCGTCGAACGCCGCTTCCAAATACGCGACGATGTCTTCGTCGGTCTCCAGGTAATCCCGCCGCGTCCCAGGGTCGGGTCTGCGTTTTTGTCATCGCAGCTTCCTTCTGCAGACCTCGCGCCAGACTGTGCAGCTGAGCGTCGCTGGACCTCGGTTAACAATCGATCTTACACACCAGTTGACTAGGTTCAACCGCGTACAACCATCGCCACAGAGTACAACGGAGTGGGCTAGCAGAACGGGACTTGATCAGAGGCCCGATTCAACCATTCGCTTGACCGTGTCCAGCCATCCGAGAAGATCAAGAATTGTAAGAAGTGCGGCCGCTATGGTGGCGGTATAAAGAACAACCTTTGCGATGCGTCCAGGGACGCTGGCTTCGGCCTTATCTGCATCGAATCCAGCGGCACCAATAGCTCTGAACGGTAAGCGGACCAGCCAACCAGCAAGATTACCGATCCACCAAAGGGGATTGAACGTTCTGAAGATTGAGTTTCTTCGGTCAGTCTCGTACACACCAATGACCCGATCTAGTTCGTCGACCACCATAGAGGGCGGAATGTCGTATCGATCCAGTAGGAAGATGTTTTCCAAGAGTTCAACACTTCGACTAGGCCCGCCAATAGCTGGCGGAGGTGTCCATACAACCCTTGCCGCTCTGCCGGACGCTCGAACGATGCTGCTGACCTCAGCGACCGCGAAATTGATGTCACGTCGGTACTTTCCTGACTCTTCTCCATCCGAAGGTCGAGCCATAGCAGGTGAGCGATTGAGGCTGTTGAAGTAGCCAACTACAGACTTTCGAAACTCCATTAGTTCGTTTATGCGTCGTCGGTTCTCCCAAACGGGGATCGTATTGTAGTGATTCAACGCACGCGATTCTCAAGCAAGATGGCGGCGATGCGGCGGGCGGTGGCGGTGAAGTGCTGGACTTCGTCGGGGGTCAGGGGGCGGCCGAGGATGGCGCGCTCGCGGTAGGAGAGCCACTTCTTTAGCACCGAGTATCCGCCGAGCTTGTAGTCCCAAACGCCGGCGGGGACGTTGCGCCAGTAGGCGCGGTCATTGAGATGGACGTCGCAGGTGGTCTCGCCCAGCGTGCCTTGTGTGGTGTTCAGGGACTGGCATTCGTCGGATGTGTAGGGGCGCTGGATGACGCAGCCCTGGCCGGGCATGACGGCCTGGCCTGATCCGAAGTGTCCCCAGCCGGCGGTCAGCTCGAAGTCGCCGCCGGACATGTTGCGGCCGTCGACGGTGAAGGGCACGGCGATGGCGGCGATTTCCGGGCGCAGCGTTCCCGTGGTGACGCCGGGGACCGGGGTTTCGGGGTCTAGCAGGCGGGCCAGCTCGCGCCCGCGGGCGGCGGATTGGGCAAGCTCGGCGGCAGCGGTTGAAGAGGCTGACGGATCGGGCCAGCCGGGTAGGGGGATGCGGGGCCACTCCATGCGCAGCGCGCCCGCGTTGGCCTGGCGGTAGGCGGGATCGTGCAGCACGGCGAGCGCGTGGTGGAACAGGTCTTCGACGCCTAGGCCGAGGATGTCGAGGTAACGCCGGGCGGCGCCTGAGAGATTGGGGCGACGCCGCAGTCCGTCTCCGTCGGCCTCGAGGCCGTCTTCTCGGAGCCAGGTCGGAAAGAAGCTCGACAACCCATTTCCAAAATTGTCGGCAAGGTGTCGTGTCACGGTTCCCCTTGAGAAGTCGTCTTTGGCGTCTCGTTCGCGACTTTCGAACCACAGGTTCCCCTCGAACACGTGCGGCCGGTAGTCGGCTCGCTTCTCATCGAGCAGCTTCGTCTCCGCTTCCCAATAGAGCCAGCGGTTATCAAATGGCCGGTAGGCGTAGGCGACCAAACCGCTCTCGGTAGGACCGCCCCGCCCGCGCAGGGCGTCGCGCACGGCTCGAGCGTCGAACCGCGCTGTGGAATTCATCACCCCCGGATGGCGCCGCGCGATCTCCTCGTGACTAAGCTCCGGGTTGAAGTAGTCGGCTATGCGCTCCCTGAGCCGGTCGAGGTCTGTGTCTATGAGAAAGGCGTCGCGGCTAGTCTTGACTCCCGGAAACGAGGTCGGAAACAGGTCCGGCAGCGCCGGCCAGTCGAACCAGTCGCTGCCGACTGCCATCGGCTTGAACGGGAGCCCAAGTGGAAGACTCGGCTCCAATACTGAGTAGCCCGAATCGATGGTGGGAGCGTCGAGACTATCCAGGAGCGCCAGCCGCCTCTCGTCGGCTCTGGCGTGGTGGAAGTCGCGGTACCACAAACGCTTGTCTTCAGTGGATTTACTCGGAGTGCCGAACTTGGAGAGCATCGTGATCACGGTACCGACCTTGATGCCGGGCGACTGTCCGTGGATGGCAAATGCCGTCTCGCTGGTCCGCCCGTCAGGCGCGTACTCCGAGATGATGCGGTCGCCGTGCAGATTGTCGATCCTGACCGCATCAAACGCCTCCAGATAGCGCTCGCGCATCCCCGTGAACGACAGACCATCCAGCCAGGAGTAGTTGGAGATGAAGCAGACGACGCCCTGTCCGGTCTTCTCGACTATGCGCCGCTCGGCCATGCGAAAGAAGCGGACGTAGGGGTCGTTGAGTCCCTGTCCCTCGGGCCGCCGCACCCGCCGGGTGGTGCGGTAGGCCCGCGAAAGCTCGCGCTCCTCGTCCACGGCCATGCCGGCGAAGCCGTTGTAGGGCGGGTTGCCGAGGATGACGAGGACCGGCGTGTCCTGTTTCACCCGTTGGGCGCGGTCGCGCTCTTCCTCCAGCTCGGGAAACGGCAGCGGCTTCTGCACCGTCGGCTCCCAGCCGGTGAGAGCGTTGGTAAGGAAGACGCCGGCGCGTTCGTCAGCGTCGTCGGCCAGCGGCGCGTCCAACTCTTGCATGGTCAACCCGACTTGAAGGTGCGCGACGACGAACGGCGCGGGCATGATCTCGAAGCCGAACACGCGTTCCAGCGCGGCCTGCTTGACGCGCGCGCCGATCAGCGCGCCCAGTCCCTGGCCCCGAAGGTTGAGGGCAATGCGGCGGAGCGTTTCGCCCAGATACGCGCCGGTGCCGCAGCACGGGTCGAGCACGTAGACGTTGTCGGCGGCCAGCCCCTCGGCGATGCCGAGATCGTCCCTGAGCGCGCGGTCGACGCGGGCGACCATGTAGCGCACGACCTCGGTGGGCGTGTACCAGACGCCAAGGTCTTTCCGCAGCTTGGGGTCGAAGGCTTGCAGGAACGGCTCGTAGAAGTAGGGGACGGCCTCGCCCTCATTGAAGCGGTTGAAGAACGCGGTCTGGTACACGCGGTCGAGCGCGGCGGCGGTCCAGTCCAGCACCTCTACGAGGCCCAGCGGCTGCAGGCGGCCGGGGTCGGAAAGCTGCTGGAACAGCGCACGCAACACCGGAGCGCGCAGGTGCCATACGGCTTCGTGCCAGTTGAAGGAACCTGTGGGTGGGGGCATCCGGCGCGCCCACAACACCCATGCGGAAAAGACGCCGTAGAAGAGCGTCTGCACCAGCGTGGAGCGGAAGAAGGCCGCGCCGCGCTCACCCTCGAAACGGACGCCGAGCGCCTGCTCCAGAGCCGAACGCACCGCCGCCAGCGAGGGCGCGTCGCCCGCCGCTTCGACCCGCGCCAGTCCGTCGCGTGCGTATGAGGCGAGCAGCCAGGCCAGGTCCTTAGGCTCGGCCAGCGCGGCGCGATGCGACAAGGCCCGGCAGAGGTATTCGCCCAGACCGGCCCCAACCCGGCGGGCAAACGCGCGTGGCGTCCGCAGTAGACGTTCGAACTCCTGGGCGTCGGCGGCCAGCCGGAACGATTCAAGCTTTGCCGGCAGGCCCTCGGCGTCCTCGCCCACCAGCACGAAATCGCGGGTGTTGGTGACCAGAACCAGGCGATAGCGGCCCCAGTAGCGGCTGACCTGATCGCTGTCGGCGGTCAGCCAGGCGTCGTCATCGGGGGACTTGACCTCGACAACGCCGCGTTCGGGGATCTGCCCTTCGCGCACCCGGCGGCGCTGCACCTGCCGGGCGGCGTAGAGGCCCAGGTCGGGATGGCCCGCGCCGTGGTCGGCCAGCTCGCTGACGCAGAAGACCTTTGGCTTGAGCGTGGCGCCGACGGCGTTCAGCAGAGCGGTAAGAGGCGGATACGTCGACCGCTCGCCGGTCGCGCCGCCGGAAGCGCGCAGGCGGCCCAGGTCGCCGAAGTAGGTCTCGACCGCCGCCGTGAGTTTTGCGTTTGTCGTCGCCATAGGACTCTAGCCGTCAGTTAGATGACTCTGTCTACTCGGCTGCTACGAGATGATCTTACGCGCCCGATGGCAGTTGTTGTCGACAAACACTTCTTCAATTCTATGGGGCGGATGGAGGAGGTCGGGGACCTGTCCAGCGGTGACGTAGCTTGGTTTTTACCGTGGACTTCAAAGAGGACGATGCTGGTAGGTGCTTTAGGCTCGTTAGGGATCGTGTCCACGTCACCACGCTTGAACGGGCTACTGAGGGACTGACAGGTGGCTCAGCCGTTACTTTGGCGGAGTTCGAGGAAGGTATACGGCTTAAGCTGACCCGCTAAGGGCGCGCTCTCGCGAAACCGATTCCACGAGGACCGTTACTAGGCAGACATAGGGTCGAGACGAGGCTCGTGAGCGTTCTGGGGCAGGTCACGCGCATGATCGCGCGGCCTGAGCCGCCGCGCGACAGCCTTGGGATCGGGCGTCTGTTTCAGGGTTCTGGAGCTTTGAGTTCGGTCAGCTTGTGCGGTTCATCCACCAACCGTCCCCGCGCCCACGCGCGGACATCGTCCTCATGGGTAAAGAGGATCACCTGCGTGGACTCACTAATGGCGAGCAGCGTCTCCAGCAGGTCGTGTTTCCGCCGGCTGTCGGAAGCGGCCACAGCGTCATCAAGGATAAGCGGACAGCCTTGGCTGGCGAGGTGGCGGGAAAGCGCCAACCTCAAGAGTAGGTACACTTGTTCGGCTGTCCCGTGCGAGAGAACCTCGGCCCGCTGCCAGCGACCGTTCGTCGCTGCGACCTCGACAGAGAGCTTCTCGGGGGCGACGCGACAGTCAACATACCGACCGCCGGTGACTCTGGGGATCCATTCTCGCACCGTCTCGGCGAGAACTGGCGCGATAGTCCGATGGACGCGCTCCTCGGCCTGTTCCAAGAAGCCAATCGCCAATTCCACCGTGCGGTCAAGCGATCGGACGCGATCGTATTGACGTTTTGCAGCAACGAGCGCCTCTTCCGCTTCAGCTACGTCCATCAACTCCCCGGCGAACGCCTCGAGTTGACTCTCTGCGCGTTCAAAGGCAGTACGCGCTTCGCGGGCCTCGCGTTCTGCTTGACTAAACTCGGCTTCCGCCGGTGGATCACCGAGATCGCTCATGTCCTCGACGCCAACCTTGTTCGACAGATGACGAGCTTCCGTGCGCAGGCGTTCAACCTCCCGAGTTAGTTCGTCAAGCGAGTCCTGGCCGAGGATGCGCTGCAGTTCTGCCCACTCCTCAATCTCGCGGTCCGCTTCCTCAAGTTCGGCATCGCGATCATCTTGCCAGGAGCGGAGGGCCGCGATCTGTGCATCAGGACCTCCCTCTTCGATGCCGGCGAGCCGAGCAGCTTCCGCAACCGCTCTTTCCGCCGCCATAACGCTGGCCATGGCTTCTGCGTACCTCTGCTCCTCCCTGCAACGCTCGTCGATCTGACCTAGGAGGGCCATCCTCCGTTGGTGGCTGATCGCTTCCATCGATGTTGCTGGTCCCGATCCAGTGAGTGCGATTGTCAGCGCATCGGCGTCCGTGCGAGCGGCAGCGGACGCTGCCTCCGCACGGGCGGTTGCTGCGTCGTTTGCGAGCTCGTTCACGGTTCGCTCACCGAGGACCTTCTGAAGCTCCTCCCAGTCGTTCATCTGGTTGTCGATCTCGGTTAGGCGCTCGGTACGGCGCGCCTGCCATTCGCGGAGCGATCTAACAGTAGCTTCTGGAGAGCTTGGCGTGAGCCCTGCGGCTGCAACTGCCTCCTGCAATGAGTCGGCAGCCTTGCGAACCCGCTGCATATTCTCCTTCCACTGCTGTTCGGCATGCTTCCGTGCCACTATCTGCTCTCGAATGATCTGCAGTCGGTTCTGCAGCACCTGTCTCTTTGCTGATTGTTCTGACGGTTCACTCCGCCCACGGCTGAACAACCGGAAAAAGTCCGTCAAGAACGCGCGAATTGCGCGAAGCAGCGTGGCGAAGAAGCCGCCGCCTGTATCTCGCCCTGTGTCCGCAGCAGATGCTTCTGCTTCTCCCAACTGCGCACCGACACACGCGAGATCTTGTTCGAGTTCGGGCAACGTCGGGCTAGCCGGCTCATGGATGTCGGGACGCGACTCCCACGCCGTCAGTGCGCTTGCGATGCGACTTACGAGTTGATCATCTTCGCTGGGGCGTAGTGGCCGCCCATGCGGGTAGCGGGCATTGAGTTCGCGCGCGCGCGCCAGCCGCCTCTCGACTTCCCTGGCCGCTCGCTCCGCGTTAACGGCGAGATGAAGGTTAACCTCGGTCAGTTGCACTTGGAGGGCCGGTATTGTCTCCCCTTCTGGCGCCGGGACGTTGGGACGTTGGTTCCAAGTGGTTAGAGCGCTAGCGACCTGTCGGACGAGGTTGGCATTCTGGCTGGGGCGTCTAGGCGCTCCCTTGGGGAAATGGGCGTGCAATCCCCGCGCCAGGTCACGTCGCTCAGTAGCGTCTGAAAACGCTCGCGCTGCACGGGATGCGCGCGCAACGCCCAGCATCCGTTCCAGCTCGCAAGCATGCTGATCGAGCGTGTCCACATTCATCCAATGATCCAAGTATTTGTCGTGCCTCTCCTGCGCATCCTCCCGTTGCACTTCGGCGCGACGGACTCTCTTCTCTGTGACCCTAAGCGGTTTCGTCGGCGCTCGCGTGCTACCGACCGACTCAGCGCGGAAGTCGCGTAGCCGAAGGATCGCCTCTGCCGCCGTGCCTTCGCGGTCAGTGGTATTGGCAGCGCGTTGCAGCTCATCCTGGAGCTCGGACGGTGAGGCGAGCAGGCCCAAGATGTCGGCCTGGCGTATACAGGCGGTCAGGACGAACGAGCGTCTGTCCAGTCCGAGCCAGCGAGCGCCATCCGGAGTGCCGTCGTCCATGATCTCGTTTGAATAGTCGCGCCCGGCAAGGTCGACATCGCGGGCGCTGCTGTCCACACCGCCTGCGAGGTCGTGCCGCAATTCAACGCGCCTCCCGTCGTCAAGCGTAATGCTGACGCCGACTTCCCAGGATGTGTTGTTGTCCCACGGTCGGTGCCGTCCGGCAAAGTCTGCATCTTCCTTCGACCGCCGTCCGCGTGCGCGCCGCATCCCGCAGAGGCCAGCGTAGAGCGCGGCGTGCCACGACGACTTCCCAGCCTCATTAGGGCCATAAACAACGTTCATGCCAGGCGCAAGTACAAGTGTCTCGTTCTCAAACGGCCCGAAAGCGTAGGCGTTCACTGACTCAAATCGCATCAGAGCGCCTCCAGGTCGCTACGACCGTCCAGCGCTCGCAGGCCCGTGACTACCACGCGGCGCTTTTCATCTTCGGAAAGGTCGGAGTCCAGCACATCGCGGACAAACTGCCCGCGCACAGTGGGCTCCTGGCGAATCGATTCCATGTCGTAGGTCGGGCGCAGATTGCTAGACACGATCCGCACGGCCCTGAAGCGGTTCAGCCTGTCGCGGAGGTCAGCTTTGCGGATGTCGATATTCGACGCGATCTCACCCGTCACGGTCAGGCGGGCGAATCCCGAAAGACATGAAGCCTCCACCTCGAGACGGTCGAGAATCTGTTGCTTACTCTTCATATCCGTCACGTCCAGCACTAACTCGTGCACTTCGGTCACCGCGACCTGATGGCGCTCGCGCGAGATGTGGCCCGTCGGGCTGATGGTCGCAACGATCGCACCCCGTACACCATCCTCACCAAAGGCCAGCGGGTCGGGGTTGCCGGGATACGTGTGATACTCCGCATCCTTTGGGCGGTGATAGTGCCCCAGAAAGGCATGTGTCAATCCGGCCGACTCGATTTCATGGGCGTCAAATGCAGCGTGCGGTTGCTTCTCTGCGGCCTCTTGAGCCAATGACGAACGCTCCGCGCCGTGAAACAGGGCAATGTGGACACCCGATCGTTCCACACGGAACCCGTCAAGGAAATTGCCTGTTTTGGCTGGTCCCAAGTGAGCTGCCCCCCATAGCCACAGCCCGCCTTTTAGCCCAACCTCGCGGAGCGTCGCTTCCCGAAAGACATGGACGTTCTCGCTCCAGTCTACCTGTGCGTACAGGCTTTGCGGTCCATACCAGTCGTGGTTCCCCGGCGCGATGTAGATGGGGAGTGGGGCGAGGCCGGCAAAGGTGTGCTTCAGGAATTCTCCAGTGTCAGGGCTGCAGTAGTCATGCTCGTAGAGGTCACCACCACAAAAGAGCGCATCGGCCTTGAGGTCACGTGCCAGATGGACGATGCGCACGAGAGTGTCTCGAAGTGCCTGTCGCCGTTGTCGTGCTACCTGGCCTGTTGCTCCAGCCCAAGCGAACGGGGAGTCGAGATGCAGATCAGAAAAGTGAACGATTCTCACTAGGAATCGCTAGAGCTCACAGTGAACCGGATGCATTTGCGCGTCACCCCTGACATAGTCGGGGCGAGCGTTGGCGAAAGTAGAATTAGCCACGCGAAGGGACCTCATTTTCGCCACGTCCCACAGCCGCCACCCGAGCGGCCCGCTTGAGCTTTGGCCATTGGTCTGGAATCCTCGCACGACTTCCTTGCCCTTCGACGACGTACCGTGGGCGTGCGGCTCAACCTCTCGCGGGAGTCCATCGTAGTTGAACAATAAGTGGCGCTTGGACCTAATCGCCGCGCAAATCTGTGGATTCATCATCCCCTCCCCTATGCTTGGAGATTTCCAATGCTGCTGAGACCGCCTCACGAATTATCTCAGGGATCTCATCGTCCGTTACCGTACGAGCTAGTGCCTCTCCTATCTGCGGTTTGCTCACCCGGACACGCAATCGCCGAGAGAATAGGTTTTCGAGCGCCTGTCCCATTCCGTATTCGCCGGCGCGCGCCTCGGCGAAGTCGCTCAGTTGCCACGCGGTACCATCGTTGAGCGGGAAGCGCTCCTTTGCAACGTGCAACCACACCTGGTCCTCAAAGGCGTCCTCGAATTCCTTCGTGCCGGTGAAGAAGCCGTTCCTGCCCTCCGAAAGCTGCATTTCGGAAAGCCATTCTTCGTTTATCCTGCCGGGGTTGCCCCTCGCGTCTTCGTCAACAAGAACCACAACCGAGCGTTTCAACTGCTGTATCAGGACTTCCACCAGTCTCCGAACGCTCCCGGCACCTCCCGTGTTGACGAGAGTGATTCCAGCCCCAGCCAAGGTCTCACCGGTTATCTTCTTGAAAAGAATTAGGAGCGCTCTTTCTTCAGTTTGGCCCTCGACTACTAGGAAGCACCTTTCACTGAGAAGCACAGAATTGCGCATCCCGAGCCCCGACACAAGATCACCGATGAATGCTGACTCGTCACTGCCGCCATAGTCAGAGGGGATATCCACTCGGGTCCACCGACCCTCGAGGCGGAAGTGGCGGAGAGATTGCAGAGTGACTGTGTCTATCAGGTTTACGGAGTGCGTTGCGACCACCACTTGCACATGTGGTAGGTCACCCTGCTCACGGATGATCTCGAACAATTCCCGCTGAGCTTGGTAGTCGAGATGGGTGTCCGGCTCATCGTAGGCCAACACCGTTGCAACAGGGTTTGCCGTCGTGCCTTGCAAGGTCGCGAGGGTCGCCGCATACATTGCGAGTCCGACACGTTGTGTCAGCCCTGAGCCTGCCTCGTTTAGGTCAATAGATTCACCACTACTCTTCGTGAGTCGAATCTGCACCTGCGGACTGACGCGCGGGAAATCAAAACTGGTGGCAATTGCTACGTCATGAATACCGGGACAGTAGCGCCCGATCATTGTTTTGATGACAGTCAGTACAGGTTCAATGCCTTCCTGAATCCCGGCAGCGATTTCATTCAGCCGAGGTGTGAATGCTGTAGTCGCGAGCAGCCTTTGTGATTCCCGCATTATCAGACGGCTGACCTGAGCAGGTTGACCGGCTGCATCCTGTGATCGAAAGACGGTGAGTTGAGGCAGTCGGACAGCCGTCTCCGGCGGCAGAGCAACCCATGTCTCGCACAATTCCTCGAGAGGGCGGCGGCCGATCCATTCTGTTGCAGCTGCGACGAAGGGAGCCTTGCTTGTGCCCCCTGGCGATGCGATTCGGGCAGATTCGAAGGCTTGTCGAAGTTCCGGAAGTGTCATGTCTGCAGGTAAACTGCCAAAATGCGGATGCACGAGGCGCAGGACTTCGCGCTGTACGCGGCCTGTCGAGAGTTTCGCTCTGACACTTAGGGTCTCGGTTTCGTCGTCCGACTTGAAGTCGCCGGTCACGCTAATGTCTCGATCGCTCGACTCGCGAGCCTCCTCGCTGGGCGGGTTGCTATCAAGGAGCATCGACAGGGCGTCGATAAAAGTCGTCTTACCGCCACCGTTCTGTCCTACGAGGATGGTCAGATCCGGCTCAAGAGGGGCGGCCGACAATTCCCGTAGCGAGCGCAGATTGTCGACCGATAGGGTCCGAAGTGCCAAACGCCCGCCATCGGACGCTACCGAGTCGTTTGCCACAGGCTCACTCCCAGCCTCTTCTCGAAAACAGCAGCCGACTCTTCGGTTTGGAGATCGAAGTCCAGAAACTCGGCTGTCTACTGCCCGCTACCAGGTGTAATACCGCAGCTAGTTTGGCTTCCCCGACCAATCGCTGTGGCGGTACCCGGCTGTCTCCCACTCAACAGATTCGGCTCGAGTTCTGGACCAGATGCATTGAGCATCCAACTCAATCGGCTCAGCGTGCATCTCGCCAGTCTAGCTTAGGCCAGACAGCTGATCCGCCTCATCGGGCGAAACATTGTTCTATTTCCGCCCGGCCTCAGTGTTGTCGAAGCCGTCACGGTCTCGGGATGGATGCTCCATACGCGAGGGGGGGGGGGACAAGTCACAAGTGACGGCCCGAATCGTACGGAACGCCTCTGCGACCAACTCTACTGGTCAGGAGAAATCGATAGAAGCAGGTGATGTGCCTCGCTCCTAACTCCCAGATTCTGACCGCTGTCTTGGAGCCGTTATTGGGGGGCTAGGTCACGACGGGCATACCGGAATCTAGAACGGCAAGTCAGAAATCCGCAGTGACGCCCTCACGGGCATCGTCGGCATCCATCCTCTCCGGGCAGTCCGAAGCCGTGATGTTACAAAAGCTACACTCTCGCCCGCTCGGCACTTTCCTGGCGGGATGCTCGGAAGCCAACCGCAGAATCAAATCCGAGACATTCGAGATGAACTTTTCGTCGACCGCAGACGCTGGGATATCGATTTCATGGTCCCCGTAGAGCACTTTGCCATCGAACTCAATACCTCTATGGTGACCTAGCGATCTCGGAATCGCGTACATGTACAGCATGACTTGAACGCTATGAGACGGGCTCGGGCGACCGGTCTTGACGTCGATTACAACACCACCTTCGCCGCGTTTAGCAACCAAATCCGGCTTGCCTGCGAGCTTCGCTGTTTTCCCTCGGAGGACAAAACTGTTCTGTTCCTCGGTGAAGACCGCGTAGCCTTGTTCTTCCCAATTCCCCCGGACTTCCGCTACTTTCGCGGAATGGTCCATCTGCCACACAACCGAATCAAATGTGCTTGGCTGCTGTTCCCAGCTCCAGCCTTCGTGCTGCGCCCTAAACCAAGCGGACCACTCGCAAGAGTTCTCCCCGACAAGCAGTTTCGTTAGCCAAGTCACCCAGATATAAGGACCGTCTTGTCGCAGCACCGCCAAATCCGACCTCCATCGATGGTCGCGCGTCAGTGTTTTCGGTCATCCCTTGACTACCTTAGCCTCGGTACGAAACATTGGGGTTAGCCGACGATCATAGCGCCGTCCGCGATGGGAGGCTGGTGTATCACTGGACCAGTTTTCCGGTGGGCAGGTCAATCTGGGTGTGTAATACGAGGACTCTGGCGGATGGCGCATCCCGTAGCCGTGTCCTCAGACCGACTGAACCGCCTTCGACACCCAAATCGGAAAAGGGTAGACCTCCACCCAGGTCGAATTCGGTCCGATCACGTCGGTCGTAACCGCCGGCGATGTCACGGCTCTAATTTGGCACAGGCTCGCGCAGCATTTCGCGAACGCGCGCTACCGCGGCCTGTAGATCGGGCACGTTACGCTCTTCGTTGGCATGCAGGAAGAGAAACCGGCAAGCGGAGACCGGCTTCCCAAGCGACGCCTCCAGTGACAAGGCGTAAGCTGCTCCCTGCAGCTCGTACCGCGACAGTGCCTGGTCGACAGCCTCGCCGTCCTGTAGTGCGTCGGTCTTGTAGTCAACGACGACCAGGTCGCCGTCGACGGTTTGATAGATCAGATCGATGAAGCCCTCCAACAGGACTTCCCGCCCGTTGTCATCGGCGATTGGCGCGGCAACGTAGACTTCTCGCCAATAGCGGCCTGAGGCCACGGCTTCGCGTACGGTTGCACTGTTGAGGGCGACGCGAATGAGGCGGGCTACATCTGCGGTAGAGCGCGCCGTCAACCCTTCAGCGGCGCTCTGGGCCTTGGCGACTGCCAAGATCTCAGCGTCGTCCGGATTTTCGATGTTCACCGTCTGGAGCGCCGAGTGGACGGCGCGGCCGATGTTTGTGCCAGAGCGTCCTCTCCGCCACGGCGGCAAATCGTCCGGCGGTTCGCCCTTCTCGCCGTTTGGAGCTGGGGCGCTGGTCCCCTTCGCGACTGAAGTCGCGGACTGAACAGCGAAATTGGCGTGCGCGTGAATCGCGGCCTCGCGCTGGGCCAACCACTGCTCACGGTCCGCGGCACCCTCGAATGGCTGTGGTGGCTTCTGCGAACGTAACCGCTCATCCCTTGACTGCCTCTCTTGCGGGGAGGTGCGGTGGGAGCCTGATTCAGGCGCGAAGTAGCCGAACAGGGGGGCATCGGGGTTGACGTGCAGTTGGTTCACCCGTTCGGCGATAAGGTGCGCGTCGGTTTTGCCGCGATCGTCGTTCTTGCGGTACAGGCTGACCACCAGATGGTCGCGGGCGCGGGTGGCCGCGACGTAATTCAGGCGCACTCGTTCGGCGCGCTCGAAGCTCGCCTCACGTTGATAAATGGCATCGTAGCCAGGCGTTTTGAGACCACTCCGGAAGTACAACTCGGGCGCTTGGTCGGTGCTCCAGAGTAGGCAGGGACGGTGGATCCTAGGTTCAACGTTGAGACCGGTGAGCACGACCACCGGAAATTCCAAACCCTTGGCCGCGTGGATGGTCATGATGCGAACGGCGTCGTTGTCGGATTCGGGCACGACAGACTCTATGACACGGGTGTCTTCATCGGCCTGACGCTTGGCCCATTCGAGGAACTCACTGAGGGTGCGGCCGCCCCGGTCGCAGAAATCGCGGGCCTGGTCGAGGAGGAAACGCAGCCGCTGCCAACGGTCACGTGGACGCCGGTCGACTACGGCCAACTCCATCAATCGCCGCTCGCGGATTACGTGTTCGACCAGGGCGCTTACTGACATCCGCCACTGCGCGACAGATGTGGCCCGCAGCCACCGCAACGCATCGGCTACAGGATGATCGGCTGCGATGCCAACCGGAGATTTTGCGCGGTAGTCCCATCGACCACCGGCCTCACGCCAGCCGAACAGATCGGCGTCGGAGCAGGCGAACGCGGGCGAGCGCAGCGAGCCAACCAGCGCGATCTCGTCGTTAGGGTCATCAATTGCCCGAAGGATCCCAAGCAATCCCCGGACATCCTCGCTGTTGTAAACCAGCGAGCGGCTTTCGAGCCGATACGGAATGTCTTGTGCTTCCAGTTCAGGGAGCAGCCTACTCAGGCCTGTGCGGGTCGGCACGAGCACGGCTATATCCGCATAGTTCGCCGGCCTCCGGGTTCCGTCGACCTGATCGAGTACCTGCCATTTCGATTTCCGCACATCGGCTATCACTTCGACCAGGGTCTCCGCCTCAACCTGTCGCACCATCGGGGCTTCCGCGTCAAGTTCGTCGCCGACCACGACGGCACCGGGAGACGCGTGACTATCCAGTGCGTCGCGGGCGGCGACCAGGTCTGTCCAGTCGGCCTGGCCGCCGCCCTGGTCGTCGCTCATTAGTGGTCCGAAGACGGCATTTACGAAGTTGGTCACGCCTGGTTGGGAGCGGAAGTTCTGCGTCAGGTGCACGCGGGAGTCGGCGTAACGCTCGCGGACATTTGAGTACTGCTCGATATCAGCCCGGCGGAAGCGATAGATCGACTGTTTCGGATCACCCACGAAGAACAAGTATCCCTGCTCGCCCTGTGCTATAGCGTCGGCGATCTCGGTCTGGAGCGGATCGGTGTCCTGGAACTCATCGATAAGCAGATACTGAAAGCGTGCGCGGACGCGTGTGGCAACCTCTCGGTTGTGAAACAGGAGATCACGGCAGTGGATGAGCAGGTCCTGAAAGCCGAGGCGCCCCCGGCACCGGCGTTCGTTAGCGTAATCCAGCACGAATTCACGGATTGTGTTGTAGATGGGCGCGAGGATGTTGTGCACGACATCGAGCCGCAACGCACCACGCCGCTGGTCCAAGTTCTTCATCTTTTCGCGGATCACAAGATGAGCGTCGTTCGGCCAATTAGACTTCGCCCCGACGTTGCTGACGCGAAGCGATGTCGGGGTGGTGTGTTCAAGGAGCTTGACCAAAGTCCCGGGTTCGGTGGCGGTCTCGCTCAACCGATCGGCAAACTCCTCTAAGGCGCTCAGACGGCGATACAGCCGATCCGCAGGATTGACGCATGCATGGCGTCGCTGGATCACGGATCGAAGATCGGTTACGAAGGGAGCGATATTGATGGTCCTGTTTTCCATCACCGACGCATCAGACCGTGCCCGATCCCAGTCGTCATGCAGCTTGCGCGCGACCTCGGCAAGGTGCTCGAGGGTGATGCCTGCGTCGAACGCCGAGCGCAGCGGCATTGCTAGCTCGGGACGTTCCAGCACGCCGTCGATATGGTCGCGCCAGCGCTCCGCGAACTCGGCGCCGGACTCGGTGTCGTCGATGATTCCGAACCCCGGAGGCAACCCTGCCTCCAGTGGATACAAAGCAAGGATTCGTGCGGCGAAGGCGTGGATGGTTTCGATGGCCGCGCCATCGAGGTCGTCCAGCGCGTCATAGCAGCGCTTTTGGCGGTCGGGATCGTCGGGTTTGTCGGATTCAGCCTCGAGGCGTTGGAGGATGCGGTCGTACAGTCGGCGGCGGCCTTTTCGGTGAAGGTGATCGCGGCGATGCGGGAAGCCGTGATGCGACCTAAACCGACGAGATTGACGATACGCTCGACCAGTTGGCGCGTCTTACCAGTGCCCGCGCCAGCCTCGACAAACAGAGTCTCGTCGAGTGCTTGCTCAATCCGTTCACGGTCTGCGAAATCGCTAATTTCGCCGACCGCGCTCACGGTAGTTCGCCCTCCACGAGGTCGACATAGGCGGCCAGCTGAGGGGCAGGGCGAATTGCGTTCCAACTGTACTGGCGATCGGGCGAACAGACTGCGTCATAGGCGCAATGCTCGCAATTTTCGGGACCACGATATCCGTCGTCGCCTGGACGAGCGGGAAAGAAACCCTGATCGATTCCGTCGATGATGCAACCGAGCACGGCGCGGAATCGTTGAGTGGTTTTGTCGTCCCAGGTCACCTGAGGTTTGGCGAACCGGCCCCGCTCAGTGATAAACCAGTAGCTGGTTGACACCTCTGTCAGCGAGGACTCCGCGCGCTGCTGCAGTGCGGCGACGGCGTAGACCGGTAGCTGAAGGCGTTCGCCGCGCATAACGGGATCTTGATCCAGATCGCTCTGGCTGGGATCCGCGCGCCCGGTCTTGTAATCGATAACGTCAAGGCGCGTCCGGTCCACCGACTCGTCGATACGATCGATCTTACCGCGCAGGTGGATTATGCGACCGTCGGCCAAGGCGAAAGAGACTGGTGGGGTGCCTGCGAGGCCATAGGTGAACTCACTTTCGATTTGGACCAGCGTGTGGTCGGCTCGGCGCTTGTCGTCGTGCTCCAGCAGCGCTTGAAGGTCGTTCTGAATCAGTTCACGTTCACGTTTCCAGAGTAGATCGCGTCCGGTGACGCCACGTCCCTCGGCGAAGTCCATCTTGCTATCGGCAATCGAGGCGAGCGTTTGCTGATGCTTGTTCGACCACTGATCAAACGACGTTTCGCTACTGGCGACGGTGCGAAAGAAGGTGTCAAGGATGTCGTGGATTAGCGCGCCGCGTTCCAATGGCGAAATTGTGAGCACATCCTCCGCCTCGTCGCGTTCGGCGACTCGGAGTACGCGACCGAGAAAGTAGCGGTACGGGCAGACGGCCCAGTCTTGAAGAGCGGTAGGCGAATGTGCCCGTTGGGCGTAGCCAGGCGCGCCTCCGACGATGTGTCCATCCCATTCACCAAACGAGGCGCTGCGCCGAGCCCGTTGGAGTTCAAAGCCGCGCCGCAGGTTCGGCTCGCTAACAGCAAGGTAGTGTTTGTGAGGCGCGGCAGCACGGCGGATGCTGCGGAGGTCGTATTCCTGCGCCCCGCCTGGTCGTACCGAATTTTCAATGGCCCATTCGAATGATGGCGTTCGGTGGAACCAACCGTGGGCGTCGAGCCTGTCGATTTGTGATCCGTAGACGCGCTCGGCGCGAAGGCTGGAGGCGGATTCGAGTAGCCAGCGACTGGGCAGGCGGGCCCGTTGTCCTCGTACGTCTGCTCGCGGATAGCTGAGCTGGATTTCCTCAGCCGACCAGAGTGCTGCGAGGTACTCAGAGCGCTGGTGACGTGCGCGATCAGCAACTCCGGCAATCCCGACCTCGGACCGCAGCGCTTCGGGCAGCAGAGGATCGTCACGCTGCGCCGCAGGTAACGCACGTTCGGCCGCACCGACAACGAAGACCAGGTCCCAGTCCATTCCGCTCGCGACCGACAACGTGCCGACGAATACGCCTTGGCCGAAACCCCGAACTCGCCCGGCCGGCCGATCGAGTCCGCGCTCGACGGCTGCGAGGAAGCAAGCCGAGTCGGTCTCTCCGAGTTCGTCCAGTTGGATGAGAGACTCGAGTAACTCGTGAATGGTATCCCAAGCCTCGAGTTCGCGTTCGACATCCGGGTAAGGGTCAGTGCCACAGCTTTCGGAAAATCTGTTGCGGCCCCCCAAATGACGCTCGAGCAGACGTTCGGCGCGTCTGGCGTAGTCGGACCACTTGGCGGTGCGCGGAACGCTGCGTATCTCGTCCCTAAGCTCGCTTACGAAACCCTGGAAGTTACGCAGCTCATCGAGATCGCGCCCGACTGCGGCTGCTCGCCAAGGCCGCTCATCGTCGGCATCCTGCCGCAGCCTGGCTAGATCCTCCCCAAGCTTGCTTTGGTACTGGGCCAAACGCTCGATCCACTGACTGGGGTCCCGGAGAAAGTTGGCCTTGCGCGCGATCTGGTTCCAGCGGGCAGCGGGCGCAAGTTGCCCTTCTAGATCAAGAATGGGCGCGCCCGACAGCCATGGCGCCACGAACTCGGACCACGATAATCGCAGCGGTGTACGGGTTGCCCGGTCGGCGATGACCAATAAAGAAAGGAGCGTTCTTCCGACCACCGTTTGCCCATACCTGATGGGGAGGCGGCCATTCCAGGGGATCCCGGCTGCGTCGAGCTGTTCCGCTGCAATGCGCTGGTACGGGTCACGCTGGACGTAGAGGATGGCGGCGCGGTGCAACGGTTGATGGTTGGCCACGCGCTCGCCCAGCCGCCGAATCGCTTCGCGAATTTCCTCCTCAGCGTCGGGGGCCTGGTGAATGCGGTTCGCGTGGGACGGGCCGTTGAGCGAGGCGCGCTCGTGCGGTTCCGGCCACGGTCTCAAGGCGTTCTCGTCGACCTCCGGGTCTCCACTTAGTCCGATCACTACTTCGAGTCGCGTCCGCTTCGCGAGCGCGTGAAGAAAGTCCCGCTGCTGCGGGGTAGGGGCGGTCGGGAGAAAGACGACGATGCCGCCTATGTCTCGGAGGTTGGCGCAACCGTCTTGGAGCGCCTCAGTTGCAGCTGCGACAAGTTCCCGCTCGTCGTAGAAGTTGCTAACGCGGCTGCGGAAATCGTGGTAACGATCAACGAGATAGCGCTGCCGGGGGGAGTTGGCGGCGATCCGGCTTAGGGTCCCTTCGTCGCAGGCATCTAATGCGGCGAACGAGGCGTCAATGCTTCGAAGAGCCGGACCATCGAGCGGGACGTCCCCGAGAAGCTCCTCACGCGTGACATTGATCACACTCCGAATGGCCTCTATCCGGAATGCATCCGTGAGTGGTCGGCACCCTTTTGTGGCCAGATCTGGCGACCCGATGAGCTCGATCAGTCGTGGCAGCACGAGGACGTGTAGGTTCACTACGCCCCCGAGCCGCATTGCCAGCGATCGTCGAACGCTGATCCCAGCAAGCGTGTGGGGCGGGACCACCGTCACGGGTGCGAGGCGGTCGTCCCCTTTGAGCCGCGCGATCAAGCGCTCCAGCGCAATCTGAGCGTCGCGCCCCATGGCAGTAGCGGTGACTCGTAGGTCAGTCACACGGCTCGGCCTTTCGAACTCCTCTCTCCCGCCTAATTCGGCGTCAGAGCACAGGACCTAACACCGCAGGCACGCCTGCGTTTCGGTGATTTGGACGTCAACACTAACCACAAAGTCGTCAAATGCGAATGGCAGTATGCAGGATTCAAGTTCCGCAAAGATACGAGATGCCACCGTCCGCAAATCGTTGGACTGAAAGTCTACCCTTCGTTGCTCCCCATTCCTGCGAGATCTTTTTCGCTCTGGCGCAACATGTCAGAGCGACACAAAACAGGGAGACATCGTGAGGGCGGATCAGACAGCACGGCGGCCGGGCGCTATCAACTCATAGCGTTCATCGACACCCGCACGTCGCGCGGCTATTCTTCCGGCCAGCCCTCGGGGATTTCGCCGGCGTCGAGAGCCGCCTGAATAGACGCAGCCGCGTCTTCGGTCACCCATTGCCCCCAGACGTCGGCATTACCGTTCAGCCACCAGAGTGCGGCGTCCTCGGCGCCGGCGTCAGGATTGTCTTGCAGCCATGCTGCAACACTCTTGTAAACCTCGATACTGAAGCTCCAGGCCCGCAGCATCTCGACGACATCAGGAGCATCGGTCATGACGCTGGGGTGTACCGCAATCAGAATAGTCGCGTCTTGGTAGGCGCAAGCCTTGGTGGTCAACCAGCATTCGTCGCTGTATGCAGGTTCCTCGAGCCGGACCAGATCAAGCACCAGAGCCGGATCGTTGGTGCCCCACTGGTAACCAATCCAGGGTTCCTCTCTCTCGTAAGCGCCGTACAGATCGGCGTTCAGCGCCGCGCCGTCGCCGGGGTTGATGACTTCGACATGTTCGGACAGACCATAAGCTTCGACCTGGGCGGCGTTGACTTCTTCACACGCCCAGCCAATCACGCACGACACCAAACGCGCCTTGTCGCCGGTTTGCGCAGTCTGGAACAGCTTTTTGAACTGCTCGTCTTTAAGGTCTTCGACATTATCCAGCTCAGGATATTGCTCCTGCAGATATTTGGGGATAACGAACGCCGACTGCCAGTCTTTGCCCAGGCTCAACCCTATGGAAACTACCTCGCCCGCGACCACGGCCTCGTTCCAGGCTTCATCCTGGTTGGGCAGCCATATCTCCAGAGTGATGTGACTGTCGCCGCGGCGAAGCCCCTGGAAAAGGGGCAGAGTGGCGCCAAAAACCACGTCGGTGGGATAGTCGTAGCCCTTTTCAACGATGTACTGAGCGATGCGGTTTTGTATCTGTGCGCTGTTCCAGTTCAGATCGTTGAAGACAAGGGTTCCTTTGGAAGATCCCGCAGCCTCCGGCTCATCTTCCGCACACGCCGCCAGGGCAACGAGGCTGACCAGCAACGCCAGCACCAACACGGCGAGCCTGTATCCGACCGCCGCGTGAGTCGTCGGAAATCCAGATTGGTTAGCGGTAAGTGACCGTACTATCCTCATGCCAAACGACTCCTTTCCCGCGCATACGCCCGCAGGCAATCGGCGAAGTCACTATCCTAGCAAGTCAGCAGTACTCCAGACCCCCCGAAGGGCTGATCGCGACTCAGCGCAACACTAGGAGTTGATCGTGGTCAAGCGCGCGTCCGAACTCTTCTGCTCGGACGATGACCTGGAGTTCTAGGTCCGAATGAGTAGTAGCGCTAAATCCAGAACTTGAGCCTACCGGCCACTGCCAGCAGACCTGCAAGCCTATTCGGGCCCCGTGGCTTACTGGGATACAGGCTGCCGGAGCCTCAGGCGATACGGCCCGCGGAACCTAACCCGGCGCTGGTGCGACTAAGACGGCAAGTGGTACAGGGATTTGGAGGCAGCTCACCGCGGCTGGCCTAATTCCTGGGAAAGAGCGGCGACCAGTCCTCGTTTCTCGACCAAAGTATCGGCAACGTGTTGTTGGGACAACTCTGAGAAAACACTATCAGCGCTTGGTCGCCTCGGAAGCCTAGCGGTTGCCATTTCTCTAGATTTACACCTTTTGCCTCAGCTATCTGCCTAGCGTGCTCACGCTCGCGTCGATCTGGAAAGGCACGGGAGGTCTCGTGAAAAGCTCGGTCCTCGTCCCCAAGTTCCTCACAGAAACACACCCTCGCATCAAGATCATTGCTCTTGATGAAGCGTTCGACGCTAGTTCGTGCCGATCCAAAGCCCACCAAGGCTATTAAGATCACGCGAATTCCCTCTACGTTGGCCGACTGTAGAGTATCTAGCTCCCTCTTGAGGCCGTTGACCAGAGAACGTCCCGTGCCAGCGAAATCATCGATCAGCACGAGCCTCTGAATCTGACCGTCGCCTTTCATTCTCCGCTTCAGCGTTTCTAGTGTCAGAACCGACTGAGCCGAGAGGTTGTTCTCACTCGCAAACAACCGACAGTAAGTGCTCCCCGCTTTAGCCGGAGATTCGTCAAGGTAACTTACAAGGATGTCTTTGCGCACTCTTGCTCGCGGCTCAACCTTGGTAAACATGTCGCGAGCGACTATTCCAAATGCCTCATGCATCTTCCTTCTAATGGCATCCTCACTATAAATCCGGACATTCGAAAGCACTTTGAACATCAAGCGTTGATCCGACGGCGTATCAAATTGGTCGAGCCATCGCCTGATCGCCGACGTTTCCACGCGCCGTCCGCGAAAGTGCCCTAGATCTTCGGACACTGCAAACACTTCTTGGTCATTTACACGCTCACTCTTTTCCCGTTGTAGTCGTTTCGACAGGTAGTCTTGTTCTCCAAAATCCGCAAGAAGTTCACCCACACCATTGTCTGTCAGCCACGACTTGAATAGAGGTATCTTGGCGCTCAACTCCCCTTTTTCACCCTGAACGAGAATGCCTCTGCGAATGAAATCCCTTAGAGCTTGCTGAAAGTGGCCTTCTCTCCAGTTCGGATCTGCGGAGTTCTTGAACTCGTCAAGTATGACGTCGGAGTTGAGGACGTCCCGGTTTCTAAGCGCATGTCCTACAGCTATTAACACTGAACGTCTTTGCATGCTCCTAGCCTCGGCATCGTCTGCGTCTTCAGGGATGCCATCTAACCAAAAGTGAGCAAACGAATTAGCACCGACCGTTGACCTTAACGAGTTATCAATCGCGTCATCCATATCGGCTTCGCTCGCGTCGCTCGAACGTTGATTGACCATGTCCGCGGCGAGTTGGCTGGCCAGTAGTTTGGCAAAGTAAGGGTTGCCTGCGCTGCACTTGAAGAGAACTGCAAGAGCAGCGTCGCTAATAGACAACCAGTTTTGCACTGGCTTTCGAATCAATTCAGCGAAGTCGCTCCAGTCACTCGACTTGTCGAAATAATCAAGCCGGGTGGCTTCGAATTTGTTTAGCCGGTCTCCCTGACTGGTCATGATCTGCTGCATGCTCTCGCCGCCTATCAACAGGAATCCGCAACCACGCTTGCTGCTAATTTCACGTATCGGCTGGAATAGGGATGTGCCTACAGGCGTCCTACGGAGCAGTTCAATTGGAAGTTCATCAAACTCATCAAGCACAAACAGCAATCTGGTGGAGTTTTGACGAAGCACCGCGTCGACGAAAGACGACAACGGAGCAAGGCCACCGCTGAAGTCTGGCAAAGGGATTTCTGCAATACCCGGAATGCGGTGCTTCATCTCCTGAACGAGGACGTTCCCGAGCGCCTTCAAAGTGCTGGCCGCGTCACTACCTATGTAGCCTCCGCTGCCTTTCTTAATGACGATCCAATCCATGTCCGGATTGGACTCGAGACGTTCGGCAACCGCATTTGCGAGCGACGTCTTACCCACGCGCTTTTGGCCGGATATAAAGCCGGAACCCACTGCCGGCGAGTTGGCCCGGCGCAGTAGTCGTCGAAGCTCTGCTTTGCGCCCGATCAGATCCTCTCCTGAGGTAATTGCTTCCAGAGAATACGGCTCCTGGAGCTCCACGCTGACCCAATCCACGTCAGCCCGCTGCGCCTTGACTTGGAAGTCGCAGATTTTTTCGATCCGCTCGCCAAGTCTTGACCACGAGAAACTCGCTACCAAATCTACGTCCGTGGACGGCGTGACGACGGTTCCAACGATGTCTAGTACGAAAGAACCTTCCGCTTCGAGTGTCCCGAGAGCAGTCGCTTCAGTTTTCAACCTCAGAGAAGGATCAGAATCCGCTTCCTCCAACTTGAGGTCTCGAGCGTGGCCAGGACCGAGATTTTCAATTCGGACCTTGAAAGCAATCTGGGCGTCACGTTGCTCAAGCGGATACTTCTTGTCGATGGAGGAGAATCGAAGTTGCGGGGCTTTAGCAGCTTCAAGCGAGTCGAAATGAGTTGTTACTGCTGATCGCAACTGGCGAGCCATCCCACCCAATATCCGGCGGGCGTCCTTAGTACCGTAGGCATCGGCCTCTCGTTCGTATTCATCGCACGCGCTGACAGCAGCATCTCGCCTAGCAATAGGGTCTCCATCTGAGTTTTCGGCGTAATTCCCCACATCCCGAAAGAGCGCGGCAATCCGATCTCGATTAGCTATTGATCGCGGCAACAGCGGCAACAGGATTGGCCTGCTGCTCTTATCGTGAATCAGCTTCTGCAAGTTCTGCTGAAGCGAAGTAAGTCGGTCCAGACCACGAATGTCATCGATGAGCGCGTCCGCCCGTTCAATCACTGACCGTGTGTGATCAACCAAGTCCGATATCTTCTCGAAAGTCTGTCGTCCTGCATCAACGCCTAGAGTCTGGTACAAGTCACGCTCGAACGCGCGGTCGGACAAGGACCCAGCCCGTGCCTTCATGCTTCCGAAATCCAAGGCGTGAGATGACTCAGTAAGCAGTCTGAGAAGCCATACCGCCGCGAACCGTTGTGCATCACGAGGCAACTCTGGGGAAAAGAGTTTAGTAATGGCGTTTGAGTCTCCCCCTTCACCGAAATGCTGAAGAATGCAAATAGCGAGGTGGTTTAGGGCACCCTCTTGATCGCCCGATTCAGCCTCAGCCAGCCTGTCAACTGCGGACTGGATACGCGCAATCTTCCCAGAGTTAGTGCCAGTCATTTTGTGCCCCCATATGTCAATTCGAGAGTCGTGAGTGATCCCTATACGGCTCGTAATGTTAATTTGACCTGCCCCCCGAGAACTGGTCCAGGAGGAATGGTAGAAAAACCGCGAATTGGACTTGCCCCCCATCTTGGTGCCAGTTGCAATGATGCTCCTATATGTGTCAAGCGGCGCGGCGGACCATCTCGGCAGAGTTCTGTATGACCGAGAAGACCTCGCGGGCGACATAGCGTTTGAGGCAGCGGATGATCTCGCTCTTACTTAGCCCCTCTCCGGTGCGGCGAAGCATGTATGCCCTGGTGCGGGGATCGTGACTAAGCCTGACCACGACGATGCGGTAGAGAGCCGAATTGGCCTGGCGGTCGCCTCCGCGGTTTAGCCGGTGTCGATTGGTCTTGCCTGAGGAAGCCGGTATCGGGTTCACCCCACACAGCGAGGCGAAGGCAGCCTCGGAACGGAGGCGCTGGGGATTGCTTCCGGCGGCGATCAGGAGAGCCGCCGCCGTGTCAGGCCCTACCCCGAAGATGCGGACCAGGTCCGGCGACGCCATCCGGATGAGCCGTTCCAGTTCGGTCTGCAGTTCGCGGCTCTCTTTACCGAGTTGACGGTAGCGGCGGGCAAGGGAGCGAAGAGCGTACTTGGCCGCCGCTGCGGGATCTTTCAGTCGGCCTGGACGGAAGCTCTTACACCGCGCAGCCAGAGCAGCGGTGGTGAGACCGTCGAGCGTTTCGCGGAGCTGGGCCGGGGCTGTTACAACCAGGGCCTTCATCTGGTTCACCGTCTGCGTACGAGCCTTGACAGCCGAGTCCTTGGCGCTCTTCAGCATGCGGATCATCTCGACTTCGCCCTCGCCTGACTTGGGAGTAGCTTCGGCTACTCCGGCAAGCACTGCACGCGCTGCCGACTCAGCGTCGGTGGGGTCGCTCTTCCCCTTCCGGTAACGGACTGAGCGGTCAGGCCGATTGACCTCTACGACGGTATAGCCCCGGCCGGTCAGGTACCGGGCAAATCCAGCACCGTAGGAACCCGTGCCTTCTACCCCGAACGCGCTAACCTCTCCCAAGCTCCGGGACCATCGCTCCAGATCCCCATATCCCCAGGTAGTCGCCGGCGAACGCCGTTCGCCGAGACGAACACCCTGCCCGTCAATAGCCACTGCCACATGTTCGTCTTGATGTGTGTCGACCCCGATGACCACCTGGGCGCCACGACTAAACTCGTGGCCGACGACTCCTAGCATCGAAACCTCCTCAACGATGGCGTACAGGCTGTGTGAGCGGACAAAACTGCGACGGGGCTTGACGCCACGCTCCTATCAGGTCACTGCTCGCTTAGCCGTTGACGCTGTGTGGGCCATCTCGAGGTCGAGTCGACAGATCACAACGAAGGCATTCCAGCCAGTTAGTCCCACTAGCATCGGGATAGCCTCAGCGGGCGGGACCACCGTCTGCCGCCGTCAGATGCGGTACAGTTCCTGAGCGTTCTTCGAGACAAGCGCCGTCTGCTCGTCCCCGCTGAAGCCCGAGATGATTTCCGTGTAGGCGTCCATGAGCTCGTCATACGTGCTCCATAGCCAGTCCACCGGCCAGTTGTTGTCGCCCATGCCGAGGCCGGAGGTCTTCCAGCGGATGTTGGATGTTGTCGAAGCTCGCCGCCACGGCCTCCTCGCCGCGCTTAGATTAGAGAATCTACCTTGACCGGGCGCCCGCAAGCCGCCGAGCGGTAGCCTGCCTCCAGAAACTCGACGACCCGCGCGCCGACTTCCCCCGGAGCGCGGTTCTCGGCCTCACCCAAGATCAGGTCCGTCAGTCCCCGTGACGGCAGATGCGCCGGATACAACTCCTCCTCCGACAGGTCCGTGAACTGCTCGGACGTGCCGTCGTGATACTGTGCCTCCAGTCGCCCCCCGGCCAGGTCCTGGCGCACCGAGCCGCCGCTTCCGGCGTACACGAGTCCCTGGTCGAGCCGTTGGTGAGGGCGCATGGCGCCGGTGGATGCCATCGTGCCCGATGCCCCGTTGTCAAGCCTGTAGCTGAACGAGTTGACCAAGTCCACGGCCAGGTCGTAGCTCTCCATGAAGGCAAAGACCTCCACAGCCCGCCGGTCCGTGACCCATAGCGCCATGCCCATCGGGTGCGTCACCTGCAGATGGCCCTGACCGCCCCCAGCGATGGCGGGGTCCGAGTAGCTGTTCGGCTCCGGCCCCGTGACCGGAAAGCCGAACGCCTCGGCGTAGTCTTCGGGCTTGCCCCGCAGGTAGGACTCAACCCAGGAAGTGAATATGCCGGAGACAAGCTGCAGCTCGCCGATCTTGCCCGACTGCACAATCTCGCGCGCCGCATCCGCGTGCCGCGTGAACTGGGAGGTGTAGCCGATCATCAGGTGCAGACCGCTGCTCTCGGCCCTTTCGACGAGGTCCCAGGCGTCGGCTGCGGTCAGGGTCATCGGCTTCTCGACCAGCACATGGACGCCGGCGTCCAGCGCGTCGCGGGCGACCTCGTAGTGGTAGGCGTGCTGGACCGCAACCACGACGCCGTCCACACCTGCCGCCAGCAGCTCTCGGTGATCGTCGTAGATCTTGCGAATGTCGTAGTAGTCGGCGGCTGCCGCTGCCTTCTCCGGTTTGACATCGGCGATGCCCACAAGGTCCGCCTTCTCGTACGTCTTGAGGCTGGGGATGTGGAACTGCGTCGCCCACCATCCGGCGCCGATCACGCCCATTCTCGCCTTGGCCATGGCTCGCCCCTCTTGCTACCGGAAGAATCGGATGGAGCCAACGGAGGCACTCAAACCCGAGGGTTGCGGTCTACGAAGCCGCCGCTCCACCGCGCCGCTACGTTGACGAAAAACTATACCTGCACGTGCGAACTGTCGTTAACGATCTGAGCGGCCCAGCCAATCTGCACGCCACCCCCCTCGCATTGAAACAGTCATTCTCGCGGCGGCGTGGACCACAAGGCGTCCCGATGCCCCTTGGATTTCGTTAATTCCGATTCCCGACCGGATGAGGCTGGCATAATTGGCCCGAGTTGCCAGACGACCGATAGCTTGCCATTTCCAGAGACTATTGAACATCCAATGGTCCGGTCCGCGGTTGGAGATGTGAGACACGTGAAGGCTCCTGACGATGGCCGATAACGATACTCTGCTCGGTTTCATCGCCCAACGTCATACCGTAGGCCTCGAGGACGTCGCCACGGACGCACTGTTTTTCATACTGTCCCGTTCGACCTCCGCCAGAGACGCGTTGTCCGACTTTCTGGGGGACGACCGCGGGCCAGTGCCTATTGCGAAAGCGCAACCCTGGGCGGCCGATGCGCATGGAGCCGTGCCAGATCTGGCCTGCTTCGACGAGGATGACAACCTTCTGGCATTGATCGAGTCCAAATTTTGGGCGCCACTGACCCGCAACCAACCCGTAGCCTATTGGCAAGGACTTCCAGTTGACAAACCGGCAGTCCTTCTGTTCCTGGCGCCAGATTATCGCGTCGACGAAGGCTCATTGTGGGATGAACTGGTCGATCGGTTGCGCAACGCGGGCCATGAATTGGGCCTTGCCGATAGGAGCGAAAGTCGGATAACAGCGCCAGTCAAAGATGGCCAGCGCCGCCTGATGCTCACCAGTTGGCGATTGCTGCTGGATACGATGGCGCGGAGGACGAAGAAGGACGGCGATACCCGGGCGTGCTTCGAAATCGCCGAGTTGCAAGGGCTTGCCGACAGCGCCATCGCGGGCGACAACCCCCAACGCGACGACAACCTGAAACGGTTGATCGCGGATGCGGTGAAGCGCGTCGAGCAATCGGATTGGGCCAACACCGATGGACTGGCGGTGGGACGGGGACTTGATTTCTACGGAAGGTATCTTAGTCTCGCGGGTGCGTCCGCTTGGCTTGGTATCGACTACAAAGCCGTGAAGCAGATGCCGGACAAACCGCTATGGTTGCAGTTCTACCGCAACCCCGCCGCGAGTGTAAGTGTGGAAGCGGTGCGCTGCATTTTGGGGAGCTTGGCGGAACCGCGATTGGAATGGCCTAGCGAGCAGGTATGGGTGCCAATCGTCTTGCCGGCGGGTGCTGACCGCGACGCAACCCTCAACGCCATAGTTACCGAGCTGGAATATATCGCCAAGCTCATTGACCCCAATGGCCCGACTTACCGGGAAGCACGCTGATCACCGGCGATGACCGACCGATGGCTTGACCGGAGTTGGAATACTGCTGTGCGAGTCGGGGGCAAGGATGAGCCATGACTAGAGTCGTGAGCTGGAACATCGCCAAACGGACCAAGCCGTGGCGTCAACTGGCGTCCATGGCGCAGACAGATGTTGCCCTGTTGCAGGAAGGAGGCTCGATTCCCCCGGACGTGGCCGGCCGAATCAAAGCTGGCGGTGTAGAGCACTGGGACTCTCACGTATGGAACTCGCGCTGGTACGACGGCCGCTTCCCGAATCTCTTTGACCGCTGGCCGATGGTCGTGCAACTCTCGGACCGCGTCGAAGTGGAGTGGTTTAAGCAGGTCAGCCCGATCAGCGAGGTCGCCCCGGACGAGATCGCGGTCAGCGGCATCGGCACAATCGCCGCTGCACGGATCACGCCTCGGGATTCGCGCACCGAGCCGTTCATTGTCGTGTCCATGTACGCACGCTGGATCAAACCGCACCCCTCAACCCGCAGCAACTGGCGAGTCGGCTTTCCCGACGGGTCGGCGCATCGCATCCTCTCCGACCTGTCGGCGTTCATCGGCGACACCGATCCCAACTCCCACCGCATACTTGCGGCGGGGGACCTCAATATGGTTTACGGCTGCGTTCCCGACGATCCGCAATCACTCGCGACACGCGAGCGCTCGGTCTTCGACAGGTTTGAGGCGCTCGGCATGCAGTTCATGGGTCCGCAGTATCCGTCGGGCCGGCGGGCGCATTCACCTCCCCACGGCTTGCCACCCGATACCCGGAACGTGCCTACGTTCCACACGACGACTCAATCGCCCGAGACCGCCCACAACCAGCTCGACTATGTGTTCGCATCTCGTGGCTTCCATGAGAGCTTAACGGTGCGCGCTCTCAACTCCGTTGAAGATTGGGGGGCAAGCGACCATTGCCGCCTGCAGATCGATGTCGCGTGAACTCGACAATTCACGCTTCGCCATCCACACCGGCACGCCCGCTCGTCAAGGACGCTTTGGGATGTGATCCAGATCCGTCTCCAAGGCTTGTAGAAACAGTTGTGTTAGTCCGACGAGCGTCGGCAGCGGCTCAGTTAGATGGGATGTCCGCCGGCGGCCTGAAGCTCAACGAGCTATGCGGCTAGACCCACTGACTAATCGGCCCGAATTGCGCCGTCGGCACCATATCGATTGTCCACTATGTCTGCTTAGTGCGGATTGGCAGGAGATCAGCGCGGTCAAGACTGGCCGCTTCTGAGCTCCTCGAGTAGCTCGCGAGAATGTTCTAGACACGGAGCATCAAGCCCCTCGTCGTCCACCCATGCCAGCACCGACTCGAGGGCCGCCCGCGTTCGATCGCTCTGAGATGCCAAGACCTCGTCAGGCTCCGGAATCACGGACAGACCACTCCGGCCCGCCATTCCGCTACCGTGTCTCTCCAGCCAGCCTTTGCGTACCAGATGCTCTACACATTGATGGATGGACGATCGCGCCCGCCTCAGCGAACGCGCGATCTCCGTTATTGTCGGTCACCGGCCTTCAGTCTCAATGAATCCGCGTATGAAGTCGTAACACCGTCTCTGAGTGGCTGTCAGCGGATCCCTCGACCTTGCATCGCCCCCCGCCAATATCTCGTTGGCCGCCCTCGCCTTCCGCCTTGCCCAACTCCGGACCACGCTGTGCGCCGAATGCCGGCTCTTGTATCCGAGCCGTTCGGCTATCTCCTCGTAGGTATGACCCGCGATCCTCAGCTCGACCGCTTCGTCCTGTCTCGTCCGGTCGTCCATCAGTCTCCGTTGTGCAGATTAGCCCCAGGCTGAGCTGACAATTCCATACGGCCTAGGAGCATCAGCCCCCTTCATCTTGCCGGTCGAGACCTAGTTGCCGCCCGTCAGCGTGAACACGATCGCGTTCATGATGAGCACCGGGATGAATGCGAGCAGAATCACGAATATCGCCCGCAGCGTCGACGTGTAGTCCAGGCTCTGCCGAACCGCAACCACCATGCCCGCAAACGTCCACACGAATGTCAGCAGAGCGATGAGTAGTCCAATCCCCGGTAGGAAGCTGATCACGTTCAGAAGCCCCGGGGTCTGAGCGAATCCCGTGCCGCGTGCCAGCTGCCCCCAATCGGCTTCGGTATCTTGCGTCCTCAGTATCGTCGAGCCGATGAGCCATGTGAACAGTGCCCACAGCGCCCAGCTCGCCACTCCACGGATGATGCCGGCGGCGAGGCCTGTCACGACTTCGGCGCCCTCACCGCCCACCATCTGGCCAACTACGCTGGCGATCGTGACGAGTATTACAACGATCAGCGCTTGGCCTGTGGCGCCGCGGTCCCTCTCGACCTCCTCGTAGGTGTCCGCACTCAAGCGGGCGGCGCCCAGCATCCTGTCTATCATTGAGTCACTCCACTTCGGCATTCACGAGGCTGAGCACGGTGGGGCAAAGGCTGCCTTCGCCTCCGCGATTTAGTTCCGGTGACCTGCCCTCAAGGTCTGAATCGCGAACTATGTTAGCCCCACACTCGCACCGCAACTCCACGATGTTTGCTTGCGCTCCAGCACGAATCGTTTTTTCGTCCGCTTCCAAACGCCAGGTACTGTATGCCACGATTCCGCAGGGGCTATGGTCGAGTGAGTAAGAGCCGGAATCATCGATAACTGCAGAAGAGACCGCGAGTTCGCCGTGACTGAACCGCAACGTAATCAAGAAATCCGTTGAGCGACGCGCCCCGCCAAACCGAACCGAGCGTGAACAACGCCCTCGGCAACTTGCTTCGGGGGATGCTGCCGCGACGCGAGGTGCGGGCGGAGCACACCCGCGCCATCGCCGAAGGGCGCGGTTTACAGCCGGACATCCTGATTACCGCCGCCGGCCGATCCCCCGTCGTGATCGAAGCCGAGTACGAACCCGCTCGCAGCGTCGAAGACGAGGCGAAGTCCCGCCTTGGGCGGGAGGCAACGGTAGTCAGCCGCCGCATAGAGGCCGCCATCGCTCTCCGCTATCCCGACCGGCTTCACTACGCCGGCGATCTGGACTCCGAGCTTCGCGACGCCGGCTTGTCCTACTGCCTCTTCACCGAGGAGCGGGACGGCATCGAGCGCTTCCCCGAGTCCGGCTGGCTGGACGGCTCGGTCGAGGACATCGCCGATCTCGTCCGCCTGTCGTCCCTCCCGCAGCGAGCAGTGGACACGGCGTCCGACGCCCTGGAACGAGGGATCGACGGGGCCGAGCGTCGGCTGGCCGAGACCGCCGGGCTGCGCCCGGCCACCGCAAAGGCAGTCGCCGATCTGCTTGGTATGACTACTGTTCGCCAGACTCGCCGCATGGCCTGCGCCATCATCGTCAACGCCCTCATCTTCCACGAGCGGCTCGCGGGCATGTACCCGGGTGTTCAACCGATCGACCTGGTGTGCGGCAGATCGGTCGACAACCCCAAAGACGAAACCGTGGCCGCCTGGACCCGCATCCTCGAAATCAACTACTGGCCCATCTTCGCTATCGCCAGAAGCATTTTGCAACAGCTTCCGGCGGGTGACGCCGCCGCGATTCTGTCGGGGCTGCGGCTCACCGCGGAGACGGTCGACGCCGCCGGCGTCGACAACTCCCACGACCTGACTGGCCGCATATTCCAGCGGCTGATCGCCGACCGCAAGTACCTGGCGACCTTCTACACGCTGCCCGCGTCGGCGGCGCTGCTGGCCCGCTTGGCCGTCGCCAGGATGCAAGGCGTGGACTGGTCCGATCCCGAAGCCATCGGCAGGCTGCGCGTCGCCGACTTCGCCTGCGGCACCGGCGCGCTGCTCTCGGCGGTCTACGAGCAGATAGCCGCCCGCTACGAGCGGACCGGCGGCAACCCCGCCGACCTGCACCGGGTGATGATGGAGGAAATGCTGTACGGCTGCGACGTGATGCCCTCGGCCATCCACATCACCGGCTCCACGCTGATGGGAGTCGAGCCGTCCGTGGGTTTCCGGCACTCCCGCCTCTACCCGCTTGAATATGGGCGGCAAGAAGACGGCGATGTGAAGATCGGCTCGCTTGAGATGCTGCAAACCTCGGCGGCAATGACGTTGTTCAACATGAGCGATCCCGCCCAGCGCATCGGCAGCGCCGGCCAGGAGACCGCCGCCCCGCTCATCGTCGAGATGCGCGACGGAAGCTATGACCTCGTGATTATGAACCCGCCGTTCACCAGCAACACCAAGCATCGAGACGCGCACGAGGGAGTCATCGATGCAGCATTTGCCGCGTTCGACGCTTCGGACAGCGACCAATCCGAAATGGCAGACCGGTTGAAGAAATGGGCGGCAGACACTTGTTATCACGGTCACGCTGGATTGGGCGCTGCGTTTGCGGCTCTAGCCGAAAAGAAGCTACGCCGAAACGGCGTTATAGCGCTGGTGCTGCCTTTTACCGCTATCAACGGACCGTCTTGGAGCAAGTTCAGGCGGTTGATCGCCACCCAGTACACCGACGTCACCGTTGTGAGCACCGCCGCCAACGGCAATGACATGTCGTTTTCGTCCGACACTGGAATTGCGGAGTGCTTGGTAATCGGCCGCAGAAGACAGTTGGGCGAGGATGCCAGCAGAAGAGGGACGTTTATCTCGCTGCGGCGCAGGCCAGGTAGTTTTGTGGAGGCTCAGGAGTTCTCCAAAGCCGTGCTCTCCAGCACAACGGTTCGGCGCCTCGAAGATGGTCCGTATGGCGGCGTGCCCGTTTACAGTGGCGACGCCCTTGCTGGAGAGTTGCTTAACGCTCCCGTCGACAGCCACCAAAACGGATGGGGCGCGGCTCGGATTCTCGATGCGTCCGTGGCTCAGATTGCTCATTCCCTGGCCCACGGCAAGCTGTGGCTGCTCGCCGAACCGGATGCCCGTGAACTACCAATGGCGCAGTTAAAACAGGTCGGACAGCGAGGATTGGATTCTCAGTTGTTAGTCAGCGCTGCACACAAAGGTCCATTCGCCAAGGTACCTCCTAGTCCAACCGGTACCTACCCCTCACTCTGGAGCCACAACGCGAGGAATGAAATGCGAATGGCTTGCGCGCCGGACTCCCAGTTGCAGGTGAGGCAAGGAATGGAGGACAGAGCCGCTGAAGTGTGGTCTACCGCCAGCCGTGCTCACGTAAGCCGAGGATTCCGCTTCAATTCTCAGTCATTAGCCGTAGCCTTGACCGATCAGTTGAGCATCGGTGGGCGAGCCTGGCCAAACGTGAAGTTCAACGTTGACCAATTCGACTATGCCTTCGCGGTCTGGGGTAACTGCACCCTGGGATTGTTGTGCTATTGGTGGCACTCGACGCGACAACAAAGCGGACGCGGCGACATCACTATCCGGTCTGCTGAATCGCTCCCCATGCTCGACTTCCGCGAGCTAAACGACGACCAATTGCTGATGGCGGAGTTGATCTTCGACGAGTTCCGCGATAAGGACCTGAAGCCCGCCTATCTCGCCGACGCCGATCCGAACCGCGCTCTGCTTGATCGCCTGGTGATGTGCGATCTACTTGGCTTCGATCAGACCGTCTACGAGGCCGTCCGCCGCCTCGCCGCCAAATGGTGCGCCGAACCATCCGTCCACGGCGGCAAGCAGCGGCCCGAATGGGCGGCCCTGGCTGTCTGACGATTAGGCATGGACGGACGGTGCCGAGGATGGCTGGCGAATCCGTGGAGGGTGTCCCGGCGCCTTAGCCCCTAGTCGGCAGAATGTGACCTCGTCTACCTTGGTGCCCGAGGTACAGCTACCGGGGTGTGCCGGAGCTTCTTCATCACCGGAGCCGACGTGTGCTCACGCCTTACCCTATGGCTCCCTCCTATGTCCCAGCCTTTAGCATGCCTCTTGGTCACAACTTCGGCGCCGGTCAACCTTCCAGGGCATTTTCGTGAGTCATCCCCGAGAAACGGGAAGACTGGCAGTTGATCCTAAGACACGGCACGGCAACCATTCGAGGCCAGAATCGAAGTCACGGTCCAACGTGACCCATTAGACTCTGCGGAAACGCTCCTCCGCGGAGGCACGATGCCATCGCCAAGTTTGCCCGGCGGCACTGCTGCTAAGGTCGCTGATCGATACGAGGTCGCATGGACCGTCAACAGCCTTCTCGATTTGATCGCGGGTGAAATCGACGAGCTGCACCTTGAGCAACAAAGCAAGGATGGCCTCGGTGTCGAGTTTTGTCGGGGACTAAGATCCGGCTTGCGCGAGTATCACTCAGTCAAGCGGCAGGCACCAGGCTCGTCCGGTGTCTGGACCGCGGCAGAACTAGGATGTGCTTCGTCTACTTCCAGACGGAGCATTATCGGAGACTTGCTCTACCACCTTGAACGGACTGACGAAGCACGGGCCGTATTCGTCAGTCAAGACGGCACGAGACATATGCGGGAAATCACCGAGCGGGCCCGAACTGCCTCGACTGCCGAGGAGTTCTTCCAGCTACTCTCTCAAGAGCATCGGCAGACGATTCGTAGCCATATGCCGGGCCTGTATCAGGATTGGGCCGACGCATACGGGAAGCTTGACCGATGTTATTTCAAGACCGTTGGACATCCTGAACTCGTTCGATTTGTGGAGCAGAGAGTCCCGGGCCTAGTACAGCGTGTGGATGGCACCGCAGCAGATCCGATTGCGGTGCGTCATCTCCTCGGTGAGTTTGCATGGAACCGGCTTGCACAGACCGTCACCTTGGATGAGGTGCTGCGGGAGCTGGGCGAGCGCGGTTTCAGCGAGCAACCACTCGGAGCGAACACTCAGATTCGAAGGATTATCGAAGACCGCAATCAAGCGTACACCCGGCGGATCGAAAGCGCCCTGATCAACGGCGCCTCCATTCCGCGCCGGCAGGCGACCGACATCTTCCAAGAGTTGAGCACAGGCGACGAATCGCTGCTACTGGCTGGGTCAGCAGGCGACGGCAAGACATGTATCGTCGCGCAGGTAGTGATGAACCTCCAAGCCTCTCAGATTCCTCACTTGGTGCTGTCCATGGAGGAGATCGATGGAATTGTTTCGTCCACCGACCTCGGGTCACGCATGGGCCTCCCTGCATCTCCGGCAATCGTATTAGGTCAGATATCCACCAGGAGCACTGCGGTTCTATGCATCGACCAGCTTGATGCGCTCAGCATTGTTGCGGGTCGAAATGTGCAACAGCAGACGGTCCTAAACGAACTGATACAGCAAGTAGAACACTATCCGCACCTGCGGATGCTCTTGGCGTGCCGCTCCTTCGATATCGATCACGATCCCTTGCTCTTGGACCTAGTTTGTGGTGAACCACCGACAGCACGCCGAATCGATGTCGAGAGGCTAAGCGTTGACGATGTGCATGCCGCCATCGCCCAAGCGGGGATGGAAGGAGCGCGTCTCACGGAATCTCAGGTCGAGCTCTTGCGCAACCCTCTTCACCTTTACCTGTTTATCTCCGGAAGTACACCTGCCCACGGCTTCGTCTCACGCAGTGGCCTCTTCGACCACTACTGGGAGGAGAAACGGCGGAGAGTCGATTCTTCCACCGGCAGCGGAGCCTTCACTGCGGGTGTTGAACAGATCTCGAAGGCCCTCAATGTTCGCCGGCAGCTTCGAGTTTCGCCATTAGCCCTCACCGGCCACGAAGGAGCGCTGGAGGCCATGGCGTCCGAAGGCGTTGTCGTACTTGATGCGTCCGGAGTGTCGTTCTTTCACGCGTCGTTCTTCGACTACGCGTTTGCGCGCGGATTCATCAACCGCAACGAAAGTCTTGTGGACTGGCTTATGGCGACAGAGCAGGGCCTGTTCCGACGAAGCCAAGTGCGACAGATCATTGAATTTCTGCGGGAAGACGCCTTCGATGATTACCTGTCCACGCTGGAGCGCCTATTAGGCGACGAGTCGGTCCGCTTCCACATAAAGAAGCTCATTCTCGATTGGCTCGGGGCCCTACCCGATCCCAAGCCGGACGAGTGGGTAATAGTCGAACGACTTGAACGGGAGCTGGGCGAACATACCTGGAGCGTCGTTCGCAACTCGGTGCCCTGGTTCGATGTGCTCAACAACATGGGGCGCTGGGGGTCTTGGCTGGATGCCGACGAACTGCAGATCGAACGGGCGCTGTGGCTTCTGAGCATGCCCAATGTGCTCAATAGCAGGTCGGCAGCCGCCGTCGCGCTGGTCGAGCGATTTCGAGGCCACTCCGACGAATGGCGAAGTCGTCTACAGTGGCTGGTTGCGCGTGGACACGGTTTTAGCAGCCCTGAGATGCAAGTCTTCGTGATTGACCTCATTGCTGATGGAACGCTCGACGATGCGAGCCCGGACGTTGCGTCGAATGACGACTGGTGGTCGATCTGGTACGAGTCGAGCACGAAGAGACCAGCGTTCATTGTCAGGGTTCTGGGTGCGTGGTTTGATCGGCAACTTAGTCGAGTTGCAGATCTTGGACGTGACGATCCCTTAAGCCGCGATTCAGAACTGGCGCCTTACAGCCAGATCAGCGGCTACGTGATCAGCGAGTGTGCGGCGCGTGCACCCCGCGAATTCGTGCGTACACTGTTTCCTAGGTTGGCACGTTTCGACTACAGCGTGCCGAGACAGCGGATCACTGCGCCCAGCAGCATCGGACGTCCAGACCAGCAACTCCACAATACGCTTGCCGAAGCGATGGCCTCCCTGGCACACGACGATCCCACAGAACTCGATTCGATTGTGAATGCGGAGCGGCTCCGTGAAAGCAACTGGATGCATGCGCTTCTGCTCCGTTCCTGGAGCGCAAACCCAAGCATATACGCGGAGCGCATCGTGCGCCTTTTGCTGGAGAACTCGACGGAGCGGTTGAACATAGGGTACTCCAGTTGGACACGAGACAGCGACGCGTTTGCAGCCGTCAGCCGAATTGCCGTAGCTGCCGCCTCGACGAGTTGTTGTGACGAATCTTTTGTAGAACTTGAGAACGCCATTCTCGACTTCACGCCAGATTGGGAACGACACCACAGGATGGTCGGACGGACCAGATTGGCGCTGCTACGTGCGCTGGCTCCTGACCGAATCGGGGAGGCGACTCGTCGACAAATCCTCGAACTCCAGCGACGGTTCCCAGAGGCCGCTGAGCACGGCGCTCCGGAGCCAGTTACGGAGGAGTCACCGAGCAAATCGGTAGGGAGTCCCATTCCGGAGGCGGCCCTCAGGCGCATGGCGGATGACCACTGGCTATCGGCGATGGCCAAATACACCGGCGAGCAATTGATCGAACGCAACGGAGACTTGGTTGGCGGCGCACAGGAACTCGCTTGGGAACTCACGAAGTTGGTCCGCGAAGAACCGGCCCGCTTCGCCGCGCTGGCAGATCGAATGGACGCGACGCTCCCAACAACGTACTTTGACGCAATCCTCGGAGGCTTAACGCGTAACGAACAGGGTCCTGGTCGACCGGGCACGCTCGACCAGGTGTGCTCGGTACTGCGCAGGATTTCAGAACTCGGAATCCCGGTTCAGGGGAGGGAGATTGCGCACGCCATCGCGACGCTGTCCGACGAAGCTGTGCCGGACGACATCGTGCAGATGCTGTGCCGAGTCGCTCTGGAAGACCCCGACCCGGTCGCAGATAACCGGCAGGATACCGACGACTCATGGGATCCGATCGGTCAAGCTATCAATTCGGCGCGAGGGGCGGCTGCACGAGCATTGGCTCAATTGCTCTTCGTCGACCAAGGCCGGTGGGACAGTCTCAAAACGACAGTCGAGGAGGTCGCCGTAGACAACGTGCTCGCAGTCCGGTCCGTGGCGGTGGAGTGCCTACTCGCCATACTGGATGTGCATCGCGGTGACGCTCTCGCCTGCTTCGACAGGCTCACTTCGGGAGCGGATCCCCTGCTCGGAACGGACACAGTCGAGCGTTTCGTCCGTCACGCGATGTTCCGAGACTACCCGGCTATGAGGCCAACCCTACTCAGAATGTTGAGATCATCAGAGCCTGCCGCAGCGGAGGCTGGAGCCAGACAGGTTACGCTCGCCGGGCTTTGGCTCGAAGAAACGCGGGAGGACGCAGGTTTGGTGCTCGGAATGGGAGAGGATGCCAGGATCGGGGCTGCAAGGATGTATGCTTTCAACCTCTCGGACGAGACCGTCGGAGCAGAATGCGAGCGGTGCTTACTGACGTTGTTCTCGGACGATTGTGAAGCCGTCCGGAAGGAAGCCGGCCGGTGCTGGCTAGCGCTTGAGCCGGATCAGATCGCCTCCCGAGGTGCACTGATCGGCGCCTTCGCGGAATCGCTGGCGGCTGATGGCAACATGGACATTCTGCTCCGTCGTCTAGGTGAGGCGCAGGGGGCACTTCCCGCCGAGGTGTGCGATCTGGCGGAGGGCGCTGTCGCGACTTATGGCTTCAGGGCGTCCTCGATCCAGTACAGAGAAGGAGGCGCGGCCTATCAGTTGGCACCACTGATGGTTCGACTCTATAACCAGACCAGTGACTCTACCTTCCGTAAGCGCATTCTCGATTCGATTGACGAGATGATTCGGGCCGGCTTCAGGGGGATCGATGAGCAGTTGGAGCAGCAATACGACCGCTGATAGGCCGGGCGATTGACCGAGCCATGCGCCTCCTGCGCTCGTCAGCCTCGCTATTCACACATAGTGCTTGCTATATCTGCAAACCAGAGCAAAGGTCATGCGGACGTTCTTCCTCCTCGAAGGAGCCCGCTATGGCCACCGCTCAAACCACCCTGCCGACCGTCTTCTCTGGTTCTAGCTCCACCTGGGAAGGCTCTCTCTACGCCTTCCTCGCCGCGAAACAGCGCCGCTCAGGCTCCAACCGCACCCCGGACTCCTACTACCGCACCCTCCGCCACTTCTTCGGTGGCCTCCATAAGTCTCCCGATCAGGTATCGCCTCAGGACGTCTTCAGCTTCGCCCACGGCGTCGGCGTTTCTGGGCGTGAACCTTCCGCCGTAACCGTCGGCGCCCGTCTCTCCTGTATCTCCTCCTTCTTCAAGTTCCTCATCCGCATGGATGTCGTGAGGGCCAATCCCTGCGATCCCGTCGAGCGCCCCAAGCCCCGTCCCGGCGCCCCCAGCGGCCTCTCCGCTCCCCAGATGCAGCAGCTCCTCCAGGTCATCCCCGATACCCTCAAGGGCAGGCGCGACCTGGCCATCGTCCTCACGCTCGTCCTCACCGGCAGACGCAGATCGGAGGTCGTCAACCTCACCGCCGGCGATATCGCCTTCGACGACTCCGCCGTGTTCTACCGCTACGTCGGCAAGGGCGGTCTGCGCGGCCGTCGTGAACTCCCCAGCCCCGCTTTGGCCGCGATACGCCGATCTCTTGGTGATGTCGGCAAGGACCTCTCCCAAATGCATCCTTCCGAGTCGCTCTGGCAGGCCGGCGCAGGTCCCGACGGCGTTTCCAGCGCCACCTTCTACAGCCGCTTCCGTGGGTACCTCCGTTTGGCCGCTCTCCCTCCCTCGGGCGTCCACGTCCTCCGGCACACCGCCGCCAAGCTCCGCCGCGACGTCGGCGAGTCGGTGGAGTCGGTCAGCCAGTTCCTCGACCACAGCTCGCTCGCCGTCACCACCACCTATCTCCGCAGACTCGAGGGTGAGCGTGATACCGCCTGGCATGGCGTGGCCAACATCCTCGGCGTGCGCTAGCCCCACTTCAGGGAGCGTTTCCGTCGCCGGCAGGTGCTACCTCCTATCCCGCCGCCGCTTAAACTCTCCCTGGGCGGATCGGTGTCTACGCTGTTGGCTCCTCCTGCAGGATGCCGATCCGCCTTGACCTCTCCGCGCCTCCAGAGCCTTCATACATCCCGCTTCAACTCCCTCGCCCTGGAGGTTCTTGTGCCCGATCCCATCGTCCGCATCGCCACCTACGCCCGCGTCTCCTCCGATGAGCAGCGTGACCGCCATACCGTCCTAAATCAGCGCGCCGCCCTGTCCCGCCGTCTGTCGTCTGAGCCTAGTCTTGTCGTCTTCAAGCATTACGAGGATGACGGCGTCTCCGGCACCATCCCTTTCGAAGACCGGCCGGCTGGCGGCGCGCTTGCGCGTGATGCTCGCGCCGGTCGTTTCTCCCAGATCTGGGTCGTACGCGCCGATCGTCTGGGCCGCGACGCATTCGAGCTGCTACGCATCTGGAGGGTGTTCGAGTCGATCGGCATCGCTCTCCGCGCCACCGACGAGAACATCGACGATCCCTTCTACTTCGATATCCACGCCGTCATCGCCGCCAACGAACGCCGCAAGTTCCTCGAACGCTCCGCCGAGGGCATGAACCGCGCCGCCAAAGAAGGCCGCTATACCGGTGGCATCGTACCTCTCGGCTACTGTGTTTCAGGAGATCGTGGCGCCCGCCGTCTTGTCCCGGACGACTCTCTCATGTGGGAACACCTCTCCGCCGCCGACGTTGTCAGGCGCATCTATCACCACCTGGCCTCGGACGGCTGGACTTGTCCGCGTATCGCCGACGAGTTCAACTCGCTCGGCATCCCCACCTCTTATCGCCGCGACGGTCGCGGCGTCAGAGGTCGTCGCACCCAGGGCCTCTGGCGCTCCGGGCATATCCGCAACCTCGTCGTCAATCCCGTCTACAAGGGACTCCTCCAGTACGGCCGCAGGTCTTCTAGGCCGAACGGTCGCGAGGTCATCTCTGCTTCGGTTCCCCCTCTGGTTTCCGATGACGTCTGGAACGCCGCTCTCTCCACTCTCAAGCGCAACCGCGCCATGCCCCGCAACTCTTGCCATGCCTATCTCCTCCGCTCGCTCATCCGCTGCGCCGTCTGCGGCCTCTCCTTCTGCGGCACCTGGACCAGGGGGCCTCGCTACCGCTGCAACGGCTCCATGGCCCACCGCGGCCCTCTCCGGGGCAAGTGCATAGGCGCCTCTATCAAGGGCGAGCATTTGGAGGATGTCGTCTGGTCCGATGTCTCCCGCTTCCTTACCAATCCCAACGACCTCGTCGACGAGTTGCTGGCCGAGTCCAACGACGCCGCCTCTCACGCCGTCTCCCAGGCCGAACGCGACTCCCTGCTCGCCAATCGCTCCCTGGTCCAGGAGCGCCGCACCCGCGCCACCGACCTCTATACCCGCGGCAAGCTCTCCGACGACGAATTCGACGTTATCGCCGCCGACGTGGAGCGGGAGCTCAACACCCTCGATGAGCGGCTGGCTGTCCTCGAACCCGACGATGACTCTCTTGACGACGCCGTCTCCGAGGATGTGCTCTCGGAGATCCGTGAGCGGCTGGAGGCGGACCTCTCGGACGCCGAGCGACGCGAGATCGTTCAGCTGCTCGTGCGCCGGATTACGGTGCACACCACGCTCACCGACCGCGGCCGCAAGCAGGTCCGCGTCGTTATCGACTACCGCTTCCCGCGAGTAGGTGAGGCTCGCACGGGCATCGCTGCGAGTCACGGCTACAATCTCCGCCGCGTTATCGCCGCCTGAGCCGAAACCACTCGCCCCCCGACCGTCTCCGGTTCCCACAGCGGCCGCCAGTCTCTCTCAGTTCCAGTTTGCTCAGCTTGACCGCTGTCGAGTTGCTCTCCCAACGACGCGAGTAACGCTCCGGTCATCGACATCGGCACTGCCTTTTCAAGTAATCCGTTTGCCGAGCTGGACGAGCCGTTGGGTTTCCGGTTGCCGAGCGCAGTCCGCCGCTCGCAGCTCTCGGGAGGGGCATTCATTCTTACTTAATTATTACTTTCTATATATAGATAGAGCGCCGCTGCTCCGCATCGGCACCTCCGGCGTCGGCGACGCTTTGATTGCCGCCCTCATCGCCCCCGTCGCGCCACGGGGCGACTCTTCGCAGCTTGCATTGTTACGGAGAACTACACTTCGCCGCCGCCCGATTGGGTTCTCGAATAGCCGCTCCAAAACCACCGCCAATACCGTACGGGAAACGAATAAAGTGACCCCATAGCCACTTTACTAGACTAAGGATTTGTGACGTTTCTGACGGTATATGCTACTGGCGGCACTGTCACCGTAGGAGGTCTTCATCGCGAGTCGGCGCGAACTCGACAGACGAATCCAGGAACTCGATCAGCAGCTAAACGATCACGAGCTCGTCGATACGCTGCTGACGCTGGTTGCACGCAGAGAACGCAACGCCGCAGCCATCCTACTGCATCTTGCAACCGATCTGCCGCTAACTGAATCGGCTCTGCTCGATGTCGCCGCAGCGCTCGCGGCACGCCACCGCACTTTGAAGGGCCATCAGGCCCAATTGCGGACTTGGCTGACGCTGCTCACCCTGCGCAGCGATCTCGCTCGCCAGATCGGAGGTGAGCCGCAGCATCTGCTCGATCAGTTCGGACTGGCCGTGCTGACTCAAGCTACCCTCCGCGGTGAAGCGATCCAGTCGATCTGGCGCGAGCCTATGCTCGAACCAAAAGACGCCGCTGTCGCTCTCGGCGCAAAACGGTCGAATCGGGAGAAGGTCAGGCGCCAGCGGGACCGTTCGCGGCTGCTCGGTCTGCCGTCGGGCCATCGCTTCGTCTACCCCGCATTCCAGTTCGATGCCGAGCGACGCGACGCCTTCCCCGAGGTGCGCGCGGTCAACCAACGACTTGCAGCCGCAAGCGATCCCTGGGGCGTCGCTTCCTGGTGGTTCTCCCGTCACGCGCGCCTCGGCGCCCGCCCCGTGGACCTCGTCGGCACCGACCGTGCCGCCCACCTCGGCGCCGTCACCAAGGCGGCCCTCGAACCGGTCGCGTGGCCGGTCTTGCCGCCGTGTCAGGCTCCCCCTTCCCGCTCCGACGGCAAGCCACGCCGCTTCTCGCTGCCGGCAGGTTCCAGGCTTACGCGCATCCACAGTACCGCCCTCAGCCTCACCCAGTTCAACTCGACCGTGCCTCGAAGCGATCTCCCGGGCAGCCTGTTCCGCGCGACGCCCCGCGATACCTTCGGATTGCTCTACGCGGCCGACGACGATGCGACCGCCGTCTCCGAACTTCTGCTTCCGGACCTCCCGACCGACGAGCACCGCGCGCGTCTGCTCCCCCGCGTTAGGCTCTCGGATTTGCGGATCGGCTGGCTCACTACGACGGTCGACCTCGAACTGGTCGGCCTCCGCTCGGACCTGGATCTGGCTGCGGTAGGACAAGACCCCTGACTGACTGCCGCGTCTGCCTCTGAATACACGATGCCGCGCCGCTGGTGTTTGCCGATCCGTAGGTGGGCGCCGTGGGCCGCCGGTCTGACCTGGCGCCCCCATCGAGAGCCGGACGGGTTCGCCTACGTCTTCTTCTCGGACCGCTGCCCTCAAGGATGCTTCAAGGAAGCTACCGACGGCCTCCCGGTACCGGTAGCAGACCCCAACCTCGATGCCGGCGCCGGACGACTCTACGTCGAGGAAATCCTATCTTCCTTTCGCGTCGCGCTGAGCTGAATGTCATTTCTCCGAACGCGCCAGCGCATCCCGCCAGGAGGTACACCCTCCCCCTACCGCCGTCGTCGCCATGACCGCCACCTTCCAATGTGGTCTGCTTGGTCTGCTCCACGTTACTGAGTATCCGACTGGACGAGTTTTCGGGGGCGGGTCACGTTACAGATTGCTAGGACTATCAATGTCATTGCTCGGATTATGTCAACAGAATCGGGCGGCGACCTTTTCTACCATCGCCTCAATGGCAACTCTATCCAGACACCGTGCTTCTATGTAAACCTCGGCCTCGAGGTCGGGAGCCGTCAACCTGCGCCAACTTCGCTACGTCACCACCAGTATCTTCCCGATCAGCGTTATCGCTCGGTCGCCCCCGTTGGGACTAACGGGACTACGTGCCACGAGCCGAATCCCCCTCTTCTGTCTCTTCGCTTAAGGCGCCCAACAGCCGGATTAGCTCGGGAATGTCGTCGCGGACTAATGACCAGATGACGTCGTCGTCTATCCCCAAGTAGCCGTGAATGATCCGGTTCCGCGTCCCGATCATGGCCCGCCACGGGATTTCTTCATGCGCTTCGCGAACGGAGTCGGGGATACGAGTTGCCGCTTCGCCGATTATGCCCAGATTGCGCAAAGTGGCGTCGTAGGTGCGCTCGTCCGCCACGAACGCGGCCTGGTCCATGCCATCCGTATAGGACATGACCTTCTCGCAGGCCGCAAGCATGTCCCGCACATAGCCGTCCCACCGGAGATCCCCAACGCGGGGATCAGACATGAACGGCCTCGGCCTCCACATACGGGCGTAACTCCGGCCGCAACGCCTTCTCAGTGACCAGATCGACGGGCCTCCCCAGCAGGTCCTCCAGGTAGAACTGCACGCCAAAGTAGCGCTTGGAATTGGCGGGACCCTCGAAGCGGACGAGTATATCGATGTCGCTGTCGGGAACCGCTTCGTCGCGGACGATGGAGCCGAACAGTGCGAGGTCGGCGACGCCAAACCGTTCCGCTAGTTCGCGTTTGTGCGCTCGCAGCAGGGTCAACGTCTCGCTACTGGTTATCGTCGGCTCGCCCATCATCCCCCGATCCCGCCCGAATAGTAGCCTGCGTCGTCGTCAATCCTGTCCTCTCGCCGAACCTTGTACCACTAGCTATGTTAATCGCGTGAGTGCCGGGATGGATTCTGCAAGCACGACGGCGGGCGGCGCCGCCTCTTAGCGCTGCCGGAACCGGGGGATGACCAGCTTCGGCATGGCTGCTTCGCCTGCGTATGCGGCCGACGCTGGCCACCGATGACTTGTCATGTCAAGTCAAAACGCGCTCGGCGTGATCGTCTTTGGCAATCGTAGATCCGGTCCCCGCAGGCACCCCACGTTGCGCGGCATTCGCTTGCGCGTTGTGACCAGCCCCGCCCCAAAAGGGTCTGGCGAACCGCTAACGCTCCTTGATCTGAATACCTGTTACGCTCCCCGCTTCGGAAGCATCGATCAGGGTCGAATCGCTATGCGTAACGGTCCCGTCGGCTGGAACGACCACGTCATACGCGGTAGCGTCATCGACCACAAAGCCGTCAGAGTCGACGAACTTGATTTCGAGATTCAGCGAACGCTGGCGGTCCGTGTTGTTCCTCAGCGTGAACTGGTATGCGAACTTCCACCAGACGTTGTTCCGCTCCTGAATCCTGAACCCAATAGATCCTTCGACAAGCTCGACGGGTGGCGTTGAAGGAGTCTCGGATACAGGCGCGTTTTGAGCGGCTCCCTCGACATCGAGTATCGGCGTCTGCCCAATGCTCTTTAGCGCTTCGTTAATAGCGAGCGCAGCCGATTGCTTAGCCTGGTCAGCGGCATCGATTAGTTCAACGACATGGGAATCGGATTTCTGGGCCAGGAACGCGCTAAAGCTGTCAATTGCTTTTGCCATCCAGTCGGCAAGGCGCGTATAGGCCCCCGCACATCCTGTGGCTGGACGGACTGAAATCAAGTCGATTTGCTGATCACTCATCTTCGAGATGACGTTGGCCAATGACATACGGGGCGTAGTTCCAGCCAGTTCGTTGTAAATCTCGAACGCGCTGAAGCGCGCGGCTAGATCGAGCAGGTACTTTTCGTCCCTTTCCAGGCATTCGGTTGGATCTGAAGCCGGGATGGGCGTGCTAGTCGGCGTCGCCGTGACGATGACCGTAACTTCCCGCGTGACGACCTTCTCGACAATGACTTCGACCGGCACGGTTACGGTGCGAACCTGCTCGACCGGGACCTCGACCGTGATGATCTTTTCCCCGCCAATCGGGACTTCCTTGACAACTTCGACGACCTCCGGGTCACCGCAGGCCAGAGCGCCAAACATCCCTCCTATAACTACGACGAACAGAATCAGGCAGCGTTTCCACGACATAGGTGTCCCCCTGCGACGCGAGAAGATGACCGTGTGTCAAAACTGCCAACGGGCGAACGCAGGGGGACGCGCAATCACCACACGCGTCCCACAGTTCGCCCGACGGAGAACCGCTAGCAGTTTTGACGGCGTGACCGTAGCAGGTTGGGCGGGGGAAAGCGAGTCTCGACTGTCTGCCAGTGCGCCGCTCGTATGGTCATGTCAGTAGAGACCGACTTAACGCCGATTTAGCCTGCATCACGCTAAGAAGAGTTCTGCCATACGGCGGGAAGTACGGAGTGGCAGCGGCGGACCACAAGCAGAAGCCGAAGCGTCCACGTGGCCGTCCACCTATCCATTCGATGCCGGATCAGACCGACGCCTCACCAGCAGTGACCGCCGAAGTCGTTTCGAAGCTGCCGCCTAAGGCAGACTGGCGGTACCTGAAGGCTCAGGCGAAGTCAGACTAGCGCCCGGCCCGCGGGCCGGTGTGCCAACATCCAAGGTCCCCGATGGAGACCCGTAGGACCTCCGCAATTACGCACAGTACACAACTCGCTCATACGAGCGCGTGTCAAGTCCGCCGCAGCCCCCAGCGATTCCTTGGATGACCACGGTGATGGCCATGTTCCGTGAACACTCAGCAGACATGGGACTCGGGTTTCGGGGGGCAGGTCAGCGGCATAATCGGATCGACGGTCCCGTTGAGCGCGTAGACGGCGGTATCGTCGTTCCACCAGATCGGCTGACGCGATGCTGGCGGGAACAACCTGGGTATGAATTTGGCCGACATGATGACAAGGTCGGGCACGTTGCCGCCAAGCGGCTCTATCTGCCGTGGCGTAAGCAAATGCAGCGCCGCCGGAACTATGGCGCCCAGCAGCCGGGCATGGGACAGCGCCCGTGCGACGCGGAGCGGGCGCCTCGGTTCAAATATATCGGGCACGAATACCGTTGCGGACGCGGGAACCGCCCGCCGCAGGGCCTCGTACGATCCGGGCGCGGGCCGGCGCGTCGAGGCTCTGGAACGCCCGCAGCACGCGGTAGAGGCTCTCGGAGCCGTCGCGGACGAGGAGTTCGAACAGACCGCGTGAACGTATTCGAAACCGAGCCGCCGGGCGGCGGCGGGATCGAGATAGTCGAGGACGTCCTGATATTGGGGGCCTTCGACTGGTTTGAGGTGGACAAGTCCGGCGAATCCCGACGCGTTGGGGCGGTGGTCTACTCCACGTAACTGAGTATCCGACTGTACCAGTTTTCGGGGAGCAGACCACTTCTCTCCGGCTGACATCGTCGCCGGATCGTTATGCCAGGGTGGTACATTTTTACTCCGCCACATGTCCTGATTTCTCGCCGCCCTTGACACGTGACACTGTGGCGATCTCCCATGATGTCGTGAACCCGGCGATCCTCTAGTCCAAAACACTGTTTAGAAAATGCATGCTCCAAGCTTGGATGCTTCGAGCGCAAGCGACTCTATTGAACAACTCTGCATGCCCGCAGTCCAGGCGTCGGAGCGTTACGTGACATCCGTAATTGCTCAAAAGCTGTGCATAGTCTTCTGTTAGAACGGCTGGGCAAGTCTTATCATGCTGACCGTAAATGATCAGCATCGGCGATTGAACACGTCCAGCGTATTGCGAAGGAGATGACTGTCGATAGATCTCAGGAAGCACGGATGGCGGTCCACCAAAGATACCCTCGATATGGCAGCGCACCAATGCCGATGTAAGTTCATATTGCCTCAGCCAGTCGACCGCAGGGGCGACCGCGATTACAGCTTTCCATATCTCCGGAAATACGCCGGCGGCTAGAAGTGACACGAATCCGCCGTATGAGAATCCGCGGAGGATAATCTGATCTGAACGCGCGATCCCACGTTCTATAGCCCAATTCGTAACTCGCACTGCATCCTGGACTTCTAATATTCCGGGACGTCCCTGAATTCCGTATTGATACTCGCCGCCGAAGGAGGATGACCCGTGACAATTGACAATTAGACTAGCGACACCCGATTCTGACCACACCAATCTGTCGGGCGAGAATCTCTCTGTAATAACGCCTCCCGGGCCTTCAGGAATATCAATAATGAGAGGATGACGGCCACTTGTTGATGGTACCGTGAGCCACGCATGCAGATCCGAGGAGTCGGTGCATGGAATCACGACCAAATCGGGTTTTCTTGCCTTGAAGTGTCTTCGCGAACCGATTACAGGCTCTACAGCACCCCGCCCCCACTTGCCGATCCGCTCGACTCTCATAGGATGTGTCGAGTCGTGCCAGTGCGCGAATACGTTGCCCGAGGGACCGAAGTATGCCCTCCCGATTGAACCCGGCAAGCGGTCAAGGACGCTTAGATTCCCACTCCTTAAGTCAAACACGGCGAGATGTGACTGGGCCCGCAAAACCCGCCTCAATAAGATATGCTGAAGATTGCTGCTCCATTGAACAGGCCTCCAATCGCCTGCAATGTGCGGCACGCGCAATGACATTAAGCGACCCGAATCAACGTTCCAGATGAACGGCCGTACGTAGCCACTATTATCATTGGATGCTAGTACGAACAAGCTGTTGTTTACTGGCATTAATGACGCGACTTCGAATCTGCGAGATCCGAGTTCGATATGTGACTGGTATTCAACTCCCGTAGCACAGTTGAATACTCGTATGAAGCTTAGATTCGTGTCGTTGTCTACTCCGGAGACTGCTAGAAATCTATCGTCCGGGGAGAGTACGGGACCAAATAGCGGTCCAGGAGATTGATATAGGTCCTCGTGGATTGCGTGTCGGCCCTGCTGATCCAGTACCGCTTTTCTCAATGAAAACTGGCTGGCTTGTGGCTCGATCCAATAGACTTGCGATCCGGATGAGTCAGTCGCATATCCGACTGCTGAAGCACTGACACGGACATACTGACGTTCCGCATCGGTTATGCAGTCGTCCCACCTCAATCTAACGATACCTGAGTCCTTACCAACCTGAGGATCATCGAGATGGAAAACGTAACGACCATCTGCACTAACTTGTCCAGTCGTTACACCCGGCCGACCAGTTGTAAGTTGCCTAACCGCGCCCGATTCGACGCTCCATGCGTAGAGTTGAAAAATGCCACTCCGATCCGAAGTAATGATGCCTCGTGAGGGACGACTGCTTGCTATGCATGACCAACGCGTTTCGCTGTTTCCGTAATATTTCCGAAGATTGACTTGGCCGTGCATGAAGAAAGGACCATTCATGAGCGAACCACGATTGAAGTCTATCGATTCTTAGGAATATCGGAATATCCCGGGGGGAATCGGTCATCTAGATGAACTCTGTTTTGACTCACCGCCTCGAGCGCTGAGGCATAGGCTTCAGCCGTACCGATGTCGATCCAATATCCATCGATTTTGTACCTGTTGACCACTTCGTTGTTCGCCAGTAGACGAGTGATCAAGTCCGGCATGTCGATCCTTTCATCGTTTGCTAAGTAGCACTGAATACGTGCGTCGAAGACGTACATGCCTGCGCTTATTTCGCTGGTGTAGGTTGGCTTTTCTACATATGCCGTAATACGGCTCGTACCGTCTGTTTCAATTACTCCATGTTGGAGGTTGGTTTCGACTTGGGTGACGGCAACCGTGGCAATCGCTGAAGTCATTCTGTGATACTCGATCAGCTTGCGGAACTGAAAGTCCGTTAAGATATCGCCATTAACGACAAGGAAATCACCATATCTGCACTCCAACCTGGATATTGGTCCGGCCGTACCGAGTGGGCTATCTTCGACTATGTATGAGATCTTAGTCCCCCAATTTCGTCCAGAACCACAATGAGAACGAATTAGCCACGATAAGTGTCGAACCGAAATGGCAATCGTATGGAATCCGTTTCTAGAGAGGGCGCGAGTAGTCAGCTCGATGAGTGGAGTATCACGAATAGGTAGTAGAGGCTTCGGAATCACATGAGTCTGCGGCGCGAGTCTGCGGCCCTCACCACCGGCCATAATGAGAGCTTGCACTTCCGTTAGCCCGCAATGCGCCGACAATCAGCGTAAACGTCTGGATTGGTCCTAACAAATTCAGATAGCTCACTAATTCCTTCTTTGAACGAAACGCGGGGACTCCAACCGATTAAGCGCCGAGCGAGAGAGCTGTCGCAGACGAGCCGCGATACTTCGGCTTTGGGGGGTCTTATACGGCTCTGGTCCTCGTGGACGATAGCGGTGATTCCCAAGACTCCTTCGACGATCTTGATGACCTCTGCGATCTCGAATCCGATACCGGTACCAATATTTATTGCGGCACCGACGGCCTTCGGAGAATCAATGCACCGAAATAGCGAGTCCACAGTATCCTCCACGTACGTAAAGTCGCGAACGGAATCGGTTGCTCCGATCCTGACTTTTCCATCCAATAACACCATCTGGGCGACGATTGATGGAATTACAGCTCGACTCGATTGGCGCGGTCCGAAGATGTTGAATGGACGCAATATTACTGCGGGAATCCGATGCACATATCTGTAGCTTTCGACGATTTTCTCACCAGATATTTTTGTTGCAGCATATGGGGATTTGGCCGTCGTAGCGTGAAGCTCGTCCATGGGCTCGTACAGCGATGTTCCATATATCTCGGACGACGAGACAAACACAAAAAGCTCTGCGTCGGTCGTCCTGAACGACTCAAGCACATTCAGCGTTCCACAGATATTGACGTCGACATACGTCCTAGGTGTTACAAAGGAAAATGGAACGGACACGAGAGCGGCTAGGTGAAATACCAAATTGACGCCATTGAGATGACGCCGCAATAGCTCGGCATCTCTCACGTCTCCATAGACTATTTCAATATCTCGTAACAAGTGGCGATTTAGATATGCCAGATTACCGGTAGACATATCCCCGCGGTAGTGAACTAAAGCGCGTACCCTGAAGCCGTCGAGAACCAATCGCTCACACAAGTGGCTCCCCAGAAAGCCGCTAGCTCCCGTCACGAAGGCTAATCGGGAACTCAACGGGAATATGACCTGATTTGCCGTTGAAGACAATTAAAATAAAGGGCACCCTCCCTGCCGAACAGAAGGTGCATGTTTTCTGGGACTACCACATGCGTTTCCATATAATGCTGCGCAGAAAATCTGTGAGTTCGGACACCTGACATTTGACATCGAACCGGGCCAGCGCCAGCGACCGCGCATGATCTGCCAACGAAGCTCGAAGTCCCCGGTTGGAAGCAATCGAAATCATAGCATTCGCAAGGCTGGAAGCATTCGCAGGTTCAACTAGTATTCCAGACAATCCATCCTCAATCACCTCGGGGATGCCGCCGACCGAAGTTGCGACAATCGGTAGGCCAGCCGCGGCTGATTCCATGAGAGTTAGCGGAAGAGCTTCAGATAGCGAAGAGATAATCATCACGTCGATCGAGTCATAGAACTCTGCATTGTCGCGGACGTAGCCTTGAAATCTCACGTGTCCCGTTAGGCCCAAGCGACTGACCATTTCGCGTAGTCGACGAGAGTAGTCCGTGTCGACTTCACGACCGGCGATATCAAGCGTGCAGTACGGCAATGCTTTCACGACCTTCGACATTGCCTCAATTAGATGCGTGAGCCCTTTTATCTGCGAAATCGCAGAAAGCGCACCGAACTTGATGTGGTTGCTCTCCGCTTTGGTTTTCAAGACGCGAGATTCAATATCATTTATCTGAAGAAAGCGGTCTAACGGAATACCCTCATAAATCACTCGAATCGCGGACTTTGGTATTCCATATGATTCGTACCACCGCGACACTGCGTTAGAAACGGCCACGTACCTCGTTGCAAATTGAGCCAAGTTGGTGTCAAGTGATTTCCATGGGAGTAGTTCGATGCATTTACTCACGATGGGAACCGTCGCAATTCGTGCAGCGATGATGGCGGGCATTGTGATAGGAAGATTCGCCGCGAAAAGCAAGTCTGCTTTGGAGTCTTTGCAGATTTCCGCCAGAACCTGACCTTGTTTCCATGAGTCCTGTATGCGCGCGCCCACGACTGGCCGAATTGGTGCAATGTGAGTATCGACACCCCGCCGCTTCGCAAGATCATATAGAGACCCGCGTTCAGGGCACACCAGTATTGGTTCGATCATTGTCGGATCGATGGACTCAAGGAAATTCGCAACACTAACCTCACCGCCACGTTGGATTTCACCACGATATGCGCAGATCACAACTCGCACTCTTTCATGTTTCCAGGCCCTGAGGAGTCGGTCGTCGTTGCTCGGATGCATAGAGAGAGCGTTTAGAAACCGTTTACGTTCCACTAAGACGTTCGATTTATGTGCTCGAAGGTATGAGTCGATGAGCCATTTCGATTTCGGTGGTTTTAGGCTTGGTCTTAGGGCCATACCTATCTTCTCGATCACCGGTCTTGTTCGTTGGTACAGACGTAGATCAGCTTGTCGTTCCACCCATGTAAAGCCCTTCGTCAGAACGCATGGCCTGAGAATTCCCAGAAAACGCATTACTACGTCAGTTGCACTCATCAACTCCTGGGTACGGAGTCCTGCGGCAAGTAAGGGGTCGATTGCACTTGTAGCAAACACATAGGGATATAGTCCTTCGGGTGCATCACCGACTACCAGGGCGTCAAACTCCATTGATGGCCCAGCACCACCGGATCCTCTGCCTAGGAGCACTTCCCTCAAATTGGCGAACGGAAACGTTACCGGCGTTACACAGATCCAGTTGGAGCGTTTGTCTTCAATTTCAGAGACTGCAATGTGTCGAAGCTGATCCTCGACAGGAATCCGTTGGTGCGTTAGTTGAGCCAACCTTCCTAACTTCGGCGTCATTTGGGCAATGTCTACGTCGCCATCAGACTCGTCGATAAGAACAGCAATGTTCGCTTCGGGAGACTGCTGCATGAGGCTAGATAGGAGATACTCCAGCGAATTCGTAGTACCAAATGACGTCGAGTGTGCCAATGCATATGAACTACCATCTCCGACAACGTAGATTGTCCGAATCACGGGATGGCCCTATGAGTGCTGATGAACTGCTCAGTCTCGGACGACTTGCTTCACTTGCATCGACATCCGCGGGTGACCCGACAATAGCAGTCAGTACTGTTTTGCGGGTGTTCGACCGAACAATTTCCAAGTCCCCTACAAATGATGTGCCCGGGACGGCCGACCAAAATCATAGTATTACCGTTCGAGCGTTATGAATGGCGCATTTCTTATCAGAACCGCACTGACAAGAGCGACAATTAAAGCCAATCCAAAGCTAATCAATGTTGATGAGAGATCAAGATTCGCGTTGAGCGCTTGGCGAGTAGCGGTCACCTGATATGTGAGAGGATTCACGTAGGAGAGCCAGCGAATTGCAGCCGGGGCACTCGCCTGAGAGTAAAACACCGGTGCCGTAAACACGATCGGCAAAAAGGAAACAGAGAGTACCAAGTCTCGTTTCTGGTAGTTGTCAATTCGTAGGGCGACGACTAACCCCACACATATCCAGAAGACTGTAGCCACGTTTCCAATAGCAATTGCAGCGACAAGGCCGAGCGGGCTCTTGATCGCGTCAAACGCTATCCACGCAATCGCACCAGTGAGCAAGGCTTGAACGGAAAAGATGACCAAAGATAGGACACACATTCCCGCTATGTATGACGTAGCCGGCACCCCTGCTAGGCGCTTAATTGCGAATGTTCCCCACCGCATGTCGAGTCCTCCGCGAATGACCATTCGAGTCAACGCTCTGACCGACTGCATCATTAGTAGTCCTGGAAGGACAAACGCCACGTAGCTCACTCGCTCACCGGTGCCGAGTACAACGGAGTCGATGAGACCGCTCAAGCCCCCTGCCAAAAGAACCAAGTAGATAATTGGCTCAATCAGAATGCCGTAAGATCCATGCCTAGCTTGCCAGAATGATCGAACCTCGAATTCCGCAACTAGAATCACGGATCTCACAACACCCGTCAAAACTCTGCCACCTTAGCTTTGAGATTCCTGGCGACGAAACGATGCCGACGCAGATAAGAAGGCATCCCGCAAGCCAGGCGTAGTTCGCCTAATGTCTCTAAGCTGCACGTACTGTTCCAGAAACGACGTCAATGCTCCAACTTCCTGACCTCTGTCGATAGTGATTTCCAACGGCCTGTGCCGAGTTATGCTGCAGCGAAACCTTGATTCTATTTCTCCGAACGTAAACTCCGGTATAACGCCCGCATGGTCAACTATCAGTACTTCCTGTTGCGCGTACTTTCGAAGAAACTCGTCCTTTGCGAGCAAGTCGACAAGGTGGCCGTCCAAAAGAAGTACAACGATGTCACAGTATTTCTCCAACGCTCCAAGATCATGCGAGGACACCATCACAAACGCCCCGTCCCGTGTTCGCTCGTAGAGAAACTGAAACAACGAATCGGTGCCCGTCGGATCGAGTCCTACTGTTGGCTCGTCGAGAATGTACATGTTAGGCGAATGCGCGATTGCTCGGGCAATCTGAACACGCTGCTGCTCGCCGCCTGAAAGAGTCTCCGGCAGTCGATCTATTTGCTCCTCAAGTCCAACCAAGGTTGCGGCACGTCGAACGGCTTGAAACGACTCCTTGCGACCGAGCCCACCAAACCTCGCCCCGAGCAAAATGTTGTCCTTGACCGAGAGAAACCAATCCATCGTGGGGCGTTGGCTGCTCCAGCCGATCGCCTGAGCTACCGGCCTCCCATTCAAGACGTCCTCATGAATCTCCACCGAACCATGTGTTGGCAAGATTGCACCGCAAATGAGGTTTATAAGCGTGGTCTTCCCTGCGCCGTTCGGACCTACGAGAGCCACGAACGCGCCCATCTCAAACGTGGCCGAAAACGCGTCAAGCGCCAACTCTCCGTCAAAATAGGCTTTTGACAAGTCTTCCGCGCGTATAGCGTATTCAGTCAAGTCGCCGGACTCTGCTTCAGTGCGTGCAGCATGCGAGTCGCTGATCGGAATCGCTTGCGGTGGTCCTTGTGCAACGACTTTTCGATGACGCATCTTAGTGCTATCGGTATCCTTGGGGGTAGTCTCGGTCGACCGACGACGTCGCCGTTGAGTCTGAGTTTCTCAATAGCGTTCAGATACCACTTTGGCATCAGCATAGTATGCAAAAGTGCGCCACATGAAAACAGATCAATCGATGGTCCTGGCTGCGGAGGCCTATCGACTGCCTTCAAGTGCCGATCCGGGCAGAAAAGAGGAGTCCCGACGGAAGTCAACGGCGGGCCATCACTCCTGTATGCATGTTCCAAGTCAATGAGCCAAATGCGCCAATCGTCGCCAATAAGTAGATTATCCGCAGACAAGTCTCGCAAAATGACCCCTGCGCTATGCACGCATTGAAGTGCTTTGCACAATTGCACACCGATAGTCAGAACTTGGGGAACGCTAAAGTTCTCGCCTGCGACAAGCCGGTTTAGCAGAGACCGACCGCGTAAAGCTTCCAGGACAAGAAAATGATCCCCACAATGCTCAAATGATCCTCGTAGCTTTGGGAAGTAGGCGATGTCTCGGAATTCTTCTAGAAGTTTCGCTTCCCACAGTACTCTCTGAATCGCGTCAGTTCCGGTGAAGTCCACTTCTCCATGCTTATGAGCTTGCTTGATGATGCACTTGGTCGCCACTTTGTCGGGAAGTGGCGGAGACATTGATGCACTGGACGCGCCCTGCTTGTAACCTGCCATAAGGAACGGAGACATGTCGACCGCCCGAAAGACCCCGCCCCCTCCTCTCCGCCTCAACGTGTCGAGAAGGACAAATCGCCCCGCAAAGAGCTGGGTAGTTCTTCCTGGATTGGGTGCCGGTGGCCGAGGAGGCCGTGTTGTCGCTCGCTGATTGGGATTGAGTTCGTCGTCCACCCATGGAGGTACACTCTCGCCAGGGAGGCGAGAGTCGGGACGAATGCGCCCGCGCGGATCAATGAGCTTACCTGGCAAGGATTTGCTCGAAGCTGTAGCTTGATCCGAACGAAAAGCACCGTACCTATAATAGATAACACTTGGCAACCTGAGCGGAGTGTCTGAAAACACTCTGGGACCTGCAAATCTTGCTGTCAGTCTATGTAACATATCACCTGTGAATTTGGCGTCTTCGACATCAAGCGGGTATACGGTGATAAATTTTCCTACTTGTGTAAGTCCGTATATCCCACGATTCAAACGCATCAAAACACGAAGATTAGACACAATTTTGAAAAACTTGCCTCGATCAATAAGCGTCGGTAGAACTCTTTTGGCTATGGGCAGTGCGTTAATCGGAGTCGCTGTCACGTGCAACTTGAAACCTTGGTCAGGTAACCCATTGGGGCGATAATTTGGCCAACGCCAGATCGTGTCCATTTTCGAAATCGAATTCCGCTTGCCAGCGTCGGTAACCGGAAAATATGGTTCGACACGTAGGGACTCACAGAATCTCGTGAACTGATTGTCCATCCGCTTGGAGAACATTTCAATCAGTCCACCCTTGAATCTGATCGGAGGTTAGTTTGTGTGTTCAAGGGACGAATCTACTCTTTCCGACAAGATTCCTGCCATGGTATCGGGCCAGAATATTTAGACCGTGTGCGTAAAGTACGGCCAAGTGACCAGGAGACTCAAAGCCGACTGATCTGAGGTGGTTCGCAAGTTCCGAAACCGATAGCCGATCTTTCCTTTCAACGTTATACGCCGTCACTATAAGATCATAAAAGGCCGTCCAGTCCTTGGTCGTTAGATGCGGCGGTTGAACGGAACTAACGAAGTCTTCAAGTGCCGTCAGCACGTTTGATTGGGTTAACTGCTCCAGTAATTCATCCCTAGTGTTCGGTTCTCGCATGGTACCAACGGGTGCTTCGCGACAAGTGCCAGCGTTTCATGTCCTAAGATTAGATGACTTGTACTATTCAACGTGTGTACATTGAGATGTCACCCGTTTAGCCGATTATTCGCACCAAAGTTTGCACGCAAATCCCCTGCAGACGTCTAGCGTACGTCTGCAGGGGATTTGCAGATAGAAATCAGCTACATTGCTGTGAATGTGCTCCAGATAGAAACTGCTCTACGAAATGGCGGTCAAACCCAAGCCGTTCGATCGCCGACGCATTTCGTGCTACGAGTGCCGCCCGCTCGCTGCCACTCAGATGGTATTCACTAAGCGCCTCACCAGCGTCGTTGAGGAATGCTTCTACGAAGTCCCAATCCCCGACCAGCCGATTGGCTACGACTTCTATATCGCTTTTCATGCGAATCACTGACTCCATTTCTCATATAGTGAAAAACTCCATGCTCTGTGTACTGCGCCAAGTGTTCATATGTCAAATGACCTTGTATGTTGATATGTTGATTTTGGCTGATAATGGTGTCAAGGGCGGCGAGAAATCGGGTCGGGCTCCACAGGCAGGATAGCCGCCGGCGCCGGCGGCCTGTAGCCCAGCAAGCTGTGCGGCCGGATGCGGTTGTAGGTCTGCTTGTACTCTCCAGTCAGCACCTGTGCCTCCCGCAGCGTGTAGAAGATCTCCCGGTCCAAGAGCTCGTCACGCAGCTTGCCGTTGAAACTCTCCACATAGCCGTTCTCCCAAGGCGAGCCGGGCTCGATGTAGAGGGTCTTGGCTCCCACCCGGCCAAGCCAGGCTTTGACCGCCCTGGCCGTAAACTCCGGACCGTTGTCCGAGCGGATGTGTTCGGGTACTCCCCTTCTCAGCATCAACCCGGCCAGCGTCTCGATCACGTCCACGGACCTGATGCTCCGCTCCGCCCTGATCGCCAGGCACTCCCGCGTGTACTCGTCGATGACGGTCAGCAGCCTTACCGACCTGCCGTCATGCGTCCTCGTGAAAACGAAGTCGTAGGCCCATACGTGGTTGCGGCGCTGCGGTCGCAGACGCACACACGACCCGTCGTTGAGCCACAACCTTGACCGTTTCGGCTGTTTTTGGGGCGCCTTCAGCCCCTCCTGCCTCCAGATCCGCTCCACTCGCTTGTGGTTGACCGCCCATCCGCGTCGCCTCGGCAGTGCTCCGATCCTCCGATAGCCGTACCTGCCGTACTGGCTCGCCAGCTCCACGATCACCGCGGTCAACTCCTGTTCGTAGGCCGCGGCCACAGGCTCGTAGCGCTGTGTCGAGCGTGGTTGCCCCAGCACCTTGCAGGCACGCCGCTCGGAAACGCCCAACGCCTCCCTGATCCGCTCTACACACTGTCGGCGACGGGAGGCGCTCAGAAGTTTCCCTGCGCCGCCTCCTTCAGTATCTGCTTGTCCAGCGTCAGATCGGCTACCGCTCGCCGCAAGCGGCCGTTCTCCGTCTCCAGCTGCTTGAGCCGTCGCGCCTGGTCGATCCGCAGACCTCCGTACTCCGCCCGCCAGCGGTAGAAGGTCTGCTCAGTCACCCCTATCTTCCGACTGGCTTGGGCCACCGTGCCGCCCTCAGCTATGGCCACCTCGGCCTCCCGCAGCTTCTTGATCACCTGCTCAGGCGTATGCTTCCGCCTTGCCATCTCTCCCCTCCTTTGGCCCAGTTTCTAACATTTATCCTGGACCGGGTTTCGGGGGGCAGGTCAAACGCACCAAGAACATGACTGACAGACAGCGAAATCGTCTGATAGGAACAGTTTCGCCTGAGAGGCGGTTTATACGAGTGGCCGACGGGATTGCAGATTTCCTGAGTGCCATACTCGACGTAGAGGATTCCGAAATCTATCGGGATAGCGTCATCCTGCGACCTGGTGGAATTACTCTCGTACTAAATGTGTACGAGCAAGTGTTAATCAGTTTGGATGTGCGTCCTAGCCCTGAGCAGCTTTCGGACTACGGAGTCGCGTTCGTCCTTGCACTAGGTGACGTGGTTGGGGGGCGTGCTGAAGCGGTAAGTTTCGTCAAGAATCGGTTGTCCTCCTATGCGCAGAGACGTGAAGTCATTCACCAAGTCATAAATGAAATGCGGAATGTGCTCGAGGATCAGAACTTCGGGCAGGGAATCAAGATTGATCGGCCATTGGAGCGACGTGTGGCCGCAGTCGAAAGAAAACTTGCCAAAATGGTGGCCGACATGCTCGGACTTCACACGATGAACGATCTGAAGCAGAAAGCGCCTGAAGACGTCTGGCGAGGAGTTGGAAGACGTGTGCGAGCCAAGGCGGACGACGCCTTACACACATTGCTTTCCCTGGGCGCGATCAAGCAGATCATGGGTAGGCGAGACAATCGATCTGCTGTGATAGATGAGTTGACTACCGCTAGCTCTGTTTTTCGGAGTGGCGATGAAGTCTTCGTGGCGCTTGAGGGGCTTATCGAAATGCGCAATCCACTTCAACACGGACGTTCTGGCGGGAACTACCAACTGGGACAAGCTTACCTGTCGGCTTTTGAGCGAGTCTTTGAAAGTATGTGATCTACTTACGCTCCGCCATTCGACAAATGGTCCAATACGATAGCTAGACACTGCGCCCTAGGAGGGGGACAGGTCAGGCGTTCGGGGGCCAAGCTGAGGAAAGGGCGACTGCAGGGCAGATGGCGCGAGGCCCGGGGGCAACCTGCCTTGAGCAGCAGCGTCGAACCTTGACAGTCACGAGCTCCCATAAAGTAAGATCATACGTGGCACTTCTCGTGGGAGAGCGTTTTGCATGCCCCTTGTGAGAGAGCCTCAACCATCCAGGAAGCGGAGAAATGACGAACGCAGAGCCGACAAAGAAGGATGGCCTATTCCCATTTAAAGTGAATGGGGAGGAACTCAGCGCGAAGTCCCAAGTCCTGCTGGCGCGTGAGATTTTGGAGATTGCGGCGGCCCACGGCGCGATGCCAGGCAAGCCAGATGAATATTTGTTACAGGGCGATAAGGGGCCGCAAAACGGTCGATATTCTCCAGACGACCCCGTCGATCTAGTCGAAGACAATGTCTTCATCACAGTCCCACACACACCGACACCAGTGGCGTAAGAGAAACTACCCTGTCCGGTAGCACGGACAGAGTTCAGGCGGAACTCGAGTTCCTCGGCTATAGCACGTTGATCTTTGACTCACCTCTGGGCGCGGTTGTGTCCTTCGACTACACAATCGAGACCGGATCACACAAGGACGATACGGTTACCATCGGCCTGAGCTTCCAAGAGGACGGGTACCCCGAATACCCTCCTCATTGGATTCACGTCACACCGCCGCTCCAAGATGGCCAGGTGGGCTCTGTCCAGCAGTACACCGATGATCGAGGGCGCTCTTGGCTTGCGATGAGCCGGCCTCCGGGTGACACGTGGGATCGGCTGCGCACGAAGCACATGGACCTTTTCATTAGTGAGCATTTACGCCGAATCTGGATGTATGTATGAGGTATGACGCAGTCCTGACCGACGAAGCGCATTCCCTCGCCAGCGACCACCTCCTGCAACACTACCGGCGTGACTTGCTTCAGGAAGACTTGTGCTTTGCTCTCTGGCGTCCGTCCACCGGCCGAGAGCGACTCACCGCCCTAATTGACGCAGTAGTCCTGCCCCGGGAGGGTGATCGTCTCCTGCACGGCAACGCCAGCTTTACCCCGGACTACATGGCGCGAGCAGTAGCGCTCGCACGCCGAAAGAACGCGGGCTTGGCATTCATGCACAGCCACCCCCGGTCCGGCTGGCAGGGGATGAGCGGGACCGATGTCGAGGCCGAGCGCGATGTCCTGGCGTACCCAGCCCGCGCCACGGGTCTGCCACTGGTAGGTCTCACGATTGGCCAGGATGGCTACTGGAGCGCAAGGTTCTGGGAGAAACACGGAATGGAGATGCGCCGCCACTGGTGCGACAAGATACGCCTATTGAAGCCGAAGACCTACGGACTTCACTTCAACGACGAACTCGTGCCACCGCCCAAGCGCCGAGATGTTCTGCGGCGCACTTTCGACACCTGGGGGGCCGAAGCGCAGAGCAACATCTCGCGGCTGCACGTCGGAGTTGTCGGCCTGGGGAGCGTTGGCTGTTTGGTTGCTGAGGCTATCGCCCGCTTGGGCATTGCGCGCGTTACCTTGGTCGATCCGGACCGGATCGAAGAACACAACCTTGATCGCCTGCTGTACGGCACCATCCGCGACATTGGTGAGTTGAAGGTTGAAGTAGCAGCACGAGCGATGCGGAAGCACAGCACAGCGGAGGATCTTGTCGTCACGCCTTTCCCCGTCTCCGTGCAGGAGCGGCAAGCATATGACGCCGTTCTGGATTGCGACATCATCTTTAGTTGCGTGGATCGTCCGGTCCCGCGCGATATCTTGAACTACATCGCGCAGGCCCACCTTATCCCGGTGATAGATGGTGGGATCGCCGTCGAAATCGACAAGCGGAACCAACTCTTCTCCGCACACTGGCGATCGCATTTGATCACGCCCTATCACCAGTGCTTGCGTTGCAGCGGTCAATATAACTCGAGCATGGTCGTCATGGAACTAGACGGTTCTCTTGACGATCCATCGTATGTAAGCAATCTGCCCGCAGAGTCGACTCCCCGTAACCAAAACGTATTTCCTTTTAGCCAAGCCGTCGCTGCTATGGATGTGAACCTGATGCTCCGCTACTTGCTTGCGCGTGAGTGGTGGCCGGCCGTGCAAACTCAAGACCACCAGTTTGTGAGTGGAGAGACCACGGTACAGGAGAATACGTGCTTCCTAGGATGCTCCTTTGTGCAGAGGCGGGCACGCGGCAACGCGGAAAAACCTTTCTATGTCGAAGACAGAGGAACTCGGGAACCGCCACCAATTAGACGATCCATTATCGAACGCCTGTCTAAGTTCCTCGGTAACCTATTTCCGAGTCGATAACCCTAACGCCGCTGAGTTCACGCTTCAGCTTTCGCAGTAGGAGTTGGATGGCACGCTTCATCTCGGTCGTGTCCCGCAGCGTCGGGCCAAGCGTAATCGAAGAGTCCGAGTCCAGTAGTTCTCGAAGGTCAATGTCGCCACGGTTGTAGTAATGTCTGATGCGGGGAGGTTCAGCGGGGCCTTGCCCCTGTTGGAAGGTGACGTCCTCCTCGCGGACATTCACGTTGGGGACAACAAAGCGACACTCACGCTCATACTCATAGTCAGCGCTCTTATAGAGAAACCGAATCGCGCCTAACGCCTTCCAAACCTCGCTTGATACCGTTCGGGACACGTCCTCATCAACCCGTGCTAGCGGGCTCAGGATTTCTAAGATAGGCATCAAGACCTCCCGCGTGGCGGTGACGTGATCCGGTCCGTACAGTACTTTGTAGAAGGGCTTCCGGGGCGCAACGATTGCTATCGAACAGCCCATACCGTCGCGACCATAGGTTCTCCAGTAGACGAGTTCATCCGTCAGGCGCTCCTTATAAGTCGAGGCCACAAAGGAGGAAACATATGCATGTGAGGGCGCGCCATGCTCGACCCACGCGAGGTTTGCGGGAATCGTGAAATGTTCCGAAAAGAAGCGGCCTTCGTTAGGGTCATTGGACTGATTCGAATCGTAAGGCCGAATTGAGCCGTCAGTTAGGATCGACACGAGGTGCGGAATGCTCGTGTAATGCACGGCTAGCTTCTGTGACTCATCAAGGTGATGCCGATTCAGCACGATTTGCTTGAGGACGTCGACTACCGTGGGCACGACGATCTTGTCCATATACGACAGGAACACACCGCGGTCTGGATGGGTAGCGAATCGGAGACCCGCCGTAACGCGCCTCTGGAGTACCGACAAAGTGTCGTTAGTCGCGATCATGGATCAACGTGCGCCGCGACTAGTGACGGCCCGTGGAGGGGGCAGAGCCCGAAGGACAAGAGATCACCACCGGCCATGGCCTCAATCGCACTCCAAACCCGAGTGATTCCGATTCGCGACAGCCTTGCCTCGGGCAGAGGTGTAGTCGTAGTCAGTTCCAGCCAAGCCACTGAGTGGATCGACATGTCGCGAAGCCCGGCGAGCGCAGCGTAGTAATTGTAGTCACGGATCGCACCGCCAGCAGAGATGTGACAAGCTGGGCCGTAGGAGGGGGTACAGATGGCAAGGCGGCAGCATACGGTGGTGCAAGCGATCAACGAGCTCCGGCAGGCCGAGGTGGCTGTGGCGCTAGATACCGCATTCGGCAATGCAACTAGATGGATGAGTCCACCGAGACAAAATCCCAAGTGCGCGGGGCAGACGGCGTCCCGGCCGGTGAGGCGGAGACTGTCGAAGACTCCAATCGCTGCCTGCACCGTCACCGCCATTTGCGGCCGTAGTCGTGAAGGCGGCCCCGGTTAGCCTTGTTATTAGTGTGGCCCCTAGCGTTCTTGCGGAGGCGGGCGCAGTCGAGACAGGGGATCGCGCGGACGTCGCGGTCGCGTATAGCCTCGCCGCAGTCACGGCAGGGATTGGTTTGGCGATCGGTGTCTGAGGGCCTTGTGGGGTTGCGGTTACCCCGTGCGGTGATTCTAGCCTCAGGGTCTATCTGCACCGCCTGATTTGTACGCATCACGAGTCGCCATGCCTGCCTCATCTAGCCACAGGCCAACTATATCGTTTGCCGTCTCGCGATTGCTGCTGAGTTCCGTTGTACGCGGGAGTAGACCCTCGATCCGCACTAAGCAGACATAGCGGGGGAGTCGGATACCCGCTGACCAGGCAATGCAGGCACATCGACACTTGGAGTAGATCGCCTAGATCGCTTCGGCTGGAGGGCACCGGCGCGAGCAGCCAGCCTTCCTGCCGAGCCGATCCAGATGCTGGAAGGACTGACATAGATGGGGGCACAAGCCTCGGGTCAGGTCACTCCGAGCTAGACTTTCTAGGATGAGTGATTACAAAGTGATCGCCGTTCGAGGCGGAGACGATTACCTTCTCGTCGATTCTCGATCCGAGGACCCAGAGAAAGCCAGGGTTCTTGCCGACGGTGTCCTCTATCCTCCTTTCAACATTAACTCCATTCTCGCGAGAGGATATTGGGAGGAGGGAAGTCTCCCTGACGATGAACTGGACGCCCTCATCTCTGAAGCTGAGGTTCGCCCTACCGACGAGGAGATGTCCCTCAATAACAGGCTTTATGCGCTTTGGGGAGCGTTCGCCCGAGCGCAGTCTGAAGAGGAAATCGTTGAGGTCTTCTTCGAGGCGCAAGAAGTAAGAGGAGAGCTTCCCTGGGACGCGAACGTTCACAACTACGTTGGAAATATGCTCACCCACTTGCTCGCCTTCGATGTTGACATAGAAGGTGTACGAGAAACCATGACCGACGACACGAACCGGCACGAGCCACTACCATTCGCGAAGTCCCTTCGAGCGCACATGGAGTCGTGGTGTCACGGAGCTGGCAGCTGCCCTCGCGCTTGGGCCAAGTGGACCGACGGAATCTATCCTGATTACCGGACTCTGGCGGAGAAGTCCGTGCGCGCCGACTCCGTGAGGCTCCACGAGTACGCTACCCACATTCTTAGTTCACAGGCATTTGCGTTCAACCTGTTTCTGCCCTTTCGAAAAGGGGCTAAGGGGAGGTTGTCCGAGCATATCAGTGAGATGGTCGGTGGGAGGGTGACCATCGAGCGGAACGTTTTATCTTGAAATCCAGGCTACAGGAGCATGGGCAATAGATTGGCGATGGTTAGCCCAATAACAGGTCTATGAAGGGACGGGACTCGCAGGCCGCGTTCCTCGCAAAGCTCAAACGGGAAGGTGTCGGGCCGGGAGCTTTCGCTTAAGGCTATGCCGGTACGTTGCGCTGATTGCGGGTTTCTTCAGCACGTAGAAAATCAACGGGTATTCGGCAGTCTGAGGATCGTTGCCGGCCGTCAAGCACGTGATGATCCTTGCTTTAGCGGATTATCCTGTTGAAGACAGGTCCGAACATTCTCTAACAGGTCTCATCGGGCGGACCGGGAATGTAGAGAGTTTGAGACGTGGATTCCGGCCCTTAGCTGTAAGGAGCATTGGGACACAGTGAACTCAATTAAGAGAATGGAGACCGAACAGAGCCGCCAAGCACGGCAGGCAGGTCGTAACTTCTGGCTCATGGTTGTCGTCGCGGCGGCCAGCATAGGCGGCTTGATTCTCGGTCCAGCCAACTATTTAGGCTGGTAGCCGGACATGCCATCGGATATCCACGATCCTTCACCGGCCAAAGCGCGGCGGCTCCGTATCGTTCGGACGATGATTTTCTGGACCGCGCTGTTTCTATTCCTCGCAGGATTACTCGGCGGACTTGCCGTGGCGGTTTGGGAGATCGTCTCAGTCTCAATACCGTAGATCGTCGTATCCGGGGCTACGGCCGCCGGGCGGCTGTTTACCCGGAGTCCGGCCCGGAGTCGCCGTATGACGACGGAGCGGCGCTCCGCGCTGCCGTACGCTTACGAAGCGAGAACTTCCTTAGCCCGGCTGGAATCTGATTGACCAGTCCGTATTTTTAGAGGCGTTGATCTTGGCGTGGATATCTTGCCCGTTATGTTGACAGGAGCGGGACTCAAAGCCGCGTGTTTCGTCCGTATTGACCAGCAGCAAGCAGCGGTTATCCGCGATCCCTCTCAGGATGATCGAGACAGGTCCGGTCGCCCCGCGCCAGTCGGCTTCAACCGTATAGGTCCCGCGCGGCAATTGAAATAGTGGTCTGCTCCCCGAAAACTGGCCCAGCTGGGATCTAAGATTCGTGGAATGCGAGAGAGAGGAGAGCGGTCCATGAAGAGATCCCGGTACACGCCGTAGCCGAGCGCCCGCCTATGACGGTGCGCCGCAAGTGCCCGGCGAATACCACCGCAGTTCCGTCACGGGGCCAGTCTTTGACGCACGGTTTTGATCAGCTCGAGGATGTCGGGACGAGCTTCCTTCACTTCGTCCCGCTGGACGAGGTTCTCCAACGCCTCGACGACCCGCTGGTCGCCGAAAGTCCACCAACTGCTCGATTGCCCTCGCGTGTGGAGGCGGTGAGTAGAAGGGGTAGCCGTCTGTGTGCTCCTCCGGCGCCCTCACGAGATCGAGCAAGTGCTGGCGGATCTCCTCTGTGTCTGGCGACGGCTGCCAGAACTCTCGTACATCGGAGTTGCCATGAACGTACACCGGCCCGATGGGTATGGGGTCGCGGTTGGGCCGGTGGTGCGGGTGGTTGGCGCAGTAGGTGTAGAAGGGATTCGGTATGGGGAGGTGGCGGATCTCCCAGAAACTAGGGATGTCAGGCTTGAAGTTGACGGACCCACGTTGGCCGTTGTTGGAGCGGTTGAACCAGCAGGCGCCGCAGCAGTCTGATCCTCCATTCGGCATGTGTCCAACATCCTCCTCTCAGCTGACCTGGCCCCAAGGCTTGAACCACGCGGTATGTTATTCCCACGAGCATCGGGATAGGCTGCGCAGGCAGGATGTCCGCCCGCGGTCTGTAGGCCACCGAAGTATCAGGTCGGATGCGGTTGTCGGTCTGCCGGTCCTGTCGGGGCAGCACCCGCGCCTCGCGCAGCGCGTGGAAGATCTCCCGGTCCGAGACTTCGTCGCGGAGCTTGCCGTTGCAGCTCTCTACATGGCCGTTCTCCCGCGGCGAGCCAGGCTCGGACTGAATTGGCCGTGAACTCCGGGCTCTTGTCCGAGCGGAAAGTGGTTGGGGCGCGCGCTCGACCACGATCAACTCATAGGGTCGCGTTGAGTTTCGCTAACCAGCGCCGCGGCAAATCAAGCTGACAGTGGTCGCACGCGCGCCCGATCGGGATGCGGCGGCCCACCGACTCGCAGTGGCTGCACCCCAGCATTCCGAAGAAGCACAGCGCCGGATCGAGCGCCGCGCATGTGCCCTCGATACCCGGCGGTCCGCCGATGCGTGCATTCTCAACCGCCTGGCGCCAAGCCGACTGAATCACCGGCTTGGACGCTCGGAGCGAGCGGCCTCGGGTGTTAGTCACTCCCAGGTTCTCGGTCACGCGGCGCACGTGCACGTCGACGGCGACCGGGATCGAATCGATACGGTCGATCCTGGCTCCACCCGGATTCGCTAGCATCCGCATCCACATCGGCCCGACCTTGGGTCCGCGGAGCATTGGAAAGCGGGAGCCGCCAGTTTGGTCGACGGTTTTCAGGTCGACTAGCAGCTCTTCAGCGTCTTCAACACCGTGATCGATCACCGTGCTTACCGGGCCGATTCCGGAGGAGAGGCTGATGGCGATTCTGCTCCAAGCGTCCGAGTCCGGCCCGTGGCGTTGGCTGACCCGGTAGGCGGATAGAAGGTCGCGGAGTTCGGGGATCGGTACGGCCGACACGACTGCGGGATCGAAGAGCTCGGGATGCGACTCGTAGAGCGCCAAGCCTGCGCGCCATAGGCGAGTGGCGTCCCGGACGCGGTCCATTGCCGCTATAGACGTCAGAAACAAGCGTACGGTACGGCATGACGCAGTGGAGCGGCGTAACGCCCGGACCCATTCGACCTCCGGCATTCGCGACCACGGGCTACCGGCGACGCCGCCTCTCGCAGAGAGGTCGAGGCGATCTTCATAGAAGTCGCTGGCGATGAGTTCGGCGAGCCTGAAGGCGTCGATAAGCTGGGTGATGGTAGGCAGTCTAGAGTCATTCGAAGCAGTTGGTTACACCGGTTGATCGAAGAGCCGCACTGCAGGAGACCGAGATGATGGGTTTGTCGCATATGAAACGACTGTTGTGGGCGATAACCGTCGCCGGTGTTTTGTCGGCTGTGGTTGGAAACGCGGCCGCCCACGACGATCACAGCGCCGACCAGTGGCCCACGACTTGCGTTGACCTGAACGACATCGTCGAAGAGCACCTCGGAAACCACCGCAACGTCGGCATTTATCAGAACACGTTCGGCGACCAGGCCGAAGTCGCCTGTCAGAACGACCATCGCAACGACGTAGTAGCCGTGTTCGGCTGGGCGATAGCGACCGAGAGCGGTGCGTCGGGCTCTGACCTGGAGCTTGACTGGCCTACGACCTGCGTCGAGCTGAACGACATCGTCGAGGGCCATCTCGGCAACGAGGGCAACGTCGCCATCTATCAGAACACGTTCGGCGACCAGGCCGAAGCCGCCTGTCAGAACGACCACCGCCACGACGTACGGTCGGTCTTCGCCTGGGCGATCGGTGGGACGACGGTTGAGGCGCCGGCGCCGCAGGCAACACCGCAACCGACACCCGCGCCTACATCGACACCGTCTTTAGTGGAGGCATTTCAATCCAAAAAATGGATATACAGAGTTGAACCTGACCCTATCAGCCAAAAAGATCGTCATAGAGCGATCCTGATTCAGTCTAATGAAGATGGGTTTCTGTCAGTATCGGTCCGTTGTTGGCTGGATAGAGAGAATGCATTTCAGATTCTCGTTAGCTGGGAAACTGGTCGAATTGAGGGCGACCACAATAACCAAGTCAAAGTTGAATATCGGTTCGTTGGGGATGATCCACGAGCCGAACTTTGGAATTCATCGGGATCAGGCGCGGCTGTATTTGCCCCTAGCAACATTGAAGTGAGATTTGCGCGGCAATTACTTTCATCAAGTGGATTGCACTTCCGCGCACAGGATTACGAAACACTTAGGCCATACGTAGCTGGATTTGAGCTAGACGGACAGTCAGACCCGAATCATCCAGTGCGTAAGGTCATGCAAGCCTGCGGGATAACCGTCTAGGGAGGGTACTCTGATCCTGTTGACTTTGGCCGCAGTATGGCAATCAACGTGGTACTGACCTGCCCCCGAAACCTGGACCAGGAGGAATGTTAGGAACTGGGCCAAAGGAGGGGGTACGGATGGCAAGGCGGAAGTGCTGCGCCACACGGCGAGATTTCTACGCTCAGCGAACATGGGTTGCTTTGCGGCGAGTTCGGCCGCCGCTGCGCCACGGGTGCGAGTCTTCGTAGGACCGCCCGGCTTGCGAGGGCGGGGCTTGCCGTCGTCCGCTACGCCGCTCGCGCGTCTCCGCTTTGGCCTAACGGCACTCGGTCCGTCTCTCTTCGTTCTGCCCCGACCACCAGCGCACTGCCAAACCCTGTCTGTCAGCCGAGCTGGTGTTGGCCGGTCGTTGCCAGTATCCGCGCCCGCCCTTTCGCTTGCTCGACGCACTACCAGATTTCGCCCTTCGCATAGAGATTCTCCGCAGGTCCAATTAGGAACGGATCAGGCTCGGCTATGCGCTTACGCACGCCTCGGTCGTACTTCAGACTGCGCAGTACGTAGCGCATGCAGGCCAGGCGAGCACGCCGCTTGTCGTCTGACTTCACGACCACCCACGGTGATGCCTTCGTGTCTGTGGCTGCGAACATCCCCTTCTTCGCTTCCGTGAACTCGTCCCACAGCGGCAGCGACCGGACATCGACCTCGCTGACCTTCCACTGCTTAAGCGCATCCTTCCTGCGGGACATGAGACGCCTGAGTTGCTCCTCACGGCTTACCGAGAACCAGAACTTATACAAGCGAATGCCTTCGTTTATCAGCATCTCCTCGAACAACACCGTGTCTCGAAGAAACCGCAACGTATCTGCCGGCGTGCAGAATCCCATCACCGGCTCCACCACCGCCCGGTTGTACCAAGACCGGTCGAAGAATACGATCTCCCCGCTCGTCGGCAGGTGCTGAACGTAACGCTGAAAGTACCATTGCCCACGCTCCCTGTCGGATGGCGCCGAAAGCGCCACCAGAGTCGCGCCGCGCGGATTGAGGTGCTCCATGAAGCGCTTTATCGCCCCGCCTTTGCCGGCAGCGTCGCGCCCCTCGAACAATAGGACGATCCGCTCCCCACTCTCAATAGTCCACCTCTGCATCTTCAACAGTTCGATCTGCAGCTTGGCCCTGTCGCGTTCGTATTTGCGCCGGGACAGTCTCGTCGAGTAGGGATACGTGTCGCTGATGATCTGGTTGGACCGCGCGCTCTTTACCTTCTCCACGATGTCCAGAGGGACACCTGCAGTCGGGATAAACGGAACCAAACGTTCCTTTACCTTGCCCGGTCTCGCCATGGTGGTTTAGAACCCGAAGTCCTCAGCAAATAGAGCACACAGAGAATTTCGCACGATCATATTTGCGTGCCGCGAGGCGAGTCAATCCCTGACGCCTGGCCCACAGGCCTACGTGCTCGCATACAGCGTCGTCAGAGTTGCCCTGCCCTCTGAGAACTCGTCCAGAACGGGGATTCGACCGCTGGGTCGCCGAAAACGGTCCGATCGCAACGGTCGGAATAGACGCGCCAGCTAACTGATCGAATCCCAACACGACCCTATGAGTTGTTAGCGTCCAACCAGCCCGCCGTCCTAGCAGGAGCTACTGGCCCGCCTTCCCACCACCTTCGCCGGCTTGCGGCGCCGCGATCACGGACAAGATCATTATGTTCAGAAACATGCGCAAGATATAACCGAGTTCCAATTCTGATCGAGCTCGCATGTGTCCGTGTTCGGACTACAGCAGGCTTGGAATTCGGTTCGAATCCCTCTGGGTGGGCCTGTTTTGACCGTCGGCAGAACCGTCTTCGAGCTGTAGCTGGGCAGCCTGTGACCCTACTCCGGTTCTCGGCCACCAAGGCGTGGCGACATAGTTGGCTAGCACCAGTCGCGGCTTGTTCGCTCCCCTCGTAGGAACCTCTCAAGCACTACTGTTGGCGAAGGTAATGCCACTTCTGCGATTCCCGCCCTAGTCAATTCCTCAATGGTGGTATCCAAGGCTTCCAAATCTACATCACCGTCCCGCATCGGCAGTTTCTTCGCCCACTCCACAGCTCTCTCAACGTAATGATTCCGTTCCTCCTGAAGGAATGCATCAAATAGGGGCTCTGCTTCAGTCCCCTTCTTCCGTTTCCAAGCGCCGAATCGCCGAGCTGCCTGCTCGAACGGTTTCCTTGCAATGCCGCCTACTTGATCCAGGTAGTCCGTACAATCAGATGCTACAAGGCCCACTTGCGGGGCGAGGTGAAGAAGCTCAATTGGAATATGACTGGCCTTCGGATCTACGATAGTCAAATTCCGCTCACTACTGGACTCCAGCCAGTCGCGTATCACTCGGTTAATGTGATGGTCTCCGAATCCATAACCGATGCATACAAGCTTGGTCAGGTAGTGCAAATTGGTCCTGAAGTAACCTAGCAATTCATTTGGTATCACTTGGCTATGACGGGAGTCGAACTTGTATGCGCCTGCCAAGAGCGAACGACGCAAAAATTGCATCTCTCCTGACTCATCGGCATAGATGATCTCATTGTGAGTTGTTATAGCTCCGCCTGGCCATCCCGGTTGGACATATCTGAGTTCTTCATTGGCAATGCGAAGTGACGACGTTACACCTTGAATGCCCTCCCCATCCGGAAGAAGCTTAAGGGCATCTCTACCATCGCGAAAAGTGAACACGTCAAGCGAGCCATGGATCTTGAGGAGATTTATGCCCGACTGTCCTGTATTGAAAAATGGCAGTCCTCGCCTCTTGAGCACATCTTCAGGTAGAACCTCCGCCGCTAAGTGGCCGAGCGACGTCCCATGCGGACTCCGTCTGGGCAACCGAATGGTCTCATCGGTGAACCCAGACTTTAGGGGTATGCCAACATCTGCTGCGAAGCACTCGATGACTAGGTCGTGGTTTAGCGAGAATATCCAAAGGGGAGCGTTCTCCTCCGCAAGTGACTTGATGCCATCTAGGTACCGAATGTTCCTTTCGACATAATTGACGTTGCGCAGGTGACGCTCCTGCAAGAGGGCATAAATGATTTCCGAAAGGAACATGTACAGCCCACTGTAGGACTGAACTGCGCCTGAATGTCTTTGACTTTGCACCTGTAAATGGCCAAGGATGCTTTCGTAATGCATATCCTCCCGGTCCAATACAGACGCGAAATTCTCAATTACATCGTCTGGATAATCAAATCCCGGACCGCCGCGCCGCCAATGACGGTTTAGGTCGCGCAGTTTTTCGGGCGTCAGCCAGCTCTTGAGTTCGTGCGTAAGCTCCCAAAGCAGTGGCATGCCGAGATCGTAGGAGGCCCCGGCTCCCACCAATAATCCAGTTAGAGTCTTGAGTTGGTTTTGATTGCCCGGGGAAATCTCTTCAGTCAATACGATCATGCACATCCTACTGACTGACAGTTAGCCCAAGTGCTGCAGGCCAAGTGAATTGTGGACAACTATATCAACTGGCCGATATGTCCTTGACCTTGCCCCCGAAAACGCCCTCGATTTTGAGTAGAGTCCGTTCAATGGGAGGAGACGGACATGAGACGGAGCAGGTATCGCGAGGAACAGATCATCGGCATCCTCAAAGAGCACCAGGCGGGGTTGCCAGCCGCAGAGCTCTGCGGCAAGTACGGGGTCAGCGGCGCGACGTTTTACAAGTGGCGGTCCAAGTACGGCGGCATGGAGGTATCAGACGCCAGGAAGCTGAAGGGGCTGGAGGATGAGAACCGGCGCCTGAAGAAGCTGCTGGCGGAATCGATGCTGGATGTGGCGACGCTGCGCGAGCTACTTGCAAAAAACTTCTAACGCCCAGATTGCGGAGGAAGGCCGCGGCCTGGGCGATGACGGAGACTAGTCACTCGCCGCGCCGTGCCTGCGCTCTTGTCGGGATGGATCCGAAGACTTACCGCTATGAATCGAGGCGGCCGGACGACGCCGGCATCCGCAAGCGGTTGCGGGAATTGGCCGAGCAGCGCCGACGGTTCGGCTACCGCCGTCTGCACATCCTGCTGGCCAGGGAAGGCATCCGGCTCAATCATAAAAAGCTCTATCGCAGCTATCGCGAGGAACGGCTCACGGTGCGCAAGCGGGCGCTCGGCACGCGTGCCCCGCTGCTGCTCCCCTGAAACCGCAACCAGCGCTGGTCGGCTCGATTTCGTCGCGGATGCATTGGCCGACGGCAGGCGGTTCCGCATCCTGGCGGTGGTGGACGACTTCAGCCGCGAGTGCCTCGCCCTCGTCGTCGACACATCGCTGTCTGGCGTCCGCGTGGCTCGGGAGCTGGACCGCATCGTCGAGCTGCGGGGCCGCCCCCGCATGCTGGTCAGCGACAACGGCGCCGAGCTCACCTCAAACGCTATCCTGCGCTGGCAGCAGGAACGCGGCGTTGGCTGGCACTACATCGCACCGGGCAAGCCCATGCAAAACGGCTTTGTCGAGAGCTTCAACGGCCGCCTGCGCGACGAGTGCCTCAACGAACATCTCTTCGCCGGCCTGGCCGAAGCGCGGCGGATCATCGCGGAATGGAGGTACGACTACAACACAACACGCCCGCATACGAGCCTGGATGGGATCACACCCAACGAGTTTGCAGCCCGCCCCAATTGGGGCCATAACCTGAAAAGATTCTACTTATGAGTGAGGGTAAGTTGGGGGCAGGGTCACCCCGCATACCGACTGGTGCAGGACATGCTGGCCGCCAAGCGAGACCTGGAACTGCCCAGGATGCTCAGGAAGCTGGACAACTTCGACCTGCTGGTGATCGACCACCTGGGGTATCTGACGCAGCGCGCCGAGGAGTCGGAGGTGCTGTTCACCCTGATAGCGGAACGCTACGAGCGTCGATCCCTGGGGATCACCTCGAACCTCGTGTTCAGTGAGTGGGAGAAGGTGTTCGCAAACCCCATGGCGACCGCGGCAGCGATAGACAGGATCGTCCACCACTCGGTCATCCTGGAGTTCGATGTGCCGAGCTACAGGACCAATGCGGCCCGGAATCGTCAGACGGTCAAGAAGTCAAACCGGCAAAAATAATTGACGCGGATCACGTGTCCTGATTTCCCGCCGCCCTTGACACTGGGCCTCGCTCGGGAACGCCCGGACAACCAAGGCCCCAAGATGTTGCACTCAGGGACCAATCGTTGGCGGCTGCTAACCAATTTGACGCCGGTTCATCCACAAGTAGGTTTTATAGCTCATTAGCCGAGTACGCCGAGGCTTCCATTAGCGATCAACCGCTTAGAGATGAAGAGCTATTCGAATAGCACGTCGCCTGCGCGGCCGACTCTCGCTCTGCATGCAAGGACAGCCAGATCATCGTGCAAACCCCCAAACTCGCCCGGTTGCGCGACGCCGGTCAGCCCATTCTGGACTAGCTTTGCGGCGGGAGGTCGAGGCGATCAGCCTCCACTAGCGCCCCGACCAGCAATTCGTCAAGCACACACTGCTGGAGTTGGAACCACAACTCTGTAACCGAAGTCGGAGTCTGGCCTGCGAGGTCTCGAGTCAAGAAAACATCCAGCTCGTCGGACGCCCTATCCGTAAGCCTGATGTGAACTCTGTCATGCCGATACACCTTAATTCTTCTCAGACTCCAACTCAGCTCAGGATAGGTCTTCCCAATTCTCTTCCAAAAGTAGCTGTTGTCCCCGATGCTCCTGCCATAGCTCTCAATCGATTCCACAAAACATCGATTGCATGTGTTGATAAACGTAGCGAAATCTGTTTCGTTCTCTACCGTCTGAATGTCGAAGAATCTGTGCGATTCTGGATAACTATGCGGGCCAAAGAGACTGGGTTGTCCAAGTGCCTGGATTAACCGCTGAAGCTCTTCCAGGCTATCGTTTATCCGCTCCTTTCGGAGCTTCAGCCACCCTTCTCTTTCAGAGGGTGGTTGGACATTAGAAATAGTCTGTTTGCCGGTCTCCCGCGCTTCCTGAAGCCGAACAAACCGTTCTAGAGCAGGAATCGACATGGAGGGGCGTCCATTGTTATCACGCTGCAACAGCCCGTAGTTGTTCAAGTGGGTTGTAAACGTTGGGGCGATCGCAAGCTCGAACATGTCAGCCAATTTGCCTTTAGCGATTTCTGCCATCAACTCGTATTCGTCTGGATAGAACAGTTTGAGTTCAGAAACAACATGGCTGCAATAGAATCCGAGTTCAGCCTCTCGGTACTCCTCGTTGCCACGAAGCCACTTCTCGCCCACAGTCGTAGGAAATTCCTCCGTCGAATCGCGTAATGTCCGATAGATGATGCTACATGCAATTCGGGTAAGCAGCGGATGGCCTCCATATTGCTTGAATATGTAGTTGACGGCCTCTTGGCTGAAGCGCACTCCCATGGGCCGTCCGAGTCTCCGGAGCATCCCGCGCACTTCGTCTACGTTGAGTCCTCCGAGGTACTGGTGCGGTACGATTCCAAAAAGAGGGTTTTGAGTGTTCTCTATGAGGTCTTGCTCAACGACCGTAGGGTTTACACCCCCTATGAATACGGCAAGATTGCTGAATAGGCTTTGAGCGTGCCAGATCGTCTGCCAAAATGGGACAAAATCCTGTTTCCAGTGGTCGTCCAAGGGACTTTCCGGACTGATGTATTCGATTTCGTCGAACACTAGAGCCACCTTAGTCTGGCTGTGAATTTGCTCCAGGGCCGTCAGGAATGCATCTGAAACGTGAGGCGCGTCTGGTCTGCCCCGACCAGGCGTGTGTTTAGCGAGTTCGCCCGCCAGTCTTTCCAGCAGCTCGTACCACCTGCTCATGCGATGCGGTGGAAACTTGCAGTCAATGTAGATGAAGACGTCGTTTCCGCTCGACTCAACAAGGCGCCGGAGTTTGAAGAACACGGATGTCTTTCCTGTCTTGCGCAGACCGAAGAGCCCCCGGTTTTCGGAACGCTTGAACGCATTGTGCAAATCGAAGATCAACTCCTCTCGACCGAAGAAGAAGAAGTCACTTCGAATTGGTAAGCGGTGATTAAACAGGTCCCGCTGGTAAAGCTGGTCTGACAGGAGTGATCGAACGATCCATGAATCACCTTTCGATTCACGAAGCGCGGAGGCGGGAAATGCAGCAACCAGTCGAGAATCCGGGGTCGCTGTCATGTACTGTTTCACCCAGGACAGGGGGTCGGTGGCCTCACTGATCAAGAACGTGATTAGTGTGTCGACACGCCCCCGAGCCGGCTCGTCTGAATGGAATTGCTCAATCGCTTGGAAAGTCCGAGGCTCAAGAGCGTCATACTGAGAGTAGACTGCTAGGATCTCGGTCTCAAACCCGAAAGCGCGCTCCATATGCGTTTCTGGTTTCAGAAAATAGACCGATAGGTCAGAACCGAAAGCACGCCGCCTCCTAGCCCAAGTCACATCAAAATTTTGAACAAACGGTCTGAGTATCGACTCTTCGTCTGGATATTCGGTCAGGTGACCAGCCATGACTTCCGGAACGATTCGACCCATTGACGCCTCCCGCCACCCAAAGGTTCAGTTAGAGGATTACACTAGGCCTTCCTACTTGGGGTTGGCTAACTTCCCCAGAGTCTAAACCGGACTCATGTTAGCCTCGCGAGCATCGGGATAGGTTCGGTATGCATGATGGCAGCTGGTGCCGGTAACCTGTGCGACCGGATGCAGTTGTTGTTCTCGCTGCCCTATGCGGTGAGCAGCAAGACGCCTCAGCACTAAGTCTGCTTAGTCACCACCTCGCGTCATTGAAACCGACACTCCGCTCGCTACGAAGCTCAGCCTACTTGTGCGATTATGATCCGGTACATTCCCGCTGGACTCTGCGATCGGCATTCGAAGCAGGACGATGCCCATCTCGAACCAACAAGACGCGCGTGATTTAGGCGAACACGTACGGCGGGTTTTCGCGACCTCGCAGTCCGAGCGACAGACCGCCATCCGCGCGCTCTTCGTCGAGAAGCTGGACTTCAACCCGGCCTCAGGCCAGGTGGACCTCACCGGAGCCGCCGCCAGCGCCAGGCTCCCCGGCGTCGCCGAGCGGATCGCCCAGCTCGATGGCGTTTACGTCCTGTACGTCGCGCTCAATATCCCGGAGACCAACCGCGTCCGCAAGACCGAGGCGGCCGCCGCGGCCAGACTTATCGCCGCTCAACTCGGCGAGGACATGTTGCTCGTCTTCACCAACACGGCCTGCTCGCAGCTCCATTTCATCCATCCCGACTTCGACGGCGCGCAGCCGACCCTGCGACGCATGGTCGTCGAGCGCGATCTGCCCCGCCGCACGGCCGTCGAGCAGTTCTCCAAGGTCTACTGGAGCTACGAGCGCAGCGGCAGCATCCGCGACGCGCTGGCAGAGGCGTTCGACGTCGAACCCGTCACCAGGCAGTTCTTCCAGGAATACAAGCGAGTATTCGAGGCCGCGAAGGCGCAAGTGTCCGGATTCGGCCGCAGCGAAGAAGACAAGCGGCTATTCGTACAGACGCTGTTCAACCGCCTCATGTTCGTCTACTTCCTCTCCCGCAAGGGCTGGCTGACCTTCAGTGGTGACAAGGACTACCTGAACGCGCTCTGGAATGACTACCGGGCCGCCCCGCTCCATTCCAATTTCTACACTTCCAGACTGTGTCCCCTCTTCTTCGCCGGACTCAACAACCCGCAATCGCGGAACCTGAACCGCGATAATCCCAAGCTGCACGACCGTATCGGTGATGTCCCATTCCTCAATGGTGGCCTTTTCGAGAAGACCGATCTGGATAGTCGAGATGGCGTCACCGTCCCCGACGGCGCCATCGAGCCGGTCCTGACCGACCTGTTCGACAAGTTCAATTTCACCGTCATGGAGTCCACGCCGTTCGACATCGAAGTCGCGGTCGACCCCGAGATGCTGGGCAAGGTATTCGAAGAGCTGGTCACCGGACGCCACGAAAGCGGCTCCTACTACACTCCCCGCCCGGTCGTGTCGTTCATGTGCCGCGAGGCGCTCAAGGGCTACCTGCAAGGCCGCGACACCGGGCTTTCGAGCGAGGCCGTCGCCGCGTTCGTCGACGGCCGCGACGCTTCCGGCATCCCGCTCGCAAGCGCCAGCCGCGTGGCCGACGCGCTCGATCAGGTCACGGTCGTCGATCCCGCCTGCGGCTCCGGCGCTTATCTGCTGGGCATGATGCAGGAGTTGGTCGAGCTTCAGATCGAGCTATACAACGTCGGCGTCGACGCGCGCGGCCTCTACGAGCTAAAGCTGCATATCATCCAGCGCAACCTCTACGGCGTCGACATCGACGAGTTCGCCGTCAACATCGCCATGCTGCGTATGTGGCTCTCGCTCGCCATCGAATACGAGGGCGAAGTCCCCGAGCCGCTGCCCAACCTCGACTTCAAAGTCGTCTGCGGCGACAGCCTGCTGGGACCCGACCCCATGCCCGAAAGCCAAAGCGACTTCACATGGCATGAAGTGCGACGGCTGGACCTTGGGGCTGTCAAAGACGGTTACATGCGCGCCGTCAGACAGCCGGACAAGATGAACCTGAGGGAGCAAATCGAAGAAATCAAGCAGCAGATTCGCGACGCCCTAGGCGATGCCGGAGTTCCTCAGGACGTAGTGGACTGGCGCGTCGAGTTCGCCGAGGTATTCGCCACGCGCGGTGGATTTGACGTCGTAATCGCCAACCCGCCTTACGTGCGCCACGAGCAAATCGGCCCCGTTAAGGCAGACCTCGCAAAGCTGTTTCCTTCCGTATACCAGGGCACGGCCGACATCCTCGTCTATTTCTATGCCCGGGCGATCGAGTTGATGCGCCCCGGCGGCTGGCTAGCCTTCATCACCAGCAACAAGTACATGCGGGCGGCCTACGGAAGGAAGCTCCGGGGATACCTGCGGGACTCTCTGAGCATCAGCCAGGTGATGGATTTCGGCGATCTGCCCGTCTTCGCGGCAACGTCCTATCCGGCAGTGTTTGTCGGTCGCAAGAGGGCGGCTAGAGACAGTCATCAGATTCGAGTCGCTGATCTTGCAATACCCGTCCGTAGAGCGCTAAACGACCGGAGACTATCTGTAACCTCCGAAACGGTGAACAGGGCAATGCACAGCCTTCCCGACCTCCTGGACCGCCACGGCCATCCCAACTACCCGCAGGCGCTGCTGCGGCAAAGCGGCTGGATCCTGGAGGACCCCGCATTGATACGCCTCTTCGAGCGCCTGACGAACCAGGGAACGCCGTTGGGCGAGTTCGTCGACGGGCGCATCTACCGGGGGATCGTGACCGGTCTGAACAAGGCCTTCGTCATCGACCGATACAAGCGCGACGAGCTTGTCGAAGCCGATCCGAGGAGCGCCGAAATAATCAAGCCCTGGCTGCGGGGCCGCGACATCAAGCGCTGGAAGGCTGAATGGGCGGGCAACTACATCGTCGCGATCCAGAACAGCGGCGACAGCGACGCCACCAATCCTTGGGCTGAGGCAAGCACGGAAGCAGACGCGCGCCGGATATTCGCGACCACATACCCCGCAATCCATGACCATATGAGCCGTTACGAACGCCGCCTTCGTCCTCGATCCGATCAGGGGCGGTACTGGTGGGAACTTCGCGCGTGCGCCTATTACCCCGAATTCGCCCGCCCGAAGATCATCTGGCCCGAATTCGCACGTTCTGTGCGATTCTGCTTCGACACCGGTGGAAATTACGTGAACAACAAGTGCTACGTCATGCCCACTGACTCGATGTGGATGCTTGCGGTCATGAATTCGGCTTTGGTCGAATTTGTGTTGTGTCAGATAACGAGTTCTTTACGCGGCAGCTTCATGCAACTGTATTACCACTACGTAACCCGCCTGCCCGTCGTGGTGCCTGACCCGGCGCTCCAGGGTCGCCTCGAATCCATCGCCTCAGCCGGCATCGCCGGAGAACCGGTTGACGCCGGCGAACTCAACGACATCGTCCACCACGTATACAACCTCTCCCCCGCCGACGTTGCCCTCATCGACGACTGGTTCCAAAGGCGGAGCCTAGTTGGGTAAATACGGCCCGAGCGAGACGGGAAGAATTCGTATCCTGTCTCTACAAGGTAAACGGAGAAATCAACGTTGAGTTCCGAAAACATCGAATGCCCCCATTGTTTGGTAGCGGTCCATGTTGAGTGGCACCTTCAGCCTGCGCTCCGCGTTCAGCATCGAAGGTTTCCATTCCAGTCCGTTCACTGGAACATCATTGCTACTGAGTGCCCAAGCTGCGATCGGCTAATTGCCCGTATCAACGAGGTCCGATACGCGGAGGCTTCTATCCACGAAACGCCTGATGCCTATGAAGCAAGGAAAACGGCAGGGCCGAAAGAAATGCTGGAAGATCGTCTCGTACAGCCGCCTCGTCGCAGTAGGTCTGCCGTTGACAGCGAGTCAATACCGCAGACATTGAAGGAGGACTACCTTGAGGCTTGTGAGGTTCTGGAAATAAGCCCCAAAGCGTCTGCCGTGCTGTCCCGCCGTGTGTTGCAAGGCATCCTTGAAGAACAGGGATACGACTCCGACAACCTGTACCAGCAGATAAATGCCGTTCTAGCAGAAGATACGCCAGCAGCTTTGCCTAGCGATCTGCGAGACACAATCGACGTAATACGTCATTTTGGGAACTTCTCCGCCCACCCAATCACCCATGAAACGACATTGCAACTCGTTGACGTTGAACCCGATGAAGCCGAATGGTGCTTGCAGATTGTCGAAGAGCTATTCAGACACTATTACGTCGAGCCGGATAGGCGCAGGAAGAGAATTGAAGAAACCCGCACCAAGATCGAAGCGCATGGAAAAGAGCTTCTTCCGAAGGAAGATTAGCTCGCCTCTTAGCGCTCCCTCAGCTCCAGCCTTCAAGTGAACATCCCCCACGCATCGACCGCCCCCACCTCGCTGGCGGCGCGGCCGCCGGCGACCAAGTTACCTTGGCGACATTCCATAGACGGAATATACTAGGCGAGTGGCATGGGAGGTTGAGTACACCAATGAGTTTGGAGCGTGGTGGGACACGCTCTCCGAAGCGGAACAGGAGGACATCGCGGCAGTGGTCGAGTTGCTCGAAGAGCGTGGTCCTCATCTGCCGTATCCGTACTCGTCTGGCGTTCGGAGCTCGCGTCATGGCCATATGCGCGAGCTTCGAATACAAAGCCGGGGCAGGCCTATACGCACGTTCTACGCGTTCGACCCGAGGCGCACGGCCATTCTGCTGATCGGCGGCGACAAGACGGGCGACGACCGCTTCTATCAAAGGTACGTCCCGATGGCTGACAAACTCTATGACGAGTACCTGACCGAGTTGAGAGAGGAAGGTTTGATTTCATGAGCGGACGCCGCCCCTTCAAAGACTTGACCAAGAACTTCACGCGGGAACGCCGCCAGCGAGTCGAAGCCAAGAAGGCCGGGCTGCGCGCCGAAATGGCCTTGCGTGAACTGCGCGAGTCGCGGGCGCTCACGCAGAAGGACCTCGGTGAGATTCTGGAAGTGAATCAGCCCGCAGTGGCCAAGATGGAGCAGCGCGCCGACATGCATGTTTCGAATCTTTACGCCTACGTCGAAGCCATGGGCGGGCGCTTGAAGGTCGTCGCCGAGTTCCCGGAAGGCGAGGTTACCATTACGAACTTCTCGCACACTAGCCGCTAGGCCGCTTGGCTGACGACGCATCTCATGCGTATGAATGGCGACGGAATTCGTTTTACGGTTGTTTGATTGAGTCACGAAGGACGGTCCCTGGAGTGAGCGCTTGAACATCCTCCACGCGTCCACCGATCCCCCGCTGCTGGAACGGCTGAGGGAGATGCTGGCCAGCTCGGCGCGGGCCGACATCGCCGTCGGTTACTTCTTCGTTAGCGGGTTCGAGGCCGTCGCCGACGATCTCTCGCCGCTCGAAAAAGTGCGCATACTGGTCGGTCGCACCGACGGGAAGGTCCTCGAAGACGTCGCGCAGGGACTCCAGCAGGCTCAGGCGTTGCGGGCGCGGCTCGATGCCGACTCGCTGGTCCGGCGGCGTCAGCGGGCCGAGATCGCGCAGCGGACCGTCGACCGAATCGCCCAGGGCGTATCGGTGCTGCCGCAGACTGAAGGGACAGAAGGCGCCGTGGCGAAGCTGCGAGACATGGTCGCCTCGGGCAAGGTGGAAGTGCGGGCCTACCTGCGAAGTCCGCTCCACGCCAAGGCTTACCTGTGCTGGTACGCCAATCACGCCGAGCCGGGCGCGGCGGTGGTCGGATCGTCCAACTTCACGCTGGCCGGATTCACCGGAAACACCGAGCTGAACGTGCGAGTCACCGGCGACGCGGAGATGCGGGCGTTGCAGGACTGGTTCGAGGATCTGTGGAAAGACTCAGAGGACATCGGCCCGGCCCTGGAGCGCGAGTTGAACCGCTCCTGGGCGCTGGCCCAAACCCCGCCTTATCACGTCTACCTGAAGGCGCTGTACGAGCTTTATCACACCGGGCTCGGCGGAGGCGAGCTGCTGCTGTCACCGCTGGACGCGCTGGCCAACTTCCAGCTCGACGCCGTGAGCCGGGGCATGAAGATGATCCAGGACCACGGCGGTTGCTATGTCGGAGACGTCGTGGGTCTTGGCAAGACGTTCATAGGCGCGGAGTTGCTGCGCCAGCTCAATCAGAGCTACCACAACGAGGGGCCGCCGCTCATCCTGTGTCCGGCAGGACTCAAGCCGATGTGGGAGCAGTTCAACGAGAAGTTCGCGCTGGGAGCCGCAGTTGTTTCCCACAGTCTCATAACCTCCGTTCCAGACCCTGAGTTCGACGAGGAATTGGGACGATACGTGGACGCCGATCCGTCCGGACAAGGCGTCATTCTCCAGCAGGAATACCCGAACCGGGGACCGGTTCTCGTGGACGAGGCGCACAACTTCCGCAACATCAACAAACGGTCCAAGGGGCTGCGCGACTATCTCGAGTCCGGCGACCACAAGGTAATCCTGCTGAGCGCCACACCCCAGAACCTGGGGCCGATGGACATATACCGACAGATCACGCTGTTTCTCGACGACACGGAGCACGGTCTGAATCTGGAGCCGGTCAGCCTGGAGCAGTACTTCCAAAACGCTCGGCGATGGCTGCAATACCGCGCGGAATACGAGAACTACGAGAGCGAATACGCCGAATGGGACCGGAGAGGTAGGCCCGGTCCGCCCCCCATGAACAAGCCCCAGCCGCCGGCCGTGCCGAAGGCCGAGATTGAAGAGGTGCTGTCATCGGTCTTCATTCGCCGCCGCCGCAAGGACATCGCGGAGCTATATGGCGATACCGCGGCCATCGATGGGAAGGCGGTACGGTTCCCGGAACCGGTGCTGGACAACGTTTCCTACGGGCTGGACAAGGTGTATGCCAAGGCTGGCTCGCTTGAGGAGATCGAGGCCTTGCTGGCGCAACACGCCGGGGCCAGATACATGGTCACCGAATACATAGAAGAGGAAGCAAAACACAAATCGCAATACCGTGACCTTTTCCGCGCCGGCGACCGTATAGCCAGACTGATGGGAGTGCTGCTACTGAAGCGGCTCGAATCAAGCATCGAGGCGTTTCGCTCCACGCTGAAGTCGCTGATGAACAGTAACCGCAACTTCAAGCAGGCGCTGGAAGCGGGCTATGCGCCCATCGGCGCCACTGCTACCCGGCTACTGTCCGGTCAGTCGTTCGACGCCGACGATCTCCTGGATGTGCTCAGTCAGGAAGAACAGCGCAGGCAAAGGCAGGGTGACCGGAATAGCAAGCTCGTTCACACAACAGATGACTTTAAAAGCGCAAAATGGATTGAGGCTCTGGATGCCGACCACGCCTTGCTGCACGGAGTCATGGAGCGTGTTGCGGATATAGGCCCGGAGGAAGATGACAAGCTTCAGACGCTGCGGGAGTTTCTCGATCTTTCGGAGGTCAGATCGGGCAAAGTGCTGATCTTCTCGGAGGCTGAAACGACCATCGAGTATCTGTACCGGGAGTTGAACCCCGGCGGCCGCAACCCTGAAATCGCCCGACTGACAGGCACCACCCGCAACGACGCGGAGAACATCGTGAAGCGATTCGCGCCGACTTGGAACCTGGGCAACGGCGAGCGGCTGCCCGGCCCAGAGATCAGGGTGTTGCTTGCAACGGATATCGTCTCGGAAGGGCGGAACTTGCAGGACTGCGCCCGCGTTCTGAACTACGACCTGCACTGGAACCCGGTTCGTCTGATTCAGCGGTTCGGGCGCGTTGATCGCATCGGCACTGAGTACGACACGATAAACCTTCACAATATGTGGCCTGACCGCGACGTGGACGCCGAGCTCTCGCTCACGGAGCGACTGACCAAGCGGATCCAATTGTTCCATGACCTGATAGGGCTGGACAGCAAGCTACTTTCGGATGCGGAACGGCTGAACGTGAAGGCCATGTACAGCATCTATGAAGGCAGGCAACTACCAGACATCGACGATGGCCTCGACGAGATCGCGGCCCATCAGCGCGCGGTGTCGCTGCTCCAGCGTATCCAGGACGATGATCCCGACCTGTGGAAGACGATCACCGAATTGCCGGACGGTATAAGGTCGGCGCTGAGTGTAAGTGAAGACCTGAAAGAATCCGGCGATGGCGTCCCCCTGCACGGTGCGTTCGAGATCGCAAATGTGCAGATACCGCTTGTGTCGCCGGGAGAGAGTAAGGCCGTCGCCTCGCCGTTCGACGCGCCCAGGGCTGGAGAGACTTTGGGCCTGTTGAGCGTAGGAGAGGTTAAAGGGTGCTATGCCGTGGCGAGTGACTTACAGCCCCGGCCTATCAGCCCCTCGCAATTCGTGGCGACTGCCCAATGTGATCGCGATACCCCCGTCCAACAGCTGCCGAGCGATACGAACGAGCGTGTGATGGCGGCGTTCGAAACGTATAAGTCAGATTTCGGAAAGCGGCTGGGCAAGGCCAGACGGCCGCGGGACACCCGGGCGCGCCGTTATATCTCCAGGCACCTCAGGCTAGCCCTGGACCAAGCCGGGCAGGATAACTCCGAGCGGCAACGAATCGAAGACCTGCGACGAATATTCCTCGGCGATCTTACCCAGCAAGTCGAGAACGCCCTGGGCGAAATCAGGAACCTGCGACTGGAGGGGCGAGCGCTGCGAACCCGGCTCGACGCGCTGCGCGAGCGTTACCGCCTCAACCCTCCCGACGACTCCGACCAACCTCAGCCCCAGGAGCCGCAGGTAATACGAATCGTGTGTTCGGACGGCCTTGTCTAAAGCGGCTGTGCTGCGACCATGGGGGACAATTAGCTGCACCATTCACACATAGTGCTTGCTATATCTGCAAACCAGAGCAAATGTCATGCGGACGTTCCTAACCAAGGAGTCCGCCATGCCTTCCGCTCAAACCACCCTGCCTACCGTCTTCTCTGGTACCAACACGGGCTGGCAAGGCTCCCTCTACGCCTTCCTCGCCGAGAAGCAGCGCCGCTCCGGCTCCAACCGCACCCCAGACTCCTACTACCGCACTCTCCGCCACTTTTTCGGTGGCCTCCATAAGTCTCCCGATCAGGTCACCGCCCGAGACGTCTTCTCCTTCGCCCACGGTGTCGGCCTCTCGGGCCGTGAACCTTCTCCAGTAACCGTCGGCGCCCGGCTCTCCTGCATCTCTTCCTTCTTCAAGTTCCTCATCAGACTCGATCTCCTTAAGTCCAATCCCTGTGATCCCGTCGAGCGTCCCAAGCCTCGTCCCAGCGCCCCAAGCGGCCTCTCCGCTTTACAGATGCAGCAGCTCCTCCAGGTCATCCCCGATACTGTCAAGGGCAGGCGCGACCTCGCCATCGTCCTCACGCTCGTCCTCACCGGCAGACGCCGATCCGAGGTCATCAACCTCACAACCGGCGATATCGCCTTCGATGACTGCGCCGCCTTCTACCGCTATACCGGCAAGGGCGGTCTGCGCGGCCGTCGTGAACTACCTTCTCCCGCGCTCTCGGCCATACGCAGATCTCTTGGTGACATCGGCAAGGACCTCTCTTCCATGCAGCCCAGCGAGTCGCTCTGGCAGGCCGGCGCTGGACCCTCCGGCGTCTCCAGCGCTACCTTCTACAACCGCTTCCGGGGCTATCTCCGCTTGGCCGGTCTCCCTCCTTCCGGCGTCCATGTCCTACGCCACACCGCCGCCAAGCTCCGCCGCGACGTAGGCGAGTCGGTCGAGTCCGTAAGCCAGTTCCTCGACCACAGCTCGCTCGCCGTCACCACCACCTACCTCCGCAGGCTCGAGGGTCAGCGCGATGCCGCCTGGCATGGCGTCGCCCAGGTCATCGGAGTTAGCTAGTCCGACTCGCCGGGTAAGTCCTTGGCCTCACGGGTCTAGAATCTGCTCCGGTGGGGCGTCAGCGCATTCCCTCTCCAAGTGTGCTTGCCTGCCGCCCCGCCTTTTGGGCGGATCGGTGTCTTTCCGTTGACTCCCTCCTTCGGGATGCCGATCCGCCTTGACCTCCCAGCGCCTTCAGAGCCTTCATACATCCCGCTCCGCTCCCTTGCTCTGGAGGTCGTCTTGCCCGATCCCATTCGCCACATCGCCACCTACGCCCGCGTCTCCTCCGATGAACAGCGTGACCGCCATACGGTCCTCAACCAGCGCGCCGCCCTGTCCCGCCGTCTGGGTTCCGAGCCGGGTGTTTTCGTCTTCAGGCATTACGAGGATGATGGCGTCTCCGGCACCATCCCTTTCGAAGACCGGCCGGCTGGCCGGGCGCTTGCGCGTGATGCGCGTGTTGGCCGCTTCTCCCAAGTCTGGGTGGTCCGCGCCGACCGCCTGGGCCGCGACGCCTTCGAACTCCTACGCATCTGGAGGGTGTTCGAGTCCATCGGCGTCGTGCTCCGCGCCACCGACGAGAACATCGACGATCCCTTCTACTTCGATATCCACGCCGTCATAGCCGCCAACGAGCGCCGCAAGTTCCTCGAACGTTCCGCCGAGGGCATGAACCGCGCCGCCAAAGAAGGCCGCTATACCGGCGGCATCGTCCCCCTCGGCTACTGTGTTTCAGGGGATCGAGGTTTCCGCCGTCTTATCCCGGACGACTCTCCCATGTGGGAACACCTCTCCGCCGCCGACGTGGTAAGGCGCATCTATCACCACCTGGCCTCGGACGGCTGGACTTGTCCGCATATCGCTTCCGAGTTCAACTCCCTCGGCATCCCCACCTCCTATCGCCGCGATGGTCGCGGCGTCAGAGGCCGTCGCACCCAGGGCCTCTGGCGCTCCGGTCATATCCGCAACCTCGTCGTCAATCCCGTCTACAGGGGCGTCCTCCAGTACGGCCGCAGGTCCACGAAGCCCAACGGTCGTGAGGTGATTTCCGCTTCCGTACCTCCGCTGGTCTCGGAGGACGTCTGGAACGCCGCCATCGCCACCCTCAAGCGCAACCGCGCCATGCCCCGCAACTCTTGCCATGCCTATCTCCTCCGCTCGCTCATCCGCTGCGCCGTCTGCGGCCTCGCCTTCTGCGGTACCTGGACCAGGGGGCCTCGCTACCGCTGCAACGGCTCCATGGCCCACCGCGGCCCGTTCTCTGGCAAGTGCATAGGCGCCTCTATCAAGGGCGAGCATTTGGAGGATGTCGTCTGGTCCGATGTCTACCGCTTCCTTACCGATCCCGACGAACTCGTCGACGAGTTGCTGGCCGAGAGCAGTGACCAGCGCGCACAGGCTGTAGCCGAGGCCGAACGCGCCTCTATCCTCGACGCCCGCGACGCCGCACAGCTTCGCCGCAAGCGCGCCATCGACCTCTACACGCGCGCCAAGCTCTCCGACGACGAGTTCGACGCCATCGCCGCCGAGATCGAACAGGAGCTCAGGGTGCTGGATGACCGACTAGACGATCTCGAACCCGATGAGGACTCTCTTGACGACGGCCTCTCCGAGGATGTGCTCGCGGAGATCCGTGAGCGCCTGGAGGCGGACCTCTCGGGCGCCGAGCGACGGGAGATCGTTCAGCTGCTCGTCCGCAGGATCACCGTCCACACCACAGTCCCCGACCGCGGCCGCAAGCAGGTCCGCGTCGTTATCGACTACCGCTTCCCGCGAGTAGGTGAGGCTCGCACGGGCATCGCTGCGAGTTCCAGCTACAATCTCTCCCGCGTTATCGCCGCCTGATCGATTCCCCGCTCACCACTGACCGCATCCGGCTCCAAGGATCAGCGCCTACTTCCCCCAGTTGCGTTTCACCGAGCTTGATAGCTGCCGAGTAGCTGTCGCGTCGACGCAGGTAACACTCCGCTCAAGCGCTCCCGCGCTTCTTCTGCAATCGCCCGTTCAGCGGGCTGGGCGAGCCGTTGGGTTTCCGGATGCCGAGCGACATGCCGCCGCTCGCAGCTGTCGGGCAGTGTCCTTGTTAGCAGTGTCCTTGTTACGTATTATCTTACGTGTTATCGTGTTCCATTGTTACGCGTTATTAGGAATACTTCTCTAAAATATAAAGAGCGTCTTTATATACGGAGATCTATCAGAGCGAGAGCGACTTCCCCAGAGCGACTTCCCCGAGTCGCAATCGTCGGCGCAGATGCGCCACGAAAGCCGCCCTCATCGCCCCTGTCGCGCCACACGGCGAGATACAGACGTTAGGCAAACATGGATTGCTTTGGCGGCGACTTGGGCCGACACGTGCGCCCCGGGGCGCACTCTGGCATACCCACAGGGCTTGTGAACATGAGGCTTGCGGCTCGGATCTGACGCCGCTCGTGCGCCTCCCCCTACGGTCGAACCGCGCTCGATTCGCATCCGCTCTAACTACCACCCGCTACCAAACCTTTTTTGCCAGCAAAGGTAGTGTTTGCTGGTAGTTGCTAGTCCCCGGGCCGGTGTCTTTCGCTAGCTAAGTATCCTCTCGCTGCTCCGACAACCGCGTGAAGTCTTCGGACCTCTAGCCCCAGCGTCTTCCCCATCATACCGGCGAAGCCAACAACCCTGATCGGCTACGTGGCCTCAGACACCGCGAGGGCCACACTGCTCGCAGATCTCACACTGATGCTCCTCGGACTAACATACAAGCGCGACATAGCCCCCCCCAGGCAGCGCTTGTATGCAATTGACCTCCTCCTCTCCGTGTTCGACTGTGCTCCACTATTCCTGCAAGTTGCACCCTGAAGCGCTTCGTCGTGCAGCGAAACCAATCCTCCATGCATAGCCGAACGCTCGATCATCAAACGCTGGACGACATCATTCAGCGAATCGTCGCCGTTGCCCAGCCCGACAAGATAATCCTCTTCGGGTCCGCCGCTCGAGGGGACATGGGGCCCAACAGCGACGTCGACCTCCTGGTCGTCAAAGACACGGACGATGTGCGCGGTGGCGACTCCGCGCGATCAAGGCCTATCGCCATGGGACTACGCCGCCGCATCGGGCTGGGTCGAAGGCACGTTCCGGAGTTTCTGGGCCGGATATGGCGTGCGCAAGATGACGCTGCCAGACACTGCGTATCTGGCCCTCTTCGCGGTGCTCCTGGTCAGCGCGGCCGGGCTGATCAGTGTCATCGTTCGAACGCGCGCAAGAGCCAGTCGGGACAGCGCCCTGTGGATTGCCTTCGCGGCCGCCTTTGCCGTCCTGTGGGGGCTGAACTTCTGGTCGAGTTGGACGCTTGACGGTACCGCGATGCACGGCCGCTACATCTATCCCGCGATCGTGCCATTCGCGGCGCTCCTTGCTGTGGGTCTCGGCGAGGCTGGTGCGTGGCTGGGCCGTTCCCGGTCCTTCCTGGCGATGACGATCCCGCTCATGATCGCCGCGAACCTTGCGTATTTCGTCCGCGTTGTCATTCCCGATGTGGTGGCGCTGGGTGCGTAGCGTCGGGCGCTAGAAGCACCCACTTCAGCTCGCCGGCGAAGCAATCATTAGCGTCATTGCGCTGGCGTGGCTCGGCTACCTAGCCGCGCGCCCTGTGCACATCCCAGTACTGCAAATATCCGACGCGGTACAGCCGTTACGAGCGCAAGTGCTGTCAGGTGTGAGGGGCCAGACTTTCTTGGCACCCACCGATCGGATCGATCGTATCGACATTACGCTCGATACTCGAGTGCAGCCTGGAAGTTGGGTACGCGTGAAATTCGAGCTGGCGAGCGGAGTGCAGCAGCGATCCACGCTGGCGTCCGCGATCGTCGTCCTTGACCGCACGCGCATCGCTACGAGTCACAGCTACAATCTCCGCCGCACTATCGCCGCCTGAGCCGGAATCCCCTCGCCACAGACCTCATCCGGTTCCCACAGCCGCCGCCGGTCTCTCTCAGTTCCAGTTTCCTCAGCTAGATCGCTGCAGAGAAGACATCCCGAAGGCCCGGGTAACGCTCCGATCAGGCGCCCGCGCGCTTCTTCTGCAATCGCCCGTTCAGCGGGCTGGGCGAGCCGGTCGCCTATCGGAAACCTCGCGCTACGCGTCCGTCCACGACTCTCGGGATGGGCGTCTTGTCTTAACTCTTACTTCCTATATAAGAAGAGCGCCGCTGCTTGGCTTCGAGTTCGCCGCGCCGGCGACGCCCACTTCGCCGCCCGGTGCGCCCATGGCGCGCCACAGGGCGAGATACAGACGCTAGGCGAACATTGGTTACTTTGCGGCGACTTGGGCCGACACACGCGCCACCGGGCGCCTAGTCGCGGTTCCCTCCGGCTCTTGATCTTGAGTCCTGCCGCTCGGTCCTGATTGCACCGTTCGTGCGCCTCCCTCGACGGCCGCATTGCGCTCAAGCCCCCCGATTCTCCTGCGCTCCTGACTACTAACCGTCGCCAAACCCCTTTTTGCCAGCAAAGGTAACGTTTGGTAAGTGTTGCTAGTCCCCGAACACCCGGTTTAGGTAAGTGCGACGGCTGTTCGCACGTCTCGGCTCCCGCCTTGCTTAAGTCATAGCTCAGCGCGCCTCTGCTAATGACGTCTCCCCGCCGCACGCCTCCTTTCCAGCTGCCGCGTCACGGCGGTCACAGCCTTGCGATACCCCAAGAGCTGTTCGCTTACCACGTAGCGCGCTGCCGCCTCCGTCTCACTCAGGTCCATTTCAGCGATCCGCAACAGCGCCGGCCGCGGCAACAACAGACAGCCCGACAGCCAAGTCGCTTCCGCTTCCGCCGGCCCGTCATACGATCGGAACGCCCACGTTAGATCAGGCGTCAATATCAGTTTCGACGGCTCGTGGCGAAGCAACACGTGCGCAAGCTCATGCGCGATGTCGCTGGAACGTCTGCCAAGCGAGTTCGCGGGGTTGTAAATCACGATTGGTAATTCGCTAGCATCCGAGATCGTCGCGGCCGACCAGTCCTCCTTGTCGGCCTTGAGCAGCACGCGCAACGACGACTCCGACATTCCCGGAATATCCGACGGCGTGATCAGCCGCGCACCGACGTAGCCCGCCAGCTCGGTCGCCAATACCACGTCGTACGGTCGCCGGCCCAGCTCCCGCCGGATCGTCTCCGCCATGTTCTCGCAGCGTGCCTTGAAACCCCGCGCGAACGCCATTAGGACCGTCCTCTATTCCTCGCTCTGCCGATCAGGCTCGTGCCCGAACATCTGCTGCGCCCGCATGATCATCTCCCCCAGCGCCCGCGCAAGCTGCGGACTGATCTCACGCTTCGCCCGCAGATGTACAGTCGCCATCTTGGTCGACGATGATGGCTCCGAATCACTTCCCCCAGCATCGCCGACGTCCAGAAACTCCGTCGGGCTGATCTCCAGCCACCGGCACAGCTTCTCGAATGTGCCCAGATCCGGCTGCTTCCCATTCTCGATCCTTGATAGCGTCGCCGAACTCACTCCCACTTCTCTGGCCGCCGCACGCACTCCACGGCCTCCCCTTCGCTCCCGCACCAACGCTCCAATCTGCCCCAGGCGCAGCTTCGGCATAGGCGTTCCCCCATTTCCAACTCATGGCCTCTACTCATCTAGCTATTGACACTCTATCCTAGTGTCCTACACTAGAAGCACAGTCCTCCTCGTGAAACACTTTAAGGACTCCTTCAATGCAACAAACTGACCAAAATCTCTCCGTCGTCCACGTACCGATCGACGACCTCCGGCCAGATCCGGCCAACCCCAGGCGCATCTCCGATGCCGAGCTCGACTCGCTCACCCGCTCCATCCGCCAGTTCGGCTTCGTCGATCCGGTCATCGCGAGGCGCGAGGACAAGGTCGTCATCGGCGGCCATCAGAGACTCCTCGCCGCTCGTCGCCTCGGTCTAGCCTCCGTGCCCGTGATCCTTCTGGATCTGTCTGGCGACCAGGCCCGGCTTCTCAACCTCGCCCTCAACCGCATCTCGGGCTCCTGGGACGAGGAACTGCTGGCACGCCTCCTATCTGAGCTGGATGCGGCTCCAGAAGTCGACCTCTCCCTGTCGGGTTTCGACGACGATGAGGTTTCCAAGCTCCTCAAGTCGCTCGACGCCCGCGACAAGCGCGAACGCATCGAGCACTTCGATCCGGACGCCGCCCTCAATGCCGCACAGGCCAACCCCCTCGCCCAACCCGGCGACCTGTGGCGCCTGGGCGACCACAGGCTGCTATGTGGCGATTCGACCGACACCGCCGCCGTGGGGCGGTTGTTTGGGGGAAAGCAGGCCGTTCTGATGGCCACCGATCCGCCCTACCTCGTCGACTATTCGGGCGGCAATCACCCCGCCAGCAGGTCGAATCGCGGCGATCCCAACCGCGACAAGCACTGGGACCAGTACCACGACCCGGAGTCCTCGGTGGACTTCTTCTTCAAGTTCATCTCCGCAGGCCTGGCACACCTGGTTTCCCACTCGCCCATCTACCAATGGCACGCCCATCGCAGGCAGGCGCTGGTCGAGGAGGCCTGGACCAAAGCGGGATTGTTGGTCCACCAGCAGATCATCTGGGTGAAGGCCCGCGCCGTGCTCACCCACTCCTTCTTCCTCTGGCAGCATGAGCCCTGCTTCGTAGGATGGGTGCAGGGCAACATGCCCAAGCGGAAGCCGCCCAGCGATGTCTCGACCGTCTGGAACGTCGACCAGCGCTTTGAGCAGATGGGTATCCATCCAACGCAGAAACCGGTCGAGCTGTTCATCCGACCCATCGAGTACCACACCGAGCCGGGCGAGATCGTCTATGAGCCGTTCTCGGGCTCGGGCACCCAGATAGTCGCCGCCGAGCGCACCGGCCGCGTCTGCTTCGCGGTCGAGCAGGAACCCGCCTATATCGACGTGGCCGTCGCCCGCTGGGAGGCGTTTACAGGCGGCACAGCTACTCGTCAGAACGATGAAGTCCGATTCGACAAGCAAGGAGGTCCCGAATGCTAGGTCCCCGCAAACGCTCGTGCACCGCCGAGACGGCGGACGGCTCACCCTGCAACGCCCCTCCCATGCTCGAAGAGCAGTTCTGCTTCTGGCACCACCCCGATCACAGGCAGGAGGCCGCCGAGGCCAGGCGACTCGGTGGCCTCAGACGCCGCCGCGAGAAGACCATCGAGGGCGCCTATGACCTCCACGACCGGCCCGACTCGGCCAACGGCATTTCCCGACTCCTCAAGATAATCACCGACGGCCTCCTCAGCATGGAACCTTCCATAGGCCGATCCAACGCCTTACTCCGGGCCGCGCGCGAGGCTCGCGAAATGATGGAAACCGGCAACCTCGCGCAGAGCATCGCCGACCTCGAAGCCGCCCTTAAGAACCGCTCGCCCGAACCGTCGTCGCCCTTCGATGTCGATCTGCCGAAGATCGTCCCCCCAAAGGAGCCTTCCCTCAATTGAATTCACTCAACAAACGCCTCGAAAACCTCGACGACGATCTCTCTCCCACCGACATCGTCCTCCGCGAGCTGCAGAGGATGGCCCGGTTTCGTTCTACCGCCGAGTACTTGGCCAGCCTCAGGGACGATCCCACCTCCAATTGGCCGCTCAATCGAATGACCAGGCAGGCGCGCCGCGCGGTAGAAAAGTCCATGCACGGTATGCCGTCAGACGCCATCGAAAGACACGTCCGCGAGGCCGTGCGCGAAGTAGTCTTCCTCTGGCACCTGCACTGCAAGCTGAACGACCGTATCGACGCTGAGCTCCGCGTGCTTCGGCCCCTGGTCGCCCTCCTCGCCTCCAACCTTGGCTATCGAATGCTCGACCATCGTCGCAGGTCCGACGCGGCTCGCGCCTGGCTACGCGCCTCCCGCGATTTCCCCTACCCGCTTGATGCCCAGACAGCCGCTGCGGTCGACGCCGCCATCGCTCACCAGGTGCAGTCCTGGAACTACCTCCGCAACGCCGAGACCATCGACGGAAGGGTTTATGACAACCTCGGGACCGAGGACTGTCATGACGTCCCGGATGAGTCCCTGACCAGAACCTCCCGCAGGGTCGAACACGAGCTCAGGCGCCTCGTCCAGTCAAACGACGTCGAGGCAGGCAAGGTCGTCTCTCTCCACGACTCGCCGCATCCGTTCCTCAGCGCCGCGCCGCTCCTCGAAGGCTGCTGGATCGACATCGTCGTCCTCGAACTGGCCGAGCTCGGTGTCATCCTCGCCGACAGCGGCTGCAAGCTGCGTCGATCGGGCGACTTGCATCGCCTCGCCTGGGAGGTGGTCGTCCGAACCATCACCGAGGGAGAACTCTCACCGATCGACGACGCCTCCTGGCATGATGCCCGCCAGGCCGCAACCGACCGCGTCCGCTCCTATCGCGGCAGACGCCGCGTCATCAAAGGTCGGGATTATGTCAAGTTCACTCCCTACCAGAGGTGGCGCGCAGGCGCCGTCGGCGCTCGCCTTGAAGCCTCGACCGAAAACGGCTTCGTCGTTCCCTCGTGGAACGACTGGGTGAAGAACCAAGGGCCTACAGCCGTGCTCGCAGGTACCCGTGTCGAGCCGATCGAGCCGTCGAGCCATGCCGATGCGTGGACCGTCCACGACAGCCGACAGGCTCGCTGCCTCCAGGTGGACCGCACGAACCTCTTCGACGAACTGCGATCCTCCACGATGGGTAAGAAGACCTCGACAGCGCCCGCCGAGTACGGAGACATAGAAGGCAAACTCTGGCGGGGCTACGCAGACGAGGCTGTCGCCCTTGCCGACGGCCTAGTCGCCGCCGTGGATGGTATTCAGGCCCGGTACTTCCGAGGCCACGAGATCGTGTATACGGAGGCTGCCGAAATCCTTGACTGTTTCCGCGCCAACCTCTACAAGGTTCTCCTTGCTTTCGAAGATCAGCTGTTTGAGGACAATCTGTTGATTGAACGTCTGGGTTTCCATGCGCCCCGGCAAGATGGCGAGACCGCCAACCACGACGATTGGAAGTTCGAACACGAGAGAGTCGAACCTGGCATCGTTCAAACGGGCGACAGCATCGTCAAAGAGAGCGTCCGCGACGCGCGCTATGAAGCCCACGTCTCCGTCGGCGGCGACGAAGCGACCCACAGACTGCTCGATCAGGTATTGGACGAGTTTCTCACGTAGAAGCGGGCGTCTACCACACATCCCGCTTTAACTGGCCGACAGCTCTCGCGCCCCGATCCGACCGGCCGACGTCGAGTATTTGGTGCGCAACACAGCCGCATAGCTCCGTCCGGCGTTTAGGCGGCTGAACAACCGGTCTACCGGCGACGCCTCGGAACATGGGGGTTCGGGATCGCCTGGCCTGTTTCGATGCCCGATAAGAAGCTGATCGGTGCGCAGCTCAGCTCGACGCGCACTCATGGCGATGGCGTTTGATCTCTTCACCGTGTGACCGCTCCGAATCTGAGTGAGGTAACCGAGGTGGACGAATGCCATGACCATCGTTTGCCATCCGAGCTGTGAATGTAGTCGAAACGCGTCTCTCCATCTGCATTGGCCTCGGGTGGCGGCAATCTTCGAAGGGCGCCAGTGTCAACGATTATGGCTAAGGCCTTCTCATTGAAGAGCCTTCTGCACGCCATTAGGGAAGACAAGATCCGACTCCCTGACTGCCAAACTGGCCGGGCATGGGGCGACGCTCGGATAAAGGATTTGCCGGTCAGTACCTCCCGCGGCTGTCCGCTAGCGCCTGTGATGCCCCTGGATGCTGGCGGAACAACGTGAAAGCGCTTGACGCAGCCGCGATCGTCCTGAAGGACGCCAATGGACCGCTGCACTACTCCGAAATCACGAAGCGCGCGCTCAAGCGTGGCCTGATAAGCACAAAGGGTCGCACGCCAGCAGCGACAATGAACTCGGGGATTGTGACCGAGATCCACCGAAACAAGGCGCCCGGCGATTCGCCTCGCTTCGTTAGACACGGCCCCGGCCTGTTCGGCTTGGCTGCGTGGCTACCCGTCGGGGTGGCCCAGCTTATCGAGGAAAAGAACCGAGAAGTCCGGCAGTCGTTGCTCGACCGCGCCCGTACCGCTTCCCCGGCTGATTTTGAAAACCTCGTTGGGGAACTCCTTGCGGCGATGGGATTTGCCGGAGTCGAAGTGACCAGCAGCTCCGGCGACGGCGGCATCGACGTGCGCGGTACCCTGGTCGTGGGCGACGCCGTCCGCATCCGCATGGCGGTGCAAGCGAAGCGCTGGAAGAGCAACGTCCAGAAGCCCGTGGTCCAACAAGTACGAGGCTCGTTGGGAGCGCACGAACAAGGTCTCATCATCACGACCAGCGACTTCAGCCAGGGAGCGAAGGATGAAGCGGAGCGTCCCGACGCCGCACCGGTCGCACTTATGAGCGGCGAGCAGCTTGCCGCGCTGCTGGCCGAGCGCCAGATCGGTGCGCGGGTCACGAGCTACGAACTCTACACACTTGACCCGAACGAGAGTCCAGGCGAATGACGGTTTCATCATGTGGTGCTATCAGCAAGGGAGTTGCAGTCCTTGATTGCCGTGATAAAGGACGCCAGCGGGCCGGCGCTGACCGAGATCGGCCAGCGCCTCAGCCCATAGGCTTATCGAAACCGAACTCGACCCCATGTGTGAATAGGGTGGTTTACTCCGTGCCACCTCACTCAGGGCGACGCCAACGAGGGCGCCCCTGTAGGTCGCCACCCTCGACCCATCACGGACGCTCGACGAGGATATCGATCGAGGCTGGGATCTGGTGGTCAGGTTGCAGGCACTGCGAATTGAGGCACAGGGAATGGCGATCCCAGCCTGACCGCATGCTCTCAGGCACGGAGAGGCGCGATTGCTCTTTCTTTAGACTGGATTGACGTTCGCTCCTGCACGGGGTTTCGTGCTCAGGGTGGGGCGCGGACTCCAAGCCTGATCCACTTCCTGCTGGAAGGAAAGTGCACGGAGTTCCTGGGATAGCGCCGAGGCGCTCCGCCGGTGACACGTTAGGCGACCTGACTGTGACAACTCTGTCGGAGGTGCGTGGCGGCGAAGGGTATTCTTTCGGCAGAGGTCGATCTCTGCGCTTGCCGTCCTTCAAGCTTGGCGAGAGGCTGCCTGAAGGCGATGCCTGGAATATGCGCAGCGCGTGGCGGGTAAGCGCTGCGGATACATCTGCTAATAAGTAAGCAGAGTTCAATCTGGGCTAGTGCAATGAAGGTAAGGAGCGGATGAACACCCAGACGCACGCCGAGCTCGCGAACTTCATCTGGAGCATCTGCAACCTGCTGCGCGGCCCCTACAAGCGCAACGAGTACCGCAAAGTCATCCTGCCGCTCACCGTGCTGCGGCGCTTCGACTGCGTGCTGGCCGGGACCAAGGAGGAGGTTCTGGTGGCCGATGCCGCGTACGGCGGATCGAGCGAAAATGTCCGCAGCCGGCTGCTGGAGGACGCTGTGGGACGGCCCTTCTACAACACCTCCCGGCTGGACTTCGCGCGGCTGCTGGACGATCCCAACCTGATCGCGCAGAACATCGCCGGGTACATCCGGGACTTCTCGCCCAACGTGCGCGACATCATGGACCGCTTCGCCTTCGGCGAGCAGATCGCGCGCATGGACGAGAAGAACCTGCTGTTCCAGGTCGTCCAGAAGTTCGCGGGCATCGACCTCTCGCCCGAGCGCGTCGACAACGTGCAGATGGGCTACGTGTTCGAGGAGCTGATCCGCATCGGAGCGGAGCAGGCCAACGAGGAGGCGGGCGAACACTTCACCCCGCGTGAGGTGATTCGACTGATGGTCAGCCTGTTGCTGTCGCCCGAGCCCGACCTCGGCGATGGATACAAGGTCAAGACCATCTACGACCCGGCCTGCGGCACCGGCGGCATGCTCTCAGTGGCCGAGGATTTCCTGCGGCAGCACAACCGCGACGCGAATCCGCACCTCTTCGGCCAGGATTGGAATGACGAGGCCTGGGCGGTCTGCAAGTCCGATATGCTGATCAAGGGCGAGAATGCCGAGAACATCGTCCTAGACGACACCTTCACCAAGGACGGCTATGAGCGCCACTCCAACGGCCGCCGGTGGACGTTCGACTACATGCTGGCAAACCCGCCCTTCGGCGTGGAGTGGAAGCAGCAGCGGCGCGCAATCGAGCAAGAGCGCGACTTCCTGGGCCACGACGGCCGCTTCGGCGCCGGACTGCCGCATATCGATGACGGCGCGTTGCTGTTCCTGCAGCACATGCTGTCGAAGATGCAGCCTGTGGACCAAGGCGGCAGCCGCATCGCCGTCGTCTTCAACGGCTCGCCGCTCTTCACCGGCGACGCCGGCAGCGGACCGAGCAACATCCGACGGTGGATAATCGAAAACGACTGGCTCGAAGCGATCGTGGCGCTGCCCGACCAACTCTTCTACAACACCGGCATCTTCACCTACGTCTGGGTGCTGACCAACGGCAAGGCGCCGCACCGCGCTGGCAATGTGCAATTGATAGACGGGCGGCAGTTCTTCGTGAAGATGCGCAAGAGCCTTGGCAACAAGCGCAACGAACTCTCACAGGAACAGATTGAGGACCTCTCGCGCATCCACGGCAATTTCCAGGACGGCGAAACCCGCGACCTGACGGACGAGAACCCTGTGACGCACCAGTCCCGCACGCGGCCGCGCGTGGTGAGCAAGGTGTTTGCGAACGAGGGCTTCGGCTACCGCAAGGTGACAGTCGAGCGGCCGCTGCGCCTGAACTTCGCCGCCACGCCGGGGCGCATCGCGCGCATCGAGGATGAGCGGACGTTCCAGAACCTCGCGCGGAGCAGGAAGCGTCCCGGCCCGGCCCACGACGCCGACGTGGCCGAGGGGCGGGCTCGGCAGGAGGCGATCCGCGGCCTGCTGCGCCAACTCGCGCGGGCGACCGGCGGCGAGATGCTGCGCGACCGCGAGGCGTTTAGGGCGGCGCTGCGAGACACGTGCCGCGCGGCCGGGTTGCGGCTGTTGGCTGGGGAGCGCAAAGCAGTGGAATCAGCGCTGGGAGAGCGCGACCCCGATGCTGCGGTGTGCGGCAACCGCCGCGACGAACCTGAGCCGGACCCGGAGCTGCGCGACACCGAGACAGTGCCACTGCACGAGGATGTCGACGACTACATGGCTCGCGAGGTGCTGCCGCACGTGCCCGACGCATGGGTGGACACGAGCAAGACCAAGATCGGCTACGAAATCCCGCTCAACCGGCACTTCTACCTCTACGAGCCGCCGCGCCCGCTTGGCGTGATCAAGGCCGACTTGCAAGAACTGGAGCGCGAGATCGCCGGGCTACTGTCCGAGGTCACGGCTTGAACCGACCATACCCCCGGTACCGTGAATCTGGCGTGGAGTGGCTCGGCGATGTGCCGCAGCACTGGAGAGTAACGCGACTAAAGTTCGTTACGAGATTAAACCCCGCAGCCTCTCAGGCTCGGAAGCTTGATCCGGACACCAAAGTGTCGTTCGTGCCAATGGAAGCAGTTGGGGAGTATGGCGGCCTTGACCTATCGCAGACAGCTAGGCTTTCCGATGTAGCTAAAGGGTATACCTATTTTGGCGACGGCGATGTGGTAGTCGCGAAGATCACACCGTGCTTCGAGAATTGGAAGGGAGCCTTGGCAACAGGACTCGTGAATGGACTTGCCTTTGGTACTACTGAACTTCATGTACTCAGGTGTGAAGCACAAGTCGACGAGAGGTTCCTGCTGTATCTGACATTCAGCAGCGCCTTTCGGGGCCTCGGTGCGGCCGAGATGTCCGGCGCTGCCGGACAAAAGCGCGTCCCAGCATCGTTCGTGGACAACCTCACGCCCGCAATCCCACCCCTCAACGAGCAGCACGCCATTGCCGCGCACCTGGACCGGGAGACGCAGCGCATCAACGCGCTCGTGGACAAGAAGCGGCGGCTCATCGAGCGGTTGGAGGAGTGCCGCACCGCGCTGATCACGCGCACGGTCACACGCGGCCTGCCCCCCGAGGCGGCCCGCGCCGCCGACCTCGACCCGTCGCCGCACTTGAAGCCGTCGGGCGTGGAGTGGCTCGGCGACGTGCCCGAGCGCTGGGAGGTAAAGAAGCTGCGATTCGTAGCCTCTACGAATGACGAGACGCTTTCAGACGGCGAACACCCTCTCCGTCCTGTTTCATACGTCGATATCAGCTCTGTCGACTCGACTGCTGGGATCGTTCATACAGAGGAGATGGTGTTCGACGACGCTCCTTCTCGAGCGCGTCGACTTGTCCAGGATGGAGACACGATCGTATCCACAGTCAGGACGTATCTTCGCGCGATCGCGCCTGTCCGGTCACCGCCTGCCGACATGGTCGTATCGACCGGCTTCGCTGTTATTCGCCCGCTCCATGTGGACCCGGGATTTGCCTCGTGGGCACTCAGGGAATATGGCTTTGTCGAGGAAATCGTCGCGTGCTCCACAGGCGTCAGCTATCCAGCCATTAACGCCTCAAAGATCCGTGACCTGCCTATTCCTCTCCCTCCCCTCGCCGAACAGCGAGCAATTGCCGCGTTCCTGGATCGGGAGACCGAGCAGATCGACGCGCTGCGCGGTAAGGCGGAGACCGCCATCGAACGGCTACAGGAACATCGCACCGCTCTCATCACCGCTGCTGTCACCGGAAAGATCGACGTGCGGGACGCGGCACCTGAGCCGGTCGCGGCTACTACCGCGTAGGAGCCCATGAGCAGCCAGACGAACGAGCGGGCCTTCGAGTCGACCGTGGAATCGCTGCTTGAAGAGGGCGGCTGGCGCTCAGGAGAACGGGCGGAGTGGGACGTGGCGCGGGCGCTGTTCCCGGCCCGCGCCGTAGCCTTCATGCGGGCAACGCAGCCCGAACAGTGGGACGCCATGGCCGGTCTGCACGGCGACAACCTGGAGCGGCTGATCGTCGAAGCGCTCGTCAGGGAGCTCGATCTCAAGGGCACGCTCGACGTGCTGCGCCACGGATTCAAGTTCTACGGCAAGACCTTCCGGCTGGCGTGGTTCAAGCCGGCGCATGGCCTGAACGCGGAGGCGCTGGCGCAGTTCGCGCGCAACGAGCTAACGGTCACGCGGCAAGTCCCGTGTTACCCCGGCGGCGGCGCGACCGTGGATCTGGTCTTCGCGCTCAACGGCCTGCCGGTGGCCACCTGCGAGCTCAAGAACCCGATGACCGGCCAGACCTGGCGCAGCGCCGTGCGGCAATACCAGCAGGACCGCGACCCCAGCGCGCCCATCTTCAGATTCCAAAAGCGCGCCCTGGTCCACTTCGCCGCCGCCCCCGACGAGATTCACATGACGACGCGGCTGGCGGGGGAGCAGACCCGCTTCCTACCCTTCAACCGCGGCAGCCAGCCTGGCCATATTCGCTGCGGCGCCGGCAACCCGCCGCACCCGTCGGGCTATCGCACCGGCTATTTCTGGCAAGAGGTGCTGGAGCGCGAGCGGTTCCTCGAAATACTCGGCTCGTACATGTTCGTCGAGCGTCGCGACGAGAAGGTCGAGGACGATAAGGGCGCGCGCACCGTGACGCGGGAGACCCTGATCTTTCCCCGCTACCACCAGCTGGACGCCGTGGGGCGGCTGGTGGCGGCCGCGGCGGCGGACGGGCCCGGGCGCAACTATCTGATCCAGCACTCCGCGGGCAGCGGCAAGACGAACAGCATCTCGTGGCTCTCGCACCGGCTGGCGAGCCTGCACGACACCGCCGACGCCAAGGTCTACAACTGCGTCGTCGTGATCACCGACCGCCGCGTGCTCGACCGGCAGCTCCAGGACGCCGTCTACCAGATCGAGCACGCCCAGGGCGTTGTGAAGGCGATCGACCAGGATTCAAAGCAACTGGCGAGCGCCCTCGTCGACGGGACGATGATCGTCATCACCACGCTGCAGAAATTCCCTTTTGTTATGGGCGGCTTGCTGCGCGTCGCCGGCGCCGACGCGCCCGAAGAAGCCAGTGAGGCCGAGCAGTCCCAGGCGGCGGCGTGGCGCAAGTTGATCGCCGGCCGTCGCTACGCGGTGATCGTGGACGAAGCGCACTCCAGCCAGTCGGGAGAGGGCTCCCGCGAGATGAAGGAAATACTCGGCTCGCGGGCGCGGACCGCCGGCGAGGACGCCGAAGATTGGCAAGACGGGCTGAACGCGGTGGTCGAGTCGCGCGGCCCGCAACCCAACCTCTCGTTCTTCGCCTTCACGGCGACACCGAAGGGTAAGACGGTGGAGCTGTTTGGGCGGCCCGGATCAAGCGGCAAGCCGGAGGCGTTTCACGTCTACAGCATGCGCCAGGCGATTGAGGAAGGATTCATCCTGGACGTGCTGCGGCACTACATCGACTACAACACCTATTACCGGTTGTTGAAACGGGCCGAGGATGACCCGGAGATCCCCAAGCGCCGTGCGGCCGCCGCGCTGGCGAAGTTCATGCGGCTCCACCCGTACAATGTCGCGCAGAAAACCGAAGTCATCGTGGAGCACTTCCGCAACAGCGTGCGGCACCATATGGACGGCCGGGCGAAGGCGATGGTGGTGACCTCGGGGCGGCTACACGCGGTGAACTACATGCAGGCTTTCCAGCGCTACATCGCCGAGCGTCAGTACGACGATATCCGTCCGCTGGTGGCATTCAGCGGCACGGTGCGTGATCCGTACACCGGCGAGGATTTCACCGAGCCCGGCATGAACATCGACGTGGTGACCGGCAGGTCGATCAGCGAGGCGGCGCTGCCGGCCCGCTTCGCGTCGCCCGACTATCAGATACTGCTGGTGGCGGAGAAGTACCAGACCGGGTTCGATCAGCCGCTGCTGCAAGCCATGTACGTGGACAAGCGGCTGGACGGCGTGCAAGCCGTGCAGACGCTTTCGAGGCTCAACCGCATGGCGCCGGGCAAGGCGCCGCCCTTCGTGCTGGACTTCGTGAACGAACCCGAGAACATCCGCCGCGCGTTTGAGCCGTACTACGACCGGACCGAATTGCTCGCCAAGTCCGACCCGCACCGGCTTGAAGAGTTGAAGTACCAACTGGACCAGATGCAGGTCTACCACTGGTCGGAGGTCGAGGCCTTTTCGCTGGTCTTCTACTTGCCCAGGTTTCAGCAGCGGGAAAAGGACCATGCGCGGCTGGAAGCAGCCCTCCAGCCCGCTCGGGACCGCTTCACAGAGCTCAACGACGAGGACCAGACGGAGTTTCGCGACCGCCTGCAAGCGTTCGTGAGCCTCTACGTCTTCCTAAGCCAGATCATTCCCTACGGTGACAGCGAGCAGGAGCGGCTTTCTTCGTTCGGCCGAGCCCTGCTGCCGCACCTGCGGCCGGAGCGGGACGGCGACGCGATCAACCTGGGCGACGACGTGGAGCTGGCGTACTACCGGCTGCAGCGGGTGTCGTCGGGCGCGATCAGCCTTGGCGAAGGGGACGGAGGATTCGTCGTCAGCCCGACCGAGGTGGGCACGGGCGATCCCGAGGAAGACACGGCGCCGCTCTCGGAGATCATCAAGCGCCTAAACGAGCGGTTCGGGACCGAGTTTACGGACGAGGATCGCCTGTTCTTCGAGCAGGTGAAAGAGCGCGCCGTCCGCAACGAGCACGTCCGCCAGACCGCCCTCGCGAACTCGCTCGACAAATTCAGCCTGGGTATCCGGGACGAGATTGGGAAGCTGATGACGGAGCGCATGGGTGAAAACGACGCGCTGGTTACCCGGTACCTGAGCGACAAAGACTTTCAGAACATCGCGTTCGAGGTGCTGGCGCGCGAGATCTTCGAGGAGGTCGAGACCAAGGCGGCGCCGACCAGGAGAGCGCATGCCTGATCGACTGTATGAAGACATCGAACGAGCCATTGACCAGCGGGTGGACGGCCACCACCTATTCCAGCGCTGCGCCATAGACGTGCTCCGGGAGGCCTATTTGCCGGATCCGCGCGGCACGCTGCCGAGCGCGAACAAAAAGACGAGCGGAACGAGAATCGGCGCAGGTCGCCGTGTACTCGGTCTAACGTAACCAGTGTTGTAGCGCTTGGGGAGCGGTTCGGGGTGGCCCGCTTCCTGAGAACTAGCCCGGGAGGATTGTTGCAGACTGGGTCATAGGAGGGGGCAGGTCACAAACATAGCCAGAGCTACGAAAGTTGAGGCAGGTCACCCTGTGTAACGACATCTGGCTTGCCCGGTACACCTATCTGTTGGCTTCCCTCTTTGAATTTGTTTCGTACAGCGTTTCTGTGATGGCCCCCTTGTACAGTTCCTCATTGAGGAATTGCAAAACCCATTTAGCCTCGGTCTTATCGGAGGGGAATACGATCTTCCCATTTGAGACTGTAATCGAAACGTTATGCTCGTTGGAACGCGACTGGATCTGGGTTACGGTGTACTGATCGAGAACACCCGAATCCTTGAGCAAAGCGAACCGCTTGCTGAACCACTGATTAGCGTTAACAGCCGTCGTTTCTGGGTCTTCGGCTGCGAGCAAGGGATGTCCCAACACTTCTCGTATCTCTTGCGCCGACGCCTCCCGAAAGAAGTCGGCCAATGGCAGGAAGGTGTTGACAGTTCGAAAACTACGGAACAGCAGGTTGCGTTCTAACGGCAGATAGACAGCGCTCAAGAGCGAATCGAGTGTTAAGCCTCGACGCTCTGCGCTCTTGTAAGTGTTGCCGTCGAGGATCAAGCAGGCACCAGGTCTTATTACTTTTGAACGAGTGAAGTTCTGGAACAGTACGACTTCTTCGCCCTGGGCATTGCGCGCCATGGCTACGGTACCTGCGATAGAGTCGATCAACTCATCGTCGCTGGTGATCGTATCGAGATTCTCGATGGTCTGGCTATTTTCATTCGCCAGCCATTCGGGGGGATGGTAGTCAGGCAAGCGGAAGCGTTCGTGCATTTCGGGGCTGTAACCTGGGTTGAAATCAATTTCCTCTGTATCCTCAAGAAACTTTGTGTTCTGTGCTTCCCAACTATGGGCGAGACTGGCCTGCAATTCTTGATGGAGAGGGACCTGCAAAAGGCGCGTTTGGGTGCGCTCTTTGACTATTGCCGCAAGGTGAAAGTTTCCAAGCATCTCAATGTCCTACGTGCAGATAGACGTTCCAAGCCAGTCTTACAGTTTGCACTTCTTCGCCCTTTCGACGGAGGTCTCTCCTGCTGATTAGGAGATTGGATACTCCCTCACGGTTCCTCACAGCATAGAAACGATAGGCGAACAACAGACGCATCACTGGATTGAAGTGGAAGGCACCGGCATGTGCAATGGCTAAAATAATGATGCCTAGTACGTAGGCGCCGGTGAGCCAATCACTGGCGAACGTCGGGTTTGGTGATCGTATAAAGGGCAAGAGATAGATGAATAGAAATGCCAGCATCTCCTGATCTTTGCGTTCAAAGTCCTGGATGTAGAGAAGGCTCGTTTGCGCTTTCTTTGCGGCGCATCGCAACAGTAGCCAGCAGAGGACGGCAAGAAGGCTTCCTGCGGCCAACCACCATATCCAGCTCGTCCAGGGCTCGCCGCGCTCGAATTCACTTACGGCCACGGCCCCCAGGACCGGCGAAAGCGATGTTGCAACCAAAAGACACTTGGCGATGATGTTCAGCATGCCGCGGTGTCCCCCGTGACATCTGGTTTGACCCGTCTGATCGGGCTGGTAAAAAGCTCCTGCATCATGCCCTGCTGAATTGCCGTACACCCAAGGTTAATACTGACCTGCCGCCGAAGACGAGTCCTGGATGCATGTTAGAAGGCTCGGCTCAAGTGAGAATCGTTGACATATAGTCGACGCCCTCCATCGGACCGTACTTTGGACCGAGCCGACGAGCATTCAGGGGACGATCTGACGCCGAAGGAGGAGAATGCTGCTCGGCGCATCCTTCGCGCGTGGCAGCGGTTCAACGCCAGGGGCGATGGGATGGAGCCGGTCCAGCTGGGAATCCTCTCATCCGGTGGTGTGCTGCTTCATCGGAGCCTGCCGACGAGTCACCCTGATCCTAGCTCAGGCACCCGTGGTTCCCCGTGCGCGCGGGGATAGTCCACCAATCTGCACTAAGCAGACATAGGGCGCAGTCATCAGGTCGCTGGCTACTGATTAAAATCAGACCTACAATCCCATCCGGCCGGATCGATTTCCGGACTGAAGATCGCCGGTGCCAGCGGCCATCCTGCTTGCGGAACCTATCCCGGACCATGGAACTCATACGGCACGTGCTACCAGTTTGGGCAGCTGTCACTGCTATATTTACTCAACTCAGTTTTCTGGTGATGATGGAAGTCGATCAGCGGATGGACGAAGTCCTAATTCGTACTTAATATCGTTTGAGGTGCGATCGCCTCGATAATGGCTGTCTGTCTTTTAGGTGACTTGAAATGAACGAGATTGATGTGAAGGGGCAGAGGGACTTGCCGGAGGATCTCGGAACTCCAGAGGTGGAGGAGTTTGACGTCACGGAACTGGCCCGAAACAGCCCACTGCTCGCAAGGCTTGTTGAAGAGGTGCGTAACGAAAAAGTAGACGGCCCTCATGTCTATGACCGTATGCACAACAGGCACAACCGCTCCCGCTAGACTGCGGGTCGTTCTGCCTAAGATAGATACGGTCTTGCTCAAAGTAGCAAGCCGTTGCAACATCGACTGCACATATTGCTATGTGTATCACTTGGGCGACTTCGGATGGTCCCGTCAGCCAAAGCGAATGTCACCCCAGACATGCGCTGCGGTAGCTGATGCGCTAAGCAAGCTCGCGTTCACTTGGGGACAGGAGTTCGCGGTCGTGCTCCACGGTGGTGAGCCCCTTCTACTGGGTAAGGACGGTCTTGCGCATGTAATTTCCACGCTCCGAGGTGCGCTCCCCAGTGCTTGTGCAATCAGTATCCAGACCAACGGAATGCTGATTACTTCCGAAATACTCGATTTGTGCACGGACAACAGAGTGACAATATCTGTCAGCCTAGACGGCCCGCCACATATTCACGACAAGCACCGTATCGGCTTTGACGCTGGAGGAACGTTCAATCGCGTAATGAGAGGACTTGACCTCTTGCGTTCACACCGGGCAGTTGAGGAGTTGTTCACTGGCGTGCTCGCGGTGGTCGATCCCGCATCAGATCCTTGTGAGATTTATTCTTTCTTCAAAGAACTGAATCCTCCCAGCGTAGATTTCATATATCGTGACGGTAACCACTCTCGCCTGCCTCCGGGTAAAGCATCATTGGCGACGACTGAGTATGGGCGATGGATGGCGCGGTTGTTCGAAGTCTATGTTGCCGATGATCAACCAATTCGAATCCGTATACTCGACGACATGGTTAAGCTCGTGTTGGGGGGATCGGGTTCGAAAGACGGGGTCGGACTGACCGACTACGGAGTGCTTGTGATCGACACTGACGGGTCGATCACGAAGAATGACACGCTGAAGAGTTCGTTCGATGGGGCGGATCGCTTTGACGCCGCTTGGTCGGTTCACACTCATGATCTTGGAGACATTCTCAAATCGGCTGCTTTCGCGGAGTCGATAGCAATGCAGCGGCCAAGCAATCCAACTTGCTTGGCTTGCTCCGAGTTGGAGGTCTGTGGAGGAGGGATGACACTTCATCGTTGGCGCGACGAAAATGGGTACGACAATCCGTCAGTGTATTGTGCCGATCAACAGTTGCTAATCGGGCACATACGGAACACCGTCAATTCACTATTCCCTGTGCATGACGACTGTACGACTCATCGAGCCTGATTCGATACGGGTGTATCGCGAACCATTTCCTTACTTCACCGCCAAGGCGGCGCTTGGCCAGGATCTGAGTTCATGCCTTCTCAGGTGGCTTGAATTCGACGCCGGTTGGAACTTAGTTGAAGCGGACTTCTACGAACAGTATGAGCTTTGTGGGATTGAGGGGCAGCTACCAGAATGTGCCTCGTTCCTGAGGAGTCCAGCTTTCCTGAAGGCAGTGCGCCACGTGATGGAGGGCATATTCAAGCGGTCGTTCAAGGAGCGCATAGACTGGACAATCCACAAGCTGTTAGCTGGTCAACGAATTCGACTTCACAATGATTTTCTCAACACAGGGGAGACTCATCGTCTGATCATCCACCTAAACCGAGGATGGAGCCATGCCCGCGGCGGTTTTCTAATGTTGTTCAACAGTTCCAATCCTGTCGATGTCCATAGAGTCCTTATGCCCCTGCCTAAGAGTGTCATCGGTTTCGAAATCTCTGAGAAATCGAATCACGCGGTGTCACGGGTGGTCAACGGCCAGCGGTTTGCGGTCGTATATTCACTTTATGCCGACCGTCTGCATTGATGACATTGGGGCACGCGTGCGGGCTGCGCTCCAAGATCGTTCGGAGGCAGCGTGGCTCCCGGGAGTCGTGGAGCCCCTCGCACTATTCGCTTGGAAGCAGCTGGAGAGTGAGACCGGACTAACCCATTCTTCCTATGGAACGGAACGACTAGTCCGAAAGAATCTCAAGGAAGCCCGGCGTGTCGTCGCACTATGTAGTACCGGGTCAAATGGGGAAGCGTCCGCTGGCACTGGTGCGATCCCGGTTGAGATTCTCTCGCATGATGTTGCGTGCCAGGTTGCAGGCCCCGGTATTCAGTTCGTTAACGCAGAGAGGGTGGTCGATACCATTGCCCATCAGTTGGAAGAGGCACTTTCGGTCTTGGACCTCGTGCCCACCATCTGGCCCACCGTCCGTACACTCGTAAGGTCACTTCACCTAATCAATCCGGGCGTAGACGACACGGACGTCAGCTTTAGCGATCCCGCTCTGCCCTTCTCTGTTTTTGTCTCAATACCCCTGACGTGGTCTGACACAGCTGCCCTAAGAGTTGCGGAGGCAATACTCCATGAGGCTATGCACCTCCAACTGACATTGGTAGAGCGTGTGGTCCCCCTCGTACTACCTCGAAGAAAGGAATACTACTCACCCTGGCGTGACGAGCACCGAAATTCAGAGGGAATTCTCCAAGCGCTCTTCGTGTTTCGCGCGATTCGCTCCTTCCTGAACGCGCTCCCGCCGAAGCAGCAACCTGGTCCGGCAATTGCATATGTCGCAGACCGAGTAGCGGAGATTGACTGTCAGATAGGACAGGCGCAAGGCTTCCTGGGATGTGACGAATTGACACCGGACGGCGCAGCTTTCGTTGCCCGGTTGCTTGACGTCGCAGACTAAAGACCTCGGCGAGGCACGTAGTCCATAGCCATTGAACTGAATTTGGCGTCGGGTTCGGTAGCTGCTTCCAGTAGTCTGCTTGCCTTAGCCTTATACTGCCGGAATTGAAGGTCGGTGCCTGTGGAACTCGTGACCATGGCGATCAATGTGTCGACAATCTCAAGCAACTCACGCCTTTGCTCAGTTAGCGTGGCGCGACGCAAGCCAAGCCCTTCAATGGTATGGCGACCTCGCTCAGTCTGTGCGACCGGCAAATCCTCATCGAACCGAATGTGTTCCCTGGGATCTTCTTCTGCCGGGTTCACGAATTGTTCCTGCTCGATGGTGATGTCATCGTTGTGCGACCATGCGCGTTGTGCTGGGTTCGCTAGAGGAAAAACGCTGCGCTTACGCTGCGTGTTGCAGTCGAAGCACGCCAACAGAAGGTTCTCCCAGCAATAGGCCAGCCAGTAGTACCCGGGATACTCAATATCATCATCAAGACTTTGGCAGACTGCCCCTTTTGGTCTGAAGTGCTCCACATGAAGGTAGGCAGGTGTGGTTAGCTTGGTCTCGCAATAGCAGCACTTGTCGTGATGCATTTTCATGAGGGTGTCTTTGACGGGTCCCCGCCAGTAATATGAGTTGAATGAGAATCGTCGGCACCCGGATCTGTATTTTCCGGAAGCTTCCTCGAACGCAGCGCAGTCACGCGCAGTCTGACACGCCCCGTGTCGCCGCAGTCTGTCCGGCGCAGGCATGGTCCGGTGAATCCGGATCACAGACCGGTATCCTCCGTATCTTTGACACGGGTAGCGAACTGCCGAATTAAGTCCATGGCGTCCTGGTCGGCAAGGTTCGGGGCTGTCGGCAGTTCCCGAATCTGTCGGTGGACATCGTCGAGGAGATCCTCTTCTTCCCGCGACCGCTCAGTGTTGTCCATTAGCTGTGCCCGTTGTGCCAGCAAGCGCTCGACTCGTTCGCCACGTGGGCTGGGGACTCCGAAGAGCAAACTCGTTAGGATCTGATCGACCCGAAGATCTCTCGGTACGCTTGGATCGTTCACGATTTCGACGTCGCTCGCTCGCCTTTGCAGCAGAACTAGATTCGCCGTCTCGGCGGCTTGTACTATTAACGGACTGTGCGACGTGGCTATGAACTGCGTGGCCGGAAACAGCTTGCCAAGATCATTCATAATCTTGCGTTGCCATCTGGGATGAAGATGCAGGTCGATTTCGTCGATCAAGACTATCGCAGGCTCAGCAAGTGGATTCGGAAACCCGCGGTATCGGTTCAAGAATCGCCACGCCAAGTCCATGACCCAGCCAGCCGTCGTCTGGTGCCCCAGGCTTAGGGCAGACATAGGAACTAAACCTGTGAACGTCTTGACACAGACACCGCTGGGCCGGCCGATTTCCAATACGTCAGGAGGATGGATCTGGATCTCCTCAATACCTTGATGGTCATTTAGGATTCTCGAAATCACGTCCTTCAACAGCTCAAGGCTGCGACCTTCGGGTGCCGACTTGCTCTGCCTAGATGCATAGTCGAGGCCCATTAGTATTTCTTCTACGTCGTAGAGTTCCGTGCCTCGAGAAAGGCGTTCACAATCCAGCGAATCCAGTTCGTCAACTCTACGCTTAGGTAAATTGTGGTCACCGAGGTATCGGTTGGCGCCGTAGGCAACTATCAGAGGGTCGTGAAACTTGTCTCTCAACTCTCCTATCTCGGCTGTCTCTGGTGAACTCGAATGAAGCAGTTGTCCCTGCTTGCCGAAAGTGAGATCGACGTCGGTACCAATGTCATCTGCCCGAAGGCGGTTGCCCTGCGGCCCGCCGTGCGACAAAAGACGGGTACCACCAAATGAGAGTGTGGCATTGAGCGTCACTCGCTGCGCCCCTTCCCGTGGAAGGGTCTCAAGCACATTGTTTTCTGCGTCCGTCAATGCTGCCTTCAGGCCACCACTCGAAAGAGGCGCAACTCCTCCGGGACGATTGGAACTTTCTGTCTGGTCAGGAGCTGGTTCGGCTGGCACTGGACGCATCCTAACGAGGCACTCCAGGAGAGTCGTCTTCCCTGTTCCGTTCTCCCCGATGAGCAGAGACCAGCGTGCTGGCTGGCCATCAATGGTGAGGTCTAACTCTTGGCGCGAGCCAAAGCAGCGGACGTTGTCCACCACAAGGGACGAAAAAAAGATAGGAGGGGTTTCGGGCACAGCATGTATCTCCGGGCCACAGAGTGGCTTTCTGAGCCTACTCTAGTCTCACGCGAACTGCCCTGTCCATGCTCCCCGAAACAGGAGCACGGCTCTGAATGGTCTGCTCCCCGAAAACTGATCCAGCAGCGATGTTAATTGCGTGGAGTGTGGACTTGCCCCCATTTTGGTACCAACTGCAAAGTTAATTTCGCGGTCCATCGAACAACCGCCGGGGCCCCAGACCGAAGGTTTTCGGCGCAAGGTTGCCCACGCTGATGGGTCGGTCGCAGCTTCGAAATGAATCATGCTAGCGCGGCTGCAACACTGCAACCTTGTCCTAGAAGCTTTGCGGGGTCGGACTTAGACCACGATCAACTCATAGCGTCGAGTTGGGTTTCGATCAGATCCCGGTCTGAACTTCTGTCTCCCCTCGCAATCTATAGCCTCGCCATTGATCACGACGTGCCCGCGCCTTTAGCTCGGTTTCTCATGTCGCTCCTAGGCAATCTCTCGGGGCGTGATACGCTCGCCAAGTCGAATCCGTTTCAACGTCTAGCAAGATTTCTGTTTTGCGAGGTGTAGCTCCGCGCTCCCTCGCAGCTTGCTAGACATTTAGCGGATTCGACACTCAGCTGACCTGCCCCCAAGGCTTGTACCACCAATTATGTTAGTCCGGCGAGCGTCGGGACAGGCTCGGCAGGCGGGATAGCCGCCGGCGCCGGCGGCCTGTAGCCCAGCGAGCTGTGCGGCCGGATGCGGTTGTAGGTCTGCTTGTACTCTCCAGTCAGCACCTGTGCCTCCCGCAGCGTGTAGAAGATCTCCCGGTCCAAGAGCTCGTCACGCAGCTTGCCGTTGAAACTCTCCACATAGCCGTTCTCCCAAGGCGAGCCGGGCTCGATGTAGAGGGTCTTGGCTCCCACCCGGCCAAGCCAGGCTCTGACCGCCTTGGCCGTAAACTCCGGACCGTTGTCAGAGCGGATGTGTTCGGGAACTACCCTTCTCAGCATCAACTCCGCCAGCGTCTCGATCACGTCCACAGACCTGATGCTCCGCTCCGCCCTGATCGCCAGGCACTCCCGCGTGTACTCGTCGATGACGGTCAGCAGCCGTACCGACCTGCCGTCATGCGTCCTCGTGAAAACGAAGTCGTAGGCCCACACGTGGTTCGGTCGCTGCGGTCGCAGACGCACACACGACCCGTCGTTGCGCCACAGCCTTGACCGCTTCGGCTGTTTTTGGGGCGCCTTCAGCCCCTCCTGCCTCCAGATCCGCTCCACTCGCTTGTGGTTGACCGCCCAGCCGCGTCGCCTCGGCAGTGCTCCGATCCTCCGATAGCCGTACCTGCCGTACTGGCTCGCCAGCTCCACGATCGCCGCGGTCAACTCCTCTTCATATGCCGCGGCCACAGGCTCGTAGCGCTGTGTCGACCGTGGTTGTCCCAGCGCCCTGCAGGCACGCCGCTCGGAAACGCCCAACGCCCCCCTGATCCGCTCTACGCACTGTCGGCGACGGGAGGCGCTCAGAAGTTTCCCTGCGCCGCCTCCTTCAGTAGCTGGTTGTCCAGCGTCAGATCGGCTACCGCTCGCCGCAAGCGGCCGTTCTCCGTCTCCAGCTGCTTGAGCCGTCGCGCCTGGTCGATCCGCAGACCTCCGTACTCCGCCCGCCAGCGGTAGAAGGTCTGCTCCGTCACCCCGATCTTCCGACTGGCTTGGGCCACCGTGCTGCCCTCAGCCATGGCCGCCTCGGCCTGCCGGAGCTTCTTGATCACCTGCTCCGGCGTATGCTTCCGCTTTGCCATCTGTTCCCCCTCCTACAGCCCAGTTTCGGGGGATAGGTCAATCTCGTCGGAGGCCCCTTCAGGTCTTCCCGTTCATCCGCCAAGTCGAGCCTGTCCGCGAACTCTTCGAACCGCTCACACACGACCGCTTCGAGAGTCGCATCCTCGCGGGCCGCGCGCCTCGAAGCTGCCGAGGAGCTCCTCGGCAGCTTCGAGGGCGGCGTCAGCGACGGGGAGAACCTCGGTCGCGCCGGGCTCGACGCGCAGGATGCGGGTGGGCCCGGGGCCGTGGGAGGACCAGCGGCGCAGGAAGCGCTCGCCGCCAGTCTGCACGAAGACGCTCAGGCCGAGCGTGCCGACCGCAGCCGCGACGTGCTGGCCTTGCGAGTCGTAGCCCACGTGCAGGTCGGCGGCCGCGACCAGCGCGGCCATCCGCTCGGTCGACGCCTGCCAGAGCACGAGCTGCCGCCGGCCGGCTTTACACAGTGCCTCGGGCGCTTCGCCGGCGCCGAGCCGAGCGAGGTCAACCCCGGACGAGGCCTGCCCAGCGGCCAGCCGGTCCGGTCCGACGTATTCGGCGTCGGACATCCCGCGGGCCAGGAGAACTCCGATCCCGCGCTCAAGCAGCCCGCGCACCAGCCGCGCCTCGAACGCCAGTCCGAGTCGCTTGGCCGGGTTGCCGCCGACGCCGAAGTTGACGACCGCCCAGTGCTCGGCGTGACCGTCGAGTGCGGCGCGCACCGCGTCGGCCCAGTCGAGCGCCTCGTCCGGCAGCCAGAGCTGGGGCAGCGGACGCCCCGGCAGTCCGGTGAGCTGCTCGGTCCAGAGGCCGGCCAGCTCGGCCAGCCGCTCGAGCGACGGCGCCTCAATCGTACGCTTCGGGAAGTAGCGGGTGCGCTCGTCCGGCGCGAGCGGTAGCAGGTTCGTCTGGGTGATGCGCGAGTCCGTGTCGATCACCAGCCAATCGTCGGGGGGCAAGCCGGCAGTCGCAGTCTGGACGACCTCGCGCGCGGCCGGCCAAGCGCTGAGCCGGGTCAGAAGGTCGCCGCGCCGCTCGAACGACACCGGCGCGAAGCGGACTCGCGGGTTGCCAGCGAACAGCCCGCGCAGCGCGGCCGGCGCGACGTGCAGCACCTCAGCGTGCGGTAGCCGCTCGAGCACCCCGGCGACGATCGTCGAGGTGATCGCGACCTCGGCGCCGAGAGTGACCTGTGATAGGACGATCACCAGTGTGGGCTGGCCGATTGGGGCGGGCGGGCCGGCCTCGAGCCAAGCGTGGGCGCGCTCGGCGAGCGCGCCGCTGGTGTAGCCGAGCTCGGCCAGGCCGTGGTCGAGCTCGGCCGCGTCAGGATGGTGGCGGGCGATGTCAACGACTTCGGCGAAGGCGTCGACGAAGGCGTGCGCGGCCGCAGGCTCGAACGAGTCGGCCAGTGGCTCGACGATCTCGAGGAAGAGCGCCCGGACGGCCATGTCGACCGCCGTGCGCTCGCCGATCGCGCTGGCGGCCAGCGCACGCACGGCATCGCGGTCGACCTCGCCCTTGGCCTGCAAGCGCGCCCAGAAGTCGGCGACTAGCTCCGCCGGGCTCGGCAGGGCCGCGATTATACAATCCGCTCCAAGTGGCACAGCTTAGCCGACCGGGGCTGTGAACGGCGGAAGAACGGGCGATGCGCCGGCATAACGCACCATCTCGCCGCCCATGCCCTCATGCAGGAAGCCGGCGGCGCGGGAGCCGAGGATGTCGGGCGCGACCTCGATCTCTATCCGCTGGACGCCCCAGGGCGGCGACGGTGTGGTCGCAAGCGAGCCGCGCCGCTCGACGGACGAAGCCGCGGTCTCGGTGGGCCGGAAATGCCCAGTACGACATCTGGGCACCCCCCGAGTCGCACTTTGCAATCGCCGACCCGCCACCCGCACGCCAACCATCAAACTGACCACTGAGCCTGTCCCGATGCTCGCCGGACTAACATAATTGGTGGTGCAAGCCTTGGGGGCAGGTCACCCGGAGCCCTCGTAGTGAAGCTCCAGGGAAGCACCTGCCGGTGGGCGGAATCGGGCCAGCAGAACCCTCGCAGCTGCTTCCGCCGCCTCCGTAGCCACGCTCAAAGACTCTTTCCAATGGAATGCCCTGTCGCTATTCGGGTTGCGCTGTTCTCCCGTCATCAAACATTCCTGCTTGACCTGAACAACCACAGCCAAGGTTCGTACCTCTCGCTGACACAGGTCACGACAAGCCGGCACGCCTGGCGACCGCGATCATGTGCGTACCGCCGTCGATCGCTCCCGGCTCCTGACAGAACTCAATCTCCCAGCGCAGGAACCATTCGTAGATCTCGGGATTCTGCTCGAACGCGGTGACTGTGTCTTCGTTGCGGATGGCCAGAAAATTGGCGGCGGACTTTCCGACCACTTCGCAGTCGTGCGTCTCCAGCAGCGCCTCCAGCTCACTCCAGCGATACATGTGGCACCTGTGGCCCCGTGACGTGGGGCCGAATAGATCTCCTGTTGCAATCTCTCTGTCGAGCGAATCGCGTCCGAATTCTTCGATCAGGTCGGGAAATGTTGAGAGCAACGCCCCGGCGCTGCCGACCAGAGACATAACGCTAACCAGAAGGTAGCCGCCGGGTTTGGTGACGCGAACCAGTTCGGCGAGCGCGTCACCGGCTCGATCCATGACGTAGCTGAGACCGCCGCCGTAACAGACTGTTGCGTCGAAGCCGGCGTCGGGAAACCGGCTCAGATCGACTATGTCCGCGACGTGACGGCCGGTAACGCTGGACTCGCATCCCGCCTCGCCCACTTTTTGCTGGTTCAGTTCGAGCTGCGCGGGCGAAATGTCAACGACCGTGACCGTCGCCCCGATTCGCGCCAGCTCGATGGTGAAGCGTCCGGGGCCGGTGCCGGCGTCGAGTACATCATCGCCGGATTTGACCCACTGCCGTAGGTGATGGCGATGGACCAGGAAGTTGATCCGGCTCGCCGCATCCCGACCCAACCGTTCCCATTCGCAGTCGGCGTAGTCGTCAAAGAAGCTGCTTATGTAGCCGGGATCGTAGTTGGTTTTGCTGGTCATGATGGTTCCCTGTTGACCTGCTCCCAAAGTTCGCACCAACGGCTATGTTAGCTCCACGAGCATCGCGATCGGTTCCGCGGGCAGTATGGCCGCTGGCCCCGGCTGCCCGCTGCTCAGCGAGCTATACGTGCGGGTGCGGATCTGCCGGTATTACGCAGGCTGCAGTTCGGTTACCGCGCACTATGTCTGCTTAGTGCGGCTTCAGCAACCTCACTTCTCTAACAGTCCACGCCTTCACGCCGTGTGTCGTCGTGCGATACACTGAGCGCGTCGCGGCAGCATCTCCGAGTCCAAGGACTTAAATGCCGACCGTCGCCGTTCAAGGTCAGTTCCGCTTCGTCGTAAACACTCGGGAGAACAGTTTCGAACCTCCCCACGTTCACGTCTGGGTGGGCAACGAAGATGTATGCCGCATCGAATTGAACGGAGGAACCTACATGGACAAGCCGCCTCCCGGCAACTTCCGGGACATCATGAGTGCGTATGCGAGGCACGCCGAACGGATCCGGCGGACCTGGGACTCGATTCACGGAGGGTAGCTGGTGGTCGACACTGTTCTGGTGAAAAACGCGAATCGGATGATGATGGTGGCAAGCCTGCTCGAGGAGGGAATCGAGCTGAGTTTTGCCGATGGCTGCAAGGGCCTCGTACCCTTCGCCGATATTCCCGAGATAATGGGGCGTGCCACCGTCCGCAGCCTCGCGCTGCCTAGTCCCTACGAACTGCTCCTTGAAACTGTCGGGGGCGAGCGGATCGAGCTTCCGTGGGACTTCGCCCGTCACTACTGCGACGAATCGTATCGTCCAACCATCGAGGCGATCGCTGTACGGGGAAGGCGGACTCTTGGCAAACGCATCCGCCAGCTAAGAGAGGCCGCCGGGTTGACTCAACAGGCGCTCGCGAGCGCAGCGTACATCGGTCGGGTCACGCTCGTGCGGATTGAGAGCGGAGATCAGACGCCCAAGTACGCCACCCTCAATGCAATCGCCAAAGTCCTGGGCGTACCCATCCCCGAGTTGCTAATGGATACGGAGTGGCTGTCTCAATAGCTATGACCTGCGCGATCAATCGGACAGGGGCGGCGTCGCCTTCGTTCTCAAGCAACTCGGAGGCGTCCGAAACTAGCGCGACCGGGACAAGGCCGCTATCGACGGCAGGTCTCGGCAGCAAATGCCCTAGTCGGAGTAACGCGCGGTGAAGCCGCTGACGATCGATAGCGTTGCACTTTGTATTGAAGTCCATACCACACTCCAGCGTCTCCTCGATGAAGGTGACGCTGTCGGAGCCGTCGCACTAGCAGACTCTTTAACGGCAGGTCCCGGCCAGGAAACGAACGTGAAACAACTGTGCGCTGGTATCTACATCGACGGCGGCGCTCAACTCAAAAGGATCGACTTGATCGAAAAGGGTGCCAACATCCTTCGCGATCTTGCGTCGCACAATTCGGCAGAAATCTTGTACAACTTGGGAAGCGCAGAGCTCGAATCTTGGGAGATCGCCACGAGAAAGAGCGGTCTTGGTGCGGCGTGGTCAGAAAAACGTCGCCACCTCCATGAGGCTCGTGAGTTCTTCAATCGAGTGGCAGAGGACGAGAACGCGAGCGTTGAATTGCGGCTGAGAGCACTCACTGATTGTGGCAACTCTTACGACATTGTTGGACGGTATCTTGACGCTCTTAACTGCTATGAGCGGGCGATTAGGATCGATCCATCATTCGGCATGGCTCTCGGTAACCGCGGTACCATGCTTCTCCGCGTCGCACCACTCATGGGAGAGCACGAGTCGCACGTGCTGCTGGAAGCTGCCGCAGATCTTGATGCGGCAATCGAAAAACGTGAGAGTGTGTTGCAACATGGCGGCCGATCAGCACTAGACCAGTTTCAGCATCAGCGTGCCTCAATTTCGACATCCTTACGCCCGATTCAAAATGCGCCCAACCTTCCTTCATCCCTCGGCGATCCATACCTGGATTGGTGCCTCTCTAGCGAACTCTTCCTACACGCTTCGCCAGGTTGTATTCGCCCCGAAACGAGAACTCTCGATCCGGTCTTTTTCCGGTATGTCCACTTAAGTTTCTCCGACGATGACTTGCGCCACACGGATGAAATCGTCGACGCGTTCAACGCCGTAAAGCAAGCGTACATTTCGGGTCGATATCTAGTTTGGCTTGCGCGAAGCGATGAAAGTCCAGTTCGTGAGCACACCCGTGCTATCACGAGACGCACGACTTTTTTGGACACCTTGAGCTATGCGCGCTGGGGTGCCCGAACAGGCATCGCTGTTCAGGCGTACAAGGCCGCCGTTGACCTCTTGGACAAGATCGCATCTTTTGTGCACCTTTACTTTGACTCGGGGCGTAGTCCTCGTAACGTTTCGTTTCGCAAACTTCCTTATGGACGGAGTTCTCAGACCGAACTCCCGAAGCCCTTTGCCAATGCCCTGCAAGCTCCGGAAAATAACAGAGGTTTGGTCGCATTGATTGACCTCAGCTCTGACCTAGGCGAGCGTTCGCAAAAGGCGTTTCAGCTTAGAAACGCTGCAACGCATCGCTTTTTCGTAGTTCATACGGAAGTCCCACCCGACCGATCAGCTTGGACTGAACATATTGGTTGGTCCGACCTCGTTCGTGATTCGGTTAGTCAACTCAGGATGGCACGTGATGCAATTCTGTACCTAGCTCAGATGATCGATATCCACGAAAAGGCCTCACGGAAAGCCAAGTCATCGCCCGGCTTGGATATGCCTTGGCCAATTCCGCACACAGATACAGATCTGATGGAGTCCGAGTAACCCCTAAGCAAGCGGGATAGTCCGACTCAATTGCCGCCCGCAGGGCGGTTCGCGAATCGCCGGCCGTCGACGCTAGCGGGTGTGAAATGCTAGAGGGCGATCGCGGTCTCTGTGTCGCCGGCGGTGAGGGCGCTCATGTAGGCGAGGATGAGGTCGCGGGTGCGGTAGCGGCCGAAGGCTTTTCGTCTTCGCGGCGGACGATGGGGAACGTGTCTAGGACATAGCGGGTGTCGTCGCGGCCCAGGCCGTAGAGGTGGAAGTAGAGCGCGTCGAGCCGGGCGCGCAGGTGGCGGCGCTCCTCTTCGTCCCAAACGAACGGCGGGCCGTCGTAGCCCAGGTCGCGGGCGAACGGCGCGATGTCGTGGGCGGTGTAGGTGAGGCGAAGCACGTGATCGCGGACAAGCTCGCGGGCGGTGACCGCGCCGAACCGGCGGTCGTAGGCATCGGGCGCGATGACGGGTAGCTGCTCGACGACGAACCAGTTGAGATGCTGTCCCTGGACCTTCTGCCGGGCAACGAAGTCAAACGCGAACGAGTTAAGGCAGGCTGCCCAAAGCCACGCGTTTTCGAGATAAGCATCAATCTCAACCGCGTCGGGCATAAGAAGCGGCAGTGTATTGCCAACGCTTGAACGTGGGATGATCGACGCGATCATGGTTCGGACGTTCGTAGGCGCGGTGACGTCCTTGAAGGCCACGGCCCAGCCCAAGTCGTCGGGCCACTCAACGGCGTCTTCACTTACCCAGAATTGCGGGGCCGGCATCCAGTTGGTGTCGGTGTGCTCTTTGAGCGTGGTTTGGCGCGGCTGGGCCGGGCGGTTGAGGTTCTCTGGATTGACCACGACGCTGGCAGCGCGGTGATCGAACGCTTGTACCATCTTGCCCTCGTACAAGGGCAGGCACAGCTCATCCCCCCGTTTCCAGCGGTTGCCCTGGATCGGATAGAAACCCGCTTCATCGAGCTGCGCCGGGCGCTGGAAGAGGTGCGAGTCGTTGGTCATGTCGAACATGCGCACGTACCTGACCGGCCAGGCGCGGCGCTCGTCACCGCTTGAGCGGTCCACCAGCACGGGATGCCGCTCGTAGACGCGGCGGGTGATATCGGCGTCGCGCCGGGTGCGGAAGATTGGGGCGGTCCCGGTATTGGCGTTTACGCGGGCGAAATCGTCGTGATGGCGAAGGCGGAGGCCCTGGAGATCTGTGGCGAGAATCGAGACTCGGTGGTGCTGATCAGGAAACACCTGGCGGGAATCAGCGCAGCTGATTAGGGGGTTCTCCTAACGGCCGAAAAACGCAGTTGTCCGCCGTAGACTATGAAGAAACTTTGCTCGGCGAGCCGGGTGAGTCATGCGGGAACGACAACGAGCCATGTTGTCGCGTCGCGACGAACCGCATCAGTAAGAGACCGATCCTGGGATCGGGTTAGGGAGGAGGACGAGCAGTTGGATCTGTCCGAGCTGCGTCCAGGGGTCCGGGTTGCCGGACTTATTTCCTCCGGTTCTGTCGAGGTCGTGGCTGTAATACAGCATGGACAAGACACGGTCGAGGTCGTATTCAGGACTGCCGACGGCAGTACTGAGACCCGGCTGATCGACCGTTCTTACGAATCTCGTCTTGAAGCCCTGGATGCGGAACGGCCGTGGCCTCTCGATGGCGACGGTGACGCCTTCCGGCTTGCGTCCGAGGCACGACGTATCCAGCTTGCACACCTGTTCGATCCGTTCGTCGCGATAGACACCTCGACTATCGAAGCCCTTCCGCATCAAATAGAAGCGGTCTACGAACGGCTTCTGCCAGTCGTACCGCTCCGCTTCTTGCTCGCGGACGACCCGGGCGCCGGCAAGACCATCATGTCCGGCCTCTACATTCGGGAACTCATCATCCGTGGTGATATCGAGCGGTGTCTGATCGTGGCTCCCGGAAGCCTTGTCGAACAATGGCAGGACGAGCTATGGCAAAACTTCCAGCTCAATTTTCGAATTCTCTCCCGCGACATGATCGACTCTGCCAGAACAGGCAATCCGTTCACCGAAGAGAATCAGCTGATCGCGCGGGTCGACCAACTGGCCAGAAATGAGGACTTGCAGACCAAACTCGGTGTCGCCGATTGGGATCTGGTCGTAGTAGATGAGGCGCACAAAATGTCGGCTCACTTCTATGGCCACGAGATCGAAAAAACAAAGCGATTCCAAGTGGGAGAGTTGCTTAGAGAGCGTGCCCGCCACTTCCTCTTGCTAACGGCGACCCCGCACAACGGAAAACACGAAGAGTTTCACCTATTCCTCTCCTTGCTGGACCCAGACCGATTCGCCGGCAAGCCCCGGCGAGGTGCGCATGCACCCAAAGCCCCCGATCTGATGCGCCGTTATGTGAAGGAACATCTACTGACGTTCGACGGCCGTCGACTGTTCCCTGAACGGAACGCGACAACTGTGATGTACGAACTCTCTCCCCCAGAGCAGGAGCTCTATGACGCGGTAACAGGCTACGTCCGAACTGGTATGAATAGAGCGAAACGACTGGAAGAATCAGGTGATCGTCGGCGCGGCCTGGTTGCTGGATTCGCCCTCGCAGCTCTCCAGCGGCGGCTGGCCTCATCTCCACAGGCCATCTACAAGTCGATCCAGAACCGAAAACGGCGGCTGGGCAGAGAGCTGGCCGAGATTGAGGCTGGCGGCGAACTCGTTGCAAAGTCCAACGGGCGGGCGGCAGATGGACTGAGGTCTCTGACGACAACGACGCTGGACGATTTCGATTTCGATGACTACGACGATACCGAGCTCGAGGGGCTCGAGGAATCGGCCATCGATCAAGCTCGACTATCGGAGACGATCGATGAGATGCGTACGGAGCTGGCGGAGCTGGACGGGCTCGAAGTCCTTGCGGCGCGCGTTCGCGCTTTGAAGACTGACCGGAAGTGGCAGGAACTCCGTTCGATCCTTCTGGACGAGGCGATGTCCGACTCGGGCGCTAACCAGCGCAAGCTCATCGTGTTCAGCGAATACCGCGACACGGTGGAGTACCTAATCGAGCAGATTCGCGGTCTCATCGGGCAGCCGGATGCCGTAGTCACGATCCACGGCAGCATGCATCGCGAAGATCGTCGCCGGGCGCAGGACAGTTTCATCCACGACCCGACGGTCAAAGTGCTGGTCGCCACCGACGCCGCCGGCGAAGGTGTGAACCTGCAGCGCGCCAACCTCATGGTCAACTACGATCTTCCCTGGAATCCAAACCGGATCGAACAACGATTCGGCAGGATCCATCGCATTGGCCAGACGCGGGTGTGCAGCCTGTGGAATCTGGTTGCGCAAGGCACCCGCGAAGGATCGGTCTTCCAGCTTCTCTTTCGGAAGATCGAACAGCAACGTCAAGTATTCGGGGACCAGGTCTATGACGTGCTTGGCGATCCGTTGATCAATCGTTCCCTTCGCGATCTTCTCATCGAGGCAATCACCTATGAAGAGAGTTCCTTTGTACAACTGAAAATGGAAGAGGTGCTTGACGCCAAGATCGGCGATCGGATGACGGAGGCGTTGAACGAACGGTCGCTGAGCGCGGACTTGCTCCCGGCGGCACGGGTGGGCGAAATAAGGAAGAGGATGGAGGAAGCGCGCGCGAGGCGGCTGCAGCCGGGGTTCATCCGCGCGTTCTTCGAGACGGCATTCCGAAGCCTCGGCGGGCGAATCGTCGAGAGGGAATCTGGTCGATTCGAGATCACGCGGGTTCCGGGCTCAGTACGGTCACGGCAACGAGAACTTGCGGTCGGCGCCCCTCTCCAGCGGCAATATGAACGAGTGACCTTTGAGCGGGAATTGATAACCGCGCCCGGGAAGCTTGATGCCGATCTGCTGGCACCCGGCCACCCGCTGCTGGCGGCAGTGATCGGCTCGGTGCTCGATAGGGATGGTCCAACCCTAAGACGGGGGTCTGTACTTCTGGATCCGGACGACCCGTCCGAGGATCCGAGGGCTCTGGTCTACCTGGAACACACGATCCAGGACGGGAGACCAGCCGCAAGCGGACAACGAACCGTTTCCCGGCGATATCAGTTTGTCGAGATAGATGTCGGCGGCAACGTCCACGACGCCGGACACGCTCCGTATCTCGACTACATATCGGTATCCGAGTCGCAGCGGGAGGCGATCGATGAAAAGCTTGATCAAACGTGGGTGAATGCATCTCTGGCTGACACCGCGCGGAGTTTCGCGATCGGCAACCTGGTAGCGACCCATTTCTCTGAATTGAGCGCGATTACAAAGGAAAGAGTGGAGCGAGTGCGGGCAGCAGTCGTGGAGAGGCTTGACGGTCAGATTCGCTATTGGGACGGACGGGCAAACGAGCTAAAGCAGCAGGAGCTGGCGGGCAAAAAGCCACGTCTGAATTCCGGTCGGGCCAGACGTCGTGCGGATGATCTTGAGGACCGCCGGGAGCGGCGCCTACGCGAGCTGGACCAGGAGGTGGATCTTGCCAACCTCCCTCCCAACGTCGTGGGTGGGGCGGTGGTAATCCCCCAGGGCTTTCTCGACCGGCTTTCGGGCAAGGCTCCGCCGACACACTCAGTGGATACGGCGGAGATTGACCGGCGAGCGGTCGCCGCGGTCATGGAAGCGGAGAAAAGTATCGGCCGGGTGCCGACCGAGATGGACCATGCCAACCCCGGCTACGACATCCAGTCGGAAGATCCCGAAAGTGGCAAGATCTACTTCCTCGAAGTGAAGGGACGGCTGGAGGGCAGGGACACCGTCACGGTAAAGGTAAGGCAGATCAGGCAGGCAAAGAACAACAGCGAGACGTTCCGGTTGGTTGTCGCCATCGTCCCGGACGACCAAGGATCAAAGCCTTCGGTCCACTATGTTGTTCGCCCATTCGACGACTTCGAACCCCATTTTGCAGCGGTGAGCGAAACGCTCGCGCTGCGGACATTGCTGAAGAACGCGCAAGGCCCGGTATGAGCTACAAGAAGAAACTGATCGAGGTCGCTCTCCCGCTCGCCGCGATCAATGCTGCATCAGCACGCGAAAAGCTGATCAAGCATGGTCATCCAAATACGCTGCATCTGTGGTGGGCGAGGCGCCCGCTGTCCACCGCACGTGCCGTGATTTGGGCGTCACTGGTTGATGACCCGTCGTCTCTTCCCGATGAGTTCCCGACCGAAGAGGATCAGCAACGCGAGCGCCGTCGGCTATTCGGCATCTTGGAAGAGTTGGTCGTTTGGGAGAACCTAAATGACGCGGGCGTGCTGAAGCGGGCGCGTCAGGAGATCGAGAAGTCGACCGACGGCAATCCGCCGGCGATCCTGGATCCGTTCTGCGGAGGTGGGACGATCCCCCTCGAGGCGCAACGGCTGGGCTTGAAGGCGCTCGGCGGCGATTTGAATCCGGTGGCGGTGCTGATTTCGAAGGCGATGATCGAGATTCCTCCTCGGTTTTCCGGACGACCTCCAGTCCATCCTGGCGAAGGCGCCAAGCACCCTGGGATGGAGTCCTGGTCGGGAGCGCAGGGGCTGGCCGAGGACATTCGCTACTACGGTGAATGGGTACGTGAGCGCGCGTTGGAGAAGATCTGTCACCTGTATCCGAAGGGACCGAACGGGGAGACAGTCATCGCGTGGCTCTGGGCTAGGACGGTGAAGTGTCCGAATCCGGCTTGCGGAGCCGAGATGCCGCTAGTCCGGTCATTCAAACTTGGGAGGAAGAGTGGCCGACGAGCTTGGGTAGAGCCTCTCATCGACCGATCAGTATCACCGCCGACGGTGTCATTCGATGTAAGAACCGAGCCAGAAGATATGTTCCACGAGATTCCTGTAGGTACTGTGAACCGACGGGGAGGGCGCTGTGCGATCTGCGACGGCGCGGTTCCCTTTTCCCATATCCGTCGCGAAGGGCGATCAGGCCGAATGAGGTCAAGGCCCCTGGCCGTGGTGGTCGAAGGCACGGGTGGCCGTGCATACCACCCGGCGAGCCCCGAGGATGCTACAGGTTCAAATGATGGGCGAGATTGTTGGGCTCCTGATATACGACTACCTGAGAACCCGCGAGACTTCAAGACACCGAAATACGGTATGGAGACGTTTGGTGACATCTTCACCAGTCGCCAGCTCATGGCACTGACAACATTTTCCGACCTAGCACAGGAGGTGTGGGAGCAAGCGGCGGAAGATGCGAAGGCGGCCGGGATGGCAGATGACGGCGTCCGACTTCGAGATGGGGGAAACTGTGTCGCCGCCTACGCGGACGCTCTACAGACATATCTCGCTTTCGTTGTAGACAAGTGTGCTGACTACTGGTCGTCAATCTGCACTTGGCACTCCGGAAACCAGCAGATTCGCAGTACATTCGCTCGCCAAGCGATTCCAATGACTTGGGATTTTGCTGAGACGAATCCTTTCTCGGATTCCAGCGGAAATTGGCGTGCATTGGTTGGGTGGGTGGCCAGAGCAGTCGCGACCCTGCCTGCATCGGGGGAAGGAGAGATAGTTCAGCGTGATGCAAAGGAACGTATTACCGAATCGGCCGGATCGGTTGTATCCACTGATCCTCCCTACTACGACAACATCAGCTACGCCGAGCTGTCTGACTTCTTCTATGTCTGGTTGCGACGATGCCTTGCAGATGTATGGCCAGATGAATTTGCAACGTTGACAACGCCCAAGGCGGATGAACTCATCGCGGCACCCTACCGTCATGGCTCGCAGAACGCAGCGAAGGAGCATTTTGAGAACGCGATGGCCAGCGTCCTGGAAGGAATTGCCACCTCAGCTGGCAACGGCTACCCAACCACGATCTTCTACGCGTACAAACAGACGGAAAAAACTGCGGCGGGGCGGGTCTCGACCGGCTGGCAGACCTTCCTGGATGGTCTACTAGCGGCCGGGCTGTCGATTTCAGCGACCTGGCCCGTAAGAACCGAGATGGCCAGCCGAACCAGTGCTCACAAATCCAATGCGTTGGCTTCATCAATCGTAATTGCCTGCCGCCCCCGGCCGGCCAACGCCCCTCTGGCCACTAGGAGCGAATTCCTGCAAGCGCTACGGAGCAAACTCCCGATGGCCATTGAGCTTCTTGAGAAAGAGGACATTCCGCCCATCGACATGGAGCAGGCCGTAATTGGTCCCGGCATGAAGATCTTCTCGGCTTACGCGAAAGTAATCGAGGCTGACGGGTCAAACATGAGCGTTGGGGATGCCCTGGCCTTGATTAGCGAGGTGCGACAGGAGCTGCTTTCTGAGCATGAAGCGGAGCTCGACAGGTTTACGCGCTGGGCGTTGGTGTGGTTCGAGCAACACGGGATGGATCCAGGCCCCTATGGAGATGCTGAGCAATTGTCGAAGTCGAAGAATACTTCCGTGGATGGCGTGGTTCGTGCCGGAATCGCAACGAGCGGCGCCGGGCAGGTCCAACTCATCGATCGGCGCGAACTTTCCGCAGAATGGGATCCGGTGGCAGACAAGGAGCTGACTGTCTGGGAAGCCACTCAACATCTGCTCGCACGACTGGAAACAGGTGAAGCTGAGGCTGCCGCGCTGCTCCGCCAGCTTGGCGGCGCCTACGGAGAACGGGCGGCGACGCTCGCAAGAATCCTCTATGACATCTGTAACCGAAAAGGCTGGATGCAGGAAGGTGTGGCCTACAACGGGCTGCGAGTCGCCTGGCCACAGCTCGAAAGGCTCGCGGCCCAGGTAGCGGAGCCAACGCTACCCGGATTCGGGGAGTGAAATAAATGGCTATCACCAATCACGAGCGAGTCGATAAGTCGCTGACACTGGTCCGTGACGGTATCAAGCCGAACCTGGAGAAGACATGGCAGGGGCTGTACGGTGACGAGTGGGTTGAAAAGGTCAACCAGATGGATCGCTTTCCCGACCGATCTCCCTCCCCGGATGATCTGGCGTTCCTGCTAAAGGGCATGGGCAGTACCTGGGACAACGTGTTCCGGGACATCTTCGGTCCGGCAGAGCGGGGCTGGGTGGGCGAGTTGCGAGCAGCCCGAAACCGATGGGCGCACAACGAGAGATTCAGCACGGACGACGCCTATCGAGTCATGGACACCGCCGAACGTCTGCTCCAATCGTTCTCGGCCCCCGATCAGGTTTCCGAAGTTCAGCAAATGAAGAATGACCTGCTGCGAACCCGTTTTGCCGAAGAGGCGCGGAGCGAGCATCGACGTCGGGCCGAAGGGCCGACTAAGGGAAAGCCGGCTGCCGGACTGGCGCCCTGGCGTGAAGTTGTCCTGCCTCATCCCGATGTACGCGAAGGGCGCTATGCGCAAGCTGAGTTCGCGGCTGATCTGTTCCAGGTAGCGCGCGGAATAGCGGACGAGGAATACCAGGATCCAACCAGTTTCTTTCGCAGAACCTTCCCCACCCAGGGCTTGCGGGATCTGATCGTCACCGCCGCCAGACGGCTCTCAGGTCAGGGCGGCGACCCGGTGGTTGAGTTGCAGACCAACTTTGGTGGTGGCAAGACGCACAGTCTGATCGCCCTCCATCACTTGGCGGGGGACACCCCCGCGACGGAGCTACCTGGAGTTGCGGAGATTCTGACTGAAGAGGATCTGGAAATCCCCACCGGAGTAACCCGAGCCGCGTTTGTGGGACAGATGGCCAGGACTTCGGGAGATGAGAAGCCGGACGGAACCCACGTGCGAACAGTCTGGGGTGAGATCGCATGGCAGCTGGGCGGGCGCGACGCGTATGAGCTGGTTCGCGAAGCGGACGAGCGTGCTGACAATCCGGGCGAGTCGCTCATCGAGCTATTCGAATTGTGCGGACCGGCCCTGATACTTATCGACGAATGGGTGGCATACGCACGGCAGCTGCCCGACGGCGGTGAAGGCGACGTGCCCGCCGCCGGCGACTTTGATACTCAGTTCACATTCGCGCAGACGCTCACCGAGGCGGCTGCCGCAGTCGACGACGTACTGGTTCTGATCGCCATCCCATCCTCGGACATCGAGACCGGAGGCGAGCGGGGGCAGACGGCGCTCAGAAGACTCAAGAACGTCGTGAGCCGGGTCGCCATGCAGTGGCAGCCCGCGAGCGCCGATGAGACTTTCGAAATCGTGCGTCGGCGGCTGTTCGAACCGATCCCCCCGGACAAGCTACGGACACGTGATGCTGTTGTCAGGGCGTTTTCCGACCTCTACCAGAGCGATAAATCGAGTTTCGCTGCCGAGACTCGGGAGGGTGAATACCGACGGAGGATGGAGGCGGCATACCCGATCCACCCGGAGTTTTTCGATCGTCTGTATGAAGACTGGTCGACACTGGACAGGTTCCAGCGGACGCGGGGTGTATTGCGTCTGATGGCGACGGTAATCAGCAAGCTCTGGCGAAGCGAGGACGGCAATCTTCTTATCATGCCCGGCACGCTACCCATGCACGAGAGCGAGGTGGTTTCCGAGCTGGCGAACAAGTACCTGGAGGAAGCCTGGGAGCCGATTGTTAGGAGCGATGTCGACGGTCCCAACTCGCTCCCGCTACGGATAGATAAGGCCGAGGGCCGGCTTGACCAGTATTCCGCCACTAGGCGCGTCGCAAGGGCGATCTACCTGGGGTCCGCACCTAAGGATGAATCACACCGGGGCGTCGATCTACGGAGCATATTGCTAGGTTGCGTGCAGCCGGGCGAACCTCCTGGCATCTTCACCGACGCTTTGAGGCGTCTGTCGGACCGGGCCACGTACCTATACGTGGATCACGCGCAGTATTGGTATTCCCTGTGGTCCAACATCACGCGGACCGCGCTGGACCGGGCGCAGTCCAATTTCACCGACGATGACGCTGACTTGGAAATCCGGCGCAACCTGCAAATGGAGACTCCGGTGGCACCATTGGGGGCGATCCACGTGTTTCCGGATGGGCCCGGTGACGTTCCTGACGACGATGCTTGCCTGCGGCTGATCGTCTTGCCTCCCGCGAGATCCCACGTCTCGAATGACATGAGCAGCGTCGGCGTGAAGGCGGCAGAGGCCATTCTGGAACAGCGTCAAGGCGGGCCGCGGACCAACAAGAACATGCTCGTATTTCTGGCGGCCGATGCGAACCGGCTGGCGGATATACGAGAGGCGGCGAGGCAATTCCTGGCCTGGTCGTCGATCCTCGAAGATCGCCAAACCCTAGATCTGACGGCTACTCAGGCGCGACTGGCCGAGACGAAAAAGAAAGATAGCGCAGATTCCCTGCAACGACGCGTCTCCGAGACGTTTCAACTCGCCCTGATTCCATCCCAGGAGCCGGGAAGTCCAGAGGTGAAATGGGAGCAGATCCGCGTGTCGGCGGGCGGCAAGCTGGCCGAACGGACTGCAACTCGGCTGTCTTCTGAAGAAAAGATCATCCCTGTATACAGCGGGATTCGCGTGCGCATGGACATCGACAAGATCCCACTGTGGAGTGAAAAGGGTGATGTGCGGATACGGGATCTCTGGTCTTACTACGCGACCTACCTGTACATGCCTCGGTTGGGTTCGTTCGACGTATTGGCTGGGGCGATCTCCGACGGCATTGGGCGTTTGACCTGGGATCCCGACGCGTTCGCCTATGCGGAAGCGATTGACGCGGAATCCGGGCAGTATCGGGGCCTTGAGGCCGGGAAACAGATCGAGGTCACGCACAGCCCTTCCGCTTTGCTGGTGAGGCCTGAGCAGGCGCGCGAGCAGCTGGCAGGACAGAAGGTCGAAGAGGACGACGAGGACGAAGTTGTCGACCCGCCGGCCGATGCCAAGGACGATGTTCGACGGCGCTTCTACGGAAGGATGGAGCTGGATCCGGTCCGCGCCATTCGGGACCTTGAGCGCGTCATTGAGCACGTAGTGAATCAGTTGGGGCGGGTGGAAGATGCCGAAACGACGATAACTATAGAGATCAACGCTTCGGCGGACGGGTTCGACGACGGAACACAGCGGACGGTAAGCGAGAATGCCGCGCAGCTTGGCTTTGAAACTCACGAGTTCGAGGAGTGAGTGGCGGTGAGGTGGGTCGCGAGAGGAGGAGATCCGGCTCACCGGGGATCAAGTAGCTGTGGATCTTCCGAGTAGGCGGTTCAAATTTGAGGCGATGACTGGACCCGGTGGACGAACAACCATTCTCGGCGCGGTCGGGCACGACTTAAAGGGGCCTTCACGGAAGAGCTGCCCTGGCGAAACGCATTCTGCCACATCGGCAAGCATTGATTCGCGATGCGAAGTTCATTGTGCGACATTGGCGGTGTGCGCATCGGCGTGGAGGTTACTGATGCACACTCAATGTTCCACTGTGCAATGCCCGACCACCCACGTCGCCAACGCTCTGTCCACCGCTGGCTGGTGGGGCCGACCGCGGACCGCGTCCGGCGGACACCATTCACACATAGTGCTTGATATATCTGCAAACCAGAGCAAAGGTCATGCGGACGTTCTTCCTCCTCGAAGGAGCCCGCTATGGCCACCGCTCAAACCACCCTGCCCACTGTCTTCGCTGGTTCGAACACGGGTTGGGAAGCCTCGCTCTACGCCTTCCTAGCCGAGAAACAGCGCCGCTCAGGCTCAAACCGCACTCCGGACTCCTACTACCGCACCCTCCGTCACTTCTTCGGTGGCCTCCATAAGTCTCCCGATCAGGTCACTTCCCGAGACGTCTTCTCCTTCGCCCACGGCGTCGGCCTTTCTGGGCGTGAACCTTCCGCCGTAACCGTCGGCGCCCGTCTCTCCTGTATCTCCTCCTTCTTCAAGTTCCTCATCCGCATGGATGTCGTGAGGGCCAATCCCTGCGATCCCGTCGAGCACCCCAAGCCTCGTCCCGGCGCACCAAGCGGCCTCTCCGCTCCCCAGATGCAGCAGCTCCTCCAGGTCATCCCCGACACCGTCAAGGGCAGAAGGGACCTCGCCATCGTCCTCACGCTCGTCCTCACCGGCAGACGCAGATCGGAGGTCATCAACCTCACCGCCGGCGATGTCTCCTATGACGACTCTGCCGTGTTCTATCGCTACCTCGGCAAGGGCGGCGTGCGCGGCCGCCGTGAGCTTCCCGCTCCCGCGCTCTCGGCCATACGCAGATCTCTCGGCGATGTCGGCAAGGACCTCTCTTCCATGCAGCCCTCCGAATCTCTCTGGCAGGCGAGCGCTGGCCCCAACGGCGTCTCCAGCGCCACCTTCTACAACCGCTTCCGCACCTACCTCAGAAAGGCCGGCCTCCCTCTGTCGGGCGTGCACGTCCTCCGACACACCGCTGCCAAGCTCCGTCGCGATGTCGGCGAGTCGGTCGAGTCGGTCAGCCAGTTCCTCGACCACAGCTCGCTCGCCGTCACCACCACCTATCTCCGTCGCCTCGAAGGTGAGCGTGATACCGCCTGGCATGGCGTCGCCAACGTACTCGGCGTCTCATAGTCCCTCGCCATTCGACCTCCCGGCGCGTCCGGGACACAGTCATTCCCAAAAGATCCGCGCTTCTTGGCGGCTCGCCCGCCTTGACCTCTACGCGCCTTCGGAGCGTTCATACATCCCGCTCCGCTTCCCCATCTGCTGGAGGTCGTCTTGCCCGGCTCCATACTCTCCATCGCCACCTACGCCCGCGTCTCCTCCGACGAGCAGCGTGACCGCCATACCGTCCGCAACCAGCGCGCCGCCCTGTCCCGCCGCCTGGGTTCCGAGCCGGGTGTTTTCGTCTTCAGGCATTACGAGGATGACGGCGTCTCGGGAACTGTCCCTTTCGAAGATCGGCCGGCTGGCCGCGCGCTTGCGCGTGATGCGCGTGTCGGCCGCTTCTCCCAAGTCTGGGTGGTCCGCTCCGACCGCCTGGGTCGCGACGCCTTCGAGCTTCTCCGCATATGGAGGGTGTTCGAGTCGATCGGCATCTCCCTCCGCGCCACCGACGAGAACATCGACGATCCCTTCTACTTCGATATCCACGCCGTCATCGCCGCCAACGAACGCCGCAAGTTCCTCGAACGTTCCGCCGAGGGCATGAACCGCGCCGCCAGCGAAGGCCGCTATACCGGCGGTATCGTCCCTCTCGGCTACTGTGTTTCAGGAGATCGTGGTTCTCGCCGTCTCGTCCCGGACGACTCTCCCATGTGGGCCGGCCTGTCCGCGGCCGACATCGTCAGGCGCATCTATCACCACCTGGCCTCGGACGGCTGGACTTGTCCGCATATCGCTTCCGAGTTCAACTCCCTCGGCATCCCCACCTCCTATCGCCGCGATGGTCGCGGCGTCAGAGGTCGTCGCACCCAGGGCCTCTGGCGCTCCGGGCATATCCGCAATCTCATCGTCAATCCCGTCTACAGGGGCGTCCTCCAGTACGGCCGCAGGTCCACGAAGCCCAACGGTCGTGAGGTGATTTCCGCTTCCGTACCTCCGCTGGTCTCGAAGGACGTCTGGAACGCCGCCATCGCTACCCTCAAGCGCAACCGCGCCTTGCCCCGCAACTCTTGCCATGCCTATCTGCTCCGCTCGCTCATCCGCTGCGCCGTCTGCGGCCTCTCCTTCTGCGGTACCTGGACCAGGGGGCCTCGCTATCGCTGCAACGGTTCCATGGCCCATCGCGGCCCGTTCGCGGGAAAGTGCATAGGCGCCTCGATCAAGGGCGAGAAGTTGGAGGCCGCGGTCTGGTCGGATGTATCCCGCTTCCTTACCAATCCCTCCGACCTCGTCGATGAGCTCCTCGCGGAGTCCAATGACATCGAGTCCCGCGCCGTCGCGGAAGCCGAGCGCGCCTCGCTCATCGACGCCCGCTCCGCAGCCCAACACCGCCGCAAGCGCGCCATCGACCTCTACACCCGCGCCAAGCTCTCCGACGACGAGTTCGACGCCATCGCCGCAGACGTGGAACAGGAACTCAAGAGGCTGGACGAGCGGCTGGCCGATCTAGAACCCGAGGATGGCGATCTTGACGACGCCGTCTCCGACGATGTGCTGGCGGAGATCCGTGAGCGCCTGGACGACGACCTATCAGAGGCCGACCGGCAGGAGATCGTCCGCCTGCTCGTGCGCCGGATTACGGTCCACACCACGCTCACCGGCCGCGGCCGCAAGCAGGTCCGAGTCGTTATCGACTACCGCTTCCCGCGAGTAGGTGAGGCTCGCACGGGCATGGATTCATTGCCGCAACCAGCATGAACCGAGCCGGCAGCACGGCGGTCGCAGCGGCGCGCGCCACTGTTATCTCGCCCTCCTCCAGCGGCTGCCGCAGCGCCTCGAGCGAAACGCGATCGAACTCCGGAAACTCGTCGAGAAAGAGCACGCCGCGGTGCGCAAGGCTGATCGCGCCCGGGCGCGGCACGGTTCCGCCGCCTACCAGGCCGGCATGGGAAATCGTGTGATGCGGAGACTGGAAAGGCCGCTCGGTCACCAGCGACACGCTCCGCGGCAGCACTCCCGCCACGCTGTGGATCTTGGTGACTTCGAGCGATTCCTCGAACGTCAGCGGAGGCAGGATCGACGGCATCGTCCGCGCGAGCAGGGTCTTGCCTGTTCCCGGGGGACCGATCATCGCGACGTTGTGCCCTCCGGCCGCCGCGACTTCCAGCGCGCGTTTGGCGTGCTCCTGCCCGCGAACGTCGCGCATGTCCGATTCGTAGGCCGCCTCGACTTTCGGCATCGACCCCTCGACGCGCGGTTCGATCTGTATCAAGCCGTTGAAGTGGGCCACAAGCTGTTGCAGCGAATCGACTGGATAGACCGTCATGCCGCGAACCACCGCGGCTTCACGGGCGTCGTCGGCTGGCACGTAGGCCGTGTCGAACCCGGATTCCCGGCCGATCGCGACCATCGGCAGCACTCCGTTGGAGTGGCGGACGCCGCCATCGAGCGAAAGCTCGCCGAGAAACAGCGACCGCTCGTTGCGCAGCGCGATCTGCCCCGAAGCAGCCAGAATCCCGACGGCCATCGGGAGATCGTGAACGCCGCCTTCTTTCCGGACGTCGGCCGGCGCCAGATTGACCGTTACCCGTCTGTTGGGAAACACGCAACCGGAGTTCCTGATTGCCGCGCGCACTCGCTCGCGGGCTTCCTGAACCGCCGCGTCGGGCAGCCCTACGACGTTGAACGCCCCGAGACCCTGGGAGATGTCGACCTCGACCGGGACGCCTTCGAGGCCGGTGAGAGCGCAGCTATGCACTTTGGCGAACATTCGCCGATTTTACTTCAGGGATGCAAGATCGCCGCCGAGCCGCCGGCGTGACTCTCCGTCAACAGCCGGCGTTCGTGTCCTGATAATCTCATAGACCAGCGTCGACGAGGTTCAGCAGCGCGCCTCACACAACCGCTGCGAAACTGGAAGCCAGGCACAAATGGCCAGACGAGACGGGCTGACAAGCAAGGCCGGACCGCTCAAGTTCGTAACCGCCTACAGAGTCGATCCGGGTGACCACGGACCGGCCGCCGAACTCTACGCCGAATTGCAACCCGGCGCGGTGCGCGAGATATTCCGTTACGACTGCTTCGCCAACAATCCCCATCGACACCACTGGAGCGCGGACGGCGCGGAAGACAGGGTGACAATGGAAGGGGCGACCAGCATGGAACAGAGCGTCGCGTTTACCAGAAACCACTTCTGCAACGAACTGCTGCCGTCGCTGCGATCGCTCGGCTACGACGAACTCGTTGACGATCTTGACGAGTCTGAAGTTGCGCGGGCTGCGGAAGAGGCGATGACCAGCCTGGAGGCGCTCGCCGCGGAAGGCCCCTAGCCGCGCGCTCACGCCCGCCGGAAAGCCTGTTCAAGTCGACGGCAATCTACCGGCCAGGGTTCGGGTGGCAGGCGCGGATACTTGAGTCAGACCGCCGCGTCGCTTCAACGGCAACTAGCGCACCGCGTATTCGGACTCCATCGCACGGTATTTCGGGGTATCGACGATCGCCTCGAACTCCTCGAACGAGACCTTGTGATCGAACCCCGCCGTCGTGCCCGTCTCTCGCAAGACCCCCAGCATTCGGGCAACCGCGTTCGCCGTGGTGAAAAGCGACGAGAGCGGATAGACCACCATCTTGAATCCGATCTCCTGAAGCTCCTGATAGCTCAGAAACGGCGTAACCCCGCCCTCGATCATATTGGCGAAGAGCGGCGCGTCGGGAAACGCCCGCACAATCGTCTCAAGGTCCTCCATCGACCGCGGCACCTCAATGAATACGACGTCCGCCCCCGCCTCTCGATACGCCCGACCGCACCTGACCGCTTCGTCCATCCCGAGCGGCGCCCTCGCGTCCGTTCGCGCTATCAGCACGAGGTCGTGTCCAGACCGGGCGTCAACCGCGGCCCGGATCTTTTGCACGTGATCCTCGAGCGGGATCACTCGCTTGCCCTCGAAGTGTCCGCACTTCTTGGGCCATTCCTGATCTTCGAGGATTATTCCGCCCACGTCCGCTGCCATGCACTGCTCGACCGTTCGAATGACGTTCAGCGGATTGCCGTATCCGGTGTCCATGTCCGCTACGAGTGGAATGTTCACCGCATTTGTCACGCGGCGGGCCAGGTCTACAGCCTCCGGCATGGTCAAGAGGCCTATGTCCGGCACTCCCAACATGCTCGCCGAGGCGCCGAATCCCGTTGTGAATACCGTATCGAACCCGGCTCTCTCGACCAGCACCGCCGTCAGCACGTCATATGCGCCCGGCATTACGATTATTTCGGGTCCGTGCAGTCGTTTTCTTAGTGTTGCTGCCCTCGACATATCACCGCCCTTTCCACCAGTGCGATCACTTTCCAATTGCCTCTTTATCCGAAGTATCGGTCATTTACCGGCTGCGTGAAACCGATACCCCTTCGACCAGGTCCCCGGCCAGTCTTCGAGCGCCCGAAGCATAGCGAACAAGACAGGCGTCGATCAGGCGATGGACGATCTGCCGATAAGATAAGCACGGTGTTTACAGGAAATATGCTCTCCACCACACATCCGGGTTTGCCATCTTGCGTCGAAGACTAATCATCGCGCTTGTCTCGATTCTGGCTCTCGCCGCGTTCGCCGTCTATATCGACTGGCCGGGAACTCCGGGGCTTCCGCTCACACTGGCCGACCGCGACCTGCGCGACCTCGAAATCCGGCAAGGGCTGGACCTTCAGGGCGGCCTGCACGTCGTCTTTCAAGCCGATCCGGTCCCCGGTCAGGAAGTACCGGAAGGCGCGATGGAAGCGGTGAAAGCGATCATCGAAAACCGCGTAAACGCCCTCGGCGTGGCCGAGCCGGTGATTCAAATCGAAGGCAACGACCGGATAATCGTCGAGCTTCCCGGAGTCAGCGATCCAGACGAAGCCATCAAGCTGTTTAGGGAAACCGGCAGCCTCGAGATTTTCGGAACCGGATTCGTGCCGTTCGAAGAGGATTCCTTCATCGACGAGACGGCCGAAGGCGTCGAGCGCCTCCTTACTGGCGCCCAGGTAAAGGACGCGAGCGTCGGATTCGACGAGATCGGCAATCCCGAAATTCTGTTCGAACTCACCGATGAAGGCGGCCTTGCGTTCCAGAATCACACCGCGGCCAACATCGGCCGGTGGATGTCGATAACGCTCGACGGCCGCGTCATTCAATCGGCGGTAATTCGGGCGGCGATATCCACCCGAGGACGGATCACCGGCAATTTCAATGCCCAGGAAGCGCGCCGCGTCGCGATTCAGCTCAGATACGGCGCGCTGCCCGTTCCGCTGCGGGTAGTGCAAAACCTCACGGTGGGGCCAACGCTCGGCCAGGACTCGCTTGCAAAGAGCGTCAGGGCGGGCATCGTCGGCTTTGTCCTGGTGCTGCTGTTCATGGTGGCCTATTACCGCCTTCCCGGCCTGGTCGCCAGTTTCGCGCTCTTGCTTTACGCCGCCCTCGTACTGGCGATTTTCAAGCTGGTTCCCGTCACCCTCACCCTGGCCGGCATCGCGGGTTTCATCCTGTCCGTGGGAATGGCGGTCGACGCCAATATCCTAATCTTTGAGAGGACCAAAGAGGAGCTAAGGTCGCGCGTCACCATAGGGGCCGCCGTCGAGGCGGGTTTCAAGCGGGCATGGAACTCCATCCGCGACTCGAACGTCGCCACCCTCATCACGTGCGCCGTCCTCTGGCAGTTCGGTTCCGGCGTCGTGCGGGGATTCGCATTGACGCTGGCCATCGGCGTACTTGTGAGCATGTTCTCAGCCATCACCGCCAGCCGCACGTTCATGAGGCTGGTCGTGCGGCTCAAGCGGGGTCAGGACCCCCGCTGGTACGGCGTTGATCCGCCGGCCTCCGAGACGGCGCCGTAACCGATGTTTCAGATCATTCCGCGCCGGCACATTTTCTTCGCAATATCGGGCGCTCTGGTGGCGGTCTCGGTTGCGTCGCTGCTGGTTTTCGGCCTCAAGCTTGGAATCGACTTTACGAGCGGTTCGATTCTTCGCTTGCAGTTCGAGCGGCGCGTCACCTCAAACGAGCTGACGCAAGCGCTGGAGGCCCAGGGCGTCGAAGGAGCGTCGGTCAAGACGGCCGGCGAAAATACCTTTCTGATTCGCTCCGCCACGATAGTCAGCGACAACAAGGGGGCCGTCGAGTCCGGCCTTCGCGACGCGCTGGGACCGCTCGAGGAGCTTTCGTTCAATAGCGTTGGCCCCGTTATCGGGCGCGAGCTTACCCGCAAGGCCTTCCTGGCGGTCGGGGTCGCTTCGCTGGGCATACTCGTGTATCTGACGTGGAGCTTTCGCAAAGTGGACCGGCCTGTTCGCTACGGCGTCACGTCTGTGATAACACTCGTTCACGACAGCGTAATTCTTCTGGGGGTGTTCTCGATTCTCGGCCAGGTCGCGGGCATCGAAGTCGACTCGCTTTTCGTGACCGCCGTTCTTACAGTCGTCGGGTTTTCCGTCCACGACACGATCGTCGTATTCGACCGCATCCGTGAAAACCGGTCCCGCCACCGCGACAAGCGGTTTTCGGAAGTGGTGAACTTCAGCCTGAATCAGACGATCGACCGCTCGTTGAATACGTCTCTGACCGCGACCTTCGTTCTCGCGGCGCTGCTTGTGCTTGGCGGCGTCACGATTCGCGACTTCGTGCTAGCGCTGCTGATCGGAATATCGATAGGCACCTATTCGTCGATCTTCACCGCAAGCTGCCTGCTCGCCGGCTGGGAGGAAGGGGATTTCCGAAAGCTGGCGCGTCTGACGCTGGAAAAGATTCAGGCCTGAGTCGGGTTAACCCGGCGTTTCCAGCTCCGTTGGCGCAAGCTCGATTACCGCGATTTCCTGGCCGTATTCGACGTCGGCGCCATCCTCGACTCCAAAGCTCACGATCCGGCCTCCGCTCGGAGCGGCCAGCTCGTGCAATATGTTGAGGGAGTCGATAAAGGCAATGGCTTCACCCGCGTTAGCCTCGTCGCCTTCCATTTTGAGAGGCGCGGCGTCGCCGTCCGCCGAACGGTAGAACGTTCCGACGCGGTCGGCCCTTACGACTACCGGCGAGAGTTCAGGCTCGGGATCGGGCGGTTCCACCGACGCCTGTTCGATCTCCGCGGGAGCCGGACCAGCCGACCGGTCGACTCGAATCCTGATCGCGCGCTCGCCGTCCGCGACTTCCAGCTCTTCGATGCCGGTCTCCTCGACGAGGTCGAGGAGCTCTTTCAGGTCCTCGCCGACCATCCGTTGCCATTCTTCGCGGTCGCCGGCCTGACTCACGGCTAAATGCGCTCCAGATACTCGCCGGATCTGGTGTCCACCCGAATGCGGTCGCCCTGGTTCACGAACAGGGGCACCTGCACCACCACGCCCGTCTGAGTGGTGGCCGGTTTGGCGCCCGCCGTAGCCGTATCGCCTTTGTGGCCGGGCGGCGCTTCGACCACCTCCAGCTCGACCGAAGCCGGCAGCTCGACGGACAGCGGGCGCTCCCCCTCGACGATCAGGTCGATTTCCATGCCGTCCACCAGGTATTTCGTCGCTTCGCCCAGCAGCTCGTTGGTCAGGGTGATCTCCTCGAAACTCTCCATGTCCATGAAGTAATAGCCGGACGGATCGTTGTACAGGTATTGAAGCTGACGCGAATCGAGGCGGATGCGCTCGTAGCGTTTTGTCGCTGGAAAGCTGCGGTCCACCGAGGCCCCGCTGTCCACGTTTCGCAGCTTCAATATGAGATTGGCGCCGCCCCTGCCGATCTTCTGGTGACGTGATTCCAGGACTTCGCAAAGGGCGTCATCGATCCTCAGGAACATTCCACGTCTAACTTCGTTCGCCGAAAGCAAAAAGCTCCTCCGTGCCTACAACTAATCGAAACTCACTTGGGATATCGGGAAAGTGTCTCGGAACCGTCCTCGGTTACCAGAACCAGGTCCTCGATGCGCACACCGCCCCAGTCGGGCAGATAGATGCCGGGCTCGACCGAATGAACCATGCCCGCCTGAAGCACCTCTTCCGACGCGAACGACACGCTCGGCGACTCGTGAATATCCAGTCCAACCCCATGACCGAGGCCATGTCCAAAATTGTCCCCATAACCAGCCGAGACGATTACGTCCCGCGCCAGGCCGTCGCACTCCCTGGCCGACAGCCCGCCGCGCACGCCGTCTATGGCGGCCTGCTGCGCCTCCAGAACGATCCCGTATATCTTTTCGAACATCGGCGTCGGCCCGCCCGCGCAAAACGTGCGGGTCATGTCGGAGCAATATCCATCCAGCTTCGCTCCCATGTCGACGACTATCGAATCGCCTGCCTCGATCTCGGTGGTAGTTGGGCTGTGGTGAGGCATGGCCGCGTTGCGACCCGAAGCGACTATCACCGGAAACGACGGCCCCGAAGCGCCCGCCAGTCTGAACTCCTGCTCGATCGCTATCGCTACGTCTATCTCCCGGACGCCCGGCCGGATGGCCGCCTCGGCGACCTGCATGGCGGCGTCGCCAATGGCGATCGCCCGCCGCAGCGCCTCCATCTCGGCTTCGTCTTTTAGCAGCCGCAAGCCCTCAACCAGACCTGATGCGCCTACCAGCTCGCAATCCGGCTTCAACAACTTCGAGAGCGTTTCGAAATCGGCCACGGTCGTCAGCTCGGGATCGAACCCCAGACGAGCGGCCCCCATATCCAGGGCGGACGCCGCGACCTGGTCGAGCAGTGGTCCTTTGTGAATCACACGCTCGTAGTCCGCCGCCTGCGCCGCGGCCTGCGTCGCGTACCGGCCGTCGGTTATCAGCAGCCGGCGGCCGCCCGCTACCAGGAGGTTTGCCGAGCTCCCGGTGAATCCGCTCAGATAGAGACGGTTCGAGGGCGAAGTCACGAGCAACGTATCAATGCCGTGACCTTCGAACGCGCCCAGCAACCGGTCGATCCTGGACTGATGAATCCCGCCGTTATCGGATGAAGCGTTGGACATTTTGTTGATGTTCTTCAAGGGTTTCCGCAAATGCGTGGCTGCCGTCACCTCTCGCCACGAAGAATAGAAAGCTCGTGTCGTCCGGTTCGAGCACCGCCAGAATGGAGCTGATCCCCGGGTTCGCTATCGGCCCCTTGGGTAATGCCGGAACGACATAGGTATTGTACGCGGAGTTCGCAGCAAGGTCGTCGAACGTCAGGTCCAGCTTCCACCACGTTCCGAAAGCTTCACGCGACGCGACCGCGTATTGAACGGTCGGGTCGGCCTCCAGCTTCATCCCGAGTCCCAGCCTGTTGAAGAATACCGACGCGATTATGGGACGCTCTTCGTCAAGGACCGCCTCGCGTTCGACTATTGCAGCCAGGTTCACCACCTCTACGGCCGACAATCCCCGCCGCGCGGCCGCTTCCCGCATGGGCGGGGTGTAGACCTGGTCGAACCTGCCAAGCATCTTCGTAACAAGATCGCGGGCAGTGGTTTGCGGCCCGACCTCGTAAGTGTCCGGGAACAGAAACCCCTCCAGCGTGCCGCCGCTGCCCGCCGGAGGCAGGAACTCATAGTCGAATTCCGCCAGACCGTTGGCCACGATACGCATGAATTCATCGGGATCGGCAAGCCCGCGCGCGCCAAGCGCCTCGGCTATCTCTTCCGACCGCCAGCCTTCGAGAATTGTTACGACCTCGTTTATAACGCGGCCTTCGAGCAGCTCGTCAATTATTTCATCCAGGGACATGTTCGGCCGCAGAAGATATTCGCCGGCCTGCAGCGCGCCGTCGAGACCTCGACGGCTCACGAGCAGCCGGAACAGGAGATCGTTTCGTACAAGCCCGTGGTCGGTGAGATTGTTTGATATCTCCGCGGTCGTCTCGCCAGGTTCGACTGTGAAAAGGACCGTCGAGAACGCCACCTTGGCCGGCGGCGAGGCAACTTGCGCGAAGGCCGAATAGACCACGTAAACGATGCCCACCACGCTCACGCTGCCTATCAGCAATATGTGCGTGACAAGCTCGCTGAACCTCAACCGCGCGCGCCTTCCGACAGCACGTAGTCTTCCAGCAGGACCGCCGCCGCCAGTGCGTCACCCTCCGACTTCAAATCACCGCGCGCCTTCAGCTCGTCCGCCTGGAACGTCGTAAGTCGCTCATCATAGAAAATAACCGGCTCGGGCCTTCCATCGAGCAGCCGCGCCGCGTCCGCTCGAACTTTGCGCGCCTGCGGTCCTTCGGCGCCGTCCAGGTTCAACGGCAGACCTACCACGAGCAGCACCGACTCCTGCTCGGAGATTAGCTTGTTCAGTTTCGAGCGGTCGTATTCCCGATTCCTCCGCTCCAACACAGTTACGGGCGTCACGACGGTGCGAGTGGCGTCGCAGCGCGCCACGCCGATACGGCGGTCGCCAAAATCGAGAGCTGTGATCGCTCCTTTCATTCTGCCCGGTCAGGCTCCTCCGCCGCTTTGACGTGGACGCGGAACGGCAGGCGCGCGGTCCGCTCGGTCAGCGGCCCCCAACGTTCGATCTCATAATCTGAAACCGCATCCACGCCGTCCAGGTAAGCCTCGACTTGCTCGATATTTATGTCAAGTAGGTTTCGTTCGATCTCGTCCGTGTCGACGCGGTGGATGACGATTCCGCGACCGGTCAGCAATAGCGCCACCCTGCCCCCGCTGACTCGATCTATCACGGGCTGGCCGTAGGCGACCGAATTCGAATAGATTTCGAAATTCGCCGCCCCGTCATCCCCTCCGCCCACCAGCGCCGCGTCCACGAGACGGTTCGCGTCGATCCGGCTGAAGACGGTCGCAAACACCTTTATTCGCATCGTGAGTCCCACTTCAAGGTCGCCATCCTCGCTCGACGGCGAAAACCTTGACTCGACGACCGTCGGATTGAGCGCTCCAACGGGCCATAAGTTGACCAGCTCACCTTCGGCGCCGCTGTCCTGAAGTTTCGAAACGCCTTCTTCAAGCAGCTCCTCGAGCAATAGCCGCCTCAGCTCGATCCGGTCCTGCTCGCTCGCCCTCGAAACCTCGCGCTGACTTCCGCCGGTCATCGCGCTCGACGACAGCACCTGAACTGAAAAGCGAAGCGGCCCTTCGAGGACGACAATCGAATTATCCGGGATGTTCGCGGCGCTCCCGCCGTCAACCGCCGCTACCGCAACCTCCAGCCCCGCCGGTTCCTCATCCTCGCCGCCACTCAATGACGCCGGCAATTCAAGGTCCGCCGCGGTCGAATACCGCGTCCCGCCGTCCGTCGAAACCACGGTGTTCTTTAGTATCAGAATCGATCCGGCAGTCAAATTGCGAAGCGTAATCACCCCCGAAGACCTGGCGCCCGCGATCAACTCGCTGCCGGTTGCCGGGACCGACCGAAATCCCTCGATCTCGACCTCGACGATCCGGCCCGGGATAACCGCCGATTCCGCGTTTGCGATCTGGGCCGAAGGATCGGCCAGCGCGCGCAGCTCGACGCTCCGCTCCATCCTCCGCGGGGCGATAGTGACGGTTGTCGTCGGGAGCAGAAAATAGAGCAGTGCCCAGATTGCCGCGAAAGCCATTGCAGCGAGCAAGACCGGCCCCGCGAGGACTTCCCGCAACGAAACGCCGTAGTGGTCCGAGTCCGCGCTCCGCGTCGCTTCCGCGCCCGCGATTCCGAACGTCCGCATCGTCGCTCGTACAGGATATTCAACCAGCCGCTGGACAGCCGACCGGCCGTCGAGCGACGAGTTTGCCTTTATTCCGACGCTCCGCGCCAGCGCGCGCGCGCCGCGATGGCGCGACACCAGCTCCAGGTTCGCCGGATATTCCTTTAGCCGCCGCGCCAGGCGCTTGAGATCCACGGGTGTCGCCATCGGCGAACCCGCCCCGCCTACTACAAGACGTATTTCCCCGCCGTCCGTCTGACGCAAACGGCTGAGAATGGCATCGGGATCGTCGCTCGGCCCAACGTAGATAACCGTCGTTCGCCTCGCGGCGGGCCGATCAGTTGCTACTTCCCGCTCGGACTGAGTCGTCATCGCATGGAGAACCTAGATCGAAATCGAGACCGCAGCCCTGCCTAGCCGTTCAGGCTTTCGACAAGCAGCGCCCGGCCAGCGTCCAGTCCCTGGTTGATCCGCGAAGCGTCGCGCCCGCCGCCGCTGGCGAGACCGGGCCTCCCGCCGCCGCCGCCGCCCGTAATTTGCGCGGCCCGCTGGACGATCTTCCCGGCGTTGGCGCCGGCCTCGACCGCGGACTCCGACGCCGCCGAGAAGAAAAGCGGTCGGCCCTCCACAACCGATCCGAGCAGGAATGCCCAGTCGCCTCGGTCATGGAGCCTGGAGCGCATGGCATGGCTGAGCGCCTGCAGCGCGTCTGGAGCGTCCACGTTCACCCGCGCCGCCACTATCCTGAAACCGCCCCGCTCTTCAGCGCCGGCTATCACTTCGCCAACCTGCAAGTCCGCCATCTTCTGGCGCAACCGCCGAACCTCCCGTCTGTGCTCCGAATTCTCTTCTACAAGCTGACGCGCCTTCGAAGGCGCGTCTTCGACCGGCGCGCCCAGCATATCGGCGATCTCCTGCATGGCTTGCGATCGGGCGCGGGCAGTCTCAACCGCTGCCATTCCCGTAACCGCTTCGATGCGCCTTAGTCCCGACCCCACGCTTTCATCTCGCAAGATTTCGAAGGACCCGATTTCGGCCGTCGTTGCCACGTGCGTTCCACCACACAGCTCTTTGGAAACATCTCCAATGCTGACGACGCGCACGAGGTCGCCGTACGTCTCGCCAAAGAGAGCCAGCGCCCCGCCCTCCACTGCTTCGCGGACTTCCTGCTGCGCGGTAGCGACCGCGGCGGCGGCGAGAATGGCCTCGTTGACTATTAGCTCGACTTCCGCGATCTCGGCGTTCGTGAGCGCCGCGCCGTGATTGAAGTCGAACCGCAAATAGCCCGGCGCGACCAGCGATCCGGCCTGCCGCGCCTGTTCCCCCAAAACCCGCCGCAGCGCGTAATGAAGCAGATGAGTTGCGGTGTGATTTCGCGCGGTCGCGCGGCGCCGGGCGGCGTCCACTGCACACGTGACGCGATCCCCGATTTGGGCCTTGCCACTCTCCACGGTCCCAAAATGAAATATGGTCCCCGCGTCGTTGGATTGAGTATCCGTTACGCGAAATGACAGCCCGGCGTTCGAGATCAGTCCGACGTCGCCCACTTGCCCGCCGGCCTCCGCGTAGAACGGCGTTCTGGAGAGAACGATAATCGCTTCCTCAATTCCTTCCATCAGCGAGACCGGCTCGCCGGCAGCGTAAATCGCGGCAATTTCGTCTTCCGCCGACACGGTCCCGCCATAGCCCGCAAACCCGGTTGCGCCAAGCCCGGTCGGCAACTCGCGCTCACCCAACGCGGCGCCGCCGCGGCTCTGGCGGCGCTGCCTGTCCATGGCTTCGTCATATCCCGCCTCGTCAACCCCGATTCCCGCGCCCGCCGCCAGGTCCTTGACCAGATCGAGCGGCACGCCGTAGGTATCGTGGAACGCGAAGGCCGTCGCGCCGTCCAGGATCCCCGAGTCACCCAACTCGGAGACCCTCGATTCCACCAGCGCGAGACCGCGGTCGAGCGTCCGTCCGAATCTCTCCTCTTCGTCTTCGATTACCGCGAGGATGTGATCGCGTCGATCCACCACCTCGGGATAGAAATTGCCCATGACGTCGATAGCCGCGCCGGCGACTTCCGGCGCAAACGGGCCGTCGTAACCGGCCAGTCGGGCCTGCCCCACGCCGCGGCGCATAAGCCGCCGCAACACGTAGCCTCTGCCTTCGTTCCCCGGCAAAACGCCGTCGGCCAGCATGAATACCGAGCTTCGAGCGTGCTCGGTGATAATTCGAATTCGCCGCTCGTCGTCTGAACTCAGCGCGGACCGGCCTCCCAGCACGTCTTCCGCGCACGACTTGATAACGGCAAACAGGTCCGTCTCATAGACGTTGGCTTTGTCCTGCAGCAGGATCGCCCAGCGTTCGAGACCGGCCCCCGTATCGACGCCCACGGCGTCCAGCGGCGTCAGCTGGCCATCGACGTCCTGGTAAAACTCATTGAAGACAAGGTTCCACAGCTCCAGAAACCGCTCGCACTCGCAGTTGGGGCCCACGCAGTCGTGACCGGGCTCCGGCGGCCGGAGCTCGTAGTGGATTTCGGAGTCCGGACCGCAAGGCCCTCTATCGCCCGTCGGCCCCCAGAAATTCTCCTGCCTTCCGAAAAAACGAATGCGCTCGGCGGGCACTCCCGTCTGCTGCCAGATCGCGAACGAGTCGTCATCGCGCGGCACTACTCCCTCGCCTCCGAAGCAGGTTGTCCAGATTCGGTCGGGGTCGAGTCCGAGCCGCCCAACGAGCAGCTCCCAGGCAAACTCGATGGACTCCCGCTTGAAATAGTCGCCGAACGCAAAGTTGCCCAGCATTTCGAAGAACGTGAGGTGGCTGTCGTCGCCCACCGATTCGATATCGCTTGTTCGCACACACTTCTGCGCCGTGGCTATCCGCGGATGCGGCGCGGTCTTTTGGCCGGAGTAGAACGGCTTGAACTGCTGCATGCCCGCCGAAGCGAAAAGAACGCTTGGATCGCCCATTGGAACGAGCGACGAGCTCGGGTACACGTCGTGCCCCTGCTCCGTGAAATAGTCCAGGAAGGCCTTTCGAATTTCGTTACTGTTCAATGAGCGTTCCAGCGGTGCGCGAATTTGCCATGGAAATTAAAAAGGCCGGCGGTCGATGCTCTCCCGCCGGCTCGGACTTTATCGATTTGTCTCTTCTAATCTGTCTCCGCGATCCCCTCTCCGCCGGCGAGACCCACCGACTTGCGAGCCGACTTAACCGCCGCCCTACCGTGCGATACGGCGGCGTGAGCGGCACGGTTCAGGCGCCAGTTCGACTCGTCGCGCGAGACAGCCAGTTTGCTTCCCATTGCCGCCCCGACGAGGACGCCCAGCACCAGTCCCACCGCGAACCAGATCGCCTTGGTAATCACTGCCTCCGGGATCATACGCCTTTCGGAATCTATCACGCCACCAGGAGGTGGGCAAGAGTGAGGCCTATGGCGGCGCCAGCCAGCGCCGTAAGCATGGATATGTCGCCGACCTGCACGTACTCGAATCCCACGCGCTGAGCGACTACATGCCCTGCTAGAAAACCCCCAACGCCGAACGGCCAGTAAACCGCGCTGCTTCGATGCCTGTGGCCGACGAAGACGTAGAAAACGAAGACCGCCGCGCTCGCCGCCACGAGACTCAGATATATCCACGGCGGAATCACATATAGGATGTCCAAGAGATCGTCTCGGTAGCTAGCCTCCCACTACAACGAGTTTGGGTCAGACAGCTCCTTTCCAAATCGGCGCGGCCATGATGAACGCCTGGTCGCAATACGATAAAACCGCAAGCCGCATTATATCGACCCAACTCGCGGGCAAGCCGGATTTTCGCGATATCCCGAAGATACACCTTGTGCATTGAGCAAGGGCCGACAGAAGTCGCCGCTGGCAAGAGTCCCGCCCGGCCCGCCTGCACAAGGTTCCGCGCAAACCTTGAAATCGATTGCCGCCGGGCTATTGCACACCTGTGATAGTTTGAAAACCTACTAGTCTTCCAGTCTAATTAGCGTCCGCTAAATGCGGAATGTTTGAACAAGCTAGTCGCTTCGGGAGGTGCGACTCCGGAATTACGCAGCCAAACTCGCCTGCGAATCCGGCAATATGATTCGAGAATTCCAGCCATACAAGCTGGCGGTTCATCCAGTCTTCGACAGCTTCACCCCGTTCCTTAGAGCCATTCTCGCGGCGGCCCTGCTGACGTTTCTTGTTTTCGCCGCGCCCGGCGGGGTTGGGGCGGCCGAGAGCGAAACGGCCGCGTCAATCGAGGCCGCGTTCGACGAGTTCGTCGCGTCGCATGGCGGGCTCGACGTAGTCGGACCGGCATTGGGGACGACCGAGGCGCTGGACGCCCAAGTGGGGACCTACTATCGGAGCCACCGAAATTTCCAGCTCGAGTACTGGCCCGAACTTGCCGGAACTCCGTATGAAGTCCAGCCGAGCCTGCTGGGAATCAACGCTACCGAGCGGTTGTGGTTCCCGACCATCAGTCCGTTCGAGTCCGAAGAGTCTGTCGTCTACTTCCCGGAAACCGGCCATTCAGTCCGGTTCGGATTCCTCGACTTCTTTCGAGCCACCGGCGGCATCAATCTCCTGGGATACCCCATATCCGAAGAGATCGAGCAGGACGGGATAACCGTCCAGTACTTTCAAAGAGGCGGCCTTAGATACATGCCCAGCGATCCGGCGCCCGTCCAGCCCATGCCGCTTGGCCACGACATGGCGGTAAAAGCCGCGAGTCCCTGGCGCGCGTCGGTCACAACAGGGGCGCTGCCAGAGGTCGTTCCTCCCAACTCCATCGTCCGGTTTCTCGTTGAAATCACGAACACCGGCTCGGTCACGTGGGACCCGACCGGCGACGACCAGTTCGCCGTCTCGTACTCCTGGAACGGCACTCAGCCGCCTTACACGGCCGGCGATCCGCTCCAGTTCTCAATCCCAGGCGCCGTCACGCCCGGAAGCGCGGTTACCCTGGAGATGGACGTTCCGGTCCCTGGCAAGCCCGGCCCGGTCTCGATCATTTGGGATGCCAGGGTCGGTGATAGCTGGCTATCCGATATAGGCATCGTTAGCGGCGCCGCACAGATTCAAGTGGGAGGCCAGATCCCGGAAGTGCGCGTGGGGATCCTCGAACTCGGCCCGGCCAACGACGAGGAATTGCAAGCGACCATATCCGCCACCGCCAATTTCACGATCACGACCGTAAGCGGCGCCGAGATCGCCTCGCTAGGCGCCGGAGTCAAAGTAATTACTACATACGCAGACGGGGTCTACCGGCTCCAGATATTGGGACGCGAACCAATACTCCTTGCCGAACCTGTTTTGTTTACCACTTCGCCTGACGGGCTGATGATCGTCGATGAAATCCAGCCGGGAAGCTTGTACCGAGGCCGCTTCGAGTTTCGGCACGCGCCCAAGCTCGAAAGCTCGTGGCTTATCAACATCCTGCCCATGGACGACTATCTGGCCGGACTGATCGAGCAGGGCGAATATGCCCCCTCGGAGTCACTCAAGGCATCCGTAATCGCCTTCCGCAGCTACGCGCTGGCGGTCCAGTCGCGAATCAGGAAGAAAGACCTGGAGCCGTTTGACCTGGCGTCATCGACTACCCGGACCCCCTCGTACTTCACCAGGCACCAGTTTTACGCCGGGGTCAGACGCGACTACGAGGGGAGCCGGCTGCGGGAGACGATCGAAGCAACCCGCGGCCAGGTCATCACTTTCGAAGGCAAGATCATCGAAGCCATCTACTTTTCGCAGGCCGGCGGTCGCACTTACACATGGGCCGACACCTGGGGCCCTCCCGGCAGGGCCTGGGCGCAGGGCGTGGACGATCCCGTTAGCGCGGGCTGGGCGCAAATCGGGCATGGCGTGGGGCTTCCTCTGCGCAGCGCAAACGCCCTGGCCAGCCAGGGATACTCCGCCGAGCACATACTGACGAAGTACTATTCAGGAGTAGAGCTCGGCTACGCCTACTAAGCGTTTTCCGGCCGATCCGAGCCGGGCGTTCGGTATAATGCCCGTTTCCCTTCAGCTTTCCAGCGCGGCTCGGTCAGCCCCGCCAACCGGAGGAGATAGCGCTTGCTTGCCAGCCGCGACTTTCTGAATATCTCCGATTTCGACGGCGTCGAGCTTGAATCGATTCTCGACGGCGCGGCGCGGTTAAAGCTTGCGCTGAGAAGCGGCCGCCCTCACCCCCTGCTGCCGGGAACAACGCTGGCCATGATCTTCGAGAAGCCGTCGCTGCGCACCCGCACGACGTTCGAAGCTGGCATGACCCAGCTCGGCGGCCACGCCATCGACCTCGCCCAGGAGCATTTGCAGATTGGCGTGCGCGAGACTATCGAAGACGTCGGGCGGAACCTCTGTCGATGGGTGGACGCAATCATGGCCAGGGTGTTCGACCACGCCGTGCTCGAGCGTCTGGCCGAGTCCTCGACCGTTCCCGTCGTGAACGGTCTGAGCGATCGCAGTCACCCGTGTCAGATCATCGCCGACCTTATGACTCTCCGCGAGCGCAAGGGCTCGCTCGAAGGCGTCAAGCTCGCCTACGTAGGCGACGGCAACAACGTGACCAACTCCCTGCTCGCCGCCGCGCCCCGGCTGGGCCTGGCGATGGCGTGCGCCTGTCCCGCCGGATACGAACCCGATCAACACCTGCTCGCTAAAGCAAGCGACGGCGGGGCCAGCGTTCTCGTCGACGACCCGATCGAGGCCGTCACCGACGCCGACGCGATCTATACGGACACCTGGATCAGCATGGGGCAGGAGTCCGAAACTCAAGAGCGTATTGCGCTGTTTCGACCGTATCAGGTCAATGCCGAAGTCATGGCCGCGGCAAAGCCCGACGCCGTCTTCATGCACTGCCTGCCCGCGCACCGCGGTCAGGAAGTCACGGACGAGGTTATCGACGGACCGCAATCCGTGGTGTTCGACCAGGCCGAAAACCGGCTGCACGCCCAAAAATCGTTGTTGATCCACCTCATCCGCGGCAGCGAGGCTTTCAACGAGCTCGCCTGAGAAGGTACGCTCAGATGACGATGTCGCGCCACGGCGTCGGACGCGATTGGATTGACAGTTCTTTGAGTGAGCAGCTTGGCTATCTGACCTCTCAGTTCAATTTTCTCGCGTTTCTTCAGATTCTGTTTGTAGCCGTGCTGTTCCACGCCGTTCTCACGCTGATTCGAAACACCCAGGCCGACACGGTATTCCGAGGCGCGGTGCTGGTTTTCGTATTGATTATCGTCGTCGGCCGCGCATTTGATCTGACCCTCATCAACTGGCTGCTCGAAAACGCCCTGCCCGGAATCATCCTGGTAGTGGCCCTGATCTTCGCTCCCGAGCTCAGGCGGCTTCTGGAACGCGTCGGGCGCACCGGCGGTATATTCGCCCATCCTTTCGGATCCGCCGAGGCCGCCGTCAGCAGCGACATGATCACTGCAGTCTCCGGCGCGGCGGGCGCCCTCTCACGCCGGTCGTGGGGTGGACTGATGGTTCTGGAGCGCTCGGGGGGGCTGGATGAGTTCGTCGATACCGGAACGCGCGTCGACGCCGCCATTTCGCAAGATTTGTTGATGACGATCTTTTATCCAAACTCGGAACTCCACGACGGCGCCGTAATCGTTCTTGGAAACGTGATCCTCGCCGCTCGCTGTGTTCTGCCGATAAGCGACGAGGTGGACGGACGGCGGCGCCTCGGCACCAGGCATCGCGCCGGTCTCGGCATAACCGAGCAGACCGACGCGGTTGCCGTTATCGTCTCCGAGGAGACCGGCTCGATAAGCCTCGCGACGAACGGCAGGCTGCGCCAAAACCTCACCGCCGATGAGCTGCGAAGGCGGTTGCAAGTCTTTTTTCGCAATGGAGTTCGCGGGCCTTCTCTCCAGGCACTTCCAGCATGGCTGACAAGACGATGATTTGGACCCTGATAGCCAGCTAGGCCAGCTACTCAGGCGACTGGGATCTTGGCTCGCCGCGAATCTTGGAGTGCGCTTTGTTCTGGCGATGCTTCTCTCCGTTCTGGTTTGGGGAGCCATCACCCTGGACGCCAATCCCACCGCCGAAACCGTCCTGCGAGAGCAGATCCAGGTCGAAGCGGTCGACTTGCCCGACAACATGGTTCGGGTGGACGAGCTGCCGAGAGTGCAAATCGCGGTGCAAGGGCCAAAAACCAGTCTCGATCTCCTGGACGCCGACAGCTTCGTGGCGCGCGTCCGGCTTACCTCGCTGGGAGCGGGCATCCATCTTGTGCCGGTCGAGGCGGAGGTTACCGATCCCAGCGTTGAAATCCAGCGCGTCACGCCGTCTGAACTTGCCGTGCGTCTGGAGCGCAGGGTAACTTCCCAAACGCCCGTGCGGCTCGTGATCGCGGGCGAACCGACTCAGGGATTCCGCGCCCGGCAGAACGAAATCTCGTTCGATCCCGACCGGATCACCGTCGAAGGCCCGGAGCCGGCAGTAAGACGCGTGGCTTTTCTTGAAGCCAAAGTCAATCTTGCCGGAGCCACCAATAATCTGTCGGTCCAGGTCGCCGCGCGACCGGTCGATTCGGCGGGAGAAGAAGTGCCCGGGATTCTCACCGCTTCCAACCTCGTCGACGTGGTCGTGCCCATCGAGCGAATTACGACGCGTAAGTCCGTCCCTATTCGCCTCCAGGTGGTCGGCGTTCCAGCCTCGGGCAGAGTCGCGACGCGGTATTCGTCGACTCCGTCAAACGTGGAAATCCAGGGTGAACCGGAACTCATCGATCCCGCCGAGCAGATCTTCGCCGAACCAATTGACATAGGCGGCGCGGTTGACGACATCGAGGCCGTCGTGCCTCTGATCGTTCCCTCCGGAATCGTTCTCGTTCGCGGCAATTACTCCGTGAGCATTCGAGTTGACATCGACCCGATCCAAAACAGTACCGTCTTCATAACCGGAGTGCTGATGCGCAATACGCCCCCAGGCATGTCTGCGACCCTTCAGCCCACCTCCGTGCAAGTCCTTGTAATCGGATCGGCCGACTCCCTCAGGGAGTTGGGGCCGACGGACATTCGGGCCGAGGTCGATCTCAGCAATCGAGCGCCCGGCACTCACCAGGTTCAACCCACCGTGCTCATCCCACCGGGCATCGAGGTCGCCTCGGTCGCGCCGCCCACTCTGACCCTTACTCTGCGGCCGCCAACGCCAACGCCAACTCCAACTCCAACTCTGTTTCCCGCGCACACCGCAACGCCCACGAACGTCAACGACGACGAGGAGTCGCCCGACCGCGAGTTGACCCGCACCCCCGCATCCCCTGATCCCACGAAGACGCCCGCGCCCACTCCGACGCCCGCGCCCACTCCGACGCCCACTCAGCAGGCGCCGGCCGGATAGCGACGGGGCGATTTGCCGCCAGCTCAGCGGGCGGCGCGCCGCCGGAGAGCCTCCGCGTAGACGGCCTCCAGATCGTCCGCCGCTTTCGCCAGCGACAGGCAGCCGCGCAGCAGCCTGTCAGGCAGAGCCGCGTCCCGCGCGCGGCCTGCGTTGAGCGCCAGATGCACCGCGGCGGCGACCAGCGGGTCCACCTCTGTGTCGCCCACGAGCGCGCCATTCGCGCCCTGGCTGATATAAGTGCGCGCCTCGCCAACGTCGTGGGCTGCCACAGCCACCCCGGCGACAGCCAGGTCCAGCAGCCTCACGGGGCACTTCGACCTTGTGGCGACAGTGTCCACCGAAGGCATCAGAGCCACGTCAACGGCCGCCAGCGCCTGCCCCGCGAGCTCAAGTCCGGGCCATCCCCAGTATTGAACCCTGCTCGAAAGACCGGCTATGGCGCTCAAACGCTCCAGCTCGACGTGCTCGCCTCTCTGTCCTCTGCCCAGCACCAGCACGCTCGCTTCCGGCAGTCTGGCAAGAAAGCGCTGAATCAGAGACGCAAATCCGGTAAGTGGATACTCGAAGAATCGCGAATAGATAAGCCCAACCGGACGTTTGTCCCGAATGCCAAGCGCCGCGCGGCCCTTCCGCCGGTTATCGGTCGCGCTCCAGCCGCGGTATCGAGCCGGATCGTAGAAATTCGGGATCTTCATCACCGGCCTTCCGCCCACAGCCATCCGGCGCGCCAGCTCGTCGCTTGCAACGGTGGCCGCGTCGTTCCGTTCGAGGGAAAATCTCTCCTGGAAGTCGAACGCCCATTTGAGCGCCCACGGGTAGTGCTCGAATTGCGACCAGCCGCCCCGCCCCTCCCAGTCATCGCAATCCAGGACCAATGCCGCCCGCGCTCCCCTAAACCAGCGGTCGATCTGCACCAGACCCGACACCGCTTTGGGCTTGAAGACATGCGCCACGTCGGGATCGATTGCGTCAAGCCTCTGCACGATCTGCCTGTACATCGCTATTTGATCGTGCGCTGTTTGGAGCGCCCGAGCGCGGCGGCGCCGTGTCGGCGCCGCCCAAACAAGCCTGACGCCGTCTTCCGACTTCGGAGGCGACCACTCATCCCTGTTGTCGTAAGGCGGAATCAGCACTACGCATTCGTGACCGCGTGCGGCAAGCGCGCGGGCCATCGGCATAACCCGCGCGGACGTCGTTCCCTTGGGCGCCAGGGCGAACGGCGCGACGAGCGCCACCTTCATGCCGACCGCGCCTTCCGGCGGTTCCTGAGGCCAAGCGCTATTGCCGCCGCCAGCAGCACAGTCAACGACGCGATCGAGACTGCCGCGCCGAGCGAAAACGCCGCCGGCTCGTACGAAAACACAACCTCATGAGTCCCGGCGGGCGTCAGTACGGCCTTAAAAAGCATGTTGGCCCGCATCAGAGGTACTTCCACTCCATCGATCCGCGCCCGCCAGCCAGGGTAAATCGCGTCGCCCACGACCAGAATCGCGCTCTCCGCGGTCTCGACCTCCACGCCAATCCGTCCATTCTCATAGGAGCGAACGCGCACCTCGCCGCCGGCGTTGCCCGCCCCCAGATCGAATATCGGAATCTCCAGCATTGAAGCCCCGACGTCAGCCGCGCTTCTCGTCAGATCCGCGGCGTCGCCGGGTCGAAGCGTGCCGATTCGCGCGCGCGGGCCTCGCAGGCCCGCGTCCCGCAGCCGGTCGCCAAACCAGCCAATGAGCGGCCGCGAAGGCGACGCGCCCGTGTCGGATTTCTCCAGCAACGCAACCTCGCGCGGATCGAAGTCATCGCTCCGCAGCACCGCCGCCGCGGCTTCAGGACCGTCGGCCAGCACAAACGAGTTGACGAGAAACACCCGCGCAAGCGGGTTCGGATTCTTGTAGACCTTCGCGTCGGTCCAATGCAGGAGCTCCAGCGGGTCTGCGGTCGTCAACGGCAGAGGAATGGCGAGACCCTGATCGCTGGTCACCGTTATCGCCCGCACCATGAGCCGCGCGCCCGGCGCCGATCGAATTCGAATCCGATCGGCAAGCTCCCGCGCATCGAGCTTGCGTTTCGAAACGTAGGCCGAAGCGGTCAAGTCGGTGGCGATCGATTCTCCTATCTCGACCGCGAACCTGCCGTTCCCTATCTCCGCCCCCGCCGACACTGGCATCGAGACCAGCACGTTCTCACCGCGCAAGATCTCAAGCCATCCCCACGTGTCCGGCGCAATGCCGCCTTCCTCTACCGTCACCTCGCCGAGAACCGCGACCTCATCGACTCCGGTCTCGTTCGCAAACAGCACGGTTCGCGCGCCACCCGCCTCGACACTCAATTCGATCTCCGTGTCGAAGAAGGCCCCGTCCACCTCGATGTCGTTCTTTCGGTCCACGATCAGATAACCCACTCCCAGCAGATCAAGCGTCTTCCGGTCCGGCACGCCCTCGATCTGATTCCGAAGAATGGCGTCCGGCGCCAAAGCGGCCCCCGGTAGGAGAGCGTCCTTGAGCAAGACGAAATCGCGGGTCGGAAGCACTCCCCCGTCGTAACCGTCCGGGCTCGACCGGAGATACACCAGGGGCAGATTGGGGCTCAGCGTGTCTCGGTACTTGAGGCCAACCAGAAACTCCAGAAATGTCGGATACCCCAAGTTCTCCTGGAACCTCGACGCCAGCAGCGCTCTGTCGGCGTCGTTTATCTCGTAAGAGGGGTCGGCGAGACCCAACACCCGCGGCGCGCCGGGCCCTTGGGGCAGAAGCGAGACGATCCGACCGGGGTTTGAATAGGCTTCGACTGGTATCGGTTTGGCAAGCTCCAGAGGCCGCTGCGCCGCAATCAACTCGGCGGCGATAGCCAGCGGTATCAAGACGGCCCACCTTTTAGGCCTGGTCAACACGAGCGCCAAAACTCCAAGCGAAAGCACCGCCGCGACAGCCCAGACTTGCGGAACCGCGTTCGGGATATTCCCGTCGGCTGCAAGGCTTATCGCCGCCGCCGCGCAAACCGCCAGCAACGCAACCGCCAGCGCGGTCAGCGTTCGACGAGACCAGCCCAATTTCAGTCCAAGCAGGTAATTGAGGCCCATTCCCGCCAGAAACGCCAATGAGATGTTGAATCCCAGCAGCCAGCGAGCCGGAACCCGGAACAGATCGAAGCCCGGCACGACGCCGTGCGCCGCCCGGAACACTGGCGTGGCCGGACCGACCGAGAGGACCAGACCGGCGAGGGCCAAAGCCGCGAAGAAAAACGCGAACCGGCGTCGTCCCGGCGCGAAAAACGCCAATGCCGCCAGCCACGTTGCCGTAAAACCGGCAAATGCCAGGAACTCCTGGGACAACGGCGCGTACACAAAGCTCGGGAGCAAAGCCGGACCCAGGGCGTCGGGCGTCAGCGAGAAGGAGCCTGCCTCGTGCAGCGCGAGTCCTCCCGATCTGATCGAGAGTGACGACAACAGCAAACTCGGCAATATCTGAACCGCCGCCGCCGCCGCTCCCAACGCCAGCGCCGTCACAAACAAGCCGCCTCGCAGCCCAACGTCTCGCCAGTCCCATGACGCCCCGTCCCGACGACGCGCGAGCAAGGCGAAGATCGCAAAAACAGTGCAGATTGCCACCGACATGTACAGTTGTTGAGGATGCCCGGCCAGTATCTGCAAGCACACGACCAGGCCAAGACCGAGCGCCGCCCAGCCGGCCCGACAGGTCGAGATCAGCCAGACCAGCCACAGCGCAAACGGGAGCCAGGCGATCACCGCAAGCTGATTCGGGTGACCCGACTGGCCGCTCAATATCCCGCCGAGACCGAACGCGACCGCCGCGGCGGTCGACGGAATCCATCTCAGATTCAGTACCCGCCTCGCGAATACAAGCGCCCCGACCGCCGCCAGCCACACGTGAATGACCACCGACACGGACACCGCTCTGGCTGCGTCAAACGGCATCAGCAAGAGATTCAGCGGATAGAAAACGGCCGTTTGCGGATTCGCGAGAAACGGCGCTCCCATGAACAAGTACGGGTTCCAGAGCGGAGTTTCGCCGCTCAGCAGAACCCGCGACGCATACGACCGGATCGGAAAGAAGTAAGTCTGGGCGTCGTAGCCCGGCAAGACCAGGCCTTCGAAGATCACGCGGTGATACGAAACCGCCACCGCAGCGGTGATTGCCGCAAGACTCAAAAGCGCCGGGACGGCTCCGGGGAGCGGTCTCGCTCCCAAGCGAGTCACGTTCTAGCGGTAATCGATCCGATCCTGCGACCGATCGAGTCGAGGTTCGAATATACGTCGCCGGCTCGCGCCCAGCGGACTGATCAAACTTCCTCCGCCAGCAGCAGGGCTTCGGCGATGTCCTTCATGGTGCGCCGCCTGTCCATGCTCAGCTTTTGAATCCGCTGAAATGCATCCCGCTCCGCAAGCCCGTGCTTTTCCATAAGCAACCCCTTGGCCCGCTCTACCACCTTGCGGGTCTCCAGGCGTTCGGTGAGGTCCGCCACCTCGCCCGCCAAAACCTGGTAATCACGAAATCGGGAAACGGCGACCTCGATGGCGGGACGCAGATCGTTGTCGCGCAGAGGCTTGATCACGTAAGCCATGACCCCGACTTCACTCGCCTTCCGCACGAGCCCCTTGTCCGAAAAAGCCGTCACCAGCACGACCGGCGCGATGCCTTCCCTGGTCAGCGTTTCCGCCGCTGATATGCCGTCGAGAACGGGCATCTTGATGTCCATCACGACGACGTTGGGGCGAGTCTGACGGGCGAGATTTATGGCCGTTTCGCCATCCGACGCGTCTCCGACAACCTGGTAGCCGAGGTTTTCGAGACGCTCTCTTATATCCATGCGGATTATGGTCTCGTCTTCAGCGACTACGACTCTCAGCGGCGTTGCGCCGCTCGCGGTTGTCAACGTGGGTCAATCCTGCCTGATATGCATCCCGGCTCAGCGTAGCAGCAAGCGGGTGCGCCGTACACACGCGCCCGGCCGCCGTTTACGACGAATACCACATCTTGTAGCAAAGTCGCCTTCTCACTGGCCGGGTACAATATCGCGTACCATAACCCACGCAAATCTGCTCATCGGCGCTTGACCGACCGGGCGCAAAGGGGAGGCCGCGTTGAAGCTTACGTGCGTGCAGGAGAATCTCAGCAAGGCGCTTTCCGTCGTGAATCGGGCGGTGGCCACGCGCACCAGCCTTCCAGTGCTTTCGAACGTGCTCGTGGCCACGGAGCGGTCCATGCTCAAGCTCTCCGCAACCAATATGGAGATTTCCACCACGGTGATGGTGGGATGCAAGATCGATTCCGAAGGAGCCGTAACCGTTCCGGCCCGCCTGCTCACAGACCTCGTTTCCCAGTTTGACGCGGGACCTGTCGACTTCGAATTGAACCCGGAGACGCTCGAACTCTCGCTGTCCTCGGGAAAGTACAACGCAACGCTTAAGGGTATTTCGGCGGATGACTTCCCGCCGCTGCCGGCGGCCGAACCCGGCGCCACGCTGCGACTCGACTCGACCACGCTCAAGCAGATGATCGACCTGACCACAATCGCCACGGCCACGGACGACAGCAGGCCGGTGCTGTCGGGAGTGTCGATATCGATCGATTCCAACTCCATCGTCTTCGCCGCCGCCGACGGCTACCGCCTGGCGATCAAGCGATTGAACGCGGAAACAGGTGTCGAGAAAGCCGTTCAAATCATCGTCCCTCGAAGTAGCATGATCGAGCTGTCCCGGATACTCGGCGACACCAGGGAAGAGGTCGAGATCGTAATCTCCCCCCAGGCCACCCATGTCGCTTTCCAGGTGGCTGGCGTTCAGATGATCTCCCACCTGATCGAGGGGCAGTTCCCGAACTACGAGCAATTGGTGCCCACGGATTCCTCGACCCGCGTTGTCTTAAACGCGGCCGAGTTTTCCAAGGCGACCAGAATCGCCGCAATCTTCGCGCGCAGCGGTTCCAACGTCATTCGTATGGAAGTCGACTCCGGTGACGCCGACGCCGGGACCGTGTCGATATCCGCGGAGTCCGCGGACATTGGCGCCAACTCCGGTCAGCTCGATGCCGATGTGGACGGCGAGCAGGCGTTTATTGCCTTTAACGCCAGGTTCCTCGGCGAGTGCCTTAGTACAGTCCACACTGAAGAAGTGGAAGTTCAACTGTCGGGATCCACGAGCCCCGGGCTGATACGCCCCCGGAACGACGACTCCTACATCCATGTCATCATGCCGATGCACACCGTCCGCTAGAAACCGAAACGCCCGCCGGCGCGTATTATCTTCAGACGGCTTGTAGTTGAAAGTCCGGGGCTATCTCATTATGAAACGGTTACAGCAATTGATGTCGCGGGCGCGAACCTGGCCCGTCGTTCAACCCGCCGTGGGCGGACTCATCGCCGCGGCCGCGGCCCTCGGCGCAAGTGAGCTCGTTGCCGGACTCTCCTCAGGGCTGCCTTCGATGCTTCTGTCGGTCGGCAAGCTCGTAATTGACTACTCGCCTCCCGTCGTCGAAGACTTCGCCATCGGCGTCTTCGGCACCAATGACAAGCTCGCGCTGATAGTCGGAACGGTCGCGCTTTCGCTCGTGCTCGGCGCCTTGCTGGGCGTGGTTGCGAACCGCTACTTCAATCTGGCCGCGGCGGGATTCGCCGCATTCGGCGCGCTCGGCCTTTTCGCGGCGATCAGAAACCCGCTGTACGGACCTGTTGCCGCCATTGTTGCGGCGGGTGTCACGGCTGCGGTGGGCATAGTCGCGCTCCGGTGGCTTGTCGCCAGGCCGGCGCCGCCTCCGGACCGTGAAAGCTATGTCACCGAAACCACGCTGCCACGACGCACTTTTCTTTATAGGGGAGGGGGCTTGGTGGCCCTGACGATCGGGTTCGCCGCCGCCGGGCGAGCGCTTGCCCAGCGTGGCAAGGCCGTCATCTTGAGCCGGGAAGAGGTAGTTCTCCCCCGCCCCAGCGAATTCGTCTCCCCGCCCTCGCCCGAAATGGCCCTCGACGTCCCCGGGCTCGATCCGCTCGTAACTCCCAACAAGGATTTCTATCGCATCGACACCGCGCTGTCATTCCCCAGGGTTGATCCCGACACGTGGCGGCTGAACGTGACAGGCATGGTCGACCGGCCCTACGAGCTGACGTTTGACGAATTGCTCGGAATGCAAACCGTCGAGCGCTACGTCACCCTCTCCTGCGTGTCCAACGCGGTGGGCGGCAAGCTGGTCGGCAACGCCAAGTGGCTCGGCGTTCCTCTGCGCACGATCCTGAATCGGGCCGGCGTCCAGGAGGGCGCCACGCAAATGATCGGGCGCAGCGTGGACGACTTCACGGTCGGATTCCGAACCGAAATCGCCTTCGACGGCCGGGAAGCGCTCGTCGCAATCGGCATGAACGACGCGCCTCTGCCGTTCGACCACGGGTTTCCCGCGCGCCTCGTGGTGCCCGGACTGTACGGCTATGTGTCGGCAACCAAATGGCTGGCCGAGATCGAGCTGACGACCTGGGACGGCTTCAACGCCTACTGGATTCCGCGAGGCTGGGCCAAGCGCGCGCCCGTCAAGACGCAGTCCCGCATCGACATCCCGCGGCACCTGGCGAGTTTTGATCCCGGTCCGCGGCAAGCCGCCGGATTCGCCTGGGCGCCAACCCGCGGCATCGATATGGTCGAGGCCCAGATCGACGAAGGCCCCTGGGAGAAAGCGCGTCTCGGCGAGGCGTTGACCAAGGACGCCTGGCGGCGCTGGGTCTATGAGTTCGACGCCGTTTCCGGCAATCACGTCATCCGCGTCCGCGCCACCGACGGCGAGGGCCAGACACAAACCTCGCAAAAACACGAGCCTCGTCCCGACGGCGCCACAGGGTATCATTCCGTCCCGTTCGGAGTGAGCTAGCCCAGTCTGTATCATTCGGCGGCTCCCGCTAGCGGCATCCGAGAATCGTCCGCCTGCAGACGGCAAAAGCTAGAGATATCAAATGACTTCAACACGCGGCAGCGCGACTAATCGTCGAGACCCCGGCGGCTACCCTCCAGGGTCATTGTCGACCGGCTCGCCCTGGGTCCGCCCGGCCAGGCAATCGCGTAGTTGAATACGTCCCCGTCAGACGCGGCGAAACAGGTTTCGGGCCCCGATTTCTTCACCAACCAGGGCGCCGACGACCCCGTGATTACAATCGCTCGTCAAAGAGAAATCATGGGGCGCCGCAACTTCCGTGGAGAGCCGGCAGCCAGACGTCCGCCGGTCGCCGAAACCGTCATTCTCAGTATTCTTGGCGATAATGAAATGGACTGGTGTCTGGAGCATTTGGGCGCCCCCGGCAATTCCGAAGCCGCCGACGGGCGCGGGTGGCTCGTGACCGTCGATCGTATATCCGTCGTGGGGCCATGCACACAAGCGCCCAGGATCGGTGGCGCGTTCGAGGGCCTGAAGCACGATGGAGCCAAAACAGTGATAGCCTTCGGATGGTGCGGCGCGGTCCACCCGGATGTCCGGGTCGGAGATATCCTGCTCGCCAGTTCCGTAATACGCGAGGAAGGAACGTCTTACCATTATCTGTCCGCCGACGCCGATCCATTGCCCTCCTCAACCGTGAACAGCGCCCTGCGCGGCGCGGCGGCCCGCGCCGGAGTACCGCTTCGGGAAGGTCTTGTCTGGACTACCGACGCCCCGTACCGTGAGACGCGCTCCAAGGTGAGGGATTTTGGGGATCGCGGCGTATTGGGAGTTGACATGGAGACGAGCGCTATCGTTTCGCTTGGCAGCGCCCTCGGTATCGACGTCGGCGTATTGCTGCTCGTTTCAGACGAGCTGTGGGACAGCGAGTGGAGATGGGGCGTGCCGACCCGCGATTTCGCCGAGGCGCGCCGCAACTACGTTCGGATAGCCGTGGACGCGGCGCTGGCGCTTGCCCGCGCCCCGCGGTCGTGACGCGTTGAGCGCCGATCCGGCGCCGGCGCCCTCCGGCCCGGACGCCCCGGGAGGCGTTCGCTATCCGCGGACCACACGAGACGGAATGCTGCTCGCCGTCGTGTTTTTCTCCGGGATGACTGTGCTTGGCGTGGAGCTGACCGCTTCGCGGCTCCTGGCGCCCTTCTACGGCAACAATCTCTTCGTGTGGGCAAACCTCATCGGGTTGGTCCTGCTTTACCTTACGGTTGGCTACTACGTCGGTGGGCGGATCGCCGACAGGCGGCCCGACGACCGCTTGCTGCTCCGTCTGGTTGCCATCGCGGCGTTCGGCATCGGGCTGATTCCACTTGTAGCAAGGCCGATTCTCAATCTCTCAACCGAAGCCTTTTCCGGGCTTTCGCTCGGCGTATTCTGGGGTTCCCTGTTCGGCGTGCTGTTCCTGTTCGCGATCCCGATAACGATCCTGGGTTTCGTATCGCCGTTCGCGATAAGACTCAGCACCGCCAACCTCAGCACCGCCGGCGCCAACGCGGGCCGCATCTACGCGCTGGGCACTCTCGGCAGCATCCTCGGCGCTTTCCTGCCGGTGCTCTTGCTCGTGCCTAACATTGGGACTCGAAACACCTTTCTCGCCTTCGCGCTGGTCTTGCTCGGTCTGGCAGTCGCGGGACTGAGAAGCTGGCGTTTCCTGATCCTGCTCGTAGTGCTCGCCGCCATCACTGTGGTCGTCAACATCCGTCCCGAGATCGTCCGCGCCGCCGAGCGCGGCGCCCTGATTTACGAAGACGAATCAGTGTTCAATTTCATACAAGTTCAGGAGACCAGTTCGGGTATGCGGCGGCTTGTGCTCAACGAGGGTCTGGCCACGCATTCGGTATTCTTTCCGGCGCGCGAAACACAACCGCTCACCAGCGGCCCGTGGGACTACTTTCTCCTCGCACCCCAGTTCCGCAAGGAGCATCCGGGCCAGGTGAAAAACATCCTTATAGTCGGACTCGGCGCCGGCACCGTATCCAAGCTCTATAACCAGGTCTACGGCGACGACACGCATATCGACGGAGTCGAGATCGATGCCCAGATAATCGACATCGGCCGCGAAATGTTCGAGATGAACGAGCCGAATCTAAACGCGGTCGCCGAGGATGGCCGCTATTTCCTGCGGCGCACCGACCGGGATTACGACGTCGTTATGGTAGACGCTTACCGTCAGCCGTACATCCCGTTTCAGCTAACGACGCGCGAGTTCTTCGAGGAGATTCAGCGCCGACTGGAAGCCGATGGAATCGTCGCGCTCAACGCCGGTCGGGCGCCAGGCGACTTTCGCCTCGTCGAGGCTTTGAGCAATACCATGCGAGCCGTCTTCCCAACAGTCTTCGTCATCGACCTTCCGGCCGGTTATCTCAACAGCCTGATCTTCGCGTCGAACAGTCCAATCTCCATCGACGAAATAAACCGGCGGCTCTCGGAATCTGACGACATCACGATCAGGACGATCGCCGCCCGGGGCATCAATCCCCGGCTGGTTGAATCGTCGGAAGGCGCTTTTACCGACGACCTGGCTCCGGTCGAGCAGGTCATTCATCAGATGATTCTGGGAGTGGCTCGGTCGGGAGACGGCTCGGTCAACACCGCGCGATAGAGCCCTGCCGCGCTCCGTCCGTAACTCGCGCGAAAGTAGGATTTCACTCCCTCAGTTGGCGCCCGTCCCCGCCTAAGGCGTTATTCCCATTTGAACAATCTGACCGCCACTACAAAGGTGACGGCGAGCCAGAGCGCCAGCGCCAGATAGTTGACCCACATCGCGTTGACGCTAAAGCCGCCAACCATCGTTTGCCGGATCCCGTCGCCCAGGAAGGTCAGCGGCAGCACCCTCAGCACCGGCTGCAGAAAACCTGGAAGGCCGTCGATTGGGAAGAATATCCCCGAGAGGAACATCATCGGCAGAGTGACGATCTGCGCGATAGGCAGCATTCCCTCTTCGGTTTTGGCGAACGATGAAATCGCAAATCCCAGGCCTATGAAAGCCAGCGCGCCCAGACCGATTATCGCGATGAGTTCGTGAAAGCCTCCCTCTATCGGCACGCCGAACGCGAGACTCGCCATTGCAACGAGCAGCGCCGCCTGTACGGACGTGATGATCAGCCGAAACAGAACCTCGGCCCCGATAACCGTGCCGCGCCTGATGGGAGTAGCTCCCAGACGCTTGAGAATCAGCTTTTCACGCCGCATCACCAGGTTTATCGAGGAAAACACCCCAAGCTGCATCACGCTCATCGCGATTATTCCCGGCGCGACGAAGTCCACCGCGCGCAGATCGGAAGCGACGACCGAGACGGGCTCGATGGCCAGCCCTCGCGGAGTGCCCGAGCGCACCCGATCTATTTCGTCCAGAATTTGCGACAGGATAGGCAGAACTATCGTCGCCGTCGTCTGCCGCGACGGATCGAAGAACACGCGCACCCTTGCCGTCGAGCCTGCCGCCACTGTGTCCCCGAAACCCTCGGGAACCACGATTACCGCATCTCGGTCGCCTTCCTTGAGCCGGTCTTGCTCGGCATCGAATCCTTCTTCGGTAATTTCGAGAACGGGTAGACGGCGCAGCGCATCCGCAAGCTCGCTTGCCGCCGGCGACGCGTCGTCGATCACCAGGCCGATGTCAAAGTTGCGCGGCCGGTCCAGCCCCTGCATCAACAAGCCAAAGATGAGCATGAAAATGAACGGAAACGCGAGCGTAAAGAACAACGCCGTGCGATCGCGCACGAACTCGCGCCCAAGCGCCACAATCAACGCGCCGACCGCCTTCAATCGCGTATCCGGCGACCCGTCAATTTAAGAAACACGTCTTCCAGGTTTGCCTGCCCGATACTCAGATCGTGCATTGGCAAGTCCCGTTCTCTCGCGTAATCCATCAGCGCGCCGACCGTCCCGGCTACGTCGGCCGTAAAAAGCTCGACGTGTCCATCGTCGGCAACCGCGTCGGTTACCCCCAAGAGTGACTCCAGGTCAGCCCCCGTTACCTGCCCGTGGGCCGTGTCGAAGGTTACGGTCTGCGCCTTAAAATGACTTTCTATAAGCCGCGCCGGGCTGTCGAGCGCGATTATCTTGCCATGGTCGATTACCGCGACCCGGTCGCAGAGCAGTTCGGCTTCCTCCATGTAATGGGTGGTCAGGAAAACCGTCTTGCCTTCCTTTGCCATTGCCGCGACTACGTCCCACATGTGCCTTCGCGCTTGCGGGTCCAGGCCCGTTGTCGGCTCGTCGAGAAACACCACTTCCGGGTCGTTCACCATAGCCAGAGCAAACGACAGGCGCTGTCTCTGGCCGCCCGACAGCTCCTTGGAAATCGCGTTCTGTCGGTCCGCAAGATCAACCAGCTCTATCAGGTCATCCACGGTTCGCGTTCGCGAATAGAACGAGGAGAAGAGCGTCAGGTGCTCGCGGGCCGTCAGCTTGTCGAAAAGCGACGCGGACTGAAGCTGAATCCCTATCTCTTCCCTTACTTTGACCCGGTCCCGGTGCGGGTCGAGGTCGAGTATCCGCACGTGACCGGCGTCCATTTCGCGCAGTCCCTCTACGATCTCGACCGTTGTGCTCTTGCCCGCGCCGTTGGGACCGAGCATCCCAAAGACCTCGCCGCGCTCAACTTCGAACGAGAGGCCGTCCACGGCCTTCACGTCTCCGTAGTGTTTACGGAGATCGCGCACTTCCACTATCGGCAAGTTAGGAGGTCTCCGTCGATAGTGCGGGCCGCTTGCTGGTTCTCGGCCGGAGCCTGTTAATTGGGGTGCGCTGCCGATCTGGTCCAGACGTATACGGCGATCTCCGGGTCGATGACCGCCGTTTCGCCATTCACCTTCATGACCACGTGGCCGAAGGGCGTAATCTCCTTAACCTCCACGCGGGTGCCCGGCACCAGGTTTTTCTGCTGCAGGTAGCGCATGATCTGGGCGTCGTCCTCGGCTAGCTCCGAGATTCTGGCTACGTTCCGCTCCTCCCCGACTTCCGATTCCGAAAGCTGTTTCATGCCTTCGAACGACCAGTTCTTGGCGTTGCCGGGAATCGGGTTTCCATGCGGGCAGGTCTCCGGATGGTTCAGCGCTTCGGATATCTTTTGCTCCAGCGCGCTCGACAGGGAGTGTTCAAGGAGGTGCGCTTCGTCGTGAAGCATCACCCAATCGAGGTTCAGCATGTCATTCAACCAGCGCTCTATTAGCCTGTGACGGCGAACCACGCGCCTGCCGACGGCCCGCCCTCTTTCGGTGAGGGTAATCAGGTGGTTGCCATCAACATCCACGTAACCGTCCCTGACCATCCGCTCCACGGTCACCGACACCGTCGGAGCCGAAACCTCCAGCTTGTCCGCCAGCCGCGCCGCAATAACCCGGACGTGTTCGAAGTCCAGGCTGTAGATCGCCAGCAGGTAATCCTGAATGGTCGAGCTCGGCATTCTGACGGCCTGATTGGCTTGGTCTTCACCGAGCGTATTACCGTGTCCGTTCGAGTCCAATTACTCGCTCGATCCTTGTTGAACCACGAATTCGCGCTTGATCGCGCAAACAATTCACGGAAGACCAGAAAGCGCCGTAACCAGTTCATCCGGTTTTTCAAGTATATCTGAGCACCAGGCGCAAACGACCTACGGAATGTGCCGGCGTCACCAGCCCCGGTCAGTCTCCCGCAAGCGTGAAAACGCGCCCGCTAGACTATGAATCGCGATACCCAGGTCGTTGGGCGAAGCGAATATCTCGAATCTGCCCACCACACGTCGTAGGAGAACCAGATGGCTGGCGAATTGACCGGCAAGACCGCCATCGTTACCGGGGCGAGCACGGGAATCGGACGCGGAACAGTGCTGGCTCTGGCCGCGTCGGGCGCCAACGTGGCCCTTTTCGCCCGAAGCGAGCAACAGCTCGAACAGGTCGCGAGCGAGGCTCGACGGCACTCCGTCAAAGTGCTCGTCCACGCTGGCGACGTATGCGACCGCAAGGCCGTCGCAACGGTAGTGCGAAACACCCGCGACCAACTCGGCGTTCCCGGCATTCTCGTCAACAACGCCGGCACCAACACGCTAAGACGCGGCGTTTCCGAGACATCGGCCGAGGACTGGGACCGGATCGTCGCCGTAAATCTCACCGGCTCTTACAATTTCGTGCGTGAGGTATTGCCTCACATGAAAGAAGACGGCGGCGGGCTGATCGTAAATGTCGTTTCGCTGGCGGGCAAAGCCGCCTCAAAGCTGGCGGGCGCGGCTTATTCAGCCTCCAAGTTCGGCATGGCCGGGCTAACCGAGAGCATCAACGACGAGGAGCGCCGGCACGGGATTCGGGCGACCTCGATCTTTCCGGGTGACGTCGAAACTCCCATTCTGGAGCGGCGCCCGGTCCCCCCTTCTGCCGAGCAGCGGGCATTTTTCCTGCAGCCGGAAGACCTCGCCGCCGCGGTCCTCTTTGTTTCCATCCTGCCGGCGCGGGCGTGTGTTCCCGAGATCGTAATCCGGCCAACCCGCACCGTCGAGGAAAGTCAGACCCAATAACTCGCGCCGCACCGGCCCTGACGCCACTGGGAGAGACGTTATGAGTACGCCCGCCGAATACGACCTGGTTTTCGATAACTGCACGATTCTCGATGGTACGGGAGCGGCCCGGCGGTCAGGCGCGGTGGCTGTCCACGGATCCAGGATCGCCGCCGTCGGCGAGATTGCCGACCGGCAGGCCGCCGGAGTAATGGACCTCGACGGCCTGGTCGTGTGCCCCGGCTTTATCGACACCCACAGCCACTCCGATTTCCCGCTTCTGATCGATCCCGCCGCCCAGAGCAAGATCCGTCAAGGCGTCACAACCGAAATCGTCGGCAACTGCGGATTTAGTCCCGCTCCAGTAACCGACCTCAATCGAAGCGACATGATCTCGACAAACCGGCATCTTGCCATGGGCGCGGCTTTCGACTGGTCATGGGACTCGATGGGCGGATACCTCGACCGGCTCGACGGCTCCGGCGTAGCCGTCAACGTGCTCGCCCTCGTAGGGCACGTGCCCATCCGCAGCGCGGTTATGGGCTATGACAAACGCTATCCCACAAGCGGCGAACTCGACGAGATGAAATCGCTGCTCCGCGCATCGCTTCAAGAGGGCGCGTTCGGGTTTTCAACCGGGCTGATCTTTCCCCCAAGCTCCTACAGCGATACGGACGAGATCGTCGAACTGGCCGGAGTTCTGGCGGAGTTCGGCGGAATCTACTTCAGCCACATACGCGGCGAAGGGCATAGTCTCCTCAGAGCCGTAGCGGAGGCCATCGAGATAGGCGAGCGCGCCGGCGTCGCGGTCCAGCTAGCCCACCACAAAGCCTCCGGCAGGCCTTTCTGGGGGCGCGTAAGAGATTCCCTGGCGATGGTCGAAGCCGCGCAAGACCGCGGCGTGGACGTGACTGTAGACGTCTATCCCTATCCCGCCGGCAGCGGCGGCCTGACTCAGCTAATCCCCGAATGGGCGCACGAAGGCGGCCCGGAAGCGATCCTCGCCAAACTGCGCGACAGCGCCGTAAGAGACCAGCTTGAGGCCGGATTGAGATCGAGCTGGCGTGAATGGGACACGATTTACATATCGTGGACAGCCTCGGGAAATCCCGACGTCGTGGGAAAGAGCATCGCCCGCATCGCAAGCGACAGAGGCGTTCCGCCCGAGACGGCCGCGCACGACATTCTGATCGAGGAAGAATTACAAGGCGTCATGGTCCATTTCGGAATGGACGAAAACGACGTCAGATACGTGCTGCGCCATCCCGCCGCAATGATCGGATCGGACGGTTCGGCAATCTCGCCCGAGCCGCCGCTGAACATGGGACGTCCTCATCCGCGCTACTACGGCGCGTTCCCGCGAGTCCTGGGACACTACGCCCGCGACGAAAACCTGTTCCCGCTTGAAGAAGCCGTTTACAAAATGACCGGATTTCCGGCCAAGAAAATGGGCCTCAACGCCAAGGGAGTCCTCGAGCCGGGACGCGACGCCGACCTGGTCGTGTTCGACCCCGCCCGGATAATCGATACCGCCACTTTCGAGGACCCGCATCAATTCCCCGAAGGTATAGTGCATGTTATCGTTGGCGGCAAATTCGTAGTGCGGGACGGTGTGCAGACGGCGGAGTTGCCCGGTCGCGCGCTACGCGGCCCGCAAGCGAACTAGCCCCGGAAGGACTTGACAACCCGCCATGAAGCCGCTGATCGCATACATAAAACCCGGCTGAACAAGCTGCCGCAAAGGCCTAGCCTTGCTGGATAGCAGGGGAGTCGAGTATGAGATCCGCGATTACTTCAAGCAGCCGTTCACCGTGGACGAGTTGAGCAGTCTGCTGGCCGGACGAAACGTTCGCGATTTCCTGAGCCGGCGCTCAAAGAAGTTCAGGGAACTCAAGCTCGATACCGCCCAGTTCACCGACCGTCAGCTCATGGAGTTGATGGTCGAAGACCCTACCCTGATTCGCCGGCCGCTTGTCGTCGTTGGCGAACAGATCATCGCCGGATTCGACCGTAGAGAGTTCGAAGAGATCGGCGCCCCCTAGAAGCCCGTCCACTCGAATGTCGAGACCCGAAACGCTTCGCTATCCCGCCACGGCTTTGAGTCGGAAAATCGACCCTCCGCCGTAGTCGAGAACGTAAATCTCGCCGCTCTCGTCTTCTCCAAACGAGCTGATGCTAAGACCAGTCGTCAGCCGCTCGGTCGTTGTCCAGACGCCGTCCGCCGACCTGACTGACGTCCAGATGCGACCGCTGCAATAGTCCCCAAAAACATAGTGCCCCCGCAGGGCTGGCTCCGACTGACCTCGGTAAACGTAGCCGCCTGTTATCGAACAGCCTTTTTGATGGCTGTATTCCGCGATCGGCAGCACAAACCCGCTTTTGTCGCAGGCCTCGCCCGGCGCAAAGCACCGCGACCCCTCGGTAATGTTCCATCCATAGTTCTCACCGCCGGCGCTCCCGGCGGGCTGAAAACTCACTTCCTCGACGCTGTTTTGCCCCACGTCGGCGATGTACAAGTCGCCCGTCTCGCGGTCGAACGAGTAGCGCCACGGATTGCGCAGTCCATAAGCCCATATCTCGGGCCGAACGTCCGCGACGCCGACGAACGGGTTGTCCGACGGCACGGCGTAGGGCGAGCCGCTGTCCACGTCTATCCGCAGCATCTTGCCCAGCAGAACCGACAGCTTCTGCCCATTGCCGAGCGGATCGCCCCCGCTGCCGCCGTCGCCGGTTCCGACGTAGAGATAGCCGTCGGGGCCGAACGCGAGCATTCCTCCGTTGTGGTTTCTGTACGGCTGGTTGTACGCCAGGACGATCTTGACGGCGTTCGGGGCGGCGCGGTTTGGATCGTCCGTGGAAACCCGGTATTCGGCAACAACCGTATCTCCATCCGTGTCCGTGTAGTTCACGAACAACCGGCCGTTATTCCGGTAATCGGGATGAAACGCCAGCCCCAGCAGTCCCTGCTCCGAGCCTCCCGTGCTCACAAGATTCCCGATATTCAGGAAGGCCGCCGGTTGAACCGCCCCGCCTTCGATGATCTGTACCGTTCCCCGTCTGCCGACTACAAACAGCCTCCCCGACGCGTCGCCCGCGTGCGTTAGCTGGATCGGCTGCTCGAAGTCCTCACCCACCTTTTCGACTGCGAGTCCCGCCAGTCGCGGCGCGACCGGAGCCGGCGAACGCGTTGCCGCCGTCACCGCGGCCTCGACCGTCGGCGTGGGTGTAGGCGGTGAGGCGCCATCGTTGCCGGCTGGCGCGGTCGGGATTGTCAAAACGTCGCCAGCGCGGATGTCGTCCGGATTCTCGATTTCGTTCGCTTCGGCCAGTTCGCTGGTTGTAATTCCAAAGCGGCCGGCGATTTCCGACAGCGTGTCGTTGGGCTTGACTTCGTATTCCCGCGGCTCGCCAACTTCAAGGGCAGCCGCGGTAGTTGGCGTAGGCGCCGCTTCCCTGGCCGAAGGTGTGGCGGCGGCGCGGACCGTGGGCGGCGGCGACGGGCTTTCGGCCGTCACGGCGGCGGCCGACAGCGTAACGCTCGACCGGGCGCTCTCGTCCTGCGGATCCGCGCAGGCGGCCATCGCCGCCAGCAGACCGACGAGCGCCAGTATTCGGCCGCCCTTGCCTATCAGACGGCTCGACCTCGCTGGGCGCGGCGTCTCCCTGATGTGCTTACGGTACGGCGATCCCGGCCACATTGACCCGAAGTCGATACACGCTCGTAGCCGCGGTCATGAACAGCGTTTTCCAGTCCGCGCCGCCAAACCCCACGTTCGCCGGATGTTCGGGCGGCCGAATCCGGCCCAGGGCCTCGCCCTGGGCCGATACCACCCACGTGCTGCCGGGACCGGTTACCCAGAGATTGCCCTCCACGTCGATCTTCATTCCGTCCGGTCCGTTCTCATCCGCGACACCGAGATAGGTGAAGAAAACGCGATCGTTGCTCAGCGACCCGTCGGCGGCTACGTCGAACGCTCTTATGTGCCGCGCGTGAGTATCGTCAACGTACAGGATTTGTTCATCGGGATTGAACGCCAGTCCATTGGGCCTGACGAAATCATCCGCAAGCAATTCAACCGTTCCATCCGACAGCACCCGAAACAGCCCGTTGAATCCCAGCTCGCTCGGAATGTCCGCGTCGAGTGGATTGGCGTCCGATGGAATCAGGCCATAGGGCGGGTCGGTGAAATAGACGATCCCGTCCGAACGGACGGCCACGTCGTTCGGACTGTTGAGCCTCTTTCCGTCGTAAGTTTCGGCCAGGGACTCCACCGATCCGTCCGCTTGCGTTATCGATACTCGCCGGCCCTGGTGCTCGCAGGCGATAAGGCGTCCTTGCTTATCCAGGGTCAGACCGTTCGAGCGACCGCTCGGTGACCGAAACGTGCTCACCGACGGCCCCTCGGGCCCTTCCTCCCACCTCACGATGCGATTGTTCGGTATATCGCTGAACAGCAGATGGTCGCCGCGCCAAATCGGTCCTTCCGTAAAACTGAATCCACCCGCAATCCGTTCGATCAGCGCATCGTCGTCGAGAAGTCGCAGCAGTCGCGTGTCCAGAACTTCGATCATCGGATCCATCAAAATATCCTTTTTGTGCTAGCTGGCCGGGCGCAAATACTATCCAATCGGGCCGCCCGGAGTTCGACCAGCGCCGTGGAGCGGGGGCGCGTTCGCAAACACGGCGTCCAGTTCTATCAGGCGCTTCCGCGCGCCTGCGCCGCGAACAGGGATTCAACCTCCGCCACGGTAGTTGCGTCTTGCGGCGACTTGTCGGCGCGCGGCATCGCCAGCACTCGCGGGAACCGCAGCGCGTATCCGGCTTCGTCGCCCTTGCGTCCCGCCGTGTGATTGGGGCTGCGGGTGAGTTCGTCGGCCAGCACGGGCGCCACGTGGCGCGGCTCCACCCACACGTCCGCCTCGACCGTTGAATCCAGCATCGGCGCCGGCCCGTCGCGCGCGTCCCGGTCCAATAGCTCCCGCATCTGGACCCACTCCTCATCGGAAAGTCCCGTGCCCACGCGCGCGATCGTCTTCAGCCGCGCTTCCTCGGCGTCCCACACGGCGGTCAATATCGCGCCGATTCCCCAGGCAGTGCGTTTCCCCCTGCCCCGCCAGTATCCAACGATCGCGCAATCCAGCGAATCGCTGAGTCCGCCCTTGTAGCTCCCCTTGAGCTTTATCCAGTTGAAATTTCGCTTGCCGGCCTGATACGGCGATTCCAGCCGCTTGACCAGAATTCCCTCCAGGCCGTCTTCAATCCTGTTTGCGAAGTAAGTGTCGATTTCCTCCGGATCATCCGTGACCATGCTTTCCGTTACGTCTATCGATTCGCTGGGATCGACGAGCTCCACGAGCCGCGCGCGCCGTTCCTCGTATGGCAGCGGCGTAAGGTCTTCCTCCCCGGCGTAGAGAACGTCAAACGCCAGCAGCTTGAGCGGCAGCGAGTGCGCCAGTTCTTCGATGCCGTGCTTGCGGCGGCGCGACATCGTGAGCTGGAATGGAAGGAAATGAAGCGAGACCGGGTCGTAACCCATCGCCTCGCCTTCGATAATCGCGCTTTGGCTGTTGAGCCGCGACCGCGCCGCCTCGGCGACCTCCGGGAACATTCCGGTCATGTTTTCCAGATTTCGCGAGAAGATCGCGACGTCGCCGCCCGATCTATGAATCTGCAAGCGGAATCCGTCAAACTTGGGCTCGACCGCGCATTTGCCGATTTTCTCGATGATTTCCGCACCCGACGACAGCCGCCCGGCCTGGGCCATCCGCACCGGATTGCCAACCACGACGCGAATCTCCGCGATGGCATCGGCGCCGCCCGCGATGTAGCGTTCGGCCACCAACCCCAGATCACTCACATAGTTGTAGGCGCGCTCGATTGCCGGTCGCTCCGACTTGTCTCCCACCCTGGCGAACGACATTCCGTCCATGATCGTCGGATCGCCCACGCCGAGACGCAGGCGTTCGAGAGGGATTCGAACGAGATAGCGATTCTCCAGCGGGCCAGAGTCGCGCATCAGGCTCGCGAGTTGCGCAACTTTGCTATCCACCGAACCCTCGCCGGCGGTCCGGGCCAGCGCGTCGAGCCGGTCGAATACTTCGGTCACGGTCAAACCCGCGTCCGCAGCGCCGCACAGTTTCTCCGCGGCCAGACCATGATCGCCAAGCGCGCGCACGTGTCCGCGGGCTTCTTCAAGCTCGACCTCGAAGGCCGAGGCTATCGCCGACACGAGCAACTTGTCGCCGACGCCGAATTCGACTTCGACGAACCTCGGCGCGACCCGGCCCTGGATAAGGTACGCGACACGCCGGGCCTCACTCGGATCGACGCTCTTGAAAATCTCCGCCAGAAGCTCGGTTATCGCGATTCGACCGCTGATCTGCTCGATCCGCTCGAAGTAGACGGCCAGATCGTGAAACTTCATCCCTGTCCGTCTACCGGTCTACCGACTTGGAGATGACCCGACATCCAGGACCAGTCCGCTTGCAAGCGCGGCGTCGCCGTCCCACTGCGACGCTCGAGGCCGTATCGCCCGGGCGCCTGGCCTCCATAAGTCTCCAATGCCTCAAAGCTCTTGCCATCCTCAATTCGGCGCGGTCACGAAACTCAACTTCGTTCGAGGTTCGCGAACGCGACGCTGAGTAGCTTCACGCCCGCTGTCTCGAAGGCGACTGTTACTTCCTCACCGCCCGGCCCGACTTTGCCCGCGACCACTATTCCTTCACCAAAAACCGAATGGCGCACCTTGGCTCCGTCGGCGAAGGTGCGCTCCGTCGATACTACCGGCTTCGATCTTGGCTCATCCCGTCCACCATTTCGAACGCTCACCCATCCATATCGTTGCGATTCGCCGGCCGGTTCAGTGTCGCGCCCCAGCAGCTCGTCGGGAATATCTTTCAGGAATCTGGACGGCAATCGCGAGGAGCTTCCCCACCCCCCGCGGTAGCGTGAATACGTGAATACCAGACTATCGGCGGCGCGCGTTATCCCAACGTAGGCGAGCCGGCGCTCTTCCTCCATCTGCACCGGATCGGCAAAAGACCGCAAGTGCGGGCAAAGCTCCTCCTCGAAACCCACGATAAAAACCTTGCGAAATTCCAGACCCTTCGCGGCGTGCATCGTGATGAGCGTGACGGCTTCGCCGTCGGAGCGCATTCGATCTACGTCCGAAACCAGCGACACGTCCTGAAGAAAAGCGGTCAGGGCCTCCGCCGGAGGCAGTTCCGCATACCGGGCCGACGCCGCCACGAGCTCGATCACGTTGTCGATCCGCTCCTCGCCGCTGTCCTCGTCTTCGTTCAACAGCGCTTCGTACCCGCTCTCTCGATAAACAAGCTGCAACAATGCGGGAAGCGACATTACCGGCGCCGCTTCATCCAGCCTGGTGAGCAGCTGACCCAGCGGCAACAGCGCTCTCGCGGCGCGCGAGGAGAGGTCGCTGGCGCCTCGTTGGTGCATGAGTCGAACCGCCTCACCGGGCGCGATTGACCTCCACGACGCCCATCGCGCAAGGTCGGCGAGGGTCTTCGCCCCTATTCCCCGCGCGGGCACGTTCGCAATTCGCTCGAAGCTCACCGAATCTCTCGGACTCGCCACGCATCGAAGATAGGCCAGCATGTCCTTGATTTCCCGCCGCCGGTAGAACTCGGTCGCCCCCACAAGCTGGTAGGCGATTCCAGCCCGCACGAAGGCTTCCTCGAACGGACGCGACTGCGCGTTGGTCCGGTACATGATCGCGACATCCCCGCGCCGCACGCCCTGACCCGCGGCCGCCCGCAACTCCATCAGAACGCGGCGCGCCTCGTCCTCCTCGTCGTATGCCTGTACAACACGGATGCCGTCGCCTCCCTCGCGCGCGGTCCACAGCTTTTTCGGCTTGCGTTTTGGAAGCTCCGAAACGACGCTGTGGGCCGCTTCCAGGATCATTTCAGTCGATCGGTAATTCTGTTCGAGCTTTACGACCTTCGCGTCCGGATATTCGTTCTCAAAATCCAGCAAGTTGCGAATGTCCGCCCCCCGCCAGCCGTAGATGCTCTGGTCGTCGTCCCCCACGACGCACAGGTTGCGATGGGACGCGCACAGCTCCCTGATCAGGACATACTGCGCGCGGTTAGTGTCCTGATATTCGTCGACCATCACGAAGCGATATCTGTTGCGGTAGTAGCCGAGCACGTCGGGCGATTCTTTCAGCAACCTGACCGCCCGCATGATCAGATCGCCGAAGTCCAGTCCGCCCGATTCGGCCAGCAACTGCTGATAGCGGCGGTAGATGCGGGCGATCATCTCCTGTATGTGACCTTCCGCATATTCGGCGTACTCGAAATGAGTTCGCAGCTCGTCCTTGGCGCGCGAGATTCCCGCCCGCGCCGCGACCGGCGAAACCTGAGTGGGCGTCAGGCCGAGGTCTTTCATCGCCGTTCGCACCACCGCAAGCTGGTCCGCCGCGTCGTAAATCGGGAAATCGCGGTCCAGATCGGCTTGATCCGCATTCCATCGCAACATCTCGGCGCACGTTCGGTGAAACGTGCCTACCGTCACGCCGCCGGCCCTTTCGGCCAGCAGACGCGCCACCCGGTCCCGCATCTCGTCGGCGGCCTTGTTTGTGAACGTGACCGCCAGGATGTTTTGAGGCGCGACGTTGCGGTTTGCGATGAGATGGGCGATGCGGTAAGTGATGACTCGGGTCTTACCCGACCCCGCCCCCGCCAGTATCAGCAGCGGGCCTTCTCCGTGACGGACGGCCTCCCACTGCGGAGGATTCAGGTTCCAGCGTTCGGTTTCAGCCGTCAAGGGATAGTACGCAAGGTCCGGGTGGTACGAAATCGCGTCCAGTCGACCCGATTATAGGCAGGCCGCCGGTCCCTTATGAACGGCTGTCCAGGCTCGACGCGCGCGTCCGCGGCGCCGTCCGGCAACGAAGAACAGGGACCGTCAACGATATCGGGGGCATAATATCCCCATGAAATCCAGCATTGCCGCTCACGGCGCGTCCCGCGAAATCGAGTCATTCGATGCCCGCGGCGCTCAAATAGGGCCCGCCACGTTCGCCGACGTGAAGGACATCAAAGCGATCGTCGATCCCTACGCCGCGCGGGACCTGATGCTGCCCAGGTCCACCGAGGAGATCTTCGAGGGAATCCGCGAATATCTCGTTTACAGAATTCCGTCGGGTGTTATCGGCTGCGTCGCACTGCATATTTTCTCGCCGGAAATTGCCGAGGTCCGGGCGCTCGCCGTGCACAGCGATCACACCGGCCTCGGAATCGGCAGCCGTCTGGTCGGCGCGTGCCTGGACGAAGCGCGAAGTTTCGGAATTCCCAAGGCTTTCACACTGACGCTTGAAGAGCGTTTTTTTGCAAGATTGGGCTTCCGCCGGGTCGAACGAAACACGCTGACGCTAAAGGTCTGGCAGGAGTGTTACCGCTGCCCCAAATTCGATCGCTGTGACGAGATCGCGATGGTGCTCGACCTGGTCTGAAATCCCGGAGCGCCGCCCGCGAAGGGCGGGAATTGTGGCTGTACAATCGTGAGTCTGGAGGCGATCCGCACAGTTGACTCGACCTCCTGAACCATCAGTGGAAAAGGGCGGCGCCACATCGCAGCCATAGAACAGCGAGCGCTACTGCAACGGCCGCAGATCTACGTTCAGCGGCCAATGGCGCTCGTTCTGATTGGCGCTCTGCTCGTCTTGGCGCTCGTCACCACCTCCGCAATCGTCTTCTGGTTCTTTTACGCGCTCACGGTTTTGGTGGTCGTTTCTTATTTTTGGACAAAGAGCGCCGCCGACAATCTCCGAATTCGAAGGACCCTGTCCAACAAATGGGCAACGACCGGCGACGCCATCGACGAAGAGATACTCCTTAGCAACCTGGGCCGGCTGCCGATTCTGCTGGTCGAGCTCGACGATCAGTCCAGCCTGCCCGGTTACTCCGCCAGCGTGGCCGAGAACCTCGACGGCCGCCAGACAAAACGCTGGATCGGCAGCGGCAAGGCGCTCCGCCGTGGGCTGTTCTCGCTCGGACCCATGACCGTCAGGACAGGCGATCCGTTCGGGATCTTCCTCGCCGAATTCGATTTTCCCCAGGTGAGCACGCTCGTCGTCTATCCGCCCATAAGCATCATGCCGGACTTCCGAATACCGACGGGGTCATTTTTCGGCAACACCCGTTCGAACATTCGAAGCCCGCAGGTCACCGCCGACGCGTCAAGCGTGCGGGAGCTGGTGCCGGGCGACGAGATGAAGCGTATCCACTGGCTGTCCACCGCCAGGAAGATGACGCTGATGGTCAAGGAATTCGACCTCGAACCGGCTGCCAGCGTGTGGCTGGTTCTCGACATGCACCGCGCCGTTCAAGGCGGCAGCGGCGATGAATCCACCGAGGAATACGCAGTCAAGATCGCCTCGGCGCTGGCCTACCAGCAGGTCCGCGACGGCAAGTCCGTGGGACTCGCCGCGTTCGGACGCGAGCGAATCCTCGTCGAGCCTCAAAGGGGCGCCCGGCAGCTCTGGCGAATCCTTGAGCAGCTCGCCACCGTCAGCGCCAACGGAACCGCGCCGTTTGCCGAGTTCCTTACCGAAACCGCGCCCGCGTTCGGCCGCGGAATGAGCCTTGTGGCGATCTCGCCGTCAGACGATGTCAACTGGGGATCCGCCTTGCTTAACCTGAGCGGCCGAGGGTTGTTCCCAGGCGCCGTCCTGATCGACGGCGAGAGCTTCGGAGGAACCGGAGCCAACCACGAGATCCACGGTCTTCTGGCAACCGCCGGAGTCAGTCTTCGGACAGTGCGCCAGGGACAGAAGTTCGAGAGCATCCGGGCGGAGATCGGCACCGAAGCATACTCGGGCGCAACCCCGCGGTCGGCTTTCGCCGTATCTCGAATGGGAAGATAGGCGCGGGCATGGCCATAGCCGCCAGAACCCTCTCCCGCACTGGTCTCGCCCGCCCCGCCCAGGGCTGGTTGCCCATCATCCTGCTCGTCGCGCTCGTGATGTCGGTCGTGTATTCCATCGACCAGGCGCAATGGGCCGCCAACACCGGGATCATGTTCCCGTTTGCCGCACTGGGAATCGCGGTCGGCGCCTGGCTTTGCAACAGGAAAGTTCACTCCGCCGCCGTCCTTGCCATAGGCGTCGTGGTCGGCGGCATCTTCTCATTCGTCATCGTTTCCGAGGCGTTCCCCGGTCCCAGCGACCTCCTTCCGAATTTCATCGACATGTTCAGACAGACTCTCGGATGGGTCGGCGACCGGCGCGCCGGCATCGCCACCGGCCCCCAGCCGCTTGCCGGAGCGTTGACTACGAGTTGGGAATTCGTAGTCGACCTCGCCGTCCGTCTCGTCGACTGGTTCGACGTGGTCTCCTCGTTCAGGGCAAGCGCCGACAACGTGATCTTCCTCTTGTGGATGGCCTACGCCGCGTGGGGAATGGGATTCATCGGCGCGTGGGGGCTCTACCGCCGCCGCAGCGTAGCCATCGCCGCTCTCGGCGCCGCCATTGGGCTTGCCATCAACGTTACCTACATAGGCCCGACGCGACTGCCCTTTATCATCTTCATGGTCGCGCTTCTCCTCCTCATGGTCCAGGTAAACCTCTTCGCTTTGTCTGACCGGTGGGACAAGGCCAAGATCGAATATTCCGCGGAGCTTCGCATCAACATAACGGCGCTCAGCCTCGTGCTCGTCGCCCTGGTCACGCTGTTCGCCGTGTTCTTTCCCCGGATTCGCGGCAATCCGCTGTCCGACTCGTTCTGGACGTACATGGGCGACGGCTGGGGCAACGTCGAGGCCGCCGCCAACCGGCTCTTCAGCGGCGTCTCGAATCCCTCCGGCGCGTCGTCTCTTTCCGGTCCGCAGCAGCTCCCTATTGGGGCTGTGCTTCCGTTCACCAAGCGCGCCACGCTCATCGTGCAGTCGACGCACGAGGCATACTGGCGTGGAGTTACCTACGACCGGTTCTTCGGAGACCGCTGGGAAAACACCGACAAGGCGCTCACCGCGCGAGACCCCGGCCAGGCGCTCACGAGGACCGTTGAACTCCGATCGCGGATCGCCGTCAAAGCCAACATCGAGATTCTGGACTCCAATACGTCCGTGCTCTTCATTCCGGGCGACCTTGTCACGATGAGCCGCAAATACCTGATTCAGAGCAGCGAGCAGGACGACGTAAGCGACTTCTCTTCCATCAGAGCCACTCGCAGCGTCGGCCGCCGAATCGCATATTCCGTCGAATCCACCATCCCCGGGCCTTCCATAGACGCCCTGCGCAACGCGCGCACCAGCTACCCCGCCTGGATCGACAAATACTTGCAGCTACCCGACGTCAGTCCCCGCGTCAAAGAGCTCGCCGCCCGATTTGCAACGTCGGGCGACAACGCATTCGACAGAGCGCAGCGCATCGAGTTTTTCCTGCGGCGCTATCCCTTTTCGATAGAGGTCCCCGAGCCGGCCCCGGGAACCGACGTCGTCGATCAATACCTCTTCGAGTTGCGGCGCGGCTATGCCGACTACACCGCCTCGGCCATGGCCGTGCTGGCCCGCCTTAACGGCATACCCACCCGCGTTGTCGCCGGCTACGTCCCCGGCACGTTTGACGAGGAAACCGGAAGATTCATTGCCGGACCCGAAGATTCCCACATCTGGGTAGAGGTCTTCTTTCCCGCCTTCGGATGGATTCCGTTCGAGCCGTCGGGATATCGCGTGCCTCTCATTCGACAGGAAGGCGGGAGCGGCTTTGGGGGCGCGAATCCCGGCGACCTGATCGACATCTACGATCTCGAGGCGCTGCTGGACGATCTCGCGCTGGGATCCACGGCAGGCGACTTCGATCCGATAGGCGACTTCAACGAAAACCCCATCCTCCAATTCATCAGATCCGCCTCGGGCGTCTTTATCGTGGTCGGCGGCATCGTCGGCACGGTTATCGGCGGGTTTGTGCTCTATTTCCTCATCGGATTCGCCACGACTCGATTCCAAAGTCCAAAGGCCCGTATACACGGAACGTACAGGCGAATGCTGAAATATTCGCGCTGGGCGGGTTATAATCCTGGCGAGGCGCGAACGCCGCTGGAACTGGCCCAGAGCTTGTCCGAGGGCTTGTATCCGAGCGAAGGCGAGACGGAAACGAACCAGTCTACTCGAGTTTTTCTGGAAGAGGATCGCCCTCCCGTTGAAATCGCGAGACAGTACGCGCGAGCGCTTTACAGCGATCACGGCGTATTGCCGATCGACAGACGTTCCGTTGACCGCGCCTGGAAGAGGCTCAGGCCTCGACTCCTGGGAAGGATCATTCGACGGCGTAAGATACTCGCTGGTTAGGGGCGCGAAACTTGGAAATTGCCGACGTGCGCGATATCGCAATCGTCGCGCTTGCCGCCGTATCGATAATCACCGTAATCGTATTGATCGTCACCGCCGCCCTGCTATGGCGGCTGATTGGTGTGATCAAGCAGGAAGTTCAGCCGATTCTGAAGTCCGCCGCGTCGACCGCCGCGACCATTAAGGGAATCACTTCCGCCGCCGAAGATTCTTCAACTGGAACTGTGGTAAAGACGGTAATTGCCGCCGGACGGGCCCGAAAACGGTCGTCCTTCCTGCGGTTTGGACGAAAGTAGGATGTTTTTTCATGCCATACGCATTTCTCGGTGCGTTGCTAGGTTTTGTAGTCGGTAGCATTGCGGGCGCCATGATCGCGCCCAGAAAAGGGGTCGATCTTCTCGAAAGCGCTCGCATCAGATTTCGAAGGGCTCGCGTCGACGCAGACGCCGCCGCCGACGAAGCCGAACGATCGCTCGAGGAGTCGTTTGAAGAGGCCCGCGGTAGCTAAGCCGCCAGACCGCTCGTGAGTTTTCGGTAATGTCCACCGCCGCCAGCATCGCGCTTCTAATCCTCGCGATGGAGTTGCTCTTGCTGTTCGTCGCGGTACTCGTGGGCGCAATAGTTGCAGGCGTCGGCATAGTCGAGTCCACCGCGCTAACCCGCGGATTCCTCCGCCGTCAGGCCAGGAGCGTGGGAACTGTGCAAGCGCGCGTCGACTCCGTCGTTACCGACTCGATGACCCGACTCACGGCCATCGAACGATACGCGGCCTGGATAACTACCTTCGTCGAGTCAATCAAGCGAGACGAAAAAGACCAAGACCCGCGTTAATTAGGTGACGTCACCTCGCGAGAGGCAGCGTGACCGGCTTCCCGCCGCCATTTGCGGATTCGTAGATCGCCAGTATCAGCTCAAGCGCCGCTCTGGCGTCCAGGCCTGTGATGCTTGGCGAACGCCTTTCCAGAATCGCTTGCACGAGGTCTTCCACCTGCTTTATGTGTCCACGGTGGCCGACGTCGCGCGCGTCCGCGGCGGCGCCCTTGCGCACTCCCGGCCCGCTCGCGGCGCTCGGCGCGGACGAACCATCCTCAACGTCCCAGACGATCGCCGCGTCGTTCTCGATGATTATCGTTCCGGCGTCGCCGTGGAACTCCAGCCGCTTCGCCTGAGCCTTGCCAAGCGACGTCGCTCCCTGAATCACTCCGAGAGCTCCACTCCGAAAACGGACGATGGCCGCGCCCGTATCCTCGGCTTCGATCTCGTGCCACCTGTTTACCGTGAATCCACAAACGCGCTCAACCGGCCCCATCACCCACTGCAAGGCGTCGATCGCGTGAATCGACTGGTTTATCAAAGCGCCGCCGCCGTCCTGCGCAAACGTTCCGCGCCAGCCGCTGGCGTCGTAGTAGTCCTGCGACCTGTACCACTTGGTGTCGGCCTGCGCCAGCACCGCGCGGCCGAGACGCCCGCTCCGCACCATCTCCCTGGCCGCGCGCAGGTCAGGTTCGAACCGGCTTTGAGAAATACACGCCAGCTTTACGCCGTTGGCCTCGCATGAGCCGATGAGGCGGTCGGCCGCCTCCAGCGAAACGTCTATGGGTTTCTCGCAAAGCAGGTGAATTCCCGCTTCCGCAAGCGGCGCGCCCACCTGGGCGTGTGAGCCGCTGGGGACGCCTATCGTCGCCGCCTCGGCCAGCCCGCTCTCGATCAGCTCGTCCACGGAACCGAACGCCGGCGCGCCATACTCTTCGCCAACCGCCCGCGCCCCGTCGAGGTCCGTATCGACCACCGCCGCGAGAGCGGCTCCCTCCGCATCGACCACCGCTCGGGCGTGAACCCTGCCGATAACGCCCACGCCCACAACGGCAATTGCAACGGGATTAGCCATCAAGCTCCTCGGGTATCTCTTCTGTCCGGCGTTTGCAGATCGCGGAATCGGTTGGCCGGCAGTCGAAGGCGGCAGATTATATCAACGAGGGCCCCGCCCCCAGTTGCCCAGGTCCTGCGCCGCCGTCAAACTGGAACGGGGATTCGTCGTCGGATACCGTATGCATTAACGTCAGCGGTTTTGCGGATTGGCTTTCGTGACGATTACTCGACAGCCATTTAAGCGCGCCGCTGGACCTGATACCGACCAGACCTTGAACTCAATGTCCCGACGGTTGCGCACGGCAACCACAGGAGTCGCCAAAACATGCCGGTAGCCGATGCCCGCGATTGCTCGATTAACTACCTGGAGCAGGGCGACGGGGTTCATACCGTCCTTTTCCTTCACGACCTGCTTCAGTCCTCGGCGCTCTGGACGTCGTTGATGCGTGGAATGCCAAGCGTGGAATTCCGGCGGCTGGCGTTCGATCTGCCGGGCTGCGGGGGGTCGTCACCGCTGCCGGATCCCACCATCGACGCCATGGCCGACAGCGTTCGCCAGGCCCTCCACGCCATGAAAGTGGAGCGGTGCAGCGTGGTCGCTTCCGGAGTAGGCGGCATGGTCGCGCAAAGCCTGGGCGCGCGGTATCCCCACATCGTATTCAAACTCGTTCTCACTGGCAGCCGCGCGTTCGCGCTCGACTCCGAGGCCGCCGGCAAGCAAGCCGAGCGGCTTGTCGAGCTGGAGTGGACTCGCGAAGCCCTCACCGGCGAGATCGCTTCCCACTACGTAAAGCGGCCGCGCGAGAAGCTCTTTCAGGAATTGCTCGACGTCGCCGAGGCCACCGACAAAGACGCGGCTTGCGCCATCGCGCGCGAATACGCTCGCGCCAATACCGTCAATCTTCTGCATCGAATGACCGCTCGAACTCTCATCATTCATGGCGCGAAGGACGCCGCCCTGGCAGCCGCCGAGGCCGAAATCCTGCGAGCGCGGATTCCCACCGCAAGGACCGAATCGATCAGCTCCGCCGGCGCCAGGGCGATGATCGAAGCGCCTCGCCTCTTCAAGACGAACATGCTCGAATTGCTGCGGGAGTTTTAGGCTGAGCCAAAATCAGCGTCGTGGTCTTGTTTGCGCCCACTCGTCCGGATTACGCCGCATGTCGCGGGAGACGCTCCGACGCCGGGCGCTGAGCCGGTCCCTTTCGAACCTGGCCAGGCTGTCGAGCGCGCCGGAGGGCGCCATGCGGCGCCGGACGGTGTCGATGGCCAGTCGTGCAACGGCAGATTCCGACCGCTCCGTTGGGGAAACGAGCCGGAACGTTGGGTTCGACTTTGACTGATCCAAATCTGATCGAAATTCCCTACGGAGACGACTCCACAATATCGCTCGATGCCTCCGGGCTCAATATCGCGGGCGTCATGACCCCCGTCGACGCTGCGGGAGCGCCATCGGTCGAAACCGCCCTGCGGGCGGCTATCGGCAAGCCGATAGCGTCTCCCACGCTCGACCGCCTCGGCGAGCCGGGCGACCAGTATCTGATCGTCGCCGACGACATGACCCGTGAAACGCCCGTAGCCGCGATGATCGGGGTTGTTGCCGAGCGGCTGTCCGCCGCCGGCGTGAGCGATTGCCAGATACAGGTGCTTATCGCAACCGGCACCCACAGGCCAATGACCGACGCCGAAATTGGGGAGCGCTTCGGCGACGAACTGACCAGCCGCTTCCAGATTCACAATCACGACTACCAGACCTCCACCCTCACCGACCTTGGACTTACCGGCAACGGCACGCCCATTTCCGTAAATCAGCGAGTGCTCGACGCCGACGTGGTTATTGGGATGAGTTCAATCGTTCCACATCACATCCCCGGCTACTCGGGCGGATCCAAGATCATTCAGCCCGGCGTCTCCGGCGAGCTGACAACCGCGTCCACGCACATGTTCAGCGCGGTCTCGGACACCCAGATACTCGGCGTGGTCGAGAGTCCCGTCCGCCGCGAGATGGAGGAAGTAGCCGCTCGCGCCGGTCTCACCGCGATTCTCAACACGACTCTCAACGCCCGCGGCGAGATGGTGGACGCGTTCTTCGGCGACCCGAAAGCGGCGTTTCGCGCCGGCGCCAAGGCATCCGGACGAATCTACGGCCTGGGCTCGCCCTCCAACGTTGACATCGTCATCGCGGGAAGCCATCCATGCGATATCGAGTTTTGGCAGGCGCACAAGAGTCTGTTCCCGGCGGCGCGGATAGTGCGGCCGGGAGGAACCATCATCGTCGTGGCGCCTTGCCCCGAAGGAGTCGCCATGACTCATGACGACGTGCTCAATTACGCCGACCAGACCTACTCTCGCATACGGGACCTCGTGGACGCCGGCGCGGTGGCCGATCCGGTCGGGGCCTCAAATGCCGTGGCGTGGTCGCGGATTCGAGAATTCGCGGACATTTCGCTCGTTTCCGGCGGAATCTCGGCGGACGACTGCCGCGCGCTGGGCTTCCAGCCATTCGACTCGCTGGACAGCGCGCTTGGCGACGCCCGCCTGCGACTCGGCAAAGACGCATCGGTGGCGGTCATGACTCACGCTCCCGACACTCTCCCAATCCCCGTTAACTAACTCCCCTTGGCCGAGTGGGCGGTTCTCGCCGATGACTTCACCGGCGCCATGGATACCGGCCTTCAGTTTGCAAAGTCGGGACTGTCAACCGTTTTCGATCTGGGCGGCGCGTCCGGCGACTACGACGCGCTGGTCCTGAGCTCCAACAGCCGGTCGCTCGATCCCGATTCAGCCCGTTGCGCAACTCGAGCTGTCGCGGAACGCGCGATATCGCTCGGCGCCCGCGTCTACAAGAAAATCGACTCTACTCTCCGCGGAAACATCGGTCCCGAGCTTGAGGTCGTTCTGGCGGCCGCCGGCGCGCGCAGCATGGTCATCGCGCCAGCCTTCCCAGCTCAGGGACGTTCGACCGCGGGCGGGACCCAGTTCCTTCGCGGCCTGGCGGTCTCGCGCACCGAGGCGTCCCGTGACCCCGTCGCGCCCGTCCTCGAAGACCACATACCTACCCTTCTGGAGAGCACCTCGAGCCTGCGCGCCGGTCACGTCACGCTGGAAACGGTCCGCTCGACATCGCGCGCGCTGGCTTCGAGACTTGCGAAACTGTCCGACGACGGCGCTCAGATCATCGTCGCCGACGCCGAAACCGACTCCGATCTGGACGCCATAGCCACGGCCATAAAGCTGGCCGGCATGGACAAGCTCTCAGCCGGATCGGCCGGACTGGCCGAGCGGCTTGTCGAAGCTCCGGCGGCCGCCGCCCCCGTCCCCCCAAGCGCTTCAGCCGGCTATTGCGCCGTGCTCGCCGGATCGTTTTCCGAGGTGACCCGGCGGCAAGTCGACTACGCCGCCCGCCAGTTGGGCGCCGACGTGTACTCGCCATCAGATTCCGATCTCGTCAACCCCGCGCGCGCCGTCGCCCACGCATCGGACAGTCTGCAAGCTGGCAGAATCTGGATGGGTTTCGCGGGGCATCGCGGACGGCCGCTGGAAGCGCCAAGCGCCGTTGCCGCCTTGGCAGACTGGCTGGGTAGCGTGTGTTACGCGCTGGAAGAAAGATTCGACCGCCTCGGTCTGGTCCTCACCGGAGGCGAGACCGGCGCGATCTGTCTCGAACGGATACGCGCGGGCGCCATCGAAATCAGAGCCGAGGTGCAGTCGGGAATTGCCGGCGGAGTCTTGCTCGACGGCCCGTTCGATCAGCGGCTCGTCGTCACCAAGGCCGGCGCGTTTGGCAATGACGACGCCCTTGTGGCATCGGTTGATTGGCTGACCGCCGGCTCCCGTTGACATCCCCGCCGGGTGATTCCGGCGCTATACTCGCTTGAAGACAGTCGGGAAGGGTGCTTTTCTTGAGCGGTGTTTTTCAGGCGGTCCAGCTGCTGCTGGCGCTGATTCTTATTACGTCGGTGCTGCTTCAGGTCCGGAACGCCGGGCTGGGTTCCGGATTCGGCCAGAGCGACAGCTTCTTCAACACCCGTCGCGGCGCTGACAAGCTGCTCTTCAATTTCACGATCGTCATCGCCGTTAGCTTCTTTCTAATTTCAGTCGCGACCGTCAGGCTGGCCAGTATAAATCCGGGATAGTCCGTTAGTCCAACGCCCTTCGCCCGTTCCCGTCAACCCGCGTCTTGCGCCGTGATTCGCATGTCGCAGCGATCACGGTACCCGCAACCATCGCACGTGCGCCAGGGCTCGGCGCGGTCTTCCACTTCCCAAAACGCCGGGAACTCACGCGACTCGATCTTTAGCGCAACGTTTCGCAATATCTCGGCGATTTCGTTCAGATCGTCGTTCGAGTATTTCTTCCGAATCTGCTGAAACTGCGGAGCCGGTCCCCGGATGATTACGTCCACCCTCGCATCGTTGACCATCACGGCGGGCGGCAATATTCCCTTGCGGGCGCGCACGCCCAGACGGAAAAACGCATAGCCCACCGCGTAGCAAAATAGCTGAACGTCGCTGTCGAGATAGTCTTCCCGATAGGGCCGCGTCGACGTCTTGTAGTCCACCACGATGCCGTCGGTTTCGATCAGGTCTACCTGCCCCACGACCGGAACCGGAATGCCCGCCAGCTCGAAGTTGAATCTGTGCTCGACCAGATGGGGCCTCACGTTCGGCGCCACTTCTTCGAGGTAGAAGGCCAGCAGGTCGTAGCCCTCCTCGCGCGCGGCGTCGAACTCTTCCCGCGATCCCGCCGCCGTTTCCGTTTCCGGCGGGAGCCCGCGATTCCAGACCTGGTCGAAGACTCGCTCCCCCTCTTCCAGAGGCAGGTCCTGACGAAACCTGCGTTTGGCCTTCAGGGCCGCCTCGATCGTCGAGTGGACCGCATGTCCAAGAAGCGCCGCGGAAGACTCGATGCCCCACCACCGTTCGAGAAAGCGATGTTTGTAGGCCAGCGGACATCGCTGATACGTCCGTACCTGAGTAGGCGAAACCGTGGGCAGCGGATAACCTGAACTAGACATCAGATGGAATCAGCGCCCTTCCTCGCGAGACCGGCCGGCCTTGAAGATCGGGCCCGCCCCGGACGCGCTGGCAATTGATACCAAACCCAAAATAGACCATGCCGAAAGTATCCGTCGCAATAGTCAACTTCAACGGTGAAGGCCTGCTCCGCAAGAATCTGCCGGACGTGCTTCGCCAAGACTATCAAGACTTCGAAACAATCGTAGTCGACAACGGATCGACCGACGGCAGCCTCGAGCTGCTGGCGAACGAGTTTCCAAGCGTTCGGGTTCTTCGGATAGAGCTCAACTCCGGATTCGCCGCCGGAGTAAACCGCGCCATGGAGAACTCCAGCGCCGACTACCTGGCAACGCTAAACAACGACGCCAGGCCAAACGTCGACTGGCTGTCCAATCTCGTAGGCTTCGCCGATGAGAACCCCGATTTCGGCATGTTCGCCTCGAAAATGGTATTCGATCACGATCCGGCCATCATCAATTCGGCCGGCATCTCCCTCGATCTGGCCGGTATCGCCTGGGACCGAAAGGTTGGGGACCATGGCGGCGGACCTTCTCAGGAAGTGTTCGGACCGTCCGCCGGCGCGGCCTTGTACCGGCGGACGCTCTTCGACGACGTGGGAGGCTTTGACGAGTCGTTCTTCGCCTATCTCGAAGACGTCGACCTCGCCTGGCGCGCCCGCCTGGCAGGCTGGCGATGCTGGTACGTAGCCGCCGCGGCTGTGCGCCACGAGCATTCCGCGACCGCGATAGAAGGATCGCCGTTCAAGAATTTTCACCTGGGCAGAAACAAGGTCCTGTCCATCCTGAAGAACTACCCGCTTCCGCACCTGCTCTTGCACGCTCCCTTCATAGTCCTCTACGACCTCGGCGCTATTCCCTATACGCTCGTCTCGCGGCGAGACCCGTCGATCCTGCTGGGAAGGCTGGCCGCGCTCCTGAAATTACGCGAAGTTCTTGGAAAGCGCCGCGCCATTCAGCGGTCCAGACGAGTCGGCTGGTCCGAACTGTCGGAGACGCTCGACGGTCTCCACTCCCCGTGGGCGCTGTTCCGCCGCTACTCGCGTCTCAGGTCCGTTCTCGCCCGCCGTTCCCCCGTCTAGGCGGCAAGACCCCATTCGAGCCGCGCCGCAACGCCCGTATTCACGCCCCTGACCAATCGATCTTGCAGCCCGCCCAGATAGAGCGCGCGCCGGCGTTTGCTAAACTCGCCTTTCACGGGGCGTGGCGCAGTCCGGTAGCGCACTTCAATGGGGTTGAAGAGGTCGCAGGTTCAAATCCTGTCGCCCCGACCAAAGCAACACTTCAGACCGCCGCCGTTTGTCCTTCTACAAACTCAGGACTAGCGGCGTTTTCCGCGCAGGCGCGTCCGGCCCGCCGCGTCGCCTGCCTACTCGGCAGGCTCTTGCGCCTCTTCCTCCGGTTCCGGTTCGCCCGAGGGCGCGGCGACCCGCGCCATCAGCACGCCGATCTCGTACAACAGATACATGGGAATCGCGACCGTCATCTGCGTGAACGGGTCCGGCGTCGGGGTGATGACCGCCGCCACGATCACGATCACCACAATCGCGTACCGGCGGAACTTTGACAGCTTTGCCGCATTGACTATGCGCAGCTTGGCCAGAAGAAACACGATGAACGGCGTCTCGAACACCAGTCCGACCGCAACCAGTAGCTTGGCCACAAACGTAACGTGATTATCGAGCGTGAGCTCGGTCCTGATGAAGTCCGGCGTGAACTGAGTAAGGAAGCCCATGGTGAATCGGAGAACCACGAACCACGCAAAGAGGGCGCCGATCATGAACATGATCGCTACCGCCGGAATCGAAATATAGAGCCATCGTTTTTCGTTTTCGTAGAGTCCCGGAGCCACGAACGCCAGGATCTCGTACATGACAATCGGGCTCGCGAATCCAACTCCAGCGATCATCGAGAGCTTGATAAAAGTGAAGAACGCCTCGGTCGGGGCTATTTGCTGAAGCCCCACGCCCGGCGGCAGCGGCGCCGCCATCAGTTGAAAAACGGAATCCTTGAAGGGCCACAGCGCAAAGCTCGCCAGCACGACCGCGACAGCCGCGATCGTCAACCGCTTGCGGAGCTCCAGGAGGTGCTCGCGGAGCGTCATTATCCCTTCGGCGTCGCCCTCGGAAGCGGCGCCCGGACCTGTATTTATCGTGGTTTCCGCCAATTCAGCCTTACGCCTGCCCGGCTTCCGCCGCGCCTGCCAGCGCCTCCATGGATTTCGCGATCGATCCCAGAGCGCCGTTCACGAATGAACCCGAACTCTCTCCACCATAACGCTTCCCCAGCCTGACCGCTTCGTCGATTATGACCGCCATCGGCGCGCTTTCGAGCATCATCTCGGCCGTGGCCATCCGCATGATCGAAAGGTCAACCTTCGACACCTGATGCAGCGGCCATTGCGGAGCCGCCACCGCGATTCGTTCATCTATTCGAGCGTTGCCCTCGGAAACGGCGGCGCAAACCCGCTGGGCATAGTCCATATCTTCCTGTTCCATGTCCTGCTCTTCGCCCCGCAACTTCAGCAGCTCCAGGCGGTTCAGACGTCTTGACGCCGCCTCGAACAAAACCTGGAGCAGAAACTCTCGAGAATACCTTCTGCCGCGGCGCGTCATAGTCGCTCCAGCGCGCGCGCCCCCGGCCGGTAATGCAATCCGTCCCGCAACACCCTCAACACCCTCAACACCATTTTCTCAGACGGCCACAAGCGCGGCGTACGGCTCAAACGCGCCAAGCGGCTTGTCCAGATGGTATTCGCCCCGCACGAAAGCGGGATCAGCCAGCGCTTCGCCAAGGTAAGCCAGATTGTTCGTTACACCTTCGACTTCGCACTCGGCGACAGCCCGCCGAGTCCTCGCAACAGCCTCCGCCCGGTCACGCCCCCAGCACGTTATTTTCGCAAGCAGCGAGTCGTAGTTGGACGGAACGTCATACCCGCTGTATACGTGCGTGTCGACGCGGACGCCTGGCCCGCCCGGCGCCGCAAACTTCGAAATCACGCCCGACGCCGGCGTCCAGTCGCGAGCGGCATCTTCCGCCAGCACCCGGCACTCTATGGCGTGGCCCGTCGAGCTGATTTCAGCCTGTGTCATGCCGACGCCCTCGCCCGCCGCGATAGCGAGCTGCTTCTTTACGATATCGACTCCGGTTATCGCTTCCGTTACCGGATGCTCGACCTGAAGCCGCGAGTTGAGTTCGATGAAATAGAACCCGCCGTCGGCTCCGACGAGAAACTCCACCGTGCCGGCGTTGGTGTAACCCAGATGCCGGGTCAGATCGATGGCGGCCTGGGCAAGCTGTCCGCGCGATTCGTTCGACAAACCCGGCGCGGGGCTCTCCTCGATTACCTTCTGATGCCGGCGCTGCACCGAGCAGTCCCGCTCCCACAGATGCAGCTGCGCCGACTCGTCGGCGAGAACCTGAACCTCTATGTGCCGCGCCCCGGTGATGAGCCGTTCCAGATAGAGGTCGTCGATTGAAAACGATCCGCGGGCCTCGGCCTGAGCGCGTACGAACAGTTCGGGCAATTCAGACAGCGTCCGCACCCTGCGCAGACCGCGTCCGCCGCCGCCGGCTTTCGCCTTGAGCATTGCCGGACAGCCGATTCTCTGAAGCTCCGACTTCGCCGTTTGAACGTCGATAAGATCCCGGTTCGACGTTTCCAGCGTTGGCAGACCGGCCTCCCGCGCCAGCTCGATGGCCCGGCTCTTGTCCGCAACCGCCGCTATGACGTCGGGCGACGGGCCGACGTAGGCGATTCCGTATTGATGGCAAATCTCGGCGAAGAAGGCGTTCTCGGAGAGAAACCCCGCGCCCGGATGGATCGCGTCCGCGCCGACTTTGAGGGCGGCACTTATGATGTTCGGCACGTTCAAATAGCTCTCGGCGGGCGAACCGGGGCCTACGCAGACAGACTCGTCGGCAAGTTGCGCGTGCATGCAGTCGCGGTCCGCCTCGGAATACACCGCCGCCGTGCTTATGCCCAGTTCACTACAAGCCCGCATGACCCGGACGGCGATCTCGCCGCGATTTGCTATCAGTACTTTCGAGAACATCCGGCTACGTCCCTACATCGCCAGTCCGCCGTCAACCACCACGACCTGGCCGGTTACGTAAGCAGCCAGATCGCACGCCAGGAAAGCGACAATTCCCGCCACGTCGGCAGGCGCGCCCATGCGCCTCATCGGGATCATTTTCACCAGTTCGTTGCGAGTTACTTCCGGAATCGCATCCGTCATGGGCGATTCCAGAAAGCCCGGAGCGACCGCGTTCACGGTCACGTTTCTCGACGCCACCTCTCGGGCTAGCGACTTCGTGAAGCCGATGAGACCCGCCTTGGCCGCCGAGTAGTTGGTCTGGCCGGCATTCCCCATCAACCCCGCCACCGACGATACATTGATTATCCGGCCCGATCTGGCCCTCATCATCGACCGCACGACCGCCCGGCTGCATAGAAACGCCGACTTGAGGTTCGTGTCGATTACCGCGTCCCAGTCGTCGTCCGACATTCGCGCCAGCAGCGCGTCCCGCGTAATACCCGCGTTGTTTACCAGGATTTCCAGTCCGCCCAGGCGATCCGTCGCCTCGGCTGCCAGCCTCCGCGCTTCGGTCGAGTCCGACACGTCTCCGGAAACTTGCACGGCTTCGCCGCCGGCAGCCGTAATTCGCTCGACCACCGCCCGCGCCGCCGCCTCGTTGGACCTGTAGTGGACCGCCACCCTGACGCCGCCGCGGGCAAGCTCCTCCGCCACCGCGCCGCCCACCGCTCCCGACGCGCCGGTCACTAGCGCCCGCTTGTTCTCCAGTCCGGGATACCGCACGTTGTCAGTTCCCTTCCAGCCGGCGCGCGAGCCGCCGCGCGCCGTCAACGTCGCCGGCGGTTACGGCTTCGGCGCCGTCCACGGTTCTGGCGGCAAGACGCGAGAGCACCTGCCCCGGTCCCACTTCCACGAAATCTCGCACCCCGTTTGATTCGATATAGCCGATGGACTCAGCCCACCTTACGGGCGACGCCACCTGCGCCGAAAGCTCTCTTCGCGCCGCCGCGGCGTCTTCGACGGGTTTGCCGTCAATGTTACCGACCACCGGAATTCCCGGGTCCCCTAGCGGGACGGCCAGCAGACGCTCTTGCATCTTCAGCATGGCGGGAAGCATGGCGGACGAATGAAACGCGCCCGCGACGCGCAGCGGCAGCGCCCGACGGAATCCGTAATCCGCCGCCCACCTGCCCGCCAGCGCCACCGACTCCAGATCGCCGGCGACGACGACCTGTTCCGGCGAGTTGTAGTTGGCAATGTCCAGGTAACTTCCGTCCACGCTTTCCCGAATATCGCCGCATAACCTGATCGCCGCGTCGGTCGATCCCGACAGCAGCGCCAGCATCGTTCCCGGACGCCGCCGGCCAGCCTCGTCCATCGCGCGCCCCCGGAACGCCACCAGCTCGAGACAGTCGCTCACCGACAGCGCTCCCGACGCAACCAGCGCGGAGTATTCGCCAACGCTGTGTCCCGCCGCGAACGCCGGCGGTTGCGGAAACTGCCGAAGATCGAACGATTCCGGCTGACCAAGCCCCGCGTCTTCACAAGCCGCGGCCAGCATCGCGATGCTGGCCGCAACCACGCACGGTTGCAGGTTGACCGTCATTACCAGTTCGTTCGCCGGGCCTTCGAAACAGAGCCGTCGAACGGGCAGACCCGTGCATCTGTCGGCAATGTCGAATACCCGATCGGCAGACTCCCATTCGCCGGCCACGTCGCGGCCCATGCCTACGTATTGAGATGCTTGACCGGGGAATAGCAGCGCGTACGTCAATGCCCGGCGCGTGAATTGGAAAACCCGATTGCCGCCCCTCGAAGTGTGGAGACGCTAGCGATACTTGACCTTCGCCTGTTCCGTCACGACTACCTCGGTATTTCGGTAGTAGCCGCACACAGGGCAAACCTGGTGACTAATAACGAGACTGCGGCACTGGCCGCACCGGCCAAAGTTCATCGGTCGGAGAGCGTGATGAGACCGGCGTCGGTCGCGACGCCCTTTTACCGTTCTTTGTTTGGGTTGGGCTCCCAAGCCTGTATCAGTCCCCGTCCAGTTCGGATTGCGCCAGCGACTCTTCCATCAATTGCTTGAGCGGCGCCCAGCGTGGATCTACATCATACTCTTCGCAACCACAGTCACCAACGTTTAGATTGCTGCCGCAAACGGCGCACAGGCCGGCGCAATCGGATTGGCAGATGACGTTGGGCGAGATCGACGCGATCACCGTCTCGCGCAGCAGCTCGGTCAAGTCGATCGAGCCGTCCTGATCGAGCGCAAATACGTCCGGATCGTACTCGCCCGTTTCAGCGTCGGCCCTGGGGCTTCCCAAGCTGACGAACCTGCCGTCAAACGAAATTGCCTTGCGGTCGATCACCGGCTCGACGCAGCGGCGGCACGGGACTGAAACTTCCAGGTCGACCTCGCCAACCGCCACCAGCTCGCCATCGCCGCGAATAACCCGGCACTCGCCGGAGAACCGTCCGCGCGCCTCCTGAACTCCGAGCGCGCGGGAATGGCCTGCCAGCTCGAGCCGCATCTCCGTGCCCGCGCCAGCGCCGAAGAGTCGGGCGGCGCTCCGTATCAGCAGTTCCGAATTCCGTCTGGACATTGTTTCAATCAGGAGGCTTATTGAACGACGACCTGCTCGCGCGATTCATTCGGATCTTGTTCAGGCCTTGCCTCTATCGCTTGAATACCTCGCTCGATGCTCGTCAGATGAGTACCCAGACGCCGCTCCAAGTCTTGCAGCATGTCAAGCGCATACATGTCAATCTCTGCCCTGGTCTCTCGATCCATCTCTTCCGATTCCTGCACGATCTCGTCCGCGCGGAGCTGGGCCTGTCGCACGATCTCCTCGTCCCGAATCATCGCCTCCGCCTGCTGCCTGGCCGTGGCGACGATCTGGTCCGCCTCCGTCTGCGCCGCCTGCGGAATCTGCTCCCGCTCTCGCAAGACGCGGCGCGCTTCCCTGATATCTTCCGGGATGCTTATCCGCATCTGATCGATGATGGATAGGATCTCACGCTCGTTTACCATCACTTTCCCAACCATCGGGACCCGCTGCCCGGCCTCAAGCAGCGATTCAAGTCGCTCAATCAGGTTGATAAGGTCGATTTGCTATCACTCCCGCAATGATGCCTGCCGACGGTTGGTCTCCAGTTTAACGCGCAGGCGTTCCGCAACGCTTGCCGGAACCCAGTGAATGACCGGTTGGCCGAGCGACGCGATTTCCCGAACCAGACTCGAACTGATGAACGCGAACTGGGGCGACGTCAGCAGGCAAACCGTCTCCACGTCCGACTCGATCACCTGGTTCATCGACGATAGCGAGAACTCGTACTCGAAGTCGGAAAGCGCCCGCAATCCGCGCACCACAACCCGGGCGCCGATGCCCCTCGCGAACTCGACCGTCAACCCGTCGTAAGTCAGCGCGGTAACGTTGGGAATCCGCTCCACGGATTCGCTGACCATTTGCAGCCGCTCCCGCGGCGAAAACAGCGGGTCCTTTTCGGAACCGCGATAGACCCCCACGACCACTTCGTCGAAGATTGCCGACGCCCGCTCGATAATGTCCAGATGACCGTTGGTCAGCGGATCGAAAGTGCCGGGAAAGAACGCCTTCAAATCACCCCCAAAGATGGGCGCAAATTATAGCAACGCATCCGCCCGAGTGCGGGCGCGAGTCTCATCCGTTCGTGGCGAGCTTGTCGAACACATGCAATTCCCGTCCTTCATTCGTCATTCCGCCTCTCCTATCGTCATTCCGGCCCCCATCGTCATTCCGGCGGAGGCCGGAATCCAGACCCCACGCTTCCACTTGCGCGCGCCTGGAATCTCTGGATGCCGGATCAAGTCCGGCATGACGAGTGAGCGCGCTTCTTCCCGTCACTCCCAGCCCATCCTCCCGTCACTCCGAGCATTACTCCTGTCATTCTGAACGTCAGTGAAGAATCCCGGCTCCGGCGCGAGTCTCATCCGTTCGTGGCGAGCTTGTCGAAGGGTCGAAGGACGCACGGCAGATCCCGTCATTGCCGTGAAGCATGTCCCCGCGAAAGCCGGGAACGAGAGTCCACTCGCTCTCCCTCGGAAGGGAGAGGGCTGGGGTGAGGGTGTTCACCAACAGGACCGGGGGTTCAAAACCCGCCCTCCCTCCGTCAGCCACGCCCGGCCAACCAGTCCGAGCCTTCAAACCCATCACGCGGCGCCCACATCCGCGGTAGCCCGACGCTGATCTCTTGCCGTCATTCCGAGCGAAGCGAGGAATCTCGCGTTCGGTTGCCGGAGACCGGAATTGCCTGCCCGCCCGTCATTCCCGCGAAAGCGGGAATCCGGAAAGCCATGCCATCCACTCGCGCCTGCCTGGAGTCGCAGCGGCAATTCGCGAACCGTCCCTGCCAAGTCCGAGTCCGAGTGGACTGGCGTCTACCTGCGTTGTATCGACACTGCGTTTATGAACCGGGGAAGTCGGTCGGTCAGAAGCGGAAACCCGCCGGTGATCGTGAGAATCCGCTTCGCGTGCCTCTCCGAATCGATCTCCTTCGGGAGGAGATCGCAACCTCCCGGCATCCAACCCAGCCCTGAAATAGAGGCGGGCCCCCGGCGGAGGGTCTCTTGCCGGGGGCCCGCGCTGTTTAGCTGTTCCTCCTTATGAGCTTGCTGCTGCGCTCACCGTGATCGTGAAATCGTCCATGGCCGCCAGGATAAACACACGATTGTCACAGCGTAGACCAGCTAGTTCATGTCTCTCAGTGGGATAATAAAAAAGAAGGGGGAGGGGCGGCACACCCCTCCCCCTCAGTATAGAACCTCCTATTCGACTGGTATTGCGTTGATCGTGATGTAGAAACCCTCTACGGCGCTATCCTCGTCAGAGTCTGTCACGGTATACGTCACAAGCACTCGCATGTCGTCCAGACCCTCGGCAAGATTGCCATGCAAGTAACGCTGGTTGGAGAACATCAGGCCACCAGGCTGACCGGCCAGCTCATACGTCAGTGGGCCGTTGCCGCCTGAACCTGCGGGGAGCTGGACCTCGACACGGTCGCCAGCCGTAAAGGTCATGTCACCGATGTCCGGCACGGAAGGCACGACGTCCTTCTCGACCGTGATCGTAAAGCTCAGCGATGCCGTGTCCCCGTCGGCGTCAGTCGCGGTCAGCGTTATCGGATACATTCCGACTGCAGCATCCGCGCCGCCGGTGATACCGCCAACAGTCGTGCCGTCTGGATCCTGCGGCACAAACCCGGTCGGCAGTCCGGTTACTTCATACGCCACGGGAGTGTTGCCGCCTCTAGCCACCGGTAGAACCACGGCGTCCGCAGCGAGAGCAACGCCCTCCGTGATGCTCACCGAGTCGACGGCATCGGCATCAGTAAAGAGCGGCTGCAAGTCAGCATCCCGAACGTGAATCATGAGCGTTAACGTGTACTCCTCGTCAAGGACGTCAAGAACGGTTGCGCCGTCCTCGCCCTTGGCCGTGTACATCAACGCAACCGGGGTGTCCTCAGTCGCAGCGGTCGGGCGGCCAGAAACCGTGCGAGTCAACGGGTTTCTCGCTAACCATACGGGCTCATCAGCACTTGTCACTGTCAGCTCATAGCTGCTAGCGCCCGGAGCCGTCGGCAGCGTCAGCGAAAAAGTCTGGCCTACCTCGTAGTACACCGATCGTGGACTCATCCAACCCGAAACCGACAAAGTCTCGGGCGTACTCGGCGCGCTGCTCGTGCTCGAGGACGAACTTGACGGCGCGGACGGCGCGGCCGCGGGCTGCGGCGCTGGCGCCACGTAGCCGTAGAGCACGCCCATGTCCGTGCCGGCCATGAACTGGTCGATGGTCCCGCGCGCGATCACGTCGGCCGTGATCCGGCCGGCGAGTTCCATGTCCATGCTCCGCATGTAGGCGACGTGGAACACCTCGTCATAGCGCGGGTGCTGCGCCTGCGGCGCGACCTGGCCTATCGCGGCGTTGTGGTCGGCCGCCCACTGCATGGCGGCGTTATCGCCCCAAACCGACGCATAGATCGCCTGAACTTCCGGCGACTGCATTTCGAGCGTCTGACCGTCGTTGGCCACGTGGCCCTGCGCCAGGACACTGCCGGCGGTCAGGACCGTCATCATCACGGCCGCCAGCATCGCCACGGCCATGGCCCGCCACTTCGAGCGGAGCGGGAAAAATAGATGCACTGTGCATCCTCCTATAACTGCTTGCGGCCAGCAACGCACGACGGCTATAAACCGAACTGATGGCTCCGCGTGAGCTGGGCCTACCAAAACCGTGGACAGAAACAGTCCGTCCAGGTAACCAAACAGCCGATTGCTTCCTGCAGCCAGCTGTTCTCACCCTCACTTCATAGACGGCCCTCCTAGGCAGGTAACTCTGCCGTTTTGAAATATAAAATGTAACAGCGACGGAAGTGTACCAAAAAACGCGCGCTGAGTTTCAAGCCGCTTCACTGAAATCGAAACCGATTTTCGACGTCCGGCAACCAAAGCCGATCCCGCTCGGTTGGAGCCGCGACCTCTAATTCTTGACGTAAATACTAAACGCCGAGTCTCCGTGCACGCGGGTCTTTGAGAGCGTCAACCCCTCGGCCGCGGCGGGCGCCTGCCGGCGCGACGCGTGCTCCAGCGCCAGCACCCCCCGTTGCGGAGTCAGCCTTGCCGAGACGGATGCGACCAGACCGTCCAGATCGCCATAGTCATATGGCGGGTCGGCCAGCGCCAGGTCGAACGAGCTGTCGCCCGACCGCAAGAACGCCTCGACCGGCCGCACGATTACCCTGGACCGGTCGGCGAATCCCGACTTCTCGAGGTTCGCGCGAATTATCGAAGCGGCCGCACGGTTCGACTCGACGAAAGTGGCGAAGCTCGCGCCCCGGCTCAGAGCCTCGATTCCAAGAATGCCGCTGCCCGCAAACAGATCGGCCACCGTCTCGAACCAAAAGCCGCCGAGCGACGCAAATATCGCCTCCCGCAATCTTGCGGAGGTCGGGCGGGTGACGGCGCGTCTAGGAATTCGCAGCGTTCTGCCGCGCGCCGATCCCGCCGTCACGCGGACGCCGCGGCCCGGCAAGCTACAGTCCTCTCCCGTTCACGACAGCTCGGCCAGGCTGTCCCAGAAATCCGCCAGCCGTTCGGCGACGCCTACGTTTTCGGGGTCCTTCAGGTAGCCGTCGCGCTTAAACAACGCCACCGCTTCTCTGCGGGCAAGCTCCAGCGTGTCGACGTCGGACAAGCTCGCCACCTTCAGCACGGGCAGCCCGCTTTGCCGCGAGCCGAGGATCTCGCCCGGACCGCGAATTTCCAGATCCTTTTCGGCGAGCGCGAATCCATCGCCCGAGCGGGTCATCGCCCGCAGCCGCTCGTTTTCAGCGGCGTCGGTCGAGTCGCTGAACAGCAGGCAATAGCTCTGTTGATGGCTGCGTCCCACGCGTCCGCGAAACTGGTGTAGCTGCGCCAGTCCGAACCGCTCCGCCCCCTCGATTATCATCACCGTCGCGTTCGACACGTCGACCCCAACCTCCACCAGCGCCGTGCTGACCAGCAGCTTGATTTCACCGTTTCTGAGGCGAATCATCGTCTCGGTCTTTTTCTTGTTGCTCATGCGGCCATGCAGCAGGGCGATGCCGTCGGCAAACTCCGGAAAGACGTCCTCGCGAAGCCTTTCGAACTCGCGCTCGGCGGCCCTGACTTGCAGCGTCTCGGATTCGTCGATCACCGGGTATACGGCAAACGCCTGCCATCCCGCGGCAAGCTGACCGCGCACGAATCTGTAGGCCTTGTCGCGCGTGTCCGGTGAGATGAGCGCCGTCTTGACCGGAGCGCGTCCCGGCGGCATTTCGAGTATTCGAGTTATGTCAAGATCGCCGTAGAGCGTCAACGCCAGCGTCCTCGGTATGGGAGTGGCGGTCATGACGAGCATGTGCGGATTAAACCCCTTGCCTCGCAGCCGCCCCCGCTGATGGACCCCGAAGCGGTGCTGCTCATCCACGACGACGAGGTTGAGATCGCGAAATCTCGCCTCGTCCGCGACCAGCGCGTGAGTCCCGATCACGACCTGTACTTCGCCGCTTTCGACTCTCTCCCAGGCCTTCCGGCGCCGGGCCTTGGTCAGCGCGCCCGTTATCAGCGCGACCTCGAAGCCGTATGACGACATGAGTTCGGTCAGCGTCTGGAAGTGTTGCTCCGCCAGGATCTGCGTGGGCGCCATGAACGCCGACTGCGCTCCAGCCAGCGCCGCGGCGAGCAGCGCGGCTGCCGCCACCACCGTCTTGCCCGATCCGACGTCGCCCTGGAGCAGCCGGTTCATCGCGACCGGGCGCTCGATGTCGTCGAGGATGTCCCCCACCGCCCGCTTTTGATCGGCGGTGAGCGTAAACCCCAGCGAACGAACGAAGTCGCGCACCTCTTCGCGCTCGACCGTTATGGCCTTTCCCGGACTGCCTTCCCGCCAGTCCCTGCGCCGCTCGAGCACGCCAAGCTGCAAGAGAAAAAGCTCGTCGAACGCCAGACGCCTGACCGCCCGCGCGGCATGTTCGGGAGTTTCCGGAAAATGGATCCACCGCAGGGCCTCCTCGATGCCGATCAGCTCCGCCGACTCGAGAATTCGCGCGGGCAGAAATTCGTCCACCAGCGCCGCGCACGATTCGACGGCCTGCGAAGCCCACAGTCGCAGCAGCTTTTGCGAAAGCTTGCCCGTGCTCCCGTACACGGGAACCTGACGGCCCGAATGCAGCGACCGCCCCAGGTCCAGCTCGTACTCGGGCGCCCGCAACTCCGGACCCAGGTCTCCCCACGCCGCCCTTGCGAAGAATGCAACTCCCTTCCTGTTGCGAAGGTTCTTGGCGACGTATGGCTGGTTAAACCAGATCGCCTTGATGTCGCCCGACTCGTCGCCCAGCAGCGCCTCCGTAAGCGCGAATCGCCGTTGCGGCGACTTTCGGCTGACCACCTCCAGAACGTCGGCGATCACGTTGACCGCGTCTCCCGGCTGAACGTCGCCTACGGGAGTAAATGTCGATCGATCGAGATATCTGCGCGGAAAGTGGAAAAGCATGTCTCTATACGTGCGGATGCCGAGCTTGTCCAGCAGCTTTTCGTATTCCGGCCCCACCCGAAATAGATTCGTTACGGGCGATTCGAGGCCGACGGCGGCCGGACGCTTCTTCTTGCGGGAAGCGGCCGGCCGCGGCCGCTCGGTGCGCGCCCCCAGGCTCTCCATCGCCCGCGCCACGGCCGCCGCCCTTGCCGGCGCGGGCATGTCCCCGTAGCCGTCTAGCGCCTTGACTTCCGGCGAAAGTGTCCCGCCGGCGTCGCTGGAGATCAGTCCGGCAACGAACTTGCCGAGACCGCCCATCACCGCCCGATCGGGATAATCGCTCTCTCGTTCCGCGTCGAGAACGCGCGCAAGTATCTTGAGCTTGGCGGTCAGCTCGCTGCTATTCGAGGGAGATGATGTAGTCGTAGTGCGGCTGGCCCCCATCGGCAATCTCGAACTCAACGTCCGGGAAGGCGGCTTCAATCGTATCCGTCACCACGCCCGCGTCGGCGCCCTCGAGTCCGGCGCCCCGGTAGATCGTCGCCAGCTCGACCTCCAAATCCCCAATCTCGTCGAAAAGGCCGCGCAATACCGCCTCGACTGTCTCGCCGCTCGCCCTTAGCTTGCCGTCGAGCAGTCCCACGAAGTCGCCCTCGCGCACGTCCAGACCGCCTACCTGCGAATCGCGAACGGCCTTCGTAATCTCCAGCACCACCACCGCGTCGAGCGCTTCGACCAGATTGTCGCGATTTCCGGACAAATCTCCGTTCGGGTTATACGCCAGCGCGGCCGCTATCCCGTGCGGAACGGTGACGGTTTCGACTACCGCCACGTCCTTGGGCGATTCGGCGGCAGCCTGCTTCGCCGCCAGAATCACGTTGGAGTTGTTCGGCAAAACCACAACCCCATCCCCTGGACACGCCGCGATCGCCTCGAGGATTTGCGCCGCGCTGGGATTCATCGTCTGTCCACCGGGGACGATGCGCGCCCCAAGACTGGCGAATATGTTCTGGAACCCCTGGCCCATGGCAATCGCCACCAGGTTGGAATCGTCGACTACCGGCGAAGGCGGGACGGCTGCGCCGCCGAAGTGCTCGATCTGCTGCAAGTCCATGTTGTCGATGCTGATTCGGTCCAGCTCGCCGAGTCCCACGCCGTAGTTGAGGATGTCGCCGGGCCGCTCCGTGTGCAAGTGCACCCTCACCAGATCCGGGTCGCCGACGACGATCGCCCAGTCGGCTATCGATTCGAGATCGGCTCGCGCGCCGGCGACGTCCAGATCCGATCCTCGAATGAGAAACTGCGTGCAGAACCCATGCTCGTCGCCGGAGTGTTCTTGCGCGAAAGCCGCAAACGCTTCTTCAGACCGATCGAAGGCTATGTCTCCCTTGATCTCCTCCCCCCGGCTGTGCTTGAGAAGTCCTTCGAGAATGATGAATACGCCCTGGCCGCCGGCGTCGACGACCCCCGCTTCCTTCAGCACCGCCAGGCGATTGGGCGTGTCCTCGACCGACTTTCCCGCCGATTCGGTCGCCTGCGCCAGAACCGACTCCACCGATCCGCCCTCTTCCGCGGCATCCATCGCCCCGCTCGCCGCGTGTCGGATAACCGTCAGCATCGTGCCCTCGACCGGCTTCGACACCGCATCGTAGGCAACCTCCGACGCCTTGCTCAGTGAATTGGCGAATTGCAGCGGCGTGCATTCGGAAAGACCCTTCAGTCCCTTCGCCATGCCGCCCACTATCTGCGACAAAATGACCCCGGAGTTGCCTCTGGCGCCGAGCAGCGCCCCCCGCGCGGCCGCGCCGGCAACGTCCGAAAGCGAGTCCGAAATCGTCTTGCCAACCTCTTCCAGCGCCGCCTGAAAGGTCAGGACCATATTCGCGCCGGTGTCGCCGTCCGGGACCGGAAAGACGTTGAGCCGGTCGATGGCCTCGCTATTGGCCGTGAGCCAGTCGAGTCCGGCCTGGAGACCCGTTCGAAGCCCCGGTCCGGTGGTCGGCAGGGCCGTTTTCACCGAGCCGTCTTGCGCTTCCGCGGAAGTGGATTCAGACATTCAGACCCCCGATGCTGACCATGGATTGCCCAACGCAACCGTCGGCGCTGCTATAATGCCAACTAATCATTTCGATTGGTATTCTGCCAGAAACTCCAGGAGCGTTAAGCCAGTGGCGTCTTGTGACGTGTGCAACAAAGGCCGTCAAGCCGGGCGGCATATCCGGCACCAGGCGTCGGGCAAGTGGGCGCTTCGGGCGCCCAAGAAACCTCGCTGGTGGTACGCCAACGTCCAGCGAAAACGGGTAAACATCGGTGGGCGCAGGCAACTGATAAATATCTGCACCCGCTGTCTGAGGACGCTCTACAAGACCGAAAAGGCCGCCTAGAAGCCCGCCGCCCGTCGCGCGCTCGCGCGCAGCCGCTCAACGGCGTGCGCGATTCCACCCGGATTGCCGAACACCGAAGTACCCGCGACGAACGTGTCGGCTCCCGCCGCCGAAGCGGCGGCGATGGTTTCCATATCGATGCCGCCATCGACCTCCACCAGCGCATCCGAACCGGATCGGGAAACCGCGCCCGCCACCGCGGCGATCCTGGCAATCATCTCCTCCATGAACGGCTGGCCGCCTTTGCCCGGCTCAACCGTCATTACGAGCGCCACGTCAATCTCCGGCAGCAGGTCGAGCAGCCGTCCGGTCGGCGTTTGCGGCTTTATCGCCGCCCCCGCCAGCGCCCCGGTGGACCGTATCTCGCGAGCCAGTTCAAGCGGTTCTTCGACCGCCTCGACGTGAAACGTGATGATCTTCGGGTTCAATCCGGCGAGCAGGCGGACCTGCTCCGCGGGGTTTTCGACCATCAGATGAATGTCCAGCGGAACCGGAGAGCACCCGGCCAAGGCCGACAGGATCCCGCCGCCAAACGAAATCGCCGGAACGAACGAACCGTCCATTACGTCGCAGTGGATGAGATCGGCTCCGGCGCCCTCCAGCTCAGCCGCCTGCTCTCCCAGTCTGGTGTAGTCAGCCGCCAGGATCGACGGCGCGATCCTTATCACGACGCGGCCTCGACCCTGGTTCCGGCAAGCTGACCGCAGGCCGCCGCGATGTCCCGACCCCTTGGGGGGCGCACGGTGACGGGCACGCCGCGCAGCTCGAGCGTCTGCCGGAACCTCTCGACGGCGGAGCGCGGCGATCCCCGATAGCCCGTTCCGGCGACCGCGTTGTACGGAATCAGATTGACGTGACAGAGCTGACCTGAAATCAGATCCCGAAGCGCCCGGGCCTGATCTGGCGAGTCGTTCACCCCGTCGAGCATCACGTATTCGTACGAGACCCGCCTGCTGGTTTTCCGCTGGTAATAGACCGATTCGGCCATCAGACTCTCCAGGCCAAACGACTTGCTCGGCGGGACCAGTTGACGGCGCAACTGATCGTCTGGCGCGTGCAACGAGATGGCCAGGCCGACTTGCCACGGCCAGCCGGCCAGCTTGCGGATGCGACCCCTCAGCCCGATCGTCGAGATCGTTATCCGGCGCGCGCCCACTCCGCAGTAGTCGCTGGAGACAAGCCGCTCAACGGCCTTTTTGACATTGTCGAGATTCGCCAGCGGCTCGCCCATGCCCATAAACACTATCGAGCCTATGCCGGCGCCGCCCGCCAGCGAGCCGGCGAGCAGGTATTGATCGACGATCTCGCCAAAGCTCAGATTCCGGCGAAGTCCGCCCAGACCCGTGGCGCAAAACGGGCATCGCATTGCGCATCCGGCCTGGCTGCTCAGGCACAGGGCCAGTCCGCGCCGCCTCGGCAAAAGCACCGATTCGACCGAAACTCCGCCGCGCCCCGCAAGCAGCATTTTCTGGGTGACTCCATCCACCGATCGATGCACCCGCTCGATTCGCAGCGAGTGAGCGCGGAAGCGCCCCATCAAGTCCCGCCGCAACGCCGCCGAAAGATCGCTCATTTGACCGATATCAGTCGCCGAACGCCTGTATAGCCAGCCGCTTATCTGGTCCGCCCGATATCGAGACTCGCCCAGCCCTTCGACAAGCTCGCGCAACTCCCCGAGAGCGAGGCTGGTGAGGGCGACGCGGTCGAACTCCGCAACGTCGCCCGGGCCCGACGCCGGGTCCGAAGCGCGCTCGACGACGCCAGCCGGATTGGTCATCTCATTACCGGATTACAGCCGGCGGCGCGGCCGGGGTCCGCTAGCCGCGTCGGCCTCCCAGGGCCAGCAGTCGAAACACGAAGTACAGGAGCGTCAGCAGCGACGTCGCCATCGCCGCCACGTAGGTCAGCGCCGCGGCGTCCAGGACCTTCTTCGCGCCTTCCTTCTCATGTGGACTGATGATCCCGTCCGCCTCGAGCAGCGCCAGCGCGCGACTGCTGGCGTTAAATTCCACCGGCAACGTAATAACGGTGAATACCAGTGTCATGGCGAACAGAATTACTCCCAGCCACGCCATCCCCAGCGCAAACTCGCCCCCGCCAAAGAAAACGAGCATCATGCCCAGAAAAATAAGCAGATAGCCCAATCTGGAGCCGATGTTCGTCACCGGAACCATTGCGGTCCGCATTACCAGAAACGGATAACGCACCTGATCTTGTATCGCGTGCCCCACCTCATGCGCCACAACCGCGAGAGCGGCAAGCGAGCTGGAGTTATATACGCCCTCGGAAAGCCTCAATACCTTCTTCGACGGATCGTAGTGATCGGTCAGTTCGCCCGGCGCCGACTCGATTCCTACATGCCGCATTCCGACCGACCTCAAGAGATGCGCCGCCGCGCGATGCCCGGGCATCCCGGCGATCGAAGCGACTTTCGAATACCTGGCGTAGGTCCCCTTAACCCTTTTCTGCGCCCAGATCGTAAAGATGATCGCCGGCGCCAAAAAGAGGAAATACTGAAAATCGAAAAAGAACATCTGCCTGCCTGAAAATCGAGCGGCGGCGGGGTCTTCGAGACAGCCAGCCAGACCAGCGCCGGTCGCTCACTTGGCTACCCGGATTTTACATCAGCGAAAGCCGGCTCAACGCCCCAGTCGGCGTTGAGCGCCGCGCCGTGTCCAATCGCGAATTCCCGACCGCTCATTGGCCTGCCGCCCTCCGGCTGTATGCGGCCGATCTCCACGCAACCACTCCCCGCCGCGACGATCAACCTCCCGCCGTCGAAGCGCGCCTGTCCCGGCGGACCGGAGCATTCCGCGCCTTCGGCGATTGCGCAGCTCAATACCTTCAGGGTCTTGACGCCCGCGTTCGTGCTTGCGCCCGGCCACGGGTAGAAAGCGCGCCAGCGCCTGCAAATCTCCCCGGCGGTTTTTCGCCAGTCGATTACCCCGTCCGACCGCTTGAGCGGTCGGGTCGTCGTGGCGAGCGAATCGTCCTGCGGCCGCGGCTCCAGCCGTTTTCGTTCGAGCCGCTCCAGGGTTTCGACAAGCAGGTCGGCGCCCGCAACCGCGAGACGCGCCTCCAGATCCTGGGCCGTCTCGTTCGGACCGATCGAAGTCGCCCGCTGCGTCAGAATCGGCCCGGTATCGAGCCCTTCATCCATCTGCATGATCGTCACGCCCGTCTCCGAATCGCCGGCCAGGATAGCGCCCTGAACCGGAGCGGCGCCACGGTGACGCGGCAACAGCGACGGGTGAACGTTTAACACGCCGCCGGGAGCAGTCCGCAAAAGTTCCGGCCCGATAATTCGACCGAACGCTACCGCCACTAGCGCCGCCGGCCCTATCGAACCAACCCGACCGGTTACGTCCGGCGAATTCACGTCGCGCGGTTGAATGCGCTCGAGTCCGAGCCGCCCGGCCTCGTCAAACACAGGCGGCGGCATCGGTATCTGTTTGCGCCCGACCGGGCGCGACGGACGGGTTATTACGAGCGCAATCTCGTGTGACTCGTAAAGCCGGGAGAGCGACGGGATCGCGAATTGGGGCGTCCCCAGAAAAATCAGCCGCACCGCTAACCCGCGTCCCGCTCCTCCGCTTCCGCCGGCTGCGGGCTGACGAAGCGAAGCGTCCCGCCGCGGGCGAGCTTGTCTTTGAAGATGATCCCGTTGAGGTGATCGATTTCGTGCTGAAGCGCGCGGGCGACGAGTCCGCGGGCCTTGCGCCGGACCTTGTTGCCGCGCGGGTCTAGTCCCCGAACGGTAATTTTGGCGACGCGCGCAACGGGTCCGTAATACCGCGGCAGGCTGAGACAGCCCTCTTCGTCCACGGATTCGCCCGTCCCCTTGACGATTTCGGGATTCGCAAGCGTAAGGACGTCATCGCCATTCACGACCGTTATAACCCGCAGCGGTTTACCTATCTGCGGCGCCGCGAGTCCCACGCCATTGGTACTCGCCATCGTGTCTTCCAGGTCTCTCATCAGTTTGCGAATCGACGGGCCGACACTGTTCACGCGGCTGCAAACCCTCCGTAGCGAAGGATGCTCGATGGGGAGGATTTTCTGCGCGCTCACGTTTGATTATTCGGACACGTCAGCGGTGGGCGCGCGCTCAATACATGTCCACCGGATCGGCATCCACAATCCACCCTCGGTGCGGAAGCGCGATTAGCGGGGCCAGGTCCTCGCTCGGCCCCAGCGCCATGATGTGCCAGCGGTATTTGCCGCGCTCCCGGTATCTGAACGCGGGCGCAGGTCCCATGAACTGAACTCTTCCCGCGCCCGACTCGGACATCTTCAGGCGCAGCCGCTCGACCAGCGTTTCGGCCTCGATCCGCGCCTTGTCCGACGATTTGTGGGCATGGACGAATCGCGCGAGCCGCCTGAGCGGCGGAAACTCATGCGCGCGGCGAACCTCAAGCTCAGGCCGGAAAAACCTCAGATAGCTCCCGGTTCGAACCGCCTCGACCACGTGATGCTGCGGCATTATCGTCTGAACGACCATCCGGCCGTCGATCCCGCCTCCGACGACGCAACGTCTCAATCGCATCAGTGTCTGAAACACCCGCTCCGGCGCCGTGTAATCCGGAAATCCAAGGCCCAGATCGGCCTGCACCACGCCAAGCAGACCGCTGCTCAGGGAGTCCGCCACCTTGAACAGCATGGTCGTACCCACCAGGAACCGGATCGCGCCGCGCCGAAATCCGTCGGCAACCGTCTCGATGGTCTCAAGCGGCACGTCGCCGTCTATCCGCTCCACCCGTTCACCCGGAAACAGCCGTTTCAGAGTCTCCGCCACCGCCTCGGTCCCATGCCCCCACAACCGCAGCCGCCTGCTGCCGCATTCGCGGCAAGACCGGGGAACGGTTTCGCGCTGATTGCAGACGTGGCAGACCAGGCTCTTCGATAGCCGGTGCTGCACGAGATTCGTACTGCAATTCTTGCATCCAAACGTGTAGCCGCAGTCTTGGCATACGGTCAGCGAGGCGCTGCCGCGCCTGTTTACGAAGAGAACCGCCCGCCCGCCCTCCGCCGCGATACTGGCGAGACCAGAGTGCAGTTCCTCGGAAATCATGCCTCCGTGCCCCATTCGCGGCGCGGTGCGCATATCCACAACGTCCACCACACCCGCCGGCCGTTGCGATCCCCAGCCCCGGCCTACCTTCATGCGCGTGGCCCGCAACAGCTTCGTCCCGCCCATCAGGATGAACCGGTACCGTTCCTTTTCCACTTCATGGAACGTTTCCACCGAAGGCGTTTCAGACCCAAGCACGACCGGACATGAATGCAGCCGGCCCAATTGAATCGCGGCGTCGCGAGCCTGAACCCGCGTGCCCCGGCGGTCCTTGTAGTTTCGATCTTCTTCACGGTCGACGATAATCAGGCCCAACCGGTTGAGCGGCGCAAAAACGGCGGAACGGGCGCCCACCAGCACGTCGACTTCCCCTGCCCTTATTGCGCGCCAGATCCCCACGCGCTGACTCGGAGTCCTGGCGCGAGCCAACAGCTCGACTTGCCCTCCCACCTTGCCCGCCAGCGCGCCGTCGAGCTTTTCCGCTTCGCGCTCAGTCGGAGCCAGAATCAACACCTGTCGGCCGGTTCCGGCAACGCGTTCCACGGCCCTCGCATACGCGGTGAGGCGTTCCTCGGGTTCTCCCAGCAAGATACCTACGCCGTGACCTTCACGGTCGATAAACGCCTCAAGCGCCGCCCACGAGGCCTCATCCTCCAGATCGGGCCGATGCTGCTCCCCGGGCTTCATCGGGTCCGGCTGATGGAGGTTGTGGCGAGTCTCGATCTTTACAAGCCCCGCCTCCACGAGCGGTTTGAGGGCGGTCCAGCTTGCGCCGGCCCGCCGCAGAAGTTCGGTAACCGGCGCCGGGCCAGGGTTGCGCGCGAGCTGCTTTAGCAACGCTTGCCGCTTCGGCGCTCGCGCCATGCTGATAATCGCGTCGCTCGCTTGGGGAATAGAGACCGCCAGCGCCGCCGTGCGAATGCCTGCCGACGGCAAGCTCAACCGCGCTTGACGCGTTATCAACCCTGCCGCCGTCAGCTCCGCAACGGCTCGGGCGGCGGCGGTCTTTCCCATCGACCTGGCCAGGGCGGCTCCTGATACCGCTCGCCCGGCCCGCAGCGCTTCGACGAGCTTTCGGGCTTCCGGGGTCGGCTCCACGTCCGCCGAGTCCGGCTCGGCGTTGCAAAGCGAGTAGGAGTAATCGACGTACTTCTCGACATTCGCCGGCAACAGACTTCCCAGGCAGGCCGAGAGCGGCGCCCCGTAGGTTTCGGCCAGCCAGCTCAGGAATTTCAGGGCGCGGCTAGGGAGCAGCGGCGCTTCCCAGACCACGTCCAGAATTGGCTTGGTGCCCGCCACGGGACTCGACGAAGCGAACCCCGTCACGATCCCGTGCAATTGCCGGCGACCGAAGCCGACGACCACGAGCTGGCCCGCAGCTATGGTCGTTTCGAGATCCCGCGGAACCCTGTAATGAAACGTCCTGGCTCCGCGAACGTCCGGCGCGCTCACCGCGACCTCGACGAATAAAGCGGAGGTCTCCGGCTTGCCGTCCGCCGCCGATGGTTTCTCCCTGATAGGTCTCTATCCCTCGCCTGAAATCACGCCGCGATTCTTTCGGCGTTTTCGCCGAACCGATTGAATTATCTCACCCAATTCGCGCGCCGCTTGTTCTTGCCCGTCCGTTGCATTTACGACCACGTAGTCACACTCGTCGCTGAAAGCCATCTCCGAATCGAAGTATTCAAGGCGGTCGTCGATCTCCGCGCTAGCCTCTGTCGCCCGCGACTCCAGTCGCTTCCGCATCTCCTCCGCCGACGGCGGAGCAATGAAAATCAATACCGCGTCCGGCAGCTTTTCCTTTACCGATCTCGCCCCTTGCGCGTCGACCCGAAGGACCACGTCCTGGCCGCCGTTGACAGGTCCCACGACCTCCCGCCTCGGCGTTCCATACCGGCGGCCGTAAACTTCCGCCCACTCCAGCAGCTTGCCTTCGGCCTCCCAGCGCTCGAACTCCGCCTGAGTCAGAAAGTGATGATTTACGCCGGCGAGCTCGCCGGGCCGCGGCTCCCTTGTGACCGCCGTCGTCGCCATGCGGAGCTGCGGATCGTTCCGGCGAAGTAGCGAGATAACCTCGTCCTTGCCGCTCCCGGAAGGACCTGTAACCACGAACAGATTGCCTCTTGGATTCACCCTTGGCAGAGCCTCCAGACGGCGGTTTTCCTCATTAGAGGGTCTGGCGCGCGTCCAGCGCTTCGTTGGCCAGCGCGTCGGCTTCCCGATTGGCATCTCTCGGAACGTGCACGTACTTCACGTGGGCCCGCCCCAAGCCTGTCGAACGCGACAGCCGCGCCGCCGCTTCCTTGACGCGATCCGCAAGCAGCCTCAGAGATCCGTTTTTGATCTTGTATTCGCCGTTCATCTGTTTGACGACCAGCTCGCTGTCCAGGCGGAATTCAATGTCGGTGAGTCCCAACATCTGCGCCGACAGGACTCCGGCCAGCAGAGCGGCGTATTCGGCCTGATTGTTGGTCTGGCGGCCGAGATACAGAGAGACGGTTCCGAGCGAAGCGCCGTATTGATCCCGGATTGCCACGCCCGCCGCGGCCTCGCCCGGATTCCCTCGCGAGGCGCCGTCGCAGTAGATCACAGCCTTATGTTCGTTCCTCGCCGACATTCAGCCTCCAGCCGCAACCAAGCCAATCTATGGTACATGTTGAGCGTCCGGTTCGAACCTGTGCGACGACGCCGCGCGGCGCGCGCCGTCTAGATGCGGCGCGCGAACGCCAGGGCGCTTTCCACGAGCTTCTTGGCGTCCGAATCGTAGAATCTATCCGAAACCGCGGCGGTCGCGTTTGGCCCTTCGACGCTCGAACTTACGCCGGAAACAGTCGTCAGATCATCTCGCCAGGCTTCGATGAGGTCCGGCGGAACGCCGCTCCGCTTGAGAGCGGCTAGCGGAGCTTCCAGGCGCGGGGGACGGTTGCCGCCAGCCGCGCCGTACGCCCACAGTATCGTCAGCCGCCGCCCTTCCCACGGAGTCTGAAGAGCGATCCCCCGTCCCATCGGGGCCAGCAGTCCGCCGCCTTCGCTCCAGGCCCGAAAGATATAAGCGAACTTGCGCCGCTGATGATCGTCCAGCGGCAAGAGAAAGCGGTCCAGGTTTTCGTCGATCGCGTTCACGGCTCTGGTCCGGTGAAGCTCCGTTGGCGGGCGCCGCCATTTAGTCGAACTGCCCCGTCCAATGGTATTAGAATGCTACTCGCGATAAACAGGAGGCGAAATGGCTAAATACGGAATCGGAATTCACGGAGCCGGATGGGTCGCGGGCGCGCACGTGGCGGCATACAAGGCCGACCCCAGAGCCGAGATCGTGGCCATTTCCAGTCGTAAGGAATCGAGCGCGAGGCGGCTGGCTGACGAAACCGACTGCCCCGACGCCTCCATCTACACGAGCTATGACGAGCTGCTGGCCGACGCCCGAGTCGACGTGATATCGATCTGCACGCCCAATGATCTTCACTCTGTCGAGACGATCAAGGCGGCCCAGGCTGGAAAGCACATTCTTATCGAAAAGCCCGTGGCGTTGACCCTCGATGACTTGCGCGCGTCTTGCGACGCCGTGCGGCAGGCGCGAGTCAAAACCGTCGTCGGATTCGTGCTCCACTGGAACCCGCTCTTCGAGATCATCAAGGAGCAGATAGCCGCGGGAGCGCTGGGACGAATCTTCTATTCGGAGGTTGACTACTGGCACGAGATAGCCGACTGGTACGCCGGCTGGGAGTGGGTGAAATCGCGCAAAACCGGCGGCAACACCTTCCTGTCGGCGGGCTGTCACGCGGTTGACTCGCTGAGGTACTTCAAGGAGCAGGACATCGTCGAGGTCTTCGCCTACGAGGTGGACGACGGCAGCGAGATCGAGGAACCGTCCACCAGCGTCCTCATCTGCAAGTTCGCGGACGGCACCATAGGCAAGGCGAGCTCAAGCCTCGGAATCCACTCCCCCTACCAGTTCAATATCGACCTTCTCGGCGAGGACGGCACGATCCGCGACAACCACATATACACCAGCAAGATGCCTGGGCAGACCGACTACGCCACGATTCCGACCATAATGCCCGACAGCGGAGACGTGGCCCATCATCCCTTCAATGGTGAGATGGCGCACTTGCTCGACTGCATCGATCGGGACGAGGAATCGCACGTGAATCTCGACGACGCCGTAAACACCCACGAGGTCTGCATTGCCGCCGAGATTTCGGTGACTGAAGGACGGCCCGTAACCCTTCCGCTGCCCTCCAACGGCACGGGTTAAGTAAGCCGCCGCGCGCTAGCGCGCTTCCTCACTGGCGGACGGGCGACCTTCAGTCAGTCGGGGAGGGGAAGTTACTCGCTTCCCCAGTCCGATTCGGCGACCAGTTCTCCCTGCTCGTCGTCATAGGGGGCCGGCGCGCTGCCCGCGGGGGCCGGGCCGGCGTGGGGCTTGCCGGATTGCTCGGACCGGATCAGCCGTCCCTCTGTCGCCGCCTCAACGTCTTCCCAAACCGTATTGGGGGCGAGCTCGACGCATCTAAAACACCCGCCCTCGACTGCAAATACGCCAAGATCGGTCACCACGGTGTCGACGCGCTCGACCGCGGTGAGCGGAAGGCTGCACTGGCTCACCAGTTTTAGCTCGCCGCTGGGGCCGACGTGGTTCATGACCGCGATAACCCGCTCCGCGCCGACCACAACGTCCATTGCGGCGCCGGGTCCGCGAATGAATTTCCCCGGAACAGTCCAGTTTGCAAGGTTGCCCCGCTCATCCACCTCGAGAGCCCCCGTGACGCAAACGTCGATGTGACCGCCGCGGGCCATCATCGAGCCTTGCGCGGCATCGAAAAATGAGCCGCCGGGCATCATTCCGACCGATCGCCCCTCCGGGTCAACCACTTCTCGAAGCTCCCTGCCGTGCTGGGGCTTTAGACCCATGCCCAGAACTCCGCTTTCGCTATGGAGCATCACTTGCATTGACTCGTCCACGGCCGCGACCACGAGCAACGGCATTCCGCCGCAAAGACTCACGACCTGGCCGGCGGAAAACTCACGAGCCACGCGAGCAGCTATTTCGTCGGGTGACCACGGCATCGGCTAACTCGCCTCCACAACCATGTCCACGTAGAGACCCGACGTATCTATTTCGTTGGCGTCGAGGTCGCCGATTTCATATAGCTCCTGGACCTCGGCTATTACGAGCCTGGCGGCCGACGCCATAACCGGATTGATGTTTCGGGCGGTTCCGCGATACGACAGGTTGCCCCAGCGATCGCCTCTGAATGCGGAAATCAATGCCACGTCGGCCATCAACGGCGTTTCCAATACATATCGCTCGCCATCGACCTCCATAATCCGCTTGCCGTCGGCCATCGCCGTCCCGATCCCCGTGGGAGTAAGAAATCCGCCGAGACCCGCGCCGCCGCATCGAATGCGCTCGACCAGAGTCCCCTGCGGAACGATTTCGACGGGCGGATCGCCGGCGTCGATTCTGCGTTGCATTACCAGGCCGGGGCCAATCTGGCTCGTCACAACCCGGCTAGTCAGATTCGCCGAGACTATCTGCCCGATGCCCCGATCCAGCGAAGGCATGTCGTTCGCGACGACCGTAAGGTCGCCGATACGCTGCGCGACGATTTGGGCTATCAGGCAGGCGGGCGAACCGACGTCGTGAAAGCCGCCGGCCATCACCACGTCGCCCGACCGAATCCCGGCAACCGCGTCCTCGACTGTGGTGGTCTTGTCGAGCGCGCTTTTGGAAGGCTTCTCGTCATTCCGGCGCTCCCGCCGCCGCGACCGCTTCGATCGCTTGCCGCGCAGAGTCTCGTCCCGCTCACCGGCCATTGGCTTGCCCCATGTTCTCGTCTCCGGCGGATAGAGGTCTGCGAGCCTGCGGCAACGTCATTGGCCGAGGCCGTTTAGCAACGTTCGAGCCAAGCGCCAGCGGATTCAGGGGAATCGGCGGGCAGCAGGAAACCGAGCGTCAAATCAACCGTCGGAGAAGACGAGCCGCAAGCCCCGACAGACCCAGCGCTATCCCGAACACGATCGCCGTTCGAGCGGTCATCAGCGTCCGCACTTCCCCATGAACGGCCCCGCCGATGACGGCCAGCGAGAACACCTTGTTGGCCTCGACGTACCCGCCGATTAGCCACTGGACCATGCTGTTATCAATCCGCACGTGGGCGCCGCCGGCCGCCGCCGAATAGCTGTTCGTCAAGTGCGTGGAGCTGCCGATCACCGCTCCCACGGCGCTGGTTTGGACGCGTGCCGTATCGGTCTTTACGAATCCAATCGCCGAGCCTTTCGACTCAACAGTCTCGGCCCTGACCTCGCGCGCCGCGGAGAGGTTGATTTGAACGGCGTCCGCCTTCACGCGGCCGGCCGCTCCATTACTTGCCGATTCGGTCACCTGCGCCTCCCCTGGCTAATCACCAACAGAGCCGGCTCGCTCGATCTGCTCCAGCATCGCTTCCCGGGCATGGTCCATAACCTTCCGCAGCGGGACGCCGGCCTTTGCGGCCGCGGCGCGGCAGTCCTCATACTCCGGCGAAGCGTCACGCACGCGACCGTCCAGAAACGAAACTTTAACACCCACGTCCCCCCACGGAGTCGCCACGCTGCGCGCGTCGCGTTCGAGTTTACGCCGCCGGGTCTCGTACATCCGCACGCCCAGGGTTGGGGTTTCCGCGAACAGCACGTCGGTAAGCGAATCGACTTTATTAGGTTCGGCGAGCACCGTCAGCTTGGACGCCGCCCGGCCCTTTTTCATCACGATCGGCGTGATGAACGCATCGAGCGCGCCCCGGTCGAGCAGGCGTTCCATTACGTAAGCCTGGACGTCGGCGGGAACGTCGTCGAGATTCGTCTCGATCACCGTCGCGACGTCGGATTCATCCGAGCGGTCGGAGTTTCCGATAACCACCCGCAAGACGTTCGGCAGATCGAAGTCGGCGGTTCCGGCTCCGTAGCCGATTCTCTCGACCGTCATTGCCGGCAGCGGACCGAAGCCCGTAGCGGCGGAGGTCAGGACGAGCGAGCCGGTCGTCGTCAAAAACTCCCGACTGTCACTCGTCGAATACACCGGCGCGCCGGCCTCCTGAGCGAGCAGCAGAGTCGCCATCCCCGGGACCGGTATCTTGCCCGCCAGCGTATTTACGACTCCGCCCCCCGTGTTGATGGGCGAGACGACGATCTCGTCGGCGTCGAGCCACTCGAGCCCGGCGGCCGCGCCGACGACGTCGAGAATGGAGTCGATAGCGCCGACTTCGTGAAAGTGTATGTCCTCGACGGTTTCTCCGTGGACTTTGGCTTCAACGCGCGCGAGCCGATTGAACATCGAGCTTGCCCGCTCCCGGACCGAATCGCCGAGACCGCTGCCGTCGAGGATTGCCAGGATGTCCCGCAGCCCCCGATGGGCGTGATCGTGGCCCTCGATTTCGAACGAAACGCTCGTGGCCGCGACGGCGCCCTTCATCACGTTTTCGACCTTCACCCGGTAGTCTCGAATCGAAAGTTCCGAAAGCGTCGCAACCAGCTCGTCAACCGGCCAGCCCCCGTCCACGAGCGCCCCGAGGAACATATCGCCGCTCGCTCCCGAAAAAGCCTGGAAGTAGGCGATCCTGCTCATTTCGAGCTGCTCGCCAGACGGCAAATCTGCGCCGCCATGTACCCCGCGCCGAATCCGTTGTCGATGTTGACTACGGCGACTCCCGGCGCGCACGAGTTGAGCATGGCCAGCAGGGCGGCCAGTCCATTGAATGCAGCGCCGTATCCCACGCTCGTCGGAACGGCTATCACCGGCGCGTCGGCAAGGCCCGAAACCACGCTGGGCAACGCTCCTTCCATTCCGGCCACCGCGATCAGGACCGTCGCGTCGTCGATTTCAGCGCGCTGCGAGAGCAGGCGGTGCACGCCCGCGACGCCCACGTCCCAAAGCCTCTTCACCTCCACCCCGTAAGTCTCGGCGGTTATGGCGGCCTCTTCGGCAACCGGGAGATCGGAAGTGCCGCCGGTCAATACGGCCACGCGGCCGGGGAGCCGGGGCGAGCCGGCGGCTCGAACGACAATGGTGCGCGCCGCTTCGCTGAACTCGGCGTTCGGTAGCACCGCCCTGACCGCCTCGAACGCCTCCTGGTCGGCCTTGGTGGCCAGCACCGTCTGCCCGGCGCCGGCCAGCGTCCGGGCGATCTCCGCGATCTGATCGGGCGTCTTGCCCAGGCAATATATCGCCTCGGGGAATCCGGTTCGCCGTGGGCGGTCCAGATCGACTTTGGCAAACTGCAAGTCGTCGAACCTGTTGACGATCCGGCTGAACGCCGCGTCGGGCGCTACCAGCCCGTCGGAGACTTCCTGAAGAAGTCTCTCGAGGTCGTTAGCCACGCCGCTCAGCGTCGAGTTCAAGGTTGTAGAACGCGCCCAGGCCGCCGTACTCCGCCTGCGAGCCTAGCTCTTCCTCAATTCGGAGAAGCTGGTTGTATTTTGCAACGCGATCGGTTCTGGCGGGAGCGCCCGTCTTTATCTGACCGCAGCCGGTGGCCACCGCAAGGTCGGCGATAGTCGTGTCTTCCGTCTCGCCCGAGCGATGTGACACAACGCACGTGAACGACGCGTTCCTGGCCATCTCCATCGTTTTGAGGGTTTCCGTCAGCGATCCGATTTGATTCACCTTTATGAGAATCGAGTTCGCGGCCTTTTCTTCGATCGCCCGGCTCAGAATCTTCGTGTTGGTCACCGTAAGGTCATCCGCCACAAGCTGCGTGCTGCGGCCCAGGCTCGCGCAGAGCAGCTTCCAGCCGTCCCAGTCATTCTCGTCCAATCCGTCTTCAATTGAGATTATGGGATACTGGCGGCGCCAGTCCCCCCAGAATTCGACAAGCTGCTCGCTCGACAGACGCTTGCCCTCGGTCTTCAGAACGTACCGACCGTCCTCATAACATTCTGTCGCCGCGGCGTCCAGAGCCAGGAATATGTCGCTTCCCGCCGAAAAGCCGGCGGCGTCAATAGCTTCGAGAATCAGCTCGACCGCCTCGACGTTGGAACTCAGAGCCGGCGCGAACCCGCCTTCGTCGCCCACGTTGCAGGCGAGTCCGCGTTTGGCGAGTACCGCCCGCAGCGAGTGATAGGTCTCGACGCCCGCGCGCAGCGCGTCGGAGAATGACGTGAATCCCGCGGGCACGATCATGAATTCCTGGAAGTCGGCGGAATCCGAGGCGTGAACGCCGCCGTTGAGGATGTTCATCATCGGCACGGGCATTCTGGTGGCTCCGACCCCGCCCAGATAGGAATACAGCGGCAGCCCCACTTCATCGGCGGCCGCCTTCGCGACCGCCAGCGATACGCCGAGAATGGCGTTGGCACCAAGGTTGGACTTGTTCTCCGAGCCGTCCATGACGAGCAGTTCGGCGTCTATCGCCGCCTGATCGGTGACATCCATTTCCCTGAGGGCGGGAGCGATGACGCTGTTCACGTTCTCGACGGCGTTCCGAACTCCCTTGCCCAGGTACCGCGACGGCTCCGAATCACGCAGCTCGACGGCCTCGCGGCTGCCGGTTGACGCGCCCGACGGAACGGCGGCCCTGCCCATGGCGCCGGTGTCGAGAAAGACCTCCACCTCGACGGTTGGATTGCCGCGAGAGTCCAGAATCTCGCGTGCTCGAACGTTGTCTATCAGCGTCATAGCCACCTTCGGGCGGACTGGATTTCCAGGACGGATTTCCGGCGGCTTCGGCTTCTCGCCGTCATTCCATCGAAAGCGGGTCTCCCCACTCGATTCGGGACCGGAATTCGGGGACCATCGATGCTATCGACGAGCCGTAGTTCGCGGGTGTGTTGGGTGTCGGCCATGGTTAGCTTGTCGGCGCCCGTCGTCACGTAACCAGTCCCGGCGGGATGAAGTCTTCGGGGAAGACCGCTTTCTCCGGCTTGTAAACCTGTCCGACTCGCAGCGGGAATGACGTCCCGAAGCTGGCGAACGCGAGGTAAGACTGGTATGGATATCTCCGGTCGCGCAGCAGATCGCCCAGCAGCGCGGGCTTGACGGGCTGCAGCGCGTCGTTCGGGTGGTACTCCAGGACCGCCGCCTGGAAGTACTGCCGGATGACGGCGGTATCAGTGTTAGGAAGGTTCAGGACGGCCAGAGGATGATTGTCGACCCTGGCGTCCGTCTTCGGGTATCCGAACGACTCTATCCCGCCCAGCGCGTCGAAGAAGTTCAGGAACCCAACCTCCGTGCCGTCAATAGCGTAGTTCGATACCCGGTGCCCCCATGTCCACAGGATGTTGCCGGGCTGCTCGCTCAGGAGCCCCGGCTCGGTGCCGAGGTCCGGCGAGCCGCCCGCGCCGCCGCCGATGTAGTCCCATGCCAGCCGCCGTTCTATCTCCCACTGCGTGCCACTTTCGGGTGACAGTCGAAGGCGCCGCGCTGGTAATACTGCGTCAGCGTCCCCGGACGCTCTTCCAGCACTTCCGAAATCGCGTGACCCCAGCGAGTCAGCCCGCCGGTCTCCTCGTAGTACGTCAGGAACTCGCAGCCAACTTGCTCCCCGTCACCCAACGTCATCATCAGATCGGGAATGTTGTGCGCCACGTGGATGTCCGGCACCGTGTATTGCACCCGCACCACGCGCAGCCCGAGAGTGGACAGCGTCGCATACGGAACGGAGGGCAGCGCCAGCTGCGCCGCGGGCGGCGCGGGCGCCTCCGACGGCGTGGGCGCCTCCGACGCCGCGGCCAGCCTCACGTAGCGGCTTGCCGGCCGCTCGTCCGTCTGGTCACTGTCCGCCGCCACCGTCAGAATGATGCCCGGCAGGTGCACCTCCTCCACCGGCCCAAAGCTCCCTGTCACCGTCACCGACGCGCCCGCCGCCAGGTCGCCCAGCGACTGCGGCGCGCCGCTAAAGGCCACGTCTCGCCACACCACGCCGGTCAGCGTGGCGTCGGTGTTGTTGGTGATAGTTACCTTGAAGACAACCGTCTGACCGACCGGCACCGGTTCGCCCTCGACCGTCAGCGCGACCGCAAGCTGGGGCGGTGCGGGAGCAGGAGGCGTCCCGGGCGTGGATGACGCTGACGAGCCTCGCGCAGACGATGCACCACCGCCGCCGGGCGTTGACGACCCCGGCGAAGGCGATCCGCCGTCGGACGTCGATGGCCCCGGCGAAGGCGATCCGCCGTCGGGCGTCGATGGCCGCGGCGGCGGCGCCGGTGCCGACCCGCGAACCGTGATGGTGACAGTGTCAGTGGCCTTCAATCCGTCGGGGTCACTGACCTCCAGAGTGAGGTTGACTGGCTGCGCCGTGTTCGCCATTGGCGGCGCGGTCCAAGTTGGATTGAGCGCGGCGGAGTCAGAGAATGATCCGCGATTAGGGTTAGCACTCCAACGATACGTCAGGGCGTCGTCATCATCCGGGTCGTTTGCCCTTGCCGCCAGGTTGACCGTGACGCTCCCCTCCACTGTCGTCGAGGCAGTGTCAATCTCGACGGTCGGTGATTGATTAGCACGGACGATGATCGTGATGGCATCCCCAACCTCCAGGCCGCCACTGTCCGTAACAGTGAGGGTAAGCGTATAGGCTTGCTCGGTGCTCTCCGCGTCTGGCGCCGTCCAGGTAGGCTGCAGAATCGCCCCCCCGTCGGAGAAGGCGCCGTCATCAGCTTCCCATCGATACGTCAGTTGATCGTTATCCGGGTCCGAGGCCGTAGCTGTCAATTGGACTACCTCGCTACCGTCTACCGGTTGTTGGAAGTCACTGGTGATATCAACCCTCGGTAATGAATTGGCTCTGACGGTGATGGTGACGGTATCGGTTGCCGTCAATCCGCCGCTGTCCGTCACAACCAGCGTGAGAGGGATTGCTTGAGCGCCGCTCAGCCTTGTTGGCGCGGTCCAGGTAGGTTCGAGAGCCTCATCGTCGGAGAATGTTCCCTGGCCTGTCCAGGCATACGTGTGAGTATCGCTCGTGTCCGAGTCGACGACGGTTGCTTGCAGGTTGACTGTGGCGCCGCCGTCTACGATCGTCGCTTGAGTGTCGATAGTCACGGTCGGCGCATGGTTGATGTCTTGCGGCGGCGGGTCGGCATTGACGGTCATGGTGACGGCATCGCTACCGGTCAGGTTGCCGTTGTCCGTGACTATCAGGGTAAGCGTGTAGGAGCGCGCAACGCTCTCCGCGTCTGGTGCGGTCCACGTAGGTTGTTGGATGGCATCGTCGGAGAAGGCGCCGCCATTTGCTCTCCAGCTATACGTCAGGGAACTTGTTTCCTCGTCGGTTACGGTAGTTATCAGTTGAACGTCGGCGCCGCCAGCTACTGTCTGTGCGCCGGTATCCATCGTGACAGTTGGGGCTGTATTGGCCCGAACCGTGAAGTTGACAGTGGCAATCGCCGACAAGCCATCAGTATCTGTTGCCTTCAGAGTGAGCGTGATTGCCTGAGCCGTGTTCCGCGTCTCTGGCGCCGTCCAAGTCGCATCCTCGATAGCGGCATCGGCGAACGTACCGCCCGTGGCCATCCACGCATACGTCAGCGTGTCCTGGTCCGGGTCGCTGGCTGTTGCATCTAAGGTGATCTCGTCACCACCGTCTACCAGTTGGAAGACCGTGTTGATGCTCACGGTCGGCGATTGGTTGGAGTCGACGGTGATGGTGACGGTATCGGAGCCGGTCAATCCACCAGGATCAGTGATCGTCAGCGTAAGTGCTATGGACTGAGCCGCGTTTGTCCTGTCTGGTGCGGTCCAGGTAGGCCCGAGCGCCTCCGTGGCGGAGAAATCTCCAACATCAGGATCAGCGGCCCACCGATACGTCAGCGAGTTGTCATCGTCATCGTCGTCGGTGGCCGTCGCCTCCAAGGTGATCTCACCGCCCCCGGCTAGCTCTTGGGCGCCAGTGATAATGGTCACCTCAGGCGCCACGTTGGCTAGGACCGTGAAGGTGACCTCGGCGGTGCCTGTCGACGTGCCATCGGACACTGTCAGGGTGAGTTTGATTGGCTGCGCGGCGTTCGTCTTGGCAGGCGCGGTCCACGTCGGCTGGAGCACCTCCGGATCAGAGAATTCACCGAGATTAGGATCGGCGCTCCACCGATACGTGAGGGTGTTGCTATCGTCGTCAGTGACCTCCGCTTGAAGGGGCACCACCTCGCCCCCTGCTACTTCCCGCCCCTGAATGGTGATGGAAGCAGTGGGTTGACTGTTCGCGGCGACCGTGATGATTACGGTCGCCGACTGGGTTCCACCATCGCTGTCCGTAACGGTCAGGGTGATTTCGATTGGTTGCTCGGCGTCCGTCTTGGCGGGCGCCGTCCAGGTAGTGTCTTCGCTAGTGGCATTGGCAAACGTGCCGACGTCCGGAGTAGCGGTCCAAAGGTAAGACGCTATCGAGCCGTCTGGGTCCGTAGCAGTTGCGCTCAAGTCGACGACCGCGCCCCCATCTACCGTTGCCGGCCCAGTCTCGATGGTCACCGTCGGCAGCTTATTGAGTGCGCGAACCATTATTTCCAAGTCGGCGGAGGTACTTTCACCTTCGTTGTCAGTGACAGTCAGCGTGAGCGTGTAGGTCTGCTCCGTGCTCTGTCCGACGGGAGCAGTCCAGATAGCATCCTCGACAGCCGAGTTCGAAAACGCGCCCCCGGTGGCAGTCCACTTATACGATGCGATCGAGCCGTCTCGATCCGTGGCGGTTGCTTGCAGTTGGACGGTGGCGCCGCCGGCCACTGGCTGCGTTACCGAATCAATATTGACCGTCGGCTTCCGGTTGGCCTGTTGCGGCGCCTGCGCGTCGTAGTCGTCCTGATCAACGTCGCCGTCGAGATCCACGTCAATCTTCAGCACCGGATAGTCGGACGCGGTGTCGAAGTACCAGGGAGCGTCCTTCCCGTTTGCATCGCCGGTGCTCGAGTCGTCGTCCAGGTCAAGATCAGGGTTGTCGTCCCAGGTTTCGTAGATGCCCGTGTAGCCGGTAGGCGTTTGCAGTTCGCTGGTGGTCTTGCCGGCGACCCCGTCCTGCGTCGTTTCCCCGAACTGGATCGGCCTGACGTCCAAGTTCCTCAGGTCGATGACGCGGTTGTTGTTCTTGTCATCGGTACCGACGCCCACCACCATCTCGGAGGTCTCGGTATCCCAATAGCTAGCGGTGATTGTGCCGGGGTCTACGTAGCCTACAAACGCGTGGAGCCTCTCTATGGGGCTCTCCCCCGCCAACCCACCGATGCGGAGATCGTGCGACCTGACGATGAGACGCCCGATCGAGTAGCTGGCGATGATCGCGCCGCCGTTAACGTTCTGCGCGACCAGCCCGCCGATCCGGCAGCTCAGTTGACTGTCCGCCCTGCAATTGTCTCCCGTCCCCATCCCGGTAGGTTCCACGTCGCCGTGGGCATAGGTGGCGCGGATGGTCTGACCTTGATTCTCCCCCACCAGCCCGCCGACGTAATGCATACCCTTCACGTAGCCGGTGGCAAAACTGGTGCTGATCGTCGCGCCGCGGGTCGACCCGACCAGCCCGCCAATCCGGCCGCTCCAGTGCCGGTCGCCGTTGCTATCTGTGAAAGTCTCACCGGTCACGTCGCCGGTGGCATAGCTGGTCTGGATGTCGCCGCCCCAGGCCAGTCCGACCAGCCCGCCGACGAAGCGGGCGCCGGTCACGTTGCCCTCGGCATGGCTGTTGCTTATGGTGCTGCGGTCATACCAGTGCGTTCCCACCAGTCCACCGACCGATGACCTACCGTCTGTCCCCGTGCCGGTCACGTCGCCGGTCGCATAGCTGCGGGTGATATCGTCGTCGTTACGTCCCACCAGCCCGCCGACGTCATCCTCGCCGGAGACGTCTCCGCTGGCGTGGCTGTTCTCGATTGGATCCAGGCTGTGCCCGACCAGCCCGCCTATCTTGGACTTTCCGGAGACAGCGGCGGCGGAAGAGCCGTTGTCGATCGGGCCAGAACTCGACCCCGCCAGCCCGCCGACCTGCGTGTCACCGGTGACACTGCCGCCGGTGACCGAGCTGTTGCTGATCGAACCTCCGCCGTTATTGCCGACCAGCCCGCCGACATAGTCACCGCCCGTCACGTCGACATTGCGCAACTCCACGTTGCGTATCTCGATGATACGGCTGCCCCCGTAACCGCCGAAGTTACCGAACAAGCCCACGCCGTCTTCTTCCTCACGGTCGATGTACAGGTTGGAGATGGAGTGGCCGTTGCCGTCGAAGATGGCGGTGAACGGGGAACCATAGGGAGATCCACCGGAACTTGTGTAGATGCCAATGGGGTCCCAGCCATCGCCGCTGGCCCACCTGGAACCGCTGAAGTTCAGGTCACTCATCAGCTCATACCCTTTGCAGCCGTCGCTGGGGCAGGTGACGCTGGGGAAGGCTGCGGCGTAGGCGTTCCCTTGGGTCGCAGACGTGTCATCGTCAGGGTCGACGTGTTGGTCGGGGTTGTCCGCCTCGCCGTCGCCGTCCAGGTCCCAGCGGATGGCGTCTAGCTGCGCCAAGCTGCTGACGTTGATCAGGCTGGCGTCGTCGGTATTGTGCTGGGCGGCCACACCCCGGATCGTCAGCAACGCCGCCACGACCGCGCAGAACAATGCGGCCATAGCCGCCCACGGCACGACACGCCTCAGGCGGCCCACTGCCTGGGGAGACACTGCTTCAGCCAGCAAAGACAAAACCGGCGTTACGCGCTACTTTGCCCATGCAAACTAATAAGCCTCGTCACCTGCGTAACTACTATATGTAGCGTGCAAAGCATAGGATGCCCCCTTCAGCCACTATATCTAGCATAAAAGAATACACCAATATAGAGCCGTGCAAGCTGGCGACACCCCGTCAATCAAGGCGTTCGTTCCACGGCCCTTGTCATACTGCCGGCAAAAGAACGCCGGCCCCTGTACCTGAGCCGCCATCCCATGCATCCCGAGCCTGTCGAAGAGCGCACGGGGGAGCCATCAAGCGCCCCGGCCATCACTCGTAGGGGCGGTTCGCGAACCGCCCCCAACCGTCATTACGGAAGTCGCGACTCGGCGTATCCCGCCTCCCCCATGAAAGCGGGAATCCACCGGCCCAAATCCAAGCGAGCACGGCAGACAGGGCGCTATCCCGGTTGGGACTGGGATCACCGCGCGAGACCGATGGCGGCGGCCCGCTCCCCCCTGATTTTTTGAGGTCTCTGGCTCAAAGCTCCGCGGCTTCGGGCGCCTCAACCCGCTCGCGCGGCGTGTCGACGGCCGCGGCCTCGGATGGACCGGATCGGAAAATCAAAAGACTTGCGCCGACCGAAATCGCCGCGACCGCCGCGCCGGCGACAAATGGCACGAAGTAGCCGTACGCTTGCCATAACAAGCCGCCCGTAATGGGAACCACGACCGCCGCCACGTGGTTCATCGTTTGACCGGTGACCATGGTCGGCCGCAGGTCCGACGCCTTTATCAATATCTTCTTCCCGTACGTGTCTATGCCAACCGAAAGACTGAACATCACGTTGTCGACCACGTAGAGCGCGAAGAGAATCCAGACGACCTCCACAAAGGCATAGCCGAGAAATATGGCCGTCAGCGCCGCGAACCCCAGCGCAAGCACTTTTCGCTCGCCGTGCCGGTCGATCAATCTGCCCGCCACGTAACCCGCGCCCACGCTGGCTATCTGGTTTATGAACGAGAGAATCGAAACCGTCTCCAGGCTGGTCTCATAGACCCTCACCAGCGCGAATATCGCGAACGTCATGAAAATGTGCCGGCGGGTCCCGTTCAGAAACTGGAGCACGTAGAACAGCCAGTACTCGCGCCGCAAGACTATCTTCTGGGGCTGGACGGTTTCCATGCGGCTGATGCGAAGCAGCGCAAACGCGCCGATGAAAATGGCGACTCCGGCAAGCACGAACATTGGCCGAAACGGCACCGACATGAACCGCACCATGATGAATACGAGCCCGATGCCCGCCAGCCCGCCCACGTTGCTTACGGAACGCAGCAACCCGAGCCGCCGGCCCTCTTGGCCAGCGGGTCCCATTCTCAGCGCCATCGACGACGCCAGCGGGGCCCAGGTGTGGAAGCCGACGCTCCAGACAAGCGAAAAGAGCACCAGCGACCACACGGCGTTTACGTGCAGGTAGTTGACGACCCCTATGGCCATGACCGCCAGGGCGATAAAGGCGAGCACGGGTTCGAGCAGCCACATCGTCACCGCCGCGATCAGCACGCTCAGCAGTCCTGGCACTTCGCGCACCGATTCGAGAACACCCAGTTCGGTCGCGCTTATGCCGATCTCCTCGGCCACGAAATTGATGAATACGGTGTTGTAAACCGAGAACCCCAGATAGAACAGCACCGAGGCGACCATCAGGCTCCTGAGATCGGACGATCCGGCTACTCGCAGGAGACCGCGGGCGCGGGAGCTAATCGCCACTATTTGCCGTCGAGGCGATATCGCCGAAGGCTGGCCGCAATGATTCGTAAACCTTTTGCTGGAGACCGGACAGGTCCGCGTATTGTTTCACACCGGCCAGGTCGGGAACGACCTCGCCTTCGATGGGGACGAGCTTGGCGGCGTCGAAAAGTGACTCGAAGACGCCGCTTGCGCGCATGGCGATGAGCGCCGCGCCCAGACACGACGCGTCGACGTTCGGCGGCAGGGAGAGTTTGCAGCCGAGCGCGTCGGCCATCGTCTGCGTCCAGAGGTCCGACTTGCGGAAGCCGCCCGTGGCCCTGACTTCGGCGGGCGGACCGCACACTTCCATAAGCGCGGCCGCGGCCTGCGCGAAGTGAATGGATATCCCCTCCATCGCCGCCCGGGCGATATGGCGTCGATCGTGGCTCAGATTCAGTCCCGCCAGTATCCCGCGCGAATCGACGTTCCAGTTTGGCGACCGCTCGCCCGAGAGGTAAGGAAGCATAAGCAGACCTCCCGCACCTCGCGGAACGGATGCGGCGGCGGCGTTGACCACGTCGTAGCCGTCGCCTCCCGACGCCATCAACGCGGACGATTCATCGCGGAACAAAGTGTCGCGAACCCATCGATACACGATCCCGCCGCTGCTGACCGCCGTGCCGCATACCCAGAGTCCGTCGGCCAGATAGTAAGCCCAGGTCTTGTTCCGGGGATGCAAGACGTGCCGCGCGCGCACGGTCCGAAACGCGCCGCTGGTCGCGAGCATCGCGGCGTATTGACCAGGTTGCAGCGCTCCGACGCCTAGGCTTGAGAGCGTGCCGTCGGAGCCGCCGATAACGAGCGGCGTACCCGAAGGCAGCCCAACGCCGCGGCTGACTTCGGGAAGCAACTTCAGGGTTGTGAAGGGTTCCACAACCTCACCCAGCCTGGCCGGTTTCAGGTCCAGGTACGACTGCCAGTCGGAATTCCAGACCGGACCGTCCAGCCGCAGCAAACCCGAACCGGAAGCTACCGAACGGTCGATCAGCATTTCTCCCGTCAGGCGTTTAACCAGATACGCCTTTGTCGGTACGAAATGCACCGCGTCGCGAAAAACCGACGGCCGGCAGCGGCGAAGCCAGGCAATCTTCGGCCCAACGTAGAACGAATGGATCTGGCATCCGGTGTCCCGATACAGACCGTCCTCGTCAAGCGCCGATTTCGCGTCGCGGGCGTCTGCCGAGCAGCGCAGGTCGGCCCACGTCAGCGCGTTGCCCAGCGGTGATCCATCCGCGGACAGCGGAATTACCGAACCAAGAATCGAACTGAGCGCGACGGCCGCGATCTCCGAATGCCCCGCGCCGCGAACGTCACGGACGCAGCCCGCCAGACAGCCGAGGGCCCGATCGACGAGCTCGCCGGGATCCTGTTCGGCCGCGCCTGATTCGGGTTGAAGGAGCTTTAGATCAGCCGTTCTCGCCGCGATAAGCCGTCCGGCGGCGGTATAGGCCGAAGCCTTGACCGAGCTGGTGCCGGCGTCGAGGCCGACGAAAATCGGGTCCGTGATCAGGACGCCCGGAGACTAGTCGCTTTCGCCGACCCGCGCGCGGGTCACGATCTGAGCTTGCCCTTGCCTTTGCACTTGGGGCACTGCCCTTCGAGTTCGTGCCAGCCGCCCGGTTTCGATGGGTCCGGCCAGCGTTCGTTTACGAAGCCCGTGCCGTCGCATCGATTGCAGCTCGGGCCGCGCGGCGGCAAGATTCGGGGCAGCAGAATCACCGCGATCGCAATGACCACGAGGATTACGATGAATGTTCCGTCCAAACTAACCCTCGTCACTCACTTGAGTTAACAACTCGAATAGATACCGATTGCCTGTCCCCGTCGCCGCTTATGATAGCCCGCCGCGCCCCGGCGGTCAGCGGATTCGATCGCCAAGTCATTCCCATAACAGGCCGCTTCGACAGCCGCCTTCCCGAATCGCATGATCGACTTTCGATCAGACCGGCCATTTTAGTTCTCGATCAGCCGTCCAGGCTGTTTGTCTGCGATAGCCGCGCGACCTAGAATCGGGCTGATGTCTAGCGTCCACGCCCAGAGCTTCGCTCATCTTCACGTCCACAGCGAGTTCAGTCTCCTGGACGGGCTGTGCAAAATCCCCGACCTCATTCGCCGGACCAAAGAACTGGGGATGGACTCGATCGCGATCACCGACCACGGCGCCATGCACGGCGCCATGGACTTCTACATGGCGGCGCGCGACGAGGGTGTAAAGCCGATAGTCGGATGCGAGTTTTACGTAGCGTCCCGCACCCGCCACGACCGCGACCGCAAACTCGATATGACTTCCAGGCACCTTACGGTGCTTGCGGCCAACGAGGCCGGATATCGAAATCTCCTGCAGCTCGCCACCAAGGCCCAGCTCGAAGGCTTCTACTACCGCCCCCGGATCGACCGGGAGCTGCTGGCGGAGCACTCCGCCGGCCTGATTTGCCTGTCGGGATGCGAATCGGGCGAAGTGCCCCGCTCGGTGCTCGACGGAAACCCGGACGACGCCCGCGAACGCGCCGCCTGGTATGCCGAAGTCTTCGGAAAAGACAACTATTTCATCGAGATTCAGAATCACTTGAGGCCCCGTCAGGCCGAGCTCAACCAGACGCTCGCAAGCGTGGCCCGCGATCTTGGATTAGGGCTGGTCGGCACAAACGACGTGCACTACCTGCGCCAGGAGGACGCCTACGCGCACGAAGTGCTTCTTTGCATCGGCACCAACTCGACCATGGACGCTCCCAACCGAATGAAGATGGAGGGCGCCTACCATCTGCGCGGGCCCGAGGAGATGATCGAGGCGTTTGCCGATTATCCGGAGGCCGCCCTGAACACGCTGGCAATCGCCGAGCGATGCAACCTGGAGCTGGACTTCGGGCGGATCTCCCTGCCGAAAATCGAGATACCGGCGGGAGAAACTGAAGACTCGCACCTGCGGAATACCGCATTTGCGGGACTTCGGGAGCGTATTTCAGACTCTGCCGACCGTTACGCGGCAAGACTCAATCGCGAGCTCGGCATCATTCAGGACCTGGGGTTTTCCGCCTATTTCCTTATTCATGCCGACATCTTCAGGTTCGCCCGCGAGCGCAAGATGCTCGCCGGTCCGCGCGGGTCGGTCGGTGGAAGCCTCGTGGCCTACACGCTTTACATATCGAATATCGATCCGCTGGCACGCAACATCCCGTTCGAGCGGTTTCTCAACGAGGGCCGGCGCGGACAGCCGCCCGACATCGACATGGACTTCCCTGACGACGGGCGCGAAGTCGTCATCGACTACGTCGCCCGGAAATACGGTCGGGACCACGTAGCCCAAATAGCGACGTTCGGCACGATGGCGGCCCGGCAGGCGATTCGGGATGTTGGCCGCGCGCTCAATATGCCCTACGACACGGTCGACGAGATCGCCAAGGTGATTCCGTTCAGCGCCGTCGACCCATTCGATATCCAGCGGGCGCTCGACGTCGTGGGAACTCTGCGCGATCGCTACGATTCGGACGAGTCGATCCGAAAACTGATCGACACCGCGCGGCAGCTTGAAGGCGTGGCGCGAAATGCGTCGGTGCACGCCGCCGGCGTGGTCGTCGCAAACGTTCCCATCGTCGAGCACGTGCCGTTGATGCGGTCCGGCACGAGCGGCGATCCAGTGGCGCAGTTCAAGTTCGGAACGCTCGAGCAGATCGGGTTCATGAGGATGGACTTCCTCGGATTGGCGACTTTCAGGACTATCTCGACGGCGCTCGATTTCGTTCGCGAAAACCGGGGGATCGATCTCGAGCCGGCCGGCATTCCGTTCGACGACACCGCCACGTTCGACCTGCTTGCCAGCGGGCGGACGGTGGGGCTGTTCCAGCTCGAAAGCAGCGGCATGACGAGATATCTCACCCAGCTCAAACCCACTTCTGTCGACGACCTGGCCGCGATGGTGTCCCTTTACCGGCCCGGCCCGATGGCGAACATCGAGTCATTTATCGAGGCCAAGCGGGACGCGTCGAAGGTCAGATACCTTCATCCGAAACTGGAGCCGATTCTGCGGGAAACCCATGGCGTCATGGTCTACCAGGACCAGGTGCTGGTCGCGGCGCGCGATTTGGCCGGATTTAGCTGGCCGGAAATCGACGTCATGCGCAAGGCGTTGGGAAAGAAAATCCCCAAGGAACTCAAGATCCAGCGCGAAAAGTTCATCCAAGGCGCGGTTGCCAGAGAAATCACGCTGGACGTTGCTCGCAGCATCTATGACCTTGTCGAGCCTTTCGGCGGTTACGGGTTCAACAAGGCACACGCTTTCTTCTACGGCACCGTGGCCTATTGGACGGCCTACCTGAAGACCAACTATCCGGTCGAGTACATGGCCTCCCTGTTCATTACGGCTAGCGGCGACGCCGTCAAACTGGCCGCGGCCGTGGCCGAATGCGTCGATTTCGGCATCGAGGTGGTCCCGCCCTCGATCTCCCGCAGCGACGTTGACTTCCGTCTCGATGGACAGGCGATCGTTTACGGACTGAGCGCCGTAAAGAACGTCGGCCGGGGGGCGATAGAAGGCATTGTCGCCGCAAGGCGCGACGGCCCGTTCGGTTCATTGCAAGACTTTTGCGAGCGCGTCGATCTGCGAACGCTCAACCGAAGGGCCCTGGAAAGCCTCATAAAAGCCGGCGCGTTCGACGAACTGGGCGACCGCAACGCGCTTCTCCAGGCGCTCGCCCCCACGATGGAGCGGGCAAACAAACTCGAACGCGAGGGACTGCTCGGTCACGCCACGTTGTTCGACACGCTGCTGGTCGGAAAAGCCGAGCCGCCGCCGCTCCCCAACGTGGAACCGGCCGCCGAGCCGCAAAAGCGGCTTTGGGAGATTGAATTGCTCGGTTTCGCATTCACGCGCGGCGAAATCGACCGCGTGTGGGGGGAGCTGCGAAGGGCCATTTCGTTCTCGCCGGGAGAGATCGGCGAAGCGCACAACGGCCAGACCGGAGTCACGCTCGGCGGTCAGGTCGGCGCCATCCGCGTGTTTACCACCCGCAAGGGCGCCGAGATGGCCTCGTTCACCCTGCAGGCCCCGGACGGCTCGATCGGCGTGACCATATTTCCACGCGCCTTCCAGGACTACCGCGAGCACATCGTCGATGGAAGCGTCGTTATAGCTTCAGGCGAGATCGAAGCCGACGACCGTGAATCCAGATTGCTTGTCGGAAACGGCGGATCGATTCGCGGGTTCTCGGTCGATTACAGCGTTAACGGCGCGGCGGAACGTCAACCCGACGAAGACGCGCCGGCTGGAGTTGTCGAGCCTGAAGTCAGCGGCGCGGCGCCGCAGCCGCCTCGTGAAACACCCGACGACTCAGCACCCCCCGCCCTGCCGCCCCCCGATGCGGCCTCAGTGGAAGACGGCCAGACGAACGGGTCCGCGGCTGTCGATGTCGTTATCGTCACGCTTACCAGGACCGGCGACGCGGATCGCGACACGAACCTGCTCGAGGTTCTGGATCGGACTTCGGCCCGGTTTCCGGGTGAAACGGAATTGCAACTGGTGATTGAAGGCGGCGGTGAGAATGCGCGGTTGCGCTGGCCGCGCCGCGTCGCCGCCGGCGGCGAGCTGGCCGACCGGCTCGAAGCGACGTTCGGGGCGGGATCGGTCAAGATGTCGCGGTCTGGCGGCAAGGCGGCGATCTGACGGGCCGCGGACTGTCGAGCGCCCGGTTCGCCGCGTATTGCCGGCGTCGCGCGGCGTTCCGCACTCGGTTCTTGTCATCTCGCCCGGATTTGGAGGTTTGAACGGATGAAGGTTGGATTTATTGGTCTGGGGCACATGGGCTTTCCGATGGCCGCCAATCTACTGGCCGGCGGCTACGACGTTGTGGTCTACAACCGCACGGCGTCGAAAGCGGATGAACTCGTTGCGAGCGGGGCCGAGCGGGCCGCGTCGCCAGCAGAGCTCGCCGCGGTCTGCGAAGTGACGATGGCCTGCCTGCTCACGCCCGACGTTTGCGAGGATATATTTCTCGGCGGCGGCGGCGTGATCGAAACCGCTCCAGCCAATTCTCTCATTCTCGACTTCAGCACCAACGGGCCAGACACGTCGCGCCGCATCTACGACGCCGCGAAATTGCGAAGCGTGGGATATCTCGACGCGCCGGTCAGCGGCGGCCCCACCGGCGCCAAAGCGGCAACGCTAGCGATCATGGTCGGCGGCGATCTGCCGGACTTCGAGCGCGCCAAACCGATCCTCGAGACCCTGGGGACGTCCATCCATCACATGGGACTCTCAGGCTGCGGGTCGGCCGCCAAGCTCGCCAATCAGATCATTCTGGGCGGAACTCTGGCGGTTTGCTGCGAGGCGTTCGTCGCGGCGGCGAAATACGGTATCGACACGGGTCAGCTCTTCAAAGTGCTCATGGGTTCCTCATCCGGCGGAAAGGTGATGGAGCGCAACATCGGCGCCATGATTCTCAACAACGACTTCGACGCCCAGTTCAGCCTCGATCTGCTGACGAAGGACCTCGCCCTGGCAACGAAGCAGGCGCGCGATCTTGGTATTCGAATGCTCGTGGGTTCGATGGCCGAGCTGATGGCCAGAGAGGGGCAGGCGTCGGGACTGGGCGACAATGACATGGTGGCGATGATCAAGCCCCTGGAGCAATCCGCCGGGGTCGAAGTGCGGGCGTAGCCGGAGCGAATTCCTGAAAGACGCGCTCCGCCGCCCCAGCCGCATGTCATCGTCCACTTTCGCTGAATATGCTTAGACGGTTACTCGTTCAGTGGGCCTCCGGCTTTCTGGGGATAGTGCTGGTGTCGGCGGTCCTCGCTCCGCACGTAACGCTCCCTCCAGGCGGCACGCCGGAATACTGGTCGACCGCCGCCGGATTCGCGGCCGTGCTGGCCGTGTTGAACTCAATCGTGCGTCCCGTACTCAACGCGCTGCTCGGTCCAATCAGATGCTTGCTCACGCTCGCCACGCTGGGACTTACGCACTTCCTGCTGGGGGCGCTCATGTTTTGGCTGGCCGGCATCTTCATCGACGCGATAGAGATCGAAAGCTTCGTCTACGTGCTTCTCGGGGCTCTGATTATGGCAATCGTCGGCGTAGCAGGCTCCGTGGCGCTTGGTCAAAAGCCCGATGAAAAGCGGCGCTGATGGGAACGGTGGACTCGCCGGAACCCGCCGGCGGCCGGCGGAGCAGCGTCGCCGAAGCCGCCTACGCCTATCTCGACGGCCAGGGCGAACCCGCCTCGCTGGACGTGGTGGTCCAGCACGCGCTCGCGCTCCGCGGTCCGCCACCGGCGCGGCTCGTGCGGGAAATATCGGCCCTGCTCGGCCCCGACGCCCGCTTTCTGATCGACGATCACGGCGTCTGCTCGCTGGCTGACTGGGACCTCGGGCAAAAACCGATCGACGAAGCCGAGTTCGTCGTATTCGACGTCGAGAGCAACGGCGGCAGATCGGGGCGGCACCGCATCATCGAGCTCGCCGGAGTGAGATTCGGCTCCGGGAGCGAGATGGCCGAATACTCATCGCTGGTGAGACTAGGCCGGCGGCTGCCGCGATTCATATCGGCTATGACGAGGATCCTGCCTGAGCAGCTCTACGATGCGCCGCCGGTCGAGACGGTCCTGGACGAATTCGCCGCATTCGCAAGCGGCGCGATTCTCGTATCGCACAATTTGCCCGCCGACCTGGCGTTCCTCAACCATGAAGCGATTTGGGCTGGACGGCGTCGTTTCCCGGGCGACGGACTGGACACCATGGAGCTTCTGGCCGGGCTCGTTCCGAGTCTGCAACAGCGCGGTCTACAGGCCGGTCTCGAACATTTCGGCGTAGAGATCGAGGCGGCGCATCGGGCGCTGCCGGACGCGAGAAACGCCGCCAGGCTCTTCCGGCGCCTCGCCGAGCTGGCCAAACGGCAGGGACTCGCCACCGTTGCCGACCTCAGGGAGTTCGCGATCAGCGCGGGCGGTAGCAAGCTGCCCCGACGCAGGGCCGAGCTGGCGAGATGGGCTTCGCTGAATCTGCCGGCGCTGCCGGGAGTGTACGTCTTTCGCGAAGTCGGCGGCGGCGCGCTGTACGTCGGCAAGTCCAGATCGCTGCAGCGCCGAGTCCGCAGCCACTTCACCGGCGTCAGAGCCGCTCAAAAGACATGGCTGGGACTGCTTGAGGCTACCGCGTCCATCGACCACGAGGTCACCGGCTCCGATTTTTCAGCGACTCTGCTGGAGATCGAGCGAATCCGTGAACTCGAACCGGTGTTCAACGTTCAGCTAAGACGGCGTTCTCCGGCCAGGTTCGTGCGGCTGGGGCGCGAATCCGATCCAGTCGTCGGCTGCGTTAGCGAAATAACCGACGACGGCGCGGTCTATGCCGGTCCCTACAGGACCGCCGCGGCCGCCCGCGGACTCGCCGCGACGGTGCGCCGGGTCTTCCGAATGCCATCCCGAAGACGGCGGTTTGAAGTCGAGTCTCGGCTCAACTACCGCGCGGCGGAGTGTTTTCTGCTCCGGGGAACGAAGCCCGCCGTCGAGCTTCTCGGCGCGGCTTCCGACGCCGACGAAGCCGCGGCGCGCGGGATTCTGAGACGTCTGCGCAGGATTCGCGGTTTCCCGAATCCGGTCGCGGGAGGACTCGCCGGGGTTAGGGCCATCATCTTCGATCACGGCCCCGGACCGGACGAGGTCGAATTATTTGCCATCGAACAAGGCGCCGTGATTGCGCGCGAGCGGCTGCGGCAGCCATCTCGAACTTCCGTTCGCGCCGCCGTCGAGAAGCTCGTCAACGCTTGCAACGCGAACGCCCCAGCCGATGCGAGCAGCGTCAATTCGGTGGTCGCGTGGCTTCATCAGCATTTCGGAGACGACAACGTCGCAATCGTCCGCGGAGCCGACGACTTCGACCGAATGGCCGCGCGGATCTGGCGGCGCGTCCGCGAGCTCGCCTTTGCCTGAAATTAGCCGCGGCTCCCCGACCGGCGCTAACCAACGCCCCCCCGCCAGGGTTGCCAGAAAGCAAGCCGGACGGGTGAAGATAGCCGAGCAGGGTGGATTAGAAAGGTTCGCCTGACTGGAGGCGACGGTCGGAATCGAACCGACGATAAGGGTTTTGCAGACCCCTGCCTTAACCACTTGGCCACGTCGCCGCGGATGCCGCTCTACCGGCAACCATATTCTAATGCCAGCGATTACACGACCGGCGCATCTCCTTGCGCGCGGGGCGGCAGGCCATTCCACGCTCCAGCAAACGCGCACGTCCTCGCCCAGTAACCCATCGCCGCCAGCTCGACCGCGGCCCGCCGGGCCGGTTCCCGCTCGGTGAATAATCCAAAACACGCGCTTCCGCTGCCCGACACAATGCTCGCCCTGGCCCCCAGCCTCCGCAACTCCGAGGTCAGCCCGGCGATCTGCGGAAGCAAGCTGACAGCCGGAGCCTGAAGCGAGTTTCGGATTTGCGAATAGCGGAGCCGACCACCTTCGAGCCCCTCAGCCAGCGAGCGCGTGGCCGTTCCGTCCGAGAAATGGCAGGGTTTGGCATTGGCGTAGACGCGAACCGTCCCGAGCGACTGCGCGGGCATTGCGATTACGACCTCATGCCGCGGCGGTTCGGGGAGTATGAACACCCGCTGGCCTCGCCCTTTCGCAAGCGCCGTTCCTCCCCGAAGGAAAAACGGCACGTCCGAGCCAAGCTCCGCCGCCAGCGGCGCAAGCTCGTTTATGTCAAGTCCTGCCCCCCACAGTTGATTGAGACCGAGTAGCGTACAGGCGGCGTTCGAGCTGCCGCCGCCCAGACCCGCGCCTATCGGAATCGTTTTGCGCAAAGTCAGGCGCGCGCCATGCGCCCCGCCCACGGTTTCTCTTAGCAGACAGGCGGCCTTTCGGATCAGATCGGCCTCGGGCGCGACTCGCGGGACATCGCCGTCCACGGCGATGTCGGCCGACTTCGATATCGTCAGAACGTCATGCAGGCTTATCGACTGCATCACGGATATCAGCTCGTGATACCCGTCAGCGCGCTTGCCGGAAACCTCGAGTCCGAGGTTGATCTTCGCAAATGACTTGATCGTCAGCTTCTCGGTCATCGCCCTGGTCGAGGTCAGTCGATCTCTTCGGAACGCCGCGGATTCCCGAAGCCGATCATCGCCAGCACGCCGTCTTCCTCACTGCGCATTCTCTCGTAGTCGTCGTCGGAATAGTGATCGTGCCCCAGCAGATGCAGAGCGGCGTGAGCGGCAAGATAGGCTATTTCGGCTTCGATTGTTGAGCCGTTGCGCTCGGCTGCGAGATGCGCGTGGTCGATTGCGATGGCGATATCGCCGCCGTGACTGGCCTCGTCTCGCGGAAACGCCAGCACGTCGGTTTCACGATCGATTGACCGAAACCGGCGGTTGAGCCGGCGCATCGCCGGGCCGTCGGTCAACAGACACGCGAACTCGACATCCCGATCCATCCCGGCTCGCTCGACCGCCGCGCGGCAAGCGGCGCTGACGGATTTAACGAGCGATTCGGCGGGCCGCGCCTGTGTGTCCGACAGAACGTCCACCCGCGCCGCCAAGTCGATATCAGCTCCGCTGTGGATGTTACGCCGGGTTGCTATGCGCCGAGCAGCTCACGCACGACCTGGGAACACGTCGCCCCGTCGGCCCTGCCGCGAAGCCGGGCCATCAACGGGCCCATGACCTTTCCCATGTCGCTAGGACCGCTTGCCTGCACGTCGGCGATTATCTCCCGCGCCGCGTCCGCTATTTCCTCGCGGTCTAGCTGCTCCGGCATATACGACATGATTATGTCAAGCTCTGCGGTTTCCTTGGCGACGAGATCGTCTCGCTTCACCTTCTTGAACTCGCCTATCGACTCCCTGCGGCGGCGCGCCTGAGTCGCCAGATTCTGGATTATCGCGGAGTCCTCCAGTGGTTCCCGGCTGGCCTTCTCCGCTTTCTGGATATCGCTTCTAATAAAGCGAAGCGCGCCGACGCGGACCGCGTCGCGATCACGCATCGCCTGCTTTAGGTCTTCAAAGATTCGATCGGATATACCCATTGGTAATTATCTTGTGTTAATCAAATCCGCCGGCCTGAAGACGGGATGGGGAGAGCCGGCTAAAACGCGTATTCGGAATTCAGGGCCTTGGAAGCCTTGAGCGCCGCCCTGCGCGCCTTCCGGTCTCTGGCGGCTTCTTTCTTCTTCCGGCGTACGCTGGGCTTTTCAAAATGCTTGCGCCTGCGCGCTTCAGCAAGAATGCCGTCCTGCTGAACCCGTTTGTTAAAACGGCGCAGACCGGCTTCAAACGATTCGTTTGGGCCAAGAGCTACTTGTGTCGGCAATAAAACCTCGTTTTTCCAGTGAGCTGTCCCACTCCATGAGCGGCGATCTGCTGCACCACTCGCTCCGGCGCTCAAGATCGCCGCCGTTTCGTGGATCGCTATCATTCGCCACGGCGATTCGAACGATGCGCAACCTTACCACGAATCGACTGCCGCACTGGTTAGCCGTCATCGACCTGCGCGCCGCGGAGGCCTGGTTCAGAGGCTAGATGAGAACACCCCGCCCCGCCCGCCATGGCCCATATCGGCGGCGCCATCACTATCGCCGCTTCAATTTCACCTTCTATTTCGATCCCCTCTTGAGTGCTAAATATCTCGTTCGCCGGTAAGACCATGTAACCCGCCACACCGAAACCGTTACCCCCTCCGGCTGCTGGAGTTTGCTTGATTTCGTCGGAGACGTAAAGACCCTTCAGATCGATACGTAATCTGGTTCCTGCATCCAGTTCGACGCTGAACGGTGAGACCTATACTTCTAAACATAATTCCGGCGCCGCAACCCTTGAAGGGGAGGGGTTCGTGTCCCACGTGAACTGGCTGGTCCTGGCAGTCGCTTTGCCTGTGGGCTTTGCCGGCACGTGGCTCGCTCGATGGACCGGACACCGTTTCGGCTGGCTTGACGCGCCCGGTCCCGGCAGAATTCACTCCCAGGCGATCCCGCGGCTCGGCGGACCGGCGATCCTCGTGGCGTTCGTTCTGGGAACGATAGTCGCCGTCCCGCTCGATACTCCCACGATCGGTTTGCTTGTCGGCGCCATCGTGGTCGTTGCCATCACCCTGGTCGACGACTTGCGCGGTCTGTCGCCTCGCGACAAGTTCCTGGGGCAAATCGTCGCCGCCGCCGTTCCCATCGCGTTCGGCGTGCGCATCGACGGGATCAGCAACCCTCTGGGCGGGATTGTCTTCCTTTCGCTGGTTGTGGCGATCCCGTTCACGTTGTTCTGGATCGCGGGAATGATGAACGCCATGAACTTCGTCGATGGCGTTGACGGACTTGCGGGCGGCGTGGCCGTAGTCGCCGCCGCCGTGCTGGCCGTGCTCTCCGTCCGCTTGGGACAATATGCCATCGCGACCATGGGTCTCGCCGTCGTGGGCGCCGTGTTGGGATTCCTGCCCTTCAATTTTCATAGAGCGTCGATCATCATGGGCGATTCCGGCGCGCATCTTCTTGGATATCTGATAGCAGTCCTGGCGATCATCGGCGGAGCCAAAATCGCGACCGCGCTGCTGGTGCTCGGCATACCCATTCTGGACGTAGTCTGGACGATCGCGCGAAGGCTGCGCGTCGGCGGCAAGTTCCACGCGCGGGACACCGACCACCTGCACCACCGGCTGCTGAAAGCGGGTTTCTCGCCTCGCAAAGTCGTACTCGCCTACTATGTCGTCGGCGCCCTGTTTGGAGTTGTGGCTCTGTATTTTCAGAGACTGGAAAAACTGTACGCGCTCGGCGCGCTGGCGTTGCTCATGATCGCGACGTTGTGCTGGCTGGCGCGCTCGGACCGTTCGCCAACCGGTGAAGACCGCTCGCGGAGTTGACGCTTTCCGCGTGATAAAATCCACCGTTGACAGGCGGCGTCCCTTGGGGAGAAAGCATGAAGCCGGGAATCCACCCGAATTTCGTGGAGTGCGTGGTCACTTGCTCGTGCGGGAATACCTTCGTTACCAGATCCACCGAACCCGAAATGCGCATCGATATCTGCTCGAACTGCCATCCGTTTTTTACCGGAACGCAGCGACTCGTAGACAGTCAGGGGCAGGTGGAGCGATTCAACCGCCGCCTGCGGAGAAAGACCCAGCCGGCCGAAGCGTAGTTCTCGAACCGCGGTCGCGCGTGGACCTCGGCGTATTTTCATGGAAAATCTAACGACCACCCTCAATACTGGCGCGCGCGACTCCGCCAAACCCGATTCGCCCAGCACGGAAGAGCGCATCAAGTATGGCGGTCAGGCCGTGCTCGATGGCGTGATGATGCGAAGCCGCAACTGCGTGGCTACCGCCGTGCGGCACCCGGCCGGACATGTGGTGGTGAAAGCCGAGTCCATTGCGCCCGGCAGACTCGCGCGAGCGTTCAGAAGAGTGCCGGTGCTTCGCGGCGCGGCTGCGATGTGGGACATCCTGGTCCTGGGAATGAGGTCCCTCGCCTTTTCCGCGGAAGTCGCGATCGAGACTGCGGAGCCGGCCCCCGCGAACGGTAACGAGTCCGGCGTCGATGCGCCCGCCGAGCCGGTGGGCGGTGGATTTATCTGGGGCTCGCTTGGATTGGGCCTCGTGCTCGGGATCGCGCTTTTCTTCGTGGCCCCGCTGTTCATCGTCCGCACTCTGGACGCGGGAATCGGGTCGGATTTCGTCAGCAATCTCGTCGAGGGAGTAATTCGCCTCGGCATCCTTCTCGCCTATCTCTCCATCATCGGCCTTCTGCCCGACATTCGCCGCACGTTCGAGTACCACGGAGCCGAGCACAAGACGGTAAACGCGCTGGAAGCAGGCGACGAGCTCACCGTCACGCGAGTGATGCGGCACAGTCCGGCGCATCCGCGTTGCGGCACCAACTTCCTGCTCGTCGTCGTTTTGCTTTCGATTCTGGTCTTTGCCCTGCTCGGCCGGCCCGACCTTCCCATCCGGATCGGTTCCCGAATCCTGCTCGTTCCGGTCATCGCGGGCCTGGCATTCGAGTTGATACGATTTCTGGCGGCGCACCGCAGCAATCCGCTGGCCACGCTGCTGCTCGCGCCCGGTCTGTGGCTTCAGGCGATCACGACCAGAACACCGACTCCCGACCAGGTTGAAGTAGCCATCGTGGCCATGAGGCAGGTCCTGCGGTCGGAGGAAGTAACAAATCCGCCCGCCCACGCAAATATCGGATTCGAGATCAGAGCATGAACGAGCATTACGAAGCGATCGAAGCGCGATTCGCGGAGCTCGCGAAGCTGCTCAGCGACCCCAGAGTCGCGTCGGAGCCTGGCTCGCTTGCCAGACTCGGCAAGGAATACTCGGAGCTTGAGTCCAAAGTTCGCCTGATACAAGAGCTTCGTAAGCTCGACGCGGAGATCGAATCGACGGTCGAGCTGGCCGCCGACGCATCCGACCCGGAGATGGCCGAACTCGCGGCGGCGGAGCTGCCGGAACTGCGCCGCCAGATCACCGAAGTGGAAGACCGCTTGCGGCGTTCGCTACTTCCCACCGATCCCGACGACGACCGTCCCGTGATAATGGAGGTTCGCGCCGGAGCCGGCGGGACCGAGGCGGCGCTCTTCGCCGCCGATCTCTTGCGCATGTACGGACGCCACGCCGAAAGATCCGGTTGGAAGGTCGAATTGCTAAGCCAGACGCTCACCGAGCTCGGCGGCGTCAAAGAGGCGATAGCCGCAATCCGCGGCGACAGCGCCTATCAGCGTCTGAAACACGAAAGCGGAGTGCACCGGGTTCAGCGCGTTCCGGTCACGGAGTCGTCGGGCCGGCTGCACACGTCCGCCGCATCGGTCGTCGTGCTGCCCGAGGCTCGCGAAATCGACGTGAAAATCGACGACGACGACATTCGCGTCGACGTCTTCAGATCGTCGGGGCACGGCGGTCAGAGCGTTAATACCACCGACTCGGCCGTTCGCATCACGCACCTGCCGACCGGACTGATCGTGTCGATTCAGGACGAGAAGTCGCAGCACAAGAATCGCGCCAAGGCGATGGCCATCCTGCGCTCGCGGCTGCTGGACCTGGAGCGGCAAAAACAGGAGGCCCACCGCGGGAGCTCACGGCGCTCACAGATTGGCGGCGGCGATCGCAGCGCCAAGATGCGCACCTACAACTTCCCGCAAGATAGGGTTACGGACCACCGCATTCCCAAAACGCTCTACGGCATCGAGGCGTTTCTCGATGGAGAGATCGACGAACTCGTCCAGGCGCTCATCGAAAGCGACGAGGCCGAGCGGCTTAGCCTCGTCGGAGCCTGATCCCAGGCTGAACCGTCCCCGCCGCGCAACCGCCAGAGCCTGGGGTTGCCGTCGGCTCAAAAAGGCAAACGTCGAGTCCTGCATTCTCGACGCCGACCTCCTCCTCGCCGCGGCGCTCGGCGTCGCGCGGATCGATCTGCACGTAAACAGGGACTCTTTCCTTACAGACGGGCAAATCCGGCGTTACCACGATCTCATCGAAAGACGGAGCCATGGTGAGCCGGTCGATTACGTCTTGGGCAAGCGGGAGTTCATGGGGCTGGAATTCAAGGTGGACCGTCGAGTGCTCGCGCCGCGCCCCTCCACCGAGACCCTCGTCGAAAAGGCGCTCGAGTCCGCCGGCCTTGAGATCGGCGGCGGCGAGCTTCGTCCGGACGGTCGATACGATCCGCTGGTCGTCGACGTCGGGACCGGCTGCGGGGCGGCGGCCATTGCGATAGCGCGCTTCCTGCCGTCGGCGCGGGTGATCGCGTCCGATATATCGACCGAAGCCATCGCGGTGGCCGCGGAGAACGCAAGCGCGCACGGCTTGACCGCCACCGTGAACTGCATCGTGGCCGACCTGCAACCCGCCACCACCCCGGCGCCCGACCTTCTGGTCGCAAACCTGCCTTACGTCCCGACCGGTGAAATACCGCATTTGCAGCGTGAAGTACGTGATTTCGAGCCGCGCCTGGCGCTCGACGGCGGACCCGACGGGTTCGCGCTGTACCGCCGTCTCGTTAGTAGCGCCGCGATAAGACCAGGCGGCGCGATGTTGATCGAGATCGGTTTCGACCAGGCCGACCTGGCGCGAAGCGCCGCCTCGTTGCGTTCAGCCGACCTTAACGTCGAGATTTTCCCCGATCTCGAGGGAATGGACCGGGTCGCTCTGATTACCGGATGGCTCTGATTACCGGATGGAGCTAGTTACGCCCGCCTAAACGCGCCCCCCCCCTCTGTCATTCCAAACGTCCACCCCTGTCATTCCGAACGTCTCCCTCTGTCATTCTGAACGTCAGTGAAGAATCTACGCCCCACCTCCCCCGTGCATCGTGAGCCCGTCCAACCACGAACCTCCAAGCCAGCCGGTAGCCGGCCGCAAACATTATCCCGTCCAGACTTGACGTATAGTGGGTGATATGTTGCAATCTAGCCCGTCATTTACAGCAAACGTGTCATAATGTGGGAGACAGTGGGGATTACCATCCGGAATTGTCCGAGGGATTCGAACGGAAATGATGAGGCTTTTTACAGGCACCTTTTATCACACGCTCGATGCCAAAGGCCGCTTGACTATTCCAAGCAAGCTCCGAATCCTCACGCCCGAAGGCGGCACGCTCACCGAGGGAGCCGAGACGTGTCTGCACTTCTTCCCTCCCGAAGCGTGGCAAACGCAAGTCGAGCGAATGCTGCAACTCGACGACCTGACCGAGCGCGCCCGCGACGCTCAGAGAAAGTTCTTCGCCCTCGCCGAGGAATGTCAGTTTGACCGGCAGGGGCGAATCACTATTCCGGTCGCGCTCCGGCAGGGCGCCGGAATCAGCAAAGACGTGGCCGTAGTCGGAGTGGGTACGAAAATTGAGATTTGGCAACTCGAGGAGTGGCAGAGCCGAAAGGCGTCGATAGACGCCGACGCGCCGAAGATATTCGAGGGCGCCGGCCGCTATTCCTCTTCCCCAACTTAGGGCGTGACATGTGGGGCGAAGCGCCTCCCCTTCGCCTCACATGCACCCGATTTCCATGGAGGATCCGCAGGCTGATCATCAACCCGTAATGTCGCGGCAGGTACTTTCCTACTTGCTGCCTTTACAAGGCCGGGATTACATCGATGCAACCGTCGGACTGGGGGGTCATGCCCATGCGACCATGCGCGCCAGCCAGCCGCACAGCCGGCTGCTCGGTCTCGACGCCGACCCGTCCGCCATTGCCCGCGCGGCTTCCCGCCTCGATGAATTCGGAGACCGCGTGACCCTCAAGATCGCCAACTTCTCCGACATGTCCAACGCGGCCCGCGCGGCCAACTTCTCAAACGTTTCGGGCGTATTGATGGACCTCGGTTTCTCGTCAGCCCAGATAGACAACCCCGCGCGCGGTTTCTCGTTCCGGGCCGAAGGCCCCCTCGACATGCGCTACGACCAGCGGTCAGGGTTGTCGGCTAGAGACGTTATCGCGCGATTGAGCGAAAAAGAGCTGGCCGACGTCATCTATCAGTTCGGCGGCGAGCGCCGGTCGCGGCGGATCGCCCGCTACGTCGTCGCAAGACGTGACAAGGCGCCTTTTGAAACGACCACCGACCTCGCGCAAACCGTCGCCCGCGCCGCAAGGCCCAGCCGCGGGCGCATCCATCCGGCCACCCGCACGTTTCAAGCCCTTCGGATCTATGTCAACGACGAGCTTGAGAATATCCGCCTGGGACTCCAGGCCGCGCTCGAGACTCTCGCCGCCGGAGGCCGTTTGGTCGTCCTCTCATTTCACAGCCTTGAAGACCGCATCGTAAAACACTTCATCCGCGCCGCGCGGCAACGCGGTGTTCTTCGAATCCTGACGCCCAAGCCTCTGCGACCGGATGAAAACGAAGTTCGATCGAATCCCCGAAGCCGCGGCGCGCGGCTTCGCGCCGCCGAGATCCTGGCCTGAGTCGTGGCGCTCGCCGGACTTCCAATTCGTGTCCCCGCCACCGCCAGGCGCACCGCATCGGGCGTCGACCTTCTGGTGGGACTCCGTCCCGCCAGGCTGCTGCTGGCCGCGCTAATTGGCGCTTTTGTTCTGGCGCTCCTGTACGTGCTGCAAATCCAGTCGCTGGTCCAGATGGGGGCCAAAACAACCCAGCTGCAAGAAACGCTCGCGGTCGAGCTGTTCAAACAAGAGGCTCTGCGCGTCGAGCTGGCCGAGTTCCACGATCTCTCCACAATCGAACGAACCGCGCTCCTGGACCTCGACATGGTCGCAATCGACCGCTATAGCACTGTGCCCATGCCAGAGTTGCCCGATGGCATCGATCTTTCGGACCCGGCCTGGCCCGAACCGGTACGGTTGATTGAGCCGCGCTGGTTCGAAAGGGTGCTGATCCGGCTCAACGAGATCATCCACCAGGCCTCTCCCCGCGCGACTGCCGGCGGTTCCGTTGACTGAACCTGGCGAAGGCAGCCCCGGCGAGCGCGAGCCCGGTCACCCCAGACGCCTCGTGTTGCTGGCGCTTGGCGGGACCGCCATGGCCGCGCTGATCGGTCAGCGACTCGTCAAGTGGCAAGTAACCGAATCCGCCAGCCTCGCCGCCAACGCCAGCTTGCAACAACGCAGCGAGGAGCTGCTCACCGCCCGGCGGGGCGAAATCGGGAGCTCGGACGGCGCCGTCATGGCGCTCAGCCAGCCCGTTCACAAGGTAATAGCCGCGCCCGACGTTATGGCCGGATTCGACGCCAGCGCCATCGTTGGCCGCCTCTCGAAAATTCTCGGCGGCGACCCCGATCCAATAATGCTCAAGGTCGGCGATCCATCCAGAAGGTATGCCGTGCTCGCCGATGCCGTTCAGCCCGACCGCGGCGAACTGATAAGACAGGGTATGGAGAGCGGCGAATTGCCCGGCATCACCCTGGAACCGGCGTCCAGACGCGTCTACCCCAACGGCGCGCTCGCCTCGCACGTAGTGGGGTTCGTCAACGGAAAAGGTATCGGACAGGCGGGCGTGGAAGCGTTCTACGATCAGGATCTCACCGGCAAACCCGGCTTTCTTATACGCGATCAGGACCCGCTGGGAAGAAACATCCCCGTCGGCAGATACGATCCGCTGCCCCCGCAAGCCGGCGTCAACCTGACGTTGACAATCGACCGGCGGATTCAATACCTCGCCGAGCGGGAACTCGAAGGGGCGCTTGCCAGATTCGGCGGCAGCGGCGGGACCATTCTCATCACCGATCCGAGAAACGGCGACATCCTCGCCATGGCCAACCGGCCAACGTTCAATCCCGCCAGGCTCGACGAGTACGCCTTCATCGGACCTAACTTCCTCAACCCCGCGATTTCACTGGTGTTCGATCCTGGATCGACATTCAAAATCATGACGATGGCCGCTGGGCTGGATGCCGGAGTCATAAGTCCGCGATCGACGCACAATCTGCCAGGCAAATACGAATACTGGGGACTTGAATTCAGGAACTGGAACGAACAGACCTATCCCAACCAGACGATGACCAGCGTTCTCGCCAACTCCTCCAACACCGGGGCGCTTTACGTTGCCGATCGCTTGGGAGCCGACAAGTTCTATGCATACATCCGGGCCTTCGGTTTTGGGCGAGACACGGGCGTCGATCTGGCTGGAGAAGTGTCGGGGTTTCTCAAGGCGCGCGGAGACCCGGAGTGGTACCCATCCGACCTGGCCGCAAACTCGTTCGGGCAAAGCATTTCCGTCACGCCGCTCCAGATAGCCGCCGCTTTCGGAGCGATAGCCAACGGTGGAAAGCTGGTCAAGCCCCGCGTCGTCAAACGCCAAACCTACCCGTCGGGTCAGACCGTCGAGAACGAACCCGAAACCATCACCCAGGTCGTGCGCCCCGACACCGCCAAAGTTCTGATGAGGATAATGTACGAGGCCGAGCACGCGGTTTCGACCAATCTGGCGCTCAGTGAAAAATACTCGACCGTGGGCAAAACGGGCACCGCCGAGATCCCCGACAGAGGCGGTATTCTGCCCGAGCAGACAATCGCTTCCTATATCGGGTTTGGGCCGACCGAAGCGCCCAGAGTCCTCATCATGGTGAAGATCGACCGGCCGCAGAGAGGGACGTGGGGTTCGGCGGTCGCCTCGCCGGTGTTCCACTCCCTGGTGGACCAGATCTTCTCGCACCTGCGCATTCGGCCGGGACGCGCCAGTTGAGCGCGCGCGTAACGCGAAGGTTCAGGTTTCTCGAGGAAGGCGTCCTCTCCTGGCCGGCTTTGGACCCTGTTCTCCTCATTCTCACGGTCTTGCTGCCGCTCATCGGCGTGGTCGCGGTGACGTCCGCTTCCATGCCGGCGGCTTACCAGGACACCGGCCCTTTCGCGGCGTCCACCGTCCGGCATCTGGCTATCGCCTTGATCGGAATCGCCGTCGCGCTCATCTTCTCCCAGATCGACTACCGCCGGCTCGGACATCGTAGCTGGATCGCTTATTTGATCGTGATCGGCTTGCTCGCACTGATCCTCCTGCCCGGCGTCGTCGCCGAAGGGGCGCCGAAACGCTGGCTTGAACTGCCAGGCTTCAGCTTTCAACCCAGCGAGCTCGTCAAGCCCGCGATCATCATCCACCTTTCTTATTGGGCCGTCGCATTGGGGCCAAAACTCAACCAGTTTCGCTGGTTCGCGGTGGGCGCGGGAATCGTCGGCGTGCCAGTTCTGCTCATCGTTCTCGAGCCCGATCTCGGAACCGCGCTCCTCGTATGCATGACCGCCGGCGCCGTGGCGCTCACCGCCGGCGTCAAGGCCTGGCATCTTCTGTCGGTCATACCCTTCGGAGCAGGGCTGGCGGCCATTTCCATCGCCTTCAATCCCTACCAGTTGACCCGGCTGCGCGCCTTCGTCGGACTAGACGCGAATCCTCTCGACTCCGGATATCAGTCAATGCAGGCGCTGCTGGCCCTCGGATCGGGCGGCGTCACCGGCAAGGGGCTGGGACTGGGAACCGCCAAGTACTCGTACCTTCCGGCGGCCAATACCGATTCGGTGTTCGCGGTGATTGGCGAAGAAGTCGGCCTCGTTGGGACCTGCTTGATCCTGCTGATGTTCCTGGCGATTCTCGCTCGCGGATTGTGGATAGCCTCGCTTGCGCCCGATAGATTCGGCAGATGCGTAGCCGCCGGAATAGCTTTTCAGCTATCCACCCAGGCCTTCCTAAACATGGGCGTGGTAGTTGGCTTGTACCCGGTCACCGGCATCCCGCTTCCCTTCGTAAGCAACGGCGGCACCTCGCTCATCGTTTCGCTTGCCATGATGGGCATCCTGATCAACATCGCGAGATCCGCGGGATTGCACAAATCAACATGAGGCTTCTCATCAACGGCGGCGGAACGGCGGGGCACATACTTCCCGCGGTATCGGTGGCCGAGGCCCTCGGAAGACTGCGCCCCGGGCTGTCGGTGCTCGCCATCGGCGGCAGCTCGCCAACCGACCGCGAATTATTCGAATCCGCCGGCTACGCCTTTCAGCCCACCGCCGCGGCCGCGCTGACGGGCGCGCATTTCCGGTTGCCCTTGAATTGCTTGCGAATGAGCCTGGCCATCATTACGGCATTAAGAAAAGTGAGCGAATTTCGACCGAACGCCGCTCTCGCCACCGGCGCCTACGCGTCCGTGCCCGGCGCGGCGGCTTGTCTGCTTCGCAACGTGCCGCAGATTCTGATCGCGGTCGACGCCAGCCCGGGCCGCGCGGCCAGGATTATCGGCAGATTTTCCGGGAACGTCGCCGTCGCCACCGAACAGGCGCGGCGCGCATTCCCCCGCGCCGACGTGCGCGTAACCGGCCTGCCGCTGCGGTCCGAATTCGACGATCCCGACGCCAGCCGCGCCCGCCGCCGGCTGGGCATTCCCGCCGGCCGCTCCCTGATTCTGGTCGTCGGCGGCAGTCAGGGCGCCGGCGTTATTAACGAAGCCGTCGGCTCCGCCCTCGAGTCCTTGCTCGGGCTGGCCGCAATAGTTCATCTGACCGGCCCCGCCCACATATCGACATATCAAGCCAGAAAGCTGCGGCTTGCCGACAGCCTGAGCGACCGCTACTATCCTATTGCCTATCTCAAGCGCGGAATGGCCGATGTGATGGCCGCCTCCGATCTGGCCGTGGCCCGCGCCGGCGGCTCCACTCACGAGCTGGCCGCCGTGGGCCTTCCCTCGATTCTCATACCGGGTCTCTTCGCCGGGGGCCACCAGCGCGCGAACGCCCAAAGAATGTCCGACGCCGGCGCCGCGGTCGTGTTGAGTGAAACCGACCTCAGCGGCCAAACGCTCCTGAACGCCGCCCGCGAGCTGCTCTCCGGACGTGACCGCCTGCAAAACATGGCCGCCGCCGCGGCGGGCCTGGGAAACCCCGGGGCGGCGGAATCGATCGCCGAACGGCTGATCCAGATCGCAACTCGAGGGGACGCATGATCTTGGATCAAGAGACCCGTCAGCCCTCGTTAAATCTGTTCGGACCCCCTGTTTCAACCGCCGCGCGGCGAGTACACCTGATCGGAATCGGCGGAATGGCACTCAGCGGAATCGCGCACGTCCTCCTGGAGCGGGGCTACCGCGTATCCGGTTCCGACATCTCGCCATCGAGCTATACCGACCGGCTGATCGAGTCCGGCGCGGAGGTCGCCATCGGCCACGATTCCGCCAACGTGGAAGACGCCGACGCGGTCATTTTCTCGGCGGCGATCCGGTCCGATAATCCGGAGCTGCGCCGGGCGGCGGAGCTGGACGTTCCCATCCTGCGCCGCGCCGAAATCGTCGGACGCCTCATGGACGCAAAGTCCGGCGTAGCCGTGGCCGGAACTCACGGCAAGACCACCACAACCGCCATGATCGCTCTTATTCTCGACCGGTCCGGACTCTCTCCCGGCTACCTGATTGGCGCCGATTCGCGCGATCTCGGCGGAAACGCCCGCTGGGGCCAGGGCGAGCACCTGGTCGTCGAAGCCGACGAATACGACAGCGCGTTCCTCGAATACACCCCCGACCTCGCGCTGGTCACTTACGTCGAACCGGACCATCTCGACTACTTCGGCTCGGTCGAGAACATGGTCGACGCCTACCGCGCCTTTGCTGGCAGAGTCCGCGAAGGTGGAATCTTGTTCATCCGCAATGCAGGGCCGCTGGCGAAGTCCGTAGCGGCCGCGGCTTCCTGCTCAGTCGTCTGGATCGGCGACGGCGGCGATTGGAAAATCGACGACTACCGACCCGCTGGATGGGGCTCCGAATTCACGGTCGTCGGACCCGACGGCGCCGGAGCCGGCGTCCAGCTTGCGGTGCCAGGACTTCACAACGCCTACAACGCGCTCGCGGCCATTGCCGCCGCAAAAGAACTCGGCGTTGCAACCGAGGCGTCGGCGCGGAGGCTCGGCGAGTTTTCGGGAGTCGACCGGCGGTTTCAGCTAGTCGCGCGGGCGCGTGGTATTTCGATCGTCGAAGAATATTCCCACCACCCGACCGAGGTGCGCGTCTCCGTCCAGGCCGCCCGCAACATCGGTCCCAAGCGGCTTTGGGTCGTTTTCCAGCCGCACCTCCGCGGCAGGACCGAGGACTTCCTGGAAGACTTCGCCAGATCGTTCGACGGCGCCGATCGCGTAACCATCGCCGAAATCTTCTCTCCAAGCGGACGCGAGGGCGATTCCGGGATATCAGGCCTCGATCTGGCCAACGCGATAGGCGGAGACGCCACGACCTTCCAGCCGACCCTCGGCGGCTGTCTGCGCGAGATTCAGGATTCCGCCCAGGACGGCGACCTCATCCTCATAATGGGCGCCGGCGACGTCAATTCACTCAGCCGATCCGTCGCGGACTGGCTCCAGAGGTGATAACGATGGCCGCGTCTCCCGCCATCGAATGGCCTTTCGAACTCGAACTCAAACGCCGGCAACCGCTTTCCGCGCATACCTATCTCGGCGTGGGCGGTCCGGCCGAGCACTACGTGGAAGTCAGCGACGTCGAGACCTTAACCGCAATACTGCGCCATGCCCGCCGCCTCGACCTTCCGGTGCTTGTCATCGGCGAAGGCTCGAACCTGCTCGTCGGCGACAATGGCGTGCGCGGCCTCGTAATCCACAACGCCTGCCGTCAAATCCGCGATCTCGATGACGGCCGAGTACAAGTCGATTCAGGCGTTCTCATGGGACGGCTGGCGCACTGGTGCGCCAGCCGCGGCTACGCCGGACTGGAATTCGGCGTCGGCATACCCGGAACCGTCGGCGGCTCGGTCTCTGGAAACGCCGGCTGCTTCGGAACCGAAATGGCCGATGTCCTCGAATCGGCGGATGTCTGGATCGCCGGAGACGTGACCACTCTGGACCATCAGTCGCTCGGGTTCGGTTACAGATACAGCAAACTTCGCGACGTGGCGGGAAATCCGGTTGTCGTCGGAGCCGTGCTTCGCTGTCAAAGCGGCGACCCGGAAACCTCCAGACGCCGCATCACCGACCTCTCGCGCCGCCGCCGCGACACCCAGCCCGCCTCCCGAAGCGCCGGATCTGTTTTCAAGAACCCGCCGGGCGACTACGCCGGACGGCTAATCGACCACGCCGGCCTCAAGGGACGCAAGCGCGGCAAGGCGATGATTTCGGCCAAACACGCCAATTTCATAGTCAACGAAGGCGGAGCGGCGGCGGCGGACGTATGGGCGCTGATCACGGAAGCCCAAGCCGCCGTGCGAGAACGCTTCGACGTCGATCTCGAGCTTGAAGTACGCCTTGCCGGCGAAGGTTTCGAGGAAGACCTGTGATCACCGATTTCATGCTTCGGCACGGCTCGAAATGGGTAGCCGCGGGCTTTGCCGTCGCGTGCCTGACCCTGCTTGCATGGATGTTAACTTCGCCAACCTTTCGCATCGACCGAATGGTTCTCGTGCACGACCCGGACTCCTCTCCGGCGCTCCTCAACAAAACCGAAATGCTGTCGCGCCTGGGTTGGATCAACGGGGAAAACGTATTTCGGCTCGATACGGCCAAAGTCGCCGAACAGATCGAATCCGACCCCGCCGTCCAATGGGCCAGCGTGGAAGCAGGCATCGACGGTGAGTTGCGAGTCTTGGTCACCTACCGGCGGCCGGTCGCCAACTGGCAGGTGAACGGGACTACCTACCTTGTCGGCAAGGGCGCGGTTCTACTGGCGGAAGGCTCGGACAGCTCCCTGCCCCTGACAATTCAGCAGATCGGAGGCGAACCCGCCAGGGTCGGGCAGCAGGTAAACCCCGACGCCGTCGAAATGGCCTACAAGCTCAACAGGAATCTGCCCGTAATGGGCGTTCATCCCTCGTCGATCGCCTATTCCGCCACCGGCGGACTCGTAATACGCGACACCGCCGAGCGCGAGATCATATTCGGTCCGCCCGAACACCTGACCGCCAAACTCATCGCGCTCAAAGCCGTTCTCGACGATGTCGCGCGTCAGGGCGAACAGGCCCGTCGAATCGACCTGCGCCCGCTCGACCGGCCTACCTACCAGATTCGTGATCGCTGAAAGCATGTCTACATTTACCGTCCTCGCCCGCGCCAAACGGGCCGTCCCCGCCGGAGGAAGCATCTGATGCCAAGGAGAGATATCGTCGTCGGCCTCGATGTTGGGACAACCAAGACGGCCGTCGTTATCGGGGAGCTTTATCGAGAATCGCAGCTCCACATTCTCGGTATCGGGACCGCGCCCTCCCGGGGCCTTCGCGGCGGTCAGGTGATCGACATCACGCTGACCAGCGAAGCTATCGACGAGGCCGCTCTCAGGGCCGAGCGCGCCGCCGGCGTAAGGCTCGAAAAGGTCCATATCGGAGTCGCCGGAGGCCATCTTGAATCTCACGGCGAGCGCGCCCAGCTTCTGCTTCGAAGCAACGAAAGCCGTATCTACCCTCACCACATCAACGCCGTCGTCCGCACCGCGGCGTCGGTGCCGCTGCCGGAACACCGCGAGATCGTCGCGGTGATTCCCAAGACGTTCACCGTCGACTCGATGACCGGCATCTCCGATCCCCGCGGTCTCGCGGGCCGGTCGCTGGAAGTCGAAGCTCACGTCGTGACCGGGGCCGCGAATTCAATGCGCAATCTCGAACAGTGCGTCGATCTCGCGCGAATCGGACTCGAAGGCCGCATCCTCCAGCCGCTCGCCTCGGCCGAAGCCTGTCTTACGCCCGAACAGCGCCGCGACGGCGTGGCCTTGATCGATATCGGCGGCGGCACCACCGACGTTGCCGTCTTTTTCGACGAGGCCTGCTGGCACATCTCCGTCATCGACATCGGCGGCGAGATGGTCACCTCCGACATCTCCCGCGGACTCGGCCTGCCGCGGGCCGTTGCCGAGGACTTGAAGATTCACAACAGCCGCGTGAACCCTTCCGCGGCCGAAGACGACTCCGTAATCGAGGCGCCTGGATTCGACCGGGGCGCGCCGATCGAGATCATGCGTCGCGACCTCGCCGAAGTGGTCGAGGCCCGCATGGAAGAGATTCTCGTTATGGCAAAAGACGCCATCGTGCGCAGCGGTTACTACAACCTTCTCCCTGCCGGTGTGGTTCTCACCGGCGGCGGATCGCAGATTCAAGGATTGACCAAGCTGGCCGCTCAAATCATGAACACCCGCGCCGGGCTGGGACGCCCCCCCGCCTTCTACGGGCTGAACGAGGAGATACGGCAGCCAGAGTTCTCAACGGGCATAGGACTGATCCTGGCCGGACTCAAGACACGCACAACCCGGGGCTGGGCGGAGCTTGAGCCAACCGGGTTGAACGCGCTGGTCGCCCGCGCCCAGGCGCGATTTCGCACGCTGCTTTCGCCCAAGCCCAGATGGGAAACGGAGTCGTAACTATCGTTGCTACCTGTACTTGACGTATTATGCAAACTGCCTATTTACAGGCGCTCTGTCTGCATTGCTCCGGCGGGGTCAGATCTCGCGCCGGAAATTCACCTTAAACGTCCGGGATTTCCAGAGAAAGGTCGATGAGGATCATGGCTGAGGAAACGCGCGGCGGCAACAAAGTCACCCGCCTGACGACTTCCGGACGCGCTCGCCAGGAAACCGGTACAGGTACAGCGCCCCAGCCCGGCATGGAGACGTTTGCCGCCATCAAGGTCATCGGAGTCGGCGGCGGCGGCGGCAACGCCGTCGATCGCATGATTCGCTCCAACATCGCCGGTCTCGAATTCATAACCGTCAACACCGACGCGCAGGCGCTCATGCGATCGCTGGCGCCAACCCGCATCCGCATCGGCGACAAGGCCACCAAGGGCCTCGGCTCGGGCGGCGACCCCAGTCTCGGTCAGAAGGCCGCCGAGGAGAACATTGAGGAAATCTCCGAGGCTCTCACCGGGGCCGACATGGTCTTCATCGCAACCGGCATGGGAGGTGGCACCGGCACCGGCGGTGCGCCGGTTATCGCCGAGCTCGCCCAGGATCAGGGCGCGCTTGCCGTGGCCGTGGTCACCAGACCCTTCGAATTCGAAGGGTCGACGCGCGCGCGCGTCGCCGACGAAGGACTAGAGCAACTCCACAGCCGCGTCGATACGTTGATTACGATTCCGAATGACAAGATTTTGCAAATCGCCGACAAGAAGATGCCCATCACCGACGCCTTCCGGCTCGCCGATGACGTTCTGCGCCAGGCCATCCAGGGCATCTCCGACCTCATAACCCAGCCCGGACTCATCAACCTCGACTTCAACGACGTGCGCGCCATAATGACCCAGGCCGGCACCGCCCTCATGGCGCTCGGCGAATCCAGCGGCGAAAACCGCGCGGTTCAGGCTATCGAGGCCGCCCTCAACAGCCCGCTGCTCGACGTCTCCATCGACGGAGCAAAGGGCGTTCTGCTCAACTTCACCGGCGGACTGGACTTGAGCCTCTTCGAAATAAACGAAGCCGCATCTATCGTGTCCCAGGCGGCCGACCCACAGGCCAACATCATTTTCGGCGCCGTCATCGACGAAACCATGGAGACCGACATCAAGGTCACCGTAATCGCCACCGGCTTCGAGGGACTGCGGTCCGCCGCGATAGGGCAGCGGCGCGATACCCGATTCGGCGGAGTCAGGCAGCTGGACATCGAACCGCGGCGCGGCGGCGACCGCGCCGAGCTGGACATTCCGGCATTCCTGCGCCGCCGCAGTCGAGGATCGTCAAACTAGCAATCGAACCGGCCCCCTCGCTCGATCCCTCGGTCTGCCAGAGCGGTCAGCGCGCCGCGGCGCGCGCATCAGGCCAGTTTCTCAACGACTCACAAGTCCCCGTAGACTTTGAATGACATGAAAATCAATACGAGCGGGCCGGCCGAAACTGAATCCGAGCTTTACGAATCCGTGGCGGCGCGCGCGCGCGCCATCACCGACCGCGTAGCCAGCGCCTGCGAGCGTTCCGGCCGCGATCCGGACGCCGTAACGATCGTCGCAATTTCAAAGACCTTCGGTCTCGATCACGTTCGAGCCGCGGCGGCAGCCGGTATGGAGCATTTCGGCGAGAACCGCGTTCAGGAGGCCCAGCAGAAGATCCCCCACGCCCCCGAAGGCCTGATTTGGCACATGGTCGGCAATCTGCAAAGAAACAAGGCAAAGGCCGCCGGGGATCTGTTCGACGTTATTCAGTCGGTTGACAGCATCCGCCTCGCCCGGGCGATAGATCGCGCCGCCGGCGACGGGACGCCGGTGCTCGTGCAGGCCAACCTCACCGCCAATCCCGGTCAACACGGGTTGGCGCCCGACGAAATCATCGACGCGGTCAAGGCCATCGACGCCGAAACCTCCCTGAAGCTCGACGGCCTTATGACCATCGCGCCATTCGTCGACGACGAGACAGCCCTCCGGCGCAGCTTTGCCGGTCTGCGCGACCTGCTCGAACGCGCCGCCGACGCCGCCCCGGATCAGCCGTGGACACATCTGTCGATGGGAATGACGAACGATTTCGAGCTCGCCGTCGAGGAAGGCGCGACTATCGTTCGCATAGGCCGGGCAATCTTCGGTGATCGAAGATAAAGTATCGCTAACAACTCGAGATTAAGGCGGCTCGGTCGAGCCGCCTGATAGGCAGGTTCCCGCGTGTCCCCAATTATTAACTTGGTGATCTGGATCATCAATGCGTTGACCATAGTCATTTTCGTCCGGTCGATCCTGTCATGGTTCATCCAGGACCCCAATCACCCCGTGATGAAGACTGTGATCGAGATCACCGAGCCGGTGCTGCGCCCGATCCGGCGGTTGATGCCCGAAACCCCCGGACTCGACTTGACTCCGTTCGTGGCCATGATCGCGCTTCAATTGCTCCAGCGAATCATCGTCAGCCTGATGGTCGGCTGACGGTTGACCGCGATCGATTGGTCGCAAACGACGCTTCGGGCAAAACGCGACCGCTTTCCGAGATGCCCGCGGCGGTGGTCGCATGACCTTGTTTAAGACCCCCCGGGGCGCCAGGGACCGGTTGCCCGAAGATCAGCGCGTTTGGGATCGCGTGGTCGGCGCATTTGAGCAAGCCTGCCGTCTGCATGGATTTGGCCGCATCCAGACCCCTACCTTCGAAAGTGCCGATCTCTTCATTCGCGCCGTCGGCGAGGAGACCGATATCGGCTCCAAGGAGCTTTACACGCTCGACGACCGCGGCGGCGAGCGCCTGGCGCTTCGGCCCGAAGGAACGGCCCCCGTCGTGCGCGCCTATAACGAACATGGCATGAAAGTCCGTTCCCAGCCCGTCCGCCTCTACTACATTCAACCCAACTTTCGATACGACCGGCCGCAGGCCGGCCGCTACCGGGAGCACAACCAGATGGGCGCCGAAGTCCTCGGCGAGGCGGACGCCGCCGTCGACGTGGAAGTTATTTCGCTTATCTGGGGAGTTCTCGCCGGTCTGGGCCTCACCGGCCTGGAGCTGGAAATCAACAGCATCGGCGATCCTGTCTGCCGCCCGGATTATCGCCGCGCCCTGGTTGACTATTACCAGGATCGCCTGAACCAGCTATGCGAAGACTGTAACCGGCGGTTTGCGTCGAACCCCCTGCGGCTGCTCGATTGCAAAAAGGAGCGCTGCCACGAGGTTGCCGGAGGAGCGCCCCGCTCCATCGATTTCCTCTGCGGCGATTGCTCCGACCATCTCGCCGGATTGCGCAAGGGGCTGGACGCCCTCGAAATCGACTACTCGATCAACCCCAGGCTGGTTCGCGGACTCGATTACTACACGCGCACGGTCTTCGAAATCACGCCCGCCGGGGGCGGCGCTCAAGGTTCGCTCGCCGGTGGCGGCCGCTACGACCTGCTGTCCGAATACATAGGCGGCGACCCAGTGCCGGGCATGGGATTCGGTTCCGGCATCGAGCGGGTGATCTTGAATCTGCAAAAACAAAACCTGGACGGCTCGCCGGCCCCAAGGCCCGACGCCTTCGTCGCGCCGCTGTCGTCCGCCGCCAAGCCGGTCGCCGCCGCGCTTTCCGCCAAACTCCGGTCCGCCGGCCTTGCCGCCATTTCCGGTTACCGCGACGCGAGCGCCCGCTCGCACCTTCGGCGGGCCAACTCCGCCGGCGTCCGGATGGCCGTCCTGATCGGCGACAGGGACCTCGCCGGCGGCGCCGTCTCGGTGCGCGACATGGACAACAAAACCCAAACAGAAGTAAAGCTGGAAGACGCGGCGTCAGCAATCAAAGAGCTACTGGCTGGTTAGCCGAAACACTCCCGCAATCCGCTCGCTGATACCATTATTTACGGATCGCCGCGCAGCTCCCCACTACTCCCGAGGAACGTTAAATGCTTGCCGTTCTCGATTACGGCGCCGGAAACCTGCGGAACGTCACACGCGCGCTTGCGCGCGTGGGCTGTGATTTCGAAGTGACTTCCGACCCGCGCGCAACCGCCGCGGCCAGCGGCGTGGTCCTTCCCGGCGTGGGCGCCGCCGCCGACACCATGGCGGGTCTCGGCAGCCGCGGGCTGCTTGAGCCTGTCAGCGAATACGTCCGTTCCGGACGTCCCTATCTCGGCATCTGCATGGGATTGCAAGTGCTGTTCGAGCGAAGCGAAGAGGACGCCGGCACTCCTTGCCTGAATCTGTACGACGGCGCGATTTGCCGCTTTTCCGATGGACTCCACGTCCCGCACATGGGCTGGAATCAGGTCCATCAAAACCGCGAGGTCCCGATCCTCGACGGAGTTCCGCAGGATGCCAATTTCTATTTTGTGCACTCCTACTTCGCACCCACCGATAATCGCCGCGTCGTCGGGGCCACCACCGGCTACGGCGTCGAATTTCTGAGCGTCCTCCACGATGGCAATGTCTACGGAACTCAGTTTCACCCCGAAAAGAGCGGCGCGCCCGGTCTCAGGATCTATGCCAACTTCGCCAGCCTCTGCGGCGAAGCCGTCAACGCGGACTTCTAGCCGGCCGTGCGCGTCTATCCCGCCATCGACATCAAGGACGGCAAATGCGTCAACCTGGTGCGCGGCGAATTTGACCGGTCAACGGTATTCGACGATTCACCAGTCGACGCGGCGGTCGGATGGGCCAGACAGGGCGCGTCGTGGATTCACGTGGTGGACCTCGACGGCGCTCGCGCCGGCAGACCGGTCAACCATGTGATCGTCCAGCAAATCGTCAAATCCAGCGGCTGCCGAATTCAGCTCGGCGGGGGGATACGAACTCTCCAGGACCTCGAAACCGTCCTCGCCCTGGGCGTCGAGCGAGCGGTGCTCGGCACCGCGGCCGTGGAGAACCTCGAGCTGGTCCGAAGCGCCGCGAGCGCGTTCGCGGGACGCGTTGCCGTCGGACTCGACACGCGCGCGGGCAGACTCGCAACTCACGCCTGGACCAGCGACACCGACATTCTCGCCGCCGACCTGGCCGCTCAAGTCGCCGGCGCGGGCGCGGCGGCCCTCATCCACACCGACATCGAACGAGACGGCATGTTGACTGGCGCCAACATCGACGCCAGCGCCGCGCTTGCCGCGTGCGTGGATATCCCGGTAATAGTCAGCGGAGGCGTGTCATCGCTGGACGACGTCCGCCGAGCCGCCATCGCCGGGCTTGGCGGAGTCATAATCGGCCGGGCGCTTTACACGGGAGACATCGACCTGCAATCGGCTATCGAAGCCGTCGAGTCGGTCGGCGTCTGATGCTCACCCGCCGGATAATCCCCTGCCTCGACGTCAAAGACGGCCGCAACGTTCGAGGCGTCCGGTTTTCCGCCGACAAGGACGCCGGCGATCCGGTCGAGCTCGCCGGCTATTACAACCGGACCGGAGCCGACGAGCTCGTTTTCTACGACATAACAGCCTCCGCCGAGCGCCGCGGCATCATGCGCCATGTGCTTGAGGAAGTCGCCTCGCAAGTCTTTATTCCGCTTACCGTCGGCGGCGGCCTGCGCAATACCGACAACATGTTCGAGATGCTGCGCGCCGGAGCCGACAAGGTGTCGCTGAATACCGCCGCCGTCGAGCGCCCCATCCTCATCAGTCAAGGCGCCGAGCGATTTGGAAGCCAGTGCATCGTGCTTTCGATCGACGCGCTGCGAGTCCAGAACACCGCATCGCCAAGATGGGAGGTCTGGACGCACGGCGGCAGACGCAACACGGGCAAGGACGTGCTCGAATGGTCCCGGCTCGGCGTTGAGCTGGGAGCCGGCGAGATCGTCATGAACAGCATCGACTCCGACGGCGCCCGCGACGGATACGACCTGGAGCTTCTCCGTTCGGTCACCGATGCCGTTTCGGTTCCGGTGGTCGCCTCGGGCGGGGCGGGCGGGCTTGGCCACTTCTACGAAGCATTTTCCCAAGGCGGCGCGCACGCCGTCCTGGCAGCCTCGATCTTCCACTACAAGGAGTTCACCATCGGCCAGGCCAAGGCGTACTTGGCCGAAAAAGGCATTCCGGTGAGAACGGACTACTAATGCCCGATACTGAACAATCGCTCAAAGCCGCCGATATCGACTTTGGGTCCCAAAACCTGATTCCCGCCGTTAGCCAGGACGCCCGAACCGGCGAAGTGCTCGTGGTCGCGTTCATGAATCCGACGGCGCTCCAGAGAACGCTAGAGACCGGCGACGCCTGGTTCTGGAGCCGGTCCCGCCAGGAGCTCTGGCACAAGGGCGCAACGTCCGGCAACTACCTGCGCGTCCAGTCGATCAGCGTCAACTGCGAAGAAAACTCCCTCGTGCTCAAGGTGATTCCCGAAGGTCCAGCCTGTCACACGGGCAATCGATCATGCTTTTACCGCGAGCTCGATTGGCGGCCCGACCGATGACCCGCGATTTCGGCCCGGAAATACTCGACGAGGTGCACGCAGTCATTCTCCAGCGCCAGGCCGCGATGCCCAAAGGCTCTTATGTAGCTTCATTATTTGAATCGGGCTGGGAGCGGATCGCCAAAAAGGTCGTCGAAGAGGCCGGCGAAACGATCATCGCCGCCGCCGGCAACGATCCTCAGCGCCTGGCCGAGGAGGCCGCCGACCTCATCTTCCACACGCTCGTGCTGCTCGCCGACGCCGGAACCGATCCCGCGCTCGTTTGGCAGGAGCTGGCAAACCGCCGGCGCTAAGCGCGGTAAGCACCGGCGGTAATCGCCGGCGCCTCGCCACGCCAGACCCACCGCTATCTCGGTCGCCCTCTCCCCGTACCCTGTGCCATTCCGAACGCCCCCTTCTGTCATTCCGAACGCCCCCCTTCTGTCATTCTGAACGTCAGTGAAGAATCTACCCCTCACCCCCGCCCATTGACCGCGCCGCCGTTCGGCACTGAAACTAGGCCGTACCTCACCAGCGAATGGAGAAGCCCGTGCCCAAAGCGCTAATGTCCCGCATGATGCAAGACCAGTGGCTCGCGCCTTACCTGTACAAGCTCACCGCCTACGGACTCGAAATCGTCATCAGCGAGGCCGATCCTCCGCTTGCCTCCAGCGACTGGCTGCCGGACCTCGACGGAACCACGGCGATTTTCGCCAACGGCAACGACGACGTGACCGCCGAGGTCGTTGACGCCGCCCCGGACCTCAAAGTGATCTGCCGCACCGGCGTGGGCTTCGACCGAGTCGACACCGCCGCCGCCGCCGCCAAGCGAGTTCCGGTCACGACCACTCCCGGATCGAATTCCGAGGCCGTCGCCGACTTCGCCATGGGGATGATCCTTGCGTGCGCCCGCCGCATTCCGAGCCTGGACAGCTCGCTAAAGGCGGGCGCCTGGCAGCCGTCGCTCGGCGTGGATGTCCACTCAAAAACGCTTGGGATCGCCGGTCTGGGCCGCATCGGCCAGGCCGTGGCGCGCCGCGCGCGCGGCTTCAACATGAGAGTCCTTGGACTCGATCCGATCGTGCCGCAGGAGCATGTCGCCGAGCTTGGAGTGGAGAAGGTATCGCTGGACACTCTGCTTTCGGAGTCCGACTTCATCACGTTGCACATGCCATCCTCAGCCGAAACTTCCGGATTCATCGGCGGGCGCGAGCTTGGGGCGATGCGGTCCACGGCGTTCCTGATAAACACCGCCCGCGGTCCGCTGATAGACGAGCAGGCGCTTGTCGATGCCCTGCGCAAAGGTCGGATCGCCGGCGCCGGGCTGGACGTGTTCGTCGACGAGCCACGCGCGGACGCGCCGTTTGCCGAATTCGACAACGTGATCGTCACCCCGCACATCGCCGGAGCCACCATCGAAAGCACCGCTCAGATGGCGGAATCTGCCGTCGACAACGCAATCTCGGTTTTGTCCGGAAGCTGGCCCCGAGAGATCGTCGTGAATGGCGTTTACAGCGGCGAATAACCCGGCGCCATAGCCCGTGGGAACTCTCTACGTTGTCGCCACGCCCATCGGCAACCTGGCGGATATCACCGACCGGGCGCGGGAAGTGCTGTGCGCCGTCACAACGGTAGTCGCGGAGGACACGCGCCGCGCCAGAAAGCTGCTCGCCGCCGTCGACAGCGGCGCGAGACTGGAGTCGTTTCACGCCCACAGCCCGCCCGGCAAGCTGAGACAAGTCATCGGCCTTCTCGAACGCGGCGACATCGCCTACGTCACCGACGCCGGAACCCCCGGAGTTTCGGATCCCGGCGCGAAACTGGTCGCGGCGGCCAGACGCGGCGGGCATGACGTTTCGCCCATACCCGGCCCATCGGCTCTTACCGCCGCGCTCTCCGTATCGGGTCTTGAGGCGGGCGGAGCGGTTTTTCTCGGATTTATGCCGGGCCGCCGGCAGCGCCGGTTGAAAGCGCTGGAAAACGCAAGCAGGACCGACTTGCCCGCCGTTGTGTTTTGCTCCGCGCGCACGGTAATGCGGACCCTGCAGGAGTGCAGCCTCCATTTCGGAGACGACGCCCCCGTCGTCGTATGCCGCGAGCTCACCAAGCTGCACGAGCAGATCGTCGAATCAACGCTGTCGGCGGCTCCCGCGCTCGACGTCGTCTCGAAACAGCGCGGTGAATACGTCCTTGTGGTAGGACGCCGGCATCTCGCGCCGGACGAAATAACCGACGAACAGCTAGCCGGCGAGATGAATTTGGAACAGGCATCGGGCGCGTCGATCAGGGCTACGTCGGAAAGCGTTGCGAAGAAGCTCGGCGTCACCCGCCGCCGCGCCTACGCCGCCGGACTAAGGGCGCGCGCGGAAGACTGACCCGGCCATCCGGTCGAGCGCGCCTGTCACGCCCGACCTAACGCGGCGTCCGGCGATTCTCGCTCGCCCGTAATCCGCTAGTTCGGGCCATGTCGCGTCAGCCGGGCGTGGGTAACTGTGGCGGGGGGTTACGATTTACTCGCCCGCCAGTTCCTCAGCCTGCGTCACCATCTCGTCGAGCAGCGCCAGGCCGCGCTGCCAGAAATCCGGATCGTCGATGTCCACGCCAAACGGCGCCACTAGCTCCGACGGAGAGGCGCTCCCGCCCCTGGCAAGCATCTCCATGTACTTCGGAACGAACGTCCGACCCTCATCCTGGTAGAGCCTGTACAGCGCCAGCACCAGCAGCTCGCCGAACGCGTACGCGTAGGTATAGAACGGCACGTGAATGAAATGCGGAATGTAGCTCCACCAGATCGAGTAATCATCCGTGAGCGTCACGGTCTCGCCGTGCATCGGGCGATTAGCCTGCATCCAGAGCTCGCTAATGCGCTCCGTCTCAAGCTCGCCGGCCTCGCGCCGGTTCTCGTGCACCAGTTGCTCGAACCGGCAGAGAACTATCTGCCTGAACACGGTCGCGAATGCGTCTTCGATCTTGCCCGTCAGCAGCGACAGCCGGACCTTCGGATCGTCCTCGCTATCCATTAGCCGGTGGAAGACGATCATCTCGCCAAAGACCGACGCCATTTCCGCGGTCGTAAGCGGCGTGTCCTGTTGTAGATAGCCCACGCCGCGGGCGAGGTATTGATGGATGCCGTGCCCCAGTTCGTGGGCGATCGTGACGACGTCGCGCAGCCTGTCGGTGTAGTTCGCGAGAATGTAGGGGTGAGCGTACGTCGGTCCGCTGGCGCTGAACGCCCCACCGCGCTTGCCCGACCTCAGCTCCGCGTCGATCCAGTTGCCCTCGAAGAATTTGTCCACTATCCCGGCGGCTTCCGGCGCGAACGAGGCGTAGGCGTCGCGCACGATGGTTTTGCAGTCTTCCCAGCCGCATTCGGGCGTCTCGCCGGCGATCGGCGCGTAGCGGTCGTAGTCGTATAGCTCGTCGTAGCCCAGGAGCCGCTTTTTAAGACGGTAGAAGCGATGAACCGTCGGATAAGCCGACACGCAGCTTTCGATCAGCGCCCCGACGGAGCGTTCGCTGATCTCGTTGGCAAGATTCCGGGACGCCATCGGCGTGGGGAACGACCGCAGCTCATCGTCGATCTTGTGATCCTGGACGAGCGTGTTCATCACGTAGGTCAGCAGATGGCTCTGCTCCCGAAGCGTGACCGTCATCGCCTCCGCCGCCGCTCGGCGCGTATCGCGCTCCGGGTCGTACAACAGCGCCAGCGTCTCCGATTCGTTCAGCCGCCGGGTTTCGCCATCCACTTCGACACTGCACGCCAGCCGCCCGGTCACCTCGTCGAAGAGGCGGGAAAACGCGCGCGCGCCGGTGTTGGACTTTCGCTCCAGCAGCATCTCCTCCGGCTCGCTGAGTCGGTGCGGCTTGAACCGCCGCTCCGTTTCAAGAAAATGCCGGTACCGCCGAAGCGCCGGGTCGTTCATCAGATCACCAGCGGCTGCCTCGTCCAGCGCCGCCCATTCCAGCTCGAAGAAGACGAGCTTGTTTCTGATCGCCGAGTTTCGCTCGGTCGCGTGGGCCACCAGCTTGCCGCGCGCCGGGTCGTCGCTTTTCGCCGCGTGCAGAAGCTGAGCGAATATCGCCGCGGCGTCCGCGAGCTCGCTTATCTGTTCAAGCTCCGCTATCCCCTCGGCAAGCTCGGCCGGGCTGAGCGAGGCGAGCTTGCCCCGATAGCGCGCGACGAATTCGCCCGCCCGCGCTTCGGCGGAATCGAGATCGGAATCGATCTTCGAATCGTCCGCGCCGGAATACAGATCGCTCAGGTCCCAGGCAACGCCGTCGGCGCTGCTGGCGGTGGCAGAGTGGTTATTCACGGTCAATTACGCCTCCGTCAGGTGAGTGGAAAGCCGCTGCCGGCGCTTGTGCAAGCCAAACCGCGTCAGGCCGGAAACCAGACCCGGACACGCTTTGCTCCGTGATAACATTTTTCGCCTGTATCTACACGCTCGTCCTTTTAGCAATTTCCCTCGGGTCCCGGTGAGCACCTATTACATAACGACCGCGATAGATTATCCCAACGCGAACCCCCACCTGGGCCACGCCCTCGAAAAAATCGGGGCCGACGCCTTCGCCAGGTACAAGCGCCTCAAGGGCTTCGACGTCTTTCTCTCCACGGGAGTAGACGAGAACAGCCTCAACGTGGCCAAGACGGCTCGCGAGGCTGGCAAGTCCCCCCAGGAATTCGTCGACGAAATGTCGCCGAATTTCAAGGGTTTGTGGAGCAGTTTGAACGTTTCCTACGACGAATTCATCAGGACCACCGAACCGCGTCACGTCGACGCGTCTCGACAGTTTTTCAACGCCGTCTACGAAAACGGCGACATCTACAAGGGCAAATACGAGGGCTGGTATTGCCTTTCCTGCGAAAACTACTATCCGAACCCGGATCTGGTCGACGGCAACTGCCCCGTCCACGGCACGAAACCCGAGTGGCTGTCCGAGGACAACTATTTCTTCGCGCTTTCGAAGTACCAGGACCGGCTGCTAAAGCACTTCGACGAGAACCCGGATTTCGTAATACCCGAATCCCGCAAGAACGAGGTGCTGGGGCTTATCCGCCGGGGTCTCAGGGACTTCAGCGTTTCGAGAGCCGGGCAGGACTGGGGCATTCCGCTGCCGATCGACGGCTCGCAAGTCATCTACGTCTGGTTCGACGCGCTCATCAACTACGCGACCTTGGCCGGTTACGGATACGACGACGAACGTCTCGCCAGGCTGTGGCCCGCCGACATCCACGTAATCGGCAAGGACATCTGGCGTTTTCACGCAATCTACTGGCCGGCCATGCTCATGGCGGCCGGGCTTGAGATTCCAAAGACAATCGTCGTTCATGGGTTCATCGACTTCGGCGGCAGAAAAATGAGCAAGTCGGCCGGAATCGGCGTGGCCCCCGCCGACGTAATCGGCAAGTACGGCGTAGATCCACTTCGTTACTACCTCCTCCGGGAGATTCCCTTTCAGCGCGACGGCAGCTTCACCTCCGAGGGATTGGACGCCCGCTATCACAACGAGCTTGGCAACGACCTGGGCAACCTTCTCAACCGGACCGTAACCATGCTGCGGCGTTACCGCGATGGAATACTGCCAGCGCCGGGACCGGATACCGATGCCGAGCGCGAGCTGAAATCGGCCGCGCGCCAAGCCTGGGAGTCAGTCGATAACGGATTCGACCAGTGGATGTTCAGCGAAGCGCTGTCGGAACTGTGGGTGCTGGTGCGCGCGGCCAACCGCTACGTTGACGCAACCAGGCCGTACATGCTCGCGTCCGACGACGGCCAGGCCGGGCGCCTCGACACCATCCTCTACAACCTCGCCGAGGGAGTTCGAAATGCGGCCCTTCTGGCCGCGCCCGCGATTCCCGAGACTTCCGACAAGATCTACGCCCAGTTGGGACTTCCCGCCATCAAAGGCGCGGCATGGCTCGATCAAAGCGCGTGGGGCGGTCTCTCGCCCGGTTCCCGCATTCCGGGCGGGCAGCCCATATTTCCGCGTATTGCGTAAACCCGCCAGGCGATCACGACGTAAGCTGGTTCGCCAGCCAGCGCTTGTCTGACATCTGTCCGAACTAATTCAGTTGCCCGTATTCGATTCGCACGTCCACCTGAACTCTCCCCGGTTCAGCGGCGACGCCGAGCAAGTCTGGCGGCGCGCGAACAGCGCCGGCGTGACCGCCGCGGTTGTAGTCGGATATGACCTGCCTTCCAGCCGCCGGGCCATCGAGCTCGCCGCGAATTGCCAGGGTTTGTTCGCCGCCGTCGGAATCCATCCGCACAGTTCCGACGAAACCGACGAGGACGCTATCGCCGAGCTTTCGCTGCTGGCCCAGAATCCAGCCGTCGTCGCAATCGGCGAGACCGGACTGGACTTCTATCGCAACCTCCAGTCCCGAGCGGTCCAGCAGCGTTCGTTCCAGTCGCATCTTCAACTGGCGGCCGACACCGGCCTCCCGGTTATAGTCCACGTCCGAGACGCCTTTTGCGAGGCGGCGCGGCGCCTGCGCGACTACCAGGGAGCCGGCGTCATTCACTGCTACACTGGGGGGCCATCGGAACTTGCGGGTTTTCTGGAGAGGGGCTTGCACATTTCCTTCTCGGGCGTCATAACGTACGGGTCCGGGCAACCGGTTCGCGAAGCCGCCAGAATTGTGCCGGCAGACCGCATCCTCGTCGAAACCGATTGCCCGTATCTGTCGCCTGCACCAGACCGGCGAAAGCGAAATGAGCCGGCCTGCGTAGTCCAGGTCGTGGAGCGGATGGCGCAGGTCCGGGGCGAAACGACTGAACGAATCGCGCATCTGACTTACCGCAACGCCTCAAGGCTGTTCCGCTTGGACGGCGCGTTTTGAAATCGACCCGGCACGCGCCGAAGCTTGCCGAGATTCTGGCGCATGTCCAGCCCTCGATGGATAGGGTCGACGCGCGCCTGTCCGGGATTTCAGCTCCCGAAAGTGGCAACACGCTCGGCGCCGTACTCAAATTCTCGCTGGGCAATACCGGAAAACGGATCAGACCGGCGATCGTCCTGTTGTCGTCCGCCGCGTTTGAGAGATCGAGCGACGGGGCGATCGGACTGGCTGCCGCCACCGAGTGTTTGCACTCGGCCACCCTCGTGCACGACGACATTGTGGACGGCGCCGATTCAAGGCGCGGCGGCAAGGCCGTTCACGTCATGTGGTCGCAGGCCGCCGCGGTTTTGAGCGGCGACTTCCTGTTTGCCGCCGCAGCCGACCTCGTCGCCTCCCTGGGGCGTCCTCGAATCGTGCGAATGTTCGCCGACACCATCATGAAGATGTGCCGCAGCGAGTTCGGCGCGCCGGATTTTCGCGATGGCTCGGACGGAATGCTGGAAGACTATTTGCTCAAAATCGAGGGGAAAACCGCCTCGCTGTTCGCTCTCTGCTGCGAGGCGTCGGCCGAGCTCGCCGACGCCGGCGAGCCTGCTCTCGCCGCCATGCGCGGCTACGGAACCAACCTGGGCATAGCCTTCCAAATTACCGACGACATTCTTGACGTCATGGGCGACGAAAGCGATACCGGCAAGCCCGTCGGCAACGATCTGCGCCAGGGCGTGCTCACCCTCCCCACAATCTACTTTCTGAACAACCGTCGAGCCGACGGGAGCCTCGTCCGGCGCATCATCGACCGGCCAACCGGCTCGGACCGGGAATTGAGACGGGCGATCTGGGAGATCCGCGAGTCGGGGGCCGTCGAGCAGGCCATGGCCGACGCCGAATCGTACGCTGAGAAGGCCCGGGCCTTCGTCGCCCAACTCCCCGCCGGTAGAAACCGCGCCGCGCTGGAAGACCTCACGCATTACGTCATCAATCGACTCTCGTAACAATCTCGCCAGCGACAGAGTGGACGTCAGGTCGATGTTCGACGCGATTGTCCCGACCTACGACCTGCTCAACCGCGTCATCAGCCTCGGCATGGACGGCGCCTGGCGCAAGCAAGCCGTCAGGACTTGCCTGAGCGACGATCCCAGCAGTGTGATCGACCTGGGCGCCGGCACCGGCGACCTGGCGCTAATGCTCAAGAAGACCGCTCTCCCCGGCCTCAACGTGATAGGCGCAGACTTCTCGATCGCGATGTTGCGCTCCGCCCGCCGGCGGTCGGATCGACTGGGCGCGTCGCTGCATCTGACAGCCGCCGACGCCCGTAATCTGCCGTTTGCCCGCAATTCGGTCGATGCGGTCGTGACCGCCTTCACGCTGCGAAACGTCCCCGACCTCGGCGGTGCGCTCGGCGCGGTCGCCGAGGTTCTGAAGCCTCGCGGCCGGCTGGTCGTGCTGGAGATGACGCCGGTAGGCTGGGGACCGCTCGCGCGTGTCTTTCGGTTCTACTTTCACCACGTAGTTCCCTTGATCGGCAGGCTCGTAAGCCGCCATCCATTCGCTTACGCATACCTCCCGCGTTCGGTCGACGCGTTTCCGGCGGCGCCCGAGCTGGCAGACTTGATTTCGCACTCCGGATTTGAGAACGTGACCTACGCAAAGCTCGGTATGGGAAGCGTAGCCCTGCACACGGGAATCAAGCGGGCGTAGGAGCCTTGGAGTGGCCGCGGTAACGAAAACCGCCCGCGTGCGCGAAGTCCGCTCGCGGGACGAATGGAACTCGCTTCTCGCCGGCCGCGAGCGCCCCAGCTTCTTGCAGTCGTGGGAGTGGGGCGAGCTTAAGCGCCGGTTCGGCTGGACGCCCGTTCGACTCGCGGTTTCGAGTCCCGATGGCGGCTCCGGCGGTGCCCTCCAGATGCTCGTCAAGACCAGGCGCATCTTGCCGGTTCTGCCGCGCCTTGGGCTCGCCTACGCGCCGCGTGGTCCGTTTGGCGACGCAACCACGCGTCAGTCTCGCGCGCTGATCGACGCCGCGGTCGAACGAGCGGGCCGGGCGGGCGCTTCGTTCGTTAGAGTCGAGCCGGCGGCCGAATGTTCGCCCGCGGCGCTCACGGCGATGCGTGAGCGCGGATTCAGGCCCGCGCCGCAATACGTTCAGGTTCGGTCGACCGGTTACGTTGCGCTCGACCGCTCCGAAGACGAGCTTATCGCCGGCTTCAAATCAAAGACCCGCTACAACGTGCGCCTGGCGATGCGGCGCGGCGTTGACGTTCGCGTCGCCGACAGCGCGACCGACCTCGACTCGTTCTACCGGCTAACCGCAGTTACCGGCTTACGCGACGGTTTCGCGGTTCACGGCGCGGGATACTATCGAGCCGTCTGGGACACTCTGGGGAAATCGAGCCGCCGCCTGTTTATCGCCAGCGTCAACGGCGAAGACGTCGGCGCCCTCTTCGCCGTAATCTGCGGCGATATGGCCACCTACCTCTACGGCGCGTCGTCGGACCGCTATCGCAACACCATGTCTAATTACCTGCTTCAGTGGGAAGCGATGCGCTGGGCCAGACGGCGCGGCTGCTCGACGTACGACTTTTGGGGAATGGCCGATCTCGAAGCCGAAAACGATCCGATGGCCGGAGTCCACAGGTTCAAGGCGGGATTTCGACCATGCCTCGTCCAGCACTCGGCGACGCTGGATCTTCCGATTCGGGGTTCCACGTATCTGGCGATAACCCGGATCGCGCTGCCCATGCGAACGCTGCTGCAACGAATGCTCTCCGGACGCCGCCGACCTTCTCCCGCTGTATAGAGGCGCCGAGGTGCTGCTTTCGTCGCTCATTTCCGACCTGCCGAACGCCGATCTGCGCGGCGGCGACTGCGAGATAAGCGGGATTGCCTTCGACTCGCGCCTGGTCCGTCCCGGCTGGCTATTCGTGTGCATTCGCGGCGAAGCCGCCGATGGGCATGACTACGCCGCCGACGCCTTCCAAAACGGCGCCTCGGCGCTACTCGTCGAAGACTTCCTTCCGCTGGCGGCCCGCCAGGTAAGATCGCCCGACACCCGTCTCGCGCTCGCGCGCGTCGCAAAGACATTCCACCGCCGGCCCGACGAGCGTCTGGGTCTCGTAGGCGTAACCGGCACGGACGGCAAGACCACCACCGCCAGCCTCATCGCGTGGATTCTGCGCAGCGCCGGCGTCAAGACCGGCGAGGTCACCACCGCCAGCATTTCAACCGGCGGCGAGGCAAGCCCCAACCTGGTCCATCAGACCACCCCGTCGTCGCTGGAGCTTCAGCAGACGCTAGCCGAAATGCGCGACCGCAACGTGCGATGGGCCGTGCTTGAGACGACCTCGCACGGACTGGACCAGCATCGCGTTACTGGATTTGCATTCAATCGCGCGGTGTTCACGTCCATAACCCACGAGCATCTGGACTATCACGGGACCCTGCGGGCCTATGTTGAGGCCAAGGCGCGGCTTCTCGACATACAGGCGCAGGCCGAGGGCGGCGATTGGGGCAAGGTTGTGGTTCTGCCCCGTGACAGCCGCCATTGGGACGTACTGCGCGCAAGGGCTTGCGGGCCGGTGCTGGGTTACGGGCGCGCGAACGAGGCCGACGTGAAGATTCTGAGTGAAACCGCGTCGAGCGACGGAATCGGCTTCACCGCGTCAACGCCCTGGGGTGAGATTCCCGTAGCCGCGGGCCTTCCCGGCGCCTTCAACATCGAAAACTGTCTGGCCGCGTTGACCTGCGCGGCCTCCATCGGCGTCTCGCTCGATGTTTGCGCGGATGCCATTGCAGCGTTTCCAGGCGTCCCCGGCCGGATGCAACGCGTCGAATGCGGACAGCCGTTCGAGGTAATTGTGGACTACGCGCACACGCCCAACAGCCTGGAGTCGGTGCTGGAGACTTTGAGCAAGCGAAACGGCCGCTTGCTTCTGGCGTTCGGGGGCGCGGGAGAGCGTGACACCCGGAAGCGGCCGCTGATGGGCGCGGCCGCCGCCCGTCTCGCCGACCAAGTCATCATCACCAGCGAGGATCCTCGCGGCGAAGACCCAATGAAGATCGCCCGCGACATAGCGGCGGGAGTCGGCTCAGGCCCCGGCGTACCCTCCCGAAAGCTTGAGATCATCCTCGATCGCCGCGACGCAATCGAGCACATTCTCCGCTCGGCTCAGCCCGGCGACACCGTGCTGCTCGCGGGCAAGGGCCACGAAACTAGCATCATTACCGCCGAAAGAGTGTTGCCTTGGGACGAAGCCGGCGTCACCCGCGAAATTCTGGCCTCGATGGGCTACGACTGCCAGACCGATAACACTGCTGGATAGCTGATCCGGCAACAACTGGCGTCGCCGGATTGGACGTTGGGCTTATTCGTCCGCATCGCGGCGGGTTGGCCGGGTTTCTACCCCCGCCCGGCCACGGTCGACGTGCACGCGCCGCTGTCTACCGAGCCTTCGCCGGACACTTTGAATGACTGCCCGCACGCGCAATCGGCCTTCGATCTCGGATTGCTGACGGAGAACCCCTGCCCCATCAGTCCGTCGTTGAAATCCACCGTGCACCCGTTGAACAGATGCAGGGTCTTTGTATCCAGATAAAGGGTTATGCCCTTCGACTCCGAAACCAGGTCCGTCGCCTTCGGCTTGCGCGCGAGGCCCAGTCGATACTCATAACCGCCGCAGCCCCCCGGCCCGACCGCCAGCTTCATCGCCGCGTCGTCCACACCCTTTTGGAGCGTAATGCCTTGAAACGCCTCAACCGCCGCGTCCGTTAATGAGACTTCGGCTGCCAACTGTTCAGTAACCAAATGAGTATCCGATCCGTTTCAACGAATGAAGTCGCCCCTGGCCCAAGCGTTGTTTGATTCAATCTTATGCTCGATGTTAACCATCGACAAAGATCGTGTGTTAGAACCTTATAAGGATCGTAGTGTTCGTACCGAGAAGTCGAGCGGCGATACCCATAAGATGAGAAAGCTGCGCGAGCGAGTAGCTCGCGACTACATTCGAGGACGTATCCGCGTGGATGCAACATCTCGAATCCCGGTCATGCTAAAGGGATACCGGGCAACGATGCCCGTCAAACCGCTGACGGTAATACTTCTGATGGCGGCCGCCGCCATGCTCCTTAGCTGCCAAATCGGGGGCGATAACGCGGAGGCTGCCGCGACGCCCTCCGGAACGGCTGCACCGCCTCCGGCCACCGATCCACCGGCCTCAACCCCAGTCTCCACGGCCACGGCAACCGTACCCCCCACGTCGACGCTCGCCAGTCCAACGCCGACGCTCGCTCCACCGCAAACGACCCCGACCGAGACTCCTGCCGCAACCCCCGCGGCAACGTCCACTCCCACTATCACGAATACGCGCGAGCGCGGTTCGGTGGGCAGGATTACCACCGCCCGCGGCATCGACACGCTTCAGCGGCCGGTCGACCCCGCCGACCGTTTCGGGACTAACGAGCGGGTATACGTCTCCGCGGAATTTAAAGGAGTTCGGTCGGGAGCGGTGCTCGGCGTCACCTGGAAGCGCGACGGAGAGGTAGTATTCACCTTTGAGACCGGACCCCAGAGCGCCTTTTCGCGCGGCTTTTTTGCGTTCTACTTCGATCCCGGCGGCGGCGCGGGCGAATTCGAGGCCGAGATACTAATCGACGGGGAAGTATCCGGCAGGGTCAGCTTCACGGTGGGGGCTGGCGCCGACAGCTAAACACGTAAACTCGACCGGGTAATCCGTCCACGATTCGGCGGCTTGCCTGGAGGTGCAAGAGTTCCGGTGGGCTCCGCGGACTTCAAATCCGTTGGGCGGCGTAGCGATACGTCGTCGGTGGGTTCGACTCCCATGCACCTCCGCCACTGGCCGTAGGGGCGCGTTTGCAACTCGCCCTCGCGCCGCCCAAACTACACGGCCCGCCAGCGTGGCCATTGCGTTTGGCTCGTCGATTCTCTCCAGGTTCACGCCCTCTTTGCGCTAGGCCAGTCGCCTAACCCGCCGCGATTTGCTGCCGCGCAGCTACTGCTCAGGCGCGTCCAGCGCGAATGAGTGCTCTAGTGTCTACGTGCCTCCGCGCATCCGAGGCTGCGTACGAGCGTCTCGACCGTTACGAGTAACATTTCCCGCATGTTCTCTACTCGCGACTTGAGGACAGTGAGATTCCACACGACCGCACATGTCTAATAACGATGGAGCCTTGACCACGTTTGCCGATTCGCGGTTCCGGCGCGACGACGATTTCAGAATCTCGCCCGCCAAACTGGAAAAGCTCATGGCCGCAGCCAAACCGGGCGACCATGTGCTTGATCTGGGTTGCGGCTCCGGCGCGCTGGGGCACGAACTATTGCGTCGTCGCCTTGTCGGCTTCTATGTGGGCATAGACGTTGCGAGCCAGGCTTTGAATATGGCGCGCACGGCGGATTTGACCGTCGTCAAAGCGGATGTGTCGAAGCGATTGCCGCTCGCCACTGGCTGGGCGGACTTGATCTACGCCGCTGAAATCATTGAGCATGTATTTGACACCGACCGATTCGTCCAGGAGATGAAGCGCCTACTGAAACCTGGGGGGAGGATCGTTCTTACGACTCCCAACGCCGCTTCGCTTGGACGTCGGCTATTGCTCGCGATGGGACGGAACCCCTATCTCGAGTTCGCCGCCGGACCTCACGACGCCGGGCACATACGTTATTTTGTCTCTGGAACACTACATGACGTCTGCGCCCGAAACGGGCTGAACGTCACGTCGCTCGAGTCCGATTACGTGAATTTCCATAGCTCGGGCCGGTGGCATAGCGAGCGTCTCGCGTCGCTGTTTCCAACCTTGGGTAGATCTCTCATAGCTCAATGCAAAAAACGAGACTAACTGACACCTTGTGCCATACTCCCGCCGGTTGAGTGCGCTTACAAACCCCTCGATTTCCCGGAGATAGCCAATGCCCACCGACTACGACCTTATTTTCAAAAACGCAACCGTCATCGACGGCAGCGGCAGGCCTAGACGGCGCGCCAGCGTGGCCGTCGCCGGAAATCGCATCGCGTCGATCGGGGCGATTCCCGACAACTCAGCCAGGGTCGTCCTCGATCTCTCCGGAAAAATACTCGCGCCCGGATTCATCGACCCGCACGGCCATTCCGACCTGACCCTTCTCACCCAGCCCTCGGGAGTGAGCAAGACCATGCAGGGCGTCACTACCGAAGTCTTTGGGAACTGCGGCCAGGGCGCCGCGCCGGTAACCGAGTTGAACCGGCGCGAGATGGAGCGAAAGCGAGGCTTAATTAACGGAGGCGACGATTTCGGCCTGTCGTGGTCGTCGGCGGCCGAATACGCGGAGCGGCTCGGCGCGAGAGGTCTGGGCCTCAACGTGCTGCCGCTCGCCGGACATTGCGAGATCAGATCGGGCGCGATGGGATTCGAGGAACGCGCCTCATCGCCCGACGAGCTGGAGCGAATGCGCAACCTGCTGCGGGAATCCCTCGACGCCGGGGCGCTGGGAATGTCCACAGGTCTCATATTCCCTCCAAGCGCCTACGCCGACACCCAGGAGCTTGTCGAACTGGCCAAGGTCCTGGCCGAGCACGGCGCGATGTACTTCAGTCACATCCGGGGAGAGGACGACCGCCTTCAAACAGCCATAAAAGAGGCGATCGCGATTGGCGAGCGTTCGGGCGCGCCCGTCCAGATTGCCCACTTCAAGGCGTTCGCCAGCCCCAATTGGGGATCGGTCCGTGACGGCCTGAGGCTCGTCGACGACGCCGTCGAGCGCGGCGTGAACGTAGCCGTGGACGTATACCCATACATCGCCGGGATGGGCACCCTTTCACAGCCCGTCCCCGAATGGGCGCAAGCGGGCGGTAAAGAAGAGATGGTCAAGCGGATGAAAGATCCCTCGACCCGCCGCCGGATCGAAGCCGAACTGCGAGATCACGGCTGGGAGTGGGACCGTTCCATCATCGCCCGGATGGTCACCCGCGACGAGGGCGGCGAGTTTGGGATGTCGGTCGCCGAGGTGGCCGCCGAACGGGGCGTGGAGCCGGAGACCGCGGCTATCGACCTGCTTATCCGCGAGGGCGGCGACGTCTCGATAGTCTGTTACGGCATGGACGAAGCCGACGTGCGCTATACGCTGCAACATCCCGCTTCGATGGTCTGCTCGGACGCGCTCGCCGTCACGCCCGACCATCCGCTCGGCTCAGGACTCTCGCATCCCCGTTTCTACGGAACGTTTCCCCGCGTGCTCGGCCACTACGCGCGGGATGAAGGGCTGTTTTCGATGGAAGAAGCCGTGCACCGCATGACCGGCAAGACAGCCGACCGGCTCGGACTCGCGCGCAAGGGCAAAATCGAGACCGGCCGAGACGCCGACGTCGTGGTCTTCGACGAGGACGAAATCATCGACCGGTCCACCTTCGACGATCCCCACCAGTACCCCGCGGGAATCGAGCACGTAATGGTCGGCGGACGCTTCGTCGTTAGCAACGGCCAGCCAACCGACCAGCTGCCAGGTCAGGTGTTACAAAGACCGAAGGGCATACCTACCGGCCCGATTTCCTAATACCGCCCACAGCGCTTCCCGCCGTTCTCGTAGAAGCCTCCCGCCGTTCCCTTAGAGGCCGGTCTAAGTCCCGCCGTTCTTGCCGTTCTTGTAGAGCCCGGTCCAAGACCCGCCGTTCTTGTAGAGCCCGGTCCAAGCCCCGCCCTTCTCATGCAAGCCACGAATGCTCGGAATCAATCCTTCCATCACTCCAAGCCCCCACTTCTGTCATTCCAAGCGCCTGATACTGTCATTCCGAGGTCCGCCGAGGAATCTAATCCCCATGCCCCCAAAACCTGACAGGCAGTACTACGTGTACATCATGACCAACCGTCCCAAGACCCTCTACGTCGGCGTAACCAACGACCTCGCGCAGCGGAGTAAAAAGGTCAATCTCATCGAATCGTTAAACCCGCGTTGGCGGGACCTGTCGACGGGATGGTACGAGGACGTTGACGGGAAGTAGATTCCTCGCTTCGCTCGGAATGACAGTTTGGGCGAACGGCACTAAACGCCCGGAACGACGCAGAGTCCGTCGGACGGATCTACAGTGGGTAGAATGGTTCCCGAACGCCGACCAGAGAGCGCAGTGGGCGCACCGGCTGGGCTAACCTCGGAGCCCGACGAAGGTCAACAACGAACGACCTCGCGGATGCCGACGGTCCTGACTAGGCGCCCGCCTACCCGGACCGCGCGCCCCGCTTGCTCAGCACCTCGTTAAGCGAGCCTGAACGGAATCCTTCCAGGTCGAGCGTTACGTACTTGTAGCCGACGCTCTTGATGTTCGCCGCCACGCGCTCGGCCCGACCGTCTGCAAAGAAGTCTTGAAGCTGGCTCATTGGGATCTCGACGCGCGCAACGTCGCCGTGGTGCCGCACGCGAAACTCCTTGAATCCTTCGAGCCGGACATAAATCTCGGCCTGCTCGATCTGCGAAAGCTTTTCGACCGTCACCCGCTCCCCGTAGGCGACCCGCGAAGCAAGGCAGGGTGCGGCCGGTTTGTTCCAGCTCTCCAGTCCTAGCTGACGCGACAGCGCCCGCACGTCGTCCTTGCTCAGCCCGGCTTCGACGAGGGGCGCCTTTGCGCCGGCTTTTTTCGCCGCCACCATTCCGGGGCGGAAGTCCGACAAATCGTTCGTCACGGGGCCGTAGGCTACGTGGGCGAACCCGGGGTGGGCTTTCCTGTATTCGTCAACCTTTACGAAGAGCTCTTCCTTGCAGAAATAGCATCGACTGGACGTGTTCTCGGCGTAAGCCTCGTTTTCGACCTCTTCCGTATTTAGAAATTCGTGCCTGATCCCGATCGACCTGGCGAACCGGATCGCGTCGTCCCGGTCCGCGCGCGAATAGCTGGCCGATACGGCCGTCAGGGCCAGCGTCTTGTCATCCAGAACGTCGTGGGCAACTTTGGCCAGCAGCGTACTGTCGACGCCGCCCGAGTAGGCGACTATCACGCTTCCGTAGCCCGCCAGAATTTCTTTGAGGCGCTGGTGCTTCGTATCGACCAGAGGAGCGTCTACCGCCAATTCGACTCGCCTTTTGCGGTTCTGTATCGAATGATTCTAACCCTTGTCCAGATTATTTTCGTCGATGATCGCCACTTCCTCCTCCTCGACCGTCCCATCCTCGACGAAGAAACTGCGTAATCGGGTCAGGTCTTCCCGCAACGTAACGATCACCAGCCTCGCCCGGCCAAGCACTACCTTGCGTACGTCGGTTGCCGATGGATACGGCTCCGACGCCGGATGCGAGTGATAGTAAGCCAGGTCGTCGAGGTCCCCGTCGAATATCTCATTCATAATCCGAAGCTGGTCTTGCGGATTCATAAAGTACTCGACCGGACTGTGCAGAGTGTTCTCCGCTTCGTAGACGCCGGTCACCGTGTCGTTTGCTCCCGCCAGGATTCCGCACGCTTCCTCGGGAGCGACCGAGCGCGCGTGATCCAGAATTCGCTCCACCGCACTCTGCGGAATGCGCAGCAACGCGGCCCTATCGCCTCAGGCTCGCGCCGGGCAAAAGCGGTGGGTGAAATCGCGCAACAATTAGCACTCGATGCCCTCGACTGCTAATATATTCCGATCAGATTTATGCTGGTTTTTTGTGTCACAGGTGAGTTTGCCCGCAGGAGTTGGAGAAGTCCGAACCCGCTGACGATTATGACACCAACCGCGGCACACGCGGCGGCAAGTGCGTAATAGTTGCAGGCATTCGGGCGGACCTTCCGATGAAAGCGAAAGGCTAAGGAGTGTAGATGGCCAAGCAGATAGTGATGGACGTGGAGGCTCGGAACCACCTTGTCGAGGGGATCGACATAGTCGCGAACTCGGTCCGGACGACCTTGGGGCCCAAAGGTCGCAACGTCGCCCTCGGCAAGAAGTACGGCGCACCTACCGTCACGCACGACGGCGTAACCGTTGCAAAGGAAATCGAGCTTGAAGAGCCGTTCGCCAACATGGGCGCCCAGCTAATCAAGGAAGCCGCCAGCAAGACCAACGACGTTGCCGGCGACGGCACCACCACGGCCACGGTCCTGGCTCAGACGATCCTGAAGGAAGGACTCAAGAACATCGCCGCCGGCGCCAATCCCATGATCATCAAGCGTGGGATTCAGAAGGGCGTAACCGCGCTCGTCGAGAGCCTCAAGGGCCAGGCGCTCCAGATCAAAGGCAAGCAGGAGATAGCCAACATCGCGGCCATCTCCGCCGCCGACCAGGAAATCGGCGATCTGATCGCCGACGTAATGGACAAGGTCGGCAAAGACGGCGCCATCACCGTCGAGGAGTCGAAGGGACTCGAATTCGAGATCGAGTACGTCGAAGGCATGAAGTTCGACCGCGGCTACATATCGCCTTACTTCGCGACCAATCAGGAGCAGATGGAAGCCAATATCGAGGAGCCTTACATCCTCATTACGGATAAGAAGATCTCCGCGGTTTCGGACATCCTCCCTACGCTCGAAAAGGTCACCCAGGCCGGCACCAAGGAGTTCATCGTCCTAGCCGAAGACATCGAAGGCGAGGCGCTTGCGACCCTCGTGGTCAACAAGCTTCGCGGCGTGTTGAACTGCCTGGCCATCAAGGCGCCCGGTTACGGCGACCGGCGTAAGGAAATGCTCCAGGACATCGCCATCATCACCGGCGGCACCGTCGTTTCGGAAGACATGGGACGGCGGCTCGACGGCGTGATTCTCGAAGACCTCGGACGCGCCCGCCGCGTTATATCCGACAAGGACAACACCACGGTGGTCGAAGGCCAGGGCACCGAGGCCGCCGTTCAGGGCCGCATTCAGCAGCTCAAGGCCCAGATGGAGGAAGCTTCTTCCGATTACGACCGCGAGAAGCTGCAAGAGCGTCTGGCTAAGCTCTCCGGCGGAGTCGCGGTAATGCGCGTCGGCGCGGCCACTGAGACCGAGCAGAAGGAAAAACAGCACCGCGTCGAAGACGCCCTGTCCGCCACCCGCGCGGCCATCGAAGAGGGCATCGTCGCCGGCGGCGGCGTCGCGCTCGTCAATGCCGCCGCGGCGCTGGACGGCGTTGACGTCGAAAACGAAGACGAGGGCGCCGGGATAAGGGCCCTGCGAAAGGCGCTTGAGTCGCCGCTGCGCTACATCGCCGAGAACGCGGGCCACGACGGCTCCGTAGTCGTCGAGGAAGTCCGCCGCCGCCACAACGGCGCCGGCAGCCAGTACGTCGGCTTCGACGTTATCGCCGAGGACTACGGCGACATGGTCGAAAAGGGAATAATCGACCCGCTCAAAGTCACGCGCTCCGCCTTGGAGAACGCGGCCTCGATAGCGTCGATGATCCTCACCACCGAAGCCCTGATAGCAGACATTCCCGAGCCTCCGGCGGCGGCGCCTCCGGGCGGCATGGGCGGAATGGACTACTAGACCGAATCCCGCTACGCAAAGCGGCCCGGCGCTCCCGCGCCGGGCCGCTTTCTTTTTCAGCAACCACGCCTTCAAGACCCTGCTTGCCTCGTGGGGCCGCGCTGTGAACCATGTGACGTCGGAGATCAGGCTGAACCTCTCCGAAACAGTGATATCGTGAGCCGCCAAGAAAACGGTCCGTCGTAGCGGAAGGAGAGAGAAATGCGGAAGCTAGTGTTGGCGGCGGTTGCCGCCGGGATTATGTCGATTGTCGCTATAGCTATAGCGGCGGCCCACGACGACCACAGCAGCGGCCAGTGGCCGACTTCCTGCGTTGATCTGAACGACATCGTCGAAGCCCATCTGGGCAACGACCACAACGTTGGCATCTACCAACGGACATTCGGCGATCAGGCCGAAGCCGCCTGTCAGAACGACCACCGCAACGACGTGCGCTCGGTCTTCGCGTGGGCGATCCACGAACCTACCCCGGAGCCGGTAGTTGTATCGGGACGAGGCAACTCCGTTTCAGACCAATTCACCCTCGCTAAAGGGCGCTACGTCGTGACCGCCTCATGGTCGAACAACCTCCTTTCCCCTGGTAGTGGCAGGAATTTCATCTCTAGGATCATTGCTGTCAATGGAGAGATTCAGGAGAGCTTCTTTTGTTCAGACAAAGCAATTCTCACGAACGTGATCCAGGCCAGCGGATCGGTTCAAATTACGATCGACGTTTGTTCAGACGTCGCTACGCTCTATATGCAAGTAGAGAGCGCCAGCGCCAACGTTGATTGGACGTTCTCGATCTCCAGGGTCGGCGGCTAGCGCAAGAACATCTGGCACGTTCAGGGACGGAGAGGGGATGCCCCCTCTCCGTCCCCCCAGCCAGGCGGTCACATACGACTGATCGTCAGTCTCAGAGGGCGTTTCAACCTACCAGGGGCGAGATTCCCTACCCCAGCACTCCAAACACCAACACAAGCATCCCGAACAGCGCCGCCAAAATCGGGACCGCCATCACCGATCCCGCCTTGGCGTAGTCGCCAAAGCGGTAATTCCCCGGCCCCATAACCAATATGTTTCCCGGATGCGAATACGGCGAGATGAATCCCGTGGCGGCGGCCAGCGCGACCGCAAGCGCAAACATTCGCGGATCGGCGTCCACTCGAATCGCCGCGTCAATGGCGATGGGGGTCATCAGAACGGCTGTTACGTGGTTGCCTAGCACGTGCGTGAACACGAACGTAAGCAACATAACCCCAGCCACGACGAGCCAGGGGCCGAACGCGTCCAGGTTGGAGACCAGCCCGGAAGCCATCAGGCTCGCGGCGCCCGTCTCGCGCATCGCCTCGGCAAGCGCCAGCATCGCGCCGATTAGCACGACGGCCCGCCACTCGACGCTGGATCGCGCTTCCGTGATGTCCAGGCAGCCAGTCGCCACCATCGCAACCGCCGCCGTCACCGCCACGATCGGCACCGAAGCCCATCCGGCGACCAGCGCCACCACGAATCCAAGCAATATCGCTATCGCCACCGGCGCTCGGCGGCGGCGGAACGGCTGGCCGGTCTGCTCCGTCAGGACGACGAAATCCGGGGACCGTCGCAGCCTCTCGATACGGGCAAGCGGTCCATGCACCAGAAACGCGTCACCCGCCTCCAGCGGAATATTCTGGAGATGGGTCCGGCGCGGCACGCCGTCGCGCCAGATTCCAAGCACGTTCAGTCCGTAGCGGTCGCGGAAGCCGATCCTATTGAGCGTCTGTCCTTGCAGCCGGCTGCGCGGCGCGAGCGCCGCTTCGACGATTTCGACCGATTCATTCTGCAGAGCGCTTGTTCCCATTTCAACTTCACTGCGAACGACAAGCGAATGCGCGTCGGCGAGCGCGTCCAGATCTTCGGGGCGGGCGCTGACGATCAGAACGTCGCCGGCGATAATCGCCGTGGACGACGTAAGCGAGACTATCGTCCTTCCACCTCGGCTGATCGCGACCACCCACACCCCAAACGACTCGCCCATGGCGGCGTCGCTGAGGGTCTTTCCCGTCAGGTCGCTCGCCGCTGGCGCGTAGATCTCGAATAGCCGATCCTCCAGTTTGTATAGAGGATGCTCGCGCCGTCCCGCGGACAGCATCGCCGCGATTTCGGCTCCCGCGGCCCGAACCGGAAGCAATCGACGCCCGCCAAGCGTCATCACTGCCACGCCCACCCCAAGCGCCGCGAGACCGAATGGGGTGAACTCAAACAGGCTGAATCCCGAATATCCTTCTTCGATCAGCAAGCTGTGGACAAGCAGGTTTGCGGGGGTTCCGACAAGCGTAAGCAGGCTTCCCATCAGCGTCGCGTACGACAATGGAATCAGGACTCGGGAGATTGGAGTGTTCATTTCCCGCGCGGCCGCCACCACCGCCGGCAACAAAACCGCCGCGGCGGCGATTGCGTTCATAAACGCCGAAAGACCCGCCGCGACCAGCATCGTTATCGCCAGCAGCCGCACTTCACTCGTGCCGGACAGACGCCGGATCAGCCGCCCGATCTCGTAAGCCACGCCCGTGCGCGCCAGGCCGCTGCTCATCACGTACACAGCGCCGATCGTCACCACCGCCGGATTGGCGAATCCACCGATGGCCTGGCCGGCATCCAGCACGCCGGCGAGCGCAACGGCGACCAGAACACCCAGAGCGATGAGATCGGGTGGGAATTTCCCCGTGCCGAAAAGCCCCATCGCCACCGCAAGCACGGCCAGCACGAACGCGGTTTCAAAGGTCATAACGGCTAGACCTTATTGAGCGGCGCTATGGCTTGCCAATTCCGCGTGTGCCCGTAGAGATGGCTCCCTGAATTACAAACTTACGACGTCCAAACTGCATCTGGCCGCCTGGCGCCAACGGTCGCCCCCTTTAGAACCACCCCGGGACACATGCGCAAGACGATGCCTCAGCCGCTCAATCCGTTTGGGTGCCGACCTCCGCCAAGCGTCCGGTTTTCACGCCCGTCAAAGTGCCTTGCTCGTTCAGCCGCTCGGCCACGAACTCCCGCAACCGCACTCCCAGAGCGGCCGGCTCCACCGAGTCCAGCATCCAGCGAAAGCCCGCGTTTCCCCCGGCCAGAAATTCCGAAGTCGCAACCTTGTATACACGGTCGGGATCGATTCGCCTGCCGCCAACGATGGCCTTCACGACTCGCTCGCCCTTCGGCTTTCGGTAGTCCACCTTCAGTCTGGCTCCCGAAAACGCCAGGTTGTTGTACGAGCGCTCAAACCCGTATTCGAGCACGGCCTTCAGGTCCCGGCCACGCAGACCAACGACCCACAACTCCTCGTCGTAGACGATCATTTCGTCAACGTCAGACTTACGTATGGGCCCCTGCCCGAAAACGTGCTGAATCCCCCACGCTTTCTGGATTGCCACGTCAGCCTTCGTATATGACCGTATGGAATCGACCAGCCAGTTGCCGAGCGGCGTGTTGGGGCGCAGGTTTACGTTGTTGCCGTTTATGTCAAGCCAGTATTGATGTGGGCGGAAGTCGGTTAACGACTCCGCGAGCACTCGCGAGTCGACCCCGTTTTTCGAATCCACCTCCAGCGCCTTGTCCACGTCGGGCGCCGACAGCGAGTAGCTCTCCGCCGGGTGAATGAGGCCCGACCAGGAGTCGAGCCATATACCTCGCAGGCAGACTTCGAGCCTGCCGACCGAACGAATATTGCTGTGCGCCTGACCGACGATGGTTCCGGCTATTTCGCCGTAACCGGAAATAAGATGTTCGTGTCCGCTCAAAACTACGTCGATCTCCGGGTATCTGTATACGAGCCGGTCTCTCTCCGGCAGCCAGCCGTGGAAAAGAACTATCACTACGTCGGCGTTCGATCGCGCCTCCGGTATCCACTTCCGGGCCGTTTCGATCGGGTCGGAGACGACCACGGCGGGGTCATATTTCTTGCTGAGCATAAAGCCGTCGTCCCGCATCACCAGACCCAGAACCGCCACTTTCAGTCCGGAGCGCCGGAATATCCGGTACGGTCGGCACCACCTTGGCCGCCGGCTGATCGAGCGGCCTGGGACCTTGAGTTCGAAGTTCGCGCATACGAACGGCAGCGAGTCGCTGGCGCGCCGCACTGCCTTCAACCCCTCTACCGTCAGGTCTTCATTGCCAAGCGCCACGGCGTCGTAATCGACGAGCGGCATCAAGTCGAAGAATTGAAATCCGTCGCCCGCGTCAATAGTGATCGGTCGACTCGTTCCGCCAGAGCGCAGCGCCCGAAGCAACGCCGTAAGGCGCGAGAAGTCCCTGGCGGGTGCGTCCTGGATGTCGTTTGTGTGAAAGACTACAAGTTTTTTGAGCGCCATCAGTGGCCGTGCGATTAAATCGCCGCGTCAAACCTCCTCAAACCGGCCCCCCGAATACCTGCGCCGCCGCCCCGGAGCTTTGCCGCCCGAGCCGCGCACCGCCATAGTAGTTATACGCAATGATAGCCCCACAAAGGGAACCTGAAGACTTTCGACACACGTGCGCCCGTCCAGCCGCCAGGACGTGCTAGATCCGCGCGAACCGCGACACCGGGAGAACGAAGAGCATGGTCGACACAGCCGGATCGTCCGCGTCCGACGGCTCCGCCTTTCGCGTTCGCTCCCGAATGATCTCGATAACCTCGTCCACCTGATCGGCCGGCACGCCAGCCAGCAACGTAACGTTTCCCTTGCGAAGGAAGCCGCCGGCCGTGTTGATGCGCGTGACCCGGAATTTCTTTTCCACCAGCGCGTTTTGGACGTTGCCCGCGTGGGCGTTTTCCACTACCGCAAGCACGAGACGCTCGGCGTTTTGGCTATCGTCCAATCAGACCCTCACTCTTCGGGTTGCGCGCCCGCCAACCGTATCACCGTAAAAAACGGCAGGTCAACACCGACCGCGCCCGGCTTTGCTCGCACTATCCACAATCGCGTTTCCATCGATGCCATATTATGCCGGAGTCAGCGCCGCGTCAGGCTTTAGCACCGGCAGGTCCGGCAGCGGAAGCAGGTCTACGTACTTCAGCGCGTTTCCCGTGTTGAGGATCAGCACTCGATCATCGCTGCTCAGCCACCCGCTGTCGCGCAGACGCTCGATAGCCGCAATCGACGCGGCGCCTTCGGGACAGACGTACAGCCCCTCCAAACGCGCAAGCCGGGGCATCGACAGCATGATGTCCCTTTCGGAAACAACCACGGCCGTCCCGCCGGTTTCGCGCAGGATCCGCAACACCAGCCGGTCAGCGAACGGCTTCGGAACGCGGAGACCAAAGGCGCGCGTGCTGGCGTTCTCCCAAAGCTCGCAGTGCTCGGCGTTGTTCTCGTAGGCACGAACTACCGGCGCGCAGCCTTCCGCCTGAACCGCCACCAATCGCGGGCGGCGCGGTCCGATCCACCCCAGCGCCTCTAGCTCGTCGAAGGCCTTCCACAATCCGATCAGCCCCACTCCGCCGCCAGTCGGGTAGAGAATCACGTCCGGCAGGTCCCATCCGAATTGCTCGGCTATCTCAAAGCCCATCGTTTTCTTGCCTTCGACCCGGTAAGGCTCCTTGAGAGTCGAAACGTCATACCAGCCGAGACGCGAACACGCTTCGGCCACCAGCCGCCCCGCGTCTGAGATAAGGCCGTCCACGAGATAGACCTTGGCGCCGTAGGCAACGCATTCGGCCACGTTCGCCGTTGGAGTGTCCGCCGGCATCACCACGTGCAGGTCCGCCCCCGCCTTGGCCGCGTACGCCGACCACGCGCTCCCCGCATTGCCGGCCGTTGGCATGGCCCATTCCTTCAGACCAAGTTCGCGTGCTTTGGAGGCGCCCGCGGCCGCGCCGCGAGCCTTGAACGTGCCCGTCGGGTTGGCGCCCTCGTCCTTAAGCCACAGATTCTCGAGGCCAAATTCAGATTCGAGCCGGCGCAGCCGAAGCCCTGGAGTGCCGCCCTCGCCCAGATCTATCTCGTTTTCTCGACGGGAGACCGGCAGCAACTCGCGGTATCGCCATAACCCCGCGGGCCGGCGGCTCCACGTCTCCTTGGTGATGGATTCCCGGGCAGCGTCCAGGTCATACACCGCCAGTAGCGTCGAACCGCACTCGACGCAGGTATTGGCAACCTCGGACGGATCGGCGCGAACGCCGCACTCCGCGCACTCGAGCGCAATAAGGAAATTCACGGTCCTGGCGGAATCCCTCCATATCAGCCGATCGCTGGTCCAGCGTTGACGACGAAGCTGCGCCGTCGCCGGTCGCGCGCGGATCGGCTCGAACTATTGCAACCGTAGATTCGATACGAATGCTACTTCATTCTTATACGGTGCGTTATCGTTGATCCAGCGGTTCGGGGCGCGAAACCGTCGACGTTGATAAACCGTATCTATTTTGGAAGGCCTCGCTGCCGGGCAGCCTCGAACCGATAGTTCCCAGCGAAGGGATCGTAACCTTGAGTTCAACGAGACACGGCGATGCTTGATCAGGTGCGGCTGAGCGAACAACCGGGAACCGCCTCCGAGGCCCGGGGCGCGGGAGTCGTGGTGCACGCGCTCTTCTTCGTTCTCGGATTTACGCTGGTCTTTTCGTTTTTCGGCGCTTCCGTCGGACTCGTTGGTTACCTGGTGCAAGACGCGCGCAGATGGATAAACCTGGTCGCCGGCGTGCTGCTCGTGCTATTCGGAATCCACGTTACCGGAGTGCTCCGCATCACTACCTTCTGGCTCCTTCAAATCGACCAGCGCGGCCAGTTGCCGGCGCCTTTTCGGCCCGTCTCCAAAGCGATGTTCCGGCTGGTCGAGGTTCTCTACTCCGAAAAGCGCGTCGACTACCAGCCAACCCGACGCGGCATCGGCTCGTCGCTTGGAGTGGGGATGGCGTTCGCGCTCGGCTGGACGCCCTGCGTTGGATTCGTTCTGGGAGGAATTCTTTCGGCAGCGTTTAACACGTCCGAAGCCACCGCCGCGATGTTCCTCCTTATGGCTTACTCGCTGGGTCTCGGCATCCCCTTCGTGCTTGCCGCGGCGTTCCTCAATCGCGCTCGCGGCGTAATTCGAGCCGTGCAGCGCCACTCCACAACGGTGAATCTCGTAAGTGGCGTGGGGCTTATCGCGTTCGGCCTGCTTATCGCTTTCGACCTGGCGTCCAGGCTTGGCGCATTGCTCGGCGCCGTTCCGGTTGTCGACGACGCCTTTCTCACCTCGCAGCTCGGACGCTCGATTGGCGCCGGTTGGGTCATCCCCGCATTTGTGGCCGGCGTGCTGTCGTTCCTTTCGCCCTGCGTCCTCCCGCTCGTGCCGGTGTACCTTGCGCATCTGGCCGGCACCGCGACGGCCGCTCGCGCCGAAACTCGCTGAACGGGCAACCCTGCGCCACGCGGCTTTGGACGCTTGCACGCGCGCTGTGAAAAAATAGCGCGACCGTCCAGTCCAGCGGGCCGGAATCTGCGAGAGGCGCCAGGTTAGCCGATAGCCGATGAACGATCAATCCGAAGAAATCGAACGATTGCGCAGGGAAGTCGACCGCCTCGACTCCCACATACTTCAATCTCTCAACCAGCGCGCAGCGGTTGTAACCAAAATCGGAAAAGCGAAGAGTTTCACAAAGACGCCCGTATACCAGCCGGCGCGCGAAGCTCAGGTAATCAGCAACATGATTTCGGCCAACACCGGCCCTATGCCGGATTCGGCCATTGCGTCGATCTTCGCCCAGATCATGACCGTCGGACGCCCGCTCGAGCACCCCATAAGCGTGGCGTTCCTTGGACCCGAGCGGACTCATACCCATCGCGCGGCCGAGAGGGAGTTCGGATCGGAAGCCGAATACCATGCGGCCGCGTCGATACGGCAAGTCTTCGCCATGGTTGAGCGGGGCACTACCGATTACGGCGTGACGCCGATCGAAAACAGCACTGCCGGAACCGTGGGTGAAACCCTCGATATGTTTGTCGAGACCACCGCCCGCATAGTCGGCGAAACCACCCTGTCGATAACGCATCACCTTCTCTCCAGGAGCGCGTTGGCCGCAATCAAGGTCGTCTACTCGCATCCTCAGGCTCTGGATCAATGCCGCATGTGGCTGACCGAGAATCTGCCGCGAGCCGACCGAGTCGAGGTAGCCAGCACCGCCGCCGCCGCCAGCCGCGCGGCATCGGAGACCGGCGCCGCGGCGCTGGGGCCAAAAGAAGGCGCCGAAGCCTACGGTCTCGCCGTCGTGAGAAGCGACCTTCAGGACTTCGCCGACAACACCACGCGGTTTTTCGTCCTCGGACGCGCGTCGAATCCATCCACTGGCGATGACAAGACGGCATTGATAATCGCGGTCGTCGATCGCGTTGGCGCCCTGCACGATGTCCTCGGAGTCCTGCGGAGTCATGACCTCAATCTCTCGAACATTCAGACACGTCCAGCCAGGGGACGGGCGCAGCGGGACTCGGGCGACTACGTCTTCTTCATCGAGTTCGGCGGGCATCCCGACGATCCTGCCGTGAAGGGAGCCGTCGAAAGAATCCGCGGCCTGTGCACGCTCATCAAAGTGCTCGGAGCCTGGCCGGCCAGGAACTATGGCCCGTAGTCCGGACGGACCACCCGGGTGGGCGCCCCGAATCTTGCGCGCGGCGCAACTCCAGCGGACCCAGGAGGCGGCCAAGGAAGAAGCTCGGCTTCGGCGCAGAATCCTCGGCTCCGTCGCATTCATCACCTTGAACGCCATCGGCGCAACCGTCGCCTATCAGATCATCGAAGGCTGGTCGCTGCTCGACTCCCTCTACATGGTCGCGATCACCCTTACGACGGTTGGCTTCGGCGAAGTCTATCCACTAAGCCTGGCGGGCCGCATCCTGACCCTGGGGCTAGTAGTATTCGGTGTAGGCGGCGCCCTCTACGCTATCGCCGCGATTGCGGAATATGTCGCGGAAGGGCATTTCGCCACGGGCATTCGGAGACGCCGGTTACGCAGATTGGTTTCACAACTCAGCGGACACTACATAGTTTGCGGATTCGGCCGCATGGGCCGGGGCATCGTCAGTGAACTGCTCCGCGAAGGGCACGCGGCATGTGTTGTCGAGATCGACGGCGAAAGCTGCCAGTCCGCCGAGGCGATGGGCCTGCCGGTCGTCCGGGGTGACGCCACCGAAGACGCCAGCCTGATCGCCGCCGGGCTGGAGCGGGCCAAAGGCCTCGTCGCGGCGCTAGACTCCGACGCCGAAAATGCCTTCGTCACGCTCTCCGCCCGATCGCTCGCGCCCGAAGTCAAGATCGTGGCGCGAGCCGCCAACGACTCCGCGCTGGATAAGCTGCGCAAGGCCGGCGCCGACTATTCCGTCACTCCCTACAATGCCGGCGCTCAGCAGATGGCCTTTCTGTTGACCCGACCGCTGGTTGCGCAAGTGATCGCCATGCTCTCCGACGAGTTGCACGGCGACATCGTGCTCCGCCAAGTGGAGTTAACCTCCCAGTCGCCGATCAAGGACAAAGCTATCCATTACTGTGAAGACGAGCGCCTGGCGGTCGACTTGATTGCCCTCAGACGGGGCGACGACGACCTCCGCTTCATGCCCAGCAAAGACGTGAAACTCCTTGAGGGCGACCAGCTTGTCGCCGTTGGCTCGCCAGACGATCTCGACAAATTCGCCGGCGCCGCGTCGACGGTGGCAAATTGAACCGGCCAGCGCCGGCGGGCCTGGACTGAACCTTGAGAATCTTGCTAGTCGCCAGTTTCGTCGTCGCCGCAATGTTCATCTTGCAGTCCGGCTTCCGGCGGCGATTGCTGTGGTCCATTAGGGTAACTCTCGCAATCTACGGCGTGTTCTTCATCCTCCGCCTGGTTATTTGGCCCTTCATCGACTTCGACCCTCAGATATTCCTGGTTCTGGGCAGCCTGGGGATCGGGTGCGTGGTCGTCTGGATGATCGCGCGCTGGCTGACCGACCGCTACGTGCGGTCGAGGCCACCCCAAACGGCTTCACGGCGTGAAGCCGCCCGCGCATGGCGGACCCTATTCACAAAACGCGGCTAGCGGCCTGTGTCGAGTCGCAAATGACAACTAATGCGTTGACGGAAGCGGCGGCTCAGTCACCCGAATGGCAGCGTGGTGAGACCAGGAAGACTGCAAATTCGTCATGCCGGCAAAAGCCGGCATCCAGGGGCCGTGGGGCGGAGAGGGAGCCGGGAATGGCGAAGAGTGCCGCAATTGTCCTCTTCCAACCTGTCAACGAATTACCCAACTCATACATCAACGACAAGTTCGAGACGCCAAACCCCGTCCGGCTTTGAAGGTCGATACGTGGAGCGGTCCGTGACCGTCATATTCGATTTCGGCTGGACGCTTGCCGAATACGCGGGGAGCAGCTACTCAGCCTGGTCGGAAACCGTCCGCGGCGCGCTGACGCGCTTGTGCGGCGATCTCCGCACAGTTGCCGGACAGCGGCGCGCGACAGATTACGAGCTGGCCGTCCTGACCGAAGTGGAAGCCGCCCTGATCGACAGCCGACCGATGGAAATCGACGGCCTTTGGGCAAAACTTTCGAGAGATAACGGACCGTATTCAGCGAATGCCAGATCACCCGCGATCGAAAATTTCGGCTTGGCGCTGACCAGTGGCGATTGGCGGCTATACCGTGAAACGGTGCCCGTTCTCGACCTCCTGAGCCGCCGCCGCACCGCGATGGGACTCGTCTCCGACGTCGCCGGGCCGGCTATCCATTGGGCCTCGCTGACCGAGCGCCTGGGACTCGATCATTACATCAAGGCGATGGCCTTCTCGGAGGAGCTGGGCGCTATAAAGCCCGACCCGCGGGGCATTCTTTCCGTAATCGATGATCTGCAAGCCGATCCCGCCGACGCCGTTTACGTCGGCGACACGCCTGGCAAGGACGTTGACTCCGCCGTCGCGGCGGGTGTCAAGCCGATTTGGCTCCGCCGCCGTCCCGAGGCCGAACTGGGACGCCACAAACCCGCCCACACAATCAACACCCTGAGCCAGCTCCTGCGCTTCGTTTAACCCGCGCCGCGACTCGCCGCCATCGCGAGCCGCACAACCGGTCAGGGTTAGGAGTGGATCAACACCGGCGACCCATTCACCGGCTCCCTCGCCCTCGGAAAGGAAGGAGCGAGGGTGAGCATGCGTTTCCCCTTTTCGTCATTCCGGCGAAAGCCGGAATCCAGAGGGGAGGGGCGGCGTCATCAAAGCGAACTCGCCCGCCAGGGGACATCACGATCACTAAAGCGAAACGGCTAACGAACTAACTGCCCCCGATCACCACAGGCGGCGGACCCCATAGCGATCAAAGAGGGGGTCGATAGAAACAAGCGCCAGGTTGCCGGACAGCGCCTGCGCGATGAGCATCCTGTCGAACGGATCACGATGACGGCCCGGCAGCGCTCCCGCCCGCGCGGCGTCATCGACGGTGATTGGCAGTTCCCGGAAGCCCTGGTTGGCTATGGCCCCAGATATGTCGAGGACCAGCGCCTCCACTGCCGGCAGTTTGCCAAGCCAGTATTTGATAGCGATCTCCCAAGCCGAGACAGCGCTGATCAATACGTCGTTCGTTTCATCGTCGATCGCCTGCCGAGCCGGCAGCGACAACCGTCTGTTTCCCTCAAACCACCAGATGAACGCATGGGTGTCGAGCAGCAGTCTCAATCGCTACCCCCGCCCCTCCCACAAGGCCAGCTCTTCCTCCGGCAGTGGATCGAAGAAGCTATCGTCCAGCTTTATCAGGCCCTTCATGGAGCCGAATTGCCTCTTCCCACCGCGCCTCAAGCCCACCAGCCGCGCCACCGGCTTGCCGTTGCGGGCGATGATCACCTCCTCGCCAGCCTCCACCTTCGCCAGCAGCTTCGATAAATGGGTCTTGGCTTCATGCACGTTGAACGTCGCCATCGCCGACTCCTTCAACACGAACTTAGCTAACGATATAGCTAATCCGAAGAGTTGCCAAGCGCAAGCACGGCGAAGAGGCTGAGCTGGCACGCCACCAACCCGCTCACCCCATTCCACGCCCTCCGCGATCTACTGACCTTGCTCTAACCGCCGCCCCTCAAGCACCATGGATATCGAAGACCGTCCGAAAAATGTCGGAGATGACCTGCAAGATAGACCTGCACCGCCGCAAACGCGCCATCCTTGACGACCTCTTCAAGTCCCTGCTCCACAAGCTTATGACGGGTGAGAATCGAGTGGTTGATCTCGAGCTGTCGGCGTGTCGGCACTGTTCCGAAGCACCCGTGCTCTCCGTCTTGAAACACCGCTATCCCTAGAATGGGATGATGCAGAGCTCACAACCGTGGTAGTGCTGAGCGACTACATGCTTGGGAGCGAGCATAAGTGGGTGGGTTGCCCCAAGGCTAGAGTGTTTTGATAGAACTCAACGATGAACTGCGACGTCTCGTAGGACCTCCGGTGGAGGTGGCCGAGGAAGTGATCGAGACGTGTCGGACAAATGAACAATTCGGAGCGTTGGTATACGAGCTATACAAAGAAGCCGGCAGTCTAGTTTGTGTCACAAGTGCTGCCTATTTCGGCGATAAAGGCGACGCTATCAAGTTCGACCGGAATCAGGCGATCTGCGTGGGATTGCTCGTTCGCATATCCAAGCTCATGGTTTCAGTCGTTAAGTTGTCAGCAGATATTGAGCACGGGGACACAGTAATGGCGCTGAACAGGTGCATTATTGAATCCACGGTCAATCTTCGGTACTTGCTATTCAAAGACGACGACAGAGTCTATGACGGATTCGTTATAAGCAGCCTCGGTGCCGAGCGCGAGCTGTACGACATGATTCAGGAAGAAATCCGAGCCAGAGGTAGCGAAAAACTCACAATCGAACAGAACATGCTCAGATCGATTGAGGACACGTGCCAGCAGTCGGGAGTAGCAGTAGAGGAAGTTAACCCGAAAGCAGGAAATTGGGGCGGAAGCTTTCGCGACAAACTAACTGCTCTCGGGGAAGACTCGCTTGCATACACAGCGTTGCAGAGAATAGCTTCCCACGCGATTCACGGGGACTGGGTAGATCTAGTCAAAAACCATTTAGTGCCCAAGGATTCTGGGTTTGAACCCAATTATGATCGCCTTAGAACAGATGGTGAACTTCTTGGTCCGACCGGCATCTTCGTGGCGGAAGCGGCTAAGGAGTACCTAGGCAAGTACTTTGATCAACCTGATGCGGAACCACTACTCCAGAGACTAGACAGCGTGCAAGAAAAGCTGTTGAAAGTCGAAGCTTCCCGGCCAGATTGGCAGACTGTGGATTAGAGACACTGGAACTCGCCAAGAGTGCCATATGCAATTCCGTTTAACAGACACATTCACCGCTAGCCTAGCCAAGCTACCTAGCGAGCGGCAGAAGGCGGCCATGATGATGTGCACCTTTCTGGACCAGCGCGGCAGGCAGGCGCTGTTCGGCATGAAACCGGACTACAGGGAAGCGAGGGAGTCGCAATGAATCCACGTATAGCGATCCCCAGAGACGCCCTCGCCGAATTCTGCCAAGAGCACGGAATAACGCGGCTGGCCATCTTCGGCTCGGCGCTGCGCGAAGACTTCGGGCCTGAGAGCGACATCGACCTGCTCGTTGAGTTTGAGCCGGACAGGATTCCCGGACTGTTGGGCGTTGTCAGCATGGAGTTGGAGTTGTCTGGGGTGTTCGGTGGACGCAAAGTGGACCTGCGAACACCCGAGGAGCTGAGCCCCTACTTCCGGCAAGCTGTACTGGATGCGGCTGAAGTTCAATATGCGCAGAGATGACGAATTTCGGTTGCGCCATATGCTCGACGCGGCGGGTGTCATGCCGATCTGGCTCCGCCGCCGCCCCGAGGCCGAACTGGGACGCCACAAACCCGCCCACACGATCGACAGCCTGAGCCAGCTCCTGCGCTTCGTTTAACCCGCGCCGCGACTCGCCGCCATCGCGAGCCGCACAACCGGGAACTTAAAACCCGGCTTTTAGATCGACCAGATTCCGCAGCGGTTCGCCCGCCTGGTAGCGCCGCAGGTTTTCGGTAAACAGTTCGATCATGCGCTCGGGTCGTCGCGGACTCGTCCCCCCGATGTGCGGCGTGATCAGCACGTCGTCGCGACTCCAGATCGGGTGGCCGGACCTGAGCGGCTCGCCTTCGATCACGTCGAGACCCACTCCGAAAAACCTTCCCGAATCGATCGCGTCGACAAGCGCGTCGGTGTCCACCAGACCGCCGCGCGAGACATTGATGAAAATCGACCCTTGCCGCATTTGGGCGAATCGCTCGGCGTTCATCATGTGGTGGCTCTTGGGCGTATCCGGAGCGGTCATGCAGACGACGTCCGAACTTCCGAGCAGCCACTCCAGCTCCTCGATCCCTCGCAACTCATCCACGTATTCAGGCTTCGCGGCCGGGTTTACGTCTACTCCGATGACCCGCATCCCGAGGCCGCGGGCGCGTTCGGCGAACGCCCGTCCAATGCCGCCCATTGCGATTACGCCGGCCGTCTTTTCGAACAATTCAAAAATGCCCGGCGGCCTGACCCACTCTCCCTTGACCCTGTTTCGAGTAGTCCAGTCGACGCGTCTCGCAACGCCCGACAAAAGCGCGATCGCCGTTTCGGCTACCGGGATGGCGTGGATGCCGGCGGCGTTCGTTACTTGCCAGCCTTTGTTCGCAATCGCCTGCTTCGGCATCCACTCGACGCCCGCGGAAGAGATCTGCACCCACTTGAGCTGCGCGGCGGCTTCGAGGAGATCTTCGCTGAATATGCCAGCGAACAGGACTTCCGCGTCAACCACCTCACGAAGCATCGCGTCATCGTCAGGCGCCTCGACGATTTCGGCCTCGGGCGCGGCATCCTGCACCGAATCCAGATAGCCTGCTATATGTGTCGTCAATGCGACGATCTTCATATTCGGGTCCCCTATTGAGTGCGTTTCAATCCCGCTGGTGGCGGAGCAAAGTCTAACTCAGCGCATTAGGCGCCGGGGCCGCGCGGTGAGTAGATTCGGGCCTGCCCCGCCCGATTCGTACGTAACGGCAATAAGGCCCGAACCGTTCCCGCCAGTAATGCCCAACGAGCGTCCCACGTTTACCAGGTTGGACCGTTGAAGCGGCCCGGTGGTTGACTTGAACCCAGGCGCGCGCTTCGTGATTGCGGCTTCGGATGGATTCGTCATAGCCTTCAATGACACTCTGGCGCTTCCCGACGCCGACAGGTTCGAGCAGGCGATACGAGCAAAGGACGCGCTTACCAGGTTCGGGAAATCCACGAGGAGAGGTCGCTGATTGGCATGGAGCAACACAGGATCGAACGCTTGAGCGCAACGGTCGCGCGAGGCCCGTTCGAGCGGTATCGCCACCGGTGACCGGACCGGAGTCCCTGATTGAAGATCGGCGTGTTGGTGAGCCTGGATTGACGATTCTCATAACCGGCGGCGCCGGGTTCATCGGCTCCAATTTCGTGCGAGCCGTTCAACGCGAGCGTCCCGGCTGGCGAATTCGCGTGCTGGACAGCCTTACCTACGCCGGCGACAAACGGCGCTTGGTCGGGATCGACGTGGACTTCATCGAAGGCGACATCGCCGATCCCGAAACGGCCCGGCGGGCGGTCGACGGCGCGCGTCTGGCCGTCAACTTCGCCGCCGAATCGCACGTCGACCGGTCCCTGCTGGACGCCTCCGACTTTATGCGAACCAACGTGGCCGGAGCCTACACGATCATGCGGGCGGCGGTTGACGCCGGGGTTGGGAAGTTTGTGCAGGTCAGCACCGACGAGGTCTACGGAGAGTCGCGCGGACGTTCCTTCACGGAACGCGACCTGCTCAATCCGCGCAGCCCCTATTCAGCCAGTAAAGCCGGCGGAGAGATGCAGGCGTTTGCGGTCGGCGTCAGCTTCGGCCTCCCGATATGCGTCACCAGGGGAGTCAACACCGTCGGCCCGTGGCAGCATCCCGAAAAGGCCGTTCCGCTATTTACCATCAACGCCCTTCGCGACCGTCCCCTGCCGGTCTATGGACGCGGCGAGCAGCGGCGCGACCGGCTTCACGTCGACGATCATTGCTCCGCCATTCTCGCCGTCCTGGAAGACGGCCAGCCCGGCGAAATCTACAACGTTTCAGCCGGCAACAACCGCGACAACCTGACCGTAGCCCGCGCCGTGTGCGCCCGGCTCGGCAAGCCTGAATCGCTCATCAAGTTCGTCGAAGACCGTCCCGGCCACGACTGGGACTACGTTCTCGACTCCAGCAAGCTGCGGGCGCTGGGTTGGGCACCGCAATACGACTTCAAAACGGCTCTGCAAGCAACCGTCGACTGGTACTCCACCAACGAAGATTGGTGGGGGCCGCTGGTGGAGGGGGAGTTCAAAGAGTATTACTCAACCCAGTACGGCAAACGGCTAGCCAAGTCGCGGGCTGAATCGTAAACCAGCCCGCCTCCGCATTTACCGACCGGCTAGCGGCCGGTCTTACATTCCGAAGATCAGGTCCAGCGCGCGTGAAGTCGCCCTGATTCCCTCGTCCGGATCACCCGGCAACGGCGGCAGTTCGCACGTGATCCATCCCTCGTAACCGATCTCCCGAAACGCCTCCATCACTCCCGGCCAGGGCACGTCGCCGTGAAGCAGGTGCGTAAATCCTTGAATGTTGCCGATGCCGGTCTTGAAGTCCTTGACGTGAACCCGGTAGATCCGGTTGCCGAGAATCCTTATCCAGTGTTGCGGATACGTCCAGACGAGCACGTTTCCGACGTCGAAATAGGCGCGTACGAACTCGTTGTCGAACGAGTCGATGAAGTCGCGCAAACCCAGCGGCTCGATGAACGATCCGCCAAACTTGGGCCACACCGGCTCCAGACAAATGCGCACGCCCGTTCGCTCCGCGATGGGAAGGATTTCCGTCACAACGCTTCGCGCGATGTCGATGGCCTGGTCGTGGCGTATCTCTTCGGTCACGTTACCCAGCACCATCAGCACGGCGTCGCAGTCGAGCTCGCTGACGGCGTTCAGATACCACTCCACCGTTTCGATAGCCTTGGAGCGGACGCCCGCGTCGCCGCTGCCGAGATCGCTGCCCACGCCGCCGCCGCGCGCCGCCGAAATCGAGAGTCCATTTGACTCGACCAGATTGCGGAGTTTCGCCGTATCCTCAGAACTGGCGCCGACGGGCAAGGTGCCGTCGCCGATGTTCATCTCGATGCCCGCAAACCCCGCTTCCGCCAGCGCCGTCAAACGGCGCTCCAGCCCCCAGTCACCGGGGAACATACCCTCGTCGCTAGATTTCCTCATGCTCGACCTCAGAGTTTCACGTTGAATTTGGAACGCTCACCGTAGCACCTGAACCCCTGTCCCGACGAATCACGGAGAGAGCGCCGGGATTCGGCGGAATCTAGCAAAGCGGTTCATTTGCGAAAGAGGGTAAGTCCAACATTCTTGTGGCGCATATCGAAAAGTTGATGCCGGCCCGGACGGATTGGATTGCGCTATTCGGCGGTCTGTAGAGGCGCGCGCCCGCCTAAAGCCGCTCGAAGCGCTCCACGTCGAAGACGAACACCGTCGCGCCGCCAACCTGAACCTCCACCGGATACGGCATGTAGAACTCGCCCGGCTCCATGATCGGCGGCAGCGGATTGACGTATTGCGTTCGCGTAATGCAGTTCCTGCGGATGATGGACAGTAGCTGACCCAGCCGGTCCTCTTCCACGCCCAGCAGAAACGAAACGTTGCCCTGCCTGAGAAGCCCGCCGGCGGTATTGATACGGGTAAGCCCGTACTTCTCCGCGATCAGCGAATCCGCAAGCGCGTCAGCGTCTTCGTCCTGGACGATCGCCACCACGAGCTTGATCGTTACTTGCTCGCCGTCGGCCGCAGTCACGAGACAGTCTGTCGTTTGACGTGGATCAATTTACGTTCCGAAAAGCCTTCCCGTGCTTGCGCTCGCACGGGCTATTGACCTCGATTCCAATTCCTTTGTAACGCGGCGCGCGATTTCGCTGCCGATTTCGTCCGCGCCCGCCGAGCCGTCGATTACCAGCCATTGATCCGGCGATTCGCTGGCCATCCGCCGAAACTGCTTGCGAACCCGCTCTTGATGCTCGACGCCGCGAAGCTCCATCTTATTCGTTCCAGGTTCCCCCGCGCCGCCGAGCCGCAGTTTCCGGCGCAGACCCTCGGCGGAATCGATGTCCAGAAGTATCACCAGATCCGCATCGACGCCGTCGGTGGCAAACTCGTTAAGCGCGTGAATGTCGTCAATGTCCAAACCGGAGCCGCCGCCCTGATAGGCGACAGTTGAGTATTTGAACCGATCGCAAACTACCACGCGGCCCGCCGCGAGGTTGGGCCCGATTACCTCTTCGACGTGCTGACTGCGAGCGGCCGATAGCAACAGGGCTTCGACGCGCGGCGATATCCGATAGGTCATATCGTGAAGCAACACGTCCCTTATCTGCTCGGCCAGCGCGGTTCCGCCAGGCTCGCGCGTCCACATGATTTCATAGTTCAATTGCTCAAGGTGCGCAAACAACCGCCCGCTTTGCGTCGTCTTGCCACCTCCGTCCGGGCCTTCGAAAACCACGAGGAACCCGGGGTATGAATTCGAACTCGACGTCATGACCGTTTCCGCCAGGGCAAGCGCTTGGAGAGATGCACTCTGCGCCCGGGTCCGCTTCCAAAGCTCCGTGAGCTCAGGTTATAGCGTTCCGCGATCTGATGCTGCAAACGGCGCGCAAACGAGTTGGTCGGCCAGAGTTCGGCGGTTTCGGATGTCTCCAGCACTTGCCGCGCGGCGGCCTCGGCCTCGGCTATCGGATCGCTTGGCGGAACCGCGGCGTGCATCTCGAAAACGTTTGCCAGGCAAGTCTCCAGTTGAGCAACCGAGTTGTTGCGCAAAACGTACACCGGCACGTTGAGCTCCTCGGCCTCGCGAAGCTGCGCGGGGCGCTTGCGGTAGTAGCTGCGAAGCGTGAGCATCACGTCAACGTTGTCGAGCCCATCAACCACTTCGGCGTGGAGGCGAAGCGATTTTAACGCCTGTGACAGGCGCTTGCGGTTCACGCCAAACGGATATACCCGCATCGGACCGGTGCGCGCTATCGGCGATTCGGGCGGGCTAAGCGAGCTGAGCGCTTCCGGGCCTTCGACGTCCGAGTAATCCAGCTCGACCTGAATTTTTCCGTCCTTGTCAACCCTCACCTCGGTCAGAACGCTTTCACGCCTTAGCAACGCGTCCACCGAGGCCGCCACGTCCCGATGCACCACTATCCGGTCGCGATCCTTGATTTCGACCAGAACGTCGAACGTTGGCGCGGCCCGGCGCTCGAGGATCGACTTCTGAGTGCCTCTGCGCCGCGCTTCATCGTCGCCAAGCGTGACCGACTCCACCCCGCCGACCAGGTCGCACAGCGTTGGATTCGAAAGCAGATTGTCCAGCGTATTCCCGTGGGCCGTGCCCACGAGCTGGACGCCGCGCTCGGCGATAGTGCGAGCCGCCGCCGTCTCCAGCTCTGTTCCGATCTCGTCGATGATTACCGTCTCCGGCATGTGATTCTCGACCGCCTCGATCATCACGCGGTGCTGCAGATGCGGCGACGCGACTTGCATTCTGCGCGACCGGCCAATGCCCTCGTGCGGAATGTCGCCGTCGCCGGCGATCTCGTTGGACGTATCGACGACGATGACTCGCTTGCCCAGGTCCTCGGCAACCACTCGCGCAACTTCACGCAGCATGGTCGTCTTGCCGATGCCGGGCTTTCCCAGCAGCAGAGTGCTCTTCGCCGACTCTACGAGGTCCCGAATGATCTCCACCCGGCCATAGATCGCCCGGCCCCGGCGGCACGTGAGGCCGACGATGTTGCCCGATCGGTTGCGAATAGCGGAGATTCGGTGCAGCGTGCGAGCAATGCCCGCGCGGTTGTCGTCGCTGAACTGCCCCACCGCCGCCACAACCATCTCCAGCGTTTCGTAGTCCACTTCCCACATGCCAAGCTCGACCTCGCCCGACAGGAACCGGGCCAGTGGGCGGCGGCCCAGATCGAGCACGATCTCCACCAGGTCTTCGCTGTCCGGCTGCCCCCGGATAGATTCGGCCACCGCGTCCGGAAGAATCGCCAGTAGCGCGTCGAGCTCGGCTCCGTCGGTCTCCGCGACGTGATGGGTTGATTCGACAGGAGCGGTTTTCAGAGACGGCCTACCTGGCGCTCAATTCGGAACCCGTCCCAACGACGGGGCCTTTACCTTGTCCGCAAACCGAATCCCCAGGTTCCGAACCATCAGGATTCTGGCGTATATGGCTTTGAAACCGCTCTCCTCCAGCGCGGCGATGGCGCCGCTTTCATAATCCCGCACCGCCGTCACCACGGCTTCGCAGGGATAATCGCTCGACCAATTTAGCGCGAAGTCGACCAGGCGTGGAACCACCTCCCGGTTTCCCGGCTGAACCATCAGCGAGATGCGGTTCGGCTCGTCGGACGCCCGATCGATTCTCAGCCAGGCAATGATCCCGTGCTTGTCTTCCATAACGAAGCTGTCCGATTCGGATTCTCCGCGGATTCCCGCAAACCGCCGGCGCGGTGGTTCCCAGGTTCTGCTCGTCAGGTTCTCGGCAGTCTGCACCGAAGCCGGAGTACAAGCCCGATAAAGCTGCTGAACGCTCCACGCGTCCGGACCCTCCTGGCGGCGCAGGCTCGGAAGCTCGCCCCGATTCGCAACGCTGGTCGAACGCCGCGTGTACGTGTGCTCGCGAACCACAATCGTGAACCCCAGATTGCGAAAGACCTCAAGATGCGCGCAGTCTTCGGGAATTCGAGCGAACACGCTCACCATCCCGGTCTCCACCGCGTCCCGGCATATAGCCTGGACCAGATCGGATACCACTCGCGTTTCGTCTTCGGGTTGGCGAACCTGGCCGTTGACCCGCGAGCCGTTGCGGGCGCGAACGAGCAGCCACGCCAGATCGAGCTGGTCGGATTCGCGGCGAGGCCGCGCCAGCGCAAGTCCCAGTCTGCCGCTATCCCCGGCAATGTAAGGCTGATACCGCGCCGATACGACCGGGAGCGCCGACGCCGCCGCGATCAAACCGGGCATCAGACTTCCCGACGGAGGCACGATTCCGACGACGCCGTTGCGCGAGAGCACGAACGACCGGACTATGCTCGGAACGTCCCAGATTCGCGACTTCCTAACCATGCGACCGGTTGCCAGCGGCCATCGGCATCAGCCGATCTTGTCCACAAAGTATTCGTGGAACCGTGCGTCGTCGGTGAGCTCCGGGTGAAAGGCGGTCGCCAGCAGGTTTTTCTGCTCCGCCGCGACGATCCGCCCATCGGACAGCCTGGCGAGAACCTCTACGCCCTCTCCCACGCGCTCGATAATCGGCGCGCGAATGAACACGGCGTGAAAGGGCTGGTCGCCAAGCGCGCTGATTGGTAAATCGGTCTCGAAACTGTCGAGCTGGGCGCCAAACGCGTTGCGCTCCACGCCTATGTCCATCAATTGCAGCATAGACTGGCGATGCGCGCCCAGGTTCTTCGCCATGAAAATCATGCCCGCGCACGTGCCCCACAGAGGCATGCCTTCGAGAGTTCGCTCTCGAATCGCTTCGGTAAGCCCGAACCGGTCGGCCAGCTTGCCGATGGTCGTGCTCTCGCCGCCTGGAATGATCAGGGCGTCAACCTTGTCCAGGTCTTCGGGCAGGCGGACTTCGCCGAACGACCGTCCGAGCCGCCGCAATACGTGAACGTGCTCGATAAAGTCTCCCTGAACGGCAAGAACGCCCACGGAACCCATCGAGACTACGACCGCTCTGTCAGGATCGGCAGGACTACCAACCTCGCTTTGCCAGCAGCTCCTCCGCGGCCATTTGCTCCACTGCGATTCCCCGCATCGGCTCGCCGAGCCCGCGCGAAATCTGGGCCAGCATGTCGTCGTTCTGGTAGTGGGTTACGGCTTCGACGATGGCCTTGCCGCGTATTTCTGGATCGTCCGATTTAAATATCCCCGATCCCACGAAAACGCCTTCGGCCCCCAGATGCATCATCAGAGCGGCGTCGGCGGGCGTCGCCACGCCTCCCGCCGCGAAGTTGACCACCGGCAGCCTGCCGAGCCGGTGGACTTCCTTGAGCAGCTCGTAGGGCGCTTGAAGCCGCTTTGCCTCCGCCATAATCTCGTCATCCACCAGGGTCGTAACCCTTCGGATTTGCGACATGATCTTGCGCATGTGGCGAACCGCTTCGACGATGTCGCCAGTGCCGGCCTCGCCCTTCGTTCGAATCATCGCCGCGCCTTCCCCAATACGGCGAAGGGCCTCGCCCAGATCGCGCGCGCCGCAAACGAACGGAATCTTGTACCCGTGCTTGTCCACGTGGTTCGCCGTGTCGGCGGGCGTTAGCACTTCGGACTCGTCTATGTAATCGAGGCTCAGCGCCTGAATGATGCGAGCCTCGACAAAATGACCGATGCGGCACTTGGCCATCACCGGGATCGTGACCGATTCCTTGATCTCGACCAGCTTTTCAACTGCGGACATTCGCGCCACGCCGCCGTCCTTGCGAATGTCGGCCGGAACCCGCTCCAGCGCCATTACCGAGCAGGCGCCGGCATCTTCGGCGATCTTGGCCTGATCGGCATTGACCACGTCCATGATGACGCCGCCCTTGAGCATCTGGGCGAGGCCGGCTTTATGCGTGAATGAATACGTGCCGTTTTCCATAGCAGTTATGACCCTGCGCAAAATCTTCTACTAGGCCATCCCATTCTACTTCAGCCGAGCCATTACGGCAGAGCTAACCGCCGCCCTGGCTTTCAGCGTCCGTCCGCCTCTTTCCGCGGATCAGCGCGATGACGCGCCGCACGAGGTCGTCCATTTCGAACGGCTTGGTCAAAAAGTCGTCCACTCCCTCGCGAATCACGTCCGCCGCCTCCTCGAAGTTATACGCCGTAGCCACCAGAACGGGCGTAGCTTCCCAGCCCGGAGTGTTCCGCAGAACTCGCATCACTCGATATCCCGACACTTTCGGCAGACCCAGATCGAGAACCACGGCGTCGGGCGGGGCGTGATCGAGCCGGGCCAGCGCCGAGACGCCGTCTCGTATTACTTCCACTTCCAGACCCGCCGATTCCAGGTTCAGACTCAGCACTTCGGCCATGCCTGCTTCGTCCTCGATGAGGAGGACGCTGCTCCTTCGGCCACTGGCCGAATGGTCGGTCATTTCCCCGCGCGCCCGCGCCGTCCAAGGCTGCGTCCACCGCTCACGAGCCGCTCAACCCTCCGCCGTCAGTTTGCCGTTCGGCGCGACGCGGAAGCGTGAACGATATCTCCGTTCCGACGTCCGAATCCTGACTCAGCGCAATACTCCCGCCATGGGCTTCAACGATCTTTTGACAGATATAAAGCCCCAGTCCCGAACCCGGCGCGCCGACGCTCTCCGGCCCTCTGTAGAACTTCTCGAAAATCCGCTCGCCAAGTTCTCGCGGTATGCCCATTCCCCGATCCCGGACCGTTATCAGGATGTCCTTCTCACGCCCGCCAACAGTAATCCGAATCGGCAGGCTCTCGTCGTCCCCGGCGTATTTGATGGCGTTGCCGACAAGATTGTTTAGAACGAGCGCTAGCTGCCCGCCGTCCGCGCGGATTTTGAAATTCTTCCCCGTCCAGCGAAGTTCAAGCTGCCCGTGTGCGCTTTCCCGAAGCTCCGCCACCACCCGTTCGACATCCGGCCTGATATCGGTTTCCTTCAGATGCGGCCTGAAAAGTCCCGATTCGATTCTGGACGCGCTCAGAAAGTTGTTGACGATCAGCGCCAGCCGGTCCGCCGCCTCGTTGATTCCTTCGCGGAATCGAAGCTCGGTGCCCGCGTCGAGTCGGACTTCCGGCTTGAGAAGCGTTGCGATATAACCCTTGATGAGCGCCAGCGGCGTGCGCAACTCGTGTGACACCAGGGAAACGAAGTCGGACTTGACGCCCCCGGCGTCCTTCATTGCGCTGATGTCGCGCGCGATCGCCGCGGCGAACGGCTGCTCATCTCGCGCCGAGGGCACAAACGAACAGCTTGCGCCAACGTCGATCTTGCGGCTGTCCCGGTGCAGTAATACCGTTTCCCGATAGGGGAGGGACCGCCGGGTTTCCAGCACCTCCCTGAACGGGAACGCTCCCAAGCTCCCGCCGCCGGGAAGCGGCGCCGGATCCCGGATGACTTCGTCGCAATCCTCACCGATAGCCTCTTCGGACGGCCATCCCGTGATCGTCTGCATGGCGCCGTTGAAGATGACTATCCGCCTTTGAGAGTCGACGATCACGATGCCGTCGCTCGCCGCGCTGACAAAGTTCTCGAACGGCGCGGGCTGCTCGGTTGCCTGTCTTTCGATTCCGGCGCTAGCCATAACGGATCTCGATTACCGCATCACGCGCGAAACGGACTTTCCGCGACGCCAGCCCCGCCGCCTCCCCAACAAACTGAGAACCGCTCTCGTTTGGTCCGACCTGTTACTTCACTTTCACCGGGACGTTGGCGCGAGCCGATTCATACGCCGCCTCGGCCATCGCCACCGACTGGCGGCCATCCCAGCCGGTGACCTCGGGCGCTACGTCCTCCAGAACCCATTTCGCAAAGCTCTGCGCCTGCGTGCCCAGTCCGGCTTTGGTGTCGTCCGCGAACTCGATCGGCGTCGGTTCATCGTCGCCGAATTTCTTGTAGTGCAATGCGCGTGAGTCCGATTTGTCGAAGCCCCACCCGTACGACACGCTCCCTTCCGTGCAGAAGAAAGTCCCCGTGGTCCGGGCGAAGGCGCTGGCGCTGGAGCCATACAGGGTCGCCGACTGGCCTCCCGCAAACTCGGCCAGCACCAGGTTGGTGTCCTCGTAGTCGTGACTGGGACTCGCGACGTTCACGCTCCGCGCGTAAACCTGCGTGGGTTCGCCGAAGACCGATCTAAGCAGGTCGAGCTCGTGGGCGTTTATCTCGTACAGCAAGCCCCCCGTCTTTTCCTTGCTCATCCTCCAGGTATCCGCCTTGGCCAGCGAGAAGACCCACGCTCCGCTGATACGCTCGATGTTTGCCGAGCGCGGCTCGCCGATCTCGCCCGAGGCGATGAACTCGCGCATATCGACGAACGGATGCATCAGGCGCAGCACCTGACCGGCCATCAGCTTTCTGCCAAGCCTCTGCGCCGTGTTCCACATCGCGTCACAGTCATCGACGGTTAGCGCCATCGGCTTTTCGCACAGAACGTCTTTCCCCGCTTCGAGGGCGGCGATCGTCACTTCAGCGTGCAGAAAATTGGGAGTGGCCACCACTACCGCGTCAACATCGGGATCGGCCAGCAACGCGCTGTAGTGGCTGAACTGCGCCGCGCCGCCGCCGGCCATTGCCGCGGCCTCGGCCACGTTGGCCTCAACGGGATCGGCAAGCGCCGCGATCGAGATCGAGTCGAGTTCTTTCATTGTCGAGATGTGGCTCTGGCCCATGTTTCCACAGCCGATGATCCCGATCTTCAAGGTTTCCAAATCATCGTCCTCCGTTCTCGCTCAAGGCAGGCGGGCTCGTTCCGCAACGGCAAACCGCGGGCGGCTTGCGGCAAGCCCGCGCCGCGCCGGTTCACCTATCTCTCCAGCGCGAATACCCGGCGGGAAAGTCTAACCCGCGCCAGACCGTCGAGAGACGCGGCCTCCCTGTAGTTCGACCGCGCCCACGGACGGGTGATAGCATGATCGCCGTTTGCAATTGATTCATCCCCGGCGTTCGATCTTCGATCAGAACGAGGGAGGCGGGCGCATGAAACAGGAACTCAGGGACATTTTCCTCAAGCTGGCCTCGGTGCCCGGCGTGTCAGGCAGCGAGGGGCCGATTGCCGAAGCGCTCAAAGCCATGTTCGAGCCGAGCGTGGACGACGTGCGCATCGATCCGATGGGCAACGTCATCGCGCGCAAGGACGGCTCCGCGCCAGGCCCCAGGCTCATGCTGGCATGTCATTCAGACATAATCGGCTGCATAGTCCGCAGCATCGACAATGACGGCTTCATGCGAATGTTCCGCATGGGAGGCATCGTCGACGCGCTCCTGGTGGGACGCAAGGTATGGGTCAACGACGTGCCGGGAGTCGTGGGAGTTCGACCCGGACACATACGCCGACCGGAAGAGTTGCGGGCGGTGACCCCGCTCGCCGATCTTTACGTAGACGTGGGAGCCGGCTCGGCCGATGAAGTGGCCGGGATGGGAATCGAGATCGGCAGCCCCGTGCGCTATCACAGCCCGATCGAGGAGATGTCGAACCCCGACCTGCTATGCGGCGCCTACGCCGACAATCGAATCGGCTGTGCGATTCTCGTATATCTGATGCAAGCGCTCGACTCGGACTTCGCCGGATCCATCTACGCGGTGGCGACCACTCACGAAGAGACCGGTTGGCGCGGCGGCCAGATGACGGCCTTCACGGTCGATCCGGACCTGGCCGTCGCAATAGACACGACCCCGTCCGGCGGCACGCCCGACGTCGACTTCGAAAAGGAACTCCCGATCAAGATAGGCCTCGGACCTGTCCTTCAGGTCGCCTCGCAGGGGCCCGGCGCGGGCTTTACCGCGCATCCGGCGGTCATGCGGTGGCTGAGATCGGCCGCCGAAGGCGCCAATTTGCCCTACCAGCTCGCCGCCTTGCAAAACGCAAATACCGACGCAGTGCTGATTCACATGGCCCGCGGCGGAATCCCCACCGCAGCCCTCACGATCCCGCGGCGTTACTCCCACTCGCCGGTGGAGCTGTTCGACATCAACGACGCCGTGATCGCAATACAAATACTTCAGAACGCCATCCCCGAACTCAAAGCGCTGAAAGTCCGGTTCTCGGAGAACGCCTAGCACAAAACCCCGCCCCTCTCCCCGTACACGGCGCGCCCGTCGAACCATGCACGACCACACGCCCACCACCCGCGTCATTCCAAACGCCCCACTCTGTCATTCCGAACGTCCATCTGTGTCATTCTGAACGCAAGTGAAGAATCTACGCCCCGGCGATGCCGCGCCCGTCGAACCATGCACGCCCAGGGGATTCCTGCGCTAGATCAGTCGCCCGCTATTAGGGGCATCAGAGCCCGGGCAAGTTCCGAAGCCGGCGTTATTCCCTGCCCAGATCGTCGAGGTCGAGCTGATTGATGAAGTCGCGAAACGGCTTCAGCTTCTCTTCGGTCACGAGCTCGACTTCGTCCGAAGCCTCCGCTTCGCCATCCTCGTCCGGCTCGATGCCCGCGGCGTCCAGCACCTCCTCGGCAACCAGAATCGGGACGCCCGTCCTCAACGCCACTGCGATGGCGTCGCTCGGCCGCGAGTCAATGTCAAGCTCGGCGCCATTGCGCTGAAGGACGATCTTCGCGTAATAGACCTGATCGACCAGCTCGCTTACCGTAATACGCACGACCTGAGCGCCCATGTTTTCGATGATGTTCTTGATGAGATCGTGCGTCTGGGGGCGCGGAGCGTCGCGATCCTGAAGTTTGATCACGATTGCGTCGGCCTCGGGTCCGCCGATGAGAATGGCGAGATAGCGCTCCCGTTCTTTTTCCCGGAGGACCACTACGCGGCTGGGGTTGATGAGGTTCACCCGCACGCTCTCGACCACCATCTCAACCATCTGAACGTTCCCTCTGGCCACCGTCAGCCGCGAACTGCGTCCAGTTCGCCGCCGGCCGCGCCTGCGTCACGCGCCCGACAAGCGGTAAGGCCACTGCTACCGACGCCCTAAATCGAACGATTCGTGCAGGACGTGGACGGCATCCTCAAGGCGATTTTCACCTATCAAACAGGTTATACGAATTTCGCTTGTCGTGATACTGGTTATGTTGATCCCCACCGAGGCGAGCGCGCCAAACATCTGCGCGGCAACGCCGGGAGTGCTCTGCATGCCCGTCCCCACGATGCTGATCGTCCCCAGGTCATTGGACGAAGTTACGCCGCCGGCGCCCACTTCCCTGGCGATCGGCGTGACGAAGCCGAGGGCTTGTTCGAGGTCCGTCCGCTCGACCGAAAATGAAATGTCCGTATTCCCGCCCTGCGCCAGATTTTGGACGATTACGTCCACGTTTACGGCCGCGTCCGCCAGCGGTTGAAAGATGGTTTGCGCCAGACCCGGCCGGTCGGGCACGCCCAGGACCGTGATTCTGGCTACGTTGGCGTTGTGTACGACCGCCCGCACCTTGGCGCCCGTCTCTATGTCTATTTCGCTGCTAGGCAAGATTTCAGTCCCCGGATCCCTGTTAAAGCTAGATCGTACAACGATTCGAAGATTATGCCTTTCCGCAACCTCTATGGAACGCGGATGCATTACCTTGGCTCCCAGCGTCGCCATCTCCAGAGTTTCTTCATAGGCGACCCGATCGAGCTTGCGAGCGTTCGGTTCGATCCGCGGATCGGCGCTGAATATCCCGTCTACGTCGGTGTTTATCTCGCAATGGTGCGCGCCCAGCGCCACCGCCAGCGCCACCGCTGTCGTGTCCGACGCGCCGCGTCCGAGAGTCGTGACTTCTCCGGATTGGGAAATGCCCTGAAAACCGGCCACTACCGGAATCACGCCCTCGGCAAGCAGACCGCGAAGGTACGTCGGATCGATCGACCCGATCCGCGCTCTGCCGTAGCGTCCGTCCGTCACGATTCCCGCGGCCGGTCCCGTTACCGCAACCGCGGAAGCGCCCATGGAGTTGAGCAGAATCGAAAGCAGCGCGGAAGACACGACCTCGCCGGTCGAAAGCAGAAGGTCCAGATCACGTTCCCCGGGGCTGTCCGTCAGATCGTAAGCGAGCCCGAGCAGGTCGTCGGTCGTGCTGCCCATGGCCGAGGCGGCCACCACCGGCCGGTGGCCGTCTTGTTTTGCCGAAAGCACCAGCTTCGCGGCGTTGCGAATCCGGTCGCTGGTCGCCAGCGACGTGCCTCCGAACTTCTGGACCAAAACGGGTGCGAACTCAACCATCAATCAACCTCGGGCAATACGCCATAACGTCATCGATTATCGGCTCACGATGGTAACAGCGGCTTCGCTAACCGGCTCGTAGTCTCATGTCCACCGGCGCCCATATTCGCTCGATCCTGGACCGCGCAACCGCGTCGATTACGCATTGTGCGCGGTGTCCATCTTCGAAAGTCGCAAACTCCCCGTCTCCGAGCAGACCGCGCACGACTTGCCGCATGTGATGAGCCGGAAAATCTGAAAAGTTCACCTGACGGTCCGGCGGGATTTCAACCTTGCCGAACTCGTTTTCACCCGGTCTGGCGACGGCGATGGTTACCTCTCGACCCCGCTCGTGAAACAGGCGTAGCGCGCCCCTGGAGCCGACGAGCTTTATGTTGATCTGATTGGCGTGGCCCCATGCCAGCTTGGTCAGATGGAACGCGAACAGCCGTCCGCCGCCGATATCGCAAACGAAAGCGGCATTGTCGCTGGCGGTTGGCGCCGCGCTGGCGCCGCCCTCGACGGGACGCGGCCCCGAAACGATCGAATCAGCGCCGGTGACCCGCTCGACCTCACCCCCGTACCAGAGCAAGAGGTCGATGACGTGCGAACCCAGGTCGGCCAGCGCGCCTCCGCCCGAATGCTCGGCGCTCATGCGCCAGTCGAGCGGCAGCGAGCGATCCGCCCAATTCGACTGACAGTAATCGATGTTTCCCGATATCAGCTCGCCGATCTCGCCTGACTGGATCATCTCTCGGGCCAGCGCAAACGCGGGCATGGACCTGTACGTGAAGTTGACAGCCGTGCCGATTCCAAGCTCCGCCGCCCGCCCGGCCAGACGCCTTGTTTCGCTCGAATTCATCCCCAGCGGTTTCTCGCTTAGCACGGCCCGGCCCGACGAAAGCGCGGCCGCGGCCATCGGCTCGTGCATAAAGTCGGGAGTGCACACCGCCACCGCGTCCAGCTCTTCGAGCTCGAGCATCTTCTCGTAACTGTCGAAGCGGTTTGGGATTTGATGTTCCCTGGCCGTATCGGCAACGCGCTCCGGCGTCCGTCCGAAAAGCGCGGCGACGCTGGCGATTCCGCTCGCGCGGAGACCCGGAATAATCACGCGGGTTGCAAACGACCCCGTTCCGGCAACGGCGAATTTCAACTCGTACTTCCCATGCCTGAATCAGCACCGCGACAAGTGCAATTCTAGATCGGTTTCTCCGGCGCATCCGAACGTCGGGGAGACGGACCCCCTGCAAGAGCCAGGCATGGCGCGCCGACTGTTGCAGAGGCGTCCGCCCCGCCTTCAAGTCCCGGGCGCGGAGGTCGCGGTCTCCAGTCCCGGTATCGGATATCCCCTAGCTCGCGCCATTGCCCGGTGTGCCGATGTACGCCGCCCCGGCCACGGATTCAGGGTAACCCCACATGCCGTGCTCGGAGATGTCGAGTCCGTCGAGTTCGTGCGACCGGTCGACTCTCAGGCCAACTGTGTGCTTTATCGCGTAGAACACGATCAGGCAGGTGACCCCGACCCATGCGACCGTGCTCAGCGAGCCGATAGCCTGCACGCCCAGCTGAGCCAGGCCGCCGCCGTAGAAGAGGCCGGCGCGGCCGGCGCCCTCGGTCAGTTCCGCCGTGCCAAACAGACCAACCGCAAGCGTCCCCCAGATACCGCACACGGCATGGACAGACACCGCCCCAACCGGATCGTCGACTCTCAGGCGGTCGATCCCAACCACCGACAGGACGACAATGATCCCCGCGATCAAACCAATCACTACCGCCGCCCACGAATCCACGAACGCGCAGCCGGCCGTGATCGCCACCAGTCCGGCAAGTCCGCCGTTGCCCAGCATTCCGACGTCGGGCTTTCCATAGATAAGCCGCGAAATCACAAGCGCGCCCACCACGCCCGACGCCGCCGCGAGGTTCGTAGTGAGCACAATCGCCGCAAAATCAACGCCCGCGGCCTTCAGGGTGCTTCCGGCATTGAATCCAAACCATCCAAACCAGAGCACCAGCACGCCAGCGATCGCCAGCGGCATGCTGTGTCCCGGAATTACGTTGATCTTGCCGCCCGCATACTTTCCGACTCGGGGTCCTACGACTATTGCGCCCACGAGCGCCGCGACTCCGCCTACCGTGTGGACCACCGTCGAGCCGGCGAAATCGAGAAATCCAAGATCCGCAAGCCACCCCCCGCCCCAGACCCAATGGCCGACCACCGGGTAAATGAAGGCGGTAAGCACAACCACGTAGGCGAGGTAGCCCACGAATCTGGTTCTCTCCGCCACCGCGCCGGAGACGATCGTCGCGGCCGTCGCCGCGAAAACAACCTGGAAAAACCATTTGGTCGATATGGTCACGTCGGCCCAGTCCAGCGACGAAAACGAACTTGCCGCGTCAGCGTCGGTTACCGACAGGAACCAGCCGCTGTGGCCCAGAAACGAATTGCCGTCGCCGAACATGAACGGAAACCCGACGGCCCAGTAGGCGATCAGGCCCACCGCGATATTCATGATGTTCTTCGCGCAGATATTTGCCGCGTTCTTCATGCGCGTGAACCCGGCCTCGAGCATCGTGAAGCCCAGATGCATCAGAAAGACCAGCGCTCCCGCCACCACCACCCAGAGAGTGTCCACGGCGCGCTCGACATCCGTCAGAGTCAGTTCGCTGGCGCCCGCCGCCGCCGGAATCAGCAGCGCCGCAATCAGCGCGCCGCCGAGCGCGGCAAACCACCGCCACGGCGTCAGCCGCGCTACCGGTGACAGAGTCATCAGCGGACCCAGGTTGAATCCGGTCGTCTTCAAAGCGCGTCATGTCCTTTTTGCTGAGTGCGGATTCGTATGGCGTCTTCTATCGGGACGACGAATATCTTTCCGTCGCCGACCTCGCCCGTAACGGCGTTTTCGCAAATAACGGACACGACGCTCTCGACGCTCGCGTCATCGACGACAACCTCCATCTTGATCTTTGGGCGAAAGAGGATCGACGCCTTCACTCCCCTGTAGCTCTCGCTGTAACCGCGCTGTGTGCCCGCGCCTCTCACTTCGCTGATCGTCAGCCCGTGGAACCCCGCCTTGTCGAGCGCGTCCCGAACCCGCTCCAGCATTTCGTGCCTGATAATGGCCTCCACCTTCTTCATCTGCCTGGCAATATCCTTTCTCTATATCGGCGCGCCGCTACACATCCCGTAATAACGAATAGCGCGCCAGCGTCCAGGGTCTGCTCCGCTGCGGTTGGCTTGGTCGGGCCGGCGAGGCTCGGTATGTCCCTGCCCAGGGCTGGGGGGCCTGCATTGGCCCGCGAGGTTGCGTCAAAACGCAAGTGGCGCTGGATATCGCGCGCGGCCTGAGTGCTCCAGCGTAATGGAAACTACATAGTTCCGGCGCCGGCCGCGCGGCAACGAGGCTTCATAGCTTTCCGGCGACGGGGAAGTCTAGTTCAGCCCGCCCGGCGCGTCAAAACAGGCTGGCTATTTCTGTTCGCCCGCGGCGTCTTGCGCCGCCTTCAGGTCGAATGTTTGCCGCGGCGCGCGGAGGCCAGGCCCGCGGCTATCCGGCCCCACGTCAGGGCGCCCCTTCCCGTCATGGTCCAACGTCTCGCCGAAACTGCCGCTATTCTTGGCCGGCTCCCGAATTCTCACGCTTCGCGAGATCTGGAAATGCCGGGTGGGCCGAGGCGATCAAACTATGGATATTGCCGCGAATGCCCGACCGACGCCCCAACATCATCCTGATAATCACCGACCAGCAGCGCTACGACACCATCAACGCGCTCGGCTTCCCGCACGTCGATACGCCCGTCCTCGACCGGCTGGTGCGCGAGGGCGTCAGCTTCAGCCATTGCTTCATAAACGCCCCGTCGTGCGGACCGTCGCGCGCAAGCCTCTTTACCGGATATTCACCGCACAACCACGGAGCGCAGCGCAACAACGACCCCTGGCCGCGCACCTGGGTCGAGTCCCTGAGTGATTCGGGATACCGCTGCGTAAACATCGGCAAAATGCACGCGGACCCCTACGGCGGAAGGCACGGATTCCACGAGCGCCAGGTCGTCGAGAACAAGCAGCGCAGAGCCGCCGAGGTGCAGTGGGCGGGCGGGCGGCACGTATTCAACGACGAATTCGACAAGGCGCTATGGGCGCGGGGATACAAGCGACTGGAGAAAGATCACTTTCGCACCCTGCCCGACTTCGAAACGAGTCTCGGAGCGTACGACTGGCATCTCGAGGACGAACTGCACCCCGACTTCTTCGTCGGCGATCTGGCGCTGCGCTGGCTCGCGCAGGCCCCGCCGATGGACGACGAACCGCTGTTCCTCCAGATCGGATTTCCCGGTCCGCATCCGCCCTACGATCCCGTCGAGCGGTACGCCGAGCCGTACATGCGCCGCGAGCTGCCGGTGCTTCCCGTTTCTCAGCAGGAAATGGACTCCCAGCCCGACGCCGTCAAGGCCCTGCGGCAGTCGCACGTGCAACGCGACGCCGACTCGGTCGCGTTCCGTCCAGACGCGCCAATGAGCCAGCGGCATCGTCAGCGCGCCTATTACCTGGCTAACGTCACGATGATCGACGAGAAGATCGGGCAGATCCTCGCGGCGCTCGAAGACCGCGGGCAGTTGGAGAACTCGGTGATCATTTTCACCTCGGATCATGGCGACTGCCTGGGCGATCACGGTCTCAGCCAAAAATGGAACATGTACGACGCCTCGGTGCGCGTGCCGCTCATCTTTTGGTCGCCTGGGCGATTCGAGGGCGGCAGGACCATTGAAAGTCTGCAACAGCTATTCGACGCCGGCCCTACGATCCTCGAACTGGCCGGCATCGAGCCCCCGTCAAACTTCGAAGCCGTGTCCCTCCTCCCGATTTTGGAAAGCGGCGTCGAAGCCGCGCCTCGGGAATACGTCTACTCCGAGCACGCGCGCGACACGGTCAACGAAGGCGTCGAGTTTGAATTGATGATCCGCGGCAAGGACTGGAAACTGGTTGAGTTCTTCGACCCTTCGGGCGGTCAACTCTTCGATCTTCGCAACGACCCGGATGAGCTGAACGATCTGTGGCATGACCCCGCGCACGCCGCAATCAAGCAGCAGCTCCGCGAAGTTATGCACAACTGGTTTGTAACGAGCACCACCAAGGCCGCTGGCTGGCGCAACGAACCCCGCTACGGGTAAGACCGGCGCAGCATCGCCCGCTGCGAAACTCCCCCGCGCGAAAGCCGGACCGGACGAGCGCTTCGGCCCCGCCGACGACGACAACCCAAAGTCTCCCCATCGGCATTTCAACGCCCGCGACCGGGCGTCGGCGCCGGGCGAGCCGCGGCGCGTCCGGCTAGCGCCGAACTCTACCGAATGGACATCATCACCGGAACGCTCGCTGGAGCGGTCTCAGTCGGTAACCGCCAGAGCCTCGATTTCGACGAGCAGCGAGGGCAGCACCAGCTCGGCCCTTAACGTTGACCGGGCGGGCGGCGCGTCGCTGAAAAACTCGTTGTAAACCGCGTTCATGCCTTTGTAATCGCTCATATCCGCGATGAATACCGTCGTCTTGATCACGTCTCGCATGGAAGCCCCGGCGGCTTCCAAAGCCGTCCTGATGTTCTCGAGCACCGCGCGGGTTTGAGCTTCGATGTCCCCCTCGCCGACAACCTTTCCTTCGACGTCCAGCGCCACCGCCCCGGCCGTGGCGACGATCGAGCCCTTCCTCACGACCTGGCTGTAAGCGGCCAGCGGAGTAGGCAGTCCGGGCGGGTTGATTCGTTGTGCATCCAATGGGAACCTCCCTCGTTTGCAGGCGGGTTTCGACGCGGTGCGCCGCGCTAGCGACCCCTGGATTATCGACGCCGGACGGCCAATAGTAAAAACTGCCGCCCAGGCGAACCAGCGTCGAGCGCCGCAACGAGACGCCAGCAGGCAAATTGAAACTGATGCGCGCCGCCCGCGATGGATCGCCCGTGGGCCCGGGCGCTCGCCGGCGATTCGCGGAGGTCCCGTCGCGCATTTATCATCTTGACGCACGAGTCCCCGCTATTTCCGGTCGGGAACAAAGCGGGATTAGGCGCCGGTTCGGGAGGGTATGTGACGATGCGCGACGCGCGGCAAGTATTCGACGACCATTGGGACGCGGTTCTATCGGGCGACATGGACCGAATCCTGGCGGACTATGCGCCCGACGCGGTGTTCGTAACGCCCGGCGCGATCGCCCGCGGTCATGCCGAAGTACAGTCGGTCTTCGAAGGAATCGGCGAAAACGTGGGCGAGATGGCCCTCAGTCAGGATTCGGTCACCGCCGGTGACTCGATGATCTTGCTCGAATGGAGCGGCCAGGGCGCCGATGGCCGCGCCGCGCGGGGCATCGACTCGTTCTACGTCGAAGGCGGGTTCATCCGGTACCAGACGTTGAGCTACTCGGTTACGGAAAGCTGAGCCGGCGCGGAACCGGCGCAAGACGTCTGACAGAGCGCGAGGAGGATTAGATCGTGGCGGAATTCCAAGGCAAGGTCGTCATAGTGACCGGTGCGGCGATGGGTATAGGCCGGGGAATAGCGGAGGCGTTCCTGGCCGAAGGCGCCTCCACCGTACTGGCCGACATCGACGGCGCGGCGGCCCGGGCTACCGCCGGCGAGATTGCGCCAGACGAAGCCAGCCATTTGGTCGTTGAGTGCGACGTCGCGAAAATCGACGACGTAAGCCGGCTCGTGCAGGCCGCGACCGCCAAGTTCGGCGGTCTTGACATAGTAGTCAACAACGCCGGTATTCAGCCGCCCAGCTCCTACCTGAAAGTCGAGGACCTGCCAGAGGACGCGTGGGACCGCATCATCGACGTCAATCTGAAGGCGCACTATCTGACCGCGCGGTTCGCCATTCCGCAAATCAGGAAACGCGGCGGCGGCAGCATAGTCAACATCGCGAGCGTTCAGGGCATCCAGTCCCAGTCGCGAGTGTCGGCGTATGCGGCGAGCAAGGGTGGAGTGTTGTCGTTGACCCGACAGCTCGCGCTCGACTACGCCGCCGAGGGCATTCGCGTCACCGCCGTCTGCCCCGGAACCATCGACACGCCGCTCGTTAAACAGGCCGCCGACGGGACCGGCGCAAATCTGGAGGAGGCAAAGAAAGGCTGGGGCGCGGCGCATCCCATGGGACGCATAGGCACGCCGGCCGAGATCGCCAACGTCGTGCTGTTCCTCGCCAGCGACCGGGCTTCGTTCATGACCGGAGAATACGTCTGCGTGGACGGAGGCATGATGGCGCTCGGCGCGTGGGCGGGATCTCCCGCGGACTGGTAGATCGATCAGGACCGACGCGAGCGCCGCCTGGCTCGGCTCCGTGATGTGGTCGCAACAGGCCCTGGCGATCGGAAGCGGCCCCCCGGGGCTTGAGGACTAGGCGATGTACTGCGCGAACTGCAACAGCCCCTTCGCCCCTGGCGACCGGTTTTGCGGACAATGCGGCGAGCCGCTGACGGCTAATCCCCTTCCGCCGCGCGCCGTCGGCAATCCATTCCGGACGCTGAAGACCCGCTGGGTGATTCCGTGGGCCATAGTCGGCGCCATACTGGCGGGCGTCGTACTGGCAATCGCTCGTCCGGACTCTGACGCCGAAACAATGGACCCCATGGCTGCCCTCATCGCGGGCAACCTGTTTTACGGTCCAGTGGTGGTCTGGATGATCTGGCAGTTCCGGCGCAAGGGCGTCGACGTCCGGCGGCTGGTTGGGCGTTTGCCCGCAAACTTCAACTGGTTTCCGGTGGCTGGGATATGGCTGGTCACCGTTGCATTTTCCGCGGGCGCGCTGATTGTCGTCTCCTACGCAATCGCTCTCGTCGCGCCCGACGAACTTGCCTGGCTCCTGGAAGACCAGCAGATCGGTCGCGACGCCGGATCCGCGGCCTACCCGGTCGTGTTAATCGCAACGTTGGCGATCATCGCGCCGCTTTTCGAGGAGGTGTTCTTCAGGGGAGTCCTCATAAACCGGTGGAGGATCAAGTGGGGATTCCGAACCGCAATCTTTGCGTCCGCCGCGCTGTTCGGAATCGGACACTTCATCGCCTTGGTCGGAGCCTTCATGTTCGGCATGGTCGCCGCAATCCTGTACATTCGCACCCGTACGCTGCTCGTCCCGATCGCGCTGCACGTCACCAACAACCTGCTGGTCATAATCGTTGGCCTGGCCTTCCCGGTGGAAGCGGAGCTTAATACCGCGGGCGCGGTCGAGGAGGTCCAGTCGCTAGCGCTGGTCGGCCCGGCGCTGCTCGTGCTCACAATCCCGGTCCTGGTCTGGTATCTCCGCAAGAACTGGCCGGGCCGGAACGAGCTGCTTCCCTACTAAGCATCCGGCGATCAACCCTTGCCGGTAGACGCCGCCGGACGCGCTGGAGGATAGCCGGAAGCGCCGCGCGGAATACGGTTTTACGAGTCTGTCCGCCCGGCGCGTTCGCGCAGCTCGCTCGAAGAAATATCGACTCGATAGCGACTCTCCGGTATGGCCTCGAACATGCGCCGGTATTCGATCGGTATCTCCACGTCCGCGAGGCTTGCAAATACGCCCGGCCCCCCGGATCTGCCCGCCACGAGAAAGCGGCATCCCGCCAGCGACATTTCCTCGAGCGCCGCGAGCATCTCGCGCTCGCTTCCTCCGTGGTATTTGCGGTCGACGACCCGCGCCGCCGTATCGGCCCCTATGACAAAAACCCGCCCCGGCAATATCCGCGCCTTCTCGACAAACGTCGACGCGCTGGTCACCACTACGTCGCCCACGCCGGTGAACTGCGCGAGCCGCCGCTCCAGCTCGGCGATGCCGACCACGGGCTTGTCCACGTTAGTTACCGACAGCTCGAACGCGACTTCGGTGTTCAATATGTCCGCCGCCGCGCGCGCCAGCTCGACGTGCCCGTGGTGCAGCGGGTCGAACGATCCGGGCAGCACCGCCCCGGCCGATACCAGCCCTTCGCTCAGCCGGCCCCGCTCGTCCTGGCAAAACGAGGCGATGCGCGAGTGGGTGAGCCGTTTGTGCCAGTACGCCGCTTCGAGGACGGAATCTTGAACGCGTTCGCCCGGCAACAGGCCAAGCTCGATCCGGCCGCCGACCGCGAACGCCTCGGCTATGCAGTTGAGAACAAGACCGTCCACCAGAATTTCTTCATCCATGCGGCTCCGCGAGTCCTTGCGCAGATCGATCTCGCGGTTTATGTCAACCGACGCACCGACGATTGACGCGAAGCACCTGTTCCGGCCCCTTCTTGGCCGGTCGGTCCTGAGCGCCGCTGTTACTCCAACGCCCACGAGCGTCACGGCCAGCCCGGGAAATTGGGATATGCCCAAATCTCGCGCCCGTCGGGCCATGTCCGCGGCCGTCTCTTTTGAGCAAAGCGACCGCGGTTCGAAACCCAAGTACGCGCGCATCGACTCCTTCGAGTACGGAACGACGGCCTGAAGCAACGTCCGCGAAGCGCCCGGCGCGCGCGCTAACGCCGCGATAGCGCCCGTCCCGCCTCCCGCAACCGCGATCACGAGCTGTCCAGACGAGTTGTGAATAGATTCGATCAAACTATCCATTCAAACCAGATCCGCTCGCCTTTTCCTCGCCAGGTCGATTCGCAACGCGCCGGGAGCCGGGACCTCGTCGAACGTGATGCGGCTCGATTCGCGGGCGACGGTTCATTCTCTCATTTTGATCGTGATTCCTGATGCTACCCTTGTTTGCAACGTAAGCTAGCCGGGCGTCGACGGAACACCGTTTTGTCGATACGTTCGAGACCGAAAGGCGGATGAATGAGTTTGGACGGCAATGTCCTCGCGGCGGGCGAGCTGAGTTCGATCGGGATACAGAATTCGAAGTCCGTTTACTGGAACTCCTCCATAGCGGTCCTCTACGAGCAAGCCGTCAAACGAGGCGAGGGAATCGTGGCCGATCAGGGGCCGTTCGTCGTCGAGACGGGCAAGCATACCGGGCGCTCTCCCAACGACAAATTCGTCGTCCGCGAACCCGAGAGCCAGGACTCGATCTGGTGGGGCAGCGTAAACCGGTCGTTCGAACCCGCGGATTTCGATCGCCTTCTGGACGAGGTCGGAGCCTACCTTGGCGAACGCGACCTCTTCGTGCAGGACCTTCACGCAGGCGCTGACGCCGACAACCGGATCGGCGTGCGCGTCGTGACCGAGCGCGCCTGGAACGCCATGTTCGTCAGGCATCTGTTTCTCGACCAGTATGGAAACGGCGCTGGCGGCGACGTGTTCGACAACTTCACGGTCATCCACGCGCCGGGATTCAAGGCCGAGCCGCGGCGTCACAACACAAACTCCGACGCGTTCATTCTGCTCCACTTCGGCAAGCGCATCGTGCTAATCGGGGGAACTGGCTACGCCGGTGAGACCAAGAAGTCGATCTTCACCGTCATGAACTACGTTCTGCCCGCGCGCGGCGTGCTTTCGATGCACTGCTCGGCCAACTACGGGCCGGACAATGACGTAGCCCTATTCTTCGGACTCTCCGGGACCGGCAAGACCAGCCTTTCCGCCGACACGTCGCGCACGCTCATTGGCGACGACGAGCACGGCTGGAGCGACAACGGAATATTCAACGTCGAGGGCGGCTGCTACGCCAAGATGATCGCCCTTTCACCCACCGCCGAGCCGGAGATTTTCGCTACGTCGCGGATGTTCGGAACAGTGCTCGAGAACGTCGTCTACGACGAGAACCTGCGCGCCCTGGACCTCGACGACGACAGCATCACCGAGAACACCCGCGGAGCGTATCCCGTCAGCTACATACCGAATTCCGATCCCAGCGGCGTAACCGGTCATCCGCAAAACATCCTGCTGCTCACCGCCGACGCCTTCGGCGTGCTTCCGCCTATCGCGCGACTCTCGCACGAGCAGGCGATGTACTACTTCCTCTCCGGCTACACGTCCAAGCTGGCCGGCACCGAAGTGGGGATAATCGAGCCGGAGGCCACGTTCAGTTCATGCTTCGGTGCGCCCTTCCTGCCGCGCCCGCCGTCGGAATACGCCGATCTGCTCGGCGAGCGGCTGCGCAAACACCGCCCTGACGTTTGGCTCGTAAACACCGGCTGGTCCGGCGGCCCTTACGGAACGGGAAGCCGTATGCCCATTCGAGACACCCGCGCCATGGTCAAGGCCGCCCTCGACGGGCAGCTTAGCGCCGTGGAATTCGAGGAGGAGCCGCACTTTGGGCTTCAGGTCCCGAAGACTTGCCCCGACGTGGACCAAAGCCTTCTCAGGCCGCGTTCGACCTGGGACGACACCGACGCCTACGACCGCAAAGCCGCGGAGCTGGCGCAGGCCTTCGTCGACAATTTCAAGCAGTTCTCGTCGGGAGCGGCGGCGGGCCTGGAGCGCGTAGGGCCTAGACCTTCCTAGCGGTCCGCCAGCCCTCCAGCGGCAGTCTCGGCTTAGACGGTAGCCTTTCAACGGCAGTCTCTGTTTGAGACGTTAGCCCTCGGTTCCCCGTGGCGCATGTGTCATTCCGAGGTCCCCCGAGGAATCTGCCGTTGGGCTGTCGAAGCCGGGATTCCGTGGACGGAGATTCTCTCCTGTCATTCTGAGCGCCAGCGAAGAATCTACGACCACGCGCCACAGATCCTCTTTCCTCTTCGTCCTGAGCTTGCCTGTCCTGATCCTGCCAAAGGGCCGAAGGCCGGCCTGCGAACAGTCGCTTCAGACCCTGAGTAATTCAAGTCCGCCTCCTGTTCGTCTTGAGCCTGTTTCCCGTTGGTTCTGAACGCTTGGACTTTGCTCAGCGCAAGCTTGCCAACGGACCTCCGCCCCCTTCTCGCTTGACGGGCGAGGGAGCGGAGGGACGCCGTCATTCCGTCCCCTCTCCCCTGTGAGGGAGAGGGATAGGCATTCTTCGGCGCACGCTGGTCGACGTCCATTCTGTCCCCTCTCCCCTGCGAGGGAGAGGGATAGGGTGAGGGGCACAGGCGAGCCCTTCGATAACGGCACTGCTGAGCTTGCCCAAGAGCCGAAGGCCGGCCTGCGAACGGTCGCTTCAATAGCGGCTAACGCGGCTGGTTTGGGCGGGCGGTCGTAGTCCGGTTATTCGGGCGAAATCAAGGTTCCCGGTCTTGGCAGGCGCGTGTCGCGGCCGGGCTTTAGCACGTCCTCGATCGGCATCATTTCGCCCCGCATTCTGGTGAATGCGTGCTTGGCGAGCTCACCTTCCGGAAGCGGCGGATCTTCGTCATCGGCGACTTCGGCCAGATAGTCCAGAAGCAGGCTTATACTCCGCCGCGTGTTCATCCGGCCGAACCAGAGACTCTTGCCCTGCAGGACCAGTAGGGCAACGTTCGACGGAGTGCACAAGCCGAGGCAACCGTCGCCCGAATCGTCGGTGATGGTCAGGTCTACTTTTTCATCGATCTGGCGTTCTTCCATGCCGGCTTCGTAGTCCTCGACGAGGACTGGCGGGCGAAACAGCGTTGCGCCCGAGCCGCATCAGCAGCCGTTGCAGACGAGCAGATGCCCACGCACCTCCTCGATCGTCAGCCGCCGGCCCTCTGGGGTTCGCCACTGGTAATACCCTGCCAATTTGCCTCCTGATGATCCGCGCGCGAGCGGTCAAATCCGACGTGTCAAACATACCGACCCGCGAAGACGTTTAGCAAACCCGCGCAATCGCCGCGACTCCGCCTTCAAGCCAACGGCGGTCGCGCGATTTCAGCGAGTCGTTTAGTCTCTCACAACCCCAACTGCGCGTATCGGAGAGGCGGTCGGAACTCCCGCCGCGACTAGTCCGACCCGACTTCGAAGAGAGGAAGCCATGAGCGACGACACCACGATCTCCCACATCGAGACCTTCGAATTTACGGTCGAACTCAAGGACATGGGGACCGATTACAACGGCTTCAACTTCGTCTACAGCCCCGGCGAAACGCTCAAGCTAAAACGTCATGCGCTGGCGATCGGCACGCGCGGCGGACTGCGCGGCGAATGCGTTGCGGGAACAGCTTCGTCGTTCGCGCAGATCGCCGGTTTTTCCCACTACCTGTTGGGCAAAGACGCGCTAGAACGCGAAAAAATCTACAACGACGTCAAGCGCGCGCTTCGTCAGACCGACAGGACGGGCCTGGGACCTGTCGACATCGCCCTGTGGGACATCGCCGGCAAGTTCTACGACGCGCCGCTCTATAAGCTGCTCGGCGGCAGCGACAAGCCGCTGCCCTGCTACGCGAGCACCTACCACGGCGACCGCAACGGCGGCCTGGACAGCCCCCAGGCGTTCGCCGATTTCGCCGTTCAATGCCGGGACATGGGCTATCCCGCGTTTAAGTGCCACCCGTGGGGCGACCCCGTCACCAAGCAGGAGATCGAGAACGTGCTCGCCATTCGCAAGGCGGTCGGCGACGACATGGACCTGATGCTCGACCCGGCCTGCGAGTACGAAACCTTTGGTCAGGCCCTGCAAGTTGGACGCGCGCTCGACGAGGCCAACTACTTCTGGTACGAGGACCCTTTCAAAGACGGCGGAGTATCGTCGTTTGCTCATCGCAAGCTGCGCGAGTCCATCAAAACGCCCCTGCTCATTACCGAGCACATCCGCGGATTGGAAGAGCACGTCGACGTCATCGTCGCGGGCGGAACCGATTTCGTGCGCGTCGACGCCTACATCGACGGCGGGCTAACCGGCGCGCTCAAGATCGCGCACGCCGCCGAAGGCTTCGGACTTGACGGCGAGATCCACGGCCCCGGCCCGGTCCACCGGCATCTCATGGCGTCGATGCGCAACACCAACTACTACGAGCTCGGGCTGGTGCATCCCAAGGCGCCGGCTCACACCGGCGAGATTTATCTCGACTACTCCGACAACCTCGATTCGGTCGACGCCAACGGTTGCGTCTACGTGCCCCGCGGAGCGGGTCTCGGAGCGCAGATCAACTGGGACTTCATCAAGAAGAACCAGGTCGGCGGCGCGGTATTCGACTAGCCAAAGCCGCCGTTTCCGCCGGCGCGGGACTCATGCCTGCGTCATCCGTCTGTACCATTCTGTCCCCTCTCCCCTGCGAGGGAGAGGGATAGGGTGAGGGGGCACAGGCAAGTCCTTCGACAAGGGCGCTGCTGAGCCTGCCGAAGGATCGAAGGGCGAAAGGGGCGGGCCTGGTCGAATTACCTCCGAACGCCCGTGAGACCGGTCCTCACCCTGAAGAGATGCCCCGAGCTAGCCGTCACGTATAAGTCCGACAAGTCTTCGCCGCCGAAGCAGCAGTTGGTCGGCATGTCAACCGGCACCCGGTGCGTTTCGAGCACCCGGCCTGACGGTTCGAAAACGTAGAGCATCGGCCCCGCGCCGCTTTTTCTCCAGCCGGCCGTGGCGATTACGCGGCCTTCGCTGTCGAGCGTCATGCCATCGATTCCACGCGCCGGCGCGAAGTTGTGTACTACCCGGAATTGTCCCAGCGTGCCGTCGTCGAGAACCGGATAGGCGCGGAGCTCGCGCTTGCGTCCTTCTCCGTAGTCGCTCTGCGCGACGTACAGCGTCTTTTCGTCCAGCGACAGGAGCAGCCCGTTTGGGCGCGTCGTATCGAACGTCAGCCGCTCGATTTCCCACTGGCCGTTGGGCGCGCGCGTCACGCGATACACCGACTCGTGATCGAGCTCCATGTCGTCCCTGTCCTCGCCGTAACGGGGATCTGTGAACCAGACGCGGCCCAGCGAGTCCATCACGACGTCGTTGGGACTGTTGAGTCGCTTGCCCGCGAATCGATCGGCGATCACTTCAACCGAGCCTTCGGCCCCGTAGCTCGATACGCGCCGTCCGATCATCTCGCAGCAATACAGACTTCCCCGCAGACTCCACATCAGGCCGTTGCCCTGATTCGTGCCCGTGCGGTAGACAGTCGTTTTGCCCGTCCCGGGGTCATAACGCATCACGCGGTGGTTGTACATGTCGGTAAACAAGACGGCCTCGCCGGTCCATACCGGTCCCTCGGTGAACGTGTATGGCCCCGCCACAACCTCGAAATCCCAAGCCAAGTCGGCCTCCTCTGGTCAAACCTTGCGTGTGTGGAGTCAATAGGATTGCACATCGCGCGGCGTCGACCTATGGTCGACGCCGCAGCTCGTCATTTCGACCGCCCCCGTGCGATTCGGAGGTTTCCAGTCTCCCCCCAGTGCCGCCCGTGGTTAAGCTGTAGCGGCGCGCGCGTGCGTGCGAGCCGCGGCTCCGCGGAGGTGAGAATGGCCGCATCGAAAACCGGCAAGGCATCGGCCAGGGCTAAAAAGAAATCATTCGAGATTCGCAGGTGGCGGGAAAGTAAGGCCAGGCGCCGCGAGCGCGCGAAAGAGATCGTCGCCCGCCTTCGCGACGAGTATCCCGACGCCGACTGCGAGCTGAATTACTCGACCCCCTGGGAGCTTCTCGTCGCAACCATCCTCTCCGCCCAGAGCACCGACGTGCGAGTCAACAAAGAGACTCCCGCGCTCTTCGCTCGCTACCCGACCATCGAGTCGATGGCCCAGGCCTCGCAAGAGGACATGGAGGAGATGGTGCGGCGGACCGGCTTCTATCGAAACAAGGCGCGCGCGATCCGCGAAGCCGCCGCCGCCGTCGTCGAAACCTTCGGCGGCGAAATGCCTGCGAACATGGATGACCTCCTTACGCTGCGCGGCGTCGCCCGCAAGACGGCCAACGTAGTCCTTGGCACGGCCTTCGGCATCCCGTCGGGAATAACCGTGGATACGCACGTCAACCGGCTAAGCCACAGGCTCGACCTGAGCCGTCAGAGTACGCCGGAAAAGATCGAACGGGACTTGATGGGCCTGCTTTCCAAAGAGGAGTGGATCTTCGCGGGACACTCTCTGATCTGGCACGGACGGCGCGTATGCGATGCTCGCAAACCCGCCTGCGACCGCTGCTCCCTCAGCGACCTCTGTCCATCTTCGGCGGCAGGCTAGGACTTGCGAACGCCTGCGCAAAACCCGGAGACTAACAAGGGCATCCGCCGAACACGCCTCTAGCCGCTGAGCGACTGGGCCAAATCTCTCTCCAGCCTGCATCCCGTCCGGGGCGCGAGCTGGTCGACAAGCTGCCGGATTCGGTTTAGCCGGCGCCTGCTGCGAACGCCTTCATAAATAACTCCTCCACCCGCCGCACGTAATCCTCCCGATGGAGATGGAACGACTGGACGTGCCCGCAGTCGGGGACGATCCATAGCGTCTTCGGCTCGCTCGCGGCTGCATGGAGCTGGCGGGCTTCGGCTACCCGCACCAGCCCGTCGTCGTCGCCGTGAATCAACATCACCGGCCGCGGCGAGATCAGCCCGATTGATGCGACCGGTCTGATTCGATCGAGCCGCGCGCCCGAAATCAACTCGCTTGCCATCACCACCGCATCCTGAAAAAATGCGGACGAAAGGCCGGACACGCCGTGGAAAGCGTATGCCACGAAGTCTCTCCCCGCCGCCGCGAAAGCGCCGTCGGTCACGACAGCCTTTATGCGTTCGTCGCGCGCCGCCGCCAGAATTGCCACGGCGCCGCCCATCGAATTGCCCACCACTCCCACCGGGCCGGGATCGCCCACGGCGGCAAGATGGTCGATCGCCGCCGCCAGATCGCCGACCTCTCGAAGACCCAGGCTCGTATGCCGCCCCTCGCTCTCGCCGCAGCCCTGAAAATCAAACGTCATAATCGAAAAGCCGCGGTTCCACAACGATTCCGCCCGCGACTCCATCTCGCGATGGTTGGTCCACGCGCCGTGGCAGAAGACAACCGTCCCCTTCGCCCGCTCGCGGATGGCCGTCCAGCCGGCTAGCCGGAGTCCGGCACGGTTTTGAAAGCTGATCCGCTCGAAGGGAATCTCCGGCGGCCGGTACCCCTCGGGCTTGTGCTCTCGTTTCGGAGTTATCAAATTGAGCGCGGAGCGGACGGCGATCGCCGCGTAGCCGATGACCGCCACGCCTGTCAGCGCGAGCGCGGTCTTCATTTGCCGCGAGCGGCCCTCGCCATCGATTTAACGTACGAGCGCGCCGCGTCGAGCCGCTCGCTGTCGGACGCCTCGTCGATCAATCGCACGAATCTGCTGCCGATAATCGCGCCGTCCGCCTTGCCGCGAAGCGACGCGATGTGATCCGGGCGCGAGACTCCGAATCCCACGACCAGCGGAACCGGCGTTTGGCGGCGAACTCGGGCAAGGAAGTCGCCAACGCCCTCGCCAAGCTGCTCGCCGCCTGTCGTGCCGGCAAGCGAAACGCAATACAGAAAGCCCTCGGCGTGACTCGCCACCGTATCGAGGCGGCTGTCGTTGGTCGTCGGAGCGACGAGGTAGATCATGCTGAGATTGGAGCCTTGCAATGCCCGTTCGAACTCACCCGCTTCGTCGGGAGGGAGATCGGGCACAATCAACCCATCCACGCCCGCGTCGGTCGCATCCCTGACCAGGTTTTCGATGCCGTAAGCCAGAAACGGGTTTGTGTAGCCCATAAGCAGCAGAGCCGCGTCCGACCTGCCGCGCGCCGCGGCTGCCACGTCCAGGCAGTCCCGCATTGTCACGCCTTGCTGCAGAGCCTTGTAGGAGGATGCCTGAACGGTCGCGCCGTCGGCCAGCGGATCGGAGAACGGCACGCCGAGCTCTATTATCTCCGCGCCCGACTCGATCGCCGCGAGAGTAAGCTCCAGCGACTCGGCGACGCTTGGATGGCCAACAGTCAGAAAAATGCTCACCACAAGCCTGTCTTCCTCGGCCGCTCGCCCGAAAATCCGCGAAAGCCGGTTCAACCGCGAAGACCCAGCGCGTCCACAACCGTGTCCATGTCCTTGTCGCCGCGACCGGAAAGGTTGACGAGTACGATCTCGTCCCGGCCCATCGACGGAGCGGCGTCGATCACGTACGCCAGCGCGTGCGCTGACTCCAGCGCGGGAATAATGCCTTCCTCCCTGGCCAGAACGCTCAGCGCTCGAAGCGCGTCGTCGTCATTTCGCGCGACGTAGCTGGCTCGTCCGGTGTCCATCAGATAGCTGTGCTCAGGTCCCACGCCCGGATAGTCGAGTCCCGCCGAGATGCTATGAGCTTCGTGCACCTGGCCGTTCTCATCCTGGAGCAGGTAGCTGCGCGCGCCGTGCAGCACTCCCGGCCGTCCCGCCGTTAGCGTGGCGGCGTGCTTTCCCGATGCCACGCCGGTCCCGCCAGCCTCGACGCCCATCATTTTTACGTCGGCGTCGCCAACGAAATCGTAAAACAGCCCGATCGCATTGCTGCCGCCGCCCACGCACGCGACCAGCAGATCGGGCAGCCGCCCGGTTAGTCCGACTATCTGCTCGCGGGCTTCGCGGCCTATGACCGCCTGAAAGTCCCGAACGATCATTGGATACGGATGCGGCCCGGCGACCGATCCGAAGATGTAAAAAGTATTGAGAACGTTGGTAACCCAGTCGCGGATAGCCTCGTTTATCGCGTCTTTGAGAGTGCGGCTTCCCGACGCCACGGGAATCACTTCCGCGCCGAGAATTTTCATCCGGAACACGTTCAGCTCCTGCCTGCGGATGTCCTCTTCGCCCATGTAGACCAGGCACTCGAGATCGAGCATGGCGCAAACCGTGGCAACCGCCACTCCGTGCTGACCGGCTCCGGTTTCAGCGATAATCCGGTCTTTGCCCATCGCCTTTGCCAGAAGCCCCTGCCCCAGCGCGTTGTTGATCTTGTGCGCGCCGGTGTGCGCCAGGTCTTCGCGCTTCAGGTAGATTTGCGCGCCGCCTAGACTGTCCGAGAGGCGCTCGGCAAAGTAGGTCGAGGTCGGTCTTCCCACATAATGCTTGAGCAGCCGCTCCAGCTCGGCCTTGAACTCAGGGTCATCTTTCGCGCTTGAATAAGCCTCCGCCATCTCCTCGAGCGCGGGCATCAGCGTCTCTGGCACGAACCGTCCCCCGTACCCACCGAAGTGACCGGATTCCGTAGGCAGATTTTTCCAGACGGAAACGTCGAACTGGGCTTGCCGCGCGCTGCCGGAAGTCATCAACGGTTGCCTTCCATCTCGACGGCGCTCTCCATCCGGGCCTCTTTCGTAGGGGTAGACCTGCTATCCAATTCTGCTCACGATGCGATCGAACAGCGCGAATGGCTGCATTCGGGCCTGTGGATCGAGATACAACACCATCAGACCGAAGTTCACGTTTCGTTGCCGTCCGGTCATTATGTAAACCTGAGGGCGGAACGCCGCCTCATCGGTTCCAAGATCATATTCGCCTACCAGAGTGAACTCTTCCTCCGCCACGCCAAACCCGGTGTCCTCCTGGAAATTCCGCTCGGCATCGGGGAAGTTACTCTGGATATATTGATCCGAAAACGATCCCAGCAGCGGAATCGCGAAGTCCCGATATTCGCTCGAGAACGACAACGCATCCGCTGGGGACTCGTGCACCAGAATCAGCTCCGACAACAGCGCGGGCCGGCGAGCCTGCGTCGGATCCGCCGGGTTGATGATTTGCAGCGCCTGGACGAAATACGAGCTGCGGATCTTCGAGTCGAACGCGGCCCGCAAAAACTGTTGGGGCATGATCTGCGCAAGGCTGTTGCTTTCGGTGGTAACCACCAGCGCCGCGTCGAACTCGAAAGGCCTTACAGCCGTCCGTCCGGCGGTCAGATCCTGAAAGATCTCGACCAGCCAGTCTTGCATCTCCGGCGAAATCATATCTGCCGGGGGCGGCTCCTCTGCGGGAGTCGCCTCGGCTGCGGCGGTAGGACTGGACGCGGCCGGCACGAGCGTGCGCTCAACCGTCGGAGTCTGCGGAGCGGGCTCTGGCGAGGGCGTATCGGTCGTCGGAGTCTCGGTCGCGGGAGCGCTGGTTGGCGCCGCCGTCTCGGCAGGCGGCGATTCCTCGGTTTCGGCGGTTGGAGTTGGTTCGACTTCCTGCGCCGTTCCGGTTCGGGGCGTTTTGAAAGCCACCGCCGGCGTGGGACGCGATCCCCCTCCTTCAGGCGAGGAGGCGACGCTAAATCCCTGATCGCACGCCGTCATCGCCACAAGCGCCGCAGCGGTCACCGCAGCCAGCGCCAGCCATCTCGGCCGCCGCTTGGCGGCCGAGATAACGGAAACAGTGTCCCGGCACACTTGCCGTAATATCGTGTCTGTCAAATTGCTTGTCCCACGCGAGCGCCGCGCTCGTCTACGACCTCGCCGCTTCCACAAACCGGTGGATCTTTTCGATGTCTTTATCGCCATCCGTTTCCACCCCGCTGCTCACGTCGACTCCCCACGGAGAGACCGCCTCGATCGCCCGCTTTACGTTGTCGGGATTGAGTCCACCCGCCAGAAGTACGTCAACCTTTGCGGCCAGTCCGGCCGCGCGGCTCCAGTCCCATTCTATTCCCGCGCCGCCCACAACATGCGGCGCGTCGACATGCCGGATCGGGTTGGCATATGCAAACGGATCGGGCATCACCCCGTCGTCGGTTACGCGGAAGCTCTTCATCGCTTCAATGCCGAGGCGGTCGCAAAATTCCGGCGGCTCGTCGCCGCATAGCTGCGCCACTTCGATTCCGGTTATCTCGATAGCCGCCGCAACCTCCTCGAACCGCGGATTGACGAAGACCCCAACCTTGCGAACCGTCGCCGGCGCCTCACCCAGTATTTCGGCGGCGCGGCTTAGCGACACCCGACGGCGCGCCGGGCACAGCACCACCGCCACCATATCCGCGCCCGCCTCGACCGCCGCCCGCGCCTCCGCCGGTCGCCTCAAACCGCAGATCTTTACTCGAATGCCTTCAGGCACGCCCGGCCTCCACCAGCCGCGCTACGGCTTCTTCCCGGCAGGCAGACCTGACGATCGATTCGCCCACCAGCACGGCGGCCACGCCCAAGTCGCGAAGCGCGCGAACATCCTCCGGACCGCGAATTCCGCTTTCGCTCACCACCGGAATCCCAGCGGGAATTTGCGCGGCGAGCCTCTCGGTAACCGAAAGGTCGGTGTGGAAGGTCCTAAGATCGCGATTGTTAATTCCGATTGCGTCGGGTTCGGCGTCCAGCGCGCGCTGCAATTCCGCCTCCGTATGCACCTCTACCAGAACGTCCATGTCGAGCGAATGGGCGACCGTCGAGAGACCGCGCATGTCATCGAGCGCCGCGGCGATAAGCAAAACGGCGTCCGCGCCCATGACGCGGCTCTCCGCGATCTGATATTCACCGATCACGAAGTCCTTTCTCAACACCGGCAGCGCGACGGCGCGTCTGGCCGATGCCAGATCTTCCGCGCTCCCTTTGAAATAACGAGCGTCGGTAAGCACCGACATCGCGGCGGCCCCGCCCCGTTCATAGGCGCGCGCGGTGGCGGCGGGATCAAGTCCCGGTCCAAGCTCACCCGCCGACGGCGAGGCCCGCTTGAATTCGGCTATTACCGAAACGCCCGGCGCCGAGAGGGCGCGCGCGAACCCCCGCGGACGCGGCAGATCGCCCGCCCGTTCGATCAAAAGCGGCTGAGGCTGCGATTCGCTCGCCAGTGCGACCTCGGCTCGCTTGTGTTCGATGATCTCATCGAGAATAGTCGCCGTTCGCGCCACCGGCTCAGACCTGATTGCTCAGTTCGACGAGCGACTCCAGAGCCGCGCGCGCCCTGCCGCTGTCGATCGACTCCGCGGCCAGCCGGACCCCTTCGGCTATGTCCGGCGTCAGCCCCGCCGCAACGATTCCCGCGCCCGCGTTGATAAGCAGCACGTCGCGGCGCGGCCCCTCTTCGCCATTCAGGACAGAAGTGATAATCGCCGCGTTTTGTTCGGGGTCTCCCCCCGCGATCGCCTCGATAGGCGAAAGCTTCAACCCAACGTCGTCCGGCTCGATCTCATACCGGCTGACCTGTCCGTCGCGGGCGTCGGCGACTAGCGTCGGCCCCGAAATTGACAGCTCGTCGAGTCCTTCCTTTCCGTGCACCACGAGCGCGCGCTCCGCCCCCAGCCGCACCAGCACCTCAGCCATAGTTCCCACCAGGTCGGCGCGGCCCACTCCCAGGACCTGCCGTTTCGCGCCGGTCGGATTGGTTAGCGGCCCCAGCACGTTGAATACGGTCCTGATGCCGATTTCGCGCCGGAGCGGCGCGGCGAACTTCATGGCCGGATGATAGGTCTGGGCAAACATGAACCCCACGCCGGCGCGGCGGATGCACTCGGCAACCGCCTGCGGCGGCAGATCGATCTTTACGCCCAGCGCTTCGAGAACGTCCGCGCTGCCGCTCAGACTCGTCGCCGCGCGATTGCCGTGCTTGGCGACCTTGCCTCCCGCGCCCGCCACGACGAACGCCGCCGCCGTGGAGATGTTGTAGGTGTTTTGCTCATCCCCGCCCGTGCCGCACGTGTCGACGAGATCGCCCCCGGCGTCCACTGTACGCGCACGCGCCCGCATCACCGTTGCCATGCCGGCTATCTCTTCCGAAGTCTCGCCCCGCACGCTCAGTGCCGCCACGAACGCTCCGAACTGGGCGGGCGTGGGCAAGCCGTCCATGATCTCGCCCATCACCGCCGCGGCGTCATCGAACGACAGCCTGCCGTCCGCAATTATCTCTCGCGTTGCCTCGACGATCATCAGTTCGTCTCCAGACCGCATAACTTCAGATAGTTGCGAAGCAGGTCCTTGCCCGAAGGCGTAAGTATCGACTCGGGGTGGAACTGGACGCCGTAGACAGGATATTCCTCATGGCGGAGACCCATTATCAGACCGTCCTCCGTCTCCGCACAAACCTCCAGCGTCTCCGGCAGCGTCTCCCGCTCGACGATCAGCGAGTGATAGCGCGTGGCTTCGAACGGCGTCGGCAAACCCCCGAAAATCGCCTCTCCATTGTGGTGAATCTGCGAGGTCTTGCCGTGCATCAGCTCCGGCGCGCGAACGACGTTGCCGCCAAACGCCTGGCCTATACACTGATGCCCCAGACACACGCCGAGGATCGGCTTCGACGGCGCCAGCCGCTCGATCAGCTCCAGCGAGATTCCAGCCTCGTTGGGGGTGCACGGTCCGGGCGATATCACCACCGCCGCCGGATCGATATCGGCAATCTCGTCCATCGTGATCTTGTCGTTCCGGCGGACCTCCAGCTTTTGCTTCAGCTCCAGCAGGTACTGGACCAGGTTGTAGGTGAACGAATCGTAGTTATCGATTACGAGAACCATGTTCAGCCTCCTGCGCCAGGTCTATCGCTCTTATCACTGCCCGCGCCTTGCTCAAGCATTCGTTGTATTCCATCTCCGGATCGGAGTCGGCCACGATTCCGGCCCCCGCCTGAACGTAACTGAGTCCGTCTTTGGCAACCATCGTCCGAATCGTAATGGCGGTATCCACGTCGCCCGAAAAGCTGAAGTAGCCAACCGCGCCGCCGTACAGTCCGCGGCGCGTTGACTCCATCTCGGCGATTATCTCCATCGCGCGGATTTTCGGGGCGCCCGAGAGCGTTCCCGCGGGGAAGCACGCGCGCAGCGCGTCCAGGCCGGTCTTGCCGGATTCAAGCTCGCCCTCGACCTCCGACACGATGTGCATCACGTGCGAGAATTTCTCGACGGCCATAAGCGTGCTTACGTGAACCGTGCCCGCCGCCGCGACTCGACCTATGTCGTTGCGGCCCAGGTCGACCAGCATCACGTGCTCGGCCCGCTCCTTGTCGCTCGCCACCAGCTCCGCGGCCAGCGCGGCGTCTTCGTCGGGCGACTCGCCCCTTGGTCTCGTTCCCGCCAGAGGTCGGGTTCTGATTCGCCTTCCTTCCGCCTGCACCAGCATCTCCGGCGACGCTCCTACGACCTCGAACTCGCCCATGTCGAGGAAATACATGTACGGCGATGGATTTATGCGCCGCAATTGCCGGTAAACCGAAAAAGCGCTCACCCCAAGCTCGCGAACCAGCCGCAGCGATATGACCGCCTGGATGATGTCGCCCGCCGCAATATATTCCTTGGTCCTGGCGACCGCGCGCTCGTATTCCGGTTGGGTCATGTTGGCGGGAGCCTCGTCGAGCGGCGTCGAGCGCGGCGAAGCGAACGGCAAGGCGACCGCGTCGTTCGGCGCCGTCAGCGCGTCGTGCAGGCGGTCGATTCGCGCCACCGCGCGCCGGTAGTCGCCGGGAGGATCGCCCGTGCTGACCGCCTGAGAAACGAGCTTGATGGTGCGGTGCAGATGATCGAAGACGATGAACGTGTCCACGAACATCAGCATCGCGTCCGGCAGCCCAAGGTCGTCCCGGCCGGGAGGTGGAAGCTGCTCGAAGTGCCTCGCCAATTCGTACCCCAGGAACCCGACCGCGCCCCCCTGAAACCGGGGAAGCTCCGGAATCGACACCGCGTTTCGCCGCGCAAGCTCGGCCCCGATAACCCTCAACGGATCGTCGAACGCGCGGGGCGCTCCATCGGAGTCCGGGCCGATGCGCTGGACGCCGTCTCTCATGCTGACGACCGAGTACGGCTCGCCGCCGATAAACGAATACCGGCCCAGACGGTCGCTCGACTCCACGCTTTCGAGCAGAAACGACGGACCGCCGCCCGCGATCTTCAGATACGCCGAAACCGGAGTCTCCAGGTCAGCGAGGATTTCTCGATATAGCGGAACGCTGTGGCCTTGATCGAGCCACGCCAGAACCGTGTCTCGATCGGGATTTACCGCCGCCGCGCTCTTCAGTTCAACGCTCATCGCTGAACGACTCCTTCGAGACGGCCGCGCGGTCTGGGGAAATAAAAAACCTCCCGTCGCGGGGACGAGAGGTATCAAACCCTCGCGGTGCCACCCCGTTTAGACGCGGCAACGTCTCACTTACGCACGGAGAACCGGCTTCAAGCCCGCCTCGAGACGCTTCCCCTATAACGGTGGGACACGCCGTCGGCGCCTACTCGGCAAAGCCTTTCGGACCGCAGCTCCCGGGTCCATTCGCCTCGGGGTTTCGCCGCCGGACTCTCACCAGCCGCCGGCTCTCTGGGGACGCTCCGCCCGAGGTTACTAGTCCCGCTCAACGCCTTTATCCAGATTCGAGCGTATGGGAGCAAGCCGGACGTGTCAAGGACACATCGGCAGTCATATCTCTACACGCGCCCCCGCCGCGTTGACAGATCGTTCTGAGTGAAGGCAGTGCCTCACTAGACGACTAGATCTGACAATCCATTTGCTTGGTGTTCGTGTATTGCTCGGTCCTAATATAATCAACGGAGTTGATCGAAAGTTGGAGAGAACGTCAAATGCCACAAAAAGAACGAGACTCCTACAAGTACCATCTCAAAGAGGGAAACAAGATAGTGCACCGCGGTGTTACCAACGATCTGGAGCGTCGTGAGGCTGAGCATCAGGAGGAACACCCTGGCGCAAAAATAACGCAGGTAGGACGCCGTACCACCCGCGAGGCTGGCCTTGAGTGGGAGCGCGAAGGTGGAAAGAGATCGAAGGAAAAATAGTGTCGAAGAGGTAGGTGTGAGGCAACACATTCCTGAACAGCACAAAGCTGGGGGCATCAAGAAAATCATCGGACTACCCGTCGGGACACCTCCGATATGTCTAGCTCGTCTCCGTTACCTCACTTACCGTTCATCTTGCAGCGCCTCTTTCGTGGACAACGCGACGGCTCGGCCGATGAGCGAAGCGGCAAAATTCACAAAGCTCAGCTCAGCCGACGGTTCCTCGTACCCGCCTCGGATGCCTTGGGACCGCTCTGACAGGATCAAACAAGCGCCGTCGTAAAGCCGTTCGCGCACTAATCTCTCACACAGAATCTCGTACCGTTTCGCGTACGAGGCGTGCCGGAATTCGTCGCGGACCGGAAAGTGAGGCTCGTTCACACTAACGGCTCTCCTCGATCCGGGAGCCGATTCCAGCAACATGAAGTATCCCAGCCACGGCCTCGGAGACGGCTTGAAGACGCCCTCTCGGTATGCGGTCCACAAATCGGTCGCGCTTCCCAGAGCCTCTTCGGTCCTGTTGTTGTAGTTTTTGCCGAACGATGGGCCAACTTGCGACTTGAACTCGACAGACGCCAAGAGTTGATCCTCGACTATGACCAGAAGATCCCACTCCTTGGTCGGTCGAAAATAGCCGGGAAGCTGTACGTTCCTCTTCCGGAAGATCGAAGTCTCCAGTATGCCGTTCTCAACCAGGAGTTCCGCAATAGCATTGACGAATCCATCCATTTGAGCGCCGCCTGTGACGGCGGCTCTCCCGCCGGAATCACGTTGACCGGTGCGCGAGCCTTGGCGAGTCTCCTGACCTTGCCTCGTTGCCCAAAAGTGCCGAACGGCGTCGCTCAAACGTCGGTCGATACTGGTCATTACGCCCCGTGACCGGGCCTGATAACGTCAACGCGCGCTTTGCCAAAGAGCGTTCCCGTCTCGTTCTTGAGCCTTTGCTCCACGAGATCCAGATATCCGGGGTCAATCTCTACACCCAGACTGTTCCTCCCGCTATTTGCCGCGGCTATGCAGGTTGAGCCGGTACCCACAAAAGGATCGAGAACCGTATCGCCGACGAAACTAAACATTTTGACAAGCCGTTCGGCCAGTTCGACTGGGAAGGGGGCGGGATGTCTCTTTGTGGAAGCGCCTGTAAGTCCTGTCCAGATTTGCTGGAACCATCGGCGGTGATTCTCGGCTGGAATGACGCTGAGTACGCGGGCCGCAACCGTCGGTTTTCGGTATCCTCCCGGCTTTCGCTCCATCAATATGAATTCGATATCGTTCTTGATTACAGCGTTCGGCTCGTAGGGCTTGCCGAGGAACGTCGAGCCGTTTTCTACCTCGTATTTCGCATTTGCAATCTTGTGCCAGATGATCGGAGCGAGATTGTCGAAGCCAATCCTGCGGCAGCGTTCTTGAATTGATGCGTGCAAAGGCACCACCGTATGCCGGCCACGGTTCATTCGACGTGAAAGGCAGACGTCACCCACGACAACTATCAATCGCCCGCCGGGGACGAGCGCTTCGTAGCATCGTTTCCAAACCTTATCGAGCGAATCCAGGAAGTCATCGTAGTCAGCAATTCGACCAAGCTGGCCATTCACGTCCGGATACTCTTTGAGCGTCCAGTACGGAGGCGAAGTAATCACGAGATGCACGCTGCGCGGCTTGAGAAACGACATGTCGCGAGCATCGTGTAAATACAGGCTATGACTGGTAGGCACATCGTCTAATGCCTGGCGAATTAGGGCGGTGAGTTTGGGATCCCTGGCTATCCGGGGCAGATCGGTCTGCGGATTTTCGAGATCTCGAAGCTGTTGGGGTAACAGTTCGTCAAGTTTCACGATTGCTTGATCTCCCGCCAATCCCATTTCTACGCCTGTGACGATCGCTCGGTTTGTTCGACACCGCACATTCTACTAACAGTATTTGAACGGCGTGTTCGGCGGCTCGGGAATCGGCACGGAGCCTTCAACCCGTAAAGGTGTTCAACGATTTCTAGCCCGGGTCTGGACCTGCGCCCGCCCGGTTCGGCTCAGACGGATCGCGACTCCCCCGCCTCCCGCTATGTGCGCCCGGCGCGCGTCGCGTCTGGTAGATTCGCCATCTGCGCAGCGCAAGACAACCTGCTTGTACGTGGGAGGAGCGGCGTCACATGTCTGAATTGGGAGTCGGGATCGTCGGACTGGGGATGGGCGCGAGTCTGCTACCGATAAATGCCATGCCGGACTTCCCCGCGTTCGTGCGCGGAGTTTGCGACGTAGTGGCGGAGCGGGGTGAGGCGGCGCGGCGCGACCACGGTGTGGACTTCGCAACCGGGAGCCTCGACGCCCTCCTCGAACGTCCGGAAATCGATATCGTGGGCATATATACGCCCGATCACCGTCACAAAGATCAGGTCATCCGCGCGCTTGAAGCCGGTAAGCACGTACTCGTTACCAAACCCATGACGATCAGCAACCAGGAATCCGAGGCGGTGATCGAGGCCGCGCGCAGCGCCAGGAAGCGCGTGATGCCCGCCCAGACCCAGCGCTACGTCCGGCCCCATATGGCGTTAAGAAGATTCATAGACGCCGGCGAGTTCGGGGATATCTATTTCGTGGCCTCCGACTACTATCAGGATCTCCGTCCCATCTATGACCGCACTCCGTGGCGCTATGAAGTTCCCCAGGACTTTGTCTATGGAGGCCTGTCCCACAACATCGACATGATGCGGTATCTCAAGGGCGAGATCGTGGAGGTAGCCGCCTTCGGGTCGTACAGCGGCCACGATTCGCGATATCCGGACGACGTGTACGAAACCTTCGTCGTGAACGCCAGGTTCGAGGATAGGACCCTTGGCAGGATCGCGCTGTCGCCCGGCGTCAGGCCGCCGCTGCCCGGCATGTACCTCCAGGTCTTCGGAACGAGTGCATCCTTCGTCAGCGACCAACTCGTCCTGGACAAACTCGACGGCGCGCCCGTCATCGATTTTGACTTCGAACCCGAACCATATACCGCCGCCGAGATCAGGCTACTGAGGGAATTCGTCGATTCGATAATCTCCGACGTCCCCCAGCCCCTCGACGAGTTCGACGGCGCCCGTATTTCGGCCGTGGGCGACGCCATAGCGTCATCGATCCGGGCCGGAGGCGCCCCACGCAGAGTCAGGCTTGACTTCTAACCACCAGTGTTCCAACGGGGTTTCGGGGAGTCGGATTGCCAGGCCGGCTAGAGATGCCCTGAAATGGGATGCGTACGGAAGGGTCGTAGCCGCTTGCCGGGAGTCTGAGGATGTCCTTCAGGATTATTCTCTTTTCCTGGCGGGCGGGGGCTCGGTGGGAAGACAACAGAGTTCTTCCCCAGCCTGCTACGACTCCGATCAACATACGCGAGCCAGCCTTGATGTGCCTCCGCATTTTCGCTAACGTCACCCTTGGCGTCTGCCGGATCGCCGGTGGATCCCCATGCGGGCGGTAGGGACGACAATGCCGGCACACGTAGAGATCGACCCGGAGGTCCCAGCAAAATGACGATCGCCCAGCATGGCATTTCCTACTCGCCGTCCCTGAACCACCGTCATCTGCTCGACTCGATCACGCCATCGATGTCTTACGACGGCGGTGACGTAAGCGTTTGGCAAGGCCGGTTGCGCAGCGAGATCGGCGCGCTGATCGGAATGCCAGCCGGCGGCAGAGTGCCCCTCAACGTGCGCTCTCTCTGGAAGCGACGCCACCCGCTGGGCTCGATCGAGAAGATCGTCTTCACTAGCGAGCCTTACTCGGACGTGATGGCCTACGTCTGCCTGCCCGACTCCGTGGCGCCTCCCTACGCCTTCTTCGTCTGCCTTCAGGGCCACACCACCGGAGCACACAATTCGATAGCGGTCGACCGCGACGACAACGTCACCCCCATAGAGACCGACGGCGACCGCGACTTCGGACTGGGCTGCATGGAGCGCGGAATCGCGGCGCTCTGCATCGAGCAACGCTCATTCGGCGAACGCCGCGAGAGGCGCCAGGAGCATGTCTCGTCCAACGGCTGTCACGACGCCGCCATGCACGCCCTGATGCTCGGCCGCACTCTGATCGGGGAGAGGGTGTTCGACGTCGACCGCGGGCTCGACTACCTCGAGACCAGACAGGACGTCGACTGGTCTCGCGTCGGCGTGATGGGCAACTCCGGCGGCGGAACCACCAGCCTCTTCTCGGCTGCGATGCTGCCGCGCATCAGATACGCCATACCGTCGTGTTACTTCTGCACCTTCCGAGACTCGCTGATGTCGATCTACCACTGCGCCGACAACTACGTGCCGGGAATCCTCCAGTACGCGGAGATGGCCGACGTGATGGGGCTGTTCGCGCCGAGGCCCGTTGTGATCGTAGCCGGCGAGCAGGACGAAATATTCCCAATCGACGCGACCCGCCGCGCCTTCGACAACCTCAAGGCGATCTACGAGGCGGCGGGCGCGGGCGACCGATGCCACCTGGTCGTCGGCTCCGGCGGACACCGCTTCTACGCCGCCGATGCCTGGCCGGTTATGTTCCTGGAGTTGGAGCGCGCCGGCAGCTAAGTACAGGGGCGCTCGCCAGCGTGCCCCCCCGTCATTCCGAGGCCCGCCGCGGAATCTCCCATCCCCTGGCCATCACCATTCGTCATTCCGGCGAAAGCCGGAATCCAGACGAACGCGAGATACCCAACAACGCGCCCACCGCCAACGGAGCATCACTCGAAAACCGGAAGCGAGGCCGCAACCGCCCCTAGCTAAGACCCTCCAGATATTCCTTCATCCGGCGGGCGGCCTCTCGCAAATTCTCCCGCGAATTGGCAAAGCTCAGCCGGAACGAACCTTTGCCGTGAGGCCCAAAGGCCGTACCCCCAAGCACCGCAACCCCGGCTTCGTTGAGCAGCTCCGCGGCAAGCTCTTCCGCCGACCGCGCAAACCCTTCCACCTGCGGAAAGACGTAGAACGCCCCTCCTGGACTCTGGCAGGAAATTCCTTCAATGTCGTTCAGGTCGCCGACCAGCTGGTCGCGGCGATGCCAGAATTCTTGACCCATCGCCTTCACGGAATCCTGCGGCCCCGTCAGAGCTTCGATCCCGGCTCGCTGTATGAACGACGCCGTGCAGCTCGTGCTGTTCGTCTGTAGCTGCGCCATGGCGTCGGTGAGCCAGCGCGGCGCGACCGAATATCCCATTCGCCAGCCCGTCATCGCGTAGGTCTTGGAAAACCCGTCGAGGAGTATCGTCCGATCCGCCATGCCGTCGACCGACAAAATACTGAAGTGCTCGTCTTCGTAGAGAATCCTTTGGTAAACCTCGTCGCTGAGCACGAAGATCTCCCGCTCTCGGACGAGCTCCGCGATACGCTCGATATCGGCGCGGGGAATGATCCCGCCCGTCGGATTATTCGGGGAGTTGAGGATGAGAAGCTTGGTCCTGTCGGAGAACAGCGATTCCAGGTGGTCCAGATCGATCCGGAATCCGTTTTCCGGCAGCAAAGGTACCGACACCGGCGTCGCCCCGACGTAGTTGACCATCGACTCGTAGATCGGAAATCCGGGATCGGGCACTAGCACTTCGTCGCCCGGATTGCACAGCGCCAGAATCGAGAAGAACAGCACCGGCTTGGCGCCCGGCGTAACCAGCACGTCCGAAGGCGAGACGTCCACGCCGCGCGACCGCGATACGTCCGCGGCTATCACTTCTCGAAGCTCGGGCAGTCCGTGCGACGGTCCGTAGTGGGTCCAGCCTTCTCGCAGCGCGCGAATGCCGGCCTCGACAATGTTGGGCGGCGTGTCGAAGTCCGGCTCGCCTATTTCGAGGTGGATAACCGACTTCCCCCGCGCCTCCAGCTCCTTCGCCCGAGCGAGGACCACAAAGGCCGTTTCGGTGCCCAGCCTGGACATCGCCGACGCCAGTCGGGGCTTGTTGACAGTTGCCAATCCGCCTCCTGATTTCTTGATGCCGAAGAAACTACACGGTACACGGAATTGGCGCGCGGAACAGTAGCGCCCAGGCGGCTGATTCTAACGACGTCGCCCTGTCCTGAGCTTGCCGAAGGGAAGTTCTTGGACCCCCCGTCATTCCGAGGTCCCCCTGTCATTCCGAGGCCCACCTGTCATTCCGAGGTCCACCGAGGAATCTCCCATCCCCTTGCCACCGCCATTTCGTCATTCCGGCTTTCGCCGGAATCCAGACGAACCCGAGATACCCAACAAGGCGCCAACCGCCAATAGAGCATCACTCGAAAACCGGAATCGAGGCCGCAACCGCCATTCGTCATTCCGAGGCCCCCCTGTCATTCCGAGGCCCGCCGAGGAATCTCGCCCCATTGTCTGCATAGCCGTACACGCGGCCGGGCGCCCGCTACTCCCGCGAAGCGATAAACAGCATTCGATGACCGTCGATCTTGTATTCCGAGCGGTCGTAATCGGAATAGACGCTCCGAACGGTTAGACCGGCGGCGCGCAGCAGCAACTCCATCTCGAAACGGAAGAAGAAACGCAGATCGTAGCCAGTCTGCCGGCGCTTGACCGAATTGTCGGCTCCCACCGAGTCATACATGTGCTCGACGGCCATTTGTTGTGCTTCGTAGTCAACCAGCCACGAAACGAAATGTCGTATCTGAATGCCGTTGGCCTCGAAGTCGGACTGATGCAGCACGACTCCGTCCCTTGCGGACAGCATTTGAGGATTGGGGTTCATGACGTCAATCGCAACCACGCCGCCCGGCTTGAGCGCCCTGAAAACACCGGCCAGACAAGATTCCTGATCCTCGATGGTAAGCATGTGGCCAAACGAATCGAGCGCGCAGACGACGAGATCGAACTGACTCGTGAACTCGAGGCTTCGCATGTCGAAACGGCGAAGCTCCATGGCAACGCGGCTTTGCCGGAGCTTGCCTTCCGCGATGGTCAGCATTGCTTCCGATGCGTCGCCCCCGATCACGCGCAAACCACTCGCGGCCAGCCCCAGTCCAACCCTGCCGGTCCCGCACGCCAGGTCCAGAACGTCCAGTCCGGCAACGCCGGCCAGGTCTCGGTAGAACTCAACGTCCGACACAAGCGCGTCGTGCTCCGCGTCGTAGTAATCGGCGAGCACGGCATACGCGTCCCGCCGGGGCGTAAGCCTGGCGGCGGCTATTCGCCGCTCCTCATTGCGTGCCACGTCAGCGCGGCCTCGGCGCCCACCAGGCCGACGGCTATCAACAGAACCGCGGGCACGCCCAGCCTGCCCGTCGGAGCGAGCAGCAGGCTGATCATGATTCCGATCGCCCCCAACAGCGCCTGCCGCGTGCAGGGCCAGCAGTCAGCGGGATGGGCGCGGTATGGCTCGGCCAGCCGCCGCAGCAGATAGCCGCCCGACCAGAGTCCAAAGAAACTGCCAAACCCGATCAGCGCGTAAAACGCCGGGAGATTGCCGTCCGAATGCGGATGTGTAAACAGCAGCAGATAGATCACTCCCGCGAAACACAACCCGAGCGCGGCGAGCACGGCCAGCAAAAGACTGCGCCGCCAAACGTAATAGGCTTTGCCCTCTCCCCGCGTCTTCCCGCGATATTCAGTGGCCCGCGAGCTCGAGGGCGTCGACGTGGCCATGTCCGCGGCTACGCTCCCGCCGCTGTTTCAATCGGAGCGCGCCCGAACTCCGGCAGAGTCGACGACCTGACCACGCCGTTTTCCAGCGAAACTCGATAGTCGAACTGCCGCGGGTCCAGCGCCCCCGCAACCGCAAAGACGAACACCTGTCGAAATGCGTCCCTGATCGCCCCCGTGGTCACCGCCTCGACGATTCGCCGCCGGCGGACCGGATCCGAACCCGACGCCGGATCATCCAGAAACAGAAACGCCGGAGTGCCCGCGGCCGCCGGCGATAGCGCCGTGCAGGAGCGCGCGAGTCGAAGCACCAGTTCCACCTGTTGACGAAGGCCGGCCGATGCGCCGGCGACGGGCAGCCAGCACGAACCGCGTTCGTCCCAGACCTCGACGCCGCCCGAGGGGCGCACGCGCAGATCGAAGTATCGGTCGCCTACGAACGCGGGGAGCAGCTCGCGCCCCACGTATTCCGCGCGCGCCGCGGCCTTGCGAACGAATGCCGCGTCTGCCTTGGTCGCGATTTGAGCGGCCTGCTTCCGAATGATGATCTCACGCTCCAGGCGCTCGACCTCAGCCGTCGCGTGTTCGACGTTCAGTTCTCGCCAGCTCAAACCCAGCGCCGTCTCTCGCGATTCGACGTCGGCCCGGTCGATGCCGATCCTCCTCTCAAGCAACGCGATCTCGGCCTCGATCCCGTGCTCGTCGCGGCCTGACGCCCTCGACAGATCGGGCAGCGCCCTTGACAGAGAGCCTTCAACGTCGCTCGGCTCCGGCGTCACTCCGGCTTCTTCAGCCGCGACCGTCAAAACGCCGAGCGCCTTTTCGTATTCGGCGGCGCGCTGTTCCACCATCGTTTCGAGACTGGCTATCCGGGCCGATAGCTCCGTCATGCGCCGGGACACTGCCACCGGGTCCGCCACCGCTCTCGCGGCGTCCATCGTGCTCTGCAGCGCATCCAGTTCCCGCGCGTCGGGAAAGTCGCCGAACACCGTTTCGGGCCAAAGCTCGCGCAGACGCTGCATACGTTGCGCCGCGTTGCGCCGGATCTCGTCACGCCGGTCTTGAACCACTTCAAGCTCCGCCTCAAGCCGCCGCACCTTTGCGCCGGCGCTCTCCAAAGTCCTCGATCTCTCGTCAAGACGCGCGATCTCAAGGTCGATCTCCTCCGCCGTCGCGGTCGATCCGATCTGCTCCAGCAACTCCGCGGCCCGGCGGCGAGACTTCTCAAGCTCGGCCATCGCCAGAGAGTGACCGGCCCGCAGGACCTCAAGATCCGACCGCGAGAGCTGATCCTTGATTTCGGCGATCTGATCGATGATTCCGGCAGGCAGATGGATTTCCACCCGCGGACTCGATACGCCGTCCATGGCTGTCGCCGGTGGCGCCGCCCCCGAGTCGCGGCGCTGGAACACCGCGATGGCCGCGTACGCCATAAGCCCAAGCGCCGCCGCGGCCAGCACAGCCGCCGGCCCCAGCATCGCCAGATTCGACCTGTCGCCCAGCGCAAGCAGAGCCGCCACCGCCAGCAGCGCAATGCCGGCGGCTCCGGTTGCCGCAACCGCGCCTGCCGGCCACCCCGACCAGTACCGCTCGATTTCGGGGGGAATTCCGAGGCTTATCGAAAGGCGCTGCATAAACGATTGCTCAGGCCCCGAACTAAAAGCAGTGTCGCCCGATCTCGCGCCCGCGAGCCTTCGACCGCCCTCGGGTACGCCAAAACTCGGCGCCTCGAGGATTCGCGACCGGCGCGCGACCAGCCCTTCGAGGGTCGCGGCCAGGTCCTCGAGATTTGCCTTCCGTTCGGCAACCGCGCTCGCTTCCGACTCGAATCGACTCGCTTCCTCCAGGCACTTCCGGGCGTCACTCAGCACGGCGAGCCTGCGGCCTACCGCGGCGGCGTCTCCTGTGAAATCGCGCTGCGCGTCGATTTCCGCCTCGACCGAAACAAGACTCTCGGCAGCCTCCGCGTCGGCTTCCAGCGAGCCGCGTAGCGCGGTCGTCAACGTGCGCGTGGCCGCGAGCCGCTCGGACTGCCGGAGCTCTTCGCGCAATTCGGCGCGATCGTCTTCCAGTTCATCGGCAGACTGTCGAACCGACGAAACGTCGGCCTCGGCCGACCGAAGGTCGACCAGCGCCTTGTGTACCCGCACGAGATTGAGCGTGCGTTGCAGCGCGGCAAGTTCATCCTCGGTCAATGCGAGTCTCCCGCCGGCTTCGGCCAGATCCAGCCGCAGCCGGGCTGCTTGCAGGTTGTCCTCGAATTCGGATACCCGGCCCAGGCTTTCGGCCACCCGGCCCAATTCGTGACGCCGCGGCGGAGCCCAGCCCGCCAAACTCATCGACTGCCCGCCGCCCGCAGGCGCGGAAAGATCGTCTATTCCCACAAAGCAGGCCTGGTTCAGATTTCCCGCGCTGAGTCCAAAAACGCGATCGAGCCGACCGGCCGCTTCGTGTTCCGATTCCGTCGTGGAGCGGGCGAGTCCGTCACGTATCGCTATGCGGACAGTGCCCGGCTTCGATCTGGAAATGACCCGCTCAAGCGAAATTGCATGACGGTCGCCGGCAAACTCGACGCATACCGCTGATTCGGACGCCCCCGTTCTAATGAGTGATTCCGCCGCGCTCCCCGCCGGGGTTAGTCCCGTCACCGCGAATCGGACCGCGTCTAGCAGACTGGTCTTGCCGGCCTCGTTAGGCCCTTCAACCAGAACACAGCCGGAAGCTTGCGTCTTGAGGTCCAGCGACGCCAGCCCCTTGAAGTTGGTGCAGCGGATCGAGCGTACGACTAGCAACGCCGACCGCGCATCACGTTACGAGCCAAATTCGGCTCGCAGCGACTTGAGAAGCAATTCGGAGGCTTCCGCGAAAGCGCCGTTCTCCGCGCGGCCCGCGTCGGCAAGCGCGTCTGCCGTGCGGCGCGCTTCGTCGAACGGCGAGATGCTCTCCCGCGCATCTACGCCGTTGCGTTCGGCCTGGACCCGAAGCCCGCTGAGGTCGATGACGAATCGGGCACAGCGTTTTGACGCCCACTGCGAGAGCTCGGCTAGTCCGGTCTGCCTGAAAGATTCGATATCCAGCCGCCCCGCGATTGAGACTCGCACTTCGGCGCCCGGCAGCAGCCTGGATTCGACCGCCCGCTTCAACACGGTCAACCCGCCGCCCGCCAGCTCGCTCGCGGGAATCCGGATTTCGGTTATTTCGCGCGCCAGACCCTCTATGACCGCAAGGTCTTCTATCCCCTTCGGGGAGACGTTCAGCCGGACAAACCCACACTCGGACGGCGCGCCGAAAGGACTGCCCGGCATTATTACGGCGGTATCGCCAAGCGCCGTGCCGCGCGAAGCGCGCGACTGGCCGCACACCAGCGCGTCCACGCCGACAAGCGCTCGAATAGCATCGACGTTGATGACCGGCCCCGCCGTGCGAGCTCCGACCGTCCCTTCCACCGCGGCGTGGCTGAGCAAGATGTGAAAATTGGCGGGTTTTCGCCGGTCCAGCGAACCCAAAAGGCCGCCGTCAGCGCCGTTTTTCGGGGCGCGCGGGAGGCTTGAAACTGCGATCGTCAGCGGCCCCGCCCGCAGCGGGAAGTGATCGCTCACCGCAACCTTATCCAGATTCGCGAGCAGTCCCAGACGCGCGAACAAGTCTATGGCCGAAGCCCGCCCGGCCGTCGGCATATCGGCATCGCCGCATATCGCGCCGACGACCACGCCGGCCTTCCTCAAGTCGGCGAGCGCCCCGGCAACGAACAGGAGGCAGTCGGGAGACGGCGCCGGCGAATCGAAGAGGTTTCCGGCAATAAGCAGTGCGTCCGCCGAATTGTCGGAGCAGTATTTCGCGACCCTCGTCAGGGCCTCGCGGTCAATCGAATTAGCGGCGGTATCGCCAGCCGAACCCGAGCCGATGCTGTTGTTGGCGGTTAGAACGATTCGGGCCCGGTTGCCGTCGGCGCCAAGAGTTGTCATGCCGGAAAGCAGCCGCCTTCACGAAGCCTCCCAGCTTTTGCGTCTCTATAGCAAATTTTATCAACGGTCGACCGGCGAGACAATAACCGGCTTGCCGGCGTTTGTGACTAATCTACGGTCGCAATTAGACTCGGTGAGCAGCCGCGCTCGAAGCCCTTGATCGAAGGTCGCTCCACTCCCAACTCTCATGGCTGACCCAAAATGGTAACCATCCGCAAAAACGTCGCCGAAATGCGCGCCTACGTCCCGGGCGAGCAGCCCAGGGAAAGTGGCTGGATAAAGCTCAACACCAACGAGAACGTCGAGTGCTCGCCAGCGGCGCTGAAAGCAATCCACTCGATCGACCCCTCCGCGCTTCGCCTCTATCCCGACGCTATGTCGAACGCCCTGCGTGAGGAGCTTGCCCGGCGATTCGACGCCGAGCCAGACCAATTCGTCATCGGCAACGGCTCGGACGACATCCTGAACCTGCTCATGAGAGTGACCTGCGAACCCGGTGACAGCGTGGTGTTCACCATGCCCAGCTATTCGCTCTACCCTGTCCTTTCGCAGATCCAGGGCGCCAGGAGCGTCGAAGTCCCGCTCGGCGACGATTTCTCGCTGCCCGTCCGCAAACTCTGCTCCACCCGCGGCGCGGTTCTTTTCCTTACGAATCCCAACAATCCCGCGGGCACGTCGTACCCGCCTGACCAGATCGCCGAGATATGCGAATCCGGGCAGAACCTGGTCGTGATCGACGAGGCCTACGCGGACTTTTCCGGCGAAGGCTGCCACCGGCTGGTCGAGCAGTTCCCGAACCTCTGCGTGGTCCGCTCCCTGTCGAAGGCATACGGCCTCGCCGGCCTCCGCGTGGGTTACATGCTCGGCTCCAGCGAACTCGCCGCCAGCGTGATGAAAGTCAAGGACTCGTACAACGTCAGCAGCGCCGCGCAGATCGCCGCCGTGGCCGCGCTCGGCGACGAGGCCTGGGCCAGAAAATCGTGGTCGGACGCGGCGCGGCGGAGGGACCGCCTCGCCGGCAGACTCGCCAGCGAGCTGGGACTCAAGGTCTATCCGTCGCGGGCAAACTTCATTCTCGTCGAATTCGGCGATCATTCCGCCGTCAGCGTCTTGGACTACCTGCGCGAACATGGCATTCTCGTCCGGCACTTCTCGGACAACCCCCTGGTGAGCAACGCTCTGCGGATATCCATAGGAAGCCAAGAAGAGCTGGATACCCTCTTCGATACCATGCAGGCGGCTTTGCGAGCGCCGTAGCGAATCACGCCCCAGGGTCTTAGCCGCCAAACGAGCGGTCAAGTAGACTATTGCGTCAATTCGCAGGATTGCGAGGAGCCGTTTCCGATGACCCGCTTTTGCTTGAGGAAAACATGATCTGGATAGTTCCCGGTTCGATTGTGATCGCGCTGCTATTCGTTGCGTACCTGGCCTGGGACATGCTTCGACGCGATCCAGGCAGCGAGCGGATGCGCGAAGTCGGCGGCTTCATCTACGAAGGGGCGGTGACATTTCTCAACCGCCAGTATCGAACGATCGCGGTCCTGGCGCTGGTGGCGGCTCTGCTGCTTGCGACGGTCGTAGGCATCTTCGGCGTCGAAAGGCCTCCGGGAGAGGGCGCTGAGGAAATCAGCGGCTTCAACCTCGCCTGGCATACCGGCGTTGCGTTCTTAATCGGTGCCTTTAGCTCCGGGCTGGCCGGAGTCATAGGAATGCTCGCCGCGGTCAAGGCCAACGTCCGCACGGCCCGCGCCGCCGAATCTTCGCTCGGCGAAGCCCTCACCGTGGCGCTTCGCGGCGGGGCCATCTCCGGGGTTCTGGTCGTGGCGCTGAGCTTGCTCGGAGTCTATTCGCTGTTCCTGCTCTTTGGTGGACTCGACAATCCGGCGCTGGCCCCGTTCCTTATCGTGGGCTACGGCTTCGGCGCCAGTTTCGTCGCGCTATTCGCCCAGCTTGGCGGGGGAATCTATACCAAGGCCGCCGACGTCGGAGCCGACCTCGTGGGCAAAATCGAGGCCGGTATTCCAGAAGATGACCCGCGCAACGCGGCGGTCGTCGCCGACCTGGTCGGCGACAACGTGGGCGACTGCGCCGGACGCGGCGCCGATCTCTTCGAATCGACCGCCGCCGAGAACATCGGCGCGATGATCCTCGGCGTCGCCCTCTACATTGCCACCGGAAGCCAGAACGAAGCCTGGATTCTCTTCCCGCTCGTCGTTCGCGGTCTGGGTCTCCTCGCCTCGCTCGTCGGGCTGTTCTCCATCCGGCCTTCCATGGTCCGCGATCCGCAGCGCGCGTTGGACATCGGCTACTGGATCACCGCCGGACTCTCGGCGGTGGGAATGCTTTTCGCCACCCTCGTAATGCTCGACAGCATATGGTTCTTCCTCGCCGGGATGGTCGGAATTCTTACCAGCGTCGCCTTCGTCTACATCACCCAGTACTACACCGCCGGCGCGTGGCGGCCGGTCCGCGACATTGCCGAAGCATCGAGGACGGGCCCCGCGACGAACATCATCTCCGGTATCGCCGTGGGGTTCGAGACAACGGCGGCGCCGATCCTCGTCATCGCCGTCGCGCTGGGAGCCTCCTTCGTATGCGGTCGTGAAGGGGTCGAAGCCCTCGGGCTCACGACCGCAAACCCGCTGGCTGGAGGTATCTTCGGCACCGCCGTGGCCACTATGGGCATGCTCATGAGCGCCGCCTACATCCTCGCGATGGACACGTTCGGACCGATAACCGATAACGCCGGCGGAATCACCCAGTTTTCGGGCGCCGGAGAAGACGCGCGGCGCATAACGGACGAACTCGACACAGTCGGCAATACCACAAAGGCTCTCACCAAGGGCTACGCCGTGGGCTCGGCCGCGCTGGCCGCGTTTCTGCTTTTCAGCGCCTACCTCGAAAAGGCCGGTCTCCACTCGGTCGACATCGCCAAAGTCGAAGTCTTCATCGGCGCGATGATCGGCGCGATGCTGGTCTTCCTCTTTAGCGCACTGGCCATACGCGCCGTTGGAACGGCCTCGAGCGCGATCATCCAGGAAGTGCGCCGTCAGTTCCGGCAACATCCCGGAATCATGGACGGTACCGAGCGCCCCGACTATCAGGCGGCCGTTGACATCGCCACCCGCTCCGCTCTCAGAAACATGATCGCGCCCGGACTTCTCGTCGTGCTCGCTCCGGTCGTCGTCGGAATAATCCTCAGGGCCGAAGCCGCGGCCGCGCTGCTGATGGTAGGCACCATCGCCGGCGTAATTCTCGGAACCGTTATGAACAACGGCGGCGGAGCCTGGGACAACGCCAAGAAATTCATTGAATCCGGTCAGATGAAGGACGCCGATGGCAACGTCGTCCAGAAGGGATCCGACATCCACGCCGCCGCCGTGGTCGGCGACACCGTGGGCGACCCCTTCAAGGACACGGCCGGCCCCTCGCTGCACGTGCTGGTCAAGCTCCTGAGCACCATCACGTTGGTGCTTGCGCCCATATTCATTTAGGACCCGCCGCCTTCGCTGATGTTGTAAAGATGAAATCGCCGCTTGAGCGCCGCCCGCCCGCTGGATAGGACGAAGAGCTGACCGCGAGCGACTGGCTGGCGGCGGTCCTGGCCGCGATCGTTCAGGGGATTACCGAATTCCTCCCGATTAGCAGCTCCGGTCATCTCCTGCTCGTCCCGTGGTTCGCTGGGATCGAGTCAACGATCGTGACCGGACTCACGTTCGCGGTTGCCGTGCACGCCGGCACCGCGCTGGCCGCGATTTCGACGATGCGGCTTGAATGGCGCGACCTGCTGGTTTCCGCCCGATCACCCCGGTCGCAAACTCGGTCCGGCGCCAGGCGCAAGCTAGCCGCCATCGCCGCCGGCACGGTTGCGCTGTCCATCGCCGGCTTATTGCTCGAATCCATCGTCGAAACTGCGTTGCGGGAGCCGTGGATCGTCGCCCTGGCGCTGCTTGGCGGCGCCGCGGCGCTGTACGCCGCCGACCGGTTCGGCAACGCCAACAATGCCGCCGGCGCGTCGCTGGCCGTCTGGCTCGCGATAGCCGTCGCGCAGATCGGCGCGCTCGTTCCTGGCGTATCCCGATCCAGCCTGGCGATAACGGCGGGCAGGGCCTTGGGAGTGGGACGCCTCGAATCGACGAAATTCTCGTTTCTCCTGATGGCCCCGGCAATCATGGGGGCCACGGCGTTGCGGGGATTCCGCCTGGCGCAATCCGGCGGCGCCCCCGACGAACTCGCGATCCTCGGACTTGGATTCGTTCTCTCCGGCGTGTCCGGCTTCTTCGCGGCGCGATGGCTGTTGAGGTACGTCAGCAACAACGGATTCGGAGCCTTTGCCGTATATCGAGCCGCGCTCGGGATCGGCGTCTTGATCCTGATTGCAATCCGAGCCTGAGCCCCCGCCCCCCTTGTCATTCCGAGCGCAGCCCCCTGTCATTCCGAGCACCCCTGTCATTCCGAGCGCAGCGAGGAATCTGGCCCCGGCTCAGAACGACAAGCGTCCGTAGAGACGCCCCCCTTAAAACCTCGAATCGGCGCCGCCGGTTCGCAATCGACAAGACCCCTCCATTACCCTCATTGCAAACTCCGAATCCAGGCCGACTGCGCGACGCGTCCAAGCCTCTCGCGATACCCTTCAGCACAATCAGCGCCAGCCCGGGAAGCCCAGACGACCGCGCCAATGGGAGCAAAAATGCTAATCACGGACGTAAGAACGTGGGCCGTCGCCAATCCCCCGCCGCACTACGGCGGTCCCTCCTGGGTCTTTGTCAAGTTGACCACCAACGACGGCATCTCCGGTTACGGCGAGGCTTACGGCGTTCCCTTTGCGCCGAACAAGGTCTGTCTGCTCATCGAAGACGTGGCCCAGCGATGCGCCATCGGCCAAAGCCCATTTCAGATCGAGACCATCTGGCGGCGCATGTATTCGAGCGGCTATGCCCAGCATCCCGAAATGACGATGGGCGGCGTGATGAGCGCTATCGAGATAGCCTGCTGGGACATTGTCGGCAAAGCGCTCGACCAGCCCGTTTACAACCTGCTCGGCGGCCAGGTCAACGAACGGCTGCGTTCCTACACATACCTCTACCCGCCCGCCTCGTCCGCGGGCGAGCTGTCCGTAACCGAAATCCACGCCGATCCCGACCTTGCGCCCAAAGCAGCCGAGCACTATATCGAATTGGGGTTCACGGCGGTCGGTTACGACCCTGTCATGCCCATGGGGACGTTCGACCCGCGCCAGCTTTCGCTGGAGTCGCTGGACAACGCCGAGCTAGTAACCAGAAACATGCGCGAGGCCGCCGGCAGCGGCTGCGACCTGCTAATCAAGACCCACGGCCAGATGACCACTTCCAGCGCCATTCGCCTCGCCAAACGGCTGGAAAAGTTCGACCCGCTCTGGTTTGAAGAACCCACCCCGCCCGAAAACCGCGACGAGATGGCCCGCGTAGCCCGCTCGACCAGCATTCCGATCGCCACCGGCGAGCGCCTGATAAGCAAGTACGAATTCGCCGACGTGCTTTCAAAGCAGGCCGCGTCGATACTTCAGCCCGCGCTGGCAAGGGTCGGCGGCATCCTCGAGGCCAAGAAGATCGCCGGCATGGCCGAAGCTCACTACGCCCAGATGGCCCCGCACCTCTACGCCGGCCCCATCGAGGCCGCCGCCAACATCCAGCTTGCGACGTGCTCGCCCAATTTCCTGATCCAGGAGAGTATCGAAACCTTCGGCGGCTTCTACGCCGAAATCCTGAAGGAGCCGATCGAGTGGCAAGACGGCTACATAATCCCGTCCGCCCGACCCGGTATTGGCGTCGAGCTAGATGAGTCGGTAGCCGACGCGCATCCGTGCACCGAAGACAGCGTCTTCCCCCAGCTTGCCGACCGTCCCTTCGTCCAGGAGCTCGAGGGGCGCTAGACGGGCTCACGGTTAAAACCCAGCCGCGGCCTCCCGGCAGGCCGGGACGCGCTCACCGCATTTGGCGGCCAAGACCGCCGCGCGGTGGTATCGTGCAGCGCCGAATGTCCTGAATACCAAGGTCACTCCAACGCCCATTCCAGCAGACTTGCCGCAGTCGTCCCTGATCGAGAAGGCGACCAGCGTCTTCGAATCCGACGGACGCATCCTTTGCGCGTGGCTGGGCGGCAGCTTCGGGGAAGGGACGGCCGATCGATGGTCGGACGTCGACTTTCGGCTCGTCATCTCGGACGACGATTTCCAGCCGTTTGTCGATGCCGGCCTGGAGCTGCTCGAACGAATATCCCCCGTTGTCGGGGCGCGGGCGCGAGCCGCGGGAGGCGAGACGCTGCGGATCGTTCTATTTGAGGGGGGCATTCGAGCCGACTTCCTGTACATAGCCGAGTCCGGCGTGATGGCCCGTCGGCGTGAGCAGACCCGCCCGCTCTTTGACAGAGCCGGCATCCACGACGCGGTTGCCCGGCTGCCGGGGGAACGGCCCGCCTCGAGGAGCGAGATTCTAGGCGGAGTGGAGCGCGATATCCCGGCGGCTCTGGCCCGTCATCGCCATGCTGTGACTGCTGGTTCGCCCGTCGCCGCCTTTGAGGAGCACGTAGCGCTCGTGGAATCGGTCGAACGCCTGTTTGCGCTCCTTCGGAATCCCGCAAAGGCAGGCAGGCTTGGAAACAAGCACCGGGCCTCCGCCCTGACCAAAGCGGATCAAGACCGCCTCCTGGCTACGCTCAGACCCTGGAGCAATCCTGTCAGCGCTTGCTCGCCGCAGGCTCTCACCCCGCTCCTGTCACTGCTGAGTGACCTTTCCGAGCGCTGTGAATGGCTCGAACCGGAGCATACGTTCGAATCAGCCTCCGGTGGACGAAAAGCTCCCGGTCTCTTCGCAACGCCGATCTGGCCTTCGATCCCGGCGGCGCTCGACTTGCTTGTCCACGCCCCCGTACACGCGACCTACTTCAACCGGGGCCAGTGGCCTGGAGTTCTCATGGGCGATCGCATTCTTCTCAGGGCCGCCGTGGACCTTCTGTACGCGAGTCAAAACGACGACCTCCAAGGCCCCGTCGACTTTCCTGAACTGCATCTAACGGACCGCTCCAGAGAGTCGCTGATCGAGTGCCTGTCTCCGCTTGGCGAATGCACGCGCGAGGCGCTCCTGGAATCGCAAAGCCGTCTGTTTGAAGTGTTCACTCAGGCAGGCCGGGAGGCGGCGCGGCGGCACTCGCATCCCTATCCATTCCGCCTCGAATCCGAGGTGCTTGGCTATCTCGAACGCGAGGGAGCGTTCGTTCGCCCACGCGCCGGCGATAGCCGGGTCTCAGCAGCCCGCGTCAAGAAGGAATCAAGGAATCCACGATCAACCTGAGCGAGAGCTCGGATCGATGAAGATCGAATTAGCCAGTCCGTTTGTAGACGATCAGGACAAGGCGCTCAGGTTTTACGCCCACGTCCTGGGCCTGATTAAGAAATCGGACTCTCCGGTAGGCGAGTTCAAATTCCTGACGGTGGTCTCGCCAGAAGGTCCGGACGACATTGAGCGTGCCAGCCTCGGTAAAGCGCGCGCATGAAATTGAGCGCGGCTACTCATCCAACGGGCAAGTGGGTAACATCAAGCGTGAGGCTCCCAGGCTCATGTGCGCGGTCGAAGTGGTTCCAGGGGCGAGAGCAATATGAATCAGTCGTCTCTAAACGCTGTAACCGGGGCTTTCGGCTACACCGGCAGGTACATCGCCAAACGTTTGCTGGAAAATGGCGCCGAGGTTCGGACGCTTACCCGGACTCCCCCCGCCCGTAGTCCCTTTGGCAATCTGGTCGAGGCGCGGCCACTTGACTTCCGCGAATTCGAGCAGTTGGTGGCAAGTCTTCAAGGCGCCGACACCCTCTACAACACCTACTGGATACGCTTCCCGCACGGCGCCCTCAACTACGACGTTGCTGTCGAGAATTCCCTCACGCTGCTACGCGCCGCGGCGCAGGCGGGGGTTCGGCGGGTAGTTCATATCAGCATCACCAACGCGTCCGAAGACTCGCCCCTTCCCTACTTCCGGGGCAAGGGTCTGGTGGAAAGGGCCATCCTTGAGTCCGGACTGTCCTACGCCATCATCCGCCCCTCGGTGCTGGTCAGTACCGAGGACGTGTTGATCAACAACATCGCCTGGTTCCTTCGCCGGTTTCCAGTCTTCCCAATTGCCGGCGACGGCGACTATCCCATTCAACCGGTGCTCGTGGACGACGTCGCGCGGCTGGCAGTCGATTCCGGAGCGGCAAACGCAAATATCGCGCTGGACGCCGTCGGCCCCGAGATATTCAGCTTCGAGGAACTCGTGCGTCTGCTCGCCCGGCGCGTCGGCAGCCCGGCCCGGCTGGTGCACGTGCCGCCTTTCATGGCGTTGCTATCAGCCCGGATGGCCGGCTGGCTGTTGCGGGACGTTGTCTTGACAGAGGACGAGGTCAAGGGGCTGATGGCCGGACTCCTGAAGTCGGCCGACCCACCGACAGCCTCCACCCGCTTCAGCGAATGGCTGGAAGCCGAGGGCGCTTCCGTGGGTCGGCGCTACGCCTCGGAGCTAGCCCGCCACTATCGATAGGGACAGCCAACAAGCGGTCGCCAGCTTCAGGTTGAATATCGCGAGAAAAGCTCCTTCATGATGGCGGTTCGAAGATGTTCGGCCCATTCGCTCGCCCTGGCAAGCCCCGACCGCGCAATCTCGTCCGCCACCGCTTCCACGTCATACGCGACGCGGCGATGATCCAGGTTCCAGTCGCCGCCGTCCCACGTCGCGAGCGCGTATCCCGCGCGCGGGTCGCCGTCGATGGAAAAGCTCACGGGCGCAATGGTTGCGAAGCGCTGTCCGTCGATCAACCCCCACTGCCTGAAGTGCACGTGGCCGCCCACAATCAGATTTGCCCGCGCGCCGTCCATCAAACGGCGCGCGTCGGCAACCGGCGTCAACGGGTTCCGGTAAAGCGGATGCCTTTCAACGAAGAGCAGCTCTCCAATCTCCCGCGGAGTTGCGTGGACGATCAGCAGATCGTCGTCCGGCGACTCACCGCCCGGCGGCGTGATGCGGTGCTCGCGGGGCAGACCCAGCAGGAAATCGAGCCTTTCAGGACCGATCTGTTCGCGTATCTCCACCGCTCCGGGATGATCATTCGTAGCCACCCAGATATCGGAGTTGCCGGAGACCGCCACGCACCTCGATTCGCGCAGAAGGTCTATGCATTCGGCGTCGTGAAGGCAGCGCGAAACGATGTCTCCCGCGACGACGAGATCGTCCCACGACTCGCTTTCGAGATCATGCAATACCGCCGTAAGCGCCTGGATGTTGCCGTGGATATCCGACAGAATGGCAACCACGCGCGCCGCGGGTTTCACTCGGCGCCTCCATATTCCCCGCACATGCGTAACCGGCGCCCGTCAGAGACTTGGCATCGCGCCAAACTCTTGGACCGCCTCGATCAGCAATTCGGCCGGGCCAGGCGGAGGCGCTGCGGACTCGACCGCGGTATCCGCTCGATCAGCCCCCGCGCTTCGAGATCGAGCTTTACCGTCGTCGTATACCATCCAGCGCTGGATTTCTCCCACAGGCCCGATGGCGTAAGCCTTGCGACCTCGGCGCGCAGGTCCTTGAAGGCCAGCTCGCCCGCTTCTCCGATCGCTTGCAAAATCGCGCCGCGCACGGGCTCGTAAATTCGGCGGAGGATGCGAGCGCTGTCTCGCCCTGTGTTCGGATTCCTGACGGTGATTCGGTCGTTGCTCTCGGTCATGGCCGCTCCGCGATAGCCACCTGTAACCAGGCTGCGCAATCATGGGCCACGCTGCCGCGCGTTTGCGGTGGTCGGGGCGAGAGGATTTGAACCTCCGACCTCATCGACCCGAACGATGCGCTCTGCCGGACTGAGCTACGCCCCGATAGCCCCCTGATGATATCCACGATCCGCGATTTAGTCTCTATTGCGGTCCTACGCCAGGACCATATCGGGATCGAACGCCCGTCGGAACTCGTCGAATCCCGGGATGCCGGAAACGTCGCCCGCGCCGCGCCTCGGCGGCCACGGCGACGCCTGTCCTCCGTTCTTCGAAATAATCTCGTCGAGCCTGCCCGCGTCGGCGCCCATCGCGATGCCCCAGCGGGCCAGCGGCGCGGCCAGCGCGGGACAGCCGGGCAGAGTCTCCGCTATCTGGATCAGTATCCGCGCGCACGCAGCCGCGCCGGCTGTCCACTTGACGCCGTCCCCGTGGACTCCGGCCAAGGCCGCGTCGATGCCTGCCGGCGTCCCGCCGCCTTCGTCATCCCGTTCAATGTCGAACTCGCGAAGTCCGTCCAATGCGAAATCAACGTCCGCCTCGCGCCCCGCGATCGAGATTCGCGCCGAGGTTTCCGTATCCCCTTCCGTGAATAGACAAAGCGACTCGACGCCCCGCGGTATCCGCAGCGCCGCTTCCACCATCCGCGGCTCAGGGCTGGCTGTCACGGTTACCCGCCTTTCGGGAATCGTCTCGACTCTCAGCTGAAGTTCCACGGGGATTGCGAAATACCCCATCGAACCCACGAGCGCCCGCGTAATGTCGTACCCGGCGGAGTTCTTGATCGTCTTCCCGCCTGAGCCTGCAAACGTTCCATCCCCGAGCAGCCACCGGCCCCCCAAAAGCCAGTGGCGCATCTCCGGGAGTCCAGCGGAATAAACGTGCGCCAGTCCCGTTACAACCGTCGCCGCGACGGTTGCATGTCCGCCCAATGGTCGAACCGGCCAGCCAAGGCCCGCGTTCTCCAGCGCCGCGGCGAGCGACGCATGACTTGCGCCCGGCTCGACCCGGGCTACTCGATTCGGCGGGTCGATCTCGAGAATCCTGTTCATCCGGGCCAGCGACACTCCGGTGACTTCCGGACCCGGAGGCTCCCGTCCCAGCGCGCTCGCCGACGCCTCGAGCAAGTGAAGCCGCCCGGCGCTGGCTGCGGACGACGTGACCACCGCCCGCAACTCTTCCGGAGTCGAGGGCGCGATAACCAGACGGCCGGAGCCGGTCCGGGACAGGCCGTCAGAGCCTACAATCGCGGATAGTAAGTCGCTTCCCATTAGCTCCTCGCGCGGAAGGCGGAGATGACGCTCGAAAGTCCCGCCCACTTAATAGCAGAATCGGCGCCTGGACATAATGCGTGACCGGCTGGCCGTAGCCTTCGGGAAGATTGCCGGCCATCTGACCAGGCTCTTGCGGCTGGGCGGCGGAACCGCGATTCCGGGGCTTGTCGCCCTCAAGTTGAGTCCCGGCATTCTGGGGCGGCTGCTCCAGGCGATCCCGCAGGGATTCGTATTCGTGACCGGAACCAACGGCAAGACGACGACCGCTGCGATGTTGAGCCGTATCCTCGCGGTCGCGGGCCGCGACGTTCTGACCAACCGAACGGGATCGAACCTTTCCCGGGGACTCGTTTCACATCTGATCGAGCGGACCGACTCGCTCGGCCGCTTGCAAGTACAAGCCAGCAGCATCGGAGTGTTCGAGGTCGATGAAGCGGCGCTGATCGCGATTCTCCCGAACGCGCCGCCGCGCGTGCTATTGCTGACCAACCTCTTTCGCGATCAGCTTGACAGGTACGGTGAAATCGATTCGATTTCGAAGCAATGGGGCCGAATCATCCGCGCGTCCGGCCAAGGCTTGCACGTGGTCGTCAACGCCGACGATCCCGCGGTCGTTCACGCTGGCGCCAGCGGCAAGGGCCGGATCTCAACCTACGGAGTGTGTAGCGGACGCGATGGACGCGCCCCGGACGAATGGGCCGATTCGGCTTCGTGTCCGGTATGCAGCGTTCAGCTCGACTACCGCGGTTTGACCTATTCGCACCTGGGCGATTACGCCTGTCCCGGTTGCGGCTTCGAACGCCCGGCCCCCGGCTTCGTGGCGACCGAGGTCAACGCCGTCGGGCTAAGTCCCGCGCGCTTTGTCCTGCGCCACGGCGACTCGCTCACGCACGTCGATCTCAACCTCCCCGGCATGTTCAACGTCTACAACGCCATCGCGGCGACCGCGGCGGCAAGTGCTCTCGGCGTTTCGCCGGAGGACGCTGGAAAAGGCCTGGAGGGGTTCGAGCCAGCTTTCGGCCGGGCCGAGCGCCTCGTGGTCGAAGGAGTCGAGCTGGTTTTTCTCCTGGTCAAGAATCCCGCCGGCGCCAACGAAGTCTTGCGCTCGCTCCGGCAGGACCCCGAGCCGGCAAACTATCTGATGGCGCTAAACGACCGGGCCGCCGACGGCGAAGACGTGTCGTGGATCTGGGACATTGACTTAGACGGGCTCAACGCAAACAGTATCGTCGTGACCGGAGACCGCGCCGAAGACCTCGCGCTCCGCTTGAAATATGCGGGGCTGTCGGGATCGGAATTGGTTACCGTGGACGTAAATTCCGAGAGTGCGCTTTCGCGCGTCCTCGGCGGCGACGGCAAAGTCAACGTTCTCGCCACCTATACCGCCATGCTGGAGTTGCGTAAGTTGCTCGTTCAGCGCGGCGTTCTGGACCACTATTGGACCAAATGAAACTCCGGCTCGGATATTTGTATCCCGACCTGATGAATATCTACGCCGATCGGGGCAACATAGACTGCCTTCGCAGGCGCTGCGAATGGCGCGGGATCGGACTCGAGATCGAGCGGATTGGACTGAATCGCGCGTTCGACCCGCGTAACATCGACTTGCTGTTCGTGGGCGGCGGGCAGGACAGGCAGCAGCAAGCCGCCAGCAAGGACCTCGCCGGGCGCACCGGTTCGCTCGTCAGGCAGACCGTCGATCACGGCGGCGTGCTCCTCGCGGTTTGCGGCGGTTACCAGCTAATGGGCAACCGCTACGTCGCCGCCGACGGATCCGAGCTGGCGGGAATCGGACTCTTCGACGCCGAAACTCGACATCCCGGACCTCACGTCCCGCGTTGTGTTGGCGACGTGGTTGCTCGTTGGCAAGGTCGTTTGCTCGTTGGATTCGAAAACCACGGAGGGCGAACTTATCTTGGTCCCCAATCAAAGCCGCTCGCGCGAGTCGTGGCGGGAACCGGCAACAACGGCGCCGACGGCGCCGAAGGCGCGCGCAACGGGTTAGCGTTCGGTACGTATCTGCACGGTTCGCTGCTGCCCAAGAACCCCCATTTCGCCGATTTCCTCTTGCAGGCGGCTCTCCAGCGGAACCATCCCGGCGTCAAGCTCGATCCGCTAGACGACTCCGAAGAATGGGCCGCGCATCGCGCGGCCCTCGCAAAAGCGGGAGTTCGAGTTTGACGGCCCAGCCTGATTCGGGCGACTCGATCAGGTCAATTCGTCGATATATCGTTCGATTAGCGCCGCCACCTGTTCGGGCGCTTGCAGCTCGAGCATATGCGCGCAATCAGGCAAAACCGTTACCGAAACGTCGGTGGCAAGCGTCCTTAGCGCATTGAGACCCAGGAGTGGGGCAAGCGGGTCCCGGCCGCCGACGATCACCCGAACCGGAACCTGAACATCGCCGGCCTCCGCCAGACGGTCGCCGTTAAGCAACATGCCGATAGCGCGATCCAAAGCCGCAACGCGGCCCGGCGTCCGCCCCTCCATGTAGATCGCCTCCACTGCGCTGGAAACTGTGGGCGCGCTTCCGGACAACCAGCCGATCGCAACGCGGAGCAGCCGGCGGCTCGAAAGGACTGATTCAAGCGCCCGCCTTCTGAGCGTCCCGTCCATCGAATTCCAGTCGAACGGCAGACTGACTTCCAGAATCGGCGACAGCAGCACGACGAGCTTGACGTCCACCTTGACTAGCGAGACAGCCTGCAGAACCGCGCGGGCGTTCGCGGACGTTGCGGCAAGCACCACCGGCCCGGCGCACGTCGCCTCGATGAACCTGGCCAGCACTTTGCCTTGGGCATCGGGCGAATAGTCGAAGTTCGGCGGCTTGCCGGAGAGTCCCGATCCGGGCAGATCGACGGATATCGCGCTCACCTTTCGCGAGAGCGCCTTCGATACCGCCAGCCACGTCTGGGTCGAGCCGAGGAATCCATGCGCCAGCACGACGGGCAATCTTCCGCCCTCCCGCCGGTAGTGAACGTCTATCCCTTCTATCTGCAACAGGCTGCCGTCGGTAACCAGCGCGGCCTCCGGGATAGGTCTGCGATCCTGACGCAGCGCCCTGAATAGCCACCTGACCGTCAGGGCAAGCAAAACCGCGGCAAAGATTCGAAGTGCGTATCTCATAAACTGGATTCGAAAGCCAATCTGGACTCCGCTGCTAGCTCGAAAAGGAGCACGAAAGCCATCTCGCATGATATTCGGCGGGACAATCGCCGGCCTTCGATCGCGCGGCGCGCCTTCCGTCGGAATTGCGAGAGCAAGCATCGGGACTTTACAATCCTCGCTGAATCACCCAACCGAATTCCCAAAAGAGGCTAATGGCAACGATTCAGGCAAGTCCCGATGCGGCCGGCGTCGACTTGCCTCGATTCACCGTCCAGCTTCCGGATATCGACTACTACCGGTCCAACGTCGACTGCGCGGCGGCGTGTCCCGTTCAGACGGATGCGCGCGGCTATGTCACCGCAATCGAGCGCGGCGACTATGAAGAGGCGTGGTGGATAGCCAGGCAGCCAAACCCGTTCGCTTCCATCTGCGGGTGGATCTGCCCCGCGCCTTGCGAATCGGCCTGCCGCCGCGGCCGGATCGACGAGCCTATCGGCATAAGACCGCTCAAGCGGTTCGCAAACGAAATGCACGGAGTCCTGCGGAATCCGTTCGATCTCGGAAACGACTTCAAAACTCCGCAAAACTCGAAAACCGCGGGTTCGATTTCCGCGATACTCGAGTACGCGCGGAAATTCTCCGACAAGCGCAAGACGGGAGCCGCCGTCGCAATCGTGGGAGCCGGCCCCGCCGGACTTACCGCGGCGCACGATCTCTCGCTCATGGGGCATCACAGCACGATATTCGAAGCGTCGTCGGCGCCCGGCGGGGCCATCTATCTGGCCGTGCCCGAACATCGAGTCGACCGCCAGATCGTGGCCGCCGAATGTCAGGCCATTTTGGAGATGCCCGGGGTCGACGTCCACTACAACACCAGGGTCGGCGAGGACGTCGAATTGTCCGAGCTGCGCGCCCGGTTCGATGCGGTCGTGCTCACAACCGGACTATGGCGGCCGGACCGTCCGGGCGTTCCCGGAGCGGGTCTTGACGGGGTCGTGGAGACCGTCAGTTTCATAGCGGACGGTCTCGCTGGAGAAAAGCCGGCGGTCGGCGACCATGTAGTCGTGATCGGCGGCGACGACTCCGCCTTCGACGCCGCCCGGGCGGCGGTCCGCTTGCAGCTTTCGGCCGGCAAGACCATCGACGTAAAGCTATTCTCCGGAGCTTCCGCGACCGGAACTGCGGCTGGCGCCGACCAGTGGCGCGAGGCCGGGCTTGAGGGCATTTCGATCTATTCCGGCTGGGAGCTGGTGGAGTGCCTCGGAGATACCAACGTGCGCTCCGTCAAGTGCAGACCAACCGTCCGCAATGCCGAGGGCATAACGGAACTCGGCGTCGAGCGAGATCGAGGCCGCGGGACCTGGGAGGCGGAGTTGCCGGCTGAAACGGTGATTCTGTCCAGCCCGCGCGGTGCGGATCTTGGCTATCTGCAAGCCACGCCCGGCATTGAAGCCGATCAGGTTATCAAGGCCGATGCCGCAACCGGTCGAACCGGCGCAAACGGCGTCTACTCTGGAGGCGACGTCGTTTCCGGTCCCGCGACGATAATCGACGCCGTGCAGGCAGGCCACGTAATCGCGCGAAGCGTGGAAGAGGACTTCCAGGAACAAAAGGTCGTCGTCAAGCGAAGCGGACGGATGACCGTCATTCCTCCCAACGATTATCTCGTCGACGGATATCTGGACATCCCGCGGCAGTCGCCAGTCAGCGTGGAACCGTTCCACCGGACCGACGACGCCCCCGTGGAGCTTGCATACGACGAGCGGCAGGCGCGTGCCGAAGCGGCGCGCTGTCTCAAGTGCAACGTCAATACCGTATTCAGCGCCGATTCATGCATACTCTGCAATCTGTGCGTGGACGTTTGCCCCTACGATTGCCTTCAACTCGTGGGGCTGGATAGCTTGAAAGGGCATGGGCTGGACTCTGCGGTTAAGGGGCGCTATGGTCTCGGACTAGACTTCTTCCGCACGAATTCCGACGACATGCTGGAAGTTGGAACCGCCCTCATGAAAGACGATGATGTTTGCACGAGATGCGGTCTGTGCGTGGAACGCTGTCCGACGGACGTAATAACGATGGAGTGGTTCTCGTTTGGCGAAAGCCTTGAGCTTGCCGGCGCCGGCGCGATCCAGTGATCACGCAATCTAGGCGGACCTGATTGGTCGCATTACGCAACCGGTTGCTCAGGTCTATCGGCAGGCCCAACGATCCCGAAAACGTTACCGGTCAGGCCCGGGCGGCTGTTGGAAACTTCTTCCTGCAAATCCATTCGGTCAAGGTCAACCGCAATAGCCTCACCTGGAAAAGCCCGTACGGGCTGGGGCTGATCGCCCTCTACCTGTTTGTAATCCATTTCGTTTCCGGCCTCGCCTTGATGTTCTATTACGTGCCGAGCGTCGAGCGGGCGTACCTCAGCATGATCGACTTGCAGTCAGAGGTCACCTTCGGCGCATTCATCACAAACCTGCATCGATGGTCCATGCACGGCATGATCATCTTCCTCGTTCTTCACATGCTCAGGGTCTTCTATACCGGCGGATACAAACCCCCGAGGCAGCTAAGCTGGATCATTGGAGTGCTGCTGCTAATCGTTACCGGCCTGATGGCCTTCACAGGCTATTTGCTCCCGTGGGACCAGCAGGCGCTGTGGTCGGTGCAGGTTTCAAGCGAAGTCATCCGATCAGGGCCGATCTTCGGAGAGCACGTGCAGCGAATCCTCTTCGGCGGCCCCGACATCGGCCAGGCGACGCTGACGCGCTTCTACGCCTTGCACATGACGCTGCTGCCGCTCCTTACGCTGCTGCTCACCGGAGCCTATCTATGGAGCGTGCGGCAACATGGCGGGTTAGCCGCCTCCGCCAACGCAAAGCTCAACGGAGAACAGACGGCGGCCGGCATCGCTCAAGGCCGGCAGGGCCTCCCGCGTCAGGACGCGTTTCCGCGCAACGGCGACAAAACCTATGCCCTGATGGGCCTGGTAAGGGGATCGAGCACCGCCGCAGGTTCGGGTCCTCGCGGCACTGTGATGGCCTGGCCCACCGTCTTCCTGCTTGAGCTCGCGGTCTTCGCCGGCGTGGTTCTCGTGATGGCCGCGATAAGCGCGTTCGTCCACACGTCGCTCGGACCGCAGGCCGACCCGGCCATACCGAGAAATCCGGCCCTCATGCCCTGGTTCCTGGCAAGCATTCAGGAACTGACGCTGCACATGCACCCCGTCTTCGGTGGAATCACCATACCCACGCTTTTCGTTACAGGGCTCCTTGCAATCCCGTTCATCGACTGGAACCGCGCCGGGGCCGGACAATGGTTCGGCGGCCGCAAGGGCGCGAAAGCCGCCTTCGGATCCGCCATCGCCGCCGGAGTAATCTGGATCGTTCTGGAATGGCTGGACCTCGGACGCGACCTTGCCTTCAGGCTCAACGAGGCTCTCGATCTGACCAGGCTGACAGGCGGCGAAACGCCCAAGTCGTGGCCCGAGTCATTCGGGTTCCTGGGGCTTTACGATCTCACCGAATGGTCTTCGTTCCTTTGGACCGGACTGATTCCGTTTCTCGTCCTCATCACCCTGCTGCTCGTGATCGGCGCCGCGGCAAAATTCCTGTTTGGGTGTAACCGCCGCGAGGTCATGATCTCGGTGTTTACCACCACGGTCGCGTCGGTCATGATCCTTACGTTTGTAGGGAGCGCAATGCGTGGAACCGACGCCGATTTATACGCGCCCTGGGACCTGCCGAACGTAATTGAAGTCGACAGGTAGAAGTTACGGACGATGCGATTGGATTACCCCCTTTGAATAGCCGTTGCGGATTCCGGTTCGAAACGTGATAAGTGTCGGACGTTCCGCGGGCGTCGATCCCATTCAAAGGAACCTGTTCCGGCTTTTGTTCGTGGCGGTCGCGGGAATCCTCGCCCCGGTCGCTATCGCCGCGGCCGGAATCGCGTTCCTCTGGGCGCCCGACGCCTCGGTCAGCCGCGTCAGCGCCGGGCCGGCGGCGGACTATGAGGTCGGCGACGTGGTCCTGTTCGACGAAGGCGAGTTCTTTCTAGCCCGTCTGCCCGACAGATTCCTTGCAATCAACCAGCGGTCCACCCACATGCGATGCAAGGTTTCCTGGGACCCCGAATCCCGGCAGTTCAACAGCCCCTGCGACGGCTCCGTGTTCGACGACAAGGGCGAAGTCGTTCGCGGGCCTGCTCCCAGACCCCTTGGAACCCATGCGATCACCGTCGAGAACGGCGAGCTGATCGTTGCAGTCGGAGACGAAAACGTGCGCAAGCGTGACCAGTACGATCCCGGACAGGGCGCTGAAATTGGTTAGGCTGAACACCACCGAGTTTCTGATGGCGGTAGTGGCGATGCTGGGCGTGGGCGTGGTGGCGGTCATCGTCGCCGCGTGGGCTGTCGAGCCGTCCCGCATGGACAGAGCCCAGACCAGGCTTCAGCCCGTTCGCGAGCAAATGATGCGGCAGATGGCCACAACCGAGTCCTCGACCGAGGCCGCGCCCGTAACAACGGCGCCGCCCACCGCCAGTACGGGCGACTCGGAGTTCGCCGAGGCTTACGCGCTATTCCGGGCCAAGGGCTGCATCGCCTGCCACATGGCCCCGGGAATCCCGGAAGCGGTCGGGACTATCGGACCGAACCTGGAAGGACTGGCGTCGCGATCCCAAATAGCCGAAGTCATGGACCTCACCGAAGAGAACCTCGCCAAATGGCTCCACGACCCACAGTCGATGAAGGCTGATACGGTGATGCTGAACGTCGGCCTGAGCGACCCCGAAGTCCAAACGCTCGTGGCCTGGCTGCTGTCGCTGGAATAGCTCCCGCCGCCGAATCGAAGCCGCCTTCGGCAATTCTGCAACCTGACAGCCCGCCGCTCATCTCAAAATAGTCCGGCGCGCCCGCCCCGTGGCTTGGCCTACGTGACGGCGAACGTCGCCAGAAGGTCGTCAAACGTCTCCCGCCGCCGTGACAGCGTGGCTTGCCCGTCCTTCACGAACACCACCGCCGGACGCAAAGCCATGTTGTAGTTGCTCGACATAGCCAGGTTGTAAGCGCCCGACGCGGCGGCGGCGATTATGTCGCCGCTCCGAAGCTCGGGCAGAGCGACGTCCTTGAAGAGAATGTCCCCCGATTCACAGTACCTGCCGGCAATGGTAACGGTCGAGGTTTCCCCACCCGCCGCCCGGCTGGCTATCTCGACCTTGTACTCCGATCCGTAAAGAGCGGGTCTGATGTTGTCCGCCATTCCACCGTCCACGGCCACATAGGTCCGAACCCCGGGGATCTCTTTCAGAGTCCCCACCGTGTACAGAGCAACTCCCGCATTTGCGACTATCGAGCGGCCCGGCTCGAGCGACAGCTCCGGCTCGACGCCGGCAGGCAAGCCGTCCACAAAGGTGCGGCAAATGACCTTGACAAGTCGTTCGATATCAAGGCCTTCATCATCCTCGACGTACTGAATCCCGCATCCCCCACCCGGTGACAGAACCTCCGGACGTACCCCGTACTTGTCGTGCATTTGCTCCGCAAACGCCAGCAGCACTTTCACCGTTTGCGCAAAGGGCTCGGTGTCGAAAATCTGGGAACCGATGTGCGCGTGATAGCCGATCAGCGAGACTCCACTCAATTCGAGCGCGAGGCTTACGGCCTGCTCCGCCTGACCGGTGCTGATGGGGAGGCCAAACTTGGAGTCAAGCGCCCCGGTGCGGATGTACTCGTGCGTGTGCGCCGAAATGCCTGGCGTGAGCCGCAGCATGACGTTCGCGGTAGTCCGCCGGTCCGACGCGATTCTCGATATCAGGCGAAGATCGTCCAGACCGTCCACCATGAATCGACCTATCCCCGCCGAAAGGCCAAGCTCGATTTCGTCGGGCAGCTTGTTGTTGCCGTGGAAGATCACCCGCTCCATCGGAAACCCCGAAGCGACCGCGCACTGGATTTCACCTCCGCTGACAGCGTCGAGACCAAGCCCCTCGTCGGCGACGATTTGCAGAACCATCGGGTCGATGTAAGCCTTTCCCGCATACGTCACGCTGGAGTTCGGATAGTTCTCGGCGAGAACGTCAACGTACGAGCGGCACATCGCCCGTATGGTCGCTTCGTCATAGACGTAGAGCGGCGATCCGTATTCCTGAACGAGATCGACCACGTCGCAGCCGCCGATTACCAGATGCCCGGCTTCATTTCGATGTGTCTCTAACGGGAATATCAATTGACCAGCTCGCTTGTTGAGGCTTTTCGCAACGGGTATCGCCAATAATACGATTGTTGCCCGCGCCGCAAGCACAGGCGTATCGCCGCCTGCGGGATCCACGCCGTGCGCCGTCCATTTTTCGCTATCGAAACGGCCTCTGAGAATCACAAGCTTCGCCAACAGCCGCCCCGAACGCGCGGCGGACGGTGTTATTGTGCGCCCCTGAAGGCGGCGTGGCGCAGACAGCGGGGCAGACTATGAATCTCGACGGCGCGGGGGTGCTCGTTACCGGCGCGAGCTCGGGCATCGGGCTGGCCACGGCCAGAACTCTGTCCCGAAAGGGAGCGCGGCTGGCGGTCGCCGGTCGCGACCCGCGGCGTCTGGCCGAGCTGGCCTCGGAGGTCGGCGGTCGAGCGGTCGTCGCGGATTTGACTCGCGACGAGTCGATAGCGAGTTGCGTCAACGAAGCGACCGCCCATCTAGGCGCGATCGACGTTCTGATAAATAACGCCGGAATTGGCTGGTCAGGACCGTTCGCGGAGATGCCGGCGACGGAAATCGACCGGCTCATTCGGCTCAACCTGCGGTCGGCGATACTGCTGGCGCGTGAGCTGGCGCCTCCGATGATCGACCGCGGCCGCGGACATATCGTCAACGTCGCGTCGATCGCCGGATACCTGGGCGTGGGCGGTGAGGCGGTCTACTCCGCCACCAAGGCGGCGCTCATCAACTTCAGTGAAGGTCTTCGACAGGAAGTCGCCGGCTCAGGCGTCGGCGTCACTGTCGTGAGTCCCGGGGTGGTGGCCACCGAGTTCTTCAACCGGCAAGGTTCCCTTTATTCAAGGTCATGGCCCCGCCCGATTGCGCCTGAGAAGGTGGGCGAAGTGATCGTTCGATCTATTGAAACCGACCGGCCGGAAGCTATCGTGCCTAATTGGCTCGGTCTCCCGGCCAGGCTCAGGGGCGGCTTGCCGGGCGTGTATCGAGCGTTGCAGCGCCGGTTCGGCTAGCCCGTAATGGTCGAGAGCATGGCTCTGACCGAATGCCGAACCGATCGCGTCGTTTCGAGCACGGCGGTAGGTTCGTACCCGCAGTGGGCCATGCAGTTGTCGCAGCGGGGGTCTCGCCCGCGCCCGTACTTTTCCCATTCCGTCGTTTCCACGAGCTGTTGATAAGTCTCGGTATAGCCGTCGGACATCAGATAGCAGGGGCGTTGCCAGCCGAAAATCGAATAGCTGGGAATCCCCCACGCCGTGCACTGGAAGTCGATTTTTCCTTCGAGAAAATCAAGAAACAGCGGGGAATGGTTTAGCCGCCATTCGCGGCGCTTGCCGCCCGCGAACGCTTTCCTGAACAACCTGCGCGCCTGCTCAACGGGTAGAAAGTGTTCCTGATCGGGCGCTTTCCAGTAAGCGTAGCCCGGAGAAAGCATCATCGCGTCGACATCGAGCTCGTTGTTGAGGAAGTCCATGACCGCGCGGACATCCTTGGGAGAGTCGTGCGTAAAGATCGTCGTATTCGTGGTAACGCGGAATCCGTTCCGCTTGGCCGCCTTGATAGCCGCCACCGCCACGTCGAAGACTCCCTCTCTGTCCACCGACTGGTCGTGCCGCTCCCTCAGTCCGTCGATGTGCACCGCCCACGCGAAGTACGGAGACGGCTCGAACAGGTGCATCTTCTTTTCCATCAGAAGCGCGTTGGTGCAGAGATATACGAACTTCTTCCGTGCGATAAGCTCGCGCGCTATCAGGTGAATCTCGGGATGAATGAGCGGTTCCCCGCCGGCGATGGATACCATCGGAGCGCCAGATTCCTCAATCGCCGCCACGGCGGCATCGACGGTCATCCGCTTCTTCAGGATCTTGGCGGGATACTGAATCTTGCCGCAACCCGCGCACGCCAGATTGCAAGCGAACAGCGGCTCGAGCTCAACGATGAGCGGGTACTTTTCGCGACCGGCGAGCTTCTGCCTGAGCAGATATGCGCCGAGCCGCGCCGTCTGCCTTAAAGGTACGCCCATTGCCTTCCCTAACGCCGAACTCGCCGCAACCGCTCAGGCTCATGGTAACCACTCAATGCCAAACAGTCGAACCAGGCGATCATGGTCTCGACGCCTCAGACGCGGTACCGGTTTGCTGACGCAATGCCCAGTCCGCCAATGCCGGCCCAACCCGCCTCAACGTCCGCAACCCCTTCACGCCGCCGACTATCGTCTTTATTGGACTATGCAGCTCCCTGCCCGGCGCGTCCACAACCACCCTCACGACAGCCAGCGGGCGAGACCCAGCCGCACGCGCCAGCCAGGCCGATTCCATGTCCACCGCCGTTCCGCCCGACCGGTAGAGCGCCGCGCGCGCGCCGCCTCGCACGACGTGGTCGGTGGAAACAACCAGTCCCGGTCTGGCTCTGATTCCGTCGCGCCCCAACGCCGAGATAAGAAAGTCCGGTTCGAGTGCAATACAAGCCTCGTCCGCCCCCCGCAGCGCGCTCGCAACCACAACATCTCCGGGATGAAGCGACGGGTCCAGCGCCCCACAAAACCCGGCGATCACGACGAACTCGGCGTCGATTTGATCGACCCTGGACAGAGCTTTGATGGACTTCTCCCTGCCAGCTCCCGTTTTCAGCACGATCGCGCCCGGCAGCGCCCTTCGCATGATCCACGCCTCGATTGCCAGCGGCGCCAGAACCAGAAGCCCGCCGGGAATCGAGCGGCGACCCATTAGCCGGTCTGAGTTGCTATCTCAGCCCTGCGCGCTGACGAACCGGCCAAGCGCCATCAACGGAAATATCAATCGGTAGAGGTGGTATTTCACGTAAAAATCTCCGGGAAAGCCTGTTCCCGTAAACCAGGGTTCGTCCCATCCGCCGTCCGGACGCTGAGCGTCGATCAGAAAGCGCGCGCCGCGAGCCACGGAATAGCCCCGTTCACCCCCCGCCACTAGCGCCAGCAGCGCCCACGCCGTCTGGGAAGCCGTGCTTTCACCCTTGCCCACCCACGAACGCCCCCGATACGAACGCAGGTCCTCGCCCCAGCCGCCATCGGCGTTCTGGTGCCGTTGCAGCCAGTGCACGGCGCGCCGGATTGCCGGATCCGCGGAAGGCGTCCGGGCGGCCACAAGCGCCGTTACCACCGCTCCAGTGCCGTAGACGTAATTCGCGCCCCAGCGCCCAAACCATGAACCGTCGGGCTCCTGGTGACTCCGCAACCATTCGATACCCCGCCGCGCCGCCGGTTCGTCGTCGCGGTCGGCGCCGGCCAGCATTTCGATTGCATGAGCGGTAACGTCGGCGCTCGGTGGATCTATAACCGCCCCGAAATCGCAAAACGGCAACTCGGCGGCTGCCTTGCGATCGTTGTCGGCATCGAAGGCGGCCCAGCCCCCTTCGACCGATTGCATTCCGATAGTCCATTCGATCCCCCGCTCCATCGCCGATTCGATCTCGGCGGACGAAGCGGTGTTTGCTCGCTGAAGGGCCAGCACGACCTCCGCCGTATCGTCGACGTCGGGATAATTGACGTTGGCAAACTCGAAAGCCCAGCCGCTCGGCGCGAGGTCCGGCCGTTTTAACTGCCAGTCGCCGGGCACGCGCACTTCGTTTCTCAACAGCCAGTCCGCCGCTTTGGAGATCGAGCCATGGTCGCCGTCAACCCCCGCGTCGGAGAGCGCGATTATGGCGAGCGCCGTGTCCCATACGGGTGACTGACAGGCCTCGAGCCTCCTCGTGTCACCCTCCCAGATGGTGAAGCGGTCCAGCCCCTTGAGGCCCGCCGCCATAACCGGGTGGTCGAGGCCGTATCCCCTAAGCGACAACGCGATCAACGAGTAGACCCACGGCGGCTGTATTCCGCCCCAGGACCCGTCGGCTTCCTGACGCCTGACTATCCACTGCTCAGCCCGCTCGAGGGCTAGTTCCCGCACTGGTCTTAAGTTACGGCTTTGGTAGAGCTGAAGTCCTCTATCGAGGAGTTGAAAAGCGCCGAGGCCGGACGCCAAACCCTTGCGCGGCGGATCGGGCGCTCCCGAGCGAATCTCGTCCACGTTCAGATCGATCGGATGAACCGGCCGATAGGCCGACACTATGCTCAAGGCCACGACGGTCTGTCTGGCCCAACACGCGAAGTCGTAGATGTTGAGAGGCGCCCACTTTGGCAGGAAGATGTGCTCCGGCGGTAGCACCGGCAGTCGTTCCCAGGACCAGAGGCCGAACAACGCCAGCCATATCCGCGTAAATACCCGAGTGCGCTCGATTCCGCCGGCATCCAGAATGTAAGCTGCGGCCTTCTTCATGTGGTCCGCGTCGGCACTGTCGCCGGCGAGCTTCAAAGCCGTATAGGCTTCCGTCGTCGTCGAATGCTCCGGAGGCCCGCCGTAGAAGTTTGCCCATGTTCCGTCGTCGCGCTGCTTGGCGCGAATCCAGTTGGCAGTCGCCTGAGTTACCCGGTCGCCGCGGATTCCCAGGAACTCGCGAAGCAGCAAGTCCTCAGCCTCGATGGATACGTTGGTTTCCAGCTCGCCCTTCCAATAACCGTCGGAATGCTGAAGCCCCAGGAGGTGGTCGCCGGCCTTTTGCACCGCTTCGGCCGCGGTCTGAGTGATGTCAGGGGCGGATTGCACAGTCATCCGGAATTTGATAGGTCATGCATATAACGGCATACCTCGGCTTGGCAGCCTAAGATTTCGCAGTGTTTCGCGAGCCGCGGCGAGTCCACTGCGTACCGCACCTTCCATGGTTGCGGGCCAGCCCGTGTCGGTCCAGGCTCCGGCCAAATACAGTCCGGGCGTCCGAGTGACGGTGCCCGGCCTCAGAGCAGCGGTTCCCGGCGATTGCAGAAACGTCGCCGCGTATTCGCGAGTCACAAAAAAGGATTTTAGCGAAGCGGCGCGCGTTTTGGGAAACATCCCGCCCAGCGCCTCGACGAACTTGTCCTCGAGCGCCGAATTGCTCTCGCCCGCATATTCGTCGGCGCCCGAGAGCGAAACGGCCAGATACTGTCCGCGCTCGCACCCCGCGATGGCCGTCCTGTCGAACACCCACTGCACGGGACCGCCAATACCAGCCGCGTGCGGCCAGTCCATCACCTTCCTGTCATAAATGACGTGGAGATTCACGATAGGGGAAGTGCCCAGACGTCGAAATCGCGATGGATCGCCGACCGCTTCCCGCGGCGCGAGCTCTGCGGCGGAATCGTGTGGAACCGCGATCACAACCGCGTCGGCCCTGAACGAATCCCCGCCGTGAACGGCCACTTCAAAACCGCTGGAACCGGCGTCGATCGATCGAACCCGCACTCCCTTGAGGACCCGAGATCCGCGTTTGCGCAGCACGTCTTCCGCCGGATCGGCGTGGAGCTCGGACAGCGGCACGGCGGAATAGCCTATGTCACCGGCGCGCCGGCCCTCGAGCAGTCCCGTCTGGAACACCATCGCCGCAAGCGTCAACGAGGCGCGTGAGCTGGGCACGTTCAACGTCGGCAGGATGATCAGATTCCAGAACGAATCGATAGCGTGTTCGGACTGTCCTTGCCGCCGCAGCCAGTCATGAAAGCTGTGCCGGTCCAGCTCCGGGTCCGAGACGTCGATCGTCGCGAGTCTTCTTGCCGCGATGGCCACCCGCAGACGTTCGACGAGACTGAGAAAACTAAATCGCGCTAGCGACGGTCCGAGGTGAAGAGGGGCCGGCAATCGACTGCTCCTCAACCAGGCGGTTTGCCCGGTGGGACCGACGACCGGTATTTCCAGTTTCGACTGGAGAGTGATTTTGTCCGCAACTCCAACCCGGTCGAGGAACCACCGATACGCCTCGCAGCAGCGCAGGAATACGTGCTGCCCGTTGTCGACCGACAGCCCATCGCGCTCGAACGAATACGTGGCGCCGCCCAGATGTCGCTTGCTCTCCAGCAGAGTCACCCGCGCCCCGCCGTCGACGCACGCTATGGCCGCGGTCAGTCCGGCAAGTCCCCCGCCAGCCACGACCACGTGGGCCTGTCTCATACAACCCCGCCGGCAATAGCCCTGACGGCGACCCACGCTTTTTCCCAAACCGGCAAAGACATCCGGCGGCGCAAGACCTCATTCGGGTTTTTCGCAATACGGCGAAGTATGCGGCCGTAGATACCCGCCATGGCCGCGGCGCAGGCGTAACTGCGTCCCTCGAGCAGCGGCAGCAGACTCAGCCCGCGCCCGAACCATTCCCTCGCCCGCTCCGCCTCGAAGGCGATAACGTCGACAAGACCGTCATTATTCGCCTGTTCGAGCTTTACCTCGGTTCCGAACAGCGCCAGATCGTCGGCGGGAATATAGACGCGCCCGCGGCAGTAGTCTTCCCTTACATCTCTCAGGATGTTCGTAATTTGCAAAGCCACCCCAAGCGCTTCGGCTCTTGGCCCGGCAAGCTCCGGGTACGTCGAACCAAAAATCGCAAGCGACAGCCTTCCGATCGAACCGGCGACTCTCTTGCAATACAAGTGAAGCTCGTCGAAGGTCTCATACGAGACCTCGCGAACGTCCATCTCCACGCCGTCGACCAGATCGTGAAAAGCGCCAATCGGCATCGGGAATCGGCTCGAAGCGTCCGTCAGCGCCACGGCGATGGGGTCGTCCGCGATCGAATCCATTCGGTCCAGGCATTCGCGGACGCCGTCCAATCCGGCGAGTTTCTCGTCGGCGGGCAGCTCTCCATCGCCTATGTCATCCACGCGGCGCGCGAGCGCATAGACCGCGCTAAGCGCGCGCCGTTTTTCAACGGGCAGCAGCCGGATTCCGTAGAAGAAGTTCGCGGCCTGCTGCCGCGTTACGGTCTGGCAATAGTCATACGCGAGATCGACTTGCATCAGATCACCGCCCGCGAAGCTCCCAAAGCGTTCGCGCCAGCTCAAGAAAATAGCTTGCTTTGGACGGCCTTGGAGTACCGGAGAGGACGTCGAAGTCGGCCTTCCGGATGGCATTTAGAGCCGCGCGCCCGCCGGCCGCGAAGGCCGCGATTGCCAGACGCGGACGCCCCCACAGAGTGTTGGCGAGCGGCGCTCCCGCTGTCAGGAATGCATGAGCGCGCTCGACCTCGAAGCCCATAAGTCGGCGGAACTCCGGGCTCGCGTGTTTGCCGCCCAATTCGTCCTCCGAGACTCCAAACCGCCGCATGTCATCACCGGGTATGTATATCCGACCAGCCGCGTAGTCTTCAGCCACGTCTTGCCAGTGCTCCACCAGCTGCAATCCGGTGCAAACGGCGTCGGACAATTCGAACCGCCCTTCCGTGGGCGCGGAGAATACATGCAAGACTAGCCGGCCGACCGGATTTGCCGAATACGAGCAGTATTCGATCAGTTCATCGACGTTGGCGTACCGCTTGATCGTCTGGTCTCGCCGGTTCGCTTCGATCAGATCGACGAACGGACACCGCGGAATCGCAAACTCGTTTACCGTTACGGCCAGCCGCCGCATAAGCGGATGACGCGGAGAGCCGCCATAAGTCCGGTCAAGCTCGCTTTCGAGCCAGTCGAGATGGGCCGACCGGTCGCCGGCGGCCTCATCGCCCAAATCGTCCACCAGGCGGGCAAATCCATAAAGATCGAGCAGGTGGCGTCTGATCTTTCCGGGAAGAAAGAACGCGGCGACCGGAACATTCTCGCTTTGGGCCTGGGCCATAACCTCGGTTTGACCCGGCACGGCGCCTTCGGCGTCGCTAAACGCAGCCATCCGCACGGTCGGCGTGGAATCGTGATTGCGCGTTCAATACTCCGGGACTTCAACTGGGAAACCGGCATGCGTCTGTCTGCGCACGTCACGGTTCAGCGGCTCGGTGGGTGTCGGAACCACCGAAACGCGCTTAGATTATCACGCGCCCCAGCCCGACAATCAGGCGCGCGATTTGATAACGCGCGGTGCGGCATCCACCGTTCGCGTTGCCGCCGTTAGCACTCGTAGACGGCGCGCCGACGGGAACCGCGGTCGGAATTCAGTTCATACTGTCCCAAGCATTTGAATCGAGCCATCCGCACAAAACCAGGGAGCGTTCGCACAATGAAACTCGAAGGAAGGGTCGCCGGCATTACAGGCGGAGGCGCCGGGTTCGGGCGGGCAATCGCTCAGGCATTCTCCCTCGATGGCGCCGACGTCGCGATTTGCGACCTGAATCTCATCGATGCCGAGGAGACCGCCGGGATGGTTGCCGCCAATGGCCGCCGCGCCCTCGCGCGCAAGCTGGACGTCACCGATACGCCGCGGCTCCGATCGTTCGTCGACGAGATCGTTAGCGAGTTCGGCAAAATCGACATTTGGGTCGGGAACGCCGGGATCGCGGGCGGATCGCTCGCCGAAGACGAGGACGAACGCTTCTGGCAACAAATGCTGGACGTCAACCTCAGCGCCGTCTTCCTGGGCGCGCAGGCCGCGGGCCGCCACATGCTCCGGCACGGCTCCGGCTCGATTATCAATATCGCGTCGATGTACGGCACGCGCGCTTCCGCCGGCAGGGTCGCCTACTGCACCGCCAAAGCCGGCGTCATCATGCTCAGCCAGTGCCTGGCGGTCGAATGGGGACAGCGCGGCGTTCGGGTCAACTCCATCGGACCGGGCTACTCCGACACCCAGCTCTTTCGAAGGGGCAGGGCCACCCACTCGAAAGGGGTGGACGAACTGCTGGAGCGCGTGCCGATGCAACGGTTTGTAACCGTGGACGAGGTGGCCGCCGCGGCCGTCTTCCTGGCATCCGACGACGCCTCGTTCGTAAACGGCCACTGCCTGCTAGTCGACGGCGGATGGTCCCCCAGAGGAGCCTAGCGGATCGTCCCGGGCCTCGAAATCGTCCGCGCAAACCACGGTCGAGTGGTCAGATTCGTCAGTTCGAATATCGCCGGCGCGCCCTAGTCGATCGCGCCCGACGCGACTTCGTACTTGCCTTGAACGCCCTTGAACGCGTGTCCACCCCGCCGCAGGGCGCCGCCTCTGCCGAAGTAGATTGCGCCGAATTCGCTTCGCAGCCGCTCGGCTTGCTCCGCGTGCTCGAGAATGAGATTGTTCCGTTCGCGCGGGTCGGCTTCCAGATCGTACAGCTCGTCCTGCTCCCCTTCCGGCCGGACGATCAGGCTCCATTTGCTGTCGCGGATGCAGCGGTCGACGCCTTCGTGATAACCCACAATCACCGCGTCGCGGGCGGTGTTTGAATCTCCCTCGACAACGCTTCTAAGCGTCTGCCCGTGCATGTCTTGGGCCACGTTCGTAAAACCCATATAGTCGAAAACGGTTGGCAGCAGGTCGTGGAACTGCGCGACTGCTTCCCGGTGCGCCCCAGCGCCTTTCAGGTCGGGCATGCGCAACATGCACGGCACCTTCAGGAGCTCGTTGTACATTCGGTCCGGGCCCTTCAGAAACTTGCCATGGTCGGCGAGCGGATGACCGTGGTCGGCGATGAGCAGAATTAGCGAATCGTCGTAGTAACCAAGCTCCTCCAGCGCCTCCAGTAGCTCGCCCAACGCATGGTCGACCGCCGCGACCTCACCTGCGTAGAGACCGCGCACGTGGTCGATCTCGTCCGCGCTTGCCCACGATTCAGCCGGACCGCCCATCGGCATAACAAGCCTCGGTCCGGCATAGTTCGGGTCGGTGTAGGTATCGAACTTTTTTGGCGGATCCCATGGCTCGTGCGGGTCGAAACTGTCTATCCACAAAAAGACCTTTTCGTACTGCCGGTTGCGCCTGAGCCAATCGGCCGCGCTGCGGAACACTTGCGGCGCAAACCAGTCGTCCGCCGACTTGAACCCGTCGGTGTTGGCCAGAAACTGCCCCACCAGCGCGCGCCACCGGTCCGGAAATGCCTCGTTTACGTAATCGTCGAGACTTCGCTCGGACGGCGACGAAACGTACGGATCGTATTCCTGTCCCCTGACCCAGTGATAGGAATGAAAGCCCCTGTGGAAATTCATGCCCGGAGCTCGATAGTGATACGTGTCCGAGACAAGCCCGCAAACGTATCCCTCGGCGCTCAGAATCTCCGCCATGGTGACGTCTGAATCATTGAGCGGCTGCCAGGGACGGTTCAGGAGGGTCCGCTGGCCGGTCATAAGCGCCGTTCTGACCGGAATCGTGGGCAGAGCTTCGGGATAGATGTTGTCGAAAATAATGGACTCCCGACCGAACCTGTCCATGTTGGGCGTCTCGCAAGCGCGAATCCCGTCGAACAGCGCCCCGTTCCGGTTATAAATCCCAACGTGATCCTGGCGCAGGCTGTCCATCATGATGACGATCAGATTCATCGACGCTCGTGTCCTTCCTGGAAAACGCTGCTGCTCATCGAGTCCGGGCTAGCGCGCCGAACCCGACGTCGTAGTCCGCCGGCCGGATTTAGTTGCCGGCGACTTCCAGTCCGCGAGGCTTCCCGTAGCGTTCCGTGTCGAAGGTGCCCACCTCAACCGGATTGATCACGGGACCGTCATCAACGTAGTCAGCCGAGCGCATTATGACTTCCAGTATCACGAGCTCGTCGTCGCCGATGTTCGTGATGTAGTGGTAGCCGCCGATAGGCGCGTCGACTATGTCGCCCGGCCCTACGTCTTCCTGCCGCTCACCCATCCGTGATCCGATGTCGGCGCGTCCCTTGCCGCTCATGATGTACCAGATCGCGTGGTCCTTGTGGTGCTGATGCAGGGCTACCCCGCCCCCGCCCGGGCCCACCGAGATGTGATGCCAGTTCATTCCAACTATCGGTCGAGTGGGCTCAATGATTCCGATGGGCTCATTCCACAGAATCGTCGTGTAGCCGTCGGCGGTCCGTTGCTCCCTCTCGCCAACGTACAGGATTTGGCTGTCTTGACCGTCCTCCGGGCCTTCCGCGAGCCTTCCAGTGGTTGCCATGCGTTCTACTGCCATTTCAGCCTCCGGCGGTAATTCGACTCAGATCACCATAAGTATGAACTCGACCGGGTTACTCGCCAAGCGTCGAAGGAGTCAATTGGAACCGAACCGGCGCGCCGAACTACCCAATGTCGAAAAAATCGCCGGGATCGGAACGACCACGACGCGCCGGGAAACTGCGCGGGCGCGGCGCTTTTTGCGCCGCGCCCGCCGATTGGTGGCGACGACCAGACGGGGGAGGAACCGCGCCGGCGCCGCCGCTAAAGGCTAGTTTCGGACCTTTACGTCGATCACTTGCGACTTGCTCGACTCCTCCTTGGGCAAGGTGATCGTGAGCACGCCGTTGCGATACTCACTCTCCGCACCGTCCGCGCTGACGCCCTCGGGCAGCCGAACCGCCCTGAAGAAGGAACCAGACCGTCGCTCGCGCAAGAGGTAGCCCGATTTTGCGGACTCGTTCTCCTCGTTCGCGCTGGCGGCGATCGAAAGGATCCCGTCCTCGACCGTCACCTTGATGTCCTCGGGCGCAACGCCCGGAATCGACGCGCTGACGACAAGGCTGTCGTCGTTGCCAGCCACGTCCAGCGGCAGCGTCCACCGACCCGACGCCCGACCGACCGGCTTGACCCCAAAGCCGCGGACAAAGGATTCAGGCGAGCCAGTGAGCTGTCGAAGCTCGTGAAACGGGTCCCATCGCTGTATCTGCATCATCTCTCTCCTATAATCTAAGCCGTACAGGCTCTGATCACTTACACAAATAGAAATATATCAGTTGAGTGTCTATATATCAAGTCTTATGAATGCGGCATATTAGGTTTGCCCGGGTCAGTGGTTTAGTCGTACCAACCACGCGATCGGCTGGATTAAGCGCGGCGTTCCGTGGGTGAGCGGGATTCGCCGGCCTAGAACGAGGTAGATTCTTCGAGCAGCGCGCTCAACAACTCGTGCTTCGCCCGTACGAACTCGCCATCGACGATCATTTCGCGGGTGCGCGGCCGCGGCAGATCGATTTTGGATTCCAGCTTTACGGCCCCCGGCCTTCGGCTGAGCACGTAGACCCGGTCGGACAGGAACACCGCCTCTTCGACGTCATGGGTGATAAAGACAATCGTCTTCCCGAATCGCCGCCAGATGGAAAGCAGCCATTCCTGCATTTCCAGGCGAGTAAGCGCGTCAAGCGCTCCGAACGGCTCGTCGAGAAGCAGTACGTCGTGACCGGTGAGTATGGTTCGCAACAGCGCCGCCCTCTGCCGCATGCCGCCCGAAAGCTCCGCGGGATAACGGTTCTCAAACCCCTCCAGACCGAATTGCGGAAACAGCTTCAAGGCTTCGGCTTTCGCGGCGCGCTTGTCGCCCTTTCTAAGCTCAACGCCCAGCACTACGTTTTTCAATATTGTCCGCCACGGCAGCAGCAGGTCACGCTGCGGCATATACCCCACGACCCCAGTTTCGCCCGCCAGCCGTTCGTCCCGCAGCAGGACTTCACCCCGATCCGCAGCCTCGAGGCCGGAGACTATATTGAAAATAGTGCTCTTGCCGCATCCGCTCGGACCGATGATGGTCACGAATTCGCCGTCGAACGCTCGCAGCGACAGCGACTCAAGCGCGGTTACGGCGTCAGGTCCTTCGCTGAAAACCTTGCGCAATCCCCGCAACTCCAGCGCCAGACCGGACGGCGCTGGCGGGTTGTTTGCGACTCCTTCCGCCGGACTACCGATCCGGGAGGAAGTCATTGGTAAAGGCCGATTCCCAATCGATCAGCTTCTCGACCAGTTCTTGCTCGACCATCCACTCCGACATCCGCTGCCAGATCTCGGGCGCCTGATGCCCCCATTGAGCGGCTTCGGACTGATATCGCGGACTTAGCCACTCCTGCGAAGGGCCGACCAGCGCCGCGTCGGTCTCCGGCGCCGCCGCCACGAGTATCTCGGCCGCGTCGGCCGGTTTCTCGATCGCGAATTCATAGCCGCGCGCAATCGCCGCAACAGCGCCGGCGACGACGTCGGGATTCTTCTCGATCAGCGACTCGTTGGTCATCAGCAGCGGCGTGTAGTAGTCGGGGACTCCCCAATCGCGGAGAAACACAGTGTTTATGTCAATCCCTTCGAGGCCGGCCTTGACTCCTTGCCAGGCATAGAAAATCCAGTACAGGTCGACGTCGCGCTGGATGATCGTGAGGAAGTCGGCGGCTCCGGCGTCCACGGTCTTTAGAGAGTCGGGATCGGCGCCGTCAGCCTCCATCATGGTCCTCAGAAACGCCAGCTCCAGCGGCGACCCGAATCCACCGTACGTTTTGTCCGCGAAGTCTCGCGGACGGGTTATGCCTCTGTCGGCGAGACTCGCGAACCCGGAGGTGTTGTGCTGGATGATCGCGGCCACCGAAACCACCGGAATACCCTCCAGCCTCGCCGGAGTCATGAATTCCTGGAAGCCTATGCCGAATTCGACCTTGCCCGCGCCGACTACCTGCGGACCTCCTCCCTCGGCAGGCTCGATGATTTCGACATCGAGGTTTTCGTCGAGGAAGTAACCGTTCTCACGCGCCACGTACAGGCCGGTGTGATTGGTGTTAGGCACCCAATCGAGCATCAGCTTGGCGGAAGTTAGCTTGCCGACGGCGGCCCATCTCCCCGAATCTCCACAAGCCGCGAGCGTGCTCAGCGCCGCGCCGGCTCCCATAAACGCAAGAAAACGTCGCCTTGTCATCATCCCGTCCCCCTTCGACTGTAATGCCACGGCATCGACCAGCGAGCCAGTAAATCGATAAATACGAAAAGCCCGATCGCCAGCGCCGACACCAGCACGATGACCACGAACGCGCGGTCAGCTCTGAACGAGTTCTGCGATCTGATCAGAAATACTCCAAGCCCTCGACTCGCCCCCAGCCACTCCACGATCACCGCCCCGATCACGCTGTACGTCGCGGCGATCTTCGCCCCCGCCGCCAGCGACGGCAGCGCCGCCGGCAGACGCCCGATTCGAAACATCTGCCATTTGCTGGCGCCCATCACCTTGAGCAGATTCAGAATCTCACCGTCGGCGGCGCGCAAGCCGTCGAGGAACGAGATGCAGATGGGGAAAAAGCACACCAGCACTATGAGCGCGATTTTCGGCGTGATTCCAAATCCGAACCAGATAACGAGCAGAGGCGCGAGGACTATCACCGGGACCGACTGCGATATGACTAGCAGCGGGTATATCGTCCGCCAGATTATTGAAAACATGTGGCTCGCCACCGCCGTGGCGATACCCAATACCAGAGCGATGCCGAAGCCCGAGCCCACCTCGATCAGGGTGATGTCGGCATGGCGCCAGATGAGGTCCGCCGACTCGATAAAGGCCTTCACGATATCGGCTGGAGACGGCAGCAGCCAGCGGGGCGTTTCCCGCCATTCAACCACGATCTGCCAGGTTGCAATCAGCGCCACGAGCAATATCCCGGGCAGCAGCGCCGCGCCAAACGCGGGGTGGCGGCGACCGGTCCGGACGGGTTTGCCCGAAACTCGGTCTTTAAGCGGTCGGTTCATAGCCGACCGCGCCGGCTGCATGTGGTATTCGGCGCCGAGGCGGAAATCGGCCTAACCGCCTTCAGCCGCTCGGAACGGCGTCGTCTTTTCGTTCATGGTCATAACGCCGGCTGGACGCTCCAGGAGCCGGATGTTCGACTGCACGGCGCCCGAACTCGCCAGCGCCGCGCTGTGAGCGGCTATCGCGACTTCGACAAGCTGACCGACGTCGTCACCCTCCAGCGCGGTTTCCATAGGCCCGACTTCATAAACCACCCCGCTGCTCTCTATCGCCGCGATCGCCGCGTTTACGGCCTCGAGCGCGTCGTCAGACTGGAGAGGCATCACTTGAATCGCAAGGCTTGCTTTCGGCATCACTTCCTCCAAACAAAAAAACCGCAGGTTTTTTGAACCTGCGGTTATCAGCTGCGTATAGATTCCTACGCTGGCATTACCCAGATCAGGTTCCAAGGGTCGGCGGCATCTCGACCGCCATCTCAGCCGGGCTTATCCCAGCTCCCCTGCACGACTAGTCGATCCCTATATAGGCGCCCGCTCCTTTTCGATCAATCCGGTCACTCCACTATGGATATTACATTCTCTGCGATATTTTTTCTATATTGACGAACTTCATGCGGCTCGCCCCACATACCGCGCGCCGGTTCATTCGGCCAGCAGCGGTTCCACCAGCGATGCGATTCGCTGATCGTCCAGCGGGCCGATCCAGCGTCGCGCCAGCACGTTCCTGCGATCTACGACGAACGTCTCCGGCAGACCCGTAACGCCGTACTCCACGGCGACCGGGCTTACCCCCTGCAAGCCGTTCGGATATGAGATGTTCATGGCGTCGGTAAAGTCGAGAGCGTCCGCCGGATCGTCCCATACGTCGAGTCCGAAAACCACCAGTCCCCGCTCTCGGTATTTCTGCCAGGCTCGCTCGAGCGCGGGCGCCTCTACGCGGCACGGCGGGCACCACGAAGCCCAGAAGTTCAGCAGCACGACCTCACCGCGGTGACGCGACAGTTGAAACGTCGATCCGTCAAATTGCTCGACCACGAAGTCCGGCGCGGGACGGCTGCGCACGTAGCCCTCGCCGCCGGCTGCGTTGACGCCAAAGCCCCCGAACTCGCCGCCGCGAGACAATCTGACTCCGATCAGAGAAAGAAACGCCCCCGCGAGTCCCAGCGCGCCCACCGAGACCATGGCGCGGCGCGAAAGATAGCGGCGTGCGAAGCGAGGCGATCTTGACTTCTGTCGGGATTCGGCGGGTGGGATCACGTCCAGGTCCGGTGACTCCGTTTCGCCAGGGCGGTCCACAGCCTAGCCGCCGAAAACCCACTCGAACGAGGTCCGTTCAAGGCCAGCCCGCGTCATCGCGGCCATCGGGCGATGCCGGCCCGTCTGAGTCGCAACGAGTTCGTTACGACCGAGAGTGAGCTCAGCGCCATCGCGCCGGCCGCCAGCGCCGGCGTCAATTGAATCCCCAATACCGGATAAAGCGCGCCGGCGGCCACGGGTATTAGAGCGACGTTATATCCGAATGCCCAGAATAGATTCTGCCGGATAGTTCTGAGCGTCGATCTGCTTAGCTGGATAGCGTCGGCAACCCCATGCAGGTCGCCGCGAACCAGTGTTATATCCGCCGACTCGATAGCGATGTCGGTCCCGCCTCCCATCGCAATTCCGACATCGGCCTTGGCGAGCGCCGGCGCGTCATTTATGCCGTCGCCAGCCATCGCGACGCGCAGACCTTGCTTCTGCAAGTTCTCAATGATGTCCGACTTCCCTTCGGGCGCGATTTCGGCGCGCACCGCGTCGACGCCGATCTCGGCGGCGATCATCCCGGCGGTATTGGCTCTGTCGCCGGTCACCAATTGCACGTGCAGTCCCATGTTGCGCAGGCGGCGCACGGCGTCGCGGGCCTCGGGCCTGGGAACGTCCGCTACCGCGAGAACCCCGGAAATTTGACCGTCGATCGCCGCGAACAGCGGAGTTTTGCCCTGAGCGTCGAACGCTTCGGCGATAGTCGCCGCGCCGTCGAGGGGCACGTTCCGTTGGGCCAGCAGACGCTCCGTTCCGACGACCACTTTCTCCCCGTCAATCCGCGCCTCTACCCCCATGCCGGTGACCGAAGCGAACTCCGATGCGCTCCGGAGTTCGATGTTTCGCCTGCCGGCCGCCTCGACCACCGCCCTACCCACCGGATGCTCGGAATCCGCTTCGGCGGCGGCAACCATGCCGAGCAGATCGGACTCGGTAATGCCATTCATCGGTGCGATATCGGTCAATTTCGGCGTGCCGCGAGTAACCGTCCCGGTCTTGTCGAGCACTACCGCGTCGATCTTGCCAGCGGCCTCCAGCGCTTCGCCGCCGCGTATCAGGATTCCCGACTCAGCGCCTTTGCCCGCGCCAACCATAATCGCCGTGGGAGTCGCCAGACCCAGCGCGCACGGACAGGCGACCACGAGCACCGCCACGAAACTGATCAGCGCGCTGGTAACTACCGGGTCCGGACCGACCGCGAGCCAAACTCCAAGAGTACTCAGCGCCGTAAGCAGGACTGCCGGTACGAACCACGCCGCAACCCGATCGGCCAGCCGCTGAACGGGAGCCTTGCTCGACTGAGCTTGCTCTACCAGGCTGATCATCTGCGAAAGAAACGCGTCCCGCCCGACCTTGGTGGCGGCAACCCGAAGGCTGCCGGTCGTGTTGACCGTCGCGCCGATGACCGGGGCGTTGGGGCCTTTGTCCACCGGGATGCTCTCACCGGTCACCATCGATTCGTCAACGGCGGACTCGCCTTCAAGCACTTCGCCGTCGACCGGGATTTTCTCACCCGGACGCACGGCGACTACGTCTCCGACGACCACCTCTGCAACCGGTATCGTCATCTCGGCGCCCTCGCGGATCACGCGCGCCATGTCGGGCCGAAGTCCCATCAGACGCTTGATCGCAAGCGAAGCCTGGCCCTTCGCCCGGGCCTCGAGAAACCGACCGAGCAGAATCAAGCCGATGATTATCGCCGCCGTGTCGTAGTAATAGGCGGCCTCGGCAGCCGAGCCGGTCACAACCTGAGGCCAGAGAGTGAGCGCCACGCTATAGAAGTACGCCGCGCTTGCGCCTATGGCGATTAGCGTATTCATGTCCGCGCTGAACCGGCGCGCAGACTTCCAGGCCCCCTTGTAGAAACGCCATCCCGCCCAAAACTGGACCGGCGTCGCGATGGCGAGCAGCAACAGCGGTTCGCTCAGCAGGTCGGGCGCCGGAATCAACTCCGTCGATCCCCACAAGGCCGCCAGCCCCACCGTCAGCGCAATCAACGCCTTGACGAGGAGATCGCGCGAGTCGCGATCACGCGCCGAGACAGTCCGTCCGCCCGCCTCGTCGCTCTCAGCCGGACGGTCCTCCAGCGGATCGTCGACGAGCTCATATCCGGCCCGCTCGATCGCCGATTCCAGATCGGCTTTGACGGCCATTCCCCGTATCAGCCGAACGCTCGCGCGTTCTGTCGCAAGATTTACGGCCGCCTCGACTACTCCCGGGACGTTGGAAACCGCCCGTTCAACCGTTCCAACGCATGACGCGCAGCTCATTCCCCCGACTTGCAGCCCCATCGACTCGGTGGGAACGTCGTAGCCGGATTCCTCAACGCTTCGAACGATATCGGGCAGCGTCGCCTCGTCTGGATCGAATCGAACGCCAAGCGTTTCCGCGACAAGATTGACAGTCGCTTCGCTCACGCCCCCGACGGACAGAGCGCCGCGCTCGACGCGACTTACGCACGAAGCGCAGTGCATCCCGAGCACGGGCAACGTGACCCTCCGTAACCGGACCGGGCCGCCGGCGTCCATTGGCATCAGGATTCCTCCCCGAAGCCGCCGCCGGCCGCGGAACCGCGCAACGAGCTGGCGACCTGCTCGATAGCCTCGCCCGCCGAAGCGACCCGGCGAAGGTGGCCCGTGCCCTTGAAAACGTCCAGCAATTCGCCGATTACGCGCTGCCGCTCCACCAGGTCCGCCCCCCGAATCGCCGTGGTCACGCAGCTTTGCAGATGCTTTTCCAGAATGGCGGCGTTGACTCGTTCGATAGCGCCTTGAATCGCCAGCGTTTGCTTCAGAATGTCAACGCAGTATTCGTCGTCCGCGATCATTCGCTCGACCGCCGCGGCGTGACCTTCAATCGATTTCCAGCGGTTGAGGATTTTCCTGGTCTCACTGTCCAATTTGATCGAGTCTCCGTTGCGGCGTCCCTCGAACCACCCCACCTGGGGTGGGGTATAGCTCTTTATACACCACCAATCAACCAGGCGGGAGCGGCTTGCGCCAGCGGCGCGCCGAGACCGCCGATCACCGGGCCCCGAATGCCGTCGAGCGAGCCTCTCCAGGCGCCAGGCCGCTGCGTGATACTGTTGAATAATCAGCGGATCTGTCGTCGTGTCGCCGAACGCTTGCGGGTAGACCGGTTCGCCGCCTGATGGGGTTGCAGAGGAGGTCGGGATGCCGAGAACCGAATATGAAAAAGAACTCCAGAGAATTCAGGACGAGCTTCTGCAAATCGGCAGCCTGGTCGAAACCAGCATCTACAAAGCCCTCGACGCGCTCAAGAACCGCGATCTTGAAGCATCCCGCCAGGTCGTCGCTGAGGATGATGAGATCGACTTGCGGCAACTCGCTCTCGAAGAGCAATGCATCGACGTGCTCGCCCTTCAACAACCAATGGGCAGCGACCTGCGAACTCTCGTAAGCGTGCTCCAGATCGCATCCGAGCTCGAGCGTATAGGCGACTACGCCGAGGGCATAGCGAAAATCAGCCTCCGCATGGGCAATGCCCCGCTGTTGAAGCCGCTGATCGATATTCCCCGGATGGGCGAAATGTCCACGCGAATGCTCCGCAACAGCTTGCGGGCGCTCGTCGACCACGACAACAACGCCGCGCGCCAGGTCGCAATCGACGATGACGAAGTAGACGCTCTCTATGACCAGGTGTTCAGAGAGCTGCTCACATACATGATCGAAGACCCCCGGACCATTCGCCGCGCGACCTACCTGATCTGGGTTGCCCACGATCTGGAACGAATCGCCGACCGTGCGACCAATATCGCCGAACGGGTTATCTACGTAACGACCGGGGTGCTCCCCAGATCGGCTTGAGCGAGCGCCGCTTGCCCGGCTCCGCTAGTGGTGGCCTGACTCCGAATAATGATTCGAAAGCAAGTCTTCGCCCCAGTCGTGCTCGAAGTCCCGCCAAACCGCGTGAATGTGATTCCCGCCGTTCTGGGTGTTGTCGTACTCGATCATGAAATGCGGGCCGACCACCGAGTAGTAGTGCTCCTTGCCCGACTCCTCGGGACCCGCCCATGCGAACGTCGTGGTTTCGAGTCCGGCGGACTCGATTCGCCTCCATTCGTTGCGCGCGACTTCCTGCGCCGCGCGGTCGACGTAATACCGAATCAGTTCGACCAGATGGTCTCGCTGAACGCCTGACATCGTCGAAAACGCGATGCCGCGCAGGGGCATTTCCCCTGAGACCGTGCGGTAATTCTTGGTGAGGATGTCGTCCGGCGCGACAGGATCGACAATCGCCTGCTGCTTGAGGCCGCCGTCCAGGCTGCCCAGGACCGCCCTTGCCAGATCCTCTTCCCGCGACAGAATTCGCTTGCCCTTTTCCGGGCCATGTCTGACTTCGGCGGGATTGGCTCCGAAGAAAAACGGCAGCGGCGAGACGATTTCCCGATCGATCACCGTAAAGTGAAGCCCAATATGATGACCGCCCGCCCGCCACGCCCAGGGCTCGGCGGCGGACGGATCGCCGAACACGCTGTAGTAGTACAGTTCGGGATCCCGTCTCCAGTGCGTCGCGACGTTCTGCATACGCTCCCAAACGTTGAGCGTGCGCTCCAGATCGATAATTTGCCTCGCCTGATCCGCGCCCCTGACGCTCAAGCCGCTCGCCATAAGCTCGAACGCCAGCGCGCGCTGTGACCCGCTCATATCCTTTAGACGCAGCCCGTTCCGGTCGACCGGCGTGTAATTCCATTGATAGCGTTCGTCGCCCTGGAAGTCGAACGCGGCGACGCCGCGCTGCTCATCGGTAAGCGAGTCCAGAAACCGGAGCGCCGCTTCTCGCATTCTCCGGGCCGTTGCCGGCGCATGGTGGGCCGTCGTTAACTCAGTCGTCACCTCTAGCCTCCGCAAGTCCCCAAAAGTCTCTCAGGACGCTCCCGAAAGCTTCTCGACGTCGGCGTCCGCTTCCAGCAGCTCGATCTCGTAGCCGTCGGGGTCGTCGATGAAGCCCATCTTGTGCCCGGAGACGAACTCTTCCCGCCAGCCGTCGGGCCAGATTTCTATTCCCCGGCCCTCGAGCTCGGCGCAAAGCGCCGTCAGGTCGGGCACCCCGATCGCCAGGTGCATCAGGTCTTCCGGCACCTTCAGGTCGTAATCGTCCGAATACGTAAGCTCGAGCGTGTGCACGTTTCCGGGCAGCTCCAGATGGGCTATCTCGTTACCCTGCGGCGATTTTTCGCTGCGGCTCTTAACTCGAAACCCAAGATTGTCGCAGTAGAACTGTATCGACGCGTCGAGATCGCTGACGCGGACGCGAGTGTGCAAGAAAACGGCCATACTATCTTCTCTCTCCCGGTAGCTCGGTTTTTGCTCTGTCCTGCTTCTGTGCGCGTTGCGTGTTTTACGCTGCCAACATTGACTATCAAGCCTACCGACTATCACGTCAGGCCGCATCCCCGGCGCGCACGCACTAGGCGCCGGACCACTGTCATTCCGAGCACAGCGAGGAATCTCGTCCGTCCGCACGCACCAAGCGCCGGATCACCGTCATTCCGAAGTCCACCGGCGCACGCGAAGTCAACCGCAAACGTCAATATACATTTGGTATATCTTGATCGTGCTGTCGGCGGTTCAAATGGCAATGACGACATGTTCAGGTTCCTGCCCGCGAGATTGGTAGGTCTGGCCTTGACCGCCGCGTTGGCGCTCGCGGTTGCGTCTTGCGCCGAGGACGCCGCGCAACAACCGCGGCCCGCAGCCGAACCGGCCGTCGAGCAGACGGCCGCGCCAGCCCAGCCGGCCGCCGCGGCCGGACCAGCCATCTACCAGATGGGTATCTTCGCGGAACCGATTTCCAGAAACTACTGGAACTATTTCGGCGGACCGGGCGGTTCGGTCTGGACCGGATACGTGCTCAACGGCTGGTCCACATCGCTCTACGGCTACTCCGATCAGCAATTCGAGTGGGTTCCCGTGGCCGCCTCCGGCTTCCCGACAGATCTGATTAAAGAGACCGTCGGCGGCGCGGAGTTCTGGACCACCGAAGTAACCATGAAAGCAGGGCTCCTGTGGAGCGACGGCGAGGAGATCACCGCCGAAGACGTGGTGTTCACCGTCAACACAGTTCTCGATCTGGAGCTTGGCTCCAGTTGGGGCAGCTCGGTCGATCGCGCCTTCCTCGATCGCGTCGAGGCTCTGGACAGCCTGCGGCTCAAGATCTTCTTCAAGGCTGACGACGACGAGGGTAACCCTCAGACACCCGGTCTGGCCGTTTGGCAGTTCGGACTCGGGTTCATGCCAATTCTGCCGGAGCACTATTGGGCGCCAGTCGTCGAAGCGGCCAAACAAGCCGGCGATGCCGCCCAGCAGATCGAGGCGCTCTTTGCCCACGTGCCCGAAGGCGAGCCCACCGCCGCCGGCTTTACGTTCAACAAGTGGGAGCCGGGGGCCTTCTTCGAAAACACCGCGTCGCCGCACTATTTCGACAAGGGAACAATCGTCACTCGCTATGAGAACGGCGCTCTGACGGAAATCAACGAACGGCACGGCTACTCAGCCAGCTATTTCGGCGAGCCGGGCGGCGGCAAGGCGCTCGAGTACGAGGTCGGCCCGCACGTAGACTCCGAGATATTCAGCATCTACGGCAACCAGGATGCCGCGATACTCGCGCTTGCCAAAGGCGACATCGACTTCGTGTTCAACCCGTTGGGGCTGGAGAAGGGGTTTCAGGACCGCATTCGAGCGGCGGACGATCTGAAAATCGTCGCGAACCCCGACAACGGCATGTTCTATCTCGGTTTCAACGTTCGCAAACCGCCGATGAGCATCCCGGAGTTCAGGCAGGCGGTCGCGACTGTTATCGACAAGGAGTTTGTCGCGGAGACTATTCTGCAGGGCGCGGCGATTCCCATGTACTCCATGGTGGCGGAGGGCAACGCGGCGTGGCACAACCCCAACGTCGGCAAGTTGGGCCAGGGACTGACCCGAGGCGAAAGGATCGAGCAGGCCGTCGCGCTGTTGCAGGCCGCCGGGTTCACCTACGAGCAGGAGCCGGTAGTTGGCGAAGACGGCAGCTTCGTTTCCGCGCCCGGCAAGGGACTCAAGCTGCCCGACGGCTCGGATGTGCCCGGGCTCGAGTTGCTCGCCCCCAGCGCGGGCTACGATCCACTCAGAGCGACCTTCGCCATCTGGATCGAGCGCTGGTTGAATGACCTCGGCATCCCGGTGAGAGCGAACCTCGCCGGCTTCAACGTCATCGTCGACAAGCTTTTCAGCGAAACCGTCGCGGAAGACCTCGATATGTGGATACTGGGCTGGAATCTGAGCCTCTTTCCCGACTACCTTGTAGATTTTCTCCACACTCGCAACGCGCCCGAAAACCAGGAGGGCGGATCGAATTGGGGCGGCTATTCCAACCCCGAATACGACGATCTGGCCTTCGGGCTGCTGTCTGAAACAACCATAGAAGGCGCGCGCCAGGTGGTGTTCCGCCTGCAGGAGTTCCTGGCCGACGACCTGCCCTACGTCACGCTGTTCACGATTCCCAAGCTGGACTCCTACAGGCCGTCCCGAGTCGAGTTCCCCTACACGTCCGTTCTCGGCGGCCTGGTGGGACAAGGCGGAATGCAGCAGGTAGCGCTCATCAAATAGGGGCGGCAATCTCGGGCAATAGCCAGACCGTGAGACCGTTACGGCGCCGGCCCGCGCCTGGCGCCGGCGCACCTGGCTTCGACGTCCCGTTTTTGCATAACGCCGCGCGGCGTTTCAGATGATCCCGAATGGCCTCCTATCTCCTCAAGCGAACGTTCCACATACTGCTGACGCTTTTCATATTCCTGTCCATAGTCTTCTTCCTCGTAAATGCGCAACCAGGCGACATCAGCAACGTCTACGCGCTCAATCCCGACCTTCCCCCCGAGACGCGCGCGCAACTCCAGAGTCTGTTCGGGGTCGATGAACCACTCTGGAAGCAGTACCTGGTACACGTCAAGAACACGCTGACCGGCAACTTCGGCGTCTCGTTCAGCCTCTATCCGAGAACTGTCGCCGACGTCATCGGCGAGCGCCTTCCCAGGACGCTGGCGCTCTTCCTGACCGCCGCCGTGCTCTCGTTCTACATCGGGTTTGCCCTCGGCAAGATAGTTGCCTGGCGCCGGGGCGGGTGGATCGAGTACGGCTCGACGATCGGCGGCGTAACGCTGTACACCGTGTTTACGCCCTGGTTCGCGCTCATGATGATCTGGCTATTTGCATTCAAGGCCGGCTGGCTCCCGATAGGAAAATTCCTCGATCCCGTCGAGTGGCGCGAAGCCCCAACCGAGGCCAACGTCGTATTCAATCGAATGATCGTCACCGTGATCGTGCTTTCCGTCATCGTATTCGCCGTCTTCCTGTTCACGTCCAGAAAACGCATCACGGGAGCGCGGTTCATTCAACTGGGAAGCATCGCGCTGTCCGCCGCGGTGGCGGCTGGCGTTTGGCTTGCCTCGGGTACCGCTCATCTCGCCTGGGACATCGTAAAACACATGATCCTGCCCGTGGGCACGCTGACCCTGATTAGCTTCGCCGGCACGATGCTGCTCACGCGAAACAGCATGTTAGAGGCCATCCGCGAAGACTACGTGCTGGTGGCCCGCGCCAAGGGCTTGCCCGAAAAGACCGTGCGCGACAAGCACGTCGCCCGCAACGCGCTGCTGCCGATAGTCACCAGCTTCGTCTTTAGCCTCGCGTTTGCCGTTGATGGTGGAGTCATCATCGAGTCCATCTTCTCCTGGCCCGGAATGGGACAGACGCTCATCGCCGCGGCTACGACGGAAGACCTGCCCCTCGCCGTCGGCGCATTCGTCTTCGTCGGGATCTTCGTATTGCTGGCCCATCTAGCCGCCGACGTTCTGTACGTCTATCTGGATCCCAGAATCCGCTACTGATGAATGCCCCAGGCTCGCCTCCCTCCGCCACGCGCCCGCTGTGGATGGTGCGCGCCGCCCTGGCGGGGCGGAGCCTGAGAGAGAACTGGTCACTCTTTCGCGGCACTCGTATCGGAGTGCTGGGACTGGCGATCATCCTCTTCTATCTGCTACTCGCCGCCGCGCACCCAGTTTTGATACGTACGGTCTGGGACGAGCGCATCTACGACCCGGTAGTCGGATACGCATTCGACGAGACCCGTCAGCCCGCCCCGCCAAGCTGGAGCCACCCTCTCGGCACCGATCCCCTGGGGCGGGACGTCCTGAGCCAGCTAATGGCCAGCGCCAGGTCCGAGTTCTTGCTCGGGCTGCTGGCGGCTCTGATCACCGTCTCCATCGGAACCACGGTCGGCGCGGTCGCCGCCTACTTCGGCGGTGTCGTCGACACGATCCTCATGAGGCTGGCCGACGTCATGATAATGCTGCCCGGAATTAGCGTCCTCATCGTGCTCAGCGCGCTCATCGGAGTCGAACACTTCGAACTCGCCGTGATAATCGGAATACTCTCGGGATTCGGCGGCACGGGCGTCGTATTGAAGTCCCAGGCGCTTTCCGTCGTCGTCAAGCCGTACGTCGAAGCCGCCCGGGCGGCCGGCGGCGGACCGCTTCATATAATCTTCGTCCACGTCGTCCCGAACCTCCTGCCGCTCTCGTTCCTGTACATGATGTTCACGGTGACGGGAGCCATATTCTCGGAAGCCGTGCTGAGCTTTCTCGGACTTCTCGACATACGCATGAGTTGGGGGTTAATGATCCACACAACCGAATCGGCCGGCTACCTGCTTCAGGTCGGCGACTACTGGTGGCTGATATTCCCCGCCAGTCTGTCCATTACCCTGCTCTGCTCGTCCTTCTACCTCGTCGGACGGTCGCTGGACGAGGTAGTCAACCCGCGATTGCGACGAACATGAGCCAGCGTTTCACGGAGGAGAGTATGAACCCAGATCGAGCGCGTATCGCGCCGGAAGAGGGCGCCAGGGGAGTCGCGCGACTCTCGCGCTTCGCACCGCGGCAGCGAATGAGCCGGCGAAACTTCCTGCGGGCGGTCGCTGCCGGAGGCGCAACCGCGGCGCTCGCGGCATGTGCCGATCGAAGCGTCCGGTATGCATCGCTGGCGGATTCAGCACGGGCGGAGGCGGAAGCCCAAGACGCCACGCCCGACCCATCTTTGCGTTGGTTCAAGGACACCACGCCATTCATCGAACACGCCGGCGGCAAGAGTCTGGAAGCTCGCCTGGAGAACATGGATGGGCTTATCACCCCCAACCGCTTCTTCTTCGTGCGCAACAATTCCGTCAGCCTCGATGTGGCTGTCGACGGCTGGCGGCTCTCAATTGAAGGCGACGCCGTCGCCAACCCGTTGGCGCTCACGTACGACGTGATTCGAAACCTGCCCAGCCGCACCATCGTCTCCTACCTCGAGTGCGCCGGCAACCATCGCGCCATGTTCGACCTGGTAAAGGGACGGCAAGCCAAAGGAACCCAGTGGAAAACCGGGGGCGTGAGCAACGGTGAATGGGTCGGCGTATCCCTGCGAGACGTGCTCGGGTTAGCCGGGATTACTAATGCCGCGGTTAGCGTCCTTCTGATCGGTCTGGATACCGAATCACCCGAGCAAGGCTTTCGCCGCGCCCTACCGGTTGCCAAGGCCCTGCATCCAGATACGCTCCTCGCCTACGCGCTGAACGGTGAGGCCCTGCCAAAAGACCACGGATTCCCCCTGCGCGCGCTCGTCCCCGGCTGGGTAGGCAGCGCCAACGTCAAATGGTTGGGCCGGATCGTCATATCGGCGAAGCCTGTCTGGACCCGGAATAACACCACCTCGTACGTCCTCATCGGCGATGACTATCCGCCGGAAGGCGACGCGCTCGGCAAGATAGCGACAACGCAGGTGATCAAAAGCGCGCTGGCCCTGCCCTGGCCGGCGGCGCTGCCCGCCGCCGCGCACCGCATCCACGGCTATGCCCACTCACCGCACGCCCCGATTAGCAAAGTCGAATGGAGCCCGGATTCCGGAGAGACCTGGAGCGGCGCGGCGGTCCAGGATCCACAGGTGCAATACTCATGGGCGCGTTTTGAGTTCGCGTGGGACGCGCATCCGGGTGACCACGCCATCATGACCCGCGCCACCGATGCGGCCGGCAACACTCAACCTGACGACATCCCCTTCAACGAGAAGGGCTATCTCTTCAATCAACCAGTCCCCCATCCGATTCGTGTCACGTAACCAACGAAGCGGAACACTATGAACAAACCAAGGCCGCGGCGCTCGTGAACGGCCGCTCACTTTTTTCCCCGGTTCTTGCCGTCGAAGACCTAACCATGTCCTACGCGACACGGGCCGGCGACGTGCGCGCCGTTGACGGCGTTTCGTTTTCCGTCAATCGCGGGGAATCGGTCGGGCTAGTCGGGGAGTCGGGCTGCGGCAAAACGTCCATAGCCATGACCCTGCTGAAGCTCCTGCCGGAGAATGCCCGCATCATCAAAGGCAAGATTCTGCTAAACGGAACGAACTTGGCCCCTCTCTCCGAGGATCAGATGCGGGCGCATCGCTGGAACAACATCGCGATGGTTTTTCAGGCCGCGATGAACTCGCTCAATCCCGTCTACAGCGTCGGCGATCAGATCATCGAGGCTCTGGACCTGCACATCAAGGCAACTCGTGACGAATCGATGCAGCGTGTTCGGCATCTCTACGACCTCGTGGGCCTCGATCCGAGTTTCATCCCGCGTTATCCGCATGAATACAGCGGCGGCATGAAGCAGCGGGCTGTCATTGCAATGGCCCTGGCCTGCGAGCCGGATGTCCTGATTGCGGACGAGCCCACCACGGCCCTGAACGTCATCGTTCAGGACCGCATCCTGAAAGAACTGCAGGCTATTCAACAGTCGCTGAATATGGGCATGATCTATATCTCGCATGACATGGCGGTCATCGCCGAAGTCAGTCATGTCGTGGGCGTGATGTACGCCGGCCGGATCGTGGAGTGGGGCGAGACCGTGGATGTCTTCCAGAATCCCATTCACCCGTACACGCAGACCCTGGTGTCGGCGTTCCCAAGTGTGACCGACCCCAGGCACAAGCTGGCGACGCTGGCCGGTGAACCGCCCAACCTGCTCGACCCGCCCGCCGGCTGCCGCTTCCATCCGCGCTGTCCCTACGCGACGGATATCTGCCAGTCGGAAGAACCGCCCGTCGTTCGCCGCGGGGAGCACTGGGCGGCCTGCTGGAATCCACGGGGCGAGTGACGTGACGTCACCTGCCGCTCAGCCTGCGATGCACAGCCCCCCGCTGTTGAGAGTCGAAGGTCTGCGCAAGCATTTTCCGGCGACCGCGAATCAGTTCAGGCGCAACCGCGGCCTTATTCACGCCGTCGACGGAGTCAGCTTCGAGCTGGCGAAAGGCGAGAGCCTCGGGCTGGTCGGAGAGTCCGGCTGCGGCAAGACGACCACCGGCAAGCTGCTGGTCCGCCTTGCCGATCCAACCGGCGGTCGCATCCTCCTTAACGACGGCGATGGAGAACCGACCGACATCGCGACGCTGAAGGGAAAGTCGCTGAAGGCCTTCCGGAAAAAGGCCCAGATGATCTTCCAGGACCCCTACGAGTCGCTCAATCCCCGTCGAACCATCTTTGACACCGTCGCCGAGCCGCTGACGACCCAGAAGGTCTGCGGTCCGATCGAGCGCCTGGACCGCGTATCCCGGATGCTCGATCTCGTTGACCTGGCGCCGTCAAAAGCGTATCTGTTCAGGTATCCGCACGAACTATCCGGCGGGCAGCGGCAACGCGTGGCCATTGCGCGCGCGCTGATCATCGAGCCGATCTTCGGCGTCGCTGACGAGCCTACGTCGATGCTGGACGTCTCGATCAGAACCAGCGTGATGTTCCTGATGGAAAGCCTGGCGGACCGCCTGGGTCTCAGCTATCTGTACATCACGCACGACCTGGCCGTCGCCCGCTACATGTGCTCCCGCATCCCCGGCATCCCTACACCCAGGCGCTCCTGTCCGCCGCGCCGATCCCCGATCCAACGGTAGCGCGCCCGCCGGTCAGAATCAGGGGCGGCGTATCGACGCCGGTGGACCCACCAGCCCGCTGCCGGTTCTACGACCGCTGTCCAGACGCCGACGATTTCTGCCGCGATAACCGTCACCCGCCACTCGAAGACAAGGGCGCGGGCCAGCTCGCGGCCTGCTACAAGGCATAAGTTCGCGTTCAGCGGGACGTTCCGGCCGTCAATCTCACTCTGGTCGTGCTGTGGCGGGTCGCGCCCGCCGATCGGACTCTCATCGGTTCGATAACATTCTCACGGTTGCAGCCGCTATAACGCCCCCCGCGCAAAAAATGGTCACTCCCGTAATCGGACGTCTCGCTCGACGGCTGTCAGCCGCGCGCGCTACCGCGCCCGGCGTCACCCGTAGCAATACACTGGCGCTCGCGCGAGCGGCCTTGCGCCACGCGCCGGTAATCGGGGCGCTCGGCTTGGCCGCCGGGATTTCGCTCGGCCATCCGCTCGACTCCGACCTTTGGATTCATCTGAATACAGGGCAATACCTGTCCACCCACGGACGGCTCCCGGTACCGGATCCGTTCACGTTCGGCGCGGCCGGGTTGTCGTGGATCCCGCACGAATGGCTGGCTGAGTGGATTATCTATCAGTTGATAACCACGGTCGGCGTTGGATTTACGCAAGCGGCTTTCGCGCTGCTCTACGCCGCTACGTGGTTGACAGTCTCCCGAACGCTGGCGGCTCGCGGCGCTCGAACGTGGGTTCAGGCGGCGGCGATCATCGTCGGCGCGGTGGCTGCCGCGGCGTTCAGCGGAATGCGCCCAATGCAGTTCGGCCTGTTTTTCCTGGCGCTGACCCTCTACATCCTGATGCGCCACCGCTGGTCTGGATCACGGACGGTATGGCTGCTGCCAGTCATATTTCTCGTTTGGGCCAACATGCACGGTTCGTTTCCCATGGGGTTCGGAGCCGCCCTGGCGCTTGTCGCGGACTCGATATGGCACAGGCTTCGCCTGCCATCTACCCGCAACGACTCCCGGCTGAGCCTGCGCGCGATTGTTCCGTCGCTGATCCTGAGCGGCGCCGCCATAGTGGTCAATCCCTCCGGACCGGCCCTCTGGGCGCATCCGTTCTGGCAGCTCGTCACGCCAGCCAGGAAGTTCAACTCGGACTGGAACACGCCGGAGCTGTTTTCGCAATCTTGGTGGGGGCTGGCGATTTTGATCGCCGGCGCCGTCACGGCGGCGGCCTGGGGACGCTTTCGAATCACGCCGGTGTTGTCAGCCGCGGTATTAGTGCTGCTGGCGCTGTCCGTAAACGCGCGCAAGATGATGGCCTTCAGTTCGGTCGCGGTCGCCTCGATGCTCGATCAACCGCTTGCCGCAATTAGACTTCCCGATTGGAGAGTTCCGATCGCTGCGCAGCAGACGGGCGCGGCGTTGCTGCTGGTGGTTTCCTTGACCGCCGGCGCGCTGCTGGCTCCCCGGTCGCTGCACGGTCCCACCGTCGTGCCAATGCCCTACTCGGCGCGGGACTATCTTGAAGCCGCGCGGCCCGCGCGCATCTGGAACACCTACCACTGGGGCGGCTTTCTTACGTGGACTCTATGGCCGGAGTCGCACGTATTCATCGACGGCCGCTACGATCCGTTCGCAGACGGAGCATTGCCGGATTACGTGCAGGTAGTCGGACTCGGTCCCGACTGGCGCGAGCTGCTGGCCGCGGGCGCTCCCGACGCGATCGTCATCCGATCTGACTCCGCTCTGGCGCGCTCGCTCGCGTCCCAGCCCGAATGGAAGATTGCCTATCGCGACGCCGTGGCGACAGTATTTCTTCCGGCGGGCAACGATTGAGTCGTCCGAGCGTCAAATACATAAATTGACCTGGATTTCAATACTTCGCGACTTATCCCGCCAAACAGATAAACTTTAGTGTCGGCGGATGCGGTTTCGACATCGAAACCTGAACCGGAAGGCCGTCAGAAAGGGGTTGTGCCCAATGGATCCGAGTTGCCTGCAGCACAGACTTACCCAGGACGAGCGCCAAACCTTCGACCGGGATGGCTATCTGATTATCAAAGGAGCGCTCGATTCGGACACGACAAACGCGCTCCTCGAGGTCGTCGACGGGCTCACCGGTCAGGACAAGCTGTCGGACCCCGGCGACGTTGGGATCGCGCAGCGCACCAACACGCTGAACTTCATCGGCATGGATCCGAAATTCCTCGACATGGTCGACTACCCCACCACGTTACCCAAGGTGTGGGGCGTGCTGGGCTGGAACATCTCGCTCTACCACTCGCACATGGCCGTTTCGTTCCCGACGCAGGGTACCTACGATCCCGACGGCGCCACCTTCGGCTGGCATCAGGATTCCGGACGCCTCAATCGGGACATGGAGACAGACCCCGCGCCGCGAATTTCAATCAAAGTGGCCTATTTCCTCACGGACGTATCGGAACCGGGACGCGGCAATTTCTGGGTCATTCCGGGGAGCCATCTCAAAAAGCGCATTGAAATGCCCGCAAGCGGCATGGGCCAGCCCGAGGGCGCCACACCCGTATTGGTCGAGCCGGGCACCGCAGTGATTTTCGACCGCCGCATGTGGCACACGGCTACGGCTAATTGCTCGTCGCTTACCCGCAAGGTGCTGTTCTACGGCTACGGCTATCGCTGGATTCGCACCCGCGACGAAATGACGATTCCCGACGATCTCTACGAGGCGGCCACCCCGATTCGCAAGCAGATCTTCGGCCACGCGCCCAACGGCGAGTTCGGACGCTCCTCACCCAAAGATGACGACGTGCCCTTGAGAGTCTGGCTGCGAGAACACGACCCCGCCGCCGCAGTCGACTAAATCGGGCTGATTCAGCCCGCCTCGCGCCGTCATGTCCGAAATCCCAGCGTCCCGGCCACGGCCCGCTGCCGCTCGTCAAGCGTGACAAACGACATTAGCCCCGGCTCGCCGGCCGCATACAGAGCCGACGCGACGTGCCACAATTCCGCGCCGCGCAGATAGCCGGACCCCAGAACGGTCGCCAGCTCGGATGCCAGTGGCCGATCTGGGAGCACCCAGTCGACGCCGGCCACCAGGTTCGCCTCGAACGCGAGCCGCTCACGCGCAAACACCGCGCGCAGCTCCGCTTCGAGCAGGTTCGAGGCCACAAGCCGTGCGAACCCGTCCAGACGCCGCGCCAGGTCCGGTCCGCGCGCGTCGTCGAAAGCTATAGCTGCCAGCGCGGACGTGTCGACGTAGGCGACGCTCACTCGTTGCGTTCTGCCAGAAAGCGCTCGACCGCGCCAGCCCGCTGAGCCACCGCTCGCAGCGGCTGCCTCGGCGCAGCCGACCTGACCAGCGCGCCGCGCCGTTCCAGAGCGTCAAGCCGCTCCTCAATCGTCTCGGGTTTCGGCTCTATCGGACGGATCTCGGCGACAGGCTCTCCCCGATACAGTACCGTCACCGTCTTCCCTTCTCGCACCTGCCGCAAAATCTCCGAGAACCGGGCCTTGGCTTCGTATGTCGAATAGGTGAGACTCATACCGATAACCCTAACTAGTCAGACTAGTCTCAGCAATCCTTTCCGCATCTGGAGGTGTTGGCAGCTCCGCTCCGAGCAGGCGCTGAATCCACAAGATCCATCGGGCCCGGACAGCGAGACCAACGCAAGGTCAACTCGACAGCCCTTCAGGGTGTCTGTCGTGCCAATCGGTCCGGCCCTGGAATTCGCGGCCGATCGCGATGCACACGTTCTCGTCGTAGGCTCTGGACATAAACTGGATTCCGGTGGGCAAGCCGGCGGGGTCGAATCCGTTGGGGACCGATATGGCGGGCAGACCGCAGCCATTGCCCACGGCGCCCATAAGGTCGCCGGTCCCGATCGACGCCGCCGAGCCGCTCCGAAAGTCCTGGTCGATTGGCGTCGCCGTGCTCAGTGAGGTCGGTCCGGCCAGCCCGTCGTACGCGGACATCACGGCATCCACCCGCCGGGCCATCACGCCGCGAAGCCTGAGCGCCTTGACGTAGTCCGTCGCCAGGACTGCCGTTCTGGCGTAAGGCCCAAGCCCGTGATATCCGGGAGCCGCCAGGTGTTGGAGGCCGCCCTCGGCGACGAAATCCTCAAAGGCGCTGGCCGCCTCAACCATCAATATGGTTGAGGTCACTTCCGCGTAGGGTAAGTCCGGAAACTCGATCTCCTCAAAGTCGGCCATGTCGGCGAGACTAGCCAGCGCCGCCTCGAAGTTTCGTTTGACGGCATCCTGGGCGCCATCGAGAACGCCCTTCAACACTCCGATCCTGTACCTGCGGCCGGGGTGGTATTTCGGATCGTAGCTGAACCCCTCAGCGTGGGTCGTCGGGTCTCTTGGGTCCGGACCCGAGATAGCCTCGAGCACGATCCCGCAGTCGTCGGCCGTAAGGCAGAGCGGTCCCAGCTTGTCCAGCGTCCAGCACAAAGCCATCGCACCGTGGCGGCTGACCCGTCCGTAGGTTGGCCGCAGCCCGGACAGACCACAGCTCGCCACAGGCAGCAGGATAGACCCCCATGTCTCCGAGCCAATCGCAAATGGGACCATTCCGGCCGCCACCGCCGCGCCTGACCCGCTGGACGAACCCCCCGTCCACCGGCCCGCGTCCCACGGGTTTTGGGGTGGGCCGGTCAGCGACGCGTCGGGATGCGTATAGCCCATGCCGCCGGCCAGCTCGATCATCGCCAGCTTTGCGGCCAGCGGCGCGCCGGATTCCTCCAGTCTGGCAACGACCGTGGCGTCGTACTCGAACTGCTGATCCCTGAACGGCGCCGCTCCCCAGGTTGTTGGAATTCCTCCCGAAGTCGCAAGCAGGTCCTTGGCCCCCCAGGGGATTCCTTGGAGCAGGCCGCGATAGCGCCCCTGGGCAATCTCAGACTCCTCGTTCCTCGCCAGCTCCAGAGCGCGGTCCGCGGTCAAAGTGACTAGCGCGTTGTAGCGCGGCCCCAGGCGTTCGAGACGCCCCAGGCAGTATTCGGCAAGCTCGACCGGGGACAGCGACCTCCCGCGAAGCATCCCGGCAAGCCTTCTGATCGGCGTGTAGGCAAGCTCATCCGTCATTGCAATCACCCCGGAAGGGCTTGAACGTGGAGAATGGCTCTACGTCGTTGGTCAACCGCATCGACCGCAGCGGCCGGTACACGTCCCGAAGTCCCGTGACGGCCTGTCGCACTTCTTCCATCTGCTCGTCGGTAAGGAGATGGCCGTACTTTTCCTTAACGACGGCGAAGAGCAGATCCTGCTCGAGTGTTTTGTCGGAAGCTGGCTGCATGGATCCACCTCGATCGGAGAACGTCGCGATCTGCTCCCATGGTATTGCCTTGGCAAATACCCTGTTTCCGCCCCGGCTCTGCGCCAATGCGGATAACATGCTCGGCGGCGTTTGGAAGTTTGAGATTGCTTTTGGCGAAGGAGATCAACTGCGTTCGATCATTCAGGGACTAGCCGTCGCCGTCCTTGCGTTGCTCACGCTTGTTCTGGCAATCGACTCCACCCTCGCGCATGGCGGAGGACTCGACAGCCGCGGATGTCACAGCGAGCGCGGGACGGGCGACTACCACTGTCACCGACCGCCGCGCCCGCTCGAATGCCTCACGGAGGCCGCCGTCGGCCCGGACGGCGCGCACATGTACTTTTCTCCCGAGGTCGCCAACCGCGGCTACTGGTGGTCGGCGCCCGCGGGCGCCGGACTAAGGCTAACCGGCGGCGACGCCCGAGGATGGTGCGAAGTCGTGAACGGTGGATGGGTGCAAATATCCGATCTGCGGGCTGACGTCGCGCCAACGTCATTCGTGACGCCCCCGCCCTGGAGACCCCGGATCGCTCCCGCGCCTGCGCCGGTTCCGCCGTCCGCGCCTCATTGCGCTCTCGGGCAGGCGCCCGAATTCCTATTCGGTTTCGCCTTCCTGAAATCGCTGTTGGGCGACCGCATGGGGAGCCCGCTGGAGTGCGAGCACGCGAATCCTGAAAATGGCGACACTCTGCAGCAAACCACGACCGGTCTGTCCTTCTATCGAAAACGCACCAACACGCCGACGTTCACCGACGGCTGGAACCACTGGGCGTGGACTGTCGACGGACTGGTTACGTGGACGGGTCACTCGATAGACCCGCCTGGACGGTGACGGTGCTCCGATCGTCCGCGGCAGCCTTGCGACGCGGGAGATTGGACGCCCGAATCGGGCATGGCAAGATATGCCGACCTGGACTGCGGCCGCTGAGATTCCTCGCCGGCCCGTGAAATGACCTTGCGGGAACCCCGCCTCGCAAACGATGGAGTGCAGCTTTTGCCGAAGTTTCTGGATGGAATAGTCGTCCTCGACTTCAGCAGAGTGCTGGCCGGGCCGTTTTGCACGATGACGCTCGCCGATCTGGGCGCGCGGGTGATCAAAGTCGAACCGCCCGACGGCGACGAGTCTCGCGGGATGGGGCCGTTCGTCGACGGCAACAGCTTGTACTTCGCCAGCATCAATCGAAGCAAGCAAAGCGTCGTGCTCAACCTGAAGACGCCCGACGGGGTCGAGCTGGCCCGAAGCCTTTGCAAAAAATGTGACGTTCTCGTCGAGAACTACCGTCCGGGCACGATGGACAAGCTCGGCCTCGCCTACGACCGGGTTCGCAAGCTCAATCCATCCATCGTCTACGCCTCGCTGTCCGGGTTTGGGCATAGCGGACCGTATCGGGACCGCGGCGCCTACGACGTGATAATCCAGGCAATGAGCGGGCTGATGAGCGTAACCGGCGCCGACGGCGGACGGCCCACCCGCGTCGGCGCGTCCATCGGCGACCTGATCCCGGCTCTGTACACAGCCACGGCGATCCTCGCCGCGCTCAACGTCCGCGACCAGCGCGGCGGCTGTCACCTCGATATCGGCATGATGGACTGCGTCGTTTCGGTGATGGAAAACGCGCTGTCCAGATACTGGGTAACCGGAGAAGACCCACAGCCGCTCGGCAACCGGCATCCGGCTATAACGCCGTTCAGCTCGTTTGCGGTCGACGACGGCGAAGTAGCCATCGCCTGCGGAAACGACCTTCTCTGGACCAGGCTGTGCCGTGCGCTGGGGGCGTCCGATCTGGCGCGGGACCCCCGGTTCGCCAGTAACTCGCTGCGCACGCAAAACGTCGGCGAGCTGACCGCCGGGCTCGAGCAAGCGCTGGCCGGACGCAAAACGTCCGAATGTCTCGAATTGCTCTCCGACGCCGGCATTCCATGCGCGAAAATCAACTCGACATCCGATCTGATGAACGACCCGAACCTGCGCGCCCGCAACATGATCGTTGAAGTCGATCAGCCGGGCATCGGTGTGATGCCCGTGCCCGGAACGCCCATAAAATCGAACCGCTTTAACGACGACGTCGGCAATCCGGCCCCTCGACTCGGCGCCGACACGCGGGAAGTATTGAGCGAGCTGCTGGATATCGACTCCGACGAGCTCGCCCGATTGGAGCGAGCCGGAGCCATAGGCCAAACCCGCGCGGATGACTGACAATCCCGCGGAGGGGGAAGCGCGAGCAGTGGGGAGGAGCGCGGCGCTGCCGGAATCTGGCATCCTCGGAGAGAATCGGGCGCGTTTGCGAATCAGCAAGACCCGGCGGCGATAAGGGGGAACGATGGCCAGGACAGTCCACGAGCTAGAGCAGGACGTGTATTACTTCACCTACGGCCCCCACCCGCCCGTGGCGAGAATCGCTCCCGGCGACTCCGTGCGCGCAAAAACGGTCGACGCGATGGGCTGGGACGACCAGGGCAACCCGCTGCCGCCCGAAAAAATGCAGAGTCACGCGGCCACCGAGTTCCTCGTCAACAATCCGCAAGTCGGGCCAGTATTTGTCGAGGGCGCTGAACCCGGCGACATGCTGGCCGTCAAAATCGACGATATTCAGATAACGCGCGGCTGGGCCTGGTCGCGCTTCATCCCCGGATTCGGCGTGCTCGGAGTGGAGGGAGAGGTTACCGGGCCGACCGGCCTCAACCCGCCGCTGCCCGAAATGGAGTTCCGCTGGACCTACAACGACGACCTGACCGAAGCATCAATCGATCTCCCCGCGAGTAGGCTGGGACGCGCCACCATTCCATTGCACCCGTTTCTGGGCTGCATCGGCGTCTGCCCGAGGTTTGGTGAAACAATCGATTCGCTCACGCCAGCCAATCACGGCGCCAACATGGATTGCATCGAAACCGCGGCCGGAACCACCGTCTATCTGCCCGTCTTCGTAACCGGCGCGCTGCTGTTCTTCGGCGACGGACACGCCGCGCAGGGTGACGGCGAGGCCTGCGGAGTGGCTCTCGAAACTCCCACCGTCACCGAACTTACCGTCGAAGTCGTAAAGGACTACGCCATATCCTGGCCGAGGTTCGAAAACGAGGACTACATAATGACCGTCGGCAACACCCGGCCGCTGATCGACGCCGTGAGAATCGCCAAGACGGAGATGGTTCTCTGGCTCGAACGCGACTACGGGTTCGATCGCTGGGAGGCGTTTCAGCTTCTGTCGCAGGTAGGGCGGATTCGAGTCGGCAACGTCGTCGACCCCAAGTACACGATCGTGGTCAAGTTTCCCAAGAATCAGCTTCCGGAAAAGTAGGGCTTCAAGCCGGGCGCCTTCGGTCCTTGCCGCTTGTCGACCGGATCAGGCGGGACAGTCGCTTAATGGGTCACTCCTGGATTCCGGCTTTCGCCGGAATGACGGGGAGGGTGTTCTAGCGTTGTATTGCCGCCAGCCTGTGCAGTCGAGAACGCCCTTGCCCTTGGCAGATTGATGGATGGGGTCTCGATTCCGGCTTTCGCCGGAATGACGGGGAGGGTGTAATAGCGTTGTATTGTCGCCAGCCTGTGCAGTCGAGGACACCCTTGCCCTTGGCGGATTGATGGACGGGGTCTCGATTCCGGCTTTCGCCGGAATGACGAATAGCGGTCGGCAATGATGAAACGGCGTCCGTGGGGCATCTGGAGCATGGCATCGATCGGCGGAATGAGTTGGAGTTAACCAACCGGCGGAAATCAACGCCGTTGAAGGGCTGCCGCCGGAATCCCGACGGATTCGGGCTATTCTCCTCGACTGAAGTTTCGAGAACTCCGGCCATGTTTTGCTCTAATATCCAGGAGGCTTCGCCTGATCGACTCGAAGGATTGGAGTTCTGACCACACAGCGTCCGCCGGTTGGAGGCGATAGCTCAGCCACGCAACCCGGTCTGGTTGTCCAGGTCCGGGACGCCGGGCTGGCGGGATTCGCCAGCGCCGTGTTGCAATGATCTCCGAGACGCGAACGCTGGGCGCCGGTATCTGGGGCGCCGGACCACAATCAACCTGGCATCTAAAAGCCTATTCCGCCAATCCCCACTCAAATATCGTCGCTATCGGCAGTCGGACCGAAGCCTCAGCCATCGCCAAGCGCGAAATGTTCGGCGCGGACTGTCCGATTTACACCGACTACGAACAGTTTCTCGGCGACGAAAACATCGATCTCGTTTCAGTCTGCACTCCGGCTGAGCGCCACGCTGGGGAAGCTGCCCTCGCGGCTCAGGCCGGAAAGCACGTGCTTATCGAAACTCCCGTGGCCGTGAATATCGACGAACTCCACACCCTCCGGCGCGAGGTCGATCGAGCCGGCGTTAAGACAGTCGTAAGTTTCGTGCTGCGCTGGCATTCGATGTTCGTCAACGCCAAGGCGCTCGTCGATTCGGGCGCGTTGGGAGAGGTCTTTTACATTCAGGTGGATCACTGGAACACGCTCTTCCAGTGGGGGGTTGACGGCCCGTGGATATACCCCCAAAGCGCCATGCTGTTGAACGGGAGTCACGCTGTCGATATGGCGCGTTACCTCCTGGGCGCCGACGTCACGTCCGTAACGGCCGCGGGCTTCGATATCAACCCCGAAAATCCAGCCACGGCAAACACGATCACCCTCGTCGAATTCGCTAACGGGGCCATCGGCAAGGTCTCGTGCATCGCCGAAGGACGCAGACCATATACGTTTAACGTCGAGATCTTCGGGACGGAAGGCGCCTTCATGAACGGCCGCCTCTACACCGCGCTCACGCCGAAACAGAACGACTGGATCGTCGTCCCGTCCGCCCCCTTGATGAGCGACCGCGTGGCCGAGCCGCCGATGGGTCAGATTCATCACCTTGTCGATTGCGTTCTTGAGGACGTCGAGTCGCACGTCAATCTAAACGACGCCGTAAACACCTTTGAAGTCTGCCTTGCCGCGGAGATGTCGATGCGAACCGGCAATCCAAAGATCAGATTGCCCTATCGCGGTTAGCGGACGCCGCCGACAGGACTCCCTCGATTCACAAACGAAACTCAACGCCTGGCTAGGGCGTTGCCGCGGGACTCCGATATAGACAGATCAGCCGCGAAGAAGGCAGTGAGACTGCCCGACTGCGCTCCGCGCGAGCCTCAGGAAGACGCGGCTGGCGCGAACTTTAGAACTTTGCCGAGATAGTACGCCGTAACGTAGACATTGCCGTCGTTGTCGACGGCGATGCCGCCCGGCAGCGCAAGCCGCCCCAGCGTGTCGCGGATCTCGAACGAATCTTGTAGCTCGCCGTTCACGTTGAAGATGTGAACCCGCGCGTTCGCAAAATCGGCAACGTACAGGTTGCCTTGCGAATCCAGCTCGACGTCGCCTCGCGCCAACATGCGAAATACCTGGTCAGGCGTCGCGGAGCCGAATATCTGAATCGCCGCCGATCCGTCCGCTCGGAACGTCTGGATGCGCCGGTTGAAAGTGTCGGCCACGTATACAACGCCATCGCTCGCGATGGCGATTCCGGTCGGCACGTGCAGAATCGCGCCAGAGGCGCCGGTTATCGAAGGTCGAGAAGTTCCACCGGCTCCGTCGAAGATTCGAACGATCCCCTGCTCCGTGTGCGCCGAGAGTGAGACGAAAACGTTGCCCTCCGAGTCGGTCGAAATACCCCCGACTGGAAGCGAAACGCCGACGTCGGGATAGTATTGCTGCCGCGCCTGCCAGCTGCTCACGAATCCGCCGACACCGTCAAAGCGCTGCACGGTATTGCCTTTGACATCCAGCGCATAGACGTTTCCGGCCAGGTCGACGTCGACGTCGACCAGCTCGTCGAACTTGCCGTCGCCGACCCCCGTTCCGCCCCAGACGGCCACCCGCGCACCGCCGGCGTCGAACCTTTGTATGCGGCCCGTCAGCACGTCGGCCACGTACACGTCGCCCGCCTGATCCACGTCGATTCCGACAGGGCGAAGAAACTGCCCGTCGCCCGATCCCAATTCACCCCACTCGCCCACCAGCCGGTAATGGCTGCTGCCCGCCGCCGAGCCCGCGCTTGCCATGAAAATAGTCAAACCCAGCGCTATCAGCGCCGCCGCGCGGACAAAAAGCCCGGGCCGGGGTCTGCGACGTTCTGTTATCGCGCGGACTTCGTTAATGCCAATCACCTGGGGTAGACAACGATCCTGGACAACGGCCCGTTGCGACGCGCAACACGTCAATCGGGCATCGCGCTGGACAACGATTCTACCGCACCAACCATAGCCCCGACGCCGCCTCGGAACGGCGCGCGGCTTTCACGACGCGATGGTGCAAATTACCAATTCGTCGGCCAGCCTACGGAGCAGAGCGGCATCGACAATTAACTTTAGTAATTAAGTATCTGCTACAATGCTAAACACTAATAGCGCTTAGCTCAGAAGCGGCAGGGGGCCAGATGGACGACATTTTGCGAGACATCGCCACCGAGCGACCGGCCATCCGGCACCCCGACGAGGTGAAAGCCGCCCGCCGCCGCCTGCAATCAGACGAGGTTTACCTGGCCCTGGCCGAGACGTTTCGCGCGCTCGCCGACAGCACGCGGGCGAAAATCGTAAGCCTGCTGATGCGCAATGAGATGTGCGTCACCGATCTCGCCGCGGTTGTCGGCGTTACCGAATCGGCTGTTTCGCAGCACCTTCGAATCCTGCGCGGCCAGTCGCTCGTACGTCATCGCCGGGACGGCCAGCACGTTTTCTACGTGCTGATCGACGAACACATCGAGCATATCGTCGGGACCACGCTCGCGCATCTGAGCCATAGCGTGGAGCTGGATGCGCCTCCCGTCATTCCCCGCGACTAGACGAGTCCCGTGAATTCGAAGCGAACCGCCTCGACAGTCGACGAGGTCGGCCACCACGCGACGCGCCGCCGATCTCAAGCAAATCCAGAAACTGATGAACGACGAATATGGCGCTTTCTCAGAGACCGCGACCGCGCGCCCATGGCTGTCGCCGCCGCGCTTCTCGCCGTCGGGGCGGCCCTGGCGTGGACAACCTCGCCGGAGTGGCTATGGCGGGCGCCCCTCGCCGCCGCCATAGCCGTGGGCGGGTATCCGATCGCCGGCCGCGGCATTCGCGCTATTCGGAGCAGTCGGTCACTCGATATCAACGTTCTGATGAGCGTTGCCGTTTTGGGCGCGATGGCGATCGATCAGTGGATCGAGGCGGCGGCCGTGGTTGTCTTGTTTTCCATCGGTGAGACCCTCGAGGAATTCGGTCTGGAGCGCGCCCGGTATTCAATCAGGTCGCTGCTGAATCAGGCGCCTGCCAAGGCCAGGATCATGCTCGATGGCCGCGAACACGTGATCCGGGCCGCGGAGGTCAAGGCCGGAGATCGCATCGCGGTGCTGCCGGGTGAGCGATTCCCCGCCGATGGCCGCGTTGCCAGCGGCTCAACCACGGTCGATGAGGCGCCTGTAACGGGAGAATCACGCCCGGCGTCCAAGACGCCCGGCGACAGCGTCTTTGCCGGCACGATCAATCATTCCGGATTCATCCAGATGATCGCTGAAAGGCCCGGTACCGATACGACGATTTCGCGGATTATCTCAATGGTCGAGGAGGCGCAGGCCCAGCGGGCGCCGATGCAGCGGTTCATCGATCGATTTGCCCGTATCTATACCCCGGGCGTAGTCGCGGTTGCCGTGCTGGTTGCGCTGCTTCCGCCGCTGGCTTTCGCGCAACCCTTTGACGAGTGGCTGCTGCGGGCGCTCGTCTTGCTCGTCGTCGCTTGCCCATGCGCGCTCGTAATATCCACGCCGGTCGCGATCGCCGCCGCTCTGTCCAACGCCCACGCCCACGGCATTCTGATCAAGGGCGGCGCATTTCTCGAAGCGCTTGGGCGAGTGCGAACGATAGCCTTCGACAAGACCGGCACCTTGACCAAAGGATCGTCAACCGTGGCCGAAGTGATGGCCTACGGCAACTATGACAGGCGCGACGTACTGCGTTACGCCGCCGCCCTCGAGCGCCGCTCGGAGCATCCCGTGGCCAGGGCGATCCGGCGCTCGGCCATCTCCGTGGTCGGAGACGCGCCGCCCAAAATCGAAGGCCTTGAAATGTCGACGGGACTCGGAATCAGCGCTCGCGTCGACAATCGACGTATGGCTCTCGGAAGTCTGGAATTCGTCGCCCGATCGGGAGTCGACATCCGTCTGGCCGAAGGCGATCTTGAGCGGTTCGCGGCCTTGGGGCAAACTCCGGTCGTCCTGTCTTGCGACGGCCAGATCGCCGGACTCATGGGCATCGCCGACGTTCCCCGCGAGGACGCCTCGCCCACGCTGCGCGCCCTCCGCAAGCTTGGTATCGAACGGCTGGTAATGCTCTCCGGCGACCGCGAGTTGACCGCCGGCGCGGCCGCGTCAGGTCTGGCGCTGACGGCCGTTTACGCGGAGCTTTTGCCCGAAGACAAGGTTGCCCAAATCAAGACTCTCAGCCGCTCCGCCGGTCCGGCGGCCATGGTCGGCGACGGCATAAACGACGCGCCCGCGCTCGCCGCTGCCGACGTGGGCATCGCCATGGGAGCCGGAACCGACGCGGCGTTCGAAGCCGCCGACGTGGCGCTTGCGAGTGACCACCTTTGCCAGCTTCCGGATCTCATCGCGCTAGGCCGAAGAACGGTCAAGACCGTGCGTGTCAACACGGCGCTTGCGCTTGCAAGCAAGGCCGTTGTGGTCGCGATAGCCGCCGCCGGGTACAGCTCGCTCTCGATGGCCATCCTCGCCGACGTGGGCGCAACGCTTGCGGTTACCTTCATAAGCCTGGGGCTGCTGCGGCGGCAATGGCTCGACAGGCACGACCCGGAATTCCATCCCCGCGCGCTAGACGTCCACTCCTCGCTGGCTCGCTAGCTAACCAGCGGCGCCAGCTATGCCCCCGGTGCGGTGGTCACCGAACTCTGGCGGCGCGGCCTATTCCGTCGGCCAGCCGTCGGGAATTTCGCCCTCGCTGAGGGCTTCCTTAATGGCTTTGGCGGCATCGGCGGTCACCCATTTACTCCAGACGCCAACGTTGCCGTTCAACCACCACATTGCGGCGTCACCGGCACTGGCTTCGGGGGTTTCCTGCAGCCACGCGGCCACGGTTTTGTAAGCCTCGATATCGAAGGTCCAGGCCCGCAGCATCGCAATGACGCCGGCCGCGCGCGCCTCTAGATCCGGATGTACCGCAATCAGGATGGTCGCGTCCTTGTACCCGCAACCTTTGGTGGTCGACCAGCATTCGTCGGTATACGCAGGCTCTTCAAGCCGAACCAGATCCAGCACCAGAGCCGGATCGTTCGTGCCCCACTGATAACCAAGCCAGGCCTCTCCCCGCTCATAGGCGCCGTACAGGTCCGCGTTCATCGCGGCGCTGTCACCGGGGTTCACGATTTCAACATGATCGGATAGGCCGTAACTCTCCACCTGGGCGGCGTTGACCTCTTCACAGGCCCAGCCAATCACACAGGACACCAAACGCGCCTTGTCGCCGGTTTCCGTAGTTTGGAACAGATCCCTAAACCGCGGATCCTTCAGATCGTCAACGCTATCCAGCTCCGGATTCTGCTCCTGAAGATAGGCCGGGATTACGAACGCGGATTGCCAGTCTGTGCCAAGGCTCAGGCCGAGGGAAACCACCTCGCCGGCAGCCGTTGCCTCATCCCAGGCTTCCTGCTGGTTGGGCAACCATATTTCCATCGTGACGTGAGAGTCGCCGCGGCGAAGACCTTGCAAGAGCGGCAGAGTGCCGCCGAACACCACGTCCGTGGGATACTCATAGCCTTTCTCAACGATGTACTGGGCGATGCGATTCTGTATTTGAGCGCTATCCCAGTTGAGGTCGCTGAAGACGATCGTCTGCTTGGACTCCCCGCCATCCGAGCAGGCGGCCGTGGCGAAGACGGTGGCCAGCGCCGCCATGACCAGGGCCAGCCAGCGTCCGATCATCCAAACCGAGCCTTTTAGCCGATTAGCACGAATAGTCGCCATCTGAATGTTTCCCTTCACCCCGAAATCGCAGCAGTTACTAACCTGCCAGACTCAGCCAGCCATGTCAATCTGCGTGCGCCTGGGCGGCAAATCGTCCGCCGCTGCTACCCGGCGCTCAGAGCTTCTTGCCGTTTCCGGGATACCGACTGCGTGAAGCGGTCAATGACAATCGCGAGAAATACGATTGCCATCCCCGCGATCGCTCCGTTGCCCGGCTGGTTCTTCTGCAGCGCCCGCAGCACGTTATCGCCCAGACCGCCCGCGGCCACCATGCTGGCTATCGTGACCATTGCCAGCGCCATCATCGTGGTTTGGTTGATGCCGGCCATGATCGTAGGCAAAGCTAGGGGAATCTGAACCTTCGCGAGTACCTGCAACGGCGACGCTCCGAACGACCGGACCGCTTCAATCGTTTCTGGAGGCACTTGCCGAATTCCCAAACTGGTCAGCCGGATTACCGGCGGAACGGCGTAGATGATCGTGGCGAATATGCCAGCAGGCTTCCCCAGACCAAAGAACAGCACCCCCGGCAGCAAATATACGAAGCTGGGCATCGTCTGCATTCCGTCCAGGATGGGGCGCATCAGGTTGTCCGCCACCTGGCTGCGGGAACCGAGCACTCCAACGGGAAGGCCGATCACGACCGCAATCCCCGTCGCCACCACCATGAGAGCAATAGTTTCGATCGTGTTTTCCCAAAGGCCCATGAAGCCTACGAAAAGCAATGCAAACACCGTAAACGCCAGAAAGCGCCAGCGCCCCACGGCAAAGGACAGGAACGTAAGACCCACCACGATGGCCGGCCAGGGCGTCCATCGCAGCCCATCCTCCATGCGAATCAGCACAAAGGTCACCACCGTGCTCGGGCCGTCGAAAAGCCAGCCCCCCTTGCTCGTTATCCAGCGCACCGCGTCGTCGATCGCGCCGCTCGTTGCCTCTCGCACCGTCTTCTCCAGCACTATGAAGCCGCCGCTGGACGTCTTGACTTCGGAGCGAGACACCGTCGTGGGGAAATCCATTTCCGGCCCCCAAACCAGCAGGCTTGCAACCAACGCCGCGACCACCGCCGCCCCGGCCACCCACACGCGCCTGGCCGGCAGCGCGCCCTGCCAGGTTCGCCGCCGCCAGCCTGCCCCGCCTGATCCCACGCTCTCGGCCTGGTCCATCTTCAAGCCTCCCGACCGCTTTCAATCATGCTCATCAGCAGAACGTCCCTGCCGATCTCCCCCAATAGACTCCCGTTATCGCCAACCACCGCGATCGGATATTCGGTCTGAGCCGCCATCGGGACGATCTCTTCGATATAAGCGTCAGGACTCGCCGTCACCGCCGGTTCGAGCGTTACTCCTTCCAGGGATTCCTCTTGCCGGGCGGCTAGCGTCTCGGCCTGTTCCTTCGTGAGGACCCCCCGCAGAGTAGAGTCGCGCCCTATCAGAAACACCGCGGCGATGTCGTGCCTTTGCATGGCGACCAGCGCCGCGCGCGGGCCTTGCCGTTCGTACACCACCACGTCGGGCTCTCGCATGACAGCCTTCGCCTGAATGATCTTCGCCCTGGAAACATCCTGGACAAACTCGCTCACGTAATCGTCGGTCGGCAGCATGACGATCTCTTCCGGCGAGCCTTCCTGAATAATCTGCCCGTCCCGCATGATTGCGATACGGTCGCCCAGCTTCAGGGCCTCGTCGAGGTCATGAGTGATGAAGATAATCGTCTTGTTGAGCTCGGTCTCAATCGAGATAAGCTCATCCTGCATCTCCCGCCGGATAAGTGGATCGAGGCCGCTGAAAGGCTCGTCCATAAGCAGCACTTCCGGATTGACCGCCAAGGCCCTCGCTAGCCCAATGCGCTGCTGCATCCCGCCGCTCATCTCCCGCGGGTAGTAGCTCTCCCAGCCCTTGAGTCCCACCGTCTCGATGGCTTCCGACGCCATTGCGTGACGTGTTCGCTTGTCCACGCCCTGTATCTCGAGACCCAGGGAGACGTTGTCCATCACGCGACGGTTAGGAAGAAGCCCGTAATGCTGAAATACCATCGCGGCCTTCTGGCGCCGGAACTCGATTAGCTGGTCCGACGAGTACCCGAGGATGTCTTCGCCGTCAAAATATATCTCGCCCTGGGTGGCGTCGATAAGCCTTATCAGGCAGCGCACCAGCGTTGACTTGCCGCTGCCGGACAGCCCCATGATGACGAAAACCTCGCCCTTGCTAACGTTGAAGGACACGTCCCGCAGACCGACCACAAGACCCAGTTCCTGTTGGATGTCGTCCCGGCTGCTGGCGGCGTACTCAGGTCGAAGCGCCCGCTCCGGCTTGTCGCCGAACACTTTCCAGAGACCTTTGACTTGTATCTGGCGCCCTTGCGATGTCATGCCCTTATCTTCTCTATTGATACTGTGCGTTATGTCAAATCTTGGAACGTGGTCGCCACTGCGTATAGTCGGGTTCTCGTTCGGCCTCCTCGATCAGCTCCAGAAGCCGTTTGCTCGACTCGACCGCCCCGTCGGCCGGCGCGACGTTGAACGAGACGTGCAGCTCGTCAATTTCGGCGTCCAGCGATTGAATTACCTCTGCCAGCTCCGCGAGATCGTTGTCCGAATACGAATATTCGGCGGCGTAGTCGCCGCCGGGACCAACCCTGTCCCAAACGCCGGCCGTCCTTCCGTGCAGACGCATCGACCCCACTTCGGCCACACTGACCTGCGCGGCGAGTTTCGGAGCCAGATCGCCGGAATCGGGGAAGTCGGACGCCGCCAGCGCGATCTCGAGATCGATCAGCCCTTCCAGCGTCGTTTCGAGGCGGTCGGCGGGCGCGGTCCACGTTTCGTTTCGGAATTCGACCGCCAGTCGCATCCCGTCGAATTCGGACCGGCAGCGCAAGAGGTAATCGAGACCTGGTTCACCCGCTTCGAACCAGGGAGGAAACTGGAGGATTAGGAGACCAAGCGCGTCTGCTTCCGTCAACGGCGCGATCGATTCCTTGAACGCGTCGAACAAGACCGCGGGCGGCTCGACGGCGACGTCGGTCCAGCTCAGCTTCGTCTCGCCCGTGGAAGCCCCGGGTCGCAGTTGATGCAGCGTCAGACCGCCAAAGGCGATGACGTCGAACGTGAACCCAGGTTCAACCGACTCCGCCCACTCGCGTACCCGATCGGCGTTCGGGATTCCCTGAAACGTGCTGGAGACTTCGACCAGCGGGAAATGCTGAGAGTAGTAGGCCAGCATGTCGGCGGATCGAGTGCGCGGCGGATAGAACCTCTGCAGCCGGCGCCAGCCGCACAGCCCAACCTTCAGAGACTTCAAGCGTCCTGGACTCCAAGCTCAAAACAACGAGACTCGGAGATTCTAGCCCTGCTCGTCCGTCGCGGGGGTTGCCGGCCCCCACGCTACAAGCGTTCGAGCGCCGCTATTACGGCGGGATCGTCACGCGCCAGCACCGTTCGCGGATCGAGCAGCACCGCGCCGTCCTCAACCCTCGCGACCACAGGCGGATCAGCCGAGCGCAGAGTCAGCGCCAGCGAGTCCGCCGGCTCCGGGCCGGGAGCCAGCCGCAGCGCCCACGACGGCAGCGTCTCGCCCGGCAGCGAACCGCCGCCCACCGCCGACTCGACCGGCTTGACCTGCCAGCTCAAACGGCGCGGCACCGCCTTGCCCCACCTGTGGGCGCGCTCTTCGACCGCCGCCCGCGGCGCGGCGATCATCCGCCAAACCGGTATCTTCTCCACCGCCTCGCCTCGAAGATAGTGCAGCAGCGTTGCGCGCAGCGCCGCTATGCACATTTTGTCCGGGCGCAGCGCGCGCGCCAGCGGGTGACTGGACACGGCGTCGACGAACTCGCGCCGCCCCACGATTATTCCCGCCTGCGGTCCGCCCAGAAGCTTGTCTCCCGAAAACGTCGTCAGCGCCGCGCCGTCCGCCACGCTCTGCTGGACGGTCGGCTCCCGTTCGAGACCAAACCGGGCTGTGTCGATCAGCGTGCCGCTTCCCAGGTCGTTCATGACCGGCACACCCCTCTCCCGCCCGGCTTCGCAGAGTTCACGCAGACCGGCCTCTTCGGTGAATCCGATGATCTTGAAGTTGCTGCGGTGCACCTTGAGGAACAGCGCGGTATCGGGTCCGGCCGCGTTGGCGTAATCGGAAACGCGCGTGCGATTCGTCGTGCCCACGTCGACCAGCGCCGCGCCGCTTTTCGACAGGATTTCGGGAATCCGAAACGCGCCGCCGATCTCCACCGCCTCGCCCCGGCTGACAGCTACTTCACGCCCCTTGGCCAGCCCCGCCAGACATAGAAAGACCGCCGCCGCGTTGTTGTTGACGACCAGCGCCGCCTCGGCGCCCGTCAGTTCCCGCAGCGTCTCCTCGACGTGAACCCGCCGCGAACCCCGCGTCCCCGTCCTGACGTCCAGCTCGAGATCGGAGTACCCCTTCGAGGCGGCCGCGACCGCTTCGATTGCATCGTCCGAAAGCGGCGCCCGGCCCAGATTGGTGTGAATTATTATTCCCGTTGCGTTTACGACTCCGCGCGGGGCGTTCCGCAGCATCAGCCGCGCCGCCGCCGCCACCGCCTCGGCAACCAGACCCTCCGCGGGCGGCTCGACCCCATTCCCGATGGCCGCCCGAACTCGAGCGATCTCCTTGCGCGCCTCCCCGACGACGACCGGTGCGGGCAGTGACGGATCGATTTCCGCCACCCGAGTCGCGATTGCGTCCACGGAGGGTATCGCCCGCCTCGGATCGACCGCTGCTCCATCCATCTCGACCCGGCCTCAGGCGCCGAACTTGGCGAGCCTTCCGGCGTATCCAAGCATTAGGGAGAAAGCCTGCCGCGCCGGAAACGACCCCAGCGCGCCTCCGGCGCAGGCCCGTTCGGTAAAGGTCGTGACAGCGTCCGGAATCATGGACTTGGCGAGCAGCGCGAACGGCACCGGATGCCATGAATGCGCGGCGAGGGTCGCCGGACTCGAGTGATCCCCCGCCACCACCACGACTTCGGGATCGAGATCCAGGATCGCCGGAATTGCGCGGTCGATCTCCTCCAGAGCCCCAACCTTGCCGTCGAAGTCGCCGTCCTCCCCAAACGAGTCTGTGTACTTATAGTGGAAGAAGTAATAATCGAAGTCGTCCCACCTCTCCCGGAGCGTCGAAAGCTGGCCGTCGAGCGTATCGCCCGTTTCCAGCACGGTCATCCCGGCCGCCGTCGCCAGCCCCTTGTACATCGGATATGACGCGACGCACGCCGGTCTGACGTTATACAGCTCCGAAATCGGCGCCAGGTCGGGCAGCCCCGCGTAGCCGCGCATCAGAATGAAATTAGCTCTCCCTCTACCGCCGATCCGCTCGGTTACCTGCGCGAGATAGTCGCGCAAGTATGTGCTCGTCGGCTCGGCTTCGGGGGCCAGCGCGTCGGGAGGCAACGGCGCGACGCCGGTGCTCTGCGGGTCGGTCTCCTGGACCAGCGTGCTCAGCCCGTCCGCATGGAGCACCAAGACCGCTCGATGCTGGCTCTCGGTCGCCAGGTCGAACGCCACGCCGTCCACCTCGATACCCTTCAACCCGGCGACAAGCTCCGCGTTCAATTCCGTGGGAATGCGCCCCGCCCGGCGATCGGCTATGTTTCCAGCCGAGTCGAGCGTGCAAAAGTTGATCCTGATCGCCACGTCTTCCGGAGCCAGCGGCAAGCCAATCCCGAGCGCCGAAAGCGCGCCTCTGCCTATGTTGCTGGCCACGGGATCGTAGCCGAACAGCGACAGGTGTCCCGGTCCGCTGCCGGGGGTAATCCCCAGCGCCACCGGAATGCTCAGTCCGGTCATGCCCTGCGCCGCGAGACGGTCCAGGTTGGGCACGCTGGCTGTCTCGAGCTCGCTCAATCCGGTGTCCGGATGCGGCAGACCGCCAAGACCGTCGATGACGACCAGCACCATTTTCTGATCGCCTCGCCGGGCAAGACTCTGGAGAACCTGCTGTGAGATCGCCGCTAGATCTCTCCGATCAATTCAGATCTCGACGGTTCGCGACGCGCCCGGCCATATTCTCTTGGGCTTCATCCAGGCTCAGAAAAGATAGTCGGCGGCGCTTCGATTATTCAGCGCTCGACTAACCCGGCGCGCGATGGCTATAACCTGTCGGTAATTTCCTCGTATTCCGCTTCGTCGAAAGCGCGCAGCGTGCTCGTCCGCACGTTGCCCTGCGCCGCCACCTTGAGAACGGACGCTGCGAGCGTAGCGTCGTCCGGGAAATCGGCTATGCTGACCCCGTCATATTGACCCAACGTGAGATAGAAGCTGTCGAGTTTTCCGCCCGCTTCCTCGAATGCGGCGCGCACTTCCTTGAGCCGCTGCGGCGAGTCCTTCATATTGGCTACGCCCTTTTCCGTGTAATTCATAAGAATCAGGTACTTAGGCACGTCAGCCTCCTCTCGCTCCGAGCGCATTTCGGCAACTCTAGCACAGCATACGCTCGGCTCCGGTCGTTTCGTCGGTCGCGCGGCGCTGCCGGCCAGACCCGCTCAGCCTGAATAGAGCGTGGCGCTGAGCGATAGACCTCTGGAACGCGGCGCTTACGGATATCGTGAACTGCTCGTCTTCTTTCTCCCGCTGGCCGCTTCGTCTCTCATTCAGGGGTTTCGCGGTCCGATACTCGACGCTGGAATGTCGCGAGGCAACTTCCCCATCGAGTCCTTGGCCGCGTTCGCCATCATCTCCAGCGTGATGATGATGCTCGGCACCTCGGCGAATTCGCTTCAGAGTCTGTTCCTCGTGTTTGTGCGGGGCAGGGACTCGTACGACCGGATTCGCAAGTTCTCGATCTGGTTCGGTATCGGCGTTCTGGCCCTTGGAGCCGCGCTAATTCTTCCCGGCATCGGCGATTTCATATTTCTCGACTTGATGGGATCCCCGCCCGAGCTGAACGAGTTTCTGAAACCCGCCCTGCCGATCATGCTGCTGTATCCGGTCGTAATGATCGCCCGCGCGTTCTTTCAGTCGATTCTGGTGGTTCAGAAAAAAACCAGGTCGGTTTGGCTGGCGTCGGTCATTGGAATTGCGGCGCTCTTCGCGATCTCGTTCGGAGTCGCTCCATTCGTTTCGATGCGGGGCAGCACCGTCGCGTCGCTGGCTCAAGTGCTGCTGGTAAGCGTCGAGGCGGTCGTGCTCTGGCTGGTAGCCCGACGCACGCTCGCCGACAATCCGCTCGAGCGCGATTCCGGCGCCGCGCCCATCGCGACCACCCGTCGACTGTTGCAATTCGTCTGGCCGCTGCTGATAACTCAAATGTTCATGGCTGGCACCACGCCGCTCGTCTCGGCGGGAATCTTGCGGCTCGACGACGGCGAGATTGCGCTGGCCGGCTATCGGGTCGCCTGGAGCCTTGCGGTTATCGGATTCGGCGCGATCGTGATGTTGCGGCAGACCACCCTGATCATGTCGAGAGACCCAGCCGACCACAAGCGTGGCCGCATATTCTCGGTCGCCACCGGCGCCATCGTTACCACGATCATGCTTCTGGCGTCTACCGGCCCTGCCGGGAACTTCGTTCTGAACACCCTGATCGGTTCACCGCCGGAGGTATCCGCCGTGGCGCTGCCGGCGTGGCGCATCATGGCTCTTCTCCCGCTCCTGGCGTCACTCAGGCAGTTCTATACGAGCCTCCTTCTCAACCGCGGGCAATCGCGTTTGGCGAGCGTCGGATCACTAATACGGGTGGCGGCGGTCGCGGCGGCGATTCTCTACTTTGCCCCGGGTATCGCCATGGCCGGCGCCACTCTCGGCGCGCTGGCCAGAGTTGGCGGCGGCGCCATTGAAACAGCCGTCTCAACCGCCATCGGCCGCCGGTATTATCAGGGATCTCCGGTACCGGCCAACCCCAACCGCCAATCCAGAGGGTAGAGATGGACCTCGCTAAAATCGCCGCCGCCGCGCCGACGCAGAGCTGCTCACACGGGAAGCCGCGCGGTGGACCCAGGTCGGCTGCCGCGCTCGAACCACGGGGACGGCGCCCGCTTCCGTATAGCAACGGGCGCGCGTGAACGTCGTAATCGCGCTGGGCGGCGAGCTGGTCGCCGGCCCCAGGATAAAAGCGGCGCTCGACGGAGCCGCTATTGTCGTCGCCGCCAACGGCGGCGGCGCGAATCTCGAGCGCATCGGCTTCACGCCGAATGTACTGGTTGGCGACCTCGACTCGATTCCCGACGCCACCCTTGAAGAGCTGCGGCGGGCGATTCCGGAAGTGCTGCGGTATCCGGCGCGAAAGGATGCTACCGACGCCGAGCTCGCCCTTGATGAGGCCCTCACCAGGGGCGCAACCGAAATCACCGTCGTCGGCGCGTTCGGCGGACCCCGCGCCGATCACGCGCTGGCTAACGTTCTGCTGCTCGCCGCCCCGTCAATTCGCGGCCGCGGCGTCCGGCTGCTCACCGAGCTGTTCGAGGCGTGGGCCGTCTCTAACTCCAAAAGAGTCTTCGCCGCCGAGCCCGGCGACACCGTTTCGCTGCTGCCAGTCGGCGATACCGTCGCCGGCGTCACCACCGACGGCCTCGAATGGAAGCTGGACCAGGCCGCGCTTACCCTGGGCAGCACTTACACGGTCAGCAACGCGGCAGCCGCCCGCCAGGTATCCGTTTCAGTCGGCGCCGGAACTGTAATCCTGTTCCACTACTTCGGCAGCGGCTACTGACGGCAGCGAGATAACACTCCTCGGCAACTCAGCCCACTACTGGTAACCGCAACGCCGAGTGGCCGCCCTACGCCACCTCGCCGCCGGGGTGGCGCTCCAGAACGAGCGGGTCGTGGTTGGGCAGCACGATGTCGGCCTCTCGACGAATCCGATCCATCGCGAGGTAGCACTCGGCAAGGTTGCCGGTGTATGCGACCGGAATATCAGACTCGATGTTCTCGTACATGAACACCGTGTCGCCGCCGAAAATAGCTACGCCCTTCGCCGTTTCGACCGCCACCGCCTGCGAACACTCCGTATGACCGCCGACCCAAAACGTGCGTATGCCGGGCACGACCTCGAACTCGTCATCGGCCAGAATCACCCTGTCCCAGGCCTCGTCCACGATGTGTGCGATGACCTGTCGGAAGAACAGACCGTCCGGGACCAGCCCCCGATGCCGGGGCGTCGCCACGCTCGCCAGACCCCGGCGCGATACGACGATCTTCGCGTTCGTAAACAGCCTGGTGTTGACGCAGTGATCCCAGTGAAGATGCGTCAGAATCAGATAGTCCACCTCGTCCGGCGCCAGGCCCTCGCGCCTCAGCAGCGAGTCGGTATCCTCGCCCGGATCGCACACGAATCCGGCATAACCCTGAAGCCGCGGCGCGTCCTCGCCCGCCGGATCGCCGATCCCGGAATCCACGGCAACCGTAAGCCCCTGCCCGCGAATCAGCCACAAGTAACCGAAAACTTGCAGACGCTCGAACTGCTTGCTCTGGAAGAACATAACCGGCCCATCGGCTTCCAGGTGTGAGTTTTTCAGCGCTTTTATGGAATACATCCCAGCCCCCGAACAGCTTGAATCAAGAGTCCCGGCTGACGACAAAATCGACTAGCTGCGTCAGCTCGTCCTTCGCCCGCGCTCCGACCGGCAATCCCCGAATCGACGACTTCGCCGCCTCCGCGCATTCACTCGCAAGAACCTCAACCGATTTCCGAACGCCGAGCTTGTCCATCAGCCTCATAACCTCCGTCACGGCTTTGCACGGCGTGCCGGGAACTTCGTAGATTCGCGTTAAAAACGCCAGATTACTGCTCCGGGCGGCTTCGAACGTCATCAGTATCGGCAGCGACTTCTTCTTGCGCCGGATGTCGCTGCCGACCGGTTTGCCCGTGAGCTCCTGACGCCCCCAGACGCCCAGAATATCGTCGCGAATCTGGAACGCCATGCCAGTCGCCCGTCCGACTTCGGCGAAGGCTTGTTGCTGGCCTTCATCCGCGCCGCCGACGAGCGCCCCGACCTCCATGGGAAAGCCGATCAATGCCGCCGATTTCTTACCGATCATGTCCATGTATTCCTCGGGCGACACGTCGAGCCGGGATTCGAATTCCATATCGAGGTACTGTCCCTCGATCACCTCTATGCAGGTCTCCTCCAGGCGGCGAATCGCCTTCACCGCATTCCCGGCGGAGACCCCCCTTTGATCGAGATGCGACATCGCCGCAACCGCCACCGCGTACAGCAGATCGCCCGCGTTGATCGCTTGCGCGCTGCCCCACCGCGACCACACGGTTCGGCGGTGCCTTCGCTCGTGGTCCTCGTCCATCACGTCGTCGTGTATCAGCGTGAAGTTGTGAATAAGCTCCACCGCCGCGGCCGCCGGAAGCGCGGCGTCGATCCGCCCCCCAACCGCCTCGCACGCCAGCAGACACAGCAGCGGTCGCAGCCGCTTGCCGGAGGCGGCGTTCAGCGGACGGCCATTCTCATCCACCCATCCCATGTGATAACGGAGCATGTCGTAAAGCGGCAAAGGGTTATCGCCGACAACCCGCCGCAGCTCGGCGTCGACGGCCCCGCCATAGCGGCTGACAAGCTCCGTCAATATCGAGCCGTCTCGGTTGCCGGCGATTGGAAACGTCCTCATTCGGGCGCGGGAATCGATTGCGGTCGCATATTAACTGACGCGATTTTGCAGCGGCCCCGGGCGATGACGACCAGGCCGTCGCCCGCGCAAGCCACCGGTCCGGCGGGTATGGTCAAATATCTATAAGCGCAGCGAATCGAAGATCGGGAGAAATCAAGTGAAAGCTGTACGCGCAAGCGCAACCAGGACGGCAGTCGTCGAAGAACTCCATACACCGACCGCCCGTCCGGGCAACGTGATCGTCAAGACTCTCAAAAGCGGGATATGCGGCAGCGATCTGCACACCATCAGCCAGTTGCAGCGCGGCCTGACGCACAGGGAACCGCTCGTCGGACACGAGGTCTGTGGCATCGTTTCCGAAACGGGTCCCGGAGTCCCGACCGCACGCATGGGCGACCGCGTCGCCATCGAACCGCTGCGGCGCTGCGGAGTCTGCTCGAATTGCATCGCGGGCCGCTACAACGTCTGCGACCAGAGAGAGTTCATGATTGGCGGCTACCTGGATCAACCGGGCGCGCTCTCGGAGTACTTCGAAATTCCTGACTTCTGTCTTGTGCCGGTCGACGATTCGCTCTCCGACGAGGAAGGCGCGCTGACCGAACCGCTCGCCGTGGGCGTCCATGCAATCAAGGTGGTCCGGCCCGGTTACCGGCCGTCGGTCGGCGTCGTTGGCGCGGGGACGATCGGACTCGCGGTCGTCGCGGCCGCCGCCGCGGCCGGCGCGTCGAGCATCACGGTCGTCGCCCGCCATCCGCACCAGCGCGAGGCAGCCGAAAAGCTCGGAGCGACCCGAACGATCACTATCGACGACGACGATTCCCAGGAAACCGTACAAGCGCGTCTCGACGGCGGCCAGCCGCCCGACATCGTCGTCGAAACCGTGGGCGGAGCAGCCGAAACACTCAATGCCGCCTTGAAGCTGGTCCGTAGCGGCGGCGCGATCTCGATGGTCGGCGGCTACTGGGAATCACCCAAAGTCGATCTCGAAATGCTGTTGATGAAGGAAATTCGGCTCGTAGGCTCCAACTGCTATGCGTCCGGGGACGGCTCGTCGGACTTCAAAGACGCAATGGCGATAATGCGGTCCAATCCGCAATTCGCCGAGACGATGCTCACCCACAGATTCCCGCTCGAAGCCGCCGCCGACGCCTTTCACACCGCATTCGACAAATCGACCGGGTCGATAAAGGTGATGCTCAGTCCGTAGTCCCCCCGGCTCGCGGCGCATCAGGCCAGAGCGCCTGAGCGGGATCGAACCTCAGCTTGAATAGTCGAGCGGCCGCCGTCAGCCTGGGCGTCGCAACCGCCCTGGCGGAGTACTGGCGGCAATTCCGGCGGTTTAACCGAAACGGCAAGCTGCTGCTCGCCAGCGCCCTGCTCGGAAGCCTGAGCGTTGGCTCGTTTTCCGTCGGCTACAACCTCTATCTGATCGAGCTGGGCATAGCCGAGGACCGGCTTGGCTTCCTGGTTGGAGCCGGGGCGCTGGCCGCCGGCGCGGCGGCCATTCCAGCCGGTCTGGCCGCCTCCCGAATCGGACTAAAGACGATAATCCTCTGGGCCTCGGCGGCGCTGGCCGTCGGCACCGCCCTCCAGATTCTGCCGCGCAACTACCCCGCAATCCTGGCCGGAAACGTTCTCGGCGGAGCCGGATCGGTGATGTGGGCGGTGGCCCTTGCCCCGCTGCTCGCCGCCGGCGCCGACGCGCGCGGCAGGCCCTATCTTTTCACGCTGGCCTCGCTCGTTTTTCTCGCGGTCACCTTCGCCGGAAACCTGCTGGCCGGATTCGGTCCCCGCGCTCTCGCCGGCGCGCTGGGCGCGCCGCTCGATACCGGTTATCTGGGAGTCCTGGGCATTACCAGCATTGTCAGCGGACTCGGACTGCTGCCGCTGCTGTTTCTCGTTCCGATACCCTCGCCGGCCTTCGACTTGCGGCAGTGGCTCGCCGCGCTGCTCGGACAGCGCGTAGTCGTGGTCAAACTCCTCGCGGTGCACGCCTTGATCGCCTTGGGCGCCGGACTCGTGATCCCGTTCCTCAACGTCTACTTCGTAAAGGTCGTCGGACTCTCCGAGGCCCACTTCGGCCTGCTGGCCGGCGCGGGGCTATTGACGCGCCTCGCGCTCACCGCATTCGGCCCCGACCTCGGCGGCCGCATCGGCGCTCTGCGGGCCATCGGATTCACCCAGCTAGCGTCGATTCCGCTGCTGCTGACGATGGCCTTCCTGCCAACGCCCATCATCGCCTCCGCCGCCTACCTGGGACGCGGCGCGCTGATGAACATGGCCCAACCGCTCAGGAGCGCGTTTTACATGGACGCCGTTCAACCGGATTCGAGACCGGCCGTAAACAGCCTCATGCTCGTATCGTGGAATATCGCCTGGGCCGCCGGCTCCGCTTCGGGCGGCGCGCTGCTCGGCGCCGGAATGAGCCAGATTCAATTCGCGCTAACCGCGGCCCTCTACGCCCTCGCCAGCGCCTTGCTGCTATTCGCGTTCAACCCCCGCCCGCAGACCTAATCCCGCGCGAAGTACATCCGACTCTAACCAGTCTGAATGACGCTTCCCGCTTCGAGGGTTTCGGGCGCTTGCGCGGCCGCCTTGTTGCCATCATCGACTCCTGTTGACGTAAACTCCAAAGATATCGAAGATATGCTCAGTTATGCGCCATGCGCGGAAAACTGGGGAACGCTTGGTCAACTCATGCGTACACACCTATATAACTCCCAAATGGAGAGTCGTTTTCTGAAAACTTTGACTCGCGGTTGCGTGGGCTGCCAGGGACCCACGCATCCTCAAGATCACTTCTCCCCGCCGGCCGTTTCACAACAGGGGAGGCGGTAGATGTGTTTGTAGAGTTCTCAATCCAGGTTGAGGGTGACGAAGTGGACTTTGGAGATTTCGCGCATGTTGTATTCCATGCGCGAGAGCTTTTGGCGGTTCTCGCCAAGAATGCCGGCGAAGATCGTGAAATCGCCTTGCCGCTAGTTAGTTTGACAGTCTCTAGCCCTGCGACTGCAAAGTGGAGATTCACAAATCCGAATCCTCGCACAATTCAGGAAATAGCCGGTGCATGGGGCGATCACGCGGCGGCGCTTGCAGATTGTCGAGTACCCCCCGACCCTGTTAAGGCGCGTAAGCATTCCATCGCAATATCGCAAGTCGTTAACGGGCGTACGTCGGCTGTCCTAATGGGAAGAGACGAAGCGAGTTGGAAGATTGCCGCGCATCAGCCGCAAGCAGATCCTCCACCCGATACGACAAGTTTCGGCGCCGTCGAAGGCGAACTTGACCAACTTCGAGGTAGATCGCGGACCTTCGTTATTTTCCATCCAGTGTTCGAACGCCACGTGCTATGTAACTTTTCAGATGAGCGGAGACGGCAACTCGGAGAATTGTGGGCGGAAGGCAGACGGATCCGAGTCGAGGGACTCATAACCCGCGATGGCCTCACGGGACGACCGAAGTCTGTGGTCGTAGAGCGCTTCGACCAAGTTCGGGTCGCATCGAACGAGGAGCTAAGAGCTGTCATCGGAGCAGTGAAACCTGATCCGGGTGCTCAGAGTCCGGTGCAAATAATCAGGCAGCTTCGCGACGGAGTCAATGGCTAAAAGCCGACCTCTCATTTACTGGGACTCTTGCTGTTTCGTCTATCTAATTAACAATGATCAAACGCGGATCAACATGCTGAAACCTCTGTTCGAAAACGCCCTCAAACGAGGAGTGCATTTGACAACGTCCACGATTTCGATCGTCGAGGTGAGTTACGCGGTTACCGAACAAGCCGCAGACCCATCCGATCAATCTGAATTGGCGAAAATTGATGCCTTATGGAGCCGTCCAGATGCGATTCAGCTTCTCGAATTTCATAGGCAGACTGCGTTCGAAGCCCGAAGGCTCTCCCGTGAGCTATACGAGAAGAAGATCAAAGGGATTAGCAATAATGACTGCATTCATCTCGCCTCGGCAATGATTCGTGGCGTCACCGAGATTCATTCCTACGAGAAGAGCTGGTGCGCCGCTTCGAAACTTATCGAGATCAAAGTCAAAGAACCCGACACTATGCAGATTGCACCACTCTGACGCCGATCAGATCCCCGTGGCTGCATAGTCAGTGTTAAGCAGGCGTCTTCCGTAGTTTGCTGGCGCTACGACACAACCAGTAGTTTCTCAACAGTCCACCGCCTTGCCGTGTTCCGATTCCCGCAGCCATTTGCGCAGCTCGCGGCGGGCGATGGTCACGGTCAGGGGGCCTAACCACTCCGTGCGCGCTGGGCCTGCGCCGTATCTGACGATCCAGCTCTTCCTGGGCGCCTAACCACTCCGTGCTCGCTGGGCCTGCCTGCCCTGGGCTTGTCGAAGGGCCCACGGAGCATCCCGTTATCCCCGCTTCCTATATATTCGTCATTCCGGCGAAAGCCGGAATCCAGACCTGAGCATTTTGACCTGTGACGCAGGGGCGGTTCGCAAACCGCCCCTACAAGCCCGGGCGCAAATGGATCGGTGTTAGCGGCCAGCCGCTCACTGCGCCTGCCGCGGCCCACTCTCACTCCCTGCGTTTGGCCACAAAGCGCTCCCGCGCCCGGTTTGGAGAAGGCCTCAACTCAATAGCTCTCGGACCGCCTCCTCAACCGCCCTCCCCTCCTCCGATTCCCGCAGCCACTTGCGCAGCTCGCGGCGGGCGATGGTGACGGTGAGTTTGGAGCGGGTTTGGCGCAGCGCGGCAAGCTCGCGGGCCGCGGCCTCGGCGGCGGCCCGACCCGCGCGTGACACCGCGAGATGCAGCGGATCGGCGGCGTCGAACTCCGGGATCGGCAGCTTCCACAGGTGCTTCTGCAAATCTCGTGCGCCAAACTGACCTTTTGACATCAGCGGCATTACTGACTCATACAACGTGTCGCTGTTTATTATGGCCAGCAGATAGTTGGCTTCCTGCACGTCTTTGCAGGCAATCCAGAACAGCTTGTGGTCAATCACGGCGTCATCGTCGTTAAGTAGCGTCGCAGTTGGTTTGCCGGATTTGGTGTACAGGACACGGACGGGCCTGTCGCCGGGATCTCGTCGCCACTCAAGTTGTGCCGACAGGTGCCCCCAATAGTCGAATTGGCCTCGTAAATCCAGCTTATTCACAGAGGATTTGTTCTCCTCCCACAAACGGTTGACCGTTTGCCACCGCTCGCGCATCCGCCGCTCCAGGCTGGCGACGCGGACGCCGCCCACGCCATCCGCTTCCCCGGATTTCGCTATCGAGCGGTCCGTTCGCTTCATGGGCAGAAGCGCCTTCAGCGGATCGAGCGTCACGTAGGGCGCCACCGTCTCGCCAAGGTACACGTCAAATAGATGGGCGGCTTCCACGGTCTGCTGCGTGATGGCGGTCAGGTCGAGGTCGCGCCACGGCCTCTTGTCTTGAGAACCTCGCCGGGGATTTACGGTAACCGTCTGCCCGGCCCGGACGATGGCGGGATTTTCTGTTTCATTCACGAAGAGCAAGCATCGTGGATACAGTATCGCCCCTAGACGGGAATAGCCGTCATAGGGAGAACCGCCCCCGACAGACGTGTCGGTTATGGCGACACGCTCGCGCTTTACGTCGGGAGCGCCGGCCTTGCCCAGCCAGCGTTCCACCTCGCCCGCCAGCGGCGATTCCGCGTCGCTCTCGTCCACCCGCGCCGCAAAGACCACCGACGCCGGCACCGGAAAGAAAGTGTTCGGTTCGAGCCGTTCCAGGTCCCAGGCGGTCTTCCAGCCAAAGTCGACGAGCACGCTGTCGAAGCTCGACAGCCACTTGCCGCCGCGCCATTTCGAATACTGGCCTGTCTGAAGTGCGCTGTGGGGCATCACCATGCCGATGGTCCCCCCGAGTTTCAGGTACAGGTCGACGCAGCGGGCGAAGAACAGCCCGGCCACGTCCTGGTGAGTGGCGTACCGCCCGCCCGCCCAGATGCCGTACTGATTCTTGCAAAGCGTTTCAAGCGCGCGGCGCAGCGTGTTCGTGGTGCTGTTGTAGTTCAGCCAGGGCGGGTTGCCGATAATCACGTCCACCTTGCGGCGGGCCAGCGCGACAGGGCGCACGAGGTTGCGGGTGTAGTACGCCCAGATGTGGTCGCGGCCCTCGCCGTGCAGCCTTTGCAGCGTCGCGATCGTCGCCTTCATAGTCTCGCGTTCGCCGCAGTCGGTTATGCCGTGATCGTCGAGCGCCAGCATTGGGTCTTGCCCGCGTTCGACGTAGTCGGCGATGTCGCCCATCAGCGGGTCGAACGTCTCGGCCCTGTCCACCAGGCTTACCGGAAAGACAAGCTGCGAGTTCGCGTCGTCTTCCACCTGTATCGTCACCTCCTGCTCGGCAAACATGTCGCCGGTGCGGAAGCGCATCTGCAAGGCGTCGCCCAGATAGACCGGCGCGGCGATCGCGCCGCTGTAGCCGGCGTTCGCCGCGGCCTCGATCGCCGGTCTGGCCGCCAGCACCCACGCGGCGCGGGCGAGGTGTACCGCGACCGGGTGAACGTCGATGCCGGCGATCGACAACCGCAGCCAGTCCAGCACCTCTCTGGCGTCCAGAGGGGCGTTTTCGGCGGCTGCGATGAAGTGCGTCACGGCCTCGGCGACGAACGTCCCCGAGCCGCAGGCCGGGTCCAGCACTTTCTGGTCCAGCGGGTCGGTTACCACCTCCCGCACCATCGCGCGCGCCAGCCAGTGCGGCGTATAGTACTCGCCAAGCTGCCGCCGCTCGTCGGGCGGGATGATCGTCTCGTACAGAATTGCGGCAACGTCGGGCGGGACCCTCGGCCAGTCGAACCGGGCCACGCGCCCCGCCAGCGCCCGCAGCGCCGGCAGCCCTCCGGCCTCTGCCGGCCACGCAAAGAAGTCGGACTCGACGCCCCCCTGCAGGCCGGTATCCCCCTGAAAGCGGCGTCCCAGCAGCAAGTCCGCCGGGTCGCCAAGCGCAAGCTGCTCGATATCGACTCCAAACGAGGCCTGCACCACCATGCCGATTACGGCGCTCAGGTAAGTGTGGCGCACGAAGAGGTCGTCCAGCGCGGCCTCTGTCCTGGCAATCTCGCCGAGCGCCGTAAGCAGAAGGTCACGCCATAGCCGCCGCTTGACCTTGATGGTCTCGAGCTCCGCCGCCTCCTAGTAGAGAGTCCTGAAGGCGGTTATTTCCCGTTCGTACCGCGGACTCTCCGGCCCGAAATACTTGCCGACGTTTTCACGGTCGGGCGGGATCCTCGTTTCCGTGAAGAGCGCCTTGTCGCGCAGCCACTCGAACAGCAGAAACCAGCGGTCCGGATCTTCCAGCATGAAGCCGTGCGGCGGCGCGGTCCGGACCGGTCCGGCGCCCGGCCAGCGCAGCAGCCAGTGCTTGCCGTCGGTCAGCACGCCCATGCGAAACCTGCCGCCTTCGGTCTCGGCCTCCGCCAGGTAGCCGTCTAGCTGCCGGACGTTCTTCGGGTCGGGTTCAAAACCGTCGGCGGAACCCACCCGGCGCTTGACCTCGATAAACGCGTTGAGAGCCGCTAGATCGACAGCCTTGCCCGAATCGGTTGCGGGCGCGACTTCCTCGTCGATCTCTTCAGGTTTCGCCAGCCCGGTCAAAATCAGGAAATCCCGTATGGCGCTCGTGATGTTGGCCTCGGCCTCGTAGCTGTCGTGCCGCCGCAATATCTCGGCGGCCGCGGCCTGATAGCGGGGATCGTCAAGGTCGAGCTGCTCAGGCATAGTGGTCAGACTTCAGCCCCGCGTCGTTCCATCAAGCTGCCGACGAAAGGCGGTTGACGATGTGATGGGAAGCTGCCAATTTGGATCTAAAAAACATGTGATACCGTAGCATTTCGAGGTACGTGGCTATGGAGGGGAACCATGACCGCCAAAGACCAGGAGATGGAAGAGCTTGTGGCTGCGTTAGAGGAGCGGGACGCTGGTGTAGCCGATTTGATGGCACTCTACAAGAGGGTCGAGGACATCTATATCCAAGCATCCGCGTCGCTGTCTGATAGCAACGCCGTCTATACCTCGGATTCCACGAACATAGTGAGGTCCAATGCCTACTTGGGGCGAGATTCTAGCTGAACTGACGGAGTCAAATCCCGCGGGGAATCCCGACTTCGATGGCGTTCGTAGGAAATATCTAAGGCAACTGCATGAAGTCACCGGACGGGCACTCATACTCTACGCTACTGCCTGGTTTGAGTCCCGACCTATTCCGCCCGCGGAGTTGCAAATTGGACTTACGGATATTCAGGGGCTCATGGAGGCAGTCTCCAGGATTGAAGAGCGGGATTTGGATCTCATCCTGCATAGTCCGGGCGGCTCGGCGGAAGCTGCCGAATCGTTTGTTGAATATCTGAGGCAGCGATTTGACCACATAAGGGTATTCGTGCCTGTCGGCGGCAACTATGATAGCGCTCTCAGCCGACGAGCTAGTAATGGGACAGCATTCGCAACTAGGTCCCATTGATCCGCAGTTCATAATCCACACTCGCGACGGAGCGCGGTCATCGCCTACTAAGGCTATTCTCAACCAGTTCGAACGCGCCAAGCGCGAGTGTAAAGCTCCAGAGAACCTTGCGGCCTGGATGCCGATTCTGGGAAGCTACGCGCCCGGCTTGCTAACCCAGTGCGAAGACTCCCGAAAGCTGGCATCGGATATGGTCGCTGGTTGGCTCGAACGCTATATGTTCTCGGAGGATGAGGACGCGCGAGCCAAGGCTAAGCAGGTCGCGGATTGGTTCGCCGACTACGAGTCATTTCGCTCTCACGAACGGCGGGTCGGCCGCAACCAAGTTCGCCGGATGGGTCTGCGTATAGTTGACCTAGAGGAGGACGGACGGCTTCAAGACGCAGTGTTGTCAGTCCACCATGCGACAACGCATACATTCTCTGGCACACCGGCGGCGAAGATCATCGAGAATCATCGCAGGGGAGCCTGGATTCGACTCAGTGGGACCGCGCAATTGCCCGTATCCCCTGCAGCCCTACCGCCAGACGCGCCCCGCTCAGGAGGCAACCGGGCCGAGCGGCGGCGGCAAAGAGGTCGTAAGACGGAGCGGTAGCTGAACATTGGGATCCATGCAATCCATGAGGAGGACAATCACACAGCCGGCCGCGGCCTGATAGCGGGGATCGTCAAGGTTGAGCTGTTCAGGCATGGTGGTCAGACTTCAGCCCCGCGTCGTTCCATCTAACCGCCGGCCTCGAACGACCGGCCCGCCTGATCGGATTCATGTTCAGCAGCCCCCGCCGCGCCGTGTATAGCATCGACGCCAGGCCAGAAGATTCGAGCGCCTCCGGCGTCGGCGCAAGACCTCGCGGGATATGTATGGATATCTCCACCGCCGCCGCCACGGTTCCAATGTCACCGAACGGGGCTGGAAATGCAAGGTGAACCGGTTTTGAAGTAACTGGATGCCCCGCAGCTCGAATGTACGCGATGCCCTTCGACTTCGCTCCGGGTCAAGTCCGGGGAGGCAAACGGCGCTTCAGCAGCCGCGCGCCCGCTTAGGCGCTACCCGGCTCCTCGGCCAGACGTCCGACGGGCGGAGCGGCGGGCGATTCCGGAGCGGGTGACGGCGCCTCGGGCTCCGCCTTGGCGGGTTCCTCCGCCTTTACGGGAACCGGCAGCTCCCCACCCTCGAAGAGCGTCTGGAAGTCCTCGACTCCAATCGTCTCCAGCCTCGTCAGGTTCTTCGCGACTCGCCGCAGCGCTTCTTCGTTCTGCCGCAGAATGTCGCTCGCGCGCTGATGCGCCTCCGACACCAGCCCGGTCACCTCGCCGTCAATCTGTTCGGCAACCGACTCGCTGTAGTCCCTCGTTTCCGCAATGTCGCGCCCCAGGAAAACCAGCTCATTGACCTTGCCGAAGGTTCTCGGCCCGAGCTTGGCGCTCATGCCGTACTGAGTGACCATCTGGCGCGAAAGCGTGGTGGCCTGATTCAGATCGTTGGCGGCGCCGGTGGTTATCTCGTTGAAAATGAGCATCTCCGCGGCTCGGCCTCCCATCATCGTCGCGAGCTGGTCCATGTACTGGCTCCTGCTCATCATCGACCGGTCTTCGGACGGCAGGAACCGCGTGTAACCGCCCATCCGCCCCCGGGCGATAATCGAAATCTTGTGCACCGGGTCCATTTCGCCCAGCAAGTGCCCGACGAGCCCGTGACCCGTTTCATGAATCGCGGTCACCAGCTTTTCCTTCTCGCTGATGACGCGGCTCTTCCGCTCCGGACCTGCCATCACACGGTCGATGGACTCTTCGAGATGGGCCATCGCGATCATCGACTTGTTCTCGCGCGCCGCGAGTATCGAACCTTCGTTTAGCAGGTTTTCGAGATCGGCCCCCGTGAATCCCGAAGTCTGCTTGGCCAGCGTAAGCAGTTCCACGCTGGCTTCCAGCGGCTTGCCGCGCGAGTGGACCTTGAGTATCGCCTCGCGTCCGCGGATGTCGGGACGGTCGAGAATCACCTGCCGGTCGAATCGCCCAGGCCTCAATAGCGCCGGATCGAGAATATCGGGGCGGTTGGTAGCCGCCAGCACGATTACCTTGGTATCGCTTTCGAACCCGTCCATTTCAACGAGTATCTGGTTGAGCGTTTGTTCTCGTTCGTCGTGACTGCCGCCCAGCCCCGCGCCGCGCTGACGGCCCACCGCGTCGATCTCGTCTACGAAGATCAGGCAGGGGGCGTTGTTTCGCGCCTTGTCGAACAGGTCTCGCACCCGCGACGCCCCAACGCCGACGAACATCTCGACGAACTCCGAGCCGCTGAGACTGAAGAACGGCACCCCGGCCTCGCCCGCCACGGCCTTGGCCAGGTAGGTCTTGCCGGTTCCCGGCGGGCCTACCAGCAGCACGCCGCTGGGAATGCGAGCGCCGATCTTGGTGAATTTTTCCGGGTATTTCAGAAACTCCACCACCTCGGCAAGCTCTTGCTTGGCCTCGTCGACTCCCTGCACGTCCTTGAACGTAACCGTCGGACGGTGACCAGATATCATCCGCGCCTTGGTCTTGCCGAATGACAACGCCTGATTGTTGCTCCCCTGGGCCTGCCGCATCATGAAAATCAGAATTCCCACAAACAGCAGCACGGGGAACATCGAGGTCAGAAACTGCACCAGGAATCCGAGCCGGCCCGATTCCTCGAACGTTACCCGCGCGTCCTCGCGATCGCCGATGTTCAGTCCGCGCGCGTTCAAATCTGCATTGATGTCGGTGCGGTCGTCCATTATCGCGTAGCGGGAGATAGTGCCAGATTTCAGCACGACGCGGTTGCCGCTGATAACGAGCTCCGGAGTGCGTCCGGACCGCGCGTCCAGCACGGCGGCGCTGAGCAGTTGCGTGTAGCTGATCTTCTGGTCGCCGGTGCCCTGCGCGAACATCATGTAGATTACCGCCAGGATCGCCACACCGATAACCATGTAGACGAACCCGTTTCGCATTAACCGGTTATTCAATCTCGAAATCCCTCTTGGGAAGCCCCGATTCCACGTCGAATCCGGGCTTGACCTTACGCTCCATCGAAGTGACGTTGAGCTTGTTTAGCCTTGCTTAAATGATATCACCGAAACGCCGTCTGAAAACCGCGCTCCAATTGATCCAGATGTCGAAATCTCCCCGCCTGGGCGCGGGCCTGGAACCCGCGCAAACGCCATCGCGAACCATCAGCCTTCGGCGTCTCCACCACTATCAACGAGACGCAGTTCCAGGATGTTACGCGTCCGCTCGGTGAGCCGGTGGCGGCTGTCGATCTCAAGACCGCCCAGCCAAACGATCCCGCTCGCTCCCGCCACTACCGGCACGGCGTCGCGTTGCCAGAACGGAACCCGCCGCCGGATCAGAAACCTGCCTAGCGAAACGTCGCCGGCGGCGCCCAGCGGGCGCAGCCGGTCTCCGCGGCGACGTCGCCTCACGAACAGCGGCTCTTCCACGGTCGCATGGTCGAGCAACGCCCTGTCCGGATCGTCGGCGGGGAGTGATTCTTTTGCCGACTCCACTTCGCGCCGGTCTTCGATGATCCGGGACGTTATCGCCATGCTCAATCCCGGAACGTTCGCCGCGCCCGGCGGCTCGAGCCGCGCCTCTCCGAGAATCCGCGCTGGCTCATCGAGCTCGCGCTTGAACAGCGCGGTGTCATATCCGCGCAGCATCTCCACGCCGCCGCCCATGCTCACCCGGCCGCCTCCCCGCGGCGAGAGGCAGAAGTCCATCGCCGCGTCGAGCCGGGCTTTAGGCGGAGGCTGCGTTCTGCCGGCTTGCATCGCAGCCCGTCGGAGAACGAGCCGAATTACGTGCGGCGGAAGAGTTCGCAGCGCCGCCCGCGAAACCTCGACCTGGCCCTCCGGCGAAGGTTTGCGGATTGATTCGAGCGCGGTAACGGCGGCCCATTCCAGGGCTGACGCGTCCTCGGCAAACAGTTGCGCGTTTCTGGCGAGCACCGAATCGATTCCAGGCCAGACACGGCGCAGCTCCGGCATCACGTTGAGACGCAGCCGGTTTCGGTCGGCGATAGCTTCCGCGTTGGTGTGGTCGGTTCGATACGAGACCCGTCGCTGGCGGCAGTATTCCAGGATGGCGCCGCGCGAGACGCCGAGGATCGGCCTGACCAAAGCGCCGCTCACCGGGCGCATCGCGGCTGCGCCGGCCGTCCCCGCCCCTCGGAACAGCCGCAGCAGCAAGGTCTCGGCTTGATCCTCGAGGTTGTGGGCTATCGCCACGAATCTGCCGCCGAGCCGCAATCGGGTCCGTTCCAGAAAATCGTATCGCGCCCGGCGCGCCGCATCCTCCATGCCCGCCCCGCGCCGCCCCGCGATTTCGTTCGCCCCCGCCGACTCGATCACGACCGGAATTCCCAGCTCCAGGGCCATTTTCCGGACGAACTCCGCGTCCCCGGCGCTTTGATCACGCAGCCCGTGATCGAAGTGCGCGACGTGCAAGTCGAACCCCAGTTCGTGACGAAGATCGTAAGTGAGATGGAGCAGCGCCGACGAATCCGGGCCGCCGGATACGGCTGCCACAATGCGGTCGCCCGCTCTCACGCCCGCATCTTCGACGTAAAAGCGGCGCGCCTCGCGTTCGACGTCGTCTATCTTGAAGCCCATTGGCCCGTTAGATGGGAGCTCTAGCCGGTGCTCCCGAACCCTCCGCGGGTTTCTCCAAACGCCGCCGCGTCCGGTTGCCACGACACAGACTCGATTTTCACAATCATCCCCTGAGCTATCCGGTCGCCGCGAGCGATTGTTACCGGCGCGTTGGTCGTATTCCAGACTTGCACCTTTATCTCATCGTCATCGCCGCGGTAGTCGGAGTCGATGATTCCAATCCCGTGCGGGAACGCCAGACCGGTGCGCCCTGGCGTGCTGCTGCGAGCGGCGATGAACAGCGCGTAGCCGCGCGGCACGGCGACGATTACGTTTGCGGGCGCCAGCCCGAACTCACCCGGTTGAATGGTCGTATCTTCGCGGATAATCAGGTCGAACCCGGCCGCTCCGTCCGTTTGCGGCCGGGGCAGCGGCAATTCCGGATCGACCTGCTTGATCTTGATCTGCAATAGAAAGTTGCCCGCGCCTCGCTGGCGGCTGATCAGGGCTCGCTGAAGAGGGCGTCCCGCCACGCTCTAATGTAGCCGAAGTCCAGCAGTCCGGGGGCGCCCCGCGGCTCGACCGCTGCTATTTCCGGGGCGGCCGGCGAGGCTGCGTCGACCACGAGCGCGCCATCGATCTCCAGACCGATCTCGCCAGGCTCGACAAGCATCAGTTCACGCTTGGCGGTGGCCATCACGAATCCACTCGATCGGCGGTATTCAAGCCGCTCGGCGAGCGCCGCGTTTCGCCCGCGAGCCTCCTCGATCTGGGCTTCGAGAGCCGCGATCCGCCCCTCCGCCCGAGACCGCGCCGGCGACGCCACCGACTGTGAAATCACAAGGAACATGACTCCGCAGAAGACCAGGACTACAGCGAAGCGGGCGGCTACGACCGCCAGCGGGGTCACGAGGACCCGTCCGAGACTTTGCTTCTAGAAGACCCCATTGCCGCCCAGATTCTACAGGCTGCCCCGCCAGATTCAGCGGATTGTATCGACTCTCGAAGTCAACTTGACATTGCACACCCGCCAGAGCCGCCCGAACCGGCCATTGACGCATCTCCGCCGCGCGATTCAAAACCAGCCGCGCTCGACCGCCGGAGCGCCCGATTGCCGTCTGCGCGCCGGCAGACAAAATGAACCGACACATGCCGCCGGCTCGAATGTGGTTTACAGTTTGATGACGGCGATCTGCCGAAGACGAAATCCGTCCATGGAAAGGATGCCTGCTTGAACACGTCCTTCAGCGCGGCGCGAAGAGTCGCCGTCGCGATGAGCGGAGGAGTTGACAGCTCCGTCGCCGCCGCTCTGCTCGTCGAACGCGGATTCGACGTCATCGGCATCACGCTGGACATCTGGCCCGATCAGTCCGAGGAACCGGGCAGCCGAAACTGCTGCTCTCCCGAATCCCGCGACGACGCCCGGCAGGTCGCCGAAATCCTTGGCATCCCGCACGAGATAGTCGATTTCAGAGACCTGTTCGCCCGCTCGGTAATAGGAAATTTCACGAGCAGCTACTTCGACGGCCTGACTCCAAACCCCTGTATCGACTGCAACCGCTTCATCAAGTTCGGCGCGCTGGAAAAAACCGCCCGTCAGGCTGGAGCCGAAGCCGTCGCCACCGGACACTACGCGCGAATCGACGAGCACGGGCCGGACGGCCGCCGCCGGCTATTGCGCGGCCGCGACAAGACCAAGGACCAGTCGTACGTCCTCTACGTCCTGACTCAGGCTCAGCTCCACAAGGCGATGTTCCCGCTCGGCGGCCTTTCGAAAGAGGCGGTCCGGGCCAAGGCGGCGGAGCTGCGGCTGCCGGTGGCGGACAAGCCGGAGAGTATGGACATCTGTTTCGTCGCCGGAGACTACAGGTCCTTCGCCCGAAGCTGGGCCGGTCGAACCGGCCGTGAGGGGCCGATCCACGACGTCGACGGCGATCTGCTCGGAACGCACTCTGGAATCGAGAATTACACCGTCGGGCAGCGGCGCGGACTCGGCGTCGCTATCGGCGAACCGGCATACGTGTCCCACATCGACGCCGAATCAAACTCGATTACGGTCGGACCGCGCGACGCGCTCTCGCGGAACGAGTTCGAGGTCGAGGACGTGAATCTGGTTTCGGTCGAAAGGGTGACCCCGGGCACGAAAGCCCACGTGAAAGTCCGCTCAAGAATGCCCGAGCTTCCAGCAACGCTCTTTCCGAACGGCGACGCCGGATTGAGCGTGGTGACGGACGAGCCCGCCTGGGCCGTGGCGCCCGGCCAGGCCGCGGTGTTTTACGACGGCGACGCCGTGCTCGGCGGCGGCCGGGTCTCCAGGTCGGCGCGCACGGAAAGCCGGATTGCAGGCGCCGTCCCCGCGAGGTTGTCCGGCTAGGCGTTCGATTCTGCCGCGTGGTCGAGCCGGCGGCGGTTTGTCAGGCAGCGCAATCGCACCGGCAGGCATCACCGCGCCGTCCCTAACAGCACCCCTACGCGGCGGCTGTTGACTTCCGGCGCTCGTCGCCTTACCCGAAGAACCGGTGTTTGATAAGCCCCCACAAGCTGTGCGGACCGTCGATCCAGGGCACGAGCTTCCGCTCCAGTCTTGGATAATACGAAATCGGAACCTGCGCGATCTCGTGCCGGGCTTTGAGCAGTTTCGCGGTTATCTCTACTTCGATATCGAATTTGTCGGCCTGCAAATCGAGCGACCGCATCAATTCAAGATCCACCATCTTGTAGCAAGTTTCCATGTCCTTCAGACGCGAGCCGTACAAGAGGTTGGTCGCGAACGTAAGCGACCAGTTCCCCCAGCGGCGGACCCACTCCTGCCCGCTTAGATCGCGAAATCCATAGACGACCTTCGTCCTGCCTTGAGCAATCGGCTCGACCATGGTGATCAGGTCGTTCGGCGAGTATTCCAGATCGGCATCCTGAATCACAACCACGTCCCCCGTCGCAACCGCCAAAGCGGTCCGGACCGCCGCGCCTTTGCCTCGGTTTTCAGGATGGGTAACCACGACCACGTCCTCGAAATCGAGTCCGGCCAGCACCTCCGCCGTGCCGTCGGTCGAGTGATCGTCAACGACAATCACCTCCATCTCCAGCGGCAACGAGGTCACGCGATCAAGGAGCTCGCGAATCGAGTCGTGTTCATTGAACACCGGTATCAGCACCGAGACTTTCGACACCGGGGACTACCGAAGCCTGCGCCAGTAGACCAAAAGCTCGTAGAACGCTTTGGCTATGACGAGCGGGTTGGCGCCGGTTGATGTTCCGACCGCTCTCAGATAATGGTTGACTCCGACCTGGCCGATTCGCAACCCCGCCTTTTTGGCCTTGGCGAGCAGTTCTGTCGATATGAACGCTCCGTCGGACTCAAGCTCGAGACTCTGAACGGCTGGCCTTCTGAACAATTTGAATCCGCAGTCGAGGTCCTTGGGCCATACGCCAAAAAGAACTCCGACAAGCGCCGACCAGGCCCGCGCGTTGAGCGTCCGATGCCAGGCGTCGGCCCGGCTAATACGGTAGCCAATCACCATGTCGTTCTCTTCGAGACCGTCCAGCAGACGCGAAATCTCAGCCGGATCGAACTGCCCGTCGCCGTCCGCGAACGCAACGAGATCGAGCCTGGCCGAGTCTATTCCCGTTCGCAGCGCCGCCCCGTAGCCCCGGTTGTGCGTATGCGAAACGCACCGCACGCGCGAATCGCTCGATGCAATCTCTTCCGCGATTGCCCGCGTGCGGTCGCTGCTGCCGTCATCGACGAGAATGACTTCGAATTCGCCCCCAAGCTCCTCTAGCGCCGCGACGGCGCGAGTCGCCGTCGCGCGGACGTTTTCCTCTTCGTTGAAAAGCGGAAAGAACATCGAAGTCGACGGCCTGTCGCCCGGCCGTTCATTCACGATCTATTGCCGTTCCTCTTCGATTGCCTGAGCGGCGCGGAGATCCAACCGATGGTACCCGCATCCGGTCGATTACGTGATTGCCGTCAAGTCTCCATCAAGAATCCGTGCAAGCCGCGCGCCTCGGCCTCGCCAGATAGTTAGACTTAATACGGACACGGTGCGCAGATGTCGTGCGATCGTGGATGATCGTGACCCCAGAATGTGGGCGGTTGTTGCGACGATCAGGCGCACGAAGCGCTGTCGTGTCCGGAGGCGGACTGCGCCGTGGAAGTCTGTTGATGGCAAGCTGTCCGCCCCGATCGGGGCGCAAACTGGCGATCTAGAGCGGGCTCCCCAGGGAGCCGTGGGAGTGACGATGAGCGCGCGAATTTCACTGAACGGCAAGGATGTTGCTCTTCCCGTCGTAGAGGGAAGCGAAGGCGAGCTTGCCGTCGATGTATCAAAGCTGCGGGCGCAAACGGGTTTCGTAACCATAGACCCGGGCTACGCAAACACTGCGGCCGCCAGGAGCGCCATCACATACATCGACGGTGAACGGGGAATCCTCAAGTACCGCGGAATCCCCATCCAGGATCTCGCCGGGCGCTCCAGTTTTCTTGAAGCCGCTCACCTTCTGATATACGGCGACCTGCCGACCGAAACCGAGCTGGACAACTTCGTCGACAGGATCACGCGGCACACGATGCTGCACGAGCAGCTCAACCGGTTTTACGAGGGGTTCCCGCAGGATGCCCATCCGATGGCCGTTTGCTCGGCGGTCGTTTCGGCGCTCTCGGCCTTCTACGGCGAATTTCTCGATCCAAGGGCTCCCAGCCAGGTGGACAGCGCGATAATTCGGCTTCTGGCAAAGCTGCCCACGATCGCGGCGCTCTCCTACAAACACTCGATAGGACAACCCTCGATATATCCCAGCAATAGCCTCGACTACGCTTCCAATTTCCTGCGCATGATGTTTGCCACGCCCGCCGAGGAGTACGTGGTGAACGACGTCGTCGCGAAGGCGCTCGACCTCATCTTCATACTTCACGCCGACCACGAGCAAAACTGCTCTACCTCGACCGTTCGCCTCGTGGGCAGCTCCTTGGCAAACGCTTTCGCCTCCATCTCGGCCGGAATGAACGCCTTGTGGGGTCCGCTGCACGGCGGCGCCAACCAGAAGGTGATTGAAATGCTCGAGACCATCAAGGCCGGCGAGGGCAGCGCCCAGGATTTCGTAAACAGGGCCAAGGACAGAACGACCGGTACTCGCCTCATGGGCTTCGGACACGCCGTTTACAAGTCCCACGACCCTCGCGCCGACATCATCAAGAACACTTGTCACCAGGTCATGGCCGAACTTGGCGTCACCAGCAAGCTTCTCGATATAGCTATGGACCTCGAACAAATCGCGCTGCACGACGAATACTTCATTTCCCGGCGGCTGTACCCGAACGTCGACTTCTACTCGGGCGTCATCATGAACGCGATAGGGATTCCCGAAAACATGTTCACGGTGATCTTCGCTATCGGCAGATTGCCGGGCTGGATCGCGCACTGGAGCGAGATGCACCAGGACGCGGACTTCAGAATTGGCCGCCCGCGGCAGATCTACATCGGCCCAACCGACCGGTCCTTCGTGCCGATAGAAGACCGCTAGGTCCGGCCAGCCCGGGCATGGGCCGGGACTAGGGCGCGTTCTCCGGTCCCTGGTCTACAAGATCGCGGTAGAACCGTTCGACGCGCGCGGGATCGAGCGAGTCCAGGTCTTCCTGCCAGCCCCACGCCAGCAGCGTATAGTCCGACGGCGTGTCCTTGTATGGGGCCGCCAGCAGCTTGACCTCGCCGAATGCGCCAGACGGCAGCTCTCTGTAAATAGGTTCGATTTCAGCCGCCTCCGCTTCGCAGTCGTCGGCGCACTTGAACAGCACGACGATCCCGCCATGCTCCAGATTGTGCACCCATGCGCCCACCGGGACCTCGCTCGAATAGACGCCATAGGCAGCCGGCACGGCATAGTGCGGGCCGGACGAGGGCGGCGTATGGTCATAGGTAATAGGCGTGCCCTGTGGAACGTGGTCCCGGCCTTCGTCGTCGACCTGATACCGTCGCGACACAGTTTCCGCCACGTCTGCCGTCTCGGGCGGCGTCTGGCTCACCGCGAACGTTATTGCCGCCGCAATCCCGCCCGCCGCGATACCCAGGGCAATTACTCTAATCAGCCACTTTCGCCGCGCCGCGCTCCGCCGCCGGGCCCCGCGGCGTTCCCTGGCCATCCGTCGTCGGTCGCGTTTGGAGAGTTTCGGTTCGGGCGCCAGGGCAATCCTCCGGGAATCTCACGTCCGCCTGCCAGGCGTCTGCTCCAGGCTAAGAATACCTTCGCGTCGACAGGCGTTAACGAACGAACGTGATCAGGCGCGGCCGCCCTTGCCGCGCCCCGAACGGTCGCCGCGATGGGCGGCGTCGAAACCGGCGCTCGAATTTCCGGCGGCCTCGCTGAATTACGCTGGCTGGGACGGCGCCGCAATCAGCGGGACGCCCGGCTCCTTAGTTATCGGGAGCCGTCACCCGAACCGGGCTGTCACCCCGCAGCTGCAACCGCGCCAGGCGAGCAGTCTGCGCCAGGTCGGTGCCAGGCGCCAGCTCTTCAACCTTGCGCAAGTCTTCAATTGCCTCCAGGCGGCGCTGGGTGATCAGGTAAAGGCGACCGCGGATCCAATATGCGACGGGATTCTTGTCATCAACGTCGATGGAATTCGACGCGCTTTGGATTGCCTTGCCGTATTCGCCCCGCATCTCCTGCACGGTTGCAAGCACGATGTAAGCGCGTCCCTTCAGATCGTCCGACGCCAGCCCCACCGCTCTGTCCGCCAGTATGACGGACCTGTTCAAATCTCGAATCGTATCCAGGCGGAAGAGCTCCGCGGCGGCCATGTGAACCCAGGCGTCGTCGGGATATTGCTCGAGCAGCAAGTTCATGGCGTCCACCGCATCGCCGACTCGTCCCACGCTGGCCAGCTCGAACGCCTGCGCAATGCCCTGATTCTTGTCGTTGAGCTCCGTTTGCTGCTGAGCGAACGCCAGCGAGAATGTCAACGCCACCGAGATGACTCCCACGACGATCCCCGTCGCGATCTTTCCCTCGCCGCCTCGGCCCACGACCAGCAGCACCACGGCCAGAAGGAGAAGTCCCTGGCCGACGGGAAAAGCGACCGACTCGCCAAACAGGATCGCCGCCCCGGTGAACCAGATTACCCCGACAACCCCGCGCGCGACCACTAGCGTCCGATTGCGCAGGCTCGCGGTTCGCGCGACCCATGCGAGGCTTACGTCCGCGGCCAGAAACGCCAGAATCACCCAGGGAAAGTCTCCCAAAATCGCGAGCCCCAGAAGTCCCCACAGGACGTCCGCCCCCACCAGCAGCAGGGTCGCTACGGCGAGGGCGACGCTCGCGTCGTGGGTAAGGTCCCGCTCTCTGATTTCCTCTTCGGACGGCGGACGGAACCAGTCGGTGTTGGCCTTTATGATTGCGCCCGCGGCCCCGCCGCCCCCGCCGCGGCCAGCGGCGCCGGCTAACGCGAATCCTGAGTTTTTCGGCTTGGCTGTAAGCATTTCAAACAATCGCGCGGACGGTTGGATCGGATGCGATTCGATGTTCACAGTCTAGACGCTGGAACCGCCCACTGCGCACTCAATCTTACATTCGAAGCGATACCCCGATAACCGCGGGTTTTCGATGTCTTGCGGTGAAACCGGCCGCTCGATTTCGGGCGACAAATGCCCACTGGGAAAGCAAAATACGGCGAGAGGACCAAGGCGTCCGGGCGACCGCATTCGCCGCTGAGGGCCGTGCAGCCAAGCGAACGAATCCCAAAATCGGGTTCGCTCCTATCGCCTCAACAGCAACTCGTCGGCAAACGGCGGCCCTTGCGCGTGAACGCCTCGGGGTCTCAGGGCGTGCCCTGGAACACCCACAATCCGTAGTTTGACGTACCCACGAACACGTTGCGGTCCTGGCTGTAATTTGGCGAAACGGCAATTGTCGTCGGCATGCCCGACCCTAGACCGGCGCCAAGCTCCGACCATGTTTCGCCGCCATCCGACGAACCGAACGCCATGCCGCCGGGACCCCTGGATATCGCAAACGCGAAGCGGTCCGACCCGAAATCTGGCGAAAGCGCCACTCCCATGAAATTGCCCGTCTGGACGCCCGCCCACGTTGCCCCTCCGTCGGTCGACTTGAATATGCCGGCGGCGGTCGCGACGAGTACGGTCCGGTCGGTCGCAAACGATGGCGATACGGCCACGGCGTTGATCATGCCATTCGTCAGGCCGGTGCTGGACTGCGTCCACGACTGACCAGCGTCCGTCGACTTGAACACCCCGCCGCCCGCGGTGCCCGCAAAGACGATTGCGTCGCCGGCGATCGCGGGTGAAAACCCATACGAGGCGACGTCGGTGTACGTGCTGCCCGCATTCGATTGCACCCAGCTGGCGCCGCCGTCGATCGATCTAAAGGCGCCCGACCCGCCGCCGATCAGCACAAGGTGGTCGTTTGCGTAGTTGGGCGAGAACGCTATCGTTCGCGGAAACGCGCGAAGTATCGACGTCGTCCCCCCGTTTTGCTCCGACCACCACTTACCGTTCGAGAAGGTTCGATAGACACCGGCACCCGAGAGTATCGCGATGACCGTTCCATCGACCGGATACGCCGGCGATACCGCGAACGCTGCGAAATTCGTGGCCGGCAAGTCCGCCGTCATCGACGTCCAGTTCACGCCGCCGTCGGTAGACTGGAAGACTCCGCTTTGCGTAGCGCCTACCAGAGTCGCGTCAGCGCCGTAAGTGGCGGAAAAGCCGATTCCCGCAATGTCAGCGCTGCCCACGCCGCCGGTCTCCGACCAGTCATCCCCCACGGTCGTGGTCTTGTAAAGGAAGCCAGTGTCGCTGGCGGTGAACAACGTTCTGTCGTTCAGGAAGGCGTGCGAGATTGCGATTGCCCCGAAATTCAGACCAGTCAGACCTTTATTCACCTCGGTCCAGTTCAGGCCGTAATCTGTGGACTTGAAGACGCCGCCGCTTCCAGTTGAAGCGAACCCCTTACCGTCGTTGCCGTAGTTGGGTGAGAACACAACCCCTTGTATCCGCCCCGACTCGGTAAGCCCGGTGCTCACCCACTCCGTGCCGGAATCAGTGGATTTGAAAATTCCGCCGTAGGCCGTGGCCAACAACAACGTCTTCGAGTTGCGGTAATCGGGTGCGAAATTGACACTCAAAAACTCCGTGCTCGCGCCAGGCGGCAGTCCGGCGGTTGCTTTTTCCCAACTCTGGCCGGCATTCACACTTCTGAATACCTTGGTCCTCGTCCATGCGAAGAGTTCATCCGGGTCTCCTGGCGATACGCTCACTCCCTCGACCGCCCGGTCGCCCATGCCGGCCAATCCTGGCGTCGTCCACGTCGCTCCTGCGTTCTCGGATCGGTAAACGCCCCGGCCATAGACCGCCGCGTAAACGGTGCGGTCTTGATCGAACTGCGCCGATAACGCGATGCCCTTGACGTCGCCGGTCACGATGCCGGCGCCGGCGGCCGACCAGTTGAGCCCGCTGTCGGTGGTCTTGAAGACGCCCGAAGTGGTCCCGGCAAAGATGGTTCCATCGATCCAGATTTCGGGCGACAGGCCGATCTCGTTGACAGCGATATTTGTCAAGCCGTTATTAAGCCTGTGGAAACTCCCGCCGCGGTCGCTGCTCCGGAACACGCCCGCCGAACGCGAGGATACAAACACCGTTGAGTCAAACTCGTATAAGGGCGAGGGAGCGATGCTGGTCAGCGTTCCGCCGGGAGGACCGCCAACCACTACCCACTGCCCCGAGACGCCGACCGCGCTCGCGGGAGCGACCAGCGTGGACGCAAGCCCAATTGCAGCCGCCAGGATTGCAGCCAGACGGACCGCTTTGAGTCTTTTCATCTTCATGTCCTCACTCCACGACCGATCAGCCCAACCGGAGTTACGTACTTTCTCACAGAGTCCGGAAGGCGAACGGCATATTTCTATCTAACGGCCAAGATTCTTACAGTCGAGCCCGCCTCGAACTCTTGCGCGCCCGAAAACAGGCCGAGACTCCGCCAGGATTCGTTGGGATAGGTCAGGTCGCGCAAGAAGTCGCCCAGGAGCGTCAACTGTACTCTGAACTCCTCGGGGTTGTCGGGGAAGAACTCCATTACCGCAGCCTGAAAATATTGCCGGACTCTGCCCAAAGACGCCCCCCTGGCGAGAAGCATGCCCGGCGCCCTGGTATCCACGCGGGCATCGGTCTTAGGATAACCAAAGCTGTTGGCGCCCCCAAAGCGGTCGAAGAACTGCCTGAACCCCACGAACTGACCAGTTGTATCAAAGTCCGAAATCTTGTGCCCCCACGGCCCCAGAAGCTGACCTTCACTGGGATTGGTTACGTTCGGCTCGACGCCCATGTCCACGCTGCCGCCGGCGCCGCCTCCCATGTAGTCCCACGCCAATCGCCTTTCCGTTACCCAGATTCCACCCAGATCGTCGCGTTTATGGAAGTCCACGACCCCCCGTTGGTAATACTGGGTCAGAGACCCGCTCTGTTCTTCAAAGACCTCCGATATCGGCAGTCCCCAGCGCTCGATTCCGCCGGTGCTCTCAAAATGACGCTTGAATTCGGCGACCAGCGTCTGGCCGTCGACGAAGATGCTCAGATTGGGGACGTTGTGTTTCAGTTCGGCGTTTGCGCCCGACGGGTCCACAACGTACAGATTCGATATCACCGTGGCGCTGCCTATGCTCGAAACCGCCACGGATACAGGGGTCGCCTGCGAAACAGGCGTCGTCACGGCAGGCGTCGCCACGGCAGGTGTCACCGCGACCGTAGGCGCGGGAATCCCGCCGGCGGCCCAATAGACCAGCAGCCCGTGACGGGATGTTCCAACGAACACGTTCCTGTCATTGGCGAAATCGGGCGAAACCTCTAGCGCCAATATCTCGGTGTTGGGCAAGCCGGTGGTTATCGGATGCCAGTTGACACCGCCGTCAAACGACTGCATCACCGCGCCGCCGAATCCCGCGAGAGAAGCGAACGCCATCCGGCTGGACGCGAAATCTGGCGCCAAGCCCACCGCCGACGCCGCCTGCGTTATCGACGTTGCATTCCAGACTTGACCGCCGTCTCTGGTCACGAACACGCCGCCATCGGTCGCGGCGAGCAGCGTACTGTCGGAAGAGTAGAAAGGAGAAATAGCGAGCTGTCGAACCACAAGGTTGCCAAGCCCGTTGTTGACCGCGTTCCAGGACTGGCCCCGCGCGGCGCCCTTGAATACTCCAGTCCCGCTGCTGGCCGCAAACACCGTGCCGTCGGCGGCATAGTTGGGTGACAGAACGACCGACGTTACGTCAGCCGAGGACGCCACGCCAAACACGTGCACCCACTGGCCGCCGGCCAGCACCGACCTGGCCAGCCCGCCCGCGCCGCCCACGAACACGGTGAGATCGCCCTTGGTGTTGTGGAAGACCGGCGAGGTCGCCACAGTCAACGGGTTGTCGTTGAGTGGATTGCCTTCCAGTCCGGAGTCCTGCTTGACCCAGGTCTTGCCGGCTTCCTTGAAGGTCCGGTGAACGCCGCTATCCGCCAGTCCGACGAAAATCGTGCCATCGTCGGCATAGCCTGGTGATACCTTCATGGTTTGAACGCTGGCGTTGGGCAAGTTCCAGTTGATATTTGACCAGGTCGCGCCGTGGTTGTCCGACTTCAGCACGCCGCTCTGGGTGCCAACCAGCAACGTGCCGTCGGAGTGGTAGTTGTTTGAAAACCCCACCGTTGCAACTCTGGCGGTGACGAGACCGGATCCGATCTCCTTCCAGTTGTCTCCGCCGTCCGTCGATCGGAAAATCCCGCCCTGGCCGCCCCCGGCAAACAGGGTTTTGTCGGACCGGAAGTCGTTCGAGCTGCTGATCGACGTAACGCTATGCCGGGCAAGCCCCTCATTGGATTCCTTCCATGAGCCTCCCCGATTCGTGGACCGGAAAAAGCCGCCGGCGTCCGTTCCAGCAAAAATCAGATTGTCAATCCCGTAATTGGGCGAAAAAGCAACCGTCTCCACCGCTCCCTTGCCGGACAGGCCGGCGGAAGACCATCGATTTCCCTTGTTCGTGGTTTTGTAAACGCCGTGTCCCTTGGTGCCCAAAAAGGCCAGTCCGTTCGAACCGAAGCCCGGCCCGAGGGTGATGAAACGAATGACCCGGCCTCCGGGCAGACCCGAATTCTTTTCTGCCCAGTTCGCGCCCGAGTCGTCGCTTCGATATACGCGGGATTCAGACCAGACCACGATGATTGTGTGGCCCGAACCGCCGGGCGCTACCTGAACTCCCTGGAGATCGGTGCGCGTGAGGCCGGCGCTCGACAACGAATGCCATGAAACCCCGGCATCGCTCGATTTGTAAACGCCAAACCCGTCGGTCGCCGCGAACACGGTCTGATTGGCCTCGAAGGCGGGCGCGAACGCGACCCCGGTCACCCCGATATCGGGAAGCCCGGCCGTGAGCTTGGTCCAGCTCGCCGCCGCGTCCGTGCTCCGAAAGAGTCCGGTCGGAGTCGACGCAAAGAGCAGTAAATCGAACTCGAACCGCGGCGACACCGCGAGACGCGACACTCGCAGATCGACCAGTCCGGCGTTTCGCTCCAGGAACGTGTCGCCGCCGTCGACGCTCCGATAGACCCCGCTGGCATCGGAGGCGAAGAAGACGTTTTTGCTCGACGCGTAAAACGGCGTAGCCTGCGCCGCCGTGGAATGCCCAGCCGGGATGTCCCCCACGCCAACCCACGTGTTGGCGACGCCTATCGCGCCGGCGCTGCCCGGCAGCAACGCCACCAGCATTATCAGGAGCGCCGTTAACAGAGTCGCGGCGAAAAGCGGAACACGATTCCCAGCCGATTGGGCGACCGGCATTTTTGCCTCGCTTTTGCGCGGCCGGGCGCTAGTCCGGCTCAAAGTACCTTTGAAGCTATAAACACAATCACATTTTTCGCTTCAGCTTCCCTTATGTCAACCATTGCATCCGTAGTCTCCCGGGCAGGTCACTACAATTTCGGAGCCTACCAGCCGCCTCTTCAGTGAAGGTAACCTTGAGCGGCGGAATCACACGCAGCCAACGTCAGCCGGGCCACGCGGAAGGAACATACGATGAACGTAAGCTTTATAGGCTTGGGCCTCATGGGAAGCCGGATGGCCAGAAACCTGATCAGCGCCGGCTGCCGCGTGACGGTCCACAACAGAAGCCAGACCGTGGTTGACGAGCTGGTGGCAGAAGGCGCCCTGCGCGCCTCCTCAACCGCCGAAGCGGCGCAGGCTTCCGAATTCGTCATGACCGCCCTACCGACGCCCCAGACGGTCGAGGACGTATTCCTGGGCGCCAACGGTATAGTCGAGAACGCTCGCGACGGCGCGATCCTGATCGACTTCAGCACAAACGGACCCGACACCGCCAGGCGCTGCGCCGCCGCCGCCCACGCCCGCGGACTCGGCTACCTCGACGCCCCGATGAGCGGCGGACCCGCCGGAGCCGAGACCGGGACCCTTTCGATCATGACCGGTGGAGAAAAGAACCACTTCGACGCCAGCCGCGAGCTTCTCGAGGTCGTGGGACAGAAGGAGAAAATCTTTCATTGCGGAGCGGTTGGGGCCGGTTCGGTCGTCAAGCTGGCCAACCAGCTCCTCGTCGGCGTTGCCAACGCCGCCTGCGCCGAGGCGTTCGTAATGGCCGCGAAATACGGACTGGACGTTCGACAGCTCTACGACATTCTCAACGGCGCGATGGCGCAAAGCGCCGTCATGACCTGGACGATCCCCGACAGCACGCTCGAGCGCGACTTTTCACCCCGGTTCGCCGTCGATCTGATCACTAAAGACCTCGGGCTGATTACCGACTTTGGAAAAGAGCAGGGCGTAAGGCTCGCGATGGCCACGATGGCCGACTTGCTGCACCGCGAGGCCCAGGCTCAGGGAGAGGGCCAAAACAATCTGAGCGCCGTCATCCGGCCGCTGGAGCGTCTCGCCGGCGTGGAGGTGCGCTCGGACGGCTAGGAGCCGTCAGCCGCGGCGGCCAGGGGCTGGCGCGCAACCCCAACCCAGGACGCGCCCACCAATAGCGCGGCGGCCAGAGCCAGCCCCATCCAGCCGAGCAGTTCCATCCCGCCCCACGCAAACATCAATCCGGAGCCGAGACCGCCGGTCGCCGCCGTGATCGAAACAAACGCGTCGCCGACGCCTTGAGTCCGTCCGCGTTCACGCGGCGCCAGACCTTGAACCAGCAGCGACGAGCCGGATACGAACGTGAAGTTCCAACCCAGCCCCAGCAGAAACATCACCACCATGGTGACCGCGAAATCATCGGCGATGGCCGCCAGCAGTCCGGTTGTAACCAGCATGAACGCCCCGGCCAGCATGACGGGTACATGACCAAAGCGGTCAACCAGCCACCCGGTCATCCATGCCAGCCCAAACATCCCGATTGTGTGAGACAGCATCGCTAGCGAGATCGCCAGCGTCTCGCGCCCGCCCTGGTTCATGTACAGCGGAGTCATGGTCATTATCATCGCCATCACGACCTGACCGATCATCATCGACGAGATTGCCAGCCTGGCGCTGGGGCTGCGAATTATCCCCGTCAGCACGCGCCCTATGCCCGCGCGGGCGGGAGCCCCCGCCGCTCGCGGTCGGTCGGGATAGCTCGACCGGAGGATTTGCAGGGGGTCGGGCCGCACCAGGCCAAGAATTATCGAAGACGAAAGCAGCGAAAACGCGGCGGCCACGATCCACGGCCCCGCCAGCCAGTTCAGACCCGCCGCGACGGTGAACCGCTCGGACAGCGAAACGAGCAGCGGCCCCGCGATAGCCCCGATCGTCCCCGAAAACACGATCAGCCCTATTATCCGCGCCCGGCGGCGTTCGGGGTGAACCTCGGCGGCCGCGAAGCGAGACTGATCGGAACCGCCGCGGGCCATTCCGAAAACGAACGTGGCGACTATGAAAAGCGCATACGATTCGACAATCACCGATAGCGTTGCAAGGACTCCGCCAACCGCGCCCATCAGATAAGCCGCCGCGATCGCGGGACGCCGGCCTACCCTGTCCATGATGATTCCTATCGGATACGCCGAAGCCGCCCTGCCAACGTACAGCATCGCCGCGGGAACTCCGGCGAACACCGCCGACCCACTCAACTGGGCTCCGATTATGGAAGCGACCGTGAACGACGCGATGCCCGCCGCCGAATAGAAGGCCTGCGCAAGGAAGAAAGCCCCCGTAATCCGCCAGCGGACTCGCGGCGTGACGGATTCCATCAACGGGCGAAACCGGCAATCAAAGCTGCCGGGCGGCCGCTCCGCCCCGCGCGTGGATTCGGCCCGCCGGTCACGCCGCGGTGACCGCCAGCAGATACAGCAGCGGTTCGAGAAGCTCGTCGGGCGGCGCGAATTTGCTCAAATCTGAGCTCGCGATTCTGGCGGCTTGCGCCTCGCCGTGATAGTCCCAACCGCCGGTCATTATCAGACCATGCTCCTGGGCTGCCCTTTTCAGGCCCGCCACGTCGCCGTTCAGATGGGCGTTTCGGTTATACGCTTCCACTCCCTGCAGGCCAGCCTCGACCATCTCGGGCAAGAGCGCCAGGTCGCGTGCGTACGGATGCGCCAGCACCGGCGCCGCACCTGATTCCCGAAGCATTTGGATAAGCTCGACGACCGGCCATTGGCTGTCGGTCAGATCGGGGATAGCAGCCGGACCTTCCGGTCCAAAGAGTCGCGCAAACTCCTCGGTCGACCGGTCGAGGCTGGACAGGTATCCGAGATGTTGCATCTCGGCAACAATGTGGCTGACGAACGGCGTCCCCGCCGCGGCCCGCTCTATTACGGAGTCCGCGTCAAGCTCGAAGCCGATCGCCGCGAGGCTTTCGAGGAGCCTCATTACGCCCTCGATCCGAAACCGCCTGTAGCCCCGCTCCGCTTCCGCAACCGCCGGTCCCGGAGAACTCCCGTAATACCCGAGCACGTGAGGCCCCTCGCAGGCTTCGAATTCGACCCCCCGGATGAACGGCACTCCCGCTTCAGCAGCCAGGCGCGCGCACTCTTCAAGACCGGCGGTGGTGTCATGATCGGTCAGCGACATCGCCGTCAGATTCAGCGCGACGGCGCGCTCGACCAGCTCGGCGAGCGTGCTGGTCCCGTCGGAGTAGATCGAGTGCTGGTGCAGATCTATCAATCTAATACGGCGTCCCTTGGCGGCGGACATACGCCTAAGTGTAGGTTCAATCCGGCATCGCGTCTCCGACCCGGGCGCCGTCGTTTGCATGTTGTGAAAGCCTTGCGAGCGGGTCGATTTGCGAGGCAGGCGCGAGGGGCGCGTCCACCGTCATGGGGCGAGCCAGGCATGTTCGCCTTCGCCGCGCCGCAATCCACCATCACCCCGGCCAACATTCGTTGGCGTGTGTTTCAAATCCGCACTCCATCCGCCAGTCATGCCCGACCAGCGAATCAGGGCCTTCATTCACGTCGCCCGGCAGCAAGACATCAACCGAAATCCCCACATCCCTACAGCACGTTTTCCTCATCGTCAAAACACACCTGTTTCAATTCCGACAGGGTAATTTTCAAAAAACGCGGCATTTCCACTTCGTCGATCCGCAACGGACTTCGGAATACGGGCGGTTCGCGAGCCGCCCTGCCGGGTCCGGGCGCGAGTGAATCGGCGTCTGCCGAAGCCGCACCGGCGCGGCGTCAGCCGTTCCCGCCAACCAGGTCCTGGCCCGGCCCGCGCTCGATACCGGGCTTCGGAATACGATGCCGGGAGCCTTCACGCGCGGTGATATACTGCCGGCTACAGACGAATAAAGTGTGCTCTCGGTCCCATCTTATTCAGAGTGGTGGAGGGAAACGGCCCTGAGAAGCCCGGCAACCGGTCACCTCGATGACACGGTGCCAACTCCGGTGGGTGGCTAGCCTGCGAGATAAGAGAGTAGGCCACGATCCTGTGGAACCCCTCGCAACGGGGTTTTTCTTTTTCCGTGGCCCCTCTGGTTGACGAAGGGAAGATCGCATTGGTTCTAGGTACGTTCGGCGGAATTGCCGACATGCGCAGCTCCGGCCGCGCCATCGCGCGTATCCGGACCTTCCGGTGCATTTTCTTAATCAAATCTACAACTGAGGACCAACTGACATGAGCAAACTGATCGCACTCAAATGCAAGGAGTGCGGCCGCGAGTTCGAAGTGGGCGCGCTCCACGTGTGCGAATTCTGTTTCGGCCCGCTGGAAGCCGCTTACGACTACGAGTTCATCAAGTCCCGCATCTCCCGCGAGAAGATCGAAAACGGTCCGCGGAGCCTGTGGCGCTACGTGGACCTCTTGCCGGTTGAGCGTGGTCTCGATCCCGACTTTCCGGTTGGATTCACGCCCCTTCAGCGAGCAACCCGGCTGGGCGAGGAGCTCGGACTCGACCGCCTCTATCTCAAGAACGACTCCGTAAACCCCACCTTCTCGTTCAAGGACAGAGTCGTCGCCGTCGCCGTAACCAAGGCCCGCGAGCTCGGCTACGACACGTTCGCGTGCGCCTCGACCGGCAACCTGGCCAGCGCCGTCGCTGCCGCCGGCGCGCGGGCCGGAATGGCCACCTTTGTATTCCTGCCGTCCGACGTCGAAGCGGGCAAAATCGTCAACGCCGCAATTTACGGAGCCAACATCGTCGCCGTCGACGGCACCTACGACCAGCTCAACAGGCTCTGTTCGGAAATCGCCGACGAGCACGAATGGGCCTTCTGCAACATCAACGTGCGACCGTACTATTCCGAAGGATCGAAGACTCTGGCGTTCGAAACGGTCGAGCAGCTTGGCTGGAAGGCGCCCGATCACGTCGTCGTGCCGATAGCGTCCGGTTCTCTCTATACCAAAATAACCAAGGGATTCCGCGAGCTGGTCGAGGTCGGACTGATTGAAAATCAAAGCGTTCGCATTTCCGGCGCTCAGGCCGACGGCTGCAGCCCCGTCGCCGAAGCCTACGAGCGCGAAAGTGACCTGGTGCGGCCGGTGCAAAAGCCCGAGACCGTCGCCAAGTCGCTCGCCATCGGCAACCCCGCCGACGGACGCTATTCCCTCGCTATCGCCCGGGAGACCGGCGGCTTGATCGCGTCGGTTTCCGACGACGAAATCATCGACGGCATCAGGCTGCTCGCGTCTACCGAAGGCATCTTCACCGAGACCGCCGGCGGCGTGACCGTCGCCGTGCTCAAGAAACTGGCCGAGGCTGGCAGAATTTACGACGACGAGCTTACTGTTGCTTACATCACCGGGAACGGTTTAAAAACCCAGGAAGCCTTGGACGGAAAGGTTCCTGTGTCGATGACGATCAAGCCTTCCTACACGGCGTTTGAAAAGGCGTTTGAAACCCGGCGCGAGCTCGCGCCGGTCTAGCTCCGCGGCAAAACAAGAGGTAATGGATACATGGCAAGCGTTCGAATTCCCGCTCAACTGCGAAACCTTACCGGCGGCGACCGGGTCCTTGATCTGCAAGGGGCCACCGTTGCCGAGCTGATCGACGCCCTGGAAGGCAAACATCCCGGATTCAAGGAGCGTTTGCTTGACGCCGAGGGGGAGCCGTCCTCGTTTGTGGGAATCTACGTCGGCGGAGAAGACATTCGCTTCCTTTCGGGACTGGCGACAGAAATAGCGCCCGACAGCGAAGTCTCGATAGTCCCGGCCGCCAGCGGGGGCGCGTAGAAGCTTACGCCGCTCCGGCAGCCTGCCTCCAGAGCTAGGCCTGCCAGCCGGGCTTTTTGCCGTTTCCTGGCCTGATATTGTGCAAGCCATGGCCGTCTTCTCATCCGATCGGGAGCGCCGCCTCTGGCTGTGGACGCTGGCCGTCGTGGCAACGATCTACTCCACCCTCGGCCTCGCGCGAATACTGGCCGAAGCGCTGCGCGAGCACGGTCTGCTGGAGTCCTCCTTCTCCGTCGGCGTCTTCCTTCTCGGCATGATCCTCGTGGCGGCGACAGTCGTCACGCACGGGGTGAAGGTGCGGCCGGCACAGATCGTCGTCGCGCTGGGCATTGCGGCCGTCTATCTGATGGTGTTTTTCCGGATGGCGATTCCGGAGGAGCGCACGCACCTCATCGAGTACGGCGTCGTGGGCGTCTTCATCCACGAAGCGCTCGTCGAGCGCGCGGGCCAGGGGCGCCGCGTCCTGGCGCCGCCTCTGCTCGCCGTCTTGGCGACGGCCGCGCTGGGCCTGCTCGACGAGTGCATCCAGGCGTTTCTGCCCAACCGCATCTTCGACCCGCAGGACATCCTGTTCAACGTGCTCGCAGGCGCCATGGCGGTGGGTGCGAGCGTCGCGCTGGCGTGGGCGCGGCGGTGGACGAGATCCCGCTAGGCGCGCCGTAACGTCAGCCCATCCCGATGGCCTGGAAGACCTGGACCGGCCCGCCGTGGTTGAAGCGTCGGTGGTCCTCGGGGACCGCGGCCGCTTCGAATCCGCCGGTTGACCCGCGCGCCGCGCCACCGAAGCGGCAAGCGAACCGTTCGCGTCAGCTCAAAGCGGGCGGCGGTTTTGCCTTCAGGCCTTGTTCTTCAATAATGCGCGGCGATAATTTGTTAGGTCGGTTGGAGCAAGGGAACCGTGTTCCAGGGAAGGCTTCGCTTGATCAGTCCTTTGCTCGCGATCTGAAAAGGCGGTCAATACCGAGCATGAAATATCGTCCCGCCGCCCCCTCGCCGGACAAGCGAGACCCAGCGTGACCGCATCTCAAACATCCGCCGCGCCGCCGGTTGGTTTCTGGGAAGCGCTTCGCGGAATGCGCCGCGAGGGACGTATGTTCGTGGCGGCCTCGGGCCTGGTCGCACTGACGATTTTCGGGCTGTATAGCGTGCTCCTGAACCTTTACCTCCTCCGGCTCGGCTACGGCCCCGAGTTCATCGGCCTGGTGCAGGGAACCGGAATAATGGCCATCTCGGTGCTGTCGATTCCCGCCAGCGCGGCCGGGCGGCGATGGGGACTGAACAGCGTCATAATCGCTGGGCTGTCCGCCGGTTCCCTGGCGCTCGTCGCGCTGTCGCTTTCGGACCTGGCGCCGGAGTCGATCCGGGCGGCGTGGATACTCGTCTTCAATTTCGCGGGAACTACTGCGATGACGATGTATTACGTCAATTCCAATCCTTACCAGATGGCCATAACCACCGAAGCCGACCGCACCTATCATTTCGCGATCCGCTGGGCGATGGTGTCTCTCGGAGGCTTCGTCGGCAGTATGTTCGCGGGGTTTCTGCCCGGCGTGTTTACGTTGATTCCGGGAGTGGAGCCGGACTCGGCCGGGGCGTTCCGGCTGGCGCTGCTGACGGGAGCGTTGTTGCTGCTGCTCGCCCCGCTGGCCATGTTCGCCGGCCGTCCGCCGCACGCCGCCCGGGCAACCGCCCGGCGAGGACCGTCCGAACCCGCGCCGCTGAAGTTGTTTGCCGCCATAGCGCTCGTGGTGTTGCTCTGGACCGCTTCCATGGCCGTCGGACGCACGTTTTTCAACATCTATATGGACAGCGCCCTGACCGTTTCCACGCCGCGGATCGGACTCGTAATCGCGGCTGCGCAGATCACGGCTGCGCCCGCCGCGCTTCTAATGCCCAGGCTTGTAAGACGCGCTGGCCGGGGCAACGCGTCGGCGCTGGGATTTCTGGTGGCCGCGCTGACGATGCTGCCGCTCGCGTTGATCCCCAATTGGGCGGCCGCGGGCGCCGCCTTGATGGTCCTTAGCGTGATCGGAGCCATTGTCGAACCCGCTTTTTCGATGTTCGCCCTCAGCCTCGTGCCGGACTCCTGGCGGCCCGCCATGGCGGGAGTCACCATCACTTCCGGCGCGGCCAGTTTCGGCTTGATATCGCTGGCGGGAGGCTACGTCATAGCCGGCATTGGATACGGTTTTCTATTCCTCGGCGCGGCAGGCGTTTCCGTAATAGGGGTCGCGCTCTTCTGGCTGCTGTTCGTCCGCGGCAGCCGTTTCGAATTCGCCGGTTGACCCACGCGCCGCGCCGCCGAAGCAGCAGGCGAACCGCTCGTTTCAGCCAGAAGCCGGCGGCAGTTTTGTCTTCAGACCTTGCTTTTCAATATGCGCGGCAATAGTTCGGTGCGTCGTTTCGAGCAAGGGAACCGTGCCCGCGGCGAGGTTTCGTTCGCGAGCATTCCACTCAGGCTCGCCGGGAACCATCACGCCGGACGAACCGGCGGCCAGCTTCGACGACTTGATCTGTCTGATCATCTCCTCGACGCGGTCCTTGAACTGCTCTATGGGCATGAAAATCGCCGGATCGATAGCCATGAAGAAATGGCCCAGATCGTCGAGCGACCCGCCGCCGCCGTCGCGGAACTCGTGGTCGGTCCCGAACTTCGCGCCCGTGAGCACCCCCGACAAGACTTCCATCAGCAGCGCGAGACCGTAGCCCTTGTGCTCGGCTATCGGTACGCCAAGGCCTTGAGGGTATTCGGCCGGATCGGTCGTCGGCCTTCCCTCCGAATCCATGTACCAGCCCAGCGGGATTCCCTTGCCCTGCGCCAGGCTCAACGACACCTTGCCCATCGCCACCGTGCTCATGGCAATGTCCAGCATGATCGGGTAGCTCCTGGCGGACGGTATCGCCACGCCGAGCGGATTGTTTCCAAACGTCGGCGTAGCTCCACCCCAGGGCGCCAGCACAAGCCCCCCGTTGGTTGTGCAGATACCGATTAGGTCCGCGTCCGAAGCCATGCTCGCGTAATAGGCCGCCGCGCCAAAATGGTTGCTGTTCTTGACGCCAACAACCGACATCCCGCTTTGCCGGGCTTTCTCTATGCAAGTCCTCATCGCCAGCACGCTCGACCACTGGCCCGGACCGCGGTCCGCGTCGAACAGCGCGTGCGTGGGCGTCTCGTTTATTAGCCGGAACTCCGGATTGCTGTTGAGCTGACCCCCGGCGACTTGCTCCGCGTACCTGGCGATATCTGCGACGTTGTGGGTGGGCTGACCTCGCACCGCCGCTTCGAGCTGAACTTCCACCACCAGCTCCGTCGGTTCGGCGGCGAGGCCAGCAGACTCCAGCGCCTCGATGCCGAATTCACGCAAAACGTCAATGGGCGTCTCTATCCGCTTGTCTGGTGAGTTCATGGTCCTTCCATCCGCCTCTATGAACGCGCCTGGTCGATCTCCGCGACCCTCACCGTCCGGCCAGAATTCGCCGACTCGTATATCGCGAGCAACACTCGCTGGGCGCGTATGCCATCGTCGCCGGTTACGCTGGGATCCCTATCCTCACGGATCGAGTTTACGAACTCCTCGAATTCCGCCTGTAGATGTTCGTCGATCTCACGCTTTTGCGTCCACGTCACCAGCCGCTTGCTGAATGTAATCTGATTCCAGGTATCTATGCGAATCGAGCCGTCCACGCCGTAGATATCCAGGTCGCACTTCTTTGGCACCTCGTAAGGATTGAAGTTCGTGAGCGAAGCGCCTATCGCTCCGTTTTCGAAGAGCAGCGACGCCACGCCGTTGTCCTCGGCGTCGCCTTCGTGAGCGAACATACCCGTACGGCCATGGACTTCAACGATGTCGGAGCCGACCAACCACATAAGCCGGTCGAGTCCGTGGATATTGTTGTACGTGAAAATGCCGCCCCCGCCCGTGTCCTTGTTCCACACCCATTGGGGGAAGTCCTCGGCCCCGAACGACATGTTGTCGATCGCCATCGCCACCCTGCCGATCTCGCCGGCGTCGATCAGTCTCCGGGCCGTAATCAGCTCGCTGTGAAACCTGTGGCTGAATCCGATCATCAACTTTACGCCGCTAGCCTTGCATGATCGGTCGATCGACTGGCACTCGGCGATGGTCGGCGCCATGGGCTTTTCCAGCAGCGTGTGAATGCCGTGCTCGGCCGCCGCCACCGTGGACGGCTCGTGCAGGAAATGCGGTAGCGCGTTCCCCACCGCCTCCACCTCGCCTGACTCGACAAGCTCTTCCCAGGTTGCGAAAACCGCGGCCCCGTATTGCTCCGCGAGCGCTTGTGCCCGCTCCAGGTCCTGGTCGGCGATCGCGGCGAGTTCGACCCCCTCGATCTTGTCGAACTCCCTGGCGTGAAATTCGCCCGCCAGTCCCGCCCCCAGAACGCCTACGCGCATGTCACGCCTCCGGAAAAACAACCAGACTGCGAGAGAATAGGACAAACCCGGCCCGGCGGCACTCCTGGCACGAACCCACGGCCGGACTTATTATCTATATTGACTTCACTCCCAGGAATCGGGGAGGCGCAATGGGATCCCGCAACACAGCCGACCGCGTCACGCAACTCCTGAGCCAGCTTGTCTCTATCGACAGCGTCAATCTGGACATGCCCGGCGCTGTCAACGGCGAGAAACGCCACAGCGACTTTGTCGCCAGCCTGGGACGCGAAATGGGCCTCGAAGTCTCGCAAACCGACGTCCTTCCCGGCCGCCCAAACGTCCTGCTGGAATTGATTCAGCCAGACGCCAGCCGCACTTTCCTGTTCGACGTCCACCTCGATACTGTCCCTCTGGGCGGCGCAAGGGCCGGACTTGATCCGATTGTCGAAGACGGGCGGCTTTACGGGCGGGGAGCATGTGACACAAAAGGCTCGATGGCCGCGGCCCTCCTGGCGCTTGAGCGGCTGGTCGCCCATCCTCCGGCGGACGGTTGCGGCGTCGCGCTTCTCGGCACCGTTGACGAGGAATACCTCAAGCGCGGCGTGGATTTCGCGCTCGACGCGGGGCTCACCGCGGACGCCGCCCTCGTGGGCGAGCCGACCAACCTGCAACCCGTAACCGCTCACAAGGGCGTGGTCCGATGGGAGATCGTCACTCGAGGCCGCACCGCTCACACGTCCCGGCCCGACCGAGGCGTCAACGCCATCTATGCCATGACGCAAGTCATCGATGTCCTGCGCGAACGATTCGAGATCGGCGGACTGGTCGGTCCGCACCCGCTGTGCGGCGAATCGACGCTGACCGTCTCCACAATCCGCGGCGGCGTGCAGGTCAACATCGTGCCCGACGAATGCCGAATCGAAGTCGACCGCCGAACGCTTCCCGGCGAGGGCGGCGCCAGGTTTTTCGAGGCGGTGCAGTCGGAGCTGCGCGAACTCATGCAACGGGAACCCTGGATCGACGTCGAATGCCTTGACCCGTTTCTCGTCGAGGACGGCGTCGACACCGCCCCGAACGCTCCGCTGGTGCGCCACGTGCAGGCAGCGTGTCAAAAACTGGGGCTGCCGAACGCGCTCGGCGGCGTGCCTTACGGAACCGACGGGGCGGCGCTCGCTCCCGCCGGAATCGAGACGGTCATCCTGGGCCCCGGTTCAATCGAGCAGGCGCATTCGCCCGTCGAGTGGGTGGAGCTGAAGCAGGTCGAGCAATGCGCCGCGCTCTACGAGGACGTCGTTCGAAAGTTCGCCGCGTCAGAAGATTAGCTCCCGCTCCCGCCGAGCCGCCGAGCCGCCGATCGATCCGTGAAACCCGCCGATCCAGCCCGTCCGCTTCGATCCGTCGTCAGTCGATACCCGCCCGCGCTTCCACCCCAGGTTTTCGATATCCGACCGCGGCCATGCGCCGATTGCCGGGTTCGGACCGCCAGGCCTGCGCTCACGATTCCGATCAACTCGGGCGTCACGTACGATCCCCAAATCTGGTCTAATCCTGAAATTCCGGGCTACGTAGCTCGTAAATGCCGGCTGACCGCAATTCCCCCTCCCAACGGACGGCTGCAATGCTGACTGGTCGGATCGCGATTATTACGGGAGCCAGCGCGGGAATCGGTCGAGCCGCCGCGCTGGTCTTCGCCCGCCACGGAGCCCGGCTCGTCCTGACCGCCCGACGCCAAAACGAAGGCGAAGAAACCGTCGAAATGGTGCTGCGATGCGGCGGCGAGGCGGTTTTCATCGCCGCCGATGTCTCAAAGCATGAGCAAGTGAAGGGCCTGTTCGAAGAGTGCCTTGGCAGATTCGGCCCGATCGACTGCGCGTTCAACAACGCCGGTGTCGAAGCGATCGCCAATACTCTCACCGCGGACTACTCCGAGGACGATTGGGACCGCATCGTCGCCGCCAACCTCAAGAGCGTCTGGCTGTGCATGAAATACGAGATCGAGCAAATGGCCGGGCGCCGACGCGGCTCGATCGTCAACAACGCTTCGATTCTCGGGCTGGTTGGCGCCAAATCAAGCGCGCCCTACACGGCAAGCAAGCACGGCGTGGTCGGGCTTACAAAAACCGCCGCGCTCGAATATGCCGGCCAGGGGATTCGCGTCAACGCGGTCTGCCCCGGCTACGTGCACACGCCCATGGTCGACCGGTTCACCGCCCTCGATCCCGACCACGTCGCCAACGCCATCAGAAGCGAGCCGGTCGGCCGGCTGGGCGCTCCGGAGGAGGTCGCCGAAGCTGCCGCATGGCTCTGCTCCGACGCGGCCTCGTTCGTAACCGGGCACGCGATGGCAGTCGACGGGGGCTTTCTGGCGGGTTGATTCCCGGGAACACTGCTCTTCCGAGTTAGTCCGCTTGTAGCCGATCCCCATGGCAACGCTCGAGCACGTGTTGCGCTTCGTCTGTGAATCCAGGGACTCCAATATTGCGGAAGCGCGGCGGTCCCATTACTGTCTGAATCAGGCCTCATCGCGTTGAGGCTTGCCTCTTACGGCCGTATTTCAAATGCTGTTCTCCGCCCTGCCCGCAATTCCGGCCCTCAAGCCGTCGGACTGGAGTCTCGCGGCGCGCGGATTGCTCGGCTTCGCCTCCCTGCTGATTACGTCGTGCGCCGCGGGTTGTCCGAGCGAAGTAACGGATCGTTGGCTCAGCGGCGATTTCTGGCGCGATGCCGGCATAGAAGACCTACACGCCCAACTCGACTGCGGCGTAAATATCCAGGCGACGGCCACGGGCGGCAATACGCCCCTGCATCTTGCGACGCGCTACAGCGAGAATCCGGCGGTCATTCAGGCGCTTCTGGACAACGGCGCGGACCTCGAAACAAAAGACAACTTCGGCAATACTCCCCTGCTTTTGGCCGTAGTCACGCAAGCGAGCCCGCCGGTCTTTAAAGCCCTGTTCGATAACGGCGCGAACCTCGAGACGAACGACAACTTCGGTAACACTCCCCTGCTTCTGGCGATAGCCACGAACGCAAATCCGGCCATTTTCCAGGCCTTGCTCGACGAGGGCGCGAACATCGAGGCGCGCGACGCCGACGGCAGGACGCCGCTGCATCTAGCCGCCAGGTTCACTAATGACGTCAACGTAATAGAAGCTCTACTCGACCGCGGCGCGGCAATCGAGGCCAGGAGCGCGCTCGGCGACACGCCGCTGCATTTGGCGGCGGCGCATAGCCAGGGGCCGACCGTTGTCCAGGCGTTGCTCGACCATGGCGCAAACCTTCACGCCAGGACCGGTTTTGGCGAAACACCCCTGCACTACGCGGCGCAGTGGAACCATAATCCGGCGGTCATCCAGACCTTGCTGGACAACGGCGCAGACATCGACGCCAAGGACGGCGACGGAGCCACGCCCTTGCACCGGGCGGCGCGCTCGAGAGTAGACCCGGTGGTTGTCCAGGCGCTGTTGGACGGCGCCGCAAACACCGACGTGCGGGACGTCGACGGCAGGACGCCTCTGCACGTCGCCGCCAGATTCGCGCACAATCCCGAAGTGATACAGGCCCTGCTCGACCACGGCGCAAACATCGACGCAAAAGACAACGGAGGAGATACCCCCCTCGATCTGGCCAAGGACCACTACAACCCCGCCGCCATCCAAATACTGGAGAATCAGGGCGCGAGCGAGAGCAGCTAAATCCGCCGAGCTCTCCGAAGCAAAAAGCTGTTGGGCGGGCATGGCGCAATAAGCGGATTAGAGCCGCGCTCCGCGCGGCGAGGCCCTCTATGTCCGATTGGCCAAGGATTGCGATTGTCAGCGGCGGGCATGTACGATCAAAGCATGGCGGTAGCGTTCGACACACTAAAAGCGTCCCGGCGGCTCCAGAACGCGGGCTTCGACGAGAGCAAAGCCGAAGCCATCGTCTCAATCTTCGCCGCGGACATCGGCGCAAGCCTCGCCACAAAAGGCGACGTCGCAGCCGTGCACACTGACCTTACTGGCGACCTCGCAGCCCTGCGCACTGACATCGAGCACATGGAGGAGCGGCTCGAACAGAAGATCGCTAACACTGAGGAACGGCTCGAACAGAAGATCGCGCACATCGAGCAGCGGCTGATCATTCGAATGGGCGCGATGGTCGGCGGGGGAGTCGCCGTTGTGCTCGCCGCGCTGGGCATCGTCACCGGGATCATCCTCGCGGCAATCTAGCCTCCGCGAAACTCCTCAACAGCCATCGTGCGAACGAAGCACGCGGTGCAGTGACTCGGGAAGCTGCTCAGAAAGGATTCTGATCTAGCGCCCCTGCATCTGGCGCCGCCAACCAACGACAATCCGGCAGTCGCTCAGGCCCTGTTCGACCACGGCGCAAACATCGACGCAAAAGACAACGGCGGCGACACCCCTCCCCCTCGATCTGGCCAAGGACCCTTACAACCCCGCCGCCATCCAAATAATGGAGAACCACGGCGCAACCGACGGCGGCTGAGTCGGCCGACCGTTCGGAGGCCCGAAGCCGTCGGACGGGGGGCGTTGTAAGCGCTCAGATCCAGACGTGCACGCGCGTTCGCCCACAACTCCGCCAGTCAGTATCCCAAGGGGACGCAAGCCCCGAACGGCCCTACGCGCGGTTACGTCTCACCAGATAGTCGCCGCCGATAACTAACTAGGTCCTCGTCGGTCAGGGCATCCGGCGTCACGAGTCGATAATGCCTCTCAGACACCACCCTGATTTCATCGCCAGCTTGCTCGAACTCGAATAGCGCAAGCACGTCGTCACTCATGAATTGAGTTCCGACAGGGCGGCAGATCAGAGACGGTAGTTTGTCCTGGCAATTGGGGCGCAATTTGTTCTGGCCGCCTGAAGCGCTGTTAACGTTGTCCAGAAGCCCGGTCGGAGACGGCATCGTCAGGTGCATCGAACACGCGAAATGGAACTGATTCGAGGTCACCCTAACGCAATTTGATCAGCCTCTTACCGAAGCCGGTTCGCAGCCGGCGCGCCGTTTTCTATTTTCTACACTTTTAACTGTCTAAATTTTGAAAATGCGGATCGGCGGTGATACTGTTGAAACAGGGAAACTACAGGGCTTTTGCGGCCCCGGCGGGAAGAGCGGAGCCGGCCAGCCAACCTGGCAAGCCGCACCTTCCGAAAGCGGATCAACAAACCCCGCTGCGGTAATCCATATCAGAAAAGGCGAATTACAAACACGAATGGATAGAACTGACCGGAACTTTCTCCAGATACAGAATTTGAGGGTTTCCCGTGCCGAGCAGGAAATCCTGAAAGGCGTGAACCTGTCCGTCCATCGAGGCGAGGTGCACGCGGTGATGGGGCCGAACGGATCGGGCAAGAGCACGCTCGCGAATACATTGATGGGAAGTCCCGACTGCGAGATCCTTGGCGGCCGGATCATCTTCAAAGGCAAAGACGTCACCGAAGAAGACCCAGACGTCCGCGCAAAGATGGGCATGTTCCTGGCGTTTCAATATCCCGTGTCGATATCCGGCGTGCCGCTGCATGGTTTCTTGCGAGCCGCGATCAATTCGCGGCGAGAACAGGACGACGAAATCGGCGTCCGCGATTTTCGAAAACTGATGATGTCGAAGATGGAACTCGTGGGGATGGACCCCTCCTTCGCCAGACGTTATTTGAACGAAGGTTTTTCCGGAGGCGAGAAGAAGCGTTCGGAGATTCTCCAGCTCGCGGTTTTAGAGCCGGAGCTTGCGATCCTGGACGAAACCGATTCCGGGCTCGATATCGACGCGTTGCGCACCGTTTCCAGCGGCGTGAACGCCCTGATGAATCCGGAAATGGGGATTTTGCTAATTACCCACTATGAGAGGATTCTTAAGTACATAGAGCCGGACTACATCCACGTATTCGTGGACGGTCGAATCGTTCGGTCGGGCGGCAAGGAGCTCGCAATGGAACTGGAAGAGCGGGGCTACGATGAATATCTCGCCCCAGTAGCGGGAAGGGTATAGCAAACATGGCAGTCAAGATTCAGGCGCCTGATTATGACGTTAAGTTCGACTACAAGTACGGATTTCACGATAAAGAAGCCGCGGCCTTCAAGACCGACAGGGGCCTAAACGAGCGCGTGGTCCGTCAGATATCGGAAATGAAGGGCGAGCCCGAATGGATGCTCGAGTATCGACTCGACGGGCTCCAGCACTTTTTGGAACGGCCGATGCCGGAATGGGGCGCCGATCTCGACGGCATCGACTTCGACGACATGCACTACTACGTCAGACCCACCACCGGCAGCGCCGAAGACAACTGGGACGACGTTCCGGAGTACATCAAGAACACGTTTGACCGGCTGGGCATTCCCGACGCGGAGCAGAAATTCCTCGCCGGAGTCGGAGCGCAGTACGACTCCGAAGTCGTCTATCACAACGTAATCGAGAGCCTCGAAGAGCAGGGCGTGATATTCCTCGACATGGACAACGGCCTCCGCGAGCACCCGGACCTCGTGAAGAAGTACTTCGCCCAGCTCATTCCGGTCAGAGACAACAAATTTTCGGCGCTCAACACCGCAGTGTGGAGCGGTGGAAGCTTCGTCTACGTTCCACCCGGGGTGAAGGTGGATATGCCTCTGCAGGCGTACTTCCGCATCAACTCCGAGCGTATGGGGCAATTCGAGCGGACTCTGATCATCGCCGACGAAGGCGCCGACGTGCACTACATAGAAGGCTGCACGGCGCCAATCTACGCTACCAACTCGTTGCATTCGGCCGTGGTCGAGCTCGTTGCGTTCGATAACGCGCGGATCCGCTACACCACGATTCAGAACTGGTCCAACAACGTCTACAACCTCGTCACGAAACGCGCCAGCGCCGCCAAGAACGCCTCGGTCGAGTGGATCGACGGCAATATCGGCAGCAAGGTGACCATGAAGTATCCATCGGTCTACCTCATGGGCGAGGGGGCGAGAGGCGAGATTCTCTCGGTCGCATACGCCGCCGACGGTCAGCATCAGGACGCCGGAGGCAAGGTCGTGCACGCGGCGCCGAACACCACTTCGACGATCAAGTCCAAATCGATAAGCAAGGGCTCCGGTCGAACGAGTTATCGCGGTCTTCTCAAGGTCGAAAAAGGCGCGCGGGGGGCCAAGTCGTTCGTCGTTTGCGACGCCCTGCTTCTCGACGAGGAGTGCCGGTCCGACACCTATCCCTACATAGAGATCGAGGAAGACGACACCCAGGTCGGTCACGAGGCGACGGTCAGCAAGATCGGCGACGACGAGCTTTTCTACTTGATGAGCAGGGGACTGTCGGAGGTCAAGGCCAGAGCAATTATCGTCACCGGCTTCGTGGAGGAATTCATCAAAGAGTTGCCGATGGAATATGCGGTGGAATTGAACCGCCTCATCGAGCTCGAGATGGAAGGAGCGGTCGGCTAGTCGACCGCTCGCGCCGGAGCTTCCAGACACCAGTGATTTCGAGTAATGGGGGGCGACTGCCGTGTCGGTTAAAGTCGACGCCCTGAGACCAACGGGCGCCCTTGTAGAGGAAATATCCGCGGCTCGTTCGGAGCCGAAGTGGATGCTCGAGCTGCGGCTGCGCGCATGGGAAGAGTATGAACGCCTGCCCATGCCGAAAAATACCGACGAGACCTGGCGCCGCACCAACCTGCGGGGCATTGATCCCGCCGCATTCAGCGCGTTTGACCATAACGGATCCGACCGTGTCCCCGCCGCCACGAGCCTGCTCCCCGCCGACGCGTTCGCCGGCCGTTTGCTTCACGTCGACTGGCATAGCCGCGATCGCGCATTCGACAAGAAGCTGGAGGAAAAGGGCGTGGTCCTCTGCGACTTGCGTGACGGACTCGGAAAACACGAGGACCTCGTCCAGCAGTATTTCCTTAGCGGCGCACCGGAAACCTCTCTCGCCAAGTTCGAGTCGCTGCATACGGCCCTTTGGTCGAGCGGCACTTTGGTTTTCGTCCCGGACGGCGTCGAAGTGGAATTGCCGCTGCACAGCCTGACGCGAATGAGCACCGCCGGCATTGCAACCTTCGCCCACACGCTTGTGATCCTCGGTTCAAATTCGAGGCTGGAGCTAGTCGAGGAAGTCGGGTCTGACACCGCGGCGCAGATGGCCATGAGCAGTTCGATGGTCGAGGTATCACTCCAAGCCGGCGCCCGTCTCGATTATCTGGGGATTCAGAATTGGGGCATGCACCACGTTGGCTTCAATTCCTGGCGGGCCGTGTTGGAACGGGACGCTACGCTAAATTACGCGGAAGTCGCTCTGGGTGGCGGCCTTACCAAAACCGTCGTTCAGGGAATTTTCCCCGAACCCGGCTCGGACTCCGAACTTTGGGGACTTTATATCTGCAAAGGCCGTCAGCACATCGATCACGAAACCCACCAGCACCACATCGGCGATCACACCCAGAGCAATCTGATGTTCAAGGGAGTGTTGCAGGACCGCGCGCGGTCGGTCTACCACGGAATGATCACGGTCGAAGAAACTGCCGGCCAGAGCACCTCGTACCAGGCCAACCACAATCTTCTGATGAGCGACGCGGCGAGAGCCGATTCGATACCCAAAATGGAAATCAAAACCAACGACGTAAGGTGCAAGCACGGCGCCGCGGTCGGAAGGCTGAACGACGACGAGATCTACTATCTCCGTACCCGCGGATTCAGTCGGACCGAAGCCGAAAAGCTGATAGTTCGCGGATTCCTCGAGCCTGTTTTGGCTCGCGTGGTCAGTCAGCCGGTACGCGACGCCCTTGAGCTTACGGTCATGGACCGGGCTGGGGTCTGAGGTCGATCCGATGATATTCGGTGGACGCTACAACGTCGGGGCGGCGGCCAGCGTGCCGCCTGGCGCGGTTATCGCGGCAAACGCCGGTGGCGAGATGGTAGCCGTCTTCAACGTAGATGGAGAGTTCTACGCCATCTCCAACACATGCTCTCACGCCGAGGCGTGGCTGTCCGAGGGCGACGTTGACGGCTACCGCGTCATGTGCCCCCTTCACGGATCAGAGTTTGACGTGAGAACGGGAAAAGCGCTGAACCTGCCCGCCACCTCTCCCGTCGAGAGCTTTCCGATTGAGGTTGAAGACGAAGACCTGATCGTAACGATCTCCTAGATTCGAGGAATTTCAATGGCCGGCAAGGCCGCGGCGGAAAAACTCAAGACCCACGATAATCCGGCGGAAACGCTATGCGGCGCACGGCGTACCGTGCGTGGGACGGCGTTCCGTCCTTGGAGGTTTGGCGTTCCGACCTCGATTCCCGCCCCCAATCAAGCCAAGGGCAGGCTTTTTGCGGGAATGACGTTTGGGCGGCGTTCCTAATGACGACAGCGAGGCAGGCCCGGATCAAACCGCTTGACGTGACGGCCGTACGCCGCGATTTCCCCGTTCTGGATCAAACCGTCAACGGCAAGAAACTCGTCTATCTGGACAACGCGGCCACTTCGCAGAAGCCCAGATCTGTCATCGACGCGTTGATCCGTTACTACGAGCAATACAACTCAAACGTCCATCGGGGAATTCACGCGCTCAGCCAGGAAGCTACCGAGCGATACGAGGAAGCGAGAGGCAAGATCGCCGCCTTTTTCGGCGCGGCGTCGGAGCGCGAAATCGTTTTTGTGAAAAACAGCACCGAAGCCATAAACCTGGTCGCCCACGGGTGGGCGCGGAAGTATTTAAAGCCCGGCGATGAGATAATTACCACCGAGACGGAGCACCACAGCAACATCGTTCCGTGGCAGCTTGCGGCCCAAAGCACCGGCGCCGAGTTTCGATATTTGCCCATGCGGGACCACGCCGCGCCATTCGATATTGACGAACTGAGATCGCTCATCACAAGCCGCACCAGGCTTGTTGCGGTAACTCACGTATCCAACGTTCTCGGCACCGTTACGCCGGTTGCCGACGTCGCGGAAATGACTCACGCGGTGGGCGCGGTTCTGCTCGTGGACGGATCGCAGTCCGCGCCGCACGCTCCGGTCAACGTTGTCGACCTCAACGTCGACTTTTTCGCGGTGACCGGACACAAAATGCTCGGCCCCACGGGGATCGGCTTCCTCTACGCCCGTGAAGACCTGCTGGACCGAATGGACCCCTTCTTGAGTGGAGGCGACATGATCGCCACCGTAACCATGCAAGGCGCGACCTGGAACGACCTCCCCTACAAATTCGAGGCGGGCACGCCAAACATCGCGGACGCGATCGGACTCGGGGCGGCGGTGGACTACCTGAGCGGACTGGGCATGGACCGGATTGAGGCCCACGAGCACAAGATATCGGAATACGCGATCGAGAGGTTGCGGGAGATAGACGGTCTTACGCTCTATGGGCCAACCGACGCCTCGCTCAAAGGCGCCGTTTTCTCATTCAACGTCGACGGCATCCACTCTCACGATTTGGGACAGGTTCTGGACAGCGAGGGTGTGGCAGTGCGGACCGGTCACCACTGCGCCCAGCCGCTGATGGCCGCGCTCGGCATTGGCTCCGCCGCCCGGGCCAGCGCCTACATTTACAATTTTGAGGAAGAGATCGATACGCTCGTGGACGCGATCCGAAAGGCGCAGAAGTTCTTCAACTAAGATGCTCGACGATCTATACAGGGAAATAATCCTCGACCACTATAGGTCGCCCAAGAACCGCGGAACGATCCAGCATCCGGATATCCGCGCCGAAGGCAAGAATCCCCTCTGCGGCGACGAGCTCGAGCTGACCGTCCTGCTAGGCGGCGACACCATTCTCGAAATCAAGTTCGACGGCCACGGCTGCTCCATCAGCCAGGCGTCCGCGTCGATGCTTACGGAGCAGGTCAAGGGGAAGCGGCTAAATGAAGCCGAGGACTTGGTGGACATCATTAGAGGAATGTTCAAGGGCGAGGTCGAGATAGACCCTGATGAGCTGGGGGATCTCGAAGCCTTGCAGGGAATACGGCGCTATCCCGTTCGGATCAAGTGCGCCACGCTAGCCTGGAACGCATTGCAGGTGGGCATCGACGCTCACCGGAGATCGCTGGAAGACGCCCCGGAACCCGCCGTATTTACCGAACGCAGCCTCTAGCCGTCGGTGGCTCCAACCCGGCGCTCACCGCTCTGCAAACCATCTAAGTAGGAATCGGGGTCCAGCATTCCAACGGGCCGGAACGCGCCCATGCAGCAGGCGGGGGGTTCCTGCGGCGTGCGAAACGGGACTGCTTGTCGGCCTCTCGCGTCACACCGCTCAAAACCAGGCAACTAGCCTCCATTCCCCAAAAACAGCGCCAGAAAGGCCGTGCTCGCTCCCATCACTCCCACCATCGCCATGACAAAATATAGAGTGATTCGCATTATCCGACCTTCAATGTCGGACCTGGGGATCGCAATGTCGGACTTGACGACGCCAACATCCGACTTGAGTAGATCAACGTCGGACTTGATGACCGCAATATCCGACTTGAGTATCGCAATATCGGTTTTAGTAGCGAAGTTCCGGACGTTCTGATTGGCCGCCTGCCCGACGGTGGCAACCATCGCTTCGGCCTGTTCTTCCCCAAAACCGGCTTCTCGCAGCTCCTTTACCGCTTTGTGTGTGTCGAACGCGCTTACAGCCGTACTCTCTCCACGGAGATCACCGCAGCATTACGATAGTCGGCTCACTTGGAAACCACTTCAACGTGCGATAATAACTTGTGCATTTCGGCGAGGTGGTTTCGTCGTGCAGGACCGGCGGCAGGCGCCTGGATAGCCTGGTCTGGGCATGGCGCCGTTAGGCTGCTGAGAAATAATCTACCCTCGTGACCACGACAGGATTCGTACGGCATTGGACCCTCCCCCGTTGAAAACCATTTATATCCGGCTCTCCGACGGCGGAAGAGCCGCTTAGCGCGGCGCTGACCGCCGTGCCAACCGCCTAGATCCGAATTGGCGTCCAGCTTTCTCCGAGCGGAAAAACTAAGAGCAGTATTCATCGACCTGGATGACACGCTGTTGGATGAGACGGCCCACATGCGCGGCGCCTACGGCAAGTCTCTTCACGATCTGCGCCACCGGCTTTCGGCCGACCAGGCAGCGGCGACTTACCGCGAATACGAGTTCATAGTTGGCGACCTCATGCGTCGCGACGCGTGGGACGAGATTACCCGCGAGCAGCGCTGGGAGCTTGCGCTGCAACGCGCGGGCGTCGAAGCCCACGACCTCCCGGTCAAGATACGCGACGGCTACTTCAGCCACTACTATGAAGGCGTGCGCTTTCTGCCCGGAGCCGAGCGACTGCTCGATTCCGCATCGAGTTTTGAAAATTGTCTGATTACGAACGGCCGTTCGGAAGAGCAGTGGGGCAAGATAAAGCTGATGGATGTCGATTCCAAACTGGATCACATCCTCGTAAGTGAAGACTTGGGTATTCGGAAACCCGATCCGCGAATATTCGAGCGCGCGCTCGACCTTGCCGGCGCTCAACCTGACGAGTCGGTAATGATCGGCGACTCGCTTCAAGCAGACATCGCCGGAGCCGCGTCCATCGGAATCGGCACGATCTGGATCAACGGACATGGCCGTTCTCTGGACCAAGCCATTCACTCGCCCGACGAGATCGTCACAAACCCCGGCGAGGCCGCTTCGCTGATAGAACAGGTAAAGCCATGACCTCGACCGCAGTATCGAATGTGACGATCCACGACGGCAAGCCCGGGTCTACGCCGTCTGTCGGAAACGTGGTTATCGCCGATGGCCGCATAGAGTCCATCAGCGTCGGTGCGGCGAGTGCCGAAAGGGGCGTCGACGCGACCGGCAAGCATCTGGTCCCCGGTCTCATCGACTGCCACGTACACCTGTTCCTGAACGCGGAGCCGACCGCGATCGAAGATTTCATGCAAGCTGACGACGCAACCAAGCTCGGCTGGGCGCGGGCCAATTCCGAGAGCCTGGTCAGGTCCGGGGTGACGACTATTCGTGAAATCGCGGCCCCTAATACGCTGATGGCGCGGTTGCTGCGGGACTGCGATACCGAAAATCTGCCCGCCCCTCGAATACTTCCGGCATTTTCCAACATCACCACGTCCGGCGGACATGGATACTTCCTGGGCGTCGAAGCCGACTCGATAGACGCCCTTCGCCGGGCGGCCAGAAGTCAAGTTCAATCGGGCGCGCGCTTCGTTAAGATCATGGCGAGCGGCGGCGTGATGACGCCCACGAGCGACCCGACAAGCGTTCAGTATTCGAGCGATCAGCTTCGGGCCGTCGTCGAAGAAGCCGCGGCGGCGGGAGTGCCGTGCGCCGCCCACGCCCACAGCGCCGAAGCGGTCCGAAACTCCATCGAGGCGGGGATCACCTCCATCGAACACGGCACCTTTATCGACGCTCCCACGGCAGAGCTAATGGCCCGCACTGGCACGTGGCTAGTACCCACGGTCGCAACGTTGTATTTCGTGGGTCGGAACATCGCGCATCCGGCGCTACCGGACTGGGCCCGCGAAAAGGTTGAGGCTCTCAGGCCAGTGTTTTACAAGCACGTCGACGCCGCCCTTGCGGCGGGAGTCAGGATCGCGGCTGGGTCCGACATGGGAATACAGTTCGTCAGACATACCGGCGCAACCCTGGCGCGAGAACTGGCGGTTTACGTTAAGCGCGGCATGAGTCCTTCGATGGCGCTCGCGTCGGCTACGAGTCAGGCGGCTGAACTTCTCGGAATCTCCGACGACGTCGGAACTATCGAACCCGGCAAGGCCGCTGACCTTGTTCTGCTGGCAGACGATCCGACCGATGATCTCCTGGCCCTGAGCCGCCCCGAAACTGTCTGGCAATCCGGCCGCGTGATGAGCGCTGCCTAGCCCTGGCGCGGCATCCTCGCGGTCGACCATCACTACAATTAACGATGGAACCAATAACCATGATGAATCCTCCACATCCTGGCCGAAGCCTTCGTCAGAATTTTCTGGAGCCGCTTGGCCTTAGCGTCACCGAAGCGACGAAGGTCCTAGGCGCGGCGCGCCACACCCTCTCGCGAGGGCTGAACGGCCACGCCGCAATTTCGGTGGAGATGGCGATTCGGCTTGGGAAGGTCGACTGGTCCACCGCCGAGTTCCGGCTGCGCCGCCAGACCGCCTACGATCTGGCGCTGGCGCGTAAGGACGAGGCCAGGTTTGAGGTCGAGCGCTATCAGCCGCCAGCGCCGGCGCGAGACGCAACGATCGACACGCTGGCGAGAGGTACCGGTTAGCGCATCCCGCCCGCGCCAACCGTACTTGCCCTAACCCGCAGAACCCGTGCGGCGCTATACGGCGTTCTGCCGGCTGAGCCATAGCCATAACTCCGACCTGGCATCCAGCCTCGCCGGTCGGCCGTTATCGTCCACGTAGGCATGACTGGTAGTTGCCGAGGCCGCGAGCGTTTCCGAACCGGCTATCGATATCTCATACTCGAACTCGATACGCGCTCGCGTAACCAGCTTGACCCAAAGGAGAACCTCGATCAGGTCCTCGGACCGAACCGCCGAGACAAACCGGCACGCGCACTCGAATACGGGCATGTGGATTCCGCACTTTTCGATCTCCGTATACGGCCACCCGCCGTCGCGCAGAAACCCTAAACGCGCCTCTTCGAGCCACCGGAAGTAGTTCGAATGGTGCGCCACGCCCATCGAGTCGCAATCTGAAAAACGGACCCGAATCGTTTCTGCGTGGTCGGGCGCACCCCTTTTCGCCGCGCCGGGGTCACGCGGCGTCGCGCACCGCCTTCACCCGGTTCTTGAATTCCGAGACTTCGGACTCACCGTCCAGAACACCGATCTCAACCAGGTAGCGGACGGATTCTCCCGGCGCGAGGAGCTTCATGCCTCCGGACTGGAGCATCTCTTCGCGGGTGCCGAAGGCCGTGCTGGCCGGCTCCACGCCGAGCACGTATTCGCCCAGCCCCAACATCTTCCACTCGTTGAGATGCGGCAGCTCCGCCTGCCGGTAGGAGATGCGCACGCCAAGCGGATCGGAGCCGAGATTCTCGTTAATCAGCGCCGCGTGAACCATGCCGTTCTCATCGGCCAGGGGTTGGTGGTCGAATACGGTGTTGGGGTAGTCCGCTCGCGGTTCGGGAAACGTATAGGGCCCTTCCCTGTCGTCCGGCGGATTGATATCGCCCGGCATGGCGTGCAAGCTCGGCAAAACCAGCTCGGCATCGGGACCCAACACGGGGAATCCCATGTTGATGTGATAGAGCATCACCTGCGGCGTTTCCCGGAATCCGACGTTGGTAACCACGTCTTCGATCCGTAAACTGGCCGATCCCAACTCCGACGACACCGTCCGCTGAAGCTCCATCTGTTCGTCGAACAGCGCCGACTCCATGGTCCGGCCCGACACCCACAGCCGGTACTCGTCACCTTTCCACTCACCACCCGCCTGCACGTTCGAGGCAACCAGCGTCGAGGCCCGACCGTGCAGACCGTAGCTCTTGTCGCCCACAACCTCGGGAAAGTGGATGTGAGTTAGCCCGCATGTGGTCAGGAGACCGCCGGCAAACGTCCTCAGCCATCCCAGACCCTCGGGTTCGTACGACCAGGGGGACACCTCTCCCGCCGGCGATATCCAGCACAGCGGAATTCCCTTGTACGAAGCGTGACTTATGTCCATTCCCCGACCCGGCAGCACCGTAAACCGAAGTCCGCTGCCGGTGTATACGTCGGCGGCGTGGACCCCGTCGGCCGGACCGCCCTGTATCCGGTATTCGCGGACGCCGCCCACTTGCGACGCCTGGCCCACCCGCCGGAGAAATTCGTCCCTTGTGTAGTCTCTGCCAAACAGTCGGGGCACGGCGCCTCCGATGCGCGATCGCGGTAATAAGTTTTTGGAACGCAGGAATTCTAGCAACCGCAGGGGTCATGAAGACTCTATCGACTCACGCCGGCCGTGATAGCAAGCCTCGCGCCGGAACAGGTTAAGAACCTTCCTCCCGGATCAGGTCGAATATGAGAAACATCGGCAAGCGAGAGGCGTCTTCAAGATCGGGCTGCCGCGCGATCTGCTTTTGAGTCGGCCGGGGCTCGTCCAGCCGGCTGATGACGAACCCGGCATTTCCGATAAGCTCGCTCCACTCACTTAACGTTCTTCGCCACGCTGGACTCTCCCAGTGGTACGTAAGCCTCTCCATAGACCAGTTAAACGTCCTCGGACCCGTATCGAAGTACCGGTCGATCTTTCGCGCGCGCTTCCGCCCTGCGCCGTCCAGCTCCCACTCGCGGTGGGGCGTATCCGTTGCCGGATGCAGTACGGAGATGACCAGCCGTCCCTTCTCTACCAGCAGCTCCCGAACCGTTGCAAACGCCGCGCCAACGTCCGCCATGTCCTGAAATGACATGCAGCCGGTCGCCAGATCGAAAGAGCCGGACTCCCACAGTCCCGATGACTTTCCGGCGTTCCCAACCCGATACTCGATTCCTAGCGGAGTGCGTTCTTCATGCTTGATCGCGTTAGCTATCTGCCGTTCCGAGATGTCTATTCCCGCCACATGAGCGCCCTTGAGGGCCAACTGCCTGGAAAACCATCCCTGCCCGCAGCCAACGTCCAGGACGCGGAGTCCATTCACGTCGCCGCACACTGCCAGTAGCGCCGGGCCGTGCACTTCGGTGCGATAGTAGTCCGCTCCCGACTCGACGAATTCCTCCCACGCCTCCGCCGCCGAGTCCCACGCCTCGACGCTGTCACGGTCGTCAAAACAGTCCGACATATTCACGCGACGAGAAGCATCGACGATCCAAAAGCTGGTCTCATAGAATTGTGTTCAACCTTGTCGAGATCGGCTCGGCGCGTTGATAGGGCCTGAGTGTTGCTTACACAACTTAGATTCTCCAACTTCAAATCATGGGCCGGGGACAACCATATCGACTTCGGCCGAATAACTGGACTCTTCGGGCCCAATAGTTCCGGCAAGAGCGCCATCTTGCAGACATTGCTCCTTTTGAAGCAGACTTCCGAGGTGCGGGAGCCAGGTCTGATTTTGAACTTTGGCGGTTCTCGTCGTGATTACGCCGATTTCGGCAGCTACCAAGACATAATCAACCAACGAGACCGGACAAGAAAACTATCGCTCGGTATGACTTGGTCAGATATCAATAACGCTAGCGTGGCGCGGCGACCTGCTGATAGGGAACGCCGCGACTGTTCGCTTGATATCCAACTCTCGGCAGCGAAGTCTGGCAACCAAGAGCGAGTGAGAGTTAATCGACTGAAGTACATTTTGGGAAAGCTCCCAAGTATCCATCGCGCCAGGGTACCCAAAGCCTTTGAAGACGACCTGGAAATCGAATTGTCACGTCCATCGCCTAGATCAGTGGCACACGGAGTGCGCTTGAGATCGGGACGCGACATCAAAATCGATTTGCCTTCACTTCTACGATATGAGCCTTATAGCGTATTCCGAATCCCGAATGCAGTTGTCTACGACTTGGTCGAAGCAGTCGATGCGCTAGGCTCTAATGATCATTCAATACCATTGTCAATCGACGAATTGCTCTTTCGCCGCCTTTCTCGCGTCGACGCGTTTCTACGACGTGTTTACTACCTGGGGCCTCTCCGCGAATACCCCCACAGGAATTACCAGTGGACCGGGACACTGCCGGCAACCGTCGGGCAGCGTGGCGAGTCGGCCATACAAATCTTGCTTGCCGGCCAATTTGGCGATCGTCCATCGAGAAAGCGAACCCGTTCAAGCAACGACTCACAAACCGAAAGTCAACTAAGCATGGAGAGTGTTCAAGAGTGGCTTCGCAAATTGGGCGTTGCCGGAAACATCGACTTGAGCAGAGTCGGAAAAGGTGCCCGAATTTGGGAGTTCAGGTTAAATCCACCCAACGTAACCGGTTACAAAGCAAACCTGGCGGACGTGGGGTTTGGCGTTTCGCAAGTGCTTCCGGTTGTAGTAGCGCTTCTGAACGCCCCGCGCGGATCTACGGTATTGCTCGAGCATCCGGAGATTCATCTACACCCCAAGATACAGATGGACCTCGTCGACTTCTTCATCTTCGCAGCCAAGCAGCGCGACATTCAGATAGTGTTCGAAAGTCACAGCGAGTACATGCTGGCCCGCTTGCAGCGCCGCCTGGCCGAGTCAAACGGATCTGACTCATCACTCACAACCGACGATGTCAAGCTATATTTCTGCTCTCTTCAAGACAATCGTTCGGTGCTCGAACCGCTCGAAGTAAATCCCAATGGCTCAATTGAGAACTGGCCGCATGATTTCTTTGGTGACACGTTCACCGAACGCATGGCGATAGCAAAAGCGAGTGTGAAGTCTGGCGGCTGATAGACCGATCCCGGACTTTCTGGTCGTCGATACGAATGTCTGGCGAGCCAACGCGGGACACGCCTCACACATTAGTCAGAGCTCACGACAAACAGTCATGGATTATGTCGAGGCTTTCCGAGTAAGCGCCAGCATCCTGGTCGTAGACGATTCTGGCCACATATTTTGCGAATATAAGAAGCCGCGTTATTCCTATCAGGATCCTACGCGCGATCTCCTCGGCCTTCTCGTGTCGAGTAACCGCGTTGATTATGTGCACGTGGACTTCCAAGACGGCATTGCGGTACTGCGGACGCACCTCGATGAAATAGTCACGGACAATGACGACAAGAAGTTCGTCGCAGTCGCTGACAAACATCTCGAGAATCCGCCAATCGTCAACGCGACGGATAACCTTCGCGGTTGGGTAAGGTGGGAAGAGCGGTTACGCGACTACGATATCAAGGTCATCCAGCTATGCCCCAGCGAGCTATAGAAAAAGAAGGCGCATTTAGAGAATCGAACATGTTAAATGCGAACGGATCCGAGCGCGGGAGGTTCTATCTAGGCCCTCAGCCTTGCGCCGAAGCGGGCCTGTAGCGCCCTGAGTATGCGCTGATGGCAGGCGGCGGCTTCCCGGTCGACCAACGTTCTGTCGGGGGAGCGGTAGGTGATCGAATACGTCAGGCCTCGCTTGCCCTCCGGGACCTGCTCGCCACGGTAGTGGTCCACCATCCTCACGTCGTCCACGAGCGCCTTTCCGGCCTTGCTAATCGTCGCGACGATGTCCGCCGAAGATGCGTCGGCGCCCACGACTATCGACAGGTCCTGGACGATGGCCGGGAATCGGGGAAGGCTCCGGTAGGTACTCACCTCGGCGGCCGAGTCGAAGCTCCGAGAAAGATCGAGCACAAACGCCCAGGCGGTTTCGTCAATATCGATCATCGCCCTGACGACCGGGCTGACCTCGCCGACCGCGCCTATCAGACGACCGCCGGCAACTATCGCCGCGCAAGCTCCGGGTCTGAAAGCCGGATGGCGAAACGGCGCGTAACAAGACTCCGAAATGCCCAGCCCGCCGACGACAAGCTCCGCGACTCCCTTGATCGCGAAAAAGTCAACTTCGCGCGAATCGTCCCATCCAAGCTCCGACCGCAGCGCTCCCGAAATCACCGTCAAGACCCGCCGCTCGTCCGGCAGGTCGTCACCGCGCGGCAGGAATATCGGGCCAATCTCAAATAGCGCCGCGTCGCGCTTTGTGAAACGGAGATTTGCCGAAAGAACCTCCAGAAGCGACGGCAGCGCCGTGGTTCGCATCACGTTCTGACCGGATCGAAGCGGGTTGACGAGCTCAATAGGATCGACCGAGACGCACAAGAGCAGATCGGCCAGCTCTCTGCCCAAATCGTCGAACGCGCCGTCGTCCGTCCGGTCGGGAACCAGTATGGCCATTCGCTCCCTGCTGGTGGGCGTGTAGGTAATGGCTTCCTGAAAACCCGCCGCCGCTAGTACGTCGCGCAGCGCCTCTTCCCGCAGGTTCAGCTCCCCAGGCACCACATCCGTAACTCCACCCGTCGGAAGCGTCGAGGGAATCGTGTCGTAGCCGACAATGCTCACGACTTCTTCAACCAGATCGGCCTTCATCGTCACGTCGCCCCGCCAGTACGGCGGTGTGACTCGCAGCGAATCCTGCCCCGATTTCTCGACGCCGAACCCGGCGCGGGAGAGCGCGTCGATCACGCCGTCTTCCGGATAGTCGATTCCGAGAAGCCGCGGGATCTCGGTAAGCGGAAAGTCTATGGTCGGGATCTCGCGTGGTCTGGGATACGAGTCCTCCCACAGATCGCCCCCTCTGGCCGCGCCGATCTCCTCGGCAAGTTGAACGGCTCTTCTCAGCGCATGATCCGTAGTCTCTGGCGAAAGCCGCTGTTCGAAGCGGCGCGACGCCTCGCTTCGAAGGTCCATGCCGCGCGAGGTGCGGCGAATGCTGGTTTGCGCGAAGTTCGCCGATTCCAACAATATCTCGGTCGTTTCGTCCGTAATCTCGGTTTCCAGTCCGCCCATCACACCCGCCAGAGCGACCGGCCCCCGACCGTCGACGATCAGCAGGTTCTCCGGGTCCAGCTTGCGCTCCTGACCATCCAGCGTCGTTAGCAATTCGCCGTCCCGCGCCGACCGCACTCCTATGAAGTTCCCCTTCAATTTCGCCCAGTCGAACGCGTGCAGCGGCTGACCGGTTTCAAGCATCACGAAGTTGGTTACGTCCACAATGTTGTTAATTGGCCTGATGCCAGCCTGCTCGAGCCGTGTTCGCAACCACACCGGCGACTCGCCAACGGCAACGCCGCACAAGTAAGCGGCTGAGTAGCGAGCGCACAGATCGGGATCGTCGATCTCGATCTTGAGACCCGGCAGCACCGAACGATCGTCGCGTCCGCGGCCGGCATCCGGTTCCACGATCGAGCGGCCGTAGAGGGCGGCAACCTGCCGCGCCACCCCGAGCATCGCCAGACAGTCAGCCCTGTGCGGTTTCATGTCCAACTCGATTACGTCGCCTCCCATGAAATCGACGAGAGGCGCACCGACGGGAGCATCTTCCGGCAAGATCATTATTCCCTCGTGGTCGTCGGACAGCCCCAACTCAAGCGGCGAGCACACCATCCCCCGGCTCTCGACCCCTCGGATGGATGCGCCCTGGAGTTTCATCAGACTCCCGTCGTTCTTCCTGGGATCGACGAGGCTCGCCCCTTCCAAAGCGAACGGAACCTTGTCGCCGGCCTTGATATTTGATGCGCCAGTGACTATCTGAAATTCGCCATTGCTGGTCTTGACGGTCGGCAGAGTCAGCCGATCGGCGTTGGGGTGAGGATCGATTCTGGTTATCTCTCCCACCACGATCTTGTCCGGCTCCCAGTGCGCGCCCACGGTCGATACGGACCCGACTTCCACTCCGGAGTCGTTTATACGGGCGGCCAGCTCTTCCGTGGGCGCGTCAATCTCCACGTAATCTCGAAGCCAGCGAATCGGTACGAGCATCAGGCGGCCCCGTCAGTTGAACTGACGCAGAAAACGGAGATCATTTCGGTAGAAGTTGCGAATGTCGTCTATGCCGTAGCGCAACATCGCAATCCGCTCGGCGCCCATGCCGAACGCAAATCCTGAGTATTTGTCGGGATCGTAGCCGACCCCGCGCAGAACTTCGGGATGCACCATCCCCGCGCCGAGAATCTCAATCCAGCCTGTGCCGCCGCACACACGGCAACCCTTGCCGGCGCAAACGTGACACGACATGTCGGCCTCGCAGCTTGGCTCGGTAAACGGGAAGAAGCTGCCGCGGATTCTGATCTCTCTGTCACGGCCGAACAGCGTCCGCGCGAAATACTCGAGCACGCCGCGCAAATCGGACATCGTTATACACGAGTCCACCGCCAGCCCTTCTACCTGATAGAAGATCGACTCATGCGAGGCGTCCACGTCTTCATATCTATAGCACCTGCCCATCGCCAGGACCCGTACCGGCGGCCGTATCTGCTCCATCACGCGAATCTGGGCGGGGGACGTATGCGTGCGCAGCAACATTTCGCCGGGACGTGCTTCGTTCTTGACAAAAAACGTGTCCCACATATCTCGCGCGGGGTGGTCCGGAGGGATGTTCAGCTTCTCGAAGTTGTATTCGTCCCACTCCACTTCGGGCGTGTCCACGACGCGAAAGCCGAGCGGCGCCAACACCCTCGCAATGTCCCTTAGCGTTTGCGTTGTCGGATGCAGCCCGCCGACGCTCCGGCGGTAGCCGGGAATGGTCACGTCTATTTGTTCGACGTCGCTCTCGCGCGCCGCCGACAGCGCCGCTTCCCGCCCCTTTAACGCGGTCTCCAGCTTTTTGCGAGCCTCGTTGGCCGCCTTGCCGGCCAGCGGCCTTTCGGTGGCAGGAAGCGATCCGATCGATCTCAGCAGCGCATTCAACCGGCCCCCGCGGCCCAGGTAGTTCCTGCGCCAATTGTCTAGCTGGCCCAGCTGGAGGTCATTGAGCTGGTCCAGAGCCGTTGCTACTAGGGCGTCAATCTCGTCTTGCAGGAGAGAGTCCTCCGTTGGAATGCGGCCAAGGCGTGAGCGCGGCGACCAGTCTAAAGCTTAGCTACAGTTCGCGGCCCACGTATTTCGAGCAAGCGCCGGGACGTCCCGCTAGGCGGCCACAGCCTTGGCGGTGTCCGCCAGCTTGCCGAACGCCCCGATGTCATTGACGGCTAACTCGGCAAGCATCTTCCGGTCCACTTCGACGTTCGCCTTACGCAAACCGGCCATAAATTGACCGTATGTCAGGCCGCGCTGACGAGCCGCCGCGTTGATGCGTATGATCCACAACCGCCGCATTTGCCGCTTGCGAAGCCGGCGGCCGCGATAGGCGTAGTCCAGCGCGTGAAGCTGCGCTTCGTGAGCGACTTTGTACAGACGGCTCTTGGCGCCCTTGCGCCCCGAAGCTGCACGCAATACCTTTTTGCGCCGCCTGCGCGACGCTACCGAAGACTTGACCCGCGACATCCTGAGACTCCGCCTTCCTTAGCCGCCGCGCAGCAGCGCTCGCACTCGTTTTGCAAAAGCGGGCGATAGAGTGAATCGCTTGGTCGACGCCTTCCGCGTCCGACGCCGCTTCTTTGTCTTCAGATGACCAACCGATCCCTTTGCATGAATCAGTTTGCCGCGGCGAGTGACGCGGATGCGCTTGGCGGCTGCTTTGTGCGTTTTCATCTTTGGCATGACTGTGGTGTGAGTTCCTACAGGGAAGTCGGCGGCTTGCCGAATAGCGATTCTAACACGATTGTCCGCCACTCCCCCGGAAGGCGCAGGCAGCCGATGCTGTATTTTTTTGGGTTCTTGGATGTGAGCGCACAACCACGCGCCGGCCTCAGCGAGTACCCTGCCAGTGAGTTATACAAAAGTTAGCGATCTTATCGATTTTCTATAAACCACCTAATTTCCGTATAAAATGGTCTCATGAACCCCATTCGCAATCCATACGCACCTGGAGCGGGCACGCCGCCTCCAGAGCTGGCCGGCCGCGACGACCTCCGCGAGAACGCGCGAATCGCATTGGAGCGGACCAGGATAGGGCGTCCCAGCAAGAGCCTGATCATGGTTGGTCTACGGGGTGTCGGCAAGACGGTGCTCCTGGACCAAATCCGCAAGGACGCCGAAGCAAGCGGAATCTGCGCCCTGCAAATCGAGGCTTCTGAGGATCGTTCTCTACCCTCGATATTGGCGCCGTCGCTGCGTTTGGCATTGCTCAAACTCTCGAACATAGAGGCTGCGAAATCCTGGGGGCAACGCGGTCTCAGAGGACTCAAGGGATTTGTCGAAGCGCTCAAGTTCAAGTATCAGGACATCGAGGTCGGCCTGGACTTCGACGCGGAACCCGGCCTGGCGGACAGCGGAGACCTAGAGACCGACTTGCAGGACCTGCTGCAAGCCGTCGGCGACGCCGCTGAGGCGGGTGAAACTTGCGTCGCGCTCTTCCTGGATGAGATCCAGTACGTGAGAAAGGCTCAACTCGCGGCATTGATCATGGCACTGCACCGTACATCCCAGCGGCAGCTTCCCGTGATTATGGTTGGGGCGGGTCTGCCCCAAGTGCGAGGCCGCATGGGAAATGCGAAGTCCTATGCTGAGAGACTATTCGAGTTCCCCGAAATCGGAGCGCTTTCCCCAGAAGACGCCAGGCTGGCGATTGCAAAACCCGCTAGCGAGGAGGGAGTGGAGATACATTCTCCGGCGCTCGATGCGATCATTTCCAAAACTCAATGCTATCCCTACTTCCTGCAGGAGTGGGGAAAGCACTCATGGGATGTCGCCGAACGTTCTCCGATAACGGTTTCCGATCTGGAAGTCGCTTCCCGTCTGGCGACAGCCGCTCTCGATCAGAGCTTCTTTCTAGTCAGGTTCGACAGACTAACTCCCGCGGAAAAGAAATATGTCCGAGCGATGGCCGAACTCGGCCCAGGGCCCCATCGTTCCGGTGACATTGCCAACATTCTAGATCGCCCAGTCACTTCTTTGTCCCCAACTCGCGGCCAATTGATCGGCAAAGGCATGGTATGGAGTCCGGGACATGGCGACACGGCCTTTACCGTTCCGATGTTCGACGAGTTTATGTTGCGAATCATGCCCGGTGACACGTGGCGGTAGTCCTTGCAACGCTCAATACGATGCCAAATCTCCTGCCTCTTGGGCCAGGCCGTTCGGACAGCAATTCAACAATCTGACCAAGCCTGCCGCCCACGATTCCGGGCGGTTCGGAGCAGACCCAGAATTCGAGCGATCATGGGCCGCTTGCGGCAGTTCGCGCGCCGCGTCCGCCGGCGAAGGGGCAAACTCGGTCACCCTTCGTTACCATTGATCAGCTCCACGGCCTCCACAGTCGCTAAAGCTTGGAAATGTCCCAATACCAAAACTCTGACTCGCTAGGCGAATTGACACAGGCCCTGCGCGAGCTAACGCAGTTACTCGAGCACGCTCCCGATTCTGAGCCAGAAGCTCGGAAGTCCCGTTTTCGGGAGCTTATCGAGCAGATCGACGCTCTTGGAGCCGCCCTGCCCCTGAGCGAGAGATCGCTCAGGCATTATGTCAAGCAGCATAGCTACGCGAAGGCCCTGGCTCACCTCGAAGCGGCTTGAAATCTGCTCGGATTCGGCGAAGTGAAGATACCCGGCGGCGGCCGGGCGGAATTCGCTCGACCGGCATGTTTCACGCACGAGCCGCTAGCGGCACGCGCAGGAGCACCAGTCCGCTTATCGCGAAATAGGCGGCCATCACTCCGAATACGGCGGTGTATCCGAGCAGCGGCTGGATCCGGTTGAAAACGTCGAGCAGCAAGCCCGCGGTCAGAGTCGACACGGCGTCGCCGCCGGCGGTGGCCAAATTGGTCAAACCCATGTAGAGACCCGGCGCCCGCCGGTCGGGTATCAGGTCTATCGCCAACGCCCAGTCCGCGGCGGTGAACATCCCGACCGCCAGTCCCATCACGATCATCGCCAACACAAGCTGTGCGTAGCTGAAAGTAAACATCAGGATCAGCGACGCCAAAACCCCAAAGCCGCACGCTGCGAACACCAGCCGCCGCCGACCGAACCGATCGGAGATCCATCCGGCTGGAACGGAAGTGGCGGCGGCGACTATGAGGAGCACGCCCAGCACCGCCGACGTCGGCCCTCCCGCCGGTTCGATTCCAAGGCGCTCCCGCACCGTGAACAGAAGGATGTTATCCGCCGCCAGAAGCCCCATAAAAAAGAAAAGCCGCGACAGCATCAGCCACCCAAATCCGGGCCGCGACCGTAGCTCATTCGCCCGCGTCTTGAGCTCTTCCATAACGGAGCGCCGTTCCTCGGCGGGCGGCGGCGGACTCTCTGGAGTGCTAAGCGCGGAAACTATCGCAACCGTGGTGAGAACGATAGCCGCGACTACGAGATAGACCTCGGGCTGCCCGCGGTCTAGAAAGAAGCCTCCAACCAGGGCGCCGATAACTGTCCCTATCAGGTTGGCCAGCCCGAAAAAGCCGGAAGCGCGCCCGCGCTGTCTCAATGGCGTCAGGTCCGGTATCACACCCTGATAAGGCCCATGAGCGCCGTTCGCGGAAATCTGCAACAGAATGAACGCGGCGAAGAGAAGCGGAAACGTCCCGGCCGCCGCGATCAAAAACAGGAACGCCGCGCTCAGCAGCGAACCGGCGACCATGTACGGCCGCCTCCGGCCAATCCGAAACGTCGAACGGTCGCTCACCGCTCCCATTAGAGGTTGAACCACTACGGCCACCAGCAACCCGCTGAACAGAAGAAGTCCGAGAAAGGTTCCCTTGTTCTCGGTGCCTACCAGCGACTCAACCCGGTCGGGGAAATAGACGATGTTGAGGCCGCCCCACATCGTGGAGAGACCGACCCAAAACAGACTGATTCGCGCCAGAAACCACGGGCTGACGGTGCGGGTCTCAGCCGGTTGCCCAACCGCTTCGGTGTTCACTTCGAATCTACCCGGCAATGCGTCAAGTGGTCGCGCCAGGACGCCAGATCAGGCGAGGGGCAGTGCCCCTTCCGGCGAATGGCTGTCTGAAGGACGAGCCGTACCCGCCATTCCCGCTCCGCGGGGAGCCGTTTGCGCCAACTACGAGCCGTCCAACTTTCACCGCGCACCGCCTGAGCCGCAACGCACCGACTACTCAATATGATTATTGTAGAAAGTAGCTCGTTTTTCACTTAGGTCATCTGTACTCTAGTCACGACGGAGGGATCGGGCGCTTTCGGCGCGGTAATCGAAAACTGCTACCGTGACTCCACATCCGTCGCCGACTCATCTTGGGGTAGACCAATGGACGAGGTTCGAATCGGCCTGATATGGCCGGATAGCTCGCACGCCGACCGCTTCTCCGAGCTTTGCAATCTTCCCGGCGGGAGCGCTGCCGGAAATCGAGTCGACGGTGCTCGGGTCGTTGGCGTCTGGGGCGAGGATTCGGAGCGTAACTGGAGCCTCTCCGAAAGATTCGGCATCCAGCTCGTGGCCGACCGAAAGGAAGACCTTATCGGCCATATCGATCTTGCTATCGTCATGGCCCGAGACGGCGCGTTGCATCTCGAGCAAGCCCGTCCGTTTCTCGAGGCCGGCGTTGCGACGTTTGTCGACAAGCCTTTCGCTAACTCGCTAGAAGATGCGCGGGCAATCTCCGGGCTTGCCCACAAACACGGAGCGCCGATAACTTCGTTTTCCACCTACCGGACCGCCTCGGCGGTGAAGCGGATGAAGGACGACCAGCTCGAGTCGTTGGGCAGGTTCACGTTCGGCGAATTCACCGGACCCGGACAGCTCGAAAACGAGTACGGCGGCCTTATTTTCTACGGAATCCATGCCGCCGAGCTGGCGCTGGAATTCATGGGGCCGGGAGCAGAACGCGTTCGTTGTTCGACACACGGCGGCAACACCTCGGCCACCGTCGTCTGGCCCGACGACCGGTCCGCCACCGTCAACGTACTCGGCAACGCATCCTACGTGTTTCACATATCGCTGTACGGGCCAAATGGACATCATTCCCAAGTGCCCGACGCGTCCAGACTCTATCCCGACGGACTCGGCATCGCGGTCGAAATGGCGCGGTCGAGAATCGAGCCGCTGGAACACGCGGTCTTCATCGAATCGGTCGCTCTCGTCGAAGCCATGAACGCATCGCTCAGATCGGGGAACACCGAACCAATCGCCGCCGTGTAGATGCGGTCTCTCGGGAGGCGATCGACGACAGCCAACCACACCGCAGCGTGAGTAATTCGGTCAGGCGGTGCAGCATTTCTTGCCCAGCCTAGTGGCAAGTCCCGCCAATTCGAGTCGTCCTTTATGTCGCTTGGAGCGCCTCAGACCGGGTTTTCCAGGTCCACCGGTCCGACCGATCCCGTCTGCGCGCGCTGCCGCAGGGCGTGGTCGGCCAGCACAAGCGCCATCATGGCTTCGACGATGGGCACGGCGCGCGGGACAACGCAAGGATCATGCCGTCCGCGCCCCCTCATCACCGCAGCCGCGCCTGACTCGTCGACCGTCTCCTGATCGGAATTTATCGTGGCCGTGGGCTTGAACGCCGCTCGGGTCACGATATTCTCGCCGTTGCTCACTCCGCCCTGGATTCCCCCCGAATTATTCGACCGCGTGCGCACACGCCCCTGATCGGTATAGAACTCGTCGTTGTGCTTCGAGCCCGTAAGACTGATGCCCTGAAAACCGGAGCCGACTTCGAAGCCCTTGCACGCCGGCAGCGAGAGCATCGCCTTCGCCAGGTCGGCGTCGAGCTTGTCGAACACCGGCTCTCCAAGCCCAGCGGGTACGTTCCTGGCTACTACTTCGACCACGCCGCCGAGCGAATCTCCGATCTTCCGGGCTTGGTCTATCCGCGCGATCATCCGCTCGGCCGCGTCGCCGTCCGGGCATCTCGCAATATTCGCCTCGACGTTCTCCCTGGTCACTAAGTCCGTGTCAATTTCGGTTGCGATCTGCCAGATTTGCTTGACGTAGCCGACGATCTGGACCCCGTACTCCAGGCTCAGGAGCTTCTTTGCCACCGCGCCGGCGGCGACCCTGCCGATCGTCTCGCGGGCGCTGGCGCGACCGCCCCCTTTCCAGTTGCGAATTCCATATTTCGCTTGGTACGTGTAATCAGCATGAGACGGGCGGAACAGCCTGCGCATGTAGTCGTAGTCTTTGCCTCTGGCATCTTGGTTCCAAACCCCGATGAGTATGGGCGTGCCGAGGGTCAGACCTTCAAATACGCCCGACAGAATCTGAGCGGTATCCGGCTCACGCCGCTGGGTAGTGATGGAGCTCTGACCGGGACGGCGTCTGTCCAGCTCCGACTGAATTTCGCCGATCTCAATAGGAAGCCGGGGCGGACAGCCGTCGACCACCACTCCAACGGCGTCGCCGTGCGACTCTCCCCAGGTCGTGACACGGAACGCTCGGCCGAATGTGTTTGCCATCTCAGCACGCCTCCGCGTTCACCAGGACTTCGACCTCGATCTCCTTGCCATTCGCCTGATGCGCCGTCATGACCAGGAGACGATGCATTCGGCGTGAAGAGCGAAACACTCCGGGACATACGACAGGCCTTCGGCCACTTTACTGATTACCTCGATGATCTGGTCCGTGTCCCGGTCCGCATGCAGCGAACTGATATCTATGTGGACAGTCCCGCCGAGATATCCCAGTGTCTCCGGGCACATATCGGGCGATCATTCCACGTTGCCTTTGTAGACGCTGCGGCTCCAAACTGTCCGACCGGCGCTGGCCGAGCGCTCTTCAAGGACCAACTCCCAGTAAGTATAAATAGCCGATCTGGAACGCCCTTGTTGAAGATGGCTCCCGCCGCTACGTTTTCGGCCTACAACGCCTCGGCAAACCTTGGCGCGATATCCGAATGATGACTAGTCGCCCTATGCCCGCCGCAATTGCCCGCTGCCGCGCCTGATTCTAGTTGAATGGCGCCGAAGAAACTCCGATTGTCGCTTTGACTACAACCGCGTGGCTCTGAGCGGCCTCGGATCATCGTCCCACTGGCCGACTTGGGAGGCTCCACCAGACTCGGCGCCTGGAATCACGTTCCGTGGCCACTCATTGAGCTTCCATCGCGGGAGGTGTGCACGCTAGTCGTGGGGCTTGCGACCATCGCGACCGAAGTCTCAGTGGAATACGCTAGGGTAATGACCATTTCGATGTTGACGTTGATCTCCTTGCTGGTGATGTTCGCTCTCTTCCAGCCATACTTTGCCGAGGGACTCAGGCCCGGTTATGAAAAATCTGCCCTCGAGTGGAGTCAGAGCTGGGCGCGCGAGTAGTTATCTCGAACGGACAATCCCTGTGAAACAATCCATCGAAGAACGATACGGGTGAAGTTCTAGACATCCGCCAGGAGGATTGCCACCATGCCAGGAACCATGCTGCTCGGGTACGACGTGGAGTCGCAGGAAAAACGGGATGGCACGACCACGAGGTTTCTGGACCGAGCCAGGGAGCTGCACAATCGCCTGAATGTCCCCGCAACCCTCTTCATTGTCGGGCGGACTCTGGAACAGAACGTTTCGGAGTTTCAGTCCATCGCGCAGGATCCGTTGTTCGATCTTCAGCAGCACACCTATTCACACAAGCTTTTAAAGACCCTGCACATCGACGATGGCAAGACTGTTCGCGTGGTGCAGGGGGTCAGTCCGCAGAAAGCCCGTAACGAGGTCCGCAAAGCCAGCGAGCTTCTGAAAGAACACCTCGGCGTCGATTGCGTCGGTCTTACGGGTCCTTGGACCTACTACCGGGGCCTGCGCGACCGCCCCGAGCTGGTCAAAATGGTCTGGGACGAGGGTATCCGCTTCGTTCGCACCGATGGCCGGAATGAAAAAGACTGGCACCCGGTATCGCTGGACTTGCAACCCTACTGGTATGACGAATTCGAGTTCTGGCGGCCCCAAAACGACAAATCACCGCCCTCGCCGATGCCCGCGGTGCTCGAGATTCCCACCCATGGCTGGCACGACTGCGTTATCCGCGCCGAGGTGTTGAGCTGGGATGACGTGGACGGGTGGGTGGATTCGATGAAGCCCTACATCGACCGCGCGGCCGCGGAAGATCTGGTCTTCTCCTATTGCCAGCACGACCATAGCAGCATCCGCGAAGACCCGGAGATGAGCGGGACCGAGCGGCATATCGAATACGCCCTGGAGAAAGGTCTTCGCGTCATGACGTGCAAGGCCTATTACGAGGAGCGGAATGCCGCCCGGACACGGCTCGACTCTCTCTCGGCTGTTTCCGCCGGCGCTTAAGCCGGAAGACTCCTCGCTCGCCGGCTTCCGCCTGCCGGAGTGACTCCTCAGAGTAAATCGTCAGGAGGCTCCTTGCCGCCCTTGCCGGGGAGGCGTAGTAGGCCCCGTCACCCTAGAACGAGGCATCGACTGCCTTCAAAATGTGCTTGGCCTCGCCGTTCGGTCTCTCGCGGTCAAGTCTTCAATTTGAGCGGTGGCCCAATGTCCCCTCCCAGCACCGCCGCGTCGAAGCTGGCTTTCATCAGGTCCGCCTTGATGGCCTGATAAGCAGCATCATCCCAAAGATTCTCGAATTCGTTGGGGTCATTCTCCATGTCGAAGAGCTCGCCGGTCGAATGGGTGTGGTAAACGACAAGCTTCCATCGCTCGTCTCTGTACATCGTGCCGAACGTGAACTGGCCTGGATCGGGTTCTTCGGCCTCGGTTAGCTGGAACCCGCTGTTCTGCACGTCGAAGTATTCGGAACGGACAAAGTCCCTGTGGCGCCGGGGAGAGGATTGCCCCGTCAAAAGAGGCAGCAGGGACATGCCCGTCATCCTGCGCGGCTTATTCTGGCCCGTGATTTCGAGCAAAGTTGGCGCGATGTCTGTGAGCTCGACCAGCGCGTCACTCTGTAGCCCCGCTTTGAATTGGCCGGGCCAGGACCACAGAAAAGGGACCCGGACCAAGCCGTCGTAAAAGCGGCAGCCCTTGCGGGTAAGACCGTGGTCGCCCAGCATGTCTCCGTGATCGGTAGTAACAATGATCACGGTGTCGTCGCGCTGTCCGATCTCGTCCAGGTAATTTAGTATTCGCCCAATCTGCTCGTCCAGGAGCTCGACCATTGCGTAGTAGGCCGCCCTCAACTGGGGAATGTCCCGCGCCTCCGGCCTTCGCGCGTCAACCTGGTATTCGACTCCGTTCAGCCGCGCCTGGCTGGTCAGGTCGCTTTCCCTGAAATGCGGGGGCGGCAGCGACGATGGATCGAACCGTTTGTAGTACTCCCAGGGAGGATCGTAGGGCGGATGTGGATCGAAGATATTCAGGCACAGAAGCCACGGCCCTTCCCGTTCTTCCGAAATGAACTCAATCGATCTATCGGCGCACCACTTCGATTGATGCAATTCGGCCGGGACGTTGTCGTCCTCCGGGGAGGGAGGCAGAAATCTTCCTTTTGCGTGTCTATGGATTGCCTTCCGCCCCAGCAGCGTAGTGGGGTCTTGACCCAAAGACCGCAGCCAGACCTGGTAGTCGTGAGTGTCTTCCTCCGGCTTGGGGGAGCATGGTATTGAGCTGTATTTGAAGTATCGGAACCCGTCGTTGGCGCGTTCCTCTATACCGAACTGGTCGGAGGCAAGGTCCAGCTTTCCAACGAGTCCGCAGTCATATCCGGCGTCGGCGAGGATCTTGGTGATCAGCAGCGGCTCACCCCGGTACTCAGGCGGAAAGTAGCCGGCCTTGTTGCGGTTCTGATGCACGCTGCTTGCATACATCCCGGTCATGAAGCTGGAGCGGCTGGGTGTACATATGGGACTCTGACAATAGGCCCGTGTGAAAGCCACGCCGCCCCGAACCAATCGGTCCAGATTGGGAGTGTGCATGTGAGAGTAACCCAGCTCGGCGATGGTGTCGTGACGCTGCTGGTCGGTCGTGATCCAGAGGATGTTGGGCCGGCGCGCCGCCTCGGATTTCGGCATAGTTCCTCACTGTTTGGTCTAGTTCAATCGCGAACGTTGACAGCTAATAGTCCATGAAAGTGAACGTCAAGAAAGAGCGGCCCAATAGGCTGCCCGCGTAATCCAGGTGGCGGGAAGGGAGATCACACCCCCTTACGCAAGCCCCATGGCCTCGTAGATGCGCATGGGGTCCGGTTCATCTTCCTCCAGATGACTTCGGACCCATTTGTTAAGCATCCGCGACATCTCCTTTGCCCTTGAGGAGTCCTCCGAGGCAAGGTTGATCTTCTCCATCGGGTCGTCGTGGCGGTTGTACAGTTCGAGCTGCCCCGCGAGACTCTCGATCAGCTTCCAGCGGCCTTGAATCAGAGCGCGTAACCCCGGATCATGTGGTCCTCGCCTGACCTCCATGACTATGTAGTCGGGGCCCTGATCCCGGCCATTGATGTGATCCAGGAGCGATCGCCCCGCCATCTTGACCACTTGGCCGTCCGCGATTGCCCGACCGCGCTCATGGCTGCCCAGGCTGAGTTTGGCCGGCTTTTCGTGATCCATGATTCCCAAAAGATCAAGAATGGTTGGGGCGATGTCCATGTGCTGAGCGTAGCCTTTAACCCGCGCCCCTTCCGGCACGACGCCTGGACGCCACATGATGAGCGGCAGATGTATCGTGTCGTCGTAAGGCAGGCCGTGTCCCCAGATGCCGTGGTTGCCAAGGCCCTCCCCGTGGTCGGCGGTGATGACGATGAGGGTCTGGTCCAGGGCATTCTGTTTCTCGAGGACGTCAAGGATGCGGGCGATCTGGCTGTCGAGGTAGGCGATCGAGCAGTCGTAGAGGTCCTGGGTGAGGTCCGGTTCCCCGCCGTCGTCCCCTACCGACCCGAGGCCGCCGTCAACCTGCCGTCCCGCGTAGGCGCGTTCCAGCCGCATACCCCATACCATGTCGTCAACCCGCCCCCACCCGGGCACGTAGTCGTAACCCGCGGGCGCCTTCTCCACGGGTAGACCGTCCAAAGACCCGTGCGGCTGTTGGAACCTGTCCCGGTATCCGGGCGCTCGATAAGGATTGTGGTGAGGGTCCCAGAAATGCAAGAACGCGAAGAAATCACCGCCGCTGTGGGATTCCAGCCACGGCAGGAAGCGGGCGTTGACGTCACCGGCGGTGTACTCCGGATGGGGAAAGCCCGCCTCACCCGTAGGATTGATGTAGTACTCGTAACCCCGCACGGTCTGCTTCATGTGCCCGCCGAAGTTCATCAAGTTGTCCAGGGCCACCGTAGTGTGCCCGCCGTTCGTCTGAACGATCTCGGCCAGCGTCGGGATGGCGTCGTCGAAATTCATTAGGTTCGGCGCACCGGCCGGCGTCGCGTAGAAACGATGCCGGATCGTCGGCAGGCCGGTGTGGATGCAGGTGAACGCGTTTCCGGTCGAGATGCCGGAGGCGTAGTAGTCCTCGAATAGCGCGCCTTCGGAAGCGAGCCGATCGATCGTGGGGCTGGTGTCGCGGAAATATCCATAGCAGCCCAGGCGATCGGCGCGAAGCGTATCCACGACCATCAGGATCACGTTCATCTTCTTCCCCTTTTAACGTTGGCCGCTCAACCGCACTTGTTGGCGTTAACAACCGGTGAATCAAACCAATATTAGGCTGATTGACGTTACTCTCTCGCCGTGGTAAGACTAGCCTAGCTTGGAATCGGGCGAAATCTTGGGGCATTGAATCCGATAGCGAGGACCGGACTCGGACCTCTGATCAGATGCGCTGTCCCGATTTTGCAGAGAATCATCGGTTAGCTGGAATCGGCCCGTAGGCGGGGTGAGTTTCGAATAGGAGTTACGGTATGAGCCGAAGAACACTAGCCAGACGCGCCTTGCTGAAAGCCGGCGTCGCAGGCGCAGGATTAGCCGTGACCGCCGCGTTGGCAGGCTGTGGCGAGGAGGAGGCCGCGGCGCCGGTTCAGGAAGCCGCGCCGGCAGCGACCAAGAAGGTCGAAGCGGCCGCCACCGCAAAGGCGGCAATGCCGGACAAACCGAAAGCGGTCAAACTGGCGCTTTGGTACAACCTGGTCGAGTACACGGTTCCGGCCTGGGACAAGATGGTGGACACCTACCAGGGGAACAATCCTCATGTCACCATAGAGGCCAACGGGGTCCCCAGTGCCGACGCGCCGGCCAAGATTCTGACTGCCCTGGCGGGCGGAGTGGCGCCCGACATCGTCTACAACCACGCCCAGTTTGTCCACGCAATGGCTGCGCAGAAGGCCATCACGTCGCTGGAACCGTACATTAAGGCCGACAAGGACTTCAATCGCGACGACTTTTACCCCTTCATGTTGAAGCTCTTCACCCATAAGGGCGAGCTCTATACGCTCCCCAACGGCGTGAACTTGATGCTGCAGATCTACAACCGCGACCTGATCGAGCCTCTGGGCCTTGGCGACCCCTGGGAACTCTTCCAGAAGAACGAGTGGAACCTTGACAGGTTTAGCCAAATGGCCTCCCAGGCCGGAAGCGGAGAAAGCGGCGACAGGATCTGGGGCGCATCCGAGCAGTCCACTTCCGTAAAGATCCAGTATCTGTGGATCTGGGGGCATGGCGGCAGGGTCTGGAGCGATGACCGCACCGAGACCCTCGTCCACGAGCAGCCCGCTCTTGACGGGTGGAATTTCATGGCCGACATGGTCTCGAAGGAGTGGGCCCCGCCCCGCGCGTCTTCCTCAGCCTTCGAAGGTGGAAACCAGGGGCTATTCCTGAGCGGGAAGATGGCCCTCTATTTCAGCGGCCGCCAGGTGACGACCAAGATCCCGGCCGACATGAACGCCGGCGTAGCGCCTATGTACTGCATGCCCAACGGCACTTGCAACAACCGCGGCGCGGGCAATACTCTCGGCATTCACGCCGGCAGCAAGGAGAAGGAAGAGTCCTGGGGCCTTCTAAAGTACATAGGTACAGACGGAGTCAGGGAGCTAGTCGCCGTAGGCTTCACTTCGCCGACGATTCGATCTCACGCCAAGATCCCCGAGTGGCTGGATAACCTGCCGTCCTGGGACAACCCCGAAGTTCACAACGCCGCCGCCGACATGATCGGCGAAACCTTCTTCCACCCGATCAGGTACAACGAGATGGACAAGAACTTCATCCGGCCGGCCTACGAAGAAGTCTTGCTGGGTGAGAAGACGGCAAAGGAGGCCTTCGAGGCGATCAAGCCCGATGTCGACGCCATTCTCAAGGAAGAGAAGACGGAGTACTGGTCGTAACGTCTTTCCGCTGCCTGCCCGAAGCGTCCTGAAGGGCGGGGCCATCCCAATGAGCCCCCGCCGTCGGGACTCGTAGCCCGGACATTGGATGGACGCCGCCGCCTGTGGTCTAGTCTTTACCCCACCGCGACCACCCGGCGTCAATAGAAAACGTTATCTGGATGGCCGGATACGACAGCCTGGATGCGACCTGAGCGGTAGCCGGGAGAGGCGATGCAACCCATAGCCGTCAAACCGGTAGGCGCCGCCCACGCGGTAATGGCCTCAAAAATATGGCGGCGCAACGCATGGCCCTATCTCTTCATAAGCCCCTGGCTGCTGGGATTCGCCATATTTACCGCCTTCCCGATGGTCTACTCCGCCTTCCTGTCGTTCACCAAATATGACCTGCTGAGTCCGCCCCGGATAGTCGGATTCAGCAATTTCACGAAGATGGTGAACGACAACCTCTTCACTATCGCGCTGGGGAACACCGCCTACTACACCTTCATCGGTGTTCCGGCCCAGGTCCTGCTGGCGCTGCTAATGGCTCTCTTCCTGAATCAGAAACTTCGAGGAATCAATTTCTTCCGCACCGCCTTTTACCTGCCCACCGTCACGCCGGCGGTCGCCAGCATCATCGTTTTCGTCTACATATACAACCCGGAGTACGGCGTCTTCAATCACATTCTGCGCCTGTTTGGCATACCCTCGATCGGGTGGCTGGTAGACCCCGTTTGGTCGAAACCGGCCCTCATCATAATGAGCCTCTGGAACGTAGGCGGTCAGATGGTGATATTCCTGGCCGGACTTCAGGCGGTCCCGGAAATGCTTGTCGAAGCCGCCTCGATCGATGGAGCCGGTAAGGTCCGGCGATTCTGGCACATCACCGTCCCGATGATCAGTCCGGTAATCCTCTTCAACCTGGTGCTCGGCGTCATCGGCTCGTTCCAGGTCTTCACCGCCGCCTTCATTGCCACCGATGGCGGGCCCAAGCTGACCACTCTGTTCTACGTGCTCTGGCTATACCGGCATGCCTTCGAGAACTTCCGCATGGGCTACGCCGCCATGCTGGCGTGGGTGCTTCTCGTGATCATCATGATTTTCACGTTGATCAATTTCTACTTCAGCCGGAGATGGGTCTACTACGAAGGTGGTTCGACGAGCTAAGTCTATGGGGTTGCTCAGTCTGGTCAGACGCGACGTTGCCGGGAAACAAACCCGGCGGCGCAATCGCGCCAGCTACATTGGCTGGGCCGGCTTGCTCACGGCGAACTATGCCGGCCTGTTGATCGGAGCCGCAATCTCGTCCATTCCGCTTATCTGGATGATCTCGACCTCCCTGAAGGAGCACGGCAAGGAGTTCCTTTCCCCACCCCAGTGGATACCCAATCCGGCGCTCTGGGAAAACTATTCGCAGGTCTGGCTTGAGACCAATTTCGAGTTCTACTTCTTGAACAGCGTCATTGTGTCCGTCCTCGCCACGGTGGGCACGTTGCTCTCCTGTTCGATCGTCGCCTTCGGGTTTGCAAGATTCGACTTCTTCGGCAAGAACCCCCTGTTCATGCTTGTACTCTCGACCTTAATGCTGCCGGGCATAGTGACGCTCGTGCCCACGTTCATTCTGTTCAGGCATCTGGGGTGGATAGATACGTTTGCGCCTCTGATCGTTCCGTTTTGGTTCGGCGGAGGAGCATCCGGCGGCGCGTTCTTCGTTTTTCTGATGCGGCAGTTCATGCTGCAACTGCCGAGGGAGCTCGACGAGGCTGCTCTAGTCGACGGGGCTTCTTGGCCGCGGATCTATTGGTCCGTGATAATGCCGCTAATGGGGCCGGCTTTGGCGGCGACGGCTATCTTCTCCTTCATCCATCACTGGAACGACTTTCTTCATCCCCTCATCTTTCTGATCAGCGAACGATGGCGAACCCTCGCCCTCGGCCTCCGTTATTTCCTCTACGAAGAGGGAAGCGGAGGCTACGGGGACTCCCACTGGAACTTATTGATGGCGGCATCGGTGGCCATGGTGATCCCTATCCTCATCATCTTCTTTTCAGCGCAGAAATACTTCATCCGCGGAATCGCGCTCTCAGGACTTACCGGTCGGTAGGGATCACCTGGGACACGGTTCCTACTGGATCCCGCTCACAATGGGGTCCGGTGCCGCGGCTTAGACGACAGACCACGGTGGCCGGCATTCTCTCCTGGTGTTGGATGAGTGACGCCTAGGCGCGGACGATGCCCCCAAGACTGGGGCGACCGCCAGGCGATTCCGCGCCGCGGCGCCGACGTGGTGGGGGATCGCCTGGCGACCGCGCGACGCCTTCCAGTGCCAGCATGTGATCTCCATGGTTGTTCGACGGCGTCTATCTACTTGACGACCAAATACCCGTCTTATAAGTTTCTAAGTACGTACAAATACCGAACGATTACGGGCGAGTGAACCGGGAACTCGGCAGCAAATTACGCGAAGGCTACCAAAATTCAACTCACACTTACCGATGATCAGTATGCAGACACGCGGACGGCCGCAGGGTTACGGTCCACGATGACGGCGCCGTCGATTGGCATGTGCGCAGCGCAGACCCATGGTCTTGCAGACTGATGGCGCCCATAAAGGTCCGGCACAACCGGGGCTGGGCGCGGCGCCGCAAGGCAAATCACGCGCACCGGCATGGACCATGCGATCAGCGCTGGATCAAGATATTGGAACGGGCGCTGGCGGATATGTTGATCGGTCTCGGCACGCTCGAACACATTGCCGACGAAGCAGGCTACGCGCTCACCGCCGAAGGCCGGTGGGTCGAGATCGAGAGGATCAAAAGTACGGGGACGCCCCCAGGCAGCAACCACGCCTAGTCCTCGATCCGGTCGCCAGTTCAGAACCATTGGGAGCGCGGATCAGACGTTCCCCAATCGATCCAGCCAAGCATCGATGTTCAGGCCGGTGCTCCGGCAGGCGTGCAGCACGATCTCCCCCGCCGCCCTGGCGTCCTCCACGGCGTCGTGATGCCTGAAGGCGATGCCCAGATCGCCCGCAATCCTAGCCAACCCCCAACCCCGCCGCCCGTACTCTCGGGGCCAAGCGAGACGGGCAATCCTGGCGCTATCCAGCCACGTCGCCTTGATTAGTTCAAGTCGATACCTGGTCATCGCGCCTTCAAGCGCAATTCGGTCAAACGCCGTGTGACTCACGAGAATCGCCCCATCCAGGCGGCGGCGCAGTTGAGCATGAATTTCAGGAAAAGTTGGGCTGCGCCTGACGGCATCCTCCTCAATCCCGTGTATATGGACATTTATAGAACTGAAGGGTTGTCCAGGGTTGACCAGAATCGACTGCTGATCCTGAATCGCGCCGTCGCGGAAGTCAACTACGCCGATTTGACAGATGCTGGCAGGATCGGCGTTTGCCGTTTCAACGTCGATGGCTGTGAAGGTCAGGTTGCCGGTGGCGCCACTCGCCTTTGCAGAATGGGAAGCGTAGTTTGAACGCATCTTCCAGCTATCCATTTGACATAGGATTGTAGCCGTCGCAAATTGATCAGTGCCGGATTGACTGATAAGTCTAGCGATGGAGCGCGGGCCGCTCGATTCCGCGCTGGATCGAAACTCGAATTGCCGGAAACTTGTAGATTTCAGCTGATTCATTGACAAAAGCCGCAGGGTTTGAAGGTGGTCTCGCCGTCATGCCGGACTTGATTCGGCATCCAGGGGCTGGAGGCGATCGCGGTAGCGGCGAATTGAAATCCGCCCGCTGTATTCGTGGTGGGAAGGCACGGGCGGGTCTGAGACCCGTTCCTACGAATCGCGGCCCGGCGATTGGTGGATTCTCGCTTGCCGGAGGATTGTAGATGTCAGGCGGGGCGCAAAGGTGACCGACGGTGAGAACATGCCGACATACACTCACTCGTTCTGGGCCAAGGCGTTCCCAAACCGACAGCGCGGGCCGGAACGCATCCATCTACTCGAGCACCATTTAGCCGACGTGGGCGCCTGCCTAGAGGCGCTGCTGGCTCAGCCGACCATCAGGCGGCGGCTAGCTCGCGCCGCCGGCCTCGACGATCCCGACGATCTGGACGACGCCACGACGGCGCGGCTGGCAGTCTTTGCCACCCTGCACGACATCGGCAAGGTGAACGTCGGATTCCAAACACGTATCTGGCGCGAGGAAGACGTTGGAGAACGGCGCAAGCCAACGGGGGCTGGTCACACGGCGGATCTACTTCCAGTCTTGTTTGGTGACGATCAGGAGACGAGCGAGTGGTTCCTCGACGCTATGGGCTGGCCCGACCACATATCGCGCTGGGATAGCGACGACGGTCTTACAGCTTGCGCGATGCTCATCGCCGCGCTGTCGCATCACGGACGCCCGCTCAATGTGTGCGACACGCTGCCGCGGAACCGGCGTATTTGGCGGCGTTTCGGCGGCCTGACTCCAAAGGACTGCGTCGAGCGCATCAGCGAGCTGGCGCGTGACTGGTTCCCGGCCGCCTTCTCCGCGAGCGCCCCGCCCCTGCCATCCCAACCCGCCTTCCAGCACATGTTCCTGGGCCTCTGCAACCTCGCCGACTGGCTCGGCTCCAACGAAGACATGTTCCCGTTCTACGCAGAGCAACGCGCGGACTACATCGACACCGCCCGTGGGCAAGCCGAGCGTGCGGTCAAAGCGGTCGGCCTCGACATCGCGGATCAGCGCGCCGCGTTTCTGGACCTGCCTCGGTTTGGAAGGCTATTCGATATCGAAGGCGCGTCCGCACCAAACGCAATCCAACGGTGGTCGGTATGCAAGACTCCGCTCGACGAACCGCTCGTCATCATCGAGTCCGAGACCGGCTCCGGCAAGACCGAGGCCGCCCTCTGGCGCTTCGCCCATATGTACGAGCGCAAGCTGGTCGATGGCCTCTACTTCGCGCTGCCGACCCGCGCCGCCGCCAGTCAGATGCACGATCGCGTCAACCGATTCATCAAGCGGATGATGCCGAACGAACACGCGCCCGAGCCCGTCCTCGCGGTCCCGGGCTACGTGCGCGCTGGCGACTTGACCGGGCAACACCTCCACAACTATCAAGTGTCGTGGGACGATACCCCCGACCCCGAAACCAGCAAGCGCCGCTGGGCCGCCGAGAGCAACAAGCGGTTCCTGGCCGCCCAGATCGCCGTCGGGACCGTGGATCAGGCGATGATGGCCGCGCTCCAGGTAAACCACTCCCACCTGCGCGCGGCCTGCCTCTCTCGCAACCTGCTGATCGTCGACGAGGTACACGCCTCCGATCCGTACATGCGCGTGATCTTGGAGGCGCTGCTCAACACGCACGTCGGCGCAGGCGGTTACGCGCTGCTGATGTCCGCAACCCTCGGCTCCGCCGCCCGCCGCCGCTGGCTGTTAAGGCCGAAGCAGGCAAACAGCCTGCCGAAACAGTCCCTCGCCGACGCGATCGCGACCGCCTATCCCGCCGTCAGCACGCAGGCAGACGCCAACTCCGAAAACGTCGCCGGGGCCGGTGAGAATGACCAGAAGAAAAGCGTTCGGATAGACGCCCGATCCGCGATGCACGAATTCGTCGATGTAGCTGGCCTCGCGCTCGAGGCAGCCCGCTCCGGCGCGAAGATCCTCGTCGTGAGAAACACCGTCGACTACGCCGTCAAAACACAGCGCGCCATAGAATTAGCCGCCGAAACGGACGACCAAGGCCTTTTGTTCAGGTGCAACAACAGGCCCACGCTGCACACCGGCAGGTTCGCCGCCGCCGACCGCCGGCTGCTGGACCGCGAAGTCGAGAAACAGCTTGGCAAAGACCGGTCCGGCGGCGGGCGCATTATCGTCGGAACGCAGACCCTGGAGCAGTCACTCGACATCGACGCCGATCTACTCATCACCGATCTGTGTCCCATGGACGTGCTGCTACAGCGGATCGGCCGCCTGCATCGCCACGATCGCGAATGCCGGCCCGACGGCTATCGGGAGCCTCGGTGCATGGTCCTCTTGCCGCCGCATGACGACCTGACGCCACTACTTTCAATGAAGGGGGACGGCGCGAGCCGCAACGGACTCGGCCGATTCGTCTATCCCGATCTTCGGATTCTGGAGCTGACCCGACGGTTGGTCGAGAGGCACTCCGAAAGCGGTGAGCCTTGGAGCATCCCCGAGATGAACCGCGAGCTGGTCGAAAGCGCGACGCATCCCGACGAGCTGGAGACGTTGGTCGAAGAGATGGGCGACGAGGCAGGCGGCGGCTGGAAAATGCATGAGCTTGAAGTCGAAGGGGTGAAGTTCGCCAATAACCTGACCGCAAAGAACGCAGTCGTCCGGCGAGACAAGACCTTCTTGGACAGCGAAGTGGTGTTTGCGAACATCGAGGAGAAAATCAGGACGCGCCTCGGCGACGAAGGAATCGAAGTGGAGCTTGATCCTCCGCCTCCAAGCCCGTTCGACGGTCATACGAAGATTCCAAAGCTCACGATACCCGAACACTGGTCGCGTGGTCTGGCGGTTGAAGGGCCCGTAGAGCCAGAGCGAACCGAAGGCGGCTTCACCTTCAGCGTCGGCCAGCGCCACTTCACCTACGAGCGCCTCGGCCTACGCCGGTTGTAGTCGAAGCTCCGGCCCGCGGCAACCCATGACTATCCGGTTCGTGCAGTAAAACATCTTCAGGAAACTTCCATGAAACTTGACGTTCAAAATCCATCCCCGCCGACTGACGGGCGGGGGACTGTAGGGAACACCCACGATTCATGGCATGAAGCGGACTATCCCCACCGCAATGGGAAGGCTCGTCAGTTGCCAGCTTGACATTATGTGCGTTACACACGTACATTTCCCATACACTGTCTAATTAGGCTGTGCCGTCTTGACTTCGCGAATACGGATGCCGAAACCGATGAACAACCTTCTTATAGACCCACTGATCCGCATCGACACCGGCAACGGCTCCCCTGAGGCAGCGTCGCTTCCAGAGGTCTACGCCGCGTTGATGCGCGACGAGGTCGACAGCTTTCCGGCGCTGCGGCCCCACCAGCGCCACCCGTGGCACGCGTTCCTTGTTCAGCTCGGCGCGATGGCAATGCACCGGGCCGGACTTACCGAGCCGCCGGAGGACGCCGCCCACTGGCGACTGGTCATCCGGGCTCTCACGCCGGAGTATCCCGACGACGAACCCTGGCGCCTGGTCGTCGACGACATCACCAAACCCGCCTTCATGCAGCCGCCGGCAACCTCCGCCGGCAAGCTCGCCGATTACAAGAACACCGTCGAAACCGCAGACGAACTGGACATGCTCGTAACCTCCAAGAACCATGATCTCAAGTCATCAGTCGCATCCTCAGACGAGATCGACGATTGGATATTCGCGCTGATCAGCTTGCAGACATCCGAAGGTTTTGGAGGGGCTGGCAACTACGGGATTTCCCGGATGAACGGCGGCTTTGGATGCCGACCCGCGTTCAGTATTACACCGTCAACGCGGCCAGGCGCGCACGCACGCCGAGACATCCTCGCGCTGCTAGAAGGGCGAGAAGAGATTCTCGACATGGAGGTCACCAGCGACGGCGGAATCGGTCTGGTTTGGATCTCGCCCTGGGACGGGGCCTGTCCAGAAGCACAGCCAATGAGTGACCTTGATCCCTTTTACATAGAGATATGTCGACGCATACGGCTGCGCGCCGGTACCGACAGCCGTTTGTACGCCATCCGGGCAACGTCCAAGGCGGCCAGAATCAATGCCAAGGCGCTCAAGGGAATGACAGGCGATCCGTGGACTCCAATCAATAGAAAGGACAGCAAGTCGTTGACCCTGGCCGCTGACGGATTCGCATATCATCGGATCGTTGACTACCTCACACCCGGAGATTGGGAGCGGCCGCCGTTAGGCAAACCGACGAGGACGAGAGCAGAGCACCGCGGACCATGCAACTCGTCACGCGCGGCATGGTGCGCGGTAAGGGCAAGACCGAGGGGTATCACGAACGGATCGTCCCGCTTAAGAAGAAGGTAATAGGCGCTTTCGGCCGCGCGGGAGGCGCTCGGGACCTCGGCGACATCACGCGAGAGCGCATTGAACAAATCCGTAATACCCAGTGCATTCTTCGCCACGCCGTTTGGGCCTTCGCCGCCGGCGGCAAGACCGAAGGCGTACGCGACGAAGTCCGCGCTCTGGCCAATCCGTGGGCAAATAGACTCGATGAAATCGTCGACGCCAGCTTCTTTGAAGACCTGCAAGACGAGTTCGAGGCTGACGACCAGGACGAACGCAGCCGAATCCGCCTGGCATGGCAGTGCAATCTGGTAACGAGCGCGCGCGGCCTTCTACATCAGGCCGAAGACTCGCTGCCGTGCCCGACAATCCAGCGTTACCGCGCCCGCGTCCGCGCCGACGGCGTGTTCGAAGGACGTGTGCGCGGCAATAAGGGTTTCCCTGAACTGTTCGATAAACAGGAGGTGACAAGTGACGACGACGCCGATGACTGAAACTCGCGGCCCGTCAGGGCATGGCCGATCATCGGGGGAGGTCGCCATAGCCTTTGCAAACCAGTTGGCGGCCGAAGGAATCCGGCCGGGCGACCTCGCCGAGCTCCGCCGGATGGACCCGGGCGCTCCCGACGCCGCCGCCTTCTGGCGGCTGATGGCGCGCCAAGATCTCCTCGGAAACCCGGCCATCGAACGTAAGTGGGCGCTCGTGCTGCACGGTATCGCGCTTATGACGCGCACCGCGGGCAGCGACGCCCCGGGCCGCTCGGCTCACGACATGAATATGCCGGTTGGCAAGGCGCTGTTCCAGGGCGGCGATGCGAACAGAACGACCGCCTTCTACAGCGAGTCACGCCTCAGCCGGCTCCTGACCGCGCGCGGCTCGATGCTGAGAACGCTGCTCGCACGAATGTTCCGAATGATCGCTGCCGCGGATCAGCGTTTCAACTGGTATCAGATGGCCCAGCTCATCCTAAATGAGGGGCATAACGAGGAGCGGGCGGAGGCGGTCCGACGCGATATCGCCCGCAATTACTACTGGGCCGAGAACCGGGCCAGCCGCTCACGGGACTAACGATCGAACACCTGTATGGAAGCGCATATTGAGGAGAGACGCATTGACCACCCCTAGATTCCTGCAAATTCACACTCTGCATTCCTACCCGGCCGCGCTGCTGAACCGCGACGACAGCGGCCTCGCCAAGCGGATGCCGTTCGGCGGCAGCGTCCGCACGCGCGTCTCGTCACAGTGCCTGAAACGGCACTGGCGAATGGCCGAGGACGCGTACTCGGTGCGGAACATCGACGCCACGCGGCACGCCATCCGCTCGCGGGAGGTTGTCACGCGGAGTGTGATGCAGCCTCTGCGCGAGACGAACGGCGTTCCCGAGGCCGTGCTCAACGCGGTCGAGGAGGCCTTTCAGAAGGGCGTTTACGGCGAGAAGGGCAACGACCCAAAGGCCCGTCAGCCGCTATTGCTTGGACTTCCAGAGGTCGAATACCTGCGCGACCAGGCCGGCCAAATCTGCGCCGTCCACGCCGACGACGCCAAGGCCGCCGCCGAAGCCGCTCAGACCCTGTTCAGCACCAAACGCAGCAACGATCAGCGCGGAAACTTCAAGGCCTTTAGAGAAAACACCAAACTTCCCGGCGGACTCGTCGGCGCGCTGTTCGGACGGATGGTCACTTCCGATCCCGCCGCCAACATCCACGCCGCCGTCCACGTAGCCCACGCGTTCACCGTCCATGCCGAGGAGAGCGAAAGCGACTACTTCTCGGTCGTGGACGATCTACAGCGGGAAGACGAAGACCAGGGCGCCGCTCACATCGGAGACATGGAGCTGACGGCCGGACTGTTCTACGGCTACGTGGTCGTGGACGTGCCGGGGCTGATTTCGAATCTCACGGGATGCGGGCAGGATGAGTGGGAAAGCGCCGACCGGCTGCTTGCCGGGACCGTGATCGAGCACCTGGCTCACTTGATCGCCACGGTGTCGCCCGGCGCCAAGCTCGGCTCCACCGCCCCATACTGTTACGCCGATCTGATGCTGATCGAGGCCGGATCGCGCCAGCCGCGCTGCCTGGCCAACGCCTTCCGGAATCCAGTAGAGGCGCAGACCGCAGCCGACGCCGACGCCTTGGCCGGATACCTTTCCAGGCTGGACGGGGCATACGGCTCCCATGAAGCTCGCCGGGTTACGTCGATCGACCCTTGCGAGGCTCTCGGCGTGGAGCGTCTCCCGCTCGACGACCTCGCGCGCTGGGCGGCCGACGCGGTGCGCGACGGCGCGGCGGCGTGACTGATGCGACACCTCATCATGAACCTTGAATCCCCGTTGATGGCTTTCGGAGGCGAGACCATCGACAACTACGGAGTCGTGCGCTGGTTCCCTTCGGCGTCGATGCTCACGAGACTGCTCGCCAACGCGCTGGGCTGGCGGCGAATCGAACGCCAGCGGCACCAGCGTTTGCAAGACCGCCTGATCTTCGCGGCCCGGATCGACCGCGAGCCGCGGGGGCGGCTACGCCTGCGCGACTTTCAGACCGCTCAACTCGACAAGAACGACAAAGGCTGGACCACCCGCGGGCGTCCCGAGGGCAGAGCCGGCGGCGCAAACACGTACGATGCTCCCCATCTGCGCTTCCGCGACTACTTTGCCGACATGCGCGTGACGATCGCGCTGCGGCTGCAATCCGAAAACGAACGTCCCACGCTTTACGATCTCGAATCGGCGCTCGAACAGCCCGCGCGACCGCTCTTCATCGGGCGCAAACCGTGCCTTCCCTCCGCTCGCCTGTTCGCAGGACTCCGCACCGCGGATTCGGCGCTAGCCGCGCTCAGCGCAACGCCGCTCGAGCCCAGCCCGGACAGTTCCTTCGGCGCCGCTCAGGAGGAGCCCGACATCCGGCTCTTTTGGCCCGCCGGCGAAGAGGCCGAGGGCGTCGAGCCGAACCGAACTTACATGCTCACCGATCAGCGTAACTGGGATTCCGGTCTCCACGGCGGCGGCCGCGCGGTGCGGGAGGGGTCTCAGCCGAGGAAGAACTTTCCCGTAGACCGTGAACCGCGGGATGAGGAGCGATCATGACTGCCACGGACTCCGCGGCCCGCCCCTCGATCGTTGCGGCAAAGCCTATCCAAATGATAAGGGCCGATCTCGACGTGAAGGCCTTCCACCGCTGGTCGGGCGCCAGGGGACTCATCAGCCACAATGCCTTCGACGAAGGCTTCGCAATGCATTGCCTGCTGGTGGAACGGCTTCGGCAGGCTGGCGCCGAAGCCGTTCCGCGTGATCATCCCGCGCGACCGCGAGCGGGATAATCACGCGGCGCTGTACGGCTACTGTGAATCCACCGCCGATGAACTGAGCGCCGCCGCAGCCGTCTACGCCGATCCGCTCCAGGCTAAGGTGCTTCCGGTTGCTGGAATTGACAGCAAGCCAATGCCCGACCGTTGGGAATCGGGGAAGCGGCTCGGATTCGATGTGTTGATTCGCCCTATCGTCCGGCGCGCGAGAGGATCGTGCACTCCTGGGAGAGAGCGCGACGCGTTTCAGGTCGAGGCCGAGCAACACGCTAAAGCGGGCATGGAACGCAGCCGGGAAGAGGTCTACACCGACTGGCTTGCGGCAAGGCTTGCACGAAACGGGGCGCGGCTGGACGAGGCGAAGTTGAAGTCCTTTCAGCGAGTGCGCACGGTACGAAAGCTCCGCGCGCGCGCCACCGAGGGACCCCACGCCGTGATGCAGGGAACTCTTGTGATAACCGACGCCATACGCTTTGCCGAACTCCTGGCCCGCGGCATAGGACGGCACAAAGCCTACGGATACGGGATGCTGCTCCTGCGTCCCGCGCGCCAGAATGTTAAATCGACTATCTAGCAAATGGACGAACGGTGCTGGCAAGTCCACCCGCCGTCCCAATTCACGAGGGCGCTCCGCGACCTCGTCGCACCTTAACAACTGAATAAATACACAATTCCGGCCCGACGCCCCGGCGAAACTCGGGGCAAACGGATTTCGTTTAGGAATCCGGGGCGAAGCCGCCCTGGCATCCCAGCGAAGGTTCCCCGCAAACGCGGGGATAGACCCAGGAGGTGATTCGACATGCTGAGAGGCAGACTGGGACTCGAGACCGCAAGAATCCCGCACGCGGACCGTCACGGCCTGCTGTGGCTTAGTCGCGGGGCGCTTACCGTTCGAGACGGCACGTTGCGCTTCGAGCGTCAGGCCAGTCGCGACTCGAAAAGCCCCCTCGACAGCGGCGAGTACGGCATCCCGTTCCAGTCCCTGTCGATGATCCTCTTGGGGCCGGGGTCGACCGTGAGTCACGACGCGCTGCGTCTGATGGCGCGCCACGGCGCCGCGCTCGTGGCCGTCGGTCAGGACGGCGTCCGGTGTTACACGGCCCCGCCGCTGCTGCCAGACACCTCCGAGATCGCCCGCCGGCAAATGCGCGCCTGGGGCGACGCGGAGGGAAGCCGGATAACGATCGCCCGCAAGATGTACGCGCTGCGGCTCGGCGAGGTTCTGCCGCACCGGAACATGGACGCCCTGCGGGGGATCGAAGGCGCTCGCATGAAGCAAACATACAAGAACCTGGCGCGGCGATTTGGCCTCACGTGGCGCGGGCGGCGCTACGACCGGGGCAACCCGCTGGCAGCCGATATTCCAAATCAAGCCATCAACCACGCGTCCGTAGCAGTAACCTCCGCGGCGGTGATTGCCGTCATCTCGGTCGGAGCCATGCCTCAACTAGGCTTCATCCACGAGCACAGCGGCGAGGCGTTCGCCCTGGACATCGCCGATCTTTTCCGCGACACGATTCTGCTTCCAGCAGCGTTCAAATCGGCCCGGGCCGTCACCAAAAACCCATCCATCGACATCGAACGCCACACGCGGCGAATTACCGGCCAAATGCTCCGCACCGAGCAAGTTATCCCAAAGATGATCGATCGAATCAAAGTGCTGTTTCCAGACGTCCCTACCATCCAGGGCGAGAGTCTGGACTTGCTGGATGATGCTCAGGGGAGACTGGAAAAATGACCATCGTCGTAACCGTAAACGTGGAGGCCCGTTATCGAGGCTTCCTCGCATCGACAATGCTGGAAATCGCGCCTGGCGTCTACACGTCGCCGCGAATGACGCGCGGCATCCGGAGTCGGATCTGGGGCGTGCTCAGCGACTGGTACTACGAGCTGAGGCAGGGGGCCATAGTTATGACTTGGCGCGATCCGGCTGCCGTCGGCGAGCAGCGCATAAGGACCCTGGGCGAGGCGCCGAAGAGCATCGTGGATGCCGATGGCGTATACCTCGTGAAATACAACTAAGGTCTCATGCGCCGGTATCTCCGCGAAAGCACGCCGGCGTAACTGAGAAGAGACCGTAATACCCGCGCGGCGGGCCGGCCCCACACTCCGTCGTACTGGCCCGCGCGGGATTTCAAGCCGTATATATCGAACGACTACGCAGCCATAGGGGGTGCGGTTAATATCGGTCAGCTAAGGGGTTCCCCCGTACGCGCGGGGATAGACCGTATTACCTAGTCAATCACGCACCGCGCCAAGCGGTTCCCCCGTACGCGCGGGGATAGACCCGAGCGGCGAGTTCCGCGCGCCCGCGTTTCAGAGGTTCCCCCGTACGCGCGGGGATAGACCCTTACGGCGGCTTGCGTCGCGCGGTGAATGATAGGTTCCCCCGTACGCGCGGGGATAGACCCCACCGGACATTTTGGGGAGGGAATTTGATGCCCTATTTGCGTTATGTCACAACGTATATATGTCGTGTTCAGGGCAGTATCGATCCGGGAGAATTCCTTTCCAGCAAGTGTCACCAGCGCTCGAAGTGGTAGTCCCCATTCTGGCTTCCGCAGGATCAGGGAAGGGCGGCGGGACGGGATTGGAGCGGCCGAGGGTGGCTCTATCACGACAAAGACCCGACTTCACCGCACGGGAGTCCGAGCCGGCATATGGGACGCCAACGCCCCCGGTCGAGCGCCGGGCCGTGACCCGTTACTGGGCCTGAAAGGTGAGAACGTCGTCGTTCAAATATACGGTATATTCCTGGCCCGACTCGAAATCGGAGCCTAAGGGTATGGTGGTTTCCACCGTCGGATAATCCTCAGTGCAGGGAAGGTTCCGGTCGGTAACCTCGTGGTGGGTAACCAGCACCTCAATCCTTCCCGCGGCGGAACGCTCAATGCCGTAGCCGTTGAACTGGGAGCAACTGCTGCCCTTGGGTAGGGCGGAAACGACCCGAACGTTGTAACGAGGCGGGAAAATCTCCAGAATCAACAACTCGGACTCCACTATGGGCGAGGTGGCGATATAAGAATCCGGAAAACCCTCCCGGGGCGGCGTGAAGCTGTTGGTTACCCGATCGTTGACCCGCACCCGATAGGTTTCGCCTGGCGTGAACCGCCCCTCGATTGGCATTTCCACTTTGCCTTCCCGCGGCTCGGAAGCGCAGGCCGGCGCACCGTCCTTGCCCCGATTTTCCAGGCTGTTCACCGTAACCTTGATGTTGAAGTCAACCAGTTCGGTCAGAACACTGCTGTGGCGGGAACAGTCGGCGTCCCCGGCCAAGTAGTACGTTACCGTCAGCATGTAACCCGACTCGTACTTCTCGACCTTTACAACTCTTATCGGAGCGGGAATCTCGACCCAATCGGTGCTGTCCAGGCTGGCGGTGGGCAAGGCGTCGGGCGGTGGGTTGACCGCCACCAGAACCATGTCTACATTGTTGGGCCGACCACGGGTTAGCACTTCATAGGCCGTATCGTTGATGAACGCGAGGCTGCCGTCCCGGTGGTTAATCCGAGCCTGTATCGCATAAGTATTCTCCGGTTCAATTGCCCCCGGGTCGTATTCAATCCTGAATGAAATAGGAACCTGGCCTGGGTTGGAGATGACCTGTCGGGCGATGAGAGTGGATGAGACATCCTGACGGGAAACATCACGCAGTTCTACTTCCAGCACCGCGCCAGCGGACAGCGCTATGCGCTCCCGATAGGTAACCGTGCCAGTGACTGCGGAACTGGACCGGGACGGCTGGGGCTGCCGCGACTGCGCCACCGTGGCGTCGTCCGGCTCTGGCCTGGGAGCGAGGTCGCTCTGACAATCAACGGCCGCCAGCAGGATTATCCAGAGGCCGACGGACACCGGCAGAAGCTTCTTGAACCAGAACATCATTTCAGGAACCTCGTTTGTTCGGTCAGCCGCGCGACTGATTTCGGCGTGGCTGGCAGTTTCCCTGCCAGTTCCGGAACCTCAAGCAAAATGCATCATTTCCTGGACGGAGCCGGGACGGGTTTGCTTTTCCGTTCCTCTCTTCTTGGCGCCGTAAGGCAGCCCGGCGACGACGCCCGAGCACCGGTGGCTGGACGCTCTGACCGTCCCAAATAATGAAACACGGAGCCCGCGATGTGGTCAAGACCAGCACTTCCCGGCCATCCCGATTCGAACGGCGACGCGTTGTTATGCCGTGCTCCCTCCGCACGGAGACCATGACGACCGTAGGCTGCGTCCTCCGATACAGTGCCTTGCCCAGGATGGACATCGTTTTTCCACGCCGCGGTCAACCGAATTGCTGCCAATGCAGCGCCGAAAGCCCGCCGGGATCACCGACGGCGTACGATATGATCGCCTCGGTATCGGTTGCCGCCCCGTTGCTGACGCCGAAGAAGACTTGGCCCTGTTCCTGGTTGCACGTGAGCGGGCCAAGAGACGGCCTGCAAGCGTGGCCGGCTAGTCACCGGATACAGTAAGGCAGATGGTGGGCGGGTTTCCCGTCGCACAGTCTCAAGAAACTGCCGACTGCCATAGCGTGGATCTGACGAGGGAAGAGCAATGTCAACCGAACAGGACACTACCACCACCACGCAGGCCGATGAACCGGTATTCGACCCTCATGTCTGGCATGAGTACCCGGAGCATCTGTTCAGCTTCGACAACATCGCCTCCGGTATCGAGGGTCTTACCAGCTTCACGGAGGACCACGTGCGCTATTACCGCGAGACCGGTTTTCTCGCGATCAACAATTTCTTTACCGAGGCGGAGATCGCTACCGCGCTCGCGGGGCTGATGGACCTGATCGACGGCAAGAATCCCGCGGTGGGCTCGGTCCTCGTGCAGTATGAAGCCAGCACGCGCGACCATCTGAGCACGAGCAGCGTGGAGGAGCGCCGCGATATGGTCCGCAAGCTGCAAGACTTTGTGGACCACGAGCCGCGCCTGCGGGCTATTGCCGATCATCCCCAGCTTCGGGAGACGGTCGGTCGGCTCCTCGGCACGACCGCGCCGGAGCTTTACTCGAATCAGGCCATGCTCAAGCCTCGCGGCATTGGCCGTGAGAAACCTTGGCACCAGGACCACGCCTTCTTCGACCTGCCGCTCGGAACCCCGATTATCGGCTGCTGGATTGCGCTCGATGAAGCGACGCCGGAAAACGGCTGTATGCACGTGAAGCCCGGTACGCATAAAGAGGGTCCGGTCGTGCATTTCGAGCGCCGCGACTGGCAGATTTGCGACGAGCACCTAGACCTGACGCGGGATGTCATGGCGCCGCTCAAGCCGGGTGGCATCCTCTTCTTCAACGGCTTGACCCACCACGGTACGCCCGCGAACCGCACCTCCGAGCGCCGCCGCGCGCTCCAGTTGCACTACATCCCGGCCGGCACGCTCCGCACCTCCGAAGAGGATCGGATGAGTGTTTTCGGCTCCGCCGCCAAAGACCTCACCTGCTGAGTTCAACCTGTTGCCACGACGCGGCTTGTCTGACCGGCGTCGTTTATCACGTCTCCACTCGGCGCACGCTTCCTCCGGCTCTGCGCGTGCTCAGAAGTATGGCCCCGGAGTAAAACGGGGCATGAGCGGGAAATCACGCCCAGACGATCCGACCGATGAGCAGTTGCACGTGCGCGGTCGGTTGCCGCCAGCGGTCAGGCCGGAGGGCAGACCACGGCTCCCCCTCCCCCACAGGGATGGACCAACACCCGGGTTGCAGCGGTCGCGCTAGCTTTGGGCAAGCCGTGGGAGTGGACGCTCGTTGATCGGCAGGTGAATGAGCGCAGCCGCCAGGCCAAGCGCGATTCCAGCCAGCCACATTCCGTCGTAGCTGCCGGTAGCTTCGTAGATCGCGCCGCCGAGCCACACCCCGAAAAACGCGCCGACTTGATGTGAAAGGAGCACGAAGGAGAAAAGCGTCGCCAGATAGCGGACACCGAAAATTCGGGCCACGATGTCGGTGGTCAACGGAACCGTGGAGAGCCACAGCAAACCCATCAGCGCGGCGAACGCATACGCTGTGAGCTCGGTCTTGGGGAGGACCAGAAAGGCGGCGATCACGACAGCGCGGCTCGTATAGATAACACTCAGGCCGAGCCGGCGGCTGAAGCGCATGCCAGCCATTCCAGACAGTAACGTGCCGATGACGTTGAAGAGGCCAATAAGTGATAGCGATATTGCGCCAACGTGAGCACCGAATCCCAGATCCAGCATGAACGCGGGAAGATGCACCGAGATGAACGCAACGTGAAACCCGCAAACAAAGAATCCGGTTGCCAAGAGCAGATAGCCTCGATGCCCCACCGCCTCGCGAATGGCGTCGCCGATGCTCGCTCGAGCGCTGCGTTCGGCCGCGAGACTGGGGTCGCCGGGAAGCAGGAAGGCCAGCGGGACCATCGCCAGCGAAATAAGAGCGAGATACGTCATCGCATCGCTCCACCCGAAAGTGCTGATGAAGCCCTGCGCAAGCGGCGAGAACAGCACCCGTCCCACAGAGGCGGCCGCCATGCCCACGCCCAGAACGAGCGGTCGCCGCCCCGGCTCGACCACGCGCACCATTGCGGCGACGGCCAGCGTAAACGATGTAAAAGCCACTCCGGCGCCGACCATCAGCCCGCCGACCAACTGAAAAGCCAGCGGCGTCTCGGCGACCGTCATGACCCAGATTCCCAGCGCGTAGAGACTCGCCCCACCAGCGACGACTCGCACGGGACCAAAACGATCGGCGGCAGAGGCGGCGACTGGCAGCAGCAATCCCAGCGTCAGGTTCTGCAGCGCCATGGCGATGCTGAATACTTCGCGCGACCAGCCGCGGGCCTCGGTCATCGGCGGTAAGAAAAGACCGAACACCGAGCGCGAACCGGACTCGAGCAACGCCAAAAGCGCTCCAGCCGCAAGCACCAGCAAAGGGGTCTGCCAGCTTCGGAGGCCGCTGGACCTCTGCGGCAGCGTTGGTTGTGAGTCCATATCTACTCGTGAGTTGGCTGGACGATGTCGGTTCCCCGGTACGGGCCGGGATGACCGCTCACCTCTCGGGCTATGACGAAAGGCCCGTTCGCCAATCCGGCAGACAAGTCAACATACCGCCGGGAGAGTTGTGAAACTTAGGTGTCGGGAGCTACCAGTGGCTGGATTCTTCCGCGTATACGTGGTCAGGCAACGTGTAGCGGATTCCCTCCTCGTCGAACAGCGACGTGTCGAGCAAACCCGTGAATCTGCTGAAGTTGCTGTTTTCGTGGCGTTTTGGAAACAGCTTACTCAGGATGTGGCCATAACGCCGTTGCAGCTTGAACCACTGGAGAACTCCAAAGCAGGAGAATGGCGGATACATCAGCGACTCGGCGGTCTCGTCTCCGATCAGCGCGCGGGAAACACGGTACACGTATCGAGCTAAATTACGGCGGGCGGCCGGCTCGGCCCTGCCGGCAATCAACGGAGCCGAATTAACCAGAGAATTGGCCATCACCACCGACTCCATCGGAGCATCCGGCTCGCACAAGAGGGCGACCTTCCAGAGCTTCAATGCTTCATCGGCATCGCGGAACAGGATGGTTTCAGGAATGCCCATCAGACGACCACTGTAGCGCCAAACGGCCATGAAGCTGTCGTACTCTGCGTCACTATATTTTGCGCCCAAGGTCTTCATGTGTTTCAGCAGCCTTGCCGAAAAAGCGGAAACGGCATAACCCAAGTGCGCCGCGCTAATCGGCGCGCCCCATGCTTCGGCCTCCCAGTCTTCCGACTTGTTCAGCAGGTATCTCATCCGTGCGTGAACTATCCTGATACGGACTGAGAGTTTCCAGCCGTCCCCATCCCTGTACAGGCCACCGGGAAGGAATATCTCCATCATGTGACGGTTATTCTGCCCCAAACGCCTGACGCCCTGGTCGCGCACCCGCCCCGTGATGAAGAAGGCCTTCGCTATGTTGGTTGTAAAGCCCTCTATCAGAACCCCTGCGACGAAGGCCGCCAGGACCACCTGCGAGTTCCGGTGAAACATGCGGACACCCGGGGCGAATTCTGAAAACTTGAGCCATTCCGGCGGAGTTTCCGCATCTTTGAAGAATTCTCGCAACGAGGCCGGCGCGTCTCGCCGAGCCTCGTCACCTTCCTCATTCATTGCCGCTTCGATGAATCGCCCTGACTCGCTTGGACCCAACTCCGCGAGGTCTTCCGTCATCGCTTCGGCCAGCGGATCTCCGACAACGGTGTGTTTGACGTAATTGGACGCGATATCGGGCGCGATTGCACGGGCTCTCTCATAACCCGCCTGGTAGTCAGTCAGTATCTTCATTAGCGGTCACATCTAGCGGTCACATCTCGCTCCAAATTAGCCTTGGTCTCGACAATATGAATCTCATCCTTCTTGCGGTTCAACTCGCAGATCCGGAAGCCAATTCAGCCAAGCTGGCAGGTACCAGTTGCGAGCGCCCAGCACTTCCATACTGGCCGGAACCAGTACCGATCGTACGAGCGTAGCGTCCAGAAACACCGCTATGGCAAGCCCAAATCCGACCTGCTGATTGATGATGGTCTCGCCTGCGGCGAATCCACCGAACACCGCGACCATGATAAGCGCGGCGCCGGTGATCATCCCGCCCGTGGACCGCAGGCCGTAGGCCACCGCGCTGGCGTTGTCGCCGGTCTCGTCGTAGCGTTCACGGATACGGCTCAGCAGGAATACGTGGTAGTCCATGGAGAGCCCGAAGAGGATGGTGAATAGAAACAGAGGTATCCACGCGTCGATAACCTCCGCGTGCTGAAACCCCAGCAAGTCCGTGGCCACGCCCTTCTGGAACACCAGCACCAGCAGCCCATACGTAGCGCCGACCGAGAGCAGATTCATGATGATGGCCTTGATCGGAATGACTATCGAGCGGAAGACCAGCATCAGGATGATGAAGCTGAGGCCGAGCACGAAGGCGAATACGATGGGAGTGTAGGCGTCCACAATGGCGAAGAAGTCGGTAGCCTGGGCGGTTACGCCGCCGACGTACACCGCTGCGGGAACGCCGTCGAAGGCGGCCGGAATCTGCACGTCACGGAGCTCGATCAGCTTTTCCGTCGCCGCGCGGCTGTTGGGCTCACCCGGGAACGGAAGCGTCAGCAGGGCGAGGTCCCCGGCCTCGTTGACTACCCGCGTCGGTGGAACGGGGAAGTCGGGAGAGTCGATAATCGATTTCTCGAGCCGGCCTATCGCCTCCTGCACCTGCGGGCTGTCAATGTCTGCAACTATGACTATCTCGGCGGGACTGAGTGATCCGACGGGACTGACGTCTCCGATCGAGAACTCCTCGTCGAGCAAGTCGAACGCTTGCTTGGTCGTCGCATGGTCGGGGAAAGTGTTGACGTCGTTCAGGCCCGTATCGATATCGAAATAGAAGACTGTCAGCGCAATCATCGGAACGGCGATGACGAGGATGCTGACGACGGGGTAGCGCGTCACGGCCCGGGCAGTGGCTTCCCAGAATCCATGCTCCCCTGATTGAGGGCTTTTGAGTGAGAATCTTGAGAGAAAGGGGACGGTCAGCAGGCTCACCTTGGGGCCGAGCAGCGCAAGCACGGCGGGCAAGAGTGTGAGGGTCGCGGCCAGCGCCGCAATCACTGCCAGGATGGCGCCCAGACCGAGCGATTGGAAGAAAGACACGGGGACGATAAGCATACCCAGAAGGGCCAGGACTACGGTGGCGCCGCTGAACAGCACCGTGCGGCCGGCGGTTTCGCCCGCCCTTTCGACCGCGGCTTTGGTGTCGAGGCCGCGGTTCATCTCCTCTCTGAATCGAGAGACGATCAGCAGCGAATAGTCGATGCCCACCGCAAGCCCGATCATCGTGATCATCATAGTCACGAAGAAGATCAACTCGAAGGCTTGGCCGATGATCCCCACCGCCGCCAGCGCCAGGACTATGGCGACGATGGCCAGCCCCAACGGCAGCACCGTGGCGACGACGGCGCCGAAGAGCGCCAGCAGAATGATCAGCGCGACCGGAATGCCGATCCGCTCTCCCTTCTCCAGGTCTTCCGCGCTCAGCTCGTTGTTCTCAAAGGCGATGCTGGCGTCTCCGCCGATAAGCACCCGAAAGCCGTCCGCGCCGTCGGCTTCCCGCGCGACGTGAATGATGTCCTCCACGTTTTCGGTCGCCTCTTCCAGGTCGCCGACAAGGACAACCGTCATGATTGTGGCCCTGCGGTCCGCCGATACCAGAAGCGGATTGTTGGTCAGGTAATAGTGCGCTGCAAGCTTGATAGTGTCGGGTCCGAGCGCGGTGATCTGGGCGTGCAGCGATTCGACCTTGGCGCGGAATGCGGGGTCGTCGATAGTTAGGGACGCGGACTGGACTATGACCAGCTCCGTGGGCGGTTTAGGTCCTCGCAGCCTGTCCTCGAGCAGGGCGGACGCTCGTTGTGATTCGTAGCCGCTGCCCAGCCGGAACTCGGTGGTCGTCGCGCTTGGAAGCAGGGTTTGGACTAGCCCCAGCGCAATTACCAGGAGCACGACCCACACACCGACGGTTACCCACGGTCTTCGCGCGCTAAAGCGGACCAGCGCCTCAGTCAATGGGTCTCTCCAAATGAGGCCAAGATAGCTCTTCCCCAAATCTCAGATCGTAGCCTACACCACCTTAAAGCCGCTCCTACGATGCCTATTCTCAGTCCAACGGAGCCAACCGCCACGCGCGGCGGTAGAGGTCCTGCCTTCCCGTTTTCAGGGATATAAACAGAGAGGACGCGGGACGAAAAACCCGCCCCGTGTTTACGGGATGGTTGTCGACATTGTCAGCCGTCTGACTTTGCTCGCCGACTCATCTGACAGTGAGGCGCGCGTACGGTGATACGCTCAACGATCCGCCACGCCAATAGGAGTGGATAGATGCCCTGGATGCCCTGGATGCCCGGCGTCACGCGCCAAACTACCGAGAATCGCCACGCCGGTCGCGAGTGCGGGGGAGTAAAGGGGCAGCCGATCTTTGTCGTGTGGCATTACACGGTGCGGGATTTCGAGTGGAGCTTGCGCACGCTTACGTCGGGGGCGGTATCGGCGCACTTTCTGGTAGACGTGGACGGAAGCATCCATCAGCTCGTAGACACCGGCGATGCGGCCTGGACGCAGGGCGTCTTGTGCGCCAACGAGCGTGATCACCTTCTCAACGTTTTAGGTGGGATCTGCAAGCGACTCTCCTCATCCCGATCCGCCAACGAAAATCTGTGGGCCATCGGCGTGGAAATCGTCAACTCTGGCTCCGAGCCATACTCGCCGCCCCAGATCGAAGCATGTGTTCGTATCGCGGACTGGTGCCGCGACGCGCACGGCATCGAGCGGCGCCGGCCTTTTCAAGTAGGCCACGAGGAAATCGATCTTCGAAAATCCGACCCGGGCGGCTATTTCCCGTGGGACGTGATTCTCGAGACCGGACAATAGCAATCTGGGCAAGGTCCGGTTCCGAACCGTCTCAGGCTGTCTCTAATTAGGAGCTCAAGTGGGGGCGGTTTGCGAGCTGTCCACACTCCCGCCCACGTGATGGGAGGCTGGATTGCGGTTTTCCCGCGTATGACCGGCTGCGCCGTGGCTTATTGTCTCCCATTCATGGCGACTCCTTCGACAAGCTGAGGGCCCACGGAGCCGTGGACCCGTCCGCGCGTGGCGGTCCGGACTCTATGGGAACGCCACAGCTAAACCGGCATGGTGAGCCTTTCCGCACGCGGAGACGACGAGCGTCGGCGAGCATTGCATTCGGGTATAGAGTTGAAAGGTTGTGTGCCGCGACTAGCGGGCAGGATGGCCGGCCAGGCAGGGAGAGTCGACGTTTGATTGATCTTGTCGGGGTGTCGAAGCACTACCGGATCGGGCCGGTGGAAGTGCGGGCGCTGGACGGCGTGGACCTGCACGTGGAAGACGGCGAATTCGTGGTTGTTCTCGGCCCCTCCGGGAGCGGCAAGACGACGCTGCTCAACATGATCGGCGCGCTCGATACGCCCACTTCGGGAACGGTCTCCGTGGGAGGGCGCGATATCACCGGCGCCTCACGTTCGAAATTGTTCGGGTTCAGGCGGCAGACGGTCAGCTTCATCTTCCAGAGCTTCAACCTGTTCCCCGGCCTGACGGCGCTCGAAAACGTGGAGTTCGGCATGGACGTCGCGGGCAATCACCACGAGGGCGGTCCGGAAGCCGTGCTCGAAGCGGTGGGGCTTGGCCATCGGACGGCGCATTTTCCGCACGAGCTGTCCGGCGGAGAGCAGCAGCGGGTGGCGATCGCCCGCGCCCTGGCGACGGGGAACCCGGTCTTGTTGGCGGACGAGCCGACGGGTGAGCTCGATTTCGAGACCGGCGCCCAGATTCTGACGTTGCTGCAAGAGCAAGCGTCGGCCGATCGGGCCGTTCTGGCAGTGACGCACAACCGGGAGATTTCCCGTATTGCGGACAGGGTTATCGAGCTGGGCAGCGGGCATATCGTAAGCGACGGCCCGCCGCAGGGAGGCAAGATGCCTCTTTCCGAGCTGCGCTGGTAATACAGTAAGCAATGGTCAGCGCGTGCGGAAGTGGCGAAAAACCCTACGTCGTTCCGGACTTGACCGGGAATTCACCGGCGCCAGGCGCGACCGGGTTGGTAACGCGGATATTGAATTCCCGCGCGGGGAAGTTGCCCGTTCGTGGTGAGCTTGCCGAAGTGCTCCGGGTGAACGGGGTCCGGATTCCTATTTGCACGGAAATGACGGCCTTTATGAAGAGCGTTTGGTAGTCGGCCGAGTGAGGGCGAATATGTCGTTGGCGGCGACACCGCGATGCTAGGTCTGCGACTGCGCTGGGCTCTGAGGGACGCCAAGGCGCGCTGGCTTCAGGTTGGAGCCATCGCGCTAATGATCGCCATCGGCACGGGGATGTACGCCGGCCTGAGCAGCACCACGCAATGGCGCGTCGCGTCCAACGAGGCCAGCTTCGGTCTTACCAACATGTACGACATCCGCGCCCAGCTTGGCGGCGCCGGCTTTCTCCAGCGCGGCGCGCTGGCGGCCGTAGCGGAGAGCATCCAAGGCGTCGAGCGCGTGGAGGAGCGGCTGATCGTTCAGACGCAGGTGGATGTGGACTCGAACGGCCGTTCGATATTTGCGCGCGGCAGGATCGTGGGAGTCGACCTGTCCGACGGCGGACCGCACGTCAACGGCGTCGAGACGCTTGTCGGCAGAGCGATCGAAGAGTCGGAGGCCGGCGAGCCGGTCGTGCTGCTCGAGCGCAACTTCGGCGCCTTCCACGAGCTGCCCGAAACCGGGCGGCTAAAGCTGGGAGGCGGCGTCACGGCTCAATACGTGGGGCAGGCGGCGTCGCCGGAGTACTTCGTGGTTATCGAGCAGACCGACTTCCTCGCGCAGGCGAATCTGGCCGTAGTGTTTACCTCCCTGGAGACGGCGCAGGCGCTGGCAAACAGGCCGGGAATGGTAAACGACCTCGTGCTCACGGTCGAGCCGGGTGCCGATATCGACGAGGTCGAGGCCGCGCTCGTTGCCGAGATGCGCGCGCGTTATCCCGAGATGGGCGTGAGCCTGATGCGGACGGACGACGATCCGGCCTATCGCGCGCTTACAAACGACCCCAAGGGCGACCAGCAGTTCTACAACGTATTCGCGACCGTGATCTTCGCCGGCGCGGCGTTCGCGGCGCTCAATCTCGCGGCCCGTATGGTTGAGGCGCAGCGGCGAGAGATAGGCACGTCGATGGCGCTCGGCGTCTCGCCGCGTTCGATAGCGGTGCGCCCGCTGCTCATAGGTCTTCAGATAGGCGTGCTGGGCGTCGTATTCGGAGTGGGAATCGGTCTACTGATAGGCAACGCGATGGGCAGCGTGATCCAGGCATACGGACAGCTGCCGGTGTTCTCGACCCCGTTTCAGACCGGCATCTTCGCGAGAGCCGCTGCGCTCGGGTTCGCCCTCCCGGTACTCGCCGTGTTATGGCCAGTGTACCGCGCGGTGCGGGTAGCGCCGGTGGACGCGATCAGGACAGGCCACCTGGCGGCGCGCGGCGGCGGGATGGCGCCCGTGGTCAGCCGGCTCCCCTTACCGCTAAGCAGTCTTGGCAGGATGCCGTTTCGCAACTTGCTGCGCGCGCCCCGGCGGACGTTGTTGACGCTCTTCGCGCTAACGGCCGTAATCGCGATCCTGATAAGCGTCATCGGGATGATGGACTCGTTCGTGGCGACCATCGTGCGGGGGGACGAGGAGCTAATCGGAGACGTGCCCGACCGGCTGACGGTCGAGCTCGATTCGTTCTATCCGATCACCTCGCCCGAGGTGACCGGTGTTATGGAGGGCGGCGTGTTAAGAGTCGCCGAGCCGGCGCTTGCGCTGGGCGGCGGGATACGCGGCGGCAGTGGACAACTGAACGTCCTGCTCCAGATTGTCAACTTCGAAAGTGAGATATGGCGCCCGACCGCCGTCCAGGGCGAGCTGGCTACCGCCAGGCCCGGCATAGTTCTCGCGCGCAAGGCGGCGGACGACCTCGGAGTGGACGTGGGCGATACGGTCGCGCTCAACCATCCGGTGCGCACCGGCGTCGACTCGTTCTCATTCGGGACGAGGGATATCGAAGTGATCGCCATTCATCCGCATCCGCTCAGGTTCATCGCCTACCTCGACATCCGCCAGGCGGGATGGCTGGGTCTCGAAGGCTTCACCAACGTCATCTCAGGCGCGCCGGCGGAGGGAGAAACGGTGGGTACCGTCAAGCGAGCGCTGTTCGACGCTCCGGGCGTCGGGACGGTCCGAGGTCTCGCGGAGACTTCGAAGGCGACGCAGGAGCTACTCGAAGAGTTCGCGGGCGTTTTCCGCATTATCCAGGTCTTCGTGCTGGGTCTTGCGCTGCTGATCGCCTTCAACACCGCCAACATCAACACCGACGAACGCGCGCGCGACCACGCAACGATGTTCGCATACGGCGTGCCGCTGCGGAGGGTGCTCGGGATTCTGGCCATGGAGGGCTTCGTGCTGGGCCTGCTGGCGACATTCCTCGCCATCGGACTCGGCTACGGACTGATACTCTGGATTCTTCGCATCGTCTTCCCCGAAAGCGCTCCCGATCTAGGCGTGGATCTCGCCATAAACGTGCCGGCGATGGCTGGGGTCCTGGCGGCCGGGGTCGTTGTTATCGCGCTGGCGCCGGCGCTGACCGTGCGCAAGCTCCGCCGCATGGATGTCCCCGCAACACTGCGGGTGCTTGAATAGCCTGTTGGAGTGCGTGGAGCCTTTAATAGTAAAAATGCAATACGCTCAAGCTGAACTAGCTGCCGCGGCGTCTTGAGTTCTCAGCGAGGCCGAGTTCCGATTCAGCGTTGCGGTTCCGCCGACTGGTCAAGGGCGAGCCAGACTCACCGTCACGAGCGATCCTTCGCATACCGGCGGTCTTCTTTGTGAAGGCGAGTCCCGGAGCCGCCGCCCGACCTCGGCGGCAGCCGCGCGTATAATCCCGGCCAACCTGGGAAGCGGCCAAGAGTGTGAGGAGGAACAGCGATGACCGTCACCGATTTAAGACGCGCCGTTACCGGTGAAGAACGTGTCGCCGCAGACCCGGAGAACTCCTACACGTTGCCCGCGCGCTACTACATGGACGAGGAGATATTCGAACGCGAGAAGGAACCGATCTACTATCGCTCCTGGCAGCCGGTCTGCCATGTAAGCGAGCTGTCGGAGATCGGCAGCTACGTGACGCACAGCCTGCTCGACCAGAACATCATGGTGGTGCGCGGCCGCGACTCTGAGCTGCGCGCGTTTTATAACGTGTGCTCCCACCGGGCGCATCAGCTACTCCAGGGCAGTGGCACAACGAGCACCATCGTCTGCCGTTACCACACGTGGTCTTATCACACCGACGGCAGCCTGCGCACGGCCCGCGGTAGTGAAAACGTCGCGGGCTTCGACCGTAACCTGTTTTGCCTAAAGACGATCCAGGTGGAGGTGTTTGCCGGATTTGTGTTCATCAACTTCGATCCGGACGCGCCGGGTCTCGCCAGCCAAGCCTACGGTCTGGACGCCGAAATCCGGGACGTTGTGTCGGGTCTCGAAAGCCTCGTAAAGGTCGCGGAGATGCGCTCCGAGATGAGTTGCAATTGGAAGGTCGCCATCGACAACTATCTTGAGTGCTACCACTGCCAGACGGCCCATCCCGCGTTCTCGAATCTCGTGGACCTCGACAGCTATCGCTCCACGATTTGCGATATTCATTCGAGCCATATCGCTGAGCGTGTAAGGCCCAGGAACCGGGCCTACGCATTCTCTCCGGACGATCCCATACAGCACGCGGCGTTCTGGTATCTGTGGCCTTTCGCAGTTTTCAACGTCTTTCCGGGCCGTCCGATCCTCACCATGACAACCTACGCGCCGGCGGGACCGGAGACGACCGCGGTTCAATTCAACCGTTACGCGCCGTCGAAGGACCTGGACGAGCAGGACCTCGCGCGGATCGACTACTCCGATAACGTGCTGGCCCCCGAAGACTTCGCGCTATGCGAGTCTGTGCAGCGGGGGCTGCGCTCGCGCGGCTACACGCAGAGCCGGTTCATCGTCGACCGCGACCGAACCGAGATCAGCGAACACGCGGTGCACCATTTCCACAGGCTGGTACAGACGGCGCTGGGAGACTAAATGCGCGGCGCCTGCTGTAACAGGCGCCGCGCATCGTCCGCTCGTCACCTGTCCTGACCGCGCGCAAGCTCCGCCGCATGGGACCATGCCCGCGGCGTTGCTGGCGCTTGAATAGGCGCGGTAGGCGCGGCAGCGTTACCCGGAAGCGGTCAAAAGAGGATGCGCAACGCACCCAACCACCGCAAGGCGGCGCCGGCCAGCCGGTTGCCTAGCCGGCCATCACCCTTTGGTAAATGGCCTTGACGACCGCGTGGGCGGACAGCGCCGCGCCCTCCTGCCAGCCGGGCAGCGAGGTGGTCTGATCTCCGGCGAAATAGATCGCCCCGTCGGGGACCGTTAACGCTTCGGGCGCGTTGTAGCTCTCGGGCCAGCCGCCTTTCTGGAACGGGACCTTGGACCATGCCCGGCTGACGCCGGACTCGATCTCGCCCGCGTATCCGGGATGGACGTTCTCTCCGTCGGCGATGGCCACGCGCAGGCGGTCCGGCGGCGTCATGTTGGCAAAGCGCTCGCCCTGACCGGGCCTGTCGTCCCAGATATAAGCGCCGATTATGACGCCCTTGTCGCGATGGAATCCGTTTGGCGGATACCAGATTTGGGTGATGTCCTGGTTGGTCCAGGAGATGCCGCCGTAGATGGCGTGGTCTTCTTCCCAAAAGCGCCGCCGCGTCTGGAAACCGATCTTTACGGCCGGGACGAACGTCGTCGACTCTATCGCTGCCTGCGTCTCCGGCGCGAAGTCGCTGGGAATGTCCTTGAGGACGGGCGCGGGGATGGTGCAGATCGCGAAGTCCGCCTCGATCGCCTGTCCGCCGTTGTAGACGACGCGGGAGCCATTCGGCGTTTTGCGGATCTCCTCCACGACGCTTTGATACCGGATGAGACCATGCACACGCTCCTCGAAGGCATTGGCGATGGCGTCCATGCCACCCACGGGTTGAAAAAGCGTGGAGTTCTGGTCGAGGAAATCGCCGAAGTGGAGCTTGTATTCCCAGAAATCCGATCTCAGCAGTTCGCTGAAATCCAGCGGATCGTTTGGGACGCCGCGCCCGAGGCCGGCGTTGACCTGCTCGCCGCGATACCCGCTCCGGGATGAGCCTTTGTAGAGATGGTCGGGGTCGAGATCGCCGTATTGGACAAGCATGTCCAGGACCCGCCCCCTGTCCTCCCCCGACAGCTCCTGATCGAGGGCTTTGCGGTTGATCGCTTTGGCGAGCATCTCGGCGATGTATCCGCGCAGGTCCGTCGTGACCCGCCGCCCCACTACCGGCTGGCCGCCGAAGCTGTCCAGATGGTGGAAAAGGGCGCCGCGGTTGTCATTGAGAAAGACTTCTAGCTCGACGCCGAATTCCTTGCAATAGCCGAGAATGGTCCGATGATGGTAGGGAATCCGGGCCGGGCCGAGGTTTGCGTAGAGGTGATCCTCAACGTCGAAGTCGGCCCACTGCCGGCTGTCGACCTCGCTTATTACGTCGCCGCCGCGGGCGGTAAGATTTCGCCCGCCGGCGCGGTTGGAGGCCTCCAGGATCGTGCAGTGGTAACCGGCTTTGGACAGCTCGTAGGCCGCGGTCATGCCAGCGATGCCGGCCCCCAGGATCACCACGCGATTGCCAAAGCCAGAGTTGGCGGGCAGGTCGGGCGGCGGGGCCGCTTGGGCCACGTCGAGTCCCAGCAGGTCCAGCGCGTCCATGGTCCGGTAGACGGCGGCGGCCCCAGCGGCCAGACCCACCGACTTCAAGAACTGCCGTTTCGTCATATTCAAGGTCATGGCGCGCTCCTCGGTCGAGCGGTCTGAAGCGAGAGAGGACGATCGTCAACTGAACGCTCGCTTACCTCACCATACCCACACAGAGACAGGAAGGCACACGTCATAGCAGACGGGGCCAATTCATGTCCGGCTGTTGTGCATCGCCTTAATGGTGACAAGCTGCATTTAGCCCCAAGGCGCCGACCCCGCCGCTCTATACTGATTTCTTATTGACTTTCAACGCAGAATCATCGAAATCGTTAACAGCCGAAGGGGAAACAGCCAATGACGCCGGAGTTCGGGATTACGGAGCTGGAAGCCCAACCCATGTTGGGCATCCGCATTACAACCAAGATGGACGAGACGCTCAGCCAGGTTATGGGAGCGCTGTTCGGCGAAGTGATGGGTTGCATTCAGGAGAGCGGACAAATGCCCGCAGGGATGCCTTTCTCGATTTACCACAGCATGGACGAGACCATGCAAGGCAGCGGCGAGGTCGACCTCGAATGCGGGATGCCCGTCGCCTCGGCCATAGAAGGCGGGGGCAGAGTCGCCGCCGGCGAACTTCCCGCCGGCAAGGCGGCCACCGCTACCCATATGGGCCCATACGACGACCTGGGGCAGACCTGGATGGCGCTGAGACAGTGGGTGGAGTCGCAGGGTCTGGAACCGGCAGGAGGGGCCTGGGAGGTTTACCTCACCGATCCGGGCGCCGAGCCCGACCAGTCGAAGTGGCGCACGGATATCTTCATTCCCGTTAAATAAGGGCCGGCCTCATCCGTGGCGACCGCTTGCTCGTCATGCCCGGCATGACCGGGTATCCAGGGGTTTCAAGCGTTCGCAAATGGCTGGGGAGAAGGTAGCAGCCCGCCGACCGTCAAGAGTCCGGCGACGCATGATCCTGCAAGCGCTTGCCGCAGTGCGGACAGGTTGCGGTTTCCAATCGGGCCGACTTACGCTCCTCCAGCTCATCAACGAACGCGGATCCCAGAATACCCGCCGGCATCGCGAACAGGCCGATTCCCAGGAGCGCCACAAAGGTGCCCAGCCCGCGCCCGAGCGGGGTGACCGGATAGAGGTCGCCATAGCCCACCGTGGTCAGCGTGACCACGCCCCACCACATAGCGGCCGGGATGCTCGAGAACCCTTCCGGCTGCGTATCACGCTCGACCAGATACATCAAGACCGACGCGAAGAACAGCAACACGAACCCCACGAACAAGGTGGAGATCAGGACGTCGCGGCGGCTGCGCAGCACATGACCAACAAGTGACATGGACTCCGAATAGCGCGCGATTTTCAACAGACGCAGCAACCGCAAGACGCGCACGAAGCGCAAGTCGAGCCCCACAATGAGCGGCATGTAGAACGGGACGATTGCCAGGAGATCCGCGATGGTCAGCGGCTGCACGGCAAAGCGTAAACGGCCCCAGAGTGGATGCGAGTAGGCCGGATCCTCGGTGCACGACCACATGCGCACGACGTATTCGACAGTGAAGGTCGCTACAGAAATGATTTCGAACACCGCGAAGGCTCCGCGCCCCGCGTTGGCCATGGGCTCAATTGTTTCGAGCATGATGGCGAGCGCCGTGAGCGTGATAATCGCGATAACCCCCAGGTTGAAAACCCTGCCCGCGCGACCGCCTTCGTCCGCGACATTGACGATCTGGTAGGCGCGGCGCTTGGCGCGGCTATACATCGCATGACCGCAACGGTGTTTTCATGTGCCTCACAGACGTTGGCGAAGTCAAGCGACTATAAATGATAAATAAGCAACGACGTCCCCGTTCCCTCCGCGGGCCAGCGCCCGGACTCTGTCACTCGACACAATGCGGATGTCTCTGCCAGCGCATCTTCGGATCCAGGCTGGCGCTGTTGCTTTATGCCAATCTGTCAACGCATTACCTAACATCTACAGGAATGGCTAAAAAAGGAGCGAAGGACGGAAGCGCGGTTTGGGGAAAAGGATGTCCGGGCGTCGACGCCGTGAACTTTGCGCCAAACAGCTTGCAAGGTCTTCCCGCTAGTTAAAATGCAGGGTGAGTGTGCCCGCCGCAATGGCCATAACCCGGCTTCCGGCGCCCCGCCCGCGCCCGGAGACGCCAAGCGGGGATGACTGGAAGACGTGAGTGTGGTCGGGCGATGAAATTGAGGATCGACGCAGTTGGAGAGATACGACGCTCAAGCCATTGACGAAAAATGGCGCCGCCGCTGGCAAGAAGCCGACGTCTATCGCACGGAAACGTTTTCGAGCAAACCAACCTACTATTGCCTCGACTTCTTCCCGTACCCTTCGGGGGAAGGGCTGAGCGTTGGCCATCTGCGCAATTACATTCCGGTGGACGCCATGGGGCGGTACATGCGCATGTGCGGCTACGAGGTGCTTCACCCAATGGGCTGGGACGCGTTTGGCTTGCCCGCGGAGCAAGACGCCATCGATAAAGGCATCCATCCCGCCGTAAGCACCAAGCAATACGCCGCCAACTACAAGCGTCAGCTCACGATGGTCGGATGCGGCTACGACTGGTCGAGAGAAATAAACTCGTCCTCTCCCGAGTATTACAAATGGACTCAGTGGTTTTTCCTTCTGCTCCATAAGCGGGGTCTCGCCTACCGCTCCGAAGGCTTGCAGTGGTGGTGCGAGACGTGCGGCGCTCTGGCCAACGAAGAGGTGCTTTCCGACGGCACATGCTGGCGGGGGCACTCCGGTATCAAGCGACGGGCGCTCAATCAATGGTTCTTCAAGATCACTGAATATGCGGACCGGCTGATCGAGGACCTCGATCTCGTCGACTGGCCCGAAAGAACGAGACGGATGCAGGTCAACTGGGTCGGACGCAGCGAAGGGGCCGACGTCGTATTCAAGACTGAATCGGGCGCCGAGCTGACGGTGTTCACCACGAGGCCGGACACGCTGTTTGGCGCGACCTTCATGGTCCTCGCGCCTGAACATCACTTGCTGCCCCAACTGACGACCGCCGACCGGCGTTCTGAAGTCGAAGATTATGTGCGCCGCGCCGCCGGTGTGTCCGAAATCGAGCGCGCCGCCGCGGGGGGCGAAAAGTCGGGCGTGTTTACAGGGTCATTTACGGTAAACCCGGTCAACGGGAAGCGCATCCCGATCTGGGTTTCGGACTACGTCCTGCTCTCATACGGCACGGGGGCGATAATGGCCGTTCCCGCGCACGACGAGCGAGACTTCGAGTTCGCCAGGAAATACGATCTGCCTATCCGGGTGGTCGTGGCTCCGGACGGTTGGGAAGGTAGAAGTCTGGACGAAGCCTTCACCGATCCGGGAATCATGGTCAACTCGCCTCCGCATGACGGGCTGTCCTCCGCCGAGGGAGGCGACGAGATCGTCAAGGATCTCGAGCGGACCGGACTCGGAAAACGGTCGGTCGCATACCGAATGCGCGACTGGCTCATCTCCCGCCAGCGCTACTGGGGAAGTCCGATTCCTATCGTGCACTGCAACGAATGCGGGGAAGTTCCGGTTCCAGAGAAGGACTTGCCCGTACGCTTACCCCACCTGGAGGACTTCGCGCCCAAGCAGTCTCACCGGTCTCCGCTCGAATCCATCGAGCACTGGGTCAACACTACCTGCCCAAACTGCGGAGGTGCGGCAAAGCGCGAAACCGATACCCTGGGCGGCTTTGCGTGCTCGTCGTGGTACTATCTCAGATTCATTAGTCCGGGCTATTCGGAAGGGCCGTTCGACCGCGACGCCGCCGAGCGCTGGATGCCGGTAGACCTCTACGTGGGCGGGGCCGAGCATGCGGTGATGCACCTTCTCTTTGCGCGGTTCTGGTTCAAGGTTATGTATGACGCGGGACTGATTTCCTACACGGAACCCTTCGGCGCGCTGAGACACCAGGGCATGCTGCTGGCCGAGGACGGTTGGCTGAACGTCACCGAAGCGCGGATCAAGGGCGAGTCGGCTGTTGCGCGTACGGCGGACGGCGTTCGCGTTTTCGAGAAGCCCGACGCAACCTCACGGATCATATATACGGCGCCGTCGAAGGCCGGGCTTGAGATCAGGCCTGAGCGCTCCAGAGTCGACGGAGCCGAGTGGGCGGCGGTGCGCAGCGGCAAGATGTCCAAGTCGATGGGCAACGTCGTGACGCCGGACGCCATAGTCGCAAGGTACGGGGCGGACTGTCTCCGAGGTTACGAGATGTTCATGGCCCCCATCGACGGCACGCTGCCCTGGAGCGAAAACGGCCTGGCGGGCTTGCAGCGCTTCTATCAGCGGCTGTGGGATCTGATCCTCTACGACGGCGGAGACCGCCGAGCAACCAACAGCCAGGTCCCGCCGCCCGAGGCCCTGCAGCGGGCGGTGCGAAGCATCCACAAGGCCGTCAAGAGGTGTACGGAGGATGTATCCCGGCTCCGCTTCAACACGATGATCGCCAACGGGCTGATGGAGACGGTAAACGATCTCTATTCGGTCTGGTCAGCCGACCTCGGGCAGTCGGAGATCGGGCGCGATATCAAGGAAAAGCTGATTCTCCTGCTCGCGCCGGTCGCGCCGCACCTGGCGGAAGAATTGTGGGAACGCACGGGACACGACGGCTTCGTGGCGCTCGCCTCGTGGCCGGAATTCGACGAAAAGCTTGCAACCGCGGAGACTCTCACGCTGGTCGTTCAGGTAAACGGCAAACTGCGTGACCGGCTCGAAGTCGACCGCGGCATAACCGAGCAGGAGGCCAGCGAGCTGGCGCTAGCCAGTCCCGCCGTAACCGCGCAGTTGGACGGCAAGCAGCTGCGCCGCGTCGTGTATGTCCCAGGTCGGCTCGTCAACCTCGTAGTCAACTAGGCCCGCGCGGTCGGCGCCCAGACCAGGCGCGACATTGATCAAGCCGCACCGCGTTTGCGGCGTTGCCGATCGGAGTTGTAAACTTGACTACTGAATACCCCCCTAGGGTATTTATAGAATCTACCAACGAGCGAATGGGTACCTGATAGGAGGACCGAATGCCCGCAGAGCCATTTCACGTAAACGACGCGGACTTTGATGCCAAAGTTCTTACGTCCGACGTTCCGGTCGTAGTGGATTTCTGGGCCGAATGGTGCGGACCTTGCAAGATGATGGCCCCCGTCTTCGAAAAGCTCGCCGCCGAATACGAAGACCAGGTGGCGTTTGCAAAGATGGACGTCGACGAGAACCAGAAGTACGCGCTTGATTACGGAATCCGAGGAATCCCGACCCTGCTGGTGATCCGCGACGGCCAGGAAGTGGACCGAATAGTCGGCTATTCGCCGGAGGCCCAGATTCGTTCCCGCCTCGACGCCGCGCTGGTTCCGGCTTCATAGCCGGACGTTGGCGGCGCAAGTCGAAAACAGCCTGGAGGCGCTGGCGGCTCGAAGCGCGCGCGGCGATCTGACGCGGCGTTTGAGCCGGGCCGAAGGTCAGCTGCGCGGCATACAGCGAATGATTCGGGAAGAGCGCGACTGTGAAGAGGTGGTAACCCAGCTGCTCGCCGTCCGCGCCGCGCTGGACCGCGTTATCGATCTGGAGCTGGCGAGCGGTCTGACGGAATGTATGAAATCGCTTCCGCCCGGCGTGGCCGAGAAGGAAGTATCGCGTCTGGTGGGAATGGTCGCCAAGGTCGGGTCGGGCGCTCGCAGATAGCCTCGACTGCGAACCGAAGCTGATGGCCGTTCACCCGCCGCCCGAAGGTTAGACCTAGCTGAGATAGTCCCGCAGCGCCGACGCTGCGGTTGACGCCTTGAGCTTTTTGATCGCCTCGACTTGAATCTGCCGTATGCGCTCGCGCGTCAGGCCGAAGTGGTCGCCGATTTCGTCCAACGTGCGCGGAGTGTGACCGTCCAGGCCGAAACGCATCTCGAGAATCTGCCTTGCCCGGTCGGTCAAGATGTTGAGCGCCGAACCAATGTCCTGACGCAGAACCGACAGCATCGCCTGTTCGTCCGGCCGGGCGGTCGATTCATCCTCCACGTAGTCGACGAGCGCGTCGTCCGGGTCGTCGCCTTTTGGCGCTTCTAACGATATCGTGGCTCTGCCCGCGCGAACGATCTCCTGCACGCGCCCGGCGGAGATATTGAGCTCCGAGCCGATCTCGGCCGGTGTGGGGTCGCGCCCCAGTTCGTTGGCGAGTCGCGGGACGAGTGTCTTGATCTTTCGCAACGCCTCCACAACGTGGACCGGCAGCCTGACGACTCGCGAGTCATTGGAAAGAGCGCGGGTTATGGCCTGGCGTATCCACCACGTGGCGTACGTGCTGAACTTGAATCCACGCCGATAGTCAAACCGCTTGACCGCCTGCATGAGGCCTATGTTGCCCTCTTGAATCAGATCGATCATCGGAAGGGCGCCGCCGGCGTAGCGCTTGGCGATGTTGACCACAAGACGAAGATTCGCGTTTATGAGAGTGCGGGTCGACGCAAAATCCCCGGCTTCGATCCTCTTGGCCAGAGTGACCTCTTGCGCGGCCGTGAGCAGCGGAACGCGGTTTATCTCATTCAGGTAAAGCCGCAGCGAGTCGCCAACCGCGGCGTCAGCGTTGAGATCTGCACTCGAAGCCCTTTTCGCGCCGGTTTCAACCGGCTTGAGCGCACGCAGTTTTTCGGCGCCGCCGGGACGCCGGTCGAACTCCGCCGTAGGACTATCTATTTCGGATCCGATATCGGAAACCTGCCTTAATGGATACGAACCCTCCCGATAGCGTGGCAGTGAGATTGTTTGCGATCGGGACTGCTGACCGCCACCATCGACACATTAGCACAATTTTTAAACAGTTTGAGTTGTAAAAAGTTTCTAAAATAGCGGATACTTCTTTATCAGGGTGGTGTCTCTGCCTGCGGAGCCGTCGATTCCGTCCAGGGATCGAATCGGCGTCGCCGGAGTCACGGGAAGCGGAGGAAGGAGTTGGCGTTCTGGCCGGGAAGCCGCGCCGCGGGGGATGATTTGAGAAAGTTGGGGTGTCGTAATATCGCATGGTCATGACTAGGCGACCATCTCCGCGCATGGAGATCCTGCGAATTCTGAAAGTTGGAGGCCCGCTGTCGGCCGCGGACATCGCGACCGAGTTCGGCGCCAGCGTTTCGGCGGTCAGGCCGCACCTTGAGCGCCTGGCCGCGGACGAACTGGTAACGATTGAAATAATCCGGGGCGGGCGCGGACGGCCGCGCTACAGGTACAAGCTGACAGAAAGCGCCGAACATGAGTTCCCAAACGATTACGAGTCGCTGGCGGTCGATCTCTTCGATGCGGCCGCCCAAATCGGCGGGGACGACATGCTGGGCAAACTGTTCGACGTGCGCGAAAAATCTCTCTACTCCCTGCTCAAACCTCAGGTCAACGCCAAGACTCTCGAAGGCAGGCTGACGCAGATCGGCGAACTCCTGAATCAGCTTGGTTATATGTCCAGCGTGGAGCGAGACGGGGGCGGGTTCGTGCTTTACGCCCGTCACTGCCCGGTACCGGCAATCAGCGATCACAGCTCGGTGCCGTGTCAATGCGAGAAGAACGTGATCGAGCGACTGCTGGACGTAGACGTCATCGCCGAAGAGACGGGATACGACGCGAGCCGGCCGTGCAAATTCAGGGTCGCCACGGCCGACGTCGAGCTATAGCGCCATAGCCGGCCCAAGCGCGTTTTAGGATTCCACTCGACCTTCCCGAATCTGAGGACATCGTGAACGAATCCGGCCGGGTTTATCTCGACCACGCCTCCACGACCCCTGTGTCGGCTACCGTTCTCGAGGCGATGCTTCCCTATTTTGCCGATTACGGCTACAACCCGTCCGGTTTGTACGAAGAATCGCAGACCTCGCGCCGCGCATTGGAAGAGGCCCGCGGCAAGGCGGCCTCGATATTCGGTTGCTCCTCCGATGAGATCGTTTTCACCGGCAGCGGAAGCGAGGGAGCCAATCTTGCGATAAAGGGCGCGGCGATGGCGCAGCGCAGGCGCGGACGCAACGTGGTGGCCGTATCGGCGATCGAACATCACTGCGTGCTTCACGCGGCCGAGTATCTGCAAGCCCAGCACGGATTCCAGATGCGGGTGATTCCGGTGGACCGGCACGGGATCGTCGACCTGGATTCCCTCGCGTCGATCATCGACGACGAGCTCGCCGTCGTAAGCGTCCAGTACGCCAACAACGAAGTCGGCACGGTGCAGCCTATAGCGGAGATCGGTCGGTTGCTCGAACACACGGACGCGATTTTCCATGCCGACGCCGTGCAAGCCGCCGGCGCGCTGAATCTCGGCGTTCACGAACTCGGCGTGGACCTGCTGTCGATTGCCGCACACAAGTTTTACGGCCCCAAGGGCGTTGGAGCGCTGTACGTGCGCGAGGGGTCGCGCATAGTCCCGCAGATTCAGGGCGGCTCGCAGGAGCGGAATCGACGGGCGGGAACCGAGAACGTGGCCCTGATCGTGGGTCTCGCCGTGGCGCTGGGCGAGGCTCAAGCGAATCGAGAGGCCGAAAACCGTCGAAACGGCAAGCTCTCCGCCAGGGTCCGCGCCGGACTGGCCAAACTCGACCGAATATCCTTCAACGGCCATCCGGAGAAAAGACTTCCAAACAATACGAACGCTTGCGTCGAAGGCGTTAACGCCGAGTCGTTGATCCTCCAGCTGGACCGCGCAGGGATTGCGGCATCCAGCGGATCGGCCTGTACTTCGACTTCGCTGGAGCCGTCGCATGTGCTCCTGGCGATGGGAGTAGCCCCCGATCTGGCGCGGGGAAGCCTTCGAATATCGGTGGGGCGCGCCAACGACGACTCTCAGGTCGATTCGTTTCTGGCCGCCCTCGCTCCGATAGTCTCAAAGCTTCGCCGGCAGGATTCTCGCGTTGGTTAACACGGCGCGGCGATTGTTAGAATTTGATTGACGATGGTGTTGGCCCGACAAGATTGGTCTGCCCGACCAACCGGCGCAGACGGGTTGAAGGCCATGGAACGTAAGTCCAGTTAGTCGGAGGTTGGCTTTGCTCTCGGTTTCCGATTTAGCGGCGGCGGAAGTTGCCGGGGTTTTGGCGCGCCCGAAGAACCAGGGGCGTCACATTCGAATCAGCGTCACCAAAGGCGGGTGCGCGGGATACGACTACAACGTCCTTCTGGACGACAAGATTGAAGACGAAGACCGCGTGCACGAGTACGACGGCTTCAAAGTGGTCACCGACCGGTTTACGCTTGGACTGATTCGGGGATCGGAGCTGGACTTCAACGACGAACTTATCGGCCGCGGATTCATCCTGAGAAATCCCAACGCCGAGATCACCTGTGGATGCGGGACGTCATTTAACGTCAAACCCCGCAGATCGCGGATGAAGTACATGCGCGACAAGAAAGAGGACAGGGTCGGGGCGGGGCGCAAGCAGCCCAAGGCGTAGCGCGATGGCGGCGCCGCGCCGGCGACCGCCGGCGGCATCCAAACCCGAACTGAGGACTGGTTGAAGATGGCTCACCCTGCATTGAGCCCCGCGCGGGCCGTGACGGATACGCTCGGCAGGCCCATACGCGATCTTCGCGTTTCGCTGACTGACCGCTGCAATTTTCGATGCGACTACTGCATGCCCGCCGAGATATTCGGCGAGCATTACGAGTTTCTGCACAGACGCGAGATTCTCAGCTTCGAGGAAATCGAGCGACTGGTGCGGATATTCGTCCGCTTCGGCGTAAAGAAAGTCAGGCTTACCGGCGGCGAGCCGCTGCTCCGCAACGACGTTCCCGCGCTCGTCGAAATGCTGTCGAATGTCGACGGCGTGGACGATCTCACGCTAACGACCAACGGTTACCTTCTCGCCAAACTCGCCGCGCCGCTCGTCGAGGCGGGACTGCGAAGGGTAACCGTGAGTCTGGACAGTCTCGACGACCGGATATTCAGGCAAATGAACGGCCGGGATTTCGGCGTCGAGCCTGTTTTGAACGGGATCGAGTCCGCGGCCGCGGCCGGGTTGAATCCGGTCAAGATCAACTGCGTCGTCATTCGCGGCGTGAACGATCACACGATTGTCGATCTCGCCCGCCGCTTCAAGGGATCGGGGCACGTCGTCCGGTTCATTGAGTACATGGACGTTGGCAATCGAAATAACTGGAACCTGTCGCAGGTTGTGACCGCCAGGGAGATCCGCGAGCGGATCGACGAGGAGTTTCCCCTCGAACCGCTTGATCCGAACTATCGCGGGGAAGTGGCGAACAGGTTTGCCTACGCCGACGGGTCGGGCGAGATTGGGATTGTCGCGTCGGTCAGCCAGCCGTTCTGCGGCGACTGCTCGCGCGCGCGCCTGTCTACCGACGGCCGCCTGGTAACCTGCCTGTTCGCGGGTGGCGGCGAATCGCTGCGCGATCTCATGCGCGCCGGCTGCCCGGATGCGACGATCGAGCAGGCCATCGGCCGAATCTGGGCGGGCAGGACCGACCGGTATTCGGAGGAGCGTTCCGAGAATACGGACCTCGACGGGTACGTTCGCTCGGACCAAAAAATCGAGATGTACCAGATTGGCGGCTAGCCCCGGATAATGGCCGGATCGCCGAAACTCCCTCAGACACTGAATATCGAAACGATCACGGCGGGGCCGCTGGAGACGAACACATATCTGATTTCCTCAGGCCCGCGGGCGCTGGTCGTCGATCCTGGCTACGACGCGGCGAAGGTTGTACTCGCGCGCGCCGAATCCAGCGACCTCGAGATCGCCGCCATCGTAAACACCCACGGACACTGGGACCACGCCACCGACGACGCGCGGCTGATGCGGGCGACCGGAGCGCCGCTTTACATACACGACCGTGACGCCGAGATGGTCAAATCCCCCACGACCTCCTTGTCGCTGCCATTCACTCTCGAACCGGCGACGCCCTCGAACCTCATGCGCGACGGCGACGTGCTGAATCTGGGGGCGCATCAATTCCGGGTAATTCATACCCCTGGGCATACTCCTGGAAGCATTTGTCTGATAGTTGAGTCCGAGAGAGTTTTGATAACGGGCGACACCCTTTTTGAAGGAACCTACGGCCGATACGACCTGCCCGGCGGCGATGCCGAGGCGCTTTACGAGAGCCTGCGCCGGCTCAGGAATCTCGACGCCGACTATTGCGTCTATCCCGGCCACGGACCAGCCACGACGATAGGAGCGGAGAGTTACTGGCTCTCGCATCTATAGGCCGTCGGGCGGGTAAGGATCAGAGTTCGGGTGACTCCGCCCGGCCAATGCGGACCCCGCTAACGGCCCTTCGGGTCGGGTTCCTCAGGCCACATGATGCCGGGATTGAGAACGCCGGCAGGGTCGAACTCACGCTTGATGCGGCGCATCGCCCGAATCGTGTCCCAATCCCAGGCGTAGGGCACGAAATCGCGTTTAACAAGGCCCAGACCGTGCTCGCCCGAAAGGACGCCGCCAGAATCGACGCCGATCCGGGCCAGCTCGGCTAGCACGGCCCGCGCGGTGGCAGTTTCCGACTCGCTCGAAGGCTCGTAGATAACGTTCGGGTGCAGCGTCCCATCCCCTATGTGTCCGAAGAGGGCGATCAGGACCTGCCGTTCCTGAGATAGTTTCTTGATCCGGTCCACGGCGTGCGGCAGGTTCGTGCGAGGCACGCAGATGTCTTCGCCGATCTTTCCGGGCTTCAGCCGGGCGAGCGACGACGTGATAGCTCCGCGGGCCTCCCAGGCCCGCCGCTGCTCGGCTTGGGAGACAGCCTCGCGCACATTTTCGGCGCCGGAGCTTCCTAGCGACTCCAACGTGACCGCGCCGTCGCGCAGCAGCGACTTGCGGTCACCATGAAGCTCTATCAAAAGCAGCGCACCGACGCCGGATGGCAGTCCCCGGTCCCGCGCGGCCTGGACGGCCTGAATCGAAACGTCATCCATAAACTCCAGCTTTCCCGGAACCACCCCCGTATCCAGCAAGTCGACAGTGGCTTGGGCGGCAGCCTGGGAACTGTCGAACGTAGCGGTTACGGTGCGAAGTCCTTCCGGCGCCTGGATCAGACGGGCCTGCACTTCGGTGACCAGACCGAGGGTACCCTCCGAGCCGATCATCAGATCGACCATCATTTCGCCAGGCGCACCCCGGCTGTACATGGCGGTGGATCCCGAGCAATGGGAGACCTCCAGCGCAGTCACGTAGTGGCGCGTCACGCCATACTTCAACGCGTGCGGACCGCCGGCGTTGGTTGCCACGTTTCCGCCCACGGTGGTCACGTCCTGAGAAGAGGGATCGGGCGGGTAGAACAAGCCGGCGGCTTTCGCCGCCGACTGGACTTCCAGAGTGGTAACGCCGGCGCCGGCGCGAACCGTTCGGTCGATCCGGTCGATATACGGTCCCGATCGGAGTCGGGAGAGCGAGACTACGATGGATCCCTTCGGCGGCACGGCGCCAGCCGAAAGGCTCGTTCCGGCTCCGCGCCCCACAACCGTGAATCCGGTCTCGCGGGCCAGTTTTAATACGCGGGCGGTCTCGTCCGCCGTTCCGGGGAACACGGCCGCGAGCGGCTCGCCGCGGTATCCCACGGTCGCGTCCACGGCGTAGCTGACCAGCGAAGCCTGGGAGCGAAGAACGTGATCCGCGCCAACGATAGCTTCGAGGGACTCGATAATTGCCGCAGTCACGTGGCGCCGGCTATCGACAAGCTAGCGGAATCAGGACAGCGGAAGGGTCACCCATTCGCCCAGCCGCCTTGAAATGTCCACCGCGAATCCGACTTCATGAGTGTTTACCGCATTCTCCAGGCTGACGCTCGTTTGCCGGCCCGTGGAAATGCACTCCACGAACTCCCGCATCAGATACGGAAAGGCGTGATCGTCCACGCTGCCGCTGTCGAGACCTTGCTCATCCAAGACCGTGAACGGATCGCCTTCGGCGTTTTCGCGAGTAAATACGCGGTCATTCCTGATGACGCCCTGGTCGCCAAGGATGTCGAGGTTCACTTGATACGGTATGTGCCCGTGAATCGCGGCGGATACCCTTCCGACCGCGCCGTTCGAGTACTTGACGAGCAGCGCGTCGGCGGCGTCCATCTCGTAGCCTTCCGCCGCTGCCGAGCCGATTTGAGTGGACGCCGAGCACACGGCCACGATATCGAGTCCGGTAATGAAGCGCACGGCGTCAACGGCGTGGACGCCGCCAACCATGTAGGCGTTGCCCGCTTCCCGGGCCGTCTTGTAGTAGTCGGGGCGGCCTCGCCTTGAATGCCAGTAGTCGGCGCCGATCATGTATATCTCGCCCAACGCTCCGCTCTGAACGATTTCGCGCATCCGCCGGACCAGCGGGTTGCCCCGACTGACAAAGCCCACCGACGTCACTATTCCAGCGGCATCCACCGCTTCGCGCATTCTGGCGAGATCCTCGAGCTTGAGCGCAACCGGCTTTTCGATAAACAAATGCTTGCCCGCCCGCGCGCCGTCTACTGCGTTTTCGGCGTGCAAGCCGTTAGGCGTGCATATCGAGACGGCATCCAAATCGGGATCGGACAGAAATTCGGCGTAGTCCGTATAGATATGGCAGTCGAGGCCGCTGGCTTCGGCGAGGTCGACGGCGCTTTCGCGGCGGCGGCTCCCAATCGCGACTATCTCGCAGCCGGGAGTTGATTCGTAGGCGGCGGCGTGAGCGCCTGCCACCCAGCCCGCCCCCCATATTCCAATTCCTACCCGATTACCCACCATCATTCAGGGTCTCCTCCCAACGCTGATAAGCCAGCGCTGGCGGCTGTGACGACTGCCTCCCGGCGCCGAGGCGCAAACACGCGGCCCGCCGACTATATCGAGCCTTCGTCGTTCCGCCGGTCGAACTCGCTTTCGGATACGGTTGACGATTACGTTTATTATCCAACTTCCACATTCGATGTCATGGAGTTTCGAAGATTTCCGAAACAGAGTCATTGACGGTCAGCGAAACGGCGCAGACGAGCGTCGGCGGCCCACGCTGGCGAGTATGGCAGGCGAGCGCGGTGGCTTTCACGGCGAGCGGCGCCACGCTCGTGCTCGAGCTGGTGGCCGGCCGTCTCATGGCCCCCTGGTTGGGCGTAAACCTGTATTCATGGACGAGCATCATCGGCGTGGTCCTTGCCGGGATCGCCGTCGGAAACTACCTGGGTGGGCGAATCGCCGACCGGCGGGCCTCAAACGGCCTTCTCGGAACGATCTTGCTGACCGGCTCGGCATTCGCCGTTCTGGTTCTTCCGCTTACGGGCTGGGTTCTTAACGGCGTCACCGAATGGCCGGTTCCAGCCTATCTTCAATACCTGCTGGCCAATGCGTTCCTGTTCCTCCTGCCGAGTCTAGTGCTGGGAATGGTCAGCCCGGTGGTCATCAAGCTGACCCTCACCGACCTCGGCCAGACCGGCAGCGTCGTGGGCAAGGTGTACGCCTGGTCGACAGCGGGCAGCATCCTCGGCACCTTCTTGACTGGGTTCGTTCTCGTGGCGACATTCGGGACGCGAACGATCGTTTTCGCCGTCGCCGTCGTGCTCCTGCTGCTTGCGATCCTGGCGGGGCGGTTCTACCGCCGCCCGCTTGCGGTGATCCTGCTCGCGGTTATCGTGGCGGGAGCGCTGTTCGGTCTTATCCGAGGCAACGCCTTCGCGGTTCCCTGCGTTGAGGAAACGCAGTATTACTGCATTAGCTGGTACAACAAAGAGGACGACCCGGACGTCCGCGTGCTGATCCTCGACCACATGGTGCAGTCGTATAACAACATGGTCGATCCCCTGGAGCTTGGCTACGGATACGAACGCGTTTACGCCGAGGTTATCCAGCCCGGGCTGGCGGACGTGGAGTCGCCGAGGAGTCTGTTCATAGGCGGCGGCGGATATACCTTCCCCAGATGGATGCAGACCATGTATCCGCAAGGCAGCTCGGACGTCCTCGAGATCGATCGGGAAGTGTTTGAGGTGGCGTATCGGGATCTTGGCATCAGTCCCGATCTCGACATTTCCACCTATGCCGTCGACGCGCGTCTGTTTCTGGTTGGCAACCGCCCCACCGCCGAGTACGACATCGTGTTTGGCGACGCCTTTCACAATTTCGCGGTGCCCTATCACCTAACCACATTTGAGTTCAACGAATTGGTAAAACGCGCCCTGAAGCCCGGCGGTGTTTACGTCATGAACCTTATCGATACGTTCGGCCGCGGCGAGTTTCTGCGAGCTTACGTTCGAACCGCCAGGCAGACCTTCGCGAATGTTTACCTGGTGACCGAAAGCGATCTAAACCCCACGCAAGGCCGGTCCACGTTCGTGATAGCGATGTCGGACAAGCCGGTGGACTTCGACTCGCTACCCGAGCTCACCAGGACGAATCTGGGCAGGGATTCGATTGCGCGGCTGTATCCCGCAGCGAGCTTGCAAGAGTATCTGGACGCGGGACGCGACTTCATCCTCACCGACGACTACGTTCCGGTCGACAATTTGCTATCGCACCTGCTCGACAGCGATTAGTAGACTCCGCCGCCACCGTATCAAGCCCAGCGGCAGATCCCACGCCGGAAGGCGAAGAGGCGGCCGAAAGTGACACGCCGGCCTCGACCGGCGCGCTAGCCGGACTTACCAGGGAACCACCACACCGCCGGAGGATCGGCGGACGTGCTCGCGCCCGACTCGATCAGCCTGGCGAGCTCGTCTTTGGCTCCGCCGACTATTGGCTTGCCGTGACCGAGCATAAGGTTCTCGAACTCATAGTCAAGCAGATGAGACAGCGTTCGCGCAGGCCGGGGATGGCCGTTTGGATGCCCGCCGAGCCTCATGCCGTTTGGAGCCCATTTCGCGGTGGCGCCAAGCGCGTCGCCCACGAACAGCGTGCCGCCGTGCGCGCCGCTCAGCAGCGCGTGCTCGCCTCGCGTAAGACCCGGCACGCCGATGGCGCGAAGACCGCATTCATGCTCGAAGCCGTCCCCGTATCCGACAAATTGATCGATGTCCTCGATCATGTGACGGTCAAGCTCGGGTAGGAAGATCGGAGCGCCCGTCCGTCTCGAGAAAAGACGCGCCGACCGCTCGTGCCAACCAACGGTCAGGAATATCGCCTGGATGTCATCCGCCTCGTCAAGCTCGCCCAACCCGACGGACTCAAGCGGGTCGATGAGCACGCCGCCATTGTCGGTGCGAAGCCAGTATGACTCCAGCGACCACCAACCGGGCCACCGAATGCTCCAATGAAATAGTCCCGGCAGGATTTCTCTAAGCATGGCTACGCTCGACAGCTAAACGGGGACTTCGACCAGCCAGCCACAGTCTAGCTCGTTGGGATGGTCCCCGCCCTGCGTTGATGCGCCAAATGCAAACCCGCTCGCGGGGCGTGCGTGCTTCCAGCGCAGGCGCCGTGCTGGGATGGTGGTAGCCTAATTGATCTGATTAGCTGAACTTCCGCACCCTTCGGGCAAGCGCCGCCAAATACTTGACTCAGCCGAAAGCAAGCCCCCTCGCCATCGGTCTCAATCTGCGAGTTGCCAACCTGCCGCGGGTCGACGGCAACTCGGCGATGATGAGATCGCTGGCGGCCGCGCTCGCCCGAAATGCCGGAGAGCACCGCCTGATCTACTTTTTCGACGCGGAGCCACGAGCGCCTTTCGTGGGCCTTCCAAACGTCGAGCACAAAGTGCTCCGCCCGTTCCGCTTCTTGAACGCCGCGCTTTCGAGATTCGGCGGAGGGGATCCCTGGTATCGGTTTCGACTGAGGCTGAGCCCGTCCTGGAACAGGCTTGACGCCGTGGTCTACAACGCCCACGAGCCGATTCCAATCGGCGCGGGACCGCCGGGCGTCGCTGTAGTCCATGATTTGGCCTTCATGCTGCCAGACGCGCAGCGCTACTTCCCGCTCGACGTTGTGAGGCATCTCGATCGATGGACGGCCGAGAGCGTTCACTCCGCGGCCAGGGTAATGGCGGCATCGGCAACCACCGCGGCCGACTTGGCGCGGATTTATGGCGTACCCGAATCGAAGATTATTGTGCTACCCAACGCGCACGACCGCGACGTGTTCCATGCCCGTATTCCAGCAGACAAGGTTGAAGCCGCGTTGACCGAACTACGGGTCGAAAAGCCCTATTTTCTGCATGTCGGCACGGCTCAGCCGCGGAAGAACATCCCGGCTATAACGAGGGCATTCGAGAGCTTGCTTGCGAAGAACGAGGTTCCCCACAACCTGGTCCTCGTCGGAGGCGCGGGATGGGATGCCGCCGAGGGAGGAAGTGGCAAGATTCCAAGAAGTGAGCGAATCATCCAGCTATCCTCGACCTCCAACGAGCAGGTCGCCTGTCTAATGGCGGGCGCCGACGCGTTGGTAGTCGCCGGGTTCTACGAGGGCTTCGGACTGCCGGCGCTCGAAGCGATGGCCTGCGGCGCGCCCGTGGTGGCCGCCCGAGCGGGGGCGTTGCCGGAGGTGGTGGGAGAAGCGGGAATGTATTTCGATCCCAACGATCCCGACGAGCTGGCCGGGATAATGGAATCACTGGCCACGGACGAGAAACGGAGGCGAGAACTAAGCCGACGCGGACTTGACCGCGCCGCGGCTTTTGACTGGGATTCGACGGCCCGCGGGCTTTTGTCGGCTATCGAGGAGTTTGCCTGAAGCTCCGGCGGCCCGTTGCTGAAATCGAGCAACCGGTCGGGGGCGGTTCGCTCGCGCCTGGATGATGGCAGTCCGGGTTCCGGCGCGCGTGAACGGCAAGGCGCGAAGCCGGGCTGACGGCCTGAATGGTTCATGCCGCGTCGGGGGCCAGTTCCTGATCGTCGCCGCATCCACCTGTGATCGATCCTGCTGCGCGGGGACTAGCGGACGCATCCACGGCCGATCGGAGCGCACCGTAATGGCGCCTCCCAAGTTGGGTGCTACGTCTCCGATTCGGCGATCGCCTTTAACCTCTTGAGCTGCTTTTTCGCGATCTGCCGGGTAAGCCAGCCAAACAGAAATCCCATTATCTTGGTGAACCAGGATTCGGAAACCAGATCAACGTAGTTTTCCACAACCGCGCCGGCGCCGGAGGGAGCGAGCCTGTATTCCAGGTCCATCGTAAACCCGCCGCCGGTGGTCTTTGAGGCGAGCAAGTTGGGTCTCTCGTAAGCGGTGACTACGCCCGAATAGCGGGTCTCTCGGCCGCCTTCCTTAATCCTCTGCATGAACTCGGCTCCCACCGGATTCTCCGGGTCGAACTCCGAGGTGTATCTCATTTCCACGATTCCCTTGGCCCATTCGCCCCGCCGGTCTGGATCAGCGACGAGGTCGAACACGAAATCTTGCGGCGCATCGATCGATATTGAACCAAGGAACTTCAAAATTGAATCTCCGAACTGTGAGAAAGGCAACTACCTCAACTGCGCGGCGGGGCCCGCAGCAAGCTGGTCTGCCGCTCCCCCACCCCGCCTTCGCCACGCAAGCCGGGCGGACGCCGCCGGTCAACACATAGAATACGCCGCCCAGAACGCCAGCGTCATTGCAAGCGGAGACAAGGTTAACCGGAGTTCGCGGCGCGTTCGTGGTTCGACTGGCTCACCACGAACGGGGGGCGTGATTTGGTGGGGCTGGGTTTGAAACCAGGACCTGTTTGCCTTCTCCGCGTCGGTCCCGAACGAAGTCGAAGGACGAATAGCCGCAGCGTATTCAGATATCCTACTGTCGTTCTTCAGTCCAAGGGAGGGGAAAATGCCGCCACGAGTCGGAATAGTGGGAATCTCCGGCTATTACGCATTCGCGTTCGCCGAGGCGCTCTGGGGAAACCACGGCGTTGAGTTCGTAGCGGCCTCGAGCTGGCCGCCCGAAGAGGAGCGGGGCGTATCCGCCAGTCAAATACCGCCTCGCGGCGGCGCCAGCCGCCGAATGTCGCTCGAAGAATACGGCCGCCACTTCGAAGTGCGGATGTACGACGATCCCGTCGCGATGATTACGGCGGAATCTCTCGACGGAGTATGTATCTGCGGGAACACCGACGACCATCTCGACCAGGTCGAGGCGATAGCGCCGACCGGCGTACACATGTTTTTCCACAAGCCCATGTGCGACAAGTTGGAAGACATAGACCCCATCCTCGGCATTATCCGAAAGCACGGGATCAAGACTGGAGCCTGCAATCCCGCGCGGTACGACGACGCCATCAGGGGAGCCAAGGCGCTAATCGACGCCGGGGACCTTGGGGACGTCATGAGCGTGAGAGCGTATTTGTCACACGGCGGAGTGCTAAAGGCGCGGGTCCCGGCTGGGTCGGAGATGAGGGGACCCGAGGTGCATCTCGGCTTCTACACGGCTGACCTGACGCAGTGGTTCATGGACTGGGCCGAGGTGGAGAGCGCCTTTGCGCACTACGCCAAGCTCAATCCGCACGACGCTCAGCCCAACGACAGCGCGAAGGGCCTGATTAAGTTCAAAGACGGCCGGATCGGCTCCATGGACCTGTACTGTTCCTCCCAGTGGCCCGGCCCCCTCTGGGAGATGGAGGTCATGGGGACCGCAGGCTTCGTAAGGACCAGCCAGTCGGCGGGCCAGGGGACCCTGTTCACCAAAGACGGAATCCACGGCTTCCAGCACGATCATCAACATGCAAAGCGGGTCCACGTCAATGAGCTTGACGCCTGGGTGGCCGCCGTCAGGGACGGAGCGGATTGTGAGCTGTCGGCGGAGCTGGCCGCTCGCGGCGTCGAGTTGTGCCTAGCCTGGAAACAGTCGTCGGACGAAAACCGGCCAGCGAGCCTCCCATTGGAGCGCCGTATCTAGATATAACCGGACCCACGTTCGCCCCTATGGAGACGGTCGGCAGGTATCCGGGATACCGGTGATCCGGCGCGCGGGCCACGTTCGGCGGGCGGACGCGTCACCTGCGCCAGGGGTGTGGCGAGCCGCTACTCCACGAACGTGCCCTTCAGCGACTGCCGTGGATAGAACGTGCGCCAGGCCTCCGGGCTAGTGTCCAGCGCGTCGGAACCATATTTCCGCTCATATGCTTCGAGCAGCCTCCGTTCGTAGGCCGTCGTTTCTGTAAGCGGGAACTCCATCGACTCGCCGCCCTGGAACGCCGACTCGCGCACCCCTATGAGCATTTCCTGATCCAGCCTGCCGCCCGCGCCTCCATAGTCCGGTGGCCGCGACTGCGTGGCCGCCGCGTGCATGCTCATATACAGGTCCGCCAGCGCCACGCCGTCCTGACCCTGCACGCCGTATCTGGCAAACGGGTTCTCCCAGCGCACTTCAGGATCCGCCGGCAGCCAGACGGCTACGATGGTGTGACCGTCCATTTCGGCCTCAATCTCTACGGGAGCGGCGTTCCGGTCCCCGTAGAACACGGCTTCGGCGCCGACAAAGCTGCCCGCCGTGCCGATGATCTCCCAGTAGTTGCCGCGTTCGGAGCGGGGTGGAAACTGGTAGACCGCCGTCGCGCCGTTTGGAAAGTCGAACACTCCGATCTCCCAGGCGTACGACGGCGAGACTGGCCGGACTTCCTCCGCCGGCTCAAAGTCCACCCGACGCTTGAGCGACCGCGCGTGACCGATTGCCCGTGAAGGCCCGCATCCTATATGGGTGTGTATCGCGTTCATGCCATGGTAGGAGCCCGAACGGTAGAAAAGCTGGACGTTTATCACGTCGCCCAGCAAGCCCACCTCGATGACCTTCTTCTTGAGCCGCTCGTTCGGAAATCGCCACACGTTCTCGGCAAGTTGCAAAAATACCCCTTCCCGCTCGCAAACCTCGATCATCGCGTCTGTCTGGACGAGCGTCGGCGCAATGGGCGTCTCGACCAGAACGTGAACGCCCCGGTCCGCGGCCAGAGCCGTCATGGGAAGATGACCGTCCGGCGGCACGACGACATCCACGACATCGGGCTGGACTTCGTCCAGCATCTCATCCGGGCGCTGGAAGACCGGTACGCTGTAGGACTGCCTAGCTCTGTGCGCCCTTTCCGGGTCCTGCTCGGCTATGCCCACCAGCTCGAACGCGTCGGTGAGCCTGGTCAACGTCTCCAGGTGCTGCGCCGCTCGCAGCCCGGCTCCGATCATCGCGATCTTTATTCGCTGCATCCCCAGATCCTTTCCGGGTTGGCGCGCTCGCCGGACCGCCGCGCCCTAGCCTGCATACGGCAGCCGAACCTTGGCATTGTCCCGCCCGATCGATACCTCCGCCGCTAAACACACCTCATGCGTGTTCACCGAGTCGCTCAGGTCGACATGCGAGTCCTTGTCTTCCAGGATGCACTCGATCAGGTGATCGATCTGACCCTGAAACGGATGCTGCGCCACGTCGGCGCTGTCCGGCTCTATGGACGGCACGTATATCCAGTCGTTCTGGCCCGGCGTGAGGTGCGTGTACATGTGGCCGTTCCGGAAGGTTCCCTCCGACCCGAAGACCTCTACGTTGAAGACGTAGGGCATCCTGGCCTCCCCTATGCAAGAGACCTTGCCGATGCGCCCGTTTGCGAACTCCACGAGCGTCGTAGTGTTGGCGGTGCTGACGTTGTTCGGATTCACGTCTACGCCAAGCGCCGTAACCGACGTGATGTCCGAATCCATCAGGTAGCGGGCCATGTCGACCGCGTGGCAGCCGCCCAGCAGCAAGCTGGTCTGTTCCTGCTCCCAGGCCCCGCCCTTGCCCCGGACCCAGAGCGGGTGCCAGTAATCGGTTTGTACGTAAAACAGCTCGCCCAGCGCGCCGGCGGCTATGAGGGTCTTGAGGTTGACGATCATCTCGTTCCAGTGCAGCACAAAACTCACCACGGTCTTTACGCCCGCCTCCCGCACGGCGCGGTCCATGGCGCGCAGCTCCTCGAAGCTCGTTGCCACCGGCTTCTCGATCAGCATGTGCTTGCCGGCCTGGGCGCCCAGGATAGTCTCGCGCGAGTGATTCTCGGCTGGCGTGCAGATCGAAAATACGTCGATTTCCGAATCGGCAAGGAACTCCTCGTAGTCGGTGTATATCGGGCAGTCCAGCCCAAACATAGCTCGCTTCGATTCCGCCGAGGCGCGCGTCCGGCTACCGATGGCGCGAACTTCGCAGTGCGGATTTCCCAAGTAGGACCTAACGTGTTCGGTGGAGACGTTTCCCGCGCCCCAGATTGCCGCTCCCAGAGTTCCCATCGCATATCCCTCCGGTTATCTGCTCCAAAGCCCCGCAACCCTGAATGTATCAGATCGGCGGAGCACCTAGACTAGGCTGCGTGTATGTCATTTAGGATGTTCGTCAATCGTCCTGATTACCGACCAACAGTGCGCGGACCGGCTTAATGGGTGGGCTGCGATTAGCGTTGGTTTGCGGCTGGACGGCGGCGAACGGATAGCAAAAGGGGAGTTGGCGGGAAACTGGAAATGAGGCTATCGCCCGTCTGGGTCGAGTTGGCCCGCGCATGGTAACCACTCAGTGGTCAGGGCAGCCTCGCGGGTCGGGTAAGCCCCAGTTCGCAGGGTCAAGCCGGACGGCGTGGTTTGTTCTCTTTATATCCCTCGCCTACCTCCTGCCGGCGCTGTTTCTCTTTCTGTGGTTCGTCTTCGTTGACCAAAAAGTGGGTCTCGGCCCGATAGGCCCGCTAACCGAGATACCTGTTATCAAGGCGGTCCCGACCCTGGCCCTGATAGGGATCATTGGCTCAGGGGTGCTATTCCTGATGCGACCGTACGAGCAGCTCGTGAAGCTTTTGCCAGCGACGCTGAGAGAAAATCTTGAAACGCACGCCCCGATTCAAAGGCGCCAGCGGCAGTCGCTTTACTGGGGTTATTCGTTCGCCTTGCCGTGGATCATCGGGTTCCTGCTGCTGACCTTGTACCCGATGGTCTTCTCGCTAATCATCGCATTCTTCAAATGGGACATCGTGCGCGATCCGCAGTTCGTCGGATTTGACAACTTCACCAGGCTGTTCTTCCGGGACAAGCTCTACGACGTAACAATCAAGAACGACCTCTTCTACGCGTTCGTGCAGGTCCCGGCATACTTGGTCGTATCTCTCGGCATCGCGCTGCTGATGAATCAGGCGGTGCGGGGCATTCGGCTGTATCGGACCCTCTATTACCTCCCCTCCGTGCTGGCGGGGCCGGCGATCCTGCTTCTGTACATATACATCTTCGACCCAAGCCTCGGCGTCGTGAATCAGATTCTGCGGGGAGTGTTCAACATGAGCAACCCGCCGCTCTGGTTCCAGCACGAGATATGGTCCAAGCCGACGTTCATAATGACCTCGCTCTTCTACGCGGGCACCAGCATGGTGATCTACTTGGCCGGCCTCCAGGGGGTCCCGAGACACCTTTACGAGGCGGCCGAGGTGGACGGCGCCAACCGCTGGTTCAAATTCTGGAACGTAACGCTTCCGATGATTACGCCCACCATCTTCTTCAATCTGGTGCTGGGATTCATAAACGCGTTTCAGATCTTCGAGGGGGTTTACGTCATAACCGAGGGAGGCCCGCTCAACTCCACCTACTTCTACGCATACCTGATCTACGAGATGGCGTTCGAGAACCTGAGGATGGGATATGCCTCAGCCATGGCATGGGTCCTCTTCCTGATCATCATGTTTCTAACGATGGTGCAGTTCAAGCTGGCCACCAAGTGGGTCTATTACGAGGCGGAGCAGAGGTAGCGTCGCGTGGAGAGCGTGGGAGTCGAACAATTCCAGGTAGCCGCCGAAGCCGCCAGGTCGCGGCGTCGGCGAGCCTGGCTTCACTACGTCGAGCGCGCGATTATCTATACCCTGCTCTCGGCCGGGGCGTTGCTCTTCCTGTTCCCTCTCTGGTGGATGCTCTCAACCTCCCTCAAGAACCTTGAGCAGACGTTCCCGGATGTGGGCACGCCGGTTGTCGAGCAAATCCTGCCCAACCCGGTCGTCTTCCAAAACTACCTCGACATCCTCACGAGCTCCGCCTGGCACACGTATTTCCTCAACAGCATCGTAATGACGCTGGGCAGCGTCATCGGGCAGGTGATCACCGCGTCGCTCGCGGCATTCGCGTTCGCTCGCCTGCGCTGGCCGGGCCGCGACGGCATGTTTATTCTGGTTCTCGCCACGATGATGCTGCCCTACCAGGTGACTCTCATACCGCAGTTCCTCATCTTTTCGGGCAAGGCGCCGTTGCCGTTCCCCGTCATAACAAACACCTTCTGGCCTTTCTGGTTCCCGTCGTTCCTCGGCGGAGGAGCCTTCTCGATATTCCTGCTCCGTCAGTTCATGCTCGGCCTGCCGATCGAGCTTGACGAGGCGGCGACCATCGACGGCGCGGGCCCAGGGACCATCTATGCCCGGCTCATAGTGCCGCAGATGTTCCCAGCGCTCGCCACGGTGGCAATCTTCGCCATGCAGGCCCACTGGAACGCGCTGCTGCAACCGGTCGTCTACCTGAGCAAGACCGCCAACTTCACGGTTGTGCAAGGACTCTTGCAGTACCAGACTCAGAGCGAAGTTGAATGGAACCAGTTGATGGCGGCGTCCGTGCTGGTCATGCTGCCTCCTCTACTGCTCTTCTTCTTCGCGCAGAGGTACTTCATAGAGGGCATTTCGCTGACGGGCATCAAAGGCTAGATATCTGAAGAACCATAGCCGTTCGCCAAACCGAAACGGCGACCGTGCAGGCGGCGAGCTGTAGTAGGTGGCGCCACCGCATGAGGCCCGTTCTCACAGACTGCGAATGACCGGCTTCTGCTACCATCAATGCGCCAACGGGCGCTATAGTCACACTGATGATCGATAGTTCAGCCTAGTTGCGGAGGGGGGGGGGGGGGGGGGGTGGATACCCGGATTCTTTTGCAGTCGCCGATGCTCGACCGCTCGGGTATTTGCGGGCGGCCGTTATCGTAAAAGTCGACCCGGCAATGAATCCGCAGCCGGGAGGGAAAAAGTGAGGAGGACAGTACCAGATTATGAGTGGAAACATTAGTGACATTGGACGAACTGGTCCGAAAAGGCTGAGCCGGCGCGGTCTGCTGCGCGCCGGTCTGGTTGGAACCATCGCCCTGGCCGGCGCTGCGGCCCTTGCCGGGTGCGGCTCGGAAGAAGAGGAAGCGATGGCCCCGGCGGCTACCAAGGCCGCGACGCAAGCCGCCGCCACGGCCGCTCCAGCCGAGCCCGCTCAGCAGGAAGCGGTGACGATCACCGTCTGGATCGTCAACCAGAACGATGACACCAAGAAGGTGCACGAAGAGAAGATCTATCCCGACTTCGAGGCCGCGAATCCGTCGATCAAGATCGAGCACCGCTGGCTGACCTGGACCAGGAATATCGAGACGATTCTTACGGCCTTCGCTGGCGATGCTCCGCCCGACATCTTCGAGCTCGGCGCGTCGCACTCCGTCACGTTCTCCGACCGGGGGCAGCTCTACAACATCGACCCGTGGCTGGCAGCTTGGGAAGGCACTTCCGACTTCTTCCCGCAGGGCCTTCAAACGCCATTCTGGAACGGGCACATGTGGGGACTGCCGCATCTGATCGCGCCTCGCACTGTCTTCTGGAGGCAGGATATCTTCGATGAGGTGGGCGTCGCGGACGTTCCCGAGACGTGGGAAGACGTGGTCGAAGCCACCAAAAAGATGACCAAGGTCGAAGACGGGCAGCTGATTCGCGAGGGTATGAACTGGGTCGGCATCCAGGAGTACCACGCGATGTATTACGCGATCTCGTCCACTCCCGTGATCGTCGATGGCAAGTCGACGCTTAACAGCGCGGACGGCATAGCGACACTGCAGTATCTGGTCGACCGCTGGGACACCACCGGCGGCCAGGCCGGCGGCGTGGAGCTTCCCGAATCGCCGATTCCGTATTTCGTCACGGGTCAGCAGGCGTCCATTTACACCAACATGGGTGGCTCCGTACGTCAGGTTAAACGCCACAAGCCGGAACTACTGGACTCGATCATTGTTGAGAAGCCCCCGGTCCCCGGCGGCGACGTGTACAAAGCATCGGATCCCGGAAAGGTGGCGCCGGTGGTCCAGTCCTTCAACGACTGGATGGCGGTGTCGGCGTTTATCAAGAATGAGGACCAGACGTGGGAAGTCCTCAAGCATCTTATGACGCCCGACAACCTGCTCCTTTACAACGAGACTTTGTTCTTCATTCCGCCGAGGAAGTCGGCGGCGAACAAAGGATTCGTGCTGGAAGACCACAATCCCGAAATGGTCGGCCTGTTGAACAACTACGGCATTACGGCGCCCAAGATGCCGTCGCAGCGTGAGTTCTACAAGGCGGGGCAGGACCAGTTCCAGGAAGCCCGGTTCCACAAGGTCGGCGTCGAAGAAGCAATGGCGCTCGTGGAGGCGGGGCAGAACGAGGTCCTCGCGGACGCCGAGTTCACGGGCGGAATCTACCCGAACGACGACATTCGGGAGGTGCCCGTCACCTTCGGCTAGACGCCAAAACCGGCGCGAGCCAATTTCTCGCCCCGACAGCGGCCCCCACGTCACCCTGAGCCAAGCGAAGGGTCTCGCACGCCGATAATTCCCGCCCTTCAGTCGTTCACGCACAGCATGTCCCCGCGAAAGCGGCGGCGGGAATCCAGCGGCGTGTGTCCTTCCGAGCACACCGTCATTCCGAGCGAAACGAGGAATCCAGCCGGCGTGTGTTACGAGCGAAGCGACGAATCCCTGTACCCTCACCTGCGCGAAAACGACGATTCTTCACTTGCGTTCAGAATGACAGAAGCGCTGGTATCCGCGCGTGAGTAGGAACGACCTCACACCGTCATTCCGAGCAAACTGTCATTCGCGGAGCACACTGTCATTCCGAGCGAAGCGAGGAATCTAGCGTACGGTTGTCGAGGCCGAGATCCTTCGCTGGCGCCTGTGCTGAGCTCGCCTGCCGTGAGCCTGCCGAACCGGTCGAAGTGCCCAGAATGACCACAACTCCCTTTGAAGGGAGAGGGCTGGGGTGAGGGTGTCTTCGCCGGCCGGCACGACCGCCCTATTGCTTTGTGACGATCGTGGTGGTCAGCGAGTCATGCAAGCACTGGCGACGGTCGTTGGCGGGCGACAGACTCGCGACGATCGGCGAGAGAATCGGAAGTACAAGAAGCAGGATCGGTAGAACCTGCTCGTCGAGGAAGAACGACTCTCTGTCGAATCCGCGGACGAAAAGAGTTACCAAAAACGGCACATACGAAATTGCCAAAAGTATCGCCATGTGCCAGAGACGCCTTCGGTCGCCGGTCGTTACCGAGTAGATATTCCCGAACATGAACGCTTGCATGATGATCACGAACGGCAAGTACTGGACCATGTGTATCCATTTGTCCCCGCGGACAATGCGCGATATCAACTCCAGTTCGCCCAGGATCAGCGGTGATAGCACGAACGTGAGCATAAACAAGGCTCTCCATGCGGCGTCACTTGTTTTCGAGTACCCACCAGTGTTCAGGTCTACCACCTTCAGACCGAAGATCATCTTTCCGGGGGTGGCCCCGACCCGGACGTGAAAAGAAACGTAATAGGCCATTGCCACGATCGTGAATACCGTGCCGAAGAGCGCGCCGACACCGACTCCGGTCCGGAGGTAGTCTTGATCCCCATTTATTAGACGGACCAGCCCGTCTAGCAGCAAGGACAGTGCCAAGCCGGTTCCCAGCACAATGGCCGCGTCGATCGCGGCAGCCATGAGCCTCCCGGGCGCCGGCGCGGCCACCAGGCGTTTGGCAGCCTCGGGGCGCAACGGGTAGCGGCAGGACGCGCAATTACGATCGTTGAGTTGGTTTTCCTCTCCACATCTAGGGCATCTGATGCGGTCGGTGTCCAGCGCCTGCTTCTGATCGATAGCCACTTAGATCCTCCGCTTGTCCGGGGGCGCTCCAAATTCGCAGCGCGTCTGCGCACTATTATGTATTGACGAATCTCCAAATCGCACCATGGTCAATTTCGTATCTGTTGTCAAGGTTCGCGTCTGTCCACCGCCGGGCCGGCGGTGGACTAGTCAATCCAGTCGAGGCACACGCCCCAGTAGTTTTCCTTGTCGTTCAGCAGCGACTCGTAGGCATGATCGATCCTGCCAGCGGGGAGCCGGTGCGAAACCAGATCGCGCACGTTGAGCTTTTGCGATTCGATCAACTCGAAGATCGAAACCACGTTTCCGATCGTCGAGTTGCGCACGCCGGTCGCTGGATGCATTGGGATTTTCCACTCGAGCGCGCTCTTGAAGTCGATCCACTTATGGTGGATGTCGCGCATCGCGGTCGTGAGATTCGATTCGTACGGCATTCGCGGGGTTCCGAGAAGAATCACTTCTCCGAACGGCGCGGTGACAGCGGCGGCCTGTTCGACCACGGCCGAGTGCCCCACCGCGTCCACGGTGATCAGAGGCAGGTCCGCGCCCGTTATCTCCCGAATCTGAGACTCCACATCGTCGCCGCCCGGGATAACGTGATCAATCCCGACGCGCATGGCCAACTCGCGGCGCGCGGTCATCGGGTCGACGCCAATCACCCTCGCCCCGGCAAGCTGAAAAAACTGGGCGGCCAAGTTGCCGACAACGCCGAGACCGAATACGGCGACGCGACCATGGACTTGCACCGAGCTGGTCTGCAACGCGGTGATCGCGACACAAGCCATTCGCGCCGCGGCAGCTTCAGCGGAATCGATTCTCTCCGGCGCCTCGACGACCAGCCCGCGCCTTCCCGTCGTTTGCTGAATATGGTGGGAGGCGTGCGGACCAAAGCTGAACACGCGCGTTCCCTCACTGAATCGCGCTGCCTCGCCCGCCGATGCAAGGACGCGCCCAACGTTGGCGTAGCCGGGGACTTTGGGGTAAGCGTTCCATGCGCCGCGCATATGAACGGTCGGATCGATACCCGTATAGTTGGCCAGCTCCGTTCCGGCGCTGATGAAGGTGGTCTCGGTCTCGATCAGCACCTCGCCCGGAGCGGGACTATCCGGCAAGTCGGCCGTTTCCAGCTCGACATGGTTTTCGCGCCGGACGATCGCACGTCTTATGCGCATGGTTTTACCACTTGCGAGCTCGTCAGTGAACGAAGTACGCGGTCACCTAGCCTAGACCACGCGCAGCCTGATCGCTATCGACCCGACCGGTGTCCGCCTTGCAAGAGTTAAGAAACTGTATGGGGCGCACGGGCGCTTATCCGGACTGAAGCGCTCCGAGCGTTAAGACTATTTCGAACATCTTGACGCCCATCTCGTCGGAGCTTACCTCCTCGGCCTCGGCGGGAATCGCGATATCGACTTCCGAGTTCCAATCGAATTCAATTTGGGTTGGAGCCAACACGGCCGTTTGAGAGTTGGTGAATATCACCGGATAGTAAGTCGCCGTGTCCACAAATAGCCGGACGGTCGGCGCCTCGGGATCTTCGAGAACAAAGCACATGCGTTCGCCCCCGCAGGGTTCCACCGCGACGGCGGTCCACTGCCGCCCAAGCGTTGCCGGGCCAACGTAATCGCCAAATACCTGCAACGGGTTCTCGGCTCCTTGCGCCTTTATCCAACCGGGCGTCTCGCCGCCGGCTTCATCTGAGAGGTAAGTCCAGCCGCCCGCGGTGATGATCTCGATCCTTCTCCGTATTGGGCCTGCACTCACCTCAAGGAAAGCTCGGACAGTCTCGTCTTCCGAGCGAACCGCGACTTCCGCGTTCACGGAGACTCCCGCTGGAGTGTCTATGTGCAGCACGGCCCGAACCGTTCTAGCGGGTGTTTCAACGATTTCGGCAGTGAACCGTTCGAGGTCGAAGTCGTCTGCCGGAGCCGTTGCGGGTGCCGGCTCGGGAGCGTCTGTTGGGGTAGGAGTGTCCGTTGGGATGGGGGTAGCCGTGGGAGCCGGCGTCGGCTCCCGCGTGGCGGTCGGGACAGGGGTCGCCGTCGGCTCCGGCATGGCGGTCGGGACAGGGGCCGGTGTTGGCGTCGGCTCGGGGGGTGCAGTGGCCGCTGGCGCCGCCGTGGCGGCCTGCGCTTGTTGAGTGGCAGGCGCAGCTTTGGCGGATTCGGACTCGCCTCCGGAATCGCAAGCGACCGCTAGGTAGAGCGCCGCAATCAGCACTGGCCAGAGCGCTATCCGGCGAATCGCCATCAGCGGCGCATCGTGACGGGTGCTGCTCACCTGAACAGCTCGCATTTGCTCAATGTTAGGGAATATTGGGGACTGCCGCCACACTGACGCCGGCCGAGAGAAGGCGAGCCCGCCAACGCGCGGTCAAGCCCTGGTTCCCGGCTAATATCGACGGATGGACACCAGCCTTACCGCACGCTTTCTAATCGGCTTTGGAGTGCTGCTGATATTGGCGGGAGTGGTCCTGCTCGCGGTCGGAAAGCTCCCGGGGCTTGGACGGCTGCCCGGCGACCTGGCCATCGAACGGGGAGGAGTCAGGATTTTCTTCCCGATCGTCACAATGCTGATCGTCAGTATCGTCCTTACCGTGATCGCCAATCTGTTCTTTCGGATTTGGCGCTAGTTCGGCAGCAAAGCTGGGAGGAGTCGAAGGAGCACGTGGCCCTGCTGGTCCGTCGCGGGCGGGAGTACCTGGGCGAGCACGGAATCAAGCTACGCCGTTACTTTCGAAAATGGGCGCCTGACGGACGGCGTTCGCATCATCTACACATGATGCAGGCACGCGAACCGGGGCGGCTGGATATGGCCTTGTTTCGCGACTACCTGCGTGAGAATCCCGACGCCGCAGCCGAGTAAGAAGAACTCAAGCGCACGCGGTCCCTGGCTTTCACTGCGCGGGCGTCCCGCGCGGCTTTGGGCAAGTTCGTTTGCCCCTTGGGGTTATTCGAGATTCAGGCATTGCGATCACTATTGACCACATCAGACACGGTACCCCCGAGGCGATTCGAACGCCTGCACCCGGCTCCGGAGGCCGGTGCTCTATCCACTGAGCTACGGGGGCGGAAAGGTTCCGCACTATCCCTGGAACGACACCGACGTTCCAGAGCGGTGGCACAACGATGATAGCGAAAATGCGTCCAGACTCCGGGACCACGTCTTCACGCAAAGGGCCGACCCGCCGGCGCGGATAATATAAACCCGCGATTCATTGGGATTTGCGGAAACCGCCACGGAGTCCCGGGAGACGCCACGGCAAGGTGGAATTGGCGCATGAAGATTACCGACATCACTCTCGAGTCCTACGAATGGCCCAGACCACGGCCTATTCGGAACGGGATGTTCGTTTACTACAACGTTCGTCTCGACATCGTCACGGTGCATACCGACGCGGACCTGAAAGGGGTGGGGATCGGGAGCGGCGGGGCCGGCGCGGGCGCTTTCATCGAATCACTGAAGCCCGGCGCCGTTGGCGAGGACCCCATGAACGTCGAACGGATTTGGCATCAGCTCTGGGTGCCAAAGCTCGTTGGCAGGCGCGGTGCCGAGACGAGGGTCATCAGCGGGATAGATATCGCTATTTGGGACCTGATAGGCAAGATCACCAATCAACCGGTCTACAAACTGCTGGGCGGTTTTACCGACCGCATCGACGTATACATCGCCGGCGGCTATTACGAGGAAGGCAAGGGCCTCGCCGAGCTGGCCGAGGAACTGCAAAGCAACCTCGAGCTTGGCGCCCGCGCGGTAAAGATGAAGATCGGCGGCGAATCGATGTCCGTCGACGTTGAGCGCGTCAGGACCGCGCGCGAAGCCATAGGGCCGGACGTCAAACTGATGGTCGACGCCAACAACGCCTACCGCCATCACGAGGCCATTGCCATTGCCAAGCGCATCGAGGAGTTCGACATCTTCTGGTTCGAGGAACCTTGCGGCGCGGACGACTATGACGGCCACGCCCGGGTCGTCGCCGCTACGTCGATTCCGATCGCAACCGGCGAGAACGAGTACACGCGGTATGGATTCCGCGATCTCATACAGCACCGGGCGGCGTCGATCTTGCAACCCGACGCCAACATCATGGGCGGCGTGACGGAGTTCAGAAAGGTGGCCGATCTTGCCGCCGCCCACGATCTGGCGGTCTCGCCGCATGGAAGCCAGGACGTGCACATTCACCTCGTCACTGGGGTTCCAACGGGACTGATCCTCGAGTACTACCGCGACACGGTGGACCCGATGTGGGACAAAAAATTCAAAGAGACGCTGCGGCTTGACTCCGACGGAATGCTCGCCCCACCGGACCGGCCGGGCTTTGGATTCGAGCCCAATTATGAGGCTCTGGAGCGGTACCGGATAGCGTAAGACATCGTCGCACTCACGATTTTCGACGTCGTGACTGACGGCGGGCCCGCCAACGGGCGTAACGGCGGTTCGCGAACCGCCGCTTCTGTATGTAGTTCGGCTCGATCGGAGACGGGAATCGAGGGTCTGTTGTTATTCCGAGGTCAGCCGAAGTGCGAAGCAGCCGCGGACAGCGCCTCGTCAAGCGCAGCCGCCGGAGTAACTTGGAGAGCTCCCAGTGAGAATGACGCGAAGGCCGCGTGTGAAGTGGACTCCGTCCCCTGACTAGCTCCCGGAGCAAACTCTGGCCGGGGGGACGTGGAGCGCAGATCAAGCGCGGCGTTGTCCATGCCCGCCGCGCCGTCCATGAGCCAGAATCCGTCGAATCCGCCTTCGGCGAGCGCAAGCAGCCGGGTCTGGTCGAGCCGCGCAATGCGCAGCGGAACGGCGACCGCGTCGATCGCCGTGTCCCGAAGGCCGGCGTTGACGTCAGTCATCAAATCGTCGGAGACGGTACCGCAACTGACGACGCCTATTGCCCTCGTAGCGCCGCCGATGCTCCGAGCGCGGTATACGTTTCTGATCGCCGCCACCGAAATCTGACCGGGAGCCACCACCTCGCCCGTGTCGAGGGCGCAATACGTGAGCAGGCAGTTGGCGTGCCGCAACGCCAGAATCCGGCTGGCGACGCCGTGCGCCCCCATTGCGATCGAGATCGCGGGAAGCTGCGTGGACTCATACAGCCGCAGGGCGGTCAGCGCGTCTTCGGGGCGCGCCGCCATCCCGGCCGCCTTGATCGCGCCAGCTCCGCGCCCTTCGAGCCGGCGGCGGAGGCTATCCATGTCTTCGGGCATTGCCGAGAAATCATGATGCGATACGATAAGACAAGCTGGAGATCCACCGTCAAGCATCCCGACGGAGTCTTCCTCGATGTCGATGTACTCGGCTCCAAGATCGACGGCCTCACGGAGGGCAAGAGTCCTGTCGCGCTCGTTTCCAGCGAACCTCCCTCCCTCCCGGAGCGGGCGGTTGGTTACGATTACCGGGCACGGACGCGCTTCGATGAGCCGGCGAAGGTCGTATTCCCGCATCAGGTCGAGGCGCAGCTCGATTGCATCCACCTCGCCGGCAGCCTTTTCGAACGCCCGCAGAGCGGTCTCGGTTGTTGCCGCCGCCAGCGCAACGGCGATCATTCGCATTCGCTTGGCAGGCTTCACGGCGGGCCGGAATTGCGCCGCGGCTTCATAAGCATTAGTTTTTCAATACTATTTGGATCCAACGAACCCTCGATGAACTAAATCCTAAGGAGAGAATGCCACTTGGCAAAGGTGTTAAGTCTGACAAGCTCCGTATCCGCCGATACTACCGACATTATCGAGATGATCCATGCCTCCGGTCATGAACTCACGATTGGACCGGATTTCGTCGGCGTCAGCAGAGGTCAAGAGGTGGCCGGTGAGGTTCGCGAGCTCCTCGCGGGGCATGACGCCCTGGTCGTCGGCGGGGTAGAAATTAGCCGCGAAGCCATTGAGGCTTCTCCTGATCTGCGGGTGATCTCACGCACGGGCGTCGGCTACGATGCCGTTGACGCCGCAGCCGCCGCCGAGAACGGGATTCCCGTCGTAATCGCGGTGGGCTCGAATCACACAACAGTGGCCGAATACGCGTTCGGGCTGATGGTCGTTCTCGGACGCCAGATGCTTGCACACCATCAAATCGTCATCGGCGGTGAATGGAGGCGGGCGCCCAACTTCGACCTGGCCGGCAAGACGCTGGGAATCGCCGGCCTCGGACGGATCGGCCGGGCGCTGGCCGACCGCGCGCTGGCGTTCGAAATGGAGGTTATCGGAAACGAAGTCTATCCCGACCGCGATTTCGTCGAGTCGCGCGGGATCAAGCTTGTCGAGATCGACGAGCTTTGCCGCCGGTCCGACTTCATATCGCTCCATCTGCCGGTCACGGATGAAACCGCGGCGATAATCAACGCGGAGCGTCTCGAGCTCATGAAACCCACGGCTTACATCGTAAACACCGCTCGGGGCGCGCTTATCGACGAGAAGGCGCTGTACTCCGCATTGAAGGATGGCCGAATCGCGGGCGTCGGTCTCGATGTATTCGAACCGGAGCCGCCGGTCGGGTCGCCGCTGCTCAAGCTGCCCAACGTCATAACCAGTCCACATGCGGCGGGTGTGTCGAGCGAGTCGGTGCGCCGCATGGGATATCACGCGGTCGAGAACGCGCTTGCCGTCCTGTCGGGAAGCTGGCCGCGCGAGATCGTCGTCAACGGCGTATACGCGGACGCATAGCTGAGCCTGATCCGATGATCTTCGCGTTCGACCTTGACGGCGTTATCTACGCGGGCGACGAGCTGCTCGGCGGAGCCGCGGAGTCCGTGGCGACCACGCGCGCGCGCGGTCACGCCACGTATTTCATAACCAACAATTCCCGTCAGACGTCGGTCGAGCTCTCGGTGAAACTGCAATCGATGGGCCTCGACGTTGCGCCCCGCGAAGTCATATCGGCGGTCGAGACCGCGGGGCGTCTGGTGTCTGGCATCGACGGTCCGCCCAGATCGGCGATGGTGATAGGCAGCCCGGCGTTGCGCGAGGTTATCGGGAACTCCGGCGTCCGGGCGTACTCGCATGAGGAGACCGGACCCGTCGACGTGCTTGTGCTCGGTCTGGACCACGCGATCAGCTATCCGAAGCTGCTAGCGGCGCACAGGGTTCTGGAGCGGCCGAACGTTCACTTCGTGGCCGTCAACAATGACGTCACGTTCGCGTCGGAGGCTGGGACAGTACCCGGTCTGGGCGCCATCGTCAGCGCCGTGGCCGCCGCGGCGGGAAGAGATCCCGACTTCGTGGCGGGGAAACCCGAACCCCACATGTTCAACCGCATACTGGAGCTCGAGGGCGCGCCGGCCGGTGACTTGATAGTGTTCGGCGACAGCCTGTATTCGGACATCGGCGGCGCGAAGGCGGTCGGGGCAAGAACCGCTCTGGTGTTAACCGGCGTGGACGGTCGGGAGGCCGCGGCCGACGCCCCGCCGGAGCGCAAGCCCGACTGGATAATCGAGAGTCTTTACGCTATTCCATTCGACGAGATGGACGGCGCTGAATCGTGATCGAGAGGGCCGAATAGTGGCATTCAAAGACCTGCGTGATTTTCTCGCCTTCATAGAAAAGAAGGGGCAGCTGAAGCGCATCTCGGCGCCGGTCGACCGTGACCTGGAGATCACCGAGATATCCGACCGGATTATGAAGTCCGGAGGTCCGGCGCTGCTCTTCGAGAACGTGCGCGGGTTCGACATCCCTCTCGTCATCAACGTCTTCGGCTCCCGCGAACGCACGGGTTGGGCGCTGGGAGTAGAGGCGTGGGACGAGCTCGAGGGACGGATCGACCGGCTTCTGTCGCTGGCGCTCGGGCCGCCTCCCAAAGGTTTGGTCGGCAAGCTGAGCGCGCTCGGTGAAATCATCAAGGTCGGCAGGATCGGTCCAAAGGAAGTGAGCTCGGGACCGTGCCAGCAGGTCATCAAGACCGATGAGGCGTCGCTATACGAATTTCCGATCATGAAGTGCTGGCCCGAGGACGCCGGCCACTACATCACCTTGCCGCTGGTATTCACTCACGATCCAAACACAGGCAAACGCAACGTGGGCTTGTACCGGTTACAGGTCTTTGACGAGCGGACGCTCGGCATGCACTGGCAGCTGCACAAAGGCGGGATGGGGCACTACAAGGAAAGCGTCCGCGCCGCGAAGCGTATGGAGATCGCGGTAGCCGTGGGCGCGGAGCCGGTGCTCACTTACGCAGCTACGGCGCCGCTTCCCCCGGAAATCGACGAAATGGTGTTCGCGGGATTCTTGCGCGAGAAGGCTGTCGAGATGGTGCGCTGCAAGACCATCGACGTGCTCGCGCCCGCCAACGCCGAAATCGTAATCGAGGGGTACGTGGACCCGTCGGAGCTCAGAACCGAGGGGCCGTTCGGCGACCACACCGGAGTCTATTCGCTGGCCGACGAATATCCCGTTCTGCACGTGACCGCCATCACCCATCGCCGCAACCCTATTTACGCCTCGACGATCGTAGGCAAGCCGCCGATGGAAGACGCCTTTATCGGCGGCGCCACCGAGCGCCTTTTCCTGCCGCTGATACGGCTCATGATCCCCGAGCTGGTTGACATCCATCTTCCCGTCGACTCGGTGTTCCACAATTTCGCGATCGTCTCGATTCGCAAACGTTATCCGGGGCAGGCGCGCAAGGTGATGCACGCAATCTGGGGGCTGGGACAGCTGATGTTCAGCAAGTTCGTAATCGTCGTAGACGAGAACGTTGACGTTCAAAACCTTCGCGAAGTCCTGTGGCGAGTCGGCAACAATACCGACCCGGCGCGCGACGTGGAGATCGCAAAAGGACCGGCCGACACGCTGGAGCACGCTTCGCCGCAGCCCAACTACGGCGGGAAGATCGGCATCGACGCCACAATCAAAATGCCCGCGGAAGGACACCACCGCGAATGGCCTCCCGACATAGTCATGACTCAAGAAATCAAGGATCTTGTCGACGGCCGGTGGGAAGAGTACGGATTCTAGCCGGCCGCCGTTTGATCGCCCCGACCGCCGGTCTTTCGACGGGCGGCCCGTCATGTCCGCCCGGCGTGACCTCACGCACTCGGAGAACGGGAGGCAAAGCTCGACCGCGACATTACGTTGAGGTCCACGTCTTCGCGCGTGCGGGGAGCAGAAATCCGCAAAACGAGGCCCGCCGCGAACACAGGGCCAGACACAGGCCCGCCGGGTCGCAATAGTGGCGCTTGCCAAGGCGCGGGTCTATCTTGAGTCGATACGCTTCGAACACACCATCTTCGCCCTACCGTTCGCGTACGTGGGCATGTTGCTGGCGGCGGACGGCTGGCCGGGCTGGGACAAGTTACTGCTAATCACCGCGGCGATGGCGGGAGCCCGAACCGCTGCCATGGCCATCAACCGTCTGGTGGACGCCAAGCTCGACGCGCGGAATCCACGCACTTCTGATCGCGCGCTGCCGGCGGGATTGATGCGGCGAGCCGAGATGGCGGCCCTCGCCATTGCCGGAGCTGCCGTGCTGATACTTGCAGCCTGGCGCTTGAATCTGACCGCCTTGGCCCTGGCGCCGGTCGCGCTCTTCATTGTCAGCGCGTACCCCTATACCAAACGGTTCACGTGGTCGACGCACTGGATTCTGGGCCTGGCGGACTCCATCGCCCCGGCGGGCGCCTGGATTGGAGTTCGCGGCGATTTCGGTTTGGAGGCGGCGCTAATCTCGCTCGCGATGCTGTTCTGGATTGCCGGATTCGACCTGATCTATGCCTGCCAGGACGTTGACGTCGACAGGCGCGACGGCCTGCATTCCGTGCCGGCGCGATTCGGAATTGCGGCGGCGCTTTGGACCTCGCGCGGCTGTCATGCGGCAACGGTGATTCTGCTCACGGCGTTGGGGTTGGCCGCCGAGATCGGCTGGCCGTATTGGATCGGCGTTGTCGCAGCCGCCGCGCTGCTGGCTTACGAATCGACGATAGTGTCGCCCGCGGATCTGGGTAGACTTCAGAAGGCTTTCTTCAATATGAACGGGTATGTTTCCGTGGCGCTACTTATCGCAGTCTCGCTTTCATACGTCTTCGGTTGATGGAGGAAAACGACGGCGAAAACGTCGTCCTCGCCGTGACGGGCGGCAGCGGGGCGATACTGGCCAAAGGCTTGGCCGAAGCCCTGCTAAAGATGGGGGTGTCGCTCTTCTTTGTGTGCAGCCGTTACGGGCGGCTGATGTGGCAGGAAGAGCTGGGCGAACCGCTGGAAACGGCGATGGACGAGTGGGCCGACACCGGAAACGTGATTACATTCAATCCGGGAGACCTGGCCGCGCCCATAGCGAGCGGGTCGTTTCCCGTAAGAGCCGTGTGCATAGTTCCGTGCAGTATGGCGACGGCGGCGTCAATTGCAACAGGCGTCGGGACGAATTTGATTCATCGCGTGGCCGACGTGGCGATAAAAGAGCGAAAGCCGTTGGTTCTCGTGCCCCGCGAGTCGCCGCTCTCGCCTATCCATCTTCGGAACCTTTTGACGCTCAGCGAGCTCGGCATAACCGTGCTGCCGCCCATGCCCGCGTTTTACAAGTACCCGTCCACAGTCGAGGACGTGGTTTACGACGTGACCCAGCGGGCGCTGATGGCGATGGGCCTACGAGAGTCGCTTCCCGATACGCTCCAGTACCGACCGAAGCGATTCGATACCGAGCGTGGCTAGGCGGTCCTGTTAAGCGCCAGGACTCGCCGGACGAATGGTCAACCAAAGGTCGCCTGCTGTCTATTTCAAAGTCCTCCATGAAGCCATGATAGAAATTTCGATGGAACAGCTATGCGGCTAAAAACCCTGCTTCCAGCGAAGCATCATTGTGCTCCTCGGCGAGCCGCGTGACCGCCTCTATGAACCCGCGATGTGATCCTGGTTTCTTTCCGTTGCGTTGGGCCGCCGCCATCACGGCATGAGTCGCCACGCCCCACAGCTTCTCGGATGCCTGAAATACTTCCCCGGCGGTGACCTTCCGGTCTGAAGTTTCCTGGAATTCCCGGGCCGTTTGAGCACGTTCCCGCTCCAGCTTTTCTCGCGCTCGACTCAGAAGCTGGCTCGTCTTGGTTACGGGACACTCAACAGAAATCTAACCGATCGGGAAACCAGTGCGTTGCAGACGGCCTATGCGGTCGAGCGACTCGTCGTCGAGCCGGGGCATCGACCCCGCCGCCGCATCTTCTTCGATTTCCGCCACGCTGGCAGCGCCGGTCAACGCAACCGAGACCGCCTGATTTGCTAGAACATACAGAAGCGACGACTGCGCGAGCGAGCATCGCGGCGTTTCGAGGAACGAAAGGCTAGCGGACTGCGCAATTAGTTCTTCGGCGCGTTCGGGGGCGATGAGGCTGCGTTCGTCGTCCTCGGCGAAGGGTCTGGGACTGCCGAGCTTGCCGCCAAGGAAGCCCTCGGCGAGCGCACCCTTAGCGATTATTCCCAGTCCCGCGTTTCGCGCCCGCGCGAAGAACTCGCCCGCAAGCGGTTCGAAGATGTTGTAGCGAACGCGGACGAAATTGACGTCCAGACCCAGCAGCAGCTCCATATCGACACTCGCGATATCGACGTCGACGCCGACGAATCCCGTGAGGCCGGACCTGGCGACCTGTCGAAGACTGTGAATGCAAGTCCCGTCCCGCAGCTCTTCTTCAGTCACCGACTCGATCATGAAGAGATCGGTGTCGGAGGTTCCGAGACGGTCCAGACTGGCGTGCAGGCTTGCGCTCAGGGCTTCATGGGAGATGTCGCGCTTCAGATTCGCCCCGTCGATCGCCAGACCGCCCATCACTCCCAGCACCCAGTAGTCGCGATCGCCGGCGATTGCCCTTCCGATCAGCCGTTCGGCGCGACCGCCGCCGCTGGCGGGGCTTGCGAGAAGGAAATTGATTCCCATCTCACGCGCGCGAGCGACCAGTCGAAGGGACTCGTCTTCGTCGACCTCGCCGAAGCCGTAAGGCCGGGGCATTCCAAAGCCTTCTATCCAGACAGTCCCGCCCATCTGTCGAGTATCCAGACCAACCTCCGACACTCGGAGGCCAGGCCTGCCAAGTTCTCTATATCGCAAGTTGCAGCTTCATCCCTTCACCGGCCGATAGCCCTCCCCTGGAGGGCAAAGTCTCCATTCAGCCAAAGCCCGCGTCACGCTCCGGTCCAGTGATCGACGTCAAAATCGTCACGGCCCGCCGGACGCGCGCCAACGATCCCGGTGGACTGACCGTAGTCGCAAGAGCCTATTAAAGGGCAATGGCCACAGCGAGGCGACGATCCGCAAAACCGTTTCCCGTGTTGAACTATCAACGCGTGCATCTCGGCGTATAGCTCCACGTCCTCCGGCAGAGCGACCATAACCGCCTTCCGGAGCTCACGCCTGTCTACATCTCCGAGGATAATCCCCATGCGTTCCAGGAACCGGACGGTATACGTATCTATCACGAAGGACGGCTGCCGGGCGGCGTAGAGAACGATGGTATCGGCGGTCTCGGCGCCAATACCCCAAAGACCGAGAAGCTCGGCCCGCAGGCGGTCCCGCGGCAAGCTCAAAAACCGCGTCAAATCGGCCCCGTGATTGTGAGCTACATGGTCGCAAAAGCCCGCCAGCTTCGCGGCCTTCTGGTTGAAATAGCCCGACGGCCGAATGAGGTCGGCGAGCTTCGCTTCGGATAGAGCCAGTACCCCGAGGACAGAATCGGCTCCGGCGCGCAGCAGGTTGTCCAGCGCCTTTCGGGCGTTGGTCCAGGCTGTGTTCTGCACGAGTATCGCGCCCGCGCAAATCTCAAACGACTGCCTACCGGGCCACCAACCTTGCGGTCCATGAATACTGAGCAGCTCCTCGTACGTCTTCATAAGACGCGGAGCCAGCGCGAAGGGATTCAACCTGAATATGTCCGCGGCGCGCGGCGTTGCCCGGACTCCGCGTGCCCGCGTGCGCGAGGAAGCGTTTCGCCGAGACGACGACACGGTTCCGGCTTGCGACTGCCTGATCACTCAGCGAATCCGTAACCCGCCGAACGCCCGGCGTTTACCCCGACCGCCGTTTTGACGAAGTTCGCAAGGTCCATTTGCCCAAGGTCCTGTCCGGATCGGAGCCGAACCGAGACCTTTTCGGCTGCGATATCTCTGTCGCCGGCTATCAGCATATAAGGCGTCTTCTGTAGCTGGGCTTCGCGGATCTTGAGATTCATCCGTTCGGTCCGAGCGTCGAGCTCGGCTCGCAGTCCGGCTTTCCGCAACGCCGCGAGCACGCTTTGGCAATACTCGACATGGCGGTCGGCGATGTTGATTACGCGGACTTGCTCGGGCGCAAGCCAGACGGGAAACGCACCGGCGTAGTGCTCGACCAGACCCGCGACGAACCGCTCCATCGATCCCAGGATCGTGCGGTGGACCATGACAGGACGGCGCCGGACGCCGTCCCGCGCTTCGTACACAATATCGAAGCGCTCGGGCAGGTTGAAGTCAACCTGTATCGTGGGACCTTGCCATTCCCGGCCGAGCGCATCACTCAGGTGAGTGTCGATTTTCGGTCCGTAGAAAGTCGCCTCGCCCGCCGCGCGCGTATATTCCAGCTTTTTCTCGTTCAAGGCGTTGGCGAGAGCACTCTCCGCAAGCTCCCAAACTTCGTCCGTGCCGGCGTAGTGAGACTTGTTCGATTCGTCGCGGACGCTCAACGTAAATTTCAGGTCCTCGTACCCAAACTGCTTCAAGAAAAACAGCTCCAGATCGAGTACGCCGAGGATTTCGTCCACAAGCTGATCCGGCCGCATAAAGAGGTGCGCGTCGTCCTGCGTAAAGCCGCGCACTCGCAACATGCCGTGAAGGACTCCCGAACGCTCGCGGCGATAGACCGTTCCCAGTTCGCCCCAGCGCAGCGGCAGTTCGCGATAGCTGCGGGTCCGCGATTTGTATATTTGGATGTGAAACGGGCAGTTCATGGGCTTGTTGATATACGACTGAGTCTCAAGCTCCATCGACGGGAACATGTCGTCGGCAAACCAGCGATTATGTCCGCTCGTGTCCCAAAGCTCGGCGCGGCCGATGTGCGGAGAGAAAACCATCTCGTACCCGCGGCGCCTGTGTTCGGCTCGCCAGAAGTCTTCGATGATTTCTCGGAGCCTGCCGCCCTTCGGATGCCAGAGGACGAGACCCGAGCCTACGAGCTCATTGATCGTGAAGAGGTCAAGTTCGCGGCCCAGAGTTCGGTGGTCGCGGGCACGCGCCTCCTCAAGAAGCTCGAGGTGACGGTCAAGCTGGGCTTTCGTGGGAAAGCAGGTCCCGTAAATGCGTTGAAGTTGAGGGTTTTTCTCGCTGCCTTTCCAGTACGCTCCGGCGATGGAAAGCAGCTTGAACGGGCCAACCTTGCCCGTATGCTCCACGTGAGGCCCCGCGCAAAGGTCGAGGAAATCGCCCGATCGATAGATCGACGGCGCCTCCCCCAGGCCGGAAATGTCGTCGATCGCCTCGATCTTGTAAGTTTGTCCTGTTCCTCCAAGGAGGGCCTTGGCGTCGCCGGCTGCAAGTTCCTCATACTCGAATGGATCGGCTTTGGAGATCAACCGCCGCATACGCCGCTCAATCTCTTTGAGATCATCGGGCGTCAACGACCGCGGAAGGTCGAAATCGTAATAGAAACCGTCGTCGATCGGCGGCCCGAAGCCCAGGCTGGCTTCGGGGAACATCTCCACGACCGCCGCCGCCATGACGTGCGCGCAGGAGTGCCGCATCGTTTCGAGTTCAGACATTGTCATATGGTTAGCGCTCCGTGTTGGTTACTGGCGGGAGAGGAGTCCCGCGAACTGGAAAGGCCCGGAGATTCCGGGCGTGCGTCCCCTCGGCAACGCAGCGCGGTGCGCTCCGCTACGAGGGGACGGTAGTGACGGTGGTTTTCAGTCTGAGAATATTCTGGAGCAGCTTTAACGGATCGTGGATATCGCCAAGACGTTAAAGCATCGTAGCACAGGTTTCCGAGCATACGATTTTACGTGGAGGAACGATTGCTGAAACGGAGCCCCCGGTGGGATTTGTAGTCGCACAGATCGTCGGTCACGCGATGTTCGGGCTGATAATGCGTCACGCGAGGACCGACCCGCAAACCTATTTCAAGGCCGGCGCGGTCAACTATTGGACCGCGATGCTAATGGCGCTGCTGGCGGCTTTGCTGACCGACGGGTTGAACTTCGAGTGGCCCGCGAGCCTCCTCGCCGTCTACCAGGGGGTCCAGTACCAGTTTGCTTATATCTTGCTTTTCGCGCTGATAGCGGTCGGCGGTCTGGCGGTCACCTTCACGATCCTTCGCATGTCCGTGGCGGTGCCGATCGTGGGATCAATCATCATTTGGGGAGAATCGCCGGACGTGGCCCGAGTCGCCGGGATCCTCCTGATGCTCGCCGCGCTTCCGCTGCTCGGCGTGGACGCCCGCCGCACGGCCGGTCCTTCGGGCATGCGCACGCCGGCGTTGCTGATGCTCCTTGCCATGCTGATAACGGGTACGGGCGCGCTGGCCGCGAAGTCCTTCGCCGAAATACACGTCGAATCCAACGCGCTGGATTACTCGGCGTTTACGTTCATGGGAGCCGCGGCGGGGACCGTCTTCACCTGGCCCCTGGTCGCCCGGATCGTTCGAAGACACCGGGATACGAGCCGCGCGGCCTCGTATCCCAAAGCCCGTCCCTGGAAAACCTGGCTGGCAATCGGCCTGGCCCTCGGTGCGGCTAACTTCCTGCAGAACTCGGCGATGGTTCGCGCGCTGACCGAGCTTCCCGGCACGCTGGTCTTTCCGGTAGTCGTCAGCAGCTACTTGCTCTTGATTTTGCTTGCCGACTATGCGATTTGGAAACGCCGCCTGGGCAAGGTGACGCTTGCCGGCGTATTTGTGGCGATAGGCGGCCTGGTGCTGGCCAACCTCTAGCCCCCCGGCCGCCATTGCGCGAGTGCCGTTGACGGTTGTACCCTCATTGGGTTTTGCCGCGCGGCAAACTCTTTGGTACAAGCGTGTTGAGAGATAAGGTTGCAACCGGCGATGTGGTTTCCAGGAAGGACTATCACGTGATATCTAGTTCGAGGCCGTTCACTCGCAAACTTGCCGTCTGGACAGCCCTGGCGATCGTCGCCGTAAGCGCGGTTGTGATCCCCGCTTGCGCCGAAGGCGGCCGTGAAGCGGCGGGACTAGAAAGTGCGCCACTACCCACCCGAGCCATCACCAAGCCGCCCGCAACCGCGGCTCCGGCAACACCCACACCCCGCGCCGCGCCGCCGCGCCAAAGGGTCGACTCCGCCGCCGCCCAGGCGCTGTTCAAGTCGAAGGGCTGCATAGCCTGTCACGTGGTATCCAGCATTCCCGAAGCGATCGGGACGATTGGTCCGCCTCTGGACGGCCTGGCGTCGCGTGAGGAACTGGCGGCAGGTCTGCCCATAACCGCCGACAACGTCGCGAAGTGGATAAGGGATCCAGCGGTGGTCAAACCCGGAACGGTGATGCCCAAGCTGGTCCAGGACGAAGCCGAGATCGAAACTCTGGTTGCCTGGCTGCTAACCCTCGAATAGCGAGCAGGCACGGGCCAAAACCGCCCGCCGCGAGCCCCAGACGCCGCGCCGCCGGGGCACGGTCGTCGACTCTAGTCACGCGAGCGGCAGGCTGTCGCATACGTAAGCATCGATTTGGATTTCAGCGCGCGCTAGAACGACAAATGGGCGCCGAGCCGCTCCGCCGGACTCGAAGCGGCAAGCCCGATCGCCATGGAGTGAACGGGGCGAAGCGGTTTAGCCTCGAACCCCTGACGCCTTAGCTCTTGGGAAAAAGTTGCGCTGCCCGGGCAAGATCTGGCGTTTGCAGCCTTATACCTTCCGAATAGCCGGAAAACCCCGACTAGCGCTCCCCGTTGGCGGCCTCCGGCGCGTCGTCCTCTCCGTTCCAGGAGGCGCCGTTGGCGGAGTCCTCCGCACCGTTTTGCGACTCGTCCTCGGCGGCCGGGAGCAACGCGCGAACGCCGCCCGCGATTCCGCCGGCGCTGGCTAGCGCGTATTGCGGAAGGATGCGCGGACCTCGGCCCGAGGCGATCAGCTCGTCGTGCTTGACCAGGATTTCAATCACGTCCTCGCCGTCCAGCTCGCCATGCTCGACCAGGCCCTCGGCGATCTCGTGCATCCCGCCAGCATATTTGGCGAGAAGGCCTTTCGCCTTCTTGAACTCCTGCTCGAGGACCTGCTCGATACGGGTCTTCGTCTCCGGATCGAGCTGTCCCATCCCCCACGGGCCGTAAGAGAACAGACTACCGTCGGCGCCCCACATCGTGAGCATCTGGTACGCCAGCATGGTGCAATCGGTCAGGTCGCCGTACCCTCCGCTCATACGGGTCCCGAGAAACAGCTCCTCGGCGGCGCGGCTGGCCAGACCGGTCTGAATCCACGCAAGCGCCTCTTCACGCGTCTGAGTGTGCCGTTCCTCCAGCGGCTTGACCGCCGAAAGCCCCAGCGCCGATCCATGCCGCACGATCGTCACCTTGGAGAGCCTGTGCCGGGGAAGCAGCTTTACCTGAGCGACCGCGTGCCCCGCCTCGTGGTAGGCGAGCCTTCGCTTTTCGTCGAGCGACATGCTTCTGATCGGCTCCCGGACGCCCCATTCGTGGGCCTCGCGGGCGCGCGAGAAGTCTTCGTAAGTGATAGCGTCGCGCCCTTCGAAGTGGGCGTGGATTACCGCTTCATTGATGACAAACTTGATCGCCACCGGCGTGTAACCGATGGAGTCGTTCGCCATGCGCGCCAGCGGCATCTCCTCGTGCCGGACCTTGGCGAGGTAGTACTGAATGATGTCCTTTCGGCCATCGAAGTCGGGGAAGTCAACGTGAATCCGGCGGTCGAAACGGCCTGGCCGCAACAGCGCCTGATCTAGAGCGCTCGCCAGGTTGGTCGCGCCGATTGTCAACACTGGCGGCGGAACGGCGCGCTCTTTCCTTAGCCCGAGCCGCCGCATCAGACGCGCCGACCATCCGTTGTCGAAGTTCGGCGGGTCCATCTGCAAGAGCAGCTCGTTGAGAAGACCCATGCCGCCCATTCCCATCATCCCGCCCGTTCCCATCATCCCGCCGCCCATCTGGCCGCTACGCGACATGCCGATGGCATCGATCTCATCAATGAAGATGATCGCGCCGCCATGCTTGCGAGACAGCTTGCGGGCCTTCCCGTAGAGCATCATCACGCGTAGGTTGCCGACACCCATGAACATGTTCTGGAATCCCGGCGCGGAGGCGTATGCAAACGGCAGACCGGCTTCGGTGGCGATAGCCTGGGCGAGATAGCTCTTGCCGGTTCCGGGGGGACCTTCCAGCAGCAGCCCTCTGGTGTAGTCGCCGCCCATTTGCTTGAAATCGCGGACGCCCTGGAGAAGCATCACGATTCGCCGGGCGATCTCCAGGACCTGATCGTTCCCGCGGTAATCATCGAACGTGACGCCGGTCTCGCCCGGCTGCACCCAGTAAACGCGCCCCCGTCCAAGGAACATGAACAGCGCCCCGAACTGGACGATCATGAACAACATCACGTACAAAAGCTGGAACACCATGCCAAAGATGCCAGCCATTAACGCAGTCGCCTTGAGCCAGAGGACGACCATCCCGATCGTCATAACCATCCACAGAAGGAACTTGTACCGGTTATTCCAGATGAAAGTCAGCAGCCCACCGGAATCCGCCAGACTGGCCCTTTGCCTGATGTCGTAGTTAGCGCCCATTGTTCGATTCCTAGATAGGGAACTCAAGCCCTCCGAGGAGGCTCAAACCCCGGAGATTGACTTGTTCAGTTTTATCAATTATAGGGTGCGTAACGCTCCGTAGGGCGATTTTGGGTCCGGCGGATCGGCAGGTCTCTGGCGCGGCGTCTGACACGGAGCCGGTCCTCCGAGGATGACGGCAGGCGGCCCGGGTTAGCGGGCCGTCCACGTTTCATGGTTGCCGAACGTTGGCAGGCCGAGACTCATCGGCGAACCCCGGCATGACGGCGGTGGGGAGGAGTTCAGACTGACGCGAGAAGCCCGCGTCGTTCGTGTCTTGTACGTGGACTTGTTATTTCGATACACTTCAAGCTGTCTGGGCTAAACACCATCGACTCGCCATAAACTGGATTGGGAGCCACTATTGGGATTGACTCCTGCGCAAATCGTCGAACGATTGGCGTCGGACCCGCGGTTTTCGTCCCGCGTAACTGCATGGCGGGTCGCCAGGCCGCGCGAGGCCCGGTTCGGCAAGCTATCGGCGAACATCGCCCCAAGCCTTACCAAGGGGCTACGCCGCGTCGGAATCGAACGGCCGTACATTCATCAGGCCGAGGCCGCCGACAGGGCGCTGCGAGGCGAGGATGTTGTAGTCGTCACCGGCACGGCTTCGGGCAAGACCCTGTGCTATAACCTGCCGGTTGTTCAGACCATCCTGGACGAACCGGACAGCAGGGCGCTCTACCTGTTTCCCACCAAGGCTCTTTCACAAGACCAGCTCGACGAACTGCACGGCCTCGTCGAGGCGACGGGAGCCGACGTCAAAACGTTCACCTACGACGGCGACACCCCGACCCAGGCGCGCCGGGCCGTGAGGCGCGCCGGCCACGTTGTGGTCACGAATCCGGACATGCTGCATATCGGCATCCTGCCGCATCACACGAACTGGACGCGCCTGTTCGAGAATCTGCGCTATGTCGTTGTCGACGAACTCCACTACTACCGAGGCGTTTTCGGCAGTCATCTTGCCAACGTTCTGCGCCGCCTGCTGCGGATTTGCGATTTCTACGGCAGCCGGCCGAGCTTCATCTGCTCGTCCGCTACGATCGCCAACCCCCGAGAGCTCGCTCGACGCCTGACCGGCCGGGACTTTTCCGTCGTCGATGACGACGGCTCGCCGCGCGGCGAGCGCCACTACATTCTCTACAACCCGCCGGAAGTCGACCGCGGGCTGGGCATTCGACGATCGTCGATCGCGGAAAGCGTGAAGCTCGCGGGAACGTTCCTTGGCAACGACATACAGACACTCGCCTTCGCGCGAAGCCGCGTCGATACCGAAGTGCTGTTGTCAAAGCTCCAGAGCGATCCAAAGCTCGCGGGACGGCGAATCGACGGTTACCGGGGCGGCTACTTGCCTGCCGAACGGAGGGCTATCGAGGAAGGTCTGCGAACGGGAGAGACCCGGGGAGTCGTGGCGACCAACGCGCTCGAACTTGGAATCGACATCGGCCAGCTGGAGGCGGTTATTCTCTGCGGCTATCCCGGAACGGTGGCGAGCACCTGGCAGAGATTTGGGCGCGCGGGCCGGCGAACCGGTACCTCGGTCGCCGTGCTGGTCGCGTCGTCGAGTCCGCTGGATCAGTACATAGTCAACAATCCCGACTACTTCTTCGGGGCGCCGGTTGAGAGCGGTCTGGTGAATCCGGACAACCTTTTCATACTTACCAGTCACCTCAAGTGCGCGGCCTTCGAGTTGCCGTTTGAGGAGGGGGAACGATTCGGCGTGAGCACCACGAACTCGATGCTCGATCACCTGACCGGGGCGGGCGTGTTGAACAAGTTGGGCAGAACCTGGCACTGGTCGGTCGCCGACGACTATCCCGCGCAATACGTGAACCTGCGGACAGGCTCCATCGACAACGTGGTGATAATCGACAGAACCAGAACCCCGAAGGTGCTGGGCGAGGTCGACAGGTTCGCGGCGCCGACGCTGGTCCACACCGACGCAATATATCTCCACGCCGGCCGGCAATATCACGTCGAGAAGCTCGACTGGGACGAAAAGAAGGCGTATGTGCGCGAAGTATCGGTCGAGCATTACACAGACGCCAGCCTTAACGTGAGAATCGCCGTTCTGGACGATTTCGCGTCGGACGGCTCCCGTCCGCTTGGTCGGGCATGGGGCGAGGTTCGGGTCACCGCGCTGCCGACGATCTTCAAGAAGCTAAGGCTTTCCAATCAGGACAACGTTGGTTGGGGCAAGATCGACCTCCCCCAGCAGGAGATGCACACTACCGCGTACTGGATGACGCTGCCGGTCGAATTGGAACGGCGAATCGGCCGGCGGTCGGTCGAGGCGGGGCTGCTCGGCGCGGCGCACGTGCTGCACCAGATTGCGCCGATATTCCTGATGTGCGATCCACGGGACCTGGGCAAGGTAACGGAAATCCGCTCGCCGTTCACGGACGCGCCGACCGTCTACATTTACGAGGTCTACCCTGGCGGCGTGGGGTTCAGCGAACTGCTGTACCGCTCACACGACGAACTGCTAAGCCGGGCCGCGGAGCTCATAGGCGCCTGCCCGTGTGACAACGGCTGTCCGTCGTGCGTCGGCCCGCCGTCGATGCTGGGGAGGAGAGCCAAGTTCCACGCGCTGGCGGTTCTCCAGCACGGCGCGCGCGAGCGGGCGGCGGCCTCAAGCGCATAGGAGCCGTCGAACCAGCATGACCTCGAGTCTCAGCAACGGCTCACCGGTTCGCCCGATCGAAGCCGTGGTGTCCGGGCGCGTCGTCCAGAACCAGCATGGCGCTTTCTACTGTGCGCAGGTCGACACGCCCAACAATGACCGCCGCGGCGGGATTCGGTTCGGAGACGTGCTGCAAGCCCGCGGCGATTTGATAGCCATTGCCGGTTGCGACGCCGAACTTGCCGACCTGGACGTAAGCGAGACCGTGTTCGTGGACACCGAAACGACGGGTCTCGCCGGAGGTACGGGAACCTACGCGTTTCTCGTGGGTCTCGGGTTTTTCCGCGATGGCCATTTTGTGGTCCGGCAGTATTTCATGCGCGACCAGTCCGAGGAGAAGGCGATGATGTCTGCCGTCGCCGAAGCATTGCGGCGGTTCGACTGGGCCGTGACATTCAACGGCCGCTCATTCGACTTTCCACTGCTCGCAACCCGGTTCATCCTGTCCCGCATCCGTCCCCGGCTCGACCAAATGGCGCATCTGGACCTGCTGCACGCCTGCCGCCGAATCTGGGCGCGTGCGCCGTTCGCGGCCCGCGCGGGCTTGCGGCTCGGATCGCTGGAGTCGGAGCTGCTGGAACACCGGCGCCCCACGGACGTTCCCAGCTGGCAAGTGCCGGAAATCTATTTTGACTATCTGAGATCGGGCGACGCGGCGGAGCTGCGAGCGGTTTTCGCTCACAACGTCGAGGACATACTCTCGATGGTCAGCCTGGTCGGAGTCGTCGATTCGGTTATGGGATCGTGGCGAAACCCGGGGACTGTAGACCCGCACGCCGTGGCCGGCATCGGAAGAATCCACGAGATGGACGGCCGGTTCGACATCGCGGCCGAAGCGTACGCGGCCGCTCTGGCCGACGAATCGCTCCAGCCGGAAACGGCGGTCAGGTATGCCTTCTCGCTGTCGCTTATTCATAAACGCGGTGGAGACTGGTCCAAGGCGGCGGCGATCTGGGACGAGCTGGCCGAAAGCACGGGGCGACTGGCGGCGGCGGCGTGCGTGGAGCTTGCCAAGTATTTCGAGCATCGTTTGCATGACTTCGGACGCGCCTACTTTTATTGCATGAGCGCGGACGGCCTCGTCAGGCAGCTTGCGTTTCCGGTAGGAGGGCAGCTATCGAAATGGGGACTCGAACACCGCGCCGGGCGTTTGCGGAGACGCATGAACGCCGCCGGAGTGACGGCGAGAGCCGGTAGCCCGGGATGAATTCGTCGAAATCCCCAGACATCATCGTCTGCGGCGGGGGCGCGGTCGGAGCGGCGGTTGCGTATTACCTCTCGAAACGGCGACTGCGTGTTTTGATCGTCGAGTCCCATTCAATCGCGCGGGGCGCGAGCGGATTCGCCGCGGGGATAATCTCCGCGCCCGGTCCCTTGGCGGCGGATCCTTTAAACGCGTTGCATTCGCTTTCGTTCGATACCCACCGCGACCTAGCGTCGAGCCTGCCGGAGCAAACAGGCCTCGATTACGACTTCGCCGAATGCCCGATGCTGACGGTTGCCGACACCGCCGACGAAGCGAGAGCCTTTCGGTCAGCCGCCGGATTTCCAGTCGACAAGGACGGCGCGGGGTCCGCGATACGCTGGGTAGACGCCGGGGACGTCCCAAACGTTTGCCCGTGGATTGATTTGCCAGTTTCCGGCGGACTGCTCAACGCAAGCTCAGCCCTGCTTGATCCGCGCAAGTTTACCGAGGCCCTGGTGGCAGGCGCCCGCCGGCTGGGCGCTTCGACGAGGCAAGCGCGGGTTACCGGGATTACCCTAAGCGCCGGAGTCGTTGCGGGCGTCGAGCTGGGCGGCGAAACGGTTTCAGCGGGATCGGTGGTGTTCGCCATGGGGCCGTGGACAGCTCAAGCGTCTAACTGGCTTGGTTTCGATATTCCGGTCTACCCGTTGAAGGGGCAGATTCTCCGGCTGCGCATCGAGGGCCCATTACATCAAGCCGGCTTTAGCAATGGCGACGGCGACTACCTCGTTCCGAAGCCGTCGGGTCTTGTTTACGCCGGCACTACCGAGGAGAACGTCGGCTTTGATGCGTCGGCTACAGTCGACGCGCGGCGCAGCATCCTGGCATTCGCGGGCCGCTACGTCTCAAACGTTTCCAACGCGGAGGTCGTGGAGCAGACCGTCTGCCTGCGTCCGATGTCTCGCGACGAGATTCCCATCATGGGGCGAGTGCCGGGGATCGAGGGAGCGTATGTGGCAACCGGACACGGCCGTTCCGGCATTCTACTTTCGACCGGCTCAGGCCGGGCGATGGCTGAGTTGATCGCCGGCGGTCGATCCGAATGTCTGGATTTGACGCCTTTCGACCCCGCCCGCTTTACCCTTTAGGGCAGGTCGGTCGAGGATAAGAGAAAAGGGAGACTCACGGATGGGATTGAATTACGAGAATCTGTTTTCGACCAGGCTGTCGACGTCGGTCACGATTCACCCAGGGTTGCTGGCAGTTACCAAATACGAATTCTCGGTCACGAATGCCGATCCGGAATCGCTTCCCGCCGACGGACTTTCGGACGCCCTACGCACGGCCATGCGGACGCAGGCTCGAGATCTGGCCAAGTACCCCCCGCCACAGGGACACACAGGCTTGCGAGAGCTAATAGCCCAGAACCTCAAGGAGAAGCGGGGACTTGAAAGGGGCATCGACTCGATCTTCCTGAGCGCTGGAGCGGGCGGGGCGGCGCAGGTCATCTTCGACGCTTTTATCGACCCGGGCGACATCGTTCTGGTGGACGAGTTCAGCTATCCCGGCACGCTGGCCATGCTTCTGCTGAGGCGCGCGAACGTCATTCACATACCCGTCGACGACCAGGGCATGAACGCCAAAGCTCTTGACGACACTATCAAAAACCTGACAAGCCAGGGCAAGCGCCCCAAGATGATCTATACGATCTCGGTATATCAGAACCCCATGGGGATGACTGTGAGCCTGGATAGACGCAGGCGTCTGCTGGAGGTCTCACACCGCTACGGCGTTCCCATCCTTGAGAACGAGTCATACGCCGATTTCGTAATCGACGGCGATCCGCTTCCCCCCTCGATGAGCGGTATGGACGATCGCGACTCCGTTATGTACGTCTCGTCATACACCAAGCTCCTGGGTTGTGGTCTTCGCCTTGGGTATGGGGTCGTTCCCGAACAGGTGAGAAAACGACTGGAGCCGCTCAGATTCGGCGGCTCGCCCAGCCACCTTGCGTCGATGACGGTCCACGAATACATGCGGGAGCACAAAGACGAGCACATAAGTCGCGTCCGCGCGAGTCTGAAAGCCAAGCGAGACGCCCTGCTCGCCGCGCTAAACGAGAACTTCCCGCCTGGCTGCACCTGGTCGAAACCGGGCGGCGGGATGATGGTATGGATCCGGCTTCCGGAAGGAGCGGATACCTGGAACGCGCTGGACAAGGCTGTCGAGGCCGGCGTGAAGTACAACCCCGGTCCCCTGTTCCGAGCCGGTCGCGATCGCCCCAACTACATGAGGCTCACCTACAGCCACAACACCCCTGAAGAGATAAGCGAGGGAGTGGGCATCCTGGCCTCAGTGTTCGAGCGCGAGGGAGTGTTCGGCTAGAACCGGCAAGGAGCCAGAAAGAGAACCTCCCGACAAGGGTATCGGCACGGCAGACCGCATATCACGGGCTTCGTCGGTTGCGGTGTGCGCCGCGCGCCGCCTGATTCAGGCGCCGAGCCGGTCGGCCAGCTCGACGAAGTCGTTTACGACGATATCGAAGCCGCCCCCGTCTTCCACGTGGACCGAGCCGACCGAGTCGATCAGCTCGGGGCGGTAAACGAAGGCGGTCTTGAATCCCACCCTCCGGGCTGCTTGCAGGTCGAATTCGTGAGACGCGACCATCATGATGGCTTCGGGCGCCAGGCCAAGCAGACCGGCGGCCGTGCGATAGACCTCCGGGTCCGGCTTGTAGTGGTTGGCCAGCTCAGCGGAAAGTATGCAGTCCCACAAGAGGCCTGCGTGCCTGGAAAGGTTGACAAGCAGCGACACGTTGCCGTTGGAGAGCGTGGTCGTGACATATCTTTCTCGGAGCCGCCGAAGGCCTTCGGGAACGTCGGGCCAGGGTCTCAGTCTGTGCCACACACGGTTGAGACGCTCAATCTCCGGTTCCGAAAGGCCCGCGAGACCATACTGCTCCAAGAGGCCGTTCAGGATCAGCCGGTGAAGTCCGTCCAGGGGCGTCCAGGGCAGCTCGCCCTTTCGGACGCGGTCCATCGCGGGGCCGTATCCCGCCCGCCAGGCGTCGGCAAACGACTCCCAATCCGCATCGATTCGGTGAGACCGCCCCAGGCGTTCAGTTTCTTCAACCACACTGCCGCGCCAGTCGACGACGGTCCCGAAAACGTCGAACGTGAGCGCCTGGACTTCCGGACTATCCAATCAGGACGAGCGGCTATCGCGGGCTAGCAGGCTTGTTTACTAGATGGCTTCCGGGTCATGCCGGTGCGGCTCGCCCGTAACGCTTATGGCAACGCGAATGGACGGTCCATCCCCGACCGGCTGAATCAGGTGCCAGGTGTTTTTCGGCGCCAGAATGAAATCGCCGGCCTTGGCGTGAATTCGCACGTCGTCGCCCATGTTCCAGATGATTTCGCCCTCGGCGACGAACCAGCATTCGTCTTTAAAGTGATAGTGCCGATCGCCTTGCAAGCCCGACGGCTGGCAAATGGCCGTGACCGTGAATTCGTCACTGATGATCACGCGATCCGACCACGGCGGCTCGCCGTTTCGCCGCTTGACTTCCTCCAGTGAAGCGCTCATCGACGCAGGGCTCAATACCGCAGTTTCGGTGACCATGGACCCATCCTCCGAATGCTCTCGTACCGGTGAACGTAGTCTGACCCGGCGGCGGCGATCTTGCAACGCCATGTACCGGTCCAGTCCGGTAAGGGCGGTTCGCGCCTCCCTTCTCGATGACCCTGAGCGCTGACGCCTCTCGCCATCCCCGCGTCCTCCCGAGCGAAGCGAAGAGTCCGCCATGAACGGGGTGAGAGGCGCGCCAGCGCCGAGGCCAGGATTCTTCGCCTCCGGCTCAGAATGACAGGAATAAGAGCTACGCGCGTTGTTTGGCGCGTTGTTTGGCGCGTTGTTTGGCGCATCGAGGATAGTGAAAGTGTGGAGGCTGACATCGAGACCCGAGGCCGCGACCGCCGTCCCGACGGCGGGAAGGCGTATACTCGCGCGGGTAATCTGAGATCGGATGTCGCATGGACAACTACTCAATCGCCGTAATCGGCGGAGACGGCGTAGGCCCCGACGTGCTCCGCGAGGGCCGGCTAGTTCTGGAAACTCTCTCCGAAGTCACGGGGGCGCTGGATTGGGAATTTCGGGAGTTCCCGTGGGGGTGCGCTCATTATCTCGAGCACGGTCTGATGATGCCCGAGGACGCCCTCGACACCCTCATGCAATTCGACGCCATTTACTTCGGCGCCTGTGGCTTTCCGAGCGTGCCCGATCACATTTCCCTGCACGGCTTGCTGCTGCCCATTCGCCAGACGTTTCAACAGTACATCAACCTCCGCCCGGTCCAGCTTTTGCCCGGCATAAGCAGCCCGCTGGTTGGCAAGGGCGCGGAGGACATCGACTTTCTATGCGTGCGTGAAAACACCGAAGGCGAGTACGGGGGTGTTGGCGGCAGGCTCCACCGCGGGATGCCGCATGAGGTTGCTGTCGAGACAGTCGTGTTTACCCGCACCGCGGTGGAGCGGGTGGTCCGAAAGTCATTCGAGCTGGCAATACGCACCGGCCGCACGCACGTTACGAACATCACTAAGTCAAACGCGCAACGGCACTCGATGGTGTTCTGGGACGAGGTGTTCGACGAAGTCGCGGCTGAATACCCTGAAATCACGAACGACCGCTGTTTGATTGACGCCGCGGCGGCGCGAATGGTGCGAAATCCGGAGTCGTACGATGTCCTTGTCGCGTCGAACCTGTTTGGCGACATATTGACCGACATTGGCGGCGCGTTAATGGGAAGTCTGGGCGTTCCGCCGAGCGCCAACATCAATCCGGACGGCGGTTATCCGCCGCTGTTCGAGCCTGTGCACGGTTCGGCTCCCGACATCGCGGGCAAAGGAATCGCGTGTCCGATCGCCGCGGTCTGGGCGGCGGCGATGATGGTCGAGGACCTCGAACACCCGGAAGAGTCCAGGCTGATGATGGCGGCAATGACCGACGTGACAGCTTCGGGAACGCTCACGCCCGACCTGGGCGGCAAGGCTACGACCGTTGAAGTCGGCCAGGCGGTCTGCGACGCCTTGCGAAAGCGGGCCGGCTAGAAACGCGCCGCGCGCAGGGGCAGGCCGGCAGCAGCGGAGAGAGGGCGGATTTGGAACCCGATCCTGCGGGCTGGCGACTGGGGTCGCCAGCCCGCAGGCGTCCGTGGATTCCGGCCGCGGCGTCCTAGTTAAGGAACCCTACGTCCCGGAGGTGGTCGACCGACCGCTGCAAGCGCTCCTGTCGCTGTTCGAGCGTCAACAGCGGCTCTCCCCTAATGCCCTCCAGCTCCATGCTGAAGGGACCGTAAAAGCCGGCGTCGTTACTCACCCGCCCGACCTCGGCAAAGTCAACGGCTCCGCCATCGCCAAGCGCGGGAAAGTACCATTCGTGAAACCCTCCGCGGCTGTCTTTCAGATGAAAATGAGCGACCCACTCGACCACCATGCTCAAGTGTTCGATGACATCCGCGCCCTCGTTGTAGAACAGGACGTTGCCGGTATCGAAGTTAAGCTGCAGGTTCGGGTGGTCGAGATCCTTCATCGTTCGCACCATGTCGGGACCGCTCACCGTGATGCCGGGATGAGTCTCGAAGGCAACAACGATGCCGCGCTCGGCGGCATAATCCCCAACGTCCGTCAGGTTGCGATATAGCTGCCGGCGGTCGTCGTCGTCTCCGACCTCGCCCGCGCTGCCCACCAGGATCGAGGCTCCGAACTTCACACACAGGTCGAGCCGCTTCTTGACCCGCGTTATCCCCTCCGGGTCGAGCATGTCGTCGCCCCCGTTTACGCTGGTGGCCAAAACACCGTGCGCGTCGAGTTTGTCCCTGTAAACCTGTATTTCGGCCTCGGGCAATTTCTCGGTTGGGACCACGGACTCGGGCACGACGAGGTCGCCGGAGTGCGATCTGACCGCCACTTCGAGATTTCTTAGTCCAAGCGCGCGGACGTTTTCTATTGCTCCCGCGACGCCATACTCGCCATAACAATTCGTAAGCACTTCGACCAGATTCTCACGCATGATCGTCAATCCCATTCCTCTTCGCGCCGGCATGTTCGCCCGTCTCGCATACACACAATACCGCGACGGCCCGCGCCCGATACAGGGGCGTGCGGAATACTACTCGACGCGGCTATTTGACTTAATAGACGCCGCCTCTCGACAAATCTCCAGGCGGCCCGACGCCGGTTTTGGCTAAAGTTCGCTCGACGAGGCAGCCGGAGTAAATTGGAAACATGCCATTGAATCAGCGGGCCGCGCTCCTTGACCTCACCCGATTGTTCCTGCGGCTCGGCGCCGTAGCGTTTGGTGGACCCGCAGCCCATATTGCGATGTTCAGGGAAGAGGTCGTCGTAAGACGCAAGTGGCTGACCGAACAGCGATTCCTCGATCTCCTGGGCGCCACAAACCTCATTCCCGGCCCAAATTCCACCGAGATGGCCATCCACATCGGTCTGGAGCGAGCCGGCTGGCGCGGACTCGTACTCGCCGGGGCGTGCTTTATTCTGCCGGCTTCGATCATCGTTGGCGCGCTTGCCTGGGCTTACGTGGAATTCCAGACGGTCCCCGCGCTCGGGTGGGTCACGTACGGACTCAAACCGGTCGTCGTCGCGATTATCTTCAACGCGCTCTTCGGACTCGGATCGGCAGCCTTCAAAACCCGATGGCTGATGGCGCTTGGACTGGCCGGACTGGTGCTTTTCCTGGCGGGCGTCAACGAGCTGGCCGTTCTGTTCGGCAGCGGATTCTTCGTCGCCCTCATCCGCACCGCCGGGAAGCGGCCGTGGAGCGGTCCGGGGGCCGCGGCAGCCTTCGTCCCGCTACTTGGGATCAATGCAGCCGCCAAGGCGGTTGCGGCGGTTCCGGGTCTCGAGCAGATCTTCGTTACGTTCCTAAAGCTCGGCGCGGTCATCTACGGGAGCGGATACGTTCTATTGCCGTTCATGAACAACGAACTTGTCGAACGGCACGAATGGCTTACCGCCCCTCAGCTTCTCGACGCCATCGCCATCGGTCAGATAACGCCCGGCCCGGTCTTCACTACCGCCACGTTCGTCGGTTACCTGCTGGCCGGCGTGCCGGGGGCCGCCGTGGCGACCGTTGCGATATTCCTGCCCTCGTTCGCTTTCGTCGGAGCGCTGAATCCTCTTGTGCGGAAAATTCGCGATGTCGACTGGGCCGCCGGATTCCTCGACGGGGTGAACGCCGCCGCGATTGCCCTGATGGCCGGCGCCGTGATTCAGCTCAGATCGTCCGCCATAATCGACTGGCCGACGGCGATCATTGCCGTGGCCTCGCTCGTGGCGCTCCGCATGAAAGTGAACGCCACCTGGCTCATCCTGGGAGCGGCGGGCTTCGGCGTGGCCGTCCGGTTGGTCTTCGGTTGATTGTCGACCCGGCTACGTGAGATTGTCATCTGTCCGCGGGGGCATCGCCGGGGATTGCGTTTATGACGACTGAAGCCTGGATAGTCGCCGGGGTTATCGCGGCGGCGCTGGTCCTGTTCGCCAGCGAAAAGGTGCGGCCCGACATAGTCGGCCTGCTGGTGCTGCTTACGCTGGCCCTGTCCGGCGTTATCGGCGCGGGGGAGGCGTTTGCCGGGTTCAGCAACCCGGCGGTCATCACCGTGGCGGCCATGTTCATCGTCAGCGCTGGCATGGTCGAGGCGGGAATTCCCAACGCGGTGGCGGCGGCAATCTCCCGATTCGGCGGCGCGCAATTCGGGACGCTGCTGGCGTTGATGATAATCGTCGTCGGCGTAATGTCCGCGTTTATCAACAACGTGGCAGCAACCGTGATCCTGATTCCGGCCGCGATCAGTCTGGCCCGCGGGGCGAAGGCGTCACCGTCCAAACTGCTGATACCGCTATCGTTCGGATCGCTGCTCGGCGGGCTGACTACTCTCATCGGAACGCCGCCCAATCTACTCTCCGCCGAGGCCTTGCGGCAGGCGGGATACGAGCCGTTCGGCATGTTCGACTTCCTGCCAACCGGCGCGGCGGTGCTTGGGATTGGATTTCTCTATCTGGTCACCATCGGGCAACGGCTTCTGCCCGACAGGCCGGGACCGGACGTGGCGCGCGAAGTTGAGCAGACCCGCGAATACCTGACCGAGCTCGTCGTCGTAGGCGAGTCGTCGGCGGTCGGCAAACAGCTTCAGGAATTGCGATGGCAGCGGCGCTTTGGAGTGGAGGTGGCCGAGATTGTGCGGGAGGGACGCAGGAACCGGCTCCCATCGGCGACAGACACCATCTATATCGACGACCTACTTCTCGTCGAAGGCCAAAACGACGCGGTGCTGAGCCTCGTGCAGAGCGAGGGGCTTGCGTTCCACGCCGAACGCCAAGTGGCGGACAGATTGGTCGACGATCACCAGGCGGGGGTCCTCGAGCTGGTGGCCGGTCCGTCCTTTGCCGGCGCGGGCAGCACCATCCGAAAGATGAATTTTCGAACTCGCTACGGGGGGCTTGTGCTGGGGATTTGGCGGCAAGGGTACCGAATTCGCCGGTCCCTCGGCACGGTCCCGCTCAGACCCGGCGACGTGCTGCTGGTGCGGATGCCCACAGCCCGCATTTCCCAACTCGCCGAGTCCCGCGATTTCATCGTTTTGGACCAGCGGTCCAGAGCGGTCCCGCCAAAGCCGCGAATGCTCGTGGCGCTGGCAATTCTGGGCGTAATGATTGGGCTGGCCGCTACAGGCGCGGCGCACATCAGCGTCGCGGCCGCGGTCGGCGTATTTCTGATGCTCGCGGCGCGGGTGATTCCGTATCAGCGCCTCTATCAGGCGGTTGAATGGCGAATCCTGGTCATGATCGGCTCGCTGATCCCATTGGGTTCCGCGATGCGGAGTTCAGGTCTCGCCGAATTCGTAGCGGACGCCATCACCGCCAACATACAGTTTGCGGGGCCCCTGGCCGTGCTCGCCGGAGTCTTTCTGTTAACGGCAGTATTGACGCAGATAATGTCCAACGCCGCCGCGGTGGTGCTTATCGCGCCCATTGCGCTGCAGATCGCAAGGGATTTCGATATTTCTCCCTACCCGATGATGATGATCGTCGCGATATCGGCGTCGACCGCTTTTCTGACGCCGATCGGGCATCAGGCGAACGTCGTCGTCTATAACTCGGGCGGCTATCGATTCACGGACTTCGTGCGGGTGGGCGGACCGCTCACGCTGTTAATCCTTTTGGTGTCGCTGGTCGTCGTACCTATAGTTTGGCCGCTCTCCTGACCGCCGCACCGGGGCAGGCTGTCTGAAGCTGGATCCCCGCTTGCGTGGAAATGACGAACGGATTCGGGAATCACCGGGGCGCGGAGGTGCGGGCCGGCGGCCGGTTACCGGTTCAGTACCGCCAGTAACATGCCCCCCGCCATTACCGCCAGCGCCGCCACCGCGAACGCGAAGTGGTCGTTCGACATCGCGTAATAGAGAGCGAAGGGCATCACGACGACTAAGAGAAGCGAGGCTCGCTGGACCGGTTTCGAGCGGAGGCGTGTAAGTAACTTCATGCTCTTACCACCAGACTGACGATCACACGCGCGCCGCGAAGTTCGCGAGAAGGGCTATCAACCCGATTATCGCCGTCATAACCACGCCGTATCTAATGGTCGCGCCGAGCACGGGACCTTCCCGACCGGACAAGCCGACGGTGCTGCATCCGACCAGGATTTTGGCCGGCGCCAACATGCTGCCGATCGATCCGCCCGTCGTCTGAGCGGCAAGGACAATGGCGACGCTCAAGCCGCCGATCTGGGCTATCTGCTGTTGAAACGCTCCGAAAATGACGTTCGAGTTCGTGTTGCTGCCCGTCATGAAAGCGCCCAGCGTACCGACGGCCGACGCGAACAAGGGATAGGCGGATCCCAGCGCTTTGCTCACGCCATCGGCGAGCAGGAACGTCATGCCGCTTTGCTCCATGATGAGCGCAAAGCAGACCATCGAAACGATCCCGATGCTGGTCGGAACGCCGCTGTCGACCGTCTTCCAAATGATCCGCTTCGCCGCCCCTACCGTCGCGTAGCCCTTGGCCAGATACATAACGAAACCGATGACGGACGTATAGAGAAGCAATGCTCCGGCGTGCCCGAAGACGCTTATCTTCTTGCCCGTTCCCGCTTCGACCACCCAGCCGTGAGAGGTGCTGACTTCTGGAAAGGAAAGCGTGAGCTTGACCGAATTCAGAATCTCGTGCACCGGCCCGACAAGTTCGGCGACGGTGACTATCGCGATGAGAACGAGATAGGCGGACACAGCCGTGATGATGCTCATGCGCGCGCCCGGTCCGTCCGCCGGTTCCGCGACTGGCTCGCCCAGTCGTTCGCGCGCGATACGAAGTTTCGAGAAAAGCACGCCGACCGCGAGTCCCGCCAGCCCCGCCACGAACCCCGCAAGCGACCACAGCCCGGTAACCGCCAGCAGGTATTGCGTACCCGCCATTACCGTCCCGATCACGATCACCGCCGGCAGGTTTTTCGCGACCAATCGAAAACCGCCGTAGAGGTGCACCACCGCGACTCCGCACATAAAAGTCGCGATGCCCAAGAAGATCCCCGACCAGTGGGCGAGAACCTCGCCGGGAAGTCCCGTGACCGCGATGAGCGCCTGGAAGGACGACGCAATGTCTCCAAACGTCACCGACCACGAGTGGCCAATCGCTGGAGCCGCAACCGCCACCACCGGCGTAAATCCCATGCCTATAAGCAGCGGCGCCACAACGGCTATGGGCACGCCGAACCCGGCCACGCCCTGAAGAAATGAGCTGAATACCCAGGCAAGAATAAGAAGCTGAAGCGCCCGGTTGGAGGTGACGCGCTGAATTCCTCGTCCTACGACGTCTATGGCGCCCGTCTCGCTGACGACGTTGTAAAGCAGCAGCGCCATCCACACTATGTAGAGAACAAATAGCGCGAGCAGCACTCCCTTCGTCTGCGAAAACGCGATGAGCCGCAGATCGGCTCCGAAGAACAGCAAGGCTATCGCCAACGAGATGAACCACGCCGCCGCTCCCGCGCTGGCGCCTCCCCAGCGCAGTCTGATCATCAGAAAGAGGACTACCAGAATCGGAGCCAGAGCCAGCAGCCACTTGACCGCGAACGGCGGATTCATCGGGTTGAAATCGTCTTTCGCTCCTCATCGAGTGTCCGGGCGACCGCGTCGAACGGACAACAGATTACATTCAACTTGGGCGTCGGGGAATTCCGTGGCGGCTCGGCTGGAGGGCCTGCTCGCAATGCGGGCATGTCTTCCGGGATTCCCGCGCGCCCGAGGACGTGCTTCGGCGGCCTGGCGGCGGGAGTCCGCCGCGCGGCGCCTGGGCCATTCGTTATAGTGATTCGGCCACCGATTCGGGAGGGGAATTTAGTGATCCACGTCCGTGTTGACAAGGCCGCGCGTCGAGCTGCGGCCGGCGAAGCTGAAGGTGAAACCGTCCTGTCGACCCGGAATCTCCAATTCTGGTATGGCGAAAAGCAGGCCCTCAACAACATTTCTCTCGACATTTCCGAGCGGGAAGTCACGGCGATAATCGGGCCGTCTGGATGCGGCAAGAGCACCTATTTGCGCTGCTTCAACCGAATGAACGAACTGATTCCCACCGCCCGTCATGCCGGCAGCGTCCTGTTTCGCGACCGCGACATGTACGCCCGAGGAGTGGACCCGGTCGAGATAAGAAAGCGGATCGGCATGGTCTTTCAGAAACCGAATCCGTTTCCAAAGTCCATTTTCGAAAACGTCGCCTATGGTCCGCGCGTAAACGGATACCGCGGGAAGATCGAAGACATAGTCGAGCGTTCCCTGCGCCGCGCGGCCCTTTGGGACGAAGTAAAGGATGACCTCAAGCAAAGCGGCCTCGCACTGTCCGGCGGACAGCAGCAGCGCCTGTGCATCGCGCGTGCGCTGGCGGTGGAGCCCGAGGTCATCTTGATGGACGAACCGTGCTCGGCACTCGATCCCATCGCCACGACGCACATTGAGGACCTGATACGCGACCTGCGCGAGGAGTACACAATCGTAATCGTCACCCACAACATGCAGCAGGCCGCGCGCGTATCCGATCGCACGGCTTTCTTTACCGTGGACGAAACCGGCGCCGGCAGTCTGGTTGAATTCGCCGACACCCAGCTTCTCTTTACGACTCCCAGCGACAAGCGGACCGAGGCTTACATCACGGGTCGATTCGGCTGAGGACCGCCCGGACCGCGTCGGGAGCTTCGTATACTTTTGTCAGCGGGACAATCATCAGGGAGGCCAGCGTGAATAACTATGTCCTTCGGCAGATTGCGGCTGGAGCGCCATAGAGACGTGACGCTGGTACGGGAGAAAAGCGTGCTGGCGGACTTTCAGCCCGCGGTGCGGAGCTGGTTCGAACGCCGGTTCGACGCGCCGACAGACGCTCAGGACGCCGGCTGGCCGCTGATAAGGTCCGCGCAAAATACGCTGCTTGCCGCGCCAACCGGTTCGGGAAAGACGCTCGCGGCTTTTCTGTCCAGCATCGACGATCTGGTCGCCCGGGGCGGCAACGGCGAGCTCGCCCACGAAACGGCGGTCGTCTACGTATCGCCCCTGAAGGCGCTGAGCAACGATATACAACGCAACCTGGAAGAGCCGCTGGCCGGAATCCAGGACGCCGGCCGCGGGATGGGGCTGCACGTGCCGGAAATCCGGACGTTCGTCCGCACGGGGGATACTGCTCAGTCCGACCGCCAGGCGATGATCCGCCGGCCGCCGCACGTCGTCATCACGACGCCGGAGTCGCTGTATCTGCTACTGACGGCCAAAAAGGGCCGCGAGATGCTGCGGACGGTCCGCACCGTCATAGTGGACGAAATACACGCGCTCGCCCGCGACCGGCGCGGAAGCCACCTGGCGCTGTCGCTGGCGAGGCTGGACCACGTCGCCAACACCGCGCCTCAGCGGATCGGCCTGTCAGCAACGCAACGGCCGTTGGAGGAGATAGCAAAGTTCCTGGTCGGCGCCAGGGCCGGCGCACGGTGCGAAATCGTCGATCTGGGACATCAACGCGACCTCGAACTCGCTATCGAGACGCCGCCGAGCGATCTCGAGGCCGTAGCCCCGAGGGAGCAGTGGGGGAACATCTACGACAGGCTTGCCGCGCTAGTTCAATCGCACAAGACGTCGCTGCTATTCGTCAACACGCGCGCGCTGGCCGAGCGGGTGACGCACAATCTGGCCGAACGCCTTGGCGACGACGCCGTGGCAAGCCATCACGGCAGCCTGGCCAAGGAGCGGCGGCTTCTGGTCGAGCGCCGGCTTAAACAGGGAACCCTCAAGGCGCTCGTGGCGACGGCGTCACTGGAGTTGGGCATCGACATCGGAAGCATCGATCTGGTATGTCAGATCGGATCTCCGCGCAGCATCACCGCCTTCATCCAGCGGGTCGGTCGGTCCGGTCACAGGCTGAGCGTGCGTCCCCACGGACGGCTTTTCCCCACCACCCGCGACGAGCTGATCGAATGCGCGGCCCTGGTCCGCGCCGCGCGCGCCGGACGTCTCGATCGAATCGTCCAGCCGGTAGCGCCGCTCGACGTGCTGGCGCAGCAAATCGTGGCTGAGTGTGCGTGTGAGGACTGGGACGAGGACGCTTTGTTCGATCTGATGCGCGAGGCGACTCCATTCGTCGGCCTGGGCCGGAAAGACTACGACGAAATCGTCGAAATGCTCGCGGCCGGCGTTGGCGACGGGGCGGGCAGAGCGCCCAGGCTGCTGCATCATGACCGAATAAACGGCGTTCTGCGCGGCAGGCGCGGCGCTCGTCTGACAGCACTCACGAACGGCGGAACCATTCCCGAAACCGGCGACTATCCCGTCATCAAGGAACCGGACGAGATAAAGGTCGGTTCGGTCAACGAAGACTTTGCCATGGAGAGTATGGCCGGCGACATCTTCCTTCTGGGCAGCACGTCGTGGCGCATTCAGCGGGTAACTCAGGGCACGGTAAGGGTGATCGACGCGCAGGGCGCACCGCCGACGATACCGTTTTGGCTTGGAGAGGCGCCGGGACGCACGGTCGAACTTTCGGAAGAGGTAGGGCAGCTGCGGGAAGAAGTGGCCGCCGGACTCGACGAACCCGAAACCGTCGCGGCGATGCTGCGCCGGCAGTGCGCGTTGACCAAGCTCGGCGCCGAGCAGCTAATCGAGTACGTCAGGGCATCAGTAGACGCGCTTGGAATAGTGCCGAGCGCGAAAAACGTCGTATTCGAGCGATTCTTCGACGAGACGGGCGGGATGCAGCTCGTCGTTCATGCTCCGTTCGGGCAGCGGATCAACCGCGCGTGGGGTCTGGCGCTGCGCAAGCGCTTCTGCGTAAAGTTCGACTTTGAGCTTCAGGCCGCCGCCAACGACAACGGGTTCCTGCTGTCACTGGGACCGCAGCACTCGTTTCCGCTCGAAGAGTCCTTTTCATATGTCAAGTCATCCGCAGTAACGCGGCTGCTCGAGCAGGCCATCTTATATACCCCTCTGTTTCCGACCCGATGGCGATGGAACGCTACGCGGGCCCTGGCCATACCGCGGCAGCGCGGCGGAAGGCGCGTGCCGCCGTTTCTACAGCGTATGCGGGGCGACGATCTAATGGCCGCCGTCTTTCCCGATCAGGTAGGTTGTCAAGAGAACGTTACCGGGCCGCTCGAACTGCCCGACCACCCGCTAATACGCCAGACGGTCCACGACTGTCTCCGCGAGGCGATGGACGTTGACGGTCTCGCCGAAATTCTGGGGCGAATCGAGGCCGGTGAAATTCACCTGCACGCAGTGGATACGGCGGAGCCATCGCCAATGGCCCACGAAGTCGTGAGTGGCAAGCCTTATACGTATCTGGACGACGCCCCGATCGAGGAGCGCCGAACTCGCGCCGTGAGCCTCCGCCGTGTGCTGCCGGAAGACGCCCGCGAGCTGGGAGCGCTCGATATCGACGCGATTCGCCGGGTCGCGGAGGAAGCCTGGCCCCAGCCTCGCGACGCCGAGGAAGTCCACGACGCGCTATTGGGTCTCGTCGCGATCGAAGAGCAGTTCATCGAAAACTGGACGCCCTGGCTGCGAGAGCTTGCGCTGGCGGGGCGGGCGCGTTCGCTCGGCGGCGAGTCGGCGCGGGTGTGGTTCGCGGTCGAGAGCGTCAGGCTGGTCGCACAGCTGTTCCCCCAACGCGAAGTCCCCGAGCTGGAGCTTCCCGACGGCGTGGCAACCGTAGCGGACAATCGCGAAGACGCGCTCGTCCAGATTATCCGCGGACACACCGACGTGCTCGCGCCAACGACCGTCGCGGCGCTTTGCGAGCGAACTTCGCTGAACTCGCGAGACGTCGAGATGGGTCTTCTGCATGTTGAGTCGGGCGGCTTCATATTGCGTGGGACCTTCACGCCGGGCGCGCGGATTGAAGAGTTTTGCGACAGACGCCTCCTGGCCCGCATCCACCGCCGCACGCTTGAACGGTTAAGGAAAGAGATCGCGCCGGTATCGGCGCGCGACTACGCTCGATTTCTGATTCGGTGGCAGCACGCCGGCGCCGAAACCCGCCTTGAAGGAAAGGAGGGAATCCGGCGGGCCATCCGGCGGCTCCAGGGATTCGAGGCTCCAGCCCCGGCGTGGGAGCGCGACCTGCTTCCGGCGCGCGTCCGCGACTATTGCCCGGGCGACCTGGACGAGCTTTGCTTCGCCGGAGAAATCGTGTGGGCCAGACTCTCGCCGCGACGTCCGGCAGCTGATGGAAACGGCCACGCGGACAGAGGAACTTCGCGGTCGGCCGCGACACGCGCCACTCCCGTGACTCTGGCCTTCAGGGAGGACCTGCCCGATCTGTTGACCGCAGCCCGAAGCTATCTAGCCGATGCGCCGCCGGAGCCGGAGGTTGGGGCCGCTGCTGAAGTCTTGCAGCTTTTGCGGCGGCGCGGGGCATTGTTCTTCGAGGAAATCGCCGCGCAGACCCGCAGGCTGCCATCGGACGTGGAACAGGGCCTGCTCGAGTTAATAGGAGCGGGACTCGTTACCTCGGATGGATTTCAGGGACTTCGGACAATCGCGCTCGGGCGCCGGTCGAATCACCGGCGCCGCCCACGGCGCTCGGGATTTAACGGCGTCGCCACCAGTCCGCCGGGCCGCTGGGCGGCGATCAGCGTTTCGGGCCGTGATCTGGCCCACGAGGACCGGCTGGCCGAAAACCTGGCCGGCGTGCTGCTAGACCGCTACGGAGTGATATTCCGGGATCTGATGCAACAGGAGAGCTTCACGCTGCCGTGGCGTCACTTGCTGAAAGCGCTCAGACGGCTCGAAGCCAGGGGCGAGGTGCGCGGCGGGCGTTTCGTTTCGGGCTTCGTCGGCGAACAATATGCGCTTCCGGAGGCGGTGAAGATACTCCGTGAGATTCGTCGAGAGCCGCTCGCGGGGGAGCGAGTCAGCGTCAGCGCGGCTGACGTTTTGAATCTCACTGGAGTGACAATTCCCGGACCGCGCGTGGCCGCGCACTCGGGACGCCCCGTTGTCTTGACCGACGGAGTTCCCGCTTCCGAAGTTCCGGAGCTTGCAGCGACGATCTAGCTGGTTTGGGGCACACCCGCCTAACGAGTGGTCCAGGCTATTTGAGTTCCTCGGAAGAGCCGTCGCCGAGCGTCTTTTGGTTCAACACACGTTGTCGGCCACTGCGCGCTCGCCGCGGCGGGCGCGTTCGATAGTCGCCAAGCTGCTCAGACATCCCAGGACATTCAAGTTGAACAAGCCCGATGAGGCTTGGCCGGTTTGCGCGATCCGGAGTTCGGCTCGCTAAGGCGCGCCGCTGTTCTGATAGCCTCGGCGCCGCAGCTTGACTCTGGGAGTGACGTCGGGGTTCGCTACGTGGCGCGGCCAGTATCCGTGAGCTATCCAGGCTATCTGCTCGACCGAGCCTTGCCCAACGCGGACGATGGCGACGTCGGTCGAGCCTCCAGCGTGCGGCGTCCAGATGACGTTGGACATGTTCACCAGCGGATTGTCGGGAGCGGGCGGCTCGCCTTCGAAAACGTCTACTCCGGCTCCAGCGATCCGGCCTTCGCGCAGCGCTCGAATCAACGCCTGCTCGTCGACCACCGCACCCCGTGCGACGTTGATCAGCACGGCGGTCGGTTTCATCAGCTTGATAAGCGATTCGTCCACAAAATGACGTGTAGCTTCCGTGAGAGGCAGATGCAGCGAGACGATGTCGGCCTCTCTAAACGCCTCCTCGAGGTCCACTCGGCGGACGCCGTGGGAGGCGACTTCCCAATCAGACACGGTAGGCGCGTACGCGATGCACCTAGTCCCGAACGCCTGTGCGCGCGCGGCAACCGCACGGGCGATCCGCCCGAAACCCACGAGCGCCAGAATGCTGCCTCGCATATCGCCAATGGGAACGACCTCGCGCTCCCAGTCGCTGATCGATCGTTTGCCTTCGCGCCACTGGTCGAGGGCTTGGGGAATTCGCCGCACCGCTCCCAGGATTAGGAACATCACGATATCGGCGGTCTGCTCCGTTGCAAACGTGGGTAGATGCCCCACCACGACTCCGGCCTCGGTTGCAGCCCCAAGGTCGACGTGATCGACGCCCACCGTCGGAGCCAGGACGCCGACTAGATCGGTTAGCCGGTCAAACGGCGTAAGCCTGTAGGGGCAGTGGGGCCAGATGACGCCGTGAAAGCCGGATAATGTCTCCACCGCTTCGTCGTCACAGGTCGGGATCTCGACTACTTGCAGATCGACTCCCGCTGGTGCAAGGCGCGACTGGTGACGCAACACAGATTCGTAGCGGGCGCCTTTGGTCAGCGCAACGCGAAATGGCTGGTTACTCATCTGCTTGACATCGCGCGGATTGCCGCGGCCCTCTGCCCATCAGCCCCCAGCCATGGCGGGAATAAAGTGGACCCGCGTTTCCTTTTCCACTCTCGCCCGGAGACCGGAGCGGTTGCTGACGCCATCAACGAAGACCTGCATTCCAGGCCGGAGCTTTCCGTCGGTCAACAGCCGCTCCTTCAAGCCCGGGTACTCCGCTTCCATCGCTTCGATCACCTCGCGGACGGTCCCCCCGGCCACGTCGATCCGCGCCGTGCCTCCGGTGAGCTCCCGCATGGCTGAGGGAACGTGGACCACGGCCACCAGACGACTCCTATTCGCAGTTTTTCGTCAAGATTATGCCACCCTCCCGTTCGGGCGGGACTCCGACCAGCGCCGCGATCTCATTGTTCATTATGGCGGCCATCATCATTTCAGGCGGCGAGCCGCGGATCGGATCTTTGTGGCGAAGTTACCGTTCACGCCGTCACAGCGATCCGCGCCGTTGTCAACGTCGAATCCATATCGCTCCACGATCAAGTCGACGTTGCGCTCGGAGAACCGGCGTTCGGCGTCGGCGCGCGCGCGCGCCCGGAGCGAGGCCAGGCCGACTCGGTCGGACAGCATCGTCAGCACCGCCGATTCGAACGCGTCGGCGTTCGGCTCAACGAGCCGGCCATTCTCGGGCGTGACGGTCTCCCGCAGACCACCTAAATTGCTGGCCAGGACTGGCGTGCCCGCCGCGCTGCTCTCGAGGATCACCAGGCCGGCGGCTTCGTCGTATTGCGAGGGCGCCAGCAGTAGGTCGGCGGCCGCGTACATCGTCGCGATCGTGTTCAGGCGATCAGGTTCCGGGCCGCCAGGGTCCCGCATGAGGTCCAGATTGGCGATCGCCGCGGCGGCGGCGGCGGTCTCGGCGTCCATATCACCCTCGGCGCCTAGCATCCTGAACCGCACGTCAGGCATCCGCCGGGCAAGCTCAAATACAACTTCGACACCCTTCTTGCGAAGCAATCGGCCCACGAACAAGCAGGTGGGCGTGGACGAATCCCATCCAAGGCTCGCGCGCGCCTCGGCCTGGCTGCGCGCCGGCCTGAACACGTCGAGATCGACCCAGTGCCGGTAGGTCCCGACCCGCGCGGGATCCAATCCAATTTCCAGCAGCTCCCGGCGCGACGCATCGCCGACCGCCAATACATGATCCACGCGCCTGAGCAAGAGCCCGACGGCGTTGGCAAGCTTTGAGCTTTGGGTAAGGCCGTACACCGCATGAGTGCTGACGACAACTGGCTGCCGCAAGCCGGTCCAGCGCAGCCCGAGGGCAACAACGGCGGCGGCGAACCCGTGCGCATGGATTACGTCGAAGTCTGTCTTCTCGACGATTCGGTATCGCACGGCCCCCGCCAGCAGACCGGGAACTAGGTAAGCGAAGTTGAGCGGCGCATACGGTTCGATGCGCGGATGCCAACCCCGCCCGAACCAGGGGATGCGGATCACCTCGCCGTTCGGGAGCGGTTCGCGCGAGGCGGCTTTAACCGGGGAGACGAGCGGTTGATACGTGAGCAGCGTCACCCGGATGTCTCGCCTCGCCAGCGCGGCAATGAGCCTGTCGATGTGCGTCTCCGCCCCGCCGCGGTTTGGCGAGGCGAACGGCGTCAGCATCAGGACGTGCCGCAGCCTCAGCCGGCCGCGGTTATCCGCCTTGATGGGCATACTCACGCAAGCGCCGCCGACCCGCGCCGCAGATCCAGAATCACGCCCTGATTAGCTCCCGCGTTGCTGAGGCAACGTGGACCACAGCCGCGAGCTCGGTCCTATTTCCGGCCGTTTTCCGAGATCGCGCGACTAATCTTGTGCGGAGCCATTGGCAGGTCTCGCATCCGCACTCCAACCGCGTCGTAGATCGCGTTTGCAATCGCCGCGGGGGGCGGAACGATCGGCACTTCGCCAACGCCGCGGACGCCGTAAGGGTGATCGGGATTCGGCACTTCGACGATGATGGTCTCGACCATCGGCAGGTCCAGAGCGGTGGGCATTCGATAGTCCAGCAGGCTTGCGTTGCGCAGGCGACCGTCGGAGTCGTAGAAATACTCCTCGTTTAGCGCCCAGCCGATCCCTTGCACCACGCCTCCCTGCATCTGGCCTTCGACGTAGGGCGGATAGATCGCGATTCCGGCATCCTGGACCGCCGTGTAACGAAGAATCTCGACCTTGCCGGTCTCCTCGTCGACCTCGACGTCGGCGACGTGTACGGCAAAAGCGCCGCCCTCGCGTTCGGGGGTAACGCTGGCCGTGGCGACGACCTCTATGTTGTTTCCGTTGAGAATAGCAGCGGCCTCTTTGAGCGTTGCGGTAGTCCCGTTGGCGGAATAGCTGCCGTTTTCGAACATGACCGCTTCAACCGGCTCTTCCCAGGCTTCCGCCAGTCCCGTGATGATCTGCCGGATCATCTCCTGAGCCACCTCGAAACTCGCCTGACCGGTGCAATAGGTAACGCGGCTGCCGCCGGTAACGTCGGTGTAGCCAACCGAGTCCGTATCGCCAACGATGGGATTGACGTCTTCCACGGGAATGCCGAGGGGTTCGGCTAGCTGCATCGCCACCGAAGTGCGAGTGCCGCCGATGTCGGTCGATCCCTGTGTCAGCGTGACCGTGCCGTCGGGGTTCAACCGACCGGTGGCCGAGGAAGTCCCACCCCAGTTGAACCAGAAACCCGAGGCGAATCCGCGGCCTCGCTTCTTGCCGGGAACGCGCTCCAGCGGCGTCTGCCAGTGATCCGAATCCCGCGCCGCCTCCACGCACTCGATGTTGCCGACGGGCGGGTAGATCAGCCCGTCAGCGCGCATGGTGCCTTCCTGGGCGGCGTTGCGAAGCCGGAATTCAACCGGGTCCATGTCCAATGCCTCGGATACTTCGTCAACGACGGCCTCAACCGCAAATTCGGTAATCGTGGCGCCGGGCGCCCGATAGGCGTGCGACTTTGGCTTGTTGACGGTGACGTCGAAACCGTCGACCCGAAAGTTCGTCAGCTTGTAGGGCGCAAAGGCGCATTTACAGCCGGCGTCGAGAGGCGAGCCGGGATAGCCGCCGGCCTCGAAGGCGATCCACGACTCGAGCGCGGTGATGTCGCCTTCGTTGGTGGCTCCGATCTTGACGCGCATGTAGGCGCCCGGAGTCGGACCTGTCGCCTTTAGAACTTCCGCGCGGTCCATCGTCATTTTGACGGGCCGTCCGCTTTTCCTGGAGAGTAAGGCCGCGAGCGGCTCGAGGTATACGGTCGTCTTGCCGCCAAAACCGCCGCCGATCTCAGCCGGAATGACTTTTATCTTGAATATCGGAACCTGGAGCAAGTCGCTGAGTTCGGACCGCACGCTGAACGCGCCCTGGGTGGAGCACCAGACCTTGATATAGCCGTCGGCTCCCCACACGGCGGTGGCGTTGTGCGTTTCAATGTAGCCTTGGTGAACGGTGGCGGTAGTGAACTCACGCTCAATCACGACGTCGGCTGCCGCGAAGCCCGCGTCCATGTCGCCTTCGGCATAGATGATGTGCTGGGCCAGGTTGCTGGGCTGGTCGGCCTGGGCGCCGCCCGTATCGGTAAACACGTCGTCGTTGAGCACCGGCGCGTCCGGTTCCATGGCCATGCGCACGTCGAGCACAGGTTCAAGGACTTCGTATTCGACCTTGATACGCCTCAGCGCCTCGTCGGCCGTGTGGAAATCGACGGCCGCCACGGCCGCGACCGCGTGTCCGTCGTACAGGACCTTCTCGCGAGCGAGCATGTTGGCGCTCTTGTGTTTGATGTTTTGCTGCTCGCCGCCTTCGCCTCCTCCGGTCTCGCCTTCGGCCGGCGTCGGCAGATCGCCGCTGGTAATGACCGCAACTACGCCCGGGAACGCCTCCGCGCCGCTGGCGTCAATCGAAACGACGCGAGCATGTGCGTGGGGACTGCGAAGGACCTTTCCGTAGAGGGTCCCCGGAAGGGCTACGTCGGCCCCGTACTGAGCACGCCCGGTTACCTTGTCTACGCCGTCGTGGCGCACGGGACTGGTGCCTATGACCTTAAAGTCGCCTGTTTGAACTGCCATCAGCCAACTTCTCCTGTTTGCCCGGCGGGCGGTCGCGCCAGGGCGTCGACGATTCGCTATCGCTCGAAGCTATAAAGGATGATACCGTTTGCCGCGGTTTGATGGAGCGGCCGACGGCTGTGACGCCACAGATTCCGTTGCTCGCTAAATGCGCATCAACGGGCAGAGCGGCCAGCATGTCCGCAGTCGAAAGGAGACGGCGTGAACGTCGCATATGCTCCAGACCGCTTTTGGAAGGATGTCGCCGATTCGCGCCAGCTATTCGTCGACGACGACGTTGTGGCCTTCGTCCACAACATAACGAGAACGCAGCACTCTCCGGTCAAGCACGGCGGGAATCCGCTTATTCGGCGCGACAAACCATGGGAGGTCATTCCCTACTTTCGTTGCCCGACGTTCAACGTGATTCAGGACCCCGAAGACGGCGTCTTCAAGTGCTGGTACGAGGATTACTATGACTACTTTGGCTACTCGCCGTCGGAGGGCATCCAGGGCAATCGGGTTTACTTTGCGCACTCGACCGACGGTATCAACTGGACCAAGCCGGGTCTTGGGAAATTCAGTATCGACGGAAACGATACAAACACTGTGTTTAGCTATCCTCCTTACGAGATGGCGTCGTGCAATTCGGTTCTGCTCGACCCAAATGAAACCGACCCTCGACGGCGGTTCAAGACGGTCTACTACCACCGCAACGTCGACCTGAACCGTCCCAAACGACACCCTGGGAATCGGAACGCCGGTGGACTGTGCATGGCGTTTTCGCCCAACGGCGTGGACTGGACGCCCTACGAGCGAAATCCGCTATTTCCGACCTGGTTGGGAGACGTGGAGATCCTGACCTACGACGCAATCGACGAGAAATATATCCTCTACGGTCGCTACGGTGGGTCGCCGGGCGGGCCAGTTTCGCCGGGAAAGGCGGATGGCGTCTGGAGCACCCGACGCCGCATCTACCGTTGTGAATCCACGGACCTGTTTGAGTGGACCGAGCCTCAACTCGTCTTTGATCCGGGCGAGGCGGACAACCTGGACGACGGCTTGTACGGATTCGTGCCCTGGCGCGCTGGCGAGATGCACCTTGGGCTTTTGAACGTGCTGCATCTGGTGGAAAACACCATGGAGATGTACTTGCTGCATAGCCGCGACGGGTTGGACTGGAAACGGCTGCTGGGGCATCGTCCGTTCATTGCGCGCGGCGGAGCCGAAGCATACGACCGGTTTGGAGCCGAAACGCCAAACCAGCCGCTTGTCGTCGGCGACGAACTCTGGTTCTACTACGGAGGAATGAAGGTACATCACGACTGGTGGATTTGGGGCGTCGGCGAGGGCATTGACGTTCCCGAGACCCGCGACCCAGACATGGCTCGCGACGCCCATCATCTGTGCCTCGCCACGATGCGGATCGACGGATACGTCTCGCTGGACGCGACCGTTCGCGAGGGCTGGATCGAAACGAAACCGGTATTCTCGCCCGGCGCGCACCTGTTCATAAACGGTAAATGCGGCGGGGACGGCTACATCGACGTCGAGATAGCGAGCAACCAGGGAAGTGCGGCGGGTGAGCATTCGCGGGAGCGGTGCGAGCGGTTTACGGGCGATTCCGTTCGCCACCGCGTCCGGTGGTCTGGCGGCGACACGGTGAACGACGTACCCGGCGCGGTGAGGCTGAAGTTCTACCTGAAAAACGCCCAGCTATACAGCTTTCAGTTCAGCGACGGCTAGTCGGCGGTACGCACTGCCGCGCCCTTGCGGGCTAGTTCCGGTACGCGCCCGCCACCTTGGCGATAATCGCCGCGATGTCGTCGATGTCGGCGTCGGAGTATTTGTCGGTCCAGGGCCAGCGAATCGTATTCGAGAGGTGCGCGCGGGCGTTCGGCAGACTCTCCAGCATGGCTTCGCGGCCCTCGATGAAAGTGTGGCTGTACGGAATAAGGTAATACATCGCGGGGCCGCACCGAAGCCCCTCGGCATTCAGGGCGTCGATGAACTCGCCGACATCCACGCCGAACGACCCGGCGGCCACGCGGAAGTGGTAGAGCCAGTAGACGTGTGAGGTATTCGACGGGACGAACGGAGGCGTTATTCCCTCGATTTCCCGCAGCTTCGCCGAGAGTTGATCCGCTAATTCAACGCGTATTTGGTTTTGTGCAGGCACGGCGGGCAATTGCGCCAGCCCTACGGCGGCTTCGAGATGTCCGTAGCGAAAAGCGTGGCCTATGGTTTCGTGAACGCGCGTTCCACGCTCGGCGGGACGGGCTCCGCGCTCCTGCGAGATGTAGCGAATGGCGGAGTCGAGATCGGCGTCATCGGATATGGCCATGCCGCCATGATCCGTCGAAAGATGTTTCTCTGCCTCGAATGAATAGCACCCCACGTCGCCGATAGTCCCGGCGGTCCGAGTCCCGTATTTGGCAAACGGGGCCTGGCAGACATCTTCGATCAGAAGAACGTCACGCTCGCGAGCCAGTTCGACGATCGGGTCCATGTCGCAAACATGACCGTACATGTGCACGACAATGATGGCTTTCGTGCGCGGCGTGATTGCCTTTTCGATCTCTTCGGCGGTTATCAGACCCGTTCTTACGTCAACGTCCGGGAAAATGGCCCTGGCGCCCTGGACGAATATGCCCTTGACCGAACCGTAATCCGTAATGGGGCTCACTACCACGTCGTCGCCGGACCCGACGCCGATAGCGGCGAGAACAGCGTGTAACGCGTCGGTGCAATTCGAGAGCGCCACCGCGTGCCGCGCGCCCATGGCCGCCGCAAACGCCTGTTCGTACTCGCCAATCACGTCGAGACTGAATCCGCTGTCGAGCAGCCGCGCTACGTTCTCAAGAGCTCCCGGGGCGATGGCTCGCGGAAACACGAGCGGAATCGGATCATCCGCGCCCCGCACCGGTTTTCCACCGTTGATGGCAAGTTCGCTCGACCGGACCTCGGTAATAGCCACTGCTTCACTCCCGGGGCCCCTGGGACATCAGGGCCCAACCGCGCCTTGGAACTCCTGACCAGCCCTGAAAGTCTAGCCCGCTTTTGAATTGTGAACCGGAGGTTCGATCGAACTTCGATTAAGCAGCCGGTGTCTGATTTCCGCGCCCGGAGGGCGAAATCCAGCGTGCCTCACCCCTGGATTCCGGATCAAGTCCGGAATGACGGGGGGGGGGGACATTCCCGCGAAAGCGGGAATTCACAATCACGCTCAACCCCTACTCGCTCTCTCGTCGTTCCCTCTAAGCAAGTCCCCGCCCAAGCTGGGAGCAGGAATCCAAGACAGAACGACATCGACAATCTAGTCCGCTGAGGCTCCAATCCCTTCGGCGACTTTGGATATGGCGGCGGCCACGTCCTTGATATCGTCCTCGGAATAGTTCTCGTTCAGCGATACGCCCACCATCCGCCCCATTGATTCCTCGGCAACGGGGCAAGCGCCTTCGGCGTAGTTGAAGTCGCGGTCGGTGAACTCGCTCGTGAACGGGAAGTGCGAGTCGCCGTAATAATTCTTTTCCCTGAGCGCCTGAGAACACAGGTAAATCGGCCTGCCGATATAGGCCTGCGTGCTTGAAACGCCCTCCGCGTTCAAAGCGCGGGCAAACTCCAGAGCGTCGAACCCGGGTGTGCGAAGCGCATACGTCCAGTAGCCGTGTTCCGAGCCTGGCGTTACCGCCGCCGGCTCGAGTCCGGGAATGTCGCTAATCAGTCTGCTAAGAAGCTCGCCAAGTTCCTGCCGGCGAAGAACAACGCCCCGCAACTTTGGCAGCTGCGCGATACCCACTGCGGCCGTGACCTCGTTCATGCGGTAAGTTGGCGCCAGGAAATCGTAGTCGCGGTGACCGGCCTCTGTGGGCGCCACGGCTTTGTTCACGAAAAGCCTCATGCGTTCGGCGTAGGCGTCGTTGTTGGTAACCGTCATGCCGCCGTCGCCCGTCGTCATGAATTTGCTTTGCTGCAAACTGAAACAGCCTATGTCTCCGTACGTTCCGATATACCGCCCGTCCAGCTTGATGGCGTGCGATTGACTGCAATCTTCTATGAGCGGCAGACCGCGCCGCTGGGCGATATCGGCCATGGCGGTTATGTCAGCCGCGCTTCCGAACAGGTGGACGACGACGATGGCGCGAGTGCGGTTTGTGATCTTGCGCTCCACGTCGGCTGGGTCCATATCGAAGGTGACTGGGTCGATGTCTGCGAATACGGGAATGGCCGACTGAAGCATGATCGCGGTGATGGTGCCCACGTCGGTTATTGGAGCGGTGATGATTTCGTCGCCCGGATTGGGATTTATCGCTCCGATAGCGACGTGGAGCGCCGCCGATCCCGAAGTGGAGCTTACGGCGTGTTCGACGCCGTAAAACTCCGCGAATTCGCGTTCGAATCGATCCACGAAGCCGCCCATGTAGAGGTTTTGCGAGCGCAACGCAGCCACGGCCAGCCGCTCCTCTTCCTTACCGAAAGGCGTTCGAACGGGAAACGGCTCTTTTCTCAGCGGCTCTCCACCGCAAATCGCGAGACTCGACATTCGGCTATCCCCCTCCCGGCAACGGATTCACGCGGCCAGATCGAGCGTCGGCTTGAGCAGTGGCCGGACCAGGCCCCGAAAAGCATAAACGGCGATTCGCGGCATCTTGAAATCGGGGATCCGATTACACCTTCGTGGGCATCAGGCGCGGTCCGTCAGCTCGACCGGCGCAGCAATCCGTCAAGTGTGCTATCAATAGGGCGCGAATGACCATGGCGAAAGCGTTCGGCACAGCGATTGGAGGAATCCCGTGGCTACCACTTCGGTTGTATCGGGCACACTGGCAGTTGAGGGTGGAACACCTGTACGCGGGACCGACAATCCATTCACCAGGAATTCCCCGCGCGACATGGGCCCCAAGGCGCTCGATCTTGTAAAGAAGGTGCTCGACAGCGGCTGGACCTACAACATGGTCGCCGATTTCGAGAAGGTATTCGCCGAAGCGTGCGGGACCGATTATGCCGTGGGCGTCTCAAACTGCACCGGGGCCAACCACGCGGTGCTCGGCGCGCTCGGAATCGGGTCGGGCGACGAGGTGGTCGTTAGCGCGATCTCCGATTACGGGTCTATTGCCGGAATCGGATATCAAGGCGCAACACCCGTGTTTTCGGATGTCGACGAGCATACCGGCAAAGCCACAGCCGAAGAGATGGAGAAGGTGATTACGCCTCGCACGAAGGTGATCATCGCGGTGCACTTCTACGGTCAGATGTGCGAGATGGACCCCATAATCGAGCTTGGCCGCAAACACGGCGTGCCCGTGATCGAAGATGTGGCGCAAACGACGCTGGGCCACTACAAGGGCAAGGCGGCGGGAAGCATTGCCGACTTCGGCACGTTCTCGTTCAACGCCAGCAAGCTGCTCTCGACGAACACGGGCGGAGCAGTCACGACGAACGATGGGGAGATGGCCGAAGCCGTACGGCGGTTCGCCGTCGACCGCGGCGCGATCTATCTCGTCAACCAGATAGGAGCGGCTCGGTATCACCCGAACCCCGGCTTTAACTACCGAATGGGAGAGCTGGAGGCCGGGGTCGCTATCGCCAATCTGGAAACGCTGCCGGAGCAGAACCAGCTGCGGATCGAGCGCGCTGAAAAGCTGTCAGCCGAGCTCGACAAGATCGACGGCCTTATAACTCCCCAGGTGACGGAAAAAGGCTCGCACCTCTACTGGATGTACCACGTCCAGTTCGAGCGGGAGAAGTTCCGGGTCGGCATGGACCAGATCGAGCGGGCGTTGAACGCCGAGGGGCTCGGCGGGATGTTCCCGATGTATTACCTGATCCCACACAGCCACCATTTCCTCGAAAATCGGGAGCAGGATCTGGCGAGGCTGGTAAACGCGCGCTCGCACGTGGAGCGGACGTTCCGGTTTAGCTGGACCTACAAGATGACCGACGACGACATCGATGGCATCGCCGACGCGTTTACCAAGGTGACCGACGCCTATAGAGCGTAGGAGTTTCGCGAGCCTCATCGTTCCAACCCGCGTTTTCCCGGGGACATGTTTCGCGGGAACGACGGACAAGGGGGCGGGTTTGAAACCAGCCCCTACGAACGGCGGCCAGTGTGATTGGTGGAATCCCGCAGATGCGGGGCGCGGTTAACGGCGTTTGGGCTTGGGCGGCAGGCATTCCGCGAACTCCAGCCCGCGCTCGACCCATGATTGCAGGCCGCCGTCGTCCGAGACGCTCGCGGCGCTAAGCAGCACGTACTCTTTCATCGGTCTGCCGGGCATGGGTTCAAAGGGGTCGGCTACGCCGGTATCGACAAGCTCGCCGACGACGTCACTGCCCACTCGCACGTTTACACGGTCGCCCCAGACTCCGGCGAACATCTGCTCGTTGGAGTTCGCGAACCACGCAGCGGTCCCGAACATACGCCGTTTCCTGGCGGGCAGCGCACCGAGCAGATCTTCCATTCGCCCGAGCAGGTCGGGATCCGGCTTTGGCATCGAAGGCAATGCGCCCTCCCTTGCGACGTAGTTGCGGAACGCCGCTCCCGGGTCGCCGCTTGGTCGGAAGTCTCGCCGACGATTATCGCTCAACTCGACGCGTCCGCGCCGAGTTCATCGAGAAACTAACACCGTTTGATGCTATGTTGAGCGGGATTTTGCGGGACGCCGTTCTAGGGGTAGCGTGATTACATGATGAAGGCAACCGGCATTTCCGATATTAAGACCGACGCGCGCCGCGCATACCGCGGCGACGGGTACTTCCTTTGCGACTGGCCGGTGCTGCCGCCGGACGTGATCGCCGGCGCGGTACACGGCATGGACGAGGTTCGCGCTGGCCGCTATGAAACTGGAGTACCGCTTCACAAGTCGAAGTGGAATCCGGGCGACGATCCCAACGCACTTTGCAAGATGGAGATGACGCAGCGCCAGAATCTGGCGATAAAGGAATTAATAAGCCAAAGCTCAATTGGAGAATGGGCCGCCGCAGTGACCGGCGCGGGCATCGTTCAGGTGTGGTGGGTGCAGCTTCTGTACAAACCGCCGTCGGCTCCGTCCGCGGACGGAGCGACCAACGTCGGCTGGCACCAGGACCGTCAGTATTGGGGAGCTTGGGAAGATGACAGCGAGCTGCTTACGGCCTGGGTAGCGCTGAGCGACGTGACCGCGGAAGCCGGTCCCATGCGCTACGTTCGCGGCTCGCACGAGTGGGGCGTGCGCGACGAGGGCGACTTTCACGGCTCCGATCACGCTGCCCAGCAGGCAAAGTACCAGTTACCGGACGGCGCGGAGTGGAACGAAGTCGCGGCGATATTGCCGCCGGGCGGCCTGGCCCTGCATAGCAATTTTACGCTGCACGGGAGCGGCCCCAACCTGACGGACAAACCGCGCCGCAGCTTTGCGATACACATGCGAACCGAGCGCGCGCGCCCGAAGAACGGACTACGCGAAGGGCTCACGGGGTTCATTGACGACGAAAGCGTGTGTCCCATTCTCTATCGCGAAAAGGGCGCGGTATTACCACCGTAAGCGGCCTCCGGCCGGAGCGGTTTCCCGGCGGCTGCCCGTCGAGCGGCCAATTCGGGCGCTAGGCGGAGTCGGCGTCGCGCCGCGCGTCGTCGAGGGCGGTAAAGCAACGCTCGGCCGTGGCCCACGGATCGTAGCCCGCCAGCATCGATAACTGCCGGCTGACTTCGACGTAGACCGGAATCTCCAAACCGGCGTCTGATACGGCCTTCATGTACGCGGTCAGGTCCATGTCGCCGTCGCCCGGCAACTGATAGCGGACGTTGCCGTTTTCCATGTAGCCGTCCTTCACGTGGGTATGAACCGTATAGGGAACGCACAAGTCGAAGCTGTGCTGGAGGTCGATCCCCTGGCATACGAAGTGGCTTATGTCGAAGTTGAGCTTCAGGTGGTCGTGGCGGGTGTGCTCCATGAGCCACTCGGCCTTTTCGGGCGTTTCGAATTCGCCGCCCGCGTGCGGCTCAGCGGCGACGATGACGTTGTAGTTGGAAGCAAGATCGGCAACTTGGAGAAACGCATCGCGGATCTTCCACTTTCCGTCTTCCCAGTGCGGTTCGGGATGGCCTAGCGTGGTCGTGACGATGGCGGGCTGATCGTTGAAGTTGAGGTCGCCGGCCATCCTGAACGTTTGATCGGCACGCTCGAGCATCGCAGGTCGATCGCTTGGTTCGGCGCAGATGGACAAATCGTCCATGAGCGGTGGCGGGGGGAATCCGAGTTCCTGAAACAACGAGACGAGCCGCCGCCGCGAATCCTCCCCGAACCGATCCGGCTCGGTGGACCAGCCTGACCGCACGCAAATCTCCATGGCCGCATAGCCAAGATCCCGAACCCTGGGCAGGGTCTCGAAAACATCGAGACCCTTCATGCCGTAAGTGCTATACCCAAGCGCAATCATGGCTCAATTCTAGTCGCATCGCGATCGGGCGGGCGCGCTGCCGGGACGTTGGGCGACTCATGGGAGTTTTCAACGGGATATGCTCACCAAGGGGCGGCGGGTTTCGGATGAGACCACCAGGTGGGGAAGTTTCCGGGGAGGTTTTGAAGTGGCATTGCGAATGGCGCTTGTCGGCTGCGGCGGCATGGGGCTTCGGCACGTTCACGGAATGGCGGAGACTGCGAATACGTTCGGGTCGCTTGATCTGGTTGCGGTCTGCGACCTTCATCACGCGGCCGCCGCTCACGTTGCCACGGAGGCTAAAGAGCTGTTTGGCCGGGAGCCGGTTGTCTATACCGATTTCCGCGAACTACTCGATAGTGAGGCCAGCCTCGATGGTGTGGACATCACCACCGACACTCGAATGCACCACGAATTTGCGGTCGGCGCGCTCGATGCGGGGATCAACGTCTGCGTCGAGAAGCCGATGGGCCTGACGATCAAGGCCTGCAGGCTGATGGCGGAAGCCGCCGCCCGCTCTGGAAAGACGCTTGCGATTGCGGAGAACTACCGGCGCGATCCGATGAACCGGCTCGCCAAGGCGCTGATCGATGCGGGAGCCATTGGCAGACCGTACTTTCTGGTCGATATGGGAATCGGCGGCGGGGACGAATTGATGCACGATACGGGATGGCGCGCGCACAAGTACCGCGCGGGGAGCGTGATTCTGGAACGCGGCGTGCACAACTGTGACCTCGTCCATTACTTCATGGGCGACGTGGAAACAGTGTATGCGGCGACCGACGTCTTTCAGGCGGTAAGACGCCGCGGCACTCGACCGGAAAACATGAAAAGGTTCTACGACCACCGGGTAGAAGACGAATTCGTGGGCATGGACAAGGTAGTCACCGACGCCGAGGACACCGCGTTTGCCGTTCTCAGGTTTATTTCGGGCGCGTCGGGTCAGATGTCGATGAGCATAGCCTCGCACGGCCATTCGATAGACACGTCCACCGTGCACGGCAGTGACGGCGCTATTGCGCTTCCACCGAGCCGCAGCGGCATCGGGCCGAAGCTAATGCTGCCGGGCCGCGAGCGATCGATCGAGGGGGCCGCCTTGCTCGAGATGGCGCCCGATTGGGAAATGGACGACATCACCGCTCGGCTCTGGCCGGGGCCGCGGCGCATCGCGTCGTACGACATGGAGTTTCCCGAGATCGACCGTAAGACACTCGCCGTCGAGTTGCAGGACTTCGTGCGCGCCGTCGAGTCCGGCGAGCCGCCGGAAGTGGGCGCTGAGATGGGAATGAAAGCCCTGGCGCTCTCGTACGGGATACTGGAATCTGGCGCGCTCGGCGCGCCGGTGGCCATGGCCGACTTGCTGAACGGTACGGTTAGCGGCTACCAGGCCGAGAGCAACGCGGCCGTGGGGCTGTGACCGCGAGAGCGCAGCCAGATTGTTACTAGCAAGGTAAACCTCCGTGATTCCGGACTTGATCCGGAATCCAGTTCCTAGTTCTACACGCGGCTACCGGTACACGACCGACACTTGAGGCACAACTGCGCTGTTCGCTCAGAGGAGGGTCATTTATCTGGATTCCGGCTTTCGCTGGAATGACCAAAGGGCGGGGACGTCTCAGAAATCACGCAAGGCATCGTCTCAAATCCTGGATATGCCGGGCGGTCAGGTCCGGCCAGGGATTCCGCTCGCCGCCTCGCATCACGATGCCTGGATGAGCCAAATGGACGGCTTGCACGTCCGTCTCCCCGATCCGAAGTTCGTGAACAGTCGCCGACAGGAGTTTCCGCCCTGCCGTTGCACTGCTGAATCCTCTGATCGCCGCCGCAACTTCCGCGCCCAATGTAATCATCAGCCGGGGCCGGGCGAGTTCAATTTCGCGAGAAAGCCATTCGAAGTTTGCGGGATGAGTCGCCAACTCAAAGAACATGGATCTCGTTTCGCGCGGAGGATGCTCCACTCCGAGGGCATGGTACGCCGCGACGTGCCCCGGCTTGAACAGGAAGGTTTTTACCAGGTTTGTGATCCAGCAGTTATCCCGTGAGACTCCCAGCGGGGCCAGGTAGATCGAATCAAGCTCGTCGGTTGAACGGACGGTACGAAATCGGCGGCCGTCGAAGTAAGACTCGTCAGAGAACGGAGCGGCGAGATCCGCCACCGGAACGCTTGAGTACTTACCGATACATTCGAATCGGGCCGAAGGATATGCCCCCAGGATCATGATCCCGCGCCTGGCGGTTTGTCGTGGAACGACTGGTCGAACGGGGTTGCCATAGCGATACGAGTAGGGCTCCGGCAAAGACAATTCCCGTGCGTAATTATCGAACATGTCACGGCGCAGCCCGTCCAGTCGGGTGGACATCTTCGAGACCATCCTCCCCCGGTCCGTATCCCTCATGTCGTCACGCGCCGCGTCACGGACGGCGCCGCCCGGCGCCTCAGGCGTGGAAGTAGTCGCGCTGGAAGCTGTTAAGCACCTCGACGCCGTCTTCGGTTACGTGGCACAGGTCGGCTATGGGATTGACGAGTATGTTGGTTGCGGGAACTCCCAGGCACGTGTGCAATACAAAGACGTTGCCTGGCTCCAGAACTCTGTCGCTCCCCTCCATGAGGAACGGTTCCTCGGAATAGTCGAGTCCCTGGCCGTGGCCAATGCGACCGCCCTGAATCTCATATCCGAGTTTTTCCGCGGCCCGGTTGGATATGTCGAGCATCTCCGATATCACGAGTCCCGGTCGAATCGCCGCGAGGACCTCGTCCTGGACCGCCATGTTGGCGTCGCAGATCGCCCGCGCCGAGTTTTCGAAGGTCGGACCGATGGTCCCGCTGCGGTCGGACTGAATCCAGTAGCCCTTGTACACGACGTATGCGTTTACGTTGATGTAGTCGCCGGCGCGCAACGGCTGGTCGAGAGGCTTGATCGAAAGGTGCCCCTTCTCCAGTTCGCCATTCGGCGCCCAGTGGATGCAATGGTAGACCATGTCGCCGCCGTCGGCGCGGGCGGACCGGTCGAGCTCGGCCATTAGCTCGTAAGCGAGCATGCCCTCTTCCAGAACGTCGACCATGGTCTCGTAGGCCCGATCCGAAATCGAAGCGACCTTTCGCAGCAGGCTTATTTCGCCCGGAGTCTTGACCGAGCGCAGCTCGCCAACTATGTCGATGGTGTCCGCAACACCCTCCGGAATCGACGCTTCGATGTCCCGATAGAGGGCCGCCGACATCGCCTCCATGCCCGAGACGGCGACCGGCCGCCCCGCCGATCCGGTTGCCTGCAGGATCTGGTATGCCTCCTGGCCGAACGTGTTGATGGACGGAGCGCCGCCGCGCGAAGCTTCGCCTGTATAAGCGGCCGAGATCGCCCTGGGGTCGGGCGAGGCCACCATTCGGATGTCCTCCATCCAGGAAACCGGCTCGATCTGATCGAGCATGTAGTCCACGCCGGCAATTAGAAAGACCGCCTCGCCGTTTCTGGGAACGAGCACCATGGTGTCCGTCGCCCTGTCGAGGCTGACCCAGTTGGTCAGATAGCCGACGTGCCCGGTCTGGCTCCATTGGTGGATCGGGGGCTGCGAGTAGACCAGCGCGCCGGAGAGATCGTTCTCGACGCAAAACCGGCGGACCCGCTCGATACGATTGGAAAATTCCGATTTGGGAATCTCGTGCCGGGTCTTGTCCCACATAGGCATGACAGCCGCGAGCGCCATTTGCCTCACCTTCCTCCCGAATAACGCCGTACAAGGTTAAGCGGCGAACTGAGAATAAAGCATATCGACACGACGGCGCTGTAGTTGTCCGGCGCCACCCCATATCGAGATTGCACGAAGGCGCAATGATCTCGCAGTCCGGCGGCAAGCCGGATCGACTGGATTAGCCGCGCCGCGGCAGGGCGGCCGCTGCAAGGACGGTCGGGATCATCGTTATCAGCGTCAGCGCAATGAACAGATCCACTGCCAGCGCGGGCCAGCGCCAGTCCGAGATCAAGAGGCGCCAGATCGCCTGGAACTTGCTTCGCGTTGGTTCCGGGGCGCCGTAGGCCACAAATTCGAGATCCTGGTCCGGCCAGGTAAGCGCGCCGTTTATCCAGAGCCGTCCGTCCTCGTATCGGTTCGTCTGCGTCGCACCGAGCCGGAGTTCGGCCTCTCGTCCAATACTGGCCACAACCCATACGGCCAGCCGGCGGCCCTCTGCCTCGGCAAGCTGTGGGTAGAGCTCGATGTTCGTCCACGCCGGGTTACCATCCGCCGGAACTTCGGCAAACCCCTCGGCAAGGATGGGTTCCGACGTCCCGAGTTCTGTGACGCGCACGGCCACGATTCCTCTCCCGGGAGGCCAACTAGCGAAGCGAAGGCGGAAACTCGCCACGGGATATGCCGGCATACGGAGCTCCTGAATAACTGCTTCCTGATCGCGGAGGTTCAACTCGAATGTGTCGACATGGTTAGTACGCGCATCAACGACGGGCGCGCGGAACACAAAAGCGACGCCAAGGCTGCCAAGAATCGCAACGAGTGCCATCAAACCCACGACCGGCGTGCGCCAGCGGCCACCGAACGACTCGTTTGGAATCGCCTTCCTGCGCGCCAGGCCCAAGGCATTGGCCGCGCTCAGTCCTATGAGCAGAGTCCCGCTGAACTCCAGGGTCTCCTCGATTACGATCGCCAGCACGTCCGCCCGACCCGAGAACAGGAAGGGATAACTCACTTCGTGCATGGTGGCGAGCAGCGCTTTGTGGACAAATACCCCAGTCGCGAAAACGAAGAGAACTATCAGCGGGCTCAGCAGTAGAACCCAGATAGATCTACCTAGAGCGTCGACCAGCTCGGCGCCGAATATCGACCGCTCCACAGCGGTCAGGCCCGTGGCATGAAAGTCCGACACTTCCTCCCAGGCTAGATAGGCAGCAGTGACGGTTAGCACAGTCCAGCCGCCAACAGCGATTCGGTCGGCCGCTTTGCGATGGGCAGTGACGGCGTTCGCCAGAGCAAAGACCGTCAAGATCGCTAAAGCCGCGGCCGAGACTATATTCGCGACAGTCTCTTCGTACTCAGGGTTCAGATGCCTGGGGAGAGCGTCGGGCGAAAGCACTGCGGGAAATGCCAGGCTGAAGAGTTGGGGCATGACGTATCCGCCCCACCAGAACGTCACCGCCACGACGAGCGCCAAACGGCCGGCTCGTTCCGCCAGCCGCCAGATTTGCCTGCCCGTCACTCCCTTAAAAGCGCCCGCATTACCCAAGGTCCAAAGTTGCCGAGCCAAGGCGCTCGCCATCGACAGTCAAGGCAGCCTAAGACGACCACGCCACGGGGCGCCGCACGCGAAGCGGCAGATTCGCAACCGTTGCCTTCGCGATCTTCCATCCCTTCCCTGAGTCGCTCCGACGCGTGCCGTCGCGGGCATGATTGGACGCTCCAAAATGCCATCACCGAGGCAATTCCAACACCGCGACATTAGCAAGAGCCAGGCCGCGTTTCCGCCACGGCAACTCGCGCGATTCGTCCGAGCACCCATTTGAACACAACAGGCAGCAACAGTCGGAAGACGGGGCGAAGCAAAGCAGGGATATTGACGAACTGGTAGCAGGCAATGAGGGTATCGCCGCCGTCGCCAGAGTCAACGATGAACAATCCGAGCTGGTCTCGGACGATCCACATATCGAGGGTTCGGTAGCCAAGAACACGGGGCGGAGCCCAAACCTCGACTCGCTCGCGCACGGCAACGTTCGCAAATAGGATGAACTTTCGGATCGCTCCCGGCCCAATCGATGCGTCGGCGCCGCCCGATGCGGAGCAGTAAGCCGCTCGCCGGGCGAAGATCACCCACTTCGGAATCGCGTCTGGATCGACGATCGTCCGCCAGACGGTTTCGGGCGCTGCGCGGCAGGTTATCGAAACGCCGGCGAGCAGGGGCGCGGAGGTGAAGCTATCCACCTTGACCCCCGCAACTACTCTCGCGGGCGGAGACTTCGCGTTCACTGTCAGGCGGGCGCGGAAAGGCGGCACACGCTACCAGCCGATGGCGTAGCCTATGGTCCCCTTCGGCGCGACGCCGCCGGATATGAGGCCGGTTTGGGGATCGTAGCGAATGCCCATCGTCTTGCCGTTGACCCAACCCTCCACTTCAAGCACCTCATGGCCACGTCCGCGCAACCCGGCGATTACAGACTCGGGAATCCGGTTTTCGACCGCCACCCGGCCGGGATACGCCGCTCGTGGGTAGAAGGAGCTTGGAAAATGCACCGAGTGGACGCTCGGCGCATCCAGCGCCTCTTGAAGATTCATTTCGAAATCGACGTAATTCAGAAAGAACTGGAGCGTCCACTGGTCCTGAGCGTCCCCCCCAGGTGTCCCGAAGACCATGAACGGATCGCCGTCCCGCATGACGAGCGACGGGGTCAGGGTCGCTCTTGGACGCTTGCGCGGTTCGAGCGCGTTGGGGCGCTCGGGGTTGAGGTAGAACATCTGTCCGCGAGTCCCCAGCGGGAATCCGAGTCCCTTGATTACGGGCGAAGTGCCAAGCCAGCCGCCGCTGGGGGTTGCGGCCACCATGTTGCCCTGGCGGTCGACCGCGTCGAGATGCGTGGTATCGCCAATGTGGGCGTGGCCCAGCCCGAGATCGCGGACCGGACGGGCGCCGACGCTCAGCGCGCGTCTGTTGTCTTCGGCAACATCGTCGGCAGCGTAGGCCGGAAATCCCGATCCCGCGTCGCCGGGTCTCATTTCCAGAGACGCGGTCTGGTCGATCATCGCGCGCCGCGCGTCGTTGTATTCGCGGGATAGCAGCCGGTCTGGCGGCGGGCCGTCGAAATCCGGGTCGCCGTAATAGGCCTCGCGGTCGGCGAAAGCCAGCTTGGCGCATTCGATCAGAGTGTGGAGGTAGTCCGTCGAATTGTGTCCGAGCGCCCGCAGGTCGAATCCCTCCAGCAGAGCCAACTGCTGTAGAAACACCGGCCCCTGGGTCCAACTGGAGCATTTATAAACGTCGAGGCCCCGGTAGTTGACGCCAAGGGGATCTTCGATTCGCGCCGACCACTCCGCAAAATCCTCCATAGAAAGCAGCCCCGTGTGACTGGCGCCGCTGGCGTCTTCGACCGGATTGCCGCGTATGAACTCGACGATGCGTTCCGCAATTTCCCCTTTATAGAAAACGTCGCGAGCCGCACTTATGCCTTCCAGCCGGTCGGCCCCGCCCGCCCGCTGCTCCGCGTCCGTCATCATTCTGAGCATCTTGGCGAAGTCGGGATTTCGGATCATTTCACCGACTTCGGGCACGCGTCCGCCCGGGCAGTAGATCTCGGCGGTGGTGGGATAGCGTTCCACGTAACGGGCAGCGTGAGTGGCTAGGGCGCTCCGCAGTCCGTCGTACATTGGATAGCCGTTTTCGGCGAGTTCGATGGCCGGCTGGAGGACTTCGCCAAAGGTAAGAGTTCCGAAGCGAGCGAGCGCCGCAGCCCACGTATCGACTACAGCCGGCACGCACGCGGGCAGATAGCCATCTCCGGGTATGAGATCGATTCCGTTCTCACGGCACCAATCCGTCGTGAAGGCCTGGGGCGACCAGCCCATCCCACTGACGGCGAACGGCCGCCTTTCGCGGGCGGAGTAGATAAGCACTGGAACCTCGCCGCCTATTCCGTTGCTCTGAGGCTCCAGCAGGTTGAGGCAAAAGCACATGGCCGCGGCGGCGTCGATAGCGTTTCCGCCGCGTTCCATGATTCGGAAGCCCGCCGCGCTGGCCAGATAGTGCCCAGAGGTGACGACGCCGCGGGCGCCCATCACCACGGGGCGGGTAGTGAACGTCGCCATATTGAACCCTCCGATCAGTGACCTATCTGGTTCGCCGTCCCCTATTCCAACACGAACCCGGTGGCGAACGCCGCAAGGACTGTCTCCCGCATTGAACGAGTACCGCTTACTGGTCACATTCCCAACAGCCGGGAACAGGTTCTGTTGAGTAGATTACCTTCGCCCTGAGCACTTCGGCGAGCTCAGCACGGGCGCCGGCGAAGAATCTGGGCTTCGGCGCCAGGACGCGAGATTCCTCGCTTAGCTCGGAATGACAAAACAGGGCAGGAGCGTCCGGATTCCTGCGTCCACCGGAGAGACGATGTGGAAGTCTCCTCGCGGGCGGCAAACCGCGTTTAGGTCAACACGTGCCAATCAGCATAGTGGCCGCTGTTATAAGGCGGAAGGTCCACATTGGGGCTCAGATAGTGCCACGCGGTGCTGAAGCGGCTTCTGCCCGCAGCTCCGTCCGACTCGTTGTCGTTAGTACCGTGCAGCAAGTTGGCCGAGAACAAAATGACCGTTCCTCCCGGGCAGACAACGTCTACAGCCTCCGATTCGTCGATTTTGGTCCTGAAACCTTTGGCGTCCGCGTCGTCCGGGCGGTCGTGCTCGGCGATGCCCCGCTTGTGACTGCCAGGAATTACCCGCAGGCATCCGTTCGACCGATCGGAGTCCTCCAAATAGATACCGCAACTGATGATTTGGTCCGACTCACTGTTGAAGTAGAAATTGTCCTGGTGCCAGTGAACCGACGTGCCACCAGCCGCAAGCTTGGGGAAGAACTTGGAGCCGAAAAGGGCAATTTCCGACCCAATCAGGCTTTCCACTCGGGAAAGGATCTCGGGTTCCTGGGCCATGTGGAGCGCCCGAAAATCGACCACGCAGACTCCCTGAACCTTGTGCAGAACCCCGGCCAGCGGATTCCCCTCGGAGTCCCGTTCCAACGTCCAGGTCGGCGGAGCGTCCGTGGGAAGCGATTTCGCCCTTTCGACCAATTCTTCCAAAGCAGAGAAGTATTTTTGCCGCTTCGGCTCACCGAGGAGAGCGGGGAAAACCAGGTAGCCGTCACGGTCGAATTGTTCGATTTCCGCAGTCGTCAGCATCGCTTTGCCTTTCGGCTATCGTCAGTTCCAGTTCGACGATTTTATACGAACACGCTGGAGTCTCGACAAGGGCATAGCGGAGCCGGGTACGCACGGCGTTTTTATGTATTTATGACGTCGTGTGTTCGAGTTTGCGGCCAAGCTGACAGTGCGATTAGCGCGGGTGCGAAGACTATGGCCCATAGTCCGGCGAAGGCTGTGACGGCGAGCGATACCCACGACCACTGGAACATCTGCCAGAACGCCATCAGGTTGCTCCTGGTGAGATCACTTGAACCTTTCCCCAAGATTTCGAGCTTTGGTCGGGCCACGTCTCCTCGCCCTGAATCCAGAAACGCAGCTCCGCGAATCTCGCAGTCTTGGTCAACTGAAACCGAATATAGTCGCCACCTGTCGTGCTGGCTACTAGTTGCACCGCCAGCGGGCTGGGCAAGATCGGTGGGAAGTCGATCTGATGCCAGCGCAATTCGCCGGAATCGACCTTGATGCGGCCTTCGCGGAGTATGGCGCCATCAATTCCGTTCTCTCTGATGCGCCAGCCTATGATTCCGGGGTGGCTATGAGTTGCGGCGCGCAGCTCAATACGGGACAGCGGAGCCGAGATCATGCCAAGCTCCTGGACCAAGGAGTAACCGTCGGGAAGATGCGTATCGACTACAACCGGTCCGCGCGTATCCGCCAGCGATTCGCGCCAGGTTGACACGATATCAAACACAGCCAAACCACTGACCGCAACGGTGATCGCCGTTGCTCCGCCGGCAAGCCAAAGCAGGCGCCGGCGGCTCAACAAGTCTTTACTTGGGGGGAGGCTTTGCAGACTGAGTACCGCAGCCAGCCCGAAAAGTAACGCGCCAGTAACCTCAAGCGTTTCTTCGATCAGATTCCCGACCCAGCTTCCCTGATCTCCGAACACCCATGGCGTGACCGTTTCATAGAAGAGCACTGCGACCCAAGCGACAAAGCCAAGGAGGACGAAGACGCGAACTTGCCTGTCTAACACTCCCTTGCGAACGAAAGCGGCCATTGCCAGCGCGAAGCCCAGAATTAGCGGGCTTACAAGTAGGGGCCAGAGGCTCCCGTAGCCCTCGCCGAATAGTTGCTGGGCGAGTCTGATTCCGTGTCTCTTTGACTCAAAAGCCTCTTCCCAGCCCAAGACAGCCGCCGCAACTGCCAACGTCAGCCAGCCGCCGACAGTTATCCAGCCTCGCCGTGCGAGATGATCACGCCAACCCGCATACAACGCAAGAAGCGCGGTGACGAGTAATATGCCGGCTTCTGGGATCACGACTGCCGGTACTTCGGCATCAGGATTGAGCCAGGCGGGCAAGTCTCGCCAGTCAAGCACCGAGGGGAACGCCAAGCTGGTCAGCCGAGGGATAACAATCCCGCCCAACCAGTAGACAACCATTCCGATCAGAAGGATACGGACGGCTTTCAATCCGCTTGCGCCTTCGCTCCAAGCAGCAGTTCGAGCGATCCTATCGTGTCTGAGAAACGCACGGCTGCACTCCCGTTAATGAGATTGACCGGTGCTTAAGCGGCCGCGGCGCAAACACGCGACGGCACGACCGGTACGCTCCGCACGGTTGCCGATGACGCTCTAAATCGGACTTCAGCGGCGAGAACTGTATCAAGCGACCGCAGCAGAGTCGAAAATGCTATATCCGAGTCATGGACGGTACATAACATCAACCGCAACGAAACCCAAGGGGTGACCGCGGGGACGACCGGCGGCCAAGCCAATGCCCGAACAGATTCGCGACACGCCTGAAGACGACGCCGAAGCGCAAGAAAAACTGAAAATACACGAAGCGCATGACCTAACTGGTAGACCTGGCAGGTTGCCGCGTTGAGAGTTGGGGTACTGTTTCGTTGCAATGCCCATTCGAAAACGCGCCAACGGCAGTACAGCCAACACCCCTAACTAGCCAACGCCAGCTCCCCGGCGAGAGCGCCTAGAAGATCTTCCCCGCGCGGCTCAGCGGCATATCGTAGAAGGCCAGCCGCGTGACGTAGTCGGCCGTTGCGGCATTTTCAGCGGTCTTGTACTCGTTGATTATCGCGGTGCAACTCTCATCGCTGGGGTTGTCGCCCGCCTTGTGCACGGCCATCACGTGAATGAACGCCACCGATCCCGCCTTCGCCACCAGCTCCACCGGCTCGAATTCCGCCGGAAGCTCGTCTTCGGCGATCTTGCCCCCGCTTGCCCTGTTGTGCACCCACTCGCCCGACTTATGGCTGCCGGGGAGGACCCAGGTTGCGCCGGCGCCGGCCTTGGTTGCGTTGACGTAGAAGAGCGACGCGGCAAGCTCCGGCTTTTCGTGTCGCTCGTAAGGCCAGTCCTGATGCCAGCCCTGCGAGTTGATGTAGCCGGGCGGCTTTATTCGAAGCTTGCCATTGTGAAAGTTGATGTTAGGCCCCAGGATATCGACCATCACGCTGACGATTCGCGGGTCCCGAATGTTGTTGAACCAGTCGTCGCCGGCGAGCGGGCTGTCCATTACGAGGTCGATGAAGTTCGGATTGTCCGGATGGGGCTCGCGCCCTGATTCTCCGGCGTCGGCGAACGTGCCGACTCTCAATCGAGGATGCGCCGACCGCGGATCGCGAAGCACTTCCGCCGTCAACTGTTGAAATCTCGATACCTCGTCGGGATCGAACACGTCTTCGACCACGAGATACCCGTTTTCGTCGTAGAACTGCTTTTGTTCCTGACTCAGAGTCACAAGTTCTTCGGGTCTGTTGGGTGCAAAAACCGCCAAATCTAATACCTCGATTTCTGAATGTGTTTCCCCAGAGCTAACGTCAAATCAATATACGCGGTCTCGCGCCAGGCCACCTACCTTCCGGCTATGCCGCTCATTACGAAGCCGCGCAGGAAATACTTTTGCATGAAGAAGAAGACTAGCAAAACGGGGACCGTCATCGTGGCCGACGCCGCCATTAGCAGGTGGTGTTCGTTAACGAACTCCCCTTGAAAACTCTGCAAACCGAGGGCGAGCGTCTGGTTTTGCCGCGAAGCCAGGTAGATTAGCGGGCCCAGAAAGTCGTTCCAGTGGTTTATAAACGAGAAAATGGTCACCGTAGCGAGAACGGGACCGCTCAAGGGCAGCGTTATCTGCCAGTAGCTGCGGAAGAAGCCGGCGCCATCGATTCGTGCCGCTTCGTCAAGCTCGCGCGGAATGGTCGTGAAGAACTGCCGCATAAGGAAGATATAGAAAGCCCCGCCGCCCAGCCAATGGGGCACGATCAGCGGCATGAGCGTGTCGGTCCAGTTGCCGGCCGATGACGGCCCCGGAACCCTGGCAAACATCAGGAATTGCGGAATCATCGTGACGATAAACGGAAGCATCAAGGTGGACAGTGTGATGGTAAAGAGCACCTGTCTGCCAGGGAAGCGCAGACGAGCGAAGGCGTAAGCGGCCATCGAACCGGTGAGGACCGTCCCCGCCGTCGCCGTCACCACGATGATCACCGTATTCCGCGTCCAAATTCCAAACGGCCGCCTTGTAAGAGCCTCCGCGTAGTTTTCGAATTGTGGATCCGTCGGAATGAGACTTGCAAAAAACTCTCCGAATCCGCGCGGTGTAGAGAGCACAAGCTGTTGCGTCTTCAACGACGCCGCGAACAGCCAGAGCAACGGCATAATCAAAAGCAGCGAAACGGCGATCATTGCGGCGTAGGCGAGAAGCTTGCCTCCGACCCGCTTTGCTCGCACTCCGGCTGGCACAACGCGAATCGACGCGCCCGATGTCCTAGCGTCAAGTGTTATCGAAGGGTCCGCCACGCCGTCAGCCTACTCTTCCGCCTTGGCCTCGTAGAAAACCCACCGCCGCGCGCCAAGGAACTGCAAGCCAGTGAAGAAAAGGATGATGAGAAACAGCACCCAAGCCATCGCCGAGGCATACCCAAACTTCAGGTATTGGAACGCGTTGCGGTAGAGCTGGAGAACGAAGAACAGCGTCTGATTTGCGGGCCCGCCGTTGGTCATGATGTAGGCCGCCGTGAATATCTGGAACGAGGCGATTACGCCTATTACCAGGTTGAAGAACATCACCGGACTTATCAGCGGCAAAGTGACGTTCCGGAATCGCCCCCATCGTCCGGCTCCGTCGATGCTGGACGCTTCGTAGAGCTGCTGCGGCACGCCCTGCAATCCGGCGATGAATATCACCATTTGACCACCCACGCTCCACATCGACATCAGTATGAACGACGGTTTTGCCAGGGTCTGGTCGAATATCCACCTTTGCGGCGGAATGCCAACCAGCTCCAGCACGGTATTCGCCATGCCGAACTCCGGATGGTAAATCAGGATCCAGAGTATGGCCGCCGCAACCGCTGGAGTGACCGAAGGCACGTACCATGCCGTCCGAAAGTACCTGATGCCGCGCAGCTTACTGGTTAGCGGCAGTGCCAGCAGCAGCGCCACCGCGGTATGCAGCGGAACCCCTATGAACGTGTAGTACGCGGTGTTGCCCATTGTGATGGGGAAGTAACGGTCTTTTGTGAACATCCTGACGTAGTTGTCCGCGCCGACGTACTTGATCTCGGTCAGCAAGTCCCACTCGGTAAACGACAGCACGAGTGACGCCCCCACCGGGTAGGCCGCAAATATCAGCAGACCTAGAATCCAGGGCGCGACGAATAGATACGCCGCTATCGCTTCGCGACGCTTAAGTGAAAAGTTCGGAAGCGCGAAGCGTCTTGTGTCGTTAGCGAGAGCCACTCTGGGAGTGTCCTATCACGGGCTCAGCCGGATCTGCAGTGTTGTCGTGGATCGATGCAAGGCATCGCAAAAACACCGGCTGGGGGCGCTCCGGGCCGCGCCCCCAGCAACGGCAAAATTGCTATCCGCGCATCGGCGCGAGGATATCGTCGACGACGGGCTTGATCTCGTCGAGTTTCTCCTTCGCCGGCGCACCGTCCCGTATTTCCTCCATCACCGGGTTAACGGCGTCCAGGGTCTCCTGATGGTACTCGTTGACGTCGAAAACGCGGCCGGTTTCGATAACTTCTCCGACCACCTCGGCGTGGTCGATCGCGAAGTCCGTCCTGTTTACGCGATCCATCTCGGCCAAGTTGGACTTTCGCAGAACGATTCCCATCCCAAAATTGATCTGGTCGACGTCACCCTGCTTCGAAGCCTGCAGGGCGATGTACTCAGTGGCCTCGTCCGGGTACTTTGAAGAAGACGACACGCCAAGCGAGTTGGTGTGCAGGATGGTAACCCTGTTAACAGGTCCCGCGGGTGGATACACGATGTCGATCGGTTGGTCCTTATGGGCGCTGAAGTTGAACCACGTGTAGATCATCCCGAGCCGGCCGTTGTTCAGATCGGATCGGGCGCCACCGATCAGATCGGCTGCGGTGGCCGTGACCTTGTGGACGTTGAAAGAGTCGGCGATCCACTGCACGGCTTCGGCCGAGGCCGGTTCGTTCATTACGAACTCGTCCAGCGTCGGCTGCTTGAGCGCCTCGCCGCCGTTCTGCCATGCCCACTGATGACCGGACCGGAACCGCAGACCGGGATCGCCCTGACCCAACCGCTCGGTCTTTCCGGACGAATCGCGCTTGGTGATCTTCTGGAGCATCTCCAGGTTGGATTCCCAGTTCCACTCGCCCTTGGCGTCCAGGTCGTTGGGACTCTCGGTGATGCCGGCATCCTCCATGACCTGTTTGTTGTAGATGATCCCCCAAGCGCTGGAGATGTGCGGGAGCCCGAAGAGCTTTCCATCGACCGTGCTGAGCTTCAACGAGACCGGCAGAAAATCATCGATGTCAAATTCGGAGTTCGTCTTCACCCACTCGTCCAGCGATAGGGCCCCGCCACGCTTGACGTACTTGGGATAGAAGACGTTGCTGTGCGCGAACGCGTCCGGCGCGGAGCCGGCCGCCGCCTGCGTCAACAGCTTGGTGTGGAACTCCGACCACGGCCAGTTGCGGTACTCGACCGTGATGTGGGGGTGCAAAGCCTCGTACACGTCGATGTACTTCTGTTCGTAGCGCCCGAATCCTCCGCGCTCGAGCGCCCACCAAGTTGCGAAGACCAGAGTTAGCGCCTGTGGCTTGGGCATCATGGCCTCTACCGTGACGACCTTCTCCTGGATGACGACCTTCTCCTGGATGACGACCTTCTCGACTTCGATCGGAACTTCTTCCTTGACGATCTTGGTTACGACCCGCTCGACCGGAACCTCTTTGACCACTTCCTGGATCTTGGTTTCGGTGACGATCTGCGTTTCGCCGCAGCCCGCAAGCACCGCCACGCCCGTCAAGCCAACGCCGCCCGCCACGGCTGCGTTGATAAACCGGCGCCGGCTTAGTCCTTTGAATCTCGCGCTAGACATTCGATATGATCCTCCCACTCCTGGCTGTTGCCAATTTGGCTAATTACCAAAATGTATGACCGTTAACCTGGCTTGATCGCGTTGACACGCTTTCGTGTATTCGGAGATTGAGCTTGCCTCCCTGTGCCCGGTGATCTTCCGCTTGTCCCGGTCATTGTACTAAATAACGCGCCGACGTCTTCAGAAGTCCTGGTTTCAGGATGACCGGCCTTCGATTTCGATGGCGCCGCTCGCGGCGGGCGCCTTACGCCATGGTTGCCAGACGATCGCGCGTTACTTCATAGAGCAGCGACTCGCCGAGCACGAACCGCTCCAGCTCGTCCACCGCCGAGCCGATCAACCTCGACCTCGCCTCCGCGCTGTTTCCGGCAAGGTGCGGAGTCAGCGAGGTGCGCTCCAGGCCGCGAAACGGGCTGTCGTCGGGCAGCGGCTCTTCGTCAAATACGTCCAGCGCGGCGTCGAAACGCTCCTTTTTCAGCTCTTCAATCAATGCCGCCGAATCCACGAGCCACGCTCTGGCGTTATTGACGAATACGGCGTCGTCCTTGATCGACCTCAATAGCGGTCCGTCAATCATCTCCCTGGTTTCGGGGAGTATGGGAGCGTGCAGACTGATGACGTCGGAGGTACTCATAAGCTCCGGCAGGTCGACTTTTCGAACGTCGAGGCGGCGGGCGTCTTGTTCCGTCAGGTACGGGTCGTAGACCAGCGTCTCAACCCGGAACGGGCGCAATAGCGGCAGCAGGCCGCACGCCACCATGCTCGCCCCCACGATGCCGTAACGCTTGCCATAAAGCTCGCGGCTGGGCCGCAGACCGTCGGGCGCGCCGTATTCCTTCCAGCCGCCCTTCCGCATGGCCGCGGCATACTCGGGTCCGCGCCGCAGCATCCCCAGCACCGAGGCGAGGGTGAACTCGGCAACCACATCGGCTATGACCTGAGCGGCGTGCGTGACCCGTATTCCCCTTTCGAATACGGCGGGCGGCGCCATGCCGCGAATGCTCCCCGCCGAATAGCAGATGATCTTGAGGTTCGGCGCCGCGTCGAGAACCCGCTCATCGTAGGCGCAGCTTCCCCAACCGTTTATTACGGCGTCGGAGTTCGCGATGTGTCTAATAACGTCCGACTGGCTCCAGGGATCGCCGGACTCGTTGAATACGACGCTTCCCACCAGATTGTGCAGCTTGGCCCGCGAAGCTTCGGTCGTCAGCTCCTGAAGGAGCGGACGCTGCACGGTGACGAGCACATTGGGACCGGGCATCATGGCCTCCCGTTTTCGCCGAAATGACGGTCGACACGCCGCTCGCGCCCGCCCCGCAATCTGGCCTGTTCGCGCGTCTTACACAACATACAAATTATGAGAAACGTCTGCTGGGTGGATCAGCGCAACGACTCGGGCACGACGTAACGGATTACGGCCTTTTCGCCCAGGTCTTCTATCGCCTCCGTGCGTTGAATCATGGTCTCGGTCTGCGAAATCGCGAGGACGCTGGCCTCTTCGAGTCCGCACGGCTCGATGTGCCAGGTTTCCCGGCGGATGGCCACGCTCGTGCCGGCGTCGGCGACGAAGACTCTGGTCGTCGCGGGGTCGTACTCCTCCGCCGACATCTCCGGATCGGCGACGATAATGGCGAATTTGCCGCGCATGAACGCGAAGAACTGCGTAAAGCCCCAATGGCGGTTCGTGCGCTTCATCAGTTCGGGGAGCATTTCCACCTCGAGAATCTCGATGTGCAGCGCACCCTGGCTGTCGTCCCGAAACAGATCGATTCCACCAACGTGTCTGTCGTCTTCCCAGCCTTCGTCGAATGGCTCTGGGATGCAGGCCTGACCGAACGGCCTGAAGGCTTCCTCGGTGAGAGGTTCGGCCACGATTTCATAGACAGGCAGCGCAACTGTCGTCGCTTCGGTAGCTCCCACGGCTTTTCTCTCCCCTCGATTCAGCGGCAACGCGTCAACAGTGCCGCAATCGTCTCTATAGGTCAATTTTAGGTCGAATCAAGCCGAAAGTGGTTTCGCTCGACATTGTTTCGTGGAATCCCTGCTTTAATATAAGGAAAACAAGGAGTCCCGCCCGCTATCCATCCGAGCGGTAATTCACGGGAACGAAGACCCGGTGCAGGATTACCGGATTGCCAGTCTCAAAGCGCCTTTCGTCGCACCAGACTCCAAGCACGTTTGCGCCCGACCTCAAAACGCCGCGCGGAACGTCCGCCTCGACCCAGTCGCCGTTCCTGGAGGAGGCGAGCAGGGTGTGGTTGAGGCGGAGCCAGATGCGAGTCTCGTCCGATCCACCGGTCACGTAGGCCCTGACGCGAGTGCTGGCGTCGGGATTGTCACCGTCAGATCCGATCCGGAGCGGCAATGATCGTTCCAGCGAGTGAAGCGGGATGGGCAGCGGCGCGGGGCCGAGCGCCTGCTGATGCATGCATTGTTCGTAGTGCGGCTGGATCGCGTACAGCTTGTCCTTGCCGCGCAGCTCGGCCGGATCGCCCAGCTCGTTCAGCGGCGCGTATATGTAGTCGAGGTCGATGCGCCCATCTTTTTCGACGTTTTGCCAGTTACGCTGGCAGAAGTGGTTGAAGAGATATTGGCCGTCGGCGTGCTCGGACCAGTAATACGAGCAGATAGCCCTGAGCGCCTCGTGATAGGTGGGATGCCCCAGCAAGGGACGCCACTCCTCGAGCGTGTTGGTGTTGAACGACGGGTAAACGGGGATGCCGGAGGGCGCGGTCAGCACAAGCCACTCGTCCATGTCGAGCACGTAGGGCAGATAACCCGTGCCCACCACCAGCGCGTCGACCAGCCCCTCTTCGACCCACGTTTCCACGTCTAGCCCAAGGTTGAGAGAGGTCTGGATCGAATCGAAGACGTGGACCGCCAGGGTGTAGCGCCGCCCGCGTTCCGCCGCTATCTGATCGAGCGATCGGCGGACGCGGCGAACCAAATTGGTCATCAGGTGCGCCAAGGAACGTTCCCGCCCCAGAGGCAAGTACCAGGTAAACCGCGTGAAGTCGAGCTCGTAGCCGTCGAAGTCGTGCTCGCGGGCCGTCTTTTCGATGTAGGCCAGCCGGTAGTCGCGCACGGCGGGCAATTCGAAGTTGAAAGCCGACCAGAGATAGCGCTCCGAAATGCCGTCCGAGATTTCGCCGTATGGGCCTGATTCTTCAGGGCGGAGATCCTCGGACTCGATCATCCAGTCGGGATGTCGGGCCTTTATTGGATCAGCGGTCGCTTCCAGGCTGCTCGATCTGGTGGCGTCGTGGAGATCGTTCATGCGGAGCGACCCCCAAACCTCGACGCCGTGCTCGTGGCAGGCTTCGACTATCAGGTCGGTCGCGTAGGCGTTGGACGGCAGGCAGGGGAACAGCGGGTCGCGGCCGCCCCAGGGCGGGTCCGCGCCGTTGCCGAGACACCAGACGTAGGTGTCTACGTGGGTGTCGAAGGTAGGCGTGGTGCGAGTGTCGAGAAAGGACTGGTCGTCGACAATGTCGTGCCCGTATGAGTCGCGGTAACGCACGTATTGCTGATCGGAGTCATCGTTGTAGAGGAGGCGACGGCGGCGATGTTGGGGATACATTCAAGACCTCCAGCCAGAGAGCGGGACCCTAGACGTTATATACGACTTGACGACCGGGTGCTAGATTCCTCACTTGGCTCGGAATGACAGATGCTGCGGGGCTTGACGACCGGGTGCTGGATTCCTCGCTTGGCTCGGAATGACAGATGCTGGTGGGGATGGTAATACCGCGGATCGAAACGCAAGCCGCGCGCGCCGGGCCTTGCCCACGGCGCGAGGGGACGTAGACCCGATTTTTCGTCAGCCTCGACCGCCCCGCCGGCCCGAGTCGATAATACGCGGGAACGGGCGTTAGCGACCCGCCCGGGAAGCGGGATAATGCGCTGTTGCGAGCCTGCCAATAGCCCAACGCAACCATGGAAGATTGCGCTGACGAGACTGCGGCGGGGCAGGAAAGATCGTCGAAGGGAGCTTTTGCGCAGTTCACCGTGGAAGTGATAAGCCAGGGATGAGCTTCTAAGTGCGCCGGGTAGTGCTGGCGGCGGCGGCGCTGACCGCGGCGGGCGCGGTGGCGGCCGGGCTTGTGATAATTCAGGCGCGACCTTCGGATGGATGGTCGGCGGTTGGCGACGCCGCCACGGTCTTAGTCGGAACGGCGGCCGTCGCCGGGGCCCTCGCGGCCGCGGCGGCGTGGACGATAACCTTGCCGGCCGCCAGAACGCTGCGGCGAGCCGCAAGCGCGCTGTGGACGTTCGGCGAGGGCGAGACGCCGGAGCGCATCCCCGCGCGGGGAGGAGCTGAGCCGGCCGCCGTTGCGCTTGCGCTCAACGACGTGACCCGCACTATCAGCGAGCGCATCCGGACTCTCGACATGCGAAACGCGCAGCTAGAGCACGTATTCCAGAATACGCGCGGCGGCGCGGTGGTACTGGATGAAGACAGACGGATCATGGATATGAATCACCCGGCGGCTTCGCTGCTCGGCACCACCCCGGAGCTGTCGGCCGGGCGTATGCTCAACGACTTTCTGCCCGGTAGCGCGGACGCGATCGGGACCCCTCGGTCACTCGCCGAGTCCGCGCCCGATGGGCCGCCGACCGAGTCGGTCGTGATGGGGAGGCAGATTCGGATTCGTTGGCTGCCCATCAGTTATGACGGAAACGGCGGCAACCTGGTCCTGCTTGAAGACATCACGTCGCAGGCGCAAACGGAGAAGGTGCGGCAGGAGTTTGTCGCCAACGTCTCGCACGACCTGCGCACGCCGATCACGTCGTTGCGGGCGCTGCTGGATACGCTCGAATCGGGCGCCAAGGACGATCCCGCCGCCGCCGCCGCCTTCCTCGGGCAAATTCGGGTCGAGGTCGAACGGCTGGAGTCGCTTACCGAGGAATTGCTCGAAGTCGCCCGGTTCGAAGCCGGGCAGGACCGGATGGAGATGCGCGAATCGGACTATGGCGAGACCGCCGCGCTCGTCACAAACCGCCTTTCAGCCCTCGCCGACCGCAGCGGCATCACCCTGCGGATAGTCCCGTCGGAAACGCCTATCCCGGTTCGGATCGATACTGAAAGGATCGGACGGGCGATGTTGAACGTCATCCACAACGCGGTCAAGTTCACCCCGCCCGGAGGGCGGATCACGGTTGCCGCCGACGCGGTCGGCGGCTACGGGCGCATAACGGTGCGCGACACGGGCGCCGGGATAGAACCGGACGATCTGCCACGGGTCTTCGAGCGGTTCTTCCGGTCCGATACGTCGAGGACCGGCGGCGGCGCGGGGCTTGGCCTGGCGATAGCGCAGCGGATAGTCAACCTCCATCGGGGTGAGATAAAGATTGAGTCGCCTGGTGTCGACCGGGGGACCACGGTGATCATCGCCTTGCCGCTGTTTGGCTCGCAAAGCTCGAACCAGGCCTGATCAATCCGCTGCGCGGCAATCCGGGCGGGCCGCGCGATGCCGGGACCTGGCGCTGAATTATGATCCTGCCATGACGATTCACAGTTTTGACTATCGCGCCGCCGTGGAGACACGTCTCCCGTGAGGACCAGGTTGGCCGTTGGCATCGCCGCGTTGCTGGCCATCGCCATCCTCCTGCCCGTCGCCGCCGTCATCGCCCTCGGCGCTTACGGCTCATCCCTCGGCGGCGCTACCACCGCCTCAGGCCCCGGCGACGCCGAACTGCTCGTTTTCCCTTCTCACGGCCTGCCCGGGTCTCCCCTCAAAGTCTCCGGTAAGCACTGGCCGCCTCGCTCCAACGTCGCCATCCAGCTTCAGCGCCCGTCTACCAGCCCCGACTCCCTATCCAAGCCCCTCCGCCTCGCCGAGATCATTACCTCCCGCCGCGGCGCCTTCGAGTTCGATACCACCATCCCAGGTTCGGTCATCCCCTTCGGTACCCAAAGCGTTCGCATTCAGGCCGTCGGACTCAAGTCAACTCGGCCCCATCCCGCCGTCCTCTCCGTCCCCTTCAAGCTCGATCCCTTCCCCAACCAGGTCACCATTAGCGTCGTAGACTCTCTCACAGGCGCGGCTTCGCCCCAAGCCGTCGTGCGCATCGACGACTCGTTCGGACAGCAGATCGCCCTCGATGCCAGCAGTGACGCGGGCGACGTTCTGTTTGAAGGAATCCGCCCAGGTAAATTGCGGCTCACCGTCCGCAAGGTCGATTACGAGATCGCCCAGGCATCCATCAATGTTCCCGACGCCGGACAGGCAGCCTTCCGCATCGCCCTCCGCAAGTCTGCCGGCAGACGCCTCCTGTTCTATGCCTACGGGCTGAGCGACGACGGCGAAACCACCCTCGTCGGTCTCGACCGCGCCTCCGGACTCCCAATTCGTGAACGCATCACCGTCCCCGCCGGCAGATTCGCCCCCGCCTCCGTCCCGTCCTGGAATCTCTATCAGGGCTTCTTCCTCTCCGTGGATCAAGATTCCGCGGCCGTCGGCGCCGGTGACATGAGCGCCTTGTGGGCGATGGGACTGGCGGCGCGCCATTTGCGGACTACAAGCTCGGGATTCTCATTTGGAGCCTGGCATTCGTACCTGGGAACTTCGAGCCTGGGCGATATCGTTCATACGCTCTGGTCCGTGCAGGTGCCCGTCGGGAGCACACACCTTTGCATCGTCGATCCGCAGTCGGGGCGGATCGTGCGCCGCGAGAGGATAGCCCACAACGTTCTGCCGCCGGTCCTGTCGTCCGACCGCTCAAGAGTATTCCTCGTGAACTGGGAAACTGGCTCCGTGGACGTGCTGGAACTGGAAACGGGCAAAAGGACGACCGTCGTCGAAGACATTCCGCTGCTGATAGTGGAAGCCATGGGCGATCCGTCCGACGACGCTTATCTGATTCTCTCCGCGGCGGATGGATCGGTCTACAAGCTGCACACGCCGACGGGCACGCTCACGGAGATTTATTCGGACGATCAACTCCAGTCCGTAATCAACGTCGGCGACGATGGAAGGCTGATGACTTCGGTATTGAATTCACACGACCTGGTTGTATCGAGTTTGGATACGGGGCAGATCGAAGCCGTAATTCCGCTTCAATTGCACGTCAACTGGTTATTCCGTGACCGGTCGGGGCCGTTCACTTTTGCCGCGAACCTGAACTGGCCCAACGTCATCACAGTGCAGATTATCGATTCCGATACTCTGAGGATCGTCGACCTGGTGGAGATACCAAGCCTGAACGAGGCAATGAGGCAAGATGGCCTTCTGGCCGAGGATTCCTAGATCGGCGTCAAACATCGCGTCTTTGATCGCATACACGCATACGCCTAAAATCAAGTCGTTGCTTCACGCGCCGCGGTTGAAGCCGGCCCACTAGCTCTGACAACCGCGGCGGCGGGGGAGCGCGTGACGATGATGCCCCGTCAGGAATGATTCAGATGACAAGCGCAAGCGCGGTTTCGGCCCGGACCAGCGATCACGTCGGCAGACTGCCCGTCTGCAAGCCCGAATGGTCGGACGACATGCGGTGGCTCTTCGACTTGAACGGCTTTCTCATCGTTGAGAATGTCCTGAACGAGCGCGAGGTGGCCCGTTATCTCGAGACGGCCAGTCGGGTGGCGTCGAGAGCCGGCACGTCCTCGGTGAGGCCGATGATCGAAGCCGACCCGGTTTTCCCCGAGCTTATGGATCACCCGATAACGTTTCCCATCGCGCTCAAGCTACTGGGAAACAGCCTTCAGGTATACGCGTCGACGCTGGTCCGCAACGCCCGGACCAATGCGTTCGTGTCGAAATGGCACCAGGACGGTCCGGGCTACGGCGTCAAGTTCGAGGACATCTCCTATCCCACGCCGCTTTTGCAACTGCGTATGTCGTACTTCCTGACCGACTGCCTCGAACTCGGACAGGGAGGACTGAAGATCGTTCCGGGTTCCCACAAGTCCAGAACCGCCTTGCCCGAGGACCTCCGCGAGATGGAGAACGTCGCCAGGCCCGTCTTCGCCAAGGCGGGCTCGGTGTTCATTTTCCACAACGGGCTCTGGCACGCCGGGACGGAGAACGAGACCGACAATCCTCGATTTACCGCCCACATCCAGTACACGCCGGTGTGGGTAAGGCCGGTCAACAACCACAGGTATTCGGAGGAGTTGAAGAGTTCGCTGACGCCGAGAAGGCGTTTGCTGCTCGCCGACAACGACAATCCCCACGACGTATATCACACCGGCGCGTACAGCTATGCCGACGATGGCTCGATCAGCCCGCCCGGGTAGATCGACTAGCTGAAAAGGCGAGTCAGGGGAAGAGTCTCACGGCGGACTGACAACCGTACGATGACGACCCAAGGCCGGCAAGTGTTCTAGCGGTCAATCAGGCGTTCGATGACCGATGGCTCGTTGATGCGTGAATTGCCCATGCGTGGGTGAACAGGGTGATAAGCGAGCGTGTCCTCGGCTGCGGCGACGAGCATCGATTGCAGCGCGTCGGTGTCGGAATTCCGCGGGTCCAACCACTCGTTCCATTGATTCTGCTCCAGAATCACAGGCATTCGATCGTGGACGCGTGACATCATTTCGCCAGGACTCGTCGTAACAATCGTGCACGACATTGCTCGCAAATCTTCGTTTCGTTCCCAGAGTCCGGCGAGGGCCATCGGGTGTCCGTCGGCGCGGTGGATATACAGCGGCTGTCTGTGGCCCGCTGGTCCGGTCCACTCGAAGAAACCGGCAACCGGGACAATGCACCTTCTGTAACGAAACGCACGGCGGAACGAGGGCTTGCCGGCGAGAGTCTCGGATCGCGCGTTAAACATCCGCCGCCCAATCGTGACATCCCTGGCCCAACTTGGGATCAGCCCCCAGCGGTACTGCCGAAGCACTCGAGGGTTGGTCTCAGTGATGGCGCCAACGTTCTGCGTGGGAGCCATATTGAACTTCAATTGCTCAGGCATCTGGCCGTGTATCGGATCAAAATACCGACTGAGATCGGCGTTCGATAGCTGCTGATTTAACCGCGCGCACATGGAATGACCATTCTTTCAGAATGCTCCCGATTCCGCCCTGTCCGTATCTTGTATCGTACTAGCCTGGCGCCACGGAGTTGTCTCTCATGTCAGCCATTCGCGATTCTCTGGATCGCGAAAGCAACTGGCGCGGCACAAGGACCTTCGCCAATAACGGCCAGCCGCAAGTTCGGTATCGCGGTGCAAGCAGTCGAGCACTTGAGTCAGATTTGCAGGCAAGTCCTCACGTCGTGAAACCGGCGGTCGCCGATACTCAGTCTTACCGGCCGCGCGCGTGAATCGCCGGCGCGATATCCCAGGATTGAGGTCTTCGCGATCACCTGGAGATCGTTAGCGGCGGCGCTCCCTTGCGGTCGGGGACATTGGGGGGCGGCGGCCGCGGTCAGCAGCGCCGTCCTCCTCGATGCAAACTACCCGGCTGCCCGACTCATCCCGGCCAGTTTCGTCGACGTAGAGGCGACCGTCGAGTCCCGCCGCAATCCGTCGTGGTTCGGTGCGCCGGCCCTATCGCCTAGACGCCCACCGCCTCCACCGGGGCCTCGCGTGTGCTGTCTTGCACTCTCCCAGCCCGCGCGTGGAAGTCGTTGAACGACTCCAGGCGGAACTTCTCCTTGAGCGTCGCCAGGGGCAGCGAGGGGTTGTTGGACTGAAGCGTGAAGACGTGTTCCTCGCCCATGGTCTTAAGAGTGATCTCGTGACCGTGCTCGGCCTGCAGTGTCAGAAGCCGTTTGGCGTTGTCGTCGGTATGAAACAGTTCCTTCTCCAGATCGATTTCCTGCATGACGAGACTCGAGTACCGGGTGGTCTGGGCCAGTATTTGACCGTCGATATCGATCATTTTCGCGTTCTGCGTCCAGACCGAGCTGACCACGTAGTACTGATTTCTCCAGGCGTACGTCTGAAGCGGGAAGCCGCCGTCGTACGCCGACGGCCAGAAGACGAGCTCGGCTCCATCGTCGCCCAGTTGGTCCCAGTGTTCCGGCCAGCCGATGTCGTAACAGATCGCAAAGCCCAAACGCCCGAATTCGGCGTCGTAGACGGCCGGGCAGATTTCACCTGGCACGACCCCCATCTCGGTTTCGCCAACGGTGGGGTGAATTTTCTCGTATCGCCAGACCTCTTCGCCGCGCCGATCCAGGAGCAGAGCCGTATTGCGAATCTCACCGGCGCGGTAGTTGTACAGGCCCGCGACTACGTACATGCCATGCTTGCGGGCAATCTCGGAGATTCTCTCGGACGCCGGTCCGGGTATCCCGGGTTCGACGTGAGCGGCGCGCTCGTCCGGCGGCACACCGATGAAATTGAAGCCTTCCGGAAGAACGCACAGATCGGCGCCGCTCCCTCCCGCGGTTTCGAGGAGCTGGCAGGCGAATTCCAGGCTGGTGTCCGCGCCCATCGGCTCCGGAGCGTTCCAGGACGTTGTCGCTACTTTGACCTTGCGAGGCATGGAGGACCTCCTTGGCGAGATGCGGCCGTTAGCGGCCGCCGAGACCTGTCAGGGCAATTCCTTGCAGGAAGTATCGTTGAGCCAGGAAGAAAATGAGAAGAACCGGCAAAGTCATCAAAAACGACCCTGTAAAGATGTACGTTATGCCGCCGCCCCTGGCGTAAAGGGATTGGAGGCTTCTCAGGCCGACGGCGAGAGTCAGGTTTTGTTCCTGTAACAAATATATCAGCGGGTGCAGGAAGTCGTTCCAGGACCCGATGAACGCGAAGATAATGATCGTTCCTACGACTGGGCGGGCCATTGGCATGAGTACCTGCCACCAGATGCGGAAGCTGCCGGCCCCGTCCACGCGCGCCGCTTCGTCGTACTCGTACGGGATGGTGCGGAAGAACTGGCGTGACAGGAAGATGAAGAAGGGCGAGCCAAACCATGCCGGGACGATCAACGGCGCGAACGTATCAATCCAGCCCAGGTGCCGAAACATAACGAAGGAAGGAATCAAAGTGACGATCGTAGGCAGCATCATCGTCGACAGGCACAGAATGAAAAGCTGCTCGCGGCCCGGAAACCGCAGGCGCGCGAACGCATAGCCAACCAGGGTCGAACTCAGCACCGAACCGAGTATTGTCAACCCGGAAACCACGGTGGAATTCCTCATCCACAACAAGTAAAACGTCTTTCCAAACAAGTCGTCATAGTTGGCCCACTTGGGGTAACTAGGCAACAAGGTCGGTGGCCAGAGAAACGTCTCGCCGGCCGGTTTCAATGAACTCGATACAAGCCAGACAAGGGGGGCGATCATCAACAGCCCGAAGGCGATGAGCACTACGTGCGCGGCTCCCAGTCCAAACAGCCGAACCCTGCCCTCGCGCGTCTTTTCCCGCACCGACGGGCGCTCGAGCATTACGTCGTTGCGAACGGTCATCGGCGCGAGCCCCTAATCACCCTCACCGTCTAGGTCCTCTCGTAGTAGACCCAGCGCTGGGCCACCCAGAACTGAATTACCGTAAACACCAGGATGATGACGAACAGTATCCATGCCATTGCCGACGCGTAGCCCATTTTGAAGAAGAGGAAGGCATTGTTATACAGATAAAGCACGTAGAAGAGCGTGCTGTTCTGGGGGCCTCCGCTCGTGGCGATGTAGGCCTGGGTAAAGACTTGGAACCCTCCGATGAATCCGGTGATTACGACGAAAAAGATGGTTGGCGACAAGAGCGGCAGCGTCACGTAACGGAAGACCTTCATGAGTCCCGCGCCATCGATGCGGGCCGCTTCGTATAGCTCCTCGGGAATCCCCTTTAGCCCGGCGAGGTAGATCGGCAACGCCCCGCCGACGGTCCAGAGATGCATGAAAATCAGCGTAGGTTTCGACTGCGTCACGTCCGTAAAGAAGCCCTGTTTGGGAATCCCAAAAACGCTCAGAACGTAGTTTATGGCTCCCAGCGAGGGGTGAAAGAGAATGAGCCACAACAAGACGGAAGCCACGATTGGAGTTACCGACGGGACGAAGTACATGGTCCGGTAAATTCGCATTCCTCGAATATCCGGATTCAGCGCGAGGCTCAGGAAAAGCGCCAGGATCGTATACAGGATGACCGAAAAGAAGGTGTACGAGGCCGTATTCAGGAGAGCTATTGTGATGAGGCGGTCACGGATGAGGGTCTCGGTTCCCGCGAACATGACCTGATAGTTACGCAGCCATACCCACTTTGGCGACAGAAGAAGCTGCCACTCCATAAACGAGAGGATGAGCGAGGCCAGCATGGGCCCCATGAAGAAGACCAGGAATCCGATTGCCCACGGGAGGATGAACAGATAGCCGTCGCGCCGCTCCGTGCGGGCCAGGGCGGACGTGCTCCGCCTCCCGACGGCGGAAGCTAACGGGATATCTTCGGCTGCGGACATGGTTTCCCCAGTCGTGCGATCTGCTGAGGCCGGCGGCCGGACGTACCGGCCGCCGGCCTCAGCTTGACCGGCTAACTACAGCTATCCGAAGGTCTTGGGTCGCTGCGCAATGAGCGGATCGCCGATACGCTGCATTTCCTCGGCAGCCTCGGCGGCGGTTTTGTCGCCCGACCAGAGCGGGTCGAGTTCCGCCATTATGGAATCGCGTATCTCGGCCCAGCCGGCTACGAACCACCAGGGCACAAAGCCATACTTTGCGGCGTTGCCGTAGAAGACATCGTCGAAGTTCGCCGGGATTCCGTCCGTAGGTTGAGCAAAATCAGCATAACTCAGCCGGGTGGGGAACCAGCCACCGTTCGCACCCATCGCCCTTTGGGCATCTTCCTCAACGGCGTATTTGGCCCATTCCCAGGCAGCTTCCTTGGCCTTACCAGTGTTGGTGACGACGAACCCCTGACCACCGACCTCGACTGTAGTGGTCGGCGTTATCGGCAGGCCCACGACGTCGTAGTTCGTGACCTGGCTGCCCTCTTGATGCAAGTACAGGTTGAGCCCTATCCAAGTGTGCTCCATACCGATCTTACCGGTCGTGAAAGGCTGGATTCCGCCCACCTGGAGCGCGCTGAAGTCGCCAGGCCTCATTGCAATCTGGTGCTTGTAAATCATGTCCTGGAAGTACTGGATGGACTCAATGCTCTGGGGTTCGGTAAATCGAGTTTTCGTGAACCCCTCGTCGTAACATTCCGCCCCGTTGTACCCGTGAAAAAGGTGGTAGAAGCGGTAGAAGCCCCAAGCGCCGGTCCGGGCGAAGTGGAACCCCCAAGTATCGATGTTGCCCTCATCGAAGCTCGAGCTCGTCGGGTTGTTTCCCGCCTTGTCGGCTGTCAGCTTATTGCCGATTTCGAGGATGTCGTCATACGTCCAGGATTGCTCGGGCAGAGCAACGCCCTTCTCTTCGAACATCGGCAGATTTAGGTAAATCGCCCCGGAACCCAGGTCAATCGGCAAGGCGTATAGCTTTCCGTCCAGTTTCTGCTGCTCGAGGCGGGCCGGGATGAAGTCGTCCATGTAGTCGATACCACTGGACTTTACTAGTGGATCGAGTTCCTCGAGCAGGCCGCGGCGGATCATCTCCTGGATGCGCACGTTGTCGATGGAAGTGCCGTCGGGTGGTTGACCGCCAGCGGCCATACTCACCAGCTTGGCCGGTAATTCTCCGTAAGGACTTGCAACGCCGAAAAACTGGATCCAGGGGAACTTACTCTTGAAGGCTTCGGTCATCGGCTCGAAAAGTTCCGACCAGAGCGCTCCGGTGAAGAAGTGTAGAAAAACCATCCGCTGGGTTTGGATCTGCGGCTTTTCTACCTCGATGATCTTGGTGACCACCCGCTGCTCGACAACCGGTACTTCCTTGACGACTTCCTTTATCTTTTCTACCGGTACTTCCTTGACAACCTCCACCACTTGCGTCTCACTGCACCCGGCGAGGGCCGCGACTCCTACCGCGCCAAGACCACCTACGAGTCCTACTTTGAGCAGATTTCGCCTTCGAAGGCTCGTCTTGTTCACTCGTCTACCTCCCGCAGCGCTCCCGGGGATACGAATCCTCCCCGCTCGCAGACCAGACCATTGCGCCGAAGAGTGTTTGACTCAACGACAACGTGGAGTATAGACACTGGCAACGCCGCTTCAAAGCAAGTCAGCACGGTCTGAAGGCTGACGCGCTCCGTGGAAGGGACTCGCGAACTGTTACGGGGGGGGGCAGATTCTTCGCCTACGGCTCGGAATGACGGGAACGGGCGCGGGGCTGCCGCTACTGTTTCGGGGGCGCTACTCGCGTCCTAGCAGGCGATTGGAGACGTCAATGCCGAGGTTTCGATATTCGGCTCCGCAGCCGCCTTCACCGGAGGGCCGGATGTGAGGTTTGCTGACGTCCTCCACTCCCTTGAATCCGTAGGGGTCCCGACCGGCGATCATTATGATGTCGCGGAAATCGAGCTTGCCCATGCCCACCTGCGTTTCCTTGGGCGCGTGCCAGGGCAGCAGTGACTCGGCGCTCATGTAGTGGTTCGAGAGAGACCGCCTGTATCCGCCTTCGGCCCTGTTCGGCAGCGAACGGTGCATGAGGTATCCATTGAACAGCAGAACGGAACCGGCCCTCATCTCGACCGGTACCGCGTCGTCGTCTGAGTAGGGATGGCTGTAGACCTCGCCGGCGCAGTCGAACCGGGTATCGTTGTGGGCGCGTTGCGGCCAGAGGATTCCATGTTTGTGGGATCCCAGTATCACCCAAAGACAACCGTTCTCAACGGTGGCGTCGTCGATGGCGATCCAGACTCCGGTCAGCGAACGGTCCCGCGTGGGGATGAAAAATTCATCCTGATGCCAGGCCTGGCCCGGCTTGCCCGACGCCTTGATGAACAGCATCGATTGCATGCACTTGATGTTCGGACCGATCGCCTGTTTAAGACCCTCCACGATTGCGGGATGGAGCAGAACGTCGTACACGACCTGGGACATCTTGTGAGGAAAGTGGATGCACAGATAGCGCCGCAGCACGTCGGCGTCCGCCTCGTCCGGCGATGCCCGCTCGAGTCCGTCGACTTCGCCGCGATCACCGCGGCAGATTCGCACGGTCTCGTCCCTGAGGACTTCTACTTCGTCGGGGCTGAGCGCGTCTTGGAGCAGCAGAAAGCCCTGCTCGCGGAACTGTTCACCAGGTCCGCCGGATATCTTCAGTTTGACCGAAGGCTCCGCAAGCGACGCCCTCATGAGCTTATTAAGCCTTTCGCATTTTTATTGCGGCGTCTTGGACGGCGCGCACGATTTTGTCGTAGCCTGTGCAGCGGCACAGGTTGCCGGCCAGCCATAACCGTATCTCGTGTTCGCTCGGATCGGGGTTGCGCTCCAGCAGCGCCAGGCTCGATACGATGAACCCGGGCGTGCATATCCCGCATTGCAGCGCCGCGTTCTCGAGGAACGCCGTCTGCAAGGGATGCAAGCCCTCCGGCTCCGCCACGCCTTCTATCGTCTTTATCGCGGTCCCCTGCGTCTCGACCGCCAATACGCAGCACGAGTTGACCAGCACGCCGTCGACCAGCACGTTGCAGGCCCCGCAGTTGCCGTTGTTGCAGCCTTCCTTGGCCCCCGTCAACAGCAGCCTGTCTCTGAGTACGTCCAAGAGACTGTCGCGCGGCTCGCACTGAAACGCCGTCGCGTCGCCGTTGATGGTCGCCGTCACCAGCGTGGTCGCGGAGATCATCTCAGTGGCCATTTACCCGGCCTCCCTTCGCTCGCGCTACCGCGCCTCGCAGCGCCCGCACGGTCAGCACGCCTGTCATGTGCTTTCTGTATTCAATCGTTCCTCGCATGTCGTCTATCGGGCTGGCCGCCGCCCGGCTGGCCGCCGCCGCAAGCTCGTAGCTGGCCTCGTCGGCCTGCCTGCCGATCAGCGCCTCGCCGGCTTCGGCCACCAGCAACGGCCTCGGCGCCACCGCGCCCACCGATATCCGCGCCGCCTCGATTATCCCGTCGCCGTCCAGCCTTACGCGCGCGCCCGCTCCAACCACCGCTATGTCCATCTCGTTGCGCGGTATGAATCGCAGGTAGTGCGCTCCAGTCCCGGCCGCCTGCGCCGGAAACGTCAGCGATGTCAACAGCTCGTCCGCGCCCAGCACGTTGCGCCCCGGCCCCGTGCAAAAGTCCTCTGCCGCCACGCTCCGCCGACCGTCAGGCCCAGCTATGTTGCACATAGCCGAGTACACGATCAACGGCGGTATGCTGTCGCCCGCCGGCCCCGAGTTGCACAGGTTGCCGCCTACCGACGCCCTGCCCTGTATCGCCGTGCCGCCTATCATCGACACCGCGTCGATCAGCCCCGGATACGCCCGCGCCGCCCGCTCGTTGCCGTATATCTGGTAACAGGGCGCGGCCGCCCCCAACGTCATCGACCCGTCGCCGGCAAAGCCGATCTCCGTCAGCTCCGGTATCTGCTTGGCGTCCACCACCACGTCCACGTCCCGCAGCCATTCTCTTATCTGCACGATCAGGTCGGTCCCGCCGGCCAGCATGCGCGCCCGCGCGCCGTGTTCGGCCAGGATCGCCGCGGCCGCCTCGACCGATCCCGGCGCCGCGTATTTGATCTGTCGCACCCAAGTCTCCGATCTGACAAATGAAACCACGCCGTCTAAACCCTCGGCTAATAGTGTGACCGATTTAACCTAATACGCGCCAGTTGCAAGGCGAACCGCCTCCACGGTCGCGGATACACGCTTTGCGGGGACGGGTGCAAATACCGCATTTTCAATGAGTTATTGAAAATTACCCTGTGAAGTTTGAAAAACGGCTTTTTTGACGATGCGGTAAACGAGATGGCGGTTGCGTGACCGCGCTCCCCCCGGCGCCCCCCACCCCTGGATTCCGGATCAAGTCCGGAATGACGGGAGGGGGGGGGGGGGGGGGGGGGGGGGGGGGGGGCTGGGCGGAGCGGGTGAATGCCGCGGGTGAATGCCGCGGATGGACGCGGACGCCTAGCTATAATCGGCGTAAGTGGTCTGTCAATATCGGAAGTCGGTGGTCTGTCAATGCCGGAAGGCGGTGGTTCGTCAATGTCGGAAGGCGGTAGTCCGTCAATGCCGGAAGGCGTCGGGATGGTCGGTAAAAAATGAACGTTCTCAGCCAGCAGCAAGTAGATTCATTTAACGAAAACGGGTTTCTGCGGATTCCGGGAGTCTTCGCCGCCGATGAGGTCGAGTGGCTCTCGGATGAACTGGAGCGCCTGATGCAGGAGTGGGCGGTGGAAGGTCCGGGCTGGCGAGGACCCTGGCGCGACGTCTACCTGACGGCCGAGGAAAATGAAAAAGCCATTCTCACCGCCATGCACGACCTGCAATTCTATTCCGAGGCGTATCAGCGGGCCGTCGTCAACGAGACGCTCACCGGAGCCGTGGCCGACATCCTGGGGCCGAACCTCGAGCTGCATCACTCTACGCTGCACGCCAAGGCCCCTAAAACCGGCACTCCATTCCCGATGCATCAAGATCATCCTTTCTATCCCCACGAGGGGGCGGCGTTCATCGACGCCATCATCCACATCGACGCGACGAACGACGAAAACGGATGCCTGAAGTTCCTGCCCGGAAGCCACAAGCTCGGGCCGCTGGAGCACATTCGAGGAGAAGCCGGACACAACCTTCCCACCGAGGTCTACCGGATCGAGGACGCGGTCTCCGTACCGGCCGAGGCCGGCGACGTGGTGCTGTTCAGCTATCAAACGGTGCACGGATCGGCGCTAAATCGGACCGTCCGATGGCGGCGGCTGGTCCGCGTCGGCTTCCGCGACCCGGACAATGTACAACTCGCCGGTCAGTCCGTGGGCCGTCCAGGCGTGATAGTCCGCGGTCAGAAACGCAATCGCGGCCTGGCCGATCCGCTGTCGCAAGCGCGCGCGGCCCAAATGGCGCAGGCCTGATCCGGGAACGTATTCAGAAAAAGCCTTTTGGCGCATGGCAAAGTTGATCTGGGAGGTCTGAAGTGAGCGAAGTTCAACCATTCCTGGACTCCACCAACGTGGCGGGCGACGCCGACGAAGCCCGCTCTCGCATGGACCGCGACGGCTATCTTTTCGTTCGCGGTCTACTGCCAACGGCGCTACTCGAAGACCTTCGACGGCGGTTCGTCGGGGTGCTCCGCGAGGCGGGCTGGATAATGGCCGACGCGCGCCCGGACGAGCCCATCGCCAATCTGGACGCTTTCACCGTAGAGCCCGAGCCGGCCTATCAGGCCGTCTATAACAGCTTGTACAAGCTGTCCGCGTTCCACGCGGTTCAGCATCGCAAAGAGCTAACGGAGACTATGGGGCGATTGCTCGACGCGCCCGTGATGCCGCATCCACGCGTGATCGCCCGAGTGATGTTCCCGAAACGCTCGGCCCACACCACGCCCGCGCATCAGGACTTCTTGCCAGTGCAGGGCGCCGCAGACACGATCACGGCGTGGATTCCGCTCAGCGACGTGCCGGTCGAAATGGGCGGACTTCAAGTCGCGGCGGGTTCGCACCGCCGGGGCGTGTTCGACTTCGTGCCTTCGCTGGGCGCGGGCGGCATGGCTATCACCGATCCGCTCGAGGGAACGTGGAGGGGCGGCCCTTTCGAGCAAGGCGACGCGCTGTTATTCCATAGCATGACGGCGCATCGCGGCGCGGCGGCGGCGGGCGAACGGCTCCGCCTTTCCATCGACCTACGGTTTCAGCGGCGCGCCGATCCGGTTATGCAGTACAGCCTGGAGCCGCACGACCGGGAAATCTCCTGGGAAGACGTCTACGCGGACTGGACGCCTGGCCAGCATCAGTACTACTGGCGAGACTGGGACCTGGCGATCGTGGACTTCGACAGGCAATACAACAAGAAGCGGGACTCGATGGCCTTCGAGCTAGCCGCCAAAGGCGACGAAACCGCTCGGGCGGCCCTTCAGCGCATACTTGCCCGGGACCCGGACCCGGCGCAACAGAGCAAAGCGGCGGCGGCGCTCGCGTCCCTCGACGCCCGCTCGTCCTAGCGTCTCTACCTATACATCTACTAATTAGGACAACGCGGCGGAATCAGGCTGTCGCCGGGAGCCGGCCGATCCAGCCATCTCCCCGCCCGCCGAATGCCCCGTTGAGCGCGATATAGCAGTCGCCATCCGGCCCGAACGCCATGGAAGTTGGAAACGGCAGCCCCTCGGCGAGCACTTCGGTCATCCGTCCGGAGCCTCGCAGCAAGCGTCCACTCTCGAATTCATAGAGTCCGGGACGGTCCATCGCGAACGCCTGAGAGAACTCCAGCGCGTAAAGGCGGCCTGATTCGTCGAACGCAACGTCGATGGCCATCGTCAAGCCGAGCATGGCCGGCTCGATTTGACCGCGGCTGTCGATTCGGGCCACCCAGCTCGAACGCCTGACATGCGGCCGGCGCGTGAACATCGCCACGTAGGCATGGCCGTCCGGGCCGAAGTCGATCCCGGTCGGCACCTGATCGGCCCCGATGGCCTGCGCCACATTTACTACCCGCTCGCGGTTTCGACCGTTTGCCGAAACTCGCATGATGTCGTTGGTTTCGCTGTCCACGATCCAAAGATGACCGTCCGGAGCGAAGGCCATGTCAAAAGGGTTTCTGAGGGCCAGGATGTCGATAACCGTGTCCGACATTACGCCGAGGTCGTTGAACGTGTGAATCGGTACGTCCGGCTTGAGTATTAGAACCTTCTGGAAGGGGTCGCCCTGCCCCTGTCCCATGAGCAGCAGAATCTCGTCGCCGCGCGCCAGGACCGCGGACAGTCCCACGTTTTCGCCTTCAGGATCGAAGCCGTAGGGCAGACGGTCGATGAGAACCGACTTGCCGCCGCTCGAATCGATCCGCGTGAGGCGGCCAGTCGGCTGGTCGCCGGTTCCGTAGCCGGCTTCGGCGATCAGGAGATTTCCCGAAGCGTCGAACGCGATCCCGCGCGGATTATCGAGACCCTCGGCGAACCGGAACAGCTCGGCCGTCGGAACAGATGTTGAGCCGCAGGCGGCGAGACCGGTTGCCGCAGCGGCGGCCATCGCGCCGTAAATGAGCTGCCTGCGCGCAAGCCGGCGCTTCAATAGTGAATAGGACCGGATTTCAAGGCTCCGTTCGGGGGGTTGGGTAAAGCCTGTCCGTCTATAACGACCATTAGTTTACGTTTGTGGCCCGGAGTCCAAAAGACGGGGGGGATAACGTCGCGCCCGATGCCCATAATGGCAGGTTCTACCGGACAGCGCTCCACGGACGTATTCGAGCGGCGGATAGGACGCTTCGCCGTGGACCGTATCATCAGGGGAGATCGCGCCGAACGAACGCTTCAGAATGTGACTCAGACCCAAGCGCAATCGGAGGATCACCCTTGATGGAAGGCCCTGAAGAGCGGGTGAGCAGACTAAAGGCGACGTTGAGTCGCGGCGAGGCCGCGCTCGGCGCCGTCTTGACGATGCCGAGCGTTCAAATGGCTCAGGCTATTGCCCGGATGGGGTTCGACTGGGTGGTGGTGGACATGGAGCACTACCCCATGGACATCCGCGACGTGCACGAGACGATCGCCGCGATGGCGGGCGCAGACACCACGCCGCTGGTACGCATCCATTGGAATGAGCACTGGCTGGCCAAGCCCGCTCTCGACGCCGGCGCGCTGGGGATCGTGTTCCCGATGATCCGCGATCGAGAGGAAGCCGAGGCGGCGGTTGCGGCGGTCAGGTATCCGCCGGACGGCGTGCGCGGGTGGGGGCCAACCTACGCCCAACTGCGCTGGAATCTTGGCATGGGGGAGTATGCGCGGCTGGCGAACGAGCAGATCCTCACGGTCGCGCTAATCGAGCACGGAGAAGCCGTGCGGAACATCCGCTCAATCGCCGGGACACCCGGACTCGACGTGGCCTTTATAGCCCCCAGCGACCTGGCCGCGACGCTGGGACACCTGGGCGACATGCACCACCCCGAGGTGCTCGAGGCGATCGCCGAGATCGAGCAAGCCGTCCTCGAAACAGACGCGATCCTGGGCGGAGTGGCCGGATCGGCTGAAGCGGCAACCGAGATGATCGAGCGCGGCTATCGCTTCTTAAACCTGGGAGCGGACATCGGCCTCCTGCGGAACGCGGCATCCACTCTTCTCGACTCCATACGCGGCGCGTAGCCGGCGGCGAAACGGTAACGCCACAGATCTATGAATCGACTCGAAGGAAAGGTGGCCCTCATCACCGGCGCCGGCATGGGGATCGGGCGTGAAGCGGCGGTCCTGTTCGCGGCGGAGGACGCCCGGGTGGTAGTCGCCGACATCAACGGCGAAGCCGCCAGAGAAACGGTGGAACTCGTGGAACGCGGTGGCGGCCGGGCCGTTGCCGCGGTCGGGGACGTGGCCAGCGAGGACGACGTCAGGCGGATGGTCGAAGAGGGCGTCGAGGCTTTCGGCGAGCTGACAGTCCTCTACAGCAATGCGGGCGTTCTCTGGAAAGACAGGGACCGCTCCGTGCTGGAGACCGATGAAAAGTGGTGGGACAGGGTGATGGACATCAACCTCAAGTCAACGTTTTGGCTGTGCAAGCACGGCATCCCCCACCTTAGGCGGGCGGGGGGCGGCTCCATCATTCTGGCTGGTTCCGTCTCGGCGCTCGCGGGCTTCACTCGCGCCCAGGACGCGTACACGGCCGCCAAGGGAGCGCTGATCTCTCTAAACAAATCGCTGGCCGTTCAATTCGCGCCGAACAACATCCGCTGCAACATAATCCATCCGGGCATAGTCGAAACTCCGCTCCAGGCGCCTTATCTGAATGACGAGATACGGGAGGAGTTCAAGTCGTCGATTCCGCTGGGCCGGATAGCGCAGCCGCGCGAGATCGCCTGCGCGGCCCTCTTCCTGGCCTCGGACGAGGCCTCCTACGTTTCCGGGGCCGAACTGGTGGTCGACGGCGGATTCACGGCGCAATAGCGGCCGTCGTGTCACCGGGTTACGGTTCGTCGGCGAATGCAGCTTTCGTCATTAGGGCTAAGGGTTTGCCTGTCGCCACCGGCGACGTGTGAACGAATTCGTTGACATTTGCGATTCCAAGGCCGCCAAGGAATCTCGCGCTGAATCGCCTGTCGGGGCCTCATCTTAAGTGAGCGACGGATCTCGCTTTATGTAACGGAAGCCGAGATTCTTCGCTGTCGCTCAGAATGACAAGACTAGCGACTCGCGGACCTCGTCCGAAGCGAACGACGGATATCGCTTTATGTAGCCGAAGCTGAGATTCTTCGCTGTCGCTCGGAATGACAAGGCTAGCGATTCGGGCGTATGTCTGCGCATGGTTGGACAGGCTCACCACGCACGGAGGGGGTGATTTTGGCAAGGACGGGTTTGAAAGCCGCCCCTACGAATGATGGCCGGGGCGATTGGTGGACTCCTACGCAGCACGTCCACGCGAAAGCGGAGAGCGCCGGGGATGCCTGGACTTAGCAGCCAGCCTGTAAGGCACGTACACGCGAAAGCGGGGAGCGCGAACCTATACACTTCGAATGCCAATCACCGGCGAGGGAGTCCTTCTTTCATGAATGACCGGGGCATTCGAGCGGATCGCGTAATCGTCGACTCGAATGTCCCTGCCGAGATGCGGGACGGCGTCGTTTTGAAAGCGGACATTTATCGACCGGACGGGGCAGGCCCGTTTCCGGTTTTGCTAACCAGGACTCCCTACAACAAGAAGACTGTCCGGGAGATGGCTTATCGCTTTGCCAAAGCCGGCTACATCGTCGCGGCGCAAGACATCCGCGGCAGGTACGAATCGGAGGGCGAGTTCCTTCCCATCCACGGCTTCGGCTCCAAAGACGTCGAGGACGGGTTCGACACCGTAGCCTGGGCGGCCGAGCTGCCGGATTCCACTAGTCAGGTCGGCATGTTTGGCAGTTCGTACTCGGCCTGGACATCCTGGAAGGCGGCGGCGTCCGCTCCGCCGGCGTTGAAGTGTGTATACGTATCCGGAATGTCCCTGCGCCACAGCGACGTGGAGCCTATCTTCCGGCCTGGCCGGCGGCTGGAGTGGAGCTTCGCGACCATTGGCCCAGACGACCGCCGCCGCACTGCCGGGGCGCCGGGCCCCTACGACGTTGAAGAGGCTCGGGAGCTTTGGAAGGTCGAGCGCAACAAATGGCTCTGGGTTAAACCCTGGAGCGAGCTAAGCGGCGAATTGCTTCCGTCGATGGCGGCTCGGATACAACGCATACTGGAACATCCGGGTGAGGACTATCACGAGTTTGCCGGGATCCATCGAAATATCGACGTTCCGGTTTTCAACAGGACCGGTTGGTACGACCGCTTCATACCAGCGGTGGATCACTTCGTGGAAATGGAGAAGCTCGCGCCCAGCGAGCGCGCCCGGCGGAGTCAGCGGCTGGTCGTGGGTCCCTGGGGACATACGAACGATCTCACGCGTGCGCAGGGCGAGTTCGATTTTGGAGAGGACGCGGAGTGGGACAACGTGGCCGTGGGCATTGGCTGGTTCGATCACTGGCTCAAAGGCGACGATAACGGGACGGCCGAAGAGGCGCGGGTGCGCCTGTTCATCACCGGTGAGAATAGCTGGCGCGGCTACGACGACTGGCCGATACCGGGAACGCGCCCTGTCGAGTTCCAGCTTTCGAGCCGAGGAAACGCCAACACTCCGGCCGGTGACGGAACGCTCTCCAGGGAACCGGCGGGCGGCGCGCGGTCGGATTCGTTCAATTACAACCCGCGCGATCCAGTTCCAAGTCTGTTTCTCGAGGGATGCCAGGATGGCCCGTTCGATCAGAAACCGCTGGACCACCGGCGTGACGTGCTGGTATATCAATCGGCGCCGCTGAGCGCGAGGCTGACGGTCGTGGGATCTCCTTCCGTCAAGCTCCACGCTTCCACATCGGCGGTGGATACCGACTTTACGGCCAAACTGGTCGACGTGAGTCCCGACGGCACGGCCAGGAACCTCTGCTACGGCATCGTGCGCGCGAGGTTCAGGTACGGCTGGCAGAACCCGCGGCTGCTCGATCCGGGCGAAATAACGGAGTTCACCATCGAATTGAATCCGGTCGGAAACACCTTTCTGGAAGGCCACCGGATTCGCCTCGACCTAAGCAGCAGCGACTTTCCCAATTACGACAGAAATCACAACACCGGCGGCAACGCCTACAGTGAGTCGGAGATGATCGTGGCCCACCAGGAGGTCCATCACTCGCAACAGCATCCATCGACGCTCCGGCTGCCGGTCGTTTCGCCCTAGCGACCGCGGGAAGTGGCAGCCAGGAGAAATGTCCTTGAATAGTCCGCGAATCACTGGCGACACGGTCAATTTCGAGGATTGGAACGTCTAATGGCTGCCTCGGTAAAAACACGGGTCGGCGTCATTGGGTGCGGAGACATTTCGCGCGCGCATCTGACGGGTTACATCTCGTCGGGACGGGCGACGGTGGTCGCGGTAGCCGACACCCTGGCGCACGCCGCTAACGAGAGGGCGGCACAATTCAGCGTCGACGGGGTGTACGAAGACTACCGAGAGATGCTCGACAGGGAAGACATGGATGCCGTCAGCGTATGCAGTCCGCCGCCATCGCACCGCGAGATAGTTGCGGCGGCGGCTCGGCAAGGAATGCACGTTCTGTGCGAGAAGCCGCTGGCAATGAGCGTCGCGGAGGGTGAAGAGCTGGTAACCGCCGCGCGGCGGTCGGGCGTGATTCTGATGACGGCCTTGTGTCAGCGTTTTTTCGAGCACGTAATGAAGGCCAGGGGAATGGTCGCGGCCGGCAAGCTGGACGAGGTGCATCAGTTTCGCTTTCGACGGGGAGAGAAGACCAGCTACGAGCACTCCTGGATCGGCGATCCGGATATGGGTGGCGGGTTGTTTTGGGAAAGCGGCGTCCATTCAGCGGACATGTTCAGGTTCCTTGTTGGCGAGGCAGCCGCCGTCTACGCAAGGGGAGTAACCAGGACTCAGGCGATAAAGGGCGCCGACACGATTTCCATGGTGCTCGAGGGCGAGCGCGGCGAGCTGGGCATGGTAGAGCAGAGCTGGTCGTCGCCGCACTCGGAGAATCGCATCGAGGTTCACGGCGAACTGGGCAGCATAGCGATCGACCATAACACCGGGCGCGGCAGGTTTAGCGATACGAACGGAACCCGATGGCTCCAAACAAGCGAGAAGCGGATTGACCGGTTTATAAGAGAGATCGCCCATTTTCTGGACTGCGTGGAAGGCAGAGCCGAACCGATAATGACTGGCGTGGACGGCGTGGAGGCCATGCGGGTTATGGAAGCCGCGATGCAGTCGGCGCGCGACGGCAAACGCGTGATCATTCGGGGTCGAGCCGCCGCCGGCTAGACCGGCTTCCGCGAGATCGACAAACAGCTCCGCAAACGACGCCAACGTCACAACCGCGCGAAACGCCTGGGAGACTCTTGACGCTACCGGGATCCGTTCGCGGAGGAGATACAAACGGCGCTGGGCGTCACTTCGACCAGTTAGAATTCCAACACCATGGGATTGGGATCGCCCAGGATCGATGCTTGCACCTACCTGGGGCATTGGCCGTTCAGGCGGCTGCCCCAAGAAGGCATAGGCGCTCTGCGCGACCTTTCCAAACGCACGCGGGCAGACCACGCGCTTGTTGGCAGCTTCAATGCCGCCTTTTATCGAGACCCCATCGATTCAAACGAAGAGTCGTGGGAAGCCATCAACGGAGATCCGTTCTTCACCTACGTGCCGGTAGTAAACCCGCTGCTTCCCTGGTGGCAGGACGACATCGATTGGGCCAAAGAGCGCGGATGCCCCGCCGTTTGGATATTTCCAAACTATTGGGGGCTTAGACTCTCCGATCCGCCGGGAGAGCGACTGCTTCGGGCATTGCGGGAAGCAAGTCTTGGGCTGGTGGTTAGCGCGCGCCTGAATGATGAACGGCTGCTGCCGCCGGAGTTTTACCGGCCGTCCGTCCCGGTGGCCGAACTTGCCTGGATAGTACGACAGTGGCCCGACGTACCCGTGATGCTGGTTTCGACCACCTGGCAGGAAGTTGAGGCGATCGGCTTCGGCGCCATTCGCGATTCAAGCGCCGTGGTCGAGATTTCATACATGAAGCAGCCGACTCACCTTGTTGAATACCTGGTGCAGTCCATCGGCGCGGAGCACGTTGCGTTCGGCAGCGGGATTCCGATCCACTACGCCGAAGCCGCGACTTACCGAATGGAGATGGCCGAAATTTCCGATGATGAACGCGCGGCGGTGTTGGGCGGCGCCGTCGCGTCCACGTTCAAACTGAATCTGGACGGGGGCCCGAAATGACGCCGCGGTCAAAGCATGTTATCGACGTCCATTTTCACTACGGCTGGGGAGTTGAAAGTGAAGAGCTATCCGATCCGGACAGTCACGTGGAATGGATTTTGCGCTCTTATCCGATCGACAGGATCGTAGGTTGCTGCATAACACCCGGAGGGGAATTCCCGACTCCGGCGGATATCAGGGCGGCGAACGATAAAGGCCTGACGGCCATGCGGAACTTTGCGGGCGTCTATTACAGCCTTTGCTATCTGAACGCGACGCATGGTGAAGCGGCCTGCCTGGCCGAGCTCGAGCGGTGTCTGGATGCCGGGATGGTTGGCGTGAAACTCTGGATTTCGCAGCTCGCGGACGATCCGTCGGTGTATCCCATTGCGCAACGCTGCGGCGATCTCGGACTGCCCATGCTCGTTCATGCCCTGGTCAAGTCGCGGGGGCAAATGCTGCGCGAGAGCAAGCCGGAGCATATCGCTCGCCTGAGCAACCGGTTTCCCGAAACACCGATCTACATGGCCCACTACGGAGGGCCGCCCGAGTTTGGAAGCCGCGGCCTCGCCGAAGCTCCGAACCTGTACGTGGACGTGGGAGGCTCTAGCGCCGAATATGGTTCCACCGAAAAGCTGCTTCGCGCATGTGGACCTGAACGACTGCTTTTCGGGACCGACAACATGTCTTATCCCTTCTGCCTGGCCAAGATCGCGGGCGCGGGGATAGAGGGCGAGCATTTCGAAAAGGCCATGTGGAAAAACGCCAATCGTCTATTCAGGTTCTTCACCGACGAGCCATAGGGCGCGGCCTCGACTTCGAGCGGATCGGGAACGCGGGAGACTTGGTCGGTTGAGGATTGACACCTATATCGTGTTGCCCACACCTATTCGCCATTCCTGTAGATGTCAGGTAATTCGCTGACAGATTGGTCGGCGAGAATCGACCCAAGCCGGAGCAACAGTCACTGTGATTCCGAACGGAGCAGGAGCGACGTGAGGAATCCAGGCGCTTCCCCAAGACCAGCCGGACAATGCCATACACACGTCATGACCAACAGAGTTAGAAGGCTCATAGCGCGGGGCGGGTGTCGAGGTATCTTAGATTCCTCACTGCGTTCGGAATGACAGGGAGGCATGCGGATGACAGGGAGGCGTTTGGAGTGACCGACCTGGACGAGCGTAATCGGAGTAACATCCAGCGTGCCCGTCAAGGACTGAAGGGCAAGCCCCCCCCCTTCAAACTCCGCAACTTCTGTCATCGAATTAGTTGGGATTTACAACTTCCCGCGAAACATGTCCACCTGAGAGCGGGGAGCGGGAACCCAGGTCGCTCCTATAGCGCGTTCGCCTATACGGCCTCCAGAATGAACTCGGTTCCATCCGCGACGGGGGCGGTCCAGACGAAAGCTCCGTCGACCGCCCGCACTTCGACCGTTCCTTTCCCGCGATCAGTCGCAAATCCTGGTTATCGACTGGTCTCGGCGGCGGCTGCAAATTCTGGACGCGATCACGGGCGATGAAATCGCCGACTATTTCGGAGTCCTGCCCTACTTCGTGCACTATGCGGCGCACGATCCCGCCCACAACGCGCTGCTAATGATTACCGCGGACACCGGCGAACTCTACAGATTCGATCCGCGCGACAGGACGCTTAGCGAGCCAATTCTCGAACTCAAGGGGGCAACGTCAATGACGGGAACGTCCGACGGAACGGCGTTGCCGGCGATGCCTTCGAAGAGCGTGATCGCGGTTGCCAGTTTGGAAGACGGATTCATCGAAGCGACGATCCCGCTGTCAAACCCGGCGGACTGGGTGTGGGCCGATCCCGACGGGCCTTTTGTCTACGCCGGCAGTACGTCCAGGTCAGGACGGGTTACCGTCCACGTCCTGGACAAGCCGACTCTTCAAGTCATTGATTATGTTGAAATATCAGATACGGCAGAATAGTCACAGGTATAGATTATGGAACCTCGTGGCAGGCCGCCGATAAGGGGAGGGCCTTCGATGAAGTTCGATTTGCCAGTTCGCCGTTATCTCACATACCCGCCGGCGGGGCTGCCCGGTGAAGAGTGGAACTACCGGCACGAGGAGAAAACGCTGGCTGCCGATACGGACCAGACGGCCCTCGTGCTTGTCGACTGTTGGGACGCGCTTTACATCAACGAAACGTTCGTGCGCCGCGCGGCGGATATCGTTCGATCGACCATCGTTCCATTCGCCGAGTTCTGCCGAGACGCTGGCATTCTCGTGATCCATGCTCCGAGCCTGAGTGTCGCGGGCCGCTACATGGAATGGATGGAAAATCCCGAAGACTGGGACCGCAATCCCCCTCAAGCCGACTGGCCTCCAGAGAACTTCAGGAAGAGACAAGGAGATCACGCCGAGCTGGCCTGGTCTTTGACCCCGCTGCTCGCGGACTGGTACGACTACATGCAAAACCGGATGATGATAATGAGCGAAATCGAGCCGGTGGCGGGCGACGTTGTCATCGCGTCGGGAGACCAGCTCCACGCACTGCTCAGCAGGAAGCGAATTCTTCGCCTTCTCTATGCCGGGTTCGCGACCAATATGTGCGTTCCCAACAAGGATTACGGCACGCGCGCGATGATCTCGCGGGGATACCACGCCGTCCTGCTGCGTGACGCCACGACGGCCGTCGAGACTCATGAGACATACCGGACCGAGCTGCTAAAGGAAACCGCAGTTACCAACGCTGAAACAGGCTTCGGATTCTCCTCGACGTGCGCGGCTGTTCGCAATGCGCACCGCGCCGCCGCAATGCCTGCCGGCAGCCGCGCGGCGGTATGACGATTGGCCGCAAAGGCGTCGGCAGATCGCGCTAGCTGGAGCAGAGGTTAATAAATGAGGTTCCTTCTTCGGGCAGGTCTTCTAATTGACGGGCATGGCGACGACCCGATTCCAAATCCGCTGATCGAAGTCGGCGACGGCGTCATTCGCAGCGTTTCTTCGGGACGGCTACCCGAAAGTTCCGAACTAAAGCTTGTAGACCTGGGGCAAGTGACCATCATTCCCGGTCTAATCGACGCGCACGTCCATCTGTCGCTCTCGTGTGAGGAGAACGCCCGCGACTTGTTCCTGCACGCATCGGACGAGGAGCTGCTGGCAAAGGCGCGAGCCAACGCCCGGACTCACCTGGAGGCCGGCGTCACGATGATTCGCGAATGCGGGGGACGAGACGACCTGATGATTCAACTCAGCAGCGAGATCGACGCCGGGAACCTTGCCTTGCCGCGACTTCTGGCCTCGGGATCTCCGCTGTCCGTGGAGCGCGGGCATCTCTGGTTCATGGGCGGGGAAGTTCGAGGCATCGAGGAAATACGGGAAGCAATTCACGGGCAGGTTGATCGTGGAGCGGATTTCATCAAGATCACGAGCACGGGCGGCGGCTTTACACCAGGAACAGACTTGACCGAAGCGTCATTTTCGCTCGATGAGATGCGCGCGGCGGCCGCGGCGGCGCATTTGCGTGGAGTACACGTCGCTTCTCACGCTCACGGCGCGCCGGGCATTCGAAACAGCGTCGTGGCCGGGGTGGACACCATCGAACATTGCACGTGGGCGTCGCGGTCGGGCTCGATAATCGAACCGGAGGTACTGCGCGCGCTGGTGGAATCCGATTGCTGGGTGACGCCGACGATGGGCAACACCCTGCGCCGCAACCGGGAGGCCCCCGAAGAAGCCGCCAGAAGGCCGCTCCCGAGCGCGCTCGAAAATGTTACGGAGATGATCGACGCCGGAGTCCGGTTGATTGCGGGTACCGACGGCGGTCCGGCCCCGTTCGCCCCACACGGCAGCCTCGCCAACGAAATATCGGCCATGCATCACGCCGGACTGAGCGCGATGGCCGCGATCAAGTCGGCGACGGGAGAAAGCGCGCGCGCCCTGCGGGTGGCCGACAGCGTGGGGACCGCGCGGCCCGGCCGCCGCGCCGATCTGGTGGCGCTCGGCAGCAATCCGCTCGAGGACATAGGAGCGCTTGACGACATCCGGATTGTGTTCAAAGACGGACGTTCGGTCGCGGGCACGGGTCTAAGCGGCATGGCGGGCATGTTGGACTTTCCCATGACTGGGGACGGCCCAAACGAGTGAAGGTCATCTAGCGATTATGAGCGAAGTGGAAGCCTATCCCGGATTGCCGAAAGAGCTGGCGTTCTCGCGGGAGGAGTAGTCGGCGCGCGTCGAGGTTCCATCGATTACAGTGGTTCGCCGGGTTTCCGCGTCGAAATACAGGATCGAGGCGATCCCGCCGAGGCCGGTGTGGTAAGGCTCCACAACACCCGCCGCCAGGCTTGCGGCGACAGCGCCGTCCATTGCGTTGCCGCCGCTTTTGATAATGGAGATGCCCGCTTCCGCGGCCAACGGATGCGCGGCGGTAACCATCGCGCCGGGCGAAGCCGCCTCGATTTTCTCGACGCGCCAGGCGGACCGGCTCGTACTCAAGACATGAACGTCTCGTACGTTACAAGCGCCGCTTCCGCCATCGCCCGGTCGCAGGCCACCCATTCTTCAACCGGCACGTCCCTGGCGAACGCGCAAAAGACAACCGCCGCGCCCTCGGGCATGAAAATGATTCCCGCGTCGCATCTGATCGGACCAATCGTTCCGGTCTTGTGAGCGACGTCCCAGGGGCGCGGCAGAAGATGCGGGATTCTGTCGTTTGCCTGCTGCGCTCGCAGAATCGCGAGCATTTCCTCGCAAGCGGCGGGGCTTACGATTTCGCGGCGCGCGATAAGCGTGAGCAATTCCATCATCTCCGCAGGAGTCGTCACGTTGTTGCAGCCATCGGACTGAAACGCCGCCCCAGACCGGTCGTAGTCCATCTGAAGCAGTTTCTCGGTGACGCGCTCAAACGACTCCCTCGAATACGGCGGATCGATCCCAACGACAAGGCTGAGCAGATCGCCCGTATTCCAGGGCACGCTGGTCTTTTGCAGGCCGAAGTCTCGCATGAATTCCGTTACCGCCGGGTCGCCGTTTACGAGCGACCAAATAGCGTCGGTGGCCAGGTTGTCGCTTAGTACGATCATGAGCTTTGCCAGGTCCCGAATCGTGGGACGGAGGCCAGGCGCCAGCTCCTTCAACACTCCCGAACCTGGAACACGGTCCGATTCTTTCAGAGTTACCCGCTCGTCAAGATCGATTCGTCCCTGTTCCGCGAGCGCGTAAAGAACGACCAGCAGAGGAATCTTGAACACCGAAGCCGTCGGAAATATCTCGTCCGCTCTTAGCCGCGCCTCTTCACCGGTTGTTTCGTTTCGGATCGCAAACCCCATGGTTCCACCGACGCCTTCGGCAATTGACTTCAGCCTGAGTTCGAGCGGGGTCATGCCGATACGTTCCGACACATGCCAAATCGAGGCGTTCTCAAGCTGGCTCGTTCGCAAGCTACAAACATTTCCTGGCCATCCTATTGTCAAGAAAAATCGAGTTTCAGGGCCTTATGAGAGTTAAACGCCGGACGGCTCAATAGCATCGATTCCCCATCGACTCCGATTCCCAGCCGCCCGGTTGTTCAACTGTGTTAGCGATATACGCCGCAGGTTCGATGGGGCGCATGATTGTATCCGTGGATAAACGGTTCCACCATGATGAGCCGGATGGCTTTTGATCGAGTCCAGGGGCATAGGCTCGACCGCCCCGTCGATCGGGCGCATTTGCCGTGACGCGCAGCCCTAGACGGCCGACAGCGCTCGCATGACGATCGCAATGACAGTCAGAGCTTCCGTCACGTCATTGCGGGAGATATCGCAGTGCACCGCAAATCGGATCGCGCGCGGGTTTACTCCGGCCGGCCATGCCAGGACGCCTTCATGTCGAAGCCTTGCGATTACGGATTCGGCTGTTCCGAAACCTCGTTCGACATCGCAGAAAACCAGATTGGTCTGCACGGTTCGCGGGTCAATCTCGATGCCTGGAATCGCCGCAAGCCCCTCGGCCAGTATCCGCGCGTTTTCATGGTCCTCGTGCAGCCGCCGGGTCATTATCTCGAGCGCCACGATCCCCGCCGCGGCGACGACGCCCAATTGCCTCGTCTGCCCATCGATCATCTGGCGCAAACGACGGGCGTAGCTTTGACTATTCGCGGATGGAGGGCAATTTAGACGAAACAAAACGACGGGCGATTCCGAGTTAGCCCGACATGAGCGCCTTCACGGGGGAGGAATTGGGTGAGCCGGGTGGGAATCGAACCCACGACTCACGGATTAAAAGTCCGTTGCTCTGCCGTCTGAGCTACCGGCCCCAATCATGGGATCGTAGCATTCGCCGGTGTGGTGCGTATCGAGCCTGTTCGATTGACTCGAATTGTTGGGAACGGCTTAAAACAGCGCGCCGCCAAGCCTCGGTTCAGACAGCGGGCTGAAGGCCGGCGACTCCCATCTCCGCCAGCGTGAGTCTCTCGCCGCCGCGCGCGACCGATTCCTCGGCGGCGATGCCCAGAACCGCGCTCCAATATCCGGCTTCCAGATCGGCGACTGGATCGCGGTCGCCCTCGAAGGCCGCGAAGCAGTCGTCCAGAAGCCCGACGTCACCGCCGCCGTGACCGCCGGCAACCCCTTCACCGCCGGGTTGATCGACAAGCAGGTAGTCGTCCGAGCCGGGCTGTCGCCGGTAGCCGCCGGCGGATCGCAATCGCCCGGACGCCCTGAGGGTCAGCCTGACGCGATCGTCGCCCTCGCGCCCCTCCAACTTGCCTTCGGCGCCCATGACTCCGAGCTCCCGCTGGTTGTACGGAGCGAACAGACACAGGCCGTAGGAAGCGCGCTGGCCACCCTGGTATTCCACGTTGAGCGACGCGTGATCGACGGTGTCTTTGTCTGAGTTGTAAACGCAGACGTCGGTCTTCGAATCACCGCGAATCGCGGCGCCGTGAAACAACTCTCCCATGAGTCCCTGCGTGATATCGACGTATTCGGAGCAGATTTCCGCCACGGCGCAGGAGCTGCAATAGTCGCCCGCCCAGTCGCGGGGACCGTAATGGGCAATGCCTCCCGTGGCCGACACGGCGGCGGGAATGCCGTCGAGCATCCAGTTGAGTATGTCCAGGCTATGACCGCTCTTGTGATTCAAAAGCCCGCCTGAGTATTTTCGGAGACGGCGCCAGCTCCGGAAATAGCCGCTCCCGGCCCGGTTATCGACAGCCGCCGCGAACAACGGCTGGCCTATCCTTCCATCGACAATCGCATCGCGCATCCGTTTGAAAAACGGCGCGTAGCGCAGAACAAAGCCCACCTGGAACGACTTGCCGAACCGGCGGCCTGCCTGGAGAAGACGGTTAGCATCGGCGATTGTCGTAGCGACCGGCTTCTCGCAGATGACGTGCTTGCCCGCGTGCATGGCTTCGAGCGCTATCTCGGCGTGGGTGTAGTCCGGGGTGGTAATAACGACGGCGTCAACGCCGGCGTCCTGAATGAGCTGGCTGTGCGAATCGTACGTTCTGTCAACTCCCAGCATTCGCGCGGCCACGCCAAGCCGGTGAGGGTCCAGATCGGCGAGCGCCACGAGCTCGGCGCGATCGGCGTAGGCGCCGCGAAAGTGCCTTCCGAACGTCCGTATACCGCGGTTTCCTACCCCGATAATTCCGAAGCGTATCTTCGCCATCTTCAGATCAACTCCTCACGTCGCCAGCCTGCGGGTGGGACTCCACAACAAGTCCTCGCCGGATGACGAAACGACGTGAATATTCGACGCGGCGGCCTTGCGGACAGATTTGAACACGCGCCTCGACTGCTCATAGTGTTAAACGGGGCCGGTAGCGGCGGCGGCCGCAAGCGACCAGCCGGACAGCAGAATTCGGACTGCCTGATCATCAATCCAGGCACGCGCCTGGCGGGAGAGCGAGATGGGCATAGCCGGAATGGTTTTGGGCATTCTTGCGTTGATTTTCGGATTCATTCCCCTGTTTGGAGCTTTTATCGCAGTCCCCTGTCTTCTCGTTGGACTTCCACTCGCGGGGGTGTCGTTTCATCAAAACCGACGGCGGGGCGCCAGCAACGGAATGGCGCTAACCGGAATGGTCACAAGTGTCATCGCGCTCGTCGTTACCGTTGTCTGGATGCTTGTCTTCTGGTTTGGATTGGTCGCAGCGTGATTCACACCCAGGCGATCTCCCGGCGGCGTCGAGCCTGAAAAGGCCGCGCCAGAATCTACTCCTCCCGTTGCCGCCCGCATTCCTCTAGCATTGAGCCAAGCCGAGGTTCGCGGGAACGAATCGAAGCATTTCACGATAGAGGAGCGAGCCGGATGCAAGGGCCTGTCGAAGCTGTCCTGATCGGCGCGGGGGGCCGCGGCGCCCGGGCTTACGGCGCTTATGCGCTGCGGCATCCCGACCGACTGAAGATCGTGGCCGCGGCGGAGCCTAATCCTGTACAGCGCGACCGGTTCGCGCGGGATCACGGCGTTTCTCCGGACAACGTGTTCGATAGCTGGGAAGACCTGATGGGGCGCACCCAGATAGCCCCGGCGCTGATCAACGCGACGATGGACCGAACGCACATCGACTCGTCTCTGGCCGCACTGGACGCCGGTTACGACGTCCTTCTGGAGAAACCGATGGCGACCTCGGCGGCCGATTGCGCGCGAATCGTGCAAGCCGCGGAGGCAGCCGGACGGCTGCTGCAGATCTGCCACGTGCTCCGCTATACGCCCTTCTTTCGCGAGCTAAAGTCGCTGCTCGAGGGTGGGGCGCTAGGGGACATCGTGACGGTGACGCACAGCGAGCACGTGGCCTACTGGCACATCGCGCATTCGTACGTTCGGGGAAACTGGCGCAACTCGGATGACGCCACGCCCATGCTACTGTCGAAATGCTGCCACGATCTGGACATCCTGGTCTGGATGCTTGGTCAGCGCTGCAAACGCGTGGCTTCGTTCGGCAAGCTTCGCCATTTTCGATCCGAAAACGCCCCGCCGGGGGCGCCGAACCGGTGCACCGACGGCTGTCCGGCCGAGTCGGACTGCCCGCATTACGCTCCCAGACTTTACTTCGACGCGCCCGCCGGCAGCTCCCTGGTCGGCGCCATATCGAATGACGCCAGCCTCGAAGGACGTATGCGGGCGCTGCGCGAAGGCCCTTACGGCCGGTGCGTTTTCCGGTGCGACAACAACGTCGTGGACCATCAGGTCGTGATGATGGAGTTCGAGGACGGCGTGACCGTCTCGTTCACGATGGAGGGCCATTCTCACGACAACGTTCGGACGATGCGTTATTCGGGGACCAGGGCGACGGTTCGCGGTCACACCGGATTTAACGAATTGACGCTGCACGATTACGTGTCGGGCGAGCAGGAGCGATTCAATCCCGAGCTCGTCAAAGGCGGGCACGGGGGCGGCGACTGGGGGCTGATGGAAGCGTTTGTAGACGCCGTCCAGGGACGGCGCGCTCCGGAAACGTCGGCTCGCAACTCACTGGAGAGCCACCTGATCGGCTACGCCGCGGAGCAGGCGCGCATGACGGGAACGGTCGTTGAAATGGACGAGTTTCGCCGGCAGGCATTCGCCGACGCGAAGGCGGCGGCCCCGGCCTGAGGCCGGAACGGGCACCGGACTGGAAGATCGGGGGCGCAGCGACGCGAGCAATGGCGCTCGATTGTGATGCCCGAGTTGATCCGGCATCCAGGAGATGGCGCGCAGGGCGTGAGCTAGTGCGTGCGTGGTGAGTCCCTCGACGAAGCCTGTCGAACCACGACTTCGGGATGAAGCCGGTGTATTCGCGCCCGGAGCCTACAGGCGCGGTTGGCGAACGGCCTCTATAACCTGGCGGGCATGGCGGCCGCTAGCCGCGGCCGATAAATAGCTGCCCCACGGGAAGCACGGTGGTCTCGAGCATGTTGACGTGATCGGGAAGGCTGGCCATGGCGAGCGCGGCCTGCGCCAGCTCTTCCGGCTCCATCATGGGTTCGACGTCCCGCGGCCGCTCGCCGCGCGTCCGCCGTTCAACTCGCACGTTGCCGGGATGAAGGATGCCGCAGCTTATGCCGTATTCTCTTCCTTCCAGGGCGGTGGAGTGGGTGAGGCCCACAAGCCCGAATTTGGAGGCGGCGTAGGGCGCCGAGTTTGGGCGAACCCGCTGAGACGAGATGCTCCCGATATTGATGATCCGGCCCGATCTTCGCGGGATCATCAGCTTGAGCGCCTCGCGGGTACAAAGGAACGTCCCCGTCAGGTTGGTTGCGATGACGGACTCCCATACGGCAGTGTCCAGCTCCCGCAGCGGCGCGACGACGCCAAAGCCCGCGTTGTTGACCAGAATGTCTACCCTGCCGAACAGGTCGGAGGCCCTGGCGAATATCCTCTTTACATCCGCCTCTTGAGAAACGTCGGCCCGAATCGACTCGATACGGCCGCCGGCGGCGGCCAGTTCGCCGGTTGCCGCGTGAAGGTCGCTTTGATTGCGCGCCGCGATAATCACGTCGGCGCCGGCGTCGAGGAAGGCGCGGGCAATCGCCTTGCCGATTCCCTTGCTGCCGCCGGTGACGATTGCTGCCTTGCCGGTTAGTTGCGGCATCTTATGAACTCCTTGCCCGCCTCGATTATGTCAACTCGATCTCGCGAGAGCGATGCTGTATTTTGCCCTGTCGGGCGCAAATCGGGATCAGGGGGTCGGAGTCCGTTTCCGCGTGGCCCGGACGCGCCGTTCGCCATATATCCATATAAAGGCGATATGCCACGGCAACAGCCCGCCGGCCGGATAGCGGCCGGGCCTGGCTAGTTCTTGAAGTAGTCGATGTTTATGTCGGCGTATTTGGCCATGTCGTCGGGTAGATCGAAGTCGGGGTAGATGGCTTCGACCGGGCAAACCGGCTCACATGCGCCGCAATCGATACATTCGTCGGGATCGATGTACAGCATTTCGGCTGCCTCGAATTCGGGCGCGTCCTGAGTTGGATGAATGCAGTCCACAGGGCAAACGTCCACGCACGAAGCGTCCTTGGTGCCGATGCAAGGCTCGGTGATGAAGTAGGTCATGCGATTTCAGATCCTGCTCGTGGATGCTCACCCAAGAAAGACTCCCTAGCAACAATACAGAATAGTCGCGCCAAAGCGCCAGTTCAGCAAGCAGTCTCGCTGGACCGACAGCCGCGATCTCGCGGCTCGAACCGCAAGATGAGAGCTGGCTGGCTGGCCAGGCGAATAGCGCCGGGCGGCATTGGTTGCGATTTATCATAGGCGGATATGTCGATCGCACTCCGGCGGCGGCGCCGCTCCCCGCTTTATGGTCACCGATCGTCCACGGAACTAGCGGAGCGCCGTCTGGCCTGGGCGCCTGAGGCATGACGGCTAGTCAGGGCTGGCGGCTGGCGGAGTGGGCTGGCCGGGCGCTGCTTTTGGGCGCGGTGGCGTTCTGGTGGGGGCTGATCGTCGTTCCGCGACTCGTCAGCCTGGCGTTGCCCGACCTGCTCCCGCCCGACGCCATTTCGCGGCACCTGAACCACGACGTAGAGGGAAGCCTTGCCAACGCGGTCTCCGCGACGGCCCTGCTGATCGCGGCGCTGCTGGCGTTCGCGAACGTCGTCGTGAGCCATCGCAAGGGCTCAGGCTGGACCGCCATCGGCGGCTGGGCCGCGCTGGCGGCGGCGTTGGCTTATCTTGCCTGGGACGAGGTATCCGAGTTCCACATTGTGCGCACGCTCGCCCTCGGCCGCGAAGTGTTCGGCATTCCCAACAACCAATATCTCTGGCCCGTGGTGCTGAGCCCGCTGATCGCCGCGTTCGCGGCGGCGATGTGGTGGTTCGTCCATAAGGGGCTGTCAGACCGGGCGGCGCGCGCGCCGTTGATCCTGGGCTTTGCCGCCTGGCTGCTTGCCGTTGCGCATGAGGCGAGTTACCTGTTGCTGTTCGCCGGTCGGGCTGAGATGCTGGAGATCATGCTCGAAGAGACCCTGGAGTTCGGCGGGACTCTGTTAATCGGCCTCGGCGCGGGCATCGCGCTTGGGAGGGAGGCGGTTTCACGAACACCGTCCGGCGCGTATTCGGGGCTATGCCCGCTCCGGCCGCTGTTCGGGTCGATGGCCGCCGTCGCGGTGCTTGGCGGCCTCGCGGTGGCGTTGCTGTTTCGCGCGCCGTTCGTCAACGCAAGCGCCCTGACCTCCATAGGCGCCTTTCCCATAATCCTCTACGACAAACACTCTGTCATCCAGGAGCTGGGGGTGCTTCCCGCGCCGCCCGCCCGCTTCGATCTGCGCATTACGAACCGCGCCCCTCAGAGCCGTTCGGGAATCCTGATATGGCGCATGATGTCTCTCGACAAGCTCGGGATGACCAGCAATGCCGAACCACGCGTACGGCGCGAAGGGCGCATGGAGGTTGCCGCGCGAGATTATCCGCGCTGGGAGAGCATTGATTTTCCGCCGCTTGTCGAAGCCGAAGGCCGCCCGCTGGCCTTGCAACTGGTGGCCGATGTTGGACCTCGGGCCCATCTCCGGATAGGAGCGACGAAGACGAACCGGTACGAAGACGGGCGGCTCTGGGTTGACGGCGCGCTGACCTGGCCCGACCAGAACATCGAGTTCGTGGCCTACAGCGCATCCGAGCCAACGCGCAGCAAACTCCAGGCGATGTGGCATTTGTTTTCAACCGACTGGCGCTGGCCGGCGCTCATGACCGACATAGCCATCGCGCTAACGTTTATCACCTTCATCCCGGCTCTGCTCGTATCCGCCGCCCTGCGGCGGCGCCCGTGACGACGGACATCACGCCGGTCCCGGTGGAAGCCGACCGGACTCAAAGTCCGATCAGCCCGCGGGGGAGCTCTTGCTCCTGAAGAAGAACACGTAAATCGACGCGCCCCAAGCTATTACCGCCGTCAGTATCTCCTTGCGAAGCTGGGGCTCGAGCCAGAAGGCGACGCCGAGCATCAGGCTTATCCAGACAACCAGGAACACGGTAAGCCAGTCGCGCACGCGCTGATTCATACATTCACCTCCGTCCTTTGCTTTTCGGCTTCCATCAATCGGGGCCAGTCGTCGATCAGGTCCTTGTAGCGGTTGTTCACAAAGCGGCTCTCGTCGTCCGAGGGCGTGACGCCCACCCTGGCGCGATTGACTATCTGGATGGCCGTCTGCGCCAGCTCCTCCCAGTTGGCCTTCAGCCAGAAGTCGGGATCGTCGTAGACGCTACCGACCGGCCCTTCAACCGAGCCCGGAACGGACGCGGCCTTCCGCTCGCCCAGGATCGAGTTCACGTAGTTGCGAGTCTCTGAAAACGGGGGCACGCCGCCATAGCGTCTCACCGCGGTCGGACCGGCGTTTTACGCCGCCAGCGCGAGCTCGTAGGAACCGAATTCGCTTAGATGGCTTGCCATGAGAGCCGCCGCGTAGTCAAGCGCGGCGTAGGCGTCCCAGGCGTTTACGGTCGGGTGCCAGCGCGGGACTATCTGCGCTATGCCGATAGCCCCGGCCGGGCTGTGCGCGTACATTTTCCAGCCCGACTCCCGCGTGATCTGCCACGCGAATGTCAGAGGCTCGATCCCCGCCCGCTCCGCGGCCGCTCTGGCGTAGTCTCGCAGCGCGGCCTTCACGTAACGGTCGGGATGCAGCAGCGCGCGGGGGTCGATGGAGCCGTTCATTACGTCCGGCCCACCGCCGCGAATCTCCCAATGCAGGTGCGGCGGCCAGTTGGGCGTACCGCCGGACCTGGCCATGAGATCGCCCGCCCTGACCTGATCGCCCTCGGCGACGACGGCGGAATCGGATTGAAGATGGCAGAAAAAATGTTGCCGTTCGGACGCAACCATCGAGACCACGTAGCCCCAGGCCAGGATATCGGTAGGTCCGACGTGCGCAACCACGCCGTCTTCGGGGCGCACACCCTGGTTCCGTGGGACGACGCGTAGTCGCGGCCGCAATGGCCGGGCGTGGGATACACGTGGGAATTGTCGCGGGCGAACCGGGTCAGGCCCCACTCCTGGGACACCGGCGCGTCTATCGGTTCGATCATTGTTCTCTCGCCTCCGCTTTGTGATGGCTGGGTATCAGATGTCCGTTCCGCTTCACCGCACGAAGGCGCCGAGGCTCGCCGCAACGGCGGCGGCGAGGGTGACCAAGCCGAGCGCGCCCCACACCTTGGCCTTTGCCCGCTCCAGCCCGCCGATACGGTCTTCGATGCGATCGAGACGGACGGAAAGCGCCTCGACGCCCCGCGCCGTAGCCCGCTCGGAGACGCGGGCGTGCAGCTTTTCCAGGCCGTCGCGCTGGTGGGCGTGACCGTCGCGGATGAGCGCTTCCAGGCCGCCGATGCGCTCCTCGATGTGGCGGATGTCGCTGCCGACCGCGCCCCGAAACTCGGAGAACTCACGGCAGAACCGCAGGCCTTCGTCACCGCCGGGGACTCTCACAGCGAGTACCAGGCCTCGCCCGGCAGCATGGCTATGCCGCCGAAGTCTCCCCCGGACAAGGTGAACTCCTCGCTCGCACGGCGGTCGCCGTCGTGGTCGTAGACGCGGATATTGTCTGTCCCCGTATCATTCAGAAAATACAGGCGGTCATTGTCGGCGGCGGCGCCCTCCCAGGTACCGGAGCCGAGCGAGATGTCTTCGCTCGACGTGCGCGCACGCGCGAGAGTCCAGGCGGCCGCGAGGTTGGTGTTCGCTCGCACAGCCCAAAAATGAGTATCGTTCGCGCACATTCCCACCCAGTCGCCCGGACCAACGGAGATGACCTCTCCCCCATGCGACGCTCCGGAGTAGTCGTAGAAATCGATGCGGTTGTCGTTGTCGTCTAGCGCGATGAGTCGCGTGGACGTAGCGACCAGGCCGGCGGTGCGCGTCGAAGCCGAGAGGCTAAACTCCTCGGAGTTCTTCCGTACGCCTTGGTGGTCGTACACGCGCAGGCTGTCTGTGTTATGCGAGTTGACCGCATAGATGCGCGTGGCGGTGGCGGCGAGCGAGTACCACACGCCCGATCCCAGCAAGATCTCACGGTCGGTCATATAGGCGCCGGCCTCGATGTCGAAAAACCGGATTTTGTCATCGCCATCCTTGATGGTGAGCACGATCTTTTGGGTTCCATACGCCTTGAGCTTCCTGGCCGTGGTGTCGAACCACAGATCGTGCGTTTTCGGGCTCGCGGGCGCGGTGGCGGAGACGTGGAACGCGCCGCTCTCCAGATAGGCGAGCGAGTCGCGAACGTCGTTCCCCCACGCCGCGGTAATAATCTCGCCCGTTACGGCTATGGGCGGTAGAGCGTATGCCATCAGTCGTACCTCAAAAACTCGTTGATGATCTCGGCGGCCGTCTGCTCAGGTTCCGACGCCAGCGCGCCCTTCAAGCCGGCCCCGGCCGGTATCCAGTTACGAAGACGCGGATCGGCGGCGCGGCCCGCTTCGCGGCCCACTCGCCCCCACTCGTCGGGCAAGGCGAGGCGCAGATACAACCCACCCCGCGCGGCGTTCCAGCACGCCGGGCACATATACAGCCGCTCGACCGGCCAGACGAGCGAGCAGTCGCGGGCGCAGTCCGGGCACTGGACCAGCCATCTGTCTTCGTGCAGAAAGACCGAGCGCGCGGGCGGCGCATCGCTGATTTCGGCGGGATCGTCCGGATCGGGCAGCGGCAGCGCCATGCCTCGCGACGCGGCGATCCCGGTCAGGAGTCCCGCGACGTACTCGGCGTAGGTCGCGCCAGTGTGCACCGGTCCGGTCTGGCCGTGGGCTCTGCGAACAGGCATCTCTAAAACCCCCACAGGGGCCGGCCCCATTGCCCAGCGCCCCACGCCGCGTACACGTTGTCGCTGGCCTCCTCGCAGTGCCACACGGTGCGCAGGACGCGCTGGTTGAGAATCTCGTGGCTGATTCCGAGGACATGGAAGTCCTGGTCGATGTCATAGTTGCCCGACTCGGCTTCAATTCGAATCCGGTCGCCGAGATTGCGGGCAAGCTGGGCGGACTGGGTGGCTGTATCGCTGTTGATCAGCGGCGCCGCCACCCGTTGGCGACCCTCCTTGTACCAACCCGCTATCGCGTCGGCCAGGTCCTGCGCCACGTTCCGGGAGATTTCCGGTCTTATCGCATAGTCCGAGGGCAGCGTCCGCTTGCCGTGCCTGGCTATCGACGCGCTCGCGTCGGTCCTGTTAGTCACAAGAGTCTCGCCGTCCAGGGTCACCGGACTCGCTCGCATACCCAGGTCGGTCACGGTCGCCCCGCCGGCCTCGGCGGTCAACGTCAGCTCCGTCGACGCGCCGGAGGTTCGGTCCAGGCTCACGGACGAGAGACCGCCGGCGGTCAGGGCGTAGTCCGTCCCCTCCACCGGCGGCAGAGCGTCTTTGAAGGGATTGCCCGAGGCGCCGCGCGCGTTGAACTTGCGGACTTCATTCGGGGCCAGCTCCAGCGGGTCGCCGAGACTCCAAACCGTCTCGGCCGCTTTGGCCGAACGGCGCGCGATTTTTATGACAGCCTCGTTGACTATGTGCTCGATGCCGTAGTCGTGCTCGAAGCCGCCGGTTATTTGCGGCGAGGCCCCGGTGGATCGGACCGTCGTCTGGACCGCGGTCGATCCGTACGACGTGAAAAAGTGGTGGCGGCCGCGGAAGACGATCTTCCCGTCGCGCCCTTCGAACAGCATCGCGCCCGGCCCTTCGGTGTAGTAAAGCGAAAGCAGCAGTTCCCAGGCGTCCTCCGCGTCGGCCCAGAACCACTCGAGCGTCGTCCTGGCGGCGGCGAGCGACCGCGCCGCCTGGGGCCAGCCGGCGGCGTCGAGCACGTGGTTGACGGCCGCGTCCACCGGGATGTTTTCGTAGAGCGCGGTGGAGACGTTGACCCCCTTGAGCCGTGCGGCGATTCCGAGGGCCGCCAGCTCGGTGGACTGCCGCTCCCATTCGGGATGCCGCACGGGCCGCTCCAGATTGCCGCGCCAGAGATTGGCCTTTTCCACCCTGAGGCGGACGGCGGCGCCGGCCTGGAGCGGGCCGCCCGGAGCCTGTCGAAGGGTCGATCCCGGCGAATACCCGCCGCCGCGGTTATTCAGCTCGGCTTGCAGATCGCCGATTCGCGGCGGCGCCATGGCGCGCGCCGAGTCGTTGCCGCGATAGACCCGTATACCCGTCGAGGCCAGCACGTCCGCGGTCACGTTCTCCGCGGGGTCCAAAAAGTCGCCGTCGCCATTCCGGTCGACCGCAAGCTCGACCGCCAGTCCGGCCATTAGCGCACCCTCCCCTGTCTCTGCGCGACGTGCCAGGCGCGCGCCACGAGGTCCACAAACTGCCGGTCGTGCACTATCGTTCCGCGATTGACGACCGTTACGTTGATCGTGGGCGCGATCCCGACCCTCCGGCCGCCGTTTAGCGGGATGACGGCTTCGGGGCCAGACTCACCCAGCAGCGCGAAGGTCGGGCGCCGGACAATGCCGCCGGCGGCGAAAGCGGGAATGCCGATATCCGCCCCGCCGGTCACATCGCCGGCGGCGGGGATGGCGACTCGCGGTATTGAGATTGTCGGGATCAATGGGCTGTCGGGCGTGCCGATCGTGACAGAAGGAATCTTTTTCTCAAACGGCGTGCCGGCAAGGAACGTCTGCCCGCCCATCTTCAATTCGAAGCTGTTCCATGCCTGGATAATCGCGTTGATCGCGCCAATCACGCTGTTCGCCATCGCCTCGACCGTGGTGATCACCTCGTTCACGGCGCCGGCTACAGTGGCGGCTACATCTTGGAAGACACCGCCAAGCTGCTCGGGCAGGCCCGTAAAGAACGGCAGCATCTTCTGCTGAAACCAGTCGAGCACCGTATTGCCGGTCGCCACGATCGCGTCCCAGTTCAGCCACACCAACGCGCCGACGGACGCCAGCCCGTTTGCTTCCCGCGCAGTCTCGCTCACGCCCGCAGGGCAGTCCGAGGCCCCGATCTGGCAAATCGCCTCCTTTGCCGCCTGGGCGGCCTCGACGATAAGCCGGAGCTGGTCTTCGACCTCCTTGAGGACGTTGGCGGCTTCGTTCCTGGCCTTGATGACTATCATCAGTTCGGTTGTGTTCAGGGCGAGCATTCGGCTCCTCCTCTCTCAGTAGCTCCACCGACCTGTCGCGCGTCGCTGGAAGGCGGAGGGTTTCCGCGCCGGCCTCTCCGCAACCGCCGCGACATATCAAGTCCATCAGCCCGAATTGCGTTCGTCTACTGTTCGTGGCAAAAAGTCCAGGACGCCGCGGACGGCGCTTCAGCGGTGACCAGGAAGTCTGGCGCGCCTGCCGAGTCAGGCTGTCGTTATGGGATGTTCGGAACCAAGGCAGGCGGAGAAGTCAGGCAAGGAACAGGAACCGGATTCGCTCGCTCGCCCGCTAGCGGCTAGTGTAAATACGCATTCACTGGCAGAAGCTGGCTCTTATCGCCATGATTTGCGCAAGCAGCCGATCGGCATCCCGACGCCTCGCATTCGCCCGGTATATCAATTCCGCGTTTTCAGCCAGCGCGCCTTGCCAGAAGAGCTCGTTAGCCGCGATCTGGCCCTCCGAATACCGAACCGTGGCGCGTTGATGTTGCTCGGTTCCAGCGGGAGCTTCCGGATTTACCATGTCCTCGGCGGCGAAGGTCATCCTGTCCAAAATATCCCTCAGCCGCCACCGCTCGTCTTGCAACGATCCCGGCGATTGCTCCACGTCGTCGACCAATCTCACCAAATCCCTGTCCGCCGCCAGAAACCTCGCCGCCGCCTCCCGCTGTTGCGTGAAGTAAGCGGCCTGCTCCTGCGTGGGGCACGCCCCGCATGAGGCGGTATTGAACACAATCCTGGACACAGATATCACAACAAGAACGCCGCACATCAGCAGATATAGCTTCCGCCACTTCGTCAGTGGCGCTGGCGTTGAATCGCCGCTCATTGAGGCCTCTGTCAGACTCAGTTACCGCTCCGATCGAACTATGCTACACACGGCAGACGCACCTATGTGCGTCTACTGTTCGTGTGAAAGAATTTCAGACATTGTGGGGCGTGAACTCAGGCGTGATCAGCAACCCTGATGTGCGAATTGAGCCAGGCTGTGGTTACAGGACGTTCGAGACGGTGGGAAGAACCCGACCGGTCATTCGCAGAAGCCGGCTCTTATTGAAACAATTTCCCCAAGCAGCCGATCGGCATCTCGACGCCTCGCATTCGCCCGGTATATCTGCTCCGCGTCTTGAGCGAGTACAGCCTGCCAAAGCATCTCGTTGGCCTCGACCTGACCCTCCGAATACCGAACCGTGGCGCGTTGATGCTGCTCGGTTCCGGCGGGAGCTTCCGGATTTACCATGTCCTCGCCGCCGCCTCCCGCTGTTGCGTGAAGTAAGCGGCCTGCTCCGGCGTGGGGCACGTATTACACGACGCGAGACTGCCCCCATACTTGTACGCGATCAGTATTAGAATGACCATGGTCAACACCACTTGCAGCTTCTGCAGTTTCGTCATTCTCGTTTGCTCGGAACCAGCCCTCACTCAGACCCCGTTAGGCTCCATTACCGCTCCAGCCCAGCCATGCTTCATGCCCAGTGCCATAGCCTGAGATCCCGAACGTCCGCGTTCCTCTACCGTTCGTGAAATAAAGCAGGGGCGGATTTGAAATCCGCCCCTGCCCGTTGAGAGGAAGGAGTCTCGCGTGAGCGCCCGGCGCTACCTCCGCCTGGCGTCCCGCTCGGCGGCGCGGCGGGTCTGCTCGGCTACCGCTCCCTCGGCGCGCATCGCCAGAATGAATCCCTGCACGAGATACGCCGGCGTGGACTGGAGCTCGCGCCAGCTAATCCTCATCCGGTCGCAAAGCAGAACGTCCAGCAGGTCCGCCGGCCAGCCTCCGTCTCCGCGGTAAAAGCGGCGAAGGCGGGCCGCTAGCCTTCCCCCTCGGCGCTCGCGATTACGTTTCGCTGGACGATCTCCGCAAACGCCCAGTCCGCCGTTCTCGGGTCCAGACGATCCACGGCCTCGGGGGAAACAGGGTCGCCGTAAGACCACGCGGCTATGCCGGAACGGAGCATGACGGCCCGATCGAACTGGTCGACCGAGGCGCCTAGCTGGACGCTCTGGTCCTGCAAGACTTCCAACGCCTGGGGCAGCAGTCCGGCCACCTGCCGGAGCGCCCGGGCCATGTGCGCCTCCCGAGCGGCTTGCAAGTCACGCCACGAAAGCGCGCGGAACTTCATCCACTCGCCCGGCTCGTGCGGGATGGCCGCCTGCTCGGTGAGATTGGATCTGTGGGTAAGCAATTGATTACTCCTTCTACGGAAATGAATCGAGATCGTTTTGCACGGCTATCCGCACGTCCTGGGCTTCGACGGAGTCGTAGGCGCCCTGGAGCACGAGCTGGGTCGAGAGGAGCCCTTCGCGGTCGCCGCCGCGCTCCTCCATCGAGCCGTCCATGTGCCTGAAAGCGCCGTCGAGCCGCACGAAGCGGTTGAGTGCATTGTCCGGGGACGCAAACGCCGGGCCGGTGATCTCGACGCGAACGAAGCGCGCGGTCCCCTGGCTCTTGTGCGCCTCCTCCGTCTGGACGAGCGCCGAGCTGGCTGGATCGTGCACGACGTCGAGCGAGAGTTCGACCCGGCGCCTGCCGAACTCGTACTTGCTGAAATCCAGGTCGGCGCGATTGTCGAGATAGTAGCCGGGCCGCAGGAACTCGCTGAGCTTCCAGGTGAACCCGTACACCTGACCGCTGATCCTGGTACTGCCCAGATCGGCCCAGGCGTCGTCGACGTAGACCGACCAGCGAGGGTTGGCCGCCGGGTTGACGCTGGGCAGGGAAAGTCCGGACGTCTTGTCAGCGTCGGACGTTTTGCGGGCCGTCATGACGAATCTGGCTTCCGGCGCTCCCTCGTCGCCGCCGGTGATATCGAGCTCGGTGGTAAACGCGTAAGCGGCCTCCATCGCGGCGTTGCTCGAAAAGTCCGACTCCTCGAACTCGACCGTGAAGGTATCTGGCGCGGGGTCGGCGGATACGCTGGGCTTGAACGTCCACAACCGCGCCTTGCCTGTGCCCGGGCTGCTGGGCGTGACCCCGCCTTCAACCCCCGAAAGCAGGGGCAGCAGGATCTGCTCGAAGTCGAGCGGAAAGCCGCCGATTTCCAGTTCCGTGCCGTTGCGGGTGTTGAGCGGCGCCCGCGACGACCGCGTCAGCAGGCCGTCCATGTCTTCTTCGAAGTGCTCGAACGTCTCCTGGCGGCGGTAGGTTGCCCGCGGGGTGACTATCCGCCTCACCGCGGCCACCGCCGTTCCGCGGGTTGTTTCCCTGCCAACCTGTATCTTTGTCGCCGACTTGATTGCCGAACCCATCAGGCATCCGCTCCTTTCTCTTGCGAGTTATCGCGCCTGTTTGCCCGTCGCTTGCACAAGGGGGAGTCCTCGACAGCTCTCCTCATTCCCGCCGGCAGAGCGCCAAACTCAGCCGCCGTCAGATCTCGCGGCGGAAGGCCCGGCGGACGCTGCCCGCCGCGCACGTATTGCCACATCAGCCAAACTCCTTTCGACATGCTCAGGAGAAGCTCCCGGCCTCCTTCATTTCCAGATCGAGAAACAGATCGAGCCCTATGTACGACTGCCCGGCGCGCTCCAGGCGGACCAGCGTCGGCTCGCCGCCGCGCAGACTCTGCCGGGTAACCGCTCCGGCGAGGCTGACGTCGGCGTCGAGCGCCTCCACGGTCTTTTCCATGAAGGCGCTCGCGATGTCCGCAGCCTGGTCCTGGTCGGCGTCCTTGACGAAAAGCTGCATGTGAACCGTGTAGAACTGGATTCGCATGTCGATGTGCCGCTCTTCGCTTATCAGGGCCCAGTCGTTGAGCCAGCACGGCGTGTCTGGCAGCGCGGCGTCCTGCCTTGGGACATATTTGTATGCCACGCTGATTGAGACCGATGCGGGATCCTTGATCGAAAGCCCGCTTTGAATCAAAACCAGGCGCTCGAGCGCCGCGCGGATGTTCATTAGTTCCACCACCCTTTTTCCATGAAAAGCCCGCGATCCGCGCGGCAGCGAGCGGCCGCCGCGTGGAGGCCCGCTAGCTCGACCACCGGGCGCGTATGGCGCGGCCCATGTCGTCGAGCCGGCGCGGCATTTCGCGTTGAACGTGGTCCGCCGCGGCCCGCATGAAGAACCGCCCCTCTCCGCCGGGGCGCGCACCCTCTTCCACGGCCCGGGCGTAGGACAGGGTCGATCCGACCATCGCCATTTGCGAGCGGGTCCGCGAAGTGATGCCGCGCGCCAGCGCGCCGGTGTCGCGGGGCGCTCTTTGACTGGCGACCCGCCTGGCGGCGGCGGCGGCCGCGCGCAGTAGACCGGCCAAAGGCCGTTCGACCAGGCTCCGGTTGAGGTTTCTCGAAATCCGGTCGAGTCCGGCGATTTCGATTCCGAGCCTTCTCCCGGCCATCAGAACCGCAACCGCCGGTACGCCCCGGCCAGCTCTCGCACGATGCCTTGCGCCTCGCGGCTCGCCTCAAACGCGTCGCCCAGCTCGGGTACCCGCATGGTGGCCCTGGGCGTTTCCAGCCGCAGGATCGCCGTCAGGTGCACCGTGGCCCTGGCGACGGCGTCGGGTATGGCCGGCCAGCCCCATTGGGCGGTGACTTCCACCCGGCGGCCCGCCGGCCACCCCGTCCTGCCGCGCGAACGAGGCAAATGGATCATCGTCCACGGGCGCGGTTCGGGCCCCTTGCCGGCGTTGAGCGGCCAGAGCTCGAAGTCGGCCGCCGCCAGCGCGGTTTCGCCGGCGAAGCCGCCGTCGCCGTTTTCGTCGATCTTTATCGACGTGGGAGCGACCGCCAGGTCGTCCACCCAGAGAAGGCGCGGATCGCCCCGCGGTTCGCGCGCGAAGATGCGCGCCGTGGCGCCGACGTCCCTGGTGAAGAACCGGCCCAGAATTCTGTCCAGATACCGCGACACCGCTTTGAGGTCGGTATCGATCTCGGCGTCCTCGGCGGAGTCGGTCTTGGAGATGAGCTTGCGGTAGACCGGAGCCGAGGCGTATGCGTCGGTTACGGCCAACTGGCTGCTCCCGCGGCGCGGGCTTCCCGGAGCCGGGCGCCGTTCCGGCGCGGAGATCGAGCGCGGCGGCGGCCCCGGATGGGGGCTGTCCGCGGCGCGCCGCCGGGCTCTTCGAAGGTTGGTGACACCGCTCCCAAGTCTCGAATGTTCATCATTCGAACCTGATTGCGGCGCTGGGTTTGATTCGGCCGCTGCCGAGCACCGCGATCAAACGCCAGGTCCTGGTTCCGCGATGGCCGATGTTGATGTCAATGCCGCCGTCGGCTTCGGATATCGCGGTGAAGTGCTTGGCGGGCGTGTGCTCGCTGAGGATTACGCCGTCGGTCCCGATCGCCAAGCCGTCGCTCGGAGCGGTGGCGGTAAGCGAGTCGCCGTTCGCGTCGTCGGACAGATAGAACTCGCCCCGCACCCGCCGGTTGACGGCCTGGCCGCCAAGCTGAATCCGGATAGCCACGTTGACGACGTTCGAGGCTTGCGGGCCGATCGTGAACGCAACGTCCTGAACCGGCCGCTCCAACGCGCCCTCGATGACCTTCCCGCCCTGAATGATTCCCATCTATGAACCCCTGCCTTGATCTTGCCTAGAAGGGTCTTCAACAAGCCCGAACGCAACCGCTTCGCGCCAGGTGAACTCCCGGCCCGCCGGCCCGATGAGGAACACCGCGCGCGGGTCCCCGTCGGGGACGGGCGTCCCCTGGTCGCTCAGCCACGCCTTTTCCTTGAGCCTGACTCGCCGGGCGCCGCCGTCGAGGATTTCGATCTTGATCGTTCGCGCCATCTCTTAGATCCCCGTTACGGTTCCGAACGCCTTGGGCCGGTAGTGGACGACCGCCGCTCTAAGGTCGGCGCGGATCGCCTGTTTGCCCTCGACGAAATAGGTCGAGTGCGAATCGCTCACCCTCATCTCGACACCTCGCTTGACGCGGAGCGCCGAATAGGTCGCATAGTCGCCGGCGGTTGCCGCGTTCTGGGCCGCGGCAGTGGTCTGTACCACGCGAACGCCCCAGATTCGCTCTGTCCCGGGCTCGCTGGGAGACCCCCAGATGTAGACGCCGTCGGCGGTGCGCAGCAGGCGGATGCTCTCCCAATCGTTCGGGTGGACAAACACCACGCTCGGCTCCGCGAAGCCGTCTGACCGGATTTTTCTAAAGAGCTTGTAGAAGGCGTCGGGCGTTGGGTCCGTCCCCTTGGCCTGCGTCTGAATGCCGGTAACGTTGTTGGTGCCGAGCAGATTGGGGGCGCTGCCGTCGCCCCGGAGCACTTGCAAGTCAAGACGCTGCTGGAGCATGAAGGCCAGCCGGTCGTTGACATAGCCCTCGGCCTGCTCTTCATCTTCGAGCTGTTCGTCGGTTACTGGCAGGAAGACCGCTATCTTCTGGACGGACTGTGATTTTTCCGTCAGCGCCAGCGTCGCCTCGGGATACACGGCAGCCTCGGCCTTCTCCACCGCCGCGTTGCCGAAGGTGGTCTCCTCCATGTACTTCACGGAGTTCTGGTTAGTCGGCGACGTGGGAATGAAATTGAGCACCGTGACCGGACGCTCAGGCTTCAGCTCGACACGCCCCTCGCGAAGCGACTCCGGCGACCAGCCGGCGCCGGTCTGGAATAACGCTTTGAATTCTCTGGCGCCGATGTCGAGAACCGACGCCGGGCCGTTCATCCCGACCATGCCCTTGTAGGCGTCGGACTCCACGAACAGCCGGCCCAGACTCTTGGGCTGAGCAGCTCGAATATCGCCGATCGCCGCCGGGTGAGGCGGCGCCGCAAAGGGCCGACGGTCCTCTTCGAGCGCGCGCCGGTTGTTCTCGGCGGCCCGCGCCGCTTCGACGGCGTCGTCGAGCTTCGTTGCGAGCTCGTCGATCTCCTCCGTCCGGCGTTTCACCTCGTCGCGAACGGCTTCGGGTCCGCCCACGATCGATCTCACTCGTTCGTAGTCGTACGATTCTCCATCCTTGGCTTCCTCGAAAATGCCGTGAAGCTGTTCGCGCCTGGCGGTCAGCTCGTCGCGCATCACTCGAATTCCTGCAGCCATATCCTCTAAACCTCCGTGCCGAGCCTCGGCAAAATATCCACGCCCGCCATTCGAGCTTCAATTACCTGCAACATCGCAAAGTCCAGGTTCGCTTCCATAGATGCTTGCCGGACGAAACTGGACTGCCCGCCGCGCTGCTTACCGTGGGCGAGAGCCGACAGCCGACGGTGTTCGGGCAGCTCCACGCGGCCCCCGCGAGACAGGGGCGGCGCGGGGAGACCGGTCGGTCCAGCGCCGCCCGCTCCGTCATCCCCGTAAACCCCCTCGTCATTCGCGCGAAAGCGGGAATCCACGGGCATCGCCGCGGAACGCGCCGCCGCCTCATGCACGCCCGACTTCACGCTCACCGTGCGCGTTCCGATTCCCGCTCCGCGAAGAACGGGCGAGACTTCGAACAGCGCAAGCCGCTTGAGCACGCGAACCCTCTGACCGCGGCGCATGGCGTCCTCGGACTCGACGACCTCGAATCCATACGACCACTCCGAAGGCGCGCCAGCCTGGCTGAGCCGTTTCAGGGTGGTGTGCAGCTCCCGACCTCCGAAGGTGTCCAGAAAGAGCAGACCCTGGAAGAAAGCCGCGCCGCCCCGCTCGAATACCTTTCCCACCCCAACCGGCAACGCGCCTCCATAGGCGCTTGAGTGGTTGAAAGGCGAGACCTTTATGTCCTCAACCGAGCCGAACGCGCCGGACACCGTCAGATCGCCGTCGCGGTCGACCACGTCGAGGGTGGCGATCCTGGCGACTACGGCGCCTTCGGGGCCGTTCTCCATAAGCTCGATGGGAGCCGTAAGCGTTTTTGTGTCCACGAATCCTCATTGCTAGCCCCCACAGCTATCTAGATTCCAAGTTATGAGCCGATTTCGCCATCGTCCACAACCTGCTCTAAAAAAAGCGGCGGCGGCGGCGTGTTCCGCACACCGACACTCGGGGCTACAGACGCTTTCCACAGGCTCGGCGCTGGGGATCGCTATTGCCATCTCACAGGGTTCGAAGGACGCTGCCAGGACCTGGCCGCGCGAAGCCTCTAGAATCGCCTGAAATCCTGACAAGCTGCGCAGACACTAGAAGATGCAACCTGGGAAAGTACCTCAATGGCCGTGGCCTTTGACACGCACAGAGCTGTAAAGACGCTTGAGGCGGCGGGAACCTCGACGCCCAAGGCCGAGGCGCTGGTTCAGATTATCGGCGCCGCGATCAACGGCGAGCGCGTCACCAAGGCCGACGTCGAGGAAATCGGAAGGGGCCTTGAGGGTTTTGCGACCAAGGAAGACTTCGAGCGGTTCGCAACCAAAGAAGACCTTAAGGGTATTGCAACCAAGGAGGACCTTGAGGTTGTAAGAAGTGACGTTGAAGGGCTAAAGAGGGAGATTCAAGGATTGAAGCAGAGCCTTGTCGATCGGGAACTCCGCCTCTTCAAATGGACTTTCGGTATGCTGACCGGCTCAGTGGTATTTACGGTCGGATTGACCGTCACACTCATTAAGCTGCTGCCGGCCTGATAACCACCTCCAGGCCGCCTTCGACAAGATGGCCGCCGGTGATATCTCGTTAGATATGCAGGTTCTTCGCGGTGAACTTGTCCATCACATCGATATTCGCGTCGATCTTGCCATCCTCAAGAGTCAGCAAGCCGTGTTTGTCGAGAAGACCGATGTCGCGTTGCAGCGTTTTGCGACTGAGCTTGCGATATTGTCCGAAGACTAGCGCGTCGATGGTCTCAGGTTCCTGCCGCGCGTAAAGCGGTATCTTCAACTGGCTCAGCGCTTGCAGTAGATGAAGCAGGCGCTCGCGGCGCCGGGGGCCAAGCCGAGGTTCTCTTTCCAGTGTCTCGCGAGCGTAATCGCGAAATGCGATTCGCTTCATCATTTCGACCATCTGAGCCTGAACGGTTCGAATCTCATCGACGAGTCCGTCGAGGGCGAATCTAAGGAACGGCGTCAGTGAGCTCGACTGGAATCGAGACTCCATGAGCTTTCCGACATAAGCATCGCGCCGCCGGTAGTAGAAGTTGGAAAGTGAATAGAACCCGAACAGATTGACACCCGCTCGGTAGAGCAGGAAGCTCTCGACCCCGCGCGACGCGCGTCCGTTGCCGTCGCCGAACGGGTGAATGCTGACGACGTAGAAGTGAGCCGCGAGCGCCGCCAGAGTCGGATGCCACTCCTTCGGCGGCCCTTCGTTGAACCACTTGATAAAGTCCGCCATAAGCGACCGAATGACGGCGGAGTCTCTGGGCGGAGTGTAAGAGCCGGCGTGAACGGCGTGGTTTCTATATTGGCCGGGGACATTTTGCCCATAGGGTATTCCGTCGGTCGTCAGCCGGTGGATTTCTCGAATCAGGTCCTCGGTAAGCGGCGCGTCCGGACGCCCGTGTAACACTGTCTTGACGTATTCCATTACGGCCGCGGCGTTCCGCACTTCCCGTTCTTCTCGCTGTCGATTGGGCGGCAAGACTGTTTCATCCCGATCAGAGTCGAGTATTCGCCCGACTTCCTCCTCACTGACCTGGGTTCCTTCGAGGCCGGTCGTCCCCCGAACCGCCCGCGCGATATTGAGCGTGTTAAAGGCGCCAAGAATCACAGGCTGAATTGGAACGCCCCGTATCGCGTCGAGACGCGCCTCGCATTCCTTCAGGGCGTCACGAATCGTGCGATCATTGACGTCAAGCGGCAGATCGAAACTAACTTCCCACTCAGGCAAGATTTCTCCATATCTCCATCAATCGTCGCCGCCCTTCCGCGAAGCGCCTCGTGCTCCAAACCGTCGTCACTGCTGGACAGTGTCTTGGACATTGACCAGCTACTCAAACTCCGCTAAACCTGTGGATCAGCCAACATCCCACCTATTTATACTAGACAATGTCCATCATTTACGAACACCAGGCGTCATTCGCATTGTTCGCGCTTCGGAGCCAGTTCGAGCGTAGTTACAACCAGGGATATCTAGCGGGACTTCACCATCTGAAGACGCCGCACCGGGGGCCAAGCCGAAACACTGATCCGCTCAGCCCTCCAGCAGTGTCTGGCGCGGCGAACGCTCGAACGCCCACGCCGATAGCGTCGCCTCCGCGGCGGGTTTGCTAGTCTCTCGAATCACCGTCGAAGCAGGAGCGATTCCAACATGAAAATCACCCAGGTGCGCACGTCGCTGGTGGTCATTCCACGCAGCCGCCCCGTCGCCGACGCCACGGCCAAGAACATAGGTACGGGCGGCCACTGCTTTGTGCATATCACCACGGATGAGGGCTTCGAGGGCATGGGCATGTCGGCCGCCAGCCGCGCCGTGCGAGAGGTGATCGAGCACGACCTCAAGCCATTGCTACTTGGCGCCGACGCGCTGCACATCGAGGGCCTCTGGCAAGCCATGTTCTGGCAGGTGCGCGGATTCGGACGGAAGGGCGTCGCAATCCAGGCCATGTCGGCAGTCGATATCGCCCTTTGGGACTTGAAGGCCAAATACCTGGGATTGCCGCTGTTCAAACTTCTAGGCCCGTGCCGTGAATCGACGCCTATTTACGGCAGCGGCGGGTGGACGTCGTTCACCGAAGAAGAGCTTGTCGAGGAGCAGGTCGGCTACGTGGAACGCGGGATGCGGCGTGTAAAGATGAAGGTCGGAATGGAGTTCGGGTCCAGACCCAGGGAAGATCTAAGCCGCCTACGGGCGGTCCGCAAGGCGGTCGGAGACGACGTCGAGATCTACATCGACGCCAACAACGGGTACACCGCCAAGCAGGCCATCCAGCTCGCTCCGAGGTTTCAGGAATACGACGTTGGCTGGCTCGAAGAACCCGTTATGGCCGATGACATCGACGGCCTCGCGCGCGTCGCCCGGGCCATCGCGCTGCCCGTTGCCACGGGCGAGCACGAATACACCAAATACGGATTCAAGGACTTGCTGTCGCGCGGGGCGGTCGACATCGCTCAGCCGGACGTTGGCAGAGTGGGCGGGATTACGGAGTGGATGAAAGTCGCCCAGCTGGCCGATGCTTTCAACATCCCCGTTGCGTCACACGCGTATCAGCTCGTCCATCTTCATCTCGCGTGCGCCACGCCCAACATGCTGGTAGTGGAGATTCTGGGTACCGTCGACGAGATGGACCGCGTTCTGTACAAGGAGTTCCCGGAGCCGTCCGGCCCTGAGTGGGCGCCCGACCCCGACAAACTCGGATTGGGCCTCGAACTCAACCCTGCCGCGGTCGAGCGTTACAGCGTCGAGTGACCGTGTGCCTTCTCCTTGCCTAGGCTCCCGCACGACATCCGACGCTCTGTCTGGGGTCAATACCGGCCGTACGAGTCGATGCACCGCGGGACGATCTTCGTCTGTTTGAGAGTCGTCGGTGAAGCCAATGATGACCCGCCGCCGGCGATTTCTTCAGCGTCCCCTCCAAAACCGGCGCTCAAACCGCCCCCCACCCGGCCCGGATATCCAGATACGCCACCATGTAGCGCAGCGCGTCATTGCCATGGTCATCCCGCCTTAGCGGCTCCTCCTTGAATCCGGCTCGCGTCTCCCGCCAGACATAAGAGTCCATCTCCTCCTCCGTGCAGCCGGGCTTCTTGGCCTCCTCCAGGCGCCGGTCACGTTCAACGAGCGAGTCGCGTAGCAGGAAGAGCCTTGGCTTGCCGTCGCCTGCATTGCGCAGTCGAGCATCCACCGCTTGCAGGCCCTCCATCACCCGCTTGTGCGCTGGCCGCGTCTCCATGCCCAGATAACGCTCGAGCGTCGCGCGGCCTTCGGCGTCGTGGTCGCACACGATCACGCGAGGCCGGGGCTCGTCGGCCGTCAGATTCAAAATCGATCGGGCGTGATCTTCAACCAGAACCTGCGTTCTATATATCTCTCTATATAGATAGAGTCGCCCGTCGCCGTCCTCGGCCCAGGCCTGCCACGCGAACGGGTTGGTGAATCCGAAGTCGATCGACCAGTACCGCGCCCAGTCGCGCGGCACGCCCGCGGCGAGTCCCACGGATGGCTCGAAGCGTCCGATGACATGGGTGGCGCTGTTCCAGCCCTGATGCACCGTGCCCTCGGTCTGCGCCCAGCGGCCTTCATACAGCCGCGTGCGCCTGACGCCCGACAACGCGCGAAGCCTGTTCAGATAGTCCTCCGAAACCGACGGATTGTCCTCGTGGCGGCTCAGCAATCGCGTGGTCGCGCCACGATTGCACCGCTCGTTTAGCCAGTGGGTCGGCGCGCCCGGGTTGCAGTCGGCCATGAGCTGCTGATATGGCATCACGCCGTTTCGAAGCCGCGTAGCCAGCATCTCCCAATCGTGCTCCGTCGCTTCGGTAGCCTCCTGCACGTAAATCAGGTCGTATTCGCTCGACATGATTTTCTGCGGATCGTCCAGGCCGCCCACAACCAGCACAGAGCCATTGAGGTATCGGTACTCTTGGGTCGTCGAGCGCCACCGCACGCCATCCCCCGGCGCGAGCACTTTCTGCTCAAACGTGACCATGGCCGACTGAGTAAGCGATTTGCGGGTCTTCCGCAAAATGGCTCCTCTCATACCCGAATGCTTTTGCGCGGCGGCGTGCAGCTTTTCCAGCGCCGCCCTGCTTTTGCCAGTGCCCGCCGGACCTTCTATCAGCACTTCGCCATCGCCGCATCTGGCAAGTTCAAGCGCCGCTCCAGCGGGGCGGTACGCGCGATGCAGAGGATTGCCGCGGGCCTCCTTCGGTGATTTCGGCGTAGCAATACGCGGCGTTATTACTGGCGGCAAAGGGCAACCTCACAATCAGAACGATCGACGGCGGCGCGACTGGCGTTGCCCCTAGCTCCAGTCGAAAGCGGTCGAAAGACAAAGAGAAGGGGATCTTCCGACCCCCTTCTGGATAAGGCGTCCGACCAAGCCCTGCGCCACGCTCACGTTCTTACTTCTATCGTATCGGCTTTGTTCTCTAGGTCTACCTTCTCCGCAACGCGTGCGTCACCATCCACAACCTCGTTCGTGGCGCGCCCGTCCCGAGCCTGTCGAAGCGATCAGGGACGGTTTGCGCGACCTTGCGGAACCCGCGCCCAACCGAACGGAAGACGTCGCCGCACCGCAAGCGCCAATCCCGGAACCGCCGCCGGGCGGTCCTCCGGCAGTGTCAACCTCCCGGCGCCAGGCGCCCCGTCCAGACCTGGCTGCATCGCTGCCCGACTCCGAATATATGGAGATGAAGGTCTCCGAAATCCGGCCCGGCCGCTCGATCAGCGGAGTCTTTCTGGCGATGCTCCGATGACGGTATTGGGGAGGTGGGCGTCGCCGGTCTGGTAAGCATGAGGTTCCGGAATATGTTGCACGCGTCCGCCGCGCCCGGTTCGATTCGATCAGATTCCGATTGGATTCCCGATCCTGTGAGGACGTTTGTCTCGGCCTCTGCTCAGTTCGTCTTTAGTCGAACCTTTTGGGCGCCAGCAACTCGAGATCGAAGTCGGGCGTCTCGCCGCACGCGAGTTGCGCGACGATCTCGCCCGTAATCGGTCCCAGCGACATGCCGATCATGGCGTGTCCGGCGGCAAGTATCAGGTTGTCCCACTTGCCCGCGGTTCCGAGAATCGGCAGCCCGTCGGGCGTGCAGGGACGCAATCCTCGCCATATTTCGAGAAGCTCCAGATCCTCCATTCCTTGGAGATAGCCGGCCGGCGCCCGACGGATGGCGCCTACGCGCCGCTGGTTGATCGACAAGTCCATGCCCGCCATCTCCAGCGTTCCCGCGAAGCGCAGAAAAGGCCCCATCGGAGTGACCGCCACTTTCGCCTCTTGAAGAATTACCGGAACCTCCGGGCAGGGGTCTGGCCGTCGAAACGTCAGGCTGTAGCCTTTTGCCGCTTCGATGGGAATCCGCAGGTTGAGATCGCGCGCCACGGCGGGCGTCCACGCGCCCGTAGCCAGCACGACCTGGTTCGGGTGAATGTCGCCTCGGGTAGTCCGCACGGCGGTAATTTTGCGTCCCGAGGTCTCGAAGCCGATTGCTTCGGCGCGGTCGAAAAACGCCGCGCCGCCGCGTTCGGCCTGACGCGCCAGACCCAGCACAAACGAATGCGGTTCGAGGTGGGCGTCCTCCGGGAAGCTGATCCCACCCGCCATTCCCGACCGGACCTGCGGAACCAGGTCGCGGACCTCCGTCTCGTCCAGGAAGCGCGGATGCAGACCCGCTTCCGCCATCATCTCTATCTCGTGGCGACCTTCCGCAAGCCCCTTCGCCGTTCGATACAGATACAGCACGCCCTTGGCTTCGAAGGCGCATTCCATTCCGGTCAGCGAAGTCCATTCATCGTAGATCTCGCGGCTGGCTCGCAGGAGACCGCCAAGAACCGGCACCGCGCGCCTGGCCCTTGCCTCGGTGGCCGCCGCGCGAAATCTCAGAAGCCATGAAAACAGCGCCCGGTCCAGGCGAGGCCGAATGTAAAACGGACTTTCCGGATCGAGCATCCATCGCAAGCCCTGCCTCATGATTCCGGGAACCGCGAGCGGCAGACTGTGGCTCGGGACGATGAGACCCGCGTTGCCGTAGGACGATCCAGCTCCGATCGGGCCGGCGTCGATGACTGCCACGCGCCGGCCGCGAACGGCTAGCGCATAAGCCGCGCTGACTCCGACGACGCCGGCGCCGATGACCAGCACTTCCGGTTCGTCCCTCAATGCGTCGGTTAACGGGCGCTCCGGACGCTGCTGGTCGAGGCTGAGGTCGGCATTTCCCTTCACGGCGCGCCGCCGCTCAGGGCAGGAGTTTTATTAGAGAAACGGTGACGCCGACGATGCCAATGGCCATGACCCCTAAATAGCGGTAGAGAACTTGAAAATCGGCTTTCATTTCGGCGCGCAGAGCCGTGACATCCGTCTTGAGAGCCGTGACGTCCGTCTTCAGAGCCGTGACGTCCGTCTGCAGAGCCGTGACATCCGTTTTCAGAGCCGTGACATCCGTCTTGAGAGCCGTGACGTCCGTCTTCAGAGCCGTGACATCCGTTTTCAGAGCCGTGACATCCGTCTTGAGAGCCGTGACGTCCGTCTTCAGAGCCGTGACATCCGTCTTGAGAGCCGTGACGTCCGTCTTCAGAGCCGTGACATCCGTTTTCAGAGCGGTGACATCCGTCTTGAGAGCCGTGACGTCCGTCTGCAGAGCGGCACCGTTCGCCTTCAGCGCGGCGACGTCCGTCTTGGTGGCGAGGTTCCCGTTAGTTCTCCCACCGATTGCGCTCGCCACGGCCTCGGCGTGAGCCTGTTGAATCCCAGCCTCACGAAGCGTTTGGGCGGTCTTTAGAGTGTCAAATGCCTGGGTGGCTATATTTCGCTCCCCTCATTTGCTCGATTCTATGACAAATCCGGCAGACGTTGCGCCTGATGGACGCATTCGCGGGGCCTCACTTCCTCAGGTCCCGGGAGTTATCTAGTCAAGGGGAACAAACAGGCTCGGCAGCCCCAACGCCAAACGGAATCGCGCCGGCGCTAGCCCTTGATGCCGGTCAGCGCAATCCCCTTGATATAAGTCTTCTGCGTGAAGAAGAAGATCGTGACTATGGGCATGAGCGACAGCGTGGACATCGCCATGAGCGCCGGGAAATCGGTCGTGAACTGGCCGCGGAATAGCTGCAACCCCACGGCAAACGTCATCCTGTCCAGCGAGTGCAGATAAATTAGCGGACCAAGAAAGTCGTTCCACGTGAATATGAACGCAAAGAGACCAACAGTCGCCAGCGCGGGCTTGGCCAGCGGCAGAACGATGCGCCAGTAGATCCCCCAGGACGAAGCGCCATCCATGCGAGCGGCTTCATCCAGCTCGGTTGGCAGCGTTAGAAAGAACTGGCGCAGCAGGAATATGTAAAACGGGTGTCCGAGCGCCAGCGGGAGGATGAGCGGCAGCAGCGTGTTGGACCAGTTGAGGATTCGCGTGAAGAAGATGAACTGCGGCAGCAACAGGACCTGCGGCGGGACCATCATCGTCGAAAGCGCCAGCACGAACCAGAAATCGCGGCCCTTCCAGTGAAGGCGGGAAAACGCGAACGCGGTTAGCGACGATGTGAAAATTACCGCCGCCAGGACCGAAGCCGAGTAGATGACGCTGTTGGTTATGAAGCTATGCACGGGAAGCGAAGTCCAACCGCGAACGTAGCCTTCAACGGACCACGGATCGGGAATAACGTCGAAGCTGCTCAACACCTGCCTTTGCGTTTTGAGCGAGGCCAGCACCATCCACAGAAACGGGAGAGTGAACACTACGGACAGGCTGATTAACATCCCGTACACCACTACCCGGCTCGTGCGTTCCCGCACCACGGTCGTTCGGTCGCGAATGCGAGTGGGTTCGCCCAGCGCGATGTCTGTCGGGGTGGCGGTCGCCATCTAGCCGCCGCCCACCTTCCGCCCGGGCAAGGCCGCCTCGTAGTAGACCCAACGTCTGGACAGCCAGAGTTGAATCATCGTCAGAATCAGCACGATCATGAACAGGAACCAGCCCATGGCGGCGCCATAGCCCATGTGGAAGCTCCGGAACGCCTTGCGGTAGAGATGCAGCAGGTAGACCAGCGTGGCCCCCGCGGGACCGCCCTCCGTGATGATGAACGCGTCCGTAAAGACCTGAAACGAGCCGATGACATTGAGAACCGTCAGCAGAAAGATCGTCGGCGTAAGCTGAGGAACGGTGACGTGGCGAATTTTGGCCCAGCGACCGGCGCCGTCGATTTCGGCGGCCTCGTAAAGGTGCTCGGGCACCCCTTGCAGCGCCGCCAGAAAGATGATCATCGGCGCTCCGAGCCGCCAGAAGCTCATTATGATCAGCGACGGCATGGCCCAGCGGGTGCTTGTAAGCCAGGGCACCCGCCACCCTTCGCCGCCAATCTTGGTAAGAACAGTGTTGATCAGTCCCCAGTTGGTGTCCAGCAGGAACAGCCACAGAATCGCCGTCGCCACGCCGGCCACCACCGAAGGCAGGAAAAACATAGTCCGGTAGAGGGGCATTCCCTTGACCTTCTGATTTAGAAGCAGCGCGACGAAGAACGCCAGAATCAGGGTGCCCGGAACGTGAAAAACGGTGTAGTAGACGGTGTTGACAAGGGAGCGCCGCAGGTCGGCGTCCACGGCCATGTCCTGGAAATTCTGCAGTCCGATAAAGGCCGGAAGCTCCGCCTTCATCTCGTACTGAGTAAAAGCCAGGTACAAGGAAGCGGCAAACGGTCCAAGCGCGAACCACACGAACCCGACGATGAACGGCGACGCGAAGAGGTACCCCTCGACATTGCGCCAGAGGGCGCGCCGTCTAGCTCCGCTCCGCGAGCCTGTTGGCTGGGTTAACGTAGTTTCGGCCATCGGAAATGAAGTCTCCCAGGAGCGAGCGGCTGCTCGCGTAGTTCCGCCACGCGCATTAGCACGGCTTCAGCCGTCGGAGATGAAGATACTCCGGGAGTGGGCCGCGGCCCACTCCCGGGTTCGGTTCCCTCACGCCGTTGGCATCAGGAACTATCTAGCTGCTAACCGCGGCCTACTTCTGCTCCAGGATCTTCTGCCCTTCGACGTCCATCTCGTCGATGGTCTCGTCGAAGTCTTGCTCTCCAATCAGAGTCTTCTCGAAGACCTCCTGGATCTTGACCACCCACTCAAGCCAGAACTTGTGGAACCGGAGATCGATTGTGGTATCGAGTTTCTGCCCTGTGTTGGCCACGAAGTTGCTGGTCGGCGGAGGCGACAACCAGCCCCCCTCGGGATCTTCGGCGGCCGCGACGTAGGACGGCATCTGGCTCTTCAACGCGCCGAAGAAGTCCTGAATCTCAGGTCCGGCAAGCCAGAACGCAAATGCCAGCGCCTCGTCGGGGTACTTGGTCGCCTTGGCGACTATGTTCGGGTTGGCGTTGAACGTGGCGCCCGTATGGCCGGTATTCGGCGAAGTGGGCCACGGCACCGCGTCGAACGGAATCTGCGCCGCTATGTAATTGGAGAGTGAAGAAGTGCTCCAGGGCCGGATGGCCACTGCCTGACGGGCAAACGGGTCGGGCGCGCCAGAGATAAAGGTGGACGGGTCGGCCGGAATCGGCGAAATCTTGTCTTCCTGAACGAACTGATAAATCAGGCGCATGGCTTCACGCGATTTCGGCTCGCCAAGAGTCATCTTGGTCTTTGCCGGGTTCATCACGTCGCCATCGTTGGCTACGAGCAGGCCGCCGAACATGTTTTCGAACGCCCTGTTGACCCACGTGCCCCAAACCTTTACCCGTCCGCTCGGCTCAACTTCCTGGAGCTGCATGGATTTCTCGCGCCAGTCGTCCCAGGTCCAGCCCGGGGCGTTCCAGTCGCGAGAAGGCTCCTCGACTCCCTTCTCCTCGAACATGCGCTGGTTGATCATCACGTAGCTCATGGTGTGGAAGAAGGGGATGCCGTGCAACTGGCCCTGAAAGTCGAACACGTCGGCCTGGGTCCAGTATTCGGCCAGGTTGATTCCGGCCGTCTTGATGAACTCGTTGATGGGCAGGATGACGCCATCCTCGGCAAATTTGAGGAAGGTCGCGCCGCTGAACCACACCACGTCCTGAGCGTTTCCGGCCGGGAACGAGACGGCCAGACTGTCCCAATGCTGGGCCCAGGGCTTCGGCTCGTTCTGAACCTTGATGTAGGAATGCTCGCGGGTAAACCGCTTGAGCAGGTTGTTCCACTGCGCCAGACGGGGGCCGCTGGCAACCCAGTTGGCCCACCGGACGGTAACGGTCTCCCGCTTCGCCGGCATGGCTTCGACGATTTTGGTAACGATCTTTTCCTGAGTAACAACCTTCTCCTGGACGACAACCCTTTCGACTTCTCTCGTTACGACCTTCTCGACCGGAACTTCCTTCACAACCTCGACGATCTGAGTTTCGCCGCAGCCCGCAAGCGCGGCCAGGCCCGCGCCGCCGGCGCCCGCAACCAGGCCGGCGCGAAGAATTCCACGGCGGGTCAGCCGCCCGGTCCCAGTCTGCTGCCTGTTCATAAGAAACTACGCTCCATTACGCTCTTCGCGAGCATTCCAAACAATGTGAACCGCCAATCAGGCGTGTCGAGGGATGCTCAACGCCCCGCCCGAAAACCCGCACACTCCCTTCTGTTCCGACGCCTGTCGAAGCCCGGTCCCGACCACACCGTGAATTGGATCAATCTTGCTGCCAGTTTGGAGTGATGTCAGCCATTTAGCGCGAATGTTCAACGGGTACGGGAGAACCGTCCCGATAGTGCCGCCACAGGAAGGATTGGCCCTGAAAGTTGCAGCGTTGGGCGACTCGACTTGCCGTGGAACCATCGGTGTTGAACGTAGGCGCGGACCTGATGCGCAACCGCCTCGCCCGCCTTTCCGACAGTTGGGGAGTGAACAAACGGCCTGCCCGATCGGACCGCGAGGAACCACGTCGGATGAATAGGCTCCGAAACATGCAAGACACGGGGAGAAGGCTGGCGTGGCCGCCGAATGCAACCAGCTCGCACTGACAGAAAGAAAGCCGTCGTCTGGCGTGTACTCGTCCTGTGCACTGGCTTGGCGGCGCTCCGCGGTTCACCTAGAATCCTGAGGCAACTCGAACCACGCGGTCCGACCCTTCCCATGGGCCGTCATTGCAGACGCTGTCCGAACGAGGGGCATGTCGTTGAAAAGGCTGCTGTTACTGGCTCTGGGCGCGTTCCTCGCGGTGGCCGCGGCATGTGGACAAGAGGATGCGCCCAAGACTATCGGCGAGTCGCTGCAGGAAGTGGAAACCGGCCGCAAGTCGGTTCGCGAGATTGAGGGTCTGGTCAAGTCGGCCACGGACATAAGTCCGACCGAGGGGGCGCAGGATTTCGTGGTCACGACCTCCGACGACTTCGAGATCGCCGGAACCTACTACCGCTACAACGGCAAGCGAAGCATCCCCCTCGTCCTGATGCTGCACGAGGCAGGCGGGAGCCGCGAGGACTGGACCGAGACCGCGGAATTCCTTTACGACGCGGGGTTCGGCGTCCTCAACATCGACTTTCGCGGTCACGGCAAGAGCGTGTCGAGGGCCGGGGCGACGGTCAGTCACGATTCGTTCTCCGAAGATGACTGGCAAAACCTCGCCATCGACGCCAGAGCGGTCCTCGAATGGGTTCAGCGGGACGAGGCCATCGACATCGTCCGAATAGGGCTTGTCGGTTCCAAGACCGGCGCGAACGTGGCGGTAAAGGTGCTCTACGCCGAAGCCGATCTGCGCGCCGCGTTCCTCGTCTCGCCCAATCCTGTCTACAACGGAATCGATATCACCGCCGAGCTGCCGCTGCGGGAAGAGCAGAATATCTTCATCATGACCGGCAACACGAAGCCGGAAGTGCTGGACTTCACCAGGGATTTCTACAACGTCGGGCTGACCACGCGGAAAAGGTACGAGATTTACGACACGGCGCTCGAAGGTCTCGACCTTGTAAGGGAAATGTGGACGAACGGGCTGGTCGTGGTAGACGCGGATTCGTCATGGGGCACGCCCGCCATCGCCGACCAGCAGCGTAAATTCGACAAGGTGCTGGTCGATTTCGTAATCCGGAACATTTAGCCGGGGCGAGCTGAGGACCGGCAGAGCATTTGCCGCGCCGGGGCGTGGAGCCGTAATCGAGAAACCGCCGTCAAGTCCCGGGCCGGCGGAGACCCGAGCGCGGCCCATTGTCCAGGCTCGGCATTGCATCCGCCCCCAATCCGTGCGACATTGCCCTTACGCGGTCGCAGCGCCAATAACCCACTTCGGAAGTTGATCCAGCAAATCGACCATGAGATTCTTCGGCATCCAGCCGGATAGCGCCATCTCGGCCGTCGCCCGCGCGGCCGCTCATCCGTCTTCATGGCCGGGCATATCCACACGCATACGCGACAGGCTTTTCCCGGCGCTAGCCTACCCCGCGTATTCGGCGCTCTGGCGCGCCAACACGGGGAGCATGTCGGCGTTTTCCATGCAGTCCGTAGCCCAGGGGTGGCTGGTCATCTCGCTCACTCAATCGCCCATGATGCTGGGAATCCTCGGGCTGTTCCAGGCCATTCCCATGATCCTGCTGTCACCCATTGGCGGACTACTCGCCGACAGAATGGACCGCGGCCGCGTCATTCAGGCGTCCCAGCTAATGGTGCTGATCGGCGCCCTGACCATCGGCGCACTGGTGGCGCTGGATTGGATTCAGATATGGCATTTGATCATATTTTCGATGATTACAGGCGCGAGCTTCGCCGCCAGCGTGCCCTCGCGTCACGCCGTAGTAGCCGATCTTGTGCCCCGCGCGGTAGTGCCGAATGCGGTGAGCCTCAACAACGCCACGCTCAGCACGGCCAACTTCGTGGGCCCTTCGCTGGCGGGACTTCTCGTGGGGGCGCTGGGCATCGCCAGCGCCTACTTCGCCCAGGCCGGAGCTTACGTATGGAGCATCGCAAACGTGCACCTGATCGGCCCCAGGCGGGCGCCGCCGCTTGAAACAGCGTCGATGTTGCAGACCCTCCGCGTCGGTTTCGCCTACGTGCTGCGCCACAAGTCCATCCGCGCTCTTATGCTTCTCGGGTTGTCGCCGTCTTTGTTCGGATGGCCGATACTGACGCTCGTACCCGCCTTCGTCAAGCTCGACCTCCAGGGCGGACCCCAGGACCTCGGCCTACTGCTGGGCGTGCTTGGGGCCGGTTCGCTGGTGGGCGCGATGACCTCGATTTTCATGTCGGGAATTGCCGCGAAAGGCCGCATGGTCGTAGTGGCGCTTCTGATCCAGGGCGTCATGATCCTGATTCTGGCGGCAAGCCGTTCGTTCATCCAGGCGGGGCTGGTGCTCTGCGTTATGGGTTTCGGTCAGGCCGTCTACTTCGCCTTCAACCACTCCATCATTCAACTGGCGGTTCCCAGTGAAATCCGAGGGCGGGTAATGTCGGTCTGGATGATCGGCTGGGGGTTGAGTCCGATCGGACTCCTGCCGATTTCCGCGATCGCCGAACGGCTCGGGACGCCAGTCGCGTTCGCGTGCGCGGGATCCTTGAGCCTCTTGCTGATTTCCGTGCTGGCCGTGGCCAGCCGGGACCTATGGGCACTGCGGACCGACCCGGCCTTCGAACCCGCCAGTAGCGACCCGGCATGATCGCCGGCCCGAGCCATTACAAACCTCAAGATTCCGGCCAAGTTCGGAGCGAAAACGAGAGACGGTAGCCTTTCACCCGAAGAGCCTGACGAAACAGAGTATCGTCTTTACTGAGCTGAGGAAGTAGACGGAGCGGGCGTAGTTCGGAAGTTGTATACAGCATAACCGGACTGATTGAGCCGAGGACTATGAGGATCTTAGGTGCCTGAACTCGACTGGATCACAGTCAAAGGCTTTAAGAGCATTGGCTGCATTGAACGCTTGGAGCTTCGCGCCATCAATTTGCTGATCGGCGCCAACGGTTCGGGCAAGTCGAACTTCATCGGCGTCTTCTCGTTTCTCCAAGCCATTCGCGACAAAAGACTTCGAGATTACGTCGGGCGAGCTGGGGGCGCCGACCGGCTGCTGCACTTCGGCTCAAAGAGAACCGATTCGCTAACAGTTCACGTTTCTTTCAAAAACGAAGTCAATCAATACGAGATTGAACTGGTGGCGACGGATGCCGACGAGCTAAATCCGACCTCCGAGGTCGTCTACTTCTGGGACAAAGAATACGAGCGACCCCATGAAACCTCAATTCGCGGTTATAGAGGCGAAGCGGCGATAGGCGACCATTCTAAAGATGGAGTTGCCAAGTACGTAAGGAGTCACCTGGGCCGCTGGCGTCTCTACCACTTCCACGACACGAGCTCCAGCTCGCCGTTGAAGAAGACCGCCGACCTGCACGACAATTCGTATCTCCGACCCGACGGCGCTAATCTTCCGGCGTTTCTGTACTATCTGCGCAAGAAGCAGGAGACCTCATACGACCTCATCCGCGATTCTGTCGAGTTGGCCGCGCCGTTCTTCGAGGATTTTCAGCTAAAGCCGTTAGCGCTGAATGAAAATAAAATCCGTTTGGAATGGCGGCACCGAGGCTCCGATGCCTACTTCGATGCGTCGTCGCTCTCGGACGGCTCCCTGAGGTTCATTGCGCTCGCGACCCTATTGCTCCAGCCAGCCAAACTGCGCCCTTCAGTCATCTTGCTCGACGAACCGGAACTGGGCTTGCACCCCTACGCAATTACCTTGCTGGCCTCGCTCGTCAAGCAGGCGGCGGTCGACACGCAGATAGTAATCGCCACGCAGTCGCCATTGTTGCTGGATCATTTCGAGCCTGAAGATGTGTTGGTGGCTGAGCGGGTCAACGGGCACACGGAGTTCTCCCGACTCGATTCGGAGAGGCTGAAACATTGGCTCGAAGATTACAGCCTGGGCCAACTATGGGAAAAGAATGAGCTCGGCGGCCGTCCCACGCCGGAGATAGACCGCCGACTCTATTGATGCCCCGTCTGCTCGTACACGTTGAGGGACAGACCGAGGAAACATTCGTCAATCAGGTGCTGGGGCCGCATCTTGCCAGTTGTGGCTACGTCGAAGTTCGTCCCAGTATGGTGGGAGACCCCCGCCGAAGCAGCGGTGGAATCACATCCTGGCGGCAGGCGCGAAAGGAGATTCTGATCCATCTTCGAGAGAATTCGGGCTGTTTCGTCACTACCATGGTGGACTATTACGGGTTACCCCCAACCGGCAGGAACGCCTGGCCCGGACGACAAAGCGCATCTTGTCTATCTTTTCCTGAGAATGCGCGGGCGGTCGAAGATGCCCTGCTGGCGGACATACGTGACCAAATGGGTAACAGCTTCAATCCTGCGCGCTTCGTCCCTTACGTCCAAATGCACGAGTTCGAGGCCCTGCTCTTCAGCGACTGCGAGCAGTTTGCTCGCGGAATCGGCCAACCTTGTCTCGCCGCAAACTTTCAGGAGATCCGGGACGCATTCAACAGTCCGGAGGAAATCGACGATTCACCTCAAACTGCGCCGTCAAAGCGCGTCGAAGAGTTGATGCCTGGGTACCAGAAGCCACTCACGGGATTGCGGGCCGTTCAGGAAATCGGTCTGGACACGATACGTGCCAAGTGCCCGCACTTTCGGAACTGGCTGCGACGCCTGGAATGCCTGCCAAATTCGGGAATTGTGCGACCAACGTGACAGAGATAAGTAGGGTGACAGCGAAGCCGGAGTTTGGCGGATCATGCAAATTGTTTTGTGCGGCCATCATGGTTGAAAACACGTCAAACAACGCCGCCGCTCGTATTATCGAGTCCCAAGGTCGCACGGCCGCCGGCGAGATGACATGATCGCCGGCGCGCTGTTGCGGCGCCAGGCGAGTTCCACGCCCGTGAAGGTGGCCGTTGCCGGCGCGGGCAGATTCGGCGTCAGCGTGATTGCGCAGATCTCGCAGATGACCGGCATCGAGGTCGCGGCGATCGCCGATATCTCGACCTCGAATCTCGAGGAGGCGTGGAAGGCCTACCGAGCGCCGCCGGAATCCATAGCGTGGGCCGATTCGCCGGGCGCCGCGGCCGAGGCAATCATGGCCGGTAAACACGCGGCGGTGGCCGACGCCTCACTCATTCCCGGGCTCCCCGTGGACGTGGTGGTCGAAGCGACCGGCGTTCCCGAAATTTCCGCGCGGGTGTGCCGCGACGCGCTTTCGCAGGGAACCCACGTCGTTAACGTCACAGTCGAGTGTGACGTGGCCGTTGGAGCCGCACTGAGCCGCGTCGCTCGAAGGAACAACGCCGTCTACTCGCTGGCCGACGGCGACCAACCGGCCGCGGTCAAACGCCTGGTCGACTGGAGTCAGGCCCTGGGGTTCCAAGTCATCGCCGCGGGAAGGGGCACTCGCCGCTACCGCCTGGACCGGGCGGGCGTCCCTGAAGAAGCGTTTGCCCGCTACGGCTATGACGAGGACATGGTCGACCGGCGCCGGCTCAATCCGCGGATGTACAACTCATTTCGCGACGGCACGAAAGCGCAGATCGAAATGACAGCAGTCGCCAACATGACCGGACTCGTCCCTGATATCCCCGGAATGCACGAGCCGGTCGCCGGAGTCGGCGATCTACCCCGTCTTTTCAGGCTCGCCCGACACGGCGGCATCCTTTCCCGCGAGGGAGTGGTCGAGCTGGCGAATTGCGTTTTGCCGGAAGACGAATCCGACATCCCCGAAGAGATTTCCATCGGTGTATTCGCTGTTATCAGGTCCGACCATCCGCTCACCGCCGAAGACATGGGCTTCTACGGTCTGCGCATGGCCCCGGACGGTCGCACTGGAGTCATCTATACCCCTTACCACCTCTGCGGAGTCGAAACTCCACTCACTATCGCCGAGGCCGCGCTGTTCGGACACGCCGTCGCCGCGCCGAGGGAGACACCGGTCGCCGACGTAGCGGCCGTGACCAAGCGCGACCTTGCCGCAGGCGAACGCCTCGACGGCAGCGGCGGATCGACCGTCAACGGTTACATAGTGGAGTGGTCCCAGGCTCGACGGATGGGACTTCTGCCGCTGGCCCTGGCCGACGGCGTGACACTCAGCCGGTCGATAGCCAGGGGATCGCCCTTGCAGTACGCCGATGTCGACTTGAAGGGTGATTCAGTAATTCGAGATCTCCGCCGCGAGATCGGCGACACCGGCTCTCAGTCCGAACCCGCAAAGGCCGCCGCCGAGGTCAGCTTCCCAGCCTAATCCGGGCTGGAGCGACGAGGGCCGGAACGGCAACGTCGAGTCCCGACTATAGGTGGCAAGCCTGCAAAACCCGACGAACGCGACGGTTTAAACCGTTTTGAGCACCCAAGGCGAACCGCGCCAAAAAGCCACTAACTACTCGTCGTCGTCGTCATCGTCGTGATCGTCGTGATCATCATCCCGGTCGTCGTCCCGGTCGTCGTCCCGGTCGTCGTCTCGGTCGTTAATAGCCCAAGCGAACAACGAGCGCACGTCATCGCGGTGATCGTTACGGCAGGCTTGTTCGGCATCATCGCCGAACGTTTGCTGGTAGATGCCAACACTATCGTCATTGCCCGCATGAGCTTCGACGATGTCATTTAGCTCGACACAAGACGTTGGCCATTGCGCATTTGTAGACGTGGCGGCGGCAACCGTCAGTATCGCTGTGGCGGCGATTGTCAGCAACACAGCGGAAAATACCGCCAACGTCAGCCTGAACCTTTTAGTCATCAAGATCCAAATGTGACGCTTAGCCACCTGTCAAAGAGAAGAAGGCGACGTCGGGGTTAGGCGCGAATATCGTCTAACTGGGCGGAATGCGAGGGCCTATGCCCGGCATGGTCCGTGGCGCCTGCCTGGGATCTTCCCGCTAGACAAGCCCCGGGGGCGTGTAGGCGCCCAGTCCTTCGGCGACGCACAGACCGAATCCACCGGCCAGACCGCCGCACGCAAGCCCGGCCGCCCGCCCGGTTCTTAACGTTTGTCTAAATTCGGGGGTTACCAGCGCGTACTGCCCCGCCCATAACGCCAGCATCGTCGCGAGTCCCGCGAAGTCGCCTGACAACAGTACGGTGGGGGCAAACAAGAGGAGGCTCGCCGCGATCCAGAATCTGAGCCACGACGACGCCGCGGTCGAGCCTGCCAGCAGCGCGACGCCGATCGCCGCTTCGATCGCCACGGCGGCCAGCGCAAAACCGTACCAACCATGCAATGCCGCCATCAAAACAAGCTGCAACAGGCCGTGCGCCAGTAAAACGACGCCGGCCAGTTTCTCCGGGCGCGGCAACGCAATGCCGCCGGCGAGCATGTTCCACCGAAGCGGCGGCGCAACTACCTGAATAATCTGCGATCGCTCGATCACGTTATCCCCCTCGAATCCAATTGCTCCGACTTCGCGTCTCTTCTTAATGGATTGCCGAGCTACCAGTATAGGCGCACGGCGGCTCCCGCCTAGACGGCAGCGTCCGGCGCTCGATTCCGAATCGATGCAGACAATTTAGGCTCCGGATGTGGACGATGCCCGACCCCCGTAGTGGACTAATAACGTGGGCCGCGCGGCTCCCGCGCTTAAGCACGAGCTGGGGCGGGCGGTCATACGCGGTCAATTACACAACGAGGACGTAGCGCAATGAGCATCTCGGAAACAGCCGCCACGATCCGAAGTGAGATCGTGTCGCTTTGAGTTTCAGGCGAACCGTTAGCGCGCCGGCGCGGGGAATCAAGGCGCTTGCGAGAATGTCGTGGCCCAACAGCCGGCGCGCCTTCGGCATCCCGCTGCCCCGCGCCAGACACGGCTACGAACGGCACGCTAACGCGCTTCACAACTCCGCCGTCATAGCCTGTGTCAACTGGCTGGCGAGGACCTTTCCCGAGGCTCCGCTGGTAATTACCAGGTCCGACGAGCACGGCAGACGCAACATCGAACCCGACCACGAGGCAGCAAGTCTGCTGCGCCATCCAAACGATTTCTATTCGGGACCCGTGATGCTAATGGCGCTGATCGTCGATTACGTCACGGCGGGCAACGCCTACTGGCTCAAGATTCGTTCCCGAACGGGGCGCGTTGTGCAGCTTTGGTGGACGCCGCAGTCGCTGGTTGAACCGCGCTGGCCTGCCGACGGCTCGCGCTTCATCTCCCACTACGACTACCACGCCGGCGCGGCGCCGGCTCGAATCGAACCCCGGGACATCGTCCATTTTCGTTTCGGGCTCGATCCGGCCAACCCCAGGAAGGGCCTTAGTCCGCTGGCGTCCGTGCTGAGAGAAATCTTCACCGACGACGAGGCCGCCAGTTTCAGCGCCTCGCTGCTCAAGAATCTGGGCGTGCCCGGCGTGATATTGAATCCGAAGCAGGCGTTCGGCGGGTCAGACGAAGAGCTGGACCTGATAAAGCAGAAATTCCGCGAAACGTTTGGAGGCGACAACCGGGGTGACGTGATGTTGATGCGCGGTCCGACCGACGTGCACGTACTCAGCTTCAGCCCGGATCAGATGAATCTGCGTGACTTGCGCCGAATTCCCGAGGAGCGCGTGAGCGCCGTGCTCGGCGTCCCGGCGATAGTTGCGGGATTGGGCGCCGGTCTGGACAGATCGACGTTCGCCAACATGGCCGAGGCGCGCGAAATGGCCTACGAATCAGGAGTCATTCCGCTGCAAAGGCTGATCGCGGCCGAGCTTACGGCGCAACCGTTACCCGATTTTGATCGTTCGACTGTGGCCGTCCCGAGCCGTGAGCCTCTCGAACGGTCGAAGGGGCAGGCGCGCGTGGAGTTCGATCTGCGCGACGTGCGAGTTCTGCAGGAAGACCGATTGGCGCTTGCCGAACGGCTGGGGGTGCTGGTGCGGCGGGGCGTAATGAAACGTTCCGAGGCGAGAGCCGAGCTCGGACTGCCGGTAACTCGCGGCGACGATGTCTATCTCATCTCCGGAAACCTCGCCGAGGCCGGACCGACCAGCCTGCGCGGCAAGCTCGATCTCGGCGGCCGGACAAACGCGGCTAACTCGAGCGAAGCAGCCCCTTGAACAGTCGCAGATAAAGCGGGATGCGCCCGGTTCGACTCTGGAACGTGACAGCGCCTCGGGGCCTCTCCGCCAGGCCCGACAACGCCACGCCAACAGCCGCGACACCACTTCAAGCCCGGCAGATCGTCCCCGCGCCGCCGGACTGGTCAAACCTTCGGAAACGAGCCGGCTAGCCGCGCCGCGGCAGCGCGGCGGTTGCGAGCAGAGCCGGGATGAAAGTAACGACCGTCATCGCAATGGCCAGGTCCACCGCCAGCACGGGCCAGCGCCAATCGGACGTAAAGATGTCCCACATGGTCCGAAGTTTGCCTCTCGTCGGCTCCGCCGCCATGTATACGACGAACTCGATGTTCTGGTCCGGCCACGCGAGCGCGCCATTTATCCAGAGCCGTCCGTCGTCGAAGCGGTTCGTCTTCGTGGCGCCGATCCGCAGGCGCGCGCCCGGCTCGACGTCGGCCGCCAGTTGCACCATCAGGCGCCGGCCCTCCGCGTATGCAAGCGGCGAAAAATCGATGCTCATCCATTTCGGGTGCTCTCCGGCGGGAACCTCGTTACGCCCCTCGCGCAGTATTGGCCCCTCGCCTGCTTCGCCTGCTTCCATCACTCGCCAAATCATGGTTCCCGGACGGCCCCGAGGATCGTGATTCGTGACGCGCAGGTTGAGCCGCGCCACCGGCGCGGCGAGCACGCCCAGCTCCTGGACGAGGGAGTGTTCGTCGACTGCGCTGTCGAGGAGGTCCACGTGAAAGGCCCCGACGTGGGTGCGAGCGCGGGCGTCGGCGAGTGGGCCCCGGTAAACAACCGCGGCTACAACAGCGAGTACGCCGACGGCAGCGACCGACCCAACCGCCAGCCGGATCAGGCTGCCGCGGCTGAATACCCCGGCCGCCGCCCCGGCGCCCTGCAAGGCCAGGCCGGCGCTGAGCGCGATTAGCAGGGTCCCGCCGAACTCGAGCGTTTCTTCGAGCAAGGCTGCCAGCAGTGCGGCTCGAGTTTGGAACACGAACGGGTAGCTCACCTCATATACGATCACCAGCAGCCAGGCGGCAAGGCCGAGAATCAGCGGCGCGCGGACCGCCCGCCCCGAGCTAGTCGAAGGCAGCCCCTCGCCAATGAAGACTCCCATCACCAGCACAAACGTCATAGTCAACGGACTCAACACCACGGGCCAGAGCCAGGGAAGATTGGACGAGCCGAGCACGATCTCTCCGAGGTCGCGCGTGCCCGAGACATGGAACTCCGAGACCTCCTCCCAGGCCAGATAGGCAGCGGTCACCGCCAGCGCGGTCCAGCCGCCGAGGGCGATCCGGCCGTGAGCCGCATTCTGAGCTTGTCGACGGGCTCCGCGGCGGTTGACCACGGCGTTCCCAAGCGCCAGCAGCGCCACGATCAGCAGAGACGCGGCGGCTACGGCGTTCGCCACGGTCCTCTCTTCGTCGGGGTTCAGATGCCGCGGAATGGCGTCGGGCGACAGCAGCTCGGGGAACCCCAGGCTCACGAGTCGTGGAACAACGATCACACCCCACCAGAACGCGACCGCGCCCAAGAGCAGCGCCCGTCCGGCCCACCCCGCCAGCCGCCGTATCTGACTAGATGTCATGCCTCTGGACTAACCGGCATGGCTACGGAGAGCCGCGCCGCGACAGAGCGGCGGTTGCGAGCAGCGCCGGGATGAACGTAATGATCCACAGCCCGAAGATAGCCGCGCCGGCCAGCACTACCCAGGTCCACTCAAAGGTGCGCCACATTCCTTGAAACTTGCTTAGCGTCAGGTCGTCTGGGCCATAGGCCACTAGCTCCAGCCTTTGGTCGGGCCACGTCTCGTTCCCGTTGACCCAGAACTGTAGATGCTCGAGGCGGTCAGTCTTCGTCCCGCCTATCCGCAGGTGGGCCTCGGGTTCGACCTCGGCTACCAGCTGCAAAGCCAGCGCGCGGCCTTTGGCTTCCACAAGCGGTGGGAAATCGATGTTCCGCCATTCGGGGCGCTCTCCGGCGGAAACCTCCATACGCCCCTCGCGAAGCACACGGCCCGAGCCTCCTTCGCCCGCTTCCATTACGCGCCATAGCATCGTCCCCGAACGGCCCCGCGGGTCGCTATTCGTGACCCGCAGCCTGAGCCGCCCCACCGGCGCGGAGACCACGCCCAGTTCCTGCACGACGGAGTGCTCCTCGACCGGATCGTCGTAGAGGCTCACGTTGAAGACGGCGCTACCGCGCGTATCGACGAGCGGTTCACGAAACGCTGACGCAGCCTCAAAGACCACAATCCCGCCGAGTACGGCGGCGACAGCCGTCGAACCGACCAGCAGTGGATACAGCCGGCGGCGGCTGAACACGCCGGGCGCCGCCCGGCGCCCTTGCAAGGCCAGGCCGGCGCTCAGCGCGATTAGCAAGGTTCCGCCGAACTCCAGCGTCTCTTCGAGCAACACGCCCAACGTGTACCACTCCAGAAACGCGATCCTATAACCAGCCTTGTCATAGACAATGGCGAGCAGCCAGGCTGTTAGACCCAGGATCAGCGGCACGCGGACCGCCCGTCCCGAGGCTGTCGATGGAATCCCCTTACGGATCAGGAACCACATCACGACAGCGAACGCCACGATCAGCGGACTCAGCAGCGTTGTGCCGTCTATACCGGAAGTGTGAGACCACAGCTCGCCGAAAAGCGAGCGCCCGGCGGAGGGCACGAGCCGGCCCCTAAGGTCAGCTTTCTCCTCCCAGGCCAGTAGAGCCGTGGTTACCGCCAGCGCGGTCCAGCCGCCAACCGCGATCCAGCCGTGAGCCGCATCCTGGTCTTGTCGAACGGCTCCGCGGCGGCTGAGCACGGCATTCCCAAGCGCCAGCAGCGCGACGATCAGCAGAGACGCGGCGGAGACCGTATTCGCCACGGAGATCTCGATATCGGGATCGAGCTGACGCGAAAGGGCGTCCCACGGAAGCACCGAAGGAAACGCCATGCTTACGAGCTGCGGGGCGACGACCGCCCCCCACCAGAACGCCACCAGGCCCAAAAGCAGCGCCCGGCCGCTCCACTCCGCCAGCCGCCGTATCTGTTTACGCGTCATGCTTCCCGAAGAATCCGGGCGTCGCAACGCTCCGTCCGCCCGCGATCCGTCCGAGCATCGACATGACTACGGCGATCCGCGCCGCCGCAGGGCGGTGGTTACCAGCAGGACAGGGATAAACGTAATGAGCGTCATCCCAATAGCCCCGTCCAGCGCCAGAATGGGCCAGGACCAATCGGATGTAAAGACTCGCCACTTATCCCGAAGTTTGCTCCAGATTGGCTCCGGCGCCATGTATACGATGAACTCGATGTTCTGGTCGGGCCACGTGAGCTCGCCGTTAACCCAGAGTCGCCCGTCGTCGTAGCGGTTCGTCTTCGTCGCGCCGACCGTCAGGTGGACCTCGGGCTCGACATTGGCCACCAGTTGCATCGTCAGACGCTGGCCTTCGATGTAGGTAAGCGGCGGAAAATCGATGCTCAGCCATTCGGGGCGCTCTCCGGCCGGAACCCCCATACGCCCCTCGCGAAGCACACGGCCCGAGCCTCCTTCGCCTGCTTCTAGCATTCGCCAAATCATGGTCCCGGGACGGCCCTGAGGATCAGGGTTAGCAACGCGCAGGTCGATGCGGGCGGGGGGCGCGGCGAGCGCGCCCAGTTCCTGGACGAGGGAGTGTTCTTCGGTCAACCTTGTGTAAAAGTTCCCCACGATGGTGAGGGCGCGCGCGTCGGCGAGCGGCGCCCGCTGAACAACCGCGGCTACAACGCCGATCGTGACGACGCAGGCAACAATCGCCATGACCGCCATCCACCAAACCGTCAGCGGGAACCGGCCGCCGAACTGACGGCCGGTTCCCGAGCTTGCCTGCGCCGAACCGGTTGAAGCACAGCCGCCCCCCCGTAAGGCGATTGCCGCGCTCAGTCCGATTACCAGGGTCCCGCCAAACTCCAGCGTCTCTTCGAGAAATCGCACTAACAGGCCGGCCTTGAACGTGTGGCCCACTTCCTGCACGACAGCCAGCAGCCAGGCGGTGAGACCCAGAATCAGCAGAGCGCGGACCTTCCTGTCGCACAGCCCCTTGTGGACTAAGACCGCCATCGCCAGCACGAACGTGACTATCAACGGACTCAACAGCACCGGCCAGAGGTTACTGCGGTAGGCTGCTCCGAGCAGTGTCTCACCGAGGGCGCGCGTGCCGTCGGCATGGAACTCGGAGACCTCCTCCCAAGCCAGATAGACCGCCGTAACCGCCAGCACGGCCCAGCCGCCGGCGGCGATCCAGCCAACGGCTCTACGATGGCTAGCGACCGCGTTCGCGAACGCGAGGATTCCCACGATCAACAGAGCTGTGGCGGAGACCACGTTGGCAAGGTTTCCCTCACTGTCAGGGTCCAGATGCCGCGGAATGGCGTCGGGCGGAAGCAGGTCCGGGAGCGCCAGGCTGACAACTCGCGGAACAACGATCAATCCCCACCAGAACGCCACCGCGCCCACAAGCAGCGCCCGGCTGGTCCGATCCGCCAGCCGCCGTATCTGTTTACGCGTCATGCTTACCGAAGAATCCGGGCGTCGCAACGCTCCGTCCGCCCGCGACCCGTCCGAGCATCGACATGACTACGGCGATCCGCGCCGCCGCAGAGCGGTGGTTATGAGCAGCGCCGGGATGAGTGTGATCACAGTCATCGTAATAGCAGTGTCCACCACCATCACGGGCCAGCGCCAGTGGGAAGTAAAGACACGTAACATCGCCCGAAGTTTGCTCCTCGTCAGCTCGGGCGCGCCGTAGATCACGAACTCGATATTCTGGTCCGGCCACGCCAGCGCGCCGTTAACCCAGAGCCGTCCGTCCTCATACCGGTTCGTCTTCGTCGCGCCGATCCGCAGGTGGGCCTTCGGCTTCGACAGGTGGAGGGAAATCGATACTCTCCCAGCTTAGATAATCTCTGGCGGCGACCTCCATACGCCCCTCGCGAAGCACACGGCCCGAGCCCCCTTCTCCCGTTTCTAGCATTCGCCAAATCATGGTCCCGGGACGGCCCTGAGGATCAGGGTTAGCAACGCGCAGGTCGATGCGGGCCGGGGGCGCGGCGAGCACGCCCAGCTCCTGGACGAGGGAGTGTTCTTCGACCGGGCTGTCGTCGAGACTCATATGAAATGTCCCGACGTGGGCGCGAGCGCGCGCGTCGGCGAGCGGCGCCCGGTTGAGAGATGGGACAATAACGCCGAGCGCGATGACGCAGGCAATTATGGCAATAGCCGCCATCGACCAGACCTTCAGCGGGAACCGGCCGCGGCCGCCGAACTGGCGGCTGGCATCCCGAGCTTGCCTGCCGTGAGCCTGCCCTGAGCTACGTCCAAGGGCCACGCCGGCGCTTAGCGCGATCAGCAGGGTCCCGCCGAACTCCAGCGTCTCTTCGAGCAATTGCTCCACCCCGGCAACGTTGCCCTTGAATACGAACAAAAAGCTCGCTTCATGCACAATAGCCAGCAGCCAGGCGGCAATGCCGAAGACCAGCGGCGCGCGGACCTCCCTGTCGCACAGCCCCTTGTGGACGAAGACCGCCATCGCCAGCACGAACGCCAGGATCAGCGGGCTCACAAGCACTGGCCAGAGCGTACTGCGGTAGCCGGCGCCGAGCACCGTCTCCCCCAAGGCGCGCGTGCCCACGTCGTGAAACCCGGAGACCTCCTCCCAGGCCAGATAGGCAGCCGTCACCGCCAGCGCGGTCCAGCCGCCGGCGGCGATCCAGCCAACGGCTCTACGACGGCTGGCGACGGCGTTCGCGAACGCGAGGATTCCCACGGTCAACAGGGCTGTGGCGGAAACCGCGTTGGCGACGCTCCCCTCCAGGTCGGGATCCAGACTCTCCGGGATGGCGTCCGGCGGAAGCAGGTCCGGGAGCGCCAGGCTGACAAGTCGCGGAACAACGATCAATCCCCACCAGAACGCCACCAGGCCCAAAAGCAGCGCCCGGCCGCTCCACTCCGCCAGCCGCCGCATCTGACTAGCCGTCGTGCCTCTGGAATAACCCGGGCGGGGCGGCGCTCCATCCACCGAATGGGATCAGCCGACATCGTCTTTGAAGGGCAGACAAGCCCCGACACTCCTGAGCATGTATCTTGTGGCTGGCTCCCCTGAACACGTCGAGCGTGTAAGCCGCGTTGGAACTATCTGGGCGCGTGCGCTCATAGACTAGCCTCTCGGCGGGACAGGCCGGAACGCGCGACTCCCTCATCTCCAGGGAATGTTCATTCGCGCTCGAACAGCCGCCGGAGCGCGCTTTCCGCAAACTTGCGCTTCGGCCCTCAGGCAGGCGAGTGGATTCCGGTCGTCCTTGACAGGCCGCTATAAGCTGAAGGGTCGCGACCAAGACGAAGACGAACACGGTCGCATTCTTGGGCAAGGTGAAATCGTTAACGCACGGCATTTTTCAGCCAGCCTCGCGAGGCTTTTCAGGTTCCGCGGCGAGCGCACCTTCGCCTTGCTCCATCCGATCCCACCACTATCCAGGCCTAGCCTCGCGCGAGCGAGTCTCCTGACGGCGAGCCGGCCTAGCGCAGTTTGACTTACATCACCGGGCTCGCCCTGAGCCGCCGGCCAGTGACTATTCTGGCTATTCTGCTTCTGCTTGCCGGTGGGATTTTCTCCGCGCTGCGACTCAAGATCGAGCTTCTGCCCGACATCGAGTTTCCGGTGATAACGGTCTCCACCTTCTACCCGTCGGCCAGCCCCGACGCCGTGGCCGAGGACGTTTCGATTCCAATCGAAGACCTGGTCACGGGGTTGAGCGGCCTGGAGCGGCTGCAAACGTTTTCCTCCGAGAGCCTCTCACTGGTAATAGCCGAATTTGAGTTCGGCACCGACATGAACGAGATAGAGAGCACGCTTTCGAGAGGCTTGGCCGGCCTTACCTTTCCGCAAGGAGTGCAAGAGCCGCGTCTGCTTCGGATAACGCCGAACACATTTCCGATTCTGCAGCTCAGCGTAATCAGCGACCGCCCCTTGAGCGAGTTGCAAGAGCTAACGGAATCAACCATCGCGCCGGAAATACGGTCCGTCCCTGGGGTTTTCAGCGTGCAGGTTACGGGCGGTTCGGAGCAGCAAGTGCTGGTGGCCGCGATCCCCGAAAAGCTGGCGGAGGCGGGCATAACGGTTCCACAGGTGGCAGGGATCCTGCGGGCGACAAACGTTTCCATACCCGCGGGCGCGATCACCGCCAACGGCGCCACGCTGCCGATCCGCGCAACGCATCAACTGAAGTCGGTGGATGAGATCGCAAACCTCATCGTCGGCGTAAGCGGTCAGCCGCTCGGCCCGGCGGGCCGCGGTTCGACGTCCACGCCTGACGGCCCGCCGAAACCGGTTTTCCTCAAGGACGTGGCCGAAGTCAGCTTCGTGGACTCGGCGCGGCGAACGCTTTCCCGAACCAACGGTAAGGAAAGTCTTGGCATCGCCGTCCTCAAGGATCCGGACGCCAACCTTGTAGACGTAGCCAATGACGTGAACAGCCGACTAGAGGAACTGCAACCAAGCCTCGGCGACGACGTTCAAATCGCCACGATCTACGATCAGGCGCCAAACGTGGAGTCGGCGATCAGCGGCGTCACGCGTGAGGCGATGTACGGTGCCGTATTTGCGGTCGGGATTATCTTCCTTTTCCTGTTCAGTTTCCGTTCCACGCTCGTCGCCGGCATATCCATTCCTCTGAGCATCCTTACCGGAATCATCGTCATGCGATGGCTCAACATAAGCCTGAACGTCATGACGCTGGGCGGACTCGCGATCGCGGTCGGGCGGGTGGTGGACGACAGCGTGGTCGTTCTCGAAAACGTTTACCGTCACATTCAGCAAGGCGAGCGGCGTCTGGACGCGGCGTTCAATGCGACCCGAGAGGTGGCGGGCGCGATCACCGCGTCCACGCTGACCACCATCGTGGTGTTCGCGCCGCTGGCGTTTATCGGCGGGATAATCGGAGCTTTCTTCACGCCCTTCGCCGTTACGGTCAGCGTGGCCTTACTTGCCTCGCTGGTCGTCGCGCTTACCGTCGTTCCGGTTCTGGGAAGCCTGTTGCTGCTCCGCAAAGGCCCCAAGGCCGAGCGCAAGATCTGGCTGCAGCGGGTCTACGCGCCTGTTTTGCGTTGGTCGCTCGCGCATCGAATCTACACGCTGCTCATCGCCGCGATTCTCTTTCTGAGCAGCTTCGCCCTCGTGCCGTTTATCGGCACGGCTCTGTTCGGAAGCGGCGACAGCAAGATCGTCAATCTGACCATCGAGCTTCCACCCGGAACCGACTCCGAGACCACCCTGCGCGAGGCGATGGCGGTGGAGGCGGAGATAGCTTCTCTCGACGAAGTTGTGACTTATCAGACGACCGTCGGGACCGGCGAAGACGTATTTCAACGCGGCGGACAGGTTGGCGCCACCGGTTCCAACTCGGCCCAAATGATTATCAGGCTGTCGGAGGATTCGGACACAACCGAGGTGGCCGATAGTCTCCGCAGGCGTTTAGCAAATGGCGGCGGCGAGCGGAAAATCACCGTCAGCGAGCTTCAGGGAGGCGGTCCGCCAGAGGGAGGCATGGAGCTGGTGGTGACCGGCGCCAACCACGCCGACATTGTTACGGCTTCGGAAACGCTGGTGGCGGAGCTTGCGGATGTACCCGGACTCGCCAACGTGACCAGCGACGCTGCCGCCGCCAAGCCGGAGCTCGCCATCAACGTCGATCCCGCCAAGGCCATCGCCAGCGGCTCGACCGTGGCTCAGGTCGGCTTTGCCGTCAACTCCTTGCTAGTAGGAAGCACCGTGACCAAGGTTGAACTCGACGGCAAGGCGGTGGACGTGGTGCTGAAGGGCCGCGTCGAAGACATTGACAGCGTTGAAGATATCCGATCTCTCAACATCGGCGGCGTGACGCTGGGCGACATCGCCGAGGTGAAGCTGGAAGACGGCCCGGTGCAGATCGTTCGGGTCGACGGCAAACGGGCCGTCAGCATATCCGGCACGATCGTGGAAGAAAATACCGGAGCGGTAAACGCGGACGTCGATCGAGTGGTGGCCGCCGCCGCATTGCCGGCCGGAGTCGAAGTGAGCACCGGCGGAGTGTTCGAACAGATACAGGAGATATTCATTTCAATGGCGATAGCGCTAGTTGTCGCCATCGTACTCGTGTACCTGGTTATGGTTGCCAGTCTTGGCTCGCTGTTAAACCCCCTGGTCATAATTCTCAGTCTGCCGCTGGCGTCAATCGGCGCGCTGGGCGGCCTGTTCATCACTCAGCGCGAGCTTGGAGTGCCTGCGCTGATGGGCGCCCTGATGCTCGTCGGTCTTGTTGTAACCAACGCTATCGTGCTTATCACGTTCGTCGAACAGCTTCGGCAACAAGGAATGAGCGTGCGCGAGGCGCTTGAGCGCGGCGGCGGATTGAGAGTGCGGCCGATCCTCATGACGGCTTTCACGACGATCTTCGCGCTGCTGCCGCTGGCGATTTTCGTGCCGGAAAGCGCGGGGCTGGTGGGAGCGGAGCTTGCCACCGTGGTAATCGGAGGACTTGTCACGTCAACTTTCCTGACCCTGGTCGTCGTGCCCGTCCTCTATAGCTACGCGAAAAGGATGAATCGCCAGACAGGCTGAGCGACTGGATTCGAGCCGCGCCCGCGAGCCTGAATAACTCCCCCTCTCCGTTCGTGGTGAGCCTATCGAACCACGTCATCCAGTTCGCCCTGAGCTTCCGTTCGTAGTGAGTCCTTCGGCGCGTTCAGGACGAGCTTCGTCTAACTACTCAGTCCCTAAATGATCAAGGGCTGGATGTCAGAGATTCAGGCGCAGGCAGGATCGATGAATGGATGCGGTGTTAGCCGGGTCGCGTGGAAGTGGACGTAGCTATCGAATCTGTTCCACGAGTGTGGGTCTCCGGCCGGATTAATTGAAGCGCGCGATACGCGTACATCCATTTGCCTATTTCAGCAGTCTCCTTTTACCTTCATTATTCCTTCAAGATCATGATGTAATGTGTCAACTCAAGCGGAGTGACCACCAAGGTGACGGTTGAAATGAAACGCAGGCAGTTTTTGGCGATGGCGGCCTCGGCGGCGGCCGCCGCCGCGTTCGCCGCGTGCGGCGGGGATAGCTCCGAAGACTTGGCCGAGACCGAAAAGATAAAGGAAATACTCGCCAAGTCCTCGACCAGCGCCGCCGAGACCGTCGAAACTCAAAGCAGCAGACCCAAGGCATCCGGCCCCGTAGTCGTTGGCCTGCCGATCGGCGGATTCCAGGGAACGCGAACCGCAGTGGAGATCGAGGGCGTAGTCGCCAACATACGCCGCGAGCAGGGCGAAAGCGCAAATCTCGAACACGCTCTCATCTCCATGCAACCGCAAACGGGTCCGCAGGGTTTGCCCGACGCTATTGTCGCGGCTCGCGAAGACGGTCGACAGCTCGACCTTATATACATAAATAGTAGATCCGAGCTCGAAGCGTTGAACGACGCCGGTCTGCTCACGACCGTGCAGTCCGCCGCGACCAGCGATCCGTCGTTTGACACGTCCGACTACTATCAATCCGCGCTGGACGCGGCCTCCATCGAGGGGCAGCTAATGGCGCTTCCGGTGTGGGTCCGTCCCACCATGCTGCAATACAGCCCCAAGCCATTTGAAGCGGCCGGGATCGAGCCGCCCAACGAATCCTGGGACTGGCCTACCTTCGTGGAAAGAACTACCCGACTGACCGTACCCAACTCCGACGGCGGTCGCTCGCAGTATGGAGTCCTGATCGCCCCCGGCGCCACTCCGTCGTACATGTTCATGTGGCAAAACGGCGCGGAGATTGTCGCCCCCGATGGCAAGACGTCGGCAGTCAACAGCCCCGAGGCTGTTGAAGCCGTGCAGTTCATGGCGGACCTGGTGCTGAAGCACGAGGTTTCTCCCAGATTGATCGGCGGTGACGATGACGAGGAGATCACCATTGACTTCAGCGACGACGGGATCATCATCAACGGCGGCCTGGTTGCCATGCTCCCGCGTCAGGTCGGCGGTCAATTCGGATTCAGTATCTTCCGAGCGATCTTTGCCGGGAGTGGGGGTGGCCGCCGCCCGCGCGTAAACGTAAACCGACCATCGCCTAGTGCTGGAACCACGCCTGCAAACCCGATCGAAGCGTTGGCGAAACTTCCGTTGGGCCCCATGCCCCGAGGCCAGGTGGCAGCCAATCCTGGCGAAGCGGGCGGGATGGTAGGAGTTCTCGACGGAGCGGCCGATGTCACCGGCGCCTGGAGCGAGCTTCGCACCTTGGCCAATGCGCTTGATGCCCAGGGGCTGGTACCCGCAAGGCGCGTGAGTCCCGAAGAGCTCGTGAGGATAGACAGTTCGCTTGACACGAACAGCGCGGCCGCGATCATCAGCGCCGTTGAGGCATCACGCGTGCCGACGTTCCCCAAGAATCAGCAAATCACTGCAATTCTGAACCAGGCAATCGATATCCCGGTGCTCACCGGCGTGGTCAGCCCCCTGGACGCCTGTAACGACGCCGCCAAGCAAATCGACGATCTTCTGGCCGCCTAAACCCGGCCGCACACACGCGGGGGACGCCATCAAGGACGATCCCACGCGAACGTGGGGAACGGAAATCTGGTTAAGTCAAGACGCTCGGCAATTCGCGTCAGCTCGGGTCGCAATCGGACGGCTATCGCCGACGGCGACGCTTCTGCCGAACAGTACGGAGCGGAGCGTCGGCTCGCACGGATTCTTCCGGCACTTGATCCAGCCGGACACGATTGTCCTTCATGCTCAGTACAAAGTACCGAGGCCCCTTCGCCGTGGCGATCTTGGAGGCTACATCGTCAAGGCGATCAGTCAACATGCGGTGCAACATTCGGGTACTTACCACCCCATCATGGGAAGCTTTCCGATCCAAACCTCTCACCCATACGACCCGGAGCAAGTAACGCCTTATATCTTCGGCATGATGTCTCTTCGCAACATGGTCCTTGGTTATCCAGATGTAGTGGTTCTGTCCAAGCCACCGAATTAGATTTTCGTCATCCAATCCGGATTTCTGCTCGCGTTTGTGGTCAATTATTTCGTAACCGACCATCCGAAGCGCCTCAGCGACGACGTAGGGCAGGCATTCGTCAAGATAGAACTTCATTATGCGGCGAGTGTGAGCTGTTCTTCCCACTCTATGGCCGCGCGAACTTTCTCGATTTCAAGGCCATAGACCTTGGCCAGAAATTCCGGGGAGTCGCCAGCTCTGTTCAAGGACCAAAGGGCCTCAGTTTGAATCCGGGTTCCGTTGACACAGGGGGATCCAAATTCCACGCGTGGATCGATAGTCACGAGACGCCAGGGGCTCCATAGTTGAGCAAGATGATCCTCACCAAAGGTCAGTCCGTGAAGTGTCGGGATGAGGTAGTCGCTCATGAAATCCATCGCGTACTGCCCCGACCGAGATATATCGATTAGCCTTACGTGAAACTTCGTGAACAGATCAGACCCTGATGTCCATAGCGGCTGGGTGACGAACGGCTGCAGGCTTCCCGAAAGCCTGCTTGCATAATGCTCGGCCTCGCGAATCTTGCTGAACGGGAGCCCACGGCTGCGTAAAAGCGCAACCATCCTCATTCGAATTAGATCCCCGAACGTGATAACACGAATTCGTGAGGATATTTTATGAGGGTGGATCTCTAGACCTTCACGGACCCAAGCAGCAATTGCCTGGGTTGACGGACCCACAAAACTCTGTCGACGCCTTCTTCGCCAATAATCCAATGGAGCATCTCTTGCAGGAGTCGTAGCTCTGAGAAAAAGCGCCGCCTCTTGTACTGTGTAGGCGCCAGACGATAGACGAAGGGAGTGATCAGCTAGGGCATGTACGTTGGAAACTTCCGACATTACTGGCAGTCCAAGTTGGTGGTTCCGAGAGCATCTCCGCTTTCCACAACCCAAGTTGTTCGTATGATGTACGTGTTATTCTAACAACTCCAGGGGGAGAGCGGTTATGTATAGGATATTGTCGGCCCGATCATCGTTCAATTACAGGATCGGGGAAATGGGCGCGGCAGGTTACCGAGCTTGAAAAAGCCTCACATATTCGCGGGCAATCCTCTCGACAGGGGAGATCAGGAACGCCGCGACGAAGAATGGCTTGAGGCCCAGAGCCGCGACCCCAAAAACAGATTCCTGCCCTTGCGGGAACTCGACATTCTGCTTGACCGCAGGTCCGGCATACGTCTCGCCTGGATCGACGCCGGCGAAGTCCGCCGCCTCAAGCTAAGCGCCCGTCCTCTATTCCTTGGGATATCGGATGGCGTTAGCCACTTTGCAATCGACGTCTCCGAGCAAAACGGCCGCGCCCGAGAGCTGGTCCGGGACGAGACGCGGTGGTTCGAGGAAGCGCGGGAGGCGGCAATGGCGCTCAGCCCAACCGAAGCGGGCATAGTGGCTCAGGCGCGGATGCAGGTCAACTGGCACGCGCGGCATCGATTCTGCGGTGTCTGCGGGCACGAGACCGACATGGCCAGAGGCGGCCAAATGCGCCACTGTCCGTCCTGCGAGTCCGACCATTTCCCGCGAACCGATCCCGTTGTAATCATGGTCGTCAGCCGCGGCGACAACTGCCTGCTTGGTCAATCCAGGGGAAGGCTTTCACGGCTCGGCTGGTACTCGGCGCTGGCGGGATTCGTCGATCAGGCCGAAACCATCGAGGAAGCAGTGCGGCGCGAGGTCCGCGAAGAGTCGGGCATAAAGGTCGGCGAGGTGCGCTATCACTCCTCCCAGCCCTGGCCTTTTCCGTCATCGCTGATGATCGGCTGCCACGCCCAGGCCCTGACAACCAACATCCGGCGCGACGAAGAGGAAATGGCCGACGTGCGCTGGTGGAGTCGCGCCGACGTACGGCTGGCGCTGGCGGGCGAGCATCCCCATCTCAAACTGCCCGGCCCAATCGCCATAGCGCACCACCTCATCAAATCCTGGGCCGAAACCTCAACCTCGGACTAGCCTTTGCCGACTATCTCCGAAAACGACGACGAATTCTGCCTCTGCCGGTTTTCGTCCACAGTTGCAAAAGGTGAAGCCGGGTGACGCGGCCCCAAAAACTCGATCCGCGACGGACGTTCCGTTTAAGGTATCAAAACAAACACAGGCAGCTTGTCGCCGACTACCTATTACAACTGGTTGCATGTATGGCTCGGCGCCGCGGGTTGACTAGCGCAGGCGCGCGCAGGACACTAACACCCTATCCGTTACGCCCGTAGGCGGGCATGTATTTGGAGACCCCTCGCGGGCCAACCGTGAGGGGTTTCTGTATATGAAAGCGGCGGTCCTGATTGACGGAGGCTATCTTCAAGTTCTTACGAAGATAGCCCGTTACAACTATGATCCAGAGTACATTCAGTCTGTCGCCCATGCCTGCGTTGCGCGCGACGAAATTCTGCTCCGCGTTCTCTACTACGATTGCGCACCTTATAAGGGCAATCCCAAGCTTCCGGTCTCTGGCGACCATACCGAATTCAAAGGTTCGGACAAGCAGCTCCATGACCTTGCCGCCAAACCCCAGTTTGCAGTTCGGCTTGGCACGCTCAAGTTTCGGGGCTTCGTACCGAACAGGACGCCGATTGGTTCGCGTTCACTATCCGATAACGACTTCAAGCCCCGCTTTGAACAGAAGGGAGTCGATATGCGGCTAGGTCTCGACATTGCGAACCGTAGAAACCGCTATTCCCAAACTTTCTCCCACATCCCGGTTTCGGCCGAGCGGTACATGGCCAGCGCCGTGCGCAGTTCGGCGAGCGAGTCCTCCGGGCCGGCTTCCAGCGGCTTGCCGTGCAGCACGGCGCTCGCGAAGTCGGCTATCTCCGGTCCGAACGACTTCCCCCAGCCCTGCGGCTCGGCCACCAGCCGCCCCTCGGGACTCGATGGTGAATAGACCCGCAGACCGCCGTCGAAGACGCCGTCGATTACAAGCTCGCCTTCCGTACCCGATACTTTCCACCAATGTTCCGGAGCCATTGCTCCCGTAATCTCCAGGGCGTCAAAGCTGGCGCACAGCCCCGACTCGAACCGGCACAGGGCGCGAAGCAATGTCTCCGCCTCCACGGTCTCCCACGGGCGGCCCGAAACCGCGACCACGCTATCGATCTCCCCCAGCCACATTCGCAGCGGACGTATCCAGTGGGAACCACCGTCTATCACCACGCCGCCGCCGCGGCGCTTTTTGTCATAGCGCCAGGGTTGCGCGCCGCTGTACCACTGGCTATCCATCTGAGCCACGAACGCCGCCCTCGCCGTGGTGACCTCTCCAATCTCTCCGGAGTTCAGAACCTTCTGAGCCAGCAGGACCTCGGGCCAGTACTGAGCGTTCTCGGCGACCATGAATATGACGCCGGCTTCTTTCGCCGCGGCCATGATGCGGTCGCAAGCGTCCAGCGTGGGCGCCATGGGCTTCTCCAGCAGCAAGTGCTTGCCCGCGCTTAACGCTTCAATCGCCAGCGGTTCGTGTAGGTCGTGCGGGACCATGATGTCCACGGCGTCGAAATCGCCGGTCGCCAGCGCCGCCTCCAGCGAAGTAAAGGCCTCGGCGCCAGTGTCGGCTGCCATGCGCCGGGCTTTCGCTGGATCGGGATCGACCGCGGCCGTAACGCGCACGTTGCCGCACTCCTCCCGAATCCCGGCGAGATGGTGCGAAGCTATTGCCCCGCAACCCACGAAAGCGAGTTTAAGAACGTCCGGCATCGTGCCCCCTCCTCAGAAGATGTTCGACGTTTCCACGGCCATCACCAAGCTTTCGGCTTTGTGATCGTACCGTTAGCGTCCTCTAGGGTCGAGGGAAACTGACTCGCCTTGAGGACACCAGTACGGATCGGTTTGTAGAACGTACAAGCGGTTCGCAGTGGCCAGCTCAGATGGCGATGTGGATTGAGGACGCCAACTTTGAGATCGAGATGATCCCGTACGATCTGGATAGGCGTTTGAAGGTCCGAATCATTGGAAATGACCACCGCCAATTCGTAGTCACCTTCAAAACCATCGGCGAGCATGAGGCTCGCCAAGTTCACGTCTGATCCCTTTTCTTCGGTCTTCAAGACCACAACAGTCCGGGGATCGCCGGGCTTTGGGTCGGCAAGCGGCATACGCACGCTGCTAGCTAGAAAGCGCCCTTCATGAATTGTGAGATTGGGAATCGTGCGTAAGGCGCGAAGGTAGGTCTGTTGCCGCTGCGGCTGTTGCGGATCGTACGGCCGGGACTCTACCAGGGCCGTGAAATAGCGGATTCGATTGATCTGATTTTGAGGGAGCAGCAACCGACAAAGCTCGCCGAGGTCCAGCCACTTATACGGCGTTTCCCTAACAGCGCCGTAGTAGAGATTGAAGCCGTCGACGTATACGTTGGTTTTCATTTGCCTCTAGAAAAGCAGAAGCCGCCCGAAGGCGGCTTCGCACCCGGCCGCCGAAGCAACCGGGGGGGTCTATTAAGTATTGTCAGCCCGACCAAGCCGCATGTCAACCTCCGCGATGCTAGGCGCTCGCTAGGCTCGACAAATGCAGAAGCTGCCCAAAGGCGGCTTCGCACTCAGCCACCGAAGCAACTGAGGGGATATGAAATATCATGAGTCCCGTTGGCTGATCGGTTAACTCTAGCCGCACCCAGCCTTACCGCCACAGCGATTCCCCAAAGCCCTCATCCCTTTTTGGCTAACCTATATCTCCGTTCGTCCCGGCATATCAGAACGCCGCGCCGAAGCGGGCGGTTGTTGGATTTAGGCTAACCTGAGACGGCGGAGTCTGGAGGTTCCCCGTCAAAGCCAGCCGTGACTTCGATCGACTCTTATAAGACCAGATAGGCGCACTTCCATGCCAGTCATGACCGGATCCGATGCCGTAGTCCAGTCCCTGATAGCCGAAGGAATCGACCTTGTATTCGGCATTCCCGGCTATCACACCGAGCACCTTTACGGCCGTCTGATGCGGCAGAGCAAAATCCGCCACGTTCTCGTGCGGCACGAGCAGGGCGCCGGCTTCATGGCGATCGGCGCCGCGCGGGTCACCGGACGCACCGCCACCATCTTCAGCACGGCCGGGCCGGGCGCTCTAAACGGTGCGACACCCATGGGCGAAGCCTACGGCGACTCGGTCCCGCTGCTCAACATCATGGCTGAAGACATCTCCCAATATCTCTATCAGGACCGCGGAATAGTTCACGAGAGCCAGGATCAGTTCGGCGTTTTCTCCCGGCTTTCGCAATGGTCAAAACAGGTTTCAGGACCCGCCGAAATCCCGCCCGCCATCCACGAAGCGCTTCGCCGAACGCAAGTGAACCGGCCCCGTCCGGTTGTCGTCGAGATTCCCGTAGACGTCTTCACCGACGAAGGCCGCGTAGATATCTTGCCCGCCGAGGTCCACGACCGTCCCGCCGGCGACGCCGGCGAAATCCGGCGCGCGGCTCGCATCCTTGCCGAAGCGGAACGCCCGCTTATCTGGGCCGGTGGCGGAACGATAAGCTCCGGCGCCTGGGATGAGCTGGGAACGCTCGCCGAGCAACTCGACGCGCCCGTAATCACAACTTGCAGCGGCAAGGGCTCGATTCCGGAAGATCATCCGCTGTGTATCGGCAACCTGGCGACTCAGGGGGCCGTAAAGCGACTGATGTCGGAATCGGACGTCATGCTCGCGGTGGGTGCGCGGTTCGGTTATCTTCCCACGGCGAAGTGGTCGATTCCGATTCCGCCGCGTTTGATTCACATAGACATCGACCCCACTCAGCCTGGCAAGAACTTCCCGGTTGAAATCGGCATCCACGCCGACGCGCGGCTCGGCTTGCAGAGCCTCATCGAGGCCCTGGACGGCAGGGAATGCGAGCGCGGCGAATGGACCGCCGCCGCCCGGAGCGCCCGTAAATCCGTGTGGGACGAGATGGAGCGGCGCGCGCCGTTGGAGATGAGCATTCAGCGCGCGGTGCGCGAGGCGCTGCCGCATGAAGCCATAATCGCCGCCGACCCGCATCTGCTCGGCTACTGGGGCCGGTCGTTTCTGCCGACATACAAGCCGCGCACCTGGCTGTACGATCTCGCGTTCGGCACGCTCGGTTACGCGTTTCCGGTCGCGCTGGGCGCCAAGCTTGCAGAGCCCCGCAAACCCGTTGTCGCGCTGACCGGCGACGGTGGATTCCTTTTCACCAGCCAGGAGCTCGCCACGGCCGTCCAGCTTGGAATAAACGTGGTGACGGTGATCTTCAACGACAACGCCTACGGCGCGATCAAGGAGGACTTCCTGCGCGACCATGGTCGGGCGTACGAGGTCGATCTCGTCAATCCCGACTTCGTCAAGTATGCCGAATCGTTTGGGGCGGTCGGCCTGCGCGCCAGTCCGGAGCGGCTTGGCGAAACGCTCAAACAGGCGCTCGAGCTCGAGCGTCCATGCCTCATCGACGTTCCCGTCACGCTGCAACGCCCGCTGGTTATGGAATAAGAGGGACGACGATCGGAGCCCGACCTCACCAACCTCTCAATAGACATACCGCGCCAGCTCGAGCGTGGTGGACTTGCTGCTATCGGAACGTATAGGGAGCATTGATGGAGGTCTGCCCAGCGTTCATCGACAAGACGGGCGTCCTAACTTCATCACCGAGGGATCAGCCAGTCTACGGAATTGGCCTGCTTGTGGTAGACGATCCGGTCACGATCACAGACGCTTTATACAAGGTCCATTTCGGATTTGTATCCGAGAGGGCCACCAGAAGAGGCGAGTTGATTGAGGGCATTCGAGGCAGCGGCTTTTGAATTCATGGGTGGCAGATTCATGGGTGGCAGATTGTTAAATTAGGCGTGCTTGCAGGTTGCGATCGGGGGACATGGGCATGATGAGCAAAGGAATCGGTTCGAGATCGCTCATGAATACCATTTTGCGTCACCGCACCGCCGCCGTGGCCATGACGGGGATCGCTACGCTCGGTCTGTTCCTGGCTCGACCGGCTGTAGTGCGCGCGGCGGGAGTGGATGCGGAGACAGCGTTCGTCCTCAATACCTTCTCGTTTCTCGTCTGGGGCGCGCTGGTGATGTGGATGTGCGCGGGGTTCACCATGCTCGAGTCCGGGGCGGTGCGCACCAAGAACGCATCCATGATCTGCCTGAAGAACGTTGGCATCTATTCGATAGCGGGGCTTGCCTATTTCATCGTTGGCTACAACCTAATGTACGGCGATCTTGTCGGCGGCTTCATCGGATCGTTCAGTCTTCTCCACGGACCGTCAGCCGACGAGGTCGCGCTGCTGGGCGGACAGGAAGGCGCGGCCGCCTCCGTGATCGCCAACGGCTACTCCACCATGTCCGACTGGTTCTTCCAGATGGTCTTTGTCGCCACAGCCGCCTCGATCGTCTCGGGCGCCCTGGCCGAACGGGTCAAGATGTGGTCGTTCTTCGTTTTCACCCTGCTGCTCACGGCCATCATCTACCCGATCGTCGGCGCCTGGACGTGGGGCGGCGGGTGGCTCGATTCGCTGGGGTTCCAGGACTTCGCCGGCTCAACCATCGTGCACAGCGTCGGCGGCTGGGCGGCCCTCGCCGGCATCCTGGTCGTTGGGCCGCGACTTGGGAAATTCCGCCGCGACGGCACGGTCAGACCCACGCCGCCCTCCAACGTGCTGGTTGTCACGCTCGGCGTCTTCATCCTCTGGTTCGGCTGGTTCGGTTTCAACGGCGGATCGCAACTGGCGCTCGCCAGCGCGTTCGACGCGGTCGCTATGAGCCAGGTGCTCGTCAACACCAACCTCGCGGCGGCGGCCGGCGTGATAGCTGCTCTCGCCATCTCGCGCCCCATCACGGGGCGCATCGACCTGTACGTCGGCCTCAACGGCGCCATCGCGGGCCTTGTCTCGATTACCGCAGGCCCGAATATCACCGAGCACTACTGGGCCATCATCATCGGCGGCGTCGGCGGAATCCTGTGCACTACCGCGATCAAGCTCTTTGAAAAGCTCAAGCTCGACGACGTGGTCGGGGCGATCCCCGCCCACCTTGTCGCCGGCGTCTGGGGAACCCTGGCCGCCTCCATCGTCGCCGGCGCGAGCTTCGGCATTCAGGTCCTTGGCGTGGCGGCGGTCGGCGCGTTCGTGTTCGGAGTCTCATGGCTGCTCTGGCGAGTGCTGGACCTGACGCTCAAGGTCCGCGTCTCACGCCAGGTCGAGGAGTTGGGTCAGGACGCCGGAGAGTTGGGGATTGAAGCCTATCCTGAATTCATACTCATGCCGGAACAATTCGACGACGAAGACTGATCGAAACGGATAGCTAACTCACAGAATCAGCTCAACCGCGGACAGCGGATTGAGCGTATTCGCCGGACGTGACTATCGCGCGGCCCCCACCGATCCGACTCACCACGGGCGCGCACGCGCGCCGATTTCGACATCCCCTGGATGCGAAGACGAAGTCCAGCCGACGGCTTGCCGTAACGGGTTTCGCATATGTCGAGCGGTAAGCGGGAACGTTAGCACTATCGGCCGGGAGCTCTTCGGGCCCTGCTAACTCTGGCGGCAGCGCGGGGCCCACGTTCATATCGACCAGACAACCCCCGGGGGCGGGACGTCGAGCAATGTTTCGGGAGACGATCTTCACCACGTTGACGGCGCTTTGGCTTCTTTTTTGGACACTAGCGTTCGAGAGCATCATCCGCGGTGTATCGTGATTGGGAAGAACCGGCGCAAATCGGAATTGACGGGTCACGTCATGAAGATGCCTAACTTACGCCCAGGGAGCGCGGACCGACTCTGGCGTCCGCGCGCGCTTGCCATACTGCTCCTTACCGTCGGCGCGCTGGCGCTGGCGGCCTGCCTAGGTGGGGGAGATGAGGAGGCGGCCTCGATGTCGATGTCATCCCGCGAAACGATGATCGAGATCACCCGGGACGGGCCTGAAGTGGTGATCGAGCGCGAGGTAGTGGTTGAAAAGACCGTTGTGCAGGAGAAGGCCGTTGCGCGGCTCCCTGACCAAGCGGCGCTCGCGACGGCGGACTCCGCCGCTCCCGATGGCGGGACAGAGCAGCAGTTCCTCCAGTTTGCAATTCAGAATCGCATAATCATCTACACCGTAGACATGACGCTGGAGGTAGCCAGCGTGGCGGCCTCCGTGGACGCGGTCGGCGCGCTGGCCCGGGAAATGGGCGGCTGGATCGTGTCCACCAGCCGGGCCGAGCGGCACCTGGGGTTTATCTCCGTTCGCGTGCCCGCCGAGCGCCTGGACGAGGCGGTCGCACGGCTGAGAGAAATGGCGGCCGACGTCAAGGCCGAAAACGCCAGCAGCAGAGATGTAACCGACGAGTACGTCGACCTGACTTCCCGACTGAGCAACCTGGATGTGACCGAGACTGCCCTCCGCAGGCTGTTCGACCGGGCCCAAACGGTCGAGGAAGCGCTCGACGTTCAGAGGACTTTAAAGGAAGTTCAAGGCGAAATTGAGATCATAAAGGGGCGCATCGTCTTCCTCGAGCAGACCTCGGCATTCTCGCTGATCAATGTCACGCTGGCGCTGGAACCGCAGGCCATAGAAATTGACGCGGGCGGCGAGCAGATCGCCGGCATCGGCCAGCCAGTCAAGTTCCGCGCCTTCTTCAAACCACCGGAAGGAATCGACGACTTCATACTTACCTGGGACTTCGGCGACGGCTCGGAGACGGTCTTCAGCGATCGAACCGCGCCTACCGCCGACGCGGGAACCCGGGTAACCGCGCCGGTGACGCACGTCTACCACGACGTGGAAAACTCTCCATACTTCGCCGAAATCAAGATTACCGGCACGGGCGACGCCGGCGTGGCCGAGGCCAAAGCCTCGGTCGTCGTAACTGTCAGTGAGATTCCGGTCATTACCGTCTTCGCGGGCGCGACGCTGACCGTCGAAGAGGGCGAGCAGACGGAGTTTTCCGGCTCGTTCACCCGACCCGAGGGTGTTTCCGATCTCGAGTTCACCTGGACGTTCGGCGACGGCTCGGCGCCAGTTACCGGAAACGTCGAGGCGGGCGTTACCACCGCCGCCGCCAGCCATCGATACGCGAACTACCGTCCTGAACCGTACACCGCAACTCTGACGGTCACCGGCGCGACAGCGGCCGGCGACGTCCAGGCCTCGGACAGGATCAGTGTCTTCATCACCGAAGAGGAGGGCCTGGTGATCGGCGGCTGGAGCGCCAGCGAAACCGGCTGGAGCGCCATCCGGGGGCTCTCCACGGTCGGCGCGGTCCTCGCTCAGGCGGCAATCTGGATCGCGATATTCAGCCCGATCTGGATCGTCGTCCTGCTTGCCGGTTTCTTCGTCAGGCGGCGAATGCGGAAGTAACCGGAAGCGCAAGGGCGCCCCGCCGCACGTAGCCAGGCAATACAGCTCGCCGGCCTTCGCGATTAGTCCCGGACCTGCTGGGACTATCGCCGGAACCACGATGGTCGCGTTGCCGATCCCGGCCAGGCGAAAGACGGCAGAGGCGGCGGGCGTGAGACGCTCAGGCGACCTTTGGGTCGACACGCCCGGAGTCAGCAACCTTTGCCCCGTGAAGAAATACAGTGACTCCGCCTGGGGCACGCAAGCCGTTATGAACCTGTCGTGCAGTTAGTGCGACGCGGTAGTTAGGAAACGGCATATCGGGGGCTGGCTGGCCGCCAGCCTCCGATGGGGATACGCCGCACGGAAGCCGGCTGACCGTGGTCAGCCGGCTTCCTCTTTCCAGAGGTTCGCGACAGCGAAGTCAAACACCAGGACCGCACTTCGGTTCACAAAGTCGACATCGCCCAACAAGGTCGTTAAGACGAGCACTCCCAGCACCGTCTGCGTCAGGTAGTTGGTCGGCACTGTTGTTCCAGAGGATGATGAGGCTCGTATATGCCACGGAGGCAGGAATCCTTGCCGTGAGAAAGTTGGCGGGCGTGGGCGTCGTTCTCTGGATTCCGGCATTCGCCGGAATGACGGTAGAGAGGCCGGAATGACGGTAGGGGGGTCGGGAGGCCTTTTGGCCTTGGCTGTCACGTTACCTTAAGGTCTGTCATTCTGAGCAAAGTCGAAGAATCTGATATGTGCCCTGCTAGTTTCTTGGGACGCAATCCGAGGCGTTGGAGGAGGGTGTTAGGCCCTTCGGCAGGCTCAGGGCGACACATTTATCTATTTATCTAGTGTTAGGCGCTTCGGCGGACTCAGGGCGACACATTTGTCTATTTGCCAAATGCAATTGAATCGTAATGCGATTGCCCTGGCACAACCCAGGGATCCGTCGAAAAAGCTGACATAAGGGGGGACGCTCAGCGACAGCAAACCGGAGGGTTGCCATGCACCGGAAGGCGGGACAGCCTACCCTGGCCGAGCCTCTACCGCCCCCGGGTATGGGACAGAACCAGCGGCCGGAACGGATTAGCCATCTGGTGGACCGATGCGAACTGTACTGCGAACTTTTCGCTGGGAGGCGGCCCTGCGATTCGTGTCTGTTCGCTCTTACTGCCCGGTCCGCCTCTCTATGTCCGCGTCGGCCTGGTGGCCGCACTCCAATGGCACACCTTACAGAGTGTCCCGTTGGAGTGGAAGACTGTCAGTTGCCAGCGGGCGTATTACCGCCGTCCAGGGCATCAAACTCCAAGTCGTTCATAAGGCCTTCTTCGGAAGAGTTCTCAGGTCGAGTCAGCGAGCGGGACGCAAGAAGACAGCTGCCGCTGGAGGAGCAGGCTTTCTTGTAGCCTTTCCTACGCAAGATGCGTACGATGGCGCTTACAAAATCGTTCCACGACAGACAAGGAAGGTAATCCCCATGCCATACACGGCGGATATCAGCAGGAACAACCCCGGCTGCTTCCTCTTCCTGATCGACCAGTCGGCTTCGATGTCCGGTGCGCTGGGCGGTCAGCCGGAACTGCGGAAGATGGACGGGGCGGCCGATGCCGTGAACCGCATTCTCGACGCCATCTCCCAACGCTGCTCCCAGGGTATGGACGTTCGCGACTACTTCCATGGCGGCATCATCACATACACCACGGACGACCAGGGGAATCCGGACGTGCAGACCGCCCTTCCAGGGACCTCTCCGAAGGAACCCTTCCTCACCATCAGCCAGATCGTCGACGCCGCCACCGTGGAGGAAAGGCAGGTGAAGGAGTCGGACGGCGCGGGCGGACTGGTGGAAGTGACCCGAAAGTTCCCGGTGTGGCTGCGCCCCGAAGCCAGGTGGGGAACTCCAATGTGCAGCGCGTTGTCCCTCGCTTCCGAGGCGCTCCACGACTGGATAGTCGATCATCCCAGCTCCTATCCCCCTATGGTGATCAGCGTCACCGACGGCGCCGCCACGGACGGGAATCCGGTGCCCCTGGCCGAAGAGATCATGGCCATGGAGACAAACGACGGCAACGTGCTGATCTACAACGCCCATCTTTCGGAAATGTCCGCGATGCCGGTCCAGTACCCGTCTGACGAGGGCGGAGTGCCTCCCGACGAGTACGCGGCGCAGATGTTCCGCATGTCTTCGGAGTTTCCCGACCCGGTGGTGGACTTGGCCGCCGGCATGGGCCTGCCGGTCACCAAGGGTTCTCGCGGCTACGTCTACAATGCCGACATGGTGGCCCTGGTGCAGTTCCTGGACATCGGTACGCGCGCCGCTTCGGATCTGCACTGACCGGTTGGAGTGTGAGGTGGCCCTTCGACCTCGCAGCGAGCTCTGGCTGCCCAAGGCGGGCAACGACCCGGACGAGTACGAGGACGCTTATCTGGCGGTCTACCCCCAGCGAATCGGAGCGTCTGGCTGTGGTGTGGCGCGGATAGCCGTCTCCGACGGCGCCAGCGAGTCCGCCTTTGCCCGGGAGTGGGCGAATGGCCTGACCGATGCCTTCGTGAACCGACCCCCGGAGCTATGCGGCCTGACCGAGGACTCGCTGAACGCATGGCTGCTGCCCGCACAGGAGGCATGGCACTCATGCGTACCCTGGGACCGCCTGCCGTGGCACGGAGAGGCGAAGGCGCGGGCAGGGGCTTTCGCTACCCTGTTGGGGCTAACCATCGGGGCTGCGCCGGACGGCTCCGGGCGGCTCTCCTGGAAGGCGGTGGCGGTGGGGGATAGCTGCCTGTTTGTCGTTCGTGACGATCGGCTGTGGTTGTCCTTCCCCCTGGAAGACGCCGCCGAGTTCGACAACACTCCCGCCCTGGTCTGCAGCAATCCTGAAAACGCCGGGTATGAGTGGGAAGGGGTACGCCTGCACAGCGGCGAGTTCGCGGCGGGCGACCTTATCATTCTCGCTACCGACGCCCTGGCCTGCTGGCTCCTCGCCCAGAACGCCGACGGAGGGAAGCCATGGGAAACCCTGCTGGCGTTGGACTCGGCGGAATGGGACGCCTGGAACGAAGAGCAACGCCGCGAGGGGCTGATGCGGAACGACGATACCACGTTGGTAGTCATCGAGGTCGTCGAGGACAGCGAGGTGAAACGAGAGCAATGCCCTGGCCGGGGATAACCGACTTTAGTGAGGCTGTCCAGAACCCTCTGCTGTGCTTCAAGGGCACCGACCTTGAAGCCGGGTCAGTGTCGGTCAACCAACGCGGACTGCCGCTGGTGTTCTCCGGCGCTTTCGCCTGCGTCTACTCCGTCACGGTCGAGGGCAACAAGTTCGCGGTGCGCTGCTTCACCCGCGAGGTGAAGGACCAGCAGACCCGTTACAACCAACTGAGCGAATATCTCATAAACGTCCTCCCCCCGTCCTTCGTGCACTTCGAGTTCTTGGAGCATGGGATCAGCCTGAAGGGCGTTTGGTATCCGGTCGTGAGGATGGAGTGGGTGGAAGGAGAGTCGTTGAGCAGCTTCGTAGGCTCCCATCTCAACGACCCGGACGCCCTGCGACGAGTCGCGGCCCAGTGGCGCGGGGGGCCGGCCGCCAGTCTGCGCGGGCTGAGCATCGCCCACAACGACTTGCAGCACGGCAACGTGATGGTGCAGGCGGACGGCAGAATCCGCCTGGTGGACTACGACGGCATATTCCTGCCCAGATTTCGCGGGGAGCGCAGCCCGGAGCTGGGACACAAGAACTTCCAGCACCCCCTCAGGACGGCAGAAGATTACGACGCCTACGTGGACAATTTCCCTTCCCTGGTCGTCTACCTCAGCCTGCTCGCCATAGCCTCCGACCCCGGCCTGTGGGCCTTCTGCAACGACGACAACCTGATATTTACCAGGAACGACTACGCCGACCCCGGGAAGTCCCCACTCTTCGACCTGCTGAAGAAGTCCCCCGACCAGACCGTGGCGAAACTGACGGAGCGCGTGGAGGAGTGCTGCGCGCTTCCCGTGAAGGATGTGCCTGATCTGGAGACCGTCCTGCACGGTATTCCACCCAGCGCGGCTCGCTCACCCTCCGCGGCGCCGCCGGCAACTCCTTTGCCCTCAGCAGCGCCGAGCACCGCTGCAAAGGGATACCGGCAGGCGCTCCAGGCTCAACGGCCGGCGCGGGCGCAGCCCGCCTCGACGGGGACGCGACCTCATCCTCCCGCGCCGAAAGCCGCCGGTCCTGGACGGTCGGCACAGCCCGCGCCCGCTCCGACGACTCAAGCCGCCGCCAGCCCCGCCCTGGGGGGCTCGCGCAGGGCCGCTCCCGGAGAGCTCAAGAAGGTGCTGCTGGGAGTGACGGCCACCGTCATCGCGGTAACCGCCGCCATCACCGCGGTGATGGCCTGGGCCATCTCGGTGCGAGGATGGTAGGCGTCTAGGGCCTTCCGCCGGCCAGGAATTGCGGAACGACTCCCAGAACCAGAACGACAACGCCTGTTCTGGCGAATACCCCGGCCACGTCGTCGAACGGCATCCAAGGCGTCCAGAAGAACGGGATCAAGCTTATCGTCCCACCCAAAACCAGCGCCAATGCGAGCCTGTTGATCCAGCCGCAGCGTATCTTGCCCCATCCCACAACTTCGGTCCAACGGAGCAGCGCGCCGCGGCGGTCATCACCTCCAAGAAAGAGCGTGATGAGCGCGCACAACAGCAGCAGACGGCCCGCCTGCGAGATAACATCCAGCGCTGACGCCATCCCCAAGACTTCGGACTCGTAGTCGATGAGGAGCAGAGAGACAAGCATCCCGGGAAACGCGCCGGCGGCGAACACGACCACCCCGGCCGCCGCCGTGCCCAACGCGAGTTTTCCCGGGGTTCCCAACCTGCGGGTCAATCCCGGCTCGCCGGCCAGTCCCAGCAGCTCGAGCACGAGGCGCACGCAGAACATGCAGATGCCAACGACGAGGTTGCAGCCGCCAAGCAGCGCCAGGATCTCGGCGCCCGTTTGAGGTTCGGAGCGGGGAAGGAACTCCCGCTCTTCAGGCCCGCCCAAGATATCTAGGAGCGGCGTGATCGCCCGGGTGTACAGGAGGCCTCCGAAGAACGGACTCAACACAATCATGAGGACGCCGACCGCCGCCACGCCCAGCGCCACCTTGTAGGCCACGCGCCAAGTCGTGCGCGCCCTGGGCAAGCTGGTCTGCGGCACATTCGTGTAGGACATGCCCGCGACTCCTGTCTCCCGCCGGCCTTCGCCCCGGAAGGCCGGGGGATTTGCTCGACCGGTACACGGCGGTCATTGCCGGTCGTCGCCCCGCCCTTCTCTCCGTGAAGCCGACACAGATGACGACCGCGGCGGCTTCCGCGTCACGTCCCGGCGGTAGAACCTCCCGTATACGAGAAGAGCTACGCCGATCCAGAAGAGCACGATGCCCGGCGCTATGACTATGACTCCGATAGCGGTCCAAAAGATGATCTGCAGCACCAAGGCGGGAGCAAGCAGGATCAGCCCAATCAGCACTCCGGCCAGTCCCATCCTGTCCGGCCAGCGCCAGGCGGCGGTCGCAGCCATGTACCTTTCGACGATGCGACGCGCCGCGCCAATGACCGCAGCCCGCCGGCGGGATTCCCCAAACAGGACTAACCCAAGCCCACCCAGGAGAAGCACCCCGCCCAGCGTCCTGATCGTCGCGCCGAAGCCCACACCGCTTTCCTGCAGCAAGATACCGAAGGCAACCAGTATGATTCCAGTCGCCGCCCCGGCCGATCCCAGCGTGTCGCTGGGACTCAACTGCCGGAGCGCCTTGCGCAGCCTGGCGCGCCCATCTTCCAATAAAGACATGTCTGCCGTACTTCGCCCACGGGACGGGCTCCCGGTGACGTCCAACGCGTAACATACACGTTGCTCAACTGGGTTTCAATCGAGCTAGTGATTCCGTCGAAGCGCAGGGTGACGCTGCAAGGTGGAGATGATCACCGCCTTCGCTCATGTCATGAGCGATTACCTGAAGACGAGCTAGCTAACGGAGACCAGAGCCTTCGTCCACTCCTTCGTCAAGGAGATCAAGGTGAGGCCCGGCAGGACCACGATCTACTACACGATCCCCACGCCGGAGGATAGTCCGATAGGTGGAGGAGACTCAGCGGCGGTCTGGGAATGTGCCGCCAATGGGTCGAACTCCTTGAGCGAGACTTGGAGGGTTAACACAGCCTCAGTAAAGCGGGTGTTTCCAAAATGGTGGAGCGAAGGGGACTGCACTGCAAACTTTTCGCTGGGAGGTTCGGCTGTGACTAGCTACAGACGTACGCACTAGCCGCAAGAGGTCTATGGTGGCTACAGTGGTAAGGGGGCGCCAGTATGATGCCGTCCGTTCCCCCTCGCTACGCTCGGTCGGCGGCCATCTCCACGAGCCGTGCCAGAGCGTTCGCAAGGCGCATCTGGCGCGGGGTGCGGCAGCGCACCCGGAGCAGCATCGGACTGGCGACAACCAGGGCGACGCACTGCGCCCTGCTCGTGGCCACATTCAGCCGATTGAGGCTGTACAGGAACTCCATCCCATGGGGTGCCTCCTGCGAAGAGCTGGTGGCCATGGAGTAGATGGAGATGGGTGCCTCTTGGCCTTGGAACTTGTCGACCGTGCCTATGCGAAACCCCGGCAGCGCTTTGCTGAGGGCTCGCACCTGCGCGTTGTAAGGCGTGATGAGGAGCACGTCGGCCTCCGCAAGCGGCACCGACGCGCCGGACGCGTCGGTGTGAGTGGGCGAGTCGCTCAGCAGGCTGCGCACCAACTCGGCCGCCACCGCCGCCTCCTCCGGTGACTCGCTGGACTGCCCGCTGTGCGACACGGGTACAAACCGGATGCCCGTACCCGACAGCGGAGGCACGCCGGCCAGCGCGAGCCGGTCCCGGCCGGGGTGTGAGTGCAGGCGTCCTTCATAGAAGACTTCAGAAGTGTAAGCGCTGATGTCCGGGTGCAGCCGCCAGCTCCCGTCTAGGAACAGGCCCAAGTGGTCCGGCATCACCCGCTCGCCGTCCAGTACGTGAGCTAGGACGGAGCGTTCCGCTCCCGGAGGGTGCGTCCCTTGAAGCGGCTGGTCCAACTGCTGTGGGTCGCCGAGGAGGACGAGGCTGCGAGCGCAGGGAGACGCTGCTAGGGCATCCGCGAGGTACATCTGCCCCGCTTCGTCGACGAAGAGCACGTCCACAGCGCCGGTCATTTCCTCCCGCGACCAGAGCCACGTCGTCCCGCCGACGACGTCGACGGCGCCGGTAGCGAGGGCGTCCCGCGCGTCGGCGTTGCCCATGGGGATTGCGTCGGCGAAGGTGGGATCGTCTTGGCGCTGGCCGATGCGCACGGCGACCCTGCGATCCTCCGCCACCCCAGCGACCTTCTCCAGAAGCGCGCCGATGACCTTGTGGCTGTTGGCCGTGACGCCGACGCGTCGCCCATCTTCCACGAGGTCAACGATCATGCGCGCGCCCACCGTGCTCTTCCCGGACCCCGGAGGCCCCTGGATCGCCAGATAGCTCTCGTCGATGGCGGCCACGAGCCGTCGAGCTGTCGCCTCCGCATCCTCCCCAGCACGCAGCAACGGCTGCTCTGTCCCGAATCGAGGCGTGCTGCGCATGAGGAGATCGCACGCCGCGCGGTGCTGCCCCGGCCCTTTGATGCCGTACTCCAACACGTGCCGTGCAAGGCGTTGCAGGCTCTCCGGCTTGGGTCGAGGCCCCACGAAGTCGTAGGGGATCAGCGACCGGGGCGCCGGTGCAGGCTGCGTACTGCCCCGCCTGATCTCGAGGACGCCGTGCTCGTCGTCGAGGCTGACGACGGTCCCGACGGATGTCTGTATCTCCGGATCGTGTGGGGTACTGCCAACGGTGATGGTGTGCTCCTGCGGAGGGAAATGGAACCGGTAGATGGTTGAGCGGGCGCGGGGCGCCGGGTCCGGCCATGAGCATTCGAAGGTCAGTTCGCCCAATGCGTCGGTCTCTTCGCGGCGTTCCTCATCGGTGAGCGTGGCAAGATGGAAGTAGCGTCACCAGAACGACTTGTTCTCCCGCCGGTGCCAGTTCAGCAGCTGCGCCAACAGCCACCGGCCGCGTTGATCACCGCTCATATCGGCCGTGGACTCGGGCAGGCCGGTGGCCAGCGCGACGGCCAGCTCGTTCACTGCCTTCTGCGCCTCGCTGTCCTCCGTCTCCTCCAGCGCCTTCACCGCCGGCCGCGGCAGGGGCTCGCCGAGCTCCTCCGCCAGCGAAGCCCGCTGACCTTCCAGCCAGTCGCGCAGATGCAGGGCTGAGAGGCAGTCGTCGCGGTTGTAGCCTTCGATCTGCGCCCGGATCTCCTCGCGCTCCTCTCCTTGGCCGAGCTCCAGCCACGTCTCGAACTCGACGATGCTCGTGCCCGCGTCGCGGAGGTCAACCGCTCGCTCGAAGCCGTATAACGGTTCCAGCCGCTTGATAGAGTAGCTTTCCACGGAGGCGCGAATCCCCTGGCGAACGGCCCGGTGGAGGTCGACGAAGACCTCGCCACGCAGCAGCCGGTCCACGTCCTCCTCCCGTGTGCCGTAGCGGCCGGCAAGGCGCTTGATGGCTGTCGGCTCGTACGACGCGTAGTGGTAGACGTGCAGGTTGGGGTCGGCCTCTAGGCAGTCCATGACCAGGTCTATGAACGCCTCGAACGCGCGCCGCTCCCCCCACGTGGTGACGGTGCCACCCTCGATCGACCAGTATGCGTGGAAGACCGGCCGGTCACCGACGTCCGTGCGCTCGGGTTCGATGACGCCGAACAGGTACTCTATGCCGTCTACCTCCTCCGAGCTGAAGAAGGGGTCTCCCTCCATGTCGAAGAACAGGTCGCCCGGCGACGGCTCTGGGAGCATCAGCAGCCCGTAGCCGTTGACGAGTCCGCCCTCGCGTTCCCGCGGGGGAGCCACGCGCTCAGAGATAGTCCTGCCGGCACGCTCGCCCCGCACTTGGATGTTGGCCTGGGCGTGCACCCGTTTCAGCGCGTCTGGCCCGGCGCCATCCAGTCGTTGGGGCAGCGGCTCCGCTGGCTCGGCGAGCCCCTTGCGCGTCGTCACGTCTATGCCGTGCAGAGCGCGGCGCTGGCGCACCGTCAGTCCCGCGACAAGGGAGAGGTCGTCCCGCGCGCGCCACTGGGCCCGGCACTCCAAGCTCCACCGGCACACCTCGCAGTGCTCCACGGGCTCCGGCGTCGTCGCCAGCGGGAAGGCCGGGACCCGACCCAGCATCGACTCGAACTCGCGGGCCATGAGGCGGTAGTAGGCCGCATAGTCGGTGACGCGGAAGGAGACACGCTCGCCCTGCACCCCGCCGAGCGCGAGGTGCATCTCCGCAGGCGACCAGCCCTGGATCTCACCTAGCATGTCCGAATACATGCAGAGCTGCATCACGGCTGGTGCCTTGGCGTGCCTGGCGAGCTTGGTATCCCAGACCTCGTAGCTCCATGGGTCAAGGGCGCTGGCCACCTCGACCCGGCGGAGGAAGTCGGCGTAGCCCAAGCGACGGCCGTCGAAGAGGACCGCCTGGTAGATGGCACCGGCCCCTTCACGCATGGCCGCGAGGGTGGCGTCCCGTCCTCGGGCTATGCGCTGACCTGCGGGCAACTCGAGGTCCGACTCGACCTCGACGACCGTCACACCCTCGGCGCGTAGCGACTCCAGAAAGCGCGCCTCGTGCTGTTGGCCACGCTGCGCGATCCGATCCAGGACCGGGTCGACACGCATCGGCCTGTCAAGATGGCCCGACACGGCAGCCCGTTCAAGATTTGCCAGATGTCCACATTCAAGGAACCCAACGAGGTCAGTTGCTGAGTACACTAGGCGATCATCGATTCTTAGCATTGATTCATACCAGTAGAGTTGCGTCTTGGTGACTTCCGGCTTCTCCCCGGCGCGGATGGGGCGGATCATGTCCTGCTTGGCATCGTAGGCCAGATCCTCTGGCGCGCACAGGCGCAGAACCTGCTGAACTTCGCGGAATCAATGGATGCAGCTTCTAATACCTCTCTGAGCAACGGATGACTCCGGTTCAGCGGTTTCTACGCCCACTCCATCGTCGTGGTCTGGAATTCTCCCGCTTACCCGCACGAGCAGCGCAAGCGGCTGGAAACCATCGACTCGGAGCTTGCCGATGTGAGGCGCAGGCTGGACCGCATCTGGCAGGTCATCGAGACCACCGACGTCGAGATGGGCCGACGCCTCCGAGCGCATCAGGGAGCACCGGGAGCGCAAGGAGAAGCTGGAGATCACCGCAGAGGAGGCGAGAGGGCTGCTCTCGGAGCGGCGGCAGTTCCTCGACAGCGCCGACACCATCACCGCCTTCGCTCATGACATGAGCGATTACCTGAAGACGAGCGAGCTAACCGAGTCGCGGGCCTTCATCCGGTCATTCGTCAAGGAGATCGGGGTGAGGCCCGGCAGGACCACGATCTACTAGACGATTCCCACGCCGGAGGATAGTCCAATAGGTGGAGGAGACTCAGCGGCGGTCTGGGAATGTGCCGCCAATGGGTCGAACTCCTTGAGCGAGACTTGGAGGGTTAACGCAGCCTCAGTTAAGCGGGTGTTTCCAAAGTGGTGGAGCGAAGGGGACTCGAACCCCTGACCTCTACAATGCGAATGTAGCGCTCTTCCGACTGAGCTACCGCCCCAATGGGCGAACGCGTCTACTCGGCGACGACGCTGACCCGCTTTTTGTTACCGCGCACGTCCTCGAACTTCACTCGCCCGGGCGCAAGCGCGAACAGCGTGTGGTCCCGCCCCATTCCAACGTTCTCTCCGGGATGCACACGAGTGCCTCGCTGCCTGACGATGATGTTGCCCGACTTTACGATTTGCCCGCCGTAGATCTTGACGCCGAGCATCTTGGGGTTGCTGTCCCGCCCGTTCCTGCTCGCCGCCGCGTTTTTCTTTTTTGCCATAAGTAAAGCCCTCGCCCCTAACTAGCTCGGCATTCGACGCGAAGCGGTCTCGGCCGCGGCCTCCGACGATGCCCCCGACTTCCCGGCGGCCTTGGTCTTGCGAGCGCCCCCCGCCTTTGCCTTGGGAGCCGCCTCTGCCTTCGCTGGAGCCGGCGGCGGTCCACCCGTCCGAACGTCATCGACCCGCAGAACGGTAAGTTCCTGTCGGTGCCCTTGCATCCGCCGGTACCGCTTCTTCGCCTTGAACTTGAATACCCTGATTTTCGGTCCGCGGATCGCGTTTACTACCGTGCATTCAACGCCGGCCCCCTCGATCGTCGGGTTGCCGACAGTGCACTCGTCTCCGTCGTCGACGAGCAGCACCTGGTCCAGCACGACCTTCGACGCTATGTCGATTTTCAGCCGTTCAACTTCGAACACGTCGCCGGGCGCTACCTTATATTGCTTCCCGCCGGTACGGACGATGGCGAACATCCAGGGACTGCTCCACTAAAACACAGGAATGGGGTCAATGCGAACTACCTACTATATTAACCCGCTCCGCCGCCAGTCAACGGCAAACGCCGGTCCGATGCCTACGAGTAAGGGAGCGAGTAGATCGGCCTGATGGCGCGGCCGCGGTTCAACAGGCTCACCACGAACGGGAGAAAAAGGGCTCACGGCCCGGGCCGAGATTCTTCGCTGACGCTCAGAATGACAATCAGGAGGCAAATCGCTCGCGAGGAGAGTGTCTTGCCCGGGCCGAGATTCTTCGCTGGCGCTCGGAATGACGGCTAAGCGTCCTCCTCGCCATGACCGCTCCACTTCATCGCTGCACCGCTCCACTTCGTCGTTGCGCCGGTCCAACCGAACGTTGACGCAAATCACTCGCGACAGGAACATACGGAAGCGCCTCCGGTGACCCTGGGAATCGACAAACTCGAAAGCACGACCTAGCGAACCTTGAAACGAACTGAAAACGCACCGGCCGCGACGGCGCCGCTTCACCCGAAAGTCGGCGTCAGCGTGGTCATATTCACCTTGATGCCCACCGATAACGCAATGCAGGAAATGGCCGTACTGCTCGTAAGGCGGACAAGGCCGCCTTATGACGGCACGTGGGCGCTACCGGGGGGGTGGGTGTACGAAGGGAACTCGCTGACCGAGGCGGCGCTTTGGCAGCTCAACGACAAGACCAGCCTCCATCCCGATTTTCTGGAACAGCTCTACACGTTCGGCCTGCCCGACCGCGATCCGCGAGAGCACAGGATCGCGGTCACCTATTACGCGCTCGTCAAGTGGGCCGAGCAGGCTATCGAGCCTGGTCCGGGCACGAGCGCGGCCAACTGGTTCGGGATCGACGATCTGCCGGTCCAGCTGGCGTTCGATAATGAGGAGATAATCGACTACGCGGTGCGAAGACTCAGAAGCAAAGTCGACTACGCACACCTGGCTTTCCGGTTTCTCGAACCCGAATTCACGCTGTCCGAGCTTCGTCTCGTTTACGAGTCGGTGCTGGGCAAGAGGGTCGATCCGGCAAACTTCCGGCGTAGGGTGGAGGCCGCCGGCACGGTGGCGCCATCCGGAAGAAAGCAAGAGTCGGTTCCGCACCGGCCCGCCCGGCTTTACAGGTGCGTCGTATCGATCGACGATCTGATCGACGCTCCCCGGACCTGACCCAAATCGACGTTCAATTGTGGTAAACTATAATGTGAAGAGCTTAAAGTCATTTTGACGTTAACTCATTCGGGCGGGGCGGGGGCGTTCAAGTCGTGAAAACACAAGTCTTCCCGGAAGCAACCCAAAAGCAGGTGGGCTGCCGTTAGGCGGCGCGCGGCATGGCAGTCACGGCACCGACCATCGAGTCTACTTATCTCCGTCTAAAGGACAAGCTTGAGGGGATAGTCCCCGACTTCGAGCTTGTTTACAAGGCCGAGCTCGCCTTTCACATAAACCAGCTCAAAACCGAGCGCGGCGCCGTGATCCTGGGTCACAACTACATGGAGCCGGCCCTCTATCACTCTGTCTGCGACTACACCGGAGATTCGCTCGAGCTCAGCCGGATTGCCGCTGCCACGGAAGCGGACCCTATAGTCTTCTGCGGCGTCCGCTTCATGGCCGAGACAGCCAAAATCCTGAATCCGGATCGAACCGTCCTTCTGCCCGCTGAGCGGGCGGGATGCTCGCTCGCCGCGTCGATAACGGCGGCAGACGTGCGCGAGCTGAGACGCCGCTATCCGGGAGTCCCGATCGTCGCCTACATAAACACCTACGCCGACGTGAAGGCCGAGGTCGACGTGTGCTGCACTTCCGGCAACGCCCGGCAGGTGGTCGAGTCGCTGGATTCGGACGTAGTCATTTTCCTGCCGGATGAATATCTGGCCCGCAACGTCGCGCGGGAAACTGGCAAGCGCATCGTATTTCCAAGCGACAAGCCCGTTGCCGCCGATCGGGTTTCCGAAAGCGCGTCGGAAGGACTGGAGTTCGAGATCGTGGGCTGGGAAGGGCGGTGTGAGGTCCACGAGAAGTTCACCGTCGAGGATATTCGGGCCGCGCGCGAGCAGTTTCCAGACGTCGTCGTTCTGGCACACCCGGAATGCAGCCCCGACGTCGTCGACGCCGCCGACTTCTCCGGCTCGACCTCGGCAATGACGCGGTACGTAACGGAGGCGGAGGCCGACCGCTACCTGCTTCTCACCGAATGCAGCATGGGTGACAACATCGCGGCCGAGGCGCGCGACAAGGAAATGCTGCGGCTCTGCTCGGTGCGATGTCCCCACATGAACGAAATCACTCTCGAACAGGTGCTCGCCTCGCTGAGGGAGAACAGATACGAGATCGACGTTCCCGAAGACGTGCGGACGCGGGCGCGGCGCTCGATCGACCGAATGCTGGAGATTCGCTAGCTGGGGCGACGACGCCAGTCAGGCTCTATAGCCGGTCAAGCCGCGTTCAGGGCTTTCCCGCAGCCGCCGCAGTAGTTCGTGCCGACCGGACACATTCGACCGCAGTGAGTACATGCAACGATCTGCGGCAGCTCACTGCCGCAGATCGCACAGTAGAAGGCGTCGGCCTCGCCGCGGTAGCCGCACTCAATACACAACCGCGTCAACAGATTGACAGGCGGCGGCGCTGGCCAGCGTGGACTAGATTTCGAGTTTGTGCTGTCACGGGCGGCCTTCAGCGAAGCCACGTCCAGATTGAGAAACCCGGCAAGACTTGAGAGGTCTTCGTCGGGAACGTGAGTAACCTTGCCGGTTTCCACGTCGCTCAACCAGGGACGATCGCGTTCAATCGACGCCGCAAGCTGGGCCTGAGTTGCGCCCTGCCGCTTGCGCGCCTCGAAGATTACGCCGCCAAGCGGCCCTCGGTCGATGTCCGCGAACGACCGCTTTGCCAGTTTCCGCCTCGCCACAAATGCCTCCCGTGGCCGCGAATTTGGGGCGCAAACTGTATCATGCCACTGAAACCAGCGTCCAGATTATTTCGGCATATACCGCGACATTACGCGCCGCCGGCTCTAAAAACCCAGTACAGCGAAGAGTTGTGTCGCTACAAAAACCGCGGCGTTCCGGCGCGGCAACGTAATCCCCGTGAACGAGCTTGCCGAATCCCCGGAAACGGCCTTACGAGCCCGCCGGGCGGCGCACCGTCGAAGCCGCTCGGTCGCTCAGCGCCACGGCGGCGATCAGGGCGCCCCCCAGCGCGAGAAATCCTACGAACACGAACAGACCCGACAGCCCTATCGCCTCGGCGACCGCGCCGGCGGTGGCCGGCCCGGCGAACATGCCTATCGCGTAGACGGCCTGGAAAACTCCCATTGCGCTCGCCCGCTCGCTTTCGGGCGCCGACTTGATCGCCAGACCCATCAATATCGGAAACACGACGCCCTTGCCCAGCCCGCCAACAACCTGAAGCGCGTATATTTGAAATACCGTACTTGCCAGCGGCAGCGTGAGAGCCGCCAGCGCCGCCACAATCGATCCCGCGACGACCAGATTGCGCTCGCCGATGCGCGCGGCGGCCGTCGCGGCGATCAGCGACGCAACGGCGTACGCGAGGAATCCAAGAGTCGTCAAGACTCCGAGGTCCGTGCTCGACGCCCCCAACCGATCCGCAAGGACCGGAACGAATCCCATCGTCAGCGCGAACGTCAGATACTGATTGATCGCCGCCAGGCCGGAAACGACTAGCAGCCGGCGGACGGCCATCACTCTTCCGAAACGGCGAAGCGACATCGGGGTGTGCGCCGGTATCGGGCGCTCGCCGGCCGCAGCCATCGCAATAATCCCGGCGACGCCGAAGATCGCGCCGGCCCAGAATGTCGAAGGCACGCCGAACTCCTCGGCCAGCTTGCCGCCCAGCAGACTGACGACCACCTGGGTCCCCGATGTCAAAGCGACCATGAGAGCCGTGGCGCGGGTCGCGTTTTCGGGTCTGAAGAACCCCGCGAAATAGACCGACAGCGGAACGAACGAGGCCGCGCCGATTCCGTGAACGCCCCGCCAAAATACGAGCATCCACGGAGTTGACAGCAAAGCCATCCCGACGTCGCCAATCGCGGTGGCGGCTAGTCCGGCGATGATGAACGGAACACGCTTGCCGGTGCGGTCGGAAAGATAACCGACGGGAATCCGAAGCAGAAACTGGACGAATCCGTATGCCGCCACGATGAACCCGATTACGCTCAGCGACGCCCCAACGGACCCGGCGAACACTGCCAGCGTTGGTATGTAGACGTAGAGAGACCCCCAAAAACAGACAACCCCGACGACGAATCCGATCCGGCGGCGCGAATCTGGAGACGTGTACGTCCGGGTTTCCGCCGGCCTGGACTCGCTCATGCAATCAGCCGCGGCGGCGTCTGACCGCGGCCGGAATCGCCGGCAAGGGCGCGGGCGTCAACGAACGAGCAGAGCGTATGCCGGAACCGCCGCCGGCAGACGACTCTCACATCTGCCGGCGCGTACCGGACGCGGCGCGCGAGGCTTTAGTTGCGCGGCTTTGGAAGCTCAGTATCCCGCGCGCACGTCGACCACGTTCGCCAGCGGCCGGCCATGCTCAAACCTCTCGAGGTTATCCAGGAAAATCTGATAATGACGCTCCATGACGTTGGGCGAGGTGCCGGACGAGTGGTACGTAAGTATCACGTTGGGCATGTTCCAGAGCGGCGACTCCGCTGGCAGCGGCTCGGGCTCGGTAACGTCGAGGCCCGCGCCGGCGATTTCGCCCGACTCGAGGGCGGCGATCAGATCGTCCTGATTGACCGTTCCGCCGCGCCCCACGTTGAAGAAATAGGCCGAGGGCCTCATCCGGCGGAATTGATCTCGTGCAAAGGCGTAGCGGGTATGGGGCGTGAGCGGCAGCGTGTCCGCGACGAAGTCCGCTCGACCGATTATTTCATCGAGACCTTCCGGACCATATATCTCGTCCACGCTCACAGGTTTTGTGGTCACCCGCATCTTCGTCGCCAGAACCACCATTCCGAGGGCCTTGGCCTTGTCGGCCAGCGCGCCCCCAAGGTCGCCCAAACCCGCGATCGCAAGCACGCTGCCATCGAGCTCAAACGTCTTCATGTCGAAGCCGAGCCAGTCACCGCTGTCCTGAGCGCGAATGGCCCGCGGCAGGTCGCGGGCAAACGCGAGCATCATCGCCAGCGCGTGCTCGGAAATCTGCGTGGCGTGGGCGCCGCTCATGTTCGTCACGGTGATCCGCGAATCCGCCAGCTCCGGCGAGGCGACGTTTTCCACGCCCGCCGAGTTGGTCTGAAACCATTTCAGGCGACCGGCTTTCTCAACCAGGTCGGGACGCAGGATTCCGCCAAACAGGACGTCGGCCTTGTCTACCGCCGCCTCAAGCTCTTCGTCCGTGCCCGCGACGATTACTTTCGCGTCGCCATCGCGCAAGACAGCCTTTATCCGCTCAACAAGCCCGGAATCCTGCTCAAAACCGACCAACACTGTTCTAACAGCCATCGAAAACGCCTCCCAGGTAATCCCACGACGAACAAAGAGATTAGTCTTGCGGGCTGAATGCGCAAAGCCGGAAGGGCGGTCACGCTCGCCGTGCGTGCTTCGAGCGGCGCCCCTTGCGATAACATCGCTCGGTTACGGGTGCGCCGGCCAGGAGACCGGGTACATGACAGTTGATCCCTTGGTATTGATCCGTTGGTAGTCCCCCGCCATTGGCATCTCGTTCACGAAGAGGCATGACGAGTAGTCGGGTCTGGCGGCTGGCGGAGTGGACGGGCCGGGCGCTGCTTTTGGGCGCGGTGACGTTCTGGTGGGGGCTGATCGTTGTTCCGCGACTCGTTAGCCTGGCGTTCCCCGAACTGCTTGCGCCCGACGCCATTCCGCGACATCTGGACCCCGACAGCGAGGGGAACCTTGCCAACGCGGTCTCCGCGATCGCGTTGTTAATTACGGGCTTGCTGGCGCTTGGGAACGCTGTAGTCAGCCGCGGAGGCCTTCGACAAGCTGGGGGCTGGATCGCCGCCGGCGGCTGGACCGTGCTGGGGGCGACGGCGATCTATCTGGCTTGGGAGGAGGTCTCCGAGTTCCACGCCGAGGGCACGCGCGCCTTGGGGGAGACGTTGCTCGGCACAGCCTACCGCAGCACCCTCTGGCCGGTGGTGTTGAGTCCGTTGATAGTCACGTTCGTGCTGGCGATGGCGGTCTTCGTCCACAAGGGGCTGTGTGACAGGCAGGTCCGCGCACTGCTGATTCTGGGCCTTGCCGCCTGGCTGCTGGCTGTAATGCAGGAAGTGGGCCACACGTTCAAGGCCGGCCTGTTAGTGCGATTTCTCGAAGAGACGCTGGAGTTCAGCGGGACCCTGCTGATAGGACTGAGCGCGGCAATCGCCTTGCGGAGACTGGCGCCGCCTTCCCGCATATTCGGCGGCCGCGGCCGGTTCCCGCTGTCGGTCCGGTCGATGGCGGCCATTGCCATCATTGCCTGCGTTGTCGCGCTCGGCGTTGTAGCCGCGGCTGTTTACCGAAAACCGCTCGCCGACGCGCGCGCTAGCACCCACATAGGGACCTTTCACATGAGTCTTCACGATAGTCCGGTCGAAGAACACTCCCTCGTCCAGGAACTGGGTGTGCTCGCCGCGCCCCCAGCCCGCATCGACCTGCGCGTCGCGAATCACGACCCTCGGGGCCGTCCCGGGAACATGATTTGGCGAATTCTAGAAACGGGAGAAGGGGGTTCGGGCCGTGTGCTTCGCGAGGGGCGTATGGAGGTCGCCGCGAGAGATTATCTAAGCTGGGAGAGTATCGATTTCCCGCCGCTCGTCGAAGCCGAAGGCCGCCCCCTTGCCTTGCAACTGGTGGCCGACGTCGAGCCGGATGCCCACCTGCGGATCGGCGCGACGAAGACGAACCGGTACGAGGATGGACGGCTCTGGGTTAACGGCGCGCTGGCGTGGCCGGACCAGAACGTCGAGTTCGCCGTGTACATGGCGGCGGATCTCACGAGGGACAAGCTCCGCAACATGTGGGGGACGTTTGCGTCCGACTGGCGCTGGCCTGTCCTGGCGGTGGACGCGGCTATTGCGATGACGCTCATTGCTTTCATCCCGGCTCTGCTCGTAACCGCCGCCCTGCGGCGGCGCGGCTCGCAGTAGTGAGGCTGGGTCGATGACAGTCGATCCGTCGGTAGTCCCGGGGCTGCTGTTCCTGGCCACCGAGATCGTTGCGCTTGCCGCCGTCGGCTACGTCATTGTCCGCACGGCGCTGCGCGAGTCTGACGACCGCGTCGCGCTGGCGCAGGGTCTCGTCGTCGGACCGGCGATCTGGGGAGTCGTCGTCAACCTCGTGATGTACGCGATCCCGGGACGCGCCGGAGCGGTAGCGGGCTGGATATTCGTGCTGGCGCTGGCCGCCGTCCTGATATGGCGCGCCCCGAAACCGGTTCGCCCGCGGCTACGCGTGGCGGCGGGATTTTCCCTCACGGCACTAGCGCTCTTCTGGGCCGCGCTCGCCAGCCGGCAGATGATGGGGATCATCGATCCGCACGTGCACATTGGACTGGCCGCCTCGCTTCGGGCGGGTGCGTTTCCGCCCGAGATGTCCTGGAACCCCGGCGTGTCGGCGCCCTATCACTACGGCTTCTATTTGTTGAATGGCCTGCTGGCCCCGCCGTTCGGCCCCAACCTGGCGTTCGCCGAGGAGCTGCTGGGCGCGTATGCCTGGATAGGCCTTGTTGTAGTCGTGGCGACGGTGTTGCTGCGGCGCGGCTACGGATTCGCCACGCTGATCACCGTACCGCTGCTTCTGACGGCTGGCGTATGGACCTCTACCAGTTGGCATAGCGGCATCCTGGAGGCTCCGGTCCCAACCGGGATCCCGGCCGCCGGAATCCGCGCCTCGCTGATGGATATCTACTGGCCATCAGTGGAGCTGCCCTATGCTTCGCGGTTTTACGCGCTATCAAATATCTGGAAGCCCACATTCCCGCTGTCGTATGCGCTGGCGTTCATCGTGCTTGCGCGCGCCGCTAGCGCCAGTCGCCGATCGTGGCTCGGGGTGATTACGCTCGCCGCGCTGGTCGGGTTTCTGGGTCTCACTTCAACCTCGCTCACTCCGATTGTGCTCCTTCTGTGGGCAGGCCTCGAAGCGATTCACGTCATAGAGTCCAGGCGCACAGGCGCTCCAGTGCTAAGCGCGCTAGCGCGCTCGGCCTGCGGATTCGCTCTAGCCGCGCTGCTGCTCGCCGGGAGCTTTTCTTCCACTATCCTGGGGGGCTCCACGACGTCTGGTCTGTCACTTAGCGGTAGCGAATACGTCGAGGGCCGACTAATGTTCGGCGCGCTCGACCGGCTGCCGGGCGGGGTCGGCTTACTGGAGCTTGGCCCGCTGGCCATTATCGGCGTTGCGTTGCTGCTGGCCCGGCGCGACCGTCTGGTCCTGGCGCTGGCGGCGGGGGTCGGCTTACTGCTGCTCGCCTCGCTGGTGCTGGCGTACGAGCCTAGACCATACGACCAGGTCCGGCTCGAACGCCACGCGCGCAACTTTGCGCTGTTTGCGCTGCTCATAGCGCTCACCATGCGCGTGGCCGGCCTGCCGCGCGCGCGCTGGCGCTACGCCGCCGAAGCCGCGTTCGTGTCCCTGATCGCCTGGCCGACGATCGTCGCGCCCGTGCGCAACCTCGGTCTGGCGATCGGCAACGGAGTCGCTTTGGCAAATGCCCAGCCAACGCAAACAGCGTCCGATGCGTTTTTTCACTCACGATTCGTGCTCGAAAACCTCCCCTCTGACCGTGTCACGGAGTACATTCGCGGCAACACCTCGGTCGACACGCGCATCTTCTCCCCTTACCCCCAGCAAATGACCTATGCCACAGGGCGTCCCAACGCGTCGGGATTCGCCGGGCTCGTCCACCTTCTGCGTCGCAGAGGACCAACATATCTGGACGTCCGCGGCTATCTGGAGCCAGCGGCCGTCCGGCGGCTCCGGTTTGAATACGTTCATGCGCCCGATTCGTGGGTCGAAAGTCTGCCCGACGAGGCGGTCGACCGGCTCAACGATGCAAGCCTTTTCGAGCTTCTGGTCCGCGATGAAACCGAGAGTCTCTACCGCGTGCTGCCCGCCTTCCTGAGCCTCGACACGCCGCCCGCGCCCGCGTCGTACGAGGCGCTGAGGCAGGCCGTTCCCGCGTCCACCACGGTATTTCTGCCCGGGATATTTGAATCGAATCACATCACCCTCACCGCACGGGCGCTGTCCCATGCCCGGCTGTTCGGCGTCATAGACGGACCGTCGTTGCATTTGCGGACACCCTGGCGGGCCGAGCCGCTCGGCGACCACATGCCCGACCATACTCACACCCGCGCAGTTCGTGCCCTGGATGTTCCCCACCGCCTCGCGACAGCCTATCTGGTGGAACAACAAGATTGCCGTCTACGCGCTCGACGGCGCCGTCGAGCCGATCATGCCGCCGCCCCCGTGGGCGGAGCCATTCCCATTCAGCGTCCGGGTGTCGGATGTGAGCGAGCGCGACGGGCGGATAGCCTTCACCGCTACGTTCGACGACCGCGCGGCCGGGCGCTGGACTAGCCAGGACTGGATAATGATCGCCACCGAAGCTCCGCCGTGGGACCTCCCGACGCAGCTCCTTCACGACGGCACGCCCGCAATCGCCATGTGGTTTGTCAGTCACTTGAATCCTGGAAAGGGAACGAGCTCGCTCGCATACGAGTTCGATTTCCTCGCGCCCAGTCTGGCGGTCCGAAGAGAGCACGGCGCGCTAAAACCTCTCGACCGCTCCGAAGCGGTATTGGGCTCGGACAGCTACGTGCTGGCAGTACGTCTGCGGCATGAATATCAACCGGGTTACTGGCGGGACGCCGCCATCATTCCGGTGCTCAAGATCACAGTCTCCGAGACTGGCGAGGTCTTGTATCGCGTGCACCAAGATGCGGGCGGCGAGTCTGCCCGGTAGGTTCCGCCCGGCCCCTCTGGATTCCGGCTTCCGCCGGAATGACGGGGGGAGCTGGAACGATGTCCTTCTCCAGTGGCCGCCGGTCATTCGTCCGATATGGGAATTTGCAACTCCTCGCCCACGGCCAAGATGTCCGGGTCTGCAATGTCGTTGGCCGCGACAATGTCCTCTACCAAGACTCCGAACCTGTCGGCGATCGCCGACAGCACGTCTCCCGGCTGCACCGTATAGATAACCGGCGTGGGCGTGGGCGTAGCCCTGGGCCGCGGCGTGGGCGTGGCCGTGGGCGCCGCGGTGGGAGTGACCCCAACCTTCTCCAGAGCCTTTTGCAAGTTGTCCTCCGCCTCTACCGTTACCGTCGAGGGCGCGCCAAACGTCGCAACCTCCACGTCACGCGGGCGCAGCAGGAAATACCAGAGCAGGAACACGAGCAGCGCCACCACGAGGAGTCCAACGAAGAATTCGCTCCCGCTGGCGGACCCTCTGTCTCTGTCAAACAAAGCTCTGAGCCACTTCCGGACCGCGGCTGGAGAGCGGCGTAAAGGACGAGAGGGCTGCCGCAGGGGTCACGCGGCTCTACGCTGTTTCAAATAGGAATCCATTTCATCAAACGCATGATCGATCTCATCGACCGTGTTGAAGTAGTGTGTCGAGACCCGGATCTCGCCGGCGAAATTCTGTGATACCCATACATTTCGCTCCTCGGCCAGATGCCTCGTGAGGGTGAGTCCATCCACTCCCGGCACGTCGAACGAAACCAGACCGCAGCCGGCCTCCCAGCAGGCGGGGCTGGAGACGCGCCAGCCTCGCTCGTTTGCCCGATCCCTGGCGACGGCGGCGAGCGCGGCGATTCGCGGTTGAATCGCATCAAGTCCCAGGCGCTCGGTCCAGTCGATCGTTGCGTCCAATGCGCCCGCCGTGGCGCGGTCGCGAGTTCCATATTCAAACCGCCGCGCGGCCTGCCTGAGCGTGGGGCCTCCGGCCCTGTCCCAGTCGAAGGGAGTCTCCGTGCTGCCAACACCCACGTGCCGCTGCGTAAGCAGCGGGAGACGCTCGTTTCTCGCATAGAAAATCCCGGTGCCCCTTGGGCCGCACAGCCACTTATGGCCGTTGCCAGCATAAAAATCCACGCCAAGATCGCCGAGATCAACGGGAAATTGTCCCAGCGCCTGGGCGCCGTCCAGCAACACTAGAACTCCCGCGTCGGCCGCCAGCTCGCAAATCCGCTTCGCCGGAACTCTACGGCCCTGGTGGCGGTCGACGTGACTCAGCGCGATCAGGCGGGTGCGACTGGTTATTCCGTTCCGGATGTTCGCCAGCGTTTCGTCCGGGTCGCTGCTGATCTTGAACCAGTTGAGCGAGACTCTTCCGAGGTTGCGCTGATGCGTCCATGGAAAGTTCATGGCGGGATGCTCGTTTAGCGACAGCAGCACCTCGTCACCGGCGTTGAAATCGAGTGACGACGCCACCCAGTTCACCGCCTCCGTCGCGTTTTCCGCGAAACCAATCGTCGAGTCCTCGACCCCCAGGAACCGAGCGACGCGTTCTCGCGCAGTCTCGATAAGCGCGCGCGACTTCTCTATCGAAGCCTGTCCCATGGTCTCGCAATAGATCGTCAACTCGACGAGCCGGTCCAGGACCGGTTGGGGGGCAAGACCTTCGGTGCCGGTATTCAGATACACCAGGTCGTCAATGTGCGCGAAGTTGCGCCGGACTTCCTCGACGTCAATCGAGTCGAGATTCGGCGTCACGGCTTGATCCATCGCAATTGCGCTCCTGGGCCCGACTTCGGGTGCGGAAATTATATCTGCGAAACCGGCATTTCCGGGGCTTTTATAACTCAGGCGCGGGCCGGGCGGGGATTTACTCGCCGCTTACCGGCGCTCCTCGCGACAATACAAGCGCCACCGGGGGGATCAGCCCCGCCTCGGCGGCGATAGCGCCGGTGTTCACGGTCGTGACGTCTCCCGGTCGCGCGCCCCAGTCGGTCGTAACCTTCCAACGCTGAAACGCCTGATTATCCGCCCGCAAAACGGACGCGTGCGGATAATCCACGAAGGCGACGGGCATCCCGAAAATGCGGGGCCAGTTCGTTTCTCCGAGAAAGCGGTCCTTGATAAGCGCGTCGCGGTCCAATATGGCGAGATCCGGCTCTCCGGCCGCCGGGATTCCATGATTTTGCCGAAGCCACTCGTCGCGGCCTGCTTCGGAAAGCAACTTGAGGATCGGGGCTGGCAGCACAGCCTCGTGCTGGGGCGACCATTGCAACACGGCGCGGTTGACGGCCTGGGAGTCCATACCGTTCAGGATAAAGCGCCCCGAAATGGCCGGACCGAGCGCGGTTGCCCCGCCGAGAGCCGAATAACCGCTCCAAAGCGGAATGCCCGACGCGTCCGTGATCCAATATCCGCGCTCGCCATCGACCGGGAAGAACCGCCCGTAATCCGACGCCCAGGAACTCGCGGGAGAGTCGACGTCGGCGCGAAGCGCCGTGACGGTATGGACTCCGTTGGGAACGTGTACCGCCAGCGTCAAGGAGTCGTGCATGACATGGACCAGTCCGGCCGTCTCAGCGCGGTCATCGACCAGCACCAGAGCGTAAGGCCAGCCGTCCGGCACGAGCAGAGAAACAGAGCCGCCATCCGGCGCCGTGGCGTCGATATCCGCTGCTATCCAGCCGTTTCCCGAACGCTGCGAATACGAAACGGCGACCCCCGATTGCTGATTCCGGACGGTCGCGCTCCCGGAAAGTGAGTCCAGCCTGCCGGCGATCGCGTAGGCCCGGCCGGTCGTCTGGATTCCAAATAGCCCCCGCACCACGGCGATCCCCAGCGTTCCGGCCGCCCCTCCGAAGTCGGCGCTCCCCTGGCCGGTGCCCGAAGGCAGATGAAACCACTCCGGAACCGCGTCCGACGCGCTCCAGTGCCGGGCCACCTCCAACAGGTGAGTGAAGGCCATGCTGGATGCGCCACGTTCGAATTCACCCAGAATCTGCACTCCGGCCCACCAGTCCCAAACTCCGCCATTCTGATAGTTGGATGGTCGCATGTTGGGATGATTGAACGTACCGGCCGGGTAAGGCGGCCAGAGACTCAGTCCCGCTCGCCGAGTTCCGGCCAGCTGCGCCGCTTCCTCCAGCCTGTCCAGAATCGAGCGTGCCTGGGCTTCCATGGCAAGGCCGGTCTGCACCGCCACGGCGTTGCCGAATGAGACGATGGCGCTTTCGTCAAACTCGTGGTGCAGCGGCGACAGGTGCTTGTGTATCAGATACCGCCCCAGCGGGTAGCTCCACAGGTGCTCGTTGGTTGAAATCCGAATCTCGTCCTGGACCGCGGAATATCGCGAAGCGGTGTCTTGGTCTCCGGCGGCTGTGTTCATCTCGGCGAGCTGCCCCAGTGCCCGGAAAGTAAGCGCCTGATCGAAAATCGAAGCGGTTACGGCATCGCCGGGCAAGAGGTCCGTGGGGAATTGCCCGCCCTCCAGTTTCACGTCGCCCCAGTCCGACGTGTGAGCTCGAAATATCAGCCCTGTCGCACTGTCGCGCCGGGACCTCAGCACGTATTCCACCGAATCGTTGAGGCGCTCCAGGACCGTTTTGTCGCCGATGCTGGTCCCAAGCCAGTCGACGCGGCCGCCCATCCGGAAATGCTGGTAGGCGATTTCGATTACGCTGGTCTCTTCATCGGATACCGCGGTCGCCTTGTCCAGCTCGCCGGCAGGCGAGACCGTGGCCGCAACCGCGCCGCGAGTGGCCTCGTTTCGATTAAAGATGTCTTGGGTCCACAGGAACTCTTCAACCGGCGTCCGCTGAAACGCGGGATCGAACGCATAACCCAGGAATTCGGATATGGTCGCCAGATCGCGCGCGAACACCTGCGGATACAACCGGCCCGCGTTTATCCCGTAGACGGGGCCAAGCCGCCCCTTGAATTCATTCACGTTGAACGAAAGGACACTGCTGATTCTGTCCACCATCGCGTGTATTTCCGGGTGCGAAGCCACCGACCACGTGAACGGCTGGACGGTGGAGGCGATCGAGGCGGCGGCGGGTTGTTCGGCGGCCCGGGCGAAGTTGGGTATTAACGCTCCGGAAAGGAGGCTCGCGCCTGCCGCGATCATAGACCTGCGCGACAGGCGACCGGCCAGCCCGGGAACTTTACTCAATTACATAGGCGGACAAACTCACTGGTGAATTGTATTGGCAGCCACCCACGCGGCGAAACCCTGGGGGCTGCGCGCTAGGCACCTGGCCGCTTCTGAATTCCGGCTTCCGTACGCTCGGTCGATATATTGCGCGATACACTCGTTCGTTAATCGACCGTAAGGCGCGGCCAGTCTTCGCGCCCGATCCGCGCAAGAGGAGACCCCGTGCATGACGGTTGAGCCGTCGGTGGTCCCCGGGCTGCTGTTCCTGGCCGGCGAGCTAGTCGCGCTCGCCGCCATCGGCTACGTCATTGTTCGGGTGGCGCTGCGAGAGTCTGACGACCGCGTCGCGCTGGCGCAGGGTCTCGTCGTCGGACCGGCGATCTGGGGCGTCGTCGTAAATCTCGTCATGTACGTGCTCCCGGGACTGGCGGGGGCGGTAGCGGGCTGGATATTCGTGCTGGCGCTGGCCGCCGTCCTGATTTGGCGCGCTCCGAAACCGGTTCGCCCGCGGCTGCGCGTTGCGGCGGGGTTCGCCCTGGCGGCCGTGGCACTCTTCTGGCTCGCGCTCGCCAGCCGGCAACTCTTGACGATTATGGACAAGCGTATACACCTGGGACTGTCCGCCTCGATCCGGGCCGGTCTATTTCCTCCAGAGCTGCCCTGGAACCCGGGCACGTCAGCTCCATATCACTATGGCGTCGATATGTTTAACGGACTGCTGGCCCCGCCGTCAGGCCCTGACCTCGCGTTCGTACAAGAGTTGCTGGGCGCGTACGCGTGGATGACTTTGGTGTTGGTCGTAGGGACGACGCTCCTGCGGCGCGGGGGCTGGTTTGGCGCTTTTATCTTGACACCGCTGCTGCTCACGACCGGCGCCTGGACGTTCTTCCGCGCGCTTGAGCTCATTCAGATTCCTATACCAGCGGGGTTGCCGACCGCCGGAATTCGGGCTTCATTGACGGAGATCTACTGGCCGTCGGCGCAGTGGCCCCTGGCATCGAACTATGCAGCGCTTCCAAATATCTGGAAACCGTCTTTTCCTCTGGCTTATATCCTCGCGTTCGTGGTGCTGCAGCGCGCCGCCCCGTTCGAGCGCCGCACGTGGTCCGCTGTCCTGACTCTCGCCGCGCTCACAGGTTTTCTCGGTCTCACTTCCTCCACGCTCACTCCGATTGTGCTTTTCTTGTGGGCAGGCCTTGAGGCAGTTCAGCTCGTGAAGTGCAGGCGCGCGGGCTCGCCGTTGCGGATGGCACTGGCCCGCCCGGTCTGTGGGCTTGCGCTCGCCGCACTTCTAACGCTTGCCGGAGGGTTTTCTACGCTCATATTGGGAGAGTCGACAACGTCTAGCTTATCGCTCGGCTGGATCGAAGACGTCCAGGACTGGCGACTGCTAGGCGCGTTTGAGAGGCTGCCGGGAGGCATAGCCCTGCTCGGTCTTGGCCCGCTGGCTGTCGCTGGCGTTGCAGCGCTAGTGGCCTGGCGTGACCGGTTAGTGATGGCGTTGATCGTGGGTACTTTCATCCTAATGGTCGCCGTATTGGTGCTGGGTTACGATCCCGCTCCGTGGGACCTGAAACGCCTCGCCGGACACGCTCGCAACTTCGCGCTGCTCGCGCTATTGCTCGCGCTAAGCGGCCGTCTATACGATCTCAGGCCCCGCTGGCGCTACGCCGCCGGTGCGGCACTCGCGGGCCTGATAGTTTGGCCTACCATCTCGATGCCGGTCAGCAACCTCAGACTGGCGATCGGGAGAGGGATTGAGGTGGCCAACGCCGGGCCGGTTTCGCAGATCGACGGCGAGTCCTTCGCGAGGCGTTACAAGTTGCAGGGCTTGCCCGACCGAATTGCCGCATTTATTCGAAACAACACTGCCGTCGACGCGCATGTATTCTCGCCCCGCCCAAATGAAATGACCTACGCTACGGGTCGCCCCAACGCATCGGGATTCAACGGGCTCGTCCATCTTATACAGGAGAGCGGGCCTGCATATCGGGATGTCCTCCATTTTCTCGAGCCGGCGGCCGTCCGGCGGCTCGGCTTCGAATACGTTCACGCGCCCGACGCGTGGGTGGAGAGCCTGCCTGACGAGGCTGTCGAGCGGCTCAACGATCCCCGCCTCTTCGAGCTACTCGTCCGCGACGAATCCGAGAGCCTCTACCGCGTGTTGCCCGCCTTCCTGAGCTTGGACACGCCGCCCGCGCCCGGCTCTTACGAGGCGCTGCGACAGGCTGTTCCATCTTCTGCGACGGTTTTCCTACCCAACGTCTTCCAATCGAACCCCACCATCCGCACAGCGTGGGCGCTGTCCCATGCCCGGCTGTTCGGCGTCATGCGACAGGAGTTACACCTGCGGACGCAATGGCAAATCGAGCCGCTCGGCGATAACATGCCCGATCTGATTATCGTGCGTGACCAGTTCATGCCCTGGATGCTCCCCGCCGACTCACGCCAGCCGATCTGGTGGAACGACGAGACCGCCGTTTACGCGCTCGACGGGGCCGTCGAACCAATCATCCCGCCGCCACCGCTGGCCGAGCCGTTTCCGTTCAGCGTTCGGGTGTCGGATGTAAGCGAGTCCGACGGGCGGATAGCCTTCACCGCTACGTTCGACGACCGCGCCTCTGATCAGTGGTCAGGCCAGGACTGGGCGGTCATCGCGATAGACGACTCTCCATTGGGCCTCCCAAAGCAACTCCTTTCCGGCCGCCGCACTCCGGCAGTCCACCTGTGGTTCTCCGGTCAGATAGGGCTCGATTCGGGAACGACTTCAATCGCTTACGAGTTCGATTTCCTCGAACCCAGCATGGCATTTCGAGACAGTGGGGGCGCGTGGACGCCCGCGGGGGCATCGGAGTCGGAATCAGGTCCGGGAGCATACGTGCTGGCAGTGCGTCTTCGGCATGAATACAGGCCGAATCAATGGCGTCCCGTCGCCTACATTCCAGTGCTCGAGATCACAGTTTCCGAGACCGGCGAGGTCTTGTATCGCGTGCACGAAGAGGCGGGCGGCGAGTCTGCCCGGTAGGCTCTGCCCGGCACCTCTGGATTCCGGCTTCCGCCGGAATGACGGGGGGATGGCGGGGGGAATGGCGGTGGGAGAGGGTGGGGGGCTGCGCGCTAGGCGCCGGGCCGCCTCTGGATTCCGGCTTCCGCCGGAATGACGGTGAGGGAATGACGGGGGGGGGGAGGACGGGGAGAATGACGGTGGGGGGGGTGGGATGGCGGTGGGAATGACGGGATCCCCATCCCGACGAACCCGCCTAGACAACCACGAGCGGAAAATCGCCGCGCGGCGCGATCCGGCCGATCTCGGCTCTGACCGCTACGTTTCTCGCCTTTAGCGCCGATTGCAGATCGGGAACCCTGTCCTCCGGGACCGCGATGACAAGGCCGCCGGATGTTTGCGCGTCTGCCAGCGCCAGCTTGCCGGCGTCCGCGAAGTTGCGGGGCCACTCAATTGAACCGCGCAGCGCCTCGAGGTTTCTCTCCGTGCCGCCCGGCACGAAGCCTTGATCGATATATCTATCCACTCCGGGCAGGAAAGGAACGCTCTTGTGGTCGATCTCAACCGTAACGCCCGACGCATCGGCGATATTCAGCAAATGACCTAACAAGCCAAAACCGGTCACGTCCGTGCAGGCAGTGACGCCTGCTTCGACCATCGCTTCGGCCGACGCCCGATTCAGCGTTGCCATCTGGTCCACGGCCGAATCGACATGATCGGGTAGAGCCGCCCCGCGTTTTATCGCCGTGCCGATGATCCCGGTTCCCAACGGCTTGGTGAGGACGAGGCGGTCGCCGGGTTTTGCGCCCGCGTTCGTGACCACTCGGTCCGGGTGGATGGAGCCTGTAACCGAGAGACCATATTTCGGTTCCGGGTCGTCTATCGTGTGCCCACCCAGAATCACCACGCCCGCCTCTTGCGCCTTTTCTCGCCCGCCTCGCAGAATCTCCGACAGAACCTCCGCCGGCAGATCATCCTTGGGGAAGCAGACGATATTGAGAGCGGCGAACGGCGCTCCGCCCACGGCGTAAACGTCGCTCAGGGCGTTGGCGGCGGCGATGCGCCCGAAGTCGTAAGGATCGTCCACTATCGGCGTAAAAAAGTCCGTAGTGAACACAAGCGCCTTATCATCTGAGATACGGTAGACGGCCGCGTCATCCGCCGCGTCGGCGCCGAGGATTACCCTGGCATCGTCGATAGCGGGAAACGAGCGCAAAACTTGCGCTAGCTGGCTTCTACCGAGCTTGCAGCCTCACCCAGCGCCGTGAGAGTACTGAGTGAGCCGTGGAGCGATCTTCGAATCGGACATGCAGACCGGCATCTTTCATAAATGACGATACTCAGCATAAGTCACAAACCCGAAAACCATAACTTCATCGACGGCCTCGATGCGAGAAGGCCTTGCCGACGGCGGACCGGATTCGCCGCGGGTCGGCGCGAGCGGCCCCGGCATGTCCATTAGACGAATCACGCGCGAATTGCGGAAAAAGCGGTTCGCCAGGCCGGTCCGGCTTGCAATCCTGGCGGCGGCGCTGACGTTCCTGCTCAACGGGGCGTCTGATTCAAGTCTGATCCCGGGCGCGGTCAAGCTCAACCGGTACGACTCGGCGGCCGCTCCGGAGTTCGCGCTCGACGAGCGGTTTTTCTCCGAAACCGGCGACGGCTTAGGCCGTGGCTTCTCGATAACCGACTATTCGGACGGCCCTCAGTTTCTAACCGCGTTTGACAGATTCGGCGGCCAAGACGTGCTTGGATTTCCGGTGTCGAGACCATTCGCGGGGAATGACGGTCTCTTATATCAGATCACCCACCGCGCGCTTCTTCAGTGGTTTCCCGCGGAAAATACCGTCCGTCTCGCCAACCTCTACGAGGTCATGGAGGAAGCCGGCCTGGACGACTTTCTGCTTGGCCAGTTCATTCCCCGGTCGCTTGCCGATGGCGCGGCGAGTCCCGATGAGGCCAAGTCGATCCGGCTCTCGTGGATGACCGAACAAGCCATCAAGAGCGCCTTTCTGCGGAATCCACTGGTCCCTGGCGACGAGTCGACCAGTATCGAGCTATACGGTCTTCCCATGTCGCGGCCGCAATCGTTCGGCGCGTTCGTCGCCCAGCGATTCCAGCGCATTGCGTTTCATTATTGGGTGGAGGACATGTCCGGCACCGGTCCGGTTGGCAAGGTCGTGCCCATCAACGGCGGCGAGATACTCAAGGGGCAGCTATATGAGGGAACGGAGATAGCACGACCGCATCTGGTCGGGGAGGTCGATATCGTCGGTGTGGACGGCTCAACCGCGCCGGCTCACGCCGTCGACGCGGCTCTGCCCGACGGCTACAACATCGACGACGTCGAAATCCTTCGCGCCATCAAGGTGCTCGAACCGATGAGCGTGGCGAGCGAGGGACTCGAAGCGGCGCGCGTTACGCAGACAAGAATCGCGTTCCGGGACATGAAATTCTGGGTTCTCGGCGCTTTCTCCAGCTCAAACAAAATCTATCTGTCCAATCACCTGGGCAACCAGGACATTCGGATCCTGGGCACAGTCCTTCTCCATGAATTAATCCATCTGGCGGACTGGCGCGCCGACAGAATCGGCCCGGACTACGATTCGTGCATGCAGGCCGAGGTCCGGGCCGTAACGGCGGAGGCTACGGCTTGGAGCAGTCTGGTCGGGCCCGATGGAAAGCGTCCAGCCCTGACTCGCATTGAGCGGCTTGAGAACATTCGCCTCGACCTGCTGCAGGGCGAGGGGGGCACGATCTACGATCACGTCGAAGACTTGTACGAGGAGCAATGCACCCCGTAGACGCAACCGGCCGTCCTGCTCACAGCCTCCCGATGCCCGATCAGGTCCGGCGTGACGGCGGAGTTTTCGTCATTCTCGCGGCAGCGGGAATCCAGATTCAGACACTCGGTCCCGGGCGCGGCATCGAAGCCTAAGCGACCTCTTCCGGCTCCAGCACCCCTTGAGTCAGCACTTCGCGGCTGGGACGCCCCTCGATCGGCGGACCGATCAAGCCTTGCTGCTCCAGGATATCGATAAGCCTCTTCGCGAGCTTGTTTCCAACCTGAAGCTCGCGCTGAAGCAGCGCCGCCGAGGCGAAGCTATGCTGCCGAACGATGTCGGCCGCCTCCCCGTATAGCTCCAGCTCCGACTCGTCCGGTTCCTGGGCGGCGGAAGCCACTTCCTCGGGCGTAATTCGGGCCAAGTCGCCCTGTTTCGCCCAGAACTCAACCACTTTTCCTATCTCCGAATCGGTCGAGTGAGCACCCTGTAGTCGAACGTTCCGGCTCGATTCCGACGACGAGTAGAGCATGTCGCCGCGCCCGACCAGCCGTTCCGCTCCGGCGGCGTCGAGGATCGTGCGCGAGTCGACCTGGCTACTCACCATGAACGCGACCCGAGTGGGGAAGTTGGCCTTGATCAGCCCTGTAAGCACGTCGACCGACGGGCGTTGGGTTGAAATGATCAGATGTATTCCCACCGCGCGCGCCATTTGCGCCAGTCTGCAAAGATGCCGTTCCACCTCCGCCGATGCCGTCATCATGAGATCTGCCAGCTCGTCGACGATAATCACGATAAAGGGCATTCGTTCTCTGCCCTCGGCATCCGCGTCTTCGTTGTAGGACTGCAAGTTCCGGTAGCCGGCGTCCGACAAAGTCTTGTATCTCAGCCCCATCTCGCGCGACGCCCACGCGAGCACGTTTACGACCTCGTCCGGTCTGATCACCACCGGCATCATGAGATGCGGAATGTCGTTGAACGCGACAAGCTCGACCATCTTCGGGTCGATCAGAATCAACCGCAGCTCGTCCGGATGGTGCTGAAACAGCAGGCTCAGGATCAGGCTGTTCAGGAAGACCGACTTGCCGGCGCCCGTCGATCCGGCGATCAGGAGGTGCGGCATGTCCGAAAGCGTGTCGATCTTCGCGTCGTCCGCCACCGTTTTTCCGAGCAGCAAGCGCAGCGGGGCGTCCATGGTCTGGTATTCCGGCGATTCCGCCAGTTCGCGTAGAGTGACCGTGGCCGGCTTGCGATTAGGAAACTCGAGTCCCACGAACGGCCGCCCCGGCACCGGGGCCTCAACCCGGATGCTCTTGGCCGAGAGAGCCAAAGCGAGATCATTGGCGAGCGCGGTGATCCTGGCGACTTTTACGCCCGAACCAGGGCTGACGCAGTATTGAGTGACGACCGGTCCCGGAATAGCTTCCCGGACCTTTGCCTGAATGTTGAAACTCGCCAGCGTCGACTCGATACGCACGGCGTTTTCGGCGATCTCCTCGTCAGTTACCCTTATGGACCGGTTCGGCTGATCGAGCAGATCAAACGAGGGCAGCCGCCAGCGGCCAGCATTTTCCTGATCCGATTCCTGCTCCACGACGCCTTGCTTCTCGACCGCGGACTGGACCGGAGGCGATTTGACTTTTATGAGAGGCGCTTGCCGCCATTTGTCGCTTGCGGCCTGGTTTGCCATAGCGCCCTTCCGGGACGGAGACGCATTTGCGGATTTGCCGCCAGCGCGTTCAAGCGCCCGCAGCCGCGCCTCCAGCTTTAGGGCCCCGACCGCGGCCAATCGACGAACAGAGCGCGAGCCCTGAATGACCAACCGGCCCAGAGCCGCAACGTAGCCAAGACCTGGTCCAGGGCGTAGCAGCGCGAATGCCAGCACAAGTACGATCAGTACGATCAGCACTGCGTAGGCGCCCGGATATCCAAGCGCGACGACCATGTTCCATGCAACGGCCCGACCCAGGATCCCGCCGCCGGTGGGGCCCGACTGTTCGGCCCCCAATCCAGTGACCAGATGCGCCAAACCCGAAAGCGCCGACACGAACACGACAGCCATCAGCACGATCGGGGCGCTGACAAGCCGGAAGGTAGTGAAGCCGGACGCGAATGTAGCCGTGCCGATCGCCAGAAGCACAAATACCGAAAGCCAGGCCGGACGGCCGAAAAGCTCGGCCAGGGCTCCGCCCAGCGCACCCGCCACAATTCCATCGTCCGTCGCGAGCCCGATTAGCGCCAGCACCGAAATAACCGCGAGAAAGAGGCCGACCACCTGATACGTGCCGATCGGGAAGGACAATCGAGCGGGCGACGAGGCGGAACGTTTTAGCCGCGGTGCGCCGGTTCTGGGCAAGGAAGCTCCTCATATGGTTTCCCGCCCCACGTTCAAGGCGGAAGCCGCCGAATCAGACCTCGGTTACCACCAAGATAATCATCGGCCTGCGCCGAGTTTCGGCATACAGGCGCCTCCCTAACTTATTTCTAACCTTGCTCTTCAGATATGTCCAGTCCGGTTCGGTTGAGGCCTCCGATTCGAGCGTCTGCGCCAGCAGCTTTTTTGCCCGGCCCAGAACGTCGGATGACTCGGGTTCGTAAAGGAATCCGCGGGAGATCAGATGAGGCTCGTCGATCAGCGCGCCGGTATGCCGGTCCACGGTTATGGCAGCGATCAATATGCCGTCGTCGGCCAGACGGCGACGGTCTCTGAGGACTTCGGCGCCCACGTCACCCACGCCCAGACCGTCCACGAAAACGTATCCCGCCGGGACTCTGTCGACTATGCGTCCGGACGTTGACGTAAATTCGACGATGTCGCCGTTCTCGGCTATCAAGACGTTATCGGCGGGTATTCCCACCGATTCGGCCAGCCTGGCGTGGTGGACGAGATGACGGTATTCGCCGTGAATAGGCATGAGGTACTCGGGCCTGAGCATTCCCAGCAGGAGCTTTAGTTCCTCCTGGCTGCCGTGACCCGAAACGTGCACCGGCTTGATCTTCTCGTATACAACGTCCGCGCCTTGCCGGAAGAGGCGGTCGATCGTGCGATTTACCAGCTCTTCGTTGCCAGGAATCGGCGAAGACGAGAGCACCACCGTGTCTCCAGGCTGAATTCTGATGAGCCGGTGGTCGCGATTGGCCATTCGCGCGAGCGCCGACGTAGGCTCGCCCTGGCTGCCCGTGCAAATGATCGTAAGCTCGTCGGACGCTACGTGGTCGATGCGGTCCTTGTCGATCAGGAGCCCGTCGGGCGGATTCAGAAAACCCAATTCGATCGCTCGCGGGACGTTCTTTTCCATACTCCGGCCAACCACGGCGACCATGCGGCCGAAGTCAGCCGAAACCTCCATCACCTGCTGTATCCGGGATATGAGCGACGCGAACGTCGAAACGATAATCCGGCCTCGAGCTTCCGCGAACACCGATTCGAAACTCTCGTAGATGACCTGCTCGGATTCGCTGTAGCCCGGACGGTCGGCGTAGGTGCTGTCGCCAAACACGGCCAGAACGCCCTGACCGCCCAGCTCGCCGAGGGTATGAAAATCGGGCGGGATCCCGTCCACCGGGGTCTGGTCGAACTTGTAGTCGCCGGAATGGACCACCGTGCCGACCGGGGTTGTTATGGCGATCCCCACGCCGTTGGGAATGCTGTGGCAGACGTGGAAGAACTTGAGCCGAAACGCGCCCAGCTCGAGCTCCTGAAGCGGCTGGATTTCTCGAAGGTCGGTCTCGTCGAGTAGACCGTGCTCTTCGAGCCGCGCCCGGATGAGGCCCAGCGTGAGCCTGGTGCCGTAGACGGGCACTTGCAACCGGGGAAGGAGGTAGGGCAGCGCCCCTATGTGGTCTTCGTGGCCGTGCGTGATGACTATCGCGCGAACCTTTTCGGCCCGCTGGTAGACATAGCTGAAATCGGGGATTACCAGGTCGATGCCGAGCATTTCGGCGTCCGGAAACATAACGCCGCAGTCGATCACGATCGCATCGCGCTCATATTCCATAATCATGGAATTACGCCCGATTTCCCCAACGCCGCCGAGCGGTACGACTCGCAGCGTGCGCGGTTCGATGCTGGATGCCAATTCGGTTACGGTTTCGGCCGGACTAAGATCAACCGGGCCTCAAAACAGTGACAACTGTTGAGCCGGATCGTCGCGATCTTCGGGCGCGGGCGCGTCCTCGGCTGCGTCGGCTGCGTCGGCTGCGTCGGCTGCGTCGGCTGCGTCGGCTGCGTCGGCTGCGTCGGCGATCTTGGCAAAGTCATCGGAAAGGGTCCGTCTCAGCGACGGCTGATGCAGCGCGGCCGCCGGATGGTACATGGGCGCGACCATCCGCCCGTCCACTCGACGGGCCTCGCCGTGGATCCTGGAAATGCGCTGCCCTGGAAAAAACCGGGCCATGGAGTAGCGTCCGAGCGTCACGATGACCTTGGGATCGATCAACTCGATCTGACGGTCGAGGTACTTGGAGCACTCGCCGATTTCGTCGGGCTGGGGGTCACGGTTCCCGGGCGGGCGGCACTTGACGACGTTCGTGATGTAGACATCTTCGCGCTTCAATCCGATTTCGGACAGCAACTCATTCAAAAGCTGCCCGGCCTGCCCCACGAAGGGGAGGCCCTGCGCGTCTTCGTAATAGCCGGGCCCCTCTCCGACGAACATGACCGCTGACGACGGGTTCCCGTCGCCGGGCACCGCGTGCGTGCGCCCCTCGGACAGCGGGCAGTCCGTACAACCCCTGACCACCGAAGCGACTTCCGACAAATTATCCCACACGGGCGGCTAGACCGTTGGGCAGCATTGACTCGCGCCGGCGTCGGCGCGACTCTGCGATTTCCGGAAAGTCAATAACTCGCCGCCAATAGCTACGAGGGAACAGCCGCGGCTGCCAGATAAGCGTCCAGAGTATATTCGCCGAGCAAATCCTTCAACCCGGCCTGCATCTCCGCGGGCAGCTCGACCAGCGGCAGCCGCGGACCGCCCACGTTGAAGCCGCTCAGATTGACAGCCGCCTTGATAGCTATCGGATTGCTCCAGCCGGCCGGGAACAGCGCCCTGGCGATCGGCAGCATTCGCAGGTGATCGTCCCGCGCGGTCTCCCAGTCCCCCCGAACGAACGCGTCGACCATGCCGCGAATCTCGCCCGAGATCACGTGGCTGGCCACGCTCACGATTCCAACTCCGCCCAGAGCCATTATGGGAAAGGTGTCGCTGTCGTTGCCGCTGTAGACAAGGAATCCATCCGCGGCGGTGCGGATGATTTCAGCGATGAGGTCGAAGTCGCCGCTGGCTTCCTTGACGCCAATAATGTTATCGACCTCGCTAACCGCGGCGACGGTAGCGGCGTCTATGTTGGTTACGGTTCTCGACGGCACGTTGTAGATGATGTTCGGCAGGGGAGTCGCTTCGGCTATCGCGGTAAAGTGCTTGACGAGTCCGGCCTGCGGCGGCTTGTTGTAATACGGCGCAACCTGAAGCAGGCCATCGACCCCGCATTCGGCCGCCATCCGCGACAGGTGAATGCTCTCGTCGGTGTTGTAGCCGCCGGTCCCGGCGATTACCTTGCCCTTGCCCTTTGCAACGCCAACCGCCTCGCGATACAGCGATGCCCGCTCGTCTTCGTCGAGCACCGGCGATTCTCCGGTGGTGCCCGTGACGACCAGCGCGTCGTTGCCAGCCGCCAGCAGGCCCTCGCAAAGACGCGCAAACGTGTCGTAGTCAACCGAGCCGTCGTCCCTGAACGGGGTAATCATGGCCGTTATTAGCCGGCCGAATTCAAGCATTTCGATTCCTCCCGCTTTCACGCCAGCGATGACGATTCGGATAAGCGCCTCCGGGGGCTAACCGGACGCTGCTCCAGACTGCGAATCTACGCTCAAGAATCCGTCGAATACGCCAAAGGACCGAATCCACAGTAGCCCATTTTAATCACGCGCCGGTTTTAGGGCTATGGCGGGATCGCTTCAAGAACATTGTCACCAGATCGAGAGGTGGAAGACATGGCTCAATCGACGGCACCGCGCCGTATTCGGATTGTAAGCGGCGGAATTGCCTTTGGGTCAGGAGGCCCCAAGCTCAAGGAGGTCACTCTGGCAGGTTCGGCGCACGTCGAAACCAAGAAGCCAGGCCCGTTGTCGGTGGTTGACCGGCGGCGCTTCGGACAGCCCGGACTGCCGACCCCGTTAGAACGCGGACCTACGTCACAACCCGACACGCCCTGAGCGGGCGGCCCGCGTTAGAGCAGCTCGGCGATCTGAACGGCGTTGGTGGCCGCGCCCTTGCGCAGGTTGTCGGAAACGACCCAGAAAACGACCCCATGGTCCGTGGAAACGTCGTCACGAATCCTGCCGACCCAAACGTCGTCGTTCCCCACGGCGTCGAGCGCGGTCGGATACGATCCGCTCGAAATGTCGTCCACGACCTTGACGCCCGGCGCGCCGGCAAGAATCTCCCGGACCTCGGCCGCTGAAACCGGTTCCGAAAACTCCATGTTCACGGCTTCCGAGTGACCTCGATACACCGGCACCCGCACGCACGTTGCCGAGATACGCATCTCCGGCGCGTGCATGATCTTGCGCGTCTCGTTGGCCAGCTTCCACTCCTCGGAGGTGTATCCGTCCTCGGGACGGAACGTCTCCACTTCGGGAATCACGTTAAAGGCGATCTGACGCGGCAGAATGTCGATTTTCGGCTCCTGACCGCCCACGATCGCCTCGGCCTGCGCGCCAAGCTCCAGCATCGCCCCGGCGCCGGCGCCCGAGACGGATTGGTACGTCGAAACGACTACCCGGTCGATGGCGTGCTCGCGATGGACCGGCGCCAGCGCGACGACCATCTGAATGGTTGAGCAGTTGGGACAGGCGATTATTCCCCGGTGCGACGCAACGTCGCCGCCGTTTACTTCGGGAACGACCAGTGGAATGTCATCCTCGTAGCGCCAGGCCGAACTCTTGTCGATCACTACGGCGCCCGCCTCGACCGCCTTCGGCGCAAGCTCGCGGCTGACGGAAGTACCCGCGGCTGAGAACACCAGGTCAACACCCTTGAAAGAGTCCGGCGTCGCAGGTTCGACCGGGATGTCCTTGCCACGGAAAGTTATCGTTCGCCCGTTCCGGCGGCTACTCGCCAGCAGACGCAGCTGGTCGATTGAAAACTCCCTTTGTTCGAGCACCGAGAGCAGCTCGCGCCCGACCGCGCCTGTGGCCCCTACGACCGCGACTGTTCGTCTTGCCATATCACTTACTCCATCACTCCCGTATCCGTGTTCAACTGGAAGCGTCTTCGAATAGAAGTTTATCCAGTCCCACGACCAGCCCCTTCAAGCCGCGCACGCGGCGAATCGCCAGAATAACTCCAGGCGCAAACGATTCGCGGCTCGTCGAGTCGTGCCGGATAGTCAGCGTCTGCCCAACTCCGCCAAACACCACTTCCTGGTGCGCCACTAGTCCCGGCAGCCGCACCGAGTGGATTTTCACCCCGCTAAGATCGCCTCCCCGCACGCCCTCCAGCGTGAACCGCTCGGTGGCAACGTCCACCGCCGGCTCGCCCCTGGCGTCGACGATCATCCGCGCCGTGTGGAGCGCGGTGCCCGACGGCGCGTCTACCTTCCCGTCGTGATGCAGCTCGATGATTTCGACGTGATCGAAATACGAGGCCGCAATCTCGGACAACCGCATTAGCACAACGGCTCCAACGGAGAAGTTGGGCGCGATAAACGCCCCCACGCCCGCTTCACGGGACTTCCGGCCAATAGCCTCAATATCGTCGTCGGAAAACCCGGTAGTCCCAACGACGGGCGACACCCCGCGCTCGATAGCCGCGGCCACATTCATGCGGGCGGCGGAAGCGACGGTGAAGTCGACGACCACGTCGGGATTCGATCGGTCGATTGCCGACCCAAGATCATCGGCGCAAACGGCGCCCGGAGCGAACGATCGGACGAGATCAGCCGGTATCGCCGCGACGTCGACCAGTCCGACGGTTTCAATGTCGGCCTCGTGACTGAGCGACTCGACTAACTGCCGTCCAACTCGCCCGGCGGCGCCGCAAACGACGACTCGCATTAGGAACGCTGGTTTCTACGACGGCCGCCGCCGCCGCGCGGACCGCGTGAGTCTCTGCCGCCCCCGCCAGGCCCTCCCCTGCGGGCTCCCGCAGGCTCGCGGCGGGGCGTCCAGTCATCTCCTTGCAGCACGGCCTTGCGAGACAGATTTATCCGCCCCAGGTCGTCCACTTCGATGATTTTCACCATGATTTCGTCACCGATGGACAGCATGTCCTCCACGCGGTTTACGTGCTCTTCGGCCAGCTCCGAAACGTGGACCAGACCGTCTCGACCCGGCGCGATTTCCACAAATGCGCCAAAGTCCATTATCCGCACGACTTTGCCCATGACCGCACGGCCGATCTCCGGCTCGCCGGTAATGTCCTTGATCATCTGAAGAGCGCGGCCAGCGCTCTCGGTGTTCTCTCCCGAAACCGTTATCGTGCCGTCCTCTTCGATGTTTATACCGGCGCTCGTCTCCTCCTCGATTCGCCGGATCACCCGTCCGCCCGGTCCTATTACCTGCCCGATGTCTTCCGGACTGATGCGGTGAGTGAGCATCTTCGGAGCATAGAGCGATACTTCCGGACGCGGCCCCGGAATAACCTGGTTCATCACGTCCAGAATACGCAGGCGCACGCTCCTGGCGCGCTCGATGGCCTCGCGAACGACCGTCATTGGCAGGCTGGCAACCTTGATATCGAGCTGTATCGCGGTCACGCCAGCGCTGGTCCCGGCGACCTTGAAGTCCATGTCGCCAAAATGGTCTTCAGCACCCTGAATGTCCGAAAGCAGCACGTAGTCGGTCGGACTGTTCATAATCATGCCGATCGATATTCCAGTGACGGGACGTTTCAGAGGCACGCCGGCGTCCATGAGAGCCAGGCTCGTGGCCGTTGTCGCGGCCATGGACGTAGACCCGTTTGACGAGAGGATCTCCGAGACGGCGCGAACCGTATATGGAAACTCCTCCTGACTGGGCATCACCGGCGCGATGGCGCGCTCGGCCAGCATCCCGTGTCCGATTTCCCGGCGCCTCGGCCCGCGCAGCGGGTAAGCCTCTCCAGACGCGAACGGCGGCATGTTGTAGTGGTGGTAAAACCGCTTCGGGGGTTCGAGTCCAAGATTGTCCAGACCGATCCGCTGCTCGTCCCGGCCGGAGCCAAGGGTTACGACAGACAGGCACTGGGTCTCCCCGCGCTGGAACACCCCGGTCCCGTGCGGCCGCGGCAGCACGCCAACATCCCCCGACAGCGGACGGAGATCGTCCAGCCCCCGCCCATCGGGTCGACGCGACTGGCGGAGAATCGCCTCGCGGGTCTCCCGCTTTACGACTTCGCTGAAGGCATCGCCAACATCGCCGTCCGAATGTATCCCTTCAAAACTCTCGCGGGCACGCCGCTTGACCTCGTCCAGGCGCGTGGAGCGCTCGCCGTTGTCCGTCATCGACACCGCGGCCCGGACTTCCTCGCCGAACCGCGCGGCCACGTCGTCCTTCACGGCGGCCGGCGTCAACCGCTTTTCGTATTCGGCCTTTTCGACGCCGCACCGCGACCTGAGATCTTCTTGCATGTCGATGAGCGGCTGAATCTCGGCAAACCCGAACTCGATCGCCTCGATCACTTTCGATTCGGATATTTCCGCGGCCCCCGCCTCGAGCATTACCAAGCCTTCGCGGCTGGCGACCACGACGAGATCGAGCGCCGGATTCTCGCTTAGAAACGTGCGGGTTGGATTTGCGACAAACCGGTCGCCGTCATAACCCACTCGCACCGCGGCGATGGGCCCGCCGAACGGTATGCGCGAGATCGTCAAGGCCGCCGACGCTCCAACGATTCCCAACACATCCTCGCGATTCTCTTTATCGGACGAGAGGAGCGTGTTGATTACCTGAACGTCGTTGACCATGCCCTTGGGGAACAAAGGCCGGAGCGGCCTGTCGGTGAGACGCGCGGCGAGGATTGCCGAGTCGGGCGGCCGCGATTCACGCCGCAAAAACGACCCGGGGATGTTCCCGGCGGCGTAGGTCTTCTCTTCCAAATCGACGGAGAGGGGAAAGAAATCGATCCCCTCCCTTGGCTTGTCGCTCATTGTCGCGGTACACAGCAGGACTGTCTCCCCGTAGGTGACGGTGACCGCGCCGTGCGCTTGCTGCGCCCATCGACCGGTCTCCAGCTTTAGGCTGTGTCCGGCTAGGGACTTTTGTACGTCAAAAATCATGTAGATATTTCTCCCGAGAGCGCCTGCTCCGGAAGAGCGAAGAAGGATAGGATCGAGGGCCTTGGCATGATCGCCCCTATTCCTCTTCTCTCCTCCATCGGAGCCCAGCGCCAAAGTGTCTGGTCCGCAGTGTCGGCACAATGTCCGACTGGCGATTAACTACGCGCCGCTCTGGCGGTACGTTAACCGCGAAGTTTCAGATGCCGAACGACCTCCTTGTATTTCTCCGCGTCGTGGCCGCGCAGATAACGCAACAGCGAACCTCGCCTGCCAACAAGGCCGAGCAGACCGCGGCGCGAGTGATGATCATGTTTGTGGGCCTTCAGATGCTCGGTTAGATGGGCGATTCGGGTTGTGAGAATGCCAATCTGCACCTGCGTTGAGCCGGTGTCGGTTTCGTGGGCTTGAAGCTCTTGAATTACGCTTTGCTTGTTAGGGGCGACCAAAGAATATCCTGGTTAGAAAAAAACCCGCCTGCGAGCGGGCCAGCCGAACTGATTTCGTTACCTCTGCTGGGGAGTATAGCATTTAACCAGTTGACCAAACCCGTCGATTCTTGCGGTCCATAACCATGCTAGTCACTATCTGATGGCGAGTCGAAAGCGCGGAAGACGCCGAAGCCAGCGGCAGGCGGCGTCTTCCGTCGAAGCCACGCAGGCTGCGCCGCCACGTCGGCGGACGCGCCTGTCTCGACGCCAGTGGACCGTAATGATCGTCCTCGCCTTCGGGCTTATACCTCTTCAAATCTTTGTGCTGCAACGGTTTTTCGACAGTCCTCCGGGAAAGGCTGTCGAGAACGTTGACTCCCTACTGATCGACGGCATCGACACGCCACACGAACCGTACTCGAGCATCCCGCCGACGTCCGGAGCTCACGTCGCGTCGGGAGCGGCCTGGGGCATTCACTCCGACCCGATCCCCAACGAGGTGCAGGTCGCAAATCTCCTCGAGGGAGGAGTCATCATCCAATACAACTGCGCGAGCGGAACGGCGGAATGCGCCGAGCTCGTAGACGCGCTGACCGCCGTACGCGAACGCTACCCCGACGCGAAAATCATTGTCGCCCCCGGTCCGGCGATAGCCGACGCGCGAGTGGCGCTCACGGCGCTGAACAGGTTGGAAAAGCTGAAAAGCTACCGGGAGCGGCCGGTAGTGGACTTCATCGAAGGGCACCTGGATATAACCGCCGAGTAGCGCCGGCAGCCGGCGCATCCGCTCGCCCTGGGCGATTCGGCAAGCCTGTGCTGAGCTTGCCTACCGTGAGACTGTCGCTTGAACCGTTCGTCCTGAGCTTGTCGAACGGCGTGGTTCGACAGTCTCACCACGAGCGGGGGAGACGGGATCATCACGAGCGGAAGCAGACCGACCACGGAGGGTAAATGTAAGAAGCGGCCCGCGCTCCAATTTCCGCCGGCTTCGCCAGCCGTTTCAGCCGCGAATCTAGTACCCTCACTTATGGGCAAGTGGCGTGTAGCGGGTCAGGAACGCGTGGCGCAAATGCTGCGCGGCGCTATAGAGCGCAACCGCGTCGCGCACGCATATCTGCTGGTCGGTCCGACCGGCTGCGGCAAGATCGCCACCGCGCGCAATTTCGCGCAGGCGCTCAATTGCCAACACGCCGATCCTCCCTGCCAGGAGTGTGCCGCCTGCTTGCGCATAGCCCGGGGCGAGGACTTCGACGTTCGCGAAATCGATGTCGGGGAGGCGCGCCAGTTGATACCCATCGACCAGGTAAGGGAAATCGAGCATAGGGTATCGCTGAAGGCCACAGGGTCGACATACAAGATCACAATCGTTCCCAGGGCCGAGCTTTTCTCGAGCGAGGCGGCTGACGCGCTCCTGAAAATCCTGGAGGAACCGCCGCCCCGCACAATCATGATTCTCGGCGCGCGGTCCGCCGAGTCGGTCCCGGAAACCCTTGCGTCGCGGTGCATTCAAATACGCATGACCGTGCCCGCCAGAAAAACGATCGCCGAATTGCTGTCGCATGGCAGACCGGCTGGAGGATCCGACCGGGAGTTGATTCTGGACTACGCCGAAGGGCGGCCGCATTGGGCCGTGGAAATGGCGGACGATCCCGAACTGCTGGACGAGTTCAAGCAGCGGTTGATTGCGATGCAAGAGCGGCTCGCGGGCGACGCGCGGTCCAAACTCGGCATGGCCGACAAAATAGGTAACCAGCGAAGGGCCGCGCTCGACGAATTGGAGCTCCTCGCTGGATATCATGGAGTAGTCGCCAGAGCCAGGCGCGTCGAAGACGCTGCCGGCGGCGGCGACTCTGAGAACGACCATCAGTTTTACGCTAGTTGGGCGGCCAATCTGAACAGAATACGCGCGGGAATCAACGCCCTGAACGCCAATACGATGGTGGCGAGCACTCTGGATGATCTGTTTCTGGACCTAGCCGAAATCCCAAACGCCGGTCCGGCCGCGCCCTAACGTGGAGATCCTGCGCTAATGCCAACCGTAATCGGAATCCGGTTTCGCCGCGCCGGAAAGCTCTATTACTTCGACCCTGAAAACCACGACTTCGAGGTCGACGACTACGCGGTCGTCGAGTCCGGCAACAGCCGCCGGCTCGCGCGCGTGGTGCTTGCTCCGACCGAGCTCGCCGCCGAGGAATTGAAGGACGATCTGAAGGCGGTCGACCGCAAGGGAACTCCCGAAGACGTGGCGGCGATGAAGCACTATGAAGAGCAAGCCAAGGAAGCGCTTCAGACTTTCCGCGAGCTGGCGCGAGACCGCAGCCTGCCGATAACTCCTCTGCAAGCCGAATACAGCTTCGACGGCGCCGACGTCACTTTCCAGTTTTCCGCTGAAAAGCAGGTGGACTTCCAGACCCTTGCACGCGAGCTTGCCGAGCTATTGGAGATGAGAGTCGAACTGCGGCAAGTCGGCGCCCGGGACCGGGCGCGCCTGGCCGACGGCATGGGGCGCTGTGGTCTGAGCCTGTGTTGCTCCACGTGGCTGGTCCAGCCGGGCAACGTCACCATAAGAATGGCCAAGGACCAAAACCTCCCCTTGAATCCCTCCAAAATTTCAGGCGTTTGCGGGCGGTTGCTCTGCTGCCTCCGCTACGAACACGAAATGTACCTGGAGGGTCCGCTCACGACGGACGGGGATTTCGTGGAATCAGAGGACGAGGACCAAGACCTGTTCACGCGCGGCACGCGCGACCGCAACCGCTACAGGCCGGATGACGATCTCGCGCGTCAGTTCCTTCCACCGGCGCCCGAGCCCGAAAAGCCCCCCGCCGAAGATCAGGCGAAAGAGGGGGCCAGCCGCGGCGGCCGATCCAGACGCCGGGGGCGATCGAGAAGGCGGCGGCGCAGACGGCGCTGAACCGCCCGGCCTTATTGACTCAGGATCCTCGGCCTGTACCAATCGATGGTGCGGCGAAGGCCGTCGTCGAGCGATATTCTCGGTTCCCAGCCGAATATCTCGCGCGCCCGGGAGATATCCGGACAGCGGCGGGTGGGATCGTCCGCGGGAAGCGCGGCGTGCTCGATAGGTGAATCGCTGTCCGTCAGTTCGACGATTTTCTCGGCAATCTCCAGAATCGTGGTTTCGACGGGATTGCCAAGATTCACGACCCGACCGGAACCCTCGCGGTTGTCGAGCACCTTGACGATGCCATCCACCAGATCGTCCACGTAACACCAGCTGCGCGTTTGCGAGCCGTCTCCGTGTACGATCAGCGGCTCCCCGCGGACCGCCCGCACAATGAAGTCGATTACGGCGCGGCCGTCATCGAGCCGTTGACGCGGACCGTAGGTATTGAAGATTCGGACTATTCGAGTGTCCAGCCCGTAAGACTGGCGCGCTATGTACGTAAGCGTCTCGGCGAAGCGTTTACTCTCGTCATAGCACGAACGCTCGCCGACCGGGTTGACGTTGCCCCAGTACGACTCCGGTTGCGGATGAACGCGCGGCTCCCCATACGCTTCCGACGTGGAAGCCAGGAAGAACGTCGCGCTACTTTCGCGGGCGACGTTGATGAGATTCTGGGTTCCCACCGAATTGACCGCCGCTATCTCGGCGGCCCGGCTTCGAAAGTCGGTTGGACTTGCCGGGCTTGCAATGTTCAGAACGCAGTCGAAACGACCCAAATTCGGAATAGGCTCAACAACATCGTGTTCGACCAGATCGAAGCCCTCGGCCTTGCGGAGGTCGGTCACGTTATCGCGGCGCGCCGTCGCGAAGCTGTCCAGACACACGACGCGGTGCCCCTCGGACAGCAAGCGTTCGCACAAATGCGAGCCGATGAATCCGGCTCCGCCGGCAACCAGAGACCTGGGCATTGTTTCTAAGACCCTATGCGCTTCGCGGTGTCCGGGCCAAGGCGGTCAGCACAGCCCGAATCGTACGCGGCCCACGACTAGCCGAACGATTTTACGACGCCCTTGGCCTCGACAACCGCCGGCAGCTCCATTTCGACTATCGGCAAAAGCCAGGCGCCGGCCCTAGCCGTCGAAATAGAGAAGATACTCGAACGGAGTGGGTCTCAACGCCGACGGCTGGACTTCGTTGGTCATTTTGTAATCGATCCACATGTCTATGAGGTCCTGAGTGAAGACGCCGCCTTCCAGCAAGTAAGCGTGATCGTCGGCCAGAGCGGCTAGCGACTCTTCCAGGCTGCCAGGCGTGGACCTGATGCTGGCCCTTTCCTCGGCGCTCAGCTCATAGATGTCGGCATCCACCGGGTCCGGCGGGACAATCTTGTTTCGGACGCCGTCCAGCCCCGCCATGAGCATCGCGGCAAAAGCGAGATACGGGTTGGCGGTCGGGTCGGGACAGCGGAATTCAATGCGTTTTTGGGCCGGTATCTCGTTGTACATCGGTATCCGGCAAGCCGCGCTGCGGTTTCGGGCCGAATACACGCGCGACACCGGCGCCTCGAAGCCGGGCACCAGCCTTCGGTACGAATTGGTCGTCGGGGCGCAGATGGCCAGCAACGACGGCGTGTGAGCGAGCAGTCCGCCGATGTAGTAACGGCACATTTCGCTGGTAAGCGCATAACCGGACTCATCGAAGAAAAGCGGCACGCCGTCCTTCCAGAGGCTCTGGTGTACGTGCATTCCGGAACCGTTGTCACCGTATAAGGGCTTGGGCATAAACGTAACCGTAAGCCCATGCGCGGCGGCGACGTTCTTGGTTATGTACTTGTAGGCCATAACCGAGTCGGCCATCTTGATAAGCGGGCCATACCGCATGTCGATTTCAGCCTGGCCCGCGGTCGCGACTTCGTGGTGATGGATCTCCACGTCCACGCCGCCTTCGATCAACTTGAGGATCATCTCGGAGCGCACGTCCTGGAGACTGTCAACCGGCGGGACGGGGAAGTACCCGCCCTTGTAACCGGGGCGGTATCCCAGATTCGGCTTGCCGCCTACTTCGCTTGCTCCCGAGTTCCAGATACCTTCCGGCGAGTCGATTTCAAATCCCGCGCTGTTGGGTTCCTGATGGAACCGGGCGCTGCTGAAAATGAAAAACTCGGCCTCCGGCCCCCAATAGCTGGTGTCCGCGATCCCGGTGCTTTGCAAATACGCCTCGGCTTTTCGGGCCACGTTTCGCGGGTCGCGCGAATACGGCTCGCCGGTCGCGGGATCAACGATGTTGCAGATGATCGACAGAGTCGGAACGTTGAGAATGGGATCGACGATCGCGGTAGCCGGATCCGGAAAGAGCATCATGTCGCTGAGATTGATCGGCTGGAATCCACGTATGCTTGAACCGTCGAATCCCAAGCCTTCGTCAAACAGGTCCGGCGTCAGGTCGCCCACCGGGATTGAGAAATGTTGCCAGGTGCCGAACAGGTCTGTGAATCGAAAATCAACTATCTTGACGCCGGAGCTTTTCGCAAGCTCAATGGCTCCATGCACATCTTCGGGGGGGGCGGTCAACTCGGACAAGACAGAGCCTCCACAATCAAATGCCCCTTGAACCCAACGGGGTTCGGGGACTCAAAATACGACACTACCAAGGCTTCAAGCTCTTGGAGCGACCATCGTTGGTCGGGTGGTAAGTCCGCTCTGGCTCAGCCAAGCTATTGTATGAATTCCGACCCCACGCATCAAATGAAACCGCTGGCAAGATGTGTCCGTTTTCACCGCAAACACGCCGCGTGGCGAACCCCCTGCACAAGCTTGGGACGCGCTCGATAAGCTTGCCTGCTTGTTGGTCGATCGCAAGGCGCGGTCAGGATTGGCGACCGATTCACGTGAGATTCTGAATGACAGTCGATCCGTCGGTAGTCCCAGGGCTGCTGTTCCTGCTCGCCGAGCTTGTCGCGCTTGCCGCCGTCGGCTACGTCATTGTGCGGGTGGCGCTGCGAGAGGCCGACGACCGGGTTGCGCTGGCGCAGGGTCTAGTCGTCGGACCGGCGATCTGGGGCGTCGTAGTCAACCTCGTGATGTACGCGCTGCCGGGACGCGCGGGGGCGGTCGCGGGCTGGATATTCGTGCTGGCGCTGGCCGCCGTCCTGATATGGCGCGCTCCGAAACCGATTCGCCCAAAGTTACGCACGGCGGCGGGGTTCGCCCTGGCGGCCGTGGCGCTCTTCTGGACCGCGCTCGCCTGCCGCCAGATGCTGACGACGCCCGACGCACCGATCCACATTGGACTGGCCGCCTCGCTCCGTGCGGGCGCGTTTCCACCTGAGTTGCCCTGGAATCCTGGGGCGTCGGCTCCCTACCACTATGGCGTGTATTTGTTGAATGGCCTGCTGGCCCCGCCGTTCGGCCCCAACCTGGCGTTCGTTGAGGAGCTGCTGGGCGCGTACGTCTGGATGAGTCTCGCCCTGGTCGTGGCGACGGTGCTCCTGCGGCGCGCCTCCGGATTCGCACTGCTGATCGTCATCCCTCTGTTGCTCACGGCCGGCTCGTGGTCCCTTAGGTTCAACGAGCCAGACAGCATCCTGAAGGTTATTGTCTCGGCGGGAATCCCGTCCGCCGGTCTCCGCGCCTCGCTGACGGACACCTACTGGCCGTTATTGGCGCTACCTTTGGACTCGCCGCAAGACATGCCGCCAAACATCTGGATACCCTCGTTCACACTCTCGTACGCGCTGGCGTTCGTGGTGCTCGCGCGGGCCGCCCGCGCCGGCCGCCGTTCGTGGCCCGCCGTACTGACGCTCGGGGCGCTCGTTGGGTTTCTCGGCCTCACGGCCATCGCTCTGGTCCCGATAGTGCTCGTCTTGTGGGCGGGACTGGAAGCAGTTTGGCTCATTCAATCCAGACGCGCCGGGGCCGTGCGGCGGAGCGATGTGATTCGGTCGGCTTCGGGGCTTGCGCTGGCCGCCATGCTGCTGCTTGCCGGAGGCTTCGCCACTCTTATCCTGGGCGACCCAGCGTCGTCCAGCCTCTGGCTTGGGTGGAACGAGCATCTGGGGCGCTGGCGGCTGCTCGGCACGTTCGACCGGCTGCCGGGCGGCGTCGGCATCCTGGGTCTTGGCCCTCTGGCCGTTGCCGGCGCCGCAGTGCTATTGGCCAAGCGCGACCGGCTGGTGCAGGCGCTGGCGGTGGGCGCCGGCTTGCTGCTGCTTACAGGGCTGTTAATGAACTACGGGCCTAATCCAGCGGACTTGGCACGCCTCGAAGGGCACGCGCGTAACTTCGCGCTGCTTGCGTTGCTGCTCGCGCTGGGGATCCGCCTCACCGGCCTACCGCGTGCGCGCTGGCGCTACGCCGCCGGCGCCGCGATCTTCGCTCTTATCACCTGGCCGACCGCCGCGGAAGTCGTCCGCAACGTCGGCCTGGCGGTCGGTAACGGCGTCGAATTGGTAAATGCTCAGCAACCGCAACGGCCACGGAGTTATTTTGGGGGACGATTCTGGCTCAAATCCCTCCCGTCCGACAGAATCGCGAGCTACATTCATAACAACACCGCGGTCGACGCTCGGGTGTTCTCACCCCACCCGGACTCGATGACCTACGCTACCGGCCGCCCCAACGCGTCGGGATTCGCCGGGATCGTTCACCTCAAACCAAGGGACGGACCCGAATACCGGGACGCCTTCGGCTATTTGGAGCCGGCCGCCTTCCGGCGGCTCGGCATCGAATATGTTCACGCGCCTGATGAGTGGGTCGATAGCCTGCCCGACGAAGCGGTCGACCGGCTCAACGATGCAAGCCTTTTCGAGCTTCTGGTCCGCGATGAAACCGAGAGTCTCTACCGCGTGCTGCCCGCCTTCCTGAGCCTCGACACGCCGCCCGCGCCTGCGTCGTACGAGGCCCTGCGGCAGGCCGTTCCCGCGTCCACCACGGTATTCCTGCCCGCGATAGTCGAATCGAAGCGTTTGAACCGCACCGCATGGGCGCTGTCTCATGCCCGTCTGCTCGGCGCCATAGACCCGGCGAGGCTGCATTTGCTGACGCCGTGGCAGGCCGAACCGCTTGGCGACCATATGCCCGAACTCGTTATCATGCCGCCGGATTTCGTGCCCTGGATGTTCCCGCCCGACTCACGCCAGCCGATCTGGTGGAACGACGAGACCGCCGTCTACGCGCTCGACGGCGCCGTCGATCCGATCATGCCGCCGCCGCGGTGGACTGAGCCATTTCCGTTCAGCGTCCAGCTTTCGGACGTACGCGAGACGGATGGACGAATCGTGTTCACCGCGACCTTCGACGACCGCGGGCCTGACCAGTGGTCAGGCCAAGACTGGATAATGATCGCCACCGAAGCTCCGCCGTGGAACATCCCCACGCAGCTCCTCCCCGAGGATCACACGCCAGCGACCCAAGTTTGGTTTTCCGGTCAGACATGGCCCGGTCGGAGAATGACTTCCCTGGCGTATGAGGTCAACCTCCTGTCGCCCAGCATGGCATTTCGAGACAGCGGGGGCGCGTGGTCGCCCGCGGGGGCATCGGAGTCGGAATCAGGTCCGGGCGCATACGTGCTGGCAGTGCGTCTGCGGCATGAATACAAGCCGAACCAATGGCGTCCCGTCACCTACATTCCAGTGCTCAAGATCACAGTCTCCGAGACCGGTGACGTCTTGTATCAAGTATATTAAGACGTGGGCGGCGGCGAGCCTGCCCAGTAGATTCCGCCGTGCTAACCGCCCGGACAACCGCCGAAATCGCGAGCATAACGGGTTATTTTCGCTGCGTAAACGCGTTGCGCGCATAGCGCTGGAAGCCACTTGGGCGGATAATTCGCGGGGCCGGTTTACGGCTGTCGAATCCGGAGGAAGTCCCCAGTCAAATGCAGCGTAACGACACGGGGACGGGCGGTATGCTCCTGGCCGTCGCGACGGCGCTTGTGGTCCCTGTCATTGGGATACTGCTCTTGAATTTCTATTTGCGGGGTCCCACCCAGGAGGAGCTCACCCGCGCGGCTTCGCTGGCGCCGAAATCCGCCGCGACCGGCGAAGCCGCGGTCAGGTCGCCGGTCGCAACGGAGGCGCCGGCGCCTCCCACCCCCCAGGCTTCACCGACTCCCACGGGAGCGGCTCCGCCTACCGTCACGCCGGAGTCGACGTCAACTCCCACGCCGGAGCCGAATCCCAATCCTGAACCCACCGAAACCATCCCGCCGCCGAGAGCAGTTTCGCCCGGCGCCACCGCGACCGTTAACGCGACAGACGGCCTCAACGTTCGCGAAGGCCCTTCGACAGACACCAGCGTCGTCCGCGTCTTGCCGTTCGAAGAGGAAGTGGCGCTGACCGGCGAGGACTTCATCGACGGCGAGATACAGTGGGTCGAACTCGAGGAACAAGGCTGGACTCAAGCGCGCTACCTCACGTTCGCGGATCAGTAATCAGGAATCCACGAATCGCTGCCAGGCCAAGGTTCGGTGCGCGGCGAGGCTGCGCCCGTTTCCGGTTCGACAGGTTCACCACGAACCAAGGTCCCGCCCGCTCTCCCGATAGAATTGGCTCAACGTCGTATGCTGGCTAGTCGGCCGCTTGCATCACGGGAGTAAGGATCGAAATTGGCAATGTCGCGCGGAGAACTCATCGAATTGGATTCGGCGTACCGAATGGCTGACGCCGCGAGTTTCGGATCCGCCGCGGCCGCTCAGCGAAGCTCGCGCTGGGGAATCTAAATTGCCAGGACCCTCAGCAGAGACCGTTCCCCTTTACTACGAGGATGCCTACCTCCGGACCTTCAACAGCACCGTCGTCGCGGTTGAAGGCGACCGGCTGGCGCTCGAAGAGTCCGCGTTCTACCCGCGCGGCGGCGGGCAACCCTCCGACCAGGGCATCATCGAGTTCGACGGCGCGAGCAGCCGCGTCGTCCGCGTGTCGAGAAAAGGCGCGGCGATAATTCATACGGTCCAGGGCGGTCTGCCCGCCGTCGATCAGGAGATCAAATGCCTGCTCGATTGGGACCTGCGATACCGATACATGCGCCTTCACACGGCCTTGCATGCGTTATCGGCGGTTGTGCTAAATGGCTGGAACGCGGATGTTACCGGAGGCAACATCGCCGACGGCGGCGCAAAGGCCAGGATGGATTTCAGTCTGGAGGGAATTCGGATCAACGATATTCTCGACGAAGTGCAGCGCAATCTGCATCACGAGCTGGGCCGCTCGCTTCCAGTCAAAACCTATGAGATCGCCCGCGAGGAAGCCGAGACTATTCCCGGTCTCATCCGCACTCATATCAACTTGCTGCCAAAGCAGATTCGGCAGGTCCGAATTGTGGAAATCGAAGGACTGGATATCCAGGCCGACGGCGGCACGCACGTCTCCAACACGCGCGAGGTGGGGCTGGTAAACATATTGGGCGGCAGCAACAAGGGCAGGATCAACCGGCGCATCGAAATAGCGCTGGACGATCTGCCATCCGCAAAGTCGCGGATCGACTCCTAACCGGGATTGCGCCGACCCTTGACCACATTCAAAGCGCCCCCGAAGTCTCCCGATTTCGAGGAAATCGAAGCCCGGATACTCGACTTTTGGAACGACACTCGCGCCTTTGAGCGGCTTGTCGAAAAGAACTCGGCCGGCCCCCGGTTTTCCTTCATCGACGGTCCGATCACGGCCAACAACTCGATGGGAGTCCATCACGCCTGGGGCCGCTCGTACAAGGACGCGTTCCAGCGCTACAAGGCCATGCAAGGCTATAGCCAGCGCTTCCAAAACGGGTTCGACTGCCAGGGGCTATGGGTCGAGGTGGAAGTTGAGCGCGACCTGGGTCTGAATTCAAAGCGCGAGATCGAGGAATTCGGTCTCGATCGATTCGCCAGAGAGTGCCGAGACCGGGTATTGCGATTCGCCCGCCGGATAACCGATCAGTCTATGCGTCTGGGCATGTGGATGGATTGGGACAACTCCTACTTCACCTACAGCGACGAGAACATCGAGCACATCTGGCTCTTTTTGAAGACGTGTCACGAGCGGGGCTGGATCAGACGCGGCGGCAGGGTCATGCCCTGGTGCATGAGGTGCGGCACAAGCCTCTCCCAGCACGAGCTCGTGGGTACCGATACGTACCACGAGATTACGCACACTTACGTCACGCTGCGGTTTCCAATTGAGAACCGGCCAAACGAGTACCTGCTCGTCTGGACCACCACTGCCTGGACACTGGCCGGAAACGTCGCGGCGGCGGTACACCCCGAGATCACGTACGTAAAGGCTCGCACGTCCGACGGGACCTATTACCTGGCCAGCAAGGCCGCCGAGGCGATTCTGGGGAGCGATTACGAAGCCATTGAAGAACTCCCGGGAGCGGAGCTGATCGGATTGCGCTACCGCGGCCCGTGGGACGAACTACCCGCGCAGGCGGGAATCGCGCACACGGTCGTCCCGTGGGAGGACGTTTCCGAGGACGAGGGCACGGGAATCGTCCACATAGCCCCAGGCTCCGGCGCGGAGGACTTCGCGCTTGCCGGGCAGCACGATTTGCCGGTCGTGATTCCCATCGACGGAGAAGCCCGCTACGTCGATGGGTTTGGGCCGCTGACTGGCCAACGCGCGCTCGACGCAACCGGCTTTATCGTCCAGAACCTCAAGGACAAGGGCCTTCTCTTCGACAGCGGCGACTACACCCACAGATACCCCGTGTGCTGGCGATGCAAGGAAGAGATCGTCTTCAACTTCGTCGACGAGTGGTTCATCTCGTGCGACGAGATTCGACCCCTTATGAAGTCGGCCGCGGAAACCGTCAACTGGGTCCCAGAGTCTGCCGGCAAGCGCATGCAGGACTGGCTCGACAACATGGGGGACTGGGCGATCTCCCGTAAACGTTACTGGGGCCTTCCGCTCCCGTTCTACGTATGCGGCGATGACGCCTGCGGCCGGCTTAGCGTTGTCGGTTCGGTCGAGGAGTTGCGCAAGCTCGCGGTAGATCCGGCGGCCGTCGACGCCCTCCCGGAACTTCACCGACCGTGGATCGACTCGATAACCATCAAATGCCCGGCCTGCGGAAGCGCGGCCCGGCGCGTTCCCGACGTCGGAGATTGCTGGCTCGACGCAGGCATCGTGCCGTACTCGACGCTCGGCTATATGCGCGAAGACCAGTCAGCCGACGACACGGCCTGGGGAAACTGGTTCCCCGCCGACTTCATCACCGAAATGCGCGAGCAGATTCGGCTCTGGTTCTATTCCATGCTCTTCATGAGCGTCACGCTCGAGGATCGAGCGCCATACAACAGCGCGTTCGTCTACGAGAAAGTCATGGACGAAAAGGGCGAGGCGATGCACCGGTCGTTCGGCAACGCCATCGACTTCGACGAAGCGGTGCAAACGCTTGGCGCAGACGTAATGCGTTGGATGTACCTCGGGACTAACCCAAACGCCAACGTCAAGTTCGGCTTCGGTCCCGGCAAGGAAATCGTCCGCAGGCTTCTTACGCTATGGAACGTCTACTCCTTTTTCCTCACCTATGCCGAGCTCGACGGCTTCGATCCCCGGGAAGGCGTCCCCGCCGTTGCGGAACGGCCGGCGCTCGATAGATGGATCCTCAGCAGGCTGACCTCGCTTGTCGGCTATGCAGGGGATCGCTACGACGAGTATTGGATATATCCGCTAGTCGCCGAAGTCGAGCGATTCTGGGACGATCTTTCGAACTGGTACGTTCGGCTCGGTCGCCGGCGTTTCTGGAAATCACAGGCCGACGACGACAAGCGCGCCGCCTACGGGACACTGCACGAGGTCCTTGCGGCGATAGTGAAAATCATGGCGCCGTTGGTCCCATTTATCTCCGAAGAAATGCACCAGAATCTCACTCCGGGCGTCGAGTCCGGCCGAGCGCCCAGCGTTTTCCTCGAAGATTGGCCCGCGGCGGACCCGTCGCTGCTGGATGAAGGTCTGGAGAGCCAGATGGCAGTCGTGCGGTCGGTGGTCAGCCTGGGGCGCGCGGCCCGATCGTCCTCCGGGGCCAAGGTCAGACAACCGCTCTCCGAGCTGGTGCTGGGTATGCCCAGACAAGAGGACCGAGATGCGGTTCAAGCGCATCTCCAGATCGTCCTGGACGAGGTCAACGTAAAGTCGGTCCGCATCGTCGAGAGTGACGACGAAATCCTTTCCCACTCGATAAAGCCAAACTACAGGCTGCTGGGGCCGCGATTCGGCGCCCGCGTCGGCAGAGTCGCGCACGTCCTGGACCGCCTGGACGCTGCCGCGGTTGCGTCGGCGGTATCGCGCGGCGAGAGCGTGACCGTCTCGATCGACGGTTCGACCGAGACGCTGAATCCCGACGAGCTCGACGTACGGCACGAGGGCGTCGAGGGATTAGCCGTCGAGGTCAGGGCGGGCATGGTGGGTGGAATCGCGCTCGCGCTTGACCGCGACCTGCTGCTGGAGGGCAAAGCCAGGGACCTGGTGCACGCAATTCAGAACGCCCGTCGCGGCACCGGATTCGAAGTGTCCGACCGCATACGGCTCCACATCGACGGACCGGGCGTGCCGGAATTACTGGCCGTATACGCCGAGCACATCGCAACCGAGGTCCTGGCAATCGAAATTCAAGCGGCCGCGCCAATCGACGGAATGCACACCGAATCGGTTGCTCTGGCCGACGCCGAAATTACCGTGGGGCTGTCGCGCCTTTAGTAACCTGCGGCGGCGGTTAACGGGAACGCGGGATCATTCATCTGATCCGCCGTTCCCTTCCCTTATTCGTCGTTCCCGCGAAGGTGGGAGTCTACAGCTTCCGCGAGGCCCTCAAGTCCACATCGAGATAGCCGAGCGCGTAACGTGGCCCTTGTCTTGCTGCTCCATGGCCTCGTTGATTTCCGCAAGCGGGAAAATGTGCGACAAGACTCGCTCCCAGGGGTACTTCGCCCGCGTAGCGGCTACGAGATCGAGGGCGCGCTTCAGATCGCCGGCTTCGTAGTGGGCCACGCCGAGCATCGTCCGGTTTTGGAAGATTAGCTCCGAAGGATCAATCTCGCCCTTCCAGTCGCGATTGATGTTCCCAATCTCAAGGTAAACACCTTCGGGCGAAGTCATCAGAATGCCCTCTTGCATTACGGCGGGATGGCCGACCACCTCCACCGTAATGTCGGCGCCCCAGCCTTCGGTCAGGTTCTGCACTTCCTCCACGCGCTTGGCGGGCGTGTCGTGCTCGCGCATATCGATCAGTTGATCGGCTCCGAACGCGTGGGCGAGCTCAAGCCGTTCGTCCACGCCATCGATCACAATCACCTGGCTCGCGCCCATCTCTTTGGCGACTACGGTTGAGTACACGCCAAGCCCGCCGGCGCCCTGAATGGCGACGGTTTGCCCGGCGCTCAAACCCGCGCGGCTGAGTCCCGCAAGCACCTGAGTGAGCGCACAGTTGAGACCCGCCACAACCCCGTCTTCAAGATGGTCCGGAACCTTGAATACGGCGTGATTGGGCCGCAGATAGTAGTACTGGCCGAACGTGCCCTGAAAATGCGGCCATTCGTCGCTGCTGACCCACCATTGTGAAAGTCTGGTGGGACACGACCGGTTTCTCCCCCGCAGGCACATCCGGCAGCGTCCGCACGGATAGAAGTATCTGAAGATTACGCGGTCGCCCTCGTGCAGCGGCTCGCCGGTGGAGTCGGTCTCCACGCCGTCGCCGAGTTTGTGGATGACGCCCGCGGCCTCATGACCAAGCACCAGCGGAAGCGGCCTGCCCATCGCCGCGACGTCCATGTCGCCGCGCCAGTAATGGAGGTCCGACCCGCAGATGTTGCTCAGGGCTATTTTCAACACCGCCGCTCCGGGCTCGGGATCCGGCACCGGATACTCGTATATCTCCCAAGGCTTACTCGCGCCGTGAAATCTGGCTACAAGCCCGGTTTCGGCCATATCCCGCTACCCCCTGGGAGACTGTCGAACGCATGAAGACGTAGCGTAGGTTACCGCGAAGAAGGCTAAGACCCTAAGCTTGGCCGGTGGGGTTCGAGCGGCCTACTGCAGGTTGCTCAGGAACATCAGCGCAATGATGAAAACGACCGCAAACAGGGCCCAGACGGACATCGGCAGCCCCAGCACGCGCGAGCCGCCGGTTAGGTTGGGGATCTCCAGCTTCGGGGCTCCCGAACTCGACTGCCGGCCAGGCCGCGAAGACGGCTGTTCGCCGCTTGCGCGTTCGCGCAACTTGCGAAGGTTCTCGCTGATGTTGGGCTCAAACTGGATGGGCTCGTCCGTCTGTCCAGTCGACTCGTCACCCTCGGATTGAAAATCGTCGCGTTTTAGCTTTGCGCCGCAATTGATGCACAACCACGCGCCTTCTGTATTTTCGTGTGCGCATTCGTGACACTTCATAATTCTGATTCCACGGTTATAGAAACGAACGCTTCTCGCTGTGTCTAAATCCTAGCACCCATCCACGGGCCGCAGTCGATTCGAATCTACCGACATCGGCGGTTCAAGACGCTAGACGCTGACCTCGTGACCCAAAAGCTCGTGCGCGCGGATATAGCCGTCTACCTCGCACAGCTCCGCGAAGAACCGGCGCACGCGCCTTCCCATTTCGGTCTGCAACCATTCGCGCGACATAACGCCGTTGCGAATCGCACGCTTGTAAACGGAAAGACTGCCACGCATTCCGGTCGTTTCGTACAACGACGCCATCCGCTCGTAGAAATCCATGAGCGGCAGTCGAGTTCGTGTGGTCGCGTGCAGGAAATCGAGAAGCTGCGACTCCAGCTTGGCGATATCCAGGATGCCGGCGGCGATCATTCCGTCGGTCAACGGCGTACCCGGAAGAGGGGTCAGCACGGTGAACTGCGGAAAGGCTATCTCGTGGTGCCGAACGAAGTCCTCGAGCTCGAGGAAGTCCTTTTTCTCCCACTCAGGGTTGACGATAAAGCAGCCCCAGGCCTCGACTCCATGCTCGCGCATTATTGCGAGCGCCTGCACGGCGTGGGTCACCTTGTTGCGCTTGTTGTGAAGCCTGTCCAGCTCGATGTCTTTGATCGACTCTATTCCGAGCAAGAGAACCTTGAGTCCCGCGTCGGCCCACTTTTCGACGAGCGCGGGCCTGCGGGTGATGTCGCTCGTACGCACCTGCGCCCAGTAGCGCCAGTCCTTGCCCCGCCAGTCTTCCGGCTGAGAAATTATCAGGTCGGCCATTTCGATGGCGCGCTTTTCGTCGACCCAGAACTCGTCGTCAACGAACGCGGCAACGTCGATACCGTCCGGGAGCCGGTTGAGCTCCTCCAAAACCCGCTCCGGGCTCTTCTTTCGGTAACGCCGCTCGTTGAAGACCCAGACAGAGCAGAAACTGCAATCGTACGGGCATCCACGGGTGGTCTCCACCGTCCCGACGATCCCCATGACGTTCAGGTAGTACTGCTTGGGATAGTGCTCCACCAGGCTCCAGTCGGCAAACGGGAGCGTATCGAGGTCCTTGATCTGGGGAACGGTTTCCGTAAAGACCAGCTCTCCGCCGGAGAGGTAGGCGATTCCTTGCACGGATTCAAACCCCGCGCCCGCGCGAATCGCCTCCAGCAGCGGCGCAAAGGTCGACTCTGCTTCCCCAAGCACGAGCAAATCGACCGAGGACTCGTCCATGGCGTCGTCGGGCGCCATGGCGGCGTGATACCCGCCCTGAACGATCGTAAGTTCAGGCCTTATCGCCCGGGCGCGCAGACAAAGCTCCTTGGTGCTAACGGCTTCCGCCGTGTAGGCAGTTACGCCAAGAACGTGTGGGTCGTACTCCTCGATCAGCTTCTCGAAATCGTCGTGTTCTTCGAGGCGCATGTCGATAATTCGAACGTCGTGGCCTGGAGCGCTCGCCGCCACCATGAGCAAATCGAGCGGAGGGACGCGAGCCAGACTTGTAAACCCGACGCAGATGCCCGAGATATCAGGCTTGACGAGCAGGATTCTTAGCCGATCGACATCCTGAGGCGTCCGTGTCAGCGGCGGAGCATCGGCCGCCATGGTCCTTTCGGCTATCGATTTGATCAGCATTCAGACCCTCCCGAATCAGGCCATGGAACAGCAACAGATATCTTTAATTCTGGCGCGACCCGAATTGTGCCAGCGCCATTTAAGTTAGTCGGCCGCTAGTTCAAGTCTCTGAAAGGCTACGAAAGGACAGAGACCATACGCAAGCGGAAACGACCGCGCAACATACCATTTAGCCCCCGCGCGGCCGCGCAATTTAACGCGCCGCCAGTCCCCGTGGTTGCGAGCCGTTCTCGCCGCAATCAGCTCGAAGCGCTCGAATAACGACTCAATCCAATACGCCAGAATTTCGACGCCGCCGAAACCGCCACGACCGCGACTACCGGCGCAACCCAGGTCAGCCAGGAAGTTTCGCGGCCGGTGATGGCCCGCGCGGGCACGGTTGTAATGAACGCGACGGGGAAAATGAACGTCAGCGCCTGCCGCAGCCAGAAGGGAAATATCTCCACCGGATAGCGTCCCGTCTCATAGAACAGGTTGAATATCATCGTGACGTTTTCGATGCGCACGAACCAAAACACCAACGTCGTCAGACTCAGCCATATCGCATAGACGATCGAGATCGCCGTGACGATCATTGCCAGAAAGATCACGATCTCAATCGCGGACACCTCCTGGTCGATCCGGTTGGCCGCGACCACGATTATCGCCACGCCCAGCAAGATGTCGGTCACGTGCCACAGAACGAATCTCCGGGTTGTGGCAATGAACTGGCTAGGCACGGGTTTCACGAGGATGTAGTCGAACGTCCCGTCCCGGACTTCCTCGACGATCTTGTTCAGGCTTGGGCTCATGAACATCGCCACGACTCCTTGAATCACATAGAACACACCCAGCAAGCCGAGCATCTGCGAGAAGCTCCAGTCTCCCAGCGAGTCGGTATGCGAAAAGACCACCATCAGTCCGCCGAACGCGGTTCCGATACCGAGCACGCTTCGCACCACGTTGCCAAAGAAGTCGGCCCGATAGGCAAGCTCCTGCTGGACAGCCGACCGGAAAAACGCCCAGGCGATTCGACCCAGCCTCGTCATCAGGCCCCCACCGCCGAGTAGCGCTTGATGCCGCTTCGCCAGACAACCGCAAACGCCAGCGCCGCCGCGGCGATCCACGCGGCTTGAATGGCGAATCCCAAGGCAAGTTCGCCCGCGTCGAGCCGGCCCAGGACAACCTCAACCGGAAAGCCCAGCGCGTACCGGGCCGGCAGCACCGTTGCTATATCCCGCACGAATCCGGGCAGGACGGCCACGGGAGCCACCTGCCCACCCAGCAAGAACAGCAAACCCATCCAGATTTCCCAAAACGAAAACGAGCGCGTCGTCCAGAACGCAAGCATGGCGAACAGCGAGCCGATCAAAAACGACAGCAGAATCGCCGCGGCGAGCGCCGGCGCGAATAGCGCCACGGTTAGCCAGTCGCCCAGAAAGGCTGGACGCAACACGAGGAAGAGGACTATCCAAACTGGCGCGAGCATGACGAGGCTGACTGATTTGTAGGCGATATTCACAGCCGCCGCGTGCCACGACGGATGTATCGGCCGCAACAGTCTCGGCGACAGCGTCCCTCGCTCGATCAAGGGGCCAAAGGTGTAAACCTCGATGGCCTGCGCGAAATGCGCAACCGCCATGAAAATCAGGTAATACATAACGAAATCGTCGCGGCTGAATCCGGAAATTCGGCCTTCGCCGACCACGAGCGACCAAACGATCAGGTAAATGACCGGATTTACGACTTCCCAGAGCGCGTAGAGGAACATCATTATTCGGTACTGGAACAGGTTTGCCAGTTCGCTCCTGGTCAGGGCTGCGAAGCCGGCGAAGACGTAACGCATTGCCGCTATTCGGCAGCCGTCCGGAACACCTGGTCGATCACGTCTTCGAGAGCCGGGTCTTCCACGCTCAGGTCGGCCACCGGCAGATCGGCGAGCAGGCGCGCGGTAGCGCCGGGAGCGGCGTCCTTGGCTGTTTTCACCTTGAACTGCAAGTCGTCGATGCGCGCGACCTCGCCATACCGCTCCAAGTCCCTTATGTCTACCGGCCGCTCGAAATGCAGCGTTATCGTTTTGTGAGGGGCATACCGTTCCACAAGTCCTCGCAGCAAGCCATCGTAGAGCACGCGTCCCTGGTCGATCACGATAACCCGCTCCGCGAGCGCCTTGACGTCGGCCATGTAGTGACTCGTCAACAGAATCGTCGCCCCTGTCGCGGTGTTGTATTCCCGGATGAACTTTCGAATTCGCTGCTGCATGGTGACGTCGAGACCAAGCGTTGGCTCGTCGAGGAACAGCACGCTAGGCGAATGGAGAAGGCCCGCGGCCAGCTCCGCTTTCATCCGTTCGCCCAGCGATAGCTGGCGAACCGGCCTGTAGAGAAGATCTTGCAAGTCGAGCATCTCCGATAGCAGCCCGAACGACGATTCGTAAGTCGGGTCGTCCAGACCGAAGACCGCCTTGTTGACCAGAAAGGTGTCGATCCCGGGCAGGTCCCAGAAGAGCTGCTGACGCTGACCCATTATCAGGGTCATCCGGGTTAGAAAGTCACGCCTCCGCCGCCAGGGGGTGTGACCGAGCACCGCCACCTCGCCGTCGGTGGGATAGAGCAAGCCGCTCAAGACTTTCAACACTGTCGTCTTGCCGGCGCCGTTGGGTCCCAGAAATCCGACTGTTTCGCCTTTCGCAACCTCAAACGAAATACCGTCCACCGCGCGGACGCGCCGGTGGCGGCGTTTGAATATGCCTTTGATAGATGCCCGCAGTCCGCCCTCGCGCTCGGGCACCAGATAGTGCTTGACGAGGTCCCGCACGCTGATGTCGGCAGTCATCGCGGACCGCGCGCGGGCGTTGACGCCGGGCGAAGTTGGCGCCGGTCGATTATTCGCTCCAGCCGAGCCAGTGAATGCAATCCCGGCTCCGCTCCCGCCCCTCCCCGACGGCGTTCGGCGCCGGATAGCCCAGATATACGTACCCGACGATTCGATCGTCCTGGCTCACGCCCAAATAGTCCTTGGCCGAGGCGTACGAGCACATGTCGCCTGTTCTCCATTTGCTCGCCACGCCCCTGGACCACGCCGCGAGCGTCAGATTCTGAATGGCGCAACAAGCCGCGGCGTAGTCCTCCAGAGCCAGCACCGGGTCGTCGCTCACGCACACGGTCACCGCTATCACGACGGGCGAACGCAGAAGCGCTTTGCGGGCATCGGCGGCCTCGCTCGATTCCTCGTTCGACGTCGACTCGCGCTCAATGGCCGCGCCAATGTACTCGCCCATTTTGGCGCGCTCGCCGCTGGCGATGACGTGAAACCGCCAGGGCTGCGTAAAGTGATGATTGGGCGCCCATAGCGCGGCTTCCAGCATTTCCTCGATATCCCGCCGGGACGGCGACTGGTCGGTAAGGCGCTTGACGCTGCGCCGCGTGCGTATCGCCTCGAGGACTTCCATCTAAATCAACTCCACTCGAATCGTACTCCGCCCCGATTCAGATTTTGACGGCTACCCGGCAAGCCACCCGCCGTCAACCGCCAGCACTTGCCCGGTAACGTACGCCGCCGCCGGAGACGCCAGAAAGACCGCCGCTCCCGCGATATCTTCGGGCCAGCCCCACCTGCCGGCCGGAATTCTGCTCATCACCCAGGGGCCGCGCTCCGGGTGCGCGAACACCGGTTTGGTCATTTCGGTGTGTATGTATCCGGGCGCAATGGCGTTGACCGTAATTGGCTGCGTGGCGAATTCGATTGCCAGCGCCTTCGTCAACTGACCAACTCCCCCCTTGCTCGCAGTGTAGACCGTAAGCGGCTTGATCCCGATGAACGCGGCCAGCGAGGCTATGTTGATTATCCTTCCATAGTCTCCGCCGTCCATCATTCGCAGAGCGTGCTGGCAGGCAAAGAACATGCCGCGAAGGTTGACGTTGTGCACCCGATCCCAGTCCTCGGGCAGCACTTCCAGCGCCGGCTTGCGAACGTTTACGCCCGCGCAGTTGGCGAGTATGTCCAGGCGTCCGAATTCCCCGCGCACGGCTTGGAACAGCCGGTCGAGCGAATCGAGATCGCCCACGTCGGTCTCGACGGCGATGGCCCGCCGCCCCAGCGCTTGCGCGGCGGCGGCGACCCGGGCGATTTCCTCCGCCGAGCGCGCCGCGACCACGAGATCGGCGCCGGCCCTGGCGAACCCCATGCAGATGCCTTCGCCAATGCCCCGGCCGCCCCCGGTAACGAGGGCGACCCGCCCTTCCAGGGAAAACCCTCCGTCGTTGCCGCCTTGATCGACCATCAGCGCCCTATCCCTACTGTAGTGGCGAGAACGCGGTCGGCTGCAAAAGCCGGTTCTCGACGCGCGCCACAATTTGCCCGTTCTTCTCGGTCTCCGCACGGACCGCGAGCCAGTCCGGATCGGACATGAACGCGTTCCACTTTTCCTCACGATCGGCCATGCTGTCAAAGGCGGTAATGTAGACCAACGTGTCGTTTTGTCCGACTAATTCCGTCCAGAATCCCACGACCTGAACCCCGTGCCGCTCGAAGAATCCGAGTGTATGGTTGCTGAATCTGCTCTGTATGTCCGGCATTTTGCCCGGCATGATGTAATACGTTCGCAATTCGTAGATCACAAGTGTGGCCTCCCACTTTGTCGTTAGACGCGTCCGCCTCCAACAGATTCGCCCAATGCACCCGCATTCGGCAACCCCGATTATCTTCCGCAACTTGCCCAACGGGCATTGACAGGCGAATTACGCTTGCCTTGGTGGGCAAGTCGACGGCTCCGACGTCGAGAGATCCCGCGGGAGCGGCTTTATGTACGTGATAATCGTCGGCTGCGGCCGGGTGGGCGCGCTCCTCGCCACGGACTTCTGCACGGAGGGGCACGCGGTGGTGATCATCGACAAAGATCCGGACTCGTTCACGCGGCTGGGCGATGACTTTCAAGGCTCCACGATAGTCGGCAACGGCATCGACGAAGAGGTTTTGAAGAGCGCCGGAGTGGAACGGGCCGACGCGTACATAACCACGACCAACGGCGACAACAGCAATCTTATGTCAGCCCAGATAGCCCAGAGGATATTCGGCGTCAAAAAAGTCATAGCGAGGTGCAGCGACCCCCTGCGGAGCGAAGCCTACGCGGCGCTGGGGCTGTCGACGGTATGCCCGACGACGGTGGGCGCTTCGATAATTCGCGAAGCCTTGCAGTCGGCGGGCGCGGCGAACGGAGATGGGGAGTAGATGTTCGCCGTCGTCGCCGGAGGCGGAAAGGTCGGATATCACCTGTCGAAAGCTCTGCTCAACATGGGTCACGAAATCGTGCTGCTCGAAAAGAACCTCCACAAGGCGCGCACTCTCGCTACAGATCTCGGCAGCATCGTTCACCCGCGCGATGCTTGCGAAGGACGCTGGCTCCTGCAAGCCGGCGTTACGCGGGCCGACCTCGTGGTCGCCGTGACGGGAGACGACGAAGACAACCTCGTAATCTGCCAGCTTGCGCGAATGCTCTCCGGCGAGGACGCCAGAACCATCGCCAGAATCAATAACCCCAAGAACGCGGTCATCTTCAAGCGGCTCGGCGTCGATCACACGGTTAGCAGCACCGACCTGATTCTTTCGATGATCGAGCAAGACATCCCCACCGGCGCCATAGTGCATCTGCTTCGACTTGACGAAAGCGATTTCGAGCTCGTCGAGATAAGGCTCCCGGAGGAGTCGCAGGCCGTTTCACGGACCATAGGCGAAGTGAACCTTCGGGACATGGGAGGCAATCTGTGCCTCATCATTCGCGGAACGGAGACGCTGCTTCCGCAGACCGACCTGCGCCTGCGATCGGGCGACATGCTGGTCGCCCTCATTCACGCCGACATGGAAGCGCGGGTGCGGCAATACCTTACGGAACCCGAGGTGGGCGTCCGCGTCAGGTGACGGCGGCCTAACGGCGGCCGGAACCCAGATGTTCCACCGTCTCGTCCAAGCCCTCGTCCAGCGAATACTTCGGCCGCCAGCCAAGCTCCGCCGCCGCCAGACTGGCGTCCAGCGCCATTCTTTCGACCTCGCCCGGAGCCAGCGGAACGCGCTCGGGCACGAATGAGGCGCCCAGCCGCTTTTGGAGACCCGCGAAAATGGTCTCGACGTCCACTTCCACCCCTGTCCCGACGTGATACGGCTTCGCCCGACCCCGCGCCGACGCGAGCACGAGCGCTTGTACGACGTCCCCCACGAACACGTAGTCGCGCGTAGCCTTGCCGAACCCCCGCATCGTCGGCGTTATCCCCGCCAGCATTTGCTCCAGAAAGATCAGCACCACGCCAACCTCCGACTCGGGCTCTTGCCTGGGACCGTAGATGTTGGCGGGACGCAGAATCGAATACTCGAGGCCGCGCTGCCGCCCCAGCATTCCCAGGTAGAGTTCGGCGCAGTATTTCGACATTCCGTAGGGCGACGCGGGCGCAACCGGAAAGCTCTCGTCCACGGGCAATATCGATGGGTCGGGGCTCCCGTACATCGCTCCGCCGGTAGACGTAAAGACAAGCTTCCGCGCGCCGCTTTCCAGAGCCGCCAGCGCCACGTTGATAGTCCCTCTGACATTGACCTCGGCATCGAATCCCGGGTCGGTGAACGCGCGCTTCGGGTCGGCCTGAGCCGCAAGGTGGAATACGAAATCGGGTCTAAACCCCTTGAATTCGCCGCTTACCTTGCCAACGTCACGAACGTCCGCCTCGAGAAGACGGGCGTCGGGATGCAGCTTCTCACGCTTTCCGGTTACGAGGTTGTCCAGCGCCGCAACTTCGTCGCCGCGGTCGACAAGCGCGTCGACAAGATGGGACCCCACAAAACCGGCTCCGCCCGTAACCAGCGATCGCGTCAATCCGCGCCTCTCAGGAAATGTGTACCGGGAAATGTCCCCGCTCTTTAGGAATCAGACGCTATATTAAGCAAAATCCCTGGCTACCCGCCCTGCAAAGTCTGATTTAGTTGGAACTGCAAAAAGCAATTTTCAGCCGTCGAACGGTACGCAAATTCAAAAAAGACCCCGTTCCGCGCGAGATCGTCGAGCAAATCATCGACGCCGCCCGCTACGCCCCAAGCGCCTGCAACCTTCAATTGTGGGAGTTCATCGCCGTTGACGATCCAGAGCTGATCGGCCAGATAGCCGAAGAAACGAGATTCATAACGCTCGCTCCGGTTGCAATTTTCGTAACGTATTCACACAAGTACACGCGTGAGAATCTCGCCTGGGTGCAGAGCGCGTCGGCGGCTGTTCAGAACATGATGTTGATGGCCCACGATCTGGGATTGGGCGGTTGCTGGGTGGACACGCTCGGCAACGTAGGCCGAATTAAAAGGCTGCTGCGGCTGCCGGAAGAGCAGACTGTTCTCGCCCTCGTTCTCTTCGGCTACTACAAGCTCAATCTGCGAGCGCCGCGGCGGCGGTCGATCGACTCCGTGCTCCACTTCAACCATTACAAGGGGACCGGCCACTGGCCGTTCGACGAAGATCCCAACGTGTGGTCGATGGAGCAGATAAGTCACTTCCAGATGGCCAAGATTCGCAACGGCGCTCATTACAACAAGCCGATAATCTCGGAGTTCGAGGCGGTCAACGCGGCGATTCGCCGCCGGTCTCCGACCGGAACGTGCCAGTGGCTCGACGTGCTGCCATGTACGGGGATTTACACCGAGGCGTTTTCACGAGAGTTTCCAGACGCCCAAATCACCGCCGTCGAAATGACCGAGCAGGTCCGCGAATTCATTCGGGCCAGGGCCGCGCGCTCGATCACGGAAGTCGAATATTCCAGCTTCTACAGCTCGAACGGCGTCTCGTACGATTTCATCACGTGCATCTTCCGTCTCGAGTCTTTGCCGCGAAACGAGCAGTTGCGATTGCTCGAGCGGCTGCGCGAGCTGATTCGACCCCAGGGCCGTCTGGTGATCGCCTTCACCAACCGCCATTCCTATTACTCCGTCCTCAAACAGTTCCGCAAGGCAGTAGGCCACAAAGGGGTGGAGTACGCGCTTGCCCCCGATCCCCACCTCGGTCCGTTCAAAGCGATAACGCGGAGAGAGGCCAGGAAACTGTTTCGCGAGACCGGCTGGAAGGTCGTCGACCGTTCTCATTTCTTTTCGACTCCTCCCGACGACGAGGTAATCTACCGCTCCGGACGCAAGGGCGGGTTCGTACGGATTGCGGGCAAGGTTGTCGCGGGGATCGGCAGCGCCTCCAAACACGTCGATCCGATCCTTGGGTTGTTGGGCAGGGTGCAGGTGTGGGAACTCGAGCCGTCGTAGCGACACTCAAACCGCTGTTCCGCGGCTAAACCACACGGCAGAAACCAAAAACGCTTATCGTAGAAAAACAGCGTTGTTGATACATTAAGAAAGGCCCCACCCGCCGGGGTATATCGTTGTATCGTTGTCAATTCCGAATCCAGATACTTGAGCGAAGCGAGCGAAATGGCCGAATCCACCAAACTGATAACTGCCGACGACCTGCCTAAAGACATCGACGTAGTGAGCAGGCTTCCCAGAAGCGACGGCCAGGAATGGCTGATCGCGGTGAGCAAATTTAGAGGCAAGGACTATGCCTCGGCTCGCGTGTATTACCGCGACGACGAGGGAATGCTCAAGCCTTCGAGACACGGCATAAACGTTCATGAAGAGCTTTTGCCCGAAATAATCAAAGGGCTCCAGGCCGTCGACGACCTGCTGACCGAACGCGCCGGCGGCTAGCGGCAAGTCGCGCGGCGCCGGAGTAGGGCACTAGTGATCGAAACCGGCGCCCGCCTGCGCCGCCTTTCCCGATCGCCATGAGAATCGACGGTCACCCCGATCTCCGCCAGACCGATCCCGACGTGTTCGCGGCTCTGAAGTCGGAGGAGCGGCGTCAACGTGACGGCCTTGAGCTGATAGCGTCCGAAAACTATGCGAGCGCCGCCGTGATGGAAGCGGTGGGTTCGGTGTTCACCAACAAGTACGCCGAGGGCTATCCGGGCAAACGTTATTACGGCGGCTGCGGCAACGCAGACGAAATCGAACGTCTGGCCATCCAGCGGGCCAGGGACCTGTTCAAGGCCGAACACGCGAACGTCCAGGCGCATTCCGGTTCGGCCCCGAACATGGCCGTCTATTTCGCCGCGCTCGAGTACGGTGACACCGTTCTCGGCATGGAGCTGGCGCACGGCGGCCACCTCACCCACGGTCATCCAAAGAACTTCTCGGGCCGCCATTACAACTTCGCGGCCTACGGGGTCGATAGCGAGTCCGAGCAAATCGATTACGACGCCGTCCGCTCGATCGCCCGAAAAGTCAAGCCGAAACTCATAGTGTGCGGCTACACCGCTTATCCGCGGATCATCGATTTCGCGGCGTTCCGGGAAATCGCCGACGAGACCGGCGCGCTGCTGATGGCGGACATCGCCCATATCGCCGGGCTGGTCGTGGGCGGCGCTCATCCATCGCCAGTTCCATTCTGTGATTTCGTGACCACTTCCACGCACAAGACCCTTCGAGGCCCCCGGGGCGGACTGATCCTCTGCCGCCAGGAATTCGCAAAGGCTGTCGACAGCGCGATATTTCCAGGCACGCAGGGCGGGCCGCTGATGCACGTTATCGCCGGAAAGGCCGTTGCCCTCAAAGAAGCCGGAATGCCCGAATTCGCCGGCTACGCCGCCCGCGTGGTCGAGAATGCCCGCGCGCTCGCGGATGGGTTAACCCAGGAAGGGCTGCGCCTCGTCGGCGGCGGCACGGACAACCATCTGATGCTTATCGATTTTGGCCCCGACGGGGCCTCGGGCCGCGCCATGCAGGTTGCGCTGGAAAAAGCCGGCATCACCGCCAACAAGAACACCGTGCCCCGGGAGACGCGCAAACCGACCGTCACATCCGGCATCAGACTCGGAACCCCGGCGCTCACCACCCGCGGATTCGGCCCCCGCGAAATGCGTAAGATCGCGGGCTGGATCCGGCGCGTTCACGACGACCGCAGGAACCGGCAAGCGATTGCCGCAATCAGAGCCGAGGTGCGGGAAATGGCTTTGAGATTCCCGGTCCCCGGGCTTCAATCGCCCCTCCCCTCAGGCTAAGACGACCTACGAGACAGCGCCGCACAAGCTCCGCATAAGTCAAGGTCCGGGAGGCGCACATGGGCGAACTGGCTGCACTGGGCGCCGCGCTTACGTGGGCGCTGGCTGTCAGTCTAATACGTCTCGCGCCGCCTTCCACGCCCTTGTTCCAGATGAACTGCATCCGCCTGCTAACTCCCGCCCTGGCGACGCCCCTGTTGATGTTCGCGGCCGGAGTGCAAGGCGAATTCATGGAGATGCGCTGGCAGAACTTCGCGGCCCTGGCGGCGTCGGTCGCAACCGGCGTAGGCGCGGGCGACGTGCTGATGTTTCGGGCGATGCGAACGGTTGGCCTGATCCGGTCCTACACGATCAGCGGCACGTCTCCGCTATTCGGCCTCTTTTTCGCGGCGCTTCTGCTGGGGGAAGAGGTTGGCGGATTTGCAATAGCCGGAACACTGCTGATCGTAGCCGGCGGGGCTTTGGTATCCACACGCTCCACCACCGACGAGCAAATCCCGCACGCCTCCCGCTGGCGATACCGCCGGGGGCTGGCTCTGTCGCTTGTCGTCGCGATGTTGTGGGGAATCGACCTCATCCTGCTGAAGATAGGCGCGGGCGAGACTCATCCATTCGTCGTGAACTCATTTCGAATGCCGTTCGCGGCGGTGGTGATGACAGCCTTCGCGTGGCGGGTGGCCGGCGAGTTCCCGCTGCTTCGGGTAAGCCGCCGGACGGCGTACACCATGGTGCTCTCCGGCCTGCTGGGCCTTACCGCCGGCAGCATGATGTACCTGCTGGCTATCCAGGAAATCGGCGCGGCCAGGACCGGAGCGCTGGGGGCGTTTTCGCCGGTCTTCGCCATGATTATCGCGGTCGCGTTTCTGCGCGAACGCCCCGGCTGGAAAGCCATACTTGGAACCCTCGCGGCGACCAGCGGCGTGGTCCTCATTGCCCTGCGGTGAGGTCGCTATCTCCGAGCAGCTTTTCGATAGCGTTCACGATTTCGCTGGAATCAGGCTCGATCTTGGAATCGAAGTACGCGACTATTCTTCCGGACCCATCCACAAGATATTTATGGAAGTTCCAGCGAGGCGCGACCGCCTCTTTCGTCAGGTGCTTGTAAAGCGGGTGCGCGTCAGACCCTCTGACCGGGATTTTGGCGAACATCGGGAACGTTACGCCGTACCTCGACGCGGCGAACCGTTTGATCTCGGCGTTCGCGCCCGGCTCCTCGCCGGCGAAGTCGTTGCTCGGAAAGCCCAGGACAGTAAACCCGCGCGCCGCGCGGCTCTCGTACAGCTCTTGCAGTAGCACGTACTGCGGGGTGTGCCCTCACAAGCTCGCGAGATTGACTACGAGCGATACCGTTCCCCGGAACTTCGCCAGGTCGACGGCGTTGCCGTCTATGTCTTCCACTTCGAAATCGTAGACCGATCGCACTCAACCCTCCGATTAACGTGGCCCAGCCGGCAGCGTTCCCTAACTCTCCCGAGCAATGCTAAAAGACAACAGCCGCCTCGCCTCGCTTGCGCCATTCCTCAACGTCGTCCACCAGATTCGCGGGCGCCTCACGCTCGATGGCGGCCCACAGCTCCGGCGGGAAATCGGCATCCGCCGCCGCGGCGGCCGCCTTTATCTCGGCGGGAGTCGCCGCCCCCAGAATCGTGACGGCGACCTTCTCCTTGGCTACCGAGAACCCCACGGCGGCAGCCGGAAGCTCGACGCCGAACTCCCGGCAGATCGCCGAAAGACGCTCGATCCGGTCCCTGACTTCCGGCGGAGCGGGCTGATAGACATACGGGGTGTCCAGATTCGCCGGCCGCGCCAGGATTCCCGAAGCGAACGGCGCGGCGTTGATGACCGCCACGCCCAGCTCGTTCGCCCGGTCGATGAGAGAGGCCGCCGGCTGGTCCAGAAGATTGAAACGGTTGTGAGTTATTACGCTCTCGAACTCGCCCGTCTCTATGTACCGGGTCAGCAAGTCCACCGGGCCGCCCGAGACGCCGATATGTCCGACAAGCCTCCGGTCCTGGAGTTTCTGCAGGCCCTTCAAAGCCCCGTTGAGAACGGTTGCCATATCGGAGTGCTCAACGTCGTGAATGTGCACCGTGTGTATCAGGTCCAGCCCCAGCAGTTCGAGGCTCTTTTCGACACACGCGATCGTCTGCCCCTCGGAATAGTCGAACGGATCGGGCCTGTAACCCGCCTTAGTGTTGATAAACAGATCGTCCGGCGCGTCGTCAGCGAGCTCCTTGAGCGCGATTCCAAGCCGGCGCTCGGCTTCGCCGTAGTACGGAGCCGTGTCAATGAAGTTGATGCCGGCTTCGAAGGTCGCCCGCACGATCTCAACCGCCTGCGCGTCCGAGGTCACACGCGGCGATTTGCCCATCGCGACGGTGCCCAGTCCAACCGGAGTCACGTCATGCCCCGTCCCGCCATACGGTTGTCGTTTCAATCGCTTCTCCCGATTCCTGGCGTACTAATCCTCACGAGCCGCCGGCGAGAGCCAATCGCGCTTGCGGATCAAATCTTGACCTTCACCGAGCCGATCTCAAGCGCCCGCTTGGTCTGGACGATCATCTGCTCGTAGTGGAAATCTCTTAGCTCCGCCGGATCGCCCTCCCAATCATAGAAGCCCTTGAGCGTTTTTACGCCGTCGTGGCCCTGCTCGGCCATACGCCCGAGAGTCTCGGCGCCGAGATCGCCCTGGCCGTCGAGCTCTTTGTAGAGATACGCGGCCACTTTGGAATGATTGATAATTCCGCCCAGGTCGCGGCCTCCGAGCGGGCCGACGGAAACGAATCTCGTTCCGAATCCGAAGCGCACGGCGTTATCTATGTCCTCGGCGCTGGCTACCCCGGTAGCCAGCAGCTCGATAGCCTGGCGCGTGAGCGAATGCTGAAGTCTGTTGGCCACGAAGCCGGGTATGTCCACGTTGACCACGATGGGCCGCTTGCCCATAGCCTCCCAGGCGTCGCGCACGCGCTCGATAATGGCTTCGTCGACGGTCGGGTGCTTTATCACTTCAACCAGCGGCAGGATGTGGGCCGGCAGCACGAAGTGACTGCCCACCACGCGCGCGGGATTCCGGCACACCTCGGCCATGTGCCTTATCGGAATCGAAGAGGTGTTGCTGGCTATCGGAGTTGAGGGATCGGCGACTTCGCCAAGCTCCTTGAACAGCGCTCGCTTGGCCTCCACGTTCTCGAAGATCGCCTCGACGACGATATCCGTCCCCGCGACGGCCGACTCCAGGCTGTCGGCCCGTCCAACGCGCGCGTAGACTTCGTCGGCGTCGCCTCCGAGAAGCATCCCGTGGCGGGCAAGCTCGTCGACGTATCCCCGCATGTCGGCAAGGGCGCGGTCGACGGCTTCCGCGTTCATGTCGAACACGCGTACCTCAGCCGATCCCTGCGCCAGCACCACCCCGATTTGCGGACCTACCAGGCCAGTGCCTATCAGTGCCGTTTTTCCGTAGACCGCCACCTTTAACTCATCCTTCCGTTGTTCCAGCCGCAAGCGCCCCTGGCGCGACTGCATTGCAAAGGATATTCCCAATTCGTGAATCGGAGCTTATTCGGCCATTTCGAGCTCGTTTGTCATCCAAGGTCGAGCGAGCGGTCCCATCCGCCTCGCGTAGAGACCCGGAACCCACCGCCGATCCGTTCGCAGGGGACGGTCCAAGACCCGCCCTGCCAATGCGCCTTGGTCGGGAAACGGACGTGACTACGAGCGCAGCGAGGAATCTTCCGTTCATCCCGACACAGACCCGCAATAAGACGGGCGCAACCTTGATCGCCGCAGTTGGCTGAGATCAGCCTGGGTCCGGCGGGATATCTACCGAATCGGGACGGTATGAATCGTGGGCGTTTCCGGGGGCTTAGTCTTGCGGCAGATCGTAGTTGAACTGCCAGTTGACGCCGAACTTGTCGGTGCAGGAGCCGAAGTACGACCCCCAGAACATTTCCGCGGGCGGCATCGTAACCACGCCGCCGTCTGAAATCCTGGCGAACAGGTCGTCCGTCTGCTCCCTGCTCTGCGTGTGGTACGAGACCGAAAAGTTGTTGCCGATCTTCACCGGAGGCCCGAACCCGGAAGGCATGTCGCTGCCCATCAGCACGCTGGCGCCGATCGGTAGAGACACGTGCATAATGTTGTCCTGATCGTCCTCCTGGACTCCCATGTCCTCGGGCCCGTTGGCGAATGTCTGGACAATATCGAACTCGCCGCCGAAAATCGACCGGTAAAAATCGAACGCCTCGCGGCAGTTGCCGTTGAAATTCAGATAGATATTCAGCGTCATTTACTCCTCCTGGAGAATGCTGGAATTGCTTGTGTAGCGCTATCGCGACAACTGACGAGTATAGCCCGGCGCGCCTGGCCGTCTGAGACGTTTCGGGGAGCCTCACACCTTCAAAGATGGTTCCGCTTGGCGCCGTAAGGCCTCCGTCAAGTAAGGCTAGCGCGTCCAGTCGATGGCAACGCCCGAACACTCGTGCTTGCCGTTCAAAAGAAGCTCATACGCGCGCGCTATCTCGGCGGGGCGCATCCGGTGGGATATCAGTTTCTCGATCTCAAGCCGGCCCGACCTGAGCAGATCGAATATCAGCAGCGCGTTTCCGTAGCTGGAGTGTTTCACTCCCCGGACAGGCTGTGATGGTATGCGCCAGACCTGAGCGCCCTTGACGTCCAGCCACTTCCAATGGATCTGACGCATTAGATGCGTGAGGTCCGACTGATAGTCCGCGCGCTGGGTTCCCAGCAAGATCAGCTCGCCGTGCGGCGCGGTCAATTCGGCGGCTTGCTCCGCCGCGCGCGAGTGTCCGACCGCCTCGACCGTAATGCCGGCGCCGTCAGGCCCGCAAAGCTCCCGGATGTAACCAGCCACTGCCTCATTCGAACCTCCGGCGGTGTGCTCGATTCCGACCTCGCGCGCCAGCCTCCGCCGGAAAGCGACCGGGTCGATGCCGATTACGCGCGCTCCGGAGAGCCTGAAGAGCTGAGCGGCGAGATTGCCCACCAGACCCAGCCCGAACACGGCGACCCAGTCATTCAGGGACACGTCGCTCGCCTGGACGGACGTGAGCGCAATTCCCGCCAGCCATGACGCGGCCGCCGCGTGGGAGTCGATCTCTTCGGGAACCGCGACGACAACCCCGCCGCCGCCTATCGCGGCGTGGTGATGTGAAGCGTGGCGCGCGAAGCTGAAAACCCGGTCTCCGGCGCCAAACTCGTCGACGTTGTCGCCAACGATCAGCACCCGCCCCACGTTCAGGTATCCAGGGGTTAGCGGGTAATCGGGCGGTCCAGGTTTTGGCAGACCGGGGTTTAGTCCCTGGTACCCCGAAAGCTCGGTCCCCGCGCTGATAAACGTGGCCTCGGTCTCAACCAGAATCTCGCCCGGCCGGGCCCCGTCGGGAATTTCGGCGTCGTCCAGCGACACCTTGCCTTTGCCATGAATTACTACTTGCCTGATTCTCATGTGGGGCTAGCCCCGCGCACCGTTGGATCGCGGCGGACATCTAACAACAAACCCGCGCGGCGGCGGCTCAATCTCCGGCAATCCAACATCGAGTTCTACCGCCTGACGCGAAAGTCGCCGACGCGACGGGTTATTCCCGCCGAGTCGAGGTATTCCAAAATCGGCAGGCAATACTTCCTGCTGCTCCCAAAATGGTCGCGCAAGCCGGCAACGTCGATTTTCCCGCGGTCGCCGATCAGCTTAACGACCGAGCGCCTGATTTCCTCGAACGATTGTGCTTCATAGGCAAGGTTCGACGCCACCCGCACGAGACGCCCGCCGGCTCCGAGACTCTCCAACACCTCATCCGCTATCCCAAATCGTTGAGCAAGCTCGTTCAACGGAGGCGCGTTGAATCCAGCCGTTTTCAGGGTTTCGAGCAGCGCCGAGACGGCACGCTCCTGCTCGTCGGTCAACTCGACCCGGTGGCTTGCCAGTCGAACAACCGCGCCATCGATTTGAACGACCCCATTCAGCTCCAGATGCGATACGAGATCGTTGAAGTGCCCGGAGCCTAATCGCAATCGGTTCCTGAGCTCTTCACGTTGCAGTCCCGCGCGCAGCGGATTTGCTTTGTGGAACTCTGCCAGAAGCGACTTCGCGGCATTGACGAGCCGACGCAATCCTTCAGACTCGAAATAAGTGTTGCCGACGCGAACGACCTGACCCGCTTCGAGCGCCTTGGTCATCGCCTGGTCGAACTCAGCCCCGGATGCACCCGCCGCTTCGGCCAGTTCCCGCCCTCGCATCGGCCCCGATCGCTCCAGTGCAAGCACGATCGAATCGGCCATGTCGCCGGTCGCCAGCCGTTCCAGCCATTCCAGCGCGCCGGCGTCATGCCGCCGCAGTCTTGAGGCCTTGGCGGCGACGATTTCGCCGCCGCCTATGGTGACCGCGGGCGATAGCTGCCGCGCAACAAAGCGGTCGCCCTGCCTGGCGGAGACGGGTTGACGGACTCTCATCTGCGCCCAGGCCGCCGCGCCCGGTTCAAGCGCGTCAACGTCGAGCAGTCTCACCGCGGCCCGAACTTCCGCCGTTCCAATGTGCATGGCGATTTCCGTGCCGTTCTTGAGTGGTTTCATGGCCGACCGCAAGAGGGAGAGCCGGGCATCCAGAAGCCGCGAGGGCTTCAGATGGCCCGGCACGGCGAGAACGCTGCCTCTGGTGACGTCCGAGACCTCCACGCCCGAGAGATTTACCGCAGCCCGCGAACCCGATTTCAGCTCCTCGACCGCCGTCTTGTGACTCTGAATGCCGCGGACCCGCGTACGAATTCCGGAGGGCAGCACTTCCAGCGCCTGACCTACTTTCAATGGACCGTCGATCAGCGTTCCGGTAACCACCGTTCCGTAACCGCCGACTGAGAACGCCCGGTCTACGGGCAGGCGCGGCCGCCCGCCAGCGGGCGCCTGTTCAAGACCCTCGAGCAGGCCGTCGAGCTCCGCCAGCAGTTGGTCAAGACCGGTCCTTCGAGTTGAGGAGACCGTCACTATCGACGAGCCGTCAAGCGACGACCCTTCCACGACTTCGAGAGCTTCCGCCGACACAAGCTCCAGCCAGTCCTGCTCGACCAGATCGCACTTGGTGATGACAATCAGTCCGGCGCCGATATCGAGCATGTCGAGAATCGCCAGGTGCTCGCGCGTTTGCGGCATTACGCCTTCATCGCCGGCGATGACCAGCAGCGCGGCATCGATGCCGCCCGCCCCGGCGACCATGTTGCGAATGAAGCGCTCGTGGCCGGGCACGTCGACAATGCTTATGTCGCGTCCGCTCGGCAGCGTCAGCCAGGCAAACCCCAGATCGATGGTCATTCCGCGGGACTTCTCTTCGGGCAGGCGGTCCGGATCAATGCCCGTGAGGGCATTTACAAGCGCGGACTTACCATGATCGATGTGCCCGGCGGTGCCGATGGTGAACATGGGAAAATGCGACCGTACCAGTCAGATTCAACCAGCTAACGCTAACCAACCCGCGGCGGCGGAGGTCAAGCCGGCATCTTCATTCTCAAAAGCCGCCGGTCACACACCGAGATACCGGGCGATGTTGGCGGTCTTGTCAATTACAGGCTTGAGCTGTCCGGCGCGGGAGGTCAAAACCGTCGTAACCCCCGGTCCGTGCCCGGAGGCGTAGCTGTCGGCATGAACTATCACGCCCACGGTTACGGCGCCCTCGCGATAGGCGCGGCCAACGGTATTGTCGTGATCGGTGATGGCGACGACATCGCCCAGCCGCAGGTCTCCCAGCCCGTATTTCTCGTGGACCGACAGATCGTTGGTAACTATGTCGTAGTCGCCGCGTTCGGAAGTAGCCCCAAGCCCGGAGCCCATGAGCTGAGGAGGGATGATTGCCGACACCGGCGCCTCCACGTCGTCGCCGCGGGCGCGAAGCCCAAGCTTGTCGAGCAGGTCCGGGTCGAGATTCTTGATCCTGATTCCGGGCTGGTCGACAAACTCGATTCCCTGTCCCCACGCGCGAACCTGGATCTTGTCGCCGATTACGAGAGATTCGAGCGTGTCACTGTCGAAATAGCAGATCAGGTCCTCAATGCCGCCATGAGTTCCCGTAACGTATCCCTTGGCTCCCTTGGCGTCCCCGCCGACCACGGTTGCCTGGTTGCCCACGCAGGAGAGCGACTGAAGGGCGCCGTTCTCCATCGAGTCCTGGTTCCTGACCGTCACTCCGGGTTCGACGTGATCGCCAGCCCAGCCCATGGCCGAATCGCCAATCTTGACGTTATAGGTGATACCGCCCGAGCCGGGCAGGTTGCGAGCCACGCCGTCGTTTCCAACGCGCAGCGGGTCGGACGGCGCCCGGGGCGAGGCGATCTCGCCGATTACAGAGATGGCTACAAGACGGTCTCGATTAGTCTGCAACAAAAGGTCAGCACTCCGTGGAAGTCATTCTTCCATCATTCCGAACTATCCCCTGGCTTCAAACCGAGCCGGGCAAGCTCCGCTCCAACCGCACTTCGCCGCCAGACGCCGCTCCCTGCAATTGGCACATATAATCGACCGCGACAACTCTTCCTGGAAGCGACCCGAAGCCAATGCCACTGCGGGATGCCAACGTATCGATCATCATACCGGCCAAGAACGAGGCGCAAACCTTGGGCCGGGTAATCGAATCGGTGCGAGAGTACGCGGACGAGGTGCTCGTAGTCGACGGCCGGTCCGAGGACGCGACCGCGAGCATCGCAATCGAAATGGGCGTCAGGCTCATCGAAGACCATGGCCGGGGCAAGGGCGACGCCGTGCGCCTGGCAATCCGGGAAGCCAGGGGCGATATTTTGGTTTTCATCGACGCGGACCTTTCGCATGAACCCGCCGACATTCCGAAACTCGTATCTCCCATAAGAGACGGCAAGGCCGACCTGGTTATCGGTTCGCGGCCCAGGGGCGGCAGCGACGAAATGACCGGCGACCTCGATCGATTCATTCGCTGGTTCGGTCAGCAGATCATCCAGCTTGGAATCAACTATCGATTCGGCGTGCGCTTGACCGACGCGCAGAACGGGTTCAGATCTATCAGCAAGCGCGTTGCCGCCGAGCTGGAGCTGAAAGAAAACCTGACGACGATCGAGCAGGAAATGGTAATGCAGGTTCTCAAAAAAGGTTTCAGAGCCGCCGAGATACCGAGTCATGAGTTCGAGCGCGGCGCGGGGCGATCCAAGATCAGCATCAGGAGGACCTGGCATCGCTACATTTATCAGTGGCTCCGCGATTTGATTCGGTAGAAGCGGAACTCATAGCAGGTTCCGCGCGCCGCGCGCCGATGCCTCGGATATTCCCCGGTCTCACCACGCCTGGCGTCCCGGCGGAATGATCGGGCGTTCCCGTTAATGTTGCGGCAATCAGTCATCTTCCTGACGCTCGCCATGTCCTCGAACGGGCTTTCTTACGTCTACCAGCTCGCGATGGCCCGGCTGCTGGACCCAAGGGAATACGCCGTCGTCCTGGCGATTGTCTCGTTCATCGCCATTCTCCTGTTCCCCGGCAACGCCCTTCAGGCCGCCGTCGCAGTCGGCACGGGGCACATAGTTCAACGCGGAAACCAGCTGCTGTCGTGGCGGTTCGCACTGCGAGCGGCCACGTTCGGCGGATTGGCCGGACTCAGTCTCGTGGCGCTGTTCGGAATCTTCTCCTCCGGCATTCGGCAGGTTTTTGGCTTCCAGGGAAACTGGGTGCTCGCCTGGCTGGCCGTAACGTTTTGCTTGTCGCTGATACTTTCGGCGTTTCGCGGAGCACTCCAGGGCGCTCAACGGTTTGGCGTGCTTGGGTCGGTGATGCTTGCGGAAGCCGGATTGCGGGTGGTGCTCGCGGTGGCGCTGGTGGTTTTCGGATTCGGCGTGGCGGGCGCAACCGCGGGCTTTGCCTTTGGCTATGTAGCAGCCACGGCCCTCGCCATCTGGCTGCTGTTGCCGAAGTCCGTACTGCGCGGCGAGGTCCATGAACGCCTTTGGGCGACGCTGCGAGAACAGCTTCGGTCGGTGCCCGCGACGCTGTCGATCTTCGGCGTTCAGGCCATTGACGTGGTTATCGCCAACAGCCGGCTGGCGGACACTCCGATGGAGTCGTTTTCGGCCGCCGCGCTCGCGGGTCGAGTCATCTTCTACGCCGGATTCGTTCTCGGACTGCTTCTGCTACCGCGCTTCCGGCACGTTTTCGCGGGCGGCGTTCTGCAGCCCGGTTTCGTCTGGAAAACCGCCTCGGTCCTCACCGCGATTACCGTGGTTCCAGTTATCGCCGGATTCACGATTCCCGGTTTCGTTCACGACGCCCTGGTTGGCTCCAACTACGCGCCCGACGCTGGCCTCATGCAGAGATACCTGATCGGTACGGCGCTGCTTACAACGGCCCTGTGCCTGACGTATCTGACAATCGCGGCCGGGTGGAACTGGATCGCCTACGGGCTTCTGCCCATCGCCGCCGCGCAGGTTGCGCTCTACGTATTCGTAGCCGAATCGACCTACGACTTCGCGCTGATCCTTATCGCAAGCGGCGCGGCTATGTGCGCGCTGCTCGCCGTCACGGCGGCGGCGCTGATTCGATGGCGAATCCGGACCCAGCAACCGGCCCAACCGGAAGACGGGTACCTCGAAGAGACCGTTCCCGCCACAATGGATGACCTCTCGACTCGTGATCCGATCTGAACAGGCCACATCCCGAAACGGAGACCCGACGCAAACGGCACGCCGCTAACGCCATCGAAATGTCAGAATCCTAGTCGTGCAAGAACTTTCGTGGACAGTACTCGGTCAAGCGGCGCTGGTGGCGGCGCTATTGCTTCTATTCCTCGGATTCGTCGGGATCCTGCCGGCTCGAATGCTGCTGTCCAACGGCCCCTGGTCGAGGTACCGGTTCGTTCTGGCCCCGTTTGTCGGTTGGCTCCTGGCGATAACGGTTTCGTACTACTTCAACGCCCGTCTGCTAACCATGACCCAGATATTCTGGCTCCTTTTTGGTGTCGGCGTGATAGGCGCGGCGATCACGCTGACGCGGCTCAAGACTGCCCGTTGGGACTTCGGCGATCGATGGATCGCCTTGTCCACTCTCGTCGGTCTGCTGCTCTTCTTCATCGCGGTTCTGCCGCACGCCAGGGACGGGTCGCTTGGCCTCCTGGCTCTCAATGTCGACGAAGACCTCTACTACCCCTACGCCGAGCATCTCAAGCACTCGCCGGCCACGATGAGCGGCGCGGCCGACGGTCCGTTTCTCAAGCTGGAAATGTCCGACCGGTTCAAATCCAGAGGACAGGGCTTCGTCTACACGCTGTCGCTTGCGAGCATCGTCTCGCGCACGCCGACATTCCTCGCCTACATGCCCACGATCTATCTATTGCTTGGCCTGTCGGTCGTTTCCGTCTTCCTGTTTGCGAGGGTGGGGCTGGAGCTTGGCCCAAGAACGTCATTCCTGGCGGCGGGTCTCTATGGGCTCAACGGCCTGCCGCTCTGGTTCAGTTCCATGGGATTCGGGCCGCACACGGTCGCTTTCGCTTTCATGCCGCTGGCGTTCGGCGGAGTGATCGCGGCCTTCCGCGGCGGCGGCGCGAGACCGGCGATATTCGCCGGCTGGGTTTCGGCTGGTTTGCTGTGTTCGTATTTTTGGGGAATAAGCGGGATGTTTGCCGCCACGGCCGTCCCGCTGGCATTGATACTTGCGCTCGCCAAACGTCCGCGCGCCGGTCGGATCCGAACGGTGCTGATTATCGTACTCGCCGGAATCGCCGCCGGGTTCCCAGGATTGCTCGAGTTCTTCAAGTGGGCATTGCCCCAAATCACCACCCTGGCCAGCGACCTCAACCGCTTGTTCGGGAACGCGTGGGGCGACCTCACGTTTCCAGCGCCTCGCACCTCAGTCGGCATCCGCGCCTACCACATGGTCAACGATCCCGAGGGCATCGAGCGTCTGCTCGGACCGCAAGTCTGGGGCATTCTTCAGAGCCTGGAGTTGGCGGCATGGATTGGTTTCGTAGCGTTGGCGGTCATCGGGCTTGCGCGAATGCGCGGCGAGCGGTTGCCGGCTTTGATTCTGGCGGCGGCCTTCGCGGCGTTTGGGCTTTGGGTCCGGCACGGCGCCGGCTACCAGTACGGCTATTTCAAAACGCTGTCGTATGTTGCGTTCTTCGGCCATACGCTGTTCGCGGCGGGTCTTGCGGTCGCGTGGACCAGCGTCAACCGCCCCGCCGTCGCCGGCTGGCGGCGCGCCGCCGCCCGCTACGGCGCGCTGGCGGGTTTGCGCGCGCCCGCAGCCGCGCTTTTGCTTCTGATCGGCGCTCTCACCGCCGTCAACACGATTCAGACAATCCGATGGTATTGGACGGGATTTACATGGAACATGCCAGGCGAAATCGTGCGCGAGGCGCGCCGAATCGCCCGTTCTGCCCCCGATGGCGCAACCCTAAGACTTTCGCCCCACTTCCAGTATCCGCTGGTTCCCGGCAGCACCAGATTCAGGCCGATCACGCTAGCGTTTCACTTCGAGTCCCACGCGCAGCGCCTGTGGAACGCCCGCACCGCCGCCATCCTTGGGGCTGAGATGTACGGTCGCAATTTCTTCACCGCCGGACACACGCCCGGATTCGACCAGAACCTGCGAGTGATGCCGGCCGATCCGGATTTCTTCATCCTCGGCAGCCGCCAGGACGCTCGCATCCACGGCTTTCTGCAAAGCGAGAACCTCATGCCGGAGGGCGCGCTGGCGCTCTACCGCCACAGTCCCGCCGACATCATGACCGGCGCGCGGGTGGCGGAGTCATTCGGTGGTTCGAGTTTCTTCACCAGCGCGCGCCCGTTCGCCTCGACCGTGGCCATGGACGGGATTTCGGCTGACCCGAACGCGGTGAGCAGAGCCCCCGGAGCCAGCCGCCGGCTATTTCTGGGCGTCCTGAATACAGCTCCGGTTAGCGTCCGCGTTAGTGTCGAGGTCGGCGGTCAATCGACGGATTACGTGATAGCGCCGGGGGTGAACTGGATCGTATCCGACCCTTACGCCGTGCCTTACGCAGTCCGCGTTAAGCCCGTGGGTCCCGAGCCTATACAAGTGCTTCTCGCGCGCGCTGTGGACGCAAACGTCGGCATGAGCACTTCGGTCGCCGCCGACGCGCGCTCGGCGATAAGCGTTAGAGCCGAGGCAGACGGCCAAAAACTCAGAGCCCTGGTCAGTTTCGCCAATCTCCGCCTGCAAGATCTCAAAGTTGGCGTCACTTACCGGGAGTCCGATACTCACGGATTTTGGGTGAGCCAAGTCGCTCTGCCTTCCGCGGCTCGCCTTATCGAACTGGAGTATTCCGTTGCCGAACGAAAGCTGACCGAGACCTTGGACGGCGGCGCCGTCAAGTCCAGCTCGGCTCGCCAATTTGATTATCCGCGGCCGAGGCGGTTCGAGCTCGTGTTCGGGATAGGCGATGACGTGATTGCCCGATTCACTCTCTTCGAATACGAGTACTCGGAAGGGCAAATCAAGATTCTGTGGACGCCCTCCGAGCCATACGTCTTCAATCTGCCCGCTAGGTGACCGCCGCGATTGACTAGTCACGAATACGGCCGCCCCGGCATTATCAATATCAGACGGACTGACGGCGCTCGACGCCCGCGAAGGCGACGTTTTGCCGCGTCCGTTGTCCGCACCTAAACTGGCTCCGGCACCGAGAGCAGGAGGTTTATCGGAACATTGCCCACTGCATTTATTACAGGAGTAACCGGACAAGACGGTTCCTACCTGGCCGAATTCCTGCACCGCAAGGGCTATCGAGTCGTCGGAATGCACCGACGCACCAGCACTCCGGCGACCGGCCGGATCGCGCATTTGCTCGAACAGATCGAGATAGCTCAAGGCGACCTTCACGACCAGCTTTCACTTATCGACGCGCTAAAGAAGTACCGACCCGACGAAATCTATAATCTGGCCGCTCAGTCCTTCGTGCCAACCTCGTGGAACCAGCCGGTGCTTACAGGTGAAGCCACCGCGCTGGGAGTCACGCGCATGTTGGAAGCTGTCAGAGCCGTCGATCCCGACGTGAAGTTCTATCAAGCGTCCAGCAGCGAAATGTTCGGCAAGGTGCGCGAGGTCCCCCAAACCGAAAACACGCCCTTCCATCCGAGGAGTCCGTACGGAGTAGCCAAGACATACGGCCACTTCATCACGGTCAACTACCGGGAGAGCTACGACCTCTTCGCGACCTCCGGCATTCTTTTCAATCACGAGTCGCCCCGGAGGGGGCTCGAGTTCGTTACCAGAAAGGTCAGTCACGCCGCCGCAAGCATCAAGCTCGGAGTTCAGGAGACCGTTGGCCTGGGAAACCTGGAAGCCAGCCGCGACTGGGGATTCGCCGGAGATTACGTTGAAGCCATGTGGCTAATGCTCCAGCACGACTCGCCGGGCGACTACGTAATCGCGACCGGCAAGACGCATACCGTCCGGGAAATGTGCGAGATCGCCTTCGGCCGCGTTGGACTAAATTTCGAAGACCACGTCGTGTCCGACCCGAGCATGGTGCGTCCCGCCGAGGTCGAGCATCTGATCGGAGACGCGTCGAAGGCTCGCAACGTACTCGGATGGGAGCCCAGGGTCGGGTTCAAAGAGCTGATGGAAATGATGGTCGACGCCGACCTCGAGCTGGTCGAACGAACCAACCGAAACGAAATCTAGCCCAGGAGTTACCCGACCCCGCCCGTCGCGGGGCGGAGATTGCCCGCGCTCGTCAGAGGCGGTCCGCGCGGTTACGCCTCTGACGCCGAGAGAATCGAGAATATATACGACCCCAGTTTCCAACCCTCGTTCAGGTAGAAGCCAAAGATGTTTCCCGGCGTCGGCGGCGGAAGCCGCAGCTCCGCGTGCTGTACGACGCTCGTGAGCGTTAGCTCGGCGTTATCGCGCGGCAGCGACCGCATCAGCTCTTCCGATTCCCAGGCTGCGAAGTAGGGGTCGCCGTTTTCGTGCAGTATCAGCACGCGAGCGCGTATGTCTTCGGCGGCGTTTACAGGCGACAGCCCCTGAAGCGCGCTCCCGACTCCTTCGGGCAGGGAAGCGATGAGGCCGGCGACGCGGTCAGGGTCTCGATTGACAAAGAGGTCGTACACGCGCTGACCGTCTGGCGAAAGATCGCCGTGGTCGAACGTTCCCCGAACCTCCTCGTTTGGCGCGGCGTCCGGTCCGGAAAACAACGCGCCGAGCACGGCGCGGTCCTGCGCTCGGTCGAGCGTTGCGACAAGCGTGTTTCGCGTGATGGACCACACGAACGACTCGGGTTTGAACCTGACGAGCCGCCCGTCGCGGAAATAGGATTCCGTCGTTACCGCCATTATCACTCGCGCCAGATCCGAGTAAGGCCCGATCATCCCTACAAACCGCACTTCGTCCGCAATGCGGCTGTTGGCGGCGGCGGCAAGCGCAAGCGATCCTCCGACGCTGAATCCCAGGAATCCCACTCTGTCCGGGTCGACGGTCCTGTAGTCCGCCAGAAAGTCGAACGCCTCCGCGAGAACAGCAACGTCGTCCCGCACTAGCCGAAACTCGCGATAGTTCAGCAAGTCCGGAACCATCACCACGAAGCCGGCGCGGCTCAGCGCCCAGGCCAGATTCACCAGCCCGCCGTAGCGCCGCCCCTCGCGCACCACTCCATTCACCAGTATCAGTCCGGGCTTGAGACCCAACCCGCCCGGATCGTACAAGTCGGCCTGCAGGCCGCCCTCCCGCCAGTTCATTTCAATTACGGAATGATGCGGTTTGGTTGTAGTGAGCGAGAGCGGGTGCGGCGCTCCTGGAACCGTCTCAAGCGCTATGCCGGCGGTCCTGAAGCATTTCGAGATCGCGGGTATAACCGCGATTAGCGCAACGAACATGAGGATCAGCGCAATCGATTCGCGCCCGGGCCGCGGGAACGGAGGCCGCATCCGCGATCTCAAAGTGCCTCAATCTCAGACTACTAGTTCGAGTTCAGCGCCTAGTTTCTCAAAATGCCGCATTCGCCGCTGAGAGCGGTCAATTCAGCAAACTCAAACCAGAGTTGGCGCGCGTCCAGCCCAGCTCCTCGTCATGCCGGCGAATGACCAGTTTCGGACCCGATTAGCGGCTGGAATCTGTAGAAGGTCAGTCCGCTCCTACCGTAATCCCCGCGAAGCATCCGCCGGGATTGCGCCGGTCCGGGCGGACCGGCCGCGATACGGCCTTAGCCGGCCTGGCCTTCGGCGGGAGGTTCTTCTTTTTCGGGAGCCGGCGGCATGACCGAAGAGGAGCCGTCTTCCGCCATCCTTCGCTTTACCTCGTCGAAGGCAAACAGGCCGATCGCGGCAAGAAACACCAGCACCACCGCCAGGCCAATGAGTGTCAAAAATCCAACGATTAGCTTCATAGCAAAAGCCTCCCAAGCTCGAACCGCCGCTCAGCCCGTAGTCGTCGAAGTGACCGTGCGACTCACGTTATTCAATTCTAAACGAAGGCCCTGGCTCGTAGAGCCAAATTCGCCTGAAAACTCTATCCGTCGCAGTCGATTCCGGCAGCCGCGAGGCGGTCACGTTCCGTAGACGTCAGTCCGGCCACGTGCCCGGAATTCGGCACGACGCAGATAAACGCCAGCGGTCCGCCGCCGGTGTTTTGGAACTGGTGCAGCTCGTGCGGCGGCACGTAAACCGTATCCCCCGCCGCGAAGCCGGAATTCCCGCTTTCGTGCACGAGCGTCCCCCCGCCCCCGGTTATCAATACCTCGTGCTCCCAGTCGTGCGAGTGTTCGGGCGTCGATGCTCCGGGCGAGAGGTGGAACTGGCGCATCGAGAAGTTGGGCGCGCCGTCTTCGGGGCCAACAAGGTCTTTACGAACGACTCGACCCGGCTCGTCCGGGTAGATATCGACGCCTACGACGTCTTTTTTTATGACGGCCATACGTCACCTCGCCTCAATTAGCGGTCATCGTAAAGAAGGTTACCGCACTCACTCCCGCGCCTTGCCACTTTGAAATCAAGCGAGCGCCTGAGCTATCGAGTCCTCCAGCGCCGCGCGAAACCGGTCGAATGAAGCCGGCTTGAAATCGAGCGCCTCGACGGCGGACCCGATGTCGTAGAAGTCGAACGCCTCGGACCGCTCCAGAAACCTGGCCTCTTCCGATGGAATTTGGAACGCCCCCAGGTAGGCGTCCGAATACTGGCGGCCGGTCAGGCGCCAGTATTCGCCCCCGGCGATGTTGTGAGCAGCGGTCCCGGCGGCAAAGTCGCCGTCCGCCGCCGCGGTCAGGGCCGCCGCCACGTCACCTATCTGAACGAACTCCATACGCTGATCGGCGGTGAAAGGCCACACTTCCGGAGGCAACAGGAAGTCCGGAACGGATACTCCGGATATGCGAAGAATCAACGCCGGCCTTCCCGATTCGGCTATCGCCTCTTCCGCGGCAATCTTGCTTTCGGCGTAAGCGCCCGCGCCCCTCAGCGGAGCATCGGTCGTTATCGGGGGTTCCATGCTCTGGGTATTGCCGTAAACCACGACCGACGAGCTAAAAACGAGCATACCCGCGCCCGCCATCGAGCCCATGGCGTCGAGAGTGTTTTTTGTTCCTTCCACGTTGACTCGATGCGTAAGCTCCGGCCTTTGTTCAGCGACGGGCGGGAGCAGCGCCGCCAGATGCGCCACTACGTCCGCGCCCGCCAGCGCGGACCGCATATATTCGTAGTCGCAGATATCCCCGGACAGCGTCTCGAAGTTCTCAAGTCCCCCGAAGTCGGCCTGGGGCAGGTCTAGTATTCTCACGGTGTGACCCAAGGCGTCGAGACTGGAGGCTAGCAGCCTGCCAACCCGCCCGGCGCCTCCCGTCACGGCTACGATCCGGCTAGCATCACTCATAAGCGGCGTCCCCAGCGTCCCGGCCTTGAAGATTACGGAGTATCGCGATTAAGTTCCGGTTCGTCCACATGGCCGACATCCATCTCGGCAAACAGCAGTACGGCCGGGCCGAGCGCGCCGTTGACTTCGCCCGCGCTTACGCCGACGTGATCAAGTACTCGATTGACGCCAGCGTGGACTTCGTGCTGATCGCCGGCGATCTGTTCGAACAAAAAACCGTCGCCCCCGAGACGTTCAACATCGCGGCGACGGGCCTTCGGCGGCTCGCCAGGGCCGGAATACCCGTTTTCGCAATCGAGGGAAATCACGAGAAGTTCCTTCGGCACGGAGCCAGGACGTGGGTCTGGTATCTCGGGCAGCAAGGGCTTTTGCATCTGCTCGATATTACCCGCCAACAGGATGGAGTCGGGATCCGTCCATGGCGGGCGGAGGCCGGGGGGACTTACTTCGACCTCAACGGGATTCGCATTTTCGGGGTCGGTTATTACGGCGCCAGGCTACCGGAAATAGTCCGCAGCCTCGCGGGCCTCGCCGCGGAGCTGCCATCGTCCAGCATCGAACACTCGATCTGTCTTCTGCACACGGGCGTCGACGACAAGGTGGACTACCTGCATAGCGGCTGCACCGCCGCCGAGCTCCTGGTGCTTCGCGGCGTCGTTGACTACGTTGCGTTGGGGCACGTTCACCACGCGTTCAGCCTGCCTGACGGCGCAAACGAGGAGCCGCTGCTTTTTAGTCCCGGCGCGCTCGAAAACTGGAGCTCGCGGGAGGTCGGGCGGCTTAAAGGCTTCTACGACGTCACGGTCGACACCACGGCGTCACCCAAACAGCAGGCTCGGCTCATCAGCGGCGTTGCCTTCGCCCGCAAATATCTGAAGCTGGAAATCAAGATCGGCTCATACTCCGCGCCCGAGGAAGTTGCCGAAGCAGTCGAAAGGCTCGCCGAGGACCACCGGGGCTCGCGCTCCGAACGCCCCATCGTCGAATTGCGGCTGTCCGGTCTGCTTAGATTCGAACGCGGTCTCGTCGAGCCGGGCCGCTACGAAAGAATTCTCCAGGAGAGGCTCGATTGTCTTATCGCCCGAGTGGTGCTGGACACCGATAACCGGCAGCTTGGTGAGTCGACGGCGTCCGACCTCGAACGAACGCGCAGCGAGATCGAGCGGAGCGTACTAGAGCAAATGTTCGAAAAGTACGACGAGTTCGCGCCCCACGCCGGCAAGCTCGCCGCGGTGGCCGCCCGGCTCAAGTCTCAATCCATTCAGTCCGAATCGCCGGAATCGCTTCTGGAAGCCCTGACCTCCGAGCTCGAGCGCGGCGGAATCCTCGACGTTGCAGATAACTAGCGTTTACCTCAAAAGCATAAAAAGTTTCGAGGAACAGCTTCTCGACTTTTCGCCGGGTCTTACGGCGATCTCCGGCGAGAACGGCGCCGGCAAATCGACGATCGTCGAGGCCGTCGGCTACGCACTGTTCGGTTTTGCCGGCGTTCCGCTCGCCGGACTCATGCGCGAAGGGGAAACGTCAGCCGAAATACGGGTGGGCTTCATCTCTCCTTTGGATGGTCGAGAGTACGAGTCGGTGCGGTCGTTGCGAAAAAGTCGAACGGGCGTCGTGTCCGCCACTCCGAAACTAATGGACGCCGAACACGGCGGCGCTTTGGCCGAGGGCCGGGAGGAAGTGGACAAGTTTCTTCGGCGGAGCCTTGGATTCGGTGACAGCGCCGTCGATCTCAAATCGATATTCGCCGACGTTAGCGGCGTGTCCCAGGGGCGGCTTACGGCCGACTTCATCGACACTCCCCAGTCGCGAAAGAGCAAGTTCGACCCACTGCTCGGCACACAGGACTTTCGCGCCGCGTTCGACGCGCTAAGGCAGCCGCTGAAGTTGCTGGAAAACCGAAAGGCGGAGCTCGGCGAACGCCTGGCGGCGCTGCAAGAGCGGCTCAAGGACTTGCCCGGCGTTATCCAAACGATCGCGGAAAACCAGTCCGCCGCCAGTGAAGCCGCAGCGCTTCTCGACCAAGCTGTCGACGAACTGAAAGCGGCCGGGGCCGTAACCGCCGGACTCATCGCCCGCAAGGAATCGATTGACTATCTGAACTCGGAAATGCGCGCCAACTCGCAAACCCTGAAGCTGCTCCGGGAGTCGTTCGACTCGTCCGATTCAAGAGTTAAGCAGGCCGAAAAGGCCGCTGAACGGGCGAGCGCCGCAAGCGCCCAATCCGCCGAATACCGGTCTGCGGAACAACACCTCCATGTCGAGCAGGCACGGCTCGGCGACTTCCAGCGTCTTTCGGCTGAAATCGGCATTCTCAAGGTCAATCTGGAGATCGACCGAAAGCGCCGCGACCAGGCGCAAGCCCAGCTCGACGAACTGTCCAGACTGCGAGACCGGTTGCCGGATCTGCAAAATGCGGTCGAGTCTCAATCGCAGCTCGACAACCGACTCAACGACGCTCGCAAGCGAACGGCTCCACTCGGGACCGCAAGGGAGCAACTGAAGAAAATCGAGTCGGAACTCGCCGAGCAGATCGCGAGCAAGGCCACGTACGAACGCATGGCCGCCGATGCGCGTGAAGACAGACAGCTTGCCGCCCAGGTCGATGACCTCCAGCGGCGCATCGTCGATCTTTCGGCGTCCATCGCCTCGGTGGATGCCGCCCTCGGCGACCTGCAACTTTTCAGCTCGAACGTCGACGGTCTCGCGGCGCGCGTGGCCGGGGAGCGCCTGGAACTCGCCGGCGTCGAGCGGCGCATCGAGTCAAGCTCCGTGCGCACAGACCAGGAGCCGGACCTGCGCCGTCTGCGACTGGCATTGCGACGGGCAATCGAGCGAGGCGCGCGCCTGGTCCAGCTTTACGAGGTCCGCGTCGAGGCAGCCGATCCGGTCAAACGGAGCGAGCTCGAAGCCGTCCTCGACGAAACCCGCCAGCGTCTGGGGCTTGCCCGCGCCGCCGAAGAAAAGGCGGCCGGGATCGCGGTCTGGGAGGAACAGATCGAGACGCTAGCCGAGCGCATCGAGACGCAAGGCGTCCGGGCCGACGAGGCCAGGGCCGCGGAGGCCGAAGCCCTGCAAGCGCAATCGGAAGCCGCCGCGCTCATAAAGCGTATTGAAGAGCTAGGGGACCCTGACCCGCGCGCTCGTCTTCAAGTTGCGCGGTCAGAGATCAGCAAGCGCGAATCAATCGAAGACGAACTCGCCGCGGCGCGGGACGCCGTGGGGCTGTCCGATTCACAACTGGCCTCGCTGAGCAAGGAAATCGAACCGCTCGTGGACGTGCCCAAAGAGGTCGACCGCCTGCGGCATCTCCTCGAAACGCTGCGTCCGGCGCACGAACGGTACTTGAAGGACAGCGCCCTCGCCCAGAGCCTGCCCGCGCTCATCGACGAGCGCGAATCGGCACGCGCCAAAATCGACGAGGCCGAGCAAGCGAGCGAACGTTCCAGACGCCAGCTTGAAAAACACGAAGAGCAATTCAAACCTGAAAGTCTGGCTAAAGCGCGCGAAAACGAGAATGCACTTCAGATCCAGGTCGGCGCTCACCGCAGCCGTCGCGAGCAGCTTGACGCAGACTCGAAGCTGCTGGAAGAAGAGCGGCTGGAGTTGCTGGACGTTCAACTGGAATTCGACGCCAATCTCGCAAGAATGAAACGCGACGAGACGCTCCACCGCATACTGCGGCTCATCCGCGACTCGTTGCGCGACGCGGGCCCGGAGGTCACGAAGGCCATGGTCTTCGGAGTGTCGAGCGCGGCAAATGAGATATTCTGCGAGATCATGGGCAGCTACGATCAATCGCTTCAATGGGACGAGGAATACGGAATCTGGCTGGAGCGGGGCGGTTACCGCCGGTCATTTCGACAGCTCTCCGGCGGCGAGCAGATAACCGCGGCGCTGTCGGTGAGATTGGCTCTGCTCAGGGACCTGTTGCGAATCGATACCGCCTTCCTGGACGAACCCACCCAAAATCTCGACGCCACGCGCCGGGAAAATCTGGCGGAACAGATTCAGCGTATTACCGGCTTTTCCCAATTATTCGTAATCAGCCACGACGATACCTTCGAGCGGCTGCTGCAATCGGTGATTCACGTCGAGAAAGTCAACGGCGTCTCGCGCCTTCGGAGCCAATGAACTCCACCGCAAGCTTGCCCGGAAAGAACGTGAACCGATGATCGACGGCGCCCAGCTCTGGAGATTCCTTGAAGATAACGCCGACGAGCTATGGCGCTCGAGCGTCGAGATCCTCCAGGAGCGCGACCGCTTGCGAGAATCCGCAAAGGCTGCGCAGGGCCGTCAGGCCGATGATCTCAACGACGAGCTTGAATGGCCCTCCGGCAAACACGGCGCCTACCCTTCGCCAGAGTGTATTCCCGGGATGGGGAGCTGGCTTCCATTCGAAACAGAGCTGTCGCCAGACGCGAGCCGCCGCGAGTGGAGCCGGTGGGCCGAGCGCGCGTCGACCGGCGTCACGACGCTGGCGGTCGACGGCAGCCAGATATACCCGTCCGGCGACTGGAGCGTTCCCGTAACCGCCGTGCGGGTCGGAATGTTCGAGAATCCCCATCGCGGCAAGGACGATTACAAAAAATCGACCAGCTTCGAGCCGGTATTGCCGCGCGACTTACTTGCAAACGACTCGGACGACGTAGCGATTCACGACGCCGTGAACGAACGCAGGCACCGACGTGAAATCGAAACGCTCATCGAGTGGATGGAGTCGCGCGCGGGCGAGCCGGGCCGCAGAGTCGCCATTTTCGACGGAAGCCTGGTGGTCTCGTTCGCAACCAGTTTGCGCCCCAGGTATGTCAAGTCTGTTCTGGACCTAATGGATGCATCCGAGAAAACGCAGACGCCAGTCGTCGGCTATCTGGATTCCAGCCGCGCCCGCGATCTGTCGCAAATGTACTCGTGGCTCCACGACAGATCGACAACCCATCTGACCGATGGCGTCCTGCTGCCCGAAAGCGCCTGGCTGCAGCGGACTCCCGCCTTCGTTTGCGCCAGGGCCAAAGGACTGGAAAACTACGATGATCGGGGGCGGCAGAGCGACGTTTATTTTGTCTATGTCCGTTCGAGACGCGGAGCGCTGCCGGCGAGGTTGGAGTTTCCGGGCTGGATTCTGCGCTCCGGAAAGCTGGAGCAGATGGTGGACGCGATTCGCGCCGAGGTCGTCGCTCAGGGCGGCGGTTACCCGTACGCGCTGGAAACCGCCGACGCGGTCGCCGTCTTGACCGGCCGTGACAGGGACAGGTTCAGAGACATTTTTCGCCAGTTCGCCGAACAGCGATTCCCCGCCGCAAGCCCGTTGCGCCGCCGCCAGCTACGGCCGAAGAACGAAAGCAAGCTACGGAGGAGATAGATAACCTGGAAATAGGCGCAATCGTCAAATCGAATTCTCACGTCGAGTTCGTCTGTCAGGTCCTCGCCAGGGGGGAGGTTGCCGATCCGCCCGACGCGGCGCGGTACGCGTTTGGGACTCTCGTCGCCGTCGGCATGGAGAATGTCGCGTCCGATCTGGTGGGCGTCGTTTTCGACACCATCCTTTTCAATCCGGACTTCGGTTCGGCGGGACCTCGAATCAGGCCTCAGATCGAGTCCGACCGTCTAACGCCGGACCGCTACGCCGATACGGCGACGCTGGTGGGGATCATCGCGCTGGGCATGTTGGGCCGTGACGACTCGGCGCTTCACGGCGTTACATCAACGTCGCCCTTCATCGGCGCTCCCGTCCGGGTACTCGACGCCAGCGAGATTGTGACGTTCCACATGCCCGATGGCCGCTTTACGGTGGGCTACGTTCCGCATCTGCTGGCGCACGGCCACCCCCTGATCGGTCAATTGCTCCTGAATCTGTCGGACCGGCTCGCAAGTCTGTTTCCGGAAGAGTCGGCGGCGCTGTCGGTGATACGCAACAATCTCGCGTGGAAGCTCAAGGTAGAGCAGTCGAAATGACTTCTCGCGCGTCCGGCGATCACACGCCGCCGATAGGCACCACGAAAGGCCCTGGCGAAAGCGCCGGAGACTTCACGATCGTTACGCCCGACCGCGAGGGCGTCGTAAAGATCGGCGAGTTCATTTATTACTGGGACGAAGTGGACGGCGCCCAGCAGCGAATCTTCGGACGCGTGGCGTCCCGAACTCACCTAAAGCTTTATCCCGACGCGTTCATGGCAGACCCGGCCACGCCGCCCCGCGAGGTTGCGCGCATTGTCGGATTCGATTCGGCCGACTCCGAGCTGTACGAGGTGAACGTGTCCATCATGGGTCATTTTTCCGAGACCATGGGGTTCGTGAATCCGCGAATCGCCCCGCGACCGGGACTGCCCGTCTTCCTCGCCGAACCGACAACGCTGGCCGAGATTCTCAGCAGCAAGAATCCCGGCGACACTGGCGCCGTCCACGTCGGATCGCTGCTCACGAGGGGCGACGGCGAAGTGCCCGTTTCGATGGACGCCGACGAGTTTGCAAACACCCACTTGGCGATCATCGCTGGAACCGGAGCGGGAAAGAGCTACCTGGCGGGCGTAATAGTCGAAGAGCTGCTGCGTCCCAACAACGCCGCCGCCGTATTAATCATCGACCCCCATCAGGAATACGACACGCTGGACGAAATACCGAATATCAGCGACTTTCGTAAAAGCGACGCGGAAATCGAATACCGGCCCGAGGTCAAGATATTCCGCGAGGGCGAGTTCGTCGTGCGCCGCAACGTCATGCACCACGACGACATTTTGTACCTGCTGGGCGACGTAAGCACTCCTCAGCGAGTGATCGCCCGCCGAGCGCTTGGCTCGCTCCGCAAGAAAAACTGGATATTCGGCGATCTGCTCGACGCCGTCGAGAGCGTGGACGTCGCGCGCCTGTCCGGAGGACGGTCGGACCAGGACGGCCAGGAAGACTACCGGAGCTCCAAGCAGGCTCTAACCTTCAAGCTCCAGGACACTCTGGGCCGCCAGGGCGCGTTCGACGACTACAAGCACACAGACATGCGGGAGCTCTTGCGTCCCGGCCGCTGTTCCGTCCTCCAGGTAGGCGGAATGGACCGTCGAAGCCAGCAGATCGTCGTCGCGACGATTCTGAGACGCGCGTTCGAAGGGCGGCAGCAGACGAAACGCGGTGAAACGGACCCGCAAGACGAGCTGTATGTGCCGTTTCCCATATTCGTCCTGATCGAAGAGGCGCACCGCTTCGCTCCGCCGGGCGGAGGAGTGGCAACGAGCAACCTTCTCGCCGAAATACTCGCCGAGGGGCGCAAATTCGGGATGGGGATCGGTCTGATTACTCAACGCCCCGGAAAGCTCGACCAGGACGTATTGTCCCAATGCATGACCCAATGCATCATGCGAATCGTCAATCCCGTCGACCAAAACGCGGTTGCCTCGGCGGTGGAAAGCATGGGCCGCGACTTGCTGGCCGAGCTGCCGGCGCTCTCCAAGGGCCAAGCCATCGTGTCGGGATCCGCGGTCAACACGACCGTTCTCTGCCGGGTGCGCCGCCGTGAAACCGCGCACGGTGGAGCCAGCTACAAGTCCGCTGAAACGTGGACGGGTTATTTCCAGCCCGAGAAGGTCCGACGCCGCAAGACCGACGGAGCGCTGTTTCCCCAGTCGGACGGCTCAGACGGGGGCGATCTGGCGCGGGAGTTGTTTGGCGACGATTAGGTTACGGCCGGCCAGCCAGCCTTCATAAGCGATTGCGGGGGCCGCCCCCGCCAGTCTTCCGGTTCGCCACGACTCCTAGCCCGGCGTCGCGGCTCCGGCCTCCTCATCTTCTCCGTCCGCCCCGGCGAGGCCGCCAATGCCGCCGACAAACCCGAACTCATCTTCGGCTTCGGGTTCCTCCTCGACTCGCTCGAGTTCAACGCGCACCGCGACCTGGTTAGGATCGTTAAGAATCTCGACGCCCTCCGGCGGCGTGATTGAAGCTATGCGAACAACGTCGCCCGCCTGATCGAGACTGCTGACGTCCACCTCGATCAACCTCGGCAGAACATCTGGCAGACAGCGAACGTCCACGTCGAGCAGCTCGTTCACGACGAACCTGTCGCTCGCCAGTGAAGCCGGGGCGGCGCCTACGTGCGCAATCGGTACCGGCGCGTCGATCGACTTTGTAAGATCGATTTTTCTGAACGCGACGTGAAGAACGCGCCGGGTGACCGGATGGACCTGGACGTCGCCAATAAGAACGATATCCGTGGCGTCTCGCGAGTTGAGCTCGATCAGCCCGGACTGACCAGTCTCCCTGAGGATGCCGACCAGCGCGCGCTCGTCCGTCTGCAATGCCTGCGAATCGTCGCCGGGTATCACCAGATTGACGGGGACCATGCCCTGCGACCGTAACCGTCCGACTTTCTTTCCGAACAAGCCCCGATCCTGAACCATCACCGACGGACGTCCCGCCATGCCTAAACGCCTCTCACTAAAGATCGATTGAGCGCGAACCCGCATTCGAGTGTTGGTAGCTTCGGATTGCCGGGCCGCATGGATTCGCCAACTCAATTAGTCAAGCGATCCAACTACTAAAGTCTAAGTAGCGAGTATTCAACGGTCAACGGTCTGTACCCGTCCGCTACACGCGTTGCGATGATTCCCTCACAAGCGACCACGCCTCCGCCATCATCCTCCCACCCTTTTTTTGCCTAACTGCGCTGTCGTCGCTCCCATCACCTTTTTCGTCACGCATTTCCCTGTTCGTAATTCCCGATTTCGCGGGAATGCGGTCGCCGAAGCCGAGATTTTTTGCTGGCCGTCAGATTGACGGGAGCCGCGGCTACGAATGACGGACAAGCACGTCCCCCCGCCCGAGCGGCGAGCCGAAATCAGGTCCACGCCTCCATTTCGCGGCGGCGCCCGATTGACACGGAGACCGAAATCGAGAACGCTTTCCATCTGGGGATCGACAACTGCGCAAAAGCGAAGGGACGCTGTCTACTTGGTTGGAAGAAGATCGGTTTCTTTGAGTTCTCTGTTTTCCGAAGCCTGCAAGCGCATGGAAATTGCGACTGAGCGCGCAATGGGGTGCGAAAGGGTGGGAACCACCCTCCGCCTGCACATATCCAAGGACGAGCGCGTTGACTTCGAGCTTGTCCAGGATGAGGAAACCGGACAGCTTCGAGTAGGCGAGATTACCGCCCACGAATCCATGGAATAGCGGACCGGTTCATAGCGCCAGGGCCGACAGACCGGCTCTTGCCGTCTCCACCTCGGCTCGGCCCGCGGACGAATCGCCTGGTCGGCGCAACCTTTGTATTCAGCGTCCGGGAGGGTAGTCCTCTGGAGCCTGCCTTTCCCGCCAGGCCACCAATCCCCGGATAAGTAACGCAAACCCGGCCAGCAGCGCCAGTAACGTGCCGGTCGGTCCCCAGGCTTGATGGCGAAACGTCCACACGGCCAGGTTAATGCCGCCCCAGGCCAGTCCCGCAATTCCGAATATCAACAGCGGAGACACGCATCCAACGGCGGCAACCCCATAGCTAAACGGCAGCCGGGTTCCGGGCGGGCCTCCAACCCGCAGAGCTCTTCTGGCCGCGCGATCGATCTGGTATCCGCCCATCAGCCAGACAACCGCCAGAACCAAAGGGGCGGCTACGCGCGCCGCCGCGCGCAGGTCGATACTCGCCACCACAACCGGGTCGTCGGGGCCGGGTACGGGCGGGAACGGAGCGTCAAGCGCGACGAGCCTTGCGAAAAACGAGTTCGCGCCGCTGCCGAGTCCGGCGGCGAGAGTTCGGACCACGAAAAAAATAACTACTAACGCGATTGCGAAGGCCAAAAACCGGAAATAAAAGGAGTGGCGCAGCTGGTCCCAGTCGGTGAGCGCGCCTTCGGGCGATCCCGAGTCGAGCGGCCGCGCCCGCCTTACGATTCGAGACGGCGGCTCGGCGAACCCGCCTTGCGGGGGCGCGCCGGCGGGCCGGTCCTCCGAAACCGGTTCGGCCCTGGTTGGACGGTCGCGCGGAATCGCCGCCCCGCCACCGGGGTCTACCCGACCGACTCGCTGATCCCCTGCGCCGGCGGGAACCGTCGGGACATCCTCGTCATCTTCCGGAGATAGAGGCTCGAAAACGCGGCGCCTAATCAGACGGTCGAGCGCGTCTTCCTCGCCCCCGTCCCGCGGTTGCGTCAATTACCCACGCCTTCCGAGCTTTGGAACAATCCGCCCTCCGTATAGATTACGCCGGCTCACGAATTCGCCGCCCATGGCGGCCTTCGCTGGTCTGGCTGCCCGGAGGCATACTCCTAAAATTGCCCGACAGCCGCCAGCAATATATCTTGAACCACCCCGTCCGGAATCCCGGATCGCGAAAGGAAATCGCCGATGCCCGTAAAGCTGGCCTACAACACGCTCGAATGGGGCCCCACGCCCGATCTTCACGCGATGCTTTCGGATATCAAAGAAGCGGGATGGGACGGCTGGGAGGTCCGCCAGCCGCTCGACTGGCTTGGCTCGGCCGAACGGATCAACGACGTGGTCGAGGAAACCGGCGTCCCGGTGGCGGCAGTCTGCGGGCAGGGTTGGGGTTTTGCGGACGACCGCGTAGCCATTGAATCCAACAAACGGCGGATCGAGTTCGCGGCGGCTGTCAACGCCGATACCTACGTCATCATGGCCCCGACGCGACCCAAGGACCGAACGCCCACGCAAGACGAAATCGCGTCGTTCGCCGGGTTCGCGGAGCTATTGGCGAAGTATGGAGCCGATACCGGAATCGACGTGACTTTTCACTTTCACTACGGTCAGGTCGTGCACAGCGAGGAAGAGGTCAAGACCGTAGTCGATCTGGCGCCGACCCTGAAGCTCTGCGTCGATCTCTCACACGCGCAGCTTGTCGAGTGGGGAGCGATAAGGTGCCTGCGTGAAGTCAAGGACCGAATCGCTTACCTGCACCTCCAGGACTACCGCAAGTGGCGATTTGTCAACATAGGCGACGGCGACCTGTTCGAGAGCATTCCAGCCCTGTTCGAGGTGATCGACGAAATAGACTTCCAGCGCTGGATCGGATGTCACGGCGGACATCAAACCGACCAGACGCCGAAGATGCGCGCGGAGGCGTGCCGCAACTACCTGCGAAGTATCGGTCGGTAATGCCGGCCTTCGCCGACCCGGCAACCTGGCGGTCGGTCAACCTGGCCGCCTACGAGCGGATGGCGCCCGACTATTTCCGCCGGTCCGAAGGCGCCGGGATCGAGGCTGACGCCGCCCGGTTCGTTGCGTTGCTGATCGCGAGATTCGGACCGGGGCCGCGCGTGCTGGACGTCGGAAGCGGTCCCGGCGTCGATTCCTGGCGGCTCAGCGACGCCGGCGCCGCGCCGGTCTGTCTCGATACGGCGGCCGGGATGCTTCGCGCCGCAGGCGCTCGATCGGCCCCGGCGGCTCTCGTTCGCGGCGACATGCTCGGCAGTCCCTTCGGAGCTGGGTCCTTCCACGGCGCCTGGGCTTGCGCTTCCCTTTTGCACGCGCCCAAACCGGCGCTGCCGCAAGCGCTCGCCGAAATTCGCCGTATTCTCGTCAGGGGAGGGATTCTCTATCTGGCGATGCGGGCCGGCCAGGGCCGCCTGATAACCGGTCAACGCACGAGTCTTACAAGAGTCCTGGCTCTGTACAGCGAGAGCGAGCTGGAAGCCGCGCTCGCGAATTCGAAGCTGCGGGTGGTGGCGCTTGCTTCTCGCAAATGGCCGGTCGGCCTGGACGTCGGTCAATGGATTCACGGGTTTGCGGTCCGCGATTAGGGATATTGACACCTATCGCTGATATAATCCCCGTCTACCGTCGACGTAAGTCACCAGAGTCGGCGGCGGGCTATCTCAAGCATCCAGACATTCGGAGCCAGAGTATTGCTTAGGATTCGATTAGCGCGTCGAGGAAGGCGGGGCAGGCCGTCATACAGGATCGTGGTCGCTCCGTCGAAGGCTTCTCGCGATGGGCGGACCGTGTCCGATCTGGGATATTACGATCCGCTTGCCGATCCTTCCGGCTTTCGAGTAGACGTGAATGCAGCCCGGAACTGGATCGTCAAAGGCGCTCAGCCCTCGGACCGCGTATGGAAGATACTTGAACTGGCGGAGCCTGGCTTCAGGGGGAACCTGAAGAGTAGCAACGGCGCAACTCCCGTCGCGGATGCTCCCGAGCCTGCCGCCAAGCCGCCGGCCAAGGCCGCCTCCCGCGACTCAGCGGGTAAAGCCAAGGCCGCATCCAAAGCCGCGGCGACACCGGCCGCCAAAGCCCGGGCAAAATCCAAATCGAAGGCCACCGCGAAGGTCACCAGGAAGATCGCGCCCAAATCCAGAACAAAGTCCTGAACGAGACGTAAGCTCAGCCGAGGCCAAACATGGATGAATTGATAGAGTTCATCGCCCGCCACCTGGTTACCGACCGCCGCGCCGTCCGCGTGACGCAGCGCGATCGCGGCAAGGTCACAATCTACGAGCTAGAAGTAGACCAGCGCGACATGGGCCGGGTTATCGGACGCCAGGGCCGCATGGCGACGGCGATTCGCTCGGTTATGCGGGCAGCGCCTATCGGCCAGGGCAAGCGGTGCCAGCTAGAGATCGTGGAGTCCGGCTGACAAACCGCCGCCCGCGATTCATCCCTGTCGCGGAAGTAACCAGATCGGTCGGAACAAAGGGGGATGTGAAACTCGAGTTGCTAACCGATTTGTACGGCATCTTCGAGCCTGCGTCCGAAGTCTTTATCGGAAGCGACCGCGCGCCCGTCACGATCGAGCGGTTCAACCGCGCCGGCGGGCGTCTCAAGCTCGAGGGGTCCGATTCGCGCGAGCGCGCCGAATTGCTGCGGGGCGAGACGATTTATTGCGAGGTCGAGCGAGCCGCCGGACTACTGGACGGGCGCTATTTCCACTTCGAGATCGTGGGTCTGGAGGTCGTCACGACGGAAAACGAAGTCCTCGGCAAGGTGGTCGAGATCTTCGAGACCGGCGCGAACGACGTTTACGTGGTCCGCAGCCAGTCAACCGAAATCCTGCTGCCCGCGACCAGCGAGATAATTCTCGACATCGACCTGGACAGGAAAACCATGACCGCAAACCTGATACCCGGCCTGCGCGGCGACCCCTGAATGCCGGCCAGCATCCGGTTCGACATCTTGACGCTCTTTCCCGAAATGCTCGTCGGGCCCTTGGAGCATGGAGTCCTGGGACGGGCGCGGCGCGGCGGTCTGATTGAGATCGAGTCTCACAACCTCCGCGATTGGGCTACGGATCGACACAAAGTCGTTGACGACTACACGTTCGGCGGCGGCTCCGGAATGGTAATGAAACCCGAACCCATCGCGGCGGCCATCGAAGCGCTGCGCAGCCAGGAAAGCCGGGTCGTGCTGTTGACTCCCCAGGGCAAGGTCCTCGATCACGCGGCGGCTTTGGAGCTCTCCCAAAGGACGCATCTGATACTCATTTGCGGACGTTACGAGGGCGTTGACGAGCGAGTGCGGGTTCAACTGGTCGATGAACAGATATCCATCGGCGACTACGTGCTGACAGGCGGCGAGCTGCCGGCGCTGGTTCTAACCGAAACCATCGCAAGGCTGGCGCCGGGAGTCGTTGGCAATGACGAGGCAACACGCTGCGAGTCACATTCGCATGGGCTTCTGGAGCACCCGCATTTCACCAGGCCCCGGGAGTTCCGAGGCGATACGGTCCCAGACGTGCTTCTCTCGGGCGACCATGGGGCGATACGGGGCTGGCGTCACCGGGAGTCGCTGCGGCGCACGCTTCTCGTCCGACCCGATCTTCTTAGACGGCGCCGGCTCGAGCCGGGCGAGTCCGAATGGCTTTGGAACGAGGAGCGGGCGGCGATGTCTGATTTCCACAGCGCCGCATCGTCCGTCAAACGAGCGCCCCCACTTGAAAAGAAGCCGGAAAGCTAGCAAAATCAAAGCTAGATTGCTAGGAATTCCCACAGGCAGTTGAGATCGCGTAACCGCGATTCAAAGCAGCCACTTTGCGAAACACGAGTTTTATGCGCTAGCGAGCGCCCGGGCGCTTAAAGGATATGTGCAATGGCAGGTAAGGCAGTACTTTTCGGTCAGGAAGCCCGCGAGGCTTTAAAGGCGGGAGTCGACGAGGTCGGCAACGCCGTTCGCGTGACCATGGGCCCGAGGGGCCGCAACGTTGTCCTCGAACGGAAATACGGCAAACCCATCATCACCAACGACGGCGTAACGGTTGCGTCGGACGTGGAGGATCTGGAGGATCCGTTCGTTAACACCGGCGCCAGGCTCGCCTACGAGGCAGCCAAGCAAACCAATGGCGTGGCCGGCGATGGCACGTCGACCGCCGCGATACTCTGCCAGGCGATGTACGCGCACGGGCTCCGGGTTACGACCGCCGGCTACAACGCAATGGTCCTGCGCCGCGGCCTTCAGCTAGCCGCCAAGGCCGTTAACGAGTACCTGGAACAGTCGGCGGTTGAGGTGTCCGGACGCGAGCAGCTTGAATGGATTGGCGCGATTTCAGCCGCCGATCCCGAAATCGGCCGCCTCGTGGCCGATCTTTTCGACAAGCTCGGCAAGGACGCAGGCATCAATGTCGAGGACGGCCAAACCGGTGAGACCACGGTCGAATTCGTGGACGGAATCAAATTCGACCGTGGTCTCCTTTCTCCGTATTTCGCTGGCGGTGAAAATCAGAGTGAGGCCAGCGTGAACAAGCCCTTCATACTCCTCACCGATCAAAAGCTATCCGCCGCCAGCGATGTTGTTCCGGTGATGGAAATGTTCTTGAGCTCCGGGAACAAAGACCTGATTATCATCGCGGAAGACATCGAAGGCGAAGCGCTGGGAACGCTCGTCCTCAACCGCCTTCGCGGAGTCATAAACGTCGTTGGCATCAAGGCTCCGGCGTTTGGAGACAGAAGGCGATGGATGCTCGAAGACTACGCAATCTTTACGGGCGGCCAGCTTATCGCCAAAGAGATAGGTCTCGGTTGGGACAAGATTGAATTAGCGCATCTGGGGCGCGCGGACACTGTCACCGTGACCAAAGACGAGACCATAATCATCAAGGGTCATGGAGATGCGGGCGAAATCGAGCGCCGGATCGAATCCATCTGGGACTCTCACAAGAAGGCCAAGAACGACTACGACCGCGAAAAACTCTCCGAGCGCGCCAACCAGCTAAGCGGAACCGTGGCCGTGCTCAACGTCAGCGCGCCCACCGAAATCGAGCAGCGCGAGAAAAAGCACCGCGTCGAGGACGCCGTGTCGGCTACCCGCGCCGCCCTGGAGGAGGGAGTCGTAACCGGCGGAGGGGTCTCGCTCCTGCGAGCCGAGCAGTCGATCGAGGCGCTCGACCTGAGCGAGACGGAGCAGATCGGCGCCAACGTTGTCCGGCAGGCGCTCGCTGAGCCTCTAATGCAGATAGCTGAAAACGCCGGATTCGAGGGCGACGTCGTCGCCCAGCGAGTCCGCGAGATGGAGGGCAGCGGCGGATTTAACGCGGATTCGGGCGAATACGAGGATTTGTTCGCGGCGGGGATCATCGATCCCGTAAAGGTGACGCGGGCGGCGATAACCAACGCCGTGAGCGCCTCGATAAATCTGCTGACCACGGAAACGACGATCGTCGACGCTCCCGACGAGACCGACGAAAAAAGCTAGAACCCGCACGGGTTCGTGACGTAGTTCGAGTCTGTTGAAGCCTTTGGGCTTCCGGGCGACTCAGCCGTTGACTCTGCTAGAAAGCAGTCTCCGCCCGAGACCAGTTGACCGGGATCGACGGCGCGTTGACCACCGCGTTCTCTTCGTCGTAGGGCTCGACGTCGGTATCGTCGTAGATGCCCTTGATGGTGTTTTGCTTGAGCAGGTTGGCCTCCACCATGTCGTCCCAGAACGATTCAAGCGCCTTATAGCGCAGATACCATTCGAGCGGTGACTGAAACCGACTGGACTGGTCGGCGAAGTAGACGACAACCTCCCGAACGCTGATCTCTTCGATCGTCAACGTTCGCCTTGGGAGCGAATTGCAAAAGTGCTCGATCCAGTTGAGGAGGCGGCTGACGTCCCGTTTCGGCAGCTCCCGTTCTGACGACAGGTACGATTTGTACCATTCCAGGGCCGTACATACGTCGAAAGAGTCTACCGACATGGTCGCCTCCCTTACCGTCGCTAGTTCGGAAACTGAATCAGTTCGATGTTAGTCGTATAACTTTGTACCCGAGAGACAGCAAAACCCACCCTTATGACAGGATGGGCTGACAACGAAAACGCCTGCTTCAGCAACGCGATGCGCGGTCCTTTCGACAATGGAAAAGCCGACACGCTTACGTTGCCGACCGCGAGAGAGAACAGAAACTACGGGAAGTGTATGTTTAGCCTGACGCCGTGTCAATGGACGGCGCCGGTTTAATACACGCGAGGATGTACTCGTTCGATGAATACGAGAAGGTATTGGTTCGACACACACTGCGTATTGGCGCGCCCGGCGCGCATTCGCCTCCAGACTGGCGCTGTTTCTTTATGCCAATCCGTCAACGAATTACTCGACAGCTACAATTCCCGCAGAGCATGGCCCCGCGGAAGCGGAGAGCGGGAATCCAGAACATACCGCCCGCATACGCCTCGATGCCGTGGGCGCGGGCAAACAGGCGCGGTGTCTCCCATGCGCCTGAACCCAGGCGCCAACACGCTTGGCCCAAGGCGTCCGGTCTATTCAAGTCGACGGGCGTCGCCTGAAATCGTGTGCCGGACCGTGGCGTCGTGAAGCAGGCTGTCGACTACACGGGACAGAGCGTTCTGGTGATGGGGCTCGGACTGCACGGCGGCGGAGTCGGCATCGCCCGTTTTCTCGCTTCCCGCGGCGCCTCGGTCACCGTCACCGATCTCAGATCGGAACAAGAGCTCCGCCCGAGCGTAAACGCGCTGGCGGAGCTGCCAATACGTTTTGTGCTGGGTGAGCATCGGGAGTCCGACTTCCAGCGGGTCGACATGATAGTGCGAAATCCCGCGGTGCCCCTGGACTCGCCTTACCTGGCGACCGCCCGCAGGTCGGGTGTGCCGATTGAAATGGAAATGGGGCTGTTCTTTTCCGAATGGCCGCCCGCGCGGACAATTGGAGTTACCGGCACGCGGGGCAAGACCACCACCGCGACGTTCATACATCACCTGTTGCGAACTCACGGAGCGGACGCGGTTCTCGCGGGAAACATGCGCGTATCGGCCGTCGGAATGCTCGACGATCTCAAAGACGATCAGACCGTGGTCCTGGAGCTATCGAGCTGGCAGCTCGAAGGTCTCGACAAACACCATGTTTCACCGGCGGTGGCGGTGCTGACCAACGTTCTGCCCGATCACCTGGACCGGTATGAAGACATGGCCGCCTACGCCACGGCCAAGAAGATTATCGTCCAGTATCAAAACAAGCAGGATCTGGCGATCCTCAACCGCGAAAACGTCTACAGCAGGTCGTTCGCCGCCGCCACGCCCGCCGAGGTGTTGTGGTTTTCGCACGACGACGAAATCCCGGGCTGGGAGCGGGCGCGGATATCGGGCGAACACAATAGCGCCAATCTCGCCGCGGGAGTCCTGGCCGCGTCCAAATTCAACATCCCGCAAAGCACGCTGGAGCGCGCAATCTCCACCTTCCCCGGAGTCCCATACAGACAAGAGCTTGTAGCGGTCGTCGAGGAAGTCGACTACGTAAACGACTCCACCGCCACCACGCCGGACGCAACCCTTGCGGCGCTGTCTACCCTGAGCGGTCGAATAATCCTGATCGCCGGCGGTTCGGACAAGGGACTGAGCTTTCTGGCGCTGGCATCCCGAATTGGAAATCTCGGAGAGCGCATCGGCCGGGTTATTTTGTTGACCGGAGCCGGGACCGAGGCCCTGCGACCGCTGCTGCCCCCGCATGTTTGCAGCCGCGCTGAAGACATGGCGGACGCCGTGCGGCAAGCCACCGACCTCGCCCGGTCTGGCGATACCGTGCTGCTTTCACCCGCGTGCGCGTCGTTCGGCCAATTCGTCAACGAATTCGATAGAGGCGACAAGTTCAATCAAGCGGTCGAGCGGCTCAAAGACTGAATGAGCGGCGCCGGCCAGGCCATCCCGTCGCTCGCCCGATGGCTCCTGGCGGCTGCGTGAGGGCGTCTTGACTGTTCTTCTCATCTCGGACGTTCACGCCAATTTGCAAGCCCTCGAGGCCGTCCTCAACGCAGAGTCCCGAGTGGATGCTATTTGGTGCCTGGGAGACCTGGTGGATTACGGCCCAAGTCCAAACGAGTGCATTGATGTGTTGCGCGCCCTCGACGTGGTGTGCATTGCCGGAAACCACGACCGGGCGGCGACCGGCGACTTCGACATCTCGCTGTTCAACCGCGACGCGCGGGCCGCCTGCCGGTGGACTCGCAAAGCATTAACCGACAGATCCAGGAAGTTCCTTCGGTCACTGCCGGCCAGCCAGCCCGTGGACGGCATCCAGCTTGTGCATGGCAGCCCTCGCGACCCCATCTTCGAATACATATTCAATCTTTCCGTCGCCGTCCCGAACTTCGCTCGTTTCGACGCCGACATGTGCCTGGTGGGCCACACTCACGTACCGCTCATATTCAGGCGCCGGGACGGTCTTCTGGGCGGTCCCCCCGAATACGACACTGCGATTCCCGAGCCGGGAAAGCCCTTCCCGCTCAAGGGATTCAAATCGATAGTCAACCCTGGCGGCGTGGGGCAACCGCGCGACGGCGACCCCAGAGCCGCGTACATGCTCCTCGATCCCGCAAACCTGACCGTAACCCTCAAACGGCAAAGCTACGACATCGACAAAACGCAGGAATTGATGCGCCGGGCGCGGCTGCCGGGCCGTCTTGTGGAACGCCTTTCGTACGGTTGGTAGCGAGCGTGATTGCCCTTTTCCGCCGCGTCTGAGTTAGAATTAAGTTGGATGACTTCTTGTGATTTCGACGAAATGCCGCGCGGATGGTAAGCGGCCCCGGCATTCGCCCAACGGGTAGCGCCAGGCTGAGTCCTGGCGCTTTTTTGTCCTAGTCCCGGATAGGAGAGCCGACTTGCAGTCAAGCCTCATCGGAAAGATCGACAAGGCCAACCGATACGCCCGCGAACCCGAGCGCGTGAGTTTTAGCAATTTCGAAGCTGCATTCGCGGGTGGCAACGGCGATTACACGGTCAGCTATTCCGAAGGCCAGTGGGACTGCACCTGCAACTTCTTCAGCTCGTGGCGCGTTTGCTGCCACAGCATGGCGATGGAAAAGCTGCTGGACAAGATGGTGACGATTCAGTCCACCGAAGTTCTCCAAGCCGGCACCACCGCCGACGGCTAACTTTCGCAAACCGGCGCGCGGCCGTTATGGTTCCGTTGGCGCGCTGCTCGCCGCCGCCGGATGGACGCTTGAAGTAACGAAGAGCCCTCGGCGCAGGAAAACCATCTCAGCCAGACTCGACGGGTCGCGGTTGCGCGTCAGGCTTCCCGCAAGAACATCGACCGACGAAGAGACCCGGATTATTCGTGATGTATGTGAGCGGATGGCCCGGACCAACCGAATCGATCATGGCGAATCGGACCGGCTGCTTCTGGATAGAGCGAGACGTCTGGACGCCGAATATCTCTCGGGAAAAGCAAGGCCCGCCGACGCCCGATTCTCGGCCAAGCTCACCTCATCCTTCGGCAACGCAAATCTCCGCACGCAAGTCATCCAGGTCGCCGCCCGGCTGCGCCAGGCTCCCCAGTGGGTGATCGACTATCTCCTGATTCACGAAATGGCTCATCTGATCGAGCCCGGTCATTCCGCTGAGTTCTGGAGGCTAGTTGACCGCTACCGGTATGCTGAGCGAGCCAATGGTTATCTAATCTGCATGTCCCAACTCGAAGACTGACGTCGTCATGGTCAAAAGACAAAAGTTATCAGGCTCGGGCCGGGGCAACGCCGCCGGGCGCAACCTGGCCGTCAACCGCCGAGCGACATACGACTACGAAATCGTCGACCGGCTGGAAGCGGGGCTCATACTGACCGGTAGCGAGATCAAGTCGATACGCGGCGGATCGGTCAGTCTCCGCGAAGGCTACGTCCAGGTCTCGCGCGGCGAGGCATACCTTCACGGAGTCCACGTCGGCCTCTACAAGCCCGCCGCCGAAAACAACCACGATCCGCTGCGGCCGCGAAAGCTCCTCCTCCACGCCAGAGAGATAGCCAGACTCGAACAGACCCTGAACGCCCGCCGCCACACGGCGGTACCGCTGCGGATGTATTTGGCAAATGGCCGGGCGAAGCTCGAAATCGGCATCGGACGCGGCCTGAAGCGGTATGACAAGCGAGAGCGTCAGGCGGAACGCGACGCCCAACGCCAGATCGAACGCCGACTGGGCCGTATCCGAAAGGAATGACCCCCGCGTACGCCGAAGGCGCCGGACGCGGGGCTTGAACCCGGCGGAATCCATGCGACAATTGAATGTCAAGGGGATGCAGGGTTTCGACAGGGACTCGAAGGCCTTCTCCGCAGGTCGAGGATGCCGTCGCCTCGTAAATCCAGCGGCAAACCATAATTGGCGAACAGGAATTCGCTCTCGCCGCCTAAACTCTAGGCGCGACGTCCGTTCCGGGTACACCCCGGCGTCTGGAACAGGGCGACACTTAGTCGGGAGGACGCCAGCCCCGACGCCCGTCAAGGCTGGAAGAGAATTCTCCGGGCTGGCCGGCTGTGCCGTTGTCCGTTTTAGTGGCAGCCGGCGAGATTATCAAAACGGTCTAAGCCTGTAGACGGGATCAGTCAGAAGTTCCTGGACGGGGCGTTCAACTCGCCCCCATCTCCACCATTTAGGCGTCTTCAGCGGCCGATCGAAGATGATCGCCCGACGTGTCAGGCGTCCGCAGCCTGATCCCAATGGCACGGGAGAGCCGCAAGCCGATCTTCGATCTAACGGCAGCCGACGGCGCAATCGGCGGGCACGTGGTCGCAAGCGCGGCGAAGCGCGGCTGCTGGCGCTATCCCGAACCGGCGCGGCTACCATTTTCTTCGAGCATGATCGCGAATTCGAAGCTGTCCGCCAGCGCCAGCCACGACGCTTCGACCACATTCGTCGAACTCCCGACCGTGGCCCAGAAGTCCTCGCCGTTGGTCGACTCGATGAGAACCCTAATGCTGGCGTCGGTTCCGGCGTCGCTGTTGACTATTCGGACCTTGTAGTCAACCAGGCGAACCGAGTCGAGCACTGGATAGACGCTCAGCAGCGCCTTGCGCGTGCCGGCGTCGAGAGCGCTCACCGGCCCGTTGCCGTCGGCGGCGGTATGGAAAACCTCGTCGCGCACCCGGATCTTGACCATGGCTTCGGACAGCGCGGTCTCGCCGCGGCGCGCCTCGACCAGCGTGACAAAGTCCAGCAGCTCGAACGGCGGTTCATAGTCGGGGGCCTGGCGCCGGACGAGCAGCTCGAACGACGCTTCGGCGCCCTCGAACTGGAATCCCCGCGACTCCATCAATTTGAGCGTCCTGGCCGTTTCCGCGGCGGCGCTCCGCGACTGCCCGATTCCGAGCTGCTCGGTTCGAGTGACAACGTTGCTGGCGCCCGAAAGCTCGGAAACCAGAATCCGCTGACGATTGCCGACGAGAACGGGATCGACGTGCTGGTAGGCTTGCTCGGCCTTGGCGGTGGCGCTTGCGTGGTATCCCGCCTTGTGCGCGAAGGCGCTGTGGCCAACGTAGGCCATTTGCGAAATGGGCGCCAGATTGGCCGTTTCCGAAACGAAGTGCGAGAGCTCGGTCAGGCGCGCGAGGTTTTCCTTCGATACGCACTCGACACCCATCTTGAGCTGCAAGTTGGCTACGACCGCGCACAGATTCGCGTTTCCGCAGCGTTCTCCGAGTCCGTTGATGGTTCCTTGAACCTGAGTGGCCCCGGCGCCGACGGCCGCCAGCGAACCGGCCGTGGCGAGGTCCATGTCGTTGTGCGCGTGAATTCCCACGGGAACCGGCGAATGGCCGACCGCTAGCTCGGTCATCTCCCGAATGTCATCCACCAGCGAACCGCCGTTGGTGTCGCACAGCACGATCCAGTCGCATCCGGCGCCGATGGCGGCGTCGAGGCAGCCGCGGGAGTAGTCGGCGTCGTCTCGAAAGCCGTCGAAGTAGTGCTCGGCGTCGACTATGACTTCCAGTCCGCGCCGCTTCAAATACGAAACGGTGTCGCGAATCATGGCCAGGTTCTCGGTGGGGGGCGCTTCGAGAATGTGCTCCACCTGCCACCGGGAAAATTTGGCGACCAGCGCGACCACGGAAACCCCGCTTTCAAGAATCGCCGCAATCGCGGGATCGTCTTCCACGGCGGTGTCTTTGCGTCTGGTCGCGCCAAAGGCGACGATCTTGGCGTTTTGCCAGTGATGCTTCCTTGCAAGATCGAAAAATTCGATGTCCTTTGGATTCGCGCCCGGAAATCCGCCTTCGACGTAGTGAACGCCGAACTCGTCAAGCCGGCGGGCAATCTGCATCTTGTCCGATGCTGAAAACGAAATCCCTTCCCCCTGCGAGCCATCTCGCAGGGTTGTGTCGTACAGAGATATTTTGGACATTTCGGGTTGCGGCTCCTGGAAAATCGGCGGCGTGCGCGGGCCTCTGACAGGCCCGTTTCGTTTGCGTGTAGAGGGACCTAGGAGATTAGCCCGGCAATCACAGCGTCGCCCATGCCGGCCGTGCCGACACGGAGCGACGTTTCATCCTCCATGATGTCTGCCGTGCGATAGCCCCGGGCAAGCGCGGTTTCGACGGCGTCTTCGACCGCCCGCGCTTCCTCGGAAAGTCCCAGCGACAGCTCTAATAGCATCGCGGCGCTGAGAATGGTTCCCAGCGGGTTCGCCACGTCATGACCAGCGATATCGGGCGCGCTTCCGTGAATGGGTTCGTAGAGTCCAACGCTTCCGTCGCCCAGACTGGCCGACGGCATCAACCCGAGCGACCCCGCTAGCACCGACATCTCGTCGGTCAGTATGTCGCCAAACATATTGCCTGTAACGACCACGTCGAAATCCCTCGGACTGAGTATGAGCCGCATGGCGAATGCATCGACAAGCATACTCTCGAACTTGACGTCGGGACGCCCGGCGGCAACGTCCTCGGCGATTTCCCGCCAAAAGCGGGAACTTTCGAGCACGTTCATCTTGTCGACCGAGGTAACCAGCCCGCGCCGCTTTTCGGCGTGTTCGAACGCCCGCGTAACGATGCGGCGGACCTCGCTCTCGCGATAGAGCAGCGTGTCGAACGCAGCCGGCTCGCCGTCGACCTCGCCGCGCCCCTTGGGCTCGGCGAAGTAGATGCCGCCGGTCAACTCCCGAAACACGAGCAGGTCGGCGCCTTCGATGATCTCGCGCTTGACGGGCGACGATCCGAGCAGATGCTTGCTCAACCGGAGCGGTCGAATGTTTGCCCAGAGCTCCATCCCTTCGCGCAAGTCGAGCACCGCGCGCTCCGGATGCCGGCCGTTGACCGCGGCGCCGCCGGCGACGCCGCAGGCGCCGAGAAGGACGGCGCGCGACGACTTGCACAGGTCGATGACCTCGTCGGTGATCTCCCGGCCGTAACGCTCTATCGAACCCGCGCCGACCAGCGCGGTCTGTCCCACGAAGCGATGGCCAAACCGTTCGCCGACAGCCTCGAGCACGCGCCGAGCCTGGCCGACGACCTCCGGTCCAACACCGTCGCCCGGCAGATATGCAATCGAGAATTCGCCCAAATCAGACGCTCCGACGTTCTGGCCGCGGCCAGAGTTTAGACAAGGCTTGCAACATAGTCTCCAACTTCCGAGGTCGACATGCCCATCTGACCTGCGCTCATCGACCGGATCCTGCCGCTTTCCAGCGCCTTCACGACGGCGCTCTCGATCCGCCCGGCGGCTTGGGCCTCGCCGAGGTGCTCGATCAGCATCTGCATTGCGTTTATTCCGGCGAGCGGATTGATTACGTTCTTGCCCTGGTACTTGGGAGCCGAACCGCCGATCGGCTCGAACATGGATACTCCCTCGGGATTGATGTTACCGCCAGCGGCTATCCCCATCCCGCCCTGGATGATGGCCCCGATGTCGGTGATGATGTCGCCGAACAGGTTGTCGGTCACCACCACGTCGAACCATTCCGGATTCTTGATGAACCACATCGACGCGGCGTCCACGTGCGCATACTCCCGGCGTATGTCGGGATAGTCGGAGTCGCCGACTTCATTAAACGCCCGCCACCAGGTCCCCTGCACGTAAGTAAGAACGTTAGTCTTGCCCACCATGTGAAGCTGTTTTCGCCTGTTTCTGTTTCGGGCGATGTCAAACGCAAACCGAATCGCGCGCTCCGCGCCACGATAGGTTGTCATGTGGACCTGGGTCGAGACCTCCGACGGCGTGCCGCCGTATTGAACGCCGCCCATCCCGGAATACAGCCCTTCGGTGTTTTCCCGCACTACTACGAAGTCGATGTCGTCCGGGCCTTTGTTCTTCAAGGGCGTCTCAACGTTGGGATACAGCTTGACCGGACGCAGGTTGATGTACTGATCGAGCTCGAACCGGATGCGAAGCAGGATGCCCTTTTCGAGTATCCCAGGCTCGACGTCCGCATGTCCGATGGCTCCGAGCCAGATCGCGTCGTGCGATCGCAGCTCGTCCAAAGCGCCCGCGGGCAGGGTCTCGCCCGTCCGCAGGTAACGGTCGCCGCCCAGGTCCAGATGGTTCGCCTCGTACGCAAAGCCACCCGCCGCGGCCGCGGCCTCGAGCGTCTTGAGAGCCTCGGCCGCCACTTCGGGGCCTGTCCCGTCACCTGGAATTATGGCGATTCGATACATATCTCCGCCTTTCGCGAGCGCGGCTAACCGCCGCCGAACCCGCGGATGTATGGAAGGCCGTCATGTACCCGCCGGACTTCGGCCGGGTCTCGCACAAGCTCGCCTATGGCGTCCCATGTACCGGCAACAAGTCCGTCGCGGACCGCTTCCGGGATGCCCAGCGGCCATTGCCGGCTCCCGGCGCGAAGCGTGCGGCCGTCGACGTCCACCGCCAGCTCCATACCCGGATCGGCCTCGACCGCGCTCTGAATCTCCAAAGCGTCATGATTCGAAACGACCGCGCACACGATCCCGAGCGTGTAGCAGTTTCCGAAGAAGATCTCGGCAAAGCTCTCACCAACGACAGCCTGAATTCCCCAGCGAAGAAGGGCCTGCGGCGCGTGCTCGCGAGACGACCCCGATCCAAAATTCCCGTTCACTACCAGGATGCTGGCCCCGCCGTAGCGCGGATCGTCGAAGGCGTGCGAGCCTGCCGCCGCCTTCCTGTCGTCCTCGAACACGTGCTCGCCCAGGCCGTCGAACGTAACCGCCCTGAGATAGCGCGCCGGGATAATCCGGTCGGTGTCGATATCGTTGCCCTTCAGCGGGATGGCGGTTCCCGTGATTTCGGTTATTTGCATGTCGGTTTTCATTCTTCAAACCACCTGCGCGGCGGGCTGGTCTAGGGTTCTAACGTCCACAACCGATCCGGCCAGCGCGGCCGCCGCGACCATGGCCGGGCTCATGAGCAGCGTCCGTCCCGTGGGGCTGCCCTGCCGCCCCTTGAAGTTCCGGTTGCTGGAAGAGGCGCAGATCTGGTCGCCGACAAGCTTGTCGGGGTTCATTGCCAGGCACATCGAGCAACCCGCCTGGCGCCACTCGAACCCCGCGCCGAGGAAGGTCTCGTGCAGTCCCTCCGCTTCGGCCTGTTCACGCACCTGCTGCGATCCGGGCACGACCAGCGCCTTGACGTTCCGGGCCACTTTTCCGCCCGCCGCCACCTTGGCGGCTTCGCGAAGATCGGAAATCCGGGAGTTGGTGCACGATCCAATGAACGCCACGTCGATAGGAGTTTCGGCGATGGCCGCTCCCGGTTGGAGTTTCATAAACGCCAAAGCCTCTTCGACGGAAGCGCGCTGCGCGCCGTCCAGAGATTCGGGGTCCGGCAGCCTTTCGCTCACGCCGGAAACCTGTCCGGGATTGATTCCCCAGGTGACCATCGGCTCGATGCTCGCTCCGTCGATTTCGACCAATGAATCGTAATCGGCGTCATCGTCGCTCTTCATGGTCTCCCACCATTCGACTGCGCGATCGAACGCGCCGTCCTTCGGCGTGAACTCACGGCCGCGAAGGTAGTCATAGGTCGTCTGATCGGGATTTACATAGCCGACGCGCGCCCCGCCCTCGATCGACATGTTGCAAACGGTCATGCGTTCTTCCATCGAGAACGCGTCGAACACGTCGCCGCCGTACTCGTAGGCGTATCCGACGCCGCCGTGCACGCCCAGATGCCCGATTATGTGGAGGATGACGTCCTTCGCGTACACGCCACGGCCCAACGACCCGGAAACATCGATGCGCCTGACCTTTGGGCGGTCGATAGCCAGACAGCCGCTCGCCAGCATGTCACGAATCTGTGACGTGCCAACACCGATAGCGACCGAGCCAAACGCTCCGTGGGTACTGGTGTGGCTGTCGCCGCAAGCGATAGTCATTCCCGGCTGAGTCAACCCCAGTTCGGGTCCGATTACGTGCACGATTCCCTGGCGTCCGGTGGACTCGTCGAAGAACTCGAGTCCGAAGTCACCGGCGTTTCGCTCGATGTGAACGAACATCTCCTCCGCCATCGCGTCGGCGTAAGGCCGCCGCCGGCTATCGGTGGGAATTATGTGGTCCACCGTGGCAAAGGTCCGGTCGGGGTACCGCACGGAAAGTTTGCGTTCTCTAAGCATCTGGAACGCTTGCGGGCTGGTGACCTCGTGCACCAGATGCAGACCGATGAAAAGCTGCGTCTGCCCCGAGGGCAGCTCCCTGACAGTGTGCAGGTCCCAGACTTTTTCGAGCAGTGTCTTACCCATCAGCTAACCACTCCTGCCGCCGCCGCGGCGTGAGCATCCTCTTGCGCTTCGCCCCCGAGGATGCTGAGAAGGCGATTCAAAGCGTTGACGTACGCCTTCGCGCTGGCGACGATGATGTCCGTGTCCGCGCCGTGTCCGGTGAAGGACCGCCCGCAGCTTTCAATTTTAATAGTCACCTCGCCTAACGCGTCGATTCCTTCGGTCACCGACTGGACCGAGAACTCCGTCAGCTCGTTCGGCACGTCGATTATCCGGTTGATCGCCTGACAGACGGCGTGAACCGGTCCGTCGCCGAGCGCGGCGTCTTCCAGAATCTTGCCGTCCTCCGATTTCAACCGCACCGTCGCGGTCGGAACGCTGTTGCTGCCGCACGTCACCTGGACCAGGTCGAGCTCATAGGCTTGATCGAACGCCTGATGGAACTGGTCTTCGAGAATCGCCTGGATGTCTCGATCCGAGATCTCCTTCTTCCGGTCCGCCACCTGCTTGAACGCCAGGAATACGGCCTCGAAATCGGCTCCCTTCAGATCAATGCCGAGTTCGTCGAGATGGGCGCGAAACGCGTGCCGGCCCGACGTCTTGCCGAGCACAATTTTGCTACGGCCCTGGCCGACGTCCTCCGGACGCATGATTTCGTAGGTGGTCCGCTCCTTGAGCATCCCGTCCTGATGCAAGCCCGACGAATGCGCGAACGCATTGGCGCCCACTACCGCCTTGTTTGGGGGAACCACCATTCCCATATAGCTGCTTACCATCCGGCTTGTTTTGAAGAGCTCGGCGTGAACCAGCCGGGTCTCCGCCTGGTAATAGTCCGCGCGCGTGCGCAGGGCCATGACGATCTCTTCTTGCGAAGCATTGCCGGCGCGTTCGCCGACGCCGTTTATCGTGCACTCGACTTGCGACACGCCCTCCAGTATCCCCGCGAGCGAGTTGGCCGCCGCTTGCCCCAGGTCGTCGTGGCAGTGTACCGAGACGATTACATCCTCGATCCCCGGCACGTTATTCATGCAGTATCGGACAAGCTCCGCGAACTCGCCCGACATTGCGTACCCCACCGAGTCCGGTATGTTTACAACCGTGGCCCCCGCCGCGATCGCCTCGGCAAATACCTGGCAAACGAAATCGGGATCGCTGCGCGTCGCGTCCATCGCGGAAAACTCAACGTGCGGGCACAGCTTCCTGGCAATGCGCACTGTTCTGCCGGTCAGCTCGAGAAGCTCGCGCCTCGAGATTCTGAGCTGCTTTTCAATGTGTATGTCGGAGGTGGAGATGACCGTGTGCAACAGCGGACGCTCGGCCGACTTCAACGCTTCCCACGTGCGTTCGAGCTGATTCTCCCTGAACCCGGAAAGCGCCGCGATTTCAACGTCGCGATGCTCTTTGCCCATCATCTGGACGGCCTGGAAATCGCCCGGCGAGGTCGAAGGGAAGCCGGCCTCGATAACGTCTACCTTGAGCCGCCCGAGCTGGCGGCCAATCTCCATCTTTTCCTCGAGGGTCAGCGCGCCGCCGGCGGCTTGCTCGCCGTCGCGCAACGTCGTGTCAAAGATTCGTATCTGTCTCAATTTTGGTGCTCCTTGGCGGAAACTCGCTTACTCAGGGGCCGCCAAATCCAGCGGGCGGCCCGTTCCGGGCTCCCCTCCTCCCCTATCGGGGGGAGGGGCGGATAAGCGCGAGCACGCACGCCGTTTTGCAGGCGAGTGACCGGGTTGAGACCATCGACGTTACTGCCTCGGCTTTTGAATATGAGGCATCATCGAACGCAGCCGTGCACCGACCTCTTCAATCGGATGTTCGCTGTCCAGGTTTCGCATGGCGTTGAACGCGGGCTTTCCAGCCTGGTTTTCGAGTATCCAGTCCCGGGCGAACGATCCGCTCTGGACGTCCGCCAGCAGTTTCTTCATCGCCTCCCGCGATTCCGGACCGATGACCTTGGGACCGCCGGTGTAGTCGCCGTATTCGGCGGTATCGCTAACCGAGTAACGCATGTAGGCCAGCCCGCCCTGATAGATAAGGTCTACGATGAGCTTCAGCTCGTGCAGGCATTCGAAGTAGGCCAGCTCGGGGGCGTAGCCCGCCTCCACCAGCGTCTCGAAGCCGGCCTTAATGAGACTGGACACGCCGCCGCACAGCACCGCCTGCTCGCCGAACAGGTCGGTCTCGGTCTCGTCCTTGAACGTCGTCTCCATCAGTCCGGCCCGGGTTGCGCCCAGCGCCTTCGCGTAGGCCAGGGTTATCTGTCTGGCGCGTCCACTGGCGTCCTGTTGAATCGCAAACAGCGCGGGCACGCCAACGCCCTCTTCAAACTGATCGCGAATGATGTGCCCAGGTCCTTTTGGGGCCACCATGGCCACGTCGACGTCGTTCGGCGGAACGACCTGTCCGTAGTGGATGTTGAACCCGTGGGCGAACATAAGCATGTTGCCGGGCTCGAGATTGGGGACGATCTCGTTCTGATATGTCTCCGCCGCGTTCTGATCGGGAACGAGGATCATCACGATGTCGGCGGAGCGCGCGGCTTCGCCCGTGCTCAGAACGAGCAGGTCTTCCGCTTCCGCCCGGACGCGCGAGGAGCTGCCCTCGCGAAGCCCCACGATTACGTCACCGCCGCTGTCCTTCAGATTCAGCGCGTGGGCGTGCCCCTGGCTGCCGTAGCCGATAACGGCGATTCGTTTACCGGCGATCTCATCGAGATCAGCGTCCGCGTCGTAATAGATCGTCGCCATTCGGCTACTCCTTGTGATTCGATCCGGGGCGTCCCGCGGCAACAGGCGCCCTGGCCCTTCGAACGTCTCCGCGCGCCATCGCGATCAAGCCGGTGCGCGTGAGCTCGACGATCCCAAAATCGTCGGCCAGGCTGAGAAACCGCTCGATCGTGTACGGAGATGCGGTCAGCTCGATTATCACCGCGTCGCGGCTCACGTCGACGACCTCGCCGTCGAAGGCTTGCGCCAGCGCGACGATCGACGACCGCTCGACGCCGTTCGCCGCGATCTTGACCAGGGCGAGTTCCTTATCGACCCGGTCCGCGTTCGTGACGTCCACGACTTTCACGACTTCAATGAGCTTGTAAAGATGCTTTTCACACTGCTTGACGTGCGCGCCCGTACCCTCGATCACGATCGTCATCCGCGAAATACCGGGCTGTTCGGAATGACCGACGTTGAGACTGGCGATATTGAAACCCCTGCGCCGAAAGAGCGTGGCAACTTTGGTCAGCACGCCCGGATGGTCTTCGACGAGCGCGACCAGCGTGCTGAGTCCCTCGGTCTTCAACGTTCGACCGTTTCGGCCAGGCTGGCGCCGGGTTCGACCATGGGGTAACAGTCTTCCAGCTCGTCCACGATGAAATCGACGAGCACCGGACCGTCGATCTCCATAGCCCGGCTTATGGCGTCTCTGGCCTCGTCCTTCGACTCGGCTCGAATGCCGGGGATTCCAAACGCTTCGGCCACCTTGGCGAAGTCCGGGTTGACAAGCTGGGCGCCCATCAGGCGACCGTCGTAAAAGCGGTTCTGCCACTGCCGGATCATGCCCAGGTGACCGTTGTTCATTACGCCGATCTTGACCGGAACGTTGTATTCGGCCAGCGCCGCGAGCTCCTGAATGTTTATCTGCAAGCCGCCGTCGCCGGTCACGCACCAGACCGTCTGGTCCGGGCGGGCTATCTGCACTCCCATCGCCGCCGGAAGCGCATAACCCATTCCCCCAAGGCCTCCAGCCGAAAAGAACGTGTAGGGCTTCTCGTAGAAGAACATCTGCGACGCCCACATCTGATTCTGCCCCACGTCGGCCACGACTATCGCTTCGCCTTCGGTCGCCTCATAGATGTAGCGGACCATGTGCTGCGGCAGAAACTCCTCGTTCGGCGGCGGCTCATGCGAGGGATGTTCGGACCTCAGAAGGTCGAGCTCCTCGATCCATGCCGTGTGCGTGCCGGCGTTAACGAGCGGATTGAGGATCTCCAGCGTGGCCTTCACGTCGCCGACAATAGGAACGGCCGTCGGCACGACCTTTTCGATCTCGGACGGATCGATGTCCACGTGGATGATCTGCGCCTTCGGGGCGAAATCGGACACTCTCCCGGTAACGCGGTCGTCGAATCTCAACCCCAGTCCGATAATGAGGTCGCAGTCGCTGACGGCCATGTTTGCGTAATACATGCCGTGCATGCCGATCATGCCGAACGACAGTCTGTGCGTCTCGGGGAAGTCGCCGACGCCGTGCAGCGTGGTGATGACCGGGATCTCCGCCTTCTCGGCAAGCTCGCCCAGCTCTTCGAACGCGCCGGAAATAGCAACGCCGTGCCCGGCCATTATCACAGGGCGTTCTGCCTTGTTGATCAGGTCTGCCGCTCGGCGGACCATGCGACGGTGTCCCGCGCCGGCCGGCTTGTAGCCTCGCATCTCGATAGTGTCCGGAATCGGTTCGTCCGTTTCTTCCAGAAAGACGTCCTTTGGAACGTCGACCAGCACGGGCCCGGGGCGGCCGGTCCGGGCCAGATAAAACGCTTCCTTCATCACGCGAGGCAATTCATCGACGCGCTTGACGAGGTAGTTCTGTTTGGTGATCGGGATCGTGACGCCGGTGATGTCGGTCTCCTGAAACGCATCGGTCCCGATAAACGGAGTCGCCACCTGGCCGGTCAGGAACACCACCGGTATCGAATCCATCATCGCGCTGGCGATCGGAGTGACGAGATTCGTCGCTCCAGGCCCCGACGTCGACGTAGCGACTCCGACCGAATTCAAGGCCCGCGCGTAGCCGTCGGCGGCGTAGCCCGCGCCCTGCTCATTGCGCATCAGGTAATGCTTGATCTGCGGGTAGAAGTACAAGGCGTCGTAGAAGGGCAAGCTGGCGCCGCCGGGCATTCCGAAGATTGCCGAGACGCCTTCTTCCAAGAACACGTCGCAGATTATCTGGCCACCCGTTCTGGTTCGTCTTTCAGTCATCTGTTTGCTCTTTTGCTCCGGTTATGTCCGCCCGACGGGCGGTGCTGATCGAGTATCGATTCCGACTAACGGGGAAGCTCGACAAGCGAGTCCCCGCCAAGTACCGCTACAAGCGGCCCTCCCGAAGCTATAAGGCGCAGCAACGAGGTCGGACGGGGGCCGCAACCGGCCCGTTCCGATGTTGCGATTCGCCTTCGAGTCATTTCTGAAGTCTCTTCTTTTCGATGCTCAATCAAGAATCAAAACAGCCGCCCCGCGGGGACGGATTGCGATCCGCGGTACCACCCCGCTTGGCGGCCTTAGCGCCCACTCATTTACCGGTAACGGCCGGCTCCCGTCCGCCCCTAGTTTGTATTGACTGTTCAGGACGGCGGCTCAGGGGCGAGTTCCGCAGGACCGCCCGCCGGGCTTACACCATCCCCGGTTCGCTAGAGAGCGGCGCGACTGCCTACTACTCCCCGTCTCAGCCTTTATCGCCTGCCACCGCCAGCAAAGCCTGGGCACACTACAACCAAGGCCTCCCGACGAAGGCTACCAATTATGCGCAGGCGGTTTCGATAGTGTCAATGGCCTGGTCCCATTCACTTGCCGCAAGCGACAAACCTTGCGGCGCCTCAACCGTCCCTGCGCATGTTCTTCTCCGCGATCTGCTCTTCGAGCGACCGCGCGCTTGGTATGGCCGCCTTGACGTGGCGAGCTTCAACGAGCCGGTCGCCGCGAACCCGCGCAAGGTCGCCGGCCGCGCGCACGAGCCCGCCGAGCTCGCGAAGTCTGAGCGTCAATCTATCCTGGCTGCTCGACCGCAGCCTGCCTTGCTCGACGATGGCCTCGACGGCGCCCTGGTCGAAGTGGGGGATTCTGCCGTCTTTTTGGACTTCCTGGGCCACAAACGTCGTGATCCGCGCCCTGTTCTCGCGGCTATCGTCCATCGATGCATTCATGTAAATCTCGTACCCGGCGCCGCGAATTCGCGAGCGCAACGCGGGGTGCATCTTCTCGATGTCCTGCATGTTTCCGGCAATGACTACGACGAAATCACAAGGGATGGCGCCCGTCCGCACCATCGAGCCGCTGGATCCGGGACTGCGGCCCGAAATCGGAAAACGGCGCTCCTGAATCGCGGTAAGCAGGCTCTGTTGCGACTCCATTCCCAACGTCGCCACTTCGTCGATGAACAGCACGCCGCCGTTGGCCACGTGGATGGCCCCGGCCTCGACGAGCTGATGCGCGGGCGTTTCGTAGCCGCCGGACTGAAATGGATCGTGACGGACGTCGCCGAGCAAGGCGCCGGCATGAAATCCCGTAGCGTCGACGAACGGCGCCGATTCGCGCATCGTGTTGTTTACCAGCAATTTCGGGACAGGAACCGCCGCCGTCGAACGAAACGCCCGGCGCAGGATGAACAGCAAGAGAATCGCGGCCCCGCCCGCGGCCAGGAAAAGATAGTTCCCTTTGGTAATTGCAAAGAACGCGGCGATCATGGCCGCCGCCGCCGCGCCCACCCAAAATATGTAGCTCACCGAGGTCTCGGCCGTCTTCTGACGGCGTTTGGCGTCGCGGACCAGGCGCTTGCCTTCGCCCGCCGGGACCTCCTCGACGAGAGGGCTCACGCGGCTTTCGCTGTTCGGATAAACGAGAATGTCAGTCAGGTCCTTTGCGCGAAGCATCTCGCTCATGGCCGAGGCCAACATGCTCTTGCCAGTCCCCGGTTCGCCGACAAGCAATATGAAGCGCCGCTGCCGGGCGGCGATCCGCACAAGCTCAGCCGCCTGGTCCTGACCGAGCACCTGATCGATCAGCGACTCGGGAGTCTCGATCGCCTCCGTAGTCGACGGCCACGTCTCGGCATCGGAGGCCGCCGAAGGCTTATCGCCCTCCAGATGTCCGTCCAGCAGCGCCCTGGCCGCGGCGGCCCTCTCCGGAAACGCATCCCCAAGCGCCTCTGACAGCGACGAGGACGCCTCGCCGCGCAGCTTCGCGCTGTCGCTGCCGGCCCACCTCTCCACCAGCTCCATCGCAAGCTCGGGCGCTTCGCTGGCGAACGTTTGCCCCACGATCTGCCGGCCGATCTGGCGCGTATCCCTTGGCCCGGCGGAGTTGAGCGGCTCCTCCAGCAACGGCGCGATAGCTCCCAGGTCGATATCGGGCGAGCCCCGCATCACCGCCACCGCCGAGAAAGCGACTGCCCGACGCAGGGCCGGACCCTCTTCGCGGGCGGCGCGCAGGATCATCTCTCGCACCTCGCCGCGCCCGCTCAGCCAGGCCTTGCCCAGCCCAAAGGCGCTGCCTTCCCGCACGAAGCGGTCTTTGTCCGCAGCGAGCCGGGCGAGTCGCTGAACGACGGTGACGGCGTCGACGTCCGCGTACCGTCCCAGAATCTTGCCGGCCAGATAACGAGCAGGCCAGTCGTCCCGGTCCGAGAGCTCGAGCGCCTTGGCAAGCCCTTCGCCGCCGCGCGGAATGCGGTCTTCGAGTCTTTGCAGGCCGAGCATCGCCGCTTCGGGTGATTTCGATCTGCTTACGATGGCGAGCGTGGCACGCTCGAACAGCCCTAGCGCCATTCACCGATCCCCTTTCAGCAACCGGCTTAGGCGGTCTGCTCGCCTTCGGCTCGTTTTGGAGGAAGCCGCGCGGCGCGCACCGACAAGCCGCCCCGAATGAACAGTCCGGCTATCACCCCGGCAAGAACGACCATAAGCAGATACCCGATGGTTTTGATCTTTACGGTAAGCGGCGGATCGAATCCGGCTACGTCGATCTCGGACTCCGCGACCACCGGATCGAACGGCGCCGCGCCTTCGGCCGGCGAGGCCGTCACCGAAATCCGGTGCCCGGCCCCGTCGAAGAACTGGAACGCCAAACTGAAGGCGCCGTCCGGAGCCGCGAACGAGAAGCTCGCCATGTTCTTTTCGTCCTCGAGGTGAAACGCGCTTACGTCAAATCGCACGCCTTCCACCTGATTCCCCGAGGCGTCCGTCAACACGCCCGACAGAACGGCGAGCCTTCCCACGGCGGGTACTTCCGGATCGAGAGCAACTGCCAGCGTCTTTCCGCCCGAAGTGGAATCGAAGTTCATCGGAGGCCCGGCCTCGTAGCCTTCATCGCCGGTCAGCCCAAACTCAACCGACAGCAATATGCCAACGAGCAAAAGCACCGCTATCGCCACGACCGCGCCCACCGCCATTATCGTCCCGCGCATTACTCCGGCTCCCGTCTCGCCTTGAGCGACCGGCCAAGCACGAGACCCGATATCAGGCCGAATACCGCAAGGACTCCGACGAAGACAATGACGTTCGTTACTTCCGCCGGATTTTCATTCAACTTGAACGTCCTGGTATCGCTGATCGGTTCGAACTGCACGGGCGACTGTGCGGTCGGCGTCGCGCTCAAGGCCAGCTCATACGATCCCCGTATCGGCCACAGGTATTCGAACTCCAGAACTCCGCCTTTGGCGAGGAACTCGTAACTCATCAGGTCCGTGCCCTCGACGATTGGGAAATCGGACGACAGGAACAACCCCGGCGACGGAGCCTTCAGGTCGACCCCGATCTTGACGTTGGGGATGGGGTTGCCTTGCTCGTCCAGGACGGAAATCCTGACGGTCGAAAGCGTGTCGTCGGGGATGATCTCCACCTGGGACGGCTCGGTGGTGAACGTGATGTTCGGTCCGCGGGCAAACACGCCAGGCGCCAGAACGGCCGCCGCCACGATGACGGCCAGCACCGACAGCAGTCTTCGAGCGTTCACCACGCTTCCCGCAAGGCTATGTAAAGTCGGAAGCCTAGTGACAGGGGATCAGAAAGAGTCCGTGCCGCAACTCGTGGAAGAAGTCGTGCGTGGCGGGCATCTGCGAAAACAGCACGGCCCAGAGAACCACACCCACCACGAACAGCAACAACGCCACCTGAACGACCAGGCTGAGCGTGACGTTTAAAGTCCGTTTGGCGTGTGCGGTTGCGTAGGTCGCTGCGCTTGTATCCATAAAACTCTGCCTCTCCCGTGTTATTTGCGTTGCTGGTTCGACGCCACACCGGCGACGCCGTTCCGAGTGCATGGCATTCTACACACTATTGAGAATGGTTATCAACAACAAAAACATAACAGGACAAATAGTTGAGAGGTTTAGACAAAGTAAGCGTTTCTTAAGACCACCCTCTCGGGCTGGCGACCGAGGCGACGTATCCTCAGACGTCCGGCCCGTGGGACTTATAGTTGACCTTACAGACCAACCGGGAATCACTCGATTTCGACCAGCGCCAGGTGCTTTTTCTCGAACGGCTCAAACCGGGCGCCCGGCATGGTCAATGCGTGATCGGGATTCAACTCCCGTACAAAATCACGGTCGTGCGAAACAGCGATCACGCTGCCTCCATAACCCTTCAAGGAGTCGAGCAGACGCTGCTTTGACGCCTTGTCCAGGTTGCTGGTTGGCTCATCGAGTATGAACAGGTTGCAGCCGGTCAACATCAGTTTGGCCAGCGCCAGCCGCACTTTCTCGCCGCCCGAAAGCGTTTTCGCCGGTCGAAAGGCGTGGTCGGCCGACAGCAGGAACTGGGCAAGCACGGAGCGGATCTCCGTCTCGTTGCCGTCGATGAACGGACGCACCTGGTCGAAAGCCGTAACCTCCGCGAGCTCGTCCTCGTTCTCCTGCGAGTAGTACCCGGGCACGACGTTGTAGCCGAGCTCCACCAGGCCGGAGTCCGCTTCCATTTTTCCGGAAATGATCCTGAGCAGAGTCGTCTTTCCGGCTCCGTTTACCCCGATCACGGCCAGCCGCTGCCCGCGTTCCAGATGGAACCGAACGTCGGTCAGGACGTGGTTGGAGCCGTAGCTCTTGCTAACAGACTCAACCTCCACGACGACGCGACCGCTCCGAGGCGCGGGCGGGATCTTGACCGCGATCGACTTCGGGTCCCGGGAGACCTTGGGCAAGTCCGCCTTCATTCGCGCGACGCGGCGGTCGAAGACCTTTGCCCTGCGCGCCATCTTTTCGGTCTTGCCCCGGAAGCTGTCGGCCTGCGATTGCAAGCGGCGGATTCTGGCGAGCTGACGATCGCGGGTCTTGCCGAGCGAGACCTTCTCCCGGGCGCTCGTTTCCAGATACTTGCTGTAGGTCCCTTTATATTGATGGATCACGCCCCCGACCGGATCGATTTCAAATATTCGAGAGATCGCCCTGTCGAGCAACCGCATGTCGTGCGACACCAGCAGGACAGCCGCCTCGAGCCCGGCGAGATACTCCATAAGCCAGCCAACGCCGTTTTCGTCGAGGTGGTTTGTGGGCTCGTCGAGAAGCAGCAGATCGGCGCTGGACATCAGCACCCGCGCCATCTCCAGCCTTGTCCGCTCTCCCGACGAGAGATCGCCGACCTTGCGGTTGAGGTCCATATACCCCAGGCCAAGGCCATAAAGAATTATCCCGGCGTCAGCCTCGATTTTGTAGCCGCCCTGATGCCGGTATCGCTCTTCGAGCGATCCGTATTTATCCACGGCTCTTTCGAGATCGACCGGGTCTTCACCGCCAAGGGCCTTCTCGGCCAGGGCAAGTTCGCGAGCCAGACCCGCCAGCGGGCTGCCGGAAGCCGCGACGTCACGGACGGTGGCGTCGCCGCCAAACCGGCCGCTCAGCCTGGGTTCCTGGGGAAGATAGGCCAGCTTTTTCGGACGCGTTACCGAACCGCCGTCCGGCTCAAGCCGTCCGGCCGCGATCTGCAAGAGGGTTGTCTTGCCCGAACCGTTGACACCGGCCAGGCCGGCCTTCTCGGCGGGGCCTATCGAAAGCGATGCCCCTTCGAGAACCGGCAAGGCGCCGAGGCGTATGTAAATGTCATCAAGTTTGAGCACAATGCAATCACAAGGTCTCGATTGTGTTTCCGGATCTAGTTTATAGATCGGACCCCGTCGACCCGCCGCTAGGCGTTCCTCACGCTAAGCACCAGATGGGACGGGCGCTCCGGGTCGTGGATGATCTGATTGTGCGCGACAACCGACCGCGTATGGCGCCCCAGCGGCTCGCCCGTGTTCGGGTTCACGTCGAACCTGGGGAAATTGCTGCTCGAGACATCGAGGCGGATCCGGTGTCCGGCAGCGAACACGTTGCCGACCGGGTACATGACGATGTCGAAGCGATACACCTGCCCTGGCTCCATTAGCCGAGCCTGCTCCCGCGAGTCCCGGTAACGCGCCCGGATGACGCTGTCGGTCAGATTGAGCGCAAACCCGTTGGGATAGTCCTCGTTCGGGGGATAGTCGTCGATGAGCTTCACGGTGAAGTCCGTATCCACGGCGCTCGACGACGCCCACAGCACGGCCCGCAAGGGCCCTACGATCTCCACCGCCCGCTCGATCGGTTTCGACCGGAAGACAATTACGTCATGCCGCGCCGAGAGCGGCAGGCTGTCGTTGCATCCGAAGAAGCGATCGTCGCCGCGTTGATCGTAGCCGCCGGCGATCAGCACCGGTTCGCCCGCGGAGAGGTTGCCGCCGATAGTTGGAACCGGGTCTTTGGGATCGAAGCTGTAGCCGCTCGGCGAAGACGGACCGGGTTCACCCCAGTCGAGACCGCCGCCCGCCTGTAAATACAGGTTTCGGAACGACGTGTCCTCGGGCGGCCACGCGTCGGCAGTGGTCCAGCGTCCGCCGTGATCGAGCCTTCCATCCAGGTTCCGCCTGCCCGAACCGCCGCCCATTATGAATAAGCTCGCGGCGGGTTCGGAGTCGACCGCGGTGTCGAAGTCTTTCAGGAAGCGGTCGAACCAGCGAAGCCTGAATCCGTTGTAGTCGTCCAGGGAAGCGTCGAGGCCGAAGTCCGCGTCTCCCGCATAGCTGTGCTCGACCTGCAACGACCCGTGCGTCCACGGCCCCATGGTCAAATTGAGCGGTGATTGCTGAATCTTGCCCTGTTCGACGAAATTCTCTGTCGTCGCTCTGGCGTAGGAGTCGTACCAGCCGCCAAGGTACAGCGTGGGCACGTCGGCGTGAACGTCGCGGAAGCGCTCGGGACTGTAGCCCGGCCTGTGCCAGTATTCGTCGTAATCGCCGTGCGTGAGCACGTCGACGTGCCATTGCTCATAACTGGGAACCAGCCGCAGCGGCGACTCACCGGGACGGAGGGGCGCCTTGGCTACCCACTCGCCGACGTTCGCGTAGGCGTCTTCCAGAATCGCCCGCAATCCCTCGTCGGCCAGCGCCTCCTTGCTCTGCGCGGCCATGCGAAACGCGTAGACCATGAATCGCATCTCGCACGCCCCGTTGTGACGCATGGAGCACGTGTGGTAGTTGGACGCGCCTTCCAGAACGATCATCGTCTCGAGGTGAGGCGGGTTGAGACAGGCCAGCGCGCTCTGGTCGCTGCCGCAGTAGGAGCCGCCCATGGTGCCGACGCGGCCGTTGCACCAGTCCCGCGCCGCAAGCCATTCGAGCGCGTCAAACCCGTCCGGGCCTTCGTCGGCAAAGGCGTACCAGGTTCCTTCCGACGCGTACCTGCCGCGAACGTCTTGCACGGCCACCGCATAGCCTCGACGGGCGAAGTACTTGCCGTTGGCGTTATTCACGAGCGTGGATTTGTTATACGGAGTCCGCTCGAGGATCAGCGGAAACCGCCCCTTGACGCGCTCGCCGCCGCGGGCGGGAAGATAGAGATCAGTCGCCAGGCGGGTTCCGTCTCGCAGGGGCGTCATCACATTGCGCCGTATCTCTACGTCGTACTGCCGCCACGAGCCTTCAGAAGCGGTCATCGAGGCGTCTCCTTCGCGCTAGCCGGCGCCGCTCGGCGCTCAACGAATTATGTATCACCGCAGCATCTCGCCCGGTTCGAGCACGTGAACCGCGAGGCCGTCGATATCGCCCGCCGCCTCGACAAACGCGTCCGCCGACTGCGCTAGAAGCGGAAAGGTCCCGAAGTGCATCGGGACCGCGTGCCCGACCCCCAGCATCCGGCAGGCGCGCGCGGCGTGCGCGGGCCCCATTGTGAAGTGATCGCCAATCGGCAGAAGGGCGAGGTCGGGCCGGTACAGCTCGCCGATCAGAGTCATGTCTCCAAACAGGCCCGTATCGCCGGCGTGATAGATCTTGAACCCGTTTTCCACCTCGATAACGTATCCGACGGGCACGCCCGCGTATACCGGGAGCCCGTCTCCTCCGGTGAGGCTCGACGTGTGCTCGGCCTTGACCATCGCCACCTTGACTCCGGCCACTTCCACCGCGCCGCCGAGATTGAATGCCATGGTTTGCGCGGCGCCGCGAGCTTCGAGACCCGCGCACAGCTCAACCGTCCCCAGGATGGGGCACGACGACGAATTGGCCACGTGAACGGCGTCGCCGCTGTGGTCGGAATGACCGTGGGTGACCAGCACGGCGTCCACGCGCCCGACGTCCTTGAGGTGATCCGGGCACGCCGGGTTGTCCGTGAGCCACGGATCGATGATCAGCCGCTTGCCTCCAGGCGTATCGACGACGAAGGCGGCATGGCCCAACCACGTGATCGCGGTGTCGCTGTCAAGTCCCATGGAACACTCCTCTCATCCAGCGCGCCGAGCGGCTGAAAATCCGCACTGTCCGTATAATGCGCCAACCGAAGAGAAGTCCATATCCTTTCGTTCGCGGGCGATTATCTACGAAGCGATCCCCGGAGGCGCCAAATGTACGGTTCCCAAGGCAGCGTCGGTCTGCTCGTGCCCTCTGTCAACACAGTCGTGGAGCCCGAGTTCAACGCCGCCGTCCCCAACGGATACGCCGTCCATTCGGCCAGGATGCGCAACACCACGGCGGATCTTGATGACGCGGTGGCGATGCTTTCTCACGTAGAGCGCGCGTCCGACGAGCTTGGCAGCGCCAACATCGATGTAGTCGTTTTCGCGTGTACGTCGAGCAGCTTCGTTCAGGGAACGGAGGGAGAGATCAGGCTTCGACGCATGATCGAACGGCACGGACAAACTCACGCGGTCACCACCTCCGACGCCGTCCGCCAGGCGCTGCTTGCATTGAACGCGCGCCAAGTGTCGATGATAACTCCTTACACCGCGGACCTGAACGCGCTCGAAGTCGACTTCCTCCAGGCGGCTGGGATCACCGTTCTGGCCGAGGCTGGGATGAGCGTGGTTGACGCCTATTCCATAGCCAAGGTGGACCCCGAAGTCACATTTCGGGAGGCGCTCCGAACGATCGATCCGAAGTCCGACGCGCTGTTCCTGAGCTGCACCAACCTGAAGACGTTTGAAATCCTGGAAGATCTCGAGCGCAGGGCCGGGATGCCGGTGATCAGCAGTAACTCGGCGGCCCTATGGGCCGCGCTCGGGGCGCTGGGGTTCGACGATGGAATACCTCACCTCGGGAGCCTGCTGGGCGCTCCGGTGGCGGTCTGAGCGGAAATCGCGCAGCCCCGACTCAGCCGCTCGCGCGCCGGCGCAGCCGTCGGTTCATCCGCGGTTAAGGGCGACTTCCGACTAGGAGTCGACGTTGGCGGCACCTTCACGGACGTGGTGCTCTCCCGCGGCTCCGAAATCGTGGCGACCGCGAAGGTCCCGTCGAGCCTGACGGACTACGCCGAAGCGATCCTGGATGGCGCGCTGCGGACGCTCGGGGATACCGATCCGAGTCGAGTTCGGGATATCGTCCATGCCACGACCGTCGCGACCAACGCGATTCTCGAAAAGAGGGGCGCCAGGACCGGGCTGATAACCACGAAGGGGTTTCGGGACGTTCTGGAGATAGGCCGCCTGCGCTATCCGCGCCTCTACGACCTGGCATGGGAACGACCACCGCCACTTGCGCGGCGGTCGCTGCGGATGGAGGTCGCCGAGCGGATCGATCACCGGGGCGAGGTGATAACGCCCATCGACGGCGAGCAGTGTGAGCGCGCGGCCAGGCGGCTTGCCCGGCAAGGCGTCGAGTCGGTCGCGGTCTGCTTTCTCAACTCATACGTCAACCCTGTCCATGAACGGATGTGCGGCGAGATCCTCGAAAAGCACTTTCCCAGGGAGAGAATCTCGCTGTCGGTGGACGTGCTGCCGCAAATACGCGAATACGACCGCTCCAGCACGACGGTAATAAACGCTTACGTAAAGCCCCTCGTGGAGAGCTATCTGGCCAACCTGTCCCGAAAGCTCGCCGCCGCCGGCATTCGGTCTCCGGTTCTCGTAATGCAGTCGCACGGGGGCGTGGTCGACTCCGCCTCGGCGTCGGACCTGCCCGCGCAGATCATCGAATCGGGCCCGGCGGCGGGCGTGGTGGCGGCGGCGAGGCTGGCCAGAAGCCTCGGCCTCGCCCAAGTGATAAGCCTGGACATGGGAGGCACCACGGCCAAGGCCGCGACCATCGAAGACTTTCAGCCGCGCCTGAGCGCGGAATATGAAGTCGGATCCTCGATGAGCTGGGCGTCGCGGCTGAACCGGGGCGGCGGCTACCTGCTGCGTCTTCCAACCGTGGACCTCGCCGAGATCGGCGCCGGCGGAGGAAGTATCGTTCGGGTTGACGCCGGGGGCAGTCTCCACGTCGGACCGCACAGCGCGGGCGCCGATCCGGGGCCGGCCTGTTACGGCCGGGGCGGCGCCAACGCCACGCTGACCGACGCGAACGTCGTGCTCGGATATCTGAATCAGGACGCTCTGGTCGGCGGCGAGCTGGCGATCGACGCCGACAAGTCGCACCGGGCCATCGAACGGCAGGTTGCCGCGCCTCTCGGCGTTGGCCCCCGGGAGGCCGCCCGCGGAGCGCATCTCGTCGCCAACTCGACAATGAGCCGCGCGGTGCGGTCGGTATCGACGGAGCGCGGTCGCGACGTTCGGAATTACACGCTGATCGCTTTTGGCGGCAGCGGCCCCGTCCACGCCGCCGAGATGGCGAGCTCGCTCGGAATCGCCGAGGTCGTGATTCCGCCCTCCCCCGGGTTGTTCAGTTCTATCGGACTTCTTACCACCGATCTCGAACGCCACTTTTCGCAAAGTCTTATCGGCATCGTGCAGGAGATTGACGCGGACCGATACCGGTCGGCGCTGAACGATCTCGAATCGCGCGTCAGACGGGCGTTCAAGTCCATGGGCCACGCGTGGAGCGCGGTGGAAACCAGGATCGAGCTGGACATGCGTTACGAGGGGCAGTCATACGAACTGAGCGTGCCAGCGGACGGAGCGACCGCGACCGGTCTCCACGAAGCGGCGGACGCGTTTGAAGCCGAGCACGAGCGGACCTACGGACACCGCGCTCACGCCAGCAGGGTGGAGCTCGTCACGCTGCGATTTGCGGGGCGCGTCAAAACGTCATCGGCCGGGGCGTTTACGGCGCATCCCGAATCGCCGAAGGCCGCCGCGGCGCGGCCCGCCTTTTTCGGCCGGGGGGGCGACTACGAGATGACAAAGGTGATAACGCGGTCCGCTCTGACTGCTTCGACCTCGGCCGGACCGCTAATCATCGAGGAGTACGATTCGACGATCGTCGTGCCGCCCGGATGGTCGGCAACCTGCGACGCGGTGGGTAACGTCCGGTTGATCAGCGCCGGCGGTTCGGCGTGACGAAGCCGCTCGACCCGATAACGACCGACCTGGTCGGCCACGCCCTGGGATCGATCGCCGACGAAATGGCGCTGACGATCGTCCGCACCGCCCATTCCAGCAACCTCACAAACTCGATGGATCTATCGAGCGCGCTATGCGACGCCAGGGCGCGGTTGATAGTTCAGGGGCTCACGCTGCCGCTCCATCTCGGATCGATCCCCGATTGCATGGACGCCGTTCTGCAGCGATTCGGCAATGAAATCCAGCCGGGCGACGTGTATATCCTCAACGACCCGTACGATGGCGGGACTCACCTTCCCGACATATACCTCGTCCAGCCCGTCTTCCTGGATGACCGCCTGCTTGGTTACACCGCCAGCATTGCCCACCACACCGACATCGGCGGGAAAGTCGCGGGCGGCAACGGCTGCGACGCGACCGAGATATATCAGGAAGGGTTTCGCATTCCGCCTACCCGGCTGTTCGACCGCGGCCGGCGGAATCCGTGGTTCGAGGAACTCCTGTCGCGCAACGTTCGAATTCCGTATCAGGTGCTGGGTGATTTGCGGGCGCAGATCGCGTCCTGTCACGTTGGGCGCGAGGGAATGCTCGAGCTCGCCGCCCAGCACGGAGTCGACGCGCTCGAAGGGCACTTCGAGGAAATCCTGAACCGCACGGAGCGCCTGGCGCGGCACGAGATCAGCCGGATGCCTGACGGCGAATACGAGTTCACCGACTACATCGATGACGACGGAATCGATCCGGGGCCGATTCCCATAACGGTTCGGCTGACCATCGAAGGCGACTCGCTCACCGCCGACTTCACGGGCACGGCGCCGCAGGTGAAGGGCGGGATCAATTCGGTCGTCGCATTTACGAAGTCCACTGTATACGCGTGCGTTCGCTGTGTTATGGAATCGGAAATGCCGAACAACTCCGGGTATTTCAGGCCGATCAATGTAGTCGCGCCCGAAGGATCGATCGTCAATCCCAAACCTCCAGCCGCGGTTGCGGCGCGCGGCCTCACGGCGTTCCGCATCGCCGACGCCGTCTTCGGCGCGCTCGCCCAGGCCCTCCCGGAGAGAGTCCCCGCCTGTGAAATGGGCGGCGACACAGGAGTTAGCATCGGCGGCTACTATCCCAACGGCGAGTCGTTCGTATTTCTGGAATTTCTCCACGGAAGCTGGGGCGGGCGGCCCTTCGCCGACGGCGTGGATGGCTGCGCCAGCACGATAGTCAACTTCTCCAACAACCCCGTGGAGATGATCGAAGCCCGTCAGCCCCTCCGTCTGGAGGCGTTCGGATACATTCCCGACTCGGCCGGTCCCGGCAAATACCGCGGCGGCGTCGCCATCCTTCGCGAATACCGCTTTCTGGAAGATCGCGGCATCCTCCAACTGCGTACCGACCGCTACGACCACCTGCCTTACGGGCTGGCCGGCGGCGGAACCGGGACGCCCTCGCGCAACGTGCTGGTTCGCGATGGCCGAGCGCGCAAGATCGGCGGCAAGATCACGCTGAATCTGCGCCGCAACGATCTCTACCGTCACGCCGTGGCCGGAGCCGGCGGGCATGGAAACCCGATGGAGCGCGATCCGGCGCTGGTGCTCAACGACGTCATCGACGGCAAGATAACCCGACCGCACGCGCTAAAGGCCTACGGGGTGGTCATAAGTAGCGGACGTCCGCGGATAGACGTCGACGCGACACTCCGCGAGCGCGCCGCGCGAGGATAACAGCCCCGCACCGCGGCCCCCGAGGCGAGGCTGAGGCTTCTACGTGGCTGGAGAGGAACAACCCCCGAATCTGTCAAAGAAAAGCTCGATACAATTTGAACAGCTTGGCTGGCATAGCGTCCGCCGTGGACGCAAAGCGGTTCGAGTGTCGGGAGTTGGCAAGGCAGGGCGGCATGAGATGATCCCGTTCGCCACATCCGCCATTCCCGCCGTCAACGTAGCCGCGGTGCCGCAGCGCAGCCCGTTGCGCTATCCGGGCGGCAAGACGTGGCTGATTCCGCACATTCGGAAATGGCTCACTACGCCGGACGCGCTGGTCGTTGAGTCGCATCCGTTGATCGTCGAACCCTTCGCGGGAGGGGGCATCGTCTCACTGACGGCGGTCATGGAGCAGTTAGTTGACCGAGCGCTCATGGTCGACCTGGATCACGATATTGCGGCCTTCTGGCGGGCGGCGCTGAGCCACGGTCCAGACCTTGCGGAGCGCATCCATCGTTTCAAGCCAACTCGCGAAGCGATTGACCGGCTCTCGAAACGGGCGCCGAACAACGTAATCGAACACGGGTTCCGCACGCTGGCGCTCAATCGGACCCGTCGGGGCGGTGTGCTAGCTCCGGGCGCCTCATTGACGAAGCATGGCGAGAACGGGAAGGGTATCGCGTCGCGCTGGTATCCCGACACGCTCCGGAAGCGTCTACATGCGATTACATCATGGGCTGACCGCATCGCGTTCTACGAGGGTGACGGCGTGCGCCTCCTCGAAGACGCGGCGATTCACCGAGCCGATGCATGTTTCTTCATCGACCCGCCCTATACGGCGCGCGGCGGAAAGCGCGCCGGGTCGCGGCTCTACACGCACAATTCGGTTGACCACGCCAGGCTATTCGAGATCATGGCGTCGAGTCGCGCCAACTTTCTGATGACCTACGACTGCTCAGATGAGATCGTCTCACTCGTGCGAGCCCACGACTTTCACGCGGCCGTCGTGATGATGAAGAGCGGCCACCACGTTCGCATGCCGGAACTGGTGATTACGCGCGATCGGTTGTTCACGTGAGCCGCTACGGTATTTCGGAATGGTATGGCCGTCCGTTCCTCACGCTAAAGCCGTCTGATCGGCAGGCGTTAGCGGCGGTAGCGATGGGAGAGAGTGATCCGCCGCAATGTCCCTTCCGGACGATGCCATGCAACAAAAAGGGGGGCGTATGCGCAATTCAACCCTTCGCCCAGGATGGCGAGCACATGGGCGAAGCGGAGGGCGATCCGGTGATCGTTTGCCCCGTAAGGTTCGAGCAAAATCAGATGGTGGTCCGGTGGCTGGCCGATGTCGTCGGTTTTGCGGCAGACTCCGTGCAAGTGGCGCGGGAGATCCCGTTCATGCTCGGCGCGAATACCAACAAGTCTGCCGGTAAGATCGACCTGGTCGTGGCGCAGCAGCAACATGACTTGACGTGGTTTGGACTCGAGATTCAAGCAGTCTACTTCTCCGGTCCAGGCATGGCGATGGAGTTTGAAGCGCTACGTCATTCCCGGTCGGTCCGCCCACCGTACCCACGCGCCACGCGCCGTCCTGACTGGCGGTCTTCGAGCGCAAAGCGGCTGATGCCGCAACTTCAGGTAAAGGGTCCGACGCTCAGACGCTGGCATTCAAAGATCGCGGTTGCGGTCGATAAACCTTTCTTCGCCGCTATTGGAGGTCCTTCGCTGAAACCAACTCAGGATCTGAACGACGGAGACGTTATTTGGTTGGTCCCGGAGTTGTCCGCCGACCACCAACTCGAACGCTGGCATTGTGAGGTTTTGACGCTGGAAGAGTCGCAGGCCAAGCTCCTCTCCGCTCGTGAGATTCGTCGGCACGAATTCGAGCGGTTGCTACGCGACAAACTCAATCCCCTTTGAATAGGCGCAGTAACGATGACGTTGCGGCTAAGCGTTTTTGGGCCGCGCGACAAAGCGCGTTAATTGACGGGCCAGATTCCAAAGACGCCCCGGCATGGCCGCGCGAGGGACTTCATTACCGAATCGAGCATACGGACGCTTTCGAGTGGCTTGCCGGCACGCGGGACGAGTCGATACACGGCATTTCCGAAAAGCGCCGAAACGTGGACTTCGCGCAGCGGCGTTTTGCCGATTTGAAAAGACGCGGAAGCGGCTCCGCCAGCCAGAAACGCTGATAACATTTTCGAGTTCATGGTGGAGCTTGTCGAAGGTCGGCAGAGAGGATTCGGCGCGGTCGATTGGACTTCTGGAAAGATTCGCCGTACCGGCTTCGCATAGCGACCAACATCTTCGGTCCGCGAATCCAGTTCGTCATAGCGGCTGCGATGCTGGCCACGGTCGTGGCCCAGACCGGCTTTATCGCGATATGGTCATATCCGCTGCTCGCGCCGCTGCTGTTGTGGATCGCAATAATCTTGTGGCGTCGAAGCGTATGGGTCGTAATGGACAGGGCCTATCAGCGAGTCACGATCGAGTCGCGCCGCATTCTGGGGTTCGTGACGTTGAAGCGAGCCATTCGGGAACTGCAAGAGCTTCAGGCAGTCCCCGTAACCACGCGCTACCGCAGCGAAAGCTTTGGCGGGGAGACCACGTGGACTTTTCATCTGATGTTCGGCGACGACCGGGCCGTGGCGATCGGATCAGTCGTAAACGACGCTCGCAAGGTCGAGTCGGCGCTGGATCAGATTCGGGGTGTCGTGGGCGAGCGCGTCACGGCGGCCTGGTACGACCCTGAGAAGGTGCGGGCGCCCGCGCGCAATATCGTCCTGGTAATACTCGACAGCGATCCGATCGCCCGGGCGGGCCAGATTCTGTGTCTTCTGATGATCGCGCTGTCACTCTACGCAGCGCCCACGATGGCCCTGTTCTACATAGGGCTGCTGGTCTTCGGAACCCTGGCCGACTGGATGTCCAGGCGCAACGAGGACTAGGCCGCCTTCAGGGCTTGTCCACGTAGACCGGACTGGTCCACGCCATCTCGCTGTCTTTCTGAACGACCCGAAGGTAGTACGCCCCCTCGGCCGCCGCCGACGCCGGGAGGGTGTGTCCGATCTCAACCGAATTCGTGTCCAGCTCCGGATCGACGCATTCGAGCTCAACCCACCGGCCCGTTGCGCCCGCGTCGAACCTCCACGGAACATCCTCCAGCTCGTCAAGGGATTTCGCAAACCTGGCCGGCCCCGCCTCGAAAACCAGTACCGCGCCCTCCCGCCCGTCGATTTCAAGCTCGACTCCGTCCAGGTCTCCAGCCGTGCCGGAGTTCCACCGCAGGCTCGAAGAGTCCTGATGTGTGATCCGCTCTCCCGGATGGTCGAAACCGATGGTCTCGGCCGCGGCGATGCTCCCGCCTTCGATCGACAGGCCGCCGTCCCAGCCGGTTCCACGGCGGCGGCCGCGTCCATCGGCGCCCGTCCAGGTAACCCGGATGCGCCGCGAGGCTCCGTCGCCCGACCGCGGCCGCTCGGTGAAGATGGGCGATCCGCCGCGCAAGATTTCAACAGACTGAATCGGCGCGGTCCCGTGCACCACGCCTTTGAACGCGAGGCCCTCATCCAGAGAAATCTCGCTGCCCATCGGCGCGCCGTTGCACTCGAACCAAACGGCGATTCGGTCCCCGGTAGTGCCGTAACAGCGGCGTGACTTGAGCGCCTCCCACAGCGACTCGCGAGTGAGCGACTCGGCGTAGATGCCGCCGAGGCCTCCCCTTACTCCAAACGTCTCCATCCCGGTTCCCGCGCTCGGACGGCTCGCGCCGGGCTTGCCGGTGTGCGCGTCGCTCGCGCAGATAAAGCCGACCCGATAACCCCGGCGCACGGCGTCGAGCCCGAACCACTCGAACGACCCGTGTGAGGAATGCACTTCAACCACCGGCTCCAGCGAAGGTTCGAAATAATCGAAGTTCGCCCGCCTGCCCCCCACGTGCGGGACCAGCAGCACGTCTTGACGTCCAGCGAACGTTTCATACAGCCGGTTTACGGGGCAGCGGTCGGTATCGACGTCGGACAGATCGTCGACCAGGGCGTGGCTGGAACGATGCAGGCTGCCTTCGTCACCGAGAAAATGCACGTTGCGGTCGCCGCCCGCCGGCGTATTTCCCGACCACTCGTAACCGAGGAACGTCACGAACCGACCCGGTTCGTGAAACTCCTTCATAAGCCCGGTCAGCTCCGCCCAGAACTCGCGCGTAATCTGGAAGTCGTTCCCCTGGTGCCCGATGAAGTCGATTCGCGCCTCGTCGCGGGCAAATCGCAAATACTCACGCGCGGGGTTGACCCCGACGGTTTCCATAGTCTGGCCGTGCAGGTCGCCCCAGTAGAGATTCCAGCGATGGGCCTCCGCGTGGCACCTCACGACGTTGGACCGGGCGGCGCAGGCAGGGTCACGGGATTCCACTTCAATCGACAAGGCGCCCTTCTCTCGGGATACGACTCCGTCGAGCGCCAGAACGCCGTTGTCGCTGGATGAAAATCTCGCGGCGGCGGGCAACCCATCCACGTCCAGATTTGCCCGAATCGCGAGCTCACCGGTAAATCCCGAATCGGTGTTTCCCCACGCGTCGGTGGCCCTGACGGCGACGCTCAGGGGCCGGCCCAGGCGCGCGTCCGACGGCGCCGTGACCTCGAAACGAGTCGCCGGGCCGCCGATGACCTGAAGCCACGGCTGGCCGACTACCGGTTCGTAGCTGTTGGCTCCAAACGCGTCGACAAAGACCCTGAACTCCGAACGAAGCTCCGAGTACGACTGCGCGCGCAGACCCGGGGATCCGCGGCTGGCGTCGCCAAAGACGACCTCGATCCAGTCGCCCGGCTTTAGCGCGCCGTCGTGCACGTCGACTTGCAGCGCTCTCCGAAAGGGGCGCTTGTGCGCGTTGTGCAGAGCTTCGGGACGCAGCACCACGTCGGCGTTCGAGCGCACCGTGGAAAATCCCGACTCCGACGGCTTGTCGAACTGCGGCGTCTGCCAGTCCGAAACTTGCCGGTGCGCAATGCGGATGTGCCCCCCGTCATCGATGCCAAAGACGCCCGCCGTATACCGCAGAGTCCACGTGCCCATGGACCCGGCAACAACGGGAGCCGACGGGCCTATCTCGGCCATCCCGATATTCTCGGGGCCGAACGGATCGGTCATCGCGCGCCACCATTTCCTTGCATCGCCGCGTCTGCGCGGAACGTTACCAACCTATGCGATGGGTTTAGTAGAATAAGTTCCACATCACAGAGACTTTTGCTTTAACCAGCGCAGGTATTTAACCACTGGAGGGAAACGTGGCATCTCTAGGCTTCGAAGAGCTGAGCAGCGAGCAGGCTCGCGAGCTTATGGAATCCACTCCCAGCCTGTCGATTATCGACGTTCGCGACGAGCATAAGTACGCCGAAGCGCACGTTCCGGGAGCGGAGCTGATCCCTCTCAATCAAATCCTCGCCGACGCCAGCGGCACGCTTCCCGACTCCGATATTCTCTTCGTCTGCAATGTCGGTCAAATGAGTGGCGTGGCGTCGCAGATGGCCATTGCGATGGGCTGTACCAACGTCTACAACCTTGCGCAAGGAACTCAGGGCTGGATCGCCGACGGGCTCGCCGTCGAGAGCGAGCAAGCCGAAAAGTAACCGGGCAGGGCGGCTTCGCGAGCCGCCGCAATGAGGGATCGAGGTATTAAGTTGTTCACGCCAGACCAGGTTCGCAGATACAGCCGGCACATGTTGATTCCCGAAGTGGGCGCGCTGGGTCAGCGCAAGCTTCTCGACGCGAAGGTCCTGATGGTCGGAGCCGGCGGCCTCGGCTCTCCGGCGGCATACTACCTGGCCGCCGCGGGGGTGGGAACGCTCGGCATCATCGACCACGATCTGGTGGACGAGAGCAACTTGCAGCGCCAGATTCTGCACAACACCGCTCGAGTGGGAGTACCCAAAGTCGAGTCGGCGGCGCAGACGATAGGAGAGCTCAACCCCGACGTAAACGTTATCGCTTACGACGAAGTGCTCAGCTCCAGGAACGCGCTGGAGATCATCGCCGGATACGACATCGTCGTTAACGGATGCGACAATTTCCCTACCCGATATCTGGTAAACGACGCATGTGTGCTGCTGCGCAAGCCAATGGTCGACGGCAGCGTTCTGAAGTTCGAGGGCATGGTCAAAGTCTTCATGCCCGACTCCGGCTGCTACCGGTGCATGTACCCGTCGCCGCCACCGCCCGAAATGGCCCCTAGCTGCGCCGAAGCCGGCGTGCTGGGCGTTGTTCCGGGCGTGATTGGATGCCTTCAGGCCAACGAGGCGATAAAGCTGATAATCGGCATCGGCGCGGCGCTCGACAGCCGCCTGGTGACGTGGGACGCGCTGGAGATGGAGTTCGTGACGTACAAGACCGCGCGGCGCCACGACTGCCCGGTTTGCGGGGACCATCCCACCGTAACCGAATTGATCGACTACGAAGAGTTTTGCGGAGTTCCGGCTCCGGTAAAGGAAGCGGAACCCCAGGCCGTAACAGTCTGAGGCCCGCCCCGTCCAAGCGCGGGCATTAGTCCCGGCTAACCGCCGCTTTTAGCATTGTCTTAATCCGCGGTCGCCGCCTATCGTGACCTTAGGCACAAGTCGCCGGACGCCATACCGACGATGTTCCAGGCGGGGAGGAAGACATGGCTACGCGGGATGAAGTCTTGAAGATGCTCGAAGAGGACCTCTCCGACGAGCTTGGATCGATCATCCAGTACATGTGGCAGCACGTTTCGGCCAAGGGGCTTGCATCGGCCGAGGTGCGGGACCGGTTCCGCGCCGCCTCGATGGACGAGATGCGCCATGCCGAGGAGCTGGCCGAGCGAATCGACGAGCTCGGCGGGACGCCCACCATCCGCGTCGGCGAAATCAAGTCGGGCGGCGATCTGGAAAACATGCTTCGCGATAACGTCGAGCACGAAGCGGCGGCGGTCGAGCGCTATATCGGCCACATTCAGGCGATCGGCATGGCCGACCCCACGACGCGGCGGCTTTTGGAGGAGATCCTCGCCGACGAAGAGCGTCACCTCAACGAGTGGCGCACGTTGCTGGACGAGTAGCCATTCAGCCGGCGCCGCCCGCAAGCGGCCGAAAGTCCCGGCGCCGACAACCTGATAACGTTCTGAGTTGAAAGCTCAGGCGGTCGTCCGTTTTCGGAGTCAAGGTTAGGGGAGGCTCGATGACCAATCTCGAAGGGCGCGCGGCGCTTGTAACCGGATCGGCAACCGGAGCCGGCGCCGCGATAGCGCTCGCGCTCGCGGACGAAGGCGTCAAGATATGCGTGAACTATTCGCGCTCGAAGGACGACGCCGAAGCGACGCTGGAGCAGATCAGGGCAAAGGGCGTCGAGGCGACGATCTTTCAGTGCGACGTCGGCGACGACAGCCAGGTGGCCGAAATGGCGGCCCACGCGGCGGACGCTCTCGGGGGTCTCGACATCCTCGTCAACAACGCCGGAATGACTCATTTCGTCCCGCATACCGATCTGGACGGGCTGTCGGAATCCATGTGGGACGACATACTGCGGATCAACGTCAAGGGGGCGTACTTCGCATCCAGGGCGGCGATGCCGCACCTGAGCAATTCTTCGGACGGCTGCATAATCAACGTTTCGTCGATCGCTGGTCTGATGGGCACGGGCAGCTCGATAGCCTACGCCGCGTCCAAGGCCGCGCTGAACTCGATGACGCTGTCGCTGGCGAGGGCGTTTGCCCCGGAGGTTCGGGTCAACGCGATAGCGCCAGGCGTGATAATCACGCGCTGGGTCGACGGCAAACAGGCCTTCGTCGACGCGTACGTCGAGAGGGCGCCGCTACGAAAGGCCTCGACGCCGGAAGACGTGGCGCACATGGCGGTTTTCCTGGCCGAAGCGCACAACGTGACCGGTCAGACGCTGGTTATCGACGGCGGTTTCACGCTGGGCTAGCGGGCTTCCGACGCCAGTTATGCCCCCTCCGTTTGTGGTAAGCCGGTCTAATGGCGAATGGCCGGTTGACGGTTCGATGAGCTCACTACGACCGGGGAGACCTGGCTGTCCTTAGATCCCCCACCCCTGGATTCCGGATCAAGTCCGGAATGACGAGTAGGGGGTGCGGGGCGTTGGGGGTTGGCCGTTGGCGGTTGGCGAAAAGCCGATCAGCTATCCAGTGTGAACGGCGGGTAGCCGTCGGCGAGCCCAAACACGTAGCAACTAACTCTGTGACTCCAGCGGTAGGTCCCGATCGTCAGGGGCGCAAGGCCTCGCGGGAAACGCCCGGTAAACAGAATGGCCCATTGCGCCAGCCATACAAGGATGGAGACGAGGAACTGCAGCACGGCAAGAACGATTATGTGGGGGATCAGCAGGAGGAATGTGATTAACAGGATGCGGAGCACCGCGAGGAGACGGCTGCTCGATTCGGGAGCCGCGCAGTCCGCCCTTGCGGGATATCCGTCGTCGGGTCCTCCCGAGAATGGCGGATACGCGTCCACAAGCCCTGCGTACCAGGCGGAATAGCGCCAATTCCACCTTTGCAGGCCCAGGACGAAGTCGTGCAAGCCGGCCGGGTACCTTCCAGTAAACAGTACGATCCACTGCGCGACCCACGCGACGATCGAGGCGACCAGACCGTAGATACCGACAACGATGGCATGCGGGATGCCCAGCAAGAACTTGATGCCGAGGATAGCGAGCACCGCAAGCAGCCGCGAGCTTTGTTCGGGCAGCGCAACATCGAGATCCGCGGGATATCCGTTCGACTGCATTTCGACTTCAGACATTGCGACTCCTCTCGCTCCAAGCCGTCGGCATTGTAAAGCACGTTGATTTGTTCGACTGTTGAGTTTCCATGCGGGCTACTCTTGCAACTCCTCCATCACGGAATCCTTTATGCGAAAGCTGTGCCGTTCGGTGGGGAACGACCCTTCGCGCACCTCCTCGACGTAACCCGCGACGGCCTTCCGAAACTCTTCGGCCACGTTTCCGAACCGCCTGGCGTGTTTGGGCAGAAAGTCCGGATCCCATCCCGCGATGTCGTGGATCACCTGGACCTGGCCGTCGCAGTAGGGTCCGGCCCCGATGCCGATCGTCGGCACGCCCATGCGCTCGGTAATCCAGCCTGCCAGGCGATGCGGTATGGACTCCAGCACTATCGCGAAGGCCCCGGCGCTCTCCAGAGCCAGCGCCCCGTCCACGACAGCCCGCGCTCCCTTGGCGTCCCTGCCCTGGGCCCGATATCCGCCGAGTTCGTTTACTGACTGCGGGGTCAGCCCCACGTGCCCCATCACCGGAATTCCGGCGGTGGTTATGGCCTCGACGCGCCCGGCGATCTCCGCTCCGCCCTCGAGCTTGACGGCGTGCACATGTCCATCCTGGATCATTCGCGCGGACGCGGCCAGCGCCTGCTCGGTGGATACGCGGAAGGTCATGAAAGGCAGATCGCCGACGAGCAGGGCGTTGCGGGCCGACCGCGCTACGGCTCGCGCGTGGTGAATCACGTCGTCGAGGGTTACGCGGGTTTCGGAGTCAAGTCCAAGGACGTTGGTGCCCACGCTGTCGCCGACGAGGATCATGTCAACCCCGGCTTCGTCGACAATGCGCGCGGTCGGAGCGTCGTACGCCGTGACCATAACCAGCTTCTCGCCCGACTTCTTTTTGGCCCGGACGTCCCGGGTGGTCACTCGCATGGAAATCCCCCGTATGCACCGGCTGATAAAATCAAGATTCCCCGCGGCGCGAGCGGCTAACCCGTCCGGTCCGCGCCTCCCGGTTCCGCGTTACTCGTATCATCGTAGACCCCGTTAAACAATTCGTCCCGGCGTCCCATGGCGCAACTTCGCGGGAAAGTGGCAAATCAACTCCCTGATGGCATCGAAAGATACATTGAAGTTTGGAAATCGCGTCAACTTCGTTGGCGCGACCGGCTCCGGCAAGACGTCCACGGCCAAGCGTCTCGCGAAGATTCTCGGCTTACCGTTTGTGGAAATTGACGCTCTCTTTTGGGAAGCGAACTGGACGCGAGCGCCGGAAGACGTCTTTCGCGGTCGCGTCCACGAAGCCGCGCGGGGCGACCGCTGGGTGATAGACGGCAATTACAGCAGGGTGCAGCCGTTCATCTGGCGGCGCGTCGATACGGTGATATGGCTCGACTATTCGCTCCGCGCGATTTTCTGGCAGCTTCTTTGCAGAACGCTCCGCCGCGTGAGGTCGCAAGAAGAGCTATGGGCGGGTAACAAGGAAAGGTGGAGGAACGCGTTCGCTTCAAGAGACTCTCTGTTCCTGTGGCTCCTGACGAGCTACTGGCGAAGAAGAAGACGCTATGCCAGGGCAGCCGCAAGCCCCGAAAACTCCCATATCTACTTCGTGCGGCTGAGCGCACCGAGCGAGACGCGGAAATGGCTGGACGATCTGGAACTCGAATCACGTTCATCCGGTACAGCGACGCCTGCCGAACACAGCCAGCAGTGATCTACGGCTTTCTTAGGCAAGTCCGCGCGTTTCGATTCCCGTCCTCGACGCGGCTCGCCGCCCTCGCGACAGCGTTGGCGCTCGGCTCGATTCTGTGGGCCTGCTCGACGCCGACTGACACCGAGTCGATGGCCGACGAGCAAGCCGTGGCCACGCAGACGCCCGCGGCCGACCTTGCGGCGCTGCTGGACACCATCGGTCCGGAGGTCGCCAAACTGCGCGGCTTGCGAGAGTGGGACGTTCCGGCGCATCTGCTGACGCGCGAGATGCTTGCAGAGAAGCTGGAATCGGAGTTCGCCGATGATTATCCAGCGGAGGAGGCGGAGCTTGATCAACTGGAGTGGGAGCTACTCGGCATCCTGCGTCCCGGACAAGACATAGTCGAGCTGCAAAAAAACCTGCTCACGGGCGAGATCATAGGGTTCTACGACTCGGAATCCGAAGAGATGTTCGCAATCGGAGACGACAGCACGCCCGTTCCGCTGCTTATCTGGACGCTGGCGCACGAATACGTCCACGCGCTTCAGGACAGAACGTTCGATCTGGACGCAATCGAGGAATCCATAGGCGAGACGAATCAAGACGCGCTGCTTGCGTTCCGGGCCCTCGTGGAAGGCGACGCCTCGATCGCGGGCGCCCAATACGCCATCACGTCGCTTTCAAGAGAGGAAATAAACGCGCTGGCCTCGACCGGAGACTCGCCGGGCGACGCCTTTCTGTCCGCGCCGCGCGCCTTGCGGGAGATTTTGCTCTTTCCGTACCAGGCAGGTTCGGACTACATTTCGTCGCTGCTGCCCGGCGGCTGGAGCGCCGTCGACGACGCCTACACTCGCCCGCCACTTTCCACCGAGCAAGTCATACATCCCGAGAAGTACCAGGAAAATGAACAGCCGCTGGAAGTCGAACTGCCGAACGTAACGGCCGTACTCTCACCAGGGTGGGAGGAGATGCGCCGAAACGCAATCGGCGAGTTCTTCATCGGAGTGCTGCTCGAGCACGGGATCGACACGCGGGCCGCCCACCTGGCGGCGGAGGGGTGGGGCGGGGACGCCTACGCCCTGTACCGCAACGAACTGGGCCAGGGGCTTATGACGATGAAGTTTCGCTGGGACGCCGATTCCGACCTGGACGAATTCTGGACGGCGCTGCTCGCTTTTCTCGCCGGCGGCGGCCTTGGCCCGGGATCTTCCGAGGCGGACGAAACGATCGCGCGATGGTCCGGCGAGGACCGCACCGCCAGCGCGCACCGCCTGGCCGGCTCGGTAGTTCTGATCATCGGACACGACGCCCAGGCCGTCAGCCTGGCGGCCAATCTGCTATCTCGCGGCTAGCGGCCGCCCTGTCCGATAAACGCCCGCCAAGCCTTGAGCACCGCAGTACGAGTTGTGTCGAGATCGCCGTCGTTGTCGATCAACACGACCGGCGCTCCGGGACGCCGCTCTTCGAACAGACGAGACTTCGCCTCGGTGGACGACTGAGAGTCCACACGCGTTGCGGCCTCGCCAGATTCGAGACCTCGAAGATCCGCAAGCCGTCTCAAACGCACTTGCCGAGACGCGGTTACGATCCATAGCTCGTCGACCAGGGCGACCGTTTGGCTTTCCACGAGCTTTATCGCCTCGATCGCCGTTGCCGGAGCGTCGCCCGGTTGTTCGAGCAGTTTTCCAATCTCCGCCGCAACAGCCGGATGAACGATCGCCTCGAGGCCGGCCATGGCGCGAGCGTTGCCGAATACGACGCCGCCAAGCGCGGCGCGGTCGATCTCTCCACCGCCCGCGACCTTTGCCCCGAACCGGTCTATTACGGCTTGAAACGTCGGCGTACCAGCCCGATATAGTCGGTGCACCAGCCGGTCGGCGTCGATGATCCGCGCGCCGAAACCGGCCAGGATCTCGGCGACGGCCGATTTTCCTGAAGCGATGTTGCCTGTCAGCCCAAGGACTCTCAAACGACCACCCTGTCATGTCGGGGACCGCGAACATACTAGACCGCCCCAAAGTATTCTCTCAGCAACGTTTTTCAACGCAGGCGGAGAGGGCGGCTCTGGATGACGCGCTTTCGCTGACGCCGCCTGCGACCGGCCATACATTCGGATCGAGTATGCAAGATCGCGTCTTCGGGGGAAGCTCGGACGGCGGGCGGCAGATCGCCGACCGGTTCATGGCTCGCGCTCTGGAGCTTGCGCGCGCGCGGCTCGGATCGGTAAGCCCCAGACCGGCCGTCGGCGCGGCGCTCGCCAAGGGCGACCGCATCGTTGCCGCCGCCAGCACGGAACCCGGCTCGGGGCGTCATGCCGAACGGGCGGCTATCGAGATGGCGGGCGACGGCGCTCGCGGGTCCGATCTCTTCGTCACGCTCGAACCGTGCGCGCATTATGGGAACACGCCGCCCTGCTCCAGGTTCATTATCGACGCCGGAGTCTCACGGGTATTCGCCGCGGTCGCGGACCCGAATCCCGAATCCGGGGACGGATTTGGAGAGCTGGCCCAGGCCGGCATCGACGTACAAGTCGGAATGTCGGCCTTCGAGGCGGCTCCGATTTATCAGGGTTTCTTCAAGTGGATCGAGACCCGCCGCCCTTACGTAACGGCAAAGTGGGCCATGTCGCTGGATGGAAAGATTGCCACCAGATCGGGCGACTCCAGGTATATCTCCGGCGAGCAATCACGGAACGCCGTGCACACGATGCGCAAGGAGACCGACGCGATTCTGGCAGGCGTCGGGACGGTACTGGCGGACGATCCACTGCTGACCTGCCGGCTCTCCTCTGCTGGAGCCGAATTCCAACCGCTGCGTGTGGTGCTCGACAGCTCGGCCCGAACTCCCGCAAGCGCCAGAATGCTAGAGCGTTCGACGCCCGGCGAAACGTTGATAGTAGTGTCCGAACAGGCGCCGGCCGATAGGGTCGAGCGTCTTGAACATGCCGGCGCCGAGGTGCTGACTTTTTCCGGCTCGAAGGCGATCTCTCTGTCAGACTTGCTCGACGAGCTTGGAAGACGTGGAATCCTCAATCTGCTCGTAGAGGGAGGCGGCGCGGTGTTCGGTTCGTTTTTCGACAGCGGGCTTGTGGATCGGGTCGAAGCCTTCGTGGCGCCCACGGTTCTCGGTGGGGCTGCGGCGCCCGGCCCGGTGGCGGGCAAGGGACTGGCGAGCCTCGCCGACGCGGGAAAGTTCCGGCGCCTGGACATCTCTCAATCAGGGGACGACTCTCACGTCTCCGCCGTATTTCGCACGTACGGCGCGGGCTAGCGCACCGGCGCGGCGCGGGATGTTCACGGGAATAGTCGAGGAAATCGGCCGGATCGAACGGGCCGACATTCATCCCGAGCTTGCCCGCTTTACGGTTGCCTGTAAGAAGGCGCTCGGCGGCTCGGCCGTAGGCTCCAGCATCGCGGTGAACGGAGTCTGCGTGACGGCCGTGGATATTGGCGACTCCGATTTCACGTTTGAGGCCGTACCCGAAACGCTGCGGCGAAGCAATTTTCGGGAGCTGCGAGTCGGCGACGGCGTCAACCTTGAAAGGCCCATGTCGGTGGGATCGCGATTCGGCGGTCATATTGTCCAGGGGCACGTCGATGGTGTGGCCGAAGTCGCTTCCATCGAGGCCGACGGCGAATCGCGAATGTACGGGTTTGAGGTCGGACCCGCCATCGCCCGATTTCTGGTTGAAAAAGCCTACATAGCTCTCGACGGCGCGAGCCTGACAATCGCCTGGTGCGACGGCGGGCGGTTTGGAGTAGCGCTCATTCCTCATACAATCGCCAACGTGGTCATGGGTTCCAAAGAGCCCGGTTACAAGGCGAACGTGGAAATTGATATCGTGGCCAAGTACGTGGAAAAACTGACGGCCGATGGAAGATAACCTCAAACCCGGCGCCGAGAATCAGCCGGGCTTGTATACGGACGTTGAAGAGGCGATCCGCCGCTTTGGCGAAAGCGAGCCGGTGATCGTAGTCGCCGAGGGGCGCAGCCTGGAGGCGGACGTTATCGCGCCCGGCAGCCTCATGACGGGACAGGCGCTCGACCGCTTTCGCAATCTGGGGGACGGGACCATTTACGTCAGCGTTCATCATCAGCGTCTGACCGATCTGGGAATTCCGCTGATATCGCGCGAGACGAAGGACCCATCGAACCCCGGTCCCTATTTCGCGTCTACGGTCGACACCAGGCAGGCGGCCATGCCGCTTGACTCGTCGAGCGGCATGGCCGCGACGATACGCGCTTTCGCGGATGAGCGGCTGGGCGCGGGGAATTTCGTCTCGCCCGGATCGGTGCAGCCTCTCGAGGCGCGCGAAGGCGGCGTGCTTCGACGGGCCGGTCATACCGAGGCCGGCGTCGACCTGGCGCGGCTCGCCGGTCTGCCCCCGGTGGCGGTCTTGACCCACCTCGTGGACGAGGGCGGGCGCGACGCGACCATCGAGGATGTCCGCGGCGTGGCGCAACGCGAGGGTCTGGCGATGATCAGGCTTGCGCAGTTGATCGCCTATCGCCGTCAAAAGGAAAAGCTCATCTTCGGGGTGGCGACTTCGCGTCTTCCGACCCGATTCGGGGAGTTTCGGGCGGTCGCCTTCCACGACCGGACCACCAACGACGACCACGTGGCGCTGGTAATGGGAGACGTGTCCGGAAACCCGCCGCCGCTTGTGCGCGTGCACGACGAATGCGTGACCGGCGACGTTTTCGGATCCCGTCGATGCGACTGCGGGCCGCAGCTCGACGCCGCGCTTCAGCGCGTGGCCGGGGAGAAGCGAGGTGTGATTCTCTATATGCGCCAGGAAGGCCGCGGGATCGGTCTGGCGAACAAGCTCCGGGCATACGAATTGCAGGACGAGGGAATGGACACCGTGGAGGCAAACGTGCATCTGGGCTTTCAGCCGGACCAGCGCGACTACGGCATCGGCGCTCAGATCCTCACCGAGCTCGGACTGTCCAAGATCCGGCTTCTTACCAACAATCCGCGGAAGCGAGCCGAGATATCAGGCTACGGGCTCGAGATCGTCGAGCGCGTTCCGCTGATAATCGAGCCCGGCCTGGAAAACGAACGCTATCTCGCGACCAAGGCCGCCAAATTCGGCCACCATCTTGGCTGACCGGCGCCGGGCCAGGTAGATGACGCGAACGCAAGAGGAAGCAGCCGCGGACGGCGGGGGGCGCTTCGCCGTTGTCGTTTCCCGCACGAACGAAGAATTTACGTCTTCGCTGCTGGACGGCGCGCTGCGCGCGCTCGAAGACGCCGGCCTGGACGGCGAGGACGCCGACGTGGTCTGGGTGCCCGGCGCATTTGAGATTCCGCTGGTCGCAACGCGGCAGGCCCAAAGCGGCCGCTACGACGCCGTTATCTGCCTGGGCGTGGTGTTGCGAAGCGACACGCCGCATTTCGATTACGTTGCCGGCGAGGCGTCGCGAGGGATCATGGAAGCCGGACTGCGTAGCGGCGTTCCGGCCATATTCGGCATACTGACCGTTGACAACAGAGAGCAAGCTTTGGTCCGAACGCGACCCGACGATTCCAATCGCGGCTATATGGCCGGTCAGGCCGGAATAGAAATGGCCGGCCTTATGCGGAAGATCGACTAGACGCGCTCGCCTGAGAGCCGACCAGCAGCTTCACCGCCTCGATCAGATCGCGCGCGACCGGAACGTCATCGCGCTGACTCCGGCCCGAACGCTCGAGCAGGACCACGTTCATGTTCGCCGAACGCGCGCCGAGCACGTCTTCGTCGTAGGTGTCGCCTATAAGCGCCGCGTCTTGAGGTTCAACGCCCGCAACCCTCGCCGCTTCAAGAAAAATCGCGGGATCGGGCTTTTCGACGCCCACTTCCGCCGAAAACACGACACAGTCGAACAGTCCGAGAAGCCCGAGATCTTCGAGAATGAGCGGCAGCATGTAGCTGAAGTTGCTCAGCACTCCCACACCCGCCCCACTGTCGCGCGCCAGCCGGACAGCCGGCCTAACTTCCGGGAAGGCCACGCTCGGAAAGGTGTCGGTCAGTAGTTGCGCCACGCGCTCGGGCGCGAGTGGGCAAGTCTCTGGTCCACCGAGCGCGTCGATGGTGAGCAGAGCGCAATCTAGCTGGAGTCTCTTCAATTCGTCACGAGTTCGGACGTTCCGCTGGCGTTCCCGGAAGTACGCCATTTCCTTGAATATCGCCGTCCGGGCCGCGTCAATGGATACGTCGACGCCGTTCGACGCAAGCCCCCGCCTGAAATCGCGCGGCGGATCCGCCTTGCCGCCGAAGCCAAACAGCGTCCCGAAGGCGTCAAAGAAAATGAACTCGGTTTCCAAAGTGTCTGACATCGAAGTCGAGGGCCTCACGTTCCTCCCGGTCGAATTGAATCCCGGAGGCGGTTGAACAGTTTGATCCGCGATAACCGGCGCGCTCGCTAATGGTACATTTCCGCTAGTGGGCACAGGCGGCCCGACCGGCTCGAAATTAGCGGGCGGGTCACTCTAAAATAGTCTCCTGTGCCGGGGCGCACGTAAACATAGAACGGGAATGCATCCATATGCTGATATTTGGCCAAAGAGTCTGGGCCGTGATGAGCGGCTATCGGCTGATGTTCGTCGTGTCCGTGCTGGCCGCACTCGCCTACACGGCCATGAACGTCATTCCCCCGATTTTCATACGCCAGATAATCGTGTGGGTGACCGAGGGCGAAGGGACGGTGACCGGGCTGGCCGTCGTCGTCGCCGCAATGACGGGGATGTACATCCTTCGCGGCATCTTCAACTACGTCGACCGCTATTGGGCGCACGTTGCCGCCTATGGGGCATTGCATCGGATGACGATGGGCCTCTATACGCGGCTGCAGAGGCTGTCGGCGCATTACTTCGCCGAGCAGAGGACCGGCGAGTTGATTTCGAAAGGCGTCAGCGACATGCAGGCGCTGGAGAACTTCATCGCCCACGCCGTTCAGATGGTCGTGCTCAGCATCACCATTCCGCTGGGAATGACGATCGTGCTCTTGTTCATCAACTGGCAGCTCGCGCTGCTCGTCTTCGTTCCGGTCCCGGCGCTGATATGGATAACCGCCTGGCTGAACCCCAAGCTGCGCACGATGTGGAGAGGCACGCGGGAGAAGCTCGGCGCGGTGACCTCCACGTATCAGGAAAACCTTCAGGGCATAAGCGTGATTCGGTCGTTCACCCGCGAAAGCGAACGGGCCGAGGAGCTCCGGGACGCCAGCTACGATTTCCACAAGGACATCGTGCGCGCCAACAAGTTCACCACGATTCCAAACTCAGCGGTCGAGTTCGTCTCCGGGCTGGGCATGATCTTGCTGCTCTGGTTTGGCGGGCAGGCCGCGATGGCCGGGGACTTGTCGGCCGCCGATCTGTTCCTGTTCATCTTCTATCTGGCTTTGATTTACAAACCGGTGCTCGATCTGGCTCGCGCGAACGAGCAATTGCAGACCGCCCTCGCCAGCTCCGACCGGGTGTTCGAGGCGTGGGACATCAAACCGCGAATCCGCGACAAGCCCGGAGCCGCCGCGCCCAGAACTCCCGGATGGGACATTGAATTCAAGAACGTTAGCTTTGCGTACAAGGACGAACAGGCCGTGCTGCGGAACATGAGTTTCCGAGTAGAGGAAGGCGAGGTCGTGGCGCTCGTGGGACCGACCGGCAGCGGCAAGACCACCACCGTAAACATGATTCCCCGCTTTTACGATCCCGACCACGGCCAGATTCTGGTGGGCGGGATCGACGTCCGCGATCTGCCGCTGAAGTTTCTGAGATCGGGAATCGCGATGGTGATGCAGGACGTGTTTCTGTTTAACGAGACCATTCGCAAGAATCTGCTCATCGGGCGGCCCGACGCCACCCACGCGGAGCTTGTAGCCGCCGCAACCGCCGCTAATGCGCACGACTTCATCATGGCTACGCCCAAGGGCTACGACACAGTGATCGGAGAACGCGGAATCCGGCTCAGCGGCGGCGAGAAGCAGCGGATTTCCATCGCCAGAGCGTTGCTCAAGGATGCTCCAGTGCTGGTGCTCGACGAGGCCACGTCTTCGGTTGACGTGGAGTCCGAATTCGAGATCCAGCAGGCGCTAAGCCGGCTGGCCGAACAGCGCACGACGCTGGTGATAGCCCACCGGCTGTCGACCATCCGCAACGCGGACAGAATCGTCTTCCTGCGCGATGGAAGCATCGACGAGGTCGGAACTCACGACGAGCTGTTCGCCCTGAACGGCTCGTACGCGCACATGCACTATTCCCAAACTCTGACCAGGGAGTGGCGAATTCGGAGGGAAGCCCCGGTAGCGACCGGCGGCGGGACCTAGAGCAAAGGGCGACCCCGCCGTCCTTGCCGCGCCGTTCGGTCATTTCGGCGCACGCGGGAAGCCAGACTCCGTCATTCGGACATCACGCAGGGCGGTTCGCGAACCGCCCTGCTCCCACGAAACATGCTTTTCGGCGATGACGGAACAGGTGGAAATGGCCGCACATTCAACGAATTCTTGAAAATTACCCTGTGAACTTTGAAAAACGGTGGCTTTGACGATGCGGCGAACGCGGTGTAGGCGCGGGTGGATGCCTATTTATGAGCACGAACCATGGACTACGGGAAGCAGGATTGAAATACCGGTAGATATCAAGTTGCTTGCCGAAGCAGACGCCAAAGGCGTTGGCTCTTTGCAATCGAAAAAACCAAGCAAACTACAAACAGCCTTGAAAGTATGTTTGGTCATATTCGGCGTAGTATTCTGCTTGTGTGGTTGGGGACTTGCTTAAGCTAAGCCGCCGCCAGCGCGGGCCCTGTCGTGCAATCGCCGGTGATCCAGATATACGCGATCGAGGACTACTTCACCGGGCGCGTACCGGTCATGCCCAAGGCGGCTTAGGTTTGGTTACGTTCGGCTAGGAGGAACTGAATGCCGGGAAAAGTGGTTTGTGAAAAAGACGGGAGATACTGCTTCATCGAAGCCTACTCAAATACGCCGATGGAGATACGCGGAGACAAGCTGATTGATCGAGTGGGCCAGTCTGACAGTCCACACCGCTATGAGGTGCAACATAACGGCGAATCCATCGCCGAAATCGAGAGCTATTCTTGGCGATTTAAGGAACTACCGCCGGGCCCGATGGCTATTCAATAGCTGGTAGTTCCCTGTTCAACGACTTTAATGACAACATGTTCCGGGCGATCGACTTAACCGCGTTCGAGAGGTTCCTCGCCGAGTGCTTCGCCTGGAGCGAGCGCCAAGGCGGAGCATCATCGCGGCCATGGCTCGCGCGATATACAGAAAGCGGTTGACCTACCGAGAGTTGACCGGGGCGAAGTCCTGATCGGCGGCCTGGCGGTCAGGACTGTTGTTGTAGCATATGTGACCTGAACGGCGGAATCCGATGTCCTGACTGCGTCTGGGAGAGCTCTTCACCTAGAATCAATTCGCCGACGGAAGGGAGTTGTGGACATGAGTGCCAAGAAGCGTCCCGAACGAATCAGTTTCGATTTCGTTCGTAGCCCCTTCTTCAGGGTTGTCCATGCTAATGGAGCGTGGGGCGGTATCACACCGCATCAGGAACTCTCAATAACCATTTTCTCAGAGCGGCGGTCACTACCACGCAAAGTTACACACCAAGTGACATCCGAGGGGGAGATCGGACCTGAAATCAGCCGTGATGCACCCGATAGCATCCAGCGCGAGTGTGAAGTCGAGGTATTGATGAGCATGAGCGAAGCGGTCAGTCTACATCAGTGGATTGGTACTAAGATTGAGGAGTGGCGGAAGATTGATCTGAGCATTCCACGGGACAATTCGCCGACGACATCATGACAACGCTAACGTTGATAGAACTGACACAGGATGGCTCATCGCACTCAGGATGGAGTCAGGTAGATGACGAACCTGACACTAGCGCAGTCGGCCCGTGGTATGCACCACTTAGCCCTGGGGTGATTGATGGCTTGGCCCAGACTATCGAGAATCTCTTTCCTACGATAGACGATGTTAACGCCGTGGCAGATGTCCAGGCTGAGTTTGAAGAACTGGCTTCCAAATGGAAGCTGGAAACGGCACACTTGTCCTCGCTAACCATGATTGTCGAGCATCATGCGTACCAAGAGATCATAGGAATGGGTAGGGAGGCCATTCCTATGATCCTGCGAGACCTAGAGGACTCGCAGGCACAGTGGTTCCGGGCGCTCAGGTCCATTGCCAGAGAGTCTCCGGTACGTCATGAAGACCGCGGGGATATTCAAGCCATGACGGCCGCTTGGCTCGACTGGGGCAAGAACCGGCGCTATATCTGACGCTGGTTCCGGAGAACGAAAACGTGGCTGATCAGCTGCGCTGCCTGTTTCCGACTCTCAATGACTTCAGCATAACAAGCCCTCCAGACGAACGTTACAACTGCATAGCTTGGGCTGCAGGCACCGAAACTCGCTGGTGGTGGCCTGACCACGATTCCTATTGGCCACCGGGAGCTCCTATGGAGAGTGACCTCGCGGCGTTCATGGCGGCGTTCGGCACTCTTGGCTACGAGCCGTGCGCTAACGGTGCTCTGGAACATGGCTTTGAGAAGGTCGCAATCTACCAGTCGCCCAACGGTGTCACACACGCCGCGCGTCAGCTAAGTACAGGCTGCTGGACTAGCAAAGTCGGCCGACTTGAAGACATTGAGCATGCAAGTCCCGCCGAGTTGGAGGGCGGCATATACGGTCAGGTCGCTCAGTACATGCGGAGACCTGCCAATCCTCAGACCGCCTCATCCTAGCGCCCAGCAAGAATCCAAGGCCCTACTTTTTACTGGTTTGCTAGCCCATATCTACGGAATGCGTTCATGTCCTTCTCCGTTGACCGCAAATCCTCGCGGGTGGTACATTCAGAAACTTCGGAAAATTCGTTGAAATGGAGGGGGAAGAGCCTTTCGGAGTAATCGCTCCCCAGGAGCGATCCTCGCTGGCAAAATGCGGCTTTTGCCGAACAGTTCTGATTTTGCCGGGCCGTCCGTTCCGGTAGCCAGAGGGGGAACAAGACGGTAAGTCAACGTCTCGACACACGGTCGGGACGTCAATAGACAAGAGGAGTGCTCATTTGGCAAGCGTAACTCTCGACCGGGTCACCAAACGTTTTGGGGAAGTGACCGCGGTCAACAACGTAACCATCGAAGTTCTGGACCGCGAATTCCTGGTCCTGGTTGGACCCTCCGGGTGCGGAAAGTCCACAACCCTGCGTCTGATCGCAGGCCTCGAAGAGCTCACCGACGGCAACATCTACATCGGTGACAGGCTCGTAAACGACGTAGCTCCGAAAGACCGTGACATCGCCATGGTGTTCCAGAGCTACGCGCTGTACCCGCACATGAGCGTGTACGACAACCTGGCGTTCGGCCTCAAGCTGCGCAAGACGCCCAAGAAGGAAATCGAGCGCCGCGTTCAGGAAGCCGCCGAACTGCTGGCTATCGGCGAACTGCTAGACCGCAAACCCAAGCAGCTTTCTGGTGGTCAGCGCCAGCGTGTTGCGCTGGGGCGCGCCATCGTCCGCGAGCCGAAAGTCTTCCTGATGGACGAGCCGCTTTCGAACCTCGACGCCAAGCTGCGCGTCCAGACGAGGGCCGAGTTGATCAGGCTGCACGAACGGCTTCAGACGACTGTGGTCTACGTTACGCACGACCAGACCGAGGCCATGACGATGGGGTCGCGGATCGCGGTGCTGCGGGATGGCGTCCTTCAACAGCTCGGAAGCCCGCAGGGCGTTTACGACAACCCGACCAACATGTTTGTCGCCGGATTCATCGGAAGCCCCTCGATGAATTTCTTCGACGCCAAGGTAGCCGGCAGCGTGGACGACATGAGAATCGATCTCATCAGCGGTGGGGTGACGCTGAGCGTTCCGCCGGACCGGCGGGCAAAGTACGCCGACTACCTGGGCAAGGACGTGATTTTCGGTCTGCGCCCCGAGGACATGTTCGACCCGGTGTTTGCTCCGAGCCGCGTCACGCTGGACCAGCGCATTCGAGGTCAGGTCGACGTTCTCGAGCCGCTGGGCAGCGAGGTCTACCTGTACATGGTCGTGGGCGAAGATTCCTTCATCGCCCGAGTCGACCCGCGTACGGAGGCAACCGTCGGAACCGAATATGAGCTGATCTTCGACATGAACACCATGCACATTTTCGATCCCATCACGCAAGAGGCGATCGGCGCAGCGGAAACCGGCTAGTTTCGAGAAGACCCGGCGGGGTCGGGGATTCACCCCGACCCCGCCATTGTTATGCGGAGAAGGTTTCGCCATAACGGCGGGCGGCGGCGGTGAAGAAGGTTGAGAGTCGGCCTCAACGCGCTCGTCATGTTCACCAGCGGCGGGCTGCGCAACGCCGGAGTGTCCCGTTACACCAAGGGACTGACTAACGCGCTGATCTCATCGGCGAGCCACGAATACGTGGTATTCGCCAACAGCGGCGTGGGTGAAAATCCGTACGAGTCGGCTGGCCGAGCGAAACTCGTGAGAACGACGATGCCGACTACGCGAACTCCGGCCCGGATTTTGTGGGAACAGTTCGCATTGCCGTTTCACGCCGCATTACGTCAGCTTGACCTCGTACACTCGTTCCTCAACGTGTCTCCGCTGTTCAGCGCCGCGGCCCAGGTCCTGACGATTCACGATCTGTCGTATCTCACCACCCCGTGGGCGCATCCGCTGCGACGGCGGATCTTCCTGCGGTTCATGAGCCAGAGGTCCGCCGCGGCCGCGGGGGCCATCGTCGCGGATTCCAAAGCGACGCGGGACGACATATCGCGAATATTCCGCATTCCGGACGAAAAGATACGGGTCGTGTACCCGGGTTTCGATCCTGACATGCGACCAGCGTCCGAAGCGCAAATAACGAGCTTCAGGGCCAGAAAAGGTCTTCCCGACCGTTTCATTTTGTATCTCGGAACGTTAGAACCCAGAAAGAACATACCGGCGCTGGTTCGCGCGTTCGGAAGGCTGCGGCGCGCGGGCGCCTATGACGGGCCGCTGGTAATTGCGGGCGCAAAGGGATGGGGGTATCGGGAAATTGAGTTTGCCATCGAAGAGGAAAACCTGGCAGGCGAAGTTCATCTGGTCGGCTACGTCGACAGGGAGGAACAGCCCCTTTGGTACAATTCCGCTCAGGTCTTCGTATATCCCTCCGCTTACGAGGGATTCGGGATGCCCGCGCTGGAAGCAATGGCATGCGGCACGCCGGTCATAACCTCATCGACTTCTTCACTGCCGGAGGTAGTTGGCGACGCTGGTGTTACGGTTGAGCCGGATTCGGTCGAACAGATTGCCGATGCGCTGGCTGAGCTGGTCAATTCCGTATCGCGCCGGGGGGAATTGCGGGAGCGCGGGACCGCGCGAGCATCCTTGTTCTCGTGGGAGATAGCCGCCGCCCGATGCCTCGAAGCTTACGAATACGCTCTCCGCAAGAGCTAGAAAACGGCCCCGCACAGCCCGCTTCGGCGGTCGAATCGACGCTCCCCAAAAGCAGGCTCTCTCGAAAAGTATGGCCTTGGGTAGCGTTTGCCGGCGATGCCGCGTCGCTCGCGGGCGCATTCTTTCTTGCCCACTGGCTCCGCTACGGACTAAAGCTTGGCCCTGAACTCACGTCGTTTCAGTTTGCGCCGCTTGGCGCGTACTGGCCCGTCGGCCTCGGCTTCGGCGTGGCGGCCCTGTTTCAGCTCTACCTGCACGGCGCCTACGAAAGGGGGCGCCGGTTGACGTGGCTGGATGAAGCTCCAAGCCTGACCAACTCGCTTATCTTCGCGACGGCTGCGGTGATCGTCGTTTTCTTCCTCTTCAGGCCGGTGTTCTTTTCGCGCCTGATGTTCGGATATCTATTCGTTTGCTCGGTGGGCGCGGTTTCCATTTCACGCTTCATCGTTCGCTCCGCGGCCGCCTGGCGGCAGCGCCGGGGGCTGGACATCGAAAACGTCGTGGTGGTTGGCTCCGGCAATGCCGCCAAAATGCTGATGCAGCAGATGTACGCCACGTCCGGTCTGGGGTTGCGGCTGCTCGGGTTCGTAGACGACGCCCGCAAGAACGGACGCAACTTTGGCCGGTTCAAGCGTCTCGGAGCCGTAGAAGATCTGGAAGCGCTTTGTGAGTTGCACAATCTCGACCGGGTGTTCCTGGCGCTCCCGCCCGCCGCGACGGAGACAGCGGCCCGCGCTATCGCCTCGTGCAGACAGGCCAGAGTGTCAATCTCCATCGTGCCCGACCTCGTGGAGCTTCAGACAGGCAGAGTCGACATCGACAACATTGCGGGGATTCCGCTTGTAACGCTGACGCCAAGCAGCATTACGGGATTCCGGCGCGCCCAGAAGCGAATGCTCGACTTGACGGCCGCAACCCTGGCGCTGGTGGCGCTTTCGCCCCTGATCCTGCTTGTCTCGCTGGCTATCAAGCTCGATTCACGCGGACGTGTTCTGTTCAGACAGAAGCGAATTGGAAGAGCCGGAAAACCGTTCTATCTCTACAAGTTCCGATCCATGGTCAAGGACGCCGAGGAGCTGCGCAAGGACTACTATCCGGACACTCAATCGGAACTGCTCTTCAAACGGCGGGACGACGCCCGCAGAACGCGGATCGGGGGGTTCTTGCGAAAGACGAGCGTCGACGAGCTCCCGCAGCTAATCAACGTCTTTCGAGGGGAGATGAGCCTGGTCGGTCCTCGCGCTCAGGTTCCCGAGGAGGTGGCGCTATACGACTCCTGGGCTCAAAACCGCCTGGAAGCGCCACCGGGCATGACTGGTCTCTGGCAAATCAGCGGCAGAAGCAACCTGACGTTCGAAGAGATGGTGATGATGGATACCTACTACATAGGCCATTGGTCGATCGGCCTGGACCTCAAGATTCTGGCCCGCACCATTCCAGCCGTTATTCGCGGCGACGGCGCCTACTGAGGGGAAGGCCAGCAAATCAGCACGCCGCGCGCCGTACATTGAAAGTTGCGCTCGTCCACGACTGGCTCAATCAGATGGGGGGAGCCGAGCGAGTGCTGCTGACCCTGGGGACCATGTATCCGGAAGCTCCGATCTTCACGTCGATCTATGGCCCCGATCTGGTCGCCGCGGAGTTCGGTGAAAAGCAGGTACGGACCTCCGCGATGCAAAAGCTGCCCGGCGTGCTGACGCGGCACCGCTGGTATTTGCCCCTGTTCCCAACCGCGTTCGACCGAATGCGGATCGAGGGGTTCGACGTCGTAATCAGCAACGCGAGCGCGTTTTGCAAAGGCGTCAGGACCCCCGCTTCGAGCGTGCACGTCTGCTACTGCCTTACGCCCACGCGGTTCGTGTGGAATGCCGCCGCGTACCTGGCGCGAGAGAACATCCGACCCGCCCTTCGGCTCGCCATTCTTCCGTTGCTGATCGCCCTGCGGCGCTGGGACCGCAAGATGGCCGGGCGCGTGGACCGGTTTGTCGCGATCTCGAATGCCATCGCCGCCCGGATAAAAGACCGCTATGGACGGGACTCCGAAATCATCTATCCACCGGTGGGCGTCGACTCGTTCACTCCGAGTACCGATATCAACGACTACTTCCTCGTGGTATCGCGGCTGGCGCCCTACAAGCGAATCGACCTCGCCGTGGCCGCCTGCGCGAAATTGGGCCTGCCGTTGAAGGTTGTAGGCTCTGGCCGGGATCTGGAATCGTTGAGGTCGATCGCGGGGCCAACCGTCGAATTCCTTGGGCAACTGAACGACCGACAGGTCAAACATCACCTGGCTCGATGCAAGGCTCTGATCTTTCCCGGCGAGGAAGATTTCGGCATCGTTCCCGTCGAGGCGCAAGCCTCCGGCAGGCCCGTCGTAGCCTACGGCGCGGGCGGCGCGCTAGAGACCGTTATAGAAGGCCGGACCGGGGAGTTCTTCGACAAACCCACGGTCGATTCGCTAACGGCGGTCCTTAGCCGATTCGACGATTCCCGCTATTCTCCGAGAGAAATGAACGCGAACGCGCAGCGGTTTGGCGAAGGCGTCTTTACGAAGCGATTCGTCCGATTCGTAGAGACCGCCCGCTCCGAGCATCAGAAGTACCGGAGCGCGGGCGGCGCAGTTGCTTCGAGGGCGGGAGGCTAGCGGATTGCAGGCTGGGAGGCTGGGCAACATGCTGCTCCGCGCGCGGGCGTTTGTAGCGGTCGTGATAGTCGCCGCGCTGGCGGGATCGATCGCGTGGAATGCGTGGGGGCCCGGAGTGTACGTTGCCGGAACCGAGGTGCTGGTTGCGGCGAAGATTCCCGCCGGCTCACAGTCGGGGCAGTACAACGTTGAGTTCAGCAGGGCATCGACCAGCGACTTCATCGTCGACGACCTTGGCCGCATCGTTGACGGGAACGCCTTCGCCGGTCTGGTGGCGCAGCGCTATCAGGAGCGGTACGGCGCGCTAATCGACGTAGACGCGCTGGCCGGGGCGCTCACGTCGGATCGGAGTCATCGCGGTTTGAAACTCGTGCTTCGGTGGCGCGACCGGTCGCAGGCGGCGCAATTGATCGACCTGGCCGCGACGGCGCTTGCAGACGAGGCCGAGCTGTTCTATCCAACAATTCAGGAAGTGGCCGACCTAACGATAATCGATCTCGCTGCCAGCGCCAGCCGACCAGGCATTCTGGCAGTCACGTTCGACATAATCCTGAAGCTGGCGGTTGCGGTGATAGCGGTGGCGGCGCTGGTGGTTTGGTGGGACGCAGCTCGGGGCCGCCTGTATTCGGAGGATGTCGAAGAGTTGTTGGGAATCAAGCTGCTGGCGCGGCTAGATTGACCGCAGCCCGAGACATGGACCGCTCAACGGTTCGCTGGAGAGCCTTGTTGAACGGCAACGGGCTGGCGGTCGGGGCTATCGTCGCGGCGGGAGTCGTGGGCGCTATCGTTGCGCTGACAGTCGCTCTCACGCAGGAGACGCGTTACGCGGCCACCACTAGCGTGTCATTGCGCCCCCGAGTCGCCGACGTGGACACGGCCGAGGCGGCGGACCGGATCGGGGCTAACTTCGCGGCGTGGATCGAGTCGGAATCGTTCGCGGCGAAGCTTGAAGGCGGCGAGTCCGGCAGCCTTTCGCCGAGGCAAATCTCGGAGAACGCCAGCGCCAGGGCGGTCCCAAAGGAGATGCGGGTGCTGCTGGAGTTCGAGGACTCCCAACCGGAACGGGCCGCGTCGGTAGTAAACGGACTGGCCCGCGTGCTCGTCGAGGAGGCCGCAAAGTCGCTCCGCGACGCCCCCGACGAGCTGGCGCTGGACATCGAGCAGATGGACCCGGCCCGGACTCCGACCAGGCCGTCGCAGCCGCGCCCCGAAATCGCCGCGGCTATCGGAGCGGCGCTCGGCCTCTTGTCGAGCACTTTGATCACGACGCTGCTCGGCTGGTTGAACCAGCCCCAGGCGCGCAACAGGCCTGAATCGAAAACAGAAACGGGAGACCCGAAGTGACATCGAGCGGCGCCTCGATTTCCGAATACGCCAAGTCGCCGGGAAACGTTGCGGGATTTCGCAAGCTCCGGGCCAGCATCCTGGCCTCGCTGGGTAGAAGCGAACCGAAGAGCATCCTGATACTTCCGGTTTCGGAGCGAGACGATTCCGCCGCAGTCGCGGTGGGCGTGGCGACCAGCCTGGCCGCGCCGGGCTACGACGTGGTCTTGATCGACGCCCAATTCACTTGCCCCAGCGCGCACGAGGCATTTGCAAAGGATCAAGGCCCCGGCCTTGCCGAAGCGCTGACTGGCGGGGCTTCTTCCAAACCGCCTGCCATTCAGTCGGTCATGCCGGGCCTCGGCCTGCTGGCTGCCGGAGCGAACGAAAGTCTCTCCGCCGACCTGCTCGCGTCGCTGGCTTTCGAGCGCTTGCTAGGCAAGCTCAAGCAGGCGGGGAAGTGGGTGGTCGCGGTTGGCGACAATCCGGCTTCCGACGGCGGGGCGGCGCCGGTGGCCCCGCTCGTGGACGCGACGATCCTGGTGGCCGCGCACGGCAAGAGCAAGACCGCCGACGCCGTAAACGTGCGGGGTTCGCTCAATGACGCCGGAGCAACGGTTTTAGGCATCGTAATGACCGGAGACGGCTAGACGGCAGCGGTCCGATCTGGCCTTTTCCGCGCCGCGACGGGCGCCTTGCATAATGCGGGCGAGCGAATTCTGACCGCCCGCCATGTAAGCTAATCGGCGCCGCCTCTCAAGGAGCAGAGCGCCAAGCGCGTTTCCAAGGAAGTTCCAATGATCGAGACAGACGTCCGAAAAGAGATACTGAGCGCCGGAAAACCCGATCCTCCCTTGACGGGCGAGCCTCTGCTTGGCGGCTACTACACCGAGGAGGAAATAGCGGCTGTCGTGGCGACGATGCGGGAGTCCATGGACTGGCACGTCGGTTTCGGCTTCATAACCAAGGAGATAACCGATTTCGAGGACGCGTTCGCCGAATTCTGCGGAACCGAATTCGCCATTTCGATAAACGGCGCGGGACCCGGACTCGACATGGCGATGATGGCCCTCGACCTGGAGCCCGGCGACGAGGTGATTGTCCCGGCGATCAACTTCAAAGCCGCTCCGATGTCGGTGGTAGGGCAAGGCGGCCAGGTTATCTGGTGCGAGGTCGATCCCCGCACGCTGCAAGCCGATCCGTCCGACGTGGAGAGCCGCATAACCCCGCGCACGCGGGCGATATATCCCGTTCACATGAACGGCCTTTCGTCGCCCATGGACGACTTGCTCGACATCGCCGACATGCACCCCCATCCCGTGCACGGACCCCTGAAGGTGATAGGCGACGCCGCCCGCGCTTGCGGCGGCCAATACCGCGGCACGCGGATTGGCAAGAAGGGCTGGATGACCATCTTTAGCTTTCACACCCAGAAGCTGATGACGACGCTCGGCGAAGGCGGGGCCGTAACCACCGACGATCCGGAGCTGGCTCGCCGGTTGCGCGGATTCCGCCAATTCGGCGGCGAGACCGGCGAATGGGGATCCAACTACAAGATCACCAAAGTGCAGGCGGCGGTCGGTCTGGTTCAGGTTCGAAGGCTCGACGAGATGCTGGCCAGGCGGGCGCGGGTAGCTCGGGAGCGCACGGAAATGCTCGCCGACGTTGCCGAACTTACGCTGCCTTATGAGCCGCCTGACTGCGTGCATACCTACTATCTCTATACCTGCCTGGTTCCGAACGAGTGGGCGGGCGAGAAGCGGGACCGCATGTTGCAAATCCTCAAGGACGACTACGGCGTGGGCTGCATCGTCGCGAACCCGCCGGCTTATGCGGGCCGAGGCCCGGCGGATCGCCCCGAACGGCACATCTTGCGGGAGACCACCGCCGGCCAAACGCTTCCGATATCGGACGAACTGGGCGAGCGGCTCTTCTGCGTCCCCATTCAACCGCTTATGACCGACGAGCAGAACGAGTACATCTGCGCCGCCGTCATCGAAGCTGTCGAAAGGATGAAAGCGGAGTAAGCGCACTCGGCTAACCGGGATGCGCTACTCGTTCCGCTGGCTGCGGAATATGCGGCGGCGCGTCATGGACGCCCGGCGTATCACCTCAGCGCCGAACATACTTTGCCTATTCGGCAAGGACTGGACGCATCTCCAAACGACCGGCGCTGAAGCTCCGCCGAATGCCGTCGTCGCAGTCGAGGACCAGCTCCCCGCCGACGCCGAAGCCGCTCACCGTGCCGAGGTGCAAAGAGGTCCCCGACCGCAGCGCGACCTCCCGCGCGATCACCGCCGAAAGAGCGGTCCACTCCTCGAAGAGCGACGTACCGCTTTCCAGCGCTCGATAGCTCCGGTCCAGCGCGTCCACTACCGAGGCGATGAGACGTTCGCGGTCGCACCGCGATCCGGTCTCGTCGAGCACGCTCGCCGCGCTCCCGTCCGCCAGGCCAAGCTCGCTCGCGGCGACGTTGACATTTGCGCCGATCCCGATAACCGCGCCCGCCGTGGGACCCGGCAGCGGTTCGACCAGCACGCCCCCGATTTTCCTGTCCCGGACCATCGCGTCGTTCGGCCATTTGATTCTGACGTTCAGGCCGGCGCCGCGCCTGAGTCCGTTGCACAATCCAAGCGCCGCAACCTGCGTTAGCTCCACCGGCTTGAGCGTACGTCGGGGGCGAAGGATGGTCGAGAGCAAGAGCGACGTGTTCCGGGGCGAGCGCCACGACCGTCCCCGCGTACCCCGTCCCAGCGTCTGGAAATCGGTTACAAACAGAGTCCCCTCGGAGCCGCCGTCGCGCGCCGCCGCCAGCGCGTCGTCGTTCGTCGACTCCGTTTGGGGCCGATAAATCACCTCTCTCGCAAGACCGTTTCCCGCCAGCAAACGGCGCAGGCGAGGCACGTTGAGGGGCGGCGGGGCGGGGGGAGCGGGACGCCTCTCCGTTTCGGCTACGCGCTCGTCCGAAGACGAGGCGCGACGGGACTCGGCGCCGCTCACCGCCGGCCGCCCTCGGGCGACGTTACTCAGTAGGAGAAGATTTCCCGGACCTTCTCAGCGGTCAGGCCAGGCTTTCTGAACGCCTCCATCATCTTCCCCTCATGCTCGTAAATGCCCGCGGCGGCTTCGGCCACCCTGCCGGCCACGTCATTGGGAATGAGGACCACGCCGTTCACGTCGCCGTGGACCAGGTCGCCCGGCTCGATTCTGCAACCGGAGATCTCAACGGGCACGTTGACGTCCACCATTCGAAGCTCGCCGTGCGACACGCAGACTCCCTGAGCAAAATAGTGAAAGCCGCCGATCCCGCGGACCTCCTCGATGTCGCGCACGGCGCCGTCGGTCACGACTCCGAGAGCGCCGAGAGCCTTCGAGGTCGTTGCGAGCACCTCGCCCCACTGGGAGGCGCGGCGCGGGTTGCTGGAGATATCTTTGAAAACGCAGACCGCCGGCTTGGGCGCGGCCTCGAGAGCGTTAAAGAAATCGAACCGCCTCGCGCCGTTTGCGCATTCGCCGGCAGCGACGTTCTCGATGGTCACCGTAACGGCGTAGCCAACCATGGGCTTCATATCGGGGAAAACGCACCGTATTTCGGGACCGAGATACCCTTCGAACCGGTCTCTCACGTCAAACGTTTCAATCGCGTTCGAGATCGTCGGACTGTCGATCTCCCGGAGCTCGTCTAGCTGCTCCGGCGTCAGCATGGCAACCATGTTCCTCGACCTCCTACGACGATGCGTTTCGGCGCGTCTTCTACCAATAGTCTTCCGTGATGATCTGGGAATCCCTGCCGCCTGAGCGAAAACCGCGGTCGGCGAGGAGTCCCTGGCAGTCGGCGATCATATCGGGATTGCCGCAAAGATATACGCTGGCGCTCTCCGGTTTCAGCCGGTCGGTGAGCAGGCCGCGATATTCATCGGAAATAACCGGGGCTACGCGACCGGCCCCGGGATGTCCCAATAGCAGGCGGCACGCATCGTTGGCCCGCCCCCGCCCGAGTTCAGCGGACCAGTCGCCGTCCTGGTCGGCACGGCTGATCGTCGGAACGTACGCCAACCCAAAATCGGGCTCCGCCGCCATCTCCTCCAGGAGATTTCGATATCCGAGTTCGCGTGTGTAAGACACGCCGTGAATGATGGTGAGCCGCCGTTGCAGCGGGCCGTTCTTTCGGTAGTCTTCCCACATCTCGCGCGCCATCGATACGAATGGCGCGAGACCGGTCCCCGTGGCGATGCAAAAGATATCGCGCTCGACGGTCCGATCGGGGGTGAAGCGCCCAGCCGGCCCCATGAACAGAATCTCGTCGCCGATGTTACGGTTCCAGAGCGCGCCGGTAAAAATGCCAAGCCCTCCGGGGTTTTCGGGCATATCGCGTACGAGGATCGCGTAGAACTCAAGATGATCGAGCGTATGCGGCGGCGAAGCGATAGAAAACTGTCGGGGGCGCGTATCCTGTTGGGGCTGATCCCAAAACGCAAGCTGCGCGTACTGGCCCGCCTTGAATTCGAAAAACGGCTCGCCGCCCTTCTTTTCGATCCGAAACAGGGCATGGTCGTCGGTCCCGCATCGCTCCCACGACGTAAGCACGGCCAAGCTCATGCGCTCGCGAATATCTCGCCGCTTGCGCGCGATCTGGCGCGTCGCCGACGACTTACCACCCGCCTGAAGATTTATCTCGCCGCCCGCCAATCCGATTCGAGTCTCTTCAGCTCGCCACTGCGCTCGGTTCGACCTGGCGCGGCGCCGACATGTTTAACATCTGGTCCAGAATGTCCTCCGCCGGATCAATCAGTATCTCGGCCAGCGTCGGGTGCAGGTGAGGTATTTCGACGAACTCGGCCACGGTAGCGCGATAATACATAGCCACGACCGCTTCGTGAATCAGGTCGGCGCCGTCGGGTCCGATGACGTGAACTCCCAGGATTTCGCCTGAATCGGCGTCGGCGATCATCTTCACAAAGCCTTTCGTCCGGTTCATGATTATCGCCTTGCCCTGATCGTCGAACCTGTTTAGCGCGGTGAGTATCCGGCGTCCCTCGGCGCGCGCCTCATGCTCCGTCAATCCAACCACGCCGATAGCCGGGTCGGTGAATACCGCCTCCGGGATGAGCCGGCTGTCGAATTTGCGTGGCTCGTCGGAAAACGCATTGTGGCCGATGATCTCGCCCTGGCGCACGGCAACGTGCACGAGCTGGCGCGTTTTTATCGCCGGGCCGCCGATAACGTCCCCACCGGCAAAGATTCGCGGGTTCGAGGTCTTAAGCGTTTCATCGACACTTACGTAGCCGTCGTCGCAGCGAATACCGGCCAGTTCACAATTGAGGGATTCGACCGCCGGACGCCTTCCAACCGCGCACAGGACCTCCTCGGCGCTGAGGCGCTGGATGCCCGCCGGAGTTTCGACCACGCAGCTTTTGAGTCCGCCGCGCATTTCAAAGCGCACTACGCGCGCGGAGTTAACAAAGCGAACACCTTCGCTTTCGAGCACTCTTCGGGTTTCGACGGAAATATCCTGATCCATCTTGCTCAAGACATGTGGACTCCGCTGCAAGACCGTAACCTGCACTCCGAAACGCTGAAAGAGTTGAGAAAACTCCATCGCGATTGCGCCGCCGCCGAACACCAGAAGGCTGTTCGGCAAGCTGGCGAGAGTCTGGGCGTCGTCGCTCGTAATGAAGCCGACCTCACTCAGGCCGGGCGCAGGCGGCTTCCAGATGGCCGAGCCTGTCGCTATCACGAATCTGTCGGCCGTTAGCAGTTCTCCGTTGACTCGCACGGACGACGGCGACTCGAACGAAGCAAGACCACGGATGATATCCACCCGCGGCAGCGCCCGCGCCGCGTCGAACCGGTAGCCGGCAAACCCGCCTACGAGCCGGTCGCGCCTTTCCACCACGCCTCGCCAGTCCAGCACAGGCTCGGATACGTCGATCGCGAGCTCGCCGGCTTCGCGTATAAGCTGCATGACCTCGGCCGAACGGAGCATCGCCTTTGTGGGCATGCACCCCCGCAAGATGCAGAGTCCGCCGAAGTCGTCCCCGCCCTCGATCAGGGCGATGCGCTTGCCCCGCATCGAAGCGACTCGCGCGGCGTGAAAGCCGGTGGAACCGGATCCGATCACCACCATGTCGTAATCAGGCATAAGCCGAAGTCAAGCCTCCATGGCCGGCGGCGGGCGTCCGCGCCAATACCCTACCTTCGAGGATACCAGGGCGGCTTGCGCTAATTACATGCGCGCGCTCGAGTTCGGCGCCGCGCCGGTAAACAAACGGGCGGCGCCCTTTTTTGGGGCGCCGCCCGTTCGCCGGGTTGGGGAGAAGGGGAGAGACTCAGTTAGGCTGGCGCGGCGCCTCCATCGACGTTTCAACTTGCTCCGGATCGCCTGGCGCGTCCATCGCGCGCGCCTCGGCAGTCCTGGCCTGCCACTCGTTCTTCAAGAGCGCCAGCGCCAGCGCCTGGTGAACGTTGAACCCGAGTGTCCGCAATTCCAGGGCCGACTCACGAACTTTTTGCATTTCCACTTTGCGAATTCCTGTTGGATCGGTGTTTTCGATCACTCGACTCAAAAGTCGATTTTCCACTGCCAACCTCTTAAACGAAACTGCGCCGCAAATCGTTACGGACGCCGCCCGACCGCAAGCAATTTGGCCACATTTCCCAGCGGCCACCTCCGTAATTACGAACCGCCACTTCCGTCATTCGGAGCCGGAGGAGAAGAATCCCGGCCTCAGCAGCACATCGAGAGATCCTTCGCTTCGCTCAGGATGACATGGTGGCAGGCTAGAAACGCTGTATTAAAATCACGAGGAGGCTGCGGCAGTTCAGGAGGACGACCGATGGGCGGAATCGCTGACAATCGATATACATGCCTCGACTGCGGCTCCGAGTACACCCGGCCAATGGCCTTCATCGACGCGACGCGATCGAGGGCGGGCTGTCCAGACTGCGCGTCCATGGCGCGGCGCAAGCAACGGAGATGGTTTCACTGGGCCAGAGACTACGCGGTCCTGATGAATGTCGAGTGAATAACCGGCGGTACGGTCATGGGTATGACCGCAGCGGGACCGGGCCTGGACGATTTGATGTCGAACGAGTAACTCGCGGACGCCTAGTTGCGTTTGGAGTTATGGACAGTCGCTAGAAATCGGACGGCAATATGTATCGAGTAGCTTTCAGACTCGTAAGGGCGGCGGTGGTCTTCGCCCTAGTCGCGGCTTTGGTGCGAAGGGCGGTCAAGACGCCCATGATGGCCGGCTGGGAGCGCCAGGCCAGGGCGAAATGGACTACCACGGTCAAGCCGCGCATGGGCGGTGGGAGCAACGACGGAAACACCGGCGAATAGGCCGGCCGCACGCCTCTAGTCGGAGTTGAGCGCGCGGCCAAATCACGCCCGCCAACGAGCAGGCAGGAACCCTAGACCGCAGGTCAGCGGGAAGCGCTTGAATGCCGTCTTGGGTCCAAACACAAAAGCGCGCGGCGGCGCGCACGGTTCGGCGTTCTCCAAGACTTGGGGAACAACCTGTTCAAATGGAGGATCAGCCGCTGCGGCGTCCGCCCATGGGCACGTCGCGCCCGTCGTCCACATCGAGCCGGTCGAAGTGCCGTTTTATGTCCGACCTGTGGCCGTTTCCCGACTCCTCGAGCTGCGCCTGAAACCACTCCCAGGAGTGATCGCCGTTGTCGGGTGAAGCCGAGGACATCCAGTCGTTGAACTCCTCGATCTCCTCCGCCGACCGTGCGGTCATGCGCGCGGACACCCATTCCCAGACCTCGGCATCGGTGGCGCGCGTCTTCAAAGCCTCTATGAACGCGTCTTCCGCGACGTCCAGGAAGTCGAACACCCTGCCCGAGCGGCCTCCGCGAGAAATGTAGTCGCCCAGCGTCCCGGCAAGCTCGGCGCGGCCTTTGTCGATGGCTCTCGGCAGGAAGACGATTCCCCCCAGCATGTCGTATGGGCTTCGCGGCGCCGACGTCGTCAGATCCATGTTCAATTATCCAGTCTGTGAGCTAACGTCCCATCGGCATGATATGGCCCCCACGCTCCGCGCGCGGCCTGCCAACGTCGTGGCGCGCCACTAGCGACGCAGCCGCACTTGGGGCCGCCAAGCCAAAGCCTGGTTCGAGGGCGCGTCGCAGCGCCTGACTAGATCTTGCACCTGAATGATGGCCGTCAATGAAATTGATCCCGCAGCTTTCGGATACCGCGGTCATTGGATCGCGTGTTGACAGTCGCTGACGAGCGTTGAGCATAACGATTCGCAATCTCTGCCGGTTACGCTGATAGAGGCCGCCTGCCGTATTGCGAGGATCAGGACTTGCTTGACGAACACAATCTCGAAACCGCCGCGCCCTGGAATCGCAGATATGCCGCGCCGTCGTATTCCGGAACAGGGGCGGGGCGCACGGCGGAATCACACGCCGGGTTTCTGGGGCCGTATCTGAGGCCGGGCATGGACTTGCTCGACTGCGGGTCCGGCCGCGGGACGATCACGTCGGGTCTCGCCAAATTCCTTGCGCCGGGACGCGTGGCCGGCATCGACATTTCCGAAAAGGCAGTCGAACGCGCGGCGGCGGAATATTCGGGACCGGATTTCGAGAATCTGAGATTCAGGCAGGCCGACGTTTACGAGCTGCCGTTCGAGGACGAGACGTTCGACGCCGTGTTCAGCCACGCATGTCTCAGCAATTTGCAAGAGCCATCGAGAGCGCTGCGGGAAATGTGGCGGGTGTTGCGCGCCGGCGGCGCGCTTGGGATTCGAGATTCCGACGACGAAGGAGCTGTATGGGCGCCGGTCGAGGGTCCGATGGGACGCTGGTACGAGCTGTTCGCCGGGCTTTTCCGGGCCAACGGCGGCGATCCCCACTTCGGTCGCAAGCTGCGCGGTCTGGCGACTCGAATGGGGTTCGAAAGATATGAAATCGGCGGCGGGTATCAGGTCTTCGCGCAAGCGGACGAAACGAGGAGCTATGCCGAGTTCGCGGCTGGACTACTTTCCGCCAAGAAGGAGGGGCCGCGCCTGATCGAGCTCGGCCTGGCTACGAAAGACGAGCTCGAATCGCTGCGCGAGCGGATACTCGACTGGGGCGACAGACCCGACGCTCTGGCGGTTTGGACGTGGTTCCACCTGCTGGCGTGGAAGCCGTAGCGCGACCGTCCCGCAGCGACTCAACAGCCGTCGGCGCGATACCGACGACCAGATATAGCTTTCGTTCAAGGGATGGACCGCAACTTTCAAGGCGCCAACGACTCCCACTTGAGGGTATGTGCCTGGCGTTCCTGCGACGGGCTGACGCTTTACGCTTGCGTATGAAATCGAGTCTGGCCGCTATCGTGTGTACTTCGCTCGGGTCTGTTGTCAATCGCGCTTTCGTCTAACTCCGGTGCCGCCGGGTCAATCGACCGGCGGTCTGGCCGTGTGCCAGTCGGTTGCCTGTTGAAACGCGTGGCCGGCCCGCAGCACGAGCCGCTCGTTCCACGTCGCTCCGGTAAGCATCAACCCCACTGGAAGACCCTCGGCGCCGAACCCGCATGGAATCGACATCGAGGGCTGCCAGGTCTGATTGAAAACTCCGGTGAACCTCAGATTTGGCCGGTACGTAAGAGTGTGCACTTCGTCGATGCGCCCGGCTACGCCCGGCGTCGAGGGAGTGGCGATCAGATCGAGATCCTCCATCATCGACGCCGCCATCGCAGCTATCTCGTATCTTCGATTCAGGAGGCTGTGGAATTCGCCGGCGGTATATTCGCTCGCAAGCCCGAGTCTCGAAACCGTATCCCCGCCAATCGTCGCGCGGACTTCGGGGTCGGCCAGCCGGTCTCGATGCACCCAGGCGGCCTCGACCGCCGCGATGTTGATCTCGAACGCCTCTTCAGCCCACGGAATCTCGATATCGACCAGAACCGCGCCCAGATCGCTCAGCACGTCGAGCGCCCGCGTGACGCTTTCATGGGCCTCCGGCTCGAGTCCCTCGAAGAAATAGTTCGAAGGCACGCCGATTCGGCGGCCGCTTACTCCAATATCGATTCCCGCCGAGAACCGCTCGACCTTTCGATCCATGCTGTAAGGATCGGCGGGGTCGTAGCCGGCGATTGCTTCGAGCACGAGGGCGCAGTCGAGCGCGGACCGGGTCATCGGTCCAACGTGATCGAGGGTCATGGAAAGCGGAAAGACGCCCCGGCGGGACACCCGCCCGAACGTGGGCTTCAACCCTGTAATCCCGCAGTGGGCGGCGGGGAGCCGTATCGACCCGCCGGTGTCGGAGCCGATGGCGGCCGACGCCATTCCGGTGGCGACCGAAACGGCCGAGCCGCTGCTCGACCCGCCTGGAATTCGCTCCATTCCCCAAGGATTGGGCGGCGTCCCGAAATGAGGATTTACGCCGGTTCCACCGTAGGCGAACTCGTGCAGATTGGTCTTGCCGATGATTACGGCGCCCGCGGCCCGCAAGCGCGCCGCCAGCTCGCAGTCGCTGTCGGCGGGCCGGTCGGCCAGCGCCTTCGAACCGGCAGTCGTAACCGTGCCTTTTACGTCGCAAAGGTCCTTGAGCGCGACGGGTATCCCGTGAAGCGCGCCCCGGTAACGCCCGCCCGCGATCTCGGATTCGGCGGCGCGCGCCTGTTCGGAAGCGCTTTCCCCGAATACTTGGAGGAACGTTCTGTCAAATCCTTGCAGAGCGTCAATGCGGTCAAGCGCCGCTCTAGTAACCTCGACCGGGGACACGCCCCTCGAAGCGATGAGCCGCGAAAGTTCGCTAATTGGTTGATAGGTGAGTTCGGTTGAATTCAAGATCGCGCCGCCGGTACGTTGCCTGGAAGACCCAGGAATTAGCTCATCGGTTGTCCAGTCTAACCGGCGCCAGGGACATGACCGCCGGGCGAAGGCGGAGGGGCCTGGCGCAGGCCGGAGCGCCGCCGCCGCGGAACCCGTTCGCGGGAATATGCCGAGGTTGATCTCCTAGATGCCGCCGGACAAAACAGCGTCTTCGCCGGTCCGATTGCACGTTTTCCTGGCCCAGGCCGGGAAAGGCTCCCGGCGGGCGATGGAAGGCGCGATCGCGGCGGGCCGGGTCTCCGTCAATGGCAAGCCGGTTAGGGCTCAGGGAACCAGGATCGACCCCGCATTCGACAGCGTCACGCTGGACGGCCTGACTGTGGCCCCGCGCGAAGCAAGGCTGGAATACATAGCCTTGAACAAGCCGCGCGGAGTTCTGACGACAGCGCGTGACGACCGGGGCCGCCGGACCGTACTCGATTTGTTGCCCGTGGAGCTGCGCAAGGCGCGGATCTATCCGGTTGGCCGGCTCGACCGTGATTCCGAGGGGCTCGTGCTTCTAACCAACGACGGCGGGCTTACGCACCGGCTGATCCACCCGAGTTTCGAACATGAGCGCGAGTACGTTCTGGAGGTCACCGGCTATCCGAGCGAACGCGCCATCGCCAGGCTCAGATCGGGAATCGAGTTGCAAGACGGACCGACCCGTCCGGCAGAGTTCGACATCATCGACGCCCGACCTCGCGGCGCCAGCATCAGGGCTGTTTTGAAGGAGGGGCGGAACCGGCAGCTCCGGCGAATGTTCGCCGCAATGGGTCACTCGGTCCTCAATCTGAAGCGGGTTCGCATCGGCTCCCTGCGCCTCGGCTCGCTGAGGCCGGGAGAATCGAGACGGCTGACCGCGCCGGAGATCGCGGCCCTCTCCGATCCGGACCGTTCGGCGGGCGGAACTCGGGGATAGCGCCGGCCGCCCTAGAGCTGGCTGCGAAGGTCGCCGGCGCGGGTGACCGGGAAGTTGCACGCAAAGTTTCGGCACACGTAGGCCGTGGCCCGGCCGTCGATACGCGGTCGCCGGCTCAGCAGCGGGACGGGGGAAATGTCGGCCTCTTCGCCCGCCGCGACGACGACGCCGGGTCGAAAACCCTCGAATACGACGTTCAGCAGTTCACGCGAGTCACCGGACGCGGGATCGCCGACGATCGCGACTTCGAGAGGGTCCCCCAGGTAATAGTCGATGGCGTTGAGCCATTGCCCGAAGGCGGTGGGATGTTTGTCCGCCAAGCCGGAGATCGACTTGATGCCGCTCGCGGCCGCCTCGGCGTAGCTGCCATCGCCGGTCAATCCGGCCAGCCGGAACAGCGCGGTGGCAGCCATCGCGCTCCCCGACGGAGTGGCGTTGTCCTGAACGTTCTTCGGGCGGGTAATCAGCCGCTCGTGATCGTCGCTGGTGTCAAAAAAACCGCCCTCGGAATCGGCGAATCGCTCGATCATCACGTCGGCGGTCTCTCTGGCGGCGGCAAACCACTCCGGCTCGAACGTGGCCTGGTACAGCGCCAGCAGCCCTTCGAGAAGATACGAATAGTCTTCCAGATAGCCGTTGAGCGACGCCCGTCCATCCTTCCACGTCCGCAGTAGCCGGCCTTCGGGCGTGCGAAGCTCGGAAAGAACGAACCGCGCGTTTCGACGCGCAGCCGTCAAATAGTCCGGATTGTCGAAGGCTCGCGCGGCGTCGGCGAAGGCCGCCAGCATCAGCCCGTTCCACGAGGTCAGCACCTTGTCGTCGAGGCCGGGTTTGACCCGCTGAGCGCGGCGCTCGAACAGAGCCTTCTTCGAGACCGCGAGCCGATCGTCGAGCTCCGAAGCCGTCATGTCGAGCAAATGCGCGACCACGTCGAGATCGAGCGGCCGGTTCAGTATGTTCCGCCCTTCGAAGTTTCCATTTTTGGAAACGTCATAGGCCTTCATCAAAGCCTCGGCGCCGCCGCCCAGCACCTCTCCGATCTCCGAAGGCTCCCACACGTAGTACTTCCCCTCCTCGCCCTCGGAGTCGGCGTCCAGCGTGCTGTAAAACCCTCCCTGGGGGTTGGTCATCTCATGGATAACGTAGTCGAGCGTCTCCTCGACTACGCGGCGAAAAAGCGGCTCGCCCGTGACCTGCCAGGCCTTCAGGTACACACGCGCAAGCTGGCTGTTGTCGTAGAGCATTTTTTCGAAATGCGGGGTTAGCCAGGTCGAGTCCGTCGCGTAACGATGGAACCCGCCGCCGAGGTGGTCGTAAATACCGCCTCGCGCCATTTTTTCGAGCGTGTTCGCCGCCATCGTCAGGGCGCTGGCATCGCCCGTGCGAACGTGGCGGCGCAACAGGAACTCGATGGCCATGGGCTGGGGAAACTTGGGTGCGCCGCCCCATCCACCGTCCGAGTCGTCGTAGCCGCCTGCGAGAGACGCCTGCGCGTTCGCGAGCAGCGCCGGAGAGACGGCGCCGCCGCGCTGTGGCTCGTCGGACTGCAACGCCGTCAAGAGCCGCTCGCTCGTCTGGTCTATATGCTGCCGGCGGTCGCGGAAGGCGTCCGCCACCATTGTGAGCACCTCTCGAAACGAGGGCATGCGGTAGCGGGGCTCGGGCGGAAAGTACGTCCCTCCGAAGAAAGGGACCCGCGCGGGGGTGAGAAACACGCTCATCGGCCAGCCGCCGTGGCCGGTCATCGTCATTACGGATTCCATGTAGATCGAATCGAGATCGGGGCGTTCTTCCCGGTCTACCTTTATGTTGATGAAATCGCGATTCATCAATTCCGCGGTCTTCGGGTCTTCGAAGGATTCCCGCTCCATGACGTGACACCAGTGACATGCCGAGTAGCCGATGCTGAGGAATATGGGCTTGTCCTCCGCCTCGGCCCGTTGCAGGGCTTCATCGCCCCAGGGGAACCAGTCGACGGGGTTTTCGGCATGTTGAGTCAGATACGGGCTGGTTTCGCTCTCAAGCCGGTTCGTCAAGTTAGGGAAATCTCCTCGGCGACACTCGATACGCTTTCGAACAAGGATACGACCATCGCCCTCGCCGTAAGCTAGTCTTCGATTTAATCGTGATGTTCGTTCGTCATCGTAGACGGACGGTTCCGAACGAGCGGACCGCCCGACTTCTACCGGGACAACCAGTAATACTTCGGATTCCCAAATGAACGAAAAGCAGATTCAGGTCGCGCTACTGAAGCTTGACGAGCTCGGCGCCGACCCGGACCTCCGGCGCGCGCTGGAGAACGACAGGCACGCGAGCTTCCTGCGCCGCGCCGCGGATGCCGGCACTTTCTACGTCGCCCGTCTCGACGGCGCGTATGCCGGAGGAATGGTGCTGGGCGGCGCGCAGCCCGTGGAATCGGCCTTCGACGGCGGCTTCTTTGGCCGGGGGTTCGTCTGGCTGATCTGGGTCGAGGAATCTTTCAGGCGAAGCGGCGTGGCCAGCGCGCTTATGCGGCAGGCCGAAAAGGACTGCCCATCAGACGACCTTTTCACGTCTACCAACTTATCCAACATCCCCGCGCAGCGCCTCTTCGAAAAGCTGGGCTACGCGCGAACGGGGATGGTCGAAAACCTCGACGAAGGCGATCCGGAAATCTTCTACTTCAAACGCCTGCGGTAGCAGGGCCCGGTCGAAGGTCGTGATCTGACGCACGCCGCGCCGCCGGCAGCTTGCCAGGTGACAAAGGTCTCTAACTCCCAGCGTCGGATGCTGGTCGTGGAGCCGTCGGGCCAGCGTGACGGGACCTCGGTCCCCTGGTTGATGACGGCGAGGTACTGGTCGTAGACGAACAGCCGGTTACGGGACTTTCCCGTAATCTCGCGCGCAATGTTTTTCACAATACGGCATTAAGGGCGTGTGCTGGTGGCCTCGGTGCTCTCGACGATCAGCGCGTTCACGTGGCGGCCGTCTTCAAGGTACACGTCGGCCAGCAACCGCCCAAAGTTGTCGCGTCCGTTGCCCTTGTCGATGATCTCCAGTCTGACGGTCTGCCCCTCGACCAGACTCGTGTTGTAGGCGGTCGCCTCGGGGCCGCCCGGTTCGCGCGGCTCAGGCGCCCATACATCGAGATAGCGGACCTTCTCAGACAAGCCTCGATAGGTGACTTCGATTGTGTCACCGTCGATCACGCGGGTAACAGGCACGACGTTGCGCTCGTCTTGGAGTGCCTGAATGTCGGCTTGCAGCTCGTCGAGGCGGGCATGGACGTGGGGTTCGGAGTCTCGTAGTTCCTGCTCGACCACTTGCGGACTGCAAGCCATCAAGATGATGGCTAGGGCTAAGGTTGCAACTCTCATTTGAACAGGTCGCCTAGGCAGACACCGTTGGGGTTGTTCCGCGCTCGACGCTCCCAGTCATAGGCTTCTTGCACTTCCCCCTCTGCGGCTGCTTCACGTTGAAACTGACGTAGTTTTGCATTCGATATACGTCTAGGCCAATCAGCATCCGCCCAGGCTGGCGGTTCGGGACATACCGCAGGACCACCCCAGTTATCCAGACTTGCCGGTTTAGCCGACGTTAGAGAGGAGAACCAGAGCGCGCCGACGAGAAATATCATCAGGACAACTAGCCAAGCCTTAATACTGCCTTTGGTATCGGCTGACACAGGCGCCCTCCTGCAGGCGAGATTGGAACTGTTGCCTAGCCAGGCGCGGGGGGAGAAAGTGAACGTTGCGCTTCTTGCCGTGGTTGGGGTGATTCGGAAGCAGGATGCCCAGCAGTCCGCACCGGGAGTTTTTCTTGGTCTTTCTGATGCTCGAACCGATCTCCCAGTCCACATGCTTTCTCTGCCAGGTGCGGGGGCCGATAAGCACGATGGCGACGGTGGCATCTCGAATGTATTCGTCGCGAATCTTCTGGCGCACCGTTGCCGTTTTCAAGTCGGAATCGTCGATGTTTCCGGTGTCAACTGACCTGTCCAGGATGCGCTTTTCCATCATGCGCACGAAATCTTGCTTGTATTTGATGTCTCCTTCATGGAAGCTGATGAACACCTTGTGTCTGGGCGTCTTGGCTGCCATGTGTCAAATGATTAGAAGCCACGCCAGAGCCACCGTAGCGACGACCACAGCGTAGAACGGCAGTATCGGGAAGGACTTGAACATCGCCCAAAGCGTGCCCCTCGGTGTGGATCCCGTAGGGGCCACGTTGTAAAGGTCCGAGTCGGTTAGGCGTTCCTCATGCAGCTTGCCGACGAATCTCTCGTAAGACCGCCGGAAACCCCGTTCCAACGCCAGGTAGTACGCATCCAACACGTAGAACAGCACCGTAGGCGCGAGCGCTATCAGCGCATGTTCAGCCTTTCCGGTCCGCGCCACCAGCACCAGGATGGCTGACACGAGGGTGACGCACCAAACCTTGCAGGAGCGACTGTTGTCGGCCATACGCTGTATCACGCCCTGCATGATTTCAAGGTGCTTTTGAACGGCGGACGATTCCACGCCTAGACTTGAATGCTCGTTCATTTAGCTTCCCTCCCCAACACCCACAATCTCGCCCAATAGCCCCTCGGTTTCTGTCTCAAACTCCAGAATATCAGCCGGTATCTCGTCCAGCGGGCGCAAGGGCGGCGGCTTGTAGAAGTGGCGGGCGCCGTCACGGGACCTCGGTCCCCTGGTTGATGACGGCGAGGTACTGGTCGTAGACGAACAGCCGGTTACGGGACTTTCCCGTAATCTCGCGCGCAATGCTGTGTTCGAGGAGCAGTTTCATAGCCGACGCGATGATTGCCAGGATCGTCAAGACGGTCAGAATGATATTGATGATCTGAAGATTGCGAAGTTTGGCTCCCGCCTTTTCCTGGTTTATTCGCGATTCCTCCATATCGAAGTGTTCCCTTGCGCTCTCCAATTCAGGCTTTCGCTCGATAAATTTCACGCAATCCCATTTCCGATCAATTGCCTTTGGATCAAACCCCGATGCTGCTCGAAAGCACCGGAAAAGGTGGTGCGCCGGCCGCGCTTCGAGATTTTGTTGGGACGGTGCGCGCTATACCCATTTCAGTGCCCCAAAACCTGCTATTACCTTGTCTCCCGTGCTTGGACGTAGAGTCTCTAAATATCCGCAAGCCTGGCAGCTAACGGAGCGTCTCAAGCGCCGTCGAAAAAGCATGAGCTAGGCGTAGGCCGAGGGCGCGATACCTTCCCGCTTGAGCCGCGCGAGGAAGGCGGCCTGGGAGTCCCTTCCCTTCATGGAGTTGCAGGCGCCGCATAGAAGCTGAAGATTGCTTAGGTCGTCGGAGCCGCCATGCGCGCGTGGGACAACATGATCAACCGTCATATTGCGAAACGGAAACAGCACCTTGCAGCCGTTGCAGATACCCTCTTGGCGGCCATAGAGCGTGTGCTTGTGCGTTCGGTAGTTCGGCAGTTTGGCTAGATCGTCGCGGCGCGGTATATCGGTCCGGTGAATCACGTTCCAACCAGTTAGCCGAGGATGCTCAGGCGAGCCAACGCCGACCTCGCGGGCAAGCCGCTGCCGGACTAGCTGATACGCCTTCTCGGATAGGTCGATGCCCGCCCATTGCCGGTCCAGCTTTTCAGCGGCGATGCAAGCCGTGGCGCAACCGCAGAACGGATCGAGCACGACATCGCCGGGATTGGAACTGGCTGCGATGATGCGCTTCAACAGTTTGAGCGGCTTCTGCGTCGGATAGCCCACGCGCTCCTTGCCCAACACCGGCGGAATATCGTCCCACAAGTCTTGCAAGGAAACCCCGGGCATATCGTCTGCGAACTGCATCAGACGTGGCATCCCGGTCTCCCGGTGAATCAACCTTCCCTCGTTCCAGAAGCTGACCAGATTGGACTTCGAATAGGCCCAATAGCGGCCGCGATAAGGGTTTACAGACTTGTACTCCCATTCCGGCTGTGGATCCCGACGCTCCCCGGTGAGGTCGGCCGACCACCTAGTCTTTTCGTGCAGGGGGCGTTTGACGTGCCACTCGTATTCCGTGTCCCCACCCGGCTTGGCAGCAGTTACATCCGTCTCTTTATATCGACGACCTTCAGGGGTCATGTGCCGATATTCTGCCTGCAGATAATCGTCTGTGTAGGGCATGTACTGTGGGTTCCAAACATAATCGTCGGTCTTGGTATAGACCAGCACTACGTCTCGGATTTTGCCGGCTCTACGCATTCCCTGCCTTGTGTCACTGTGGGCGCTGGAACGTTTCCAAGTCATCTCGTTCAAGAACAGGCTAGCCCCGAACACCGAGTCCATTGAAAGCTTCAGGTAGTGACTGGCCGTCGGGTCGCAGTGCAGGTAGATCGAGCCAGTCGGTTTGAGCACGCGCCGCATTTCGATCAGCCGCACGCCCATCATTATCAGGTAGGACTTCATGCTCTTACCGTGGACGATCCCGGCGGCGTGGATGGCCTCGTACAGCGCCGGTTCGGCTTCGGCGATCAGGCCATGCTGCGCTTCGTCCACGTCGTCCAGCGTCCAGGCGTCTTTGAACGCGGCACCCGCCGCCTGACTTCCTACCGGCGCGGAATAGTTGCGGTTGGAGTTAAACGGCGGGTCCAGGTAGATCAGGTCTACGGAGTCGCTGTTGAGACCGCGCAGGATGTCTAGATTATCGCCCGTCCAGATCGTGCGGTTGACGAAGTTGGGTTGCATCGCGCCGACAGTGTCCGTCGTGTCAGCTACTGGTCAGAAGATCGCAAATGGGATATGACTCCTCTAGAGCTTGTACAAGTTTTGCAGCGTCAGGGTGAGTATCGGATACATGAAGAGAGTGCAGTTTCGTCGCCAAGTCAGGAGTGGTTGTGACTACGCGATCCGCATCTACGTAGGTTATTTCTCCGGTTTGATCATTCCTGCAATAAACTCCGCTTTGAACAAGCTTCGTCCAATACTCGCGGGCCCCTTCCGAGTGCTCTTCGACAGTTATATCCCCCATCACATCTCCCATCTAAAGCGGGCAGGGTGGCGGCGCCGACTTTACCGCACGTCGTCACTAAACACCGCGCGCACCTGACTAGAAACTTCGGCGGTAGCTGCCGATCTCTCCGCGCCGCATTCCGAGTGTTCCTGTTAAAGAATGTTTAATAGTGGAATTCGCTATTAAAGATTAGCAGGGCAACCTTTAATAGCGGGGGTGGCGCCAGAGAGCCGTCGCGTCTTGCAAACGGTGCGGAGGCCTTATCCCCGCGCCGCGCCTCTTCGAATAGCTGGGCTACGCGAGAACGGGGATGGTCGAAAACTTTGACGAAGGCGATACCGAAATCTTCGACTTCAAACGCCTGCGGTAGCCGTCGGCGAGATCCGCCCGGCTAGAAACCCCGGACGCCGCCGCGCACCTGGTAGCTGCCTCTCAGCAGTTCCTGGGAAAACTCGTTTGCAACGACGTTCTCCGCGGCGTACTCATAGAGCGCGGCCTTGAAGATACCCTCCAGGCTCGAAACTACCGCCGCCGCCAGACCCACCGTCAATACTCCGACGGCTACTCCCGCCACGGGCGATATTTTGGCTATAACCAGGGCTGGGAGTATCCCGACAACCACAGCCGCCACGAAGAGCAATCCGAAACCGAAACTCGAGACCACCTGCTCGCCCCAGGTTCGCTTGAGCAGCGAGCTTGACCGCTTGATGGCTTCTACCGGCCCCACGCCCTCGACCACTATCGTAGGCACGACGAAGAAGGTCAGATAGGCCCACACTCCGCCGACCATGGAAATGATTATCTGTCCGAACATATTGTCGCCCGCCTGCTCGCGCAAGACTCTGAGAATCAGTCCGACGGTTCCCGAAATCAGCGACCATCCCAGAATCTGAGGCAGGCGGCTATTGGCGATCGCGAGGCCGTCGCGCACCGTCGGATCGCCGCCACGAATCCGAATCATGGCGGCGCCGACCAACGCCGTGTTGAAGTAGATAACGATAAACGAGAGCGCGAAGTAGGCGATAAACAGAAGTCCCATATCCCCGCCGGTGAGACCCACGCTTTCGGGTCGCACGTCCTGCAACCGGCCGATGGCGCCGGTCGCGCCGCCAACACCCAGCACCAGCACGGCCAGAATAGCCAGCGCAGCCCCTGAAAAGACCGGAAACAGGATCAATTCACGGTCTTTCTGAAGAATCTGCCAGCAGATTTTGGTGATGTTCCAAGTACGTCCGAATGTTGCAAACATGCTAAGGATCCTATTCCTGATCGCGAACGGCCGGTTGATCTGATGAACTGTCCGATTCTACGCCATTGTCTGGCGCGAGCGCCTGACCGCAGCGGCCCGCTTACGGTATGAGCAGCACTTTGCCGGTCGTCCTGCGGCCTTCCAGCGCTCGGTGAGCGTCCGCCGCTTTCGCCAGCGGATAGTGGTGCTCCGTGCGCAAATTGAGCGAACCGTCCAACACCCATTGCAAAACGTCTCCGGCGCGACGTTCAAGGTCTTCACGACTTACGGTGTAGTCGCCTAGCTTGGGCCTTGTCAGGAAGAGCGACCCGCCATCGCTAAGAAGCCTTGGGTTGAATGCGGAGACGGGACCGCTGGACTGCCCATATAGCACTAGCGTGCCGCGAGCGCGCAGACAGTCCAGGCTTCTTTCGAAGGTATCCCTGGCGACCGAGTCGTAGACGACGTCGACGCCGGCGCCGCCGGTCAATTTCTCGACTTCGTCCTTGAAGTCGGTTTGGGTATACAAGATGACCTCGTCGGCTCCGGCGCCCCGCGAAAGCTCGGCTTTCGCATCGGTCGACACCGTCGTAATCACGTGCGCTCCGAGTCGCTTGGCCATTTGCGTCAGCAGCAGTCCCACGCCCCCCGCGCCGGCGTGAATCAGCGCGGCATGGCCCGATTGAAGCGCAAATGACCCGTGTGACAGGTAATGGGCCGTCATGCCTTGCAACATCGCCGCCGCCGCGGTCCGAGAGTCCAACCCGTCGGGCAGTGAGATCATCCGCCCGGCTGAGCAGAGGGCGTACTCGGCATAGGCGCCCTTGCCGTCCGCGAAGGCCACGCGGTCACCGACCGAGAACCCCTCGACGCGCTCGCCCACGGCATCCACGACCCCGGCGCCCTCAAGCCCAAGCGTAAACGGCAGATCGAGGGGGTAGAGGCCGGTGCGGTGGTAAGTGTCTATGTAGTTGACGCCCGCCGCTTCGACGCGGATCACCGCGTCATCAGGACCCGGCGAAGGACGGTCTACGTCCTCGAACATCATTTTGTCGGGCCCGCCGTTTTCGTGCACTCGCACAGCCTTCATAACCGTTCCCCTATTCGTTTAATCGACTTCCCGCAGCTATTGCCGGATCGCGCGGCAGCCGCACACAATCCAGGCAATGGAGTTGGAGACGGCTGCCCTGTCTATTATTCCACTCCGCTCATTCTGCCGCGCGGGTCGAAGTTCACACAAAACCGTTATGCTTTGGCCCACGCACGTTCCAATTCAAGACATCCGTTTGGCGTTCGCCGGATCGATTACGGCAGGCGGACCCGATTATTCAGCCGAACGGGTATGCGGGAGATTGGCCTCATGAAAATGTATGTGGGCACAGATTGGGTCGACGCCAGCGAGAGCATTGAGGTTATCAATCCTTTCGACGGTTCGGTAGTGGACACGGTTCCGAAGGCGACAACCGCCGACGTCGACAGGGCAATCGCGGCCGCAACGCGTGGAGCCAGGGTCATGGCGGCGCTTACCGGCTATGAGCGCTCCGAGATTTTGCGCCGCGCCGGCGATCTGATCCTGGATCGGGTTGACGAGCTGGCGCCCGTGATAACTCGCGAGCAGGGAAAGATAATCGGCGAGGCGCGCGTCGAGGCCACCCGGGCCGCCGAGATCCTCTACCTGTCGGCGGAAGAAGCCAAGCGCCTGAATAGCGAGGTAGTCCCGCTCGAAGGCGGCCCAGGAGTTCGAGGAAAGATCGGGTTCACGCTGCGGGCGCCGTGCGGCGTGGTGGCGGCCATCAGCCCGTTCAACTTTCCTCTCCACCTCGTATGCCACAAGGCCGGTCCCGCTCTGGCCGGAGGCAACGCGGTGATAATCAAACCGGCCACCGACACGCCTCTATCGGCCCTGAAGCTGGTAGACATACTGCTCGAGGCCGGGACTCCGCCCGAGGCGGTTCAGTGTTTGACCGGCGCCGGTTCCGACATTGGCGACGCGCTCGTGTCCGACGCCCGCGTTCGCAAGATTACGTTCACGGGCAGTCGGGACGTAGGCGAGCACATCTGCAAGACCGCCGGCCTGAAAAAGGTCACGATGGAGCTGGGCTCGAATTCGCCGGTGATCATCATGGACGACGCCGACATGGACAAGGTTTCGTCCGCGCTCGTGCAAACGACCTTCGCCAACGCCGGGCAAGTTTGCATTTCCACTCAAAGAATCTTCGCCGACGGAAAGATCTATTCGGACTTCGTGGACTCCTTTGGCGCGACGGTCTCCCGGATCAACTACGGCGATCCGTTCGATGAAAGCGTCATGATGGGGCCTCTCGTGCGGGAGGCTGACGCCCGGCGGGTCGCAAGCTGGATCGACCAGGCAGTTACGGACGGGGCAAGGGTGATTACGGGCGGCGAGCGCGACGGCGGATTCGTCGAAGCCACGCTCCTGGCCGACGTCGACCCTGCGATGCAAGTGTCCTGCGACGAGCTATTCGGCCCCGCCGCCGCCGCGTCGAAAATCGGCAGCATCGACGAGGCGATTGACCTTGCCAACGACTCGCCCTACGGGCTGAGCGCCGCGATATTCACGCAGGACATCGACCGCGCGATGAAGTTCGCCCAGCGCATGGACGCCGGGAACATACACATCAACTGGGGTTCGCAATGGCGAACCGACCTAATGCCCTACGGCGGCCTGAAGGAAAGCGGCATGGGCAAAGAAGGTCCGCATTACGCGGTCAGGGAGATGACCGAAGAAAAGCTGGTCGTGCTGCACCTGGACTCGAATTAGGCCGGACGCCCGGGACTAGAGCGGCTTCGCAGGCGCCTGACCGCGCGGCAATCCCGTCAGAGCTTCGCAGATGGTGAGGCTTGCGACCGCCTTTCGCTGGGGGCGGTGGTCACTTTAATTCAGCCGCCTGGCTTTCACATCTCCGCGCGTGCTCCCGCAGAGCGCGGTTGATGTCCGTTTGATAGCCCCGGCCTCCCTGAGCATGTGTCTTGAACCACGACACGACATCGGAGTCCAAACGCAGCGTGATCTGCTGTTTCACGGGACGGTAGAACACTCCGCGCCTGGCGTCCGACCAGTCCAGAATCTCGGGGGCCTCGGATGTATCGATGCGGTCATCCGGCAGTCCCTGCAACGCCTGGAGCTCGGCCCGCTGTTCATTAGTCAATTCAGTACTCTCCCCCTTCATAGGCTTCCCTTTCGCGCCTGGTGGCTTTGCGGGCGCTGATTATGCGCACCACCTCATCTCCGATATCGGAATCAGCCAGAGGCCCCGTATGAATCACCATCACGACTACCCCACCCACTATCCCCATCGTGCGCCACCGGTCCTCATACGGATACGGATCGTCACGGGTTGCGGCGAGCGGGTCGTCAAAGACGAGGACCGCAGTCCCGAAACTCAGACCATGAGCACGCTGGCTGGCCTCATCCTTTTCCGCGTCCGATGTCCAACGCAAAAGTCTGACCTTCGTATAGCTACTGTAGTGTAGTTACACGAACGAATTTCATCAACGGGCGCTGATTATGCCGTGAATGTTTCGCAGGCGCCTGACCGCGCGGCAATCCCGTCAGAGCTGTGCAGATGATGAGGCTTGCGACCGCCTTTCGCTGGGGGCGGTGGTCACCGTACGCTCTTCTAGGACTTGTTGGAGCGGTTTCCAGTCAGGCCGTTGGCCAGCCAGTCTCTCGGCTAGAACATGGCGACCTTTGTGCTATCTCTCTTAGCTCGCCCCTTACCTGCCCTAGTTCTTCCGAGTGCTATCTAAGGCAAACCGGTTGCCTGAGCCGCAGCACTTGTCCAAGCTTTCATTTTCGCTAATACGTCCTCGCAGAGGCCATCGCAATAATCGACTATCCGGCATCGGTCGAAAAGGAGACCTGCGTCGCGCGACAAGTCATACCAGTTGGACCTATCGCCCCGGGGCAAAGCTTCTGAAACCAAGAACATGCGTATGGGCGAAACAGCAGGTCCCTTGAGAAACCACTTATCACAGAACGCGTCGGGCTGTAGTTGAGTAATCGTGTCCCTGTACTGGGTCCCCGTTTTGCATTGCCCAAAAGCAATGAGCTTCCCTGGCAAATCGTCAGTGAATTGCTTCCACACGACAACATCCAATTTGCCATCTCTCGCTCTCGGCGTGGCCCCGTTAGGATTCGGGAATCCGTCGCCCTCTTTGATCTGCTCGCAAAGATAGTTGACCTTGTTTACGAAGCTATTCCCCACTGCGGCAGTGCCGAAGACAAGGCTACGAGCACGGGCACCAAAGTATTCCCGGGCTGTCTCCGCAGCAAGTTCTTCGAAAAGCTGCGTTCCGTCAATATCTGCATGAACCCGATTGTTGTCCATGTTCAACCTCGTCGCCAGCAGCAGGTACTTGTAGACGATGTGCTTATGATTCGCAGCATCCGGTCTTATCTTGAGTGTGTATCCCTGTTCGCCAACAGCAAACGGATAACCGTCTCTGCACGCTTCCTGACGCCGCTCGACCTCGCGGAATGCGTCTTCGGCTACTTGGTCTGTCTCTTCCTCTTCCGGCACGCCGCCGTCCGAGTAGTCGTTGTCCTCAAGTCTGCCAAGCAGATGGGATAGAGCAGTAGTCGACGTGCCGCTTTGCCTCCAGCAGATCAATTCCGCGTGGTCAGCAAGTTCGTGCCGAGATGCGCGAGGGGATGGCGTCCCCGGCCATTTGAACGTCAACCGCCCTCCGCGATGCGCCTCTTCTTACCGGGACTACGCTTACGCTCCATTTCACCATATAGGTCATCTGCCAGGTTCGCCACTGTGCCAGCGATCCTGAGTAATTCCTCGGAACCATCGTAGCCCGTAGACAGCAGGCCGCGTGCCTTCTGTAGATCCTGCTTGGCGGCAACCAGAGATTCTTCGAAAACATTCTCTGAAGGAAGGCTTGCCTCATATGCAGTGGTGAGAGAACGACCACCTCGAAGTGCAGCAAGCGCCTCTCTATTGCTTACGACAGCATTGAGTTGCCGAAGATGGGGATTCTGTCTCTCGATGACAGGGAGAGTCTCCGTCTTCTTGCTGCCGTACATCCAGAGAAATAGCTGGCGCAGCTCCTCTTTTTTCTCGTATGGGACAGGTTCCGTGTTTTCCTCAGCCTCTGGTCTGAACCCAACAAACGAGCTAATTCCGGAATAGTCGATGCCAGTGTAGAGATGAGAAAATGCAAAATGTTTCCGCCAGCGATCTTCACGACTGAATACTTTCCACCCTTCAGCCTGCTCGAGAACCATCAATCCTCTAAACAGTCTTTGGACGGTCTTATGGGTGTCGCCAATCTGCTTCGCTATGTCTTCAAGTTCGACATCGAAGTCCCTGTGGACATGTGCTATATACCGAGACTTGGCGTAACTGCTCCATTTGGCAGGGCCGTTCACGTGCTTGAATCCGAGATAGCGCCAGGCCCCCTCGCGGGTGCCGGATACCGTGGGAAGTCTTTTGAGCGCCTCCTCAGCGTCATCAGCAATGGCCGGAATGTTTGCTTGTAAAGTTTCCGCGAGTGTGGGGTCCAGAAGGACTTTGACTGCGGCAAGGCGGCGGTTGCCCTCGATGACTACGTTCTTCCCATCCTCCTGCACGACGATCAGGGGTTCGTGGCGAAAAAAACCACTTGCGGCGATGGACATCACCAGTTCTCTTACATCCATCGCATCCCAAAGAACGCTTATCACATCTACTTCCGTAGAGTCGTTGGACAAGTCAAACTCAGGAAGCCGAGGGTTTTTGAGATCGAATGACAGATCAGAGACTTTTATCCACTCGATATTTGCACTGTCCATTAAATCCTCCCGACCCTAAGCCGACGTGGCACTGCGCTCGTGCGTTTCAATCGGCGCAACAGAAGCGGGAAGCTGTACATGGGACGGCGCGATCATTAGTTCCCATGCCCGTCGCTTTCGTTGAAGACTGTATTGGAGTGAGATATTGGAGATTACGCAGTTCGTGTACTGCTCTCTAATGAAGGATGTATCGTCATAGGATGCAACCCAATTGAGACCGTCGAGTTGTTGTACATAACGTGCCAAGTTTCGGTGGTCCTCGTCGGTGTAGGAATCCAAATAAAGACGACTACCTTTTGAGTGATACGGGGGATCGAGATATACGAAGATGTTGTTCAGTTCGCGTCTATGAGATAGATGTTCGCTGAGGAACTCATAAGCATCTTTATTCGTAATGTGTATCTGCTCACGTTTACGTGAGACTGCGAGTACACGCTGCGCAAGGTTCTCCTTATTGAAGCGGGCGTCAATCCCCGATGACCCCATTTGAGCGTATCCCCCGATAGGGGCAGCATCAAGGATGACGCCAGACCGATTACAACGGTTCAGATAGAAGGCAGCGAAACCCAAGTCAAAAAGGTTGCTCTGGTCAGGGCACAAACAGATTTGCTGCTGTCGTTTCCACTCAGCAACGCTTACTTCAATGGAAAGAATGGCCTCGACAAACCGTTCCGGCTCGTTCAGCACAGAATGCCAAAAGGCAGCGATACGCGGATCCAGGTCGTTCAGGTGCAACTCTGAAACCAAACCTTCCCGCAACAAACGCAACGCTGCGCCGGCGCCACCAGCAAATGGTTCGAAGTACGCGCAGCCAGAAAGTTTGTTCAGTTCAATTATTCGCCTGAGGGTGGGAGCAAGTTTCGCCTTGCCCCCCGGATACCTCAATGGGCTGTCGTATCTCATATCGAAACGACCTTCTCGGGCTAGTCCGGCAGCCCCGCCGCGGCCTCGCGCACCCAGCTTGCGGACGATTATTTACGAGTTCAGGCGGAGGCCAGGGTTGTGCCGGCGGCGTAGAGTTCGGCGTAGCGGCCGCCGAGCTGGAGCAACTCGGTGTGAGTGCCGCGCTCGACTATCCGCCCTTCGTCGATTACCAGCACCTGGTCGGCGTTGCGGATGGTTGAAAGGCGGTGCGCGATGACGAAAGCCGTTCGACCGGAAAGCAGCCGCTTCAGCGCGTTCTGGATCAATCGCTCGGTGTGGGTATCGACGCTCGAAGTCGCCTCATCCAGTATCAGGATTCGAGGATCGGACAATATGGCGCGGGCAAAGCAGACCAGTTGCCGCTGTCCCACGGATATGCGGGACCCGCCTTCGCGCAGCTCGGTTTCATAGCCGTCGGGCAGCCGGCTGATGAAATCGTGCGCGCCCACCGCGCGGGCGGCGTTCTCGACTTCTTCCTGGCTGGCCTCTGGCCGACTGTAGGTGATGTTGTCCTTAACGCTGGCCGAGAAGATAAACGAGTCCTGGGGAACTATTCCCATCTGGCGGCGAAGCGACTTTTGCCTGACCGCGCGCAGATCGTGACCATCGACCATGATCATTCCGTCTACCGGATCGTAGAAGCGCGACAGCAAGCTGACGATGGTGGTCTTGCCGGCGCCGGTAGGTCCGACCAGAGCTATGGTCGAGCCGGCGGGCACGCTGAATCCAACGTCGCTGAGCACTTCTTCATCCTCATAGGCGAAGGAGACTCCGTCGAAGACGACTTCACCCTCGATGCGGGGAAGATCGGTCGCGTCCGGCGAGTCCACGACATCGGGCTTTTCGTCCAGAAGCTCGAAGATGCGCTCTCCGGCCGCGATCGCCGACTGGAGCATGTTGTACAGCCGCGTAAGGTGTGTGATGGGCTGGAAGAATCGCATCGTGAATCCGATGAAAGCGACCAGCACACCCACCGTGATCGTATCGTTGACCAGTAGAAACGCGCCGTAGCCCAGCACTATGGCGATCGCTAGAGCCGACACTGTTTCAACAGCGGGCAGGAACGCCGCAATCACGCGCCCGGCCTCGATATTCGCCTGCATGTACTGGCGGCTGGTGTTCTCGAAGCGCGATGCGTTTTCACGCTCTCGCACGAACGCCTGGGCGAGCCGCGCGCCGCTGATGTTCTCCTGAAGGTTCGCGTAGACGTTGCCGACGGTAGACCGAACTCCGCGAAACGCCGTGCGGGCCCTTCCGCTGAAATAGCCGGTTACGAGCATCATTAGCGGCAGGACGAGAAAAGTGGCGAGGGCGAGCCGATAATCCATAAACAGCAGTCGCGCCAATATGTACGAGAGCGTGAAAACGGAGACCAGCGCCATGACGAGACCGGCCGTCAGGAACTCGTTTATCGCGTCGACGTCGTTGGTCACGCGCGACATAACCTGACCGATTTCCTGCCGACTAAAGAATCGCAATGACAGCCGCTGCAGATGCGTGAACTCATCGGTGCGAAGGGTCTTCAAGACCTGCTGTCCAACGGTCGTAAGCAGCCGGAATCCGGCATAGCTCGTAGCCCAGGCCCCGGCGGTCGTGCCAATGAAGGCCAGAGCCGCCAGATTGAGCGCGGTCCTGTTCTGGCCCACGACGCCTTCGTCGATTGCCAAGCGCAACAAGTCCGGACCGAGCAAGGACAGCGCCGTGCTCGCCAGCAGGAAAACGACCGAAGCTCCCACGGCTAACGATCGGGGGCGGAGATAGCTAAACAGCCGCCGCAATATCCGCCCGTCGTAGGATTTGCCTTCGTCGGGCATCGAGCCCATGCGGCCGCCAAAGCCGCCCGGTCCGAACGCCATCATCGACATCAGCTACCGTCCGCGCGGCTGGGCTCGGCGACGTGCAGCGATTCGGCGTCCACCTGCATCTCATACATGTCGCGGTAAAGGCCCGGGCTCTCGAGCAGGGCCTTGTGCCGGCCGCGCTGAACGATGCTCCCCGCGTCCAGCACGACAATCTCGTCGGCGCCGACTACGCTGGCGACCCTTTGCGAAATGATGAGCGTGGTGCGTCCTTTCATCAGCTCGGACAGTGCCTCCTGGAGAGCGCGTTCGGTTTCCGTGTCCACGCTTGACGTGGACTCGTCCAGTATCAGGATACGCGGGTCCAGCAAGAGCGCTCGGGCAATGGCCACCCGCTGCTTTTGTCCGCCCGAAAGCGTTGTGCCTCTCTCCCCGATCGCGGTATCGAGACCATCCGGCAGCGACCGTATGAAGTCGCCGAGTTGCGCGGCCTCCGCCGCCTGCAAGATCGTCGCGTCCGTCGCGTCGGGGCGCCCGTAAGAAATGTTCTCACGCAAGTTCGCCCCAAACAGGAAAGTCTCCTGTGAGACGATCCCGATCGCCGCCCGCAGCGGCGCGATTCGGTAGTCTCGAATGTCAATGCCGTCCATCGTAATTCGCCCGCCGGTCACGTCGTAAAAACGCGGGAGGAGGTTGATTACGGTGCTCTTGCCCGAGCCCGTCCCGCCTACGATCCCCAAAATCTGGCCGGGCGAGACGTTAAACGAAATGCCGCGCAGAACGTCCTCGCCCTCGTACGCGAATTCCACGTTGTCGAAGTGGACACCGCCATCGATTTGCCCGTTGAACACGGCGTCGGGTTTTTCTTGCACGTCGCTCTGGCGGTCGAGGATTTCGAAGATTCGATCTCCCGAAGCCGTGGCGCGAGCAAAGATGCTCACTGTAAATCCGAGCATCTGTATGGGCATCCGCAACAGCAGCAGGTAAGTGTTGAACGCGACAAGTTCGCCGATGGTCAGGTTTCCGTCGAGCACCTGAATGCCGCCGTACCAGAGGACCGCGGCGACGCCCAGCGCCGCGACAGCCTCGAACAGCGGCTGGCGCAGGGCGAACATCCGCACAACCTGTATGCCGCTCCTGGTCAGATCCTCGTTGAAGGGTTCGAACTTGGCGATCTCGTCTTGTTCGCGCGCAAACGCCCGGACGACCTTCACGCCGGTGAGATTCTCCTGAAGCACCGTATTGACCGCGCCCCACGCCTGCTGCACCTGAACGAAGAGCGGCCGTATGCGCTGGGAGAAGGCCAGCGCCACGTATATCAGGACCGGCAGGCCGGCCAGCGACAGCAGGGCCAGACGCCAGTTGCTGACCATGAGTATCGAAACGACGCCGACGATCATCAGCGTTATGCGGATGCTGTTCATCAGCCCCATTCCCGCCAGGAAACGGACCCGATCTACGTCGCTGGTCGTGCGCGACATAAGCTCGCCCGTGCGAGCCTTGTCGTGAAAGCTGAAGGACAGGGACTGGATACGCTCGAACAGCAGGCCCCTAAGGTGAAAGGTCGTCTTCTGGCTTAGCACCTCGGCCAGGTAGGTGGCGAGGAAGGTGAACACGCCCTTGAATGCCGTGATGCCCACAATCACAACACCCAGCACGACGGCGATGCCGACCTCGCGACTCTCGATGGTGCCGTCGATTGCCACCTGAATCAGCCGCGGCACCGCGAGCTCAAGCGCCATCGAGACGACAAGCGTCACTATCGCCGCAATTGCCAGCCGTCTGTTGGCAAGCGTGACGCCGAGGAGGCGGCCCAGAATCCGCAAGTCTTCTTTGGAGCGCGGCATTCTGGACATCTGGCCCGTTCCGCCCGCCCTGGCGGATGCCAGCGCGCCGCCGCCCATCATCTGACCGTAGGCTCCAGCAGGCCAATATGCGAGCGCGCGGTTCGCATCAGGTCACCGCGCTTGCGGGCGGCCGTGAGCGATCTGTTCAGAGCGGCCAGACCCTCCGCGAGCTTTGTCAAATCGTCGTCAGGCACGTCATCCATCAGGCTGCGCAAGAGCCCAATCTGCACGGCCTCGAATCTCGAAAGCGCTGCCCTGCCCGTGGCCGTGATCGAAACCTCCACCTTGCGCCGGTCGCTTGGATTTTCGGAGCGGCTCAGCAGTCCGCTCTCGACCAACCCGTCGATCAACTGCGAAAGCGTCTGTTTGGAGGCGAACGCGTTGCCCGTGACGTCGGTGATGCAGCCAGGTCCGTCGATCTCGAAATGCCCGAGGACCGCGTATTGGGGGATGCCGATGCGCGACCCGGAGTTATCGGCGCGCGCGCGGAGCTCCATTAGACGACGCGCCCGCGGCGCGGCGCGCATGAGCTGATACGCCGCCTCGCGGAGCGCTTCCGAACGAAGGTTAGTCAAATTTCCTGACAGTCAAGACAACATACTAATCCTGACGTATCGGCGCACACAAATGGCGAGAGCGGAAGGGCCGGAGAAACGCGCCCGGAGAGGACTCAGCTAGCGGCGGGAAGGACCTTGCCTGGATTGAGGAGACCGTTTGGGTCGAAGGCCGACTTGACGCGGCGCATTGCCGATTGGTCCTCGATTGAGTACGTCCATTCGATGAACTCCTGCTTCTCAACCCCGATGCCGTGCTCACCGCTCAGCGCGCCGCCCAGATCGACGCACGCCCTGAGGATTTCTTCTCCGGCAAGCGCCGCGCGTTCGGCCTCCGCGCTGTCCGACGCGTCGAACAGCACGTTGGGATGAATGTTGCCGTCGCCGGCGTGGAGATACGTCGCGACCGTCAGGCCATATTTCTTGCCGGCGGCAACCGCGGCGTCAAGCGCATTTGCGATCTGAGTTCGGGGCACGACGCCGTCGTGTACGTAATAGTTGGGAGCCAGGGTTCCCAATACGCTTCGCGCCTGCTTGCGTCCAGCCCACAGTCGCGCCCGATCTTCCGGCCCCTGGGCCAGCCGGGCGCTCGACGCGCCCGCGCCGACGAGAATTTTGTGAATGGACCTGATTTCATCGTCAAGCCCGTCTCTGACTCCCTCGACTTCCACCAGCAACACCGCCCCGGCGTCGGTTGGAAATCCGGGCTTGACGGCGGCCTCGACCGCGCGGACCGTCGTCCCGTCCATAAGCTCAAGCGCCACGGGCACGCTTCCGGCGGCAATTACCCGCGACACGGCGTCACCGGCCGAGCGCACGCTGGGAAAGGCGGCGAGCAAGGTCTCGACGGCCTCGGGCCGGCGTCGAAGTCGAAGCAGGATCTTGGTAACGATTCCAAAGGTGCCTTCCGAACCGACGAACACCCCGGCGAGGTCATATCCGGCGGCGTCGCCGTGTGCCGATCCCAGCCAGCACACGGAGCCGTCGGCGGTGACCACTTCGACGCCCAAAACGTAGTTGGTGGTAGTCCCGTGCGCCAGACAATGCGCCCCGCCGGAGTTTTCGGCGACGTTGCCGCCGAGCGTGCAGGTTCGCTCACTGGACGGATCGGGAGCGTAGTAAAGCCCCATTTTCTCGGCGGCGCTGCTCAAGTCGGCATTGACGACGCCCGGCTCGACCAGCGCGGTGCGATTCCGGGCATCGATCCCGATAATCCTGCGCATACGCGCAAAGCACATGACCGCGCCGCCGCGCACCGGCACCGCGCCGCCGCTGAGACCCGTGCCCGCGCCGCGCGCCAGCACCGGCACGGCCCTCGCCTGAGCTAGCTTGACCACTTCCGACACTTCGCGCGTCGTCTCGGGAAACACGACGACTTGAGGGCGGCTGCGCGCGAGCGAGGCGTCATATTCGTAGGCGGCAAGCGACGCCTGGTCGGCAACCGCGCGCCCAGGCCCCAGCAACGCCGTAAGTTCGGAGAGCAACTCGTCCATCGCAACCACCTTATTCGACGGCTCGCGCTTCGAAGCCGCCGGCGCGCCGACTAGCGGAATTTCAGCTATCGCGCTTGCGCAGCCCGGATTCGAGCCGGACAGCTAGGCAAGCAGAAAGTAACGCGCCCAAACGTACAGAGTGGCAACCACCAGAGTAACCAGAGTGACCGGGACCCCGTGCACGAGGAACTGGCGGAAGGTGATCTTGTAGCCTTCACGTTCCGCCAGCGTGATTAGAATGACGTTCGCGGACGCGCCGATTACCGTTAGATTCCCTCCCAGGTCAGCGCCCAGGGCAAGCGACCACCAGAGCGGCTCCACGTCCATCACCGCGCCTAGCTCGTGGATGATCGGGACCATCGCGGCGGCCAGCGGGATGTTATCGACGATGCCGCTCGCGATTCCCGCAAACCAGACCATTGCGATGGAAGTGACAAAGGGGTCCCTGCCAGTCCAGTCCGCAAGCTGATCGGCCAGCGACGAGATCACCCCTGTCTCCAGCAGGGCGCCCACGACGATGAACAGACCGACGAAGAAAAACAGTCCGGCCCACTCGACGTCTTCAAACGACTCGTGCGGATCGAGCCTGGCCCAGATCATCAGCAAGGCTGCGCCGGCTACCGCGATCGTGGCCGGCTCGAGATGAACGAATCCGTGAATGACGAAGCCGAGAATGGTCACAGCGAGAACGATCACCGACCGGCGCGCCAGCACCGGGTCCACGATCGCGGCGGCGGCGTCCATGCGCATCAGCCCCAATTGCTGCTCCGAGTTGGCGACGATCGATTTTCGAAAAACCAGCCGGGCGTAAACCAGCAAGAGCGCCATAAGCACCACGGAGACCGGAAGCAAATGGCTCAGGAAGTCGATGAAACTGAATCCCGCCGCGCTGCCGACGATAAGGTTCGGGGGATCACCGATTAGCGTCGCCATGCCGCCTATGTTCGAGGCCAGCACCTCGGCAATCAGAAATGGAACCGGACTGATCCGAAGGCGCGACGCGAGAAATATCGTGATGGGGCCAATAAGCACGACGGTGGTTACATTGTCGAGCACGGCCGATGCGAGAGCGGTCAGAATCAGCAGGACCATCATCAGCTTTACCGGCTCGCCCCGGGTCCATTTGGCGGACTGGATAGCCAGCCACTGAAAGACTCCCGATCTCCGCATCGCGCCCGCGATGATCATCATTCCAAAGAGCAGGAAAATGACGTTCCAGTCAACGTGCTCGAACGCCTTCTCCTGCGATATCAGCCCGAAGATCAGCATTATGGCGGCGCCGGCCAGCGCGCCTATCGTCTTGTGGATGCGCTCCGACGCGATGACGGCGTAGGTGATGACGAAAATCGCCGTGGCGGCGATGGCCGCATCGAACGTTACAAAGCGCGTTATCCCCAGCGCCTCTTCAACGGCGGGAAACACCTAGGATTCCCCGCCTTCGTCGCTGAGCATCCACGCTACAAGCGTGTCGCACAGATCGAGATATGCGATTACCTTGCCTTCGGCATCGACCACGGGTGCGCCTCGCAGTTTTCTGGCGTGCAATTTCCGGATTGCCGTTTCCACCGTGTCTTCATGGGTCAGCGCGCAGGCCTCATCCATGATCTCGCCTACGACGCGATGCTTTACGAACGGGCGAGGCGCCGACAGCAGCTCTCTCAGTCCGGTCACGTCGGGTAGAAACCCTTCCGGGATCAGGTCGGCCAGCACGTCCTCCACGAGCGCATCCACGGTAAGAACGCCAATGAGAACCTCGCGGTCGTCGACAACCGCGAATGTATCGATCGCCTGCGCGCTACTGGCCAGAACGGCCGCCGACCCCAGCGGCGTGTTCTCCCTGACCAGCAGCGGTTGGGTATTGGGCAAGAACGGAAGCAGATCCGCCAGCGGCGTCTCCCGAGATATCGGATTCACGGAACCCGTCCTTTCAACTCGATAATCGAGCCTGTCTGTTATATGGAGCCAAAGCCGCCCCGGGCAGCGTCACGATATCAGCCGCCGGCCCGGCGAGATGCGGGTGGTTGCGCCCGCGGAACGCGAAAAGATACCACCAAATTCCCAAATCCCGCAGGGGCCATGGCGCCGGCGAGAGTCGCGGCTACTCGACCGACAGCAAATCGGGCAGCTTCCTGGCGAATTCGCCGGCCTCACTTTCGTACCTTTCGAACGGGTCCGACAGCTCCAGGACCTGACCGCGGACCGCTATCGCGCTCCAGTCGATCAGATAGGGGACGATGTCCCACGCGCCGGAGGAGAGCAGGTCCCGCCAGTCCTCTATGTATTGGTAGACCAGGTACAGGTTCTCATCCCAGAGGGTCAGCTCGCCAAGACCCTGCCGCAGGTTCTTCCAATGAATCAGCGACTCGGCTCCGAGTTCCGACAACCGTCGAACGACCTTGGACCTGCCCAGAGCTCTCGTACCTTCAGGCGGCGTTCGCACCGCCTGAAGGACCGCCCCCGCCGGGACGAAGATCTCCATTTGCTCACGCTCCCTGAGCGTTGAATAGAGACTGACGGCGGGGTCTACGTGGTGATAGGCGAGCTCTACCTTGCAAAGGTCGTCGTCGCTCCAACCCAAAGGCGAGCCGTCCGCGAACGACTCCAGCACTTCCAGCTTCGAGACCCAGTCCACCTGACCGCGAAGCCGCGCCGGGTCTTCTTCCAGCCCTGTCAGGACGCGCGCCCAGTTCGAGAGAGTCCAATCGGTGTCCTCGTCGCGTCCGGCAAAACGGCGTTCGGCTTCGGCCAGATACATTCGCTGGACCGCTACCGCCGGCGCCAGGCCGTGTGAAAGCGTCAACACGGGCCACGGGCCCCCGATCTGCTTTGCGATGGACCGGATGGTTTCGACAGGATTGACGAGCTCGAGTCCCGGCGACCAGCCGCCGTCCGCCAGCTGCGCGACAAGCGCGGTCGTTCCGATCTTCAGCGCCGTGGCGAACTCCGATCGGTTGGCGTCGCCGACTATGACGTGAAGACGGCGGCGGTCGCCCAGCGGTTCGTCGCGCAGGTTGACGATGGGACGGCCCCCGAACCGCACTCGACTACTTTGGTCGACCTCTACAAACGCGCTGCGCTGGGCGATCTGATACTCGTAGTCCGAGCCGGGTCCGTACCTGTATAGCAGCCCGGCTCCGGCGAAAACCTGACGCGTGACGAGGAAGGGCATGAGCGTGCCGGTGACCTCGGGCCGCCGCGGATTCTCGGCCAGACAGTAGTTTTCGTGATAACCGTAGGTATTGCCGAAGTAGTCGGCGTTGTTCTTGATGAAGAAGATCTTCGATCGACTGTCGAGCTGATCGAGCGCCTGGATAACAATTCGTTCGCCGGCCGCCTCGTGGGCCACCAGTTCGCGAAGGGTGCGGCATTCGGGCGTCGCGTATTCGAGATGGCCGGAGTCGATGTAAAGCCGGCCGCCGTTGAAAAGGAATCCACCGTTGCCGGGAGTTTCGCCCCACTCTCGCGGAGCCGGATCGATTATTCCGAATTCACCGGTGCTGAAGACCTGGTTCTTTACGATTATGGCTGCGTGTGCGGGCGGAAAGTCGCCCGCGCATGCGAACTCCGTTTCTGTCCCAAATAAGGCGCCCCGCATCAGTCTGGCCGAAACTCCCCGTCCCGTTTACTCGCCGCCCGGTTGCGGAGTCGGACCGGGAATCTCACGAATTATCCGCTTCACTCTTTCGTCGAGATCGTCGCCTTCTTTGGGTTTCACGGGAGTCTCCGTCGGTTTGACGGGGGTCTCCGTTTCCATCAGCAACGATGTGGCTTTCGACGCGGTTCCTTCTCGGCTAGGCAATCCTTCCACCTCCCAGCATTCCCAGCATATCCTCCACGCTTTCCGCCTGGTTGACGATTGACTCAAGTCTACGAATTTCGGCGCCCTGGATCTCGCTCAATGACAACCGCAATTCCTGTCCGGGGGCCGAAAGCGTGACCGAGTCCCATTCCATCGCCGTTATCCACGCTCCAAAGCGCTTCAACAGCGCGCCTCTGACCGCCGCCCGCGTTCCAGTCGGTGGATTCACGATCGCTGAGTTTACGGCTTCGTCGTCCAGCAAACGCCGCATACGACCGCTGTCGACCAGGGAGTCGTAAAGACTAATGTCGGGATCGACCAGGTGGTAAGACAGATCGAGCCGCTGCCGGTCCGATTTGCTCATCCGCCCGTGCCTGGACTCGATTTCACGATAGAGCGCGCGTTTGGCGGTCCAATCCAACCGGTCGGCGGTTGAGTCCGGTCTCGTCCTCAGCAGGTCCAGCAGCTCGCGCCAGCGCCGGAGAACCCAGCGATCCTCTTGATCGCTCGAGCCGCGTGTCTCCAAAGGCTCGAGATAAGACTCCAGAATGTCGAGGGCGGTCAACTTTCGACGATCTTCCATTGCAACGGTCGCTTTCAAATCGGGGTCCCGCGAGATCGCCCTGACGGCTTTGACCGGGTCCTTCAACGTCGAGCGGAACCTGTGGCCTTCCTCGACTGCGTCCAGCACCAGGCCGGTCATGCCGACTTTGAGGGCGGTGGCGTATTCGGACCGGTTTGCGTCGCCCGCGATTACGTGGAGCCGCCGGTGCTTGAGGCGGTCGGCGTGGGGTTCGTCGCGAGTGTTGAATATGGGGCGGCGAGCCGTGGTGTTTATCCCGACCACCTCTTCGAAAAAGTCGGCTCGCTGGCTTATCTGAAACTTGGCCCTGCCTCGCGACGCCCCCTCGGAGCCAGCTTTGCCGGCGCCCACGATGACTTGTCTCGCCACAAGGAAGGGAACTACCGCCGCAACGAGGTCGTCGAACGGTATCGAGCGGGCCACGAGGTAGTTTTCGTGGGTCCCGTAGGACCTTCCGTGATAGTCGGTGTTGTTCTTGACGAGGAGGACTCGCCCCTCGTCGGTCGACGCGTTTCTGGCCTTCTGGCACGCCAGCAGAATGACCTCGCCCGCCTTGTCCTGCGCGACAAGCTCGTTGATCGAAACACAGACGTCGGTGCAGTATTCCGGGTGGTTGTGGTCGTTGTAGAACCTGGCGCCGTTCGGAAGGATCGTATCCGCCAAAAGCTCCTCCCTGGAGAGCTTGCGGCTGCGCGCGTTCGAGTCTCTGAGGTCGTCGGGATCGCGGGCCAGGCTCTTTACGCGCTTGCCGCGCATGTCGAGCCGCGCGTCCTCGTTCGTGTAGTCCCAACCGCGAAACGAAGGTTCGAGAGCCGCGGCGCGGACAATGGTCGAGGCCTCGAACGCAAAGTCCACCTCGGCGGTGAACCCATCGCAATTGAGACCATATTCCGTCTCAATTCCGACCGGTCTCACCAAATTCAACTCCGAGATCGATGTTCATGCCTGAGAACGAATTGTATCGGCGGTCAATCGAGGGGGCGTCGGCGTTCGGCAGGCTAATGGTTGTGTTTATCGACGTGGCGCAAGGTCAACACGGTCGCGCGCGGCGGACAGTTGAACCGCAAGGGAATGACTGCCGTTCCCAGTCCGGCGGAAACGTGCGTAAGCACTCCCCGATGGACCATGAGTCCGTAGGTGGCCGGCAGCGGATAGGTGGTGTTGGTTTGCCGCGGAGGCAGCCCCGCCGGACCGAGAATCTGCCCTCCGTGAGTATGACCGCATAAATACAGGTCGCAGCCTCGTTCTTTTATCAGCTCGGCTCCGTCGGGCGAATGGCCGAGAACGATGTTCGGCCGATCGCCGGGCAGGCCGTGGAAGGCCGTTTCCGGATCGCTTAGTCCAAGATAGGGATCGTCGAGGCCGACGAGGTTGATTTCGCGATCCCTGAATACAATCGTCGCGGCCTCGTTTATCAAGACTCTCACTCCGTGCCGCGCGAACTCATCCACGTAGCGTCTCGGTGAGAGAAACTCGCCTATTTCACCTGATATTCGATGAAAGTGGCGGCCGGCCCAGTGATCGTGATTGCCGGGAACGACGTACGTTCCCAGGCTGGATCTCAGCGACCCGATCGCCGCGGCCGCCGCCGGCAAGCCTCTCGCGCTCGAAATCACGTCTCCCGTCACGACTATGAGGTCAACCTCGATGTCCGCCAGACTGCAAACCATCTCCAATACCCAGTCGGTTTCGCTGGAAACGTGAGTATCCGAGATGTGCAAAATCCGCAGTCGATCAAGCTTCCGGGCGCCGGGCACGGGCGCGACAAGGCCTTCCACAACCAGCCGGCGCGCCGCGGCGGCGCTGTACGCCACAAGACTCAGGGCCGCGGCGAATGTGTAAAAAGCGAGCTTTTGCACGAAACTATGTAATCGGGCCTTTCATGCGCCAGGCAAGGCGGAACCATGCTCCAGGCTCGAAGTTGGGCTAAACAACGTGGAATCGGACGGTACGATGGGGAGCTTACAGAGTCAATCTGTCTGATCGCCCGCCGGAGGAGTGCCAGAGATGGCGGATCAAGAAACCAGCCGCGGCGAACATAGCGGCGTCACTGTAGGAATCCTTACCGGTGGCGGCGATTGCCCCGGCCTCAACGCGGCGATCAGAGCCGTTGCCCGGCGCGGCATGATGCATGGCTGGCGGGTGGTCGGTTTTCGGAACGGGTGGGCGGGGGTCGTCCAGCGCGACTGGATGGACCTCGGATGGAGGTCCGTGTCGGGCATCTTGCAGCACGGCGGGACGATGCTGGGCACGTCGAGGACCGATCCGCGCAAATCAGTCGAGTCCTACGAGAAGGTCAGCTCTGTGTTCGAAGAGCTCAATCTGGAAGCCATCGTCGCGATCGGCGGCGATGACACTCTGAGCGTGGCGAACGCCCTGGTGAAGGACGGAAAGCCTATCGTCGGCATTCCGAAGACAATGGACAATGACGTGCGGGGCACCGACTACTGCATTGGATTCGACTCGGCCGTCACTCGCGTGATGGAAGCGCTCGACTATTTGCACACCACCGCCGCCTCACACCACCGGGCGATGGTTGTCGAAGTGATGGGCCGGCACGCCGGATGGGTTGCTGCGGTCGGGGGCCTGGCCGGCGGGGCCGATTTCATAATCGTTCCCGAAACGACCGTAACTCTTTCAAGTCTGGTGGCGCATCTCGAACGCCGTCAGGCGGCCGGGCGGAGTTTCAGCATAATCGTCGTCGCCGAGGGCGCGACCGTTGACGGACTTGCGCTGGTAGACCCCGAACCGGACGTGCGGGACGAATTCGGCCACCAGCTTCTGGGCACCAAGCAGATCGGCCAGCGCCTGGCGGAGGCGATAGGGCGCGAATCGGGGATGGAGTCCAGGGTAACCGTGCTGGGGCACGTTCAGCGCGGCGGTCCGCCGTCGGTATTCGACCGCGTGCTCGCGACCCGTCTCGGCGTCTCGGCGGCGGATATGGTGCGGGATAAGCAGTGGGGCTTCATGCCGGCCATTCAAGGCTCCAGCATAGTGCGCGTATCGCTTGACGAAGCGACGGCCGGCAACCGAAAGCTCGACCTGGATCTGTACGAAGTCGCCGAAATCTTCTTTTAGCGGGCGGCGCCGTCCTGGACATTAAGGCACGCCGCGCCGTCTGACTCGCTGGCCGCAAGGCGGTCGACGACATCGCGGCCCATCGCTCGGTATTTCCGATACCGGCTTGCCACCAGGTCGTCGGCGGTCATCCGGGTCACGACATCCAGTTCCTCGGCGATATCGCTAGCCAGAATCTCAGCCGCCCCGGCGTGGTCTCTGTGGGCGCCGCCGAGCGGTTCGGGCACGATTCGGTCGACGACTCCGAGTTTGAGCAGATCGGTAGGCGTGAGCTTCAAAGCCTCGGCGGCCTCGGGGGCGAATTTGTGGTCCCGCCAGACGATGCTGGCGCAGCCCTCGGGAGACGCTACCGAGTAAACGCCGTATTCCTGAATCAGGATGCGGTCGCCGATTCCCAGCGCCAGCGCCCCGCCGCTGCCGCCCTCGCCCGTAACCGCTACCACGATAGGAACCCGCAGTTCAACCATGCCGAGGAGATTTTCGGCTATGGCCCAGGCCTGTCCGCGCTCCTCCGCTTCCAGCACGGGGCTTGCGCCGGGAATGTCGACGAAGGTAATAACGGGCAGGCCGAACTTTCCCGCCTGCCGCATCAACCGCAGGGCCTTGCGGAAACCCTCCGGACTGGCCATGCCAAAATTGCGCTTGACGCTGTCGCGAGTCCCGCGGCCCTTCTGATGACCGACGACCATTACGCGGCGACCGTTGAACCTGGCCGGTCCACCGACTATCGCCGCGTCGTCTCCAAAGTGCTTGTCGCCGTGCAGCTCTATGAAATCGGTGAATATGTGATCGATGTAGTCCAGCGTATGCGGCCGGTCGGCGTGTCTGGCCAACTGGACTCGGTCCCACGCGCTGAGCGCCGAAAACACCTGCAAGGTACTCTGCTCGAGCTTGTCTTCCAGCTCGGCCAGGCGCTGGGCGCCCGCGCCGTCGGAAGCGCCGGACTCCCTGATTTTCTCGATTTCGCCGCGGAGCTTGTCCAGGTCTTTCTCGAACGAGAGAACAGCCATCTATCTCCCGGCGGTGGATACGGCCGGCTGGATCTTGACCTGTACGTCTTCAAGACCGTCGAATCCGTCCGACCGCTCGTCATGCCCCAGAAAGACATCGAACAGTTTGATGATGGCGCCTCTCAGCGCCCTTCGTTCGACCACCAGGTCGATCATTCCATGCTCTTGCATGAACTCGGCGCTCTGCGCGTTTTCGGGGAGCTTCTGCTTGACGATCTGCTCGATCAGCCGTCTGCCCGTGAAACCCACGGTTGCGCCGGGTTCGGCGATTACAACGTCGGCCAGCGAGGCAAAACTCGCGGTTACGCCGGCCAGGGTTGGATCGGTCATAACGGAGACGTAACACAAGCCGGCGGCGTGGAAGCGGCTCAGGGCGGCCGAGGTCTTGGCCATCTGCATCAGCGAGATCATCCCCTCCTGCATCCGGGCGCCTCCCGAGCAGGACACGATGACCAGCGGAAGGCGGCGGGCGGTCGCCAGCTCGATGGCCAGCGTTATCTTCTCGCCGACCACGGAGCCCATGGATGCCCCGAGGAATCGAAAGTCAATGACCGCGATCGACACAGGGCGACCGTCCATGGCGGCTAACCCGCATACGGCCGCTTCCGGTAGTCCGGTCGATTCGCGATACCGCTTCAGATGGTCGTCGTAACTGAGGTCTCCGCGGACGAAGCCCAATGGGTCGGTAGAGATCATGTCGGGGGCTATCTGCCGAAAGGCGTCTACCGAGTCGACGAGCATTTCAATGCGCTCGTGCGCCGTAAGGCGTTCGTGCAAACCGCACTTTTGACAGACTTTGAGGGAAACCGCGAACTCGCGCCGGTAGCTCATGTGAGCGCACTTCCGGCACTTGATCCACAGGTCGTCGGGCTGAGGACGACCCGCCCGCCCGCGCCTGCGCAGTATCTTCTTCATCTACAGAGCGCCGCCACGCTCGGGACCCTGGAGCAGGCCACCGAGCATGGGACTACGCGAGTGCAGGACGGATTCCCCCCGATGCTCAATGCTGAACATCTTCCTTAAGCCGCAGTTGACTCTCTAATGTAGCCGAATATGCGTAACTGGCAACCCAATTGGGAGTTAGCCTAACCGAAAACCTCGATGCGATCCGATATACCTGCCGTCATCCGCGCGCCAGGACCACAGCCCGGACCGAAGCAGCGCCCGCATTTCGGGCAGCCTTCGCACACGCCTCGAGCGTCGCGCCTGTCGTCGAGAGGTCGTCCACGAGCAAGATGTCCTTTCCATCGAGGTCCGCGGACCCGGCGCCGAAGGCGCCCTTGACGTTCGCCAGACGCGCCTTGAGGTTTCGACCGACCTGGGGATCGGTATCCCGCACGCGTTCGAGCGCGTTCGGCTCATATTGAAGGCCCAGCTTCTCGGAGACGCACCTGCCGAGAAGCGCGCTCTGGTTATATCCCCTCGACTTAAGCCTGTTGCGGTGCAGGGGCACTGGCGCGACCCGGAAGCTGCCGAGCGCTTCCCCGCGAATTCGTCTGGCCAGCAGCTCGCCGAGCGCGCCGGCCAGGAATCGATGGTTGTTGTACTTGAATCTGGTTATGGCGTCCCGCACAGGCCCGGAGTAAACGGCCGCGGCGTAGACGCGTTCGAGGCTATGGGCTTGAGCGTTGCAGCTGCCGCAGATGTCGGCAACGTCGAGCTGACGATTGCAAATTCGGCAATCGAAACCCTGGATTGCGACTATCGCCGCTCTGCAGCGCGGACAAATGGGATACCCCAAACGCCCACACCCCGGACAAACTGGGGGAAACAGGAATTCAAGGGTGCGATCGCTAGCCTGCCGAAGCCACCTCTTCATCGACGGCCCCCTCGGCAGGATCCAGTACCAGCAGCCCGATATCGCCGTCCTCGCAAAAAGCCTCGATTGCCGAACCCGACGTATTACTCTCGATCAACACGTTAGCGAGCGGCTGTTCGATCTCGATCTCGATCATTAGACGAAGCGGCCTGGCGCCGTCGCTGGCCTTGAGGGTGCGGCGGACAAGCTCTTCGAGAACCTCGCCCTTGAACGATAGTTCCGCGCCCCGTGCCCGAGCTCTGCCTGCGACTTCGGATAGCATCCGGCGTCCGATTTCCCGAAAGTGAGCCTCTTCGAGAGGCTTGAAGGCCATCAAACGGTCGATCCTGTTGATGAATTCCGCGGGAAGCTCCCGCCGCACCCGCGCCAGTAATCTCTCTTTCGCGCTTTCGTTGAAGTCCCCTGGAGGGTCCGAAGGCCCGAATCCTATAGACGCGGCGGCAGTGTTGGCGGTGTTCGAGGTCATTATCAAGATCGTGTTTCGGAAGTCCACGTGCTTTCCGGTGGAGTCGGTAAGCAGGCCATCTTCCATAACTTGCAGCAGGATGGCGCGCACGGCCGGGTGCGCCTTATCGATTTCGTCGAACAGAATCACGGTATACGGCTCTCGCTTGACGGCCTCCGTCAACTGCCCGGGATCGTCGTGACCGACGTAGCCCGGCGGCGCCCCTATCAGCCGCGCCGTCGTATAGGGTTCGCCGTATTCGCTCATGTCGATGCGGACAAGCTTGTCGGCGCTGCCCAGCACAAACTCCGCGAGCGCCCGGGCGGCTTCCGTCTTGCCGACGCCGCTTGACCCTACAAACAGAAAGACGCCGATGGGTCTGGCCGTATCCTTCAAGCCCGCGGCCGCCCGGCGCAGCGATCTGGAGAGTTCACCCAATACTTCATCCTGGCCCACGATGGTGCGGGAGAGCGCTTCCTCCATTCCGCGAAAGCGCTCCATGTCGCTCTGCCTGAGATTGGCGATTGGAATGCCAGTCCACTGAGCGATCACGTCGGCGATCTGGTCGGCGGCGATCGACTCGCGAGTCTGCCGAAGCTCGGCATGCCAATTCCGCCTCTCCGTCATCAGCTCCTCGCGAAGGTCGGCCTCTCTGGAGGCAACGTCTAATATCTGCTCCGATGCCGCGTCGTCCGGCAACGCTTCCCGCTCGCCTCGTATTTTCTCAAGCCTGCGCCGCAGCTCCCGGATTCGCTCGGGCGGCATCAGACGCCTGACCTTGGCCTTTGCCATCGATTCGTCCATCAGGTCAATCGCCTTGTCGGGGAGAAACCGGTTGCTGATAAAGCGCTTGGACAGTCCGACCGCGGCTTTCAGTGCCGCGTCATCGATGGCGAGACCGTGAAATTCTTCGTACTTGTCGCGCAGACCCATCAGAACCTGCACGGCGTCTACGACGGACGGCTCGTCGACGTCCACCGGCTGGAAGCGCCGGTACAACGTCTTGTCGTTGGAAAAGTACCGGCGATACTCCTCCCAGGTCGTCGCGCCGATCATCTTGATCTGCCCCCTGGAGAGCGCGGGTTTGAGCAGATTCGCCGCGTCGAGGGCGCCTACGGCGCCGCCCGCCCCGAGAACCATGTGGACCTCGTCCACAAACAGCACTACGTTGCCCGCCTCGCGCACCTCTTTGATGAGCCGTTGAATCCGCTCCTCGAACTCGCCGCGGTACTTGGCGCCCGCGATCATCGACGGCAAGCTGAGCGAAACGATCTGCCTGTCCTTTAGGCCGGCGGGTACATCGCCCCGCGCGATCCGCTGCGCCAGACCCTCCACGACGGCGGTTTTTCCAACTCCCGCGGAACCGACCAGTATCGGATTATTCTTCGTCCTTCTCATCAGAATTTCGATCATGCGGTTCATCTCGGCTTCGCGGCCGATCACCGGGTCCATGGCGCCTTTTCTCGCCTGAGCGGTCAGGTTGCGACCGTATTGCTTGAGGATCGACCCTTTCTTGCCGCTGCCAAACAGCCAGCGCCGCGAGCTTCCCGATCCGCCCGGACCCCTGGATCGCCCGCGGCTGCCGGACCGGAAGGCCAGTCCCACGCGGACCGTCCGAGTTTCAGTGGCACGGGACGCGAATCGCCGGTCCCGCGCCGATTTCGACGCATGGCGGAGCGCCGCCGGCCTTCGCGAGCCAGGCTTCATGACGGGCAACGGACGGCTCTAATGGAGGTAAACATGCTAGGAGGGAAGCGGGAGCGCATCGATAAATCTCTGCAGCGCATCCGACACGTTGTCCCCGATCAAGGTGATGATGGCGATCAGCGTAATGATGAACAGCGCAATTACTAGAGCGTAACCCGCCACGCCCTGTCCCCGGTTGGCCCACCTCGAATCGCCCAAAAATGCCTACCTTTGTCAAGCCCGGCGACTAAGGCCGGGTCTTTTTATTGTCCCGCAACCAGCCTGTGAGGGATTTTATCTACGAATCGACCGGCGCGCGTTGTCGGGTCGTTTTCGTTCTGCGATTTCGCCGCGCGCGCCGGCAGACCCTCACACCCAGTTTATTGGTAAAATCAAGAGATGATAATTTCCTTGGAGCTTCCCCCCTAGGGGGCTGCGATTTGGACCTATTGGCTCCGCAGTTCCAATGACGCTCACCCATCTGGACGATACCGGTCGACCGCGCATGGTCGATGTCAGCGCGAAACCGCCATCGGTACGCGAAGCGACCGCGTCGGGAGAAGTGCGGGTCCGGCCCGAAACGCTGGAAATGATAACCGCGCAGACCCGAGGCGAGTCGACCGCGCTGGTAAAAGGCGACGTCTTTTCAGTGGCGCAAATCGCCGGGATCTCGGCGGCAAAAAAGACGTGGGACCTCATACCCTTGTGCCACCCGCTGCCGATCGAGTCGGTGGCGGTGAATCTCTCCGCCGACCGGGCGGAATCAAGAATCGAAATAACGGCGACGGTAAAGACGTTCGCCCGCACCGGCGTGGAAATGGAAGCGCTGACCGCGGTAGGCGCGGCGGCGCTTACGCTGTACGACATGTGCAAGTCGGCGGATAAATCGATGCGCATCGGCAACATACGGCTGGTAAGGAAAACGGGCGGGTCGAGCGGCGACTTCATCGGCGATGACTGACCGCTGGAGTTCGGCAGTCTCTCGCCGAGGCCGCCGAAAACCGTTAGTCAGTCACGGCATCTCAATGGAGCACGAGGAGTAAGGGGCTTGGACGAGAATCTTGCGGGTCGAATTGAACCGATAGCCCTCGAAACCGAAATGGGCGAGGCGTACCTGGACTACGCCATGAGCACGATCGTCGCGCGAGCCATTCCCGATATTCGCGACGGCCTGAAGCCTGTCCAGAGACGGATCCTCTACGCCATGCAGGACCTTGGCGCGCGCTCCAATTCGCGGTTTCGAAAGTGTGCCCGGATCGTGGGTGAGACGATGGGCAAATACCATCCCCACGGCGAGTCCGCGATCTATGACGGGCTGGCGCGGATGGCGCAGCCGTTCAGCCTGCGCTACATGCCGGTAGAAGGTCAGGGGAACTTCGGCTCGGTTGACGGAGACCCGCCCGCGGCCATGCGCTATACCGAGGCCCGCCTGTCGACGCTCGCCGAGCAGTTGCTGGCCGACATCGACCGGGACACCGTCGACTTCAACGACAACTTCGACACATCGGCGGAGGAGCCGCGTGTATTGCCCGCCAAGGCGCCAAACCTCCTGATAAACGGAGCGTCGGGAATCGCGGTGGGAATGGCGACGAACATCCCGCCGAATAACTTCCGCGAAATAGCCGACGCGATCACCGCCATGCTGGATAACCCGGATATCTCCAAGGACGAGCTTTCCAAAATAGTTCTAGGCCCCGACTTTCCTACCGGCGCGATCATCGGAGCCGAAGGAATTCGCCAGGCTTACAACACCGGGCGAGGTCGCATTTTCGTCCGCGCCCGGGTGATCGGGCAGGACGAGGAATCGCCAAGTGGACGCGAATCGCTCATCGTCACGGAGCTTCCCTATCAGGTCAACAAGGCGAAATTGACCGAGAAGATAGCCAATCTGGTCAGGTCCAAGACCATCGAGGGCATAAGCGATATCAGGGACGAGAGCGACCGGGATGGAATGCGGCTGGTAATCGAGCTGCGACGCGACGCGTTTCAAGCCAAGGTCCTGAATCAGCTCTACAAGCACACCACGCTGCAAACGACGTTCGGAGTCAACATGGTGACTCTGGTTGACGGTCAGCCAAAGACGGTCAGCCTGCGCGAGGCCCTCCAGGAATTCATCAAACACCGGGTAAACGTTGTAACGAGGCGCGCTCGATTCGATCTTGCACGCGCCCGCGACCGGGCGCACGTGCTCGAAGGATTTCTGACGGCCCTCGACAACATCGACGAAGTCGTGAACGTGATTCGGGCCTCCGAAACGACAGACGACGCCCGAGCGGCGCTGATCGAGCGGTTCAAGCTGGATGATATTCAGGCCAACGCGATTCTCGACATGCAATTGCGGCGGCTCGTCGCGCTTGAAGCTCAGAAGCTCAGGGACGAGCTAACGGAGCTGCGCGGGCGAATAGCCGAGCTCGAGGACTTGCTGGGCAATATCACTGTCGTTCGCGATGTCATTCGCGAGGAAACGCTCGAGCTTCGCGAGCGTTTTGGCGATCCCCGCCGCACTGAGATCGGCAACATCACGGGCGAACTCAGCGACGAGGACCTGATACCCGACGAGGATTGCGTGGTGACGATAACCCGCCGCGGCTATGCGAAACGGCAGCCGATCGACACGTTTCGCACGCAGGGCAAGGGGGGCAAGGGAATCAGAGGGCTGACCCTCAAGGACGGGGACGACGTTCAACACTTTCTCGTTACGAACAACCACGACCACCTCCTGACCTTCACCAACCGCGGCCGCGTGTTCAAGCTGAGGTGTTACGAACTGCCGTCCATGAAGCGCCAGGCGGGCGGCGTGGCGCTTCAGAACATTCTTCAACTCGAACGCGGCGAGCGGGTCACGGCGCCAATAGCTATCCCGAACTTCGAAGCCGGCGAAAACCTCCTGATGAGCACGTTGATGGGAGAGGGCAAGCGCACCGCTCTCACTCGATACGCCACGGTGCGAATCAACGGCCTGCTGGCCATGAACCTCAAACCCAAGGATGAGTTGGGATGGGTCCGCCTGTCGAACGGCGACAACGGCGTGATGCTCGTGACGAGGCTGGGAATGGCAATCCATTTTCACGAAGACGGCGTGCGCAGCAGCGGGCGCACCAGCGGAGGCGTGCGGGCTATTCGACTCCGTGAGAATGATGAAGTGGTCGCGATGGATATCACGCAAGACGACGGATATCTGGTTGTGGTTACCAACAAGGGATTCGGCAAAAAGACGGCATTGAGCGAGTTTGGTCCTCAAGGCCGGGGTGGTTATGGGAGGAAGGCCGTGATCCTTTCGGAGAGGACGGGGCACGTCGTTGCCGCTCGCGTCATTTCCGATCCGAACGAGGACATTCTGCTTCTGTCGACCACGGGCCGCCTCATCCGGTTGAGCCTGGGCAAAGTGAGACCGCTGCACCGTTACGCGGCGGGCGTGAAACTGATGGGGCTGAACAAGGGCGAGCAGGTGGCGGGACTGGCGATCTCGGGCGACGGCCGGGAGACGGTCGAGCCGGAAAATGGCGGGGCCGCGGCGGGCGGCCAGCCTGAACTACCGGGGCTCCAGCGACCTGACGCCTAAAATCAAGCTGTGTCTGTTCGACCTCGACTACACGCTCATCAGGCTCAAACTGGACCCCCGTGTCACATATGCGGAAGTCTTATCGGATTGGGGCTTCGACGTGGACTCAGACGAGCTTGAGGGCGCCTACCTCGAGTCCTGGGATATATACCTGAGGCGCGGATTCGAATTTCCCACCGACCGCGAAGCCTACGCGCACTCCGCGGACCACACGCTGGGACTGGTCGGAATCGAGCGAGACCGCGGTCGGATCGTCGAAGAGATAATGCGGCGGTCGGACGTCTCCGGACCGGTTGAGGCCTACGACGATTCCATTGCCTTTGTCAGACAGGTCCGCGACAGCGGGCTTCGGACCGGTATCGCGACGGGACGCTGGCACGATCCGTCGAGCGATCTCGAACTGGTTGGCCTCGGCAACTACATGGACGTCGTTTACCATGCCGGAATGTTGGGAATGCAGAAGGACGCGGCAGGGTTCTGGCTGACCCTGCTCGAGCGCGAGGGGCTGAAAGCGGGGGAAGCCGTGTTGATCGACGATAACGCCGAGGCCGTGGCGGCGGCGCGGGCAACGGGAATCACGGCCTCCCGCATTCAGAGGCCCGACTCGCCGATCGGCTCGTCCGAGCCGGCGGACATGTCCGAGCTGAGCGCGCTGCCGTCGCTGTTGGAATCCCGATGACAAAATCGCTACCGTCTCAAGTGCTATCTTCATTGGCGCAGGCGCGTTCGGAACGGGAGGGATGAAAAGCTGCGATTCGCCAGACTGGAAGTAGGCAATCCCAACAAGCAGGCTTCCACGCGGATGCTGGAGCGCTATCCCAAAGTTTCGCTCGGCATTGGCCCCACGATCACGATTCCCCGGAATTCCGGCAACGCCGGCGATATCCGGCTGCTTTCCGTTCGAGTCAAGGCCGAATCGCCCCTCTCGCTGCCCGTGCTCGGACGGCCCATAGGACCTCGGCCCAACCGGACGGCGGAAAACGTCTCGGCGCTCATCACATACATACATACGGATACGGGGCGGGCGCTGCTGCCGCAGCCGGTCGCGGGAATTTGGGTTCGGGAAGGTCACGCGGGACTGCCGGATACGGGCTATTCGCGGCAGATCGAGTCCACCATGGCGGCGGGGGAGTCGCTGCTGCTGCTCGTCGCGGCGAAGGTAGACGGGGAAACCGACTGCTACGGTCTCGAAATCACAATCCTCGAGGGACTGCTCAACCCGGACATGCTGATCGCGGAGCCTGAGGCGACGCTGCAAGTCGATCTTGCCGCCGAAGGAGTAGCCGCCGGAACGCGTTACCGGCTTCAGAACCCGGGCGAAGGACTGGAAGACTTCTCACTCACCAACTGACCCGGCCCACCGCTCCGCCTTCGGAGCGCGAGCAACGCGGTTAGGCTGGAGCCGCCTCCATGGCGCGCTTGAGATGCACCATAAGGACGGAAACGTCGGCTGGCGTAACGCCGCTCACTCGTGACGCCTGACCCAGCGTAGCGGGGCGCAATCGTTCCAGCTTGTGCCGGGCTTCCGTCCGCAACCCCGTAATTCGGCTGAAGTCGAAATCGTCGGGAATCGGGGCGCCCTCCATTTTTCGCGCTCGCTCGACCATTTGGCTCTGCTGATTGATATAGCTCCCGTACTTGATTGAAAGTTCGACCTGCTCGGCGACATCCGGTTCGACCGGCTCGGCGCCGGTGAGCCGCCGCAGCACGTTCAACTTCATGCCGGGCCGCTTGAGGAGCTCCCTGGCCGGCACTGTCTGCCGGGCCGGGCCTGAGTCGATCGCGCGCAGCTCGGCGTTCAGGTTGTCCGAGGGCCGCACTCGCGCCGAATCGAGCCACTCAAAGGTTCGTCCCATCGCGGCCTTTTTTCGCCGGACCGCGCCCACCCGACCGGCAGACGCCAGTCCCACCTCACCGCCAAGGGGCGTCAGGCGGAGGTCGGCGTTGTCTTGCCTAAGCAAGAGGCGGTACTCGGCGCGGGAGGTGTGCAGCCGATAAGGCTCGTCGATCTCCCTGGTCGTCAGGTCGTCGATCATCACTCCGATATAGGCCGCCGACCTGGACAGCGTTAGCGGTTCGTCGCCGCGGCAAGCAAGCGCGGCGTTGATGCCGGCCATAAGGCCCTGCGCCGCCGCCTCTTCGTACCCGGTAGTACCGTTGATCTGGCCGGCCAGGTATAGCCCTCGCGCTCGCCGCGCCTGAAGGCTGGGCTCGATCTGCCGTGAAGGCGCGTAGTCGTATTCGATCGCGTAGCCGGTTCGCGTCATTTCGCAATTGGCCATGGCCGGAATGCTCCGCAGCATCGCCAGTTGCACGTCCTCGGGCAGACTGGTGTTGGCGCCCTGGACGTAGACCTCGTACGTCTGAAATCCTTCCGGCTCCAGGAAAAGCTGATGCGAGTCCTTGTCCGCAAACCGCACGATCTTGTCTTCGATCGACGGACAGTAGCGAGGGCCGGCGCTCTTGATGACGCCGGTGAACATCGGCGCGCGATCGAGATTGGAGCGAATTACGCCGTGCGTGCGGGCATTCGTGTAGACGGAATAGCACGGCATCTGCGGCCGCCAGCCATCAAGGGCCGCGCCGGGGAATACGGGGTCGGGATCGAGCGTCATCAGCTCGTCCTCGCCGACCGGATCGAAGCTGAATCCCAGCGGGGAGTCCGAACCCGGCTGAATCTCGGTCTTGGCGAAGTCGATGGTTCTCGCGTCGATGCGCGGCGGAGTGCCCGTTTTGAGCCTGCCGAGGGAGAATCCGTGCTCGACCAGATCTTCCGAAAGCCCCTTGGATGGAAATTCACCGGCTCGCCCGGCTTCATAGGCCACGTCCCCGACAAAAATCCTGCCGTTTAGAAAGGTCCCGGTCGTTATGACGACCGCGCGCGACCGAATTACGCGCCCCAATTGCGTAATGACGCCATCGACGCGCCATTGCGCCTCGCCGTTACGGACGATCGGACTCCAGAGAAGCCGGGTGACCGTCGCCTGCTTGAGGTCCAGCCCTTGCTGCCGTTCGAGCACCTTCTTCATGGCGATTCCGTAGAGCCGCTTGTCGCTCTGAGCGCGCAGCGCCTGGACCGCCGGCCCCTTGCCGGTATTCAGCTTGCGGATCTGGATGAACGTGCGGTCGGTGTTGCGCCCCATCTCGCCGCCCAGCGCGTCGATCTCGCGAACGAGATGTCCTTTCGCCGGACCGCCTACCGACGGATTGCAGGGCATGCCGGCGACAGAATCAAGGTTCATCGTCAGCAGCAGGGTCGAGCTGCCCATTCGAGCCGCCGCCAGGGCGGCCTCGCAACCCGAGTGGCCCGCGCCGACAACTATTACGTCGTATATTTGATCGTCAGGCATTAGCCGGTAGTCCTCACGTGCTATCTCCAAACCTAGCAGAACGCGCGGAAGACCGGCTTTCCACTGGTATACTCGCCGAACGTTCGACACGCGCGCGCCAGCCGCCAGTGCGGTGACACCACAGGGATATGTCAGCGATTTTCAACGCGCCAGATATGAACGATTCCCGCCAAGCCGAACCAGTCGACGTTTACGTTGTACCGGCGCTTTTGGGCGCGGTGGCGTTTTTCGACACCAACTCGCTGGACCTCCGTTCGGCGAGCCCGGCGCTTCGCGTCGACGTCTACAGCCCGTTCGACATCAGCGAGGGGGAGGCCGAATACATACGAGCCGAGGTTGAATCCGAGCTCGTCTGCTACGCCAAGCGTAATGCCGATCGGAGCGCGCGCTGGCCCTTGTTCGCGGCTTTGGGACTTGTCGATCTTGTTCTACTGGGCCTGCTCCTGACGTTTGTTTTTATCAACGGGGATAGATCGTTTCTCGTTTTCTTCTGGGTGTTCGGCGTCGTGTTTCTCGCCGGGCCGCTCGCGGCTGTCCGCCTGATATCGGCGAGACGCGAGTCTCGCTGGGCTGAATCGCTTCTCCACACTCCCGTCGCCGCGGCGTTCGCGGGCCGGTCGGGAGATGGGTCGGAGGCGGTAAATAAAGTCTGGAGCGACCTCGCCCTGGCCGGCAGCCGCAGGGATCTGGCGACTCTGGAAGAGAGTTGCCGCACCATTCGCTGGGAAGCCGGTGTTCGTTTCTACCGTCAACTGCGGCTCGGCGGCCATGATGCGCCCGCCCCCGTATCGCTTGCTCGCAAATTCATGGGACTGTTCACCGCCGATGCCGAGCCGCGGCCGAGATCGTATTTTCCGTGCCGTACGTCGTAAGACAGGCGGTTTGCCTAAGCATCCCAGTCGTGGACGGCGCCGTCGTTCAAGCTTCGCGGGCATCGCGACGGCTTTTGGGAGAAGCTCGCGACGTGTTTCGCGGGGAGCCGCCGCGCATCGCCGTAATCGCGGCGGTGGCCAGCGAGTCGGCCGCCACGAAGGCAGACCTGCAATTCGCCTGCCGCCTGGAGACTCGACGGCATTACGTTCGCGGACCGGCCGCGCGCCCAACGGCGACGGCTCGCGGCATGTCGGGGATCGGCCGCGCGCTGCTGCGCGGTCTGCTGGGAATCGCCCTTATCGTGGCGTCCGGCGGCCACTGGATCCCGGCGCTGGCCGGAGTATGGCTGCTGGGATTGAGGGGCCTTGTCTCACAAGATCGAAGGACTCCGCCGGCTTCGGGCGGTTCGCCCGGCCTCGCGGGGATAAGCGTCCGGCGCGCGCCTCATCAAGGACTCGCCGAGCTGCGCGAAATAATGGCGGTGAACCTGGAGGAAAAGCTGGCTTATCTGGAGGCCTACGAGGCCAGCGTCAGGCTCGGCATTCCCGAGGCGGCCGCCTTATACACAAAGCTGCTTCAAAATCCGAATCCAGGCTCGCTTTCGCCGGAGGACGGAATCTGGCTGCCCGACACGAGCCGCGTCAGGGAAGCGCTTGTCGCGAGTCCCGTGGACGAGCCGGATGAAGATCGATACGTAGACGCCGAAATCGTCGATGCCGAGATTGTCGCCGAGGAGCCGGCCCCGACCGGGGATTCTCGCGGCAGGAAATCGGAAGATCTCGATTGAGTGTTCAGGCGGCCCCCTACTCTCTCAAGATTCCGGTGCATCACCAGGATGTCTATTATCCGCTGCTCGACGACAAGTCCTGGGCTCAGGAATTTGCGAAGGTACGGATGCCCTACGAGACCAGGGTCCTGGCGGAGGGCCAGATTGGACCGCGGACGTGGGTCCGTTTGAATTCGTACACGATCGGGGAGGGGGGGAGCGGCGGCTCGGTCTGGATCGAGCTTGCGTCGCGAAGACCAAGCCCCGCCGAGATCGTCGCGGGCAGGGGACTCCTGCGGGCGTTTGCTTCCGAATCGTCGGAGCGCCGGCGGCTTCTGAGCCAAATGCTCCTCCACATCGTCGTGCTGGAGTACGCCGGCGAATCCCGGCGTCCGTTGTGGTACGCCCCGTCACAGGCGGTTGGCGTGCAAGGCGCGCTGGTGGGAGCAGAAACCATTGCCTCGCCAGCCCTGTGGAGCGCGCTCGAAGGCGATCTCAACCAGAACCGGCCGTCCACCGTAGTCGCGCTGCGCGACGCCGGCGGAGTGAGCGGACTTGAAGGATTCGACGGTTTCGCCACCGCCGCCGTCGAAGTTTCCGCCGGAGTTCGCCTCGCGATATTGACGGACATAGAAAGTCACTGGAACCGATTTGGCCGCATTCCCGCCCCCGGACGCGGCCTGAGGTGGGTCCATCGACAGCTCGGGGCCCGTAGCGATCTGAAGGCGGCGTCTACGATCTCGAACCTGATGCGCTTCGGTGAACATCGACGCCGGTACCGGTCGATTCCGCGAAAACTCGACGAAGGCGAGCTGGGCGTGTATTACCCGCGCGACGCCGCCGAAGCCGCCGCCTGCGCTTCGGCGTCGCTCATTCCCGTGGCGCCAGGCGTGTTCTGGGACGTGGCGAGCGGAGCCGGCGGCGACAGGCAGACCACGGCCGGTTTCTCGCATCGCAATCACGGCGCCGTCTCGTACACCGCCATCGCTACCTCAATGCGTCCGGAACAGCGCGCAAACTTCCTGCTTGCGGCAGCTTCCGCCGTCATCGTGGCGTCGGCGTCCCCGGTGTCGGCCTAGCACTTCGCCATGGCGAGCGATCCAGACCGCGACGAGATCGTGGATGCGGAGGTCACCGAATTCGACGCCGAGCTGCTCGCCGTTGACGAAGACCCTCCAGATCAGGGCCAACCTCCCGAAGCCGAAAGCGAACCCGACGACGGCCCTGGCGAGGATTTCCCCGAAGGCTTCGAATACGCCGAAGCGCCCAATCCGTTTACGGAAGGGATGCTCTTCGCCCACGATCCGCAGGCGCTGGCGCTGGCGCTCGCCGACCCGGGGCCGCAGCTTAGAACTCTGGTGTCCCGCGATCCCGAAACGTCGGGTGGGGGCGGCGCGGGAATCGGCGAGATCCGGGACATCGAGGAGTCGGCGCTCAAACGCGCCAGGACAGCGCGGCGCTCGCGGTCGACCCGGAGGCTGTTCTGGCGGATAGCGGCGGTGGGACTGCCGTTTACGGTTGCGTCGCTGCTCGGCGCGTTGGGTCTGCTCGTCAACACGATTCCGGCTATCGGGCCGGCTGCGGGAGAGTTCGTTGCCACGGCCGGATCATCGGTCGGCGGTCTGCCACTGGGCATCGCCATAGCCGGACTTCCTTCGCTCTTCATCATCTGGAAGACGAGCAAGCGGTCCGATTCCGGGTTTGCGCGCAAGTCATCGAAATCCGGCAAGCGGCTCGATCCGCAAATACACCGAACAGGCGGGCAGGAATACTCGGATTTCCTGGACGAGATTCAACCGCTGATCGAGGAGTCGCGCCAGCTTTCGTCCGGCAGGCGCTCGCTTACGGGCGAAAACGCCAAGCGCCTGGAGGCGCTGTTCGAAACGATGGCGCGCGTCGGCAAGCGCCACGGAATTCACGCCGCCGCCTCGATGTACAGTGATTTCACAACCCGGATGTGGCGGGCAAGCGCGCTGGCTCGAAGACGGATCGCGTTTATAGCCTTGCGCAGGGCGCCGACGAGGATCGCCGACATCACCGCGCCGTACTCCACTCGCGAGTCCCCGCGGGGGGTTGGCCGTATCGCGGCTTATCTCCGGGCGCCAGCGGGAGTCCTGGCGGCGCTGGCGTTGCTCCTGCTCGGCGGTCTCTACCGGCTGCCGGCGGAAGAAGCGGAAGTATTGCGCCCCAACCAGGTCTTTGCCTTCCCGCAGATTCTGGACGTCATCTCGATTACGAACTTTTCACGGGATCAGCTTCCGGAGGTCTATCTGGACTCGGTCACCGCCGTGGACGGTCCCGGCTGGTTTTGGAGCTGGCCGGCGCCGCTGACCGAACGGGAGCACGTCAATCTCGCAAACCGCAAAGTTAAAGTCGAGTCGTTCCTCGGACTGCGGGGCGACGGGTCCACCGAAATCGTGACCGCCGACATTACCTTCAGCGTCCGGGATACGGGTAAATGGGTATCGCTGGGCAGGTCGAGCGACGGCGAACGCGAAGTCAGGGACCGCCTCAGCCAGCTTTTGGCGGACCACGTCGCCGATCTGAAAGAAGAGCGAGCGGCATTGCCACGCCGGCCCGCCAACATCGCGGAAGCCATCAAGGACGACATGCTCAACGTGCTGACCAACTTCGTTTCCGACGTCAACATTGAAGCGGAAGTCGATGATCTCGGCATCCACGTGGACTCCGCCGACAACCACAGCTTCGCCTCGTTTCACCCCTGACCGATGGAGGCCGATCCAGCCGAGAGCGGGACCGTAGGGGCGATTCTTCGCGCCGCGCGCGAGGAGAAGAATGTACGCATTGAAGCCATCGCCGCCAAAACGCACATTCGACTGAACATTCTTCGTGACCTCGAACGCGGTAATTTGGGCGCCCTGCCCCCGAAGGTCTACGTAAACGGCTTCATCAGAAGCTATTGTGATTTCCTGGGCGTCGACCCGCAGAGCGCTCTCGACGCGTACGAGAAACAGACTGCAACGCCGGGCGTCAGGATGATGCCGGATACGAGAATGCCGACCGGAACGGGCAAGCGCCTCTCGTACCGGTCGCTGCTGATTCTCGTGGCTGTTTTGGGCGCGCTAGTCATTGCAACCAACCTCTTTTATCGCAACTATCAATCACCCGATGCTTCACCGGCGCCCGCCTCGACATTGACGCCGACCGACACGGTCGAGGTGCGGACCGTCCTGCCCGCCTTTAACGTGGCCACGCCCGCCGCGGCGGAGTCGCAGGGGATCGCGATTTTCTTCGAGGTAGTCGCGGAGATGAACGTGAATATCGAGGCCAGCGTCGATGACAAACCGGCATTCAGCGGATTTATGAATCCAGGCGAACGGAAGCTGTGGACGGCGTCCAAATCCGTCTCGCTCATAACCGACAACGCGGGAGGTCTGCGCGTCACGGTAAACGGGCATCCGCAAGGCCAGCTGGGGCGTGTAGGCGAGCGCCTCGAGCGGCGGTGGGAAGCAAACTAGCGCACCCTCGCCTGGTCGAACTATCGGGACTCCAGTCGCCGGCGGGTGATCCACGAGCCCCGGCCCCAACCCTCACGGCTAGACTGAGCGGCGCTTGCATGAATTTGGTCACTGTGGAGGTCCGACAATGGGAGAGCTTGACGGTCAGGTTGCCATCGTTACGGGAGCGGGCACCGGCATAGGCGTTTCAATCGCGCGGCATCTTGCCAGCGCGGGCGCCAGGCTCGTGGTGTCGGCCTACAACAGCTTCGATGGAGCCAAGGACCTCGCAGAGTCGCTGTCCGACGGCGGCGAGGCTATCGCGGTCGAGAGTGACTTTCGCAACGCGTCAAACGCCGCCAACGTCGTTGAGGCCGCGATCGACTCGTTCGGCCGCCTCGACATACTCGTCAACAACGCCGGTTACACCATGGACAAGGCTTTTACCGACTGCACCGAGCAAGACTGGGACGAGCTGCTGAACATCAATCTGAAGGCGATGTTCGTCACATGCTCGGCGGCGGCCCCACATCTCATATCGCGTCAATACGGCCGGATAATCAACTTGAGCTCGGTGCACAGCGTCCAGCACGTGCCGCGCTTTGTGCTATACGGCACGACCAAGGGCGCCATCAACGCATTCACTCAGGCGCTGGCGGTAGAGCTGGCGCCGCACAAGATAACGGTTAACGCCATAGCTCCGGGGGCGATCTACGTGCCCCGCTACGACCGGACCGGGGCCGACAAGGAAGAGATTGCGAGCAGGGTGCCGGCGGGCGCCCTCGGCGACACCGACGACATCGGCCGGGCCGCGGCGTTCCTGGCGTCGCCGGACGCCGGCTACGTTAACGGCGAGGTTATGTTTATCGACGGCGCCCTGACGTCTCGGATGCGTCTGGGCTGAACGCGGGTCCAAGCGCTTCTGTCATTCTGAACGGAAGTGAAGAATCGGCATTCCCGCGAACGTGGGGATTCAGGGATTCCTCGGCAGACCTCGGAATGACAGTGTGCTCGGGATGACAGGGGGGATGGGAGTAGATTCCTCGGCAGACCTCGGAATGACAGGGGGGGATGGGAGTAGATTCCTCGGCAGACCTCGGAATGACAGTGTGCTCGGGGTGACAGTGTGCTCGGAGTGACCGTATGAGGTCGTTCTCACGCACACGCAGATCCGGGCGCTTCTGTCATTCTGAACGTAAGTGAAGAATCTTCGTTCCCGCTCAGGCGCGGAGCCAGGGATTCCTCGGCAGACCTCGGAATGACGGTTTGCTCGGGATGACAGTGTGCTCCGGATGACAGTTTGCTCGGAATGACAGTGTGAGGTGCGGAGCGCCGCTAGTTTCGCTCCAGCCAGTTCAGCTCGTCATCTCCGAGCGAGACGGCGCTCGCCTCGACGAGCTGGTTTAACTCTTCAAGGTTCTCCGGGGAAACCACCGCGAAGGATGGATATTTCTGGCTCAATACGTAGGCGCACGCGACTTGGGTGGGGCTGAGATTTCGTGAACGTCCCAGCTCGGCCGCTTTTTGCAGACGGTTCCGGTTTTCGTCGCCGCCGTACGTCCGGACCATGTCGTCATGCTCCGGGTCGCCTGAATCGTGCTTTCGGCTGAAAAAGCCGTGACTGAGCGACGACCAGCAAAAGTTGGGGGTTTTGGTCGCAGCGAGCCAGTTCCGGTAATCCGCGTCCATCTCGATGCATTCCCACCACATCGGTTCGTTGGTCACGGCAAGCCCCGCGTAATTGCTTACGACCTCGAAGCCGCTCTGTCCGGTTTCGCTGGCGAAGTCGTTAGCCGCCTGAACTCTGGCCCGCGTCCAGTTTGACGCTCCGAGCGTTTTGATTGATCCGGCGCTCACGTGCTCGTTGAGCCAGCCGATGATCTCGCCGACGGGCACGCGCAGGTCGTCGCGGTGCATCAGGTAAATGTCGATCATGTCGGTTTGCAGCGCCTTCAGGCTCTCGGAGACGTCGCTCTCCAGCGCTTCCCTGGTCACGCGGCGCGTTTGGCCGTGGGGGTGGCAGCCCTTGGTCAAGACCACGAATTCATCCCGTATGCCGCGGCTCGCCAGCCAGTTGCCGATCGCCGGTTCGCTCTCTCCGCCCCCATAGATTCGTCCGGTGTCTACGATGTTGCCGCCCGATTCAACATAGGCGTCCAGCCGCTCGTTAGAACGTTCCTGATCTCCAAGGAAAAAACTCACCGAGCCCATGACCAGATTCGAAACCGGAAGGCTGAGTCCAGGAATGTTGAAGTAGTTCACCGAATAGCCTCCTGCAAACTTGCCGTGATACTTCTCCAGGCCGGCGCTTTCCAACGCCTCCGCCGCACCGGCTTTTATCCCGAAGGACGGGCTGCCGCAGTCTATCCGCTATCGTCTCCGCCTCGATGCGTACGCCGCCTCGAACAGGGCGCCCGCGGCCGTCTGTCCGCCGCACCCGCTTGACGAATATCGAAGCTATTGTGTGGTATACACCTCAACCGCCCGAAACAGTCGCGGGCAGGTAGCGCTCGACGGAGGTTGCACCTTGGGTTCCGAATTACAGGTCGGCGATACGGCGCCAGAGTTCTCGGCGACCGCCACCAGGCGCAATCCGCTTGTTCTGTCAGACCTGCTCGAAGACAAGGCGGTCGTGCTGGCGTTCTTCCCCAAGGCGTTCACGGGTGGGTGAACTCTTGAGCTCCAGAAACTTCAGGAGCTTTTCCCTCAGTTTGAGGAAGCCGGGGCGGAGATAGTCGGGATCAGCGCCGACGATCTCTCGACGCAGCAGCGCTTCTCGGACAGCTTCGGCGGCGGGCTGCAATTTCCGCTTGTAGCCGACTCGGCCTGCGAGGTGATGGACGCGTATGGCGCGAAGAAGCTCGATGCCGACATGAGCAACCGTATGACATTCGTAGTCGCCCGGAACGGCAAGATCGTCTACGTCAATCCGGACGTCGACGCCCGCAGCGACGCCCAATATGCGGCGCTGGTCGAGAGCGTGAGCGCGCTGGCCGACGGATAGGGCGGGGAGCGCGCCAACCTGCCGTCGGCGCGGCTTCGCTATCGTTCGGTGTCGGCCCGCCTAGCTCGCCGGAGAGCCGCCAAGTCTTGCGGCCACTTCGGGCGCCCAGTACGTGATGACGATGTCCGCGCCCGCCCGAACGATGCCGGTCAGCGCTTCGTCAACGGCCCGGTCCTCGTCGATCCAGCCTCGCTGCGCGGCGGCTTTGATCATCGAGTATTCGCCGCTCACGTTGTAGGCGGCGATCGGCGCGTTGAACTCTGCCCGCGCCGCCGCGATTACGTCGAGATAAGCCAGTGCGGGCTTTACGATCACGATGTCGGCCCCCTCGTGAATATCGAGTTCGATCTCGCGCAGCGCCTCCCGCGCGTTGGGCGGGTCCATCTGATACGTTGAACGGTCACCGAACTCGGGCGTCGAGTCGGCGGCCTCCCGGAAGGGACCGTAGAAAGCGCTCGCGTACTTTGCCGCGTACGACATGATTCCCACGTGTCCGAATCCATTGTCATCGAGCGCCCCCCGAATAGCGCCGACGCGCCCGTCCATCATGTCGGACGGAGCCACGAAATCCGCGCCCGCCCGCGCGTGAGACAGAGCTACGGCCTCCATAACGTCGAGCGATGCGTCGTTGTCGATCTCTCCGTTGGACACGATTCCGCAATGACCGTGGTCCGTATACGCGCATACGCAGACATCGGAAAATACGACGATCTCCGGGGTGGACCGCTTGATGCCTCGAATCGCTCGCTGGACCGCGCCATCGTCCGCGAATGCGTCGGTGGCGGCATTGTCCTTGTGGCGCGGCGACCCAAATAGCAAGACCGCGGGCACGCCGGCGCGGAACACGGACGCCGCGGCCTCTTCGGCCAGATCGGCCGACAGGCGCCGCTGCCCCGGCATGGCCTCTATCGGCAGGTCCACACCCCGGCCGGTCGCCACAAACATCGGATACACGAGCATGTCCGCCGACAGACGGCTCTCCCGCACGAGGCGGCGCACCGCCGCAGATCTACGCAGCCGCCGGGGGCGAACCGGCAGATCGCGGTCCGCAGGGCCGCTATCTATCAAGTTTCGTTCCAGCGTTCGCATAGCCAGTCACCTCGGGTTCTAGCCCCGGTGGGCAATTCGCCCCACCTGTGTCCCGGTCCATAAAGGCCAGATCGCGTCACTTCCGATTGTATTCGTTGTAACGAGAGCGGCTAGCCGTCATCTATGCCGCGCAGGCTTTCGAGGATTTTGCAATCGCGCGCGCCAAGCCCTCTATCGTGTGCTCGTCGGAGACAACGCTGACGCGCACCCCCAGAGCTTCAGCGGTGGCCGCCGTAGTCGGCCCAATGCACGCAACCCTGGTCTTCGTGGAGATGTTGCCAGCCCCTCCAATCGCCTTCACCAGCCGGGTGACGGACGAGGAGCTCGTGAACGCAATCCAGTCGACTGCGCCGGTTTTGAGGGCCTCGACGCGCCGGGGGGCGACCGCCACCGAAACATTGCGATAGGAGGGCACGCGACCCACGTCGTGCCCCGCCGCGCCAAGCTCCTGGGCTAGCGTCTGGCGGCCGTTCAAAGCTCCGAAAATGACGATTCGAGAATTTTGCCCAAGCTTCTCCAGCAAAGCGGCGGCGAGGGACTCGGACGCGTAGCTCTGCGGAATGAGGTCCGGGACAATACCCCTTACTCGAAGCGCCGCCGCGGTGCTCCGCCCCATCACGGCCACGCGGCACGGCGCGAGAAGGCGAGCGTCCCGACCGGCACGTTCGATCGCTCCGAAGACGTGAACGACGGCGCTGGGGCTGGTGAATACGACCCAGTCGCAACCGCCGAGACTGGCGACCGCGCCGCGCAAACCAGACTCGTCTGCCAGCGGCAGGATCCGTATCGTCGGGGTGCTGAGGACGTGCGCGCCGAGCGATCCGAGCCGGGACGAAAGGGCTCCCCGCGCCCCCTCGTCGCGCGTGACCATCACGCTGACGCCGTGGAGCGGGCGCCGGCTAATCCAGTCGATGGAGTCGGCAAGCGCCACGACGTTCCCCACGACCACGACCGCCGGCGAGCCGATTCCCGCCGCCGCCGCCTTGTCGACGATGTCGGCCAGACTGCCCCTAACCACCCGCTGGCCGGGCAGAGTTCCCGACTCGACGATTGCCACCGGATGCGAGAGCGCAAGGCCGGCGCCCGCAAGCTCACCAACAACCCAGTCCAGACGGCTCGCGCCCATCAGAACCACGATCGTGTCGCAGGCGCGGCTTAGCGACGCCCAATCGATCGCCGGCTCCGACGCATTCGACCGCCGGTGCGCCGTAACGCACGCGAACGACGCCGAAGCGCGGCGGTCGGTGACCGGAATTCCGGCGTAAGCAGGCGCGGCAATCGCCGACGTGATGCCCGGCACGACTTCAAAATCCACTCCCGCTTGGGCGAGATGCCCCGCCTCCTCGCCGCCGCGCCCGAACACGAAGGGATCGCCGCCCTTCAATCGGCAAACGCGCCGGCCTTGCGATGCCAGACGCACCAGGAGACGGTTGATTTCGTCCTGATCCAGCGCCCGCGAACCCTTGCTTTTCCCAACGTGGATTCGCCGCCGCGCGGTTGCCATCGCCAGCACTTCGTCACTTACGAGCCGGTCGTACACCACGACGTCGGCCGTTCGCAAAACCTCGGCCCCGCGAACGGTCACCAATCCTGGATCGCCCGGACCGGCCCCGACCAGATAAACGAAGCCCGCGGCGGTTGCGGGATCAACTGTCAATGCCGGCTCCGGCTGAGATGATTTCGGCGGCACGCCGCCCCAGGTAGGCGGCGGAACCCGGCGCGCCCGCCACGGCTGCGGTAGTAGCCGCTTCGCCGTATATGCCCGCCTGAAGGTTCAATCGTCCGTTTTCGACGGTCGCTAACGCTCCGGCAGGCTGCAAGCAGCCGCCGCCGAGAGCGCTGAGGAACGCCCGCTCGGCCGTAGCGCAAGCCCGCAAACCGGCGTCGTCGAGCTTCCTCGCGATTTCCGTGGTCGTCCCGTCGTCGTTGCGGGTCTCAACGGCCAGCGCGCCCTGGCCTGGCGCGGGCAGAAATGCCGGCATGTCGAGGCGCTGACCGATTCGATTCTCCAATCCAAGCCGAACCAGCCCCGCGGCGGCGAGGATCGCGGCATCGACTTCGCCGTCGTCAACCTTCCGGATGCGGGTTTCGACATTGCCGCGCAGCGGTTCGACGGCCACGTCATTCCTGACCAGCTTGACCTGGGCCGCCCGCCGAGGACTGCTGGCGCCTATGCGCGCGCCGGCGGGAAGTTCCGGAAGAGTGGCGCCGCCACGGGAAACGAGGACGTCGCATGGCTCGGCCCTGACTGGAATGGCCGCCAGCTCGATGCCCGGAACGCTCTGGACCGGCAGGTCCTTGAGACTGTGTACGGCAATGTCGATAGTCCCGTCCAGCAACGCGTTCTGGATTTTGCTGGTGAACACGCCGACGCCCATGCCGGCGACTATCGAGCTGCTGGGACGTTCGTCGCCGAGACTCGACAGTCCCACGATTTCAACGTCGACGCCTGGCGCGCGAGCGCGTAGTAGATCTGCTACGAGCCGCGCCTGCACCAGAGCCAAGCGGCTCCGCCGGGCGCCTATTCTGAGCTTCCGGGCGCTCATTCGCCTTTAGCCTTGCAATCGGAGACGCGCCAGACCTCGAATCTCGCCAGACGCGAAACCGCGCCCGGCACGTTGTGGTCCTCTATGGAGATCACCCACATCGCCGCAACTGTCACCGTGTGAGTTCGTTTAGCGTCTTAACGCCGCGTTCGTTATTGTTTATCAAGCCTAGTAACTTACTCAGGATTGCGCCGAGAGATTCTGCGGAACCGGCTCGATCAAGATAAACTTGACCTCTAGCTAATCGCAACGATGAGATTCATTACATCGACCGCGTAAGCTGGGTGAGGAAAATCAAGATGGCAATCGCTCAGCAGGAAGCGCCGGGACGCATAATCCCGATCCTCGGATCCGAATTCGACGATTTCGAGACCGAGGCCCTGGAGTTCCTCCGCGGGAATATCGAGGAAGACAAGTTCATCGGGTTCCGGCTCAAGCAAGGCGTCTACGGACAGCGCCAGCCCGCCAGGCAGATGATACGCGTCAAGCTGCCGTTCGGAGGCGTGGCGGCCGATCAGCTCGACGCGTTTGCGGACGTTGCGGAGCGATACACTCCCCTCGGCAAAGGCCACATAACCACGCGGGAGAACATTCAATACCACCACGTTCCGCTTCCGCTGGCGACCGAAGCTCTGAAGCTCATGGCCGAAGTGGGCCTTTCCACCCGCGAAGCGTGCGGCAACACCGTGCGCAACGTCACGGGAGACCCGTGGGCCGGGATTTGCAGCGACGAACCGTTCGACGTAACGCCGTACGCCGGCGCTTTCATCCGCTATTTCGTGCGCCATCCGCTGACGCAGCTGCTCCCCCGCAAGTTCAAGGTCGCCTTCACGTCGTCGGAAGCCGACCGGTCGATAACCGGAATTCACGACCTGGGATTTATCCCGAAACTGCGGCCACTCAACGGAAAGTCGGAAAAGGGCTTCCAGATGGTTACGGGGGGCGGCCTTTCGATCATGGCCAAGCACGCCATGGTTCTCTACGACTTCGTGCCCATGGACGAGTACCTTCGGGTATCGGAAGCGGTCCTGCGCATCTTCGAGCGGTCGGACGACTTGAGGCGAAACCGCTCGAAGGCCCGGATCAAGTTCCTCGTCCACAAAGTCGGAATCGACAAATTCCGCTCGATGGTCGACAGTGAGCTGGAAGGCGAGTGGGCGCGCAAGCTGATTCCGCTCGACGAGCTGCTCTTCTTTGACGACGAGCGAACCGACGCCCCCGATCCCGACCCGCGTCCGTCGGAGCCGTCTTCCGAAGACGCCGGCGCGTTCGGCGAATTCCTCCGCAGCAACGTTCGCCCTCAGATTCAGATGGGCTACTCGGCCATCGAAGTCAAGGTCTGGCGGGGCGATCTCAGTCCCGAACAGTTCAGAGGTCTCGCTCAAATTCTGCGGGACTACGGCGCCGGCCGGGCGCGCACCACTCCCGGGCAGAACATCGTCCTGCGCTGGATCCCGACGGGACAGGTTTACCAGGTCTGGAAAGAGCTGCAAAAGCTCGACCTGGGCGACAGCGGAGCCTTTGAGATCGAAGACATCGTCACCTGCCCCGGCACCGATAGCTGCAAGCTTGGGATAACCAGCTCGATGGGGCTCAATAGCGCGATCAGCGCAAAACTTGCCGAAATGAAGATCGCCGATCCGCTCACGCGCAGCATCCTGATCAACGCGAGCGGCTGCCCCAATTCCTGCGGCCAGCACCACATCGCCGAGATCGGACTTCATGGCGCCGTCATGAGGTCCAGCGGCAGGCAAATTCCGGCCTACCACGTATTTCTGGCGGGGCATCGCCGCAACGGCAATCTGCGGCTTGGCACGCTTATTCGGTCGAGACTGCCCGCCAAGAGGGTGCCGCAAGCCGTCGAGCGAATCATTCGCTTCTACGAGGAACACCGTGAGGAAGGCGAGCATTTCAACGACTTCTTCGACCGCACCGGTAAGCTGCGGTTCGACCAGGTTCTTAAAGACCTGACTCTGCCGCCGGAGTTTTCGGAGGAGTCCGAACCAACGTTCGTCGACTGGGAGCGCGACGCGCTCTACGTTCTCGAACGCGGCGAAGGCGAGTGCGCGGTCTAGCGCGCCTGTAAAAACTCCCCCAACCCAGAATCCCGACGGGTGCCGGAGAAGTCGTGAGCGGCGATCCGCGATAACCGGAACGGCTGCCAAGCCTGCGCGGGGCGTCATGTGGCCACGGTCTTTACACCCTCCGATTTGAGGCGAATGCGATGCCCGAGCCGAGGATTTTCTTTCCGGTCGCGCTGAATTTCGGAGACTGGCCCTGCACGATTGTCGGCGGCGGCGAGGAGGCGGAGTTCAAGACGCGGATTTTCAATCAGTTCGAAAAGACGCCCACCGTAATCGCGGAGAGCTTTACCCCTGGGCTGGAAGCGATCGCCGAATCCGGCGGCGCGAAGCTCGTACGCCGTCCCTACTCTCCCGAGCTGCTCGACGGGGCACGGGTGGTGCTCGCGTGCAGCGACGACGAGCAGTTGAACCTGACCGTCGGCAAAGACGCCCGCGCCCGGGGAATGCTTTTCAACATGGTCGACAACGCCGAGGTGTCCGATTTCATCGCGTCGTCGTTCGTGCGCCGGGGGAACATCACCGTAAACGTGATGACGGACGCGCTGAGTCCCGCGTTTGCAAACTCCGTTCGCGACAGGATCGCCGGAATGCTGGAGACCGGTTATCAAGGCTATCTGGAGTTCTTCGTTGAAACGAAGGAGCGAATCAACAGTCTCACCGACGACTTGCGCGTCAAGAAGAAAGTATGGCGGGAGCTGGTCGCGCTCGGCCTGCTGGAGATAATCGAGGCCGAAGGCAGAGATGCGGCGACGGGCAGAGTCGACGAGGTGCTCGCGCGCCACTTCCACCTTCGCCGCTGATCCGTCGCACGGAAGCAAATGCCATCATTCCGGGCCAAACGACGCCGACGTTCCGGGCGCTCCCCATGTCATTCCGAGCGCAAGCGAGGAATCTCCGCACCGGCCTCCAACCCCCAGATTCCTCGGCGGACCTCGGAATGACAGGTAGTGGATGGGAGTAGATTCCTCGGCGGACCTCGGAATGACAGGAGCAGGGATAACTGACGGAGAGTGACTGAACAGACTCACCGCTATCTAATCGCCCTGAACCTCAAGCGGCTCAAATGCGTGGTGGTCGGGGCGGGAAGGGTTGGCGAAAGAAAGGCCCTCGGACTGACCAAGGCCGGAGCGACGCCGCTGCTGGTGGGCCTCCGAGCCACGCCCGGACTTCGAGAACTGGCCCTCGCGGGTACGGTCCAGCTTCTTGAAGCCGAGTACCGGCCGGAGCTGCTCGAAGGCGCGGCGCTCGTATTCGCCGCCACCGACGACCCGGCGCTCAACGCGCGAATCGGAACGGACGCGCGATCGGCGGGCGCGCTCGTCAACGTTACGGATGACCCCGCGCGCTCCGATTTCTCGAACGTCAGCGAGATCACCGCCGGCGCGGTTCGAATCACCGTAAGCACCGACGGCGTGAGTCCGGCGTTTGCCCGCGCCTTGCGAAAGCGATTGCAAGCGTCACTTCCGGTCGATCTGGACGATCGGTTGCGCCATTTCAAGCGCTGGCGCGCGGAAATCGACTCCCGCTTCGACGCCGCCGAAGACCGCCGGCGCGTCTGGACCGAGCTGGAAAGGCGGGACCTTTACGCAACCCTCGACCGCGACGGCCCCGCCGCCGCGGACCGCCTGGTGGCGGAATGCGTTCAGGTCACACTTGGCAGTCGAACGTAGGGGCAGTTCGCGAACCGCCCCTACGAATTGTCGTTCCGAGCGCCGGCCTACTGTCATTCCGAGCGTAAGCGAGGAATCTCCGCGACGGCCCCGCCGCCGCGGACCGTCTGGTGGCGGAATGCGTTCAGGCCGTGATCGCCGAAAATGAATAGTATCTAGTCAAATTACCTATTCGGTTGGACTGACCGGCAAGGAAACCGAGCAAGCCGTTGAGCGACACGCCGCGACAGACCGAACCGAGCGTTAACAACGCCCTGGGCCGCTTGCTTCAAAGGATGCTGCCCCGCAGCGAAGTGCGGGCCGAGCACACCCGCGCCATTGCCGAACGGCGCGCCTTGCAGCCTGACATCCTCATTACCGCGGCCGGACGCTCGCCCGTGGTGATCGAAGCCGAATACGAACCCGCCGCCAGCGTCCAAGCCGAGGCGACTTCCCGCCTTGGCCGGGAGGCAACGGTAGGCGGCCGCCGCATAGAGGCCGCTATCGCGCTTCGCTATCCGGACGAGATTCACGCCGCCCACGATCTTGGGGCCGCGCTCCGGGACTCACAGCTTTCATATTGCCTATTCACCGAGGAGCGGGACGGCCTCAAGCGCTTCCCTGAGTCCGGCTGGCTGGACGGGTCCGTCGAGGACATCGCCGATCTCGTCCGCATGTCGTCCCTGCCGCAGCGGGCGGTAGACGCGGCCTCCGACGCCCTGCAACGAGGCATCGACGGGGCGGAGCGGCGGCTGGCCGAGACCGCAGAGCTGCGCCCGGCCACCGCCCAGGCCATCGCCGGCCTGCTGGGCATGAGCAATGTTCGCCAAACCCGCCGCATGGCCTGCGCCATAATCGCCAACGCGCTGATCTTCCACGAGCGGCTGGCCGGCATGTACCGGGGCGTCAAGCCGCTCAACCTGGTCTGCGGCGACGCCGTCGAGAACCCGCAAAACGAAGTGCTGGCCGCGTGGACGCGAATCCTCGAAATCAACTACTGGCCTATCTTCGCCATTGCCAGGGACATTTTGGAGCAGCTTCCGGCGGGTGACGCAGTCGGGATTCTGTCGAGGCTGCGGGTCACCGCGCAGGCGGTCGATGCCGCCGGCGTGGACAATGCGCACGACCTGACCGGCCGCGTCTTCCAGCGGCTCATTGCCGACCGCAAGTACCTGGCGACCTTCTACACGCTCCCAGCGTCGGCGGCCTTGCTAGCGCGGCTGGCCGTCGCCAAGCTGCGGGGCGTGGACTGGTCCGACCCGGAAGCCGTCGGCGGGCTGCGCGTAGCCGACTTCGCCTGCGGAACCGGCGCGCTGCTCTCGGCGGTGTATGAGCAGATAGCCGCCCGCTACGAGCGGACCGGCGGCAACCCCATAGACCTGCACCGGGTGATGATGGAGGAGGTGTTGTACGGCTGCGACGTGATCCCTTCGGCCATCCACATCACCGGCTCAACGCTGATGGGAGCCGAGCCGTCCGTGGGTTTCCAACACTCCCGCCTCTACCCTCTCGAATATGGGCGGCAGGAAGACGGCGGGGTGAAGATCGGATCGCTAGAGATGCTGCAAACCTCAGCGGCGATGACGTTGTTCAATATGAGCGACCCCGCCCAGCGCATCGGCAGCGCAGGCCAGGAGACCGCCGCCCCGCTCATCGCGGAGATACGCGACGAAAGCTATGACCTCGTGATAATGAACCCGCCGTTCACCAGCAACACCAAGCATCGAGATGCGCGCGAGGGAGTCATTGATGCAGCATTCGCCGCGTTCAACGCTTCGGATAGCGACCAATCCGATATGGCAGACCGGTTAAAGAAATGGGCGACAGACTCCTGCTATCACGGTCATGCCGGACTGGCCTCTGCCTTTGCAGCGCTGGCCGAGAAGAAGCTACGTCGTAACGGCGTTATCGCGCTGGTGCTGCCTTCTACCGCAGTCAACGGGGCGTCCTGGAGCAAGTTCAGGGAACTCATTGCCACACGATACGCCGACATTACGATCGTAAGCATCGCCGCCAGCGGCTATGACATGTCGTTTTCGTCCGATACAGGAATCGGGGAATGCCTAGTAATCGGCCGCAGAAGAAAGTTGGGCGAGGACGCCAGCAGAAGAGGGATGTTTATCTCGCTGCGGCGCAGGCCAGGTAGTTTTGTAGAGTCTCAAGAACTCTCCAAAGCAGTGCTGTCCAGCACAACAATTCGGCGCCTGGAGGATGGGCCCTATGGAGGTGCACCCATCTACTGCGGAGATACTCTTGCAGGGGAACTGCTGGACACTCCGATTGATAGCTATAAGAACGGATGGGGCGCGGCCCGGATTCTCGACGCGTCGGTAGCCCAGGTTGCTCATTCCCTATCTAACGGCAAGCTGTGGCTGCCCGCCGAACCGCAAGCGATTGAACTTCCGATAATCCGACTCAAAGAATTTGGCCAATTAGGCGTTCACGACTCAATGTTGACCATGAGAACGCATAAAGGACCTTTTACGAAAGAATCCGCAAGCCCGACGGCAACCTACCCATCTTTGTATAACCACGATGCCAAGAAGGAGACCAACCTGACGTGCGAACCTGACTCTCAGTTGCGTGTGCGCCAAGGGATGGAAGGCCGAGCGGCGGAGCTGTGGGCAACTGCCAGCCGAACACATCTGAATAGAGACTTCCGCTTCAATTCCCAACCTCTGGCAGTTGCTTTTACCAAACAGGACTCACTAGGTGGCCGTGCTTGGCCTAACGTATTTCTAAGCGATAAGCGATTCGACTACGCTTTCACACTATGGGGGAACAGTACATTAGGGTTGTTATTTTATTGGTGGAATTCCACGCACCAGCAAAGTGGGCGTGCTCAGATGACGCGTATGCTTATTCCGTCCATGCCCGTGCTCGACTTCCGCGAACTTAGCGACGACCAGCTAGTGATGGCGGAGCTGATCTTCGACGAGTTCCGCGACAAGGAGCTGAAACCCGCCTACCTGGCCGACGCTGATCCCAATCGCGCCCTGCTCGACCGCCGCGTGGTCTGCGACCTGCTGGGTTTCGACGAGACCGTCTACGAGGCCGTCCGCCGCCTCGCCGCCAAATGGTGCGCCGAACCCTCCGTCCACGGCGGCAAACAGCGGCCCAAGGGAGCGTCAGTAGTAATCTGAGGGCTGGGCGGGTTGCCGGAATCGGCAGCGTTGATGCAAAATCCAAAAAGTTGTTGGTGGGACATCGCGTATGCGCACAGCTCTCTTGAGCGATAATGACCGCAAGGCGGAGTTATCTTTCGCGTATCTCTCAAGCTTGGCGGCATTTGCAGGCTTCACTTGCCAACCGGGGCATCAGCCGGACCGGGACAGTGTAGACGCTACCGTGAAGGCGGGCGGCTCGATGCGGCCGCAGATTGACGTACAGTTAAAAGCCACCTCGTCACCTCGCAGGCTGAGTGATGGTCTTCACTTTCAGTTACGCAGGAAGAACTACGATGACCTACGCGCTTCGCGGATGTGCCCGATCATTCTAGTCGTCCTGGAACTTCCTGAGGACCCAAGCGATTGGCTCGACTGTGACACCGAGAGGCTTGTCATGCGCCGATGCGCTTGGTGGGCTTCTATTGCGGGAGACCCAGCAACTGACAGAGATTCAAAAACAGTGGTCTTGCCTGAATCACAATCGTTGAATCCAGACGCTATGCAGAGCCTGATGGATGAAGCACGACAAGGGAGATTATCGGGAGTCTGATCCCATGAACGTTACTGCGAATGAGTACGACGCTGCACCGAGGATCCCACCTCGGGCATTGCGCGCCTACGTGGAAGCAAGTGGATGGCAGCACGTCGAAGATTACGGTGATAAAGGAAATATCTATTCACTGGACGACCGCAATCTTGAAATAGTCGTCCCAGTATCCTCGCGCTTTGCGGACTACCATCTCAGGCTTATGCAAATAGTAGAGATACTGGCTAAGTGTGAAGAGAGAGCCAGCGCTGCGGTTCTACGGGACCTTTCGTTAGCCGACGTCGACTTGGTTCGTATCCGAATTCCCGAAATCAACGGCGACGGATCGGTTCCCATAGATGCCGGTGCAATGTTGGTTGAACAATCACGCAACATGCTGCTTGCGGCAGCCTGCTCGGCTTCTCGCCCCCAGCGTGCTTTCAGGGCGGGCAGGAATAAGGAAGCAAGTGACTATATTCGAACGGTACGGATGGGACAAACCGAACGTGGCAGTTTCGTAATCAACCTTTTGTCGCCCGTTCCCCCTACTCTTCAACCACCATTGACTCCCGAAATGCGACCTCCCAACATGCGAGACGAGCCTTTTCCACGTCGAGTTACGCATAAGCTGGCTTCGGGATTGCAGGCCACCCGTGAAGCGGTTGGACGATCCGACATTGGCGCCTTTGAAGATGGAGTTCCTCGCGGCATAAGTGCGAACTTGTGTGACGCGGTTGCAGAGATGCTCGGCGAGGGAAACGAAGGAGGCCTTGATATCTCGATAAGCTGGGCACTCACGCGCTCACATATTCTCGAACCGGCCCAACTTGCTCGGGTTCGTTTCGACGCTTCGGACGCGCCAGTTCTAAAAGAAGCTTCTCGCATCCTGAAGGATCGTCAGGAGCGTCCTGACGAACAAATTGAAGGGTACGTCGCTCGGCTCGCTCATGAGAGATCAGAGCACGAGGGACGAGTCACGATCAAAGCCACGATTGATGACAGGCTACTTTCCGTCCGAGTCGATTTCGGCCCTGGTGACTACAGCCACGTTGTGGATGCTCATAAAAGACGACAAGTGATTTCGCTTGAAGGTGATCTTCGACGTGACGGTCAACGATGGATTCTCGAGAATCCACGTGACCTCGACGTCCTCGAAGACGACGACGAATGAAATTGGTGGGTAATTGCGCCTAGGCTAGCGCCGTTACCTCCGGTCAGACGGCATTTGGCAGTCGAACGTAGGGGCGGTTCGTGAACCGCCCTTACGAATTGTCGTTCTGAGCGCCGGGTTACTGTCATTCCGAGCGCAAGCGAGGAATCTCCGCGCCGGCCTTCAGCCCCTAGATTCCTCGGTGGACCTCGGAATGACGGGGTGGACGGGGGGAGGATGACACATGCGGGGGATGGCAAGGGGTGGATGACACGTGCGCGGAGCCGAGCGTCGGCCTACTGTCATTCCGAGCGTAAGCGAGGAATCTCCGCGCCGGCCTTCAACCCCTAGATTCCTCGGCGGACCTCGGAATGACATACGCGGGGGATGACGCACGCGGGGGATGGCAGGGGGTGGATGACACATGCGTTGTCGGCGATGGGCGGTTCCGCGATGTCAGTTGTGATATGTTTCTGCCGCCCGCCGGGGCGGATCGGCACTTGACGACGGAACGGAGAGAGCAGGTGCAGTTTTCCGGCAAGCTGGTGGTTATCACCGCGCTGGCAGTGACGACGTTACTGGTAAGCAACGTCATCGCGACGAAACCGTTGGGGCTTTTCGAACTTCCGTTCGACCTCTTCGGCAGCAGTCTGGTGGTGGTTTCGTCCGCACTCGTCATCTTCCCGCTGAGCTACATCATTAGCGACGTTCTTACCGAAGTCTATGGTTTTCGCGTTGCGCGCGGCGTCATCTGGCTGGGCTTCGCCTGCAACCTGCTTATGGTGTTCGTGTTCTGGCTCGCCGGGGTGCTTCCCGGCGCCAGCTTCTGGGAAGGCCAGGCCGCGTACCAGACGATACTGGGCGGGACCGGGTGGCTGTTGCTGGGCGGGTTTGTGGCGTACACGGTGGGGGAGTTCGCCAACGCCACGGTGATGGTCGTCCTAAAAAACCGCACCCGGGGGCGCTTCCTCTGGCTCCGCACGATATCGTCCACGGTCGTCGGACAGGGAGTCGACTCGGTGCTCTTCTTCGGGATCGCCTTCGGGCTGTCGGGGTTGTGGCCTTTGCCGGCGGTGTTCAACGCGATGATTTCCGCCTGGATCGGCAAGACCGTCTACGAAGTACTGGCCACGCCGCTGACCTACCTGGTAGTGGGCTGGCTGAAGCGCACTGAGCGAATGGACCTCTACGACGCGCCTCGATCGCTGAATCCGTTCGGCATATTCGGCGGCGGTAACGGAAAGAGCGTCAACGCCGCCCAACCCGGTTCCACCGCCGGCTGACTCCGGCTCGGCGGGCAGGAACGTGAGCGGGCCGCATCTGCCTCTACGAATTGTCTTTCCGAGCGCCGGCCTGCTGTCATTCCGAGCACCCTCCATGTCATTCCGAGCACAAGCGAGGAATCTCCGCGCCGGCCTTCAACCCTCAGATTCCTCGGTGGACCTCGGAATGACAGGGCGAGGATGGGGAGTGTATGGGGGTGGATGGAGGTAGATTCCTCGGCGGACCTCGGAATGACGGGGGGAGGATGACACACGCGGGGGAGGACGGGGGGATGGGGGATTAGCGGTGACTCCAAGCTAGAATCTCGACGCCGCTGGTCGACTTGCGTATCCGATGGTCAGCGGGTGGAGGCGCCACTATGGAATACAGGAATTTCGGTCGATCGGATCTGAAGGTTTCGGTCATCGGATTCGGGTGCTGGCCGATGGGTGGATCGCAGTACGGCCAAACTGATGACAACGAGGAAATCACGGCGGTTTACAAGGCGCTCGACGCCGGCATCACCTGCTTCGATACCGCGGCCGGTTATGGTCTCGGCCACTCCGAGAAGCTGCTCGGACGCGCGCTCGGCGCCCGCCGCAAGGACGTCGTGGTGGTGACGAAATGCGGCATTGCCTTCAATCCCGAAACCAACGTGTTCGAACGCGACAGCTCGCGAGAGCACATCTTGACATCCATCGACAGGAGCCTCGCGCTGCTCGACACCGATTACCTGGACCTGTTCCTGATTCACTGGCCCGATCCGAGGACGCCGATCAGCGAGTCGATGCTGGCGCTGCAAGACCTGATCGACGCCGGCAAGATACGGTACGCCGGAGTGTCCAATTTCCTGCCGGATCGTCTGACGGAGGCGAGGAAGACTCTCGACATCGTGGCCAACCAGGTTGGCTACCATCTGTTCGACCGCCGCATCGAGCGCGAGGTTATGCCCCATTGCGACCGCGAGGGGATCGGAATAATGGCCTACGGCTCGCTGGCCCACGGAATGCTGACCGGCGCGATGTCGGCCGATACCGAATTTGAAGAGAGCGACTGGAGAGCGACGGGATATGCCTTCGGCCTGCCGCTCTTCAAGGGCGATCATTTCCTTGCGAATCTGGAGGCCGTTCGGCGTCTGAGCGAGATAGCCAGGCGCGAGGGTATCGCCATCGCCACCCTGGCGAGCGCGTGGGTTTTGCGAAAATCCGCCGTAACGGTCAGCCTGATCGGCTTCCGCCGACCGGAAGAAATCGACGACGCTCTCAAGGTTGCCGAGCTACAGCTTTCCGATGCCTTGCTCGAAGAAATCGACGCGATCTCCCTCGAAGCGTTTGAGCGCCTCTACGCCGATCGCGAGTTCGACCCGATCGACAGCCCTCCCAACCCGGACAATCCAAACCCGACCAAGCGTTGAATGAGGCGGCGCGGGGCGGACGCGGTGCTAATCTCCAGAGGATGAATCCATTGAATCACGCGCCGGCCAGTTTCCGGAGACATAGAGATTGCTGTATTACGAGATAGTCATCCCGTTCGCCCCAAATTTCTCTATCGGTCCGGTCACGCTGGCGTGGCACGCGCTGTTCGCGGCGCTCGGAATCCTGCTGGGATACTGGATAGCCCGGCGCTACGCGCCCTGGGCCGGCGTGACTGTCGAAGACGTCGACACGATAGCGGTGTGGTCGATCCTCGGGGGGATACTTGGGGCCAGGGTGATATTCGTGATCGATAACTGGGGGTTGTTCGCGGACAATCCGTTGCGGGTATTCGAGGTGTGGTCTGGAGGCATGGCCGTTTGGGGCGGGATCCTGGGCGGCGTATCGGGAGGAATTATCTCCGGATTCCTGGCGCGCCTGCCGTTGCCGGCCATGGCCGACCTCGGCGGCATGGGTCTCATGCTGGGGCAGGGAGTGGGGCGGATCGGCGACCTGATCAACGGAGAGCACCACGCGCTCGCCACGGATTTGCCGTGGGCGTTCAGGTATACGCATCCCAATACCCTGGCTACGCGCGACGCGTTCGGGAACACCTTTCCCGAGCATCCCGCCACCACTTACGAGCTGCTCTTCGACTTCGTTATCCTGGGCATCCTCATGTATCTGGTACGCCGTTGGGGAGGAACCGGCAGGGTCTTCTGGGTGTATCTGGGGCTCTATTCGCTGGGTCGATTCCTGGTGAGCTTCCTCCGCGTCGATCCGACGATGGGGCCGTTGGAGCTCGCCCAATGGCTTGGACTGGCCTGCATGATTCTGACGGTGGCCGTGCTCGCGCCTTCGTTCAGGAAGAAGGGAATGGCGGGCCGGTAAAGGCGGCGGCTACCTGGCCCTTCGCAGAGTCGGCCGCGCGATAGTCAACAGCACCGCAGCGATCAGAACAAAGACCGCCGAGATATAGAGGGCGTATCGCGCGCCCGCGAATTCGGCCAACGGCCCGACGATGAACCCGCCGAGCGGTCCGAATCCGATCACGGCAATGGTGCTGAGGCTCATCACGCGGCCCATGTACTCCCTGGGCGCCCCGAGCTGCAGAATAGTGCGCGTGGCCGTAATCAGGGCGGTGCCCAGAACTCCGAGGAGGAAGAGCAGCACAAGGCTCAACACATACGATTCGGAGGTTGCGAACCCGATCAAAAGAAACGCCAGGGCGACCATTCCGCCAAGACTCAATGCGCCGTTTGGCGGCAGTCTGAGGTTCATGCCGATCAGCACCGCGCCCACAATCGCACCGGCCCCCGGGGCGGAGTTCATCATGCCCAGTCCCTGGATTCCCACGTCAAGCGTGTCCTTGGCGAAAACCGGCAAGAGGGCGTGGTAAGAGCGTCCGAAGAGACTGGTTGCCAGGGAGAGGATCATGACCATGATGATCAGCTCGTTGCGGCCAACGAATCTGACGCCGTCAAGCGCCGCGCTCAAGACCGAACCCCTGGTTTTGGACGGATCCACTGAAGGTATGCGCATAAGCGCCACCGCGACGATTACGGCGAAAAACGTAGCGGAATTGATGAAAAACATCCCCGCCAGCGGAACGCCTGCCTTGGCTACCAGAAATCCCGCGAGCGCCGGACCGATGAACGCCCCGCCGGTGAAGACGGCAGAATTGAGGGCTACGGCGGGCCTGAGCTCGTCCCGCGGCACCAGGTCGGGAATGATGGCTTGCCGGGTGGGCTGGTCGAATGCCAGTGCGACCGCCGACGTAAAGCTGATGGCTATGACGTGCCAGACCTGAATCAAGTCGGTAACCACCAGGACGGCCATCACAAGAGATAGCAGCGCGGCCGCGCTCTGCGTAAACCAGATAACCTTGCGCCTGTCCATGCGGTCCGCCAGGACGCCGCCAAAGAACGGCAGGACGATCATTGGTATGGCAAACGCGCCGAAGACGGCGCCGAGCGCGAGCGCGGAACCGGTCATTTCGTATACCAGCCAGCTCTGGACCGTCTGGGCCATCCACGTGCCCGTGTTGGAAAACAGCAAGCTGAAGAAGAGCAGCGCAAAGCCGCGGTGGCGCAGCACCGGCGGCGGAAAGCCTCGCCTGCCGCTTACAGCGTCTGGTGGCGCAATAGCGCCGGAATCGGCGATCCCGGCTCGGTGTGCCAATGCGACAGAACTACCGCGGCAGCGCGCGGGCGCGTTCGATATACGCGCGCGCGGTCAGGCGGCGGTCACTCCGGAACATTGCCCCGCCCCTTGCGCTCGGGCCCGATCCACACGTCATCACCCATACCAAAGAACCTGTAGCGATAGCGCATCTCGTCGAGGAAATCGCGCACGAACGGCAGCGTCATCAGGCAGTATTTGAACCACACCCCTTGAATCGCGCTCAATTCCGCGGCGAACGCCGACTCCTCGCGGAGCATCAGATCGGGATATTGCGCCCGCCGCCGTTCGACTGGTTTGTGAGACCCGGGCTTGGCGGCCAGCTCCTCGTCGTACCACCTGTCCAGGCGCTCGCCCAACATCTTGTATTCGCGCGCAACCACATGCCGCCAAACAAAATAGAAAAGCCGCTGGATGCGGCAACCGAGAAAGTCAGACTCGTATTCGGACAGCATATCCGGTCCCAGCAGCGACATGACCCGCCAGACGGTGGGAAGCTGCTCGGGTGCGAGATTTTGCTGCGACGAAATGACGGACACCCCCGGCCACGTACCAGTTATTGGATATCCTATCGCCCAACTCAACGTTCGTACGCGGCGCGGCCCGCCTGAATCACGCGCATTGGACTCGCCTCAGATCAACTGCATCGGGCAGATCAGAGTGACGCGGCATGGCGGAGACGGCGTAAGCGGGTCTATCGCTGGATCCAAATCTGCCAACTAGTTCCCAAAGCTTCTCCGAGTATCCACTCCGCTCACTCGCCGCCGGAGCAGGAATACCGTTCAACTAAGATACGGCTTGGCAAGCCTTCGGAGCAGCATCCATAGAACAGACGGAGTGTGTTATGGCTGATCTGATTCTCGTCGGGTGCGTAAAGGGTAAGCGTAGTTTTGCGGCTCCAGCCAAAGATCTATACGACTCGCCTCTGTGGAATCACCGGCGGGCATACGCGGAGCGGGCGGGTTGCGATTGGTACATCCTGAGCGCCAAGCACGGATTGCTCGCTCCCGACACCGCGATCGAGCCGTACGATCTAGCGCTTTCGCATCTCCGTGCCCCTGAGCGGCGACAATGGTCTCGACGCGTGCTGACCGACCTTATTGCAGCAACACCGACGTTGCAGGGGAAGGTGGTCGAGATTCACGCAGGCAAATACTATGCCGAAAATGGTTTGACGAAGGGGCTGCGCGCCCTCGGCGCAATCGTTTGCCGGCCTCTGGCGCACATTGGCATTTTCAACCAACCCGCGTGGTACAGGCAACGAGCGGTTCTGGATTGACCGCCATGCCCCGGCCCGCCGACGCGTCCCGGCTCGCCGAACTGATAGCCAGCGACTTTTACGATGACCGCCTCGACCTGTCCGCGAGAGGCAACGTTACCGGCAGCGCATGGTCGCGAATGCCGGAGGTCGAATGCGTGCGAGGGTTGCGGGCCTCCGGTACATCGGACCGTACCGTGCGCTTGTTCCTGACCTTCATCGCGGCCATGGACCGCGCCCGGGATGCCACGCGGCTATGGCGCGCAGGAGTCAAGCTCTACGAGTCGCATCCCGATTTCTTCGAGCCTGCCGATGTATCAGCCATCCCGGTCCGCAAACTTCGCAAACTGCTGTCTGTCTATGGAGTCAGCCAGCGCCACGGGCCCGACGCGGACGCATGGAACAGAATTGCTAGCAGCCTAAATTCTGGACAGGGCCCGGTAAGCGGGGTGATCGATGGCGGCGTTGGGGATGCTGAAGAACTGCTGGCCGACCTGAAAACTCGCAACGAAACTGGTCGAACCCGTTTTCCAATGCTCCACGGTCCCAAGATCGGGCCGATGTGGGTGCGGATGGTTGCGTCCCCAGGCGGGGCAGAGATCGATCGGATCGATACGATTCCGGTCGCTGTCGACGTGCAAGTACGCCGCGTGACTGAGAACCTGGGAGTGACGAATACACGAGGTCTCTCGCTCAAACAGTCCAAGCCGGTCATTCAGTCCGCCTGGCACAAAGCGGTTGGGGAGGCGGAAATCGGCGGACCGGCGCGTATTGCAGGCACGTGCGCAGCGCTAGATCCGGCGCTGTGGTTCTTTGGCAAGCATGGTTGCAGTCACTGCGAGTCGGTGGGGCGGCGAGTCCCGATCGGGCGCGCATGCAACCAGTGCCAGCTTGAGTTTCATCCGCGCGCCCGTGTGGGCTAGCGCGAGGCGCGGCTAGCCTTTCAGGACCGCCACGGGGCGGAGACGCCGGACCGGCGCGACCAGCTCGGCCTGACTGCTCATCACCATGTCCACGTCCTTGTACGACCAGCCCGATTCCTCGACAAGCCCCGACCTGCTCCCCTTGTGTACGATGTCCAGTCGCTCCATCTCGCGGGCGACTTGCTGAGGCGTGAAGCTGCGCTTGCTCTGCCCCCGGCCCATCTTCCGGCCAGCGCCGTGAGCGCTGCTTTTAAAGCTCTCGGCAAGTCCGAGTCCGCGTCCCGCGTAGCTTGCGGTAGCCATGCTTCCGGGCACCAGCACCACGTCTCCGGTTTCGGCTCGCACCGCGCCCTTGCGATGAACCCAAACTTCCTTGCCGTAGTGGGACTCCTTGGCGGCGTAGTTGTGATGGATGTCGATTCGCTCGCCTTCGCGGAGTTTTCCCAGAACTTGCCCCGCGGCGCGCAGAATCTCATCCATCATCAGGCGGCGGTTTTCGCGGGCGTAGTCCTGGCAAAAGCTCATCTCGGCCAGATAGTCGTCGCCGTCGGAACCGTCGCCCAGCTCGAGCCACGACAGATTTGCGTCGCCGAGTTGCTTGAGCGAACCATCGCGTTTTCGCCTGCTCTTGGCGCGCCTGCTGTAATGAGTGCATACGCGGAGACCCACGTTTCGCGATCCTGAATGGATCATCACCCACATCCAACCCTCGTCATCGGCCTGAAACTCGATGAAATGGTTGCCGGAGCCAAGCGTGCCTAGCTGCCGTTCGGCCCGATCGCGGTTTGCCTGAACCACCGGCAGGTCCGGCAAGTCGAAAAACAACCGGCTCCTGAGAGGGCGCTCTCGCGTCTTGGGTCCGACCGGGACGCGAGACGAAACGTTGTCGAGGAGCCTGGCGAGATCGCGGCGGCGCGAGTCGCGAGCGTTTACGCCAAGGCTGCAAGTCGAGACTCCGCATCCGATATCGTTGCCGACGGCGTAGGGAATCAACGCATTTTCAATCGCCGCCACGCCGCCAACGGGGATTCCATAGCCAAGGTGCGCGTCGGGCATCAGCGCGACGTGGTGGAAGGTGACGGGGAGGTTGGCCACGTTCTCCGCCTGCCTGATGCACTCGGGCTGGATCGCGTCCATCGGAGCGAATACATGAACAGGAATCCGAGCCGTGTTTACGATTTCCGCCATTGTCGATAATCCATTAGTTTGTAAGGACGAATGCTCGAATATCTTCGCACGCAAGATGCCGGCCGGGGCCGCCGGGGCCGCCGGGGCCGCCGGGGCCGCCGGGGCCGCCTGGGCGCCTCTTGCGCGAGCGTCGCAGACATGGAGGCGCAGTCGAATGTCCGAGAGAGGCGCGTCGGGACGGTTTGGCAGGTATTTCACTCTCGACGATGCCTTAACCATCCTTCCCGAGATTCGGGACCAGCTCGAGCGAGTCAGCCGGATGCGGGCCGAGATACGAGGGCTCGCGGCTGAGCTCGAAACGGCGGTGCGCGGGAACGGACAGTCGCAAGGGACGCAGCCGCAGTTCGTAAAGCTGGTCAAGGAGCTTGAGCGGCTGGTCGGCGAAGTGCAAGAGCGCGGCGTGATAGTGCGAGACCTGGACACGGGCCTGATCGACTTCCCATCGATTCGCGACGGCGACGAGATATTCCTCTGCTATCGCCTCGGAGAGGATACGATCGAGTTCTGGCACGGCCTGGAGGAGGGATTCCCCGGTCGAAAACCCCTTTAGCGGCCTCCCCCTGGAAGACTCCCAAAGTAGGTTCGACCCTCCCGGATCCCCGGCTATACGAGCCAGGCCGGCTAACGGTTCAGAGGGAGATCGAACGTAATGGTCGTGCCCTCGCCGGCGGCGCTTTGCACGCTAATCGACCCGCCGTGGGCCTCGACCAGCTGCCTGGCGATCGTGAGGCCCAGGCCCGCGCCGCCGGTGGACCGGCTGCGAGAGGGATCGACCCGATAGAAGCGCTCGAATACAAAGGGAGTAATTTCGGCAGGGATACCCTCGCCGGTGTCCGCCACGGAGACGGTCGCGACGGCGGGTCTGACGCCAACGGATGCCGTTACCGTGCCGCCAGGCGGCGTGTGGCGTATCGCATTGTCCAGAAGGTTGCCTACCACCTGCGATATCCGGGTCCGGTCGAAGTCCAGGCTCGGCGACTCGGCCGGGAGATCGATCTCCAGAACTACGCCCCTGGCCTCCGCTCTGGCTCGCACTCCTTCCACCGACGTTCTCACGATCTCGAATAACGATCCCGGCTCGCGGTTGAGGCCGAAGTCGCTGGCTTCGGTCTCGGCCAGAAGGCGCAGGTCATCGACGAGATCGGTCAGGTACAGGACTTGCTGGTGGATCGTTGCAAGAGTCTCGGGATCGGATTCGAGCACGCCGTCGCGGACGGCTTCGACGTAGCCCCGGATGTTGGAAAGCGGAGTCCTGAGCTCGTGGGCCGCGTCAGCCACCATGTTGCGCCTCTGACGCTCGGCGCTTTCCAGACCGTCGGCCATGGCATTGAACGTCCTGGCCAGCTCCCCGATCTCATCCCGTCCTTCCGCCGGGACCCGCTGGGACAGATCGCCGCCGCCCATCCGCCTGGCGGCGGAGGTAAGCGTGCGTACGGACCTCAGCATCCGTCTGGACGTCAGGGACACCAGCAAAAGGCCGGCGGATCCAGCGGCGGCGCCGGCCCACAGGAGCGACCGGTTTGTCACCTCGGCGAATCGCGACCACAGCGGCTCTTCGAAGTCGCCTGCCTCCCCCGGCAACTCCTCGCCCCGCACGCCCAAAACATCAGGCGGGCGCGAGGGTCCGCGTCTGCCGAAGCGATCTGGATCATGGTGTCTGCTATCCGGCTCGACATAGACGCTGCCTACCGGCTTTCCGTCAACTATCACCGGTGTGAAGTCTGCGCTGCGCATTTGGTCGGAATCGAAGGTCGCGCTGGTCGTGCGGGCAACCGGCATTCCATCGCCGTCCAGCAGGATAACGGCGCGTCCCATGGCGAAACTCGTACGCTCCAGCACGGGCTGGAGGCCGTCCCAGCCTCCGTTAACCGAGTAGAAACGCGCAAGAATCTCCTGGATTCGAAACGAGCGCGCCCGGTCGCTTCTCTCTTGAAGATGCCCGGCCTCCCTATCCGCCGCGAGGCCGATGAACACGCTTACGCCGCCCAGCACCAGCACCAGCACCAGCGCAAAGCTCGCTACAAGCCTGAACTGGAGGCTGAACAGCCAGCTACGCATCCCCGAACCTGTAGCCGACGCCGTAGGCTGTGTGTATATACTCCCGCGCTCCAGGCTCCAGGTTGAGCTTCCGCCTCAGATTGGCAACGTGCGCGTCGACTGTGCGGTCGAACCCGTCGAAGTCGTATCCCAAGGCCCCGTCGATGATCTGTTCCCTCGTGAAGGTGCGTCCCGGTTCACGCATGAACAGTGCAAGAATGCGGAATTCGGTGGGCGTCAGCGAGACCGCAGCGCCGCCGACCCTGGCGGCGTACTGTTTCAGGCTGACGGTGACGTCGCCGTAGCTGATCTCCTCCGGCCCGGTCTCGGGCGCCTCGCGGGCCGTGCGGCGCATCACCGCCCTTACCCTTGCGGCCAGCTCTCTGGGACTGAAAGGCTTGAGCACGTAGTCATCGGCTCCGAGGTCCAGACCGTCGAGCCGGTCCTTCTCCTCGGCTCGCGCGGTGAGCATCAAGATCGGCACCGTCGAGTCCTCCCTGAGGTTTCGGCAGATGTCCATACCGTTCATCCCCGGAAGCATGAGATCCAGCACTATGAGGTCCGGCTTGGCCTTTCTGGCGAGCGCGAGCCCTTCAAGGCCGTTCGACGCGGTGAGAACCTTGTGACCGTCGCGGGAAAGATAAAGGCCGACCAGCCGGCGAGTGTCGGGGTCATCCTCGATTATGAGTACCGTGCGTGCCATTCGTCGATTGCGCCAGCCTGGGTGAGATTTACGCTGAAACGGCGCCGGATGCGGGTCCGGCCAAGCGTTCACCTGAATCACTCTAAAGCAAGAATATGAAGGATTCATGAAGAAAGCGCCGCCTGCAAAGCGCGACGCAACATGACTGCCAGGAAGCCTTGCCCGCATTCCACAGGCAAGGCTTCCCGACGCGCGCGGCGCTCGTCAGGGGGCCGAGTCGGGCGCCAGCGCGGTCATCTCACGGGAGCGGACGGCTCGACCGGGACTTACTGAACGGTCCCGGTGTCTTCGGCCGAGCGGTCTTCATGCGCTCGGTCCCGGCCCCAACCATCGTGGAACCCGTGTTTTCCAAAGCCGCGCTTTCCAAACTTGCCAAACGATTCAAACGCGCCTTGCGGCCGCGACTCGATCCAGGTCTTGTACTCGTCGGCCTGTTCCTGAGTTATGCGGCCGCTCGCGACCATCTCATCCAGCCGGGATTGCAGCCGCTCGCTAAACATCTCCGAACGGGCCTGCTCCATGGCGTCCTGAACTCGCGTCTCTTCTATCCCGAGAATTGCGGCCACCCTGCTCGCGAAGCTCCTTATCGGCGAGTCTCCATCCGCTTCCTGCGCCATCACGACGCCACCCGCGAGACCCAAGGCCATCAAGGCCGCCACCATCGTACCGATCAACCAACGCTTTCGCGTCATTTCGCTACCTCCTTTCGAGGTCTTATCTTGAACATGCTTAACCCTATCGAGCGCATATGAAGAAAATTCGAAGGAGGGATCAGGCCAGGCCTCGACGGATGAGTTCCGCTAACGAGACCTCAGCCTCAGGCGGCTGGGTTCAGGTCATTCGGTCAACGCGGGCGGAACGCCCGCGGCCGCGTTATCCGGCGGGGCCGCAGGCGGCCAGAAATTCAGCGGAATCCGTAGTCGGGAACCACCGCTCGAGGTCGGCAATCACGGTATTGGTGATAGCGAATTCCGGGATGGTGGCGCCCGTTTCAACAGCCGTCGTACAGTCCCGCAGCAGCATCGGGAAGTAGCCGCGAAGCCGCATCGCCTGAAGCCCGTAGTCTCGATAGACGACGCAGATATTCGTTGCAAAACCCGCGTAGACGAGATGCACCAGGCGCTTGTGCCGGAGCAGCCGGTGAAGCTGATCGCCGGTCGCGACTACGAAGTCCTCGGAATGGGGAGCGATGGAGGACGCAATGTCTTTGATGTGCCACCAGTCCGGCAGCGGACCGGTATAGCCGTTCATCTTTTCGTTGTCGGGGCGGCGCAGGGTTGCGTATTTGCCATCTTGGCGCCTGTAGTCGGGCGGGGGCCAGCCGTCGTCGGGGGAGTCTTCGGCGGGATTGGTCTCGGACTCCCCGGCGTAGCGGAGCCACTGCGGGTAAGCCCGCGCAACCTCCGGCGAAGGAGCGTAGACGACTGAGATCCCGCACGCACGGGCGGCCTCTATGCACGGACGGATTCTTTCGGACATTATGCGCCCGGTGCGCTCGAAGTGGCTCTTGAGGTGATGGCCTCCCCAAACGTCCACAAGAATTAGCGCCGTTTCCGCTGGATCGAGGTCGAACTCCGCTTCCACGACGGCGATGTTCGCCTCGACGTTGTCGTCGGGACACGTGCTCTGCATCGATTGATAACGGACATTGAGCTTCACCGGTCCTCCTCTCGCGGCGCCACGCCTTAATTCACGCCTTAATTTAAGGACTATAAAGGGTGAAGGCCTTTCAACCACAAATAGCGCGCAACCGGCGCAGCCAGGCCTTTGACAAAAATGCTTTCCGAGCCTTGAAAGCTGATTGCGGTGTGGTTTCCAGTTAGGGAATTATATACCGTTCTACCCGCTATGGTTCACGGAACAGACGGGAAGCGGCTCACCTACAAGGGTTTGATTGCAAGGGCAGCGCTCTCAGCCGCGCATTGACTAAGCTGCCATAAGGTGAGAAGTATTACGGCAATAGCTGCCAACGCGCCTAGTGAGGCACCCCACGATTTGAAGGTTTCCACCAACTCCCCGCCCCTTCTTCGGAAAGACCTAATTGTAGCAAGTTAGCGCCTTACTCTATGTCTGGGCGTATCTCCACCATCCGACACAGGTCGAAAATGTAGCAATGTGTTCGTCGTCGCGCCAGAGTTTTAGCCCTCTGCCGCTGTAGGTGTGGGAATCGGCACGTATATCTATAGAGCTGCGTCCCTCAATCAGCACATGGTATGTGAACATTTGCAGTCTCGGTCCTTCGCTATCGCTTCCGGCGGCGCTTTGGTGCGTGCCAACCAATCCTCCACTAGCATCCCTAGTAGCAACTGGGGGATGCCAGCTAACGTGACTATAGATTGATTTTTGTGCGATTAGCTGGAGTCGCCGGATACTGACCACGGCTTACAGTACTGGGTGTTGAACTCCCAGACCTTTTTGCCGCTTACTGTAGCTGGGACTCTGTAACTTCCTGCCTTTGTAAATGTCTGATATCTCTCAATCTGATCTCGATTTGACGAGTCGCCAACTGTTACCGATGCAAAGCAAGGAAGCTCGGTGCTGGGCCCTTCTGTGTAAAGAGTGACGTTGTGAGGCAGGGTTTCCGGTAGGTTTTCGACGCCGTGGGCTGTTGGGTTGATTGATACCGGGTTAACACTCGGAGTTGGAGTAGGGGGAAGCGGCGTAGCGGTAACTTCGACTACAACGACTCTAGTTGCTTCAGTTGCCGTAGCAACCGAAGTAGCCTGAATAGGTGCTGGCGTCGATTCCCGGACTTCCCCGGAATCCTCGGAGCCGCGTGCAAATATCCCGATGACGACTATCAGCCCTATGAGGGCAGCGATTCCGATGCACCCGATTTTGAACAGCCGCTTCATAGGTGTCCCTCTCACGATGAAAGGATGCGCGGGTGTCGAAACCGTCAATCTCTAAACAGCCGCAAGAGGGACGCGACACGCATCCCTTCCAAGACTGTTCAGAAGCAGCAAGACGGTTTCGACGAGTAGGAGATTAACCGGCTTTTGGGCTCGCTCAAAATTGAGGCTCAGCCTAGCGATGATCAGATTTTGTTCGGTATACTAGGATTGGAGCCGATGGGCAGAATCGAACTGCCGGCGCATGGGTTACAAGGTCCTGCGCCCTCCCAGAGCAACGGCCAGTTGAGGGCAGGGAGTAATAGGAGAGGGGATTGTCTATTGCTCCCTGCCTCAACTCAACATTACCAAGTCAATCCCAAATCTTGAAGCAATCGCCGTAAAAGTCAGTAAAGTCGGTTATAGTGCGATTAGTTGTCTGTTTCAGAATGGTAATTGAAAACAAGGCATTTGGAGTCACCAGATGGCAAAGTCAAAGGGAAGTAAGCGCGAACAACTACCAGACAACCGGCCTGCGACCTTAGAGGAAGCAATCAAGGCGCTGGTGACTACTCCGCCGCTAGGTGAGAAGTCCGGGAAGTCTAAATAAAGGCAATCATGGAAAAGGGACAGGCAGAAAAACTTCCACCCTTAGAAATCAGCGCTAGTTTCTCAGCAGGCGCAGGTGGCATGAGTGCGAATGTAGAAGTCCACCCCAACAACAGACGCAAAGTTAGGGATTCGCTTGTTGGGCTAGCGAGTTGGTCGCTTAAGCGTGCTGCGAGGTACGCTGTTAAGGAAATGATTGAAAGAGCTTTTGACAGCCTTCACCTCTTCACCCTTGGTCGCAAGCTTAAATCCCCTTAGGCATCCGAGTCTCTACCGGCCCAATCAAATCCTTGTAGCGCAACTGCTTCCCGTCCATCTTCTGGACTAACGCGGCAATCTGATCCTTGGTGTCGAGGGAGCGGCTGTTGTGCCGTCCGGCAAACTCGTTAACGTAGCGCTCCAGGTGCTTGGCGCTCATCTTGTGGTAGGTGCCGACGTAGCCGCGCTTTAGCATCGACCAAAATGATTCCATCCCGTTTGTGTGGACCATCCCGTTGACGTACTCTTTGGCGCCGTGCCGGACAGACTCGTGGATACGCGGCAAGTGGTGATATCCGCGCCATTCGTCTGTGTAGATAATTGCTTCCGGCGCAGTGGCCTCTTTTACAAACTGATTCAAGGAGATTGAATCAACCCCATCGACCGGCTGAGCCACGACTTGCTTTGTCAGGCGATCTTTGGCTCCAACCACTGGCGTCTTGCCAACTGTCCCGCGTCCACTCGCCGATTTCAAGCGCTTGCTGGCGTGCTTATTCTTTTCCTTGCCGCCGATGTAGGTTTCATCTACTTCGACGATGCTAGATAGTTTGCCGTTGCTGTGACTCCACGCTTCCCGAATCCGGTGTGCGAGGTGCCAGGCTGATTTCTGCGTTATCCCCAAGTCTCGATGGAGCTTCATCGAGGAAACTCCCTTGAGGTTTGTCAGCATCAAGTAACTGGCGAGTGCCCATTTTGAGAGTGACAGATTTGAACTGTGCATGACTGTTCCGGTTTTGACTGAAAAATCCTTTTTGCAGTCATAGCAGCGGTACGGGGCAGGCTTACGGGTTGGTCGAGTCTTAACCTTTTTTGATCCGCAATTCGGGCAGCAGACGCCACCCGGCCAACGGATTTCAACAAACATCTGCTCTACTTTTTCTTCATCCGAGAACAGCTTGACAGCTTCAAACAGCGGCATCCCGCGTCGGTGAGACTTCCCTGGGCCTTTTCGCTTTGGCATCTCTCTACCCTCCAAATCTATATCTGATTATACCTGAGTCGGATAGAAAAGTATATAATTCCCTCCAGTTATTATCGAATCAATTAGGTTCTCGCGCGGTTCGGGAGAATGTTCAATGCGGTTGCGAGGCGCCAGGCTGCGGCTGATCTTCGCGGCGTTCGCCTCGGCGTTGTTGACGGCTGTGACGGTGATGGGAGCAAGCGCGCAGTGGCCGGCGACGTGTGTTGAACTGAATGACCTCGCGGAAGCCCGTTCGGGCAATGACCACAACGTCGGCATCTATCAGCGGGTCTTTGGCGACCAGGCCGAGGCTGCCCGTCAACGCGAGCATCGGGGCAACCTTCGCTTGCTATTGGGCGGAAGACCGTACGAGCAGCCCTACAAAGCCGATCCCGCAGGCTACACCCAGGCGTTTGTCGAGCGCGCCATCGGCCGCTACAACACCGAAGGCCGCCAGGCCACGCTGGACTACTACAACTCCAGCGCCAGCGTGGACGGTTCCTGGTACGTCTTCATCGCCGAGGTGGACGGCGTGATGCTCGCCCACGGCGTGACCCGCGACCTTGTGGGACGTGTCTTCGCCGACATTCGGTCGGCTGATGGCTTCCCAATCGGCCAGCAGGCTCTGGCGGTCGCGACCGAGGACGGCGCGTGGGCCAACTACCCCTGGGTGAACCCGGTGACCGGCGACGTGTCGACGAAGCATTCCTGGGTCGTCCGGCATGACGGTCTCCTGTTTGGCTCCGGCTGGTACGAATCCAGACCTTCCAAGACCGAGCCCGCAAGATACGCTCAGGCGCTCGTGCAGCGGGCGGTCGACCGCTATGACGCGTTGGGCCGCGAGGTCGTTGTCAACTACTACAACACGCCGCAGAGCGCCGACGGTCCCTGGTACGTCTTCATCCTCAATGAGGAAGACGTGGTTATCGCCCACGCCCCCCATCCGGAGCGGCTGGGGGACACGGCCAACGACCGCGTGGACCTAACGGGCTTCAACTACGGCGCGGCCTTTGTTTCCGTCGCCGAGGGAGAGAGCCGGTGGGTGAGCTACTGGTACCTTAATCCGGCAACCCGCATGGCGGAGCAAAAGCACACCTGGGTCGTCCAGCATGACGGACTCCTCTTTGCTTCGGGCTGGTACGAGGTTCCCGACAAGACCAACCCGGCCGGGTATGCCCAGGCCCTGGTAAGCAAAGCTCTCATCCGCTACGAGGCCGAAGGCCGCGACGTTACCGTCAGCTACTACAACACGCCGCAGAGCGCCGACGGTTCGTGGTACGTGTTTATCCTCGACGAGGAAGATGTGGTTATCGCCCACGCCACCCGTCCGGAGCGGCTGGGGGCCACGTTGAACGACCGCGTGGACCTGACGGGCTACAACTACGGCGCGGCCTTTGTTTCGGTCACCGAGGGAGAAAGCCAGTGGGTGAGCTACTGGTACCTTAATCCGACAACCCGCATGGAAGAGCAAAAGCACACCTGGGTCGTCCGGCATGACGGCCTCCTGTTTGGCTCGGGCTGGTACGAGGTTCCCGACAAGACCAACCCGGCGGGGTAGGCCCAGGCCGAGGGCCTGGCAGGCACGGCGCTCATACGCTACGAGACCGAGGGCCGCGGCGCCGTGATCTGGTACGGCAAATCGCCCGAACCCGTGGACGGGTAGCGGTACGTATTTGTAAACGGTGAAGGCGACGGGCTGATCTTCGTCTCAGGCTGGTATGAATGGGGCCGGCTGACCGTAGGCAAGCCGCGGGCGGCTACCGGCTGGGTTGATGTCAATCCCGCCGCAAATCGCTATGCCTGCCTGTTGCATCCAATAGGACAGTCCCCCGGCGCCGCAGACAAGATCGACGGCGACCTCGTCCTTGTCAGGCCGTCAGACGCTGTGCGTGTTCAACGGCCCAGCTCCTCCAGTACAACGTGGGCGGCGTTGTGCCCGGGCGCGCCCGTAACCTCGCCCCCCGGATGCGTACCGGCGCCGCACAGGTAGAGACCCTCGACAGGTGTCCGGTAGTCAGACCACCCCGGCAGCGGCCGGCGCGACATCATCTGCTGCGGAATGATGTCGAGATGCCTGATGTTGCCGTCTGTCAGGCCGATGCGCTCTTCGATGTCCTCCGGAGTCAGCAGCGTCCAGTCGACGATCGCGTCCCTGAAGTTCGGGGCGTACCTGGACACCTCGTCGATTAGCCGCTCCCCGAACCGCCGGCGCATCTCTGGCCACGAGCCGTCCCGGATATGCGGCGGCAGGAAGAAGACCCAGATCGACAGTACGTGGTGGCCCTCCGGGGCGACCGTCTTGTCGTATACGGTCGGGATCTGGACCTGCATGATCGGCGTGTCGGTAACCCGGCCGTTCTTGGCGTCGTTCCAGCTCCGCTCAGGCAGCTCGACGGTGGGGCAGAGGCTGATCATCGCCAGGTGCTCCGGGTTGTAGTCGGAGCCGAGGCAGCCGGAGAAGTCGGGCAGCTCTCGCAGGGCGCAGAGGAACTTGGCGGAGGCCGACTGCGTCTTCAGCGCCCGGACCTCGTCGACGAACTCCCTGTCGAGGTCGGCCTCGTCCAGGAGCTTGAGAAAGGTCCGCTTCGGGTCCGCGTTCGACAGGACGACGTCGGCCTCGATCACCTCTCCGTCGTGAAGCTCGACGCCGGCGGCCCGGCCCTCGTGCGTCAGGATGCGCCTCACCTCCGCGCCGGTCCTGATCGACACGCCCGCCGCCTCGGCGGAGCGGGCCAGCGCCTGGGTAATGGAGCCCATGCCGCCGCGCACGATCCCGAAGTTCTCGGTGTCGTCCCGGAAGGCGCTGTACCTGTAGAGCGCGGTGATGTAGGCGCTGCCCGGCGCGCTGATGTCCCCCATGTCCATCGCGCCGGTGCACACCGTCGCCTTGATCTCGTCCGAGACGAAGTAGCGGTCGATCAGGTCCCTGAGCGGGACGGTCAGCAGCGTCTCGAGGAGATCCTCCTCCCCCTCCCGACGAAACCTCTCCGTGAGCGCGGCCAGCGAGGGAGGCGGGCCGAGGTAGTAGTCGCTGAGGATGCGGACGGCGCGGCGCCACAGGTCGGCCCATTCGAGCCAGGCGTCGGCGTCCTCCGGCGACAGCTTGCGTATCTCCGCTGCCGTCTTCGCGTCATCGTGCCAGAGCGTCAGCGCCTTTCCGTTGGGGAAGGGGTGGACGCGCGACGGGTCGATGGGGTAGACGTGGAAGCCGTACCTGCGCAACTCCAGGTCGTCGATCACCTTCTGCTGGAGGATGTGGCAGACGTAGGAGCAGGTGGATATCTTGTAACCTGGGAACCACTCTTCGGTCACCGCCGCGCCTCCGACGACGTCCCTGCGCTCCAGTACCTGGACGTTCAGGCCGGCTCGTCCGAGGTACCCCGCGGCGACGAGGCCGTTGTGCCCGGCGCCAACGATTACGACTCTCGGATTCTCGGTCACGGCAAGCTCCTTCGGCCTAAGTCACGGCGGTGTTTGCAAGCTACGACGCCCGACAAACGCATGTCAACAGCCACCCTGGGCGATCGCGTAGGCGACTACCAGGACAGGCTTTCCGGCACGGTAGCGCCTAGTAGTAAGGTCGCCGATCGCGTTGTGTCGCGAAGTTTCCATAGCAGGACGGCAGATTATCGACGCCAACATCGTCGCAACCATGCTCGCGCGCGGGGAGCGCAAGTTGCTGATGTTCAACACGGCAGACTTTCGCCGCTACGGCGACCGCATCAAGTTGGTGGGCGGCTAGCGGAGCGCCGACCGGAACCCCAAGATGGCCGTAACCCACACCGGGAGCGTGGCGAAGAAGGCGCGCCAGCCATGCCAACGTACTCCATCCTCATGCCCAACGGCGGAGTAACCAACGAGAGGGACTCGATTCTGTCCAATGGGGTCCGCCAAACTGGATAAAATCAGGAACCTTCATGCTCAGGTTGAGTTTAGCCCTAGAGATTCATGGCTTTGACGAGTCCGCCCCAGGATATTGACGGAGCTGGCCTGCATGAACGGTGAAGGCAGAGAAGCGAGCGCATCCGTACAGTCCTTGATTCGGAAGATACGGCGGTTGTTGGGAGACAGTGGAGACGCCATGTCCAGCATGGCATGGCTGTCCACGGAAGGCGGCGGACCGGTACGGCAGACGCAGTTGGCGCCGGACGGCCTGGAGTTCTCCGAAGACGTCTCCCAGGGACGGTGGATCGAGGAAAGCCTGTCGGGATGGGGCGCGGTACATTCGTTGGCGCCCAAGGGACTGCCAGCTTACGCTCGCGTGTTTCACCCGGCCTATCTTGACGAAGCGAGAGAGCAGTCGGTGCGGTGGTCCACGGTGGCTGCATGGACCGGGCGGACCGTCCATCCCCAGATGCAGTTCGAACGTATCGCCAACCTGAGCGAGGAAATCCACGACATGTACAAGGATCCGCCGTGGGGGCTTCTTCCCCAGCATGGTTCCATTCCGCAAGCGGAGTGCCGGACCTTGATGAATGTTCTCAGGGAGTTCACCGCGACTCCCGACCGGTGCTTCTTTTGCCTCTGGGAGGGATACGGCAACATCGACACCCGCCTCTACAAAGCGAGCGCCAGGGTGAGAGCTCCGGGAAGGGATTACCTGCTCTTTCGCGGCCCTCTCGATGCCATCATGTCGTTTCTGGAGGATCGGGTGATCCCCTTCTGGGGATATTCGCCGAACATTTGGTGGCCCGAAGACCATGGCTGGTGCGTGGCGACGGACATCGACCTATTCGACACCTACATCGGTGGGAGCCGGGAGTGCATTGAGGCAATCCTGAGCAACCCGGAGCTGGAGGCGCTTCCCTCAACCCTGGATGCGAGGGTAGACCTCGATGGAGACAGTATCAATGTCACGGAGGCCGTCTGAGAGAGGGGTTGTGATCAGTCGTGGACACCATCGCCCGGCGGCGCGGATCAAGGCCATCGGACCGAGCGACCAGCGAATCGGCCTCGGTTCTCGATTTCGTCCAGCCCGGTCCCCCCACCAGGACTCGAACCTGGGCACATGGTTTAGGAAACCACTGCTCTATCCTCTGAGCTATGGGGGGCAAGCGCCGCATCCGGCGCTCCTCGGCGGGCTATCGATCTTTGGCAGGTCTGGAATTCTAGCCAAAGTTCGCCGCACACCGCGGATCGAGGCGAAGTAGCGGCTTTGCCGAAGCCATGACGAAGATTTCGACCACATAACGTGAATCTATAGCGCTGAGCGGTCATGGCGTGCTAGCAGGTGAAGTGCGATGATATCGAGCATCTCTGACAGGAGGCCGGCATGAAGACCCAGCGACCACTGTCCGAAGACCAGATGGAGCAGTTCAGGACGTTCGGATTCCTGGCGTTTCCAGGCCTGCTGGCCGATTGCGTCGATCGGATCATCGAGGAGTTCGAGGCGATTTGGGCGGCCCACGGCGGCGGGCATCACGGCCACAAACACGACGGCGTCACCAGGTCGGCGATATTCCCGTTCCCGGACAGGAGCGAGTACCTTAGCTCGCTTCTCGACGACCCGCGGATACACGACGTCGCTTCCAGCATTTGCGGCGAGGACTTCAACTACACGAGCGGCGACGGCAACCTGTACGCGGGGGATACCCGCTGGCACTCCGACGGCTACGGCGCCCGGCCGGTGCTCAGCATCAAGATGGCCTTCTATCTAGACCCGACCACAAGCGACTCGGGCGCTCTACGTGTAATTCCGGGCAGCCATCGCGTGGGCGAGCCGTTCGCCGACGCGCTCGAGCGTCATCTGCGCAACGGCGGGTTCGGCATCGCCCACGACAAGGTTCCCGCCTGCGCGCTCGAAACCATGCCCGGCGACCTTGTGGTGTTCGACCATTGCATCAAGCACTCATCCTTCGGCGGTTCCGAGAGAAGGCGCATGTACACGATGAACTTCTCGGAGCGTTATCCCGACGACAAGCTGCCCGAGCTGCGTGGAGTGCTCGGCAGGGAGGCGCGGTTCTGGATCGACCGGATCCATGGCGAGGCGATGGTTCGCACCGCGGGACCCGAGCGGATGGTCCACTTGCGGCAGATCAGGGAGAACGACGCCCACCTGGGCGAATTGGCCCGAGATCTCAAAAAGACCATGACGGAGCCGTCCCGCAGCTAGCGTCGAACGGTCGGTCCGTGGTTTTGCGCAGTCGGCGTTTGCCGCCTCCCGACGTAACGATGCGGGCGCGGTCAGGTGGTTTAGCCGCGCAGAAGTCCGATTATTTCCCGCGTCGTCAGAACTCTTCCGAACACGCGGCTGAAGTTGAGGAGCGCGGCCGCGTGGCTGCCGGTATCGATGGTCGTGCAGGCATCCGACGCGATGAACACATTCCAGCCGCGGTCGGCGGCGTCGAGCGAAGTGACCATCACACACATGTCCGTCGCAATCCCCACGACAACCAAAGTGTCGACGCCGAGATTGCGCAGATGGAAGTCGATGGCGGTGGAGTTGAAGGCGCTGCCCGTGTTCTTGTCGAGCACCAGCTCGTTGGATCTGGACTGAAGGCGGGGGATGATCGCGTGCCCCTCGTCGCCGGCGGCGGCCATGTGTCCGGATTCTCCGCTGGACGCGCCGCGCGAGACCGATTCACGGCTGCGGCGCCGCGGTATCAGGTCGCCGCCGTCGGGCAACAGGCTGCCGTGGCGCGTGAAGACGACCGGACGGGACCGCGACCGAAAGGCCTCCAGCAGTCTTTCGATGTTCCCGATGACATTGGAAACACGGTCCGAGTATTGCTCGAAGAGTGTCGGGTTCTGGCGTTTCAGGCTCCGGGCGAGGTCGCTCTCCGGGGAGATGCAGTAGTTCTGCATGTCGATAACGACTAGCGCGGACCGGTCCGTCCGAAAGGGGAGGTCGAAGTCAAAACAGTCGTTAGGCCAGTCTGCGTCGCTCAAGAAGCCTATCGACTTGCCGGTCACGGATTGCCGCCGGAGCCTGGCGTATTCGGGTTCGACGCCTGGAGGCGTTCGACGAACTGGAGCGATTCCGAGTTCAGCACCAGCACGTCGCCCCCGGACCTTCGTCCCGCATAGGTGTAAGGGCCGTCCCGGTCCACCCAAATCCAGCCGACCGCGGCAGGCAGGGGCACGGTCGCCACCCACGGCGCGCCGCCGGGATCGTTGACGACGGTCATCGTATTCAAACGGCTGCCCACGACGTACAAGCGGCTGCCCGTCGCGTCGGTGGATATCCAGGTCGCGCCGCGCACGCTCACAATAGGACCCGATACCTTTCGCGCGGCGAGATCGGCGCGAAACACTCTTCCTGTCCCGCCTTCGAGGAGATAGACCGCCGAACCCGACGGATCGGGAGAAACCCGGAGGACTATCGCAGGTATTCCGTCAACGCTCGCGGTTACGTCTCCCCGTTCGACCCCAACCACGTCCAGGCGATTCCGAATGTTGTCCACGACATAGAGGCCGCGCCGATCGGGGGACATGCCGCTGACGAACCTGCCCTGCACCAGCTCACCGCGTGTCTTCTCCTGACCGGTTTCGGCGTCGAGCAGAAACCAGCGCGTCATGCTTTGGCCAAATCCCGCGCCGGAGGCCTCGGCCACGACGACCACATCGCCGCTCGCGGACATGCCCAGCAAGCGGGCTCGCGCCACGATGGCCGGCAGCCGCGCTGCCAGTCGATGGCCCCAACTCCGCATCGTCCGCACGCTCGGCGGCGCAGGCCCGGCGGTTTCCGTTTTGTGGTCGCGCGATACGGAATAGAGATGAAAGAACTGGATCTCCGAAGGGAACGAGGGCCGGGGCGTCAAATCATCCACAAAGATCCGATCCGCGCGGAGACCCGAGGCCCGATCGACCGCGGTAACTTGCGGGCGCCCCTCACTAGTCATTTCGGTGAACGGCAAGATTAGTCGCTTACCGGGATCGGCGGTGAGCGACACCGCAACCCGGATCAGCCCGTCGCGGGGCGCCGAGAGGTTCACTCGCGCCCGACGGTAGTCAACTCTAGAAGCATCAATCACGGCGTCTCCGGGCGTAAGCCCGGCGAAACGAACCATCCCGGACGCGTCGCTCGGGCGGACCGCCACGATTCTGCCAAAGCCGTCCCTCAGTTGCACCCTGGCGCCTGCCAGCGGCATACCGGATTCGGCATCGCTGACGAGCGCCTCCACCGTGTTTTTGTAAGGCGCGATGGTGAACTTGGCCGCGGCGCTTGCCAGCGGACGGCCATCGCGTCCGACCGCCGCGGCCCGCAACGACAGTTGTCTCGCGTCATTTGAGATGAACAAGGCGGGCAGCGCGAGCTCGATGGCGAAGGCTCCGCTCCTCGACGACACTACGCTGGCCAGCGGAATCTCGGTAACCCGTTGGAAACCCGCGGATCCCTCACGGCTCAACCTGACCTTGATCTCGACCTTGGGCGGCCATTTACGACCCTCGATCCGAACGTGAGAGTCGAGAAATGCCCGATTCGGACTAATGCCGAGCTCAGCCTGCGAACCCGCGGACCTACCGCCGCCGATCGACTCTCCGTATAGCCCAAGCGCCACCACCACCAGAACCGGAACAAAAATCAGCACTCCCAACGCGGAAGCGATTGCTAAGCCGGTTCCAAGTTTCATCGAGGCTCAGTCTAGCGGCGGAGGTAGAGGGGATCATTTCGGGGCCGGTTCGTAACGTGGCGGCGCATGCGGGATTCGAACCCGCGATCTTCGCCTTGAGAGGGCGATGTCCTTGGCCACTAGACGAATGCGCCGTGACCAGAAACCTTAGCAAACATCCCCTTTAGGGGGGCGCGGGGCGTAGGTCTAGATTCTTCGCCTTCGGCTCAGAATGACAGGGGGGTGGGAATGACGGGGGATTCGGAGTGACAGTGGATTGGGAATGACAGGGGATTCGGAATGGCAGTGGATAGAATGGAAACTGCAAGTGCGGGGGCGTTCGCCTCCCATCGAAACAAACGGCGGTTCCTTTGTTCGACAGGCTATCGGAGAGGCTCGACGCGGCGCTCAAGCAGATCACCCGCCGCGGCGTTGTGCGCGAACCAGACGTCGACGAGGCTCTGCGAGAGGTCCGCCGAGCGCTTCTCGAAGCTGACGTAAATTTCAAGGTCGTAAAGGAATTCACAGCTTCCGTTCGCGAGGCCGCGCTCGGGGAAGAAGTCCTGGAAAGTGTTACTCCGGGTCAGCTCATAATCAAGATCGTGCATGACGAGCTGACCAGGCTGCTCGGCTCGGAATCGGCCGGGCTGACCAGGTCTTCGGGCGGTCCCACCGTCGTTCTCGTCGTGGGCCTGCAAGGATCGGGCAAAACCACGAGCGCGGCGAAACTTGCGCTTCAGCTCAAGAAGAAGGGTGAAAAACCCCTGCTCGCGGCGGCTGACACCAAACGACCGGCGGCGGTGGAGCAGTTGGTGACGCTCGGCAATCAGATAGACGTGGCGACTCATCGGGAAGGCCCCAAGTCGAAAGCCGAGCACATCGCGCGCAACGCGGTCAACAAGGCCAAAACGGGCGGACTCTCGCACGTGATTGTGGACAGCGCCGGCCGAATGCAGGTCGACGACGAGATGATGCGCGAAATCCAGCGCGTGGCGAAGCAAACGAAACCGGACGAGGTCCTGTTCGTCGCGGACGCCATGACAGGGCAGGAAGCCGTTGCGGTTGCGGCCGAATTCAATCAGCGCGTCCCGCTCACCGGACTCGTGCTCACCAAGCTCGATGGCGACGCCCGGGGAGGCGCGGCCCTCTCGATACGCTCGGTGACCGGAATTCCCATCAAATTCATCACCTCTACCGAAAAGCTGGAGCCGCTGGAAGTGTTCCATCCCGACCGGCTCGCTTCCCGAATCCTGGGCATGGGAGACGTGGTGACGTTTGTGGAGCAGGCTCAGGAGGTCATCGACGAGCAGGCGGCGATCAAGCTCGAAAAGAAGATCCGCAAGGCTTCGTTCGGCCTCGATGATTTTCTGGAGCAGCTTGAGCAGGTTAGGAAAATGGGGCCTCTCTCACGCGTGCTCGACATGGTGCCCGGAATGGGTAAGCTGGCCCGCAATCAGGACGTGGCCGACGCGCTCGAGGGCAATCACATGAATCAGATCACGGCGATGATTCTGAGCATGACGCCCTACGAGCGCGCAAACCCGGAAATAATCAACGGCAGCCGAAGGCGGCGGATCGCCCGCGGAAGCGGCACAACTCCGCGCGACGTCAACCAGCTTCTCAATCAGTTTCGTGAAGTGCGCAAGATGATGAAGGCCCTAGCCGGAGGCAAGCTGCCCGGCGCGGCGGGACCGTTCGGGGGGTTTCCGGGCCTCTAACGGCCGAGCGGAACCGAGCGGGCCGGCTGCAAACGTCCGCCGTTCGAATTGGGACGGCCAAATACATGCAGCCTCTTACCGAGTTCCTGCGACCGTCCCATGTTTAGCCCGTGGCGCGCCTGGCGATCGCTCAGTTACCGCCGTCACTTGGTTGGCCGGGATAGAGGCCGTTTGGGGACGGTCGCTGCCGCATTAAGGGAGTGGGGCTGACGTCCCGGCGCGCGCCCACCGATCGGCGCCGCGCGCCCGACGAACGCGAGAGAACAAGCCGAGGGCAAAGGGCGGTTTGTGAACGGGTCGATTGGATCAATATACTCGCAAAGCCCCGTGCAGACTGCGGGGCTTCCGCATCGATATCTCCTTACCACGACGGCGGACCGAGCGAATGAACGTTCTCGAATGGACAGGTGACGAACTCCTGATTCTCGACCAGACCAGGCTGCCGCAGTCAGAGGAAATAATCTCGTGCCGCAAGCTGGATCAGGTCTGCGAGGCGATCAAGACCCTGAGCATCAGGGGCGCTCCTTCGCTCGGCGTAACCGCGGCCTACGCCGTGCTGCTGGGGGCGAAGAATCTCGACGCGGGCGACGAAGACTCGCTGCTGAGCGGAATCGACGCCGTTTGCGAGCAGGTGCGCACGACGCGGCCGACGGCGGTGAACCTGTTCCGGGGCGTTGAAGAGATGCGCCTGGCCGCCCGCCGATCGGAAGGGACGGGCGTGGAAGGCATTCTGTCTTCGATGGACGACAGGGCCAGGGCTATCGAATCGGACAACGCGGAAAGGCACCGCGTACTGTGCGAACTCGGAGCCGCGTTGATACCGGACGGCGCTTCCGTGCTGCACCACTGCGAGACCGGCCCGCTCGCAACGATCGACTATGGCTCGGCGCTTGGGGTCTTGCACGAGGCCCATCTTCAGGGGAAACATATACACGTGTTCGTGGATGAAACCAGGCCGCTGCTGCAGGGGGCCAGGCTTACGGCCTGGGAGCTGGCAAGCTGGGGAGTGCCGTATACGCTCATAACCGACAACATGGCCGGGCACTTCATGAGCAGGGGCAAGATAGACATGGCCATCGTCGGCGCCGACAGGATCGCGGCCAACGGAGATACGGCAAACAAGATCGGCACCTATTCGGCGGCTGTGCTGGCGAAGCACCACGGTATCCCGTTTTACGTGGCGGCGCCCCTTACCACCGTCGACTACGACACGCCCACCGGAAGCGCAATCGAAATCGAGGAGCGCCGCGAAGACGAAGTGCGGGGATTTCGGGGGTTTCTCTGGGCCGCCAGCGACGCCGCGGTCGCGAATCCCGCGTTCGACGTAACTCCGGCGGAGCTGATTGCGGGCATAGTAACGGAGGCCGGGATAGCCGAGCCGCCGTGCCGGGAGTCGCTCCAGCGGCTGAGCTCACCCGCGGTTTCGGTCGCATGAGGTCAGACGCGCAGGCCGCCGCGGCGCGGCTGGGAGTTATCGGCGGCAGCGGCTTCTACGAAATGGAGGGCCTCGCCAACGTCCGCACGCTGACCCTGGACACGCCGTTTGGAAGTCCGAGCGGCGATTACGTCGCCGGCGAGCTGGACGGCCTGCCGATAGCGTTTCTGCCGAGGCACGGCGAGGGCCACGCAATCCCTCCGACCAGCCTTAACGTAAAAGCCAACATCTGGGGCTTCAAATCGCTGGGCGTAGAGTGGCTGGTCTCGATCAGCGCCGTTGGGAGCATGAAAGAGGAGATTGAGCCTTTGCACGTGGTCGTGCCCGACCAGCTCTTCGACCGAACGCGAGAGCGGGATACGAGCTTCTTCAACGAGCCGGGTCTGGTGGTCCACATCGGATTCGCGGATCCGTTTTGCCCGATGCTGAGCAATCTGGTGGCCAACTCCGCCGAAGCGGCCGGCGCCGCGGTTCACCGCGGCGGGACATACATCTGCATCGAGGGGCCGCAGTTTTCCACTCAGGCGGAATCGAAGATATTCCGCGATTGGGGCGTCGACGTCATAGGCATGACGGCGATACCCGAGGCAAAGATGGCGCGCGAAGCCGAGCTGCACTATGCAACGCTGGCGATGTCCACCGACTACGACGTCTGGAAGGGCGAACCGGTCAGCGTGGAAATGGTGATAAAAAACCTTGGGAAAAACGTCGAGATGGCCAAGTCGGCTGTCCGCGGCCTTTCGCGGAAACTTGCCGATTTCGACGACGCGTGCGGCTGCCAGGCCGCGCTGGGCATGGCCATCATGACCCGGCCGGACAAGATCCCCGCGGAGCTTCGCCAAAAGCACGATCTCCTGATCGGCAAGTACCTGGCGTAGGCTGTCGAACGGCCAAGCCGGAGTTTTGCCTTTGAGAGTCCTTGTCGTCGGCAGCATCGGGATCGATGACATCGAAACGCCGTTCGAGAAGGCCCAGGGAGTGCTGGGCGGGTCGGCAAGCTATGCGTCGATCGCATCGGCGTTTCACGCGCCGACCGGCCTGGTCAGCATCGTCGGACGAGATTTCGCCGAGGAGCGGCGCCGTCTGCTAAGCGATCGTGGAATCGACCTCGCCGGACTCGAGGTCGCCGACGGGAAGACGTTTCGCTGGGGGGGCCGCTATCACGCCAATTATGACGACCGCGACACGACCTTCACTGAGCTCAACGTAATATCGCTGTTCGATCCCGATCTGCCCAGGAGCTATCGCGACAGCCGGTACGTTCTGCTCGGAAACGTGGACCCCGCCGCCCAACTGAAAGTGCTGGACCAGCTCCAGAACCCGGAACTGGTTGTGGTCGACACGATGAACTACTGGCTCGAAAGCGCGCCCCAGCAGGTGCGTGAAGTCTTCGCAAGATCTGACGTGGTCGTTATAAATGAAGAAGAAGTACGTTTATATAGTGGGTGCTACAGCATCCCGCAGGCTGTCGAGCAAATGATGGACGGCGGATTGCGCGCCGTGGTCGTCAAACGCGGAACCTACGGGGCCGCAATGAAGACTCGCGAGGGATGGTTTTTCGTGGCTGGATATCCGCTTCTGGAAGTGAGAGACCCTACCGGCGCGGGCGACTCGCTGGCGGGGGGCCTGGTCGGGTATCTGGCCCGAGAGGATAAAGTGAGCGAACAATCCCTCAGACGAGCCGTGGTTCACGGGAGCGTGCTGGCGTCGCTGGCGGTTCAGAGCTTCGGGGCCGAAGGGTTTGCGACGGCGAATCCCGGCGAGATCGACAGGCGTTATCAGGACTTTTTGAGGTTTTCCCAAGTGGATATAGAAGGAACGAACCCGCATCCGGCCGAAGGAGCCAACGCATGAGCAACTCTAATGGTGTGGCGCACGACGTAAGTGACGTCACCCTCGCCGCCCGGGGCGTCGACATGATCGACTGGGCCGACGCGTCCATGCCCGTACTGGCCACGATACGGCGCAGGTTTGAAGTCGAGCGCCCGCTGGAGGGCGTGAAAGTCGGCGCCTGTCTGCACGTCACGACGGAGACGGCGAATCTGGCGCGCACGCTCGCGGCCGGCGGCGCCGAAGTCGCGGTTTGCGCATCCAATCCGCTCAGCACGCAAGACGAAGTGGCGGCGGCGCTGGTCGTGGACCACGGCATTCCCGTGTTCGCCCGGAACGGCGAGGACAACGCCACTTATTACGCGCACATCGGCGCCGTTCTCGACACAAGGCCCCAAATCACGATGGACGACGGGGCCGATCTCGTAAGCACCATCCACTCGTCGCGCGAAAATCTCGTCGCCGGAATCATCGGCGGGACCGAAGAGACTACGACCGGCGTAATTCGGCTGCGCGCCATGCAGGAGGCGGGCGTTCTTCGATACCCGATCATGGCCGTAAACGAAGCCGACACCAAGCACTTCTTCGACAACAGATACGGCACCGGCCAATCTACGCTGGACGGCATCATGAGGGCCACGAACGTCCTGCTCGCCGGCAAGAACTTCGTAGTCTGCGGCTACGGATGGTGCGGCCGCGGACTGGCAAGCCGGGCCCGCGGCATGGGCGCCAACGTCATAGTCACGGAGATCGACCCGACGCGCGCGCTCGAAGCGTTGATGGACGGATTTCGCGTGATGCGCATGGCCGAGGCCGCGGAGACTGGCGACGTCTTCGTGACGGTCACGGGCAACAAGAGCGTGATCGACGAGCCGCACTTCGCAAAAATGAAGTCGGGCGCAATTCTCGCCAACTCCGGTCACTTCGACGTGGAAATCAACATCGTGGCGCTGGAAGGGCACAGCACTTCGCGCCGTGAGATCCGGCCGATGCTCGAAGAGTTCCTGATGCCCGACGGCCGCAAGCTATACCTGCTCGGTCAGGGACGCCTGATAAACCTCGCCAGCGCCGAGGGACACCCCGCTAGCGTTATGGACATGAGCTTTGCAAACCAGGCGCTCGCCACCGAGTACATGGTGAAGAACGCCAGCTCGCTCGAACGGAAGGTCTACCCGGTTCCAAAAGAAATCGATCAGAAAATCGCCCGGCTGAAGTTAGACTCGATGGGTATAAAGGTAGATTCCCCGACCGTAGAGCAGGCGGCCTATCTAGGCGCCTGGCAAGAAGGAACCTAGCGATTCACCCGGGCCTGGACCGGGTAAAGGACGGTAGCCAGTGTCGATAGCGCTCACGAGTTCCCCGAGTCTTCTGTTTACGTCGGAGTCCGTAACCGAGGGGCACCCGGACAAGCTCTGCGACCAGATTTCCGACGCCATTCTGGACGCGATCATCAGCCAGGACCCCGATGCGAAGGTCGCCTGCGAGACCGTCACCAACACCGGGCTGATTCTCGTTTTGGGTGAGATTTCCACCAAAGCCTACGTCGACATGGCCCAGATCGTGCGGCAAACGATCCGGGAAGTCGGCTATACGCGAGCGAAATTCGGATTCGACTACGAGACCTGCGGGACCATGGTGTCGGTCAAAGAGCAGTCGGCCGACATCAGCCAAGGGGTCGATTCGTCCACGAAAGAGGGACTGGGGGCAGGCGATCAGGGGATGATGATCGGCTACGCGTGCCGAGAGACCGACGAACTAATGCCCCTTCCGATAACGCTGGCCCACCGCTTGTGCGAGCGACTGGCGCACGTCCGCAAGGAGAACGCTGGAGACATCGATTACCTGCGTCCGGACGGCAAGTCGCAGGTGACCGTCGAGTACGCGTTTGGCAAACCGGTAAGAGTGGATACGGTCGTGATCGCCGCTCAGCATGACGCCAAGGTTGGCTCGGACGTGCTGCGCGGCGACATCCGCAAACATGTAATCGAGCCCGCGATTCCCAGCGGATTGATCGACGATAAAACCAGGATTCTGATCAACGGCACCGGGCGCTTCGTAACCGGAGGCCCAATGGGCGACGCCGGTCTGACCGGCAGGAAGATAATCGTCGATACCTACGGCGGGATGGCGCGGCACGGCGGCGGGGCGTTCTCCGGCAAGGATCCGACAAAAGTGGACAGGTCGGGGTCTTACGCCGCGCGCTACGTCGCCAAGAACCTGGTCGAGGCGGGAGTGGCGGACCGGCTGGAGTTGCAGATCGCCTATTGCATAGGCGTGCCGGAACCGCTGTCGCTGATGGTCGAGACGTTTGGCACCGGCAGGCTTGAAAACGAGGCGATCGTCGAGTTGATCAACGCTAACTTCGATCTGCGTCCGGGCGCGATAATCGACGATCTCGACCTCCGCAAGCCGATCTATCGACAGATTGCCGCCTACGGGCACTTCGGGCGTCCCGAGCTCGATTTGCCGTGGGAAAGAACGGACAAGGCCGGCGGCATTCGCAGCGACGCGGGTCTCGCCAAGTCCGATAGTGAGCGGGTGCAGGCGTCTACGTAGGGGCGCCCCGCCTCACCAGGCTAGTTCCGGCAGCCATTCGGTCGCAACGCCGCGCTGTGGTAGGCGCGGCCGGATCCCGGAACCCCGCTCGACCGCACGGCCATTGCGACTCGCGTCAAAGATAAATCCGTGGTTGCTTTGCTGCGCCATCTTCATCATTGCCGCGGGGTGCGGAGAACGAGCAGGCCGCACCGAGATCATCGTCTTTGCGGCGGCTTCGCTGGCTGAGCCGCTCCAGCAGGTTCAGGTGGAGTTCGAGTCGCTCTATCCGCAAGCAAAGCTGCTGTTTCACTTCGCCGGGTCACAACAGTTGCGTACGCAGATCCGGCTCGACGCCGACGTCGACGTCTACGTTTCGGCGGACGTGGGCATGGTGGACGACCTGGTCGACGCCGGGCTGATAAAAGGAGCAACCTCGACGTTCGCCAGGAACCGCGTTCACGTGCTGCTGGCTCCTGGCAACCCCGGCGGTATTCGATCTCTCGAGGATCTGGCAAAGCCCGCAAAGCGACTCGTCATTGGCGTGCCGGAGGTTCCCGTGGGCCGAGCGGCCCGCAGAGCGCTGGCGCTGCTGGAAGTCAATTCCGCATACGGCCGCCAGTTCGCCGCTAGCGTTGCCTCTAATATCGTTTCGGAGGAGATGAACGCGCGCGGCGTTATCGTCCGCCTCAGCCTGGGCGAAGCCGACGCGGGTTTTGCGTATGAAAGTGACAGTTACACCGCTTCGGCGAGCGAGATGACCGCTATAAAGCTGCCAGAGGACGCGGCGGTTGAGGTGCAGTACGGCGCCGGCGCTCTTTCCGAACGCGCCACGGGACTCCCGGCCCGGTTCGTGGAGTTTCTAACGTCGGATACCGCGCAACGGATATTCAGAAATCGCGGATTGATCGTCAACGGCTCGTGATCTATCGAATGGACGATCTATCCTGAAGACCGTCGGGGAGCGGTTCCAGACCGTCGGTCCGTGGATTCCGGCAGCCTTTCTTCTCGCGTTTCTCGTCGTTCCGATTTTCGCTCTGATCTTGCGAGGCTCGAGCGGCGAGGCCATTCAAACGGCGCTCGCAAGCCCGGCCGTGCGGGAGGCGCTGGCCCTGAGTCTGGTGACCAGCCTGGCTACGATAATGCTGGTGGTCTCGTTCGGAACGCCGCTCGCGTATCTGCTGTCGCGCCGGGAGTTCAGAGGCAAGGCGTTCGTCGAGTCGATGGTCGATCTGCCGCTGGTGCTTCCGCCCGTGGTGGCCGGAGTTGCGCTGCTGGTCGCCTTCGGCAGGACCGGGCTCGCCGGTCAGCTCCTGGACGTAATGGGGATTCGCATCGGCTTCAATACCGCCGCGGTGGTGACGGCGCAGACTTTCGTCGCCACGCCTTTCTTCGTCAGGTCCGCCCGCGCCGGGTTTACGTCTGTGAGCCGACACCTCGAAAACGCCTCGAAAACGCTCGGCGTATCGCCGTTCGGCACGTTCCTTCGAATAACCCTGCCCCTTTCGGCGCCTTCGCTGCTGGCGGGCGTGGCCATGGCCTGGGCGCGGGCGCTGGGCGAATTCGGCGCGACGATAATGTTCGCGGGGAACCTTGCGGGCAGAACTCGCACGCTTCCACTCGCGATATTGACCTCGATGGAGGAGGACCTCGATGCGGCGCTCGCGGTCTCGCTGCTGCTGCTGGCCGTGTCATTCGGCGTTCTGGCGGCATTTCACTTAGTGGGATCCCGGAGAGGAGCGGTCGATGCTAAGGCTTGACATCGAGCTCGAAGTCGGCGATTTCAAGCTCGACGTCAACCTCCAGGCAGGTCGGGAACTTATCTCGCTGTTCGGCTATTCGGGGTCTGGAAAGACGCTGACGCTGGAAGCGATAGCGGGTCTTCGGAAGCCCGACCGCGGCCGCATCGCAATTGACGGCGATACGGTCTTCGACTCCGCCAGGAACATCGACGTTCCCGCTCACCGACGGGGAATCGGCTACCTCATTCAGGAAGGAGCGCTCTTCCCTCACCTGACTACCGCCCAGAACGTCGCGTACGGGCTGCGCCGGGCGAGCCGCGCCGACCGCGAAGCGCGGGTGCTGGAGCTGTTCGACCTGCTCGACCTCGCGGCGTTCGGCGATCGATACCCGTCAACCCTTTCCGGCGGGCAAAAACAGAGAGTCGCCCTCGCGCGCGCGCTGGCTCCGAAACCTCGGACACTCCTGCTCGACGAACCATTCGCCGCGCTCGACGCCGCCACGCGCGAGACCCTGGGCAGGGAGCTGTTCAAGCTGCGGCAGGAGCTGGACCTGACGATCCTGTTCGTAACTCATGAGCTGTCCGAAGCATTTAGCCTGGGCGAAAGGATCGCCGTGTTCGACGGCGGCACGATTCTTCAGACCGATTCGAATCAGGCGATCTACCGAGCGCCGAAATCCAGGCGCGCGGCCCTCCTGACCGGCACCGCAAACGTTCTGGACGGCGTCGTCCACGAGAGCTCGGAAGAGGGGCTGAGAGTACGCACCAGAGACTTCGCAGTCTCGACCAACCCGTATTCGTTTTCCAAAGGCGACCGCGTGCAGGTCTGCATCCGCCCGGAATCGGTCTTGCTGGTACGCAAGGACCGGCGGCCTTCCAGGAACAGCCGCGAGAACAACATTTCCGGCGTCATCGTCGACCGTAAGGCTCGGGGTTCGTTATACAGGCTCCAGTTTCAAGTTGATGGTTCCGGCGAACGGTCCGAACCCACGATTCTTCAAATCGATTTACCCGCGCGCGTCTATGGCGTAATGCGAGTTGGAGAACACCGGGAATGGACGGTATCTCTCCGCCGGGACTCGCTTCATTTAATTCAGGCGGAGGCGCGTTCGCTGCATAACGCGAAGCGCGGACTGGCGTTATAGACGACGGGGACCACCGAGGGATGGGAACACCACAACTCAAAATCCAATCAGATCATGATCTCGACGAGACGATTCGGCGAGCGGCCGGCCTTGATCGAGACGCCTTTGGCCTGCTCTATCGCGAGTTCGCGCCCCGCATTCACCGATTTATCGAGTACCGAACGCGGAGTCGGGAACTGGCCGAGGACCTCACGAATCAGGTTTTCATGCAAGCGTTAAAGGCAATTGGAAGGTATCAGCATCGCTCGGTTCCCGAATTCACGGGATGGCTGTTCAGAATCGCGCGCAACGCCGTTTCCGATCACTGGCGGCGTTCGCGAAACGCCGTGAGTCTTGATCCCGACGTGCATCTCAGAGATCACGTCACATCAGGCGACTTCGCCGGTCAGATGGCCCAGTCGGAGGAGCTTGCGAATGCCCTCAAGCACCTCACCCCCGACCAGATGGATGTTGTGGCGCTGCGGTTCTCACAGAATATGAATCACGCGGAAATAGCTTCCATTCTGGGCAAGAAGGAGACCGCCGTTCGCGCGTTGCAGTTCAGGGCAATGACGACTCTCAGGGCGATTCTCGCCAGGGAGTCCGACTAGTGAAAGACCGGAGAGCCGAAAGAGTAATAAGCATCTGCGTCGACCGCTATATCAAAGGCGAATGGACGCTTGACGACTGCGTCGCTCGATATCCGGAGCACGCCGACCTCGTTCGCAACTACGTGGAACTCAGCGATTCTCTGGCCGGCCTTGCGCCGCCGCCGCCCTCCAAGGCGGCGCTGTCGTTCGGCCAGCGCCTGGTTCTCGGAGAGCTAGACCAGCTCGTGGAATCCAGGCGGCCCCGTTCGAGCTGGCGCGGGCTTGCGGGGCAGGTTGGGCGGCTGCTGGCCGCGTCCCGGCTCGCCACAGCCACGGCGGCCGTTCTGATGGCATTGCTGTTGGGCAGCGGCGCGACGCTCGCGGCTTCGGTAAGCAGCCCCACGAGCCCTCTGTATGGATACAAGCTGGCGCTCGACCGGGTCCGAATCGAACTGGCTCCCGAGGACCGCAAGGCCGACGTGTACATCGACGTCGCCGGCCGGCGGTTGCAAGAGATGGAACAGATGGCGCTGTCGGAGGGAGGCGAGGGGATCGACCGCATTTCCGCCGACTACCGACAAATGCTGCACTACGGACTCGAGAAGCTTCAGTCGCTTTCGGAGCACAGCGCCACCGACGGGCGGCGGCGGTTTACCGAATCGCGTTCCAACTTCCACATCCGGCTCGAGGGGCACAGGCGGAGACTGGAATTGATGGCGCCCACGGGAGCGCCGGAGCTTCGAGAAATCGTGGCCGCCACGCTCAGGAACACCGAAACCAATCTTTCCAGGCTTCCCACCCCTCCACCGGCGGTCCATTTGGAAGAGGAAGGATCGCCGGTTCCGGAGGGGACGCCATCGCCGCCTCCCGCGACGGCGACTCCGGCGGCCACCACCACGCCGGCGTTGCAGCCGACGGCGGCGCTGCTCGGCACGGACGCGAACGACGGCGGCGGGGATCTCTCGGACAACCAGGGGGATGAGACGGTCGATCAAACCGGATCAACCAGCGCGGCGGAACAGCCGACTCCGCAACAGACCGAAACACCCGCTCCGGAGGCCGAAGCCACTCCGGCGCCCTCGCCCACGGCTACCCCGACGCCTCCGGCGGAGATCGTTGAAATCGAAGGTGTGATTACGGCAATGGGAAGATCGGCGCTGGTCGTGGACGGACGCAAGGTCGTGCTGGACGCGAACATCGCGCCAGATCCCATCGTGAGAGGCAAACCCGGCGTTGGAGTCACTGTTCGGATTCGCGGCATTCCGATAGCAGACGGAGTGATCGTCCTGGTGGAGCTTCAAACGCTCGCCGGCGAGCCGACCAAGACGCCATCGCCGACGCCAACCGCAACACCGGCGCCGACTCCGACGGTTACTCCAGACCCCGATCCGACGGCTACCCCAAAGCCCGAATTTGAAATAGCAGGCGCCATCACCGCGGTAACCGATTCCTCCATTGCAGTCGATGGCCGAATGATCGACATCGGCAACCTGCTCGAAGCCGGCGCCGTGAGTCAGGAGTCGCTCGAGGTGGGGGCGGCGGTGGAGGTCTCGGGCTACGTACGTCCCGGCAACATACTCGTGGCGGTCTCTCTGGCGATCCAGGCCCCGGAAACGGAGTCCGATACCGTAGACCCCAAGGCAACTCCAGAAGCCGACGCGACCGAAACGCCCACGCCCGCCGTCACGCCGCCAGCCGACGTAGCTCCGGTCACACTCGAAGGCGTTCTTACCGCCGTGAACGACCAGTCGGTCGAGATCGACGGCCAGACGGTCATAGTCGTCGCGGAGGGCCAAGACGCAACGGTTGTCGAAGGCGTCATCGAAGTCGGGGCCACGGCAAGCGTCACCGCATCGCCACGGGAAGACGGCGCGCTGGTTGCAACAAACATCACTATTCAGTCCGGTCCCGCCGTCCCCGATGCAACGCCGGAGAACACCGCGGACGGGGACTCCATTACCTAAGACGACGGCGAAAGTCAGGACTCGTCCGACGGCAACTAGCGCTTCCCGCGGCTATTAGCAGCCAGCCGCCACAGGTCGCGAGATTCGCGTTACAGCCTCAACGGGCTTCCCCCGAATTGAAAGCCGCGGCCGCCCGGTTCCTGTTTTTGAAACTGAATGATGAAGGCCATCGAGCGCCGTTGCTATCCGGAGCGAATAACGCCCAAAGGCGTGCTGATCCCATTCAAGCGCCTAACACGATGACGCGATTCGCCGGATCCGAAGCATCAACTCGCCTTAATAACCCAGGGGAGATGCGCCGGCCACTGGGGGGCGGTGGGGCTATCCTATCGATTGGCTGGGAGCCAGCAGGAGCACCTGACGGGAGGGTGGCGTCATCGCATCGATAAGAATGGGAATAATCGGCTGCGGCAACTACATGTCGGCAGGCCACATCGGTAATCTCCTGTCTTTTCCGGAGGTCGAGATTGTGGGACTCGCGGACCCGAGCCTCGAGTCGATCACCCGGATGAAGGCGAGATTTCCGGCCCTGGAAGGCATGCCCGAGTACGCTGACCATCGATCTCTGCTCGCGGCGGCCAGTCCCGACGCGGTCGAGATCGCAACGCCTCACGCGCTGCACGCCGCGCACATAATCGATTCTTTCGAGGCGGGCTGCCACGTTCTGGTCGAGAAGCCTCTCGTAATCTCGACCGAAGAGGCCCGGCAGGCGCTGGCCAAGCGCGACGAGGCGGGGAAGGTGCTGCTGGTCTCTTATCAGCGGCGATACGAACCCAACTTTCGGTATGTTCGACAAGTGGTTAGCTCGGGCGCGCTGGGCAAGCTCGAATTCGTGTCAGCGGTGCTAAGCCAGGGCTGGATGCAGCTCTCGCGCGCCAAGTGGCGCCAGAATCCAGAGCTTTCGGGCGGCGGAATGCTGTTGGACACGGGGAGCCATCTGCTCGATTTTCTCTTGTTTGCGACCGGGCTGGAGGTGGACAGGGTCGCGGCTTATTCGTCGAAGCTGAGCTCGCCGGTCGAAATCAACAGCGCGGCCTCCGTGAAGTTTGCCGGGGGGTGCATCGGCAACGTTGCCGTAATAGGACATGCGGCCGCATCGATTCACGAAACCGTAAATATCTTCGGCGCCGAGGGTTCCATTCGGTTAGAAGGCGGGCGAGTCGCCGGTCGCTCGGAAGTCGATATTAACCACCAAAGCTACAGCGACGGGCCAGTCGAAGTTGGCAAACTACCCGACCGCTCGACCCCCGACGCGAACTTCATAGACGCGATTCTGGGCCGCGACGACGTGAAGTCGCCCGGCGAAACTGGTCTCGCCGTGATTCGCTTTACTGAAGCCATGCAGCAATCGGCGCGCCTTGGCCGCGAAGTAGCGATCGCCTAGCCCGGCCCCCGCGAACTATTCGGGCGATTCGACCGGATCGACTGTAAACCCTAATTCCGCCGCGCGATCAAAGCTCTCGCCGGCGTCGTCGAGCCGCCCCAGCTTTTCGAGGATCTCGCCCTTGGTGTAGTGAGCTACTCCCAGGCTGGGGTCCAACCGCAACGCGGTTTCGATGTTCTGGAGGGCCATTTGGAGATTACCCGCCAGCATCCGGGAATCAGCCAGGTTGTTATAAAGGTACGCGTTATTGGGGTCGACTTGTATAGCGAGCGCGAAATCAGCGGCAGCCTCCTGATAGCGCTCCCGCGAATAAGAGACCTTGGCGCGCAACTCGTAGACAAACACGTCGGGGCCGCCGAGCTGAAGCGCCTTCGACAGGTCTTCGTAGGCCCGATCATATCGTTCGAGTCGAAGATTGATTTCACCGCGCGATGTCAGGACCGCCGCGCCGAAGCTGTCGCCCAGGTCCTGCTCCCGACTTATATCGAGCGCCCTGCTTTGACTTGCAAGCGCCGACTCGTAGTCCTCGAGCACGAACTGCGCCAGTCCCAGGATGTAGTGATCCTGCGCTGACTTGCCGAAAAGCGCGCCTGCCCGTTCGATTTCGCGCTCGACGAGATGGGGTCTACCAAGCTCAAGATATATAAACGCCCGGTTTCGGTACGCGACCGGATCGCCAGGCCGCAACCGGGCAAGCTGCCCCAAATCTTCCAGAGCCTCTTCCAGACGGCCGGCGGAGATCAGTGCGCCGGCGCGCTCTTCATACCCGTCGGGAAAGTCGGTATCGAGGGCTATCGCCAGGGAGAAATCGACGATGGCCTTGTCGAACTCTCTGGCGCCGGCCCATGCCCGGCCTCTTCCGAGGTAGGCGGAGACCTCGTCGCCGTATTCTTCGATGTGGGTCGTGAAGGCCTCGACGGCCCCCTCGAAATCGCCGAGCCGGAGTCGCAGATATCCCTGATCGATCAACGCCTGCGTTTCCGAAGTCGTCTCGGTGGAGGGTGACGACGGCGCAGGCGTCACGGCGGACCCGAATCCACCGCCGGCAACGGTCCCGGATTTCGGTTGATCCGGCCGCGCCACCATCTGGAAACTGCTGCCGGATTCGGAAGTGCAGGCAACGACGGCGAGGCACCCGACAGCCAGCCAGGCCAGCGATCGTATTATCGAGCGTTTCATAAACCTTCCGGAGGCGCGGCGGCCGGGAACGAGGCGCCGGTCGCTTGAAAGGCCGCTTTCGGGATCATGGCGTCACCATCAGGCTGAACTAGGTGAAAAATATTCTAACAAGCGCCGGATGGCTGCTTGACCGACCGGCTCACTTTTTCTTGCCTAGAAAATAGAACGCCGATGCAATCTCCGCCGCGCCCGGCCGCCCGGCGAACAGGTAATCGAGGTACTTGATCGGGAACGTGAGCCACGCCGCCAGGAACTCGGCCACAAACACCGCGCGCCGGTTGTTCGAGAAGCCGGTCAGCAGTCCCGCCAGATATCTGCGAAGAATCCAGCTCAGCGCCGAGCTGGGTCCAGTGCAAACTCCCAGGTCGACTTCATCGAAGTCTCGAAGCAGACGCCGAATTCCGGAATTCGTAAACCTCGTGTAGTCGTGCGGCGCGGCGTGGTAAGCCTGAAGGAACGGGACCTCGCAATACACGAGACCGTTGGGTTTGAGCACCCGGCGCATTTCCGCCACCGACAGCCCGGGATCGTTAACGTGCTCGAGCACGGCCAGCGAAAGGGCCGCGTCCATCGAGTCATCCGCGAACGGAAGCGCGAGCGCGTCGCCTACCACTCCCACAAGCGGCGTGCGCCTGATGTCGAGGTAGATCACGGCGTCCACCACGCCACGGCCAACATGGTTCGCCGGAAGGGCCCGCCCCCCGCCCCCCACGTTCAGGACGCGAAGCCGACCGTCGCGTCCAGACCCCGCAAGCCGCGCGCCGAGCGCTTTCATATTTCGTGACGACGCCGTGTTGAGAGTCGGTCCCGGGAAACGAAGCAGCCGGATCGCGGCCCGTTTTAGCGCTTGCACTACGTCATCTCCGCCACCGCCGGCAGCAGCTCACTGATGCTTTCGATTATCTGGTTCGGGCGCGCTCCTTCGGGCGGCGCGCGCCCCGTATCGAGCCGCTTCCAGATCGCCTTGAGGCCGGCGCGCTGGGCGCCCATAACGTCGACGTATGGATCGTCGCCGACCATCACGACCTCCGACGGGCGAAGATCCATTCGCCGCAAGATCTCGCGGTAGGCGCCGGGAAATGGTTTCATCCACCCAATTTCGACGCTCAATACGACGCAGCTCATCAACCGAGCCATGCCAATCCGGCGCAACCGGTCGCGCAGCATTTCCGGCCCCCACAGCACATTGGCGAGTATGCCCAGCTTGAGGGGCAGCGCTCTCGCCAGCACGAGGGTCTCCATAACTTCCGCGAGGGGGACCATGCTTTCGTAATGGCGCCGAAAATAGCTGTCGAGAACGGTGCGGGCGTGATCGGGAGGCAGGCTGCACTGCAAGTCGTCGAGAACGTCGTGAAATAACGCTTCGGTGTTTGGCTGGGAGTAGCTCGATTCATACGACTCGACAATCGCCTCTTGCAGTTTCAGTCCGATCGCCGCCGCGAGGTCCTCGGCGCTCGGCGAGTTTTCGGAGTGCTCCCTGACCAGCGGCAGGATCGCGGCGGCCGCGTTCAGGTGCGAGTCTCCCCCAACCAGCGGCTCCTGAGCGACCAGCGTGTCGCCGAGGTCGAAGATTACGCCGCGTATCAAGGAGGTTGGAACCGGCTCCCCGGCCCTCTTACCCCGCGGACCTGATCGAGGCCGCGGCGTGAACTTCGGTCATTGCGTGCAGGTCGTAAAAGGCGTCGGTGTGAAGGCGCAACTCCTCGGCCATGGATTCGGTGAATGCGTACACCTCGACGCGCACTCCCTTCTCGCGGACCAAATCGACCACCGGAACGAAGTCCCCGTCGCCGGACAGGAGCGCCATTACGTCCATCGATTCGATGCGCCGTATGACGTCGACCGCGAGCACCAGATCGAGGTCCGCTTTGCGGGTTCCATCCGCGAACAGCTTTACCGGCTTGGTTACGATGTCGTAACCCTTTCCCCAAACAGGTGAAACGGTGCGCTGCTCTTCGAGACGGCCGCCATAATCCGCGTAGATCGGGCAGTACGCCCGCGCGTGAACGATTCGCCGGCCGCCAATGATGCGCCCGAGCAGTTTCTGGTAGTCGATCACGGTCGGGTTCTCATTGACCCGGTCGGTTAGATTCGCGGTATCGGCGAAGACTCCGAGCCTCAACCGCGGGCCTGCATCAGGTCCCGCGTCGTTGGCAGCGCCGTTGGCCGAGTGTTCCAGGGACCTGTTGATTTTCTTCAGAGTCGAGAGAAGCGCGTCATCGCTCTTTGCGGGGCGTTGCAGCGCGGTCTTCAAGTCTTCGACGAGCGTGGTAACTCCGGCGCCTTCGCCTCCGTCCTCACGGGGAGTTTTGTCGTCTTCATAACGTTCTGGTATCGGTCTAAGTCGTCTCATGATTGAGGTTTCTTCCTGTTCTCTGTTGCGGAGCTGGCAAGCGCTCTCAATTCGTCATCTATCTTGGCAACCCGACTTTTCTCACGCTCCCGCGTCTCGCGCCTTCTTGCCGTGACAGCCGCTTCCTGACCTGGCGCGATCTCGGCCATTGCATCCCAAATAGCTTCAATCGCATTGAGCGCGCCTCTGACATCGAGGCTTGCATCGAACGCCACAGTGGTCATCTCTTCCATAAAGGCGGCATGGGCGGCAGCGAGCTTTTCGACATCGTTCTGGAGTTTGAACAGCTTTCTATCGAGCCCCTTGAAATCGCTTTTGTGGTCCTTGCGCTCGGCCAGCAAATCGTTGCGCAGCTCGGCCATATTCTCCAGCAGGCCATTCAGGTTTCTGGCGATCATCCGGTGATGTTGCGGATGATCCGGCAGCTTTGCGGGGCCGCGCGCTTTCGCGCTCGCCTTCCGGCTCTCGCTCGGCGCTTTGGTCGCTTCAGTCGCACTAGACGGCTCGGCGGTGCGCGATTTCGCAGCGCGTCGACTGTTTCTGAGGGGCAATGTCGCAGTTCCTCTCTTTTAGCTCACGCGGAGCACCGGGTTGGGTAAACACCCCGCCGCAGATGTCCGGTCGTCCGCGTCACGAGCCGGCGGCGCGGCATTTCGTGGTCAGGTTAATAGACTCATCTACCGCAGCGAAGCGCTGGCTCCGCAAAATATGATATCCCGTACCCCCGCCCCGGCGGCCCGAGCGATTTGGCCGAAAAGACAGGCGCGGCGATCCGGACGTCAGTCCAGGCCATCCGAAACGCCCGCCGCAACGCTTCAAGGCCGCGCCGACGAGCGCGCGGGTTTCACACTGGCGACATCTGCCCCCAGTCAGGTCCGGCGGAAACGTCCACCTTGAGCGGAACGTCCAAATCGAACGCATTGCCCATGACAGCGCGCGCGGCGTCCCCCAGCCGATCGCGTTCCGAGCGCGGAAGCTCGAACAGCAACTCGTCGTGGACCTGAAGAATCATCACCGCGCGGAAGCCGTCGTCCCGGAGGCATCGGTCCATTTCTATCATCGCAATCTTCATAATCTCAGCCGCGGTTCCCTGGATAGGCATGTTTATCGCCATCCGCTCGCCGGCCTGCCGCCTGACGTAGGCGCGCGCCTTTAGCTCGGGCATCTGGCGCCGGCGGTTGAGCAGCGTCGACACGTATCCATCGCGGTATGCGGCGGCTATGGTCGAATCCATGTACTGGCGAACGGCCGGGTACTTCTCGAAATACGATTCAATAATTCCGCGGGACTCCACTCGTGACAGATCGGTTCGCATCGCCAGACCGACGTCGGTTATCCCATAGATGATTCCGAAATTGGTCGTCTTGGCCACCCGGCGCATGGAGCTGGTGACTTCGTCCGGAGCGACTTCGAACATCTGCGCGGCGGTCGCGGCGTGAATATCCTCATCGTTCTGGAACGCCCGCAGCATGGATTCGTCACGCGAGATGTGGGCAAGGACGCGCAACTCGATCTGCGAATAGTCGGCGGAAAGCAGAATGGTGTCGGGCGATCCGGCGACGAAGGCGTTGCGTATCCGCCGCCCCCGCTCGTCCCGCACGGGAATGTTCTGGAGATTGGGATTCCTCGACGATAGGCGCCCGGTCGCCGCGACGGTCTGGCTCAGCGTGGTGTGGATTCGGCCTGTTCGCGGGTTGACGAGGCTGGGAAGCGCGTCGATATAGGTGCTTCTTAGCTTGGCGAGTTCCCGATACTCCAGCACTCTGTCGATGATCGGATGCGCGTCCCGGAGGTCGTCCAATATGTTCTTCGCCGTCGAATAGCCGGTTTTCGTCTTGCGCGCGGCCGGCAGGCCGAGCTCGCCGAACAGGACGTCCCCGAGCTGCTTGGGAGAGTCGATGTTGAACTCGTGGCCGGCATCGAGATAAATCTCCTTTCGAAGCTCATCAAGTTCACCCCGCAGCAACCCCGACATCTCCTTGAGCAGGCTTGCATCGAGCTGCATGCCCTGGTCCTCAATTCGGGCCAGCACCGGAACCAGCGCCATTTCGACATCGTGAAAGACATCGAGCAAATCACTCCGGTCAAGGTCTTCTACTATGTCGGGGGCGAGGTTTACGAGGGCGATCGCCCTGGCCCCGGCGGCTCGGGGGATCTGGTCCGAGTCAAGTCCGGCCAGACCTCTGCGGCGCGGCCATTCGGACTCCGGCGCGTAAAGCTCCGACTGCAATCTGGACAGAACGATGGAATCGACCGTTTCGAGCCGCTGACCGCCCGTGAGCAGGAACGTGGCGACGCTGGTGTCCAGGTCGAAGCCGGCCGCTTCGATTCCTATCCACCGCATGGCCCGGATCAATTGCTTTACGTCGTGCGAAACCTTGCGTTGCCGCGAGTCTTCGAACCACGGTTTCATGACGCCGAGTATCTCGGCGGCCGGGTTGCCGTCCTCGGCGGAGGCGTTGACGTACCACGACTTGTCGGGAGCTGTGGCGAAGGCGACTCCCAGCAAAACCTGCCCCTCGATGGTCTCCTCGATAACCGCGAATACCGCCGCGGCTTCGGCCGCCTCGAGGGCGGCGACGAGCCGCCGCGCGGCGGCGGCGTCGGCTACGGCCTCCGTCTCGGGCGCCGTCACGTCACCACCGCCAAACAGTCCTAGCTGCTTGTCGTCCTCGTCTGCCTGGCTGGCGACGAATGGCAACCGGTTCAAGAGACTTCGAAACTCCAGCTCGAGGAATAGCTCGCGAACCGATCCGACATCGGCCTTCCAGAGCCTTGCGTCTTCCAGCTCGAACTCGATTGGAAGGTCCGTCACGATAGTGGCGAGATGCTTGCTTAGCCTGGCCAGCTCGCGATTCCGCTCCGGCTCAAGCGCTTTCCTGGGGCGACCGGGAAGTTCCGCCACGTGGTCGAGCACGTTCTCGACGGTCCCGTAGCGGTCAAGCAAGCTGACCGCCGTTTTCTCACCTATCCCTGGCACTCCGGGGATATTGTCTGACGAGTCTCCCTGGAGAGCCTTCAGATCGACGATTTGAGCCGGCGAAAGCCCGCTCCAGCGTTCGGCGACCTTATCCCGGTCGTAGATAACCGGTTCGCCGGTTCGGGGATTGCTGGTAAGAACGCGGACGTTGTCGTTTATGAGCTGGTAGGCGTCGCGGTCACTCGTTATCAGCATCACGTCCAGACCGAGCTCCGTTCCCCTCCGGGCCATGAATCCGAGGATGTCGTCAGCTTCGTATCCGGGGATCTCGAAGCAGGGCAGACCAAGCGCAGCCGCGACCTGTCGAACTCGGTCGAACTGGACCACCAGTTCATCTGGCGGCGATTCACGATCCGCCTTGTATTCCTCGTACACCTCATCGCGAAACGTTCCGCCGGGAGCGTCGAACGCCACGACCCCGAATTGCGGCTTCACCTGGTCCACTACCCGAAAGAGCATATTTACGAAGCCGTAGACGGCGTTCGTAGGCTCCCCCCTGGACGTGGAAAAGGTTGTGGGAACGGCGTGGAAAGCCCGGTGGATAAGCGACATGGCGTCCACGACGATGAGCCGCGGACGGGCGGGACTGGGAGAGGTCATCGTTCGGTTGCGCTGGACGTCAAGTAGCGCCGCCATTCTTGCAAACGCAGGGAACGCGCCGCTCCGCCGCGCTTGACAGATATCATTTCGGCGACGATGGCCAGCCCGATCTCCTCGGGCGTCAACGCGCCGAAGTCCAGTCCTATGGGCGCGTAGACTTTCCCGAGCAACTCGGGAGCGAAGCCCTCCGATATGAGCCGGCGATAGACGACAAGCACCCGGCGCGTACTGCCGATCATGCCAATGTAGCGAGCGTCGGAGTTCAAAACCAGACGGAGCGCCGCCTCATCGAAAGCGTGCGCGCGGGTGACCAGCACAACGTAGGTTGCGTCGTCGATGTCGATCTCCGACAGCGCCGACTCGATATCCTTGGCTATAACCCGGTCCGCATCCGGGAACCGCTCGCGGTTCGCATAATCGGAGCGGTCGTCGACGACCGTAATCTCGAATCCGACTTTGCCGGCGATGCTGGAGACGGTCAGCGCTATATGCCCGGCGCCGACCACTATCAAATGGTCCCGGGGGATCATCGGTTCCAGGTATATCCCGATTGCGTCGGGATTGCGGCGCGTGGCCGGCAAGCCGCTTGCCTCGTAATAATGCAGGCTGTGGCGGCGGGACTCGAGCGCCGCCGCGGCATCCGCGAGCACGGCCGACTCAAGCTGACCCGCGCCGAGCGGAGGCGTCAGGCGGCCGTCCGCGCCAAAGATGGACTTGCGCCCCAGCCGCAGCCCCGATCGAGGGACCGTCTTGACCACAGTTAGCAAGACCGCCGGTTCGCGGCGGTCGAGTTTGAGAGAGGCAATCTCGGCGGTCGACAGCGTCAATCGACGCCAGTCCCGCCGGGCGGCCATACGTCGATGAAGACGTTGACCGTGCCGCCGCAAACGTCGCCCTCGCCCTTGAGGTCGTCGACCAGGTCTACCGAGATCAACCGTCCATTGCCGTCCGCGAGCGCATAGGTGGCCTCCCGCCAGATATCGGCCTCGACGCAGCCGCCGCCTACCGTGCCCATTCCGGCGCCGTCTTCGAACACCAGCATTTTGGCTCCGACCTTTTGAGGGGTCGAACCGCGCGAATCGACTATGGTTGCCATGGCTACCGATTCGCCAGCATGATTCCGTTTTGAAATTTCGTCGTAAAGTAGTTTTACCAAGTCAGTCGGCACTTCCAGCGCTGGATTTACGTTGCCGCCGCAGCGCGCGCTTGAGCAATTCTACTATCTGGCGGCGGCGCGCCGGCCAGTCCCAAGCAGCGCGGCGGCAATAGATGCCAGAGCTGCCGGAAGTCGAAACAATTGCGCGCAGGCTGCGGGAAACGACTCGCGGCCTCGCCATTCGGGCGGTGGATGTCTTCGACCCGAAGCTCGACCATTTGCTCGGTGAGCGATCGCCGCTTGGGGCCACGATCCAGGAGGTCGTTCGCCGGGGCAAGTTTCTGGCTCTGCTGCTGGACGACGAGCGCGTGCTGCTGATGCACATGATGATGTCCGGACGCATTCTCGTCCGTCGGGCGGACCATCCTCCCGACAGATACTTGCGCGCCGCGTTCACGCTGGACGGTCAGACCCAAATCCGGTTTTCCGATCCGCGCCGCTTTGGGACCGCCAGGGTCATCGGGCCGGTTGAATACCGGGACTTCCAATCGCGTCTCGGAATCGAACCGTTCTCAAAGCGCTTTACAACCAGCAACCTTGCCCGGGGATTCGAAGGTCGGACCGTGGCGATAAAGACCGCGCTGCTGAATCAGTCGATATTGGCCGGAGTTGGAAACATCTACGCCGACGAGGCGCTTTGGCGGGCGCGTCTGGGTCCTCGCGTTCCCGCCGGCGAACTGGACCGCAAACAGGTGGCGTCGCTGGTTAGAGCGGTGCGGCGCGTGCTGCGCGACGGCCTTAAAGCCGGCGGCACCACGTTTGGCCGCTATGCCGACGCCGACGGGCGTCCCGGCGCAAACCAGCAGAATCTCAACGTCTTTCGGCGGACCGGCCTGCCTTGTCCCCGGTGCGGGAGGGCCGTCGAGAGCGAATCGATAGGAGGCAGGACGAGCCATTTCTGCCCCGACTGCCAGCGGCGCTAGTCGACTTCGAGGTCACGGGAGGGATTTACCCGATAGGTCCGCTCCGACCGGTAACTGACCTGTCCGGGCTGACCGCCTTTGGTTCTCCGGACAAACTTGCGGGGGGTGACGTCCACGTCTACGTTCGCATCGAACCGGGCCTCGCTGAATCCGGCGGCGAACCGGGCGGCTGACCGGATCACGCGCTCCGGCACTTTTTTCCGTTGCGAACGGACGACAACGTGAGCGCCGGGCGCCCCGCGGGCGTGCATCCAAAGGTCCTCCGGCCCCGCGATCTTGAACGTAAGGTGCTCGTTCTGCGCCGCGTTGCGACCGAGCAGGACTTGCCATCCGTCAACCAGGAAAGAGCGCGGGCGAATTCGCGTCGCGTCTCGCGGACGCCGTTTCGGTGAACTGAGCAGCCCGATCTCGGCAAACACCCGCTCGAGGCCGGCCAGTTCCGACTCCGACTCCACCAGCTCCAGGTCCACCAAAGCCTGTCCGACGAACTCGGTCTGCAATTCGGCCTGTCGCATCAGTCCCGGAATCTTCCGTCCCGCGGACTGAGCGCTTCGATAACGCTTGAAATACGATTGCGCGTTTTCGATCGGGGTGAGATTCGGGTCCAGTCGAATGTCTTGTCCGTCAAGCCGAGTGGAGCCGGCCCCCTCCTGGACGCTGGGCGAGTAGGCGAGCAGCAGCTCGCCCGTCCGCCGGAGCGCCGCCGCTTGCCTGGACTGTTCCAGCGCTTTCCGCAGCGACCTGGCGCGGCGCAGGTGAAAGTTTCGCTTTTTGGTCAAGATGACTCGAAGTCTGTCGGCCCTTGGAGATGGGAGTCCGCGCTCGTCTGTCGAATGCGCATAACACCGCTCCATCGCCGTCGATATCGAATCGACGGTCTCGGTGTTCGGATACTGACGGAGCTCGTAGGCCGCGTATGCCGCGGGCGAATCGTTTTCGAGCGCGACGACCGGATGCGGACGGCCCGATTCAACACTCGAAAAGATCATCCTCAACTCGCCAAGCGGTCCTTCCCAGTCGGCCACTTCGGACGCCTTCAGACTGGTTCTGGCAACCGAGCGGTAAAGCGCTTCACGAGCAACCAGCGGACTCACGCCCGCCGCGCAACCGACAAGCATCCGCCACGCGGGTTCGTCCGCGCTACTGCGGGCGGCGGCTTCCAGATCACTTGCCAGGACTTTGGAAGGGTGTGATTTTCCGAGCGGCGGCGGGGGCGCGTAGGGGTGTTTCGGAAGGATCGACCGATACCGGTTGACGGAGGCGCCTACGCGCTTCATGGCGTCCATAACCAGCCCGGTTTCGTCAACCAGAACCACGTTGCCATGCCGTCCCGTCAGCTCCGCCACAAGCTCTACGCGGCGCGAGTCGCCCGGCCCTTCGCGGCGGCATGAGATTTGCAACACGATTATGCGCTCCAGCGGCGGTTGGCGGACCGCCAGAACTCGTCCGCCGCGGACGTGCTTTCGCATTAGCTGGAGCAGCGGAGTCTCGCGGTCCGACGCGCGGCGCAGCGGTTTCGACGCCAGCAACGCATGAGGCGCGTTGCTCGAAGCACAGATGAGCAGGCGGCAAGTCCGGCCGCGCGCGTAGATTTCGAGTCCAACCGACAACTCACCCGGCAGCACCACCTTTTGGACCCGTCCCCCTACGATGGCCGATTCGAGCTCCTGCCTTACGGCGGTGACCGCGAGCGTGTCGAAGTTCATCCGGCCCCAGCTTCGCCGGACAACCGCTTTCTAACCTCCGCTTCCGAGGCCAGTCCATCGATGCCCGGCTTCTCGATGAGAAACGCGGCCGCCGCGGCGGCGAATCGAGCGGCCTCCAGCGGGGACTTCGAGCGCCGCAACTCCATAAAAAATGCCGCGGCGAATACGTCGCCCGCGCCTGTCGGGTCGACCTCGCGGGCGGGGAAGGCCGGAACTCGCGTAACCCGCCCGCCGCTTATTACGTCGGCTCCGCGAGCCGCCCGGGTAATTACAGCTAGTTTGACCGAGTTTACGTATCGCGAGGCTTGCCGCTGGTTCGGCACGTCCTCCTCGCTGAACACGAGCGCGTCGGCGCGGTCGAGCACGTTTGAATAGCTTTCCCAATTCCGACTCACAACCAGGCCGTCCGGGCGCCGCCGGCGCAGCCATCCCTGGGGTGTGACTCCAACCAGGCATTGCGCGCCAATCGAATCCACGAAGTCGACCGAGACCTCACCGGCGAGCGGCCCCAAATGTACGATCGGGGCGGATTCCCAGCCGTCGGGCAGGTGTTCGACAGACAGGGGCGAAGCCTTGCTCAGAAGGTGTTGAACGCGGCGTCCGCCGGTGGAGTAGGTGTTCCGGAAAACCATCGATTCCGGCGAATCGACCCAGCGCAACCGCGCACCGGGCAGACTCGCCTGAACGCGTCCCCGGTCCTCCGGATTCCCGGAGGTCAGGATTCCTACGGTCGCGCCAAGCTCAATCGCGGCCCGGCCCGCATAGCTGACGGTGCCCCCGAGCATGGGTCCCCGAGGCGTTTCATCGAAACAGAAGTTGCCGACGCATACGTAGTCGGACGCCGCGTTCGACATCGCACAGCAGCCCGACGCCCGCGCCTCTAGTCCTCGGGGCCGATTACAACCTGCCGTTCCTTGCCCTGGCCGACGCTGTATGTACACACGCCCGCGTGCTCGGCAAGGGCTATGTGAACGAGCCTGCGTTCATGCGCCGGCATCGCTTCGAGCGTGACCGGTTCATGCGTCTCTCCAACCGATTCCGCGGCTCTTCGCGCCAGCTCGCCGAGTTCGTCCGCGCGCCCCTGCCGGTATCCGTTCACGTCGACAAAGACTCGCACGCCGCGCCGGGCGATACGCCCCAGCATGGAGTTGAGCAAGAATCCGAAGGCCCGGAGATTTTCCCCGCGCGGCCCTATCAGGCCTTCCAGCTCGCGGTCATCCTCCGAGTAGACGTTGAACGAAAGCGGGTCCTCGGACGTGGTTTCCACGGTCGCATCGAATCCCATGCGGTCGACCAGACCCTGAATAAGGTCACTCGCGACCTCCACGAGATTTTCGGCCTCGACCGGCTCCGGATCTTCCATCGGTTCCGGCTCGTCAACGTAGGCCGGCGGCGGCGCTTCGGACCGAGGCTCCTCGACAGCCGGCGGCGGCGGTTCGGACCGAGGCGCCTCGACAGCCGGCGGCGGCGGTTCGGACCAAGGCGCCTCGACAGCCGGCGGCGGCGGTTCGGACCAAGGCGCCTCGACAGCCGGCGGCGGCGGTTCCAAGTCGGCCTCGACCTCGTCACCGACGAATGGGCTGGCGCGGCGCGTAACGAGGATGCGCGCTTCGCGCGCTCCCAATCCGAGCAGCTTTCCGGGAGTGCCGGAATCTACGATCTTGATATCGACTTCATCCAGCGTAGCGTCCAGTCTGAGAAGCGCCAGCTTGACAGCTTCTTCAACTGTTCGCGCCGCCGTCTCCACCTGGTCAGCCACGTCTGCGCCTCCGTTTTCTCGTTCGAGTTCTAGGCCGTGATTTGACCGCGGGGCCGCCCAGGTTCATCTCGGCCTCCGCCGTGGCGGTAGCCAGCTCGAGCTCCTCCTTGGTCAACTTGCGCGCTCCGAACTTTCCCGCTCCCAGGCGGGCCGCCACCTCAACGACCCCAACAGGCAAGATGCGCTCGAACTTGCCGAGTCCGGTAGTGAAAAACTGTTGAATGACCCCCAGGAACGACGAGACCACCCAATACAGCACGATTCCCGAAAAGAAATTCCAGGCAAAGATGACGATCATGATGGGCATGAACTGCATCACGCGCGCCATGGTCGCCTGAGCGCCTTCGGCGTTTGTGGGAGTCGCCATATACGTCTGGACCCACTGAACGGTGCCGGCCAGCAGGGCGATAATCGAAATGTAGCCGGGAAAGGGTATGGACAGGTCTCCCAACGGTAACGAAAACGTGCGGTCGATGTCGGCGAGATTGAACCAGAGGAACGGCTCGTCCATAAGCATGTGGCCGCCAGCGTCCACGCAGTTCATATATCCGAATGGGTGAGGGGCCATTTTCAGACCGTCGGGACCCAGACACTGACTCAACGTTAAAAGAGATCCATACAACGCCAACAGGATGGGCATTTGAACGATGAGCGGGAAACATCCCGCGAGCGGGTTTATCCCCTCTCGCTTGTAGAGCGCCATGGTTAGTTGAGATTCCCTCTGCTTGTCTCCGCGAGCGGACTTCTTGATGGCGCCGATTTTCGGCTGAAGCTCTTGCATGGCCCGCTGCGACTTCATTTGTTTGGCCATGAGGGGAACGATCGCGAGTCTGATGATGAAGGTAAACAAGATGATGGCTACGCCGTAACCGCCGAGCGCCCCGGCCATGATCTGCATGAGATTTGAAAGCGGTTCCACGACATAGTCATGCCAGCCCGGAAGGCTGGGCATACTCATGGCCTGGTCCCTCACGGAGGGTCCGCCAAAATGATGCTAGTCGTCATGGACTTCGGGCACCGGATCGAAGCCGCCCGGGTGAAATGGGTGGCACTTGGCTATTCGCTTGATTCCCAGCCAGATTCCGGCGATCAATCCGTGCTGATCAACTGCCTCATGGGAATATTGCGAGCAGGACGGATAAAACCGGCAGTTCGTTCCTAGCAAGGGCGAGATGAATCGCTGATAGCCGCGAATGATTGACAGGACCAAAGCGCTCATTTTCGCGCGTTCGGTCTGCGCCGGAGGGCGTTTCCGATCGCCGAGCGAAGCTCCGCGTGGGGCGCCCTGGTTGCCGGAGTCCGGGCCACGATAACCATGTCGCGCGGCTCGGCGGACGCTCCTATTTCAAGGCGCCAGGCGGCGCGTATGCGGCGTTTCGCGCGGTTGCGGATCACGGCGCCCCCTAGACGGGACCCGGCCACGATTCCCACGCGAGACTCCCGCTCAACGCCCGGCGACTGATAGACGATAATCGATTTAAAGTAGCTGACATTGCGCACCGCTCGCACACGCTGGAAGTCGCGCCCTTTACGCAAGCGACCGAATTTGTTCAAGAAACCCCTTGGGAACACCCGTGGAAGTGGGCGCTGATTGTTCGCTGGTTACGTCGTTAGCCGCACACGGCCCTTGCGGCGGCGACGACGGAGGATGGCGCGGCCCGACCGCGACGCCATGCGCTGTCGAAATCCGTGGCGCCGTTTCCGCCGCCTGACTTTTGGTTGATATGTGCGCTTCATTTGCCTGTCTAGTTTAGATCACGTGGGCGCTAGCCGCGCACTCGACCGACTGTGACCGAATATATCACCACGCAAAACCACGGGCCAACGCCGGGAACGGCTCAGAAGTGAAGCAGCTCCCGATATTCCGGGTGGAACTCCGCTTCCGGGCTGGTCCGGGCCATGAAGTTGAGGGTTTTGTCTAACACCGAGTCCACGTGCGACGGTTCGTTGGATACGTACGCGACACCCAGCAAGGCCGTCTGGTGAAGGTCCTGATCGCCGACCTCGGCCACGCTGACCCTGTGCTTCGCCCGAGTCCGCTCGATGGCGCGGCGAATCACGCGGCGCTTTTCCTTTAGCGACCGGTTGCCTCGAATATTTACGCGAATTGTGAGAATTCCCACCAACACCCGATCATTCTAGTTGCTGCTCGAAGGCGGCCTGCGTCAAGGCCCGCCGCGATGGCCGGACAGGATAACTCCGCCGAATGGGACTCCGCGAGACGGGATATATTGCGCAAAATCGACGGCAAAGCAGCGACATTTACAGTCTGCTCCGGTAAAGCCCGCCCCAAGCCTATGTATAATTCTTCGGCTCGCTCCTCAAGGGGAGGTGGGGGGCCGCGAGCGTTGGTCTGAAGTAAAGTCGAGATCTCCCTTTGCAACTACGCACCCGCAAGTGGCTGGCTCTGGGGATAGGCGTAAAACGGTATATCGTCCTTATCCTCCTGGGTACCGTCCTGGCGGCGCTTGCACTGGCCATGTTCCTGGCGTTCGTCTATCGAACCGTGGACGTGCCGGAGACCGCCAGTCCGGTCATCTACACGATTACGCTGCAATTCATACCTCACCCCTGGAGAGAACTGGGCGTTGGAGTGGCGGGAGTGGCGATTGCGGCGCTGAGCACGTTTTGGCTGTTCAAGTCCGTACTCAGCGTCGTCATCGCGCCGGGCGAGGACGTGGCCGAAATCCTCTATCACGGCAGGAGGCTGCGCCGCGGCCCGCGAACGGTCGGAATCGGCGGCGGCACGGGCATGGGCATAGTGCTCCGCGGCCTGAAGGAGCATACGTCCAACCTCACGGCCGTGGTGACGGTAGCCGACGATGGCGGCAGCTCCGGCCGGATTCGCCGGGATATGGGCCTGGTCGCGCCGGGCGACATCAGAAGCTGTCTGACCGCGCTGGCCGATTCCGAGGCTCTGATGACGAAGCTCGTGGATTACCGGTTCGAGGGCGGCGGCGAGATTCAAGGGCACAGTCTGGGGAATCTTTTGCTCGCAGCCCTGCAAGACATCGAGGGTGGGCTGGACGAAGGCATCGAAGGTCTAAGCCGCGTTTTGCGAATACGGGGCAGCATTGCCCCCTCCACCATGTCCAACGTGAATCTTGCCGCCGAGCTGGAAGATGGCCGCGTGGTGATGGGCGAGTCGCAGATCGCCAGGAGCGGACGAATTCGGAAGGTCTTTCTCGTTCCGCGAAACGTCGCCGCCAACGAGGACGCCGTCGCGGCAATTCTGGCGGCGGACCTTATCGTTCTCGGTCCCGGCAGCGTCTATACCAGCATCGTTCCGAATCTCCTGGTAAGCGAAGTCGCCGCGGCGATCAGAGCCTCGGACGCGGTAAAGATCTACGTGTGCAATGTTGCGACGGAAGCCGGCGAGACCGACGATTACAGCGTCCGGCAGCACATCGAAGTGCTTGAGCGACACATGGGCCGCGGCGCGTTCGACCATCTGCTGGTAAACAGCCGCACCACCCTCGATTTCGCCGACGATCCTACGCCGCACCTCGTCCGGATGTCGGAATCCGAACGGCGCGACGCTCGAATGGAAGGCATCAATCTCGTCGTGGCGGACGTAATCGACGAAGTGCACCCCGTACATCACGACTCCGAGCGGCTTGCTCAATCGATAATGGACATATACCGGACGGCGAGTTCCGCCGGCGCGAGACCGAAAGTGAACGCGATAACGCAGACCTGGACTTGAGCCGGCCGCGCTCGCGGGACCGCGCGGCTCATCGCTTACACTGAAGGCGTTTCCATGCGCGGCAGACAGGTCGGTTCGACTGCCGCGCGCTGCAAGTCCCGGGAGGAGTAGCGCGATTGAAGACGGCTATTAATGGCTTCGGTCGAATAGGCAGACTCACGCTGCGCACGCTGCTGCGCCGTCAACCCGATATCGACGTTATCGCCGTTAACGATCTCGCCGACCCTGCCACCAACGCGCATCTGTTCAAGTACGACACCAATTACGGACGGTTTGAGGGATCGGTGGCGATGACCGGAGACTCGATGTCAATCGATGACCGCTCGATCGCCATATTCTCCGAGCGAGACTGGACGGCGCTCGACTGGGCGGGGCTTGGCGTCGATCTCGTAATCGAAAGCACCGGCGTGGGAAGCAAGCGCGAAATGGCCGCCAAGCACCTTCAGGCCGGAGCCAGCAAGGTGCTTATATCGGCGCCTGCCGCCGATGCGGACGTGATGGTGGTCCTCGGAGTCAACCACGACCACTACGACCCGGAGAAGCATCACATAATTTCCAATGCGTCTTGCACGACCAATGGTCTGGCTCCGCCCGTAAAGGTGATTCACGACAGGTTCGGAATCGTAAAAGGTCAAATGACTACGGTGCATTCCTACACGAATTCGCAGAGTCTGCTCGACCTCGAAGCCCCGGACCTGCGCGACGCGAGGGCCGCGTCCTCGAACATCGTTCCCGCTCCGACCGGCGCCGCCCGCGCGATAGGGGTCGTGATTCCCGAGCTCAACGGCAAGCTGGACGGCGCGTCGTATCGGGTTCCCACTCCGACAGTCTCGATCGTCGAATTCGTCGTGCTGCTGAACGAAACGACGACTCCGGCGGAGATCAACGACGCGCTCCGCGAGGCCGCTACCGGTCGGATGAAGGGAATCCTCGACGTTTCGGATGAGCCGCTTGTCTCGATGGACCTGAAGACCAACGAGCACTCTTCAATCGTCGACAGCGCCAGCACGATGGTCGTCGACGGCAACCTCGCGAAAGTCGCGGCCTGGTACGACAACGAATGGGGTTACTCATGCCGGCTCGCCGATATGGCGGCTTTCGTTTTGCAGGAGAGCGCGTCGCCGGTTACAGCCTAGCGGCCGCGATTCGGAGCTGGTTCAGGCGGGGCGCCGGCTCGCCAGCATGAACGACTTGAGGGACGCGCCGGTCGACCGCAAGGTCGTTGCGGTGCGGGTTGACCTGAACGTTCCTACCGACGGCCGCGGCCGCATAACCGACGACACCCGAATCGTCGCGGCGCTGCCCACGATCAACTACCTGACGCGGTCCGGCGCCAAGGCGCTGCTGCTGTCGCATTTCGGACGGCCAAAAGGCCGGCCCGATCCATCGATGTCGCTGGAGCCGGTCGCGCGTGCGCTCGAAGGCTACCTTGATGGCCGTGTCGCATTCGCCCGTGATTGCGTCGGACCAGCCGTGACAGAGACGATCGCCAGGATCGATTACGGCGGCGTGGCGCTCCTCGAAAACGTTCGCTTTCACGCCGGGGAAACGGGCAACGACCCGGATTTCGCGCGGCGGCTCGCCGAGCCTGCCGACATCTTCGTCAACGACGCGTTCGGCGCGGCGCACAGAAGCCACGCGTCGGTGGTTGGGCTTGCGCGGCTCCTCCCCGCCTATCCCGGATTCCTGCTCGAAAGCGAGATCAGCGCGTTTGAAACGGTCTTGCATAACCCCGACAGACCGCTCGCGGCGCTGGTCGGCGGCGCAAAGATTTCGTCCAAAATCGACGTGCTTCGCAATCTGGTCGAAAAGGTAGACATGCTGCTGTTGGGCGGCGGAATGGCGAACACCTTCCTGGCCGCCAACGGTTTGAACATGCGAGCTTCGCTTGTCGAGTCTGGCCGCCTGCAGGATGCGAGAGACATACAGAACAAGGCACTGGCGAGTGGATGCGAAATCGTTCTGCCCCGGGACGGCGTCATGGCATCCGGCCCGGCTGACGGAGCGGAGACCGCCGTATGCGCCGTCGAGCACGTCCCTGACGGCTGGATGATGCTCGACGTCGGCCCGGAGACCGAGCGTCTGTTCGCCGGCCGCCTCGGGCTCGCCGCGACAGTCGTTTGGAACGGGCCTATGGGAATGTTCGAAAACCGGGCATTTGCGCGCGGCACCGAGCAAGTCGCCAGGGCGGTCGCCGCGTCGGACGCGTACAGCATGGTTGGCGGTGGGGATTCCGTGGCCGCGGTGAAGCTGCTCGGGATCGAGTCGGAGTTCGACCACATCTCGACTGGCGGAGGCGCTTCGCTGGAGATGCTGGAAGGCAAGACCCTGCCCGGCATCGCCGCTTTGGGCTGAAACAACCGATCCACGATTGTATGTGTTAGGTAATTCGTTGACAGATTTGACGGTAACAATGGAATCAACCGAATCAATCTGGAGACGAAGACTTGCGACGACGGTGATGGCCGCGCGCTAACCCCTTGCCGTCATTCCCGCGAAGAGCCCGCCCCGTACTTGATACGGGGCCGGAATCCAGAGGGAGGCCCGAGTCTAGCCCAGCGCCTCCAGAATGGCGTCTTCGAGTTCGGCGGTAGGCGCAGGACCTACCCAATTCTGGACTATCTCGAGGTTGCCTCGCACGACCGCGAACGAGGGATGAGAAGTGATCCGGAACCTCTGCCTGATCTCGTTCAGGTCCCGATTATCGTACTCGAGGATCAGAAACTGAACTCTTCCCCGGTACTTGTCCATCAGCCCGCGCACGACGGGACGCATACGCTCGCAACTTGGTCACCAGATGGCATCGGTCACGAGGAGAATCGGGTATCCTGCCGCCAGCACCGCGTCGAGTCGCGCCGCGTCCACGGCATATCGGTCATAGATCGACTGCTCGATGGCGGGATCGTAAGGCTCGACCGGCGGCAACTCGACGGTCGCCGCTGTCGAGGCGGCGGTGGGAGTGGCGGCCGGCGCGGGAGCTTCGGTGGGAGTCGATGTAGGTTCGGGCATCGGCGTTGCGGTCGCTGGCGGCGCGGCCTCGACCGTAGGCGACGCGGTTGGCGGCGGCTCCGCCGGCGCGGCAGTCGCGGCGGGTCGCGGCGTATTAGCGGGCGCGTCCGTCGGCGTCGCCGGGGCCTGGGTCGCAACGGTCGGCTCGGCGGCGGTCGTGGGCGTGTCGGTCACCTGGGCCTGCGGGGCCTGCTGGACCTCTACCGAGCCGCTCTGATCGCCACATGCCGCCAGCCCCACCGATAGGGCTGCTCCGATAGCCAGACCAAGAAACGAACGCCGCGTCACCGCCAGGCGCGAGCGACCGCGGGACCGTCCGTCTATGTCCAATCCAGGTTCAGAGTTCATCGATTATTAATACGAACGCAAGCCGCCAAAGGTTTTCATGATTGCCGGGTGGCTCCGGCGCTCAATGCACTACACATAGTAGCTCGAACCTCATTGTGACGGCGTAAGTCCCCGGCCATCACAGCCCCGTCCCGACCGGTAACGGCGGCGGCGAAGCTGTTGATAGGTGTACCGGCACACGGTATAGTCTCACTATGATCGGATCGTTTCGCCATCGAGGACTGAGGCGGCTCTATAAGCGAGACGCCCCCAGCAGGATAGGCGCCGACCAACTGGATCGGATTACTCTCGCCCTGGCGGACCTCGATGCCGCCGGCAAGCCGAGCGACGTTGAATTGCCAGGGTACAGACTGCATCCCCTCAAGGGTGACCGGAAAGGATCGTGGGGCATTTCGATTTCGGGCAACTGGCGGATCACCTTCCGGTTTGAAGACGGCGACGTGTACGACGTCGATCTGGTCGACTATCACTAGCGAGAGGGAGGAGAGCATGGCTATGAAGAATCCACCCCATCCGGGCCGAGGCATCAGGGAAAACTGCCTGGAGCCGCTTGGCCTGAGCGTCACCGAGGCGGCGGAGGTTCTGGGCGTTGCCCGTCACACCCTTTCGCGAGTATTGAATGGCCACGCCGCGATCTCGCCCGACATGGCCATTCGCCTTGAGAAGGCTGGATGGTCCAGCGCGGATTTCTGGCTGCGCCGGCAGACTTCCTACGACCTGGCGCAAGCGCGCAAGGGCGAAGACCGGATACGGGTCGAACGCTACCAGCCACAGGCCACAGCGTAGGAAATTGAAGCCACCCGTCCCGGGGCGCCACTAGTCAGGGGACGGACGGTATCGGTTTTCTGGGTACGCGGACGAAGCGATCGGCTGTCGAGCAAAACGAATGAGCAAAGGCGGCACTGGAGAACGAAGACCCCAGGGCGTCATAAGTAAACCGAGGTATTTAACTTTCGGCATGACAACCGCCAATCGCAAAGACCGCAGCCACGAAAGCATCATCAACGACACGCTGGCCCGGTTCCTTCGGGAACGGTGCGGCCTGTCCGCGGTCGCTGAGACGCTGCACGGCGGCAGGCGTCCGGACATCATCGTCCGTCTGTCGGAAGGGCCTGTGATACTCGAAACCGAGCTTGAACCTGCCTTGACCGTGGAAGCGGACGCCCTCTCCCGCCTTGGCATGGAGATAGACGGACAGCGGATTCAGAACGTCTTCGCCGTCACGGTTCCGGGGCGGTTGCGCTCGATGAGCCAGCAACACCTGTACGAGCGCATGGCAGGCGCGACGTTGGCGTGGCAGGAATGGCGCATCGACGGGACTTGCGGCCCCAAGCTCTCCGGCTCTGCGGCAGAGCTTGGCAACGCCGTTGCACGGACTACTCCACCAGTGGGCAACTTGGACGAAGCCGTTGACGCCCTCGACGAGGGGGCCAGGCGCGCCGGTTCCCGGCTCTACTCATCCCCCGGGACGTTGGGCCGGGTCTCAAAGATTTTTGGCGCCGACCCCGGCGACGAAGCGGCAAACATGGCCGCGCTGGTCATCATCAACGCGATGGTCTTCCAGGAGAGACTGGCTAGCAATGAAGTGGCCTTCCAGCCGGTGAGCGTGGCGATGCGAGACGGACGCTTCTCACGCATGACGCTGTTGCAGATGTGGGACCACATCCTGAGTATCGACTACTACCCCATATTCAGCATGGCCCGCGACGTGGTGCGGGAGTTTTCCGAGATCGAAGCGGCGGACGTGCTGGGCGAGTGCGCCAGGACTGCCGCAATGCTGCTGGGCATGGGCGCTGTTGGACGCCACGACCTGGCCGGGAGGATTTTCAACCGGCTGATCTCGGAGAGGAAGCTGCTGGCCGCGTTCTATACCAGCATCCCGGCGTCCACTCTGCTTGCGGGACTGGCTCTTTCTCCAGACAGATGGTCCCACGTTGACTGGAGCAACGCAGAGGGAATCTCCCAACTTCGCGTCGTTGACCCAGCCTGCGGGACCGGGACTCTGCTCATGGCTGCGTACCGACAGATAGTCCAGAACCACTCGGCTACGACTTCCGACGATTCCGATGATCCGTTTCTCCATCAGGCTCTAGTCGAAAGGGTCATTACCGGGGCTGACGTAGTGCAGGCTGCCATCCACCTGACCGCGGCAACTCTCGCGGCGATGTCCCCATCGGTGAGATTCGAGCAGATGCAGTTGCACACTCTGAGATTGGGCATGGACCGGTCGAAGAAGATATGGCTCGGCTCCCTGGACTGGCTGGAAGCTCCCGAAACCCAATCTTTCTTCTCCACAACCGAAGAACAGATAGGAGCGGCAAGCGGCGTCGGAGGCATCGTCCAGCGTCCGGTGACCGATCTGGTCATCAGCAACCCTCCATTCACCCGACGAGGCAGCGACGGAGGGAAAGAGGAAGCTCTGTCCCGAGTGTTCTCCATACCGGAAGGCGACCTGGAATCCCAGCGGGCCATAGCGAAGCGGACGTCCGCTCTGCTGAAGGGGACGGCGGCCAACCAGATGGCCGGACATGCTTCGTCCTTCACGGTCCTGGCGGACCGAATGGTGAAGCCCGGCGGTCGCGTTGCCCTGGTGTTGCCGGTGACGGCATTGTTCGGCGAGTCCTGGCGTCAGGTCCGCCGGATGCTGTCCTCCAGGTATGAAATCGAGTTCGTGGTCTCATCCCACGACCCCGCGCTCCGCTCCATGTCCTACGACACCGCCATAGCCGAGACGCTGCTAGTCGCCCGTCGGCTTAGGGACAGTGAGCGCCCGTCCGGGCGCGGGAGATTCGTCAACCTCTGGCGCGCTCCCTACCAGGAGACGGACGCCCTGGCTCTGGTCAGGGCTGTGAACGCGACGGCTTCAACCCCCGTGCTCCGGTCGGACGGGCCGCCGGTTGGAGGCAGTCCATTGATGGTCGGCGGCGAGCAGTGGGGCGAGGTCGTGGACGGCCCTGTAGGGGAGGGACCTTGGACAACCGCCCGGTGGAAGCAGGCTTTGACGGGCCAGTTTGCCGCGGCGCTTGGGCGAGGCGAGTTGTGGACTGAGGACGGAACCCGCCTTGCGGGGAATGTTCCGGTTGCGGCCCTGGGGGATGTCTGTAATGTTGGCCCCCAAGACCGTCAAATTCGCGGCTTGCTGGGAGTATTCGACGCCTATCACGGCTGGAACGGAGATGCTCAGTTCCCTGCAATTTGGAGTCTGGATTCGTCGGTTCACCACAGCATGTCCTCGGAACCGAATGCCTGGCTTGCGCCCAAACCGGACCGTGACCACCAACCAGTCTGGTCCCAAGCTGGCACGCTTCAGATCACTAGGGATGTCCGGTACAACGCTCAACCAGTCATGGCGGTTCGCACGAACCTACGGACACTGGGGGTGAGAGCGTGGCACACATTGTCCGTACACGAGGACGATCCTGTGATTAGGTCTCGGCTGGAGATTGCCTTGACTCTCTGGTGTAACTCCACCCTCGGAATGCTGCTCCACGCTAATCATTCCAACAGCGCCCAGGAAGGCAGAGGACAGGGCAATAAGGGAATGTTGGAGACGCTTGCCGCGCTCGACGTGCGAAAGCTGGAGCCGTGGCAGTTGGATGAGACCCAGGCGATCTGGCGCGACTTCAGCGACCGAAAGTTCCAGCCCTTCTATCAGTGCGCCGTTGACCCCGCACGCATCGAGCTGGATGAGCGCATGGTCCGGGACCTGCTCGGTCTCGGAGAAGACGCCGTGGCCGCCGTCGCCCGGCTGCGAACACTGCTGGCAAGTGACCCGTCCATCCACGGCTCCAAGAAGCCGGAGTTACCCTCCTAGGGGCCGAGGCGATGGTCGCGATATGGTTTTGGTATTGGCGAGACCATCTTGGGAGTGGAGCATAAAGGCAACGCTGAAGCCAATATCGGAACTGCCTGAAACTTGGCAGGAATGGTATCGGGAATGGGAAACCAGTGTTCCCGAAAATGAGAACAAGCGGCGCCTCCGAGGTGAACTCCTAGGCGAACCAAGAGGCGAACCGTCATATAGCGCCGCATTTGAACTGTTTCTCTTCTCATCGTTCAAGAAGATAGGACTGAGTGTCACCTTCCAGCCTGAAATCAATGGCGTGAACGCAGACTTCCATATCTCGGACATGCGTGGATGTGGTGCATATGTAGAAGCTGGGGTTATGTTCAGTAACCCCCTTGAAACAGAATCATCGTACATGTCAATGGGAATGCGTATCTGGGAAGAATTCAAGAAACTGCAATCTCACGATTTCTTCGTTCAACGCACTTCTTCTTCAGGCCACCCCGGCAATGTTAGCCCTAAGTTGGTAAGACGCGAGGTCCAGCAGTGGATTGACCAACTGGATACAGCAGAAATACGTAAGCGGCCCTACTACGATGTCCTGCCTTACAAAACATTCCGTTTCAAGAACTGGATGCTCAAAGTTAAATTGCAACTAAAGTCGCTCCACGATAAGGAACGGTTAGGGGCAGCAGCCGTGGGATTGGCGGGATTTTCAGGAAGCTGGTCAGATCACCCTGCAAGCCGCCTGAGATCTAAACTTAAGAAAAAGGCATCGCAGGTTAGAAAGACAAGAGAGAACTGTCTTGTGGCAATAACGGAAAGGCAACCAGGTCTAACGGTAGATGATGTTCAAGCAGCCCTTTTCGGAGGGACTAGCGACTGCGACCTTGGGAGCAAAGCCAATGATTCTCATCCTTACGTCAATAACTTGTTCATACCTCGACCTGGGTCAGACGGACTTTGGAGTCGGAATGACGCGAAACAACCCATGGCCGCCATAATCCATAAGGGCGATCTAGAAAGCCTAGACCCCGGCGAAACAGCGTTATGGCTGAATCCGAATAGCAGCTACTTCGATGTTCCACTTCCACTGTTCTCTTTGACGATTTGCGCACTACAGCGGAAGCTTTGGACAAGGCTTGGCAACATGATGTAAGCGAGGCTGGTGGCATCGTCAAGAGTTGGGCAAACGTGGGTCCACATGACCTAGCCGACCGAGAAGCGAAGTGGTGATGGACCATCAGGGTTTGCTTAAGCCAAAAGCCCCGTTACTTTGCGATGGGAAAAGACATCTTGGCCCTTCAACCTCCGCGCTCTTGATTCTGTGTGCCTCGCCTGCAATTGTGTCCCTGAGGGCAACGTGTGCTTCAAGGGTGCGAACTCCTTCGCAATTGCGGGAAGGTGGCATGATGCCACATCCCTCTACCATAAGTAGCCTATGGCAGGGGCTGTTGTCCTAGGCACTATCTGCTTCTCGGACTATTGGGCCGCTACACCGCCAGCCCGAACCTCAGCGCGAAGGTGGTTGATTTTGTTTAGCTTGGTGGACCCAGTCGGACTTGAACCGACGGCCTCTTCAATGCCATTGAAGCGCTCTTCCAGCTGAGCTATGGGCCCGCGGGCGGTCTGCGAACGCATGACGCAGACCGAAATCTGAACTCTTATTCTACGTCAGCCGGCACTCGAATCGTCAGGCGCCTTTGGGTTCTCTAGCCGTAGCCGGCGGCGCACCGCGCACGAGCGGAAGACAGTACCGCGAAGAAGACAGTACCGCTATATCCCTTTCGCCTAACTGACTTCAGTATCAGCTAGTCCTATACCGCGATCCTTGATGCGGTAATCCGAACCGTGTAGTGGAACACCTCGTTCAGAAATTCTGCCCAAGGCTCGCCATCGCGCGCCAAGTCGTCTAGCAGGAAAGTCTTCGCGATACCCAGTCTATTTAGACGTTCTCTCATTTCCGTGGTGATGATTCCCGCGACGAGGATGTTCACGCAACCAGGAGGAGTCGCCTCAAAGCTCTTTTGTATGGCTCCCAATCTCTCGAGCGCCCCCGCGGGGTCTTTGCCGCCCTTCACTTCAATCGTTGCAACTACGTTCGAGTCCCCGTTTGCAGCTCGGCGGAACGCTATGTCAGGTTCCGAGCCATAGCGCATTGAATAATTTTCGGGCAGGTCAAACTCCGTTCCCGCATTATTCCGCCGGACTATCAGCCGCTGGTTCTCCAACCAATTCCGAATCCGCGTCTTGATAAGTTGCTCCGCGTCCCGACCAATTAGGTTGCGGACAGTGCCGTCCAATCCGATGCCCATGTTTGCGATGACGTTCCGATATCCATTCTCAAGCGTCCATCCGGTAGAGCCTTCAATGATCGATGAGATCACCGCGTTGTATAGCCGAGCTACACGGATTGCTTGTGCTTGCCTCACCGTGGTTCGAGATCCGTCTTCCCAGGAATCGACAGACACTGCTATCTCTGTGACACGCTTCCTCGGCAAAAGCGCGATACCCCGGTAGTACTCGGAGGCGCGTGGGCGCCTGCGCAACAACGCAGGATGGGCAAAGACCAATTGGGGATCAAAGCCGGAGGACACCACGTAGTCCCATGCCTCCTGGCCGATCATCAATTCATCTAGCGGGAGAAACGTTAGCTCGTCGGAGAATGCGGCGATGACTTGTCGCAACCCTAAATCCGTTCTCTGCCGGATCCTCTCCGCGATGAGGACTGAACGTTTCCGAGCATCTTCTAATTTAGCTATCGCCGCACACCCACCAATAGACGCACTTCCGCAACTCCCGCCGCCCGAACCGCCCCATCTGCTGACTGGAGTTCCCCTTTCCACGGGGTAGCGCCCAGATATGCTTGCACTCGAACCCCGACTGTTCGGCGTAGTCGGAGAGAATCAGGTCCACGGGCACCTCTTCACCGTGGTATTGGACATTGTCATTGACCATAATCACCGCACCGCCGGGTCTCACAATACGGCCCAACTCCGCAACGACTACCGCCATCTCCAGAAAGTAGCCCTCGATCAGGCGGATCACGTGGGGATTACTTAACTCGTTCACGCGTTGCCTGAGAATTGCCAGAACTTCGTGAACCGCGGCCTGCTCCCGGTACATCGCAATTGCCGATCCGATCAGTCCCGAGTCGCCATACTTCCGCTGTAGCCAATTCCTCTTCGGCTTGTTCTCCACTGTTGCGGACAGCAGGCTCTGGCGCAGCGCCGAGAACGCGCCCTGATCGTATCCAAGCCATGCGAGCTCGAGCGCATAGGTCCTTGTGTAGTCGTACCGGTTTGCGTAAGGCGGGGAGGTGATGACCATATCGAACGAATCGTCGGGCAACAGCCGCAGATGATCGAGGCTGGAACCTGTGATGAAATCAGGGGATCCGTTCCCATACTGCCACTTGAGTGATTCTATGTCCTGCGTCATGTCGTTGAGGCGCGCATGGAGCGCGGTTCTGAACGGCAAAATCGGCCCTTTGTGCAGACGAGCCTTGAGTCGTCGCCCGGATCGATAGTCCCACCGAAGGTATTGCCCGTCTTTGCGCGTATAGCTCACCGATTCCAGCACGCTCATGCAGGCAAGATTTAGCATGAGTTGGATGCCGGGGTGATCTACGGCGTTAATGAATTCCCGCGCCTTGGCAAGCTCTGATTCCGTTTCTGGCGGAAAGGCAGACTCGGTGATTCGAACATGGCGAAATGCATACTCTCCGCGGGCCTCGCCGCCGGATTCCACATGCTCGAGCAAAGACCTGGCCGCCGTTCCGAATGCGTCTCCATTTAAGCCATTGGCCGCGTAGGCAATTGCTTCACCCGCGAGTACGCCAACGGGAATGACTTCAATGCCAGTCGCCCTTAGGCCCTTGCCGGCCGCGATGAGCGGAGTGGTGCCGATTCCCGAGAAAGGGTCGAGGACGGACCGTGGCTGGACACGGTCGAGCCACTGCTCTACCAGCCCTCTCGAAAACCCTTCCTTGTATTTCATCCAACGGAATCCGGGAGCGTGCCGATTCCCCTGATATGACACGACTTTACGCGTCAATGCCGGATCGACAGCGAGACGCTCCTGAAACCGCTGGAGTAAGGAATGGCGCGCGCCAACGCTCCCGCCGTTAGGTGACTCAGCGAGCGTCGTAAACCGGTTTGCCGTCACGTCGCCGCGCGTCGGCTAGCTCAGTTTCGTCCGGGGAAGGTCAGCTCGGCGATGCCCGACTTGTCGAGCTCGCCCTTGCCAATTGCGACCATCTCGTCATATTGCGCCTTGGTGGCCTGGGCCAGCGGCAAGTCGAGGCCGGCGTCCCGCGCCAGCGAGAGCGCGATACCGGAGTCTTTGGCTGCGTGCGAAGACGAAAAGTAAGTCTCGTGGTCACGGGCGACCATGTCTTCGCCGTCGGTCTCCAGCACGCGCGAGTTCGCCCCGGTCTGCGAGAAGACCGTCTGGAGCATTTCCAGATCGAGGCCCAGCGCCGACCCCAGTCCCAGTCCCTCGGCGAGTCCGGCGGTGTTGATGTTCATGACCATGTTGACCAGCGCCTTGACCTGAGCGGCGGTTCCGGCGGGACCGACGTAACGGCGCGATATGCTGAGGCTCTCCAGCAGCGGCTCCACTTGCCGGTAGACCTCTTCGCGGCCACCGCACATCAGATAGAGGGTCCCATCCCTGGCCTGGGTAATACTGCTGGCCATGCAGGCTTCCAGGCTGTTCGCCCCGGCGTTTTCCGCCAGCGCTTCAACATCGACGTGGGTGCTCGGCGTAATCGTGGCGCAATTGATAAAGACCCTGCCCCCGGCGCCGGTCAGCAGGCTGTCGTCGTCCTCGCGGAAAATCTGGCGCATGGACTCGTCGTCGGTGACCACCGTAATAATGATGTCCGACGAAGCCGTAACCGCGGCGAGATCGTCCGCAACCTCGCATCCCAGCTCACCGGCAAGCGATTGAGCTATGTCAGTTTGCATGTCGTATACGGCCGACACCGTATATCCCTCGTCGCGCAGGTGGCGGGCCATATTCGCGCCCATTCGACCTACGCCTACGAAACCTACCAGTTGCTCCATGGCCGCCATCGATAGTCCCCCTAATAAATGCGGGGCGCGGACGAGCCGTTAAAGCCCGCCCGCACCCCGTCTTTCGTTGCTGCTGGACGCTAGCCCATCAATGAACCGTGCAGCTCAGCCCAGTCGTCGAGCGCGTTAAGGGTCACGGCATCGGTGATCGCGTGGTCCGCGTTCGTGTTGGCCGTTTCCGAGATCCCCGCAACAGTCCCGTCGTCGTGGTTGTAGCCGGTGATTGCCGCGTTCGAAGCATCGATCACGGACTGGTCGATGCTACCGCCGTTCTGATCGACCACCCACTGCTCGAACTCCGGGTAGGTGGGCATGTTCGACTTGAGGAAGCCGACGGCCGCGTCACGGTCGACGCCGAGACCGTCCAGCACCATCTGGTCGAACCCCGCGCCGCACTCGTCGTATTCGTCGTGCAGCGCGCCCTTGGCCGACAAACTCACCTTCAACCAAAGTCTCGGCAGGTGAATTGCGCCCAAAGGTCCGGCTTCACTAGATCCAATCAGCGGAATCATCTTCGCCATCTGCTCGCTCCTCCCACGATCCCAAAGGCCTGAAGCACCCTTACGATATCAAGAAATCGTTCCCGACACTAAGCGGCCTCGTTCGGACGCCAATCGCACGTCGATCTCGCTTACCGCGGGGATGCGAGGCGATGCTCGCCGGGCTGTTGCCGGCAGTCCGCATTCAATAGGGAGCGGGGCTGTCAATCCCTACAATCACACCCAAGCCATACAATGCACCGGTCGGTCAAGAGTTGAACAAAGGACGGTCTCCAATGGCGGCGACAATCTCACCCAGCGCGGTTGCCGGCGAGTCGCAGGCGACCCGATCTGTCTTTGAAGAAGCGCGGCGTTACATTCCGGGCGGCACGTCGCGCATTCACTATTACTACGATCCCTATCCCATATACGGACGGACGGCGTCGGGCTGCCGTCTGACGGACGTGGAGGGCGTCGAGCGGACCGACTTTCTGAACAACATGACGTCGCTGATTCACGGTCACGCCAACGCCCGCATCAATCGGGCGATCATCGAACAGCTCGAACGCGGCTCGGCGTGGTCGGAGCCATCGGAGGCCGAGATCGAGCTGGCCAAACTCATGGTCGAACGGGTCGACTCCGTCGAGCAGATTCGGTTTTCGAACTCCGGCACCGAGGCGGTGATGCTGGCGATCAAGCTCGCCCGCGCCTTTACCGGTAGAAACAAGATCGCAAAATTCGAGGGCTTCTACCACGGCTACTACGACTACGCGCAGGTCAGCTTCAACTCCACGCCGAATAACTGGGGCCCCGCGGACAGCCCCGCGAGCGTAGCAAGCTCCGGCGGGCTCGCGGATTCAGTCACCGGAGATGTTTTCGTCGTCCCCTATAACGACCGCGCCGCCGCGGAACGACTGCTGGACGAACACGGCTCGGAGATTGCCGCTTTCATCACCGATCCTCTATCGAATCGGGCCGGTTTTCCAATCCCCGGCGAGGGCTTTCCCGAATTCCTGCGGGAGATAACGAGGGACCACGGGATTCCGCTGATCTTTGACGAGGTAATAAGCTTCCGGGTCGGATACCGCGGGGCGCAAGGCAAGTACGGCGGCGAGCCCGACCTCACGACGTTCGGGAAGATCATCGGCGGTGGGCTGCCCGTGGGCGCGGTAGGCGGCCGGGCCGAGATCATGTCGCTGCTCGATCCTACCGAAGGGCCGCCGAAAGTCCTTTCCGGGGGCACGTTTAGCGCAAACCCGCTCACGATGGTCGCCGGTCTCGCGTCGATGCATCAGATGACGCCGGACGCGTACGAGCCTCTCGATGCTCTCGGCCGCCGGCTGCGCGCCGAATCGAACGCCATCCTCGCCGACGCGGGCGAATCGGCCCAGATTACCGGGGACGGGTCGGTGTTCAGGATTCTCATGACCGCCGATCCAATAGTCGACTACCGCAGCTCGGTGCGCGGCGCCTCGCCGCCGGAGCGACTGGGGGCGCTGCATCGAAACCTGCTCGACGAGGGCGTAATAGTCTCCAAGGACGGGTTGGGTTGCCTCTCGACGCCCATGGGCGACGCCGAAGTCGACGGATTCATCGCCGCGCTGGAGCGGTCCGTAGCCAGGCTGCCGGGCCGATGATCAGCACACGCGGCGGCGCCGGGGTCAGTAGCGCGCAGACCGAGTTTTCCGCGATAACGGTTGAGACCATGAAGGAGTGACGGCGTGATACGGATAGGCGCACGGATCAGCCCTAAATGGCTGGAACAACCCGACGATCTAGCTCTTCTACGCTCTATCGGCGTGGAATTCGTGGATGTCGAGTTCGGCATCTTTCCGGGCTATGACGGGAGCGGCGGCGCGCCCGACCGCTCGGCGATGGGGAGCGTAGTCGACCTGTTGCGCGGCCACGGCCTGCGGATCGAGCGCGCGAACTATGCCAAAACAGAGATTGCGCCGCACTATCTTGGCCGGCCGGATTCCGGCCGGGTTCTCGACAACCTTTGCCGCGCCGTCGATCTGTGCGGCGAATTCGAGATTCCGGTAATGGGAATCCAGTGTTTCGACGCCATGGTCATGCTTGGCCATTTCGTCGGTGAACATTCCTGGGTTCCGGGCCGAGGGGGATACCGCCACCTTCACATCGACGTCGAGCGTGATCTCGCCGATTCCGCGCCTCCAGCCGACACGCCCACGCGTGACGAGCTATGGAGCCGGACAGTCGATCTCTACGGCGCGGTCTTGCCGGAGGCTGAATCCGCCGGGGTCAAGGTCGCAACCCACGGCAGCGATCCGCCCATTGCGACCGCCGCCGGAATCCCGCAGATGCTCACGTCGTTTGCCGATTTCGACCGGTTATTCACGGAAGCGCCGTCGCCGAACAACGGAATCACGTTCTGTGTAGGCACGCGTTACGAGTCCGGAGAAGACGTATTCGAGGGAATCCGGCGATTCGGCAGCCAGGGGCGCATATTCCACGTTCACTTTCGCAACGTGCGCGGCACAATTCCCGCGGAAAGGGCATATTCCGAGGTTGCCCCGGACGAGGGCGATCTGAACATGCTGGAAGTCGCGAGAGCGCTCGACGCGGCGGGATACGACGGTGTAATCGACTACGACCACGTGATGAAACTGCCGGGCGACTCTCCGGGTGGACGAGACTACATAGCATTCTGCATCGGCCACATGCAGGGCCTGCTCGCCGGAATCTGATCGCCCGCGTCATTCCGGCGCAGGCCGGAATCCAGCGGGGCGCCGGCATGACTGTGGCATGGCGGAATGATGACGATTGACGAGGGTTCGAGTTCCTCCTGCATCCTGGCAACCCAGCGTCGAATCGCCTGACATTTACATGAATCACGAATCAGCTTGGACCACTCTCCCTCCTGACCCGATTTTCGCCAGGGCCTAACCGTGACCGAGCACGGCACGGGCGTCGATTATCTCGAATTCCAGTACTCGCAGCCCGTCAGACTCCGCATTCGCCGGGAAACCCACGCCCGGTTCTCGGACAAGTCCGGCGACGGCTTCTTGCGCTGGGTGATATCGCGCCTGGGGGCGGGGGCCGGCGATCTGGTTCTCGACGCGGGGTGCGGCCCCGGCATCTATCACCCGTTTCTCCACCAACGCGGCGCTCGGATCGTCGCTCTCGACTACTCGCTCGGAATGGTCCGCGCCGCGCTCGACTCCGCCTCCGAGCGGAGACGGCCTATTCAGGCTTGCCGCGCTCGACTCGAATCGCTGCCGCTCGCCAGCAGCTCTTGCGACCGCGCGATGGCGAACCACGTGCTATATCACGTTCCCGACATCAAGAGAGCGCTGCTGGAGCTGCGTAGGGTGCTGAAACCGGCCGGCCGCATCGTGATGGCGACCGGCGCCCGAAACTACTGTCAAGACTTGCGAGATCTCCACGCAAAGGCGGCGCGGAAACTCGGCTACAAGCCGTCCGGCTCGATTCTGGCGCGATTCTCGCCCGACCATCTGGAGCTGGTCCGGCAAGTGTTTCCGTCCGTCGAGGTCTTTGAATTCGAGGACGCCTTTCGATTCCCCACCACCGGGCCCGCCCTTCGCTATTACGCCACGGGGATGGTCGACGGCATAGAGAACGCGCCGCCCGACGGCCGACACCGCCAGCCGCTCATATCCGAAATGCAGAAATCCCTACGCCGGATAATCCAACGCGAAGGCGAGCTCGTCATCCCCAAAAGCTCCGCCCTCTTCGTCGCGGACAAGTAGCCGCTTGCCTCGCCGTAGAGGTGCTCGATCCGTTGAGACGACCTCCGACTTCAGAGCTGAGTCGTCACGAGCGGTAGACTGCGAGAGCTACAACACCGCGCGGAGGAGGCCAGCGATGAGCACACGTGTACCCATTATCGACATCGCCTCACGGCTCGATGCGAAACACCGCGCCGTCTTCGAAACGCTGCCGCGAGAGCGTCGCGACTGGTCGGACATTTCCGCCGCACGGGCCACTTTGGAGAAGTTCCTGGAGAGGATGCATCAGCCAGTCCTTCCCGCAAGCGTGTCCATGGAGGACTGCTATGTACCCGGCCCTGCCGGCGATCCCGATGTGATGATGCGGATATACCGTCCCGCGAGTCTGCCGCGGTCAGCACCGGCGTTTTACTGGATTCACGGCGGCGGCATGGTTACAGGAAACGTCGACGGGACCGATGGGTACTGTGCGAGCATCGCTGATGAGCTCAACATTCTCGTGGCATCGGTGGAGTACCGTCTCGCTCCGGAACACCCGTTCCCGGCGCCGATGGAGGATTGCTACGCGGGACTGGTCTGGCTGAGCGCCTCCACAGCCGAGCTCGGTGTCGATCGCAGCCGCATCGCCGTCGGAGGCGCGAGTGCGGGTGGAGGACTGGCGGCAGGCGTGGCCCTGGCGGCGCGTGATCGTGGCGAGGCGCCGCTCTGTTTCCAACTGCTCGTGTACCCAATGCTGGACGATCGCAACATCACCAGGAGCAGCCATGCGATTCACGATCCCCGCACCTGGAACAGGGAGGCGAATCTCGCAGGCTGGAACGCCTACCTCGCGGGGAACGCGGGTGGCGAGGATGTTTCGCCCTACGCCTCGCCCCCGCGGGCGAATGACTTGGCTGGCCTGCCGCCCGCCTACATCAACGTCGGTGACCTCGACCTCTTCGTTGACGAGGACGTCGCTTACGCCCGCGCGATGAGCGACGCTGGCGTACCCGTCGAACTACACATCTACCCGGGCGCCTACCACGCCTCGACGACAGTGACACCCAATTCGGAGCTTTCCCGGCGCTGGGCCGCGGATGAACGCGCCGCGCTCAGGCGCGCACTGTGGAGCTGACGGGCGTGACAAGGAAGGAAGTGGCCGTCGCCGCCCCGATGGAGGCGCAGGTCATAGGCTACGAGCGGATCGCTGTCAATCTGGGACTCGCTGATACGGCAAATTTCTGTGAGCGCGAACGCGCCCCCCGACGGCCGACACCGCCGGCCACTCATCTCTGAAATGGAAAAGTCCCTACGCCGCATAATCGAGCGCGACGGCGAGTTCGTCGTACCCAAGCACTCGGTGCTCTTCGTCGCAGAAAAATAGCCGCCCGAGTTGGACAGGTTGAGGCTACTGCGAGATTGATGATTCGGGGCGTCGCCGACGGCCCTGGCGAAGGACCGGACGGATATGGAGTTCTCGACGCGTTGCGTCGAGCTCGATCGTCGAAGCTTGACAAGCCGGTCTCGGTGTACGGTTAGGCTGCCGCGAGGGACGCAAAGGAGACGCCCCGCCCTTCGACAGGTCCGTGCTGAGCTTGTCGAAGTGCTCAGGGCGAGTGGTATTGCCTCGCCGAGAGACGCCGGGAGACGCCAGCTTTTCGCTCGTGGCGAGCCTGCCCGCCCTGAACTTGCCGAACGGTCGAACCACGCTCCGCCGAGCGCCGCAAGGAGTTGCCGAAGTTGCCTGAGATCAAGACTATCTACTTCATCAACCACAACCACACCGATATCGGCTACACCGATCATCAAGACATCGTTTTCCAAAAGCACATGGAGTTCATCGACGAGGCGGTCGAGGCGTGCGAGGCGACGGCGGACTTCCACCCGGACGCGCAATTCCGGTGGACCTGTGAGGCGACGGGGATAACCGAACGCTATCTGGACCGGGCATCACCCGCGCAGATCGACCGATTCGCCGCGCTAAACCGGCAGGGACGCATGGACGTTACGGGGATGTGCTACAACTTCATCTCCCCCATCGCGCCCGAAGTCTTGCTGCGCAGCCTCTATCCGATTCGCCGCCTTCGCGACCGGTACGGCCTGTCGATCGAGGCCGCCATGCAGTGCGACGTAAACGGTATTTCCTGGATGTTCGCCGATCTGCTTCCAACGGTGGGCGTCGACTTCCTGGCGATGGCTATAAATCCAACGCGCGGCGGCACGCCGTCGCCGCGTCCGGGAGCCTTCTGGTGGGAGGGACCGTCCGGCAAGCGTCTGGGAGTATGGAACGGATATACATACGGCTGGGGTATCACTTTTTGGGGGATGGGCGATCTTGACCGCTTCTCGCGGCTTATGCCCCGGCGGATCGCCGAGCTCGAGGCGAGATACGACTATCCCTACGACTTCGTGTTCGTGCAGGTGACGCATCCCATGGCCGTCGATAACGGCCCGCCGTACCGGGTGCTTTCCGAATTCGCGCGCGACTGGAACGCCGCCGGGAACAGTCCCAGGCTGGTGTTTACCACGCTCGCGGAATTCGGTCGGTCGATGGTGTCCGACCACATGGAAAACGCGCCTGTCCTCAACGGCGACTGGGTCGACTGGTGGTCGGACGGCGCGGGGACGTCCGCGCACGAGACGGCAGTCTACCGACGGGCCTCCGAGCTTTTGCCTTCGGTCGAAACGCTCGATGCCTGGCTGCAAGCTCAGGGGCGCGACAGACTTCCGGCAGACGAGATAAACGAGGCCTACCAAAACGCGCTCCTGTTCGCGGAGCACTCGTGGGGTTCTTCCGGCAGCGTGCGAGAGCCGACCGCCCTCTCCACCCGCTCCCAGTGGAATCGACAGGCCTCCTACGCGTATATCGCCGCCGCGTTCGCGGACGAGGGTCGAAATAGAGCAACGTCGGCGCTCGCCCGGTCGCTCACGCCGCCGGGTGATGACCTGCTCGTATTCAACACTCTGCCATGGCCAAGGCGGGTCGAGGCGCGACTGCACGATCCGACGGAGAAATTGCCGGAGTTCGCGGTAGATGAAAGCCGGCGCGTAGACGCGAGAAATCCGGACGGCGGATCAGTCGCCAGCGCGATCGTCGACGTTCCCGCAATGGGATTCGCAACCGCTTCCGCTGGACCGCTCAGCGGTCCGGTGGCCGGGGCCGACGGCGTCTCGCTGGAGAACGAGTGGTACCGGATCGAGCTGGACCCCGTCACGGGCGGGCTGGCGAGCTGGTGCGACAAGGACCAGGGGCGGGAGCTGGCTGGCGGCGGTCCGTGGAGCTTCGCGCAATACGTCTACGAGACCGTCGATTCGCCGGCTGGGCGGGCGGCGATATTCGATCTCGACTTGACCAGATTCGACCACGGCACCGCTCACCGGGACACTCCGTGGAACCGGCGCGGTCCGGACGACGTGCGGATATCAACCCGTCCGGGCGACAGTTCTCAAACCGGGCTTACCGCGGATATTTCGGCTCCGGGATGCCGGTCGATCCGCGTGACCTATTCGTTGCCGGCACACCGAAAGTCACTCAGCGTCAGCTATCTTCTCGACAAGATTCACGTGACCGATCCGGAGTCGGTTTACTTTCCCTTTCCGCTGGCCCTGGGCGCTCCCCGGTTCATTCTCGATCTTGACGGAGTGCCCACGATCCCGGAAAAGGAGCAGCTTCCGGGGTCCGCGCGGGACTGGTACAGCGTGGGGCGGTGGGGGGCGGTGAGCGATGGCAACACAACCGTCGTAATCGTGCCTATGGACGCCCCGCTCGTTCAGGTTGGGGGAATCACCAACGGACATTGGGCCGCTTGCCTCGAACCCGAAGCCGCGACGCTCGTATCGTGGGCGCTCAACAATCACTGGCACACGAACTTCAAGGCGAGTCAGGGCGGGGAGATGGTATTTCGATACGTTCTCACGTCAGACGAGGGAGGCCACGACCCGGTATCGTCGGCGCGGTTCGCAGCCGAAACCGTCGCGCCGCCCGTCATCATCGGCGGCAGAGCCGTTTCAATCGGGGAATCCCGATCGCTTGCAACGCTGGCGCCGGCCGGGGCCGGGATGTTGTGGTTCAAACCATCCGAAAACGGTCGAGGCGTTATCGCCAGAGTGCAGAATCCCTCCGATGCGCCCGTTCGTTACACGCTCAGCTTCCTTGCGGCTCCGGTCGAGGAGGCCTGTCTGACCTCGCCGATCGAGGTTGATGGTCAAGAGCTCGCCGTAATCTCGAACGAAAGCGTGGAATTCATCGCCGGCCCCCGATCGATCCAGAGCGTCCGGCTGCGGTTGCGTTCGACCGCCTGACGGCGCGGCTTCGCCGCCGATGAACCCCGTTATGACCCCGGCCGGTGTTTAGTCCGAGGCCGCTCCGACCGACTGGTGAATCTGATCGAGCCAGTACGTCATTTCGGCGGTCGCGTCGTTCGTGCCAATGAGTGACTCCCAGCTACCATCCGCGGTTTGCTGATCGACGACGTTGTCGGCGACCTTGATGACGATGTCGCGGTACTTGGTCAACCCGGTGACGGTGTAGAGGTTCGAGGCCGCCCACGAGACCTTGCCGGCGCGCAGCGACGCGAACAGATAGTCGGGCGCGTCGTCGACGAAACTCAGGTAAGCCATCGCAAGGTCTAGCCACTTGCGCTTGCCGGTGGCCAGATAGAGGCGCGTGAGCACGCCGGCCGAGATTCCCGGATGGAAGAAGTACTGGTCCTCGTGCGCGTCGCGATTGCACACGTACCGGATCTCATCGTCGGGATCGGGTTTGGTTATGAGGCCCCGTTCCCGGCTGAAGACCCCGTAGATCTGCTCCGGGAAGTTGGGCTGCTGCCGGAACACCTCTTCCAGCCACCGCCCCACGCCTTCGGCCACGTCGACTCGCCCGACCGCCAGCGCGGCCCGGGCGCTGCCGCAGACAACCCACATGTCCTGAAGAGTGCTGGCCTCGCGTTCGGTCGGGCTGGAGTAGAAGCCGCCGCTTTCGGGGTCGTAAAAGTCCAACAGAAAATCAAAGCCCCGCATCGACAGGTCGTACTGGCCGACCCGGTGTGCTCCCCCGATAACCCACGAGTTGAAATAGGCGTGCGCATGCTCAAATCCCCCCGTGGGACGCGGGCCGAAATCGCCCTCGGGCGTCATTCCATTTTCCCGAATCCACTGGCACAACCGGTTTGCGCGGAGCGTCTCGCCGCAGACGTTTAGAACCGAGATGACCTTGTAGTAGTCGGTAACGCCGCGCTCTTCCGCCCCGAACCCCCCGTCCGGACGCAACTGGCCTATCAAAAACTCAAGCCCGCGATTGCGCGCGTCAAGGTATTTGCTCGCGGTGACTGTCTGCGGTTCTTTTACGGCGCTCATTTGGGACCTCTTTTCACCCCTCGGCCAATCAACTTCGGACCATCACTTATTGCACAGACAAGGATGCGACAATAGCATCCACCGTCTTCAATGGCACTATGACTAAAGCTTGGCGTCGGATGAGCGGCCGCCGACGTCCTTTTCCCCGTATTCGTCGGGCTTAAACCAGCCCACCTCGAGCGCCGCGGCCTGCGGCTCGCCGTCAGTTGCGAGCGGCGGCCTCCGCGACCTGTAGCTCAGGCAGCGGCGACTTGGTAACCAGCGATCTCGCCATGCCGAACCCGCTCCATGCCTTGCCGTCTTCTTGCCATATGGCGTCGCAGTTGCGGCAAAGCGAATAGTCATCCAGCCGCCCCGCCACCTGCGCGCCCCTGATGGCCTGGAATCCGGGGCCGTTCCATACGTCCATGAGGCTGTTCTCATTCAGGTTGCCCACGATCTGCTCGCTGGTAAAGTCGGCGCAACAGGCCGGCACGGTTCCGTCCCAGTAGATCGCCATCGATTTCCAGAGCCAGTTGCAGGGAAAGTAATTCTGCCCGTGCGGCGCGGCCTGATAACCGTCTTCTCCCGTGCCCATGGTGCCCGCCCAGCCGTGCGCCCAGAATGTGTCCCACTCGTCGACGGGCAGCCCTTCGAACTGCCGCTTGAAGCTGTCGGGCACGGTGGCCTGGGTGCTGTGATCCCCGCCAAAGAGCTGGATCACCTGCATGACCACGTAAGGTTTGCTGGACTTGCGGATCAGCTTTTCGTGCAAGAGCATTAGCGTGTTGCGGAGCGTTCGTTCGTACTTCGCCCCCTTGCGCATCTTTTCATAAAGCTCTTTTTGTCCGGCGTCGAAGCTTATGGTCAGCTTGCCAAGCCCGGAATCCAGGAGTTGCGCTATGTAGTCCTCCGTCAACATCGTCGCGTTGGTGCTGATGTGGGCCACGATCCCGGCGTCTTCACATATCCGGATCATTTCGAATATGCGCTTGTGGAGGAAGGATTCGCCCCTGAAGAACAGGTTGATTTCCCGGACGCTGCCCCTCGCCTGATCGATGATGTTTCGATAGAGGTCCATTTCCATGAATCCCGTATCGGACATTTGGACCTCGTCGAGCGACTGCGGGCACATGATGCACCGCAGATTGCACAGGCTGGTCGGCTCGACATGCAGCTTTATGGGACCGTAGGGCAGTTCGGTGGACCCATTCATCCAGTGGTATGCGAACTGCGTGGTTTTCGGATGCAGGATCGCCCGGTGTCGCCTGAACTTGGTTGCAAGCTCGGTCACCGACTTGATCTTGTTCATTCGACCGAGCCGCCAGCCCTCTCGTTCTCGGGGATCGGCTCCGCCTCATCTATGAGCATTATCGGGATGCCATCTTCGATCCGGTACCTGAGCTGGCTCTTTTCGCAGTACAACCAGTTTCCGCGTTGTTCCAGCGATCCGTGGCTCTTGGGGCACACGAGGATTTCCATCAGCTCGGGGCTTACAGGTTCCACTGCTTCCTCAGATTCGCTCATATTCAGCGGCTCGGAAATGGTGCTTGGCAACGTTATCCCGGTCTTGAAACCTAAAGCATGAAATGGAGAGTGTCAAAGGCTACCAAAGCCAGCGCCGCCGCTATCAACGTCATAGCTCTTAACCGGCGCGATACGTTGTTCGTTACGGGGCGCGACCGAAGCAGAAAGCCCAGGGAGACCAGAACGACAATCTCGACCGCGATCAGCGCGCCCATAACGATCCCCACGAACCCCTGGTGGTTCAGATAATTCGCCCGCATGGTCATGCTCCAGAAATCGAGTCCCATGCCGTCTTGCGGTCTTGCCGGAAACGCGTCGATGCCGAATCTGGTCCAGGGCGCCCGGCCAAGCGCGGCCTGCACGAGGTCGAGCCGGTCGGGCAGCACCAACTCGGTGACGTCGGCTCGAAGCAGCCACAGGTGACCCAGAAGCGGCGTAAATTGGGGCGCGAACAGAACCGCCGCCAGATCGCCCTCGGGCTGAATCGACGACCACCGCTGGTATTCGCTTCCTCCGTAAACGCCTCCGTTATCGGGAAGCTGCCACACGATCTGATCCGCGTACAAACCGAGGTATTGATCGAAGTCTTTGGAAACGCCAAGAATCTGCGGCACGGTGCTGATGGCGATCAAGGCGCCGAGCGCCAGAGCCGCCCAACGCCGCCGCCGCGCCCCGATCCATTCAAACGCCGGCGCGGCCATGCACACGAGCAGGGGCAGGGTCGGCGTCAGATAGCGAGGCCCCCAGGCATTGCCGCCGTACCAGACTTCCTTCTTCGAATAGAGGAGCAGATACGCTATCGGGATCGCCAGGAAGACCAGGGATTGCCACCCGTGCCGCCTGACAAACCAAATACTCGCCGGGATCGAAACCAGCAAGATCGGGTTGTAGAGGAAAAGGCCTTTGCCCCAACTGATCAGCAGCCCCTTCATCCCAAGCGCCAGGGGCACTCCGAACCATCCCCTTTGAATTCCGCCTATCAACTCCTTCTCATAGAGAATTCTGAAGTCGAAAACGACGGCCAGGATGAAAAGAGCCGGCCCCACGACCACAACGAACGGAGTCGCAAAGGCTATGGCGGTTCTCCACGTCAGCGCGGGCAGCCGCGTCCATGACGAACCAGCGCGCTTATGCGACATCACCAATTGGAGCAGGAGCGCGGGCAGGGCGATAACGGCGACGTACTTCGCGAAAACGGCGGCGAGCGCCCAAATGCCGGTCAACACGGCGTAGCGCAGCCGCGGAACATTGCCGTAACGCAGCGCCCCCCAAACACCGCCCATCAGGAAAAAGGCAACGCCCGGTTCCGAAAAGTCATACTTTGCATAGGGCCAGGCCATGGTCGCCAGTCCGTAAACGAGCGACAACGCCGTGGCCACGCCGTCGCCGTAGCCGAGCACCCTGACGATCTGGAACAGCAGAAGCGCGGTGGCCGCCGTGAGGATCACGCTTAGCACCGGTGACCAAAACCGCAGGAAGAATTCCCGGTTTTGGCGCGCCGACCAAACCCGGCCGCTGCCTGACACGTCGACGATTTCGCCCGAATCGGCATCTCGAAAGGCGGCGGAGGCCAAATAGAACCGGCCGGCCGGTCCCGTATAGACAATCTCCCCCGTCCGGACGTCGAGCGGGCTATCGAATTTATATCTATAAAAATAGAAGTTGGCTCGAGTGTTGCCGATGTGGTTGCCGGCCACCCGCGCCCGCTCGTGCTGAATGGTCCGTTGCACGTCGGCGCGCTCATAAGCCCACTCGGCGGACTCGATTCCGGCGCGGACCGAAAGCGGCGTTACCTTGCCCCCGGCATCGGTAATTCGAATCGACACGACCTCGACGCCCTGCGGAATCGCGGCGCTTAGTCCGAGATGACTGATGAGGGTCATCTCCGAGTAGCGGCCGTCCGGAATGTCCAACTCGATCGACTGCCGGGCCTCAGTCGATGAATCGACCCCGATCTCGGGAAAATGGGAAACCAGGTACTCGTGACCGTCCACCGTAAACCGGTCGCGCTGAGGCGCCGCTTCGGCAAGCGGTCTGGCAAGCGCGACGATCGGGGTTAGCATGGCCGGCATCGCCACTCCCCAGCGCGAGAAATTGCCGTAGTACTGACGCAGGTATTTATGGTCGGGATCGAGCGCCACGCTCTTGGCCATCTCGAACGCGAAAGTCCCGTCGGGGCTGTAGCCAAAGCCGGACCTGTTTACGCCCATCGTCAACAGATAGACCGCCGTCAGAAAGACGAAGATCAACAGTGCCGGACGGTTTATGAGCGCGGCGGCCCGACCGGATAGCTGTTTCACTCCAGCCAGACCCGCCTCACCGCAACCCCGAGATCGCGCGTATCAGCATCGCCCAACAGTCCGGCCGGCGACCATGACTGATCGAGGTCAAGTTCGACTTCGATAATCCCCGGCTCGCCAGCCAGCGGGATTTGAACCGAAACAGTCGTCCACGCATCCGGTTCAAGCGCAAACCCGGCTGACGCTCCATCGGTCGAAATTCGCCCCGTCACGGGACGGTCCAGCTCTTTCGGTCCCGAATAGAATCGTATCGTCGCCCGGCTGTGATTTTTCCCGCGCTTCAGGCGGAACATCGACTCGCGGCCGGTCCAGCGTATCGCCGGCGGCCAGACTTCCAGACGGTGGATCCCCCGACCGAGCTGGGATTCGGGCGCGTTCTCCATGTCCAGCGTTGACTCCCACACCCTGCCGTATGCCTGGACGTCGAAGAACATATCTTCCGGATAGGAGTATCCGGGGCCTCCGGACTTTCTGGCGCGTACGTGAACGTCGTCCAGAAAAGCGGCGCCGACGCGGAACCGTTCGAGCTGTCCGGTGATGCGTTTCAGGAAGGGAGCATAGCTGTAACCCGGATCTTTGTGGATGGCCGCTATCTCGATTGAGAATCCGTTCGCTTCCAGCAACCGGATCAGCTCGGACTTCGTAAATTCCCGATTGTGACGGCTGGTTGCCCCCCAGCCCGAGTAGGGCGGGTAGATGTTTTTGCCCCGAGCAACCTTCCAGAAGTTTTCGAGCCGCATTGGGTTTGGAGTGCTGAGAATGACGTGCCCGCCCGGTTTGAGCACCCTGTTGATTTCGTGAATTGCGTGAACGGGATCGTGGACGAGATGCTCGATGACTTCGCATAGAAACACGACGTCGTAGGTCTCGTCCTCGTACGGGAAGTCGTCGAATTCAATATTGAACCGGTCGTACTCGATATCCAGCGGCTCGTCGAGGTCGCGGCGCCGCAGTACGAAGCGGCCGTCCTCGCCGGCGCCGCGATCGTCTTCGTTTACGCAGCGCACCTCGGCGGGAAAATGCTTCAACAAGAACGCGGTCATGAAATAAGGCTGGGCGCCTATCTCCAGCACGCGGGAGTCGGGCCCCAGTGGCGGCAGCAGCGACAGGCTCGTCAGTATTCGGTCGACCGCCGTTTCGAGAAAGCTTTCAAGCCCGTGGCCGGTTACGTGCTCGAAACCGTACAGGTATCGGCGCGCCGCCGCGGGGGATGGCAGAAGCGGTCGCATCGCGAGCTCAGGCTATCGATTCGACGAGTTCTAGAAAGTGCCGCCGAAACCGGTCCTCACTAAAACGCGACGCGGACCGGACCGCCTTTTGCGAAAGGCGCTGGAGCATTTCGGGGTCTACGGTCAGCCTCGATGTCAGATCGATCAGCTCCCGGCGCGAATCCCACAGAAGGCCGTCTGATCCATGAGTCACCAGCTCCGGCTGCCCCCCTTGGTTGATAACGACCGGCACACATCCCGACGCCATCGCTTCCACCGTGGTAATTCCGAAGTGCTCGAATTTAACGGGGTTCTTTTCTGGATTCTCGCCGTGACCGCTAGCGTGCCAGTAGATCGAAGCGCGCGCGTAGAGCTTCTTCAGCTCATCGAACGGAAGATCGGGATGAAGGCTTACCGGCAATCCGTCGGCGGCTCGTTTCAAATTTTGGAAGTATGCCTCGTCTACCTTGCGGGGCCCCTTGTTGCCCGCCAGGTGAAGCTCCCATCCGACCAGCCCCCGCCGCAGCATCTCTCCGAAGGAGCGAATCATGAACTCATGGTTCTTGGAATGTCCGCCTTCGCCGAAGAAACGGCCAACACTCAAGATAACCCGGTCTTTTTGCCCCGGCGCGTAGTCGGTAACGGCCACCGGCGGGTACAAGATTGGGCCTTCGCGATTCCAGTAGTGACGCATCCAGCGCAGCGAGAATTCCGATATCGGACATATAAGCTGGTAGCTGTCGAGAAAATCGAGCGAACCGTATTCGGGCAGCCCTTCAAGACGCAGTCCAAGGCGGGGGAACAGCCGCCGAAAAAGCAACTCGTAGACTCTGTGCCGCGGACTTGCAACGGCTACGTCGGAAACGGCCAACCCGATATTGCGATTGTCGTCCTCGTTCAAGGTCGATTCGGGATTGTAGACGTCGCAACGAAAGTCTAAATCCAGCGTCGAATCCCGCGCCATCGCCGCCGGAACCCTCAAACCCCAGCGCACGTATTTACCCTCTTCAGGCTCGATGCTGATGGTTCCGATGTCTCGGGAGCCAACGCGGCAAGACGCCGAAATCGCGCCCAGGCCGGCCGGTCGGAAGTTACCGCAAATCATGTCGATCTCAAGTTCGCGGGAATTCCGGGGAACTCGGACCCGCACCGTCGATTCGTCGGAGGCATACCTGAACCAGCCGCGTCCGAGCTCCTGAATGTCGTAGAAGCCGTCGCGGTATTCGGCCAGCAACAGCTCTTTTATCAGGAACATGCCGGCGCTTCTGCGCATCCGCGCCCAGAAGGTGTTTTCGACGGGTGACGGAAATAAGACCAGCATTATGCTCTTTTGCGCCGCGGACGGTTGAGACGACATGAACGACGCGTTGACGAACAAGCCGTAGTCGCGGGTAAAGGCGATGAATCGATTGGGGGGCAGCGCCGGAATTACCCTCAGAGTGACATTGCTCAAATCGATGTTGAGTCTCGCCGCAAGCTCGTCGCGGTCGACCGTGCGATGAGTTACGAGATCGACGGGTCGGTCTTCGGCGAGCGCCGCGGCAGCCATGCACGAATGCCTTTCGCCGCCGCCCATCGTGTGCAGCCAGCGGTTGTATACGGCCGCCCTCATCGGTCGTCCAGCCACGGCCCGAACAGCGCCGGTCCAGACGGACCGGCGCGCCGCTCTTCTACGCGCCTGGCCAGCGCCGCCGGCAACATTCGCAGGGTCCAGAGCAGCGCCCTGAGTCTGGCGGCAAAGCCTGCCAGCTCTCCCGGCTTGTGGAGCGGCCGTCTGATGGCTTGCCTGGCCAAAACGGAGCCTGACCGGAGTGTTTCGGCAACGCAGCCGGCGAGTGCGCGAAGCGCCACCGCGGGCGGCCAGTGCTTGAGAATGACGTAGAGCCTGCTTCGGGATACATGCAAAATGAAAAAAGGAGACCACTCGACCGCCACGCCGCTGTGGTGATGCCGAATTACCGAATCGGGCGTGTAGACGACGCGCCAGCCTCGACGCCTGGCGCGGATTGCGAGATCGGTGTCTTCGTAATACATGAAGATACTTTCGTCGAAGTAGCCGATTGCCTTTAACATCGCCTTCCGCAGCAAGACGCCGGCACCATTGAATGAGAATACTTCCCGCTTGTCCGAGTAAGCCGGTCCGTCCCAGTCGTAGTAGACATTGCCATGAGAAATGACGGTCCCGCGGTCACGCGACGAGCCGTCGGAGAGTGGAAAGCTCCCGGCGTTCTGGACGACCGGCCGCGCCAGGCCGCGGCAATCCGCCGGCAGGTCGAACTCGAAGACTTCAGTCTTGCCGCCGGCTTCTCCCTCGAACACCCGTTCGCCCCCGATCTGGACGGAAAAGGGTACGTTATTCCCGTCCGGCCGCGGGGCGGAAGCCTCCAGACGGAGACGAATCGACCCGCCGTCCAGGCAGACCAGCCCCAGCTCGGCGTCTCCGAGCGACCATCTGAACTCGCATCCATGCTCGTCCAGCTCCGCGCCGCCGAAACCCGACCGGAACTCGACAGGCGGGCAGGCGCCGCCGGCGACGGCGCGCACGCTTCGCACGCGCAGTCCGAGGCTGCGTTCATCCCCACCGACGCCGGCGCTTCCGGGAGTGAAAGTGGGCGATTGCAGCTCGACCGGAATACGATCGTGAAAGAGAAATAGCTTCGGCTGCGCCGCGCCCGCGGCGGGATCTTTCTCCAATGTCTCGACCAGCGGCCGCAGCCAGTCCCGTTCGACTTTCGTATCCGGATTGATCAGGGCGACGTACGGTCCCGGCGCCTCGCGCATTGCAAGGTTGTTGCCCGCCGTGAATCCGCGGTTGGAGCCGGCTTCGACTACGCGGACGGCGTCTGGAAATTCCGCTCGAATCAAGTCGGGCGATCCGTCGGTGGAGGCGTTATCTACAACGACTATCTCCATCGAATCGTCCGGGTATTCCGATGCGAGCAGCGATCTCAAACATGGTCCAATGAAGCGCCGGGCGTTGTAGTTCAGGACGATAACGGTGACGAAGGGCGCGCTGGACCCGGCACGGCTCCCCGCCGGGGATGCCGTCATTCGACGTGGATGCTGCGAACCGCCAGACCTAGCTCTCGAGTGTCCGGGTCGATGCCGACCGCAGCCGGGACGAAGGTCTCCTGGATTTCGAGTTCAATTTCAATCGGGGTCGGATCGATCACCGGCTCCAGGGGCACTACTATGTCCTCGAAGTCCATTTCCACGAGCTGGAATCTGGTTACCAGTTCGCCGTCTACTTTTATGCTCCCGGTGACCGGACTGTCGGAATGAAAGGGCCGGCAGGCCGATATCACGAGCGTTCCCTGCCCGACGTCCTGGGTAAGCGACAACGAGGCGCGATCGCCGATCCACCTGATCGACGGCGGCCAGCTTTCGACCGGATGCCATCCCTTGCCGAGATGTTCCTCCTCGCCCTGGCCCATTCGAATCTCGCTCGGCGGCTTTGACCATCTAACCACCACGCCGGACGTAACCATGTCGGGCTGAGCGGTTTCGCCAGCTTTGGACGGCGGCGACGCGGCATCGGCCAAACCAGCGCCGAACCGCCAGGAGCTTGGAATGAACGCCACTCCACGCTGGTGGACGGAAGCCTTGCCAACAAAGATCGTTATCGGATCGCGCAGCAAGTGATACGACGATCCTTTCTCGTCATCCGGCCAAGCGGCAATCGAGACGTGGTATATCCCCGGTCCGAGCGAAACCGGTCCCAGCGAACAATCCACGATCCCGCCGCCTGGCTGTACGGATACGGGGCCATGGCTTACCGCGGATGAGGCGTCGTGGATGTATAGCCCGTCGCTGCGCCGGATCGAGCAACCGAAGATTACGTCATCCAGATAGCCGTCTGACAAGTATTGAATTCCCAGGGTCAGCGACTCCCCCGGAATGATCGAGTGCGACCGGCGCGAAGCGGCGCCGCGAACGTAAACGTCGCTGATTTGGAGCGGGCCGCCGCCTCCCGCGTCGCCTTCGCTCGCCACGGAAGCCGTTTCCGTCGAAGCCGGTATGAGCGTGGCCTGCAGATACGCCTGAACGACGTCTCTGGCGCTTCCGAAGCTGTGAACGCTGCCCTGGTCGAGCCATAGAACCGAGTCGCAGAACCGCCTGACCTGGATCGGGTCGTGGGAAACGAAGAGCATGGTGCGGCCCGATTTCTTTACGTCGGCGAGCGCCTCGTAGCACTTGCGCGCAAACGCCGCGTCACCCACGGCGAGGACTTCGTCGATAACCATCACCTCGGGCCGCACGGCGATTGCGATAGCAAATCCGAGCCGCATGTACATCCCGGACGAATAGTGTTTGACCGGGGTGTCGATGAACCGTTCGAGCTCGGAGAAGTCGACAATCCAGTCATACAAGCGGCTCATCTCGTGACGCCCTATTCCAAGGAACGACCCGTTCAGGAATACGTTTTCCCTTCCGGTGAGATCGGGATGGAACCCGGCTCCGAGCTCCAGGAGGCCGAAAACGTTTCCACTAGTTTCGATAACGCCTGCGTCCGGCAGCAGCGTTCTGGCGAGCAGTTTGAGAATGGTGGACTTTCCAGACCCGTTGGGACCGATTATTCCGAGGGTCTTGCCGCGATCAACCTCGAAACTTATGTCCTTCAGCGCCCAAAACTCTTCGATTTCGCGATTACGGACGCCCAGCGCCCCGACCAGACTCCCAAGCATCGACCGTCGTTTTTGGTGCGACAGCGAAAAACGCTTTGAAACGCCTGTAAACCGAACCGCCTTCAATTGCTAAACGACCTCGGCGAATCGGGGTGAGAAGTGGCGGATCAGCCACCAACCCGCCGACATCGCAACCGCAGCCGTCGCCAGAGTCACGACCGTATGACGGATGGGCATAAAACCCTCCATCACGGTGTAGCGGTAATCGGTCACCAGAGTTGCCATCGGGTTTAGCGAAAACACCCACCGATGTATGTCGAGCCCGAGGAACTGATCGTTCGGGACGATTGCCAGCGCATAGAAAATGGGTGTGAGAAAGAACCACGCCAGGAGACCCACGTCAACAATCTGCTCCAGGTCGCGCATCATCACGTTGGCGGCGGCCAGGACCATCGCAATCCCGGCGACAAGCCCCAATTGAAGTAACATAATTATCGGAACCAACAGCACGGTCGAGTGAAACTCCACTCCAAACGCCAACATCCCGATCAAGAGCAGAGCGAACGCCAGAACAAAGTGCACGAAGGCGCCCAACACGGCCGAAAGCGGCAACAGCTCCCTCGGAAAGTAGACCTTGGTAATCAGAGCCGAGTTGCCTGTAATGCTGCGGAGCGCGGACGATAGCGCCGAGTGAGTGAAGTTCCAGGGCAACAGGCCGGTAAGCAGGAATAGCGGATAGTTTGGAATCTCCGTCCTCGACAGCACCTTAAACACAAGCGTGAAGACGAGCATCATCAACAGTGGCTGCAGCAGAGACCACCCGAAACCCAGAACCGAGTTCCGGTAGCGGACCTTAAGGTCGCGGACGACCATATTCCGAAGCAGGTCCGTGTGGGAAGCCAGCTCCACGGCCGCGCGCCAGATGGCAGTGGGGAATCGATCGCGGGAGTGTGTAGCTACAATTCGCATATAAGCCTTGGCACGGCGACCGTCATATTATCACGCAGTCCGGACACTCTCTTAAGAGTGTAAGTCGTCCACGCAAGGTCCGGTCACCCACGCAATGACACGGCGATTCGTTGTGCTAGAGTCTGTTGGCATTCGCTCGTTCGGATGCTATTTGTTTTAGAGGCGGGATGGAGATTGCGTGGTACGGAAGCTCATGCTTCCGACTTCGAGACAGGAACACAATCGCACTGGCCGACCCCTATCTCCCGGACCCGAAATTCCAGAATCTCCAAATCAAAACCGACCTCATAAGCGTAAGCCAGCCCAGCCGCAAACTCCGCAGCATCGTTGCCAACGTCAGAAAATGCCCGTACCTGATTGACAGACCCGGGGAATACGAAGTCGGAGGCATTTTCGTAAACGCGGTCTGGAGCGGTCTGGACAACAGCCAGCCGGACGGCGCCCCGCCAAGTCTGATCTGCACGTTCGCCGTCGACGGCGTTTCCATTTGCCATCTGGGACAACTGGCAGCTCCACCATCGAAAGAGTTGCTCGAATCGATTACGCCGGTCGACGTTCTGATTATCCCGCCCGGCGGACGGGGCAAACTGAGCAGCGCGCAAGCGGCCAGGATAGTGTCGGCGACTTCGCCGAAGGTTGTGATTCCCATGGAATACGCCCCCAGCGAACACGAAAATGGCGGCGACGGGATTGATTCATTTCTTAGAGAAGCCGGGCTGGAAGCCGGAGCGCCCGTTGCGGCTATCAATTTGAGCCGCACTACTCTGCCCGACGACAAGACCGAGACGGTGCTTCTCGAATCGCGCACCAGGCAAAAAAGGCCAGCCGCCGCAAGGTCGTTACCGCAATAGAAAATCCGGTGCGAGGAACCCCGTCATCCAATGGGTCAGACGGCGCGGCGACTCCGGCTGACACGCCAGAGCGCGCGAGGAAGTACATATTCATAACCGGCGGCGTTGTTTCGGGGGTCGGAAAGGGCGTGACCAGCGCTTCCATCGGCCGCCTGCTGAAAAGCCGCGGTCTGAGGGTTGCGATCGTCAAGCTCGACCCCTACATCAACGTCGATCCGGGCACGATGAACCCCGGCCAGCACGGCGAGGTGTTCGTGACGGAAGACGGCGCCGAAACCGATCTCGACCTTGGGCACTACGAGCGCTTCGTAGACGAGGATTTGGCCAAGGGCAGCAACCTAACCACCGGCCAGGTATACGAATCGGTAATTCAAAGCGAACGGCGCGGCGAGTTCCTCGGAGGGACCATCCAGGTAATCCCGCACGTCACCGACGAAATCAAGCGCCGGCTCAAGGCCGTGCGGAGCCCCAGAAATCCGGACGTCGTAATAGTCGAGGTCGGCGGCACGGTCGGCGACATCGAGGGGTTGCCATTCCTGGAGGCGCTGCGACAGTTGCGCCGCGAGATCGGCCTGGAGAACACGCTATTCATCCACGTGACATTCCTTCTTCACATAGGCGCTACGGGCGAACTGAAAACCAAGCCGACGCAGCACAGCGTGGCCGAACTGCGCAGCATAGGTATTCTTCCCGACATCATCGTCTGCCGTTCGGACCACCCATTTGAGCCGGACACGCGTGAAAAGATCGCCCTCTTCTGCGACGTGGAAGAACGCGCGGTCATCTCGTTGACGACAGTCGACAACATCTACAGAGTTCCGCTTACCCTCGAAAATGCCGACGCCAGCGATCTGATAACCGAAAAGCTGGGGCTGTTCCCGCGCGAATCGGATCTCGTCGACTGGCGGCGTATGGTCGACTCGATCGAGCGCCCGCGCCACGAGATCGAGATAGCGCTCGTAGGGAAATACGTCGCGGCCCCGGACGCCTACATAAGCGTCGAACATGCTCTTTTGCACGCCGTGGCTCAACAGCGGCGCAAACTGCGAATCAGATGGATCGATTCCGAAGTTCTCGAAACCCGTTCCGTAGACGCGGAGTTCGAGGGCGTCCACGGCGTGGTCATTCCCGGCGGGTTTGGTCCGCGCGGCATCGAAGGCAAGATAGCCGCGGCCCGATACGCGCGTGTTTGCAGATTGCCCTTCTTTGGTCTTTGCCTCGGAATGCAGGTCGCCCTGATCGAGTTTGCGCGCAACGTGCTGGGCATCCGCAAGGCCAACAGTTACGAGTTCGATCCCGAAGTGAATGACCCTGTCGTCTGGCCGATGCCCGACTACTACAACCAGGTCAACATCGGCGGGACGATGCGGCTCGGCTCACATCCTTGCCGGCTCAAACCCGGCACTCGCGCCGCGGAAGCCTACGCAGCGGAAACGGTGGGAGAGCGGCACCGCCACCGCATGGAATTCAATAATGTGTACAGGGACGAAATGCAGCGGAAGGGTGTGATCTTTAGCGGACTTTCGCCAGATGGAGAGCTGGTCGAAATCGTCGAGCTTCGAGACCATCCATGGTTCGTGGGCGTACAGTTCCATCCCGAATTCAAGTCGCGCCCATTTCGACCGCATCCACTATTCACCGGGTTCGCCAAAGCATGTGCAAGCCGCGACGCCGCTCCTTTGGAACAGAATGTGATAAGGCAAGAGAGCCGGATCTCGTGAGCCCGGTCGCCGGATTCCGGTCAGCGCCCGACGACGCCGGCCGCGGCCCACGCCACTAAACTTTCATCGCGGTTGTGAACATGCGCTTCGACTGCACTTCGTACGGTATTGAGGGACTATAGATGAGCGTAGTTTGCGTGGTCGGGACACAGTGGGGCGACGAGGGCAAGGGCAAGATCGTCGATCTGCTCGCCGAGCGAGCCGACTATGTAATCCGATTCCAGGGCGGCGACAACGCCGGTCACTCCGTTGTGAACGAGATGGGCGACTTTGGCCTGCATCTCGTGCCCGAGGGGATCTTCCGCGAGAATGTAATAAACGTCCTGGGGCCGGGAACCGTTATCAACCCCGACGCCTTGCTCAACGAGATCGACGACCTTCGGAGCCGCGTTCCGGAGCTGGACTTCGAAGCCGGGTTGCGGATAGCCGAGCGGGCCCACGTCGTGATGCCCTATCACGTAGCCCTGGACGCCGCGCTCGAAACCAGCCGCGGCGTCATGTTTCAGGGCAGCACGAAACGCGGCATCGCGCCCGTTTATTCGGATAAGGCGGCGCGATCGGGAGTGCGCATCGGCGACCTGCTGGCCTCCGATTATCTGCGTGAGTATCTGCCGCACATCGTCGAAGCCAAGAACCGCTTGCTCGAATCGGTCTACGGCCTTGAGCCGATCGATCTGGATTCGACAATTGAGAAATGCCGGGAATGGGGCGAGGCGCTGCGGCCCTATGTCGTGGACACGTTGCCGATGGTTCAAGACGCGCTGGCAACCGACAAGAACCTTCTGCTGGTCGGCCAGCTTGGAGTCATGCGCGACCTCGACTGGGGGCACTATCCCTACGTCACCTCGTCAACTCCAACAGCCGCGGGGGCCTGCGTGAGCCTTGGCATTCCGCCCAACCAGATAGGCACGGTAATCGGCGTCGTGAAGGCTTTCACGTCTTCCGTCGGCGAAGGACCGTTTCCAACCGAACAGGACAACGAGATCGGTGAGACGCTCCGAACCAAGGGCGGTGAATTCGGCGTTTCGACAGGGCGGCCCCGCCGCTGCGGGTGGCTGGACCTGGTGGCTGTAAACCACGCGGTGGCGATCAACGGCCCCGCCAGCCTCGCGCTGACCAAGATCGACCTGCTGGACGGCTTCGATCCCCTAGTGTTCGCCAAAGCCTACCGGCTGAACGGGACCACCATCGACACCGTGCCGGATACTCGGGTCCTGGAGGCCGTCGAGCCTGTCTACGATTCCGTGGCCGGCTGGAACGAGGATACGGGCGGCGTTCGGGTGTGGGACGAGCTGCCGGCGAACGCCCGCCGCTTTGTGGAACGCGTCGAAGAGGTTACTCGAGTGCCTGTTTCACTTGTGGGAACCGGCAGACACCGCGACCACGTAATCGTGCGCGACCTGCCCGAAGGCTGGTAGCCGCCGCCGGGCCTTGACGCCGCGCGTAAGAGCCAGGCTGTGGATTCTGGATTCCGGATCAAGTCCGGAATGACGGGGGGATGGCGGACGGATGACGGGGGGCGGGGTTTGGTGAGCGGTTCGCCGAGTGGGGCCTAGTGCGTTACTGGATTCCGGCTTGCGCCGGAATGACAGGAGGGGGTTGCGCCGGAATGACGATGGCGAAGCGTTGGATAGCTTCAGAATCCGCCCGCCGCCGCGTATAATCCCCCGAGTCCTTTAATCCAGCCCCGCGAGGCGGAAAGGAATCGGGGATAGCAATGCCCTTGAGGGCAATCGACTCGGATTCGGCCTCCCACACTTCGCTGGGAGGTTTTTCGTTTGCCGGATAACAACCGCGCTTCGGAACGGCGGCTACTGGATGCGGACGACGTGCGGCGGGCTCTAACGCGGATAGCCCACGAAGTTGTCGAGCGAAACGGCGGCGCCGAGGGAATCGTACTCGTCGGCACTCACACGCGAGGCATCCCCCTCGCCAGCCGGATTGCTGGGTCGATCGCCGAGATCGAGGGGAGCGAGCCGCCCCTCGGCGAGCTGGACGTCACCATGTACCGCGACGACCTCGACATGAAAATGGCGCCCCCGGAAATAACGCCGACTTCGATACCCGTGGACGTGGCCGGCCGAGACGTCGTTCTGGTGGACGACGTGCTCTACACCGGTCGAACCGTACGCGCCGCAATGGACGCCCTGAACGACCTGGGAAGACCCCGAACGATCCAGCTGGCGGTACTGGTCGACCGCGGCCACCGCGAACTGCCCATCAGGGCGGACTACGTGGGGAAGAACCTACCGACCGCGCGCGATGAGCAGGTGCTGGTGCGCATAAGGGAAATAGACGGCGAAGACTCGGTATCGCTTGCCAGGGTCGGCGCCGTGGAGGCGCGTTAGACCATGCCCCTCAATCGCAAGCATCTCCTCGATCTCGACGACTTTTCGCGAGACGAGATAACGCATGTCCTGGACACGGCCGAGTCCATGTCGGAGATTCTCGCCAGACCTATCTCACGGACGCCCACTCTGCGCGGAAAGACGATCGTCAACATCTTCTTCGAGGCGAGCACGCGCACCCGGGTCTCGTTCGAGCTCGCCGGCAAGTATCTGAGCGCCGACGTGATAAACGTGGCGGCGTCCGGCAGCAGCGTTGAAAAGGGCGAGTCGCTGGTCGACACGCTGCGGACCATTCAGGCGCTGGGCGCCGACATGGTCGTCATGCGGCACAGCAAGTCCGGCGCTCCCTATCTTGCCGTCGACGAACTCGAATGCTCGGTCATAAACGCCGGCGATGGCTGGCACGCGCATCCGAGTCAGGCGCTGCTCGACCTGTTTACCGTCCGACGAAAGCTCGGCGATCTGGAGGGCAGGAAGCTGGTTATCATCGGCGACATCCTCCACAGCCGCGTCGCGCGATCGAACATCTGGGGATTTACGCGCATGGGAACGCGCGTCGTCTTGTGCGGTCCGGCGACCTTGCTGCCCCCGGGTTTTGAAGACATGTACGACGCCAACGGACTCCTTTCGATAGAAGTGGACGCCGACAAGGCAATCGACGGCGCGGACATCGTCATGGCGCTGCGCATTCAGAAAGAGCGAATGGAAGGCGGCTTGCTGCCCGATCTCCGAGAATATTCCAACCTCTACGGAGTCAATCGAAAGCGCCTCGCCAACGCGAGTCCCGCGGTGCTCGTAATGCATCCGGGGCCAATGAATCAAGGCGTCGAAATATCGCCGGAAGTGGCTTACGGCCCCAATTCGATCGTCGAGGACCAGGTAGCCAACGGACTCGCCATCAGAATGGCCATCTTCTATCTGCTGGCTGGAGGAAGATAGTCTCCGTGCGCGGCGAGACTCGCGACCTGCTCATTCGCGGCGGCAGGGTTATCGACCCCGCTTCCAATCGCGACGAAGTTTGCGACGTCCTGATCCGAGACGGCCTGATAGAACACGTCGGCCCCGGACTCGGGTTGCCCGACGGCGCCTGGGAGCTGCCGGCCGAGGGCCTTGTCGTGGCGCCGGGCTTTGTGGACCCTCACTGCCACTTGCGGCAACCCGGTTTCGAATACAAGGAGACCATAGCCACGGGTACCGCCGCCGCCGCCGCGGGAGGGTTCACCACCGTTTGCGCAATGGCCAACACGAAGCCCGCCGTCGATACGAGGGCGACGCTGGAAACCGTACAGGAGATCGCCTCCGGTCAGGGGGCGGTTCACGTCTACTCGCTGGCCGCGATAACGATGGGACTCGAGGGCAAACAGCTCGTTCAAATGGGCGAGCTAAGCGAGGCGGGCGCGATCGGGTTTTCGGACGACGGAACAACCCTGGCGAGTCCGGCGCTGATGCGTCACGCGCTCGAGTACGCCAAGCGGTTCGACCGGCCTGTCGCCAACCACTGCGAGGATCCCACGTTGACGGCCGACGCCGCGATGAACGAAGGCCCCGTTTCCATGCGTCTCGGGCTGACGGCGACCCCGGTCCAAGCCGAGGAAGTAATTATTGCGCGTGATCTGGCGCTCTGCGAACTGACAGGCGGCTCGTATCATGCGCTGCACGTGAGCGCCGCGCGGTCCGTGGATTTGATACGCGGCGCGAAAGACCGCGGCGTAAACGTCACTGCCGAGGTAACTCCGCACCATCTCACGCTCACCGATGAAATCGTCGCCGGACGCCGGGAACCCGCTAGCGCGTCTCTGCGGCCGTACGATGCCGTAACCAGGGTTAATCCGCCGCTCCGGTCGGCAGAGGACGTGCAGGCGTTGAGGGCAGGGCTTGCTTCCGGCATCCTCGACTGCATTGGCACCGATCACGCTCCGCACGCCAACCACGAGAAGCACGTGGAATACGCGGAGGCCGCGCCCGGAATCTCGGGCCTGGAAACCGCCTTCGGCGCGCTCATGCGGCTCGTTCACGGCGGCGACATAGGTTTGCCGCGGCTGATCGAGCGCCTTACCCGGGGGGCCGGGGTGTACCGGCTGCCACGCGGCTCGCTCGCCAGCGGAGCGGCCGGCGACGCAGTGGTGCTCGACGTCGAAAGAGAGTGGGTTGTCGACGCCGCGGCTTTCAAGTCGCGAGGCAAAAACTCTCCTTTCCACGGGCTGACTTTCCGCGGAAGGGTCCTCACGACGATCTGCGATGGCCGCGTTGTATTCGATCTAAACGAAGATCCAGTCGGGGCGATGGGCGCGCTTGGCATCTAGGCGCCGGGCGGTCCTTGCCCTGGAGACTGGCGAGCACTTTTTCGGGTTAGGGTTCGGGGCCGATTCCGAAGCCGCCGGCGAGCTTGTGTTCAACACCAGCATGACCGGCTACCAGGAAATCTCGACGGACGCCTCCTACGAGGGGCAAATCGTCACGCTCACCTATCCACTTATCAACAATTACGGAGCCAATCCGATCGACGTCGAATCACGGCGGCCATGGATCGCCGGCCTGATCGTCCGGGAGCTGTCTCCGACGAGCAGTAACTGGCGTGCCAGCGAGAGCCTCGACGCCACGCTGCGCCGCGCCGGCATTCCGGGACTCTCCGGCATAGATACGCGGAAGCTCGTCCGCATTCTGCGGTCCGGGGGAGTGCGTCGGGCGGTGCTTGCAAGCTTTCGCGGCGAAGACATTCCCTCAACCAGCGACTTTGAATGGATGACGGGCCGGACCGAGGGCATCGAGTCGGAACTCAACCAGCTTACGGCGCGCGCAAACTCGGTTCTACCGCTTTCAAGTCAAAACCTGGTCGAAAACGTAACGACGCCCAACCGCTACGTCTTCGATCACAATGGCGCGTGGGAGCCTTGGCCCGCCCCTCGCGTGCGTGAATCGAGACCGCGAATCGCGCTGCTCGATTGCGGCGTGAAGGAGAACATTCCCCGCTCGCTCGCCATTCGTGGATGTGAGGTCTCGGTGCTCCCGTACGCTTCGACGGCGAGCGATATATCCGCGCTGGATCCCGACGGAGTCCTGGTGGCCAACGGACCGGGCGATCCCGAGCGAGCCGGCACGGCGGTGACCACGATAAGCAGGCTCATCGGACGCTACCCTCTGGCCGGAATCTGTCTTGGGCATCAGCTCCTGGGACTTGCAATCGGCGCCTCGACCAGCAGGCTCAAGTTCGGGCACCGGGGCGCGAACCATCCGGTAAAGGACCTGAAATCCGGGCGGGTGCACATCACCTCCCAAAACCACGGCTTCCAGGTAGACGCCAAGTCCATTCCCGCCGGGAGCGGCTTTCACGTCAGCCACGTAAACATGAACGACGGCTCGGTTGAGGGACTCGCCCATGAGTCACTGCCGGTATTTTCGATCCAGTACCACCCGGAGGCCTCTCCGGGACCCCAGGACAACCAGTACCTGTTCGAGCGCTTTCTCGACATGGTCGAGCGGGAGCGGGTTTGAAAACGGGCATGGTGTTTTCCGTTGCGGGCGGGAACGAGGCGGCCGGTTGACCGGCGAGGCCGCGACGCCTGACCTCGGGAAAGTCCTGATAATCGGCTCAGGCCCCATCATCATCGGGCAGGCCGCCGAGTTCGACTACGCCGGCACGCAAGCCTGCAAGGCCATGCGCGAGGAGGGCATTACCTCCCTGCTCGTCAACTCGAACCCGGCCACGATCATGACCGACGAAGAAATAGCCGACATCGTCTACATCGAGCCGCTCACCGTCGAGGTAATCGAGCGGATAATCAAGATGGAACGGCCGGACGGACTATTGCCGACCCTGGGAGGGCAGACCGGCCTAAACCTTGCCAAGGCCCTGAGCGACGCCGGCATCCTGGAGAAGTACGGCGTGCGGATGCTTGGGACCTCGATCCAGGCGATCGAGCGCGCCGAGGACAGGGACCGCTTTCGAAGCCTTATGCGCGAGATCGGCGAGCCTATTCCCGGCAGCGGCAGCGTCGGGTCGCTTCCCGAAGCGTGGGAAGTCGCGTCCGAACTCGGATTCCCGCTGATCATTCGTCCGGCCTACACGCTGGGCGGCACGGGCGGTGGAATTGCCCGAAACGCCGACCAGTTCGACTCGGCGGTAATGGTCGGTCTGGACACCAGCCCGATCGGCCAGGTGCTTGTAGAGGAGTATCTCGAAGGCTGGAAAGAGATCGAATACGAGGTAATGCGCGACGCCGCGGACAACTGCATAACGGTCTGCAACATGGAAAACCTCGATCCTATGGGCGTCCACACGGGCGACTCGGTGGTAATCGCACCAAGCCAGACGCTGAGCGACAAGGAGTACCAGATGCTCCGCTCGGCGTCGCTAAAGATCATCAGGTCGTTGCGGATCGAGGGCGGGTGCAATATCCAGTTCGGCCTCAATCCCAAGTCCTTCGACTACTGCGTGATCGAGGTAAACCCTCGCGTGAGCCGGTCGTCGGCGCTGGCGTCGAAGGCCACCGGATACCCGATCGCGCGAATAGCGGCCAAGATCGCCGTCGGTAAACGGCTCGATGAAATCGCCAATCCAATCACCCGCGAGACGACCGCCGCCTTCGAACCGGCGCTCGACTACGTGGTTCTGAAGATTCCGAGATGGCCCTTCGATAAATTCCCCGCCGGCGACCGCAATCTCGGCTCGCAGATGAAGGCCACGGGCGAGGTGATGGCGATCGAGCGCACGGTCGAGGCCGCGCTCAACAAGGCGGTGCGGGGGATAGAGCTGGGCGGCCGGAGCCTGCTGTGGCAGGATGCCGCGTGGGCCGACGAGATAACCGCGTGGCGGCTGGTAGAAAACGCCAACGACCAGCGTCTTTGGGCCATCATGGCAGTTCTGCGCAGCGGCGCGTCTCCCAAAGAAATCGCCCGACGCTCCGGAATAGACGTCTTCTTTATCGAGAAGATGGCCAACATCTATCGAATGGAGCTGCGGCTGCTCGAAGAACCGCTCGACGCCGGCCTGATGTGGGAGGCCAAGCGGCTCGGGTTTTCGGACGCGATGATCGGCGAGTTGAGCGGCGAACTGCCAATGCGCGTCAGGGAGATGCGCGCCGATTGGGGGCTGCGCCCCACATACAAGATCGTGGACACCTGCGCCGCCGAATTCGAAGCGTACACGCCGTACTACTACAGCGCGTACGAGATGGAAAACGAGGCCCAGGCTTCCGACCGCCCCACGGCGGTGGTCATCGGATCCGGACCCATTCGAATCGGCCAGGGCATCGAATTCGATTACTGCAGCGTTCACGCGGCTTGGGCGTTGGAGGAAGCCGGATTCCGAAGCGTGATAATCAACAGCAACCCCGAGACCGTCAGCACCGATTTCGACACGTCCAGCCGCCTTTACTTCGAGGCTCTGGATGAGGAAAGCGTCGCCGACGTAATCGAAAACGAGACCAACGGTCGGCCGCCGCAGGTCGTCGTTCAGTTCGGCGGTCAGACGGCGATCAACCTGGCATCGTCCCTGTACAGCCTGGGCGCGTCGATAGCCGGCAGCGACTTCAGCTCCATAGACATGACCGAGGACAGGGAGAAGTTCGACGCGCTGCTCGAGCGGTTGGGAATCCTGCGTCCGCCCGGCGCCACCGTGCGAAGAATCGAGGACGCGCTGGAGGTCGCCGAGCGGCTCGGATATCCCGTGCTGGCCCGCCCCTCTTACGTGCTGGGCGGGAGGGCGATGGAGATAGCCACCGACCGCGAGAGCCTGGAGAGCTACGTGACCCGGGTAACCCAGCCGTCGCCGCGGCATCCGGTGCTGATCGATAAGTATCTGGACGGCAAGGAAGTCGAAGTCGACGCCATCGCGGACGGCTCCGAAGCGCTGATTCCCGGGATCATGGAGCACATCGAACGCGCGGGTGTCCACTCGGGCGACAGCATGGCAGTCTTCCCGGCGATGGACATCAGCGACGCGGCCCGGCGGAAAATCGTCGAGCACACGGAGAACATCTGCCGCGCGATCGACGCCAGGGGCCTCGTGAACATCCAGTACGTCATCTGGCGCGACGAGGTCTACGTGATAGAAGTTAATCCGCGCGCGAGCCGGACGGTCCCCTTCCTGAGCAAGGTAACGGGCGTGCCGATGGTCAGACTCGCCACGAACATAATGCTTGGGAAAACGCTGCGCGATCTCGGATACGGCGGCGGGCTTTTGCCAAGCCCGAACCTCGTGGCGGTAAAGGCGCCTGTCTTTTCGATGTCGAAGCTTTCGGGCGTCGATACGTTTCTCGGTCCGGAGATGAAATCGACGGGCGAGGTGATGGGGATAGACGTAGAATTCGCGCCCGCGCTGTTCAAAGCCATGGCGGCCGCCGGACTTGCGCTCGCCAGCGAAGGCTCCGTTCTGCTTTCCATCGCCGACCGGGATAAACCGGAATGCGGCGAAATCGCGGCAACCTTGTCGAAACTGGGTTACTCGCTGCTTGCCACGGAAGGCACCGCCCGATACCTCCGGGAACGGGGTCTGGAAGTACAGACCGTCAGCAAGATGAGGACCGGAAACCCATCCGTGATCGACGCCATTCGCGGCGGTTCGACCACGCTAGTCGTAAACACGCTCACGGGCGAACGAGACATCCTGCAAGACGGTTTCCACATGCGCCGCGCGGCCGCCGAATCGCACGTCCCATGCCTGACCTCGATCGATACCGCCCGCGCTCTGGCCAGCGCGCTCGCCACCGGCCGGCAGGGCTATCGAGTCAGGCCGCTCGCCGGCTACACAAGCGCACCACCAACAGGTCGGCAGACCTCGCGTCCCCTCTCCCGCGGAGGGCCGGCATGAGGAAGACGACAAGCGCGGCATCTCGGTGTCCTCTCGTTCCTCGAGCGCGTCCCCTCTCCCCTTCGAGGGAGAGGGCTAGGGTGAGGGGGGCCGCAGGCTCAGCCCGCGGGGCTAACGCCGGCTGATGCCGGCTCTCGCGCCGGCTCGAGTCACGAGCAACGCGCAAATCTCCGACATCCTGCACTGGATCACCTTTGATTCCCCGGAGATAGTTTCATCATCACGCCCCGGGCAGTTCGTGCACATGATTAACTCGGAATCGCAAGATCCGCTGCTCCGGCGTCCCTACAGCCTGTCGGCAATTGACTCGCAGTCGGCGCGCGCGTCGATCCTCTACCATGCGGTAGGTAGGGGTTCGGAGTGGCTTGCGCGGCGCCGGCCGGGCGATCTAATAGATTCGCTGGGCCCGTTGGGCAGCACGTTTGAGTTCGCCCCGGGCTCCCAGCGCGTCCTTATGGTTGGAGGGGGTATCGGCATGGGACCGCTTGTCGCGCTCGCCGGCGACGCCGAGAGCGCCGGCATCGAGTGCGTGATGCTAAACGGGGCCAGGACCGCCGAGGGACTTGTGCCGCCCGAGTTCATTCCCGTATCGACCGAGTTCCACGCCGCTACCGACGATGGCAGTTTCGGCGCGAAGGGCAGCGTCGTCGATCTCGTCGAGCACTGGTTCGGCTGGTGCGATCAGGTCTTCGCCTGCGGGCCGAACCCGATGCTGCGGGCGCTCGAAGTTGGTTTAGGACGCCTTAGTCCAGTCCGTTCGTCCGCGCGCAAGCCGGTGCAAATGGCGCTGGAAGCCCGGATGGCGTGCGGCGTGGGGGTCTGCTACAGCTGCGTGCATCCGACCCGCCGCGGACCGAAGCGCGTATGCACCGAGGGCCCCGTGTTCGACATGGGCGAATTGCTGTGGGACTGGGAATCCGGAGTCTGACCGGTCCGAAGAGGCCGCGGGACGGCGCGGCTCGATGACTTCCGACGAGACGCGGGGATTCGCTCTAATCGGCTCCGGGGCCGTTCTGCTCGGCATGGCCTCGATACTGGTGCGCATGGCGTTTCCGATATCGGCCCTGGAAGTGGCGTTCGGACGTCTGGCGGTGGCGGCTGTCTTCGTCGCGGCAATAGCGTTCGTCCGGTCGGAGCTGCGCGGATGGGTCGGCGACGCCCGGCCCTATTCGCTGTTCGGGGCGGTAATGGCGCTGCACTTCATCACATTCGTCGGCGCGCTGGCGTTGACCTCGATCGCTCACGCGCTGTCGATCGTCTATCTGGCTCCAGCGATAATCGCAATCGCCTCGATTCGCGTGCTCGGTGAGCGGCTTCGGCCAGTTCAGATAGCCGGGATCGGCTTGTCGATCATTGGAATAGCCGTGCTCACCGGATTCGAGCGGACGCTAACGGCGCGGATGTTGGCGGGCGATGGCCTCGCATTTGTCTCCGCGATATTCTTCGCCGCTTATTCGATCATCGGCCGTATTCGCCGGGCCTCGATGTCCGTTTTCGCGTATACGTCTCGCGTCTACGTTTGGGCCGCCATCTGGGCGTTGCCGTTTGCGCTTTACGGCGCGTTGTCGGACTTCGACCGCAGCGACTACACGTGGGGTAGGGCGGGGGCGATCGCGCTGAGCGGGATCCTCCCGATCGGGATCGGACACACGCTCTACAACGCCTCGATGCGCTACATATCGGCAACCAAAACCAACCTGGTTGCGACTCAGGAGATCACCGGCGGCGTTATCCTGGCGGCTATCGTGCTCGCCGAAATCCCAAGCGTTGCTTCAATAATCGGCGGCGCGATAAACCTGCTGGGGATATTCCTGGTAATTCTCGGCGGCCGAAGACTAATCAGGCGCCGTAAACGTGCCAGAGCCGCTAGTGGAGGCCTCCCCGGCTAGAGCGTGAACGCCACCGTGGCGATGGTGCCGGAGTCGGACCGGATATCGAACGTCCCGGCCATGTCTCGGGTCACAAGCTGACGGATGATCTCGAGCCCAAGCCCGGCGTCCCGGCGCACGTCGAAGTCCGCCGGCAAACCAGGTCCGTCATCACGCACGGTTACGCGAACCCGGCGGCCATCGTGTCCGATGGCGATCCCTATCGAACCCCCTTCACGACCGGCAAACGCGTGGATGATGGCATTCCATATCAGCTCGTTTACGACCAGAGCGATCACCATCGCCTTGTCGGCGTCGATCTCGACCCGGTCGCCCTCGACCTCCAGCGAGATGTCCTGGCCGGCGGCGGAAACGTCCGATCGCACCATGTCCATGATCGCCTGAACGATCTCGACGATCGTGGTTACGTTCAGCTTGCGGCCCGAGAGCAGGTCGTGCACGGCGACCATGCCCGCGATTCGCCCGGCGCTCAGATTCAGCAGGTCCGCGGCTTCGATTGAATTGGTGTGTCTTGCCTGTAACGAAAGCAGCGACGCGACCGTCTGAAGGTTGTTCTTCACGCGATGATGCAGCTCGCGGAGCAGCAGGCTGTTCCGCTCGAATCCATCCCTGGTCTCTTGATACAGGCGCGAGTTCTCCATTGCTATGGCGGCCTGATCGGCAAACGCCTGCACCAGCCTTACCGTATCGGGAGGGAACTCGTGGAACTCGTTTGTGTACACGCTGATTCCGCCCAGCGCCTTGCCGCGAGCGGTTAGCGGCACGCACAACATCGACGTGTATCCCTCCTGGTGTATGAGTTCCTTTGAAACCGCGAGCCGCGGGTCCTCCAGAGCATTGGCGACGATGATGGGCCGCCGGGTCTCGAACACGGTACCCATAACGCCTTCGCCTATCGCAAGCGTCAGCCGGCGGTACGGCTCGGAAAGCTGATGGGCGGCGACGATGGAAAGCCGCTCCGTCTCCTCGTCCAGCTCGAATATGGCGGCCTTGTCGGCGTCGACGATGTACGCCGCCCGGTGCACGATGGCATCCAGCACCTTGCGGTAGTCGAGGCTTGAAGTAATGGTCTGCCCGGTGCGCTGCAACGTCGTTAGCTCATCGATGCGCCGGTGCAGCTCGGCATCCGTTTGCTCGTAGATGCGGGCGTTCCATATCGCCATGGCAAGCTGTCCGGCCGCCGTCTCCACGAACTCGATTTCGACCGCCGTGAAGTCCCGATATTCGCGGCTGTGCATGCTCAACACGCCCAGCAGGCGGTTCACGGTAAACAGGACTATCGGGACAACCAGGATGCTTCGGTACTTCTCTTCGTGCAGGCCGGGAACGAAATGAAACCGTGGATCTTTCCAGGCGTCGCGGACCGCTATCGGCTTACCCAGCTCGGCCGCAACTCCGGCCAGCCCCTCTCCGATAGCCAGCGACACTTTGTCGACAAGCTCCGGATTCATTCCGTGAGTCGCGTCGAGGATCAGCTTGTTGGTCTGCTCGTCGAGTATGAACACCGAGCATTCTTCCACCTGCATAACGTCCGCTATCGCGCGCGCGGTTAACCGCGTGGTCTCCTTGAGATCGAGCGAGGAGTTGGCGGCGGCGTTGATTTTCTTGATGGCGTCGAGGCTGGCCTCGACGCTGCTTCTGGATCGGTCGTAGCCATTCAGACCCGGCTGACCGGCGCCGTTCCAGACCTCGGAGATTGCCTCCAGCACTACCCTTGCAAGCCTCTCGCGCCGGTCGGCGAGCTCTTCCCGGGCATTCGCCGCGCCATCGACGGTAAACGCTTCTCCGAGACCGGAATTCAAAGCCGCGCAAGCGGTGGACAAGACCGTGCTCAATGGCGTTCCGGCTGCCGCCCGCTCTTCCGCCGCGAGCTTGAGCCGGGCCAGGAACTCGGGATCGCCGGACTGATCGAGGGCGATTGCAAGCAGCTCGGCCGGGGCCAGGCTGGTTCGGCCGGGCCTGCCTCCGGTCAACCAGGCGCAGACAAGCGGATAGCTATTCCGCACCGCTTCGACTGAGACGCTGGAGGTTGAGAACATTCTGAAAGCTTACAGCCGCCGTTTGGCGAAACTGCGAAACCGGGGGCGTTGCAGTGAAACGGCTCGGTCGAAAAACTGCACCGCCACCCAGCGAAGCCTGGACGAATGGCTATTACGTGCGATGCCGCCGGCGAATGAATGCGGGGACCCGCACGTCGTCCGAGTCGACTGGGGAACTCATGTCAAGCCGGCGCATTACAGGTTCGGGAGCGACCTGCGCAGGCCCGGGAGCCCGATTAGTCTCGGACCGAGGAACAGGTTCCCGCTTCGCCGCAACGGGGGCGGGGTCGGCGAAGCGCCTATGACCGCTCGCAGGGTCCGGGCGGGCTGACGCGGGCGCCTGGCGCGGCGCAGCCATCATCGGCCGCGATTCGGGTCCGCTCAGCCCGGTTGCGATTATCGTCACCGTAAGCGAATGCGTGGGTCTGGGATCGACCACCGCGCCGAAGACGATGCGGGCGTCCGGCCGGGCCATTTCGGAAAGACCTTTTACAACCGTCTCGACTTCGTGAATTCCCAAGTCCTCGCCGGCGGTGATATTGACGAGAATCGCGGCCGCCCCGTCGAGCGTGGTATCGATGAGCGGCGACCGAATCGCCTCTTCGAGAGCAGCTCTGGCGCGCGATTCGCCCGCAGCCGATCCCACGCCTAGCAGCGCCGATCCGGCATTTCGGACGATGCTCCTTATGTCGGCGAAATCGACGTTGACGAGACCGACGTTGGTTATGAGGTCCGTCACTCCGCGGACGCCGCTCAGCAACATGCCGTCGGCGTGAACGAACGCGTCGGACATGGTGGTTTTCTTATGCACGGCGCCGAGAAGGCGGTCGTTGTTGATGACCACGCTCGCGTCGACGTTGCCGGTTAGAGCTTCGATTCCCATCTCGGCATGAAGCCGCCGGCGTGAGCCTTCGAACGAAAAGGGCGTAGTGACGACGGCTACCGTCAAGGCTCCGGCTTCCTTGGCGAGCTGCGCGATGACCGGCGCGGCGCCGGTTCCGGTGCCGCCGCCCATTCCGGCGGTGACGAAGACCATTTCCGCCCCGGCGACCGCCACCTCGAGATCAGCCTGACTTTCGGTTGCGGCGCGTTCTCCGACCGCGGGATCGCCGCCCGCGCCGAGACGGCGGGCGGTGCGGTCGCCAATGGCGATCTTGTGAGTCGCGCTGCACCGGGCGAGGTCCTGCGCGTCGCTGTTGACCGCCACGAAGTCGACGCCGGACAACCCGGCGTCGACCATGCGATTGATGGCGTTGTTGCCGGCCCCGCCGACTCCGAAGATACGGATCTCGGTGAGTCCCTCACCCGCCGCGTGGTCGCCGCGGAACATTTTGCCCACTACGTTTTCCGGACGGCGGCGATCGCTCAGCCGGCGCGGATCAAATGGAGCGGCTCTCTTCTCAGGCACGCGCCACGACCTCCTCTACCAATGCGTCGTATATACCCTTGGCTTTCCGGGCGCCCTTGTACGCGTATACCGAAACTCCGGCGCTCGACGCCTCAAGAATCTTGCTATTCACCGGGATCGGAGTCTCGAAGACCGCCGGCCCCCACTTCTCACGCAGAAACTTGCTTACGCTGCTTTCTTCGCGCAGCCTTCGGTCGAACTTGCTTAGAACGATCCCCAGGATTTTCAGCTTCGGGTTCAGGTACAGAACCTCATTGATACTTTCATCCAGCATTTCGAGGCCCTGCAAGGAGAAGAATCGCGCCTCAGTCGGGATTATCACCCAATCGGCTCCAACCAGGGCGTTGACCGTCAGCAGCCCGAGCGAGGGCGGAGTGTCGATGAGAATGAAGTCGTAATCTGAAACGACCTTGCTTAGCTGGTCGCGAAGCCGGCTGTCGCGCCCCACCTTGTTGGCCAGGCTTGTCTCAATCGAGGCCATATTCAGGTCCGAGGGCATAACGTCAATCTCAAGCCCTATGACGTCGGCGACACGCAGGATCGGAGGATCGGCGCTTCGATCCATCAACGCGTCGCCGATGGTCTTGTCGACACTGCGTTCGAGTCCAAAGGTGGCGGTGAGATTCGCCTGCGGGTCCATGTCGATGAGGAGCACTCTGTATCCCCGCAAAGCCAGTCCCGCCCCGAGATTCGCGGTGGTCGTGGTCTTGCCGACGCCCCCCTTCTGGTTGGCGACCGCTATTATTAGTCCCACCTTAAGTTACATTAAATGCTGTTGACCCCACGGGGGTCGATGTTAACAGAATGTTCGTGTGCCAAACGCTTTTCACGCCGGACACACCCAACATATTGTCGCTAGTTTGCTGGCCGCGCGTGTGCATACCACATGCTGCGCACACCCCGTAGATACCCTTCGCCGGCGCATACACGTCCCGAGCTTCCAGTGACTGATTCAAGGCCGCCCCCCGCCGACGCGGCAAGGATTGTAACGACATCTACACAGGGGTAGACATCGCGCCCGGTCATCCAGCGGGGCTGACTCTCAAGAACCCGGTAATGACCGCCTCCGGCACTTCGGGTTTCGGAGCCGAATACGCGCGGATTGTCGACCTCGCGAAGCTGGGAGCCCTAGTGACCAAAACGGTTACGCCCCGTCCGCGCCGGGGAAACGTCACCCCCAGGACGGTCGAGACGCCGTCGGGGATGCTCAATTCAATAGGGCTGCCCAACCCCGGGATCGAGGGACTGCTGGCTCGCGAGGGAAGGGCGTGGGCGTCGCTGGGGATGCCGGTCATCGTCAGCATCGCGGGCGGTTCGGCCTGGGAGTTTAGAGACCTGGCGGCGGCGCTGGAGGGCTATCCGGGCGTTTCGGCGATCGAGGCGAATTTCTCATGCCCCAACGTCGAAGACGGTATGGAATTCGCCACCGATCCCGAATTACTCGCCCTGGCGACCAGAGCGATTCTCGAAGCGACGAGCCTGCCGCTGATCGTCAAGCTATCCCCGAACGTGACCGATATCCGTCCGCTGGCGGTGGCAGCCCAGAAAGCGGGCGCTCACGCGCTGACCATTATGAACACGATTCTCAGTATGAAGATCGACATTCAAAAGCGCCGTCCGTTCATCGGCGCGAAATTCGCCGGCCTGTCCGGCCCGGCGGTGCGCCCGGTGGGGGTACGCCTGGTTTACCAGGCATGGCCGGAAGTCGATATCCCCATTATCGGCGCGGGGGGTATCGGCAGCGCGGAGGACGCGCTCGAATACATTCTGGCCGGAGCGTCCGCCGTACAGGTGGGAACGGCCAGCTTCGTCAGACCGACCGCCGCGCTGGAAGTGGTTGACGGAATCGAAACTTACCTGCGAAACAGCGAAATCGATTCCATCGACCGGCTTGTCGGACTGGCCCATTCAAACCCTGCATAGCCCGCGGCCCGCTTACCGGGAAAACAAGACCTGCACGATGTCGCCGTCCTTGACGAGGTAGTCGCGGCCTTCCTTTCTTACCGCGCCGCGGCGTCTCGCCTCGGAGTGCGCGCCGGCCGCCGCCAGGTCGTCGTATGCGACCGTTTCGGCGCTGATGAATCCGCGCGCGATGTCGCTGTGAATCATCTCGGCAAATCCAACCGCGTTCGTGCCCGCCGGGACCGGCCACGCCTGAACCTGCGAGGCGTTCCAGGTGTAGGCGGTTGACATGGACGCGGCTTGGTAAACCGCCCGGCTCACCCTTTCGATTGCGCTTCCGGCGATCCCGTAGGACTCCAGCAGCTCGCGGCGGTCGCCGGGCTCGAGCTGGTCCGCTTCGGCCTCGATCTGGGCCGAAACCGCGGCGGCGGCCGTATGCGGATAAGGCCAAATTTCCGCTACCTGGTCCACGAGCCGCCCCCAGCTCATCGCGTCGTCTTCGGCAGTGTTTATCAGAACGACGGCTGGTTTGAGAGTCAGAAAGCCGAACCCCGCCATCAGCCGCCGGTCCTGATCGCCTACGCCGATCGCACGCAGATGCGTTCCCGATTCGAGACCCTCTTGCAACGAGACCAGCAATGCGCGCTCGCGTTCGAGCCCGGCACGCTCGGCCCTGGGCGCGCGCCTGATTTCCGTCGCCTGCTTTCTGAGTCGCGATTCGACCACCAGCAAGTCGGCGACTATCAGCTCGGAGGATATCTCTTGCAGCCGCGACCTGAACGCTTCGGAATCGTCGCCGTCGAGAAACGTCGGAATCACCGGCGCGAGCAAGTCAACCGGACGGACCGCGCTGACCCATTCGGCCTGCCGATCACCAGCCTCGCCGAAGCCCACCGAGCTGTAATCGATTAGCGTGAACGACGCCGGCGTGGTCTCCTTCACATCCAGCAGCGAACCCAGATTCGTCAGGCGCTCATCGGGCGGCGTGACATGGGATACGAGCTGGTCGATGCGGCCCAGGCTCGCCGAAAAGCTCGCGCCGGCTGCCAGAAGCTTAAGAATCTCTGTCCGGCCCGACCCACGGATTCCAACGAGACCGCCCGTAATCACGATTGCGAGTCTACTCTTAGCGACAGTCCGTTTGGCCATTCATGCTTCGAGCGTTCGACAGGCTCGCGGTGAGCCGCGTCGAACCGCCCATGGCTCAGAATATGCTCAGGGACAAGCTCGAAACAATCGCGTTACCGGGATTCGGAAGGCAAGGGTTGCGTCTATTGCCCGCTGAATGGTTCGAAAGGCACAAGCTGGCGCTGTTTGGAATTTTGCTGGCTACGATAATCGCGCTTCAGATCGCCCAGCTCGCAACTGGCCGGTCCGACCCGCCCGCGTACACTTCGACGCCCGGACAGGACGCCTTCCCTCCGCGGAAGGTCTACGTATCCGGCGCGGTAAACAAGCCGGGCGTCTACGAGTTCCAGCAAGGCGCCAGGGTGGAGGAGGCCCTGGAGCTTGCGGGCGGCGGCGCCGCCAATGCGGACCTGGACGAGATAAATCTCGCCGTGCTGCTTATCGACGAGCAGCAGGTGCACGTTCCCGAGCAAGGCGAGGCTTCACGGGAGTCCGTGAAGATCGACCTGAACCGGGCGGAGCTCGACGAGATTACGACGCTGGACGGCATCGGCCCCGTAAGCGCCGAAAAGCTGATTGCCTACAGAAGACTCAACGGCCCGTTCAGGTCGCTCGACGATCTGCTGGCGGCCGGCCTGACGAGAAGCCAGGTGGAAAAGATAAAAGACCGGGTGCTATTTCGCTGACTCAGGCCCGAGCGGCGATACGGAGCTTTTGAGAATATGGCCAGCCGCAGGTTTGAAGATTCGGGGGCGCGCCGCTTGACGTAGCGGTCCGACGGCGAGCTACTGTAACGGCGGGGCTTATGGGCCCCATTTGGGTTGGGACTTGTAGTATTTGCGGATTGACTTTGTTGAGATCAGGTCCCTCGATGGCTCCCAGTCATACCGTTCTTTCCGCGCATCGATCCACGGTTTCTCGGAGTGTGTCAAAGAGCGAAGGTAGGCGGAACTTCCCCAACCGTACCTCTGAAAGACACGGTCGATGGTCGTTTTCTCACTATCACTCAACACGGTTGGATCGCCGTTCTTCAGCATCACGAGCGAGACTTTAAGTTCCCTGCGATGGAGGTCGTATACGGCTGGCACTACTGGCCCGTGCTCCCATGCCTGTATTTCTTCCGGAAACAGTGGGACCTTGTACCAGACCAAATGCCACGCCTGACAGTAGTAGAGAAGTTTCTGGAGCTTCAGGCCTTCTATCTCTTTCTCTTTCGTCGAAGTCACGATATAGGCGGCTACATCCACAGCTTTAGTCATCGCCCCGTCCCTTAGCTACCAACTGTTCATCGAGATAATCATAATCTGTCACACCTTCTAAATAGGGGGCTTTCCCTGCCTCCCAGAAGGCTAGGTCAATCTGCGCCTGAGTCAGACCTTTTGCGGGGGCTTGTCCTCCGGGATAAGCGAACGCAGCGTTCGATATATCCACTCCTCGTAGGTCGGCCCCGCGTAGGTTGGCGGCGAACAAAGATGCGTCCGACAAATCAGCATCATTGAATACTATGTCGCTGATATCTTTGCCGGAAAGGTCGGCGTAGCGCAGTTTGGCTCCCGTCAAATCTAGGTGTAAATGAGTGCGTTTTTCCTTCTTCCTGATACGAAGGAGAGCGCTGATAGCTGCATCGACATCAGCCCGTAGCTCCCCGTCCGAGGAATCGGCATCTGGTGGCTGCCTTATAAACGTGCAGAGTCGGACAATGACCTTTGGGCGCAGGGTCGAATCAGTGAGGGTCAGCTGTTCAAGATGTTGGATGGTTTCCCGTCGAAGCAACCTGTCTTGGCTGACAAGCGCTTCAGATATCTCTTGGTAACGAGTGTTTGAAAGAGTTTCCTGTGATATCCGAGTTTGGCGATCTGCTATGTACGCCCGCCAGAGAGCAATCAAGAAGGCTACGGGGGCAGTGAAGAACAAAAGCCCGTCTCGTATGGAATCTCGATATCCTGTGATCCAGCCTTCCCACCAGACGGACAACCAGATTACTAGCGCGTAAAGGGCCAGTCCAACAATGCCGATGAATATGTAGGTCAGGCGTCGCCCCATCTTTCAGCCCTCCAAGCTGCCGACGGGCGGCGATTCTAGCAAACCCGTGCAGTGACGAATAAAAGGCGATTGCCAGATAACCTCTGGAGTGCGACTGGCAATGTAGGATTTCGAGTTCCCTGAAGAACGCGCCGCCGTTGCGCGACGCGTGGATTACAGGCGCCTTAATTGCAACTGCTTCTGGCTGCCGGCGTGATGGCCGGCGCGGCCGCGATGCTCCGCTGGGGGCCGTCGCACTGGCGCTGTGGAGGCGGCCCCGGGCTACGGTAGCCGCCCTCACGCTGCTGGCTTTCGGGGTGGGGATGGTTCGGGTCGCAACCCATCAATCCGTACAGCCGCCCTCGCTCGATACGTTCGAGCACGGGATCGAGGTTCGCGTCACCGGGCGTGTTATCCGGCTGCCCGATGCCGACAAACGGCGGCCGCTCACGCTTGACATCCGGTCCGCGGATCCCATTTCCGACGATCCCGACGGGGAGCGAACCGTTGGCGGCAGGGTGAGCATCTATTCGTTTTCGCCTTTGTACTCCGAAGGTCAGGATTTGGAAGTCAGCGGGATACTCCGGCTGTACGATCCTCCGCCCTCCGATCCGAAGCGATTCCCGATAGGCCGAATCGACCGTCCCGTGGTCCAGATTCCGCCGGGTTCCGGTGGGGGCGCGACCGGCCTGCTGGCCGAAGTTCGCAATCGCATCGACCGGGCCATCAAGCAGGCGCTTCCCGAACCTCACTCGGCGCTGCTCTCGGCGATTCTGCTCGGAATTCGCGCGGACATTCCACGCCCTCTGATGGACGATTTGAACGCGGCCGGCCTGACGCACCTGATAGCCATTTCGGGCTACAACGTCACGCTGCTCGCCATCGTGATTCGGCGTCTCGCCGGCGTTCTGTTCGGCAGAAGAGCGGTGTTCGTGGTCATGGCCATCCTGCCGATATACGCGATCCTGGTCGGAGCCGACCCGCCTGTCGTCCGGGCGACGATCATGGCGGAGCTCGTCCTGTTCGCGTGGATCGTGGGGCGGGAGAGTCATCTTCTGACGACCTTGATGCTGTCGGCGGCGGCGATGACGCTGGTGGCCCCGGACATCCTGGGACAGGCGAGTTTTCAGCTTTCGTTCGTGGCCACGCTCGGACTCGTCACGCTGGCGCCGCGGATATCCGCGGCGCTCGGTTTCATGCCCCGACTGCTGGCGGAGGTGATCGCCGTGGCCGTGGCGGCGCAAATCCTGGTGTCGCCCCTGCTGGCCGTCCATTTTGGCCGGCTGAGTTTGCTGGCCGTGCCCGCAAACGTAATGGCCACGCCGATATCGCCGTGGGTGATGTCGACCGGCGCTTTAACGTCGCTCTGGTCGCTTGCGGGACTGCCAGGCCGGGAGCTCGCGGGATGGACGGCCTGGATGCCGCTGGAATACCTGATCTGGCTGTCGCGCTTCTGGGGAACCCTGCCGCTGTCGCAGATCCGGATATCGCCAGTCCCCGAATGGGCCGTCGCGACGTCGTATGCCGCGATCGCCGGGTCCATCTGGTTCGCCTCCCGACCCGCTGTTCGAGAATCCCTCAAGCGGTTCAAGCCGAGAAAGTGGACCGCCGGTTCGGTCGCGGCGGGCGCCCTGCTGGTTCTGCCGTCCGCGGCGGCGATAGGCGACGCGGCGACCGAGTATTCGGGACTCCGATTGACAGTCTTGCTCAACGGACGAGCGCCTACCGTGTACGGCAGAACGGAGTCGGGAGCGAATTTCGTGATCGCGGGCTCGGCGCACGACCCGCGCCTGATCGACCGTCTGTTCCCGTTCCATGACCGCAACATCGACGTTTTGATGCTTCGCGACGCGGGCCCGAACTCGACCGATCTGACCGCCGCCGTCGCTGAGCACCGCACAATATCCCGAATCTGGGCGGCTACGCTGGACATGCCCGACCAGGTGCGGCTGGAGGGACTTCCGCCGAGCATCGAGATCGACGAGCAGACCACCGTCGAGGCGGTATGGAGCCCCGGCCGGTCTGCCGATCCGGCCCTGCGGATTGACTCGAACGGGTTCTCGATTCTGATACCGCCGTTCGGCGCGCCTCTCATCAGCCCGCCGCCGGCCTGGCGGGCAACGGTCTTGCTGCTCCCGGAGCGTTACCATCCGGGATACACCGAGCCGGACTTTTTGAGGCGGACAGGCGTGGAAACCGTAGTGGCGGGCGGCGGCCCGCGTGGAAGCAGGGTTATCGCGACGGCCCGGGCGCTCGCCCGCGGCACGGCTCGCACGGCGCCGGGCGCGCGCTCCGAGACGAACGCTCCTGTAGCATTTACGTGGGACGGCGGCACATACACAATCGAATTCTCCGAGTAGAGCGCGTGCCCGGTTCGACGGTCGCAACCTCTCGGCGCGGAGCGGAGGAATAGGTGTCCTCAAGAATCTGTTTCGTGGGCGCCGGCGCGATGGGGAGCGCGGCGATTCGCGGCCTGCTGAAGAACGAAATCTACGAAGCGAGTCAGGTCGTCGCGTGCGATGTTTCAAGCGAGATTCGAGCAAGAGTCGAATCGGAGCTGGGGGTCCTGGCGACCGGCAATCTGGCGGAGGCGGCAGACGGCGCGGACACGGTGCTGGTTGCGGTCAAGCCTCAGGATCTGGCGGCGGCGGGCGCGGCGCTGCGTCCGGGTCTGCGGCCCCAGCAGCTAGTCATCTCAATCGTCGCCGGGGCGAGTCTGAGCACGCTTGGCGCGGTCACGGGAACTGATCGGGTGGTTCGGGCCATGCCGAACACACCGACGCAAATCGGCCGCGGCGTCACGCTCTGGACAGCCGCCCACGGAGTCGACGAGGACGATCTCAAGAAGACAATCCGAATACTGGGAGCGTTCGGCGCGGAGATATTTAGCAAGGACGAACGCCATCTCGACATGGCAACCGCCGTGAGCGCCAGCGGTCCCGCCTACGCGCTGCTAGTGCTCGAGGCGTGGATTGACGCCGCCGTCGGGATCGGGCTTCCGAGAGACCTTGCTCACCGCCTGGCTATCGAGACGATCCAGGGGACCATGGCGCTGGTCGAGAGCGCGGGAAGGCATCCCGCCGACCTCCGTGGTGACGTTACTTCGCCCGGCGGCACAACGGCGGCGGCGCTGGACGAGATGGAGCGAGGGGCGCTGAGGGCGACGTTCGCGAAGGCAATTCAGGCCGCTTACCGCCGGTCGCGGGAGCTTGGCGGCGGCTGAGCGGCGCCAGCCGCCCGGGAAGGAAACAGCGGCCAGAACAAGGCCATTCTCGCCCGTATCCGTCCGCGCCAATAGACTTGTTGGTTGAGAGCATCCGCGGAAGCGAGCTGAGCGCTTGTCTACTTCAATCGAAAACCTGGCGGCGTCGATAACCGACGCCGCCGCGGGGCAAAAAGTGGCTTCGGGCGCGGCGCTGGACGAATGGTCGGTGGACGGCCTGGCGCCGCAAATCTACGTAGAGCCACGCACCGCGGAAGAGATGGCGGCCGTCCTGAAGGTCGGCGACGACGCGCGGGCGGCGGTCATTCCGCGCGGGTCCGGAACCAAGCTGGCGCTCGGCAACGTTCCTTCGGGTTACCGGATATGCGTCTCCACCGCGCGTCTTGACAAAGTGCTCGAATACACTCCCGCCGACATGACGGTATCGGTGCAGGCCGGCATCAGGCTCGCGGAACTGCAAGCGACCCTGGCCGAAGAGAACCAGTTTCTGCCGCTCGACCCGCCCAACGGCGAGACCGCGACGATTGGCGGAATCCTGGCCGCGAACAGCAGCGGGCCGCTGCGGGCGGCCTACGGCGCCGCCAGAGATCAGCTGATAGGCATCAGGGTCGCGCACGCCGACGGACTCGTCACCAAAGCCGGCGGCAAAGTCGTAAAGAACGTCACGGGCTACGATCTCAATAAGCTCTACACAGGTTCGCTGGGAACTCTGGGCGTGATTGTCGAAGCGAACTTCAAGCTGCAACCACTGCCGGCGGCCGAGAAGAGCGTGCTGGCTGCGCTGCCGGCAAAGGCCGCCTCCAAGGCGGTTGACGCGCTGGTGGACTCGGTGCTGATGCCGAGCTCGGTGGAACTTTTCGATTCGCAGGCCTTGAGCCGCGTTTCCGCCAACGGGACCGCGACCGGCGAGCGGGGACTGCTCGTAAAATTCGCGGGCAGTCGCAAGGCGGTGGACAGGCAGATTCAGGATACTAAATCGATTTGCTCCGAAGCCGCCGAACTAGAGGTTCTGACCGGCGAAAGACAGGAGCTGATCTGGAAGAACGCGCGCGAGATGCAGGTCGCGGCGGCGGCCGCCGGAGCGGCAATCTGCAAAATATCGGTTTTGTCGTCGGAAGTTCCCGGCATGTTCGACGAAGTGCTGGCCGCGGCGGAGTCGGCCGGTCTGAATGCAATGGTCTGGGGAAGAGCCTTGAACGGAAGCTGCCACGCGGCGATCTACGAAGCCGATACCAGTCCGGCCGCGGTCAGGTCGGCGATAGAGTTGCTGCGCGGCCGTCTCGGCGGCGGTTCGAGGTCGATCGTCGTGGAGTCTTGCCCGCCCGCCGTCAAGGACGGCCTCGACGTTTGGGGCGGGACCGTCGATCCGGTCGCGCTTGAGATCATGAAGTCCATCAAGGAAAAGTTCGATCCAAATAACACCCTGAACCCCGGGCGGTTCGTGGGGGGAATCTGATTGGCCGCGGAAACCGAGATGACGCTTGAAGAAATGGTCGGCTTTACGAACGTCGACGCGCCCGATCCCCGGCTGATCAACACGTGCATTCATTGCGGGCTATGCCTCAACGAGTGTCCGACCTACCGGTTGCTGCGGGTCGAGATGGACTCTCCGCGGGGAAGGATTCAGCTAATCAAGGCGGTCGACGAAAGCCGCCTGTCGCTAACCGAGGCATCGTTCTCCAAGCACATCTTCCTGTGCCTCGACTGCCGGGGCTGCGAGACCGCATGTCCGTCTGGAGTGCGGTACGGCCCGCTGGTCGAGGCGGCGCGCAGCCAGTTGACGGCGGCGGGCAACGTGCCGCGAGGCATTCGCGTGGCCAACGTCGTTCTGCGTCACCTGTTTCGAAGCCCCCGACGGCTGAAGCTGGCGGCCCGGCTGCTGCGGTTTTATCAGCGTTCGGGGTTGCAGCGTCTGGTCCGGTCCAGCGGCGTCCTGAAGCTCCTGCCCGGCAATCTCGCGAGCGCGGAAGCCCTGACGCCGGTGATTTCGGACAGGTTTGTGGACGCCGACTCGGTCGAGTTCGTGCCCGCCCAGGGCGAGGCGCGGCGCCGGGTGGCCTTCCTGTCCGGATGCATCATGAGCATTGCTTTCTCGGAAGTCCACGAGGCCTCGCTGCGTGTACTGTCCCGCGCCGGCTGCGAAGTGGTGCTGCCAAAGGATCAGGTCTGCTGCGGCGCGCTGAGCTTTCATAACGGGGACCGCGAAACCGCTCGCGATCTCGCCCGCGCCAACGTGCGGGCGTTTGAAAAATCCGACGTCGAAGCGATAGTCGTCAACTCGGCCGGATGTGGATCGACGATGAAGGAGTGGGGGGACATCCTCGCGGACGATCCCGACTACGCGAACCGGGCCAAGACGGTGGCCGCGAAGGTCAAGGATTTCAGCGAGTGGCTGGCCGAAACAGGCGTCGGCGCCGATCTGGGCGCCATCGACGCGCGCGTGACCTACCAGGAGGCGTGTCACCTGCGGCACGCGCAGAAGATCGTAGACGAGCCGCGCGAGCTAATCAGGTCGATCCCCGGCGTCGAACTAGTGGAGATGCGCAACTCGGTGCTCTGCTGCGGCAACGCCGGCATCTACAGCGCGCTCAACACCGAGATATCGATGGGGATCCTCGACGACAAGCTCGACAACATCACGGCGACTGAAGCGACCATGGTAGTGACCACCAACCCCGGCTGCCAGATGCACGTCGCCGGCGGCCTGAAGGCCCGCGGCGTCAACGCCCGCGTCGTCCACATCGCGCAACTGCTGGACGAGGCCATGACCGGGGGCCAGCCGTAACGGAGCCGCGCTAGCCTTTAGCCTCCGTTCGAGCCAGCCTGCCGGACTCCGCTACGCCGTCCGAAAGCGTGAAGGTTCTGATTCGTTGGTCATGCGCGGTTGGCTTTCGGTGGCAGATTCCTCGCTTCGCTCAGAATGACAACCGTTGTCCGGAATGACAGTCTCGCCCGGAGTGGCAGTTTCGCCTTCCGTCGCACCCCCACTGTCATTCCGAAGGCCGCTGAGGAATCTCGCGCGCCGCTGACTAGCAGTAGGGGCGGGTTTGAAACCCGCCCCTACCACCTGTGCCCAACCCGCCCCTACTGCCTGTGCCCGACCAGCACCCCCGCCGCGCATATCCGGCATTCGCTCATCCCGCTCGCTTTGCGCCAACCCATATCTTCGATACCGAGCATCCGATTCGGTGCGTCGACTAATCGATTGTCGATCCTCCGAACAGGTTCGGGAAGATCTGAGACAGGATGGGAATCGAGCGCACACATGCCCGCCGGCTGCACAGTCTGCCCTCTCTACCGGTGTCTCGCATATGCCGGCCCGGCACGCTGCTTTGATCCGCTCACATAGCTGTGATAACTTCGATGCGACAGGATGATGAAGGCCCCGCCGCAGCCGGGGACTGATTTACCCCGCGGAGGCGGTTGGGGGTACACCACATGGCGACTACCGAAGTAAAGCCCGCGTTGAGAATCGAGAGCCTCTTCGAGGAAAAATGCCTGAAGAGCCTCCAGATGAACGAGCGCGCCAAGCGCGTTCTTCCCGACGGAATCGAGCACGATCAGCGCATTCACAAGCCGTTCCCGCTCTACATGGACCATTCGGACGGCGCCTACAAGTGGGACCTCGACGGCAATCGTTACATAGACCTCGTAGTGGGCCACGGGGCGCTGTTGCTCGGTCACAACCATCCGGTGGTGATGGGCAAGGTCGCCGAGCAGCTCACGCGCGGCACGCACTTGGGCGCGAGCCACGAAAACATGGTCCGCTGGGGCGAATGGGTTTGCGAGCTGGTGCCTTCGGCCGAGATGGTGCGCTTTTTCTCGTCCGGCACCGAGGCCACGATGATGGCGATGCGCCTGGCGCGGAACATCACCGGCAAAAACAAAATTCTCAAGTTCGACGGCCACTTCCACGGCTGGCACGACCTGGCCACCGTGGCCGTCTACGAGCCGTACGAAGTCCCGACCTCGGGCGGCATTCCACAGCCGATGCAGGATCTCGTGGTTTCGATCCCGCAGGGCGACGCCGGCGCGGTTCGCGACGCCATCACGGCCGACGGCGACATCGCCGTGGTAATCCTGGAGCCTTCAGGGGCCAGCTGGGGGACCGAGCCAACCAGTCTCGACTTTATGCGCGAGCTCCGGCAAGTCTGCACCGACCTGGCAGTGCCGCTTATCTTCGATGAAGTCATTACCGGATTCCGGTACTCGCCGGGCGGCTATCAGGCCGAATTCGGCATCACTCCCGACATGACCACCCTGGCCAAGATCATCGCGGGCGGAATGCCCGGCGGCGCGGTCGCGGGCGAGCGGCGCTTCCTCGAACAGATCGGTTCCGACTGGTCCGGTGGACGCCGCGTATCGCACCCCGGCACTTACAACGCCAACCCCGTCTCGTCGATCGCCGGCGCGACGTGTCTGGAATACATTTCCAACGGCAAGGTCCACGAGCACGTCAATCAGCTTGGCGACAGACTGCGTTCGGGCATAAACGGCGTGTTCGCGCGTCAGGGCATTCGCGGGTCGGCCTATGGATCGCATTCGTTCTGGCACGTCAGCTTCACCGACACAACGGATAAAGGCTCTCTCGGCGCGGTGGGCGCGCCGTACACAACCGCGATGCTCGTCAACGGCGTGCATATGATGGGCGGCGGCGGAATGCTCTCCGAAGCTCATTCCGAGCAAGACATCGACTTCGTAATCGACGCCTTCGACAAGAGCGTTACGATGCTGAAGGACGACGGCCACCTTTCATAGTCGCCCAGGCGTGACGGGCCTCCAGACCGGATTCCCGCGCGCGGAATGACGGAGCGGTAACGACGCGCTTGCCCGGCCATCCGTCCGTGGTTCGGCAAGACCTGTCCCGAGCTTACCGAATGGCTCACCGCGAGCGGGTCTACTCCAGCGCAGCGGCGGCGCCTGCCTACTCCCGGCGGCCGGTTCGGCCTAGCGCATGACCTCGACCTGGTCCGCGGGCGCATAGAAGTAAGACCCCGGCTGCCATTCTCCGCCAAGGTCGCCCAGCAACCGTCTTTGCCGCGGCGTGCATCGCTCCAGGAGCTCCGCCGACGGCGCGACGAAGTCGAACGTCCGGCAGAACATCTGGCTGTAGCAGAAGATGAGCGACTTCCTTCTCCGCCTGGAGCGATTCGGCGCGGCGCCGTGCCAGATCGAGTGCGGGAAGATCGCCGCGTCCCCGGCCTTCACCTGTAGCTGCACCGCTCCCGGCACGTGAACGCTTACGTCCTCGTCGTCCTCCGGATAGGGTCTCAGATGACTACCCGGGAATAAGGTAAAGTTGCCGGCGTTTTGCCCGTCCACGTCGGTAAGGAAATACTGAATTTTCAATTGGAGCGGCAGGCTCGTTTCCGTGACCCGAATTCGGCGCAACGCCTGGCCGCCGTCCGTATGTATGAACCCCGCGAAATCGGGGTTGGGGGGGGCGCACCATGACTTCGGCCATGCTCAACTGGATGTACGGCCCCAGCAGATCGAGCACGATGTCGAAAACCCGCGGATGATCGATCATGTCGATCAGAGGCTCGCAAACTTCGAGCGCGTCGCGGCGGTCCAGCCCGGCCTTGGGATCGGCGTCGGGATTCCGCGCCAGATGGTCTTTGTAGAGCCTGTCGACGTGGCGGGTGATTTCACCTACCTCGGTCGGAGTAAGAAGACCCTCGAGAACCACGTAGCCGTCAATGGCCCACTGGCTCTTCTGCTTGTCGGTAAGCGTTCGAGCGCGCATTTCGGGTGACTCCTCAAATAGCATCCGGCCCCAGGGAACCGCCGGCCTCGGGATCGCCTTCGATCGCCAGGACCCCGGAACGCCCACCGATAGTATGCCGCTTTCGCGAATGAGTCCGAAGTCTTCGGACATGCGGAGCGATCACCAGCCGAGGTCATGGTGGAAGAGCGCATCATCAGCCCATCTCAAGCTATCGTTCTAAGACGATGGATATAGTCAAGTCACGAGCCGACGTCAGGGCCGCGCTTCGACGAACCGACGGACGGATCGGGCTGGCCGCGACCATGGGCGCCCTGCATGAGGGGCACGTGGCCGTCGTCCGCGCGGCAAGGGCGGAAAGCGACATCCTCGCAGCCAGTCTGTTCGTAAACCCCATGCAGTTCGAGGGGGCCGACGACTTCCAAAGCTACCCGCGGCCATTTGATCGGGATATGGAGATCTTCGAGCGGGAAGGCGTTGACGTCGTTTGGGCGCCGCCGGTCGAAGAAGTATACCCCGAAGGATTCGGCACTCACGTTGAGCCTGGCCCAGTCTCTCACCGGCTCGAAGGCGAGTTTCGCCCCGGACATTTCCGCGGCGTGGCTACAGTCGTGGCCAAGCTATTCAACGTCATACGTCCGGACGTCAGCGCGTTCGGTCAGAAGGACTGGCAGCAGACGCGAGTGATCGACGCCCTGATTCTGGACCTCGATTTCGACATTCAGATACTGGCCGTGCCGACGGTCCGAAACAGCGAGGGGCTGGCGCTCAGCAGCCGCAACCGACTGTTGAACGGCGAGCAAAGGCGCGCCGCCGGTATTGTGCACAAGGCCCTGAAGTCGGCCGCGGACGCCTACTACTCGGGGGAACGGGATGCCCGGACGCTGCGCGAGCGGGTCCTGTCCACCCTCTCGACCGAGCGGCGATGCCGCTGCGAATACGTGAGCGCGGCTCATGCCTTCACGCTCGACGAGCTCGACCGCGCGGCCGAGCCTATGGTCATAAGCTGCGCGGCTCACGTGGGAGCGGTCCGCCTTATCGACAACATGGTCTTCGGAGTCGACCTCTACGGCGCGACGGCGTCTTCCCGTTCGTCGACATGAAGTCTCCGGATTCCCGCCCTGGCGCCGGGACATGGTGCGCGAGAATGACAAACACCGTGCCGATACAGCGTCCGCAAACGCCGATCCATTTGCGCCGGACCCTCTAGGGGCGGTTCGTTCACGCCCAAATGATGGAGTCTCGATTCCCGCTTTCGCGGGAATGACGGTAGGTGCGCCGCAATTATGAAAAGGCGGGAACGACGGAAATAAGCCGTCCGACCGCGCCGTCCCGTCGAAGTCTGTTAAAGGAGGAGAGCTGTCCGACCCCGGAGACGGCTCGAAGTCCCGTTAAATGAGGTTCGCGGCCTTAAGCCCGATTGCCGTGCCAAATCCTATCCCGTACACGATCAGGGCCGTGATCGCCAGCCACGCATAGGTGCGCCAGCCAACTTTGGACTCCAGCTTTTCGATTCGCTGTTCCATTCGATCGATAGCGCCGCGCGTTTTTTCCTGTTCGCGGTTGAGCGCCCCGATCGCGGCGACGTTGGCCGCGACCTCGCTCGAAGCCTCCGCCGGCCCCGCCGGCGAAGTTGACGCGATGGCCTTCGGCAGCTGCTCCAAAACGTTGGCGAGCACTCGCTCGGTGACTATGCGAATTACGGAACTTGAAAGAAAAGGTATCGCCATCGGTAATTCCGCCTTAGAAGTGGCCGGTCGTCATCAGTTTACTAACAAGCGCGGCGCCGCCAGCCCGGATTTCATGACTGCAACTCTCGAATCGCTTCCGGCTACGACGCCGGGAAGAACCGCTCCACGTATGCTTCCAGCACGTCGGTAACGAACATGTGGCCCGGCGAGTGGGTAATCATGAGCGGGAGCCTGGCTTCAAGCGCAACGGCCTGGGGCGTTACTCCGCAAGCCCAGAAGACCGGCGTCTCGTCGTCCCGAATCGGGACCGGGTCGCCGAAATCGGGCCGCGAGATGTCCTTGATCCCGATAGCCTCCGGCGCGCCAGTGTGGACCGGTGAGCCGTGAACTTGCGGGACCTGCCCGGTTATGCGAGTGGCTTCCCCAACCATGTCCATGACAATCGGTCTCATGCTGACGACCATGGGACCGGCGAATTGCCCGGCCCGCCGACAGCGAATGCTGGTCACGTACATGGGCACGTTTACCCCGCATTCAACGTGGCGGAGCGATATGTCCGCGTTGGCGAGCCGCTTTTCGAACGTAAAACTGCAACCGATCAGAAACGCGACCATTTGATCGTCCCAGAGATCGTCGATGCCGGCCGGTTCGTCCACCAGCTCTCCGTCGCGGTAGACGCGGTATAAGGCGAGATCGGTCCGTACGTCGGCGTTCTTCGCCGTCTTTGCGGGAACCGGATTCCCAGTTTCCAGGACTTCGAGGATCGGGCACGGCTTGGGATTCGACCGGCAAAACGTCTCGAAGTCGGCCGCGTATTCTGCCGGAACGACCGCGAGATTGGCCTGAACGTAATCAATGGCGGCGCCCACGGTGTGCCCCGACCACTGGCCAGTCCGGCACATCGCCCGAATCTGGCGGCCGGTCATCCTTGCGCTTTCGAGTTTGCTTATCGACGTGTTCGTCATTACTCCCCCTGGCGCTGATCGAACGCCCGAGTCTCTCTATCCGCCGCCCATTCCGAGAGTGAATAATAAGCCGATCATGGCGGCTTCCAGCTCCTGGGCCGTAACCTCTCGAACGCCACCGGCCGGCGGCTGCACGTCTACCCGCTCATTCCAGGCAATCACGTCTATCGTGAGACTCTCGTCGCTCGATTCTGAAATCGATGGATGATGGATGAGCACCGGCTCGTAATCGGTCATCCGGAGATGCAACTGGAGTCCGTCATCGTCGTCAGACCGGACGACGAAACAGCGCCCCGCCGCGCAATCCTCGTCTCCGACGTAAGTCCACTGCCGCCCGCTCAACAATTCGTAGCTGAAGAGCTCGACCCCCAGCGTCTGCCCGATACCCCCGCCGCCATCCAGGGAGGTCTTCATCCATTCGCCAGGCGCGCCGCCGAAACCGCCTCGCAAATACAGGTCATCGCTTGTCGCAATGGCCTCGATGAGCAGCTCCGTCCGACCGCCAAATCGCACCAGCACGCGGGTCGCCGGGGAAGGCACGGTCGCGATCTCCGCCTCGACGGTTGCCGGCTCGTCCCCCAGCAGCTCGCCAAAGGCAAGCTCAAGACGAATCGAGACCCCTTTTGGCTCGGTCTCGAGCACCCTGCGCCTGAACTCGTCGTGGCTAAAAACCGGCGCGGTACCGACCGCTTCGCTCGCGCCGTCGTCGCAAGCCGCCAGCAGAAATACAGCGCCCACGACGACCGCAAGGACTCGAAAAACGATGGTCCTCACAACGGAAGCTCGCGATCCGGCCCGCGGGGGCCGTAGAGAATATGCGCGGTGACTATAGCGCCAGATGTACCATCGCTCGTGTAACTTCAACACACGCGAAAGTCCTGGGAGGCGCATTGAAAATCACAACGGTTGAACCTATTCAGTGTGACGCCGCCTGGACGGCGTTCACGTTCGTGCGAGTCGAGACCGACGCGGGCATAACAGGCTACGGCGAATGCACCGACTGGCGAATGCCGAACGCGCTGGCGGGCGGGGTCCGCGACATGGCGCCGCTGCTGGTGGGCAGGGACCCGATGGCCATCGGCAAGCTGACGTCCGACATGAAACACCGCGCCCACCAGGCGCCGAGCGGACTGATTCAGCGTTCCATCGCCGGGATCGAATGCGCCCTCTGGGATATCAAGGGCAAGGCTTACGGAGTTCCCGTTTACGAACTGCTGGGCGGCAAACACCGCGACAAGCTCAGGCTGTACTGGTCGCACTGCGGGACTTACCGCGCGCGCTACTCCGAGATCCTGAATACGCCACCGCTGCGAAGTTACGCCGACATCACCGCGCTGGGGCGTGAAGTGGTGGACAGAGGCTATACGGCGCTCAAGACCAACATCGTAATTCCCGGCGATCCGGCGACCACGGGAGGGTCTCGCGACGGCAACATGCAGCCCGGGATGCTCGACCGCTTATTGCGCAACCTGGACGCGCTTCGAGAGGGCGTCGGGGACGCCGCCGACATCGCGCTGGACATCAACTTTCATTTCAAGACCCAACCGGCCAGGCAAATCGCCCGCGCTCTCGAAGGCAAGGGTCTTATGTGGCTGGAGTTCGATTCGTTCAAGCCGAGCGCCGTCAGGGAAGTGAAAGACGCAAGCTCAACGGCCATCTGCTCCGGAGAGAGCGTCAACACGCTTCGCGACTACCTGCCGTTCCTGCAATCGCACGCCATGGACATCGCCATGGTCGACGTGCCGTGGGCCGGCCTCATCGAGGCGGTGGGGATCAGCGCGGTCGCCGACAGCCACGAGATTCTCATCGCGCCGCACAACTATTACAGCCATCTGTCGACCTTCATGACCGCCCATTTCTGCGCGGCGCTGAAGAACTTCAGGATCATGGAAACCGACGTCGACGGCGTCCCGTGGCGCGACGAGCTCGTAACCGAAAAGCCGCGCATCGCCGACGGCCAGCTAATGGCGCCCGACGCGCCCGGCTGGGGAACCGATCTGGTAATGGACGCGCTGGAGCGGCGCCCGTGGAAGGGCAACATACCGACAACGTGACCGCGGCGGCGGGTTCGATTCGCGCCTCGACTCGCCATGCGCGAACGCGCCCGGTTCGTATAATCGAGCGACCGACACTTCGCCCAATTTCGACTTCGTTTCAAAACAAGCCAATCCAACCCCAACCGGGAGCATCTGATGCGTGACCTGATCGAAAACGCCTTGAGCGACCACGACGCGGACTATTGCGAGATTCGTATCGAAGAGTCCGCTTCCACCAGCATTCTTTACCGGGGCAAAGAGCTGGAGGACATTGGCAGCACTACCGGAATCGGCGGGAACGTCAGGGCGGCGGTAAAAGGCGGGTGGGGGTTCGTTTCGTTTAACGATCTGGCGAATCTCGATGAAAACGTGAGTCTCGCGGTCCGCCAGGCCCGGCTTGCGGCGCAAACGGAGACCCGGCTCGCCGAGGTGGAGCCGGTCGTCGGAGTGGCGGAAGATGAGGTCGAGGCGGACGCCGCCGACTTCTCGCTCGCCGACAAGAAGGCGATCATGGACGAATACGTCGACTCCGCCTGGTCAGTCTCCGACAAGATTCAGACGTCGCAGATTTATTACAGCGACGCCCACAAGAAGAAATACTTCGCAAACTCCGAAGGGACGTACACCGAGCAGAACCGAATGTACGTGCGGACCGGCGGAGTGGTGATCGCCCGCGATAACGGAGAGGTGCAGCAGGGGCGGACGAGCCGGGCCAGCACGAGCGACTTCAACGTCGTAAGAAACCTGCACGGCGAATTTGAAAAAGCTGCCAGGAGCGCCGTGTCGCTGCTCGATGCCGAACCGGCGAAAAGCGGCGAGTTCACGGTCGTGCTGGATCCGGCCATCGCCAGCGTCTTCATCCACGAGGCGTTCGGTCACCTGAGCGAGGCCGATCACGTCTACGAGAATCCCAAACTGCGCGACCTGCTTGTCCTGGGAGACGAGATCGCCAGTCCGATTCTGACCGTCGCCGACTCAGCGGCGGAAGCGTCGCTGAGCGGATCGTACAAATACGACGACGAAGGCACGCCGGCTCGAAGAAACTATCTGATACGGGAGGGGCGTCTCGTCGGCCGGCTCCATTCACGCGAGACGGCGGGCAACATGGACGAGCCGCCCACCGGCAACGCCCGGGCTATCACCTATCGATACCCCCCCATCGTCCGCATGACGAACACGTTCATCAAAGCGGGCGACGCCAAATTCGAGGACTTGCTCGCCGGAGTGGACGACGGAGTCTACGTGGTGAACTGGCTCGGCGGGCAAACCGCGATGGAGATGTTTACATTCCGCGCGATGGAGGCCTACGCGATCCGCAACGGGCGGCTGGCCGAGCCGCTTCGCGGCGTGACGTTGACCGGCAACGTGTTCGAGACGCTCAAGAACATCGACGCGGTGGCCGACGACTTCATGTGGGACCCGGGCGGCGGCGGTTGCGGCAAGGGCGGTCAGGCGCCTCTGGCCGTCGGCAGCGGCAGCCCGCACATTCGCGTAGCCAAATGCGTAATCGGCGGCGTGTGATGTTTGACGAACAAGTGCTCGAACTTGCGGAGAAATCCGCGGACCAGGCGGAAACGTTCTTCTATTCAAGCTCCACGACGCCCGCCGCGTTTCAGGCCAACAAGCTCAAGTCGCTGGAAACCAAGGAATCGAGTTCCCTCACGCTTCGCGTCATACACGGCGGCCGCATCGGCGTAACTTCGACGAGCCGCACCGACGATCCTCGGGCCGTGGTGCGGGACGCGCTTGCCTCCGCCGAATTCGGAGCGGAAGCCCGGTTCGAGTTCCCGCCGCTCGGCGAACGGACGGATGTTGACGTCTTCGACGGCGAAACACCCGCTTTGCCGGTCGAGCGGATGGTGGAGGCGGGGCGGGAGCTGATTTCACGTCTTCTGGACTACAACCCCGACCTGTTGATCGACGCTTCGCTAGAGAAGGAGCAAGAGGAAACCCGGATAACCCGCGACGGCGTTACCGGTTCGTACCGGCGGACGGGATTCGGCATGTCCGTCAGCGCGAACCTGATTCGCGGCACCGACATGCTCGACGTCTTTTCGTTCAACGTCTCGTGCTCGCCGGAGATCGACACCGACTCCCTGTTTGCGGAAATCAGGGACAAGCTCGATCTGGCAAAGGAAACCGGGGCGGTCAAGTCCGGCAAGCTGCCCGTCGTCTTTACGCCCATAGCTTTGATGCTCACGGTGGGGCCGGCGCTTGGCGCGGGCTTCAACGGGAAGATGGTCGAGCAAGGCGCCTCGCCGCTGGCGGCCAAACTGAGCGAAAAGGTCTTCGACGAGCGGCTGAGCATCCACGACGACGCAACGCTCGACAAGCGCCCGCGGTCCAGTCCGTTCGACGACGAGGGAGTGCCCACGCGCAGAGTGCCGCTGGTGGAAAACGGCATAGTGTCGAACTTTCTCTACGACCTGCAGACGGCGGGGAAAATGGGCGCCAGCTCCACCGGCAACGGCTACCGCGGCCAGGGGAACCCCTCACCCGGCTCGACCGCGACCGTTATCGGCGCCGGCGACGGATCGATCGAGGAGATCATCGCCGGAATCGAAGAAGGGCTTATGGTCGAGTACATTCTCGGCGGCGGGCAGTCGAACGTGCTGCGGGGCGACTTCGGCGGCAACGTTCATCTTGGATTCAAGATCGAGAACGGACAGCTCGCCGGGCGGGTAAAGGACACGCTGATCGCGGGCAACGCCTACGAGGTCCTGGCGAACATACGGCATATCGGCGGCGAGCGCCGGTGGGTTGGCGGCAGCCTCTACTGCCCGCCGGTCGCGCTTGAAGGAGTCACCGTCTCGACCAAAGCGTCGTAGCGCGCCGCCCGCGCGATCGGTCGGGGCCGCGCTTCAGCGTCTAATCGAGACGCACCAGCTGGCCCGATTCCGCCGATTCATAGAGCGCGTCGACAATCCGGGCGACCATCAACCCGTGGTCGCCGGTCACTAGCGGACTCCGGTCTTCGAGAATCGCGTCGACGAAATTCCCGATCGAACCAACGTGCTCCGGCGCGCCCTGCTTCAGGGCGCTCGGCGTCCAGTCCATAAGCGCCGCGCCGCGGTCCTTGTAGACCCTCAGCGGGAACAGGTCGGCGCCGCCGCGGTCGCCGCAAAGCTGAAGCGCCTGCTGGTCTTTCTCGACGTTCAGCGCCCAACTGGTCTCCAAAACCAGCGCGGCGCCGTTCTCGAGATTCACGGTGGCGAGGGCGAAATCCTCCACGTCGAACTCGTCCGGCTTCCAATCGCCCCACCGGTTGAACACGCCCTCGCGATTGCCGAACTTGGCATAGGTCGCGCCCAATACCGAAACCGGCGTGGGATGGCCCATCAACCACAGCGTCAGGTCGAGCATGTGCACGCCGAGGTCCATCAGCGCCCCGCCGCCGCTGTGCTCGCGTATATGAAAAACCCCCCAGGCCGGAATGCCGCGCCGGCGGTTGTAGACGGTGCGAGCGAAATAGATTTCGCCCAGCTCGCCATCGTCGATGATCTGTTTGAGGAGCTGCGGCTCCTGGCCGAAACGCGTCTGAAAGTCGATTGCCAGCACTTTGCCGTTCGCCCTGGCGGCTTCGACCATGGCCGCCGCCTCGGCGGCGTTCATGGCCATGGGCTTTTCGCACATCACGTGCTTGCCGGCGTTGAGGGCGTCGATGGTGGCGGGAGCGTGAACCGAAGGCGGCGTACACACGCTTACGGCGTCGATCTCGTGCAGCTCGAGAAGCTGTCTGTAATCGTTGAACGCCTTGGGAATTTTGTTGTCTTTGGCGAACTTCCTCACCCGGTCGGCGTCGACGTCCGCCACCGCCAGCACCCGGCACTTGTCCGCCGCGGCCTTGTACCCGGGCAGGTGAGCCCCCGAAGCGATCGAGCCTGACCCGATTATCCCGATGCCCAGTTTCTCTGCCATGGATAAGACGACCTCTGCTGGTTAGGGCGTGGAGCGGAACCCGCCCACGCCGATCGAACAAGTCAAGATTATTGCGGATTCCGGTCAACGCCGGATGGCGATTTCAATCGAGAACGGCGTCCCGAACGGGACCTGGCGGCGCCCATGGGAGGAGTGGGAGCGTCAGCGAGCGACGATCAGGTCGTTCTGTCGCGGGCGTAAGTCGCCGAAAAGAGCTGCCGGTCCACGTGCTCTTCGTTCAGCATCGGCCTCAGCTCTTCCCAGAACGCCGCCACCCTTTCGCAGCGAAGCAGATTTTCCCACGCGGTCTCGAACGCGCTCATGTCTTCGAAGTGGTACTCGACGGTAATCGCGCTACAGTTTCGGCAATTTACGAAGATGCGACCCGACGGCCAGCCGATCTCGGTGAGCTCCTCGCAGGCCCATCGCTTGATTGCCCTGCGAGCGGACTCGGCGCGGCCCTCCACCGCCTGAGCCGACCACTGAAAGACGATCATGCGCGGAGCGGTGTCCGGGCGCACGGCGGGGCGAAGCATGACCTCAGGCGGCCCGCCGAGATCGCGTTATCGAGCGACCGAGGATAAACTCTCAGACTTCCAACTCGCCATCGTATAATTCAGGTCAGTGTTTTCTCGATACTAAACCAAATCCAGTCTGATATATCAGCAGGGTAAATGCCTACTTACGAATACATGTGTGACGAAAACGGCCACAGCTTCGAGGCATTTCAGCGTTTCGTCGAACAACCGCTAAACGAGTGCAGGGTTTGCGGCGCCCCAGTGCGCCGCGTAATTCATGCGGCAGGGATCATATTCAAAGGCGATGGCTGGTACGCCACCGCCAACCGCTCGAGTGATGAAAAGAGCAAGTATCAGAAGGACGAGCGGGGCGAGTCCGCCTCGGACAAGTCGAGCGCGGAGCCAATCAAGGCGGGCGCCAACGGCGATAGCTCGAACAGCGAAAGCTCCTCCGCCGGCTCAAGCGACTCGAAAGGCAAAAGCGGCTCGCCGGCGGCCGAAAAGAAATCTGGCGCGGCGAACAAGAATTAACCGTCCTGAACAGATCATTTCCGGATCATCGCGATGAGGGCGGTCGTGCAGCGGGTCCAGCGAGCTTCCGTGCGCGTGGGCGATTCCGACGAGCGCCGCATCGAGACCGGCCTTGTCGTGCTCGTCGCCGCGGCTGAAACGGACGAGGCGGCCGACGCCGATTACATCGCGGACAAGGTGAGCAATCTGCGAATCATGGACCTGAACGGCCGCATGGACCGATCGGTCGTCGACATAGCCGGCGAGGTGATGCTGATTCCGCAATTCACCCTCTACGCCAACACCCGAAAAGGGCGGCGGCCCAGTTTCTCGGCCTCGGCCAGGCCCGGCAAGGCCAGGCCGCTGCTGGAGCGGCTGCGATCGAATCTGGCCGGCGGCGGAATTGGCATCGTAACGGGCGAGTTCGGCGAGCACATGATCGTCGATCTGGTCAACGACGGCCCCGTCACGATAATTCTGGACAGCGACGACCGCCACCAGTCACGGAAGGCCAGCTAGCTTGAACGCCAAAGCCAGGCCAATAGATCGGGTGCGCGGCGCAAGCGATCTGCAACCGGCTCAATGGGCGGCGGTCGTCGACGTTCGCGAGAGCCTTGCCAAAACCTATTCTCTTTTCGGCTACCGCGGCGTGGACGTGCCGATACTCGAGCACACCGAGCTGTACCGCCGCAAGGCCGGCGCCAACGTAATGTCGCAGGTCTACTCATTCACAGACCGCGGCGGGCGCTCGGTATGCCTGCGCCCCGAATTCACGGCCTCGATCGTCCGGTTCTACGCAGCCACGCGATCCGAGCTGCCGAGCCCGGCGCGGCTCCACTATTCAGGACCGGCTTTTCGGTACGAGAAGCCAAAACGCGGCACATACCGCCAATTCACCGAGAGCGGAGTCGAGCTGCTGGGCGTAAACGGACCGGCAGCCGACGCCGAGATCATCCAGCTAGCCGTCGCCTCGCTCGAAAAACTCGGGATCCGCCGGTTCGACCTGGTGCTCGGCCATCTGGGGATCTTGTCCGAGTTTCTTTCAGGACTGGGCCTGTCCGAACGTTCCGAATCGCTGCTTCGGGAGAGCCTGGACAGTATTCAAAGATCGGACTCCAGCATCGGGCCGCTGCGCTCGCGATTGAACGAGGCGATTAACGGCTCGGTATCGGAGGGTCTGGCGGGCGCCTCGCGGCAGCTCGACGAGGTCTTCGAGCGAGTGCCGGACCTCCAGCCGCAAGATTTGAGGGCGATCATCGACAGCGTCGTCGCCGGGCTCGAGATGACGCCGGGCGGCGGCAGGGACCGATCCGAGGTAGTCGGCCGTCTTCTGACGAAACTGACCCGATCCAACGAGATGGAACGGATCGACCGCGCGCTCGACTTCATCGAGCGCCTCGCCAGGGTCGTGGACCAGCCCGAAGCCGCGCTGCGGAACGCGAGGAGCCTGCTGGAGGAGTTCAAACTCTCCCCGGAGCCGCTGGATTACGTCGAAGAAATGTTCCGGCAGCTTGCCGCCGCCGGCGTGGATACCAGCGGCTTTACCTTCAATCCGGCGCTCGGGCGAGGGTTGCAGTACTACACCGGAATCGTATTCGAAGTCTTCGCCGCCGACGCCGAATCAAGCTTTCAGGTGTGCGGCGGCGGACGCTACGACGATCTGGTCGAGATTCTGACCGGTCTGCCTGCGACGCCCGCCGTCGGATTCACGTTCGGTGTCGAGCGGCTGTTGATGGCGATGGACGACCAACGACCTGCCGCGACCGCGAACCGGTCCGACGCGCTGGTCGCCGCCGTCAAGCCCCAGAACCGCCAATACGCGGCCAGGGTGTGCGACGTGCTGCGGAGCGCGGGCATACGCACCGAACTGGACCTGAAGGGTCTCGGCATTGCCGCGAATCTGGAGTCGGCGGACCGCATGAGGATTCCGGTAGTCGTCGTGCTGGGCGACCGTGAAACCGCGTCCGAAGCGGCGGCGTTGCGGGTTATCGCAACCGGCGAGCAAAAGACCGTGGACCTCGACATCCTGGCCGGCGAAGTTCGGTCGGCCATCGGCGACTGGCAGGCCTAGCGTGACCGAAACCCTGAGCTTCGCGATTCCAAGCCGGGGCCGGATTGGCGATCTGGCCGCCGCCTTCATGGCGGCGTGCGGGATGAAGGTCCTGCGTCCCAATCCAAAACAGTACGCCGCGCTGATTCCCTCGATGCCGGGAGTGCGGGTCCACATGCAACGCGCCGCCGACATCATCTATCAGGTCGCGGAAGGAAACGCCGACATCGGGATAACCGGCTACGACCTCTACCTGGAACGCCGCAGCGAGCAGAGCGACGTATTCGTCATTCACGACGATCTTGGATTCAGCCGCGCCCGGCTCGAGATCGCCGTGCCGGATTCCTGGATCGACGTTTCGCACGTCGACGATCTGGCAGAGCTGGCGCTGAGCTTCCGGCGCGAAGGCCGCGACCTGCGAGTGGCGACCAGCTATCCAAGGCTTGTAAGAGACTTCCTGCTGAGCCGGAGCATCCATAACTTTCACCTCGCGGAGGCGGGCGGAACCGTCGAAGCGGCGCCCGCAATGGGGTCCGCCGACGTCATAGTGGACGTCGTGGAGACGGGCACGTCGCTGAGCGAGAACCGGCTGAAGACGGTCGGCGGCGGAACGATACTCGAATCGAAGGCGTGCCTGGTCGGCTGCGCCAGGACTCTCAGGTCGAGCCCGTCCAAGCTGGCCCTCGCGAGAAAGGTGCTCGAGTTTGTCGACGCGCATCTCGACGGCAGCAAGGCGGTTACCTTGACGGCCAACGTCGCCGGTGAATCCGAGGAGCAGATCGCCAAGCTGGTGATGAACCAGACCGAGCTCGCCGGCGTCGAAGGACCTACGGTATCCAGGCTGTATTCGAAGTCGAAGAACGACCTCGCGTCGTGGTACGCCGTCAGCGTCACGGTCCGGTCGAGGTCGCTGCTGGCGGCCGTGGATCACTTTCGGTCGATCGGCGCGTCGTCGGTAATCGCCCGGCCGGCGTCCTACGTATTCCATGAGTTCTCGGCCAGCCACCGGAAGCTGCTCGATCAACTGGGGATCGATCCTTGACCCCGACCCGAGTGTTTCGGGGCATGGCCGAGGTCCAAAAGTCGCTGCTCCGGCGGCGGCCGCTGGGATCGCCTTCGCTTGGCGCAGCAACCCGAACGCTGCTGCGCCGGGCGTACAACGCGGAGCTGTCGCCCGAGCAGTTTGTCGAAACCGTATTCCGTGAAGTCGCGGCCAGCGGCGACCGCGAATTATGCCGGCTTTCCAAGATTCTCGACGGCGCGCCCGCAGTCGAACTCGAGGTCTCCAGCGATTCGATTTCCCGCTCGCTCGATGAAGTGGCCCCGCAGCTGCGGCGCGATCTCCAGACCGTCGCCGGGCGAATCCGGAGCTTTCACGAGCGAACGGCGCCGGAGTCGTGGTTCGACGAGCGCCTGGGCCTGGGGCAGCGGATCAATCCGATCGAGACGGTCGGGATCTACGCGCCGGGGGGCAGCGCAGCCTATCCATCGTCGATCCTGATGACCGCTATTCCCGCCGCCGTGGCGGGCGTAAATAAAATAATCATGTGCGTGCCGCCGGGCGACGACGGGCAGCCTTCGCAGGTTTCGCTCGCCGCCGCGCAGGTCGCTGGCGTAGATCGGGTGTTTTGCGTTGGCGGGGCCCAGGCGATCGCGGCGATGGCGCTGGGAACCGACACGGTCCCGAAGGTCGACAAGATCGCCGGTCCCGGCAACCTGTTCGTCGTGCTGGCAATGCGAAAAGCCTTCGGGATGGTGGGGATCAGCCTGCTTCCAGGACCGACGGAGACGCTGATAATCGCCGACGCGAACGCCGGCGCCGGGCACGTGGCCGCGGACTTGATAGCCCAGGCCGAGCATGACGAGCTGGCGTCGCCCTTGCTTCTGACCGACTCGGACGAGCTCGCCAGGGACGTTCGGAGTCGCCTGGCGCGCGATCTGGCCGGGCTCCCTCGAAGCGCGATCGCGGCGGAGTCGCTGCGAACGCTCGGCGGCATCGGCGTGGTGGCCACGCTGGACGAAGCGGTCGAGCTCGCCAACGAATATGCGCCCGAACATCTGTGCCTGCTCGTCGACGACCCGAGATCGCTCGCGCGCAAAGTCCGCAACGCCGGCGGCGTGTTCCTGGGCCGTTCCTCGCCGGAGGTGATCGGCGATTACGCGGCCGGGCCCAGTCATGTGATGCCGGTAGGGGGCACCGCCGCGTTCGCTTCTCCGCTAAACGTCGGCGACTTCGTCAAGATAACGAGCATTTTCGACATCCCCGACCACGATTCGACGCGCCTCGCCGAAGTCTCGGCGAGGCTGGCGCGCGTGGAAGGACTCGAGGGGCACGCGCGGGCGGCCGATCTTCGCGTCGGCGTCCCGGCCGAACCGGCGCTGGACGGCGCTTGATCCGGCATCTGGCTACAATCCGCGGGTAATAGTGCGGCAAACATTCATTCGGGAAAGCTGTTGAGAAACGGTAGCTGCGAGCGCAAGACACTGGAGACCGACGTCCGGGTAAAGCTGAATCTGGACGGATCGGGCGGACGCGACGTCGACACGGGAATCGGTTTTCTGGACCACATGCTCGCCCAGATCGCCCGCCACGGGCTGTTCGACCTCGAGGTGCACGCCGAGGGCGATCTTCACGTCGACGCTCATCACACCGTCGAAGACGTTGGAATCTGCATCGGCAAGGCGTTCGACGACGCGCTGGGAGATCGCGGCGGAATCGTCCGAATGGGCAGCGCGACCGTTCCGATGGAGGAATCGCTCGCGCTGGCGGCGGTAGACGTGGGCGGGCGTCCCATGTGCGATTTTCAGGGGGAGTTTTCGGGCGATTCGGTGGGACAGCTCGACACCCAGCTAATTCCGCACTTCATAAGCTCCATGGCCGACAACATGCGCGCGAACATCCACGTGCACATATTGAGCGGCAAGAACGACCACCATCGAGCCGAGGCAGTGTTCAAGGCACTGGCAAAGGCGCTCGACGCCGCCACGGCGCTCGACCCTCGCCGTAAGGGGCAGATTCCATCGACAAAGGGGAGCATTGTCAGCGGACAGACGTGAGGCTGGAAGGGCGGCGCGAGAGGCTGGCCGCGAACGTGGTGAATCAGACGCAGCCCTGGAAGCGGCTGGCGGCGGCGCGAAGGATAGATTCGACAAGCTCGCGAGAATGCGGTTTGTCCTGTATTCCCGCTTTCGCGGGAACGAGGGGCCGGGGCGAGCACGGGTGACAAAGGGTCCATGAAAGTCGGCCTCGTGTACCAGCCAAAGACCCACGCCGCCGTAGCGGGCGCGAGCGCCGCGCACGACCATCTGCGGGAGCTGGGGCATTCATCCTGGATTCTCGCCTCGTGGGAAATGGACGAGACTACCCCGAATCTGCGTAATACCGATCTACTGCTTTCCCTCGGAGGCGACGGCACGCTTTTGCGCGCCGTTCGCGCCGCCGCCCGGTTCGGAACTCCCTGCATTGGCGTGAATTTCGGAAAACTTGGATTCCTGACCGAGCTGGAGGAACTGGATATCGAATCGCTGATCGGAAGGTTCGAGGCCGGCGAGGGCTGGCTGGAAGAACGGGTGATGCTCGACTGGCGCCTGATCCGTCACGGCAGTGAAGTCGCCGGCGGCATCGCCGCCAACGACGTTGTGGTTGCGCGCGGCGCGATAAGCCGCGTTATCGACATCTCGCTGGAAATCGACGGCGGCTCCATCGTGACCTATACGGCCGACGGCGTGGTCGTAACGAATCCCACGGGTTCGACCGGCTACGGACTCGCGCTGGGAGGACCGGTAATGCATCCCCAGGCCCGAACGCTGGCGATAACGCCGATTTGTCCGTTCCTCACCGCGAACAATTCGCTGGTGGCCGGCGCCGATGCCCGGATCGATCTAGTCGTCGATTCGCAGCACGAGGTGGGCCTGACCGTTGACGGACAGACTCACATCCCCATGCGCGACGGCGACCGCGTATCGTGCACCGCCTCGGAGCACTCCGCGCGTTTCTTGCGGTTCGGGCCTCGAAATTACTTCTTTCCGGTGCTCGCCAGAAAGATGCGGTGGTCTGTTCCGAGAGAAATCCTCAATCCCGACTCTCCGTCGGAGTAGCCGCTGTGCTGGCGAATTTGCACATACGCGACTTTGCGCTCATCGAAGCGGCGACGCTCGAATTCGGCCCCCGCTTCAACGTGGTGACAGGCGAGACGGGCGCCGGAAAGTCCATCATCATCGACGCAATCTCGCTCTTGCTTGGAGCGCGGGCATCCCCGGAATTGATAAGAAAAGGGGCTGCCGCGTTCTACGTCGAGGCGATCTTCACGCTCGACGACAGCGTGACCGCGCCGCCCGTCCTCGCTCAGCTAGGCATCGAAACCGACGAAGCGCAAGCCATCATTTCGCGCGAGCAGACCAGGTCGCGGTCGGTCGCCAGGATCGACGGTAGAGCCGTCCCGCTTCGAGACCTGCAACGTCTCGGACCGGCGCTAGTGGACATACACGGTCAGAGCGAACAGCTTTCGCTGCTGCGCCCGGCCCGTCAACTCGAGCTTCTCGACGAATTCTCCAGGCTGACCGAATTGAGGGAGCAGGTCGGAAGCCTGACACGAGAACGGCGGCAAATGGACCGAAAGATCGATTCGCTTGCAACCGGCGAACGCGAGCTTGCCAGAGAAGCCGACCTGCTCAGATTCCAGATCGAAGAAATCGATTCGGCCGGTTTGGAGACCGGCGACGAGTCCCGGCTGACCGCCGAGCACAAACGGCTCGCAAACAGCAGGCGTCTCGCCGAGCTGGCCGGCTCGGTTGAGGCCGCGCTGAGTCCGTCCGATACGGGCGGCGCCGCCGGCGACGCGATAGGCGGCGCGCTGGACGAGATGCGCGAGATAGCCCAACTCGACGGCTCGCTCACGCCCCGACTGGAGCAGCTTGAGGCGGTGTCGGAGCTGCTGGACGAGATCGCGGGCGAGATGCGCAACTACGCGGAACCGGTGGAATCCGACCCCGAGCGGCTCCAGGAGCTTGAATCGCGACTCGAATTGCTTGCCACGCTCAAACACAAGTACGGCAATTCAATCGAAGAAGTTATCGAGTTTGGTCAATCGGCGCGGGAGCAGCTCGACAGAATCGAGCTCTCGGGCGAGGAGCGCGAACGCCTCGAGGCGCGCCGGCTGCTCGTGGAGCAAGAGCTGTCACAAGGCTGCGCCGAGCTTTCCAGACGGCGCCGGTCGAGCGCCGCCGGGCTTGTCAAAGCGATGCTCGACGGACTCGCCGAAGTCGGCATGAAGGACGTGCGGTTCGACGTTCAGTTTTCGACCGCGCCCGACAGCGGCGGCATTCGCCTGCCGGGCGGCGGCGAGCCCGTGCGCGTGGACGAGTCGGGCGCTGACAGAGTCTCGTTCCTGATAGCTCCGAATCCAGGAGTGCCCCCAAAGCCCGTGGCAAACATTGCGTCCGGCGGTGAAACGTCGCGGATAATGCTCGCGCTCAAGGCCGCGCTCGGCGAATCCGACAAAACGCCGACCCTGATATTCGATGAGGTCGAGCAAGGCGTCGGGGGTCGAAACGCAAGGATCGTCGGCCAGAAGCTGGCGCTGCTATCCAGAAACCACCAGGTGTTGTGCGTGACGCACCTTCCGCAGATCGCCGCATTCGCCGACACCCACTTCAATGTCGAGAAAACTCCCGGTAACGACCGGACGACGGTCAGCGTTCAGAGACTTGGCAGGAAGGGCGCGCTCGAAGAGCTGGCGCAAATGGCGGGTTCCGGCCCCGGAGCCAAACGTTCGGCCAGCGAGATGCTGCGGCAGGCCGAAGACTGGAAGTCCGAGCTCGCTAGGGCGTAGTAGTCCCGAAGGCAACAGCCCACCACGGCTATATGCGGTGATAACCTACACGTAAGAGGATTTCAGTCCGAGGGAACGGCGCCTCCTGACGGCCGACCGATCAGCAGGCGCCTTTGGTGTCTCCAGGAAGATCGCCCAGGGATTGACCACACAAGACTTTGCAGAACGGCCAGGTTCCGGCAGCCTGGAACAGGCGCGGGCCGAGCTACTGCATTCCGTCGACCGCTTCCAGCGCAGGATCCGAATGGCCGGGACGTTCAGGATGGTCCCGCGTGCGGCGATCGTGGCCCTTTGGGCCGCGCTGGCGGGCGAGCTCGCCGGAGTCCGTTTCGACTCGACGGCCGTGCGCGGCGGAATCATCGCCGCGGGCGTGGTTATTGCGCTCGCGCTGCTCCTGCGCACCTTTATGAAAAGGCCCGGCGCGCTCAGCGCCGCGCTCGAGTTCGACGTCCGTCTCGGACTCAAGGAACGGCTTTCGACGGCTGTCGAGCTCGTCGATTCGCCCGGCAAGTTCCTGCTGCTGCCGAGTCAGATCGCCGACGCCGCAAAGCGCGCCGCAGCCATCGAGCCGTCCCAGGCGTACCGCGCGCCGCTCTCTCGCGTCGAAATGCTGGCGGCGTTGATTGGAGCGCTGCTGCTGGCGGCGTGGTGGTTCATGCCCTCGCAATCGGGGATTCGGGCGTCGCTGACGTCGATGCTCGAACCGCCCGTCGAGCGCGAGCACGAGACCGGCGGCGGCGAACTGACCACCGCCGGCGAAACCGATATAACCGAGCCATCGACGGACCGGCTCGCAGTCTCGACGAGAGAGCGGATGCTCGACTCGCTCGAGCAACTTGAGCGCATCTCCAATCCCGAGGCGCAGGCCCTCCGCGAGCGGCTCGCCGATGCCGCCGAAGCGCTTATGGAGACCAGGGTTGCGCGCGACGCCGGGAGGCGTCTCTCCGGGGAAGACTTCCCGGGCGCCGCCGAAGCTCTTCGTCAGCTCTCGGAGGCGCTCGACCAGCTCAATTCAGCCGAAAGGCAAGAGCTAATCCAAGGTCTCCAGGCCGCGGCCGCGGCCACCGCGGAAGACCAGCTCCTTTCGAGTCAGTTCTCCGACGCCGCCGGCTCGCTGGAGAACTTCCAGGACCGCAGCGCGGCCGAGTCCATCCAGCAGATTGCGCAAAGAATCGAAGAGGCGGAGACTATTCTCGAGTCGGAACAGATATTGCAAAACCGGATCGACCAGCTGCAACGGTCACTCGGAATGAGCGAGGCGACGCCAACCGGACAGGAATCCGGCGGCCAAACGAGTCGAGCCAAAGGCACTGCGGGCGGCGAAGATGGTTCCGCCGAAGGCGACCAGGGAACCGGCCTGACCTCGGCTGCGCGCGGCGAGGAACTCGGCGACCTAGAGGACCTGGGCGCGGAGACGCGCCTGAACGCGCTCGGCAATCTTGAGGTCATTGAGCTGGACGCCAGCCAGGAGGCGCCCACGCAAAGCTTCGAGCGGCCTCAGCTTCAGCTCGGTCGGAACATGGACGTTAGCCTGAACCCGTCCGCCGGAGAGATGGGCGCGGTGCGGGCGCGGCGCGACTCCAACAACCAAATCCCGCTAGACGCGGCGTCCGCGGTCAGCCGCTATTTCTCGCCCCCGGAGGGCCGCTAGTTGGCGGCGCTGGACACCGACGCTCGGAGCTTTCGGCGCACCGCCGACATGCTACAGGAATCAATCGCGCGAGTAATCGTCGGCTACGAAGCGCAGATCCGGCAATTAATCGTGGCAATGCTGGCGGGCGGTCACTGCCTGATAGAAGGCGTGCCCGGGCTTGGCAAGACCAGGCTCGTTCGAGCTATCGCCGAGGCGCTCGATCTGGAATTCTCCAGGATCCAGTTCACGCCGGACCTGATGCCCGCGGACATAACCGGCACGACGATCATCCGCGCGACGGAGACCGGGGACCGGGCATTTCGATTCGAGAAGGGACCTATCTTCTCCAACATCGTTCTGGCGGACGAAATAAACCGGGCGACCCCCAAGACGCAGTCCGCCCTGCTGGAAGCCATGGAGGAGCAAACCGTAACTATCGCCAGGCAGACCTACGAAATACAAGGGCCTTTCTTTGTCATCGCCACGCAGAACCCCATCGAGATGGAAGGCACCTATCCGCTGCCCGAGGCCCAGCTCGACAGGTTTTTCTTCAAGATCGCGGTCGGCTATCCCGAACGGAAAGATCTGGAGCTGATACTCGACAGGACCACCGTCGGACGGGTCCCCAAGGCGACCCGGGTGGCCGAGCGCGCGGAGATCCAGTCGATGATCCGCCTCGCGAGGGACGTGCCCATAGCCGGTCACGTAACTCGCTACGCCGTGGACCTGATCAAGGCGACCCATCCGGACGACGCCGACGCTCCCACGATAACCCGGCGTTTCGTGCGTTTCGGCGCGTCGCCGCGAGCCGGTCAGGCGCTCATCATGGCCGGCAAGATAATGGCCCTGATGGACGGACGGTTGAACGTTTCCTACGACGACATTCGGGAAGCGTTTTCCCCTGCTGTCAGACACCGGCTGCTACTTAACTTCGAGGCGGAGGCCGACGGCCTGACGGCGGACAACGTCCTGAACGAGATTGCGATGAAAACCCGTCCGGAGGGCGGCCCGGGGGGTTGACCCCCCAAACGGGCGAGCGGTGTCCGCGCAACCACGCGTCATCGACCTGCCGGCCGCCTTTCGAGGGAGACTGGCCAATCTCGACATAGTCTCCAGACGCCCCCACGACAATCCGCGAATCGGCGCCAGACGAAGCCACCGCAAGGGGACTTCGATCGAGTTCGCCGACTACCGCCGCTACACGCCGGGTGACGATTTCCGCCAGATCGACTGGAACATCGACGCCCGCACCAGCGATCTGTTCGTAAAGATCCGCGAAGCCGAGGAGCTGCTTTCGGTCCACTTTCTCATCGACTGCAGCGCTTCGATGGACAGAGGCAAGCGCAGCAAGCTGGACTACGCGATCAATCTGGCGGCGGCGCTCTCGTACCTGGCCCTGTCCAGCGGCGACACCGTATCGGCGGCGCGTTTTTCGACCCGCCTTCGCGACCAAGCGGGACCATTCAGCGGTCTCCGGGACGTATCCCGAACGCTTGAGTTTCTCCAGGGAACGCAGTCGGAAGGCGGGACCTCGGTGGTCGATTCGCTCCGGGAATACGCCGCGCGCCGAATTCCTACGGGCGTGGCCTTCATGATCTCCGACCTCCTGTCGCCCGGCGCCCACCGGGGCCTTGGAATCCTTAGCCAAAGGGGTTACGAGACCGTGGTCCTGCACGTTCTGGACAAGGAGCTGCTAAGCCCCGACATCGACGACGAGGCCGAACTCGTCGATTGCGAATCGGGCGAGAAGTTGACCCTGCACGGCGACGACGATCCGGTGGAACGTTACAAGAGCAACCTTCACCACTGGCTGGAGCAGGTCTCCGCTTTTTGCGGACGGGTGGGCGTGCGCTACCTGGCCATCGAGACGGACTGGCCCGTCGAAGAAGTCGTGCTCAACCGCCTTCGGATCAAGGGGATTGTTTCGTGAGCTGGCTCGCGCCCGCCGCGTTTGGCTGGTTCGCGCTGCTGGCGATCCTGCTGGTCCTATATCTGCTGCGGCCCCGAAGACGGCGGATCGTCGTTCCTAGCCTGATGCTCTGGCTGGAGGACGACAGGAACGTCTCGGGCAGCACATTCTGGCGCTGGCTTCGCCGCCACCTGCTCCTGATTCTCCAGGTCCTCGCGCTGCTGGCGCTGATATTTTCGCTCTCCCGCCCCGCGCGGTCGCATTCAGAACGGATCGCGCCGGATCTGGTCCTGATCGTGGACGGTTCCGGAAGGTTCACGGCGCCGGCCGGAACCGGCACTCTCTTCGAAAGCGCCAGGCTCAAGGCGCGCGAGTACGTGGAAGGACTCGACAGTCCGGCCGCCGTCTCCATCATCCTTGCGACCAACCTTCCGCAAATCGTCGCGGTCCGCGAAACCGGCATCGACGCCGTGGGCGACGCGCTGCGCGAACTCGAACCGGGCTACGGTCCGGCCGACGTGGAAGCGGCCTTGGAGATAGGTCAGTCGATACTTCGGGACGGCCCCGGCGGCTCGATCGCAATAGTTTCGGACGGGCGCTTCCGAATCACCAACTCCGAACTGCTCGCGAACGCCGGTCTGGTCGAGGTGGCGCCGGGCGCCGCCGAGCTGCGCATCGACAGGGTCACCGCCAGGCAAGCTCCGGGCGGTGGAATGCAGGTGCTGGTTGGGGTTGCGAGCACGTTTGCCGATTCCAGCGCCGTCGACGTCACGCTCTCGGCGGGCGGTGAGCAAATCGCCTCGCAAACGGTGCAGGTGCCCGCCAACGGCTGGGCCGGGACTGTTTTTGAAGATGTCCGCACGGCCTCGGCAGCCGACATCACGGTGGCGCTCGGCGGCCGGCCGGCAAGCGAGTCCCGCGCCGACGCGAACCATTCTCGAATGTTCCCGCTTACAGAATTGCGAGCCGCCGTGGTCAGCGGCGAGCCCTCGTCGTATATCCGCGCCCTGGACATACTCCCCAACGTAATCGTTCAGGGCATCGCCCCGGCTTCGTACGATCCCGAGGCGAAGTTCGACCTTTACATTTTCGACCGGTTCGTGCCCGAAACGCTTCCCCAGGGGAGCATGATCTTCTTCAATCCTCCTTTGGATAACGTCGTTTTCGAGGTTTCCGCCGAGGTTTCCGGCTCGCTGCCGATCAAGGCGCACAATTCGCTGTTGCTCCAGTTTGTGGACCTGAGCTTTCTCGAACCCGGCGAGGGCGGCTCGATCTCGATACCCGAATGGTCCAGGCCCGACCTGCTTCTCGACGCCGGAGCGGCGATGTTTCACGGAATCCTGGACGGACGGCGCACGGTGGTCGCTTCGTTCGATCCGGTGGACGCCGGGATGACCGACACGGCCGCGTTTCCAATGTTCATGATGAACGCCGTCGAATGGGCGAATCCGCTTCGAGCGCTCCCCGACGCAAGCCACGTGTCGGTGGGACAAAAGCTGCACGTTCAGCCGCATCCACAGGCAACCGACCTCGAGGTTTCAGGTTCCAATGGCGAGGCCGCCGGAAGATTCGACGCGGCCGAGGCGGTCGCCATCGGTCCTTTTTACGAAGCCGGGGTCTACCGGCTGACGCAGGTTGCGAACACGCGAACGCTCGGGGTTGAGGAATTCACCGTTCATGCGCCCTGGTCGGGCGATTCCCCGCTGGACTCGAAAATCGGGCTTGGACCTCCGCCCGCGCTCCTTTCGGCAGGCCTCGAAACGCGGGCTGTTAACTCGGAGATCTGGATGTGGATCGCTCTCGCCGCGCTGCTTGTCATGGGAGCGGAGTGGCTGTGGTTTCACAAAGTGCGGGCGGCCGGCTGAGTGAGTTTCGAGCGGCCCGCATTTCTGCTGCTTCTGGCATTGATTCCAGCGGCTGTCTATCTGACCGTTCGCAGCCGTTCCCGAATCGGTCGCTGGAGAAAGATCATCGCATCGGCGCTCCGCGTCGCGGCGCTGCTGGCGCTTGTCGGGGGACTGGCGGGCATTGCGCTGGGTTCCTCGCGCACCCTTTCGACGGTGTTTCTGGTCGATGTTTCGGACAGCATTCTGCTGGCCCAGCAGGTGGAGCAGATCGAATGGGTGCGGTCGGCTATCGAAAATGCCGACCCGAACTCCCGGTCGGCGGTGGTCCAATTTTCGAATCAGGCGCGTGTTGCGGCGCTTCCCGACCGGTCCGGCTCCGATCTCACGGCGTACGTAAGCGTTGGGCCGGAGATCCCGGGCGACGCGACCGACTACGCGAATGCGCTTCTAACGGGTCTTGCGCTGGTTGGTTCGGATAACGCCGGGCGGTTGATTCTGCTTTCCGACGGCAAGCCGAACGCGGGCGACCTGGAACAGACCCTTGACCGGCTCAAGGCGGAAGATGTTTCGGTTTACGTGCGCCCGGTCCCGGACCTCGGCAACGCCGACGTCGCGCTGGAATCGGCCGCCAGCCCGGCTACAGTCCGGCAAGGCCAGTCGTTCGAGGTGCAGGTAGTGGCTGTTTCCCGCCGCCGAACCGAGGCGCGCCTGCGTCTCTGGACGGAAACCGAGCTGATCGCCGACAACCTGATCGAGCTGGCCGTCGGCTCGAATCCGTTCTCGGTTCGAGTGCCGGCGCGAGGGGTTGGCCTGCAGAGTATGCGGGTAGAGCTGCTGGACGACTCCGACGGCGAGCTCGGCAATAACGTTCTGGAGACGTTCACCCGAGTCCTGCCGCCGCCGAGAGTGCTGGTTGTCGGAGATCCGGACGCGACCGACGCCCCGGCCCGAGTGATGCGGCTGGCGGGTCTGGCGGTTTCTACCGGCGCGGCCTCGTCGCTTCCTTCAAGTTACGAGGGCCTCTCCCGATACGAGACGGTGTTTCTGAACAACGTTCCGGGAGAAAACCTCACCGAGCAGCAGCAGCGCGCGCTGCGCGACCACGTCGCGATCGCGGGCAGAGGCCTCATCGTCGCGGGAGGAAACCAGTCCTTCGGCGCGGGGGGTTACTCCGATCACCTGATGGACGACATACTGCCCGTCCGCTCGAGCCCGCCCGACGACGAGGACAAGGGAATTGCGATCGTGCTGGTGATCGACCGGTCAACGAGCATGTCCTACGAAAGCGAAGGCGGGACCAAACTGGACATGGCAAAGGAAGCGGCGGTCCAGGCCATAGACCTGCTAAAGGAGGGCGACCGCATCGGCATAATTGCGTTTGACGACAACACCGAGTGGATATCGGCGCCCCGGACCGTTACGACCGCCGAAGACCTGCGCTCGCTGATTTCGCGGATCAGGTCAATGGAACTCGGCGGAGGCACGGACATCTACACGGCCCTCCAGACGGCGCGCGGCAGGCTTCGAAGTCTCGACGCCGGCGTCAAGCACGTGATCCTCATCACCGACGGCCAGGCGTCCTACGGCGAGTTCGATCTATTCGGTCAGCAGGTCCGGCGCGACGGGATATCCGTTTCAACCATCGGCATCGGACTCGACGCCGATCTCGAGCTGCTGGAGAAAATCGCCCGCGAGGGCGAGGGGCGGCACTACTTCGCGGCTGACCCGTCGACCATCCCGGCCGTACTGACTAAAGAGACCGAGCTCGCGCAAAGCTTCTACGTAGTCAACCGACGCCACCAGCCGCGCCTGCTCTCGCCAAGTCCCATTTTCCAGTCGGCGTCATCCGACGCGACCCTGCCGTTCCTGGAGGGATTCGTGCGCACCAAGGCCAAACCCACCGCCGAGATCGTGCTGGCCTCCGACAGCAACGACCCGATACTCGCCACCTGGCAGCTCGGCCTGGGACGGGTGGTGGCGTGGACTTCCGACACGGGCGGCGAGTGGAGCCAGGAGTGGTCGAGCTGGGCCGAGTTTTCGAATGTTTTGACGGGGATGGTTTTCTGGGCGTCGGCGGGATCGGCGGGATCGGAGTCGGGACTGGCGATCAACGCGGCGCAAAGCGGCCAGAACGTCCACCTGATCGTCGACTCCACCGACGGCGAAGGGAACTTCCGCAATTTGTTCGCCACGCGCGCCCTCATCTCGCCTCCGTCAGGCTCGCAAATCGACCTCGACCTCAGGCAAACCGAGCCGGGCAGGTACGAAGGCTCCTTTCCAACGTCCGGACCGGGGCTGTACCGAATGGTGGTCGTTCAGGAAGACGGCCAATCGACGATAGGCCCAGAGCCGGCGGGCATCGTCGTCCCCTACTCGCCGGAGCTTAGGCTCCGCGACTCCGGCGCCAGCGTGCTCAATTACATCGCCGAATCGACGGGAGGCGCGGTAATCGAGAGCCCCTCAGACGCGATTCCCCGACCTCCGCCAGGTCACGCCGAGGCGCTTGCGCCGCTCCTGATTACCGCCGGAATGTTCCTCTTTCTCTTCGACGTCGCCGTCCGCCGGGTGCGCAGCGGGCGCGCGGAGATAAGGAGTCAATACGGCGATACCCTAGAATGGATTGAAGGTCACACCCCACGAAAGCTGATGATTTCAGGGATGTCGGTTCTGCGCCGGCACCTCCCCCTCTTCCGATAACTCGCATGGACGTACTTGGATCGATTGCAACCGTATTCGACCGCGCCGGATTCGAGATATTTCTCGTCGGCGGTTCGGTGCGCGATCGGCTCCTCGGCCGGCCTTTCGAGGATCTGGACCTCACGACGAACGCCAGACCGCCCGACATCAAGCGCCTTCTCAAGCAGGCCAAACCGGACGGCATCTACGAAATAGGCGCGAAATTCGGCACCATCGGAGCGACGTTTGCGGGCACGGGCGTCGAGGTCACGACCTACCGAAAAGAATGGTATCCAACCGAGTCGCGCAAGCCGGAAGTGGAGTTCGGCAACGACCTGCGTGAGGATCTGGCGCGCCGCGACTTTACCGTAAACGCCCTCGCGCAAAACATATCGACCGGCGCGATCATCGACCTCTTTCGAGGCGCGGCCGATCTGGCCCGCCGCAGGATCAAGGCCGTGGGCAACCCGTCCGAGCGGTTTGCCGAAGACCCGCTCAGAATGCTCAGGGCGGTACGGCTGGCCGTTCAGCTCGATTTCGACCTCGAAGAAAAGACGGCCCGGACCATTCGCGGAAGCGCCGGACGGCTGCAATACATAAGCGCCGAACGAATACGCGACGAGTTAGTCAAAATCGCCGTCTCGCGGCAGCCCGACCTGGGGATCGCCGCGTTATTCGAGCTCGGCCTTATGCGATTCGTGATTCCGGAGCTTATGGACATGCCGACCACCGAGCAAGACACTACCGGTCACAAGCACAAGGATGTCCTGGCTCACACGCTGCAAGTGCTTGCGGGAGTGCCCGCCGAACCGACCATCAGACTGGCGGCGCTGCTGCACGACGTGGGAAAGCCCAAGACCAGGTCGATCCGCAACGGCAGGATTCACTTCTACCACCACGAGGACGTGGGCGCGCGCATGACGCGCGGTATCCTCCGGCGGCTTCGAGTGGACAGCGCGACTGTCAACGAAGTCACCAAGCTGGTCGCGCTGCACATGCGGTCGAACCTGTACACGTCCGACTGGAGCGACGGCGCCGTGCGGCGGTTTATACGGGAGGTCGGCGACAGCCGCGAGCGGCTGCTCATGCTTTCAAGAGCCGACATTACCAGTTACCGGCCAAGGCGGATCGAGGCGGGGCTGGTCCGCGTGGCCGAGCTCGAAGCCCGCTGCCAGCAGCTCGTCGGCGAAGCCGACGTTGAACGCATGGACAGTCCTCTCGACGGCAACGAGCTGATCGAGCTGTTCGGACGCGCCCCCGGCCCCTGGATCGGACCCGTGAAAGACTATCTGCTGGAGCTGGTCCTCGACGGGGAGCTCGACCAGACGGACAAGGAACGGGCCGCGATTCTGGCCAGAGACTTTCAGGGCCAAACGTCCGATTGCGCGAACGGCGAGGAGCAGTCTCCAATCGAAAAAGAGTCCCCCGCGGCCCCGAATGCGGCGGCCGCTCCGGTGGAGAACGCTCGCAGCGGTTAGCCCGAGCAGCCAACCATCTCCGCGCAAACGCGCGAGCCTGTTGAGCTTCCCCCGGCGGACTTCGGACGCGGCGGGGGAGCCAGCTTGGCGCTACGGAAGACTGATTCCCTGAAACTCGCGGCCCGCGGGGCGCGACATTAGCTGTTTTACGCCGGCCTCGACCGAAAGACCGCAATAGAGCACCTGGTTGATGCTCTCGGTTATGGGCATCTCCACGTCAAGCCGTTTGGCCAGCGCCAATGCTCCCCGCGTGGTGTCGACTCCTTCGGCGACCATATTCATGCTGGCGGTGATGTCTTCGAGAGTGCGGCCCAGCGCCAGCTCGCGGCCGACGTAGTGGTTGCGGGAGCGAGTGCTGCCGCACGTGGCGACCAGGTCGCCTATTCCCGCAATGCCTCCGAAGGTGCGCGGGTCGGCCCCCGCGGCCAGACCCAGGCGGGTAATTTCGGCCAGGCCCCGGGTCATCAGCGAAGCCCTGGCGTTGCTGCCGAAGCCGAGTCCATCGGACATGCCAGCGCCAAGCGCCACGATGTTCTTCAGCGCGCCGGCCAGCTCGACGCCGACGACGTCGCCGCTCGCATAAGACCGGAACCAGGGCGCGGTGAAGATTCGCTGCACGCGTTCCGCCACGCGACCGTCGGACGACGCGACCACGGTCGTCGTCGGTTCCCTGGCGGCTACTTCGAGGGCCAGATTCGGTCCGGAAATCGTGGCGAATCCGCGCGCGGCTCGCCCTCCCAGCGTTTCCTCGACGATCTGCGATACCCGCTTGCCAGCGTCGATATCGAGCCCCTTGACGCCGCTGACCAGGACCGCCCGCTCGGGCAGCAGCTCTTTTATGCGGAGGAGATTATCGACGAGACTCCGCATGGGCGTGACAATCAGCACGATCCCGGCCCCGGCGACCGCCCTGGCGGCGTCGGTTGTGATCGCCAAGCCCTCCGGAAACTCGACTCCGGGCAGGAAGCGGGCGTTTTCACGATCGGCGATCATGCGTTCGGCATCGATGGCGCGATGCACCCAAAGACGGGTGTCGATTCCGCGCCCGGCCACGAAAACGGCCAGCGTGGTTCCCCATGACCCCGAACCGATTACGGCGACGCTTTCGGACATCCGGTCAAACCTTGGAGATCATGGCGTTTCCGCCGACTAATGTACACGCAGCCGCACCGTCATTCCCGCGCGGCGCCGTCATTCCGGCGGAAGCGGGAATCCAGGAACCAATAGCAAGTCCACCCAACGTTCGCGCTAATCCCTTCGGCAAGCTCGGAACCGGAACTCTCGAACCGCGACTTTCTAAACCCGGAGATAGCCCCTGGCGGCGGCCTCGTCGATCAGCGCCGAAACATACTCCCAAAGCGCCGGCGCGGCGTCATTGATCGGCCTGTTGACTTCAATAACCTGCTCGCGGGATATGCCGTGTTTGCGCCACATCAGCCCTTGCGTATTGAAGTTGTGCAGGAGCGGCTGGATGCGGTCCAGCGCGAACGCGAAACGCGCCTCCGGCGTTTCGCGAGCCTCGTACTCGTCCCATAGAAGCCGCATCTCCCGCGCCTGGTCGGCGGGAAGAAGCCCGAATATCCTGCGGGCCGCCTCTTCCTCCTGCTGCTTCTTTTCCTCACGGCGGGACCGGTCGTAGATTATGACGTCGCCGGCGTCGATTTCGACCAGATCGTGAACGAGCAGCATTTGGGTTACCCCGGTCGATGTCTACCGGTTCGACCGCATATTCACGCAGCAGCCCGGCCATTACCGCGATGTGCCATGAGTGTTCGGCAGAGTTCTCCTGTCTGGAGCTGTCGAGCAGCACCGTTTGCCGCAATACGCCCTTTAGCTTGTCGATCTCGAGGCTGAATTCAATCTGGCGGGACAGACGGCTGATGGCGCTCTCCAAAGGCGGCTCTTCCGGCGGCGGCGTCATTCCGACGCTGACTGCACACTGAAAGGCACTAACAAGCTTCGACAGACGCCGGTTTCATTCGACTGCAAACGCGGCTCGAAACGGCTCTGAAAGAGGGCGTGGCAACTCTGGAATATGGCTCTCCGGCGCGCTAGGGCGATTTGAGCGGCGAGGTCATAATAACGGAGCTTGCAGACGCGTTCGGCGGCGATCGCGGGGCCGCGCGGAGCGACGCGCGACGCTCGTTTGCTTGTCTGCTCCGGTTCAAACAGCGCTCAGCGTCTTTACCTGCGCTGGAAAGCCCGTCTAGACTGACCCACATTTTCTTATCTGCGAGCGGGAGAAACCGACATGTTCAACGCCTTTCACCACATTGCGGTGGTGGTGCCCGAATTGGACGACGCATTGGAGCTGTTTAGAGACAAAATGGGCCTCAAGGTCGTAATGGAGTGGAGCTCCGAGGCAGAGGGCAACCGTTACGCGGCAGTCGAGCTGGCGGACGGCGGCAACTATCTCGAGTTGATCTGCCCCGTCAACATGGAAATCAGCCGGTTCGCGGAGCATCTGGACCGGCACGGCGCAAGCGTTCATCACATCGCGTTCCGCAGCGACGCGATGGACGAGCTGATCGAAGAGATGAAGGACAAGGGTATAACCGGAACCGAACCGATGGTCAGCTCGTCGGGATGGAGGATCAACTTCTTCGATGAAGCTACGACGCTCGGAGTCGGTCTTCAGCTAGTCGACGGGAAGCACGAAAATGGCAGTTAGCGCGCTTGAAGAGACGGCGATGGCGGCGACCGCGGCCGAAAAGGCTGGACGGGGGCCCGCGATATGGCTGGCCGGCGATCCCGCCGACCTTGGCGCATGGCTCAAATGCGGCGCGGCCGGAATCGTGACCAATACGGTCGTGCTGAACGACATGGTCAAGAAGTATGGCCAGCTCACCGGCGTCATTCGGCGCTATCTGGACATTACAGACCTGCCGGTCGTCGTGGAGGTCGATGGGGAATCCACGGAGGAATTGCTTGACGCGGCGGCGGTATTTACGGCCATGTCGGATCAGGTGATGATCAAGCTGCCCTGCAATCCGCACGCGCTGGCCGCGTTTGCCGAGCTGCGCCGCCAGCGCGTCGCTACGATGTGCACGACCGTATTCTCGCTGGCGCAGGCGTGCGCGGTGGCTCAGGCGGGGGCGACGCACATCCTGCCGTTCTGCGAACCGGTCAAGGAGTTGGGAGGCGATCCCACAAAGCTCGTGCGCGAGTGCGCCAAGACCTTCGCAGGGTGGTCGGACCGCCCGTCCGTCACGGCGGCGCTGGTGAGATCCGTTGACGTTGCCTACCAGGCTCTCCGGGACGGCGCGGACGGGATAATCATTTTCTGGCCGATTTTGCGGGAGATGATGCTGCATCCGCTTACGGATCAATGGAACCACACGTTCAAGACCGAATGGGAGAACATGCACGAAGCCGGACTGCTCGAGGGCGTCCCGGTTCAAGCCTGAGACCTGCCGCGGCGGTGAGTCACTTCATGGAAGGGGCACTTAGATGGACTTGACGAAAGACGTCCCGCGCAGTCCCTACGAAAAGCTGGGAGGGATCGTCTTTCTTCCCCGCGCCATCGACAAGGGCAGGGCCGATCTCGACGGCAAGCTTGGCGACTATCTTTCGAGAAGCGGCTTCTCCATCGTTCTGCTCGACTTCCTCGGCCTGTCCGTCGACGGCTTCCTGGCCGCCTTGCGCGAGCGCGAGACCGACGCGCAGGTCTGGGAGTGGGTTGCGGCGAACATGACCGCCCGGAGCGCCGGCGAGATCGAGGAATTCAACCGGGCGTTCATCGACCGCACTCCCCAAAACGCGGCGGAGCGGGAGCGGTACAAGAGCTTTCTCGCCGAAATCGGTCAGTCGCATCGGACCGACATCTCGCGGCAATTCGACAGGCTGGACCTCGACGAAGGCCGCGAAGTCCCGCAAGGCGGCCGCCTGACCTACTAACCGCTCCAAGCGCCGCGCGGTGAGAACCGCCGGAGTCCGGGGCAACGGCGCCTGTTACCGGGCGTACCCTGCGATGTTCAGGTTGTTGACGTAACGAGCAAGCGCGGCGCCGGCTGGATCTCCCGCAACCGAGGGCCGTCTTGGAATCACCATCGCCCGGCGCCGGGGCGTGGTGTCGACGACTTTCACCGTCTCGTCGGAATCGAGCGTCAGGCCCATTTCAACCAGTGCGATTCGAGGGTCCGAAACCACGCGCGCAATGTACTCCGAGTTCTTCCAAAACGGCGGCATGGGGGACAAGAAAGTGGGCCAGCAAGAGCATTGCGTGCAAACGATTACGTGATGCGCGCCGCCATTGTTGTCGCGCACGTCCAGTTCGATCCCCTCGGGAATCTCGATTCCCAGTCCGGCGAGCGCCCGCCTGGAATCAGCGAGTAACGCCGACTTGAATGCCGGATCGGACCACGCCGCGACTACAACCTGCACGGCCTTTTCGATAGGGTTCTTTTCACTCAAACCACGGCGCCCGTCTAATATGCCCAAAATAGCCTTCGCCAAACCGAGATTACACGAATTCCGGCGGGCGGAAAGGATTCGACAGTGAAGTTTTGCATGGTGGGATACGGGAGCATCGCAGGATTTCACCGGGATGCGCTGATGCAGATGGACGGCGTCACGATCGATTCGGTGATGGGACGGCTGCCGGAACCGACCCGGGAATTCGCCGATGGCTGCGGCGCCTCGCTGGCCACGCTCGATCTTCAGGAAGCGCTTGACCGGCCCGGGCTGGACGCCGTGCTCATCACCTCGCCCAGCCAGGCGCACTACGAACAGGCGACCATGGCGCTGAACGCCGGCAAACACGTTTTGCTCGAGATTCCAATGGGTCTGTCCCTGGCCGAGGCGACCGCCCTCGCCGACCTGGCCGACGAAAAGAACCGAACGCTGATGATCTGTCACACCCAGCGCTTCTGGGCCGCCAGCATGGAAATCAAGCGCCGGATCGACGAGGGCAGGCTCAAGCTCCATCACTACCACGTCGAGTGGCACTTCTTCAGGCGCGAGAACATCAACTGGCAAGGGCGGATGCGCAGCTGGACCGACAGCATCCTCTGGCATCACGGCGGCCACGTCGTCGATCACGCTATCTGGCTTTTCGGCGGCGCGCCCGACTCGGCGAGGGCGCACTTTGGGCCGCCGAGCGAATCGCTGGGCATCCCCCTGGACCTTTCGGCCCAGCTTCGATTTCCGGGCGGGGGACTGGCGACCATGATGCTCTCCTATAACGCGATGGTCCCCAAGGTAACGCAGCGAATAACCTACATCGGCGAGGAAGATTTCCTGGTATTCATCGACGGGCGGCTGATCGACAAGGACGGCAACGAGCTGGCGAACGAATCAAGCGAAGCCGGCATTCCAAGACAGAATCGCGAGTTTGTCGAGGCGATAGAGCAAGGCCGCGAGCCTCTGACTTCGGCGAGGGAGATGGTGCGGTCCTACAAGGCGCTGGACCAGCTGGAGAGGAGCGCGTCGGTCTAGCGCGTTCGATTCGGTTCACCCCGAGCGCTTCGGCAAGCTCGGCGGAGCTAGCGTCCCTCTCCGGCCCCGGGATCGCGTCGATAATAAAACAGCACCAGGAGGACGCCCATCCCCGCTACGATGACGAAAATGAGTACGGGGACGAGGATCGCCATAAGCTCGTTCTGGTTACCGGCGATGTGGATGCCATGAGCGAAAGCGGATTGGGGGACTGCAACCCATACCGCCAGACTCAATAGCGCCGCGACGGGGCGGTACAGCACGCGCAGCCGCGATCTCACACCTGGTCTCCGGATTCGATGGGGGCGAAGCTTGCCCGCTTCACCCAAGTCTCCCGATTACGACGATCATACGCTCTCGCGCCTGGCGCGGGTCATCACGGTGGAATCGTCTGCAGGAAGTTGACGAGGCGCCAGATATCGGCGGCGTCGAACTGCTCCGCGAAACCCGCCATGGCGGTTCCATCGACGCCCCACTTGATAAACGAGAATAGCTCGCTGTCGGAATGCAGCGGCACGTGGACGGCCAGGTCGAGCGGCGGCGGATCAAGCTGCGCGGCAAGCGGTCCGTCGCCGCGCCCGCCGGACCCGTGGCAGCTTGCGCAATTTTCGGCAAACAGCGAACGCCCGACGGCAATCGATTGCGGATCGGGCAGAATCGGGTTTATCTCAGGTGTGTCCGGTCCAACGCGCAGCAGCGCCGGAAACAGAATCGCCAGACCGGCCGCCGCGCCGAGAACTCCAGTCCCGCTTACCCGAAGGCTCGCGCCGCGCCTGAAACCGCGATGCCCCACGCCCACGACGGCTACGGCGACGCCAATCGCCGCGAGCGCGAGGGCAAAGAATATGTCGCGCTGTACGGGGTCGGGCTGCACGCCCGATCGGACCCCCGCCGCCGCGGCGACTTGAAAGCGAACCGCCGTCCGCGAATCGAATTCTCCGGGCCTTCGCACCAGCAAGCCGGCCTGCCACGCGCCGGCGATTCCAACGGCGTCGGTTTCGGCCGCGAACACGCCCGCGCTGCCGGCTTCGAGGACGATCCGTTCGGAACCGATATCGCGATCGAGAAACTTGAGCGTAAGCTCCACCGACGAGTCCGGCGGCAGCGGACCGCGGCTCGAATCGGCCGTTACCTCAAGCCGGTTTGGGCCGGGCGCGCCGGGCGTCAGCCTGAGCTTGAGTCCAAGATCGTCCACGGCGGCCTCAGCCCGGACCTCCGTTTGACCAGGCAACGCCACTTGCCTGCCCGGTTCCAATGTCGTAAGAAAACCCGACGCAAGCAAAACGCCGGCAGCCAGGACCACCTCGACCAGCACAATTCTGACCAGCCAGGCCAGCGACTGATCTGGCTGGTCTCCGGTCGGCGTTCGGAGTCTGCGGCTCACCCACGTAAGGTTCACCGCTCCCAGCAGCAGCAGCGGAGCCACGAGACCAACCTTGATCAGCAGCGTGCGGCCGTACGCCGTGGACAGCAAGCGGTCCGGTTCGACCACGTGAAGCCAGGCGCTGAGCAGCCCGGTGAAAATGATTACGGCGACGGATACCGCCGCGAGCGCGGAGAACCGCTCGACGATCCGGGCGATCGCTCGCCGGCGCTCTCCGAACGACCTGATCCCGCGCGCGCGCCGAATCGTAACCAGCAGCGCCGGCAAACCTCCGGTCCATACGGCCGCCGCCAGCAGGTGCGCAAAATCAAGCGCAACGCCCCTTATCGAGAAATCGACCAGCGCGGCGCTGTGGCTGCCGAGCGAGATCGTCAAGATGACCTCTGCCCCCACCAGCGCGGCCCCGAACCAGGCCCAGCGCGCGCCGCAGCCCGTTGCTCGAATCGCGGCCAGAGTTATCGCGGCCCACGCCCCGAGCAGAATGAGCCGCGAAATCCAGAGACGTCCCCAAAGCCCCAGCTCGAACGCCCGCGGGATGCCGGCGCCGATCCAGTCGAACAGTCCGCCTTCCGCAAGCGTGGCCGCCTGAACGAGCAGGAGTCCAAGCTGAGCGGCAGTCAGGCTTGCCGCCCCGGCCCAGACCAAAGCCAGACTTCGCAGTCCCCCGACCTCCAGGGCGCGCAGCCCTGAGACCGCGATGAAATGCACCGGGACCGCGACCAGCAAAACCGCTCCGATCAGCAACAACCATCGCAGCGGCGCTTCCGCCGGCGACGCATCCGACGACGTCTCGGCAGGCCGCCCGAGCTGCCCAATCGGATCGCCGACGCTGAATAGATAAGACCCTCTGATCAGATGGCCGTCCACCGTCGACAGCGTTCGCCAGGCGACAACGTAGGCGCCGTCGGGCAGGTCCTTCAGCGCTACGCTCATAGCGGTCGGATTTGCGGGATCAACCTCGCTCGGAGCCGCCGCGACGCTGGCGCCAGTGGCGTCGAGCACGTCGATGCTGCTGAACGATTCCACCAGAGTCTCGGAAAACTCGATGTATACGGTGTCGGTGGGCCGCTCCAGAACTTCACCCGGCGCCGGGAAAGCGTTGAGCAGGTTCGCGTGGGCGTCCGCGGACGCCCAGGTCAACACCACGGCAACGGCGGCGGCCGCGACGGCGCACGCCGGACGGATTACCGCTTTCACGACCAGTCAGTCAATCGGGTTTGCCGATCAGTTGCGAGATCGGTTGCGCATTGCGGCGGCAAGCCCGGCTGTGCCTGTGACCACTCCAATCGCCCCGACGACGATCGCGATGATCGCCAGCGTGCTCGAAAGCCCGGCGTCATCGTTCGCGCTGACGGCGGCGTCCCGAGCCGAGCGGGTTACGCCTTCCAGCTCCCGAAGCGAAGCGACTTTAAGCGGAAACTGAACGTCTGCGGCGGCCACAACCTCGTCGAACCTGCCCGCGCCCGACTCGAACGCCTCGTCGACCGGCTCACCTCTGATTTCACCGAAAAATCTGAAGCGGTACTTTCCGGGCGAGGTCGGAATCAATACCGACTCGTAGACCCCCGGTTCGCCGAACCTGGGGGTGAGCTGAAGCGTGGTCGAGCTATTCGAACCAAGATGCGTAACCTCGACCTGAAGCGAATCTTCCAGCCCCTCGACGGGAGACTCCGCCGCGTGACCATCGCCGCCCTCGCGCCCTTGGTCTTCATCCCCTTCGTTCTCGTGCGCCTCGTCGTCCCCGTGCGCCTCGTCGTCGATATCGCCCGACATACCGTCGTCGCCCTTTGCTGTCACCCGCAGGAAGACCGCGTTGGGCTGTCCTTCGAGCGCGGGTTCCTCGGCGAATCCCACTACGAAATTGAGCTCGCCGACCTCACGGCCCTCGTGCGCAAGCGCCGCCGGCGATATGGCCAGAGTCGCGAGCGCGACAATGGCCAGCAGAAAAGGCCACTTTGAGCGCAAGACACTCATTATTGGTGAAAACCTCCTGAATAACTGGATTTAGATTCGGCGACGACCTCCCGAAAAGCGGGCCGCGTCGCAGGACCGTAGCCGCCGCCTCATGGCGGATAGCCGCAGCCTAGGAAATAGAGATCAGCCCGGTCCGGGGCGGCGGATGTGGCAGCGGAAGCGACACCCCGTAGCTGGAACGGGTCCAGCCGGTGAGATTACCCGCGAACACGAATATCGCCGCTATCAAGATCGCGTAGGGCGCCAGTGCGAACAGTCCCAATCCGAACCCCGGGATCTCGCCGGACGTCTCGTCTTGACCGCTCGAATAGGCTGCGGGCTCGTGTTCAGGCGCGGCATGGTCCGTTTGCAGCACGCCGCTTGCATCTGGAGTGAAGTGGACGTGGCGGTGATCGTGATGACCGGAGGGTGTGTGAACGCCTATTTGCACGGCCATGAAGGCGGCGATGGCCGGAGCAAGCACCGCGACCAGAGCCAGACCGGCCAGCAGATGTCGGAATCTATAGACCCGCGCCATTTAGCGGCTATCCCGAAATCCCGGCTCGCGCTTCGCCGAGTTCAGCGCGAACCGGTGTGCAAACGAAAAACGTTCACCCTGAGCCCGTCCAAGGGCGGGGCTTCGCAGATCAGAAGGCGTAATTGAGAAAGTTACTTCGTAGTGACGGCCGCGGTGCGAGCCAGGCGGCCGCAAGCCGCCTGACGGCGGAGCTAAATCGGACTCAACGACAAGCAAGAAACCGGGTAACTGATCCCACGCGCGCAATGCGTATTCATTCGGCGCCGCAACCGTTTATTTTAGTTCTTTCGGGGTGCCCCCAAGGGAATTCGAATCCCTGTCTGCACCTTGAAAGGGTGCTGTCCTAGGCCTCTAGACGATAGGGGCGAGCTCGAACCCGGATCGGGCGCGGCTCAATTACGCATATTACCTTGTGACACCTCCGGCGGGTTCATCCGCCGAAGGAAGGCAACTCGGTTCCGGCGCCGTCCTGAACGGCAATTTCATACAGACGATGAGCAACGGCTATATCCCACAGGGCGATCCCCAGCGACTTGAACAGCGTCATCTGGCTGCGGTAGGTCCGGCCCGTCAAACGCCCGGCCACGATATCGCCCAGATGGACTACTTCATCCCAGTCGATGACTCCTCCGTCCACCGCGTCGGCAAGATCGCCCGACTCGATCCTGGACTGCTCGATATCGTCCACGGCGATAAGATCGAAGCCGCCGACGGCCGCGTCGTCCAGCTCGCGCGCCTGAATCCGGTTGGCGCCCATTGCCGCCACGTGAGCGCCCGGCGCTATCCAGTCACCCTTTACCACGGGCGTCGCGCTGCTCGTCGCCGCTACGATGATGTCGGCCCGGGCGCAGGCGGTCTCCGGGGCGTCGACCGGCTCGACTTCAAGATCGAGGCTCTGGGACATCTCCGCCGCGAACGCGGCCCGGTTCTCCGGGCTTCGGCTAAACACGTAGGCCTTCGACAGTTGCCGTACGTGCGCTATGGCTTCCAGTTGCGTTCGAGCCTGATAGCCGCTGCCGATAATCGCGGCGATCTTCGCGTCGTCTCGAGCCATGTATCTTGCCGATACGCCGCTGGCGGCGCCGGTGCGTAGCTGGCCCAGCCGGCCGGCGTCGATCACCGCGTCGAGCTCGCCGCTGCTCTCGCGATAAAGGTTGATGACGAAGCGCGCCCCGGACGGCCCGGTCGTGTAGGCCTTGAAACCGATGCGGTCCAGCGGCGGGACGGCGGCGGCCATCAGGTGCAGCACCGTCGACTTGCCCACCGCGCGCCGGCGAGGAACATTGTGAACCAGCCCCTCTCCCTGAAGCCGGAACACCTCCTCGACAGCCTCAATCGCCGCTGGCATATCCAGCAGCCGCTTGACCTCGTCCTCGGAAATATGCAGTGTCATGTGATGGAGTCCTAAATGTTTGCTAAGTAGGAAAGCGTCAAAGTCCCGACTTTCATCTTTGACGAATGCGGGAACGTCTTTCCCAGCACGCTTCGACAGTTGTACGAGGTGATCATATTGGGGCGCTTCATCGCCGGACCCAGTGTGCTTCGTTCTTCGCCATCGGAGTCGTTACGACTTAACCAACTTGCTGTCACGAGCACCGGTCGAATTCGTCGTCCTGCACGACGGCCTCTACAAAGCCATTACCGTAACTATCCACACCGATACAGGGATATTGGTTGCGGGGGTCGGATTCGAACCGACGACCTCCGGGTTATGAGCCCGACGAGCTGCCACTGCTCCACCCCGCGTCAAGTGACCAAGCAGACCTGTAAGCCGCATTCCGTCGGGGGCTGTCATCTATCTTGGGAGACGGGTTGCCCCGCCCCTCTTCGCGCCCTACCCGGGACTCGGCGAGCAGCCTGCGAACGTCCCTGCTTGGGCTTGCTCCGGATAGAGTTTAGCTCTTTTCACTCCGGCCTAAGCCGGCAATCGTCTCTGTGCCACTAGTCCTCGCCTCGCGGCGGACGGGAGTTACCCGCTATCCAACTCTATGGAGTGCGGACTTTCCTCGCGCGTGGCGCGACAGCCCGGTCTGCTTGACCTCAGCGCTAAGGAGACTAAGTCCTTAACATCTGAGGAGTGACCGAAAGGGTGCGGATATAAACGCTGTGAGACTTCGGAATCGATCCTTCGGGGCCTAAGCCCCGACCGCGCTAGAGGGCGACCGACCTAAGGATGTCTGCCTGGTTAGAGGCAGAATAAATCCTTGAAAGGAGGTGATCCAGCCGCACCTTCCGGTACGGCTACCTTGTTACGACTTTGCCCCAGTCGCCTGTCCCACCTTAGACAGTTGCCTCCCATAAAGGGTTAGCTCACCGTCTTCAGGTATTACAGACTCCCATGGCATGACGGGCGGTGTGTACAAGGCCCGAGAACGTATTCACCGCAGTATGCTGACCTGCGGTTACTAGCAACTCCAACTTCATGCAGGCGAATTGCAGCCTGCAATCCGAACTGGGGCTGGCTTTTTGGGATTCGCTAACCGTCGCCGGCTCGCTGCCCTCTGTACCAGCCATTGTAGCGTGTTTGTAGCCCGGGACGTAAGGGCCATGCTGACTTGACATCATCCTCCCCTTCCTCCGAGTTTCTCTCGGCAGTCTCGCTAGAAAAATACAACTAACGACGAGGGTTGCGCTCGTTGCGGGACTTAACCCAACACCTCACGGCACGAGCTGACGACAGCCATGCAGCACCTGTGAACCGGCCCCGAAGGGAAGCCCTGTTTCCAAGGCGGTCCGGCACATGTCAAACCCCGGTAAGGTTCTTCGCGTATCCTCGAATTGAACAACACGCTCCGCTGCTTGTGCGGGCCCCCGTCAATTCCTTTGAGTTTTAGTCTTGCGACCGTAGTCCCCAGGCGGGATGCTTAACGCGTTAGCTTCGGCACGAAGGGGGTCGATACCCCTCACACCTAGCATCCATCGTTTACGGCGTGGACTACCCGGGTATCTAATCCGGTTCGCTCCCCACGCTTTCGCGTCTCAGCGTCAGGACTAAGCCAGGAAGCCGCCTTCGCCACTGGTGTTCCTTCCGATATCTACGCATTCCACCACTACACCGGAAGTTCCACTTCCCTCTCCCAGCCTCAAGACCGGAGGTTTTGCACGGCGTGACAAGGTTGGGCCTTGACATTTCACGAGCAACCTGCCGGTCCGCCTACACGCGCTTTACGCCCAGTAATTCCGGATAACGCTCGCCACCTACGTATTGCCGCGGCTGCTGGCACGTAGTTGGCCGTGGCTTATTCCCGGGCTACTGTCATTTTCATCACCCGGAAAAGGGCTTTACGACCCGAAGGCCTTCTTCGCCCACGCGGCGTTGCTGCGTCAGGGTTGCCCCCATTGCGCAATATTCCTTCATGCTAAACCCCGTAGGGCTCTGGACCATGTTTCAGTCCCAGTGTGGCTGATCATCCTCTCAGACCAGCTACCGATCATCGCCTTGGTGAGCCATTACCCCACCAACAAGCTAATCGGTCGCAGGCCCCTCTCTCGGCGATAAATCTTTCATCCGCCGGACGTATCCGTCGGATCTCATGCGGTATTGTCCCCGGTTTCCCGGGGTTATCCCCCACCAAGAGGCAGGTTACCTACGTGTTACTCACCCAGATGCCACCGTCGTGACGGCCGAAGCCGTCCGTACCGTTCGACTCGCATTGATAAGGCACGCCGCCAGCGTTAATCCTGAGCCAGGATCAAACTCTCCCTAACAATCAACCGATTTCCGAAGAAACTCCGGTTGAAAAATAGCGATATGAGAATTTGTCACGCTCTCTAAACTCGGTAAAGACCGATTCAACGGAAGTTCACGGGCACTTCTACCCGCACTCCTCTCGACCACTCTTCAGTTGTTAAGGTTCAAAACGCAACACCTTGCAGTGCTGCGCTACTAACGGATTATCGAGAGTAAATCTACATGGATTATACACACTGCGAACGGCTTCCGTGTATCGGAGTGCCGTTTCGCCTGGCAATAACCTGCCAAGTCCCAGGCGGAGGCCCGTCGCTGAGATCGCGCCGTCGCCGGACTGATACAATCTGCCCCACCATTGGGGGACCGTCGGCTGGGCCGGTCATGCAGGGCCGTTAGCGGAAGGCGGGTTCCGCCAGCCCGCGAGGTAACCAGGTTCGCACACCGGGAGGGAACATGAAGCTTTCAGGCAAGATCATGAAGTCGGCCGACATGCTCGGCGCGCTGGACGAAGTATCCGCCCACTGCGACATACCCTGCGGAATATACGATCCGCACCTGGCGCAGCTTGCGGCGCACACCGTTATTCGAATGATTGACCTTATAGAAGAGCAAGTGCCGCCGGGGCCGGACTCGACGCCGGAGCAGGTGCGCGACTACACGCACGACATCGCGCGCTACATGCTGGTCAAGGAAGAGCACGCCGAGCTGTGCAAGCACGAAATTCGCATCATGTGGGGCGACTACATCAAGCCGGACATGGTCGAGGCGCACCCGGAGGTCCACGGGATCGTGTGGGAAATCATGCGACTCGGCTCAATCGCCAAACAAGATGTGGACATCGAGCACGCCGAAGAGCTGCTGGACACCGTACACAAGTTCGCCGAAATCTTCTGGGCGACCAAGGACGTCGAAACCAAGAAGGTCAAGTCGGCGTGGCCCAGCGGGCACGAGGTCGTGCTGCCCGACCTCTAAAACCGGCGAATCGTGCTCCCGTTCGCGGTCTACCGGGTCGTGGGGCAGAGCATGGCGCCGGGAATCGGCGAATCGGACTACGTTCTCGTAAACAAGCTCAGCTATCTGCTCGGCAAGCCGCGTAATGGCGACGTGGTCGTGGCCAGACATCCCGGCACGGGACGCCTAATCGTCAAGCGGGTCGCCAAGGTCGAGTCGAATCGATACCTGCTGAGAGGTGACAACGAGAAGGCGAGCAGCGACAGCCGCGGATTCGGAGCGGTGACGCGGAAAATGCTGATCGGCAAAGTCTGGAAGGTATTCCGCGGCCATTGAGCCTGGGGCCGTAGCGCCGCCCGGACCCTTAGGGGCGGTTGGCCAACCGCCCCTACTTTCATGAGCACATGCTTCGCGGGAACGATGAGGTGGAAGGCGCGGACGCAGGATGAGCGCTTGCGCGTCATGCCCGACTTGATCGGGCATCCAGAGGCTAGGCGCGCGCGGAGAGCGGGCGGGTTTGAAACCCTCCCCTACGACTTGTCATTCTGAGCGCCAGCGAAGAATCTCGGCTTCGGCATCGCGCTATTTCAGCGTCTTTACCCGTATGCCAAGATTCCTCGGCGGACCTCGGAATGACAATTGCTTAGACCACTGGATTCCCGCTCCCCGCTTTCGCGCGGATATGCTTCGCCGGAATGACGAACAAGGGGGCGGGAAGGACGGAAAAACTTGCGGAAGTAGCGGATAGACGATCTAGGCTTTTTGTCGGAAGCGGTCGACCACTTCGCCAATGGCCCTGATCGTCTCCGGAGTGCTGCCGCAACATGCGCCTATAGCCTGAACGCCAAAGCCGGCCCACTGCGACGCGTAGCCGGCCATTTCTTCCGGGGAGCAGTCGTAGACAACCTGCCCGCCTCTTATCTCGGGAATGCCGGCGTTGGACTCGGCGAGAAGAACGACGTCGGGCATTGCTTCGCGCATCTCGCGGAGAATATCGGTCATCTCGTCGGGACCGTTGCCGCAGTTGGCGCCGACCGCGTCGGCGCCATAGTCGATCATCGCGCGGGCGGCGTCGGCGGGAGTGACGCCCATCATCGTGCGCTTGTTGGTGCAGAAGCTCATCGCCGCCACGACCCCCAGGCCGGTCGATTTGGCGCCTTCTATCGCGGTGCGCACCTCGCCCAGGTCGCTCATCGTTTCGATGAGCAGGAAGTCAACGCCGCCGGCGGCGAGCGCCCGGCTCTGCTCGGCAAAGGCGTCTACAAATCTGCTGTACGGATGCTCGCCCAGCGGCTCGAGAAACTCGCCGGTGGGTCCTATATCGCCGGCGACAAGGACATCGTCTCCAGCGACTTCGCGGGCCAGCTCGGCGGCGGAGACGTTGAAGGCCTGGAGCTCGTCGGCCAGCTCAGCTCGCGTCAGGCGGATGCGGTTGCCGCCGAAGCTGTTGGTGGTTATTACGTCGCATCCGGCGTCGACGTAAGCGCGGTGCATCGCGCGAACGCGGTCGGGTTCCCTGAGGTTGAGCTCCTCGGGCGTCTCCCAGTCTTTGTTGGTGGCGGCGCCGAGCATCGTCCCCTGGGGACCGTCAAAAAGGGCGCCGCGCCGCAGCCGTTCGACCAGCTCCTCGGGCGAGACGCGAGATCGGTGGTTGGCTGAAGAGGTCATAGTTGGACAATCGTAACCGACGGGCGCCGCTCGCCAGGAGACGTTTTTTACGAGCGGCGGCCTCAATTCAGCAACCGCCGATCACGCTCGTGCGGCGATTGTCCCGGCTCAGGCGGGATAAACTCTAATAGTCAGATTCGAGCACAGTATTCCAGCCAGCAAGTCAACCCCAAACGACCAGGAGTCCGGCGCATATGCGAATTCCGCCGCTTGTAAGAGTAATCGTCCTTTTCACAGCGATCGTGGCGCTGGGCGTCACTGGTTTTCTGTTTTTCAATCAGCAGCGCGGCGGCGACGACGAACCCTCCGAACCTCTCGGGATAGCCGCGGCCGGCGTGGTGGCCGGGACGGAGCAAACAGGCATTACCGTCGAGGGGACGGGAGAGGTGCAAATTGCCCCGGACAGCGCGTTCCTGTCGCTGGGCGTGCAGGTAGTCGCTGAAACGGCAGCCGAAGCCACGATCGCGCTTTCGACAGACTCCAACGCCGTGGTCGAGGCGGTGAAGGAGGCGGGGGTGGACGAAGCCGACATCGCGACGCAGAGCCTGACGCTGACGCCTGTCTACGCCGAACCAGGCCCCGACCGAACGTGGGACACGCCGCCCAAAATCGACGGTTACCGAGCCTCGACGACAGTGCTGGTGACCGCGCGCGAGATCGACGGAGCCGCTGAAATTCTCGACGCGGCGCTATCCGCGGGCGCAAACGTGGTGAACTACGTCAGGTTTGGCGTTATGGAAACGGCAATACTCGAGCAACAGGCCCTGGACCTTGCCACTCGCGACGCCGCTCGCAAGGCGGAGGCCATGGCCGCGGCGCTGGGCGGCAAGGTTGGCGGTCTGATCTGGATCGTCGAGCAGACTTCGGGTTTTGGGGGTTCGTACCCCGTAGCGAAGCAGGGCATAGCTTTTGCCGACGCGAACATGGCTCCGCTGGTTGCGCTCGAAGCCGGGCAGCTTACGATAACGGCGAGGGTTATCGCGAACTTCGCCTACGAGTAGACGGGCTACAGCTCGACGGGCTGGCCGGACCGAGCCGACTCGAGCGCGGCCAAAGTGACCTCAAGCGTGCGGACGCCGTTGGTGTAGTCCGAGCCGACCATCGATCCGTCGCCGGACATGACGGCGGCCACGAACCTCCTGTCCGTCTCCAACATCGGGTTTGTCTGCGCGTCCGCCGTCTCTTCGGATTCCGGCCCTCGAATTGTGACTCGGTCCAACCACGCCGAAACCGACATGCCAGAGGCGAACACGGTTACGCCGGTGAACCAGTCGGCGCCACCCCATCGGTCGCGCGCGCACGTGGTTAGCAGCGCGCCGATGGCGCCAGACCGGAACGTCAGCGTGACCGCGTTGACATCGTAGATATTCAGGTTTTCCACGTCGGTGAGAATCCTGGTGGCCCCGGCGGCGTATACGGTTGCGACCTCGCCGGCGAGAAACCGCATCAGGTCGACGGAATGCGTGGCCTGCTCGACGATCTGCCCGCCGGACTGTTCCTGGACTCTCCACCAGGGTTGCGGCGGCAGCGGCCCGTAGTAAGTCCCCTGAAGCAAGCCGATTTGCCGTCCCGCCAGCGCGTCTCTGGCCTTCAAGACGGCGTCGCTGCAACGTGCTTGATAACCGACGGCCGAGATGAGTCCGGCGTCGAGAATGCGCGACTCGATCTCACGCGCGAGCTCCATCGTCAAAGCCACCGGCTTTTCAACGAAGATGTGCTTGCCGGCGTCGATGACGGCGCGTTCAAGATCGCCGTGGACAAAAGGCGGCACGGCGATATAGACGGCGTCGGGATTTACAGAGGCAATCATGTCGGCGGCGCTTGTGAACATCTGCGCCGAGAGCTCGGAAACGGGCGGATCGCCGGGGCGGGCAGCCGCATTGAGCGCGCCGTTTACGCGCCTGACGGCGGCCTCGCACCGATCTATCGAAACGTCGCACAAGCCCACGACGTCGGCGTCGTCAATCTGCTGGAGGTTTACGAGGTGGGGAGTGGCTATGCCGCCGACGCCGATGAAACCAATTCTTACGGACAATTAAGACAATCCTTAAATGCGAATGAGCACGTCGAATTACGCGTTCGCCCTGGCAGTCCGGGCAAAGCGGAAGGATAGGGTAGCAGGACCGACTGTAAAGCCTTCGGCTTACAGTCTCCACGTCAAGTAACATGGCGCTGCGAGAGCAGGACCAGCGTCGGACTTGGCACAAAATGAACATTGCAGTCATCGGGTTGGGAAGATTCGGCAGCAACCTAGCGATAACGCTGAGCGAACTCGGCCACGACGTTCTCGCGATCGACAGCGACGAGCGGACCGTGCAGAAAATCGCGGACAGCGTCACCCACGCGGTACAGGCCGACGGCACCGACGAAGCGACGCTAATCGAGCTCGGCATCACCGAATACGACCTAGCGTTCGTGGCGTTCGGCGACATCGAAGGCAGCATCCTGATGACCACGCTGCTCAAACAATTAGGCCTTAAGCGAGTCCACGCCAAGGCCCGAAACTCGCTGCACCGGCAGATACTGGAGCGCGTGGGCGCGGATCAGGTGGTGTTCCCCGAGCGCGAAATGGCCGTCCGGGTCGCTCACAATCTGGCGGCTCCGAACGTGATGGACTATTTCGAACTGCTGGCGGATTACGGCATCGGCGAGGTGAAGGTCCCGGAAGGATTTGTGGGGCAAACGCTAACCAGCGTGAATCTGGCGGACAGGCTCAACGTGAGCATCCTCGTCATCAAGCGTGGGTCGGAACTGCTGATCACGCCAGACCTCACCGAAACCTTGCGGGCGGGCGACGTACTGGTCGTGATTGGGCGCGATTCGGCCATCGCCGACCTGGACAACTTCAAGTAGCGGCGCCGGGGTCGGCCTAGACGCAGAAAGCCCGGCGGCATGGTCGGAACCGCTGCGAAATCTACTAACAAAATGCACGGCAGAACCCGGTTCACGGGTTAAAATTACATTGACATACCACCAGATATAGTGGGATTATATGCGCCACCCACTACATCTTGTAGGTAAGGGGGGCGGAGTACGTCCGCCACCGGATGTCGCTGGGTGAGTGCAAAACGACGCAGGGGGGACCTGAGCGCACATGATCCGTCTGCTGGGGCAAACGCACCAAACGGCGGATGGGCGGTCGTATTACATCGAGGCCTGTCACGTACTGCCGCTTGACGGCGAGTACGACGTGATGCTCTTTGACATAAGCAAGACCAAGAGGTCGTTCTCGATGGGCATCGCCTTTTCCAAACAGCTTGTAAGCCAGCTAGCGGATATAGGTCTTAACCTCAACGGCAGCAGGTCGCTTATGGAACACGGACTGGCGCAGCTTCGCGAGCAGCTGGACGTTGGAGTTGAAGAGGACGGCCGGGTATTCGAGTCCCGGCTGTATGGCAGACCCCCCATTCAAATCGGCGCCGCCAGTCGGCGACGCTACCTGGCCTAAACACAGAAGAACCTCAGCCGATTATCGATGGAATACATATCGGCTGAGACGCAAAAACAACACAATCGGATTCACGGGAGAACGGGAATGGAAACCCTAAAAACACTGGATAGGCCGGCCGAAATAACCGATAACGCGCTCGCGGTGCTCAGACAGAGATATTTCCTGAAGGACGCGGTGGACCATCCGACCGAGGACGTGGACGAGTTCTTTCGCCGGGTCGCGCACGGGGTCGTTTCGGTAGAAGCGGAGAAAGGCTGGACAAGCCCCGAGGGGGCCAGAGAATTCGAAGACCAGGCCTACGAAATGCTGCGCGGGCTGCGTTTTCTCCCAAACAGCCCGTGTCTGATGAACTCGGGCAAACCCGAAGGATACGCACAACTGGCGGCCTGCTTCGTGCTGCCGGTGGAAGACAGCCTGCGGAGCATCAAGCAGGCGGACTACGACGCGGCCATCATCCACCAGAGCGGCGGCGGGACCGGGTTCAACTTCTCGCAAATCCGACCGCGCGGCGATTTCGTGCGCGGCTCGGGCGGGGTGGCGAGCGGTCCGGTCAGCTTCATGTCAGTGATCGACTACTCGTGCGGCGAGGTGAAGCAAGGCGGCACGCGGCGCGGCGCGAACATGGGGATCCTGAACGTAGACCACCCCGACATCCTGGAATTCATCACCTGCAAGAACCAGGACGGAAAGATCGCAAACTTCAATATCTCGGTGGGAGTCACCGACGCGTTCATGAACGCAGTCGAGGCCGGCGTGGAGTATGAGCTGATAAATCCTCGAACGGGCAGAGTCCACGTCGATCCGAAGACCGGCGAGGAGCGGCGGCTGAACGCGCGCTGGCTGTGGCGCCAGCTGGTCGAAAGCGCCTGGCTGAACGGCGAGCCGGGCATGATCTTTCTCGACCGGATCAAGGACACGAACCCGACGCCGGCAGTGGGCGTGCAGGACGCGACCAACCCGTGCGGCGAGCAGCCGTTGCTGCCCTACGAGGCCTGCGTGCTTGGCAGCATAAAGCTGAGCGCATACGTGCGCAGCAAGCAAATCGACTGGGAAGCGCTGCGCGACGACATTCGTAGCTCGATACGGTTTCTCGACGACATGATCGAGTCGAGCAACTTCCCCATCGAGGCGATCGAGGCCATCGTCAAGCACGGCAACCGGCGGGTTGGCCTGGGCATCATGGGCTGGGCCGACATGCTGTACATGCTCGGCATCGCCTACGACGGAGAAGAGGCGTACAGGCTGGCCGAAGAGGTGATGGGCTTCGTCAATCTGGAAGCCCGCAAGGCCAGCGAAGAACTGGCCGAAGCGCGCGGTCCGTTCCCGAACTGGGAAGGGTCGATCTGGCGCCAGGACGGCGGCGCGGCGCGGCGGAACGCAACGGTGACGACCATCGCCCCCACAGGGACGATCGCCATGATCGCCGACGCGTCGGGCGGAGTTGAGCCGCAGTTCGCGCTCGTGTACTGGAAGAACGTGATGCGCGACGAGAACAACAAGGCCACGTCGCTGCGTTACCTCAACAACATCTTCGAAAAGTACGCGCGGGACAACGGGTTCTACAGCGAGGACCTTATCGAGGCCATCCAAGCGAACCACGGCAGCGTGCGCATTCGCACAGACACGCCGGACAAGGCCCGGGCGGCGCTGGAGCGAATTCCCGAAGAAGCGCGCCGAATTTTCATAACCGCGCACGACGTAACGCCGGAAGCCCACATCCGGATGCAGGCGGCGTTTCAGAAATACACCGAAAACGCGGTGTCGAAGACGATCAACTTCCCCAACGAGGCCAAGCCGAACGACATAAACGAAGGGTACTGGCTGGCCTACAAGCTGGGCTGCAAGGGCGTGACCGTCTATCGAGACGGAAGCCGGGCGATGCAGGTAATGACGACCTCGGCGGAAAAAGACGACGGCGCGAAGCCGAAAGCCGCGGCAGACGCTGGCGCAAACGGACCGCACGAGCCGGCGGAGCAATCCAACGGACATACCGAGCTCGCGCCCCGGTCTCAGGTAGCAGCCACGCCCAGGCCCCGACCGAAGACGGTGTCGGGCACGACCACGACAGTGGACACGGGCTGCGGCGACCTTTTCGTGACGATGAATGACGACGACAACGGACATCCGTTCGAGCTGTTCGCCACGCTGGGCAAGGCCGGCGGCTGCGCCGCCGCGCAAACCGAGGCTATCGGGCGGCTGATATCGCTGGCGCTGCGCAGCGGTGTGGGCGCCGAGCAGGTCCACAAGCAACTGCGGGGGATCACGTGTCACCGGCCTGTTGGATTGGGGCCTAACCGAACACTCTCATGCGCCGACGCCATAGGGCGCGCGATCTCGTCGAAATACCTGGAGGACGACGGATCCTACAAGCCTTACGTGGACTTGCAGGGCGAAGGCACTTACACCAACGGCGGGCCGGCTAACGAGGGATTCGAGACACCAGCGCACGCGGTCTCGGGCAAGCAATCGGCCCGCGCCAAGGTGACCGCGGTGCAGGGGGCGATGTTCCAGCAGGAGTTCGTGCCGGTTTACGAGTCGGCGCAGGAACAGGGCGCGTGCGTGAGCTGCGGCTCCAGCCAGATGTATTTCTCGGAAGGCTGCGTGACGTGCGTCGTCTGCGGCCACTCGCAGTGTGGCTAGGTCCTCCGCGAGGCGCGCTCAAGGCCCGGCTATAATCCGACCCTTGACCAAGCGAGTGGGTTGTACATGGACGGACGGGCGTTTGGCGTCTTTTGGGATTTCGTGGAACGGCAGCGCAAGCGCGTGGTCGAGCTGGAAGACGAAGCGCGCGCCCTGGAACGCCGTTACACGGAGGCGTGGTTTCAGACGCTGGCAATGGGTCAGGACGGCGCCACTCCGGCCGACAAGCAAGAGGCGAGCGCCCGTCTGAATCGGGCCGCCAGCGATCTGGAGGCGGCAAAGCTCGCTTTGGAAACCGCCAGCCGCCGGCTGCCGCTGTATGAGGAGACGCTGGAACAGCTTACGCCCACGTAGCGCGCTAGGTTTTGTCTTATGGAATTCACCCCGTACGCCGTCGCCGCGATAGCGGACCGCGGCCGGCGACCTGTTGAATAGCCGAATAACGAGATCGGATCCCGGCGGGCTGGCGGTTCCGGCAGGCCCCTATTCGCAGACCGTGGTCGCGCGGGGCGCCGACCTTGTGTTCATCTCCGGTCAGGGTCCGGTGGACAAGGACGGCGGTCTGGCGGGATCGACCATGGCGGAGCAGACCCGGCAGGTATTCGAGAATCTGGAGACAGCCCTACGAACCCACAAATGCGGCTGGCAAGACGTTGTGAAGCTGAGCATTTTCCTGACGGATATCGGCGACTTTGCCGAGTTCACGGAGGTCAGGAGAGAATTCTTGTCCGGGGTATATCCCGCGTCGACGCTCGTGGCCGACATCGCACTGGTCGCGCCCGAATGGAAGGTGGAGGTGGAAGCCGTGGCCGCGATCTCCTAGCGGGCCGGCAATCGATATGAGATATACGACACTTGGCAATACCGGCGATACGGTGTCGATTCTGGGCTGCGGCACGATGTGGTTCGCCGAAATGACCCAGAAGGAAACAAACTTGGCGCTGAACTACGCGCTCGATTCGGGAGTGACGTACTACGACTGCGCGCGCGGGTACGGCGACGCGGAAATAAAGGTGGGGAAGGCGCTCGGCCGCCGGCGCGACGAGATCTTCATGGCCACGAAAGCGGTGGGGCGCGACGCATCGACCGCCGCGCAACAGATCGACGAAAGTCTCGCAAGGCTCGGAATGGACTACATCGATCTGATACAGCTCCACTACGTCAACCATCAACACGAATTCGACAAGATAATGGGTCCCGACGGGGCGCTCGAGGCGGCCATCAAGGCCAGGGACGACGGCAAGGTGCGGCATATAGGCATAACGGGGCACCGGCCCGAGAAGCTGGCCGCGTGGCTGCGGGAGTGGCCTTACGAGACGGTGTTATTTCACCTCAACCCGTTGCAGCCGTGGGCGGCGCTGGACCTTTTGCCCACTACTTCGGAGCTCGGCGTGGGAACGATGGCAATGCGGCCGGTTGGTTCGGGATTGCTGAGCAGCGAGAGCGCGCGCGATGCGATTCGATACGTGGGCGACCACTCGGTGGACGTAGTGGTCGCCGGACTGACCAGCCCGGAGATCGTCGACGCCAACGTCGAGGCTCTGGCGGAACCTGTCGGACAAGCAGAGGCGGGCCGCCTCTCGGAGTGGGCGGCCGGTCTGACAGGCAACGACTGCCGGCGCTGCAACTACTGCTCCTGTCCGGTTGGAATCAACGTGCCCGACACCATGATCTCGGAGAAGGCCTTTGCGGCGGGCGCGCTCTCCGCGGCGGGCGAAGAGCTCTGGAGCGAGTCGACGGCCAGCGTCGATAAATGCCACGGACACGAGCCATGCCAGACGGAACCGATCTGCGAGAGCAAATGCCCCTATGATCTGCCGATTCGACGGCTAATGCTTAGGCTGTCCGGCGTAAGCCGGGCGGCCGCGACTTCCTGAATTTCCGGCGGCCTCGCAACCGAGCGCCCCAGTCACGCCTCGCCCCGAAAAAAGGATTTTGGGAACGAACGCCGAATTTGCTAGAACATGTAGGTGATGCTAAACACCCTAGTTAGGGCAGCCTAACTATGATCGTTAGCATTCGCTAAAATCTTCCGCTGGTTTTTCCGGCGCGTGGATTGAGGGGAAATCATACATGAATCGCATATCTCGGCGACGGATACTCGGCGCGCTGGCCGTCGGGGCGGCGGCGCCGATCGCGGCCGCCTGTGGTGAAAAACAGGCAGCCCAAACGGCCGCGCCGGGTCCGGTAATCACCGAGGCGTCCCGGCAATCCGACAAGTTGACGATCTACTCGGGTCGGAGCGAGAGCCTGGTTGATCCGATAATCAGGCAATTCGCCGACGCGTCAGGTCTGGAAGTCGGAGTCAAGTACGCCAAGACCGGCGAGCTTGCGGCGACGATTCTGGAGGAGGGGCGGAGGAGCCCGGCGGACATATTCTTCGCGCAGGACCCGGGAGGCCTCGGCGCGGTCGAGGACATACTTTCGCCGTTGCCGGACAACCTGCTTGGACGAGTTCCAGAGTGGGCCCGCTCGACCGAAGGCAAGTGGGTCGGCATATCGGGGCGCGCCCGCGTCGTAGCGTTCAACATCGACAGGCTGACGGAAGCGGACTTGCCCGATGACATGTGGGGATTCGTAGATCCCGCGTGGAAGGGGCGGATTGGATGGGCGCCGACCAACGCGTCGTTTCAGACGATGGTGACCGGGATGCGGTCGGTTTGGGGCGGCGAGCGGACTCGCGAATGGCTGGGCGGCGTAATGGCCAACGAACCGGGCATCTATCCAAAGAACACGCCGATCATGGCCGCGGTTGGCGCGGGTGAAATCGACGCCGGATTCGTGAATCACTACTACCTGCATCGTTTTCTGGCGGAGGAGGGTGAAGCGTTTCCGGCAAGGAACTACCATCCCCGAGCGGGCGGACCGGGCTCGCTGATGATGGTGGCGGGCGCCGGCATTCTGAATTCCTCGGAGAACAGCGAACCCGCGAGGAATTTCCTCGACTTCGCGCTATCGACCGCCGCGCAGACGTACTTTGCGGGGCAGACGTTTGAGTATCCGCTTGTGGACGGTGTGCGGACTCACCGTCTCCTGAAGCCGCTCGCCGAGATCGAACAGCCCGAGATCACGGTCGACGAACTCTCGGACCTCAAGGGCACCCAGGCACTTCTCCGGGACGCCGGCGCATTGACCTAGCGATGCCGGCAGGCTCGCTAGTCTCGAGGAGCTCTACCGCAGTAGGGGTCTGGCGACGGGGCCTGAGCATCGGGTCGGCTCCGCCGGCGGTCTGGATTCCCGCAACGCTGGTGGCGGGCGCGATGCTCTTGCCGCTCGCATACCTCATATACCGCGCGGCGGGCGCCGGCAGCGAGGTGTGGGAACTGCTGCTGCGCGAGCGATCGTGGCAAACGCTGGGACGAACGGTTCTGCTTACGGCAACCGTAACCGCCGCCTCGGCCGCGATTGCGCTTCCATTGGCGTGGTTGACGGCCCGCACCGATTTGCCGCACCGCCGCACGTGGACGGTAATCACGGCGCTTCCACTGGTGATCCCCAGCTACGTCGCGGCGTTCGTGGTGGTGGTGGCGCTCGGTCCGCGCGGCATGTTCCAGCAACTTCTGGAAGCCGCTTTCGGCATTGAGCGCATCCCGTCGATCTACGGGTTCCCGGGCGCCATGATGACCATCGCTCTGCTCAGCTATCCGTACATGCTGTTGCCGGTGCGGGCCGCCCTGATTGGCATGGATCGGACCTTCGAGGAGAACGCCAGGACGCTGGGCGACAGCCCCTGGACGGCATTTCGCCGGGTGACCTTGCCGCAGCTTCGTCCGGCGATCGCGGCGGGGGCGCTGCTGGTCGCGTTGTACACGCTGAGCGACTTCGGCGCGGTATCGATGCTGCGGTACGAGACGATGACGTGGGCGATTTACGTACAATATGAGTCGGCTTTCGACCGATCGGTGGCGGCATCGTATTCGCTTGTTCTGGCAGCTTTGGCGGTAGGCATTCTTATTCTGGAATCTGTGACTCGCGGCCGCGGCGTTCATCACCGCACCGGCGGCGGATCGCCGCGCTCGGCCAGCCTGGCGCGGCTGGGACGCTGGAAGTGGCCGGCGTCGATATTCTGCGCGGCGGCAACTTCGCTGGCGCTGGGGGCGCCCGCGGTTGTCTTGACGATATGGCTGGTGCGCGGAGTGCTGGCCGGGGCGGAGCTAACCGAGCTTTGGGACTCGCTGGCAAACTCGATGCTTGCGTCCAGCCTGGCGGCGGTCGCGACGACCGTTCTGGCGATTCCGCTGGCGGTGGCGATAGTGCGGCATAGCGGCCGGTTTGCCTGGTTTCTGGAGCGAGTCAGCTTCATCGGCTTCGCGCTGCCGGGCGTGGTGGTCGCTCTGTCGCTGGTGTTTTTCGGCTCGATGATCGCGCGACCGCTTTACCAAACGCTCTGGCTGCTGGTTTTCGCGTACGTGCTGCTGTTCTTCCCGGCGGCGCTGGGGGCCGTGCGAACGGCGTTGCTGCAAGTGAATCCACGCTACGAGGAGGCGGCGCGAAGCCTAGGGCGAACGGCCGCCGGCACCGCGGTGACGGTGACGATACCGCTCATTCGCCACGGTCTCATGGCGGGCGCGGTGCTCGTTTTTCTGCTGGCTATCAAAGAGCTGCCGGCAACGCTAATACTCGGGCCGCTCGGATTCAAGACGCTGGCGACGTCGGCGTGGTCGGCGGCCTCGGAGGCCTTCTTCGCCAGAGCCGCGGCCCCGGCGATTTTGACGATTCTGGTGTCGTCGGTCCCGCTGGCGATAATGCTGTTCAACGCACCCGGGAGACTCTCCAGACTCTGGCGGCCGCTGGAATGACGCGTTCGGTAGTGGAGTGCGTGGGTCTGACGAAGCAGTTCGGCCCACACGCGGCGGTTGACGGCATAAGCCTGACCGCCGGCGCGGGCGAGCTGCTGACGCTGCTGGGCCCGAGCGGATGTGGAAAAACTACGACGCTGAGGCTGATCGCGGGGTTTGAATCGCCGGATTCCGGAACCATCGCGATTGGCGGAACGACCGTGGCGGGGCCGGGCGCGAACGTTCCGCCCGAGAAACGGCGGGTGGGGATCGTCTTTCAAGACTATTCGCTATTCCCGCATCTCGATGTCCGAGGCAACGTGGCGTACGCCAAAAAGCGCGCTCGGCGAGGAGACAGATCGACCGGCGAGCTGCTCGAAATGGTCGGTCTGAGCGGAATGGCCGAGCGGATGCCTTACGAGCTCTCCGGCGGCGAACAGCAGCGCGCGGCGCTGGCGCGGTCGCTCGCCGCGGAGCCCGACGTGGTGCTGCTCGACGAGCCCTTCTCGAATCTCGACGCGAGCCTTCGCGCGCGGCTTCGGATGGACGTTCGCGAAGTGCTGCGCACCGCGGGCGCCACGGCGATATTCGTGACCCATGACATCGAAGAGGCGCTAAGCATCTCCGACAGACTGGCGATAATCTTCGAGGGCCGACTCGTTCAAACCGCCGAGCCGGAGGAGCTCTACAGTCGTCCGGCGAGCAAACGCATCGCGAGATCGCTCGGCGACGCGAATTTCATACGCGGCGACGGTCAAGGCAACCGCGTCGCCACGGAGATCGGAACTCTGCAAGTGGCCCGACCGGTAAATGGCGCGGTGGACGTCATGCTGCGCCCGGAATGGCTTAGCGTGACGGCGGATCCCCACGGCGCCGGCAGGGTGGTCGACCGCGTGTTTTACGGGCATGATCAAATCGTTCAGATCAGACTCGAATCGGGCGCGGAGCTGCGAGTGCGGGCGTGGTCGCCGCTGAATCTCGCGCAGGGGCAGCGGGTAGCGGTGCAAGCCCGAGAAAGCGCAATCACCTTCGATAATGACGGCATCAATTCCAGCATCGACGCACGGTAACGCATACCGCCAGCGCAGCCGCGCGGAAAGGCAGGCTATTGGCCGCGCAGAGTAGCTTCCTCGTCGATCACGCGCACAAGGCGCACGACGGTTCGTTTGGCTACGGGTATCCGGAAATACCCGCGCGGGTCGATTCGATAATGGCTTCGCTGGAGCGAACCGGCTTCGAGGTCGAGGAGTTCCACTCCGAGCCGCGAGAGGCCATCGTCAATCTCCACTCGGACGCCATGCTGAATTACATAGATCAATTCTGCTCGACTATCAAAGCCAGTCAGGCGGCCTATCCGCCCGTCTTGCCGGGCATGATCCGCGATGGAACCGGTCACCCGCACTCGCAGACGTACTGCTTCGACCTTTCAACGCCGCTGACCCCTCGCACGCCGGAAGCGGCAATGGCGGCGGCGGGACTGGCGCTCGAAGGAGCGGCCAGAATCGAGGCCGGGAAGAAGTTCGTCTACGCGCTCTGCCGGCCGCCCGGGCACCACGCGGGGACCGACTTCTTTGGCGGCTTCTGCTTTTTCAACAATGCCGCGCTGGCCGCCGACGCTCTTTCCAAGCACGGCGCGGTGGCCATCCTGGACCTCGACTACCACCACGGCAACGGAACACAGCAGATCTTCTACGAACGCCGCGACGTTCTATACGTTTCCACACACGCCGATCCCACGATGGCGTATCCGCAGATCAGCGGGTTCGCGAATGAGACCGGCGCGGGAGCGGGAGAGGGCTATAACTTCAACTTTCCGCTGCCGCTGAACACCGACGACCGGACGTTTCTGGAAGCGCTGCCGCGGGCGGTGGAGCGGGTTTGGGACTTCGATCCCGACTATCTCGTAATCAGCCTGGGCCTTGACGGCGCGATGGGCGATCCCGTCGGGACCTGGAGCCTGAGCAAGGAGTCGTTCGAGAAAAGCGGCGAGAAGGCGGCCGAGACGGACGTGCCGACGCTGGTCATTCAGGAGGGCGGCTACAACTTGCGGCGGCTGGGCGACGATCTGGTGGCCTTTCTCAACGCGGCGCAAGCGCCCTAGAGGGTCTGGCCGCGCGCCATCTCGCGCTTGAGCAGCGCGATGTTATCGATAGGGGTTGGCCGAACACCGTTGAGCGCGGCCATATAGAGGGAAACGAAATCACCCCAAACTATCGACGTCAGGACCTGCGCCAGGGGACCGTCGCCCTCGATCTCCAGAATTGATGCGGCGAGGCCCGAACGCTGGAGCAGCTCCGCGGCAATTTTCCCCTGACGAACGGTCCCGGCATCGCGGCCCGCCGGATGAAGGAATACCGCGTGAAGAGACTCGCGGGCGATCGGAGGAAGGTTGAGACCCTGGATCGAGTTGTGATTGAACTCGGGCAGCTCGTCGCAAAAAGCGAGCTGGTCGGCGTTTTCGTTGAACTGGGCCTTCCAGCGGCGCGCCGCCGGGCCCAGGCATCCGGCGCCGATGACCACCGGCATTCGACCGTGAAGCTCGCGAGCCAGAGACTTGGCACGGTTGTTCGGCTCGGCGGCGTGAACGTCCAAGGCTCGAATCGAGCCCTCCAGCGATGCGCGAAGGCGGCGCATGTCGTGGTCGACGCCGGTGATCAAACCGAGCCGTGTCAGCAGACCGAGCAACGCCATCACGGACTCGGCGACGGCGGCTCTCGGCATTCCGCGGGTGCGAAGCCGGACCTTCGGACAGGCGGACCCGGCTTCGAACAGCTTGCCGCCCGCTCCTAGCAGAACGATCCTCGCTCCCAGCTTTTCCGCGTGCCTGAACGCGCTCAGCGTTTCTTCGGTGCCTCCGGAATAGCTCGAACACACGACCAGCGACTCCGGGCCGACGAACGCGGGCAGCGTGTAGTCCCGGCTTACAGCAAAAGGCACGGACAGGCTCTGTCGCGTGACGCCTCCGACGAGATCGGCGCCCATGGCGGATCCGCCGACTCCCGCCACCACGAACGAATCCGGATTGGCGTAACCGGGGGGAAGCTCGACCGCGACGCCGCTTTCCCAACCCGCGGCGATCTGATCGGGCATGGCGCGCGCCAACGCGAGCATTCCGTCGTCTTCCGATTCGCGAATGACCCGTGGATCGTCCAGATCGACGCTGGCCGCGCCAGACGGGATTGGCGCGGCCATTACAGCCCGGCGGCCGCGGCGGCGGCCGCGAGAATTCTCTCGGCGCGGGCGGCGGAGGTCGTTTCGGTGTAAATGCGCAAAAGCGGCTCGGTGCCCGAAAACCGGATAAGAAACCAGCTTCCGTCTTCGAGCGAGTACTTAAGGCCATCCGCCGCGGAGAACTCGACGACTTGCGAGCCGTCCATCACGTTGGGGCGGTAGCCGGCTATCTGACTCTCAATGCGCTCACGACCCGATTCCGGATAGATGAGGTCGCGCCTGGCGTAATGGAACTCACGACCCAGCTTCTCGAACAGGAACTCCACCAGCTCGGACGGCGACTTGCCCTCCCGCACCATGAGGTCGAGGAACAGCAGACCGGCGAGGATGCCGTCGCGCTCGGGCATGTGATGCGCGAACACGTAGCCTCCGCTCTCTTCGCCGCCCAGGAAGGCCCCGCTCTTCGCCATCTCCGGGGCCACGTGTTTCATGCCGACGCCCGTCTCGATGATCCGGATTCCATACATTTCACCGATGCGGTCAAGCATGGAGCTTGTCGTTACCGTCTTGACGATCGGCGAGCGCGCTCCGCGGTGCTCGATCATGTAATAAGCCAGCAGCGACATCGTGCGCAGCTGGTCGACGAACCGGCCCTGCTCGTCGACTACGCCCAGCCGGTCGGCATCGCCGTCGTTGGCGAATCCGACGCGGGCGCCGGTCGCGAGGACTGCCTCGGAGAGGGCGCTGGTGTGAGGCGGTATCGGCTCGGGACGGGAAATACCGGGAAACGCCGGATTGCGATCGCCGCGGATAGCTCGAATATCCATTCCCGAGTCCGCGAGCAGCGCCGTCGCGTAGCCCGCGCCGGCTCCCCACATGGAGTCGATGACGACGGGATAGCGGGCCTCCGAAAGACGCTGGACGTCAACCGCGGAACGAAGCCCCTCGATATAGCCGGACTTCGGATCGAATTCCTCGATCAGACCGGCCTGCAGCGCCTCGGAATAAGGCATGAAGGCTATCTCGGAACCGGCGCGGTCGCGTATGGCCTGTTCGATTTTCTCCAGGTCCTCGGGAGGCGTGGCGGCGCCGGCGCTATCGCGCACCTTGATGCCGTTGTCGGAGGGCGGGTTGTGGCTGGCGGTGACGATTATTCCGCCGGCGGCGGACCGTTGCGAAATGCTGTACGCGCAGGCCGGGGTCGGGACCGGATCGCGCGAAACAAGCGCGCGAATGCCGTTAGCGGCTAGGACCTCGCAGACCGTCCTGGCGAAGCGCTCCGAGCCAAATCGGGTGTCGTAACCGACAACGATGCCGCGCTCGCAACGCCATTCGGCCTTGGCGAATTCGGCAATGGCCTGCGTTACAAGCCGAACGTTGTCGAACGTGTATTCGCCGGCGATGGCGGCGCGCCAGCCGTCGGTACCGAAGTGAGGGATTGCGGCGGGCGCGGTCAATCGCACTCCGCGCGTTTAAAGGATCCGCGGCTCATAACTACGACAACACTCCCCTTTCAAGCAGCATGATATCGACGTCAAGTCGATTAGAAAGCCTACTCAAATCCCGCAGCCTGTCGAAGCCCGCGCGTGATCGAGGGCGTCATCGACGCTCTGCTCGATTGAGATTCCAGCTTCCCAGCCGGCAAGCCGCCGCAGTTTCGAGCTGTCGCCGACCAATAGCGGCGAATCGAGCGGCCGTTTTCGATCCCCGTCGGACTCAAGCCGTACGGGAACCTTGGCGAGCGCCACCGCAATTTCGACTATTCGGCGAATCTCGACGCTCCGTCCGGACGAGACGTTGTAGACCTGGCCCGCCTGCCCGTCGTCCATGAGGTCGCGATAGGCGCGCACGACGTCGCGCACGTCGGTGAAGTCGCGCCGCGCGGAGAGGTTGCCGAGGGTTAGAACCGGTGGACGGACGCCAGACTCGATTTCGGCTATCAGCTTTACCACGCGGCCAATCAGAAACCGGGCCGACTGGCCGGGGCCGACGTGATTGAAGGGCCTCGCGACGACCACCTGAAGTCGATGGCTCGCAAAGTACTGGAAGCACAAAAGCTCGGCGGAAGCCTTGCTTACCGAATAGGGGTCCAGGGGCGCAACGGGGCTGTCTTCCCGAAGCGCATCGTCCCCGGCGGACATCGGCCCGTAGACGCCCGCCGTGCTCACGAACAGCAGCCGGCAGTCCGGCGAACTCTTTAACACCGCGCGTATCACGTTCAGCGCGCCGATTGCGTTCGTCCGCAGCGTTTCTTCGGGTTCGTCCCAGGACGCGCCAAGGTCGGCCTTGCCGGCGAGGTGATAGATGGACTGCGGCTTTACACGCTCAACGAGATCCTCGACGGCGGGGCGATCGAGTATGTCGCAGGTGGATATTCGATCATTTGGCAGCGGCAAGCCTGTGGGGACATCGGGGCCGCGCACAGTTCCGAACAGCTCCTGATCCCCGCGCGCGGCAAGCTCTCGCGCCAGATGGCCGCCCACAAATCCCGCAAGACCCGTGATCAGAACGCGCGTCTTTAGCGGCGCGGTCACGGAGCGGGTCCTACCGCTCGGCACGAGGCGACTAGCTCGGCGAGGGCCATTCTTGCTTCCAACCGCTTCAACGACAGAATCCGGTGGCTATCCTGAGTCAGGCAACGGCCCTGTCGGCAAGTTCCAGAGCGCCGTCAATTATCTCCAGACCCTCCCGCAACTGGTCTTCGGTAATCGTGAGCGGCGGGTTGACGAACAGCCAGTTCCAGCGCAAAAGCGTGGATAGGCCGCGGTCGAGCAGATAGGCGTTCATCTCTTTGATCACGCCGTAGTTCTCGTACTTCGGATCGAGAACGGGAACGATCGGCTCGCGGGTATCCCTGTCTTTTACGAGCTCGATCGCCGAAAACAGGCCAAGACTGCGAGTCTCGCCGATGCTCGGATGGCGTTCGGCCATGGAACGGTACTCGGCGGCCAGAACCGCTCCCAGGTCGGCGGCGCGCCGAGGGATGTTTTCGTCGCGGTATACGCCGATGGTTGCGATGGCGGCGGCGCAGGCCAGAGTGTGGGCGCCATAGGTCAAGCCCGCCCAAAACGGCTCGTCGTCGAAATGCCGGGCGATCTCGTCGGTAACCATCACGGCTCCGAGCGGGACAGAGCCAGACGTGAGACCCTTGGAAATCGTCATGATGTCGGGTTCAACGTCCCAGTGGTCGACGGCGAACCATCGCCCGGTTCGGCAGAATCCGCTCATCACCTCGTCGGCAATGAAGAGAATGTCGTAGCGATCGCAGATTTCGCGAACGCGCTGCAAGTATCCGTCGGGCGGGATGATGATGCCGTTGGCGCCGGTGATGGGCTCCATGATTACGGCGGCAATGTTGTCCGGCCCCTCGTAGAGAACGACTTCTTCGAGGTTGTCGGCGCAGCGCATGTCGCAGGCGGCTTCTCTGGCGCAGTAGCTGCACCTGTAGCGGAAAGGGTCGAGAACGCGGACTATGCCGGGGATGCCGGGTTCGGTGGCCCAGCGCCGGGGTTCGCCGGTGAGCGACAGAGCGCCGTAGGTCGAGCCGTGGTAAGACCGATAGCGGGCGACGATCTTCTGCTTGCCGGTAACGAGGCGGGCAACTTTGATGGCGTGGTCGGTAGCCTCGGCTCCGCCGAGCGTGAAGAACGCCTTGGAAAGACCGCCGGGGGTAACTTCGGAGAGGAGCTTGCCGAGTTCGCCCCGAGGCCGGGTAGCCATGCGCGGACTAACGTAGCAAAGGCGGTCGGCCTGTTCCTTGATGGCCTGGATGACGGCCGGATGCTGATGACCGACGTTTACGTTCATCAACTGGGCGTTGAAGTCCATATAGCGCCGGCCGTCATGGTCGTACAGGTACAGTCCGTCAGCCGTGTCGACGCAGAGCGGACTGACGGCCGACTGCTTGGTCCAATCGAAGAACGTGTAGCGCTTGTTCAGCTCGGCAATTTCAGCGGCTGAAGTTGCTTGATCCACTGCCATGATTATTCGCCTCCCACCTAATTACGTGTTGCAAGCGCGCAATCCCCTAGTGCCGAAAACCGTGCCAGCAGAAGCAGCAAGTGTGACTATGCCTCGTTTTGTTGATACGGCCGGGAGGGCTCTTCAAGAAGACGAGCCTGCCTGATGCCCACAGCGGCCCGTCCGGATGGACGAGCCTCACTGGCCGGCGCCGCGGATATTTGCGCGGCCGGTTTGTCGATTTCATCCCCAACTTGATGCCAGCCCGGTCGTGTGTGCCTGGCGAACAGCTCCAGATAAGGACCAGGGCTGCAAGCCTCAATGATGTCGTAGAGCTCGTCCGGTTTTCGGGAGTGTTCCCTCTTTCGCGAGCTAATCATGTTTACTTGCCGTCGGCCCGCGGCCCTCGTCCTTAGCCCCCCACGCACACCGAACAACACAAGCTCCGTCACGTTGCGGAAGTAGAAACCCACTCCCCGTCCGTCGGGCCCTCCATCCTTGCGTGTTTTAAACCAGACCAGGTTTGCCTTGTATTCAAACCCCCATTCCGACATCACCTTGAGTCCCAATTCGACGAGGGCATTGGGAACCCACAAGTAAAGATGGGACTTCGGAGCCACTAGGTCGCCGACCGGCAACGCCGCGATCACCTCTGACGGAAGCGTTTGATATCTTCGCAACCGCCTATGTTCGGGCGCCATTTTGCCCGTTCTGTTTTGAAACCTCCATGGCGGATCAGCAAGCACGGTCCCGAACTCTACGTTCAGGCCAGTCAGGAAATCAGCGCTATCGACAGAGTCAGCTATGACTCGCGTCCTCCCCCGTTCATTGACTTGGATCGTAAAGCGCTTTGGTTATCCCGAAGGCAACAACTGGACAGCCACCGGCGGCGCCGCCCTCCATTCGAGGTAAGAGTTTGCTCATGTGAGTCGTCGAAGAGCCATATTTAGCCCCTATCCCAAGTGAAGCGAACAATTCTTGAAGCGAATCCGATCGCGTGATTATCACACCAACGCTTATCACATCCAACTGATGAAGCAACCTGAAGTTATTGAGATCGCGGTCAAAGAACGGGTCCTTGTTGTTCCATTCCATTTCGACGGCGACGCGATTCCTGAAATAGTCAACATTGTGAGTCGGAGTATCGTGTGTCTGTCCATCAACTTGAATTGAGACGTCGAACTTCCTCTCCTTCCAGCCTAACTCGGAAAACATCCCGTTAATCGCCTCGGAGATTGGCGATTTCCGGCCTCCGCGTTTGACGACGCTGGAACGGCTTAGCCTGAATCGACTAAGTACAGAATCGATATCTTGCCACTCGTTTGGGAAATCGCCTCTGAGTATCGCCAGCGGATGTCTCCACTCGTGAATCTCATAACCGGTTTGCAGCGTGTCCGAAACTTTCTGGGGGCCGGTCAGCACGGGGTCAACCGAAAGACGCGCCTGGCCAGCTCAACGCGCCGACACTCAGGCGCGCACATCCGGATGACGGATCAATTGAATATCAGGTACTGCGACTGGACCCAGCCTCCGTCCTCAAGCTCCACCCAATCGGCGTCTCCGGACGTCGCGGAGCGTCCCGTAAGCGTGATCACCTGTTCGTGATCGAGCACGAGGAGGACCTCGGCGTCGATGGTCGGCTCGACCCGAACATTGAGCCCGTTATCAGCGTTGACAACCGCCTCGCGGGACGCCGACCCCGTCGGGGCCGCCGTTACCACGGGTGAGTCCGGGGGCGCGGCGGTGGGCTGCGGCGAGGCGGTGGGTTGAGGCGTGGCCGTGGGGGCGGGAGTCGCGGTGGGAAGCGGCGTGGGCGTGGGCACCTCGAGCTGGGCCTGGATGCCCTGCAAGGTCGCCTCGATCCTGCTTACACGGGCTTCAAGGTCGTCCCGTGCCTGTGGCTGAGATTCCTCCGCGCACGCCGTGAGACCGACCATTGCGCCGGCGAGCAACAAAACGAGCAACCAGCCCTTACTGCGCATCTGCACGATTCAGACCCTCCGACGTTGAAATATGTATGCGTGCTCTTCTCAGGATAACGAGAAAAGGCGAAATATGTGGCGACCGGCTCAGCCTTCGAGCGCCGCCCTGATTCGCTCCACGCCGGTATGCGGACTGGAGAGAACCGGTACGGCTAGGTCGGCGGGAATGAGCGGCATTACGCGCGCCATCGAGTATTGCGCGAGCGCAATGACGTCCACCCGAGGCTCCAGCTCGCGGATAGTCTCGACGAGAATGCGATCGTGCTCGGCAGTTTCGCCGCGCCCCAGAGCCTGGAAGGCCTCTTCGCGCAGGCGGCCGACAACGGTAACGGAACGGCCGAGACCCTCGGCGCGCGCGGCTAACTCACCCGACGCATATTCGAGCGCGGTCGGCACGGTTGCGATGAGGCCGATGACCTCGCCGGAGTCGACGGCTTTATCCAGCAGGGCGTCGTCGGCGCGAAAGAACGGCGCGTCAACCAGCTCGCCAATTGGCGGCGCGACCTGGCTGTAGCTGTTGCAGGTTAGAAGGATGGCGTCCGCGCCCGACGACTCGCCGTAATCGATCAGCTTGGCGAGACGGCGTCGCAGGCCGGGGCTGAACCGCCCGCCCGCGGCCTGCAAGTCGGCGAGCAGCCGGTCATCGAGAACGTTGCGGACTTCGGCTTCGGGGTAGATTTCCCGGAAGGCGTCGTTGACAGGCCCCATCGCCACGGGCGTCGTGTGGACGAGCGTTACCTTTTTCCCCAAAACGCTTGCTCCTAATCTCCGGACGGGGAGTGCATGTTGACGAAGGAGTCGACATCGACGGGCTGGCCGGTCCGGGCCGATTCGTTTGCCGCAAGGGTTACGGCGAGCGTTCGGTTGGCGTCGGCGAGGGGCGACAGAATGCGGGTTGAATCACCCGTCCTGACGGCGTGTATGAACGCGGCCGACGCCACCTCGTCCGGTTGTACGGCGGCCTCCATTTCCCTCGACTGTTCGCTCGAATAAATGTGGAGATCGCGGTAGGTGAATCGAGCCAGCAGCTCGCTGGCGATCAGGTCTATCCTGACGTTTTCGGGAACGCCGGCAAACAGCGCGTAGGTGCTGACAAGCGACCCGACCGCGCCGGAGGCGAAGACGAGATTGACAGTGTTGGCGTCCCACGTGCGGTAGCTTTCGTCGCCCTTGCGAGTTTGCAGGGCATAGGCCGCGTAAACCGTCTCGACGTCACCCGCCCAGTAACGCATGAGATCGGCGAGATGAGTTGCCTGCTCGACTATCTGACCGCCAGACAAGGCCGTATCGAGAGCCCAGCGGCCGGGTGATTGCCAATAGTAATGAGCGTTGAGCAGGGCGAGGTCCTCCGGCTCGAACGTCCGGCGAACCTCGGCCACGGTGTTGAGATAGCGAATTTGATAGCTGACGGCGGCCAGGATGCCGGCCTGGCTGGCGGCCTGTTCCATTGCCAGCGCGTCGGCCATGTTCAGTGCAACCGGCTTTTCCACGTAGACGTGCACGCCGCGTTTGGCCGCTTCGAGCAGGGGGTCCTTGTGAAACGCGGGCGGCGTGACTATCCATACGGCGTCGAGAGTCTGCGCATCCAGCATTTCCGCGGCGCTTTCGTACGCCGAGGCGCCATATTCCTCCGCGACAGCGCGAGCGCGGGCGCCGTCTATGTCGGCGATCGCGACGATTTCGGCGCCGTCGACGGTCGAGACCGCCCGCAGGTGAGACCGCGCCCGTCCGCCGACTCCGATGAATCCAACCCGAATAGCGTCAGATGCAGACAACTGTCATAACCCCTTGTAGCGCGATACCGACATTCGTCCCGGCCGATTCTCTGGAACCAGCAAATTGTAACTTGGGCGGCTGTGTGAGATGGAACGGCGAACGAGAGGCCGCTGGCTTGCGCGTATAAAATCAGCGCGCGCCCCGGCCCTCGCGCGGGCGGACGGGCGGTCCAGGCGGCGCGCGTAACGCGGGGGAACACGATTGTCAGCGAAGCAACACGTCGAAACAATGCTGCTCGGAGCGCATTGCAGCGCGAGGCGTGACAACAACTTCGGCATTGACCGGGCGGTCGAGCTTGGCTGCGAGACGGTTCAGATATTCGGCAGCAACAAACTTCAATGGAAACCGAAGAGCTACGCAGACAGCGAGGTGCGATCGTTCAGGGATGCGCGAAATAAGGCGCGTCTGGGGCCGATATTTTCGCACGCGATCTACCTGATCAACCTTGGCGCAAAGCACACGAAGCCCGAAATCTACGAACGGTCGATTCGCTCGCTGGGCGACGGGCTACAGATATGCGATCTGTTGGGATTGGACGGCCTGGTGGTCCATCTCGGCAGCAACTACGGTCTGGGGCTGGAGGGAGTGATCGACTCGGTTGTGGAGGGCCTGTCGCGGGCGCGCGAATACTCCGGCAGCGGCGCGCGGCTGCTTTTGGAAAACACCGCGGGCAACAGCCGTCTGATAGGCGGGCGGTTCAGCGACTTCGCGGCGATTTTCGACGCGGTCGACGACGACCGGACGCTGGGCGTGTGCATCGACACCGCGCACGCGTTCGCGTTCGGCTATGACCTGAGGGAAGCGGCGGGCCTGGACCTGATGCTGCGGGAAATCGAATCGGCGGTAGGTGTGCGGCGCGTCATGGCTTTGCACCTCAACGACTCCAAGGTCGAGTGCGGGCGAAATCTGGACCGGCACGAAAACCTGGGACAGGGGCATATCGGCTACGAGGGGATCGCCCGCGTCTTGCGCGAGCCTCGACTTGCCGGAATTCCGGCCATACTGGAAACTCCCGGATTCGACGGGAACGGACCGGACGAGGCGAACATGGACATAATGCGCTCGCTAGCCGGCAGACTGGACGAGAGTCCGCAAGCCATTGCCAGCCGCGCCGAACGAGCCGCCGCCAGGAAGCGGTCGAAGGTGCGCGTGGCAAAGCGCGTGGGCGCAAAGGCGCGGAAATGAAGCCAGAAGTGCAGCGGACAGTCGATTACAAGCTGCTCGCGCTGGACCTCGACGGCACGCTGATAGGCGAATCGGCGGAAATCTCCGCAAGATCGGTCCACGCGGTGCAAGCGGCGGCGAGACTTGGCGTAAAAGTGACGCTGGCGACAGGACGCATGTATCTCGCCGCCAGGCCTTACGCCGAGCAACTGGGGATCCGCATCCCGCTCATCTGCTACCAGGGCGCGCAGATTCGGGACCCGGTAAGCGGGAAAATCATCTCGGAGACCGGAATCGACCGGGAAATCGCACTCGAAGTGCTGGGCTACTGCCGGGAAAACGGCTACCACGTCAACGCCTTCGCGGGCGACGAGCTATACATGGCCGAGCTAACGCCCGAGGGCAGGTTCTACAGCGAACGGGCCAAGGTCGAGCCGAACATCGTTGGCGATCTGACCGAATGGCTGGACAGCGACGTTCTCAAGCTCGTGATAGTGACCGACGAGCCGACGACGTTGCAGATAATCGACGAACTTTCGGAGCGGTTCGGAAAGCGTCTATACGTCACGCGGTCGTATCCCAACTACGCGGAAACGATCAGCCCGGACGCCTCCAAGGGCAAGGCTCTGGCGCACCTGGCGAAGCGGCTGGACATTCCACTCGAGAACGTGATGGCCGTAGGCGACGACATGAACGACGTGGACATGGTGGCCGCGGCCGGTCTGGGCGTCGCGATGCGAAACTCCGCGCCGGACGTCGTGCGCAACGCGCAGTTCGTTACCGGAACGGTGGATGAAGACGGCGCGGCGACGGCGATAGAGAGATTTATCCTGGGTCGGGGCGTTTGAGCCGGTCGGATACTCCCCCCGACAATCTCGGCGGCAACCTCGAAAAGGCGGCCGAGGCGGTGCGCAACGGCGGCGTAATCGTCTTTCCGACCGATACGCTCTACGGACTCGGCGCGGACCCGCGCCAGCCGCAAGCCGTAAGGCGGCTACTTGCAACGAAAGAACGCGACGAGGGCAAAGGGCTGCCTGTATTGCTGGCCCGCGCGGAGGATGCGAACGTGCTGGTTGAGCCGAACTCGCTGCTGGACGATCTGGCGGCCGCATTTTGGCCCGGGGCGCTGACGATCGTCGTGAAGGCGAGAGAGCCGGTCGACGAGTTGTTGCTGGGGCCCGGTCGAACGCTCGGACTTCGCGTGCCCGGGTCGAAATTGACCAGGCGGCTGATTGAGATGGCGGGATCGTTTTTGATCGGAACGAGCGCCAATCGAAGCGGCAGGCCAGCCGCCGTTACGGCCGTGGAAGCCCACGACAGTCTCGGCGGCTCGGTTGACTACGTTCTTGACGGCGGTCCGGTCGGCGGCGCGGCTTCCACGGTGCTGGACATCAGCAAGGGACGACCAGTGATCTTGCGGTCGGGAGCGGTTTCGGCGGAGCGGCTGTCAAGCGCGGCGCGGGTGGTCGTGCGAAACCAAGGACGCTAGCAAGCCGTCGGTCCGCGTTTCGGGCGATTCCTGACGCGGCGGTGACACTACAGCCGCCGAAGGTGTTAAATTCTAGGCACGAGGTCACTATGGCAACTATCGGCCAAAGAATCGACGTAGACACGCAGCTGGTGTGCAGCCGCTGCGGTCATATGACTATCGTTCGCGCGGGGTCGATCGTAAGGCCCTGTCCGACGTGCATGAACATCCAGTTCGAGCCGGCCGATCCCGGCAAGAGCCGGGAGCTGACGCAGCCCGCCGACATTGGACTGACGTTCGATCAACTGCAAGAGCGTACCGACAGAGTGCTGCGAACCAAGTCCGGTCTAAACCGGATGCAGGTGGCGGCAATATCCGAGGCAGTGGCTCACGCTATCGAACAGAACAACCGCAAGCTGCAACAGGACATCGAGGAGGCTTTCGGGCAAAGTACGGACTGACCGCTACCAGCCGAGCAGTCCGGCCACCGCCGAGCGGCTGGCGGAACATTTCAGGACCTCAACGGATTCGCGGTCGGCGATTTCGGGGTCCTTGAGTCCGTGCCCGGTGATAACGCAGACCACGCGAGAGCGCGCGTCGATCAGGTCACGCTCGGCGCGGTCAATCAGTCCAGCGACCGAGGCGGCCGAGGCGGGCTCGCAGAATACGCCAAAGCTGCCAAGCAGCCGGTAGGCGTCCAGAATCTGGGAGTCGGTCACTTTTTCGATGCTTCCGGCCGATTCCCGACTGGCTTGCAGCGCCTTGGCCCAACTGGCGGGATTGCCTATGCGGAGAGCCGAGGCGACTGTCTGCGGATCGGCCACGGGCCGGTCAAGGACGATGGGCGCGGCGCCCGCGGCCTGAAAGCCTCGCATGGCGGGCGTGGCGTCGGCTTTGCCCACTTCCTTGTACTGGCGGAATCCCGCCCAGTAAGCGGAGATGTTGCCGGCGTTGCCAACCGGTATGAAAAGCTCGTCGGGCGCGAAACCGAGCTGGTCGACGACCTCGAAAGCAGCCGTTTTCTGCCCTTCCAGGCGATTTTGATTGATCGAGTTGACCAGCGTCACTCCCGGTTGCATGGAAAGGTCTCTGGCCAGGCGCAGCCCGGTGTCGAAATCAGCGCCAATATCGACGACCCTGGCGCTGTAGGCGCGCGTCTGCGCGAGCTTGCCGAGAGCCACTTTGGCGGCTGCAACGATAATCACGCAATCGATACCCGACCGCGCGGCGTAGGCGGCGGCGGAGGCCGAGGTGTTGCCGGTGGAGGCGCATACGACGGTATGCGCGCCCGCCTCGAGCGCCTTGGCTACGGCCACGACCATGCCGCGGTCCTTGAACGAGCCGGTTGGATTGCAGCCCTCGAGTTTGAGCCAGACTTCGGCGGCGCCCACGCGCCCTTCAAGCGCGGGCATACGGATCAGGGGCGTGCCGCCCTCGCCCAGGGTGATAGCCGGGGTGGAGTCGGTGACGGGCAGAAGCGGCCTGTAGCGCTCGATCACGCCTATTCCGGCCGCGGAGTCGGGCGTCAGTGGCAACTTCAGTCCTCGTCGGTTAAGTCTTCGACTCGCAGGAAGGTGGCGACGCGATCGACGACTTCCAGATCCGCGATCGCCGCCACCGCCGCCTGCATGTCAGCTTCCTTGGCGGCGTGAGTGAGAATGACAATCTCGGCGGTGCCCGAGGACGAGTCCGCTTCCTTTTGGACCAGGGCCGCGATGCTTATGCCGGTAGCGGCGCAAACCTGGCCGATCCGCGCCAGCACTCCGGCGCGGTCGGCTACCCATACCCGAAAGTAAAACCGGCTGACTACCTGGCTCATTGGTTTGATGACCAGGTTCTCGTCGAATCGAGCCGGGATTCTGGCGTGAGTTCCGGCGTTGATGTTGTGGACGAGATCGATCAGATCGGCGACTATCGCGCTCGAGGTAGGCCCCGGGCCGGCGCCCCGACCGGCGAAAACGGCGTGGCCCAGAAGGTCGCCCTTGATGCGCACGGCGTTTTCGACGCCGCTGACCTGGCTAAACAAGTAGTCACGCGTCACAAGCGCCGGGTGCACCCGGACCTCGACGCCGTCGGCGTCCCTTTTGGAGGTCGCCAGCAGCTTTACCGTATAGCCGAGCTCGCGGGCGTAGTCGAAGTCGACCGCCGACAGCTGACGGATACCCTCCTTGTAGACCGACTCGGGCGGGACGGGGCCGCCGAACGCAAGGCTCGCCAGAATGGCGAGCTTGTAGGCGGAATCGTGGCCGTCGATATCGTTGGTCGGGTCCGGCTCGGCGTAACCCTTCTGCTTGGCTTCTTCGAGAGCGTGGTTGAAATCCACGCCGTCCTCGGTCATTCGGGTGAGGATGTAGTTGGTGGTGCCGTTGATAATCGCGTGGATTTCGGTGATTTCATTGGCGGCCAAATCCTGGCGGAATGGACCGATTAGCGGGATTCCGCCGCCAACGCTGGCTTCAAAGAAGAGGTCGCGGCCGTGTTCCTGGGCGATTTTGAGAAGCTCCAGGCCGTGGTGAGCCATAAGCTCCTTGTTCGCGGTGATTACGTGCTTGCCGTTCTCAAGCGACCGGCGCACGTAGTCGAACGCCGGATCGACTCCACCCAGGACCTCGACGACGAGGTCGACGTCGGGCGAATCGATTACGTCGGCGGCGGTGGTGGTAAGCAACGCGGATGGAATCGAAACGGCGCGGGCTTTGTTGAGGTCTCTTACCAGCACCCTGGCGAGCACGATCGATCTGCCCAGGCGGCAGCCCAGAGACGAGTTCTTCTCTCGCAAAACGTCGGCAACCCCGGCGCCGACGGTGCCTAGCCCCAACAGTCCCACACGAACGGGCGGGCGGTTTAGGTCCAATTTGATCAGCGGTTCCTGATAGTCATTCCCGGGCCACAAGTCAACGAGTCGTGAGCGGAATCGAACGCCAAGGACGCCTATTTCGGTGCATCAAGGGAGCGCGTCCGCCGAACCCCGAAACGAAAAACTCCGCCCCGCAGTTTATGGCATCAAGCGGAGTTTCCCCTAGCGGTCGGCGCGAAAGCGCGCCGCTGGCGCGAGCGCCTGGCCCGGATCAGGCGATCAGCTTGCGATAGATATAGCTGAGAACGATTCTCCCCATGGCGGCGGCCGGCAGAGCGAGAATCATGCCGCCGATGCCCCAGATCGTGGCGCCGGCGAACAGGGCGAACAAGGCGACGAACGGGTGAATGTTGATGATCCTGCCGACGACGTTGGGAATGACTACGTAGTCTTCGATATGGCGGAGCACGGTGTACATGGCGGCCACGACGAGGCTCGCAACCCAGCCCGGCCAGCCAAAGGCGTTCGAGCCGAATAACGCGAGCGCGACGGGCGGAATCGCGGCCACGATCGGACCGAAAAACGGGATCAACTCGAGAAAGCCCGTGACTATCCCGATCACGAGCGCAAAGGGGATTCCCAGAATCGAGAGTCCGATATAGGTGGCGGTGCTCATAATCAGAACCAGCAGCAGCTGGCCGCGGATAAAGGCGCTCAACACATCGTCCAGGCGACCGACAAGCGACTGCACCTCGGGGCGATGCTGGTCCGGGACGAGTCCGATGATCCTTCGATATAGCCGAGGTCCGGCGAGAAGCAGATAGAACGCCGCGACAAGCGTCAGCAAGACCTTCACGAACGCCTCGATGATTCCGAAGGCCAGCTTGACCAGATGGCCAGACACCTCCTTGGCGAGCGCGCTGAGTGGGTCGACGAGCGCTCGAATAGCGTCGTCGAGGCTTATCGCCTGACCGAAAACGTCGACGGTGTCGGTGCCGGTGATCTGTTCTTCGACCCAGCGCGCGACGTTGGGAACGCTCTGGACCAGCTTGTCGAGCTCGCCGGCCAAGGGGGGGCTTACAAACCAGATAGTCCAGAAAATCGCATTGATGCCGATCGCATAGAGAATCACCACCAGAACCGGCCGCGGGATCCCTATTCGGCGCTTGGCGAACGACACCAGCGGCGAGAACAGGTAGGCGATTACGATGGCCCAGATAAAGGGCGCCAGCACACTGCGAGCCGCGTATATGATGACGATTCCGACGAGTACGGTGGCTATCGCCATGACTAGGCGGGTGCGGCGTGACCACGAACCCGTAATGACTATGCTGTTGGCGTGGGCATCGTCTATATGACCGCCTCGAAATGAAGACGTCCAGACGCGGAGGACCGACCAGAAACATCTCCAGCGGACGCCGGAGCTCAAGAGGTCAAATCCAACGCCTCACGCGCCGCGAGCGCGGCCCGCCGTGCCAGACCGCATTCAACTCATCTGTCGTGATCTTCGCCGCTATCCTCAAGAACCTCCTCGGGCAAATCGACGTGCCCATCGCGATAGAGCCAATCGATCGTGGCGTCCAGTCCATCTTCGAGGCTGGTGAATTCGATTCCAAGCTCACGGGTCGCCTTCGACGAATCGTAACGAAACCCGTGCAGCGCGATCGCAGCGGCGTCCTCGGATATCGCGGGACGCTTTCCGGTGATCTTGCGCCGGATGGAGTTGAACGCGGTTAGCACGCGTATTACCCAGGCGGGGGTCGTGGCTATGGCCGGAACGATTCCGGCGACTTCGCCGGCGGTGCGCAAGAATTCGATTCGAGTCACGTTGGCGCCGCTGAGAATGTAGCGCTCGCCGGCCTCGCCGCGCTCGTCGGCGGCGACAAGGCCTCTGATGAAATCGTCCAGGTAGAGATAGGCGGCCATGCTGTTGGTGCTGGCGGTCATCTGTCCTTTTATCAGGCGCTGGATCGTCAACCCGTTGCCGCTCAGGTCACCCGGCCCATAGACGCTGCTTGGATTCACGATGACCGCCGGGACCCCCTTTTCGACGTATTCGAACACGAACTGCTCGGCTTCCCATTTCGAGCGCTCGTACGTGGTAAGGAAGTATCCGCGGTGCTCGGTCATCTCCGAGCCGGTCTCTCCCTTCGGCTCGCCGATTGTCGAGGCGCTGCTCGCGTGCACCAAGCTCTCGACTCCATGCTCGAGAGCGGCGCGCAGCACGTTGACGGCGCCGCCGACGTTAACGTCGAAGTAGGTGGCTGGTTTCAACGCCCAGGAGTCGAAATAGCCGGCGAGATGAAATACGCGCGAACAGCCCTTCACCGCGTCTCTTACGCTGGCCGCGTCGACGATGTCACCGCGAACGATCTCGACCGCGTCGTCAAGCCGGCTCACGTCGCTGCTCTCGCGGGCAAAAACGCGCACGGAGTCGCCGCGCCCGATCAAAGCGCGGACGAGCGGAGGGCCTGCGATACCGGTGGCTCCGGTTACCAGTGTCGGCATTTTATCTAGCGGGTCCGGGACCTACACCAGAACCGGCGCCCCCACAACCTGACGCATGGCCGCGAGAGCCGTTTCCACGTCGCCTGACGTGACCTGATGGTGGAGGCAGGCGCGAGATACGTTGGCTTTCGAGGCGCCGCCGATGAGCACTCCTCTATCGGCGAGCTCACTGACGAACCTGGCGGGATTGACCATCGCTGTGTCATATCCGAAGAAAACGAGGTTCGTTTCGACGTCTTGCGGGTTGATGAGCAGTCCCGGTATTTCGGCTATTCCCTCGGCCAAAAGGCGGGCGTTTTCATGGTCTTCGTGGAGCCTCGGCGCGATCTCGGTCAGTGCGACTATCCCGGCGGCCGCGAAAACTCCGGCCTGCCGCCAACCGCCGCCAAGCATCTTTCTCTTCTTGCGCACGACCGTGCAAATATCGCGGTCGCCTACTACCAAAGAGCCGACCGGCGCTCCGAGTCCCTTGGAGAGGCAGAATTGCACGGTGTCGGCGTGTTGGGCGACGTCGGCCACCGACACGCCGAGCCTTGCGGCGGCGTTGAATATGCGCGCTCCGTCTATGTGGATGCCGAGACCGTGGCGGTCGGCAACTTGGCGGAGCCCGCGCATGACCTCCACGGACGTGGCCGTGCCGCCGCCCTGGTTGCTCGTGTTCTCGACCCATATAAGGCTCGGATCGGCCAGGTGCTCGTTGTCGGGCATGATGGCCTGCTCGACCATTTCGCCATCAATGATCCCGCGGACGCCGTTGAGTTTCTCGAGCGACACTCCCGCCAAAACGGCGTAACCGCCCGCTTCGTAACGGCTTACGTGAGCATCGGCGTCGCAGAACGCAAGCTCGCCGGGATGCGTGTGCGCGAGCATGGCGCAGGCGTTCCCCTGGGTTCCGCTGGCCACCAGCACGGCGGCTTCCTTGCCGAACATCTCGGCGGACATGTCTTGCAGACGGTTGATGGTCGGGTCTTCCTGATGGACGTCATCACCAACCTCGGCCTCGGCCATCGCCCGACGCATTGAGTCCGTGGGCAGCGTGACCGTGTCGCTTCGCATATCGATGTTCTTTTCGGGCACTTGATTCCTCCCGTACTATCCGCCTGTCAAGTCGCTCCGAGGCGAATCACGGCCAACCACTTTTGCGGGGCGACCGCCTAATTTCCAAGATAGCGCGCCAACTCATCCTGTTCAAAGGTTTTTACAGGCCGCTCGCCGGTTGGCGAGGCGCTGAGCAGGCCTTTTTCGGAAGATACCAGTTCGCCGATGACGCTATTGGGAATACCGGCGGCGTCCAGTCTTTCGGTTACGGCCTCGATTCCGGACGGACTGACAGCCGCCAGCAACGAACCGGAGGCAAGCAGGCCCAGGGGATCGAGCGCCAGCGCCCCGCAGATGGCCGCGGTTTCGGGAAACACCGGGATTTGCTCGGAGCGCAGCCTCAGGCCGAGGCCGGCCGCGGTCGCCAGCTCGCGGGCCGCGGTTGCCAGTCCGCCCTCGGTGGGATCGTGCAACGCGTGGACCGCATCGAGACCGCGAAGAGCCTTTGCGGCGGGGACCACGCTTATTCCGGGATCGTCCAGCATTCGCGCGGCGCTCTCGATTGTCGCTGGATCCACGGCGGCGGCCCGGAGCTGCCGGGGCGCCTCGCGAGCGAGGACGGCGGTCCCTTCGATCGCGATGCCCTGAGTGAGCACCAGCAGGTCGCCGATCTCGGCGGATTCCGGCCGTATCAGGCCGGAGCGCCGAACCTCGCCTAGCATGACTCCGGCAATGAGAGGGCGGTCGATGCCGAGCGTGACTTCGGTGTGGCCTCCAACGAGAGCGACCTCGAGCGCATCGCAAGCCTGTTGGATCTGATCGAAGATGTTCGCCGGCAAGGCAGCTTCGCAGTGTTCGGGGAGCAGCAGGGTAGCCAGGAACCACACGGGGTCGGCGCCCATGCAGACGATGTCGTTGGCGTTGATGTTGACCGCGTACCAGCCGATTCGGTCGGTCGCAAAGGTGATGGGGTCGGTCTTGGCGACGAGCAGCCGGTCGGTCTCTTCCGAGAACTCTATTACGGCCGCGTCCCTGCCAATACCGCCCCCGATCAAAACGCGGGGCGACGACGGGATGCGGGCCAGAAGCGGTTCAAGCAGGTCGACGGGCAGCTTTCCGGCCTTGAGGCGTCTGGGGGCGGCGGGGTTTTCGCCCTTCGCGCCGGCGGATGGACTCACGGTTTGGAGTTCCGGCGTTTGAAGCCTAGGAGCAAGCCGCCGGCGACCATAACGGCCGCAAGGGCCGCTCCCAGCGCGGGCGCGAGAATCGCGAACACCGCCACCAGCACAGTGCCCAGCTCGCTGTAGGCGCCGACGGCGACCCGTTCGAGGCCGCTCAGGGCCTTCCGCAGGCGTCCGGTCAGCCAGACCTGAATCCCGTGAATCAGGACGGCCAGCGCCATGGCCGCCGCGATGGCGGCGGCCAGATACGGCATCGAGAAATCTGAGTACGACGCGGCGATTAGCGCCGCGACCGCGGGCTTGGCAAACCAGCCCAGCCGGGCGACGTATTTGGCGCTTCCCGGCAGCTTGCCGAGCATGATGTCGATTCCGATCGCGATGAGCAGTATCGCGAGAAACTCCCAGCGCATCATGAATTCAAACGCCGGGCGAAGCTCCGGACCGGACTCCATCCGCGCCGCGGCGGAGTAGATGAGAAGCGGAATGTACGGACTCAAGCCCACCGCCACGGCCAAGATCAAGAGAGTTATCACGGTTGACAAAGCCCCGGCGGAAGGCGATGCGCCGACCGCACGTCAGGGCCGCGGTGAATCGTTTTGCCTTGAAACGGTTCTCACACGCCCGATCCGCCGTAATGGACATCCGCCGCGCGGTAGATACGGGGGTCGCCGATGTCCCACCATTGGTTGCGGGAGCCGTAGACGCACGCGTGCATCGGGGTTTGTGCCCGAGCCCACTGGACGAAGCCGCCGATGAGGTCGAGGTCGTGGCCCTGGCGCTTGAACTCCGCGAACAAGCCCAGGTCGGCGCGCCGAAACATATATATGGCGACGGCAATCAGACTGCTCATGGGAGAGGCTGGCTTCTCCTCGAAACCGACGACGCGGCCGTTCGGGTCGATCTCGGGATTGCCGTATTTCGACGCTTCCTCGATGCGGCCGATATCGTACGCCGCCAGGCAAGTCCCTTGCTCACGCAGGACTTCGGCCATTCGTGGAAGCGAAAAGTCGCAGAGATTGTCGCCGGCCATCACGAGCAAATCGTCGTCGATCCGGGCTTGCTCGATGCCAAACAGCACGTCGCCGACCGCGCCGAGCCGGTCTTCAGGCCCGGTGGTGCCATCGTTGATGATGGACACCGCCAGCGAAGAATCGCCGGCTTGCCGTGACCACTCCACGAACTGCTCGTAAAACCGGTCGTTCGTGACGACCAGCGCCTCGTGGACCTCCGGGACTTCGCGAACGCGATCGAGCACGTATTCCAGCACCGGCCGACCGGCGACCGGCAACAAGACCTTGGACCGATTCTTGCCGAGAGACCCCAGCCGGGTACCGTATCCGCCGGCGAGGATCAGGGCGCGCAAGCGAGGATCAAGCCGATCGTGACGAGGTATGCGGCATTCGTGAATCGTATCACCCGCACTCTCTGGCGGCGGGCAAGGGCCATCGGGTCGCGCCGGCGTTCTATACCTATAATTCAGAGGTCGCGGTTGTCAGAGTCCCGGAGCGGGGCAAGATAGTGGGGCGCCGAGATGCAATCCATCACTCGCGATGCCTATTTTGGACTTGTCGGAATCGTCATATTGGGCGTCGTCGTATGGCTGCTGGTCACTCAGGCTGGTCTGGGCGGCGGCGGGCAGGCAAACGGAGAAGCTGCGCCGGCGGAGCCGGTTGTGTCGGTGACCGACGTCCCGACGCTAAGCTCACCCGACGCGCCCACGCCGAACGGTGAAGCCGCAGCCGAGGGCGAAGCGACGCCAACCACGCCGCCGCTGCCGGAATTTCACGTCGTGCAGGCCGGAGAGGCGCTGTCGCTGATAGCGGCGCGGTACGGACTCACCTCCGACGCCATCGCCGCCAAGAACGGGCTGGACGATCCCAACGACATTTTGGCGGGGCAAAGACTTAGCCTGCCGGAGCCTGACGAAACATTCGCGCCCGCGGACAATGGAACGCAAACAGACGACGACTACGTCGTTCAAGACGGCGACACTCTGTTCGCCATCGCTCAGGAATTCGGCGTTTCGCTCGAAGCGCTGGCCGAGGGAAACGACATCACCGATCAATCGCAGCTCTTTGTGGGTACCAAGCTCAGGATTCCAGAAAAAACGATACCGACGCCGAGGTCCTGACTTGCGTCGAATGAACCTGAGCAGGTTCGGCTGGGAAACTCCGCGGTCGGGCGGTCCCGACGAAACGTTGGGAGGCTTGTGAAAAACGACAGCGCAGTGATAATCCGTGAATATCGGGCGGCCGACGAGCAGCAGGTCTGGAAACTTACAATCGACTCATTCGACGGCGTAAGCATCGACCAAAATTTCGACAACCTTACCGGCTGGAGCCGGTCGCCGGGTTGGGAAGAGCGGAAATGGGCCGCTAGCGTCGAGGTGCTGCGGAACTCGCCGGAAAACTCATTCGTCGCCGAGTCGGACGGCAGGGTTATCGGATACGTAAGCTGCACGGTCTCGCCGGTAACGCGGATCGGCCGGATCATGGACCTCGCGGTGGAGCAAGGCCACCGGCGCAAAGGGATTGCGTCGCGGCTGATCGAGCGCAGTCTGGAACACTTCCACGCCAGCGAAATGGCGATCGCCAAGATCGAGACGCTGGAGGAAAACGAAGCCGGGCGAAACCTCTATCCGCGTTTTGGATTCAGGCAAGTCGCAAATCAGATCCACTACATGATGGAGCTGGAGTCTGGCGAAGAAGGGCGCTAAACGTCGGAGCGGCCTGCCTGCGAGCGCCGGTTGCGCCTGACCCGCCAAAAGACCGCGAGCGCTATCAGAACGGCGACCGCCGCCACGATTCCTCCCACCAATATGGGGTCGCCGGTAATGCGATGAACGGCCTCCGACACCGTTTGATACTGGGCGCCCAAGGCCCAGCCGACGCCCATGTAGATGCCGGCCCACATCGCGGCTGAAATGCTCGTATACAGGGCGAACTTCCAGAAGGCAACGTGAACGACGCCCGACGCCACCGCGACCGCGATTCGGAGTCCGGGAATTAGCCGGCCGACGATGATTACAGGCGCGCCGTAGCGCTCGAACCAGCGTTCGACCCGCTCGAGACGCTCGGCGTCAAGCCGTATGAAACGGCCGAATCGATCGATGATTCGCCCGCCAAGAAATCGCGCCACCCAGTAAAGGACGCTCGCGCCGGCGGTCGCGGAAGCGATAGTGGACGCAACGACGATAAAGGGATTCGCCTTGCCCAGGGATACCTGATACCCCATGAATACGATGGCGAGGTCGCCCGGCAGCGGCAGCGGCACGCCGGCTTCTTCCACGCCAATAAGCACGGCCAGCGCCTTGTACTGATGCGCTTCGAGGAAGGCCTGCAAAGTCTCGCGCAGACCCGCGAAGAATTCAGTCATTCGCGGAGACGTTCAGATCCGAAATTTCGCCGAAACTCGCACTCTACTCAGGTTCATAGGAGGCCGCCGCCGGAATTGCACGTCGCGAGCCGGTTGGGCAACTGGCTAAGGCAACGGCAGTCGATCAAATTCAAGATAACGCGTTTGGCGGTCAAATTCGTGACGGCCCCGAATTCATGACAAGAGCCTCAAAGTTTGAAAACGTCTCGAACCACACACTGCAAAGACGGCGTTATCGACAATTTTCGAGTATACAGAACCGTCGCTCCAGGATGGTTGGTCGGTGTCTCAATACTCCGAACCCGGCCGTCCCACCGGCGCCAGGCCAAACGGGCTAGAATCCGTGCTGGCCGCCGTCGAGCTGGACGGGCCGATCGAAGACCCTCAGCCGGGCGGCGGCGTGCGAGTCATATCCGGAATAGCGGCCGCCGGGCCGTGAAGCGATGAGAACGAACTGATGATCCCAATTGAAACGCTCAAGGCTCTGAGACGAATCGACACGCCAACTCTGTGCAACGCCATCGAGGAGTTCCGCATCCGGGACCGCACCGAGGGCTTCATGGGATTCGACGTGAGGTGTCTGTTCCCCGCGCTCGGCGCGATGACCGGATATGCGGTCACCTGCACGGGCCGCAGCACGGTTCCCGGACCGCCCGGAGACCGCGCCGGAGCGGTGCGGCTGTGGGAGGCGGTTGAGGAATCGCCGAAACCGTGCGTGGTCATATTGAAAGACGTTGGGCCCGACAGGCTCAGGTCGTGCCACTACGGCGACATGATGGCCACGCTCTCGAAGCGCCTGGGCGCTATCGGGCTGGTGACGGACGGGGGCGTTCGGGACGTTCGGACTGTTGAGGAAATGGGCTTCCACTACTTCGCCGCCGGCGTGACGCCCGCGCATGGCAACAACGAAATCGTCGACGTGGGTCTCGAAATAAACGTCAGCGGAGCGGTCGTAAACACCGGCGACATCATCCACGCGGACGAGAACGGCGTGGCCGTATTTCCAGCAAGCAGCGCCGAGGACCTTATCGAGGCGGCGGCGCGTGTTTACGAGAACGAAACAGCGCGCATGGCCCGGTACACCGCCGCCGACTTCACTCTGGACGAGCTCAGAACGCCCTAGGGCGGCAGACCGCTTGCTCAGGACCACCGGGAGGATCGAGGTCCACCCTTCACAAGGCCTGCCGCCCTAAGATATCCAACGGCGGCGGCGGGCGATTGTTATGGGCCGGCGGCGAGTCGAACGATGAGCGGAGGCGCGGTATGAGCGGCGAGGGTTCCAAATACGATCTGGTGCTCAAGGGCGGTCGGGTGTTGGATCCGGCGTCGGGTCTGGATGCGGTCAAGGACGTCGCGATCGCCGGCGGGATGGTGGCCGACGTCGCCGACGAGCTCGACGCGGAAGGCTCCGATTCGCTCGACGTGGGCGGGCTGATCGTCACGCCCGGCCTTATAGACCTTCACGTACACGTCTACCACGGAGCCACGTACTTCGGCATCCGGCCCGACGAAATCGGCTCCAGGAGTGGAACGACCACCATGCTCGACGCGGGCAGCGCCGGGTCGTATAGCTGTGCAGGATTCGTCGAATTCATCGCCGCGGCGTCGAAAGTCAGGATTCTCGGGCTGGTCAACCTCAGCTCAATCGGTCTGATCGCAAAGCACGGCGAGCTGCTCGATCCCGCCAACGCGGACGTGGAAGGCGCCGTGCGAGCGCTGCAAGAATTTCCCGAGGTCTTCATCGGGGCAAAGATTCGCAACGGCGCGCACATCATCGGCGAGGGCGATCAGGGGCGCCGACACAGCGAGATGGCGGTCGAAATCGCCGAGCGCGGCGATACGTTCCTGATGACGCACATCTCGAATCCCCCGATTCCAATGGCGGAGTGGCTTGCAATGCTCCGTCCCGGAGACATAGTGACCCACTGCTTCAGGACCGGCGAAAATAACCTGTTCGACAGCGACGACAAGCTTATCCCGGCCGCGTGGGACGCGAGGGAGCGCGGGGTGCTGTTCGATCTCGGACACGGCGCGGGCAGCTTTGAGCTGGCTCGCGGACGGGCGGCTCTAGACCAGGGATTCGACCCCGATACGATAAGCACCGACCTGCACGTTCAAAGCGTCGACAGCCCGGTGCACGACATGCCGACGACGATGGGGAAGATGCTCGACCTCGGCATGAGCCTCGAGGACGTGATTCGACGTTCGACCTGGGAGGCGGCAAAGTCGATCGGAATGGAAGACACGATCGGCAGTCTGCAAGTCGGTAGAGAGGCCGACATCGCCGTGCTGGCCGCGCAGGACGAGCCGGTTGAATACGTCGATTCCTACGGAACCGCATGGACCGGCAAACATACCATCCGCGCCATACACACAATCCGCGCGGGGGAAGTGCTCTAGGAGCAGGACTCCCATATGGGAGATGTTATGTTAGTCGTCGGCGTTGTGAGCTTGACGCCTATGCCGCCACTAGAAGGGCAGCGAGGATTCTATATGCCAGCCTAAGTATGCAAGATGGCCGTCGAGCTTTACGGTCAACCGATACTCACTGGGGTCGCTCAGATTTTGCAAGTTCATGACCAACGGTTGCTTCGCCGTGAAGTCTGGCTTGGTCAGGGTATACGTTTTACGAGTGCTACTATCGAGAACTCTGCAATCGAGTAGAAAAGGTCCAGGCGCCTCGGTGTCTGGATTGAACCGAAGTGTAATTCGATCGGTCGTCATAACCACCTGTTCCAGATAAGTCCAACGACCTAGGTGGAGACCCGACCTCACGCCCGTTTCAACTCGATTCGCCCAAAATCTCCACTCGCGATAGGAAAGCAAACTTCGAAGAGTCTCGTACTCGGCGACCGAGCGTGTCGCGATTCGCCGCAGCCCGGACAGGTCAAGTTGCCTGGGAACGATTACCTCTGCGTTTCTACGGAGCGTGATCGTGCTCCGCTCAGGCTTGCTGAACGGCGAAGAATGATAAATCTGCTCGAATGGGAGCTGGCTAAACGCCTCTGAATCCGCATAAACCTGGGCGTTAGCAGCGGCCAGATTGCCATCGGTAAATCTAGTGTCGTGCCGCGTGAGGATTTCGCGCGCGTCGAAAGAGTAAGACAACCGGGACCGGACAATGCGCTCCACCGTACCCGAGTTGGCTCGTCGGTCTTATCCCTTCCACGACATATTGCGTTGGCGAGCAAGGGCGAAAGTAGAGGCGCACCATATCCAGCCACTCAGGGTCGGTTTGTCCGATTACTTTGACGCTGGCGGTATCGACGAACTCTTTCGATTCGCTCTCCAGGGATCGCCGGCTGCGCAAACAGCCTTCTTTCAGAATCCTCGCGGCATTCTGTACGTCTGTGAAGTGGTAGAGATAATCGGGCCACCATGAACGCGCAGGCCCAAGCCACTCAGAGTTTTTGAGCGTATCCAGATGCCGTTCGAATTCATGAGAGTCGGGCTTGCGCGGGGCTCTCAAAAATCACACTAACGACAACTGGCGTGCTTCCAAATGGCGGGCGCTCCGGATAACCGGATTTAGCTGTAAGCCGATGCCGTATGCGGATGGATCACGCTCGTACTCAGAGCCGAACCGAGTCAACTTTACGTATTCGAGCCGTGAGAAAAGGCTTGACAGAAACGGCACGGTATTGCCCAGGTGCGGGGGAAGCGTCTCGGCAGTGGCAAACCGACCAGCGCGAATGACTCCCCAGACGGTTGACAAATCGTCATACAAGACGATGTGTGCTCCCTCTCGAGCTCGAATCAGAATGCCCAGAGTACTTCCCTCAGCCAGATACGCGTGAAATTGGCGTCCGGTATCCGGCGTGGTTAGTACCGGATCTGCTCTCAACTTGGCTTTCAGGTCGCCCCAAACCTCGGTAAACGGCAGGGCGTCGGGCTCCGACCGCAGCCAGCGCTCTACTTCCCGAATACTCCGATGTTCGGGCCCGGCAAACGGATCTCTCTGGTAAGTGTAAATGTAGGTTTGAATCGGCAGGTCGGAGAGATATTTCTCCATGATCGGCTGGACTTGATTCTCCCAGTTAAGCTCCCCATTGCCGCAGCCTAATAACGGGAACGCGACGCTGGTTATTCCTCGGTCGGAATACGTATCGGCGAACGTCTTCAGCCCATGCTCGATGTATTCCACCTGCGACGGCTTCCGCCATGTCGTTTTCGTCGGAAAGTTCAACACCCATTTATTAAGTGTTTTGTAAAACCACAACTGGCCTATCGTGAACTGCCCTCGCTCGCAAAGCCGCTGATACTCCTCAAACATTTCCGGATATATAGTTTTGAACCGCTTGGCTATGCCCTTCCCCATCACTCCTTCGGTGTTGACGGTGTTGACCAGAGTGTGGGCGGGAGACTCGAAGAGACTGCCTGCAACGTAAGTCAACATTCGATCACCCCCTAAATCGAAGCTGGTCGTTCGTTATGTGTTCGTATTTCGTCACTTTACTCTAGTTGCGAGGCAAAGCGTACATCAATCGCCCGACAAACACGGAAGCCAATTTCGCTTTGGTAACCGGTTCTGCGATATTCATGAACCGCTCTATCGGAAGAGGAGATTTCGGATGAACGGCTTTCACACTGTTTCGCTTGCAGGACTTCGGAATCGCAGTCACCGGAACGCGCGGATCGGCGGCCGCTGGCTATGGGGCCAGGCGGGCGACACGGAGCCGGCGGACATTGACCGCGCGACGGAACTCGCGGGGCTGGCCGGCCTTCCCACCGGCGAGCAGCGCTTCTGGGGAATACCGTTCGACATCGCGAACGACTCCTGCAACGACGGCGCGACGTGGATCGTTCTCGGAAACGAGCTATGGCCGGGACTGCCTGAATCAGTATCGGTTGCCGTCGACGCCGCGGCGCAATACGTGCTGGTTTGCCACTTCCTGGATGCGGTTCCGAATCCCGAGCTGGAGCACGATTCGCAGCCCGACACGCTCGACGATCCCGGCGCGCACGTGGCGACCTACACTTTTCGGTACGGCGACGGAGACGCGCAGACGCGCCAGATTCGCAGCCGCTTCGAAATCAATCCGTACCAGCGGCCGTGGGGGCGGGAGGCGTTTGGGGCGGTGGAGCATAGCGAGTTTCTGCCCTATGCGCCGGTTGGCGCCGACCGACACGGCCTGACCGGCCTTCTGGACAAAGCGGGCAGCGGCAACTACCTGATAGCGGCGCTGAAGAACCCCAGACCGGAATCGGATATTGAATCCATCGATTTGAGCGTGGCGGGCAATCGAGTGGTCTCGATCGCCGCCATCACGCTTTGCAATCACCCCGACAACCCGCTCAAGCGCAGCCCGCTGTCGCGAATTCGGGCCGACGTGCAAGGCGGCGGAGCGCTGACGCACGCGGAAATTGATCTCGGACAGGTCGCCGGCGCTTATCCGGTGTCGGGCGGCTTTCCCGACGGCTGGACTGACGATCCGGCCAAAGGCGCGGGAGTTCAAAACGACACATCAGCCGGCGCTACTCTGATCGAAGCCTACGGAGCGGAATCGGCCACGCTGACGGTCGGCTCCGGGTCGATGAAATCGAGCGCTCGCTGGGGCGAGGTTCTCAAGGAAAGAGACCTGACGACGGGCGGCGTCCGCCTGCGGGTGATTCACGACGAACGGTCCTGGGTGCACGTGAAGGTGCGAGATCAGGACACCGGCTCATCTACCGCGGCGCGCGTTCATTTCAGCGGGCCGCATGGAGAATACCTGGCGCCGTATGGCCACCAGCGCGAGATCAACACCAGCTGGTGCGAGGACCTGGGGGGCGATCTGAAGCTGGGTGACACGGGCTACGCCTACGTAGACGGCGAGTTTCAGATCGATCTTCCGGTCGGCGACGTATTCGTCGAGGTGCTGAAAGGGTTCGAGTACGAGCCGATCAGGCGCAAGCTCCGGGTGGAGCCGGGCCAGCGGGAGCTGGTTCTCGACGTATCGCGATGGACGAACCAGGCCCAGGCCGGATATTTCAGCGGCGATACGCACGTGCACTTTCTCGATCCCTCTTCGGCGGTGCTGGAGGCCGAGGGGGAGGACCTGAACGTAGTCAACGTGCTGGCTGCGCAGTGGGGACGCCTGTTTACGGATACCGAGCGGTTCACGGGCGGTCTGGCGCCGGCTTCGACGGAAGACACGCTGGTCTGGGTGGGCAGCGAGAACCGGCATCACATGCTCGGACACATGAGCCTGCTGGGGATAACCTCGCCCATCTATCCGCTCAGCAGCGGCGGGCCGAGCGAGGACTACCTCGGCGGCTCGGAAGAGGTTCTGATGGCCGAGTGGGCCGACGCGGCGCACGAGCAAGGGGCGCTCGTGGTAACGCCGCACTTTCCCTCGCCGCACTGCGAAATCGCGGCGGACATCGCGCTCGGCAAGATCGACGCGGCCGAGATCAAACACTTCACCGCACGACTGCGCGGGGCGAGCATCGCCGCGTGGTACCGCTACCTCAACTGTGGATACCGGCTGCCGGCCGTGGGCGGCACCGACAAGATGCTGAACACTATCCCGGTAGGCGGCGTGCGAACCTATGCCTACGTCGGAAACGACCAGGCGTTTACACACGAGAACTGGCGCGCCGCCATCAAGGGCGGCCATACCTTTACGACGTCGGGTCCGTTGATGGAGTTCACGGTGGAAGGACTCCCTCCCGGGGGTTCGCTTTCGCTCGCCGACGGCGGGACCGTGGAAATCTCGGCGCGCGCCCGGAGCGCGCTGCCGTTCACGCGCCTGGAGGTCGTCGTTAACGGGCAAGTAGTGGCCGACGCGGACACAGACGCAACGGGTCGGGAGGCCACACTCAACTTCCGTCACGAAATAAACGAAAGCTGCTGGCTGGCGGCGCGCTGCTACGGAGAGATCGACTTACTGCACGCCTGGAAGAACAAGGTGGCGGCGCATACGTCGCCGGTATACGTGAACGTAGGCGGGAAGCACGTCTTCTCGCCCTCGGACGCGGCGTACATGCTGACGCTGATAGACGGCGGAATTACCTACCTGAACGAGATCGCAGCCTATCGCGATATGTCGAAACGCGATCGGCACGTAAAGATCCTCGAAGCGGGCAAGCAAGCCGTCCATCGGAGAATGCACGATCACAGCGTCACCCACTAGCCGAGCCGTCAGGCTCGCGCGCCCGCCTGGGGCCGCCGGCCCGGCTAGAAGAACGGGTTGTGAGCCAGCTCCTCGGCGACGGAGGTTTGCGCTCCGTGGCCGGGGTATATCGCGGTCGCGGAAGGAAGCGTAAGGATCTCCCGCCGGACCGACTCGATATGTCCGCCATAGGCCCCGGCGAGATTGGTGCGTCCGAGCGAACCGGCGAACATGGCGTCGCCGATGAAAATTGCGTCGCCGATCAAATATGACGTGCTAGCGGCCGTGTGGCCGGCGGTCAGCCGCGGCTCGATGGTCCACGGTCCGACCGAAACACTCTGCCCGTGCGCCACGCCAATCACGTTGCGGGCGTCCCCGGAAATCGCGGAGACTTCACCCGCTCCGACGTATACGGGTATGTTGGAGTCCTTGACCACGGCCCCCAAGACTCCAACGTGATCGGCATGAGTGTGGGTGGCGAGCACGGCGCAGATGTCCCAACCCCTGCGCTCGACGGCGGCCAGCGTGTCGCCGGCGTCGCCGCCGGGATCGATGAGAAGACATACGTTCGATTCGGGATCGCCGACGAGGTACGTCCAAACCCGGTAGCCGTCGTACCAAACGTTCTCAACAGGATAGATTCCGGAGATCATCCCCGCCACCGCCGCGGGTTCCCACGACTCGCTGGCGATGTCCCAGAGTTTCGAGGCGTCGAGCCCGACGACCGAAGCCAGGGCATCCGACTGCTCGCGGGATGGATCTCTTCTATAGCCCTCGAACGCGTCGATATCGGCCCGATCGACGCCCGACCGCCGGCTCAACTCCTCCGCGGAAACTCCGAGTCCGCCGCGGGCTTTCGCGATCAAGTCGCCAAATTCATCCTCAAGCATGATGTCTCACCTCACTGGTCGAACCGCCGCCCGGATTATGCGGTATTCAAACCGCTCAAAAGAAATGGAACGCCACTCGCCGACCGTAGCCATGAGCGGCAGGCCGCACGGCAACGATAAGGCTTTGGCCGCGCTAATGGGAAACTGCATCTCGCCGTGGACTCTACGCCAGCCGCCGACAGCCACTCCGGACTTGCGGCCCCGCGCATTTACGCCACCGGACCGCCATTCCGCGGTATCGTGCTCCGTCGGATTAGACACAGCCGCCGAAGCGATTGCCGCCGGCCGGCGGGGGAATTGGTCAATGCAAGTGGAACGGCGTTCGCGATGCTAGGAGTGGCGATCATTGGTTGCGGCGGCATGGGAGCAAGTCACGCCAGGGCGATAGCCAGCGTACCGGGGCTCAGGCTGGTTTGCGGGGTCGATCCGAGCGAAACGGCCAGAAGCAGGTTTTCGGCTGACTTCGACGCACCCGCGTTCGAACGACGGGCTGAGGCGCTGCAACGGGATGGCGTGGAACTAGCCATCATCGCGCTGCCGCACGATTTGCACGCCGCCGCGACCGTCGAGGCGCTGGAGGCTGGAAATCACGTCTTGTGCGAGAAGCCGATGGCATTAACGCGCGCCGAATGCGCGTCGATGAACGCGGCGGCGGCCCGCGCGGGCAAGAAGCTGATGGTGGGTATGACGTGGCACTTCAACCCGGCCACGGTGGCGCTGCGCGAGATTGTCGCGTCGGGCCGGATTGGCCGTCCGCTGTTCGCGGAAGACATCATCGCTAAGGACTGGAACCTTGCCGGGCGACCGGACTGGTTCAAGTCGCGGGCGCGCGGCGGGGGAATGTGGGTGACGAACGGAATTCACCAGATCGACCGCCTGTCGTGGCTGATGGGAGACCGAATAACCGCCATTGACGCCAAGTCGGGCGCGTTCCAGCACCCGCAGGACGCCGACGACATGACGATGGCCGCCGTTCGGTTCGGCGGCGGAGCGTTCGCGTCGATCTCATGCTTCGGCTTCGCCAGGGGCGGCGACCGCCACGAAATCACGATCTGGGGCAGCGACGGCGCCGCGCGGTTTGTTGACGGCGCGGTCGAGATTGGCCTGGACGGATCGTGGCGGGGTGTCGAATTCGGCGACTGGACGCCGCTCGTGCGAGAGCTGGAAGCGTTTCGGCAATGCGTCGAGCGTGATTCCCAAGTCCCGGTGGACGGGGAATGGGGCCAATATACAGTCGACGTGGCGCTTGCCGGGGAAGAGTCGGCAAGGCTTCGAAAGCCGGTCGACGTGCCCGAAGGCTAGAGCTGGTCGGCGCCTGAGTAGAGTTCGGTGCGAAACATGCCGCGCTGGTACTTCAGATACTGCTTCCGAGACATTCGCGGCTGAAAATCGTCAACGATCCTGCCGGCGGCTTCAGCGCCGTTGGCGAGAAGATCGATAGTCGTCATAGCCATGGCAATACCAGGCGCGACATACGCCAACTGCTCGTCTATGACTTTCCAGTCGGCCGAGTGGCCGGTGCCGCCCATGCCGCCCATGTAGGGGTGAACTGTCGGCAGAATGTGGCTCACGTCGCCCATATCCGTCGAGCCGGCGCGGTGTCCGCCATAATTCACGGAGCCTTGGCCAAACATCCCGTCGACGTTATCACCGAACGGGCGGCCGAAATCGGGGTGATTGTTCAACGGCAGGTACCCGGGCAGGGTGCGGGTCTCGACCTGAGCGCCCAGCGCGAGCGCGCCGGCGTTGAGGGCGCGGTCCACCTTGCGCTCGGCGGAGGCTATCGCCTCTACGGTTTTTCCGCGAACGTACGTCTCGATCGTCACTTCCGACGGAATTACGTTCACCAGCTCACCGCCGCGGGTGATGATCGGATGAACACGAATCGAGTCCTCGTCGCGAAACGTTTCGCGAAGCGCGTTTATGGCATTGATAGCCACCAGAGCGGCGTTGAGGGCGTTGATGCCTTTGTCGGGAGACCCGCCGGCGTGCGCGGCGCGGCCTATGTAGCGCACGAGCTTGGCGACGCAGCCGTTATTCGAATCCACCACGCCGGCCGTCTCGGGCATGGAAGCCGAGTGGATCATCATCGCCAGGTCGACGTCGTCGAGCTCGCCGAGCGCGATAAATTCCGCCTTGCCGGCCAGGAACTCGAGTTTGCCGTCTCGGACCAAGTTGTGTCTGTATTCGATTTCGACGTATTCCTCGGCCGGCACGGCGATGAATATGACCCGGCCCGAAAGCGACCGCAGCACTTCCGGGTTGGTCAGGGCGATCGCGGCGCCCATGAGTCCAGCGAGCTGCGCGTTATGGCCGCAGGCGTGGGCGGCGTGGGTAACCGGGTCGGCGAGCGGATGAGTGGATACGAGCAGCGCGTCGAGCTCGCCCATGAGAGCGAGCGTGGGGCCTTTGCGGCCAGTATCCAGCGTGGCGCTCAGACCTGTTATGGCAAGGTCTCGCTTGACGACAAAACCCAGACTCTCGAGGAAGGCCGCGACGGTGTCGGACGTCCTGAACTCCTTGAAGCCCAGCTCCGGCGCGTGGAGAATACGGTCGCCGAGGGCGACGATTTCATCCGAGCGGGACTCGACGGCGCCGCCGGCGCGCGCCTTTAGACGGCTGAGGTCGATCTCGCACCCTCCCCCGACGATCTGTCCACTCTCTCCCGCACCGGTTCGCCGAGAGGCAGAATAGCACCACGCCTGTCCGGGGCCGAACACGCGCCCGCCAACGCCGCGGCGAGTCGTGCATACTTAGTCCGATACAACGGTGAAAGTCACACCGGAAGAACAGATGAGGAATACCGTGCGCAGCCTGCGACTGATAATCCCGGTTGCGTTCGCCATCCTCATTTCCACCAGCGCTTGCGGCGGTTCAGAAGAGGAAGGCGGCGCGATGAAGCAGTGGAGCAAGGCTCCGGAAATGACAATCGACGTGAACAAGGTCTACAAATTCACGATCGAAACCACGCTCGGCACACTGACCGGAGAGCTGCGCCCGAAAGACGCGCCCGTCACCGTCAACAGCTTTGTATTCCTGGCTCGCGAGGGATACTTCGACGGCGTGATCGTTCATCGAATTCTCAAGGGATTCGTCTTGCAGACTGGCGATCCGACGGGGACCGGAAGCGGCGGGCCAGGCTATCGCTTCCACGACGAGGCCGTCGTTGGCGATTATCTGAAGGGCACTCTCGCAATGGCGAACAGCGGTCCCAACACCAACGGCAGTCAGTTCTTCGTGGTTTTGGACGATCTGCGCGGCCGGCTGCCGAAGGACTACACCATATTCGGTCAGACGGATGACGCCGGCTTCGGGGTGTTGGACGCGATAGCGGGAGTCGAGGTAATGGTCCCCGCCGGAGGCTCGGAGAAGTCGCGGCCGGTCGAGCAGATCGTGGTGACGAGGGTCACTATCGACGAGCAATAGAGCCTGGCGGGCGGTCTTCAAACGAGTGGCCGGAGGGAGTAGCGGGCAGACCTTATGAAAGGCGTTCTGCGGCTAAGCCACACCAAAATTCAGCTTCATGACTTTTGCGAATGGGCCTTCAAGCTTCGCTACGTTGACCGGGTCCGGCCGGTCTTTCATCCCAGACTTCTGTACGGCGCGAACGTGCACGGTGTGCTAAGCGAGTTTCTGGCAAGAGTTCGCGACGGACTCGACGTCGAATGGCTGCACATGCGGGACATTTTCGACCGCCGCTGGCGGGACGCGCCAATCAGTGAGGCCGAAAACGACCGGCTGCGTGAAGCGGCGCTGCAACTCGTTCGCGGTTTCTGGCAGGCGTGCGGTCCGGACTTCGGAAAGCCGCTGCTTCTCGAAAAACGGTTCGCGATCGACATGGACGGCATAAGGCTCGAGGGCGTAGTCGACCGTATCGAGGACCGCGCGCCCGGCGGCGTCGAGGTGATCGATTACAAATCAGGTTCCGCCCCCGACCGCAACATGGCCGAACGAAACCTTCAACTGCTGATCTACGCGATTGCCTGCACGGAGGCGTGGTCGCTGCGGCCCGAACGCGTGAGCCTCTACTATCTGGCAACCAACTCGGTCCACTCGTGGGCCGTCACGGAGTCGGATATCGACGACGCGAGGCAGCGAGTCGCGGCGACCGCGCGGCAGATTCGCGGCGCGGCGTTCAAGCCTCGAACCGGGTCGCACTGCCGGCGATGCGACTACCTTCGGGCTTGCAGCTTTGGACAGGCATGGATTGAATCCGACGACCAGGCGGGCACAACCGACGCCGTTCGCCGCTAGCCTGTCGAACGAGAGCGCAACGATATTTCGGCGAGGGGTATGGCGGAGGAAATACCTAGTTGGCGGCTATCGCGCAGGAGCCGGCGGGGCACGAGCCTTCGACGTGAGCGATGAATTCGTCGCGATATTTCTGCGCCGCGCCGACAACCGGTCGATAGGCAAACTGGCCCAGCCCGCAAAACGACGAGGCCATCGAATCGCCTATCTCTTCCATGAGCTGCAAATCTTCCACAACGCCCTGTCCGTGCATGAGCCGCTCGAGAATCTGCACGAGGTTAGGGGTGCCTTCCCGGCAGGGGATGCAGAATCCACAGCTTTCTTCTTCAAAGAACAGGGCGTCCCTGTAGGCCGCGTCCACCATGCAGATGGTCTGATCCATCACGATGACGCCGCCGGTGCCCATGATGGTGTTGTACCGGGCGATGCTGGGATCGAGGCGAACGTCGAGCTGTTCGGAAGTGAGAATGGCGGCTGACGCGCCGCCTGGCTTGAAGCCCTTGAGCGTCTTGCCTTCGGGGAGGCCGCCGCCGTAGTCGAAGATAAGCTCACGAGCGGTCACGCCCATTGGCAGCTCGTAAACGCCAGGGTTATTGATAGCGCCGGATAGACAGTAGATTTTGGTGCCCGCGTTGTCATCGCCTTCGCCGAGGTCCTGAAACCACTCGGCGCCGTTTTCAACGATCAATGGAACACAGGCGTAGGTCTCGATGTTGTTGATGACGGTGGGCTTTTTCCATACGCCGGAGTTGGTCGGAAACGGCGGCTTGAAGCGCGGATTGCCGCGCTTGCCCTCGAGTGAGTTGAACAGCGCGGTCTCTTCGCCGCAGATATAGGCGCCCGCGCCGCGGCGCAACCGCAGGTCGAGCTTGTAACCGGAACCGAGGACGTCTTCGCCGAGAATTCCGTCGGCGTAGCAGTCGGCGAGCGCCTGCTCGACGCGTTCGATCGCGCGGCCGTACTCGCCGCGGATATAGATGTAACCGAATTGGGAGTCCACCGCGTAGGCGGCGATGATCATCCCCTCGATGAACAGATGGGGGTCGAGCTCCATATTGAACCGGTTGCAGAACGTGCCCGGCTCGCTTTCGTCGCCGTTGGCTATCACGTAGCGGGGCGTGTTGGGGTCGGCGCGCACGAACTTCCATTTCATGCCCGTCGGAAAGAACGCTCCGCCTCGGCCCTTTAGTCCGGAGGTTTCCATCAGGGTTATCAGGTCCTCGGGCGCCATTTCGGTGAGAGCGCGTCTGGCCCGCTCGTAACCGCCGACGCCCTTGAATACGTCCAATTGCCAGGCGTTTTCGACGTGCAGGTTCTTGTTAACCGCGAGCAATTCGGGCATTACTGATTCTCTTCCCGCAGACTGCGTATCAGATCGGATACTCCCTTTTCGGTTACCGGTCCGTGGACATCGAGGTTGACCATCAAGACGGGCTGCTTCTCGCACTGCCCAAGGCAGGAAACAAGCTCCAGCTTCAACAGGCCGTCGGCGGAGGCGTGGCCGGGGTGAGCGCCTATCTCCTCGCGCGCGCGGGCCGCGATCCTGGTTGCGCCGGCGATGTGGCACGACAAGTCCCTGCATACTCGCACTATGTGCCTGGGCTGCGGCTCGGTATAAAACAGAGTGTAGAACGTGACCACGCCAAAGACGTGGGCTTCGGGATATCCCAACTCTTCGGCAATCATCTCGATCGCCGCAGGCGTGACGTAGCCCTGCGTCTCCTGAGCTATGTATAACGCTTCGAGCAGCGATCCCGGCTCGTCCTTGAATCCCTCGAGTCGGGCGCGCAGGCTATCCAGACCGTGCGATTCGTCGGCCGGGGCGGTCGGGGTTGGCTCCACCGGCCCCGTGGCTTGTGTCATCTAGAGCTCCTGCAAGTCGGATCGTCTTCGTGTCAGCTCCGCAAACGGGCGGAAAGTTATAGCATGTTTCCCGATATGAACGACGCAGCGAAACTGCTTACAGGCGAATCGCGGTAGCTTGCAGTCAACGATCGGGCCGGACTCCTCAGGCTCCGGAAGCTCCCGGAGTCCCTGACCTCATGGCCCGCTCCGCACCCGATTCAGCGACGCCAGCAACCGATTCGCCGCATGGATTGCCGCGAACTCCAATGATAAACCGTTTGGACGGCAGGTCGCGGGCGGCCATCAGGCGGTTGACCGACGGGCGTTCCGGGAACCGCCCGGAGCGACCGAATCGAGTCAATCTGCCAGCAGGGTCGCGCCACACCCGAACTTACCGCCTGCACGCCTACTGGTCCAAGAAACCCCACGAGGTCCTGCGGGAGTGCATCGAGTCGCTGACTCGACCCGGCGAAGTGGTGCTCGATCCGTTCTGCGGGTCCGGCGGAACGCTTGTGGTGGCGGCGATGCTGGGGCGGAAGGCGATCGGCGTGGACCGATCGCCCGCGGCCGCATTCATTTCGCAAAGCGCGCTGAGCCTGCCGCCGGCCGCGGAAATCCACGCGATCTGGTCAGCCTTGCGGGAAAGAGTCAAACCCGACATCGAGCCGCTGTACGCCACGGTATGCCACCGGTGCAACGGTCCAGCCGTGATCAGGTACACCGTGATAGCCGACAACCTCAAATGCCCGAGTTGCAGGGCTAAGTTTTCAGCCGATCAGGCGCCGCGGACGGGCGGCGGCAGACGTTGCCCCGAATGCGACGCGAAACTCCCCCGCAGCCCCGAGCGGACCGGCGCCGGCGCGGTGGAAACATGCGCGGAGTGCGAAGTCGGCTGCCGGCCGCGCGCTTTCAAGCGGCGCCGCGATGACGTCGACCCGGCGGCGGCGCTGTTCTTTGACAAGCACGACTTGTCCAAGATTCGTGAAGTCGAGGCAATGCGAACCCCGGCGTGGCGACCGACGGACAGATTTCCCCGGGGGCTCAAGACCGCTGAACTCTTCGGCAGGGGCATAGAGACGATCGACGCCATTTTCACGCGGCGGAATCTGATAGCGATCGCGATGCTTCGCAAGGCGATCGACGAGCTGCCCGCGGAGCGGTGGATTCCGATGCTGTTCTGCCTTACGGCGGCGCTCATGAGCCTCACCCTCAAGTCGCAGCACGCGCAGGGCGGCGGGGGCTACCTGCCGGGGATGTATTACATTCCCCCGGTGCGCAAGGAACGCAATCCACTATTCTCGTTTGGTCGAATAGTCGGTCAGGTGGCGCGCGGAGCGGACGAGATGCACTCGAAAGGCAGCTTCGATAACAGCAAGTCCTGGGTGGCCGCAGGATCGGCGACAGACTTGAGCGTGATTGGCGACGAGACGGTCGACTTCATCTTTCTCGATCCCCCATACTCGGACAAGATTCAGTTTTCGGAGCTCAACTTCGTCTGGGAAAGCTGGCTTGGGCTGGTGGAGGATTGGGGAGATCAGGAAATCGTGCTGAACCGCGCCAGAGGCAGAACGCTCGTCGAGTGGGAGGATCAAATCAATCTGGTAGCCGCCGAAGTTTTTAGAGTCCTCAGGCCCGGCGGCCGGGCGGCGCTGACGTATGACGACCCGAGGCACGGAACCTGGCCGGTGCTGCTCAACGCGCTCAAGCGGGCGGGTTTCGGCGAATTGAGCGCGCACAACTCATACGCGGTAAAGCAGCAAACGTTCGTTCAGCGCCGCAGCCCCGGCGCCAGCAAGCGCGACACCCTGACAGTGTTCGGAAAGCCGTAGGACCGTGGCGCGCTCGAAGTTGACGCAAGCCGAGCGAAACGAGCTGCGAAGCCTGCTCCGGCAGTGGGACCGGGCCGTCGCTAACGTGAGGGATCTGCTGCGCTCAGACGGGTGGACCGAGTCCGGATTTGACTTCGCCCGGCTCAGAGAGGCCGCGGACGTGAGATCGGACGTCGAAAACGCGATTCTCGCATTCTGGAGCAGGCTCCGTCCGTAACCGCTACATATGGACTATCTGACAGCTAGAACAAATCGACCTACCACTTGTGGTAGCCCGTACCGTTATCACGCGTCAGGGCGTCTATACTGCGCGCGTTGCGCGCGTCTTTTAGGAAGACGCTACGGTCGGGAGGCGCGGGGGCCGGGGGCGCATTGGACAACTACGTGGAGGTCCGGATGCTTTCGGCAAGGTTTCTGAGATCACCCGCCTTTTGGGGTCTGCTCGGACTCGGCCTGCTAATAGCGATCGCCATCGGCCGCCCGGCGAGTTCCCTGGCGGCCACCCCGTCGTTTGGCACGGCCACCGTCGTCGACAACCTGTTCGTCGCGGACGAAAAGAACCAGTCGCTGCGGCATAACATCCCGAATCTGCGCGTCTTCGCCGGCGGTCAGCAGCGCAACGCCGACTTCAGGAGCTACTTCGAGGACACCGGCGGGGTGGAGCGGTGGGGGCTGCCGATCTCCGAGGTCTTCGAGGAGGAGCGGGGGGCGCTCACGCAGTATTACCAGCGCGGCGCGGTTGACTTCCACATACGGCCGGACCTCGGCGGCAGCTGGGTGCTCGAACGGCGCCTCACCTGGGACTACATGGGGGGCGGCGTGGCAGGCAGCGTTGACATGGGCGTCGAACCCGGAATAACCAACCCGAACCCCGGCGTGCTGATCGGACCGTGGGGACACAAAATCTCGAATTTCGACATTCAGGGCGCGAGAACGGGGTTCCGAGATTTCTTCGAGCGGCTGGGCGGGGTCCAGAGCTTCGGATTTCCCAAAACCGACGCGCGGGAAGATACGGGAGGGTCGGGCAGGCTGCTGGCGCAAGGAGCTACGCCCGGCAGGGTGCGGCAGTATTTTCAGGCCGCCGTGTTCGAATACTTCCCGGACAATCCCTCCCGCTTCCGGGTCCAGCTAACTCTTCTCGGAGACTTTCTCCGCAACCTCGCCTATCCCGACAATCGCTGGGCCGGGTTGACGCCTTTTCTGGCCGCGGCCGAACTGCGGGAGGGAGGCGTCATGACGTTGGCCGCGGTAGACCGCGGACCGCCCCCAGTCGTCGATCCAACGTCCACGCCTACGACGTCTACGACGCCTACCGCGACTCCCACGCCTACCACGACTCCCTTGCCCCGGTTCAATCCAGACAATGAGCTAATTGTCGTTGGAAGTCACAAGAGCGGGATCTCCGTCTACGACGGGGTTGTATGGAAGACGATCAACATGGAGAATTCCGCGCTCGGCAGCAACCGGATCAACGCGCTGTTCGTTGACGCTCAACGCAGGATTTGGGTCGGAACGGACAGCGGCCTGTTTCTGCTGAACGCCAGTCTGGAAGTCGAGGCGACGTTCACCGAAAGCGATTCCGGCCTGGGAGCGAACGACATCTCATCGCTGTCCGGGGACAGCTCGGCGAGCATCTGGATAGGCCTCGCGGGGCGGGGCGTGTCTTCATACACCGCCGCCAATGCCGAAGATCCGTGGACCTGGAGCCGCACGGACAGCAGCAGCATCCCCAGCAATAGCGTGCGCGATCTCTTCATTCAGGACGTGGGCCAAAACCGCGTGTGGTTTGCGACCGCCGCCGGCGCAGCCCAGTTCGACGGAGCGACAGAGTCCTGGAGGCATTTGACGACAACCGACGGGCTGGCGAGCAACGACGTGACGGCGGTCGTCATCGCGAGCGACGGAATGCTTTGGTTTGGCACTGATGGGGCTGGATTGAGTTCGACGCCGAGCGGCGTGAAGGGGTCGTGGACCAACTACACGACCGCAGACGGTCTTGGCGACGACCAGGTACGCGAAATACTGGTGTCGTCAACGGGAACGCTCTGGACCGCCACGGCCGGCGGGGTGAGCCGCAAGGCGCGGACCGAGTTCACGTTCGGCACGCTCAACGCCCTGAATTCCGGTCTCTTGCACAACGACGCCCGGGACATAGCGGAAGACTCACTCGGCAATATCTGGATAGCCACGCGCGACGGAGTCAATCGATACGATGCGACAGCTAATAAGTGGACCGGTTTTCGAACTTCGGAGGGACTCGCCGGGAACGACACGCTCGCAATCGCGGTGGTTCCCAGCCGCTAGACGTTAGTCGGACGGCTAGGCCGACGCCTCCCGACGGATCGCGGCCACGGCAACGTCGACGATCATCAGCCGCCGCGCATGGGACAGTGAGCCTTGACGACGGAGAACGCTGTGCAGCGACATCTCCACGCGGAGGAGGTTCACCTCCTGATCGCTTAGACCGTAGCCGTTGCGCAGGATTTGCTGGAATTCGGGCGGTTCATACTCGAGCTCGCCGCTTTCGAGCTGATTAACGAGACTGAGCGGCACGCGCGATCTGCGCGCGACCTGATTCAGGGTAAGCCCGACGAGGTCGCGGCGATCAACCAGCTTGCCCATGAGGGAGCCGGCGTCATACCCGCTAGTCTCCGGGCCTCCACGGCCATTGCCCGGCCCCGTCAAAGCCGCCCGGGCGACCTCCTGCAGCTTGCGCATCGACTCCTGGGTGATTCTGATTATCTGATCTTCGGCAAGTCCTTTCTTGGTGTCGGCCAGGTCCGCGGGCATGTAGCCGCTAAGGACCAGCATGTCTCTGGGGTCTATTTGCAGCCCGCGGGCAATCGCGACCATTGTCTTGATTGATGGGCTTCTGTAGGCGCCTGATTCGAGCCGGGAAAGATATGAAGGGGCGATACCGCATTTCTTGGCGAGTTCCGCCTTCGAGAGCCGGCGCTGCTCCCGAGCCAGTTTCACGGCGTCTGAAAATCCCATTCCCGGTTTTGCCTCCACAAAGAGAAGGGAGGACGATTCTAGCCGAGATAGTCTTCGGCTGGCGGCGCCGGACGGCGGCGCGCCGCATCGACCAAAGCCGGATATGGGGTTCGCTGCGATTCGATCGCCTGGGCGGGATACCAGCGTTCCCGCACCTGACCTACCAGGTACAACGAGCCGGTTACACACACAACTCCGTCGGGTCCCGCCCAGTCGACCGCGGCGTCCAGAGCCCCCAGCGGGTCGGCGAGAATGAGCGTGTCGACTCCGGTGGAGCGGACCATCCGCCCCAGATCGACGGCGGGAAGCGGCGCTTTCATATACACGGCCGGCTGCGTGGCGACGACTAAATCCGCCACTGACGCCAGCTCGTCGACGATCGCGCCGGCGGCCTTGTAGCCAAGCACGCCCAGCACGACGGCCAGCCTGCGTCCGCGCTTGCGCGCCCGGAGCGCCGCCGCCAGCGCGGCGGCCTTGTCGGGATTGTGGGCGCCGTCGAGAATGATGGCCGGAGAGCCGGAAACGATCTCCCAGCGACCTGGCAGCCGGGCGCCGGCGAGCCCTTCCTGGACCGATGCCGGCGTTATCGGATATCCGGCGTCGACCATGGCGTCAGCCATGGCGCACGCAACCGCAGCGTTTTCAACCTGATGGGCGCCGGCGAGTCCGAGCTCGGCTCCGCGGACCTCGAAATTGCGTCCGCGATAGGTAAGCCGGTCGCGGCTTGCGGGCGCGGCTTCCGGCCAAAAGTCGATACCGGGGCGAATCGCCTGGAACACCGCGCCGGCCTTTTCGGCGTAGCCCTTCAGGCAGGCCAGCACGTCGTCGCCGGTGTCGATCGCCACCGCTGGCGCGCCCCGCTTGAATACGCCCGCCTTGTGGCGCGCGATATCGCGGACCGTCGGCCCGAGCGAAAGCACGTGGTCGAGTCCTACCGACGTCACGGCGGCAACTACCGGCTTTACGACGTTCGTCAGGTCATAGCGTCCGCCGGCGCCCGCTTCGATGACGGCGACGTCCACCTTGCGGCGGCGGAAATACTCAAACGTAAGCGCGACCCAGGTTGGTCCGTAACGCGGTTCGGATATCAAGCCTCCCGCGCGCGTCGAGCGTTGACGCTGCTTGAACCACTCGACCAGCTCGACAAACTCCGCGCGGCAGGCAAGCCGATCATTCACCACGAGCTTCTCCAGCGGAGATTGCAGATATGGGGTGAGATGGGAGCCTGTTTCGAGCCCGGATGCCCTGCAAATGCCCGCGATGAAGGTGCAGACCGACCCTTTTCCCGAAGTTCCAGCCACGTGCACGACCGGGTATGCAAGGTGTGAATCGCCCAATTCGCGCAGAAGGGCTTCCATGCGGGCGACCCGCTCGCGCCCCCGCCGGCGCGAATCGCTTCGATCCAAAGGCCGCGTCAAATCCCCGGGACCCTTGATCAGCGAAAGCATGTAATTCGTCGACGCCGCGAACCGTTTTAGATCTGCCTCGGCGATGACCGACGGCGGGGGTGACGCCGAAGCGCGGCTAGGTCGCTTCATCCTCTGCCGGGTTTGACGTATAGGCGATGTACCACTGATCCGGAACTTGCCTGATTACGGATTCGACATGCCCCAAAGCGGCCGAGATCGCGTCCTCGGCGGTGATCGAAGGGTCGCCGGTCTCTATCGGATCGAACAGCTTGCCGTGGTAGCCGTCCGATCCATCCGACCAGCAGGCGCCCACGACTATCGGCGCGCGCGCGCGTTTGGCGAGCCGAACGGCCCCGATCGGATGATGGTCTCGCCGGCCAAGGAACTCCACGCGCTCGCCACGCTGGCTTACGGGACGGTCGGCCAGAATCGCTACCCAATCGCCTCGCGTGAGCGCGCGGAGAATGCCGGAAGCCGCGCCGCTGGTGTCTATAAGGCCCATTCCGGCATTTTCGCGAACCTCGGTCGCTAGCTTGTTGAGGCTTACGGCGGACAGCGGCAGGGCAACGACGTAAAGGTTGCGTCCGAGCAGGGAAACCCACGAGCCAAGGAGCTCCCAGTTGCCGACGTGGGCGCTGACGAGCAGGCAACCGCGGGGGTCTTTGGCGGCATTTTCGAGCACCTGTTTGTTTTCCAGTTTGCGCAGCTTGGCCGCGACGCGTCGACGGCTCGGTAACGCCGCGCTGTCGACGAAATCCATCGAGAACTTAGCGAAGTTAGCGAAACTGCGCCGGGCGGTTGCGACGGTCTCGGCATCTTCCGGGGGCAAGCCAATGGCGCGGGACGACCAGTAAATGGCGTCCGCCCGCCGCGAGCGCCAGAGCAGGAACAGGGCGCGTCCGACTAACGCGGCTACGGTCATCTTGAGCCGAAACGGCAAGGCGCGCAGACACGCGACCGCAAGGTCGATCAGCATCTCGCTTATGGCGCTCGTTTGCCGCCTCACTTTCGAACTAACGCGCTAAACGAGTTCCCCTGGAACCGGGTCAACGGCCACCCCGCGCGCAATTGACACTGTAGTTGAAACGCCGCACGCGCCCCATCTAAGGGAAAGCAACCCGATCCTATCCAACCGGCGAGGACGCCGCGCTATCCTCGGTCAAGCATCGGACATAGCGCCAGGTCCGACCAGCGTTATCGACGTCTGGCCGCAAAAATAGTCACGCTGTATCCGAAATCCGCCAGCCCGTCGCTTCCGGACGCCTGAAGTACGTTTCGCCGAAAATTCGCCAGAACGCGCTCGCGCTCGGCTTCCGATAGTGGTTCGAGCATATAACCCGCTATCTCGGGAAACCGCCGGATCAACTCCTGCGGGTCGGCGATCCAGTCACGCCGAGAAGTAGATATTTCAATGCCGTCGAGGCCCGCGGCCGCGGCAGATTGCCGGGCAGCCTGAGCCGACGCGGGTGAGTACATGTCGAGAATCGGTTGCAGCCGGTCGACCGACAGCTCTTCGGCGAGCGCATGGCGCATGGCGCGTTCGATGGGCCGATCCAGAGTCAGGTCGCCGCGAAACTTCACGGCCAGACGCCCGCCGCGCCGCAAAACGCGGCGCAGATTCCGCAAAGCCCGGTCGAGACTTTTAAGATGGCTGAGCGAATTGACGCATATCACCACGTCGAACGACCCGGCGGTAAACGGCAGGCTTTCGGCATCCCCAAGAATCCAGTTAACGCGACCGCCAGCGCGAGCGACGTCGGCGTCGCCGCCCGCCCGCCGCAACATGCCCAGGGAAATATCCAGGCCGACGGACCTGGCGGGAGAGCCATGATGCTGAACGAACCGGCGCAGCGAGCCGCCCGCGCCGCAGCCAACGTCCAGCAGCGCCTCCCGCCCATTCAGAACCCGGTCAAGCTGCGGGAAATCGTCATCGCCGCGGCCGCCGAAGCCGCGTGCGCGGCGATCATAGTTTCGGGCTATCCGACTGCGAGCGTCCGAGTCAGCGTCGCGGGTCGAGTCCAACGCTCAGAAGCCCATCCATTCAGCGCCGCTGCCCAGCACCACCGCCGCTACTCCCAGCAATACGAACGTCAGGACCGCCAGCATGGCGATACGGCGCATGTCCGCCGGGACGTATGAGAGGTCGCCGAGCGGCTGCGACTCGACGGCCGGTTGCGGCACAGTCTCCCGGGGGGAAATAGAATCATCGCCAGTTGGCAGGTCCGTTTCGGGGGCCTCTCGCAAAGCTCGGGCCACAACCTCATCCGATTTGACCCGCGATCGATCACGCCCTATGCCCGCCTGCCTACGCTGTTTCCGGGAGAGTTTCCTGCGACCGCCATGCGCCATGCGCGTTAACCGCCCTCCTCAGGATGTTTCACGTGAAACATCCTCGTCATCGAGCAGGACGTCCACGAGGGCCTGCAACTCTTCCTCGTTGTAATAGTGGATTACGACCCGTCCGCTTTCTCGACCCCCCAGCAACCGCACCTTCGTGCCGAATCTGCTTCTCAACCTGCTCTCCAATTCCCCGCGACCGATATCCTCGCCGGCATCCGCGACGGCGGCGCTCGTCCTGGCGGCTTGTTCCGCCTGCCGCACGGTCAATCGACTGTCCAAAATCGTCCCTAGAAGCTGATTTTGCCTTTCCGAGTTCCGAACGGACAGCAACGCGCGGGCGTGGCCCTCCGATATTCGCCCCTGTTGCAGCGCGTCGCGGGCCTCATCGGGAAGCTCGAGCAGCCGCAACGTGTTGGCGATAGATGGTCTGCTCTTTCCTACGGCCCGCGCAACCTCCTGCTGGGTCATGCCGAACTCTGTAACGAGTACCGAATAAGCGTTCGCCCGCTCGGCCGCTCCCAAGTCCTCGCGTTGCAGGTTTTCCACCAGTCCTATTTGTAGCCGGGATACTTCATCGACGGTTTTTACAATCACCGGCGCCGTGTCGAGCGCCGCAGCCTTGGCGGCCCGCCAGCGGCGCTCACCGGCCACCAGCTCGTACCAGGTTTCGGAGTCATCTCCCTCTTCGGTAACGACAAGCGGCTGCAGTATTCCGTGCCGGCGAATCGAGTCGGTCAACTCTTTCAGCCGCGCGGCGTCCATCTCGACTCTCGGCTGATGACGGCCGGGCCTGATGCTCGACAGCTTGGCCTCGACCACCCTCACGCCGCGCTTGGGCAAAAGCGTATCCAGTCCCTTGCCCAGCGCGCCGCTACGCCTCGATTCCACCACAAATCTCCTCGGACAACATCCTGTAAGCGGAAGCCGCCGCCCCGTTGGGGTCATGCTCGAAGATCGTCCTGCCAAACCCCGGGGCCTCGGCCAGCCGCACCGACCTGGGGATGACAGACCGTACCACCTCCGCCCCAAAGTGCGCCCGCACGTCTTGCACAACTTCCCGCGACAGCTTCGTTCGGCGGTCATACATCGTCATAACGTAACGCCGTCTCAGCGGCCCTTGTCCCCGGATTTCACCGATCGTGTCCAGAGTGGTTACAAATCGCGCCAGGCCCTCCAGCGCCAGATACTCGCATTGGACGGGCGCTAGCACTTCGTCGGCGGCCATAAGCCCGTTAATCGTCAGCAACCCGAGAGTAGGCGGACAGTCCACCACGACATAGCGATAGGCGCCCCTGGCGGCGTCCAGCCGTTCACGAAGCAGCTCGTTCCGGTTCGGCTCGCCGCCAAGCTCCAGCTCCAGCGCGGCCATGTCCTCACAGGCCGACGCAAGATCGAGCATCTCCCGGCCGGACTCGACCGTCGCAGCCGCTAGCGTGACGCTTTCCAGCAACAACTCGTATACCCCGGGCCTCCGTGGCGGCACGCCCAACGCACTGGTCGCATTGCCCTGGGGATCCAGATCGACGAGGAGGGTCCGCATAGCCTTGTTCGCCAGCCCCGCGGCGATGTTCACCGCGGTCGCCGTCTTGCCGACGCCACCTTTTTGGTTGGCGACGGCCAATACCGTGGTTTCCCGCAAACTACCTGACTCCACCGGCACTTCCGAGACGCACCGCATGGCAGCGCCCCGATCCGCCGAGTCTCAATGTCGGCAAGTTATTCATGGATGCCTTCTACTGTAACTATCTATATATAAAGAATAGTGGGAGTAGTTGTTGGTCCTGTGGATATGTAGAAAATGCTTTCGGGAAACCTTGGGGCATGTCCCTGGCGCTGGTTGATATGTCGGGAATAAGGCTGTTTAGAGGGGTGGACGTGGGGGGATAATGACTAGTTGAAGTGGGGCGTTGCCTGCTGAATGAGAACGCGGATCGAGTCGAGCGTCAGCTGGAGCGTGGGCTCCTCGGGAAGCTCGCGCGTGATCTTGCGTACACCGTGTAGAACTGTCGTGTGGTCGCGGCCGCCGAGTTCGGCGCCAATTGCCGGCAGGGAGTGTTTCGTGTCTTCACGCATCAGATACATGGCGACGTGACGGGGCCGCGTTAGACGGGCGGTGCGGCTGCGCCCGGTGATCTCGTCTCGGGTCAGGTCGAAGTGCTCGCAGACCGCAGTCGTTATGCACGGTAGCGTGGCTCGCCTTGGAGAAGCTCGATAGCCGGTGCGGCGCAACGCCTTTTGCGCCGTGTCCACGGAGAGTTCAAGGTCGTGGCACTGTGCGAAAAAGATAACGCGAGTAAGCGCGCCTTCGAGATTTCTGACGTTGTCGGTTACGGACGACGCCAGGAACTCAATGACCGATGAGGGGGCGCCTGCGTGGACTTCGTGCGCCTTTGACCGGAGTATCGCCAGGCGGGTCTCGAAGTCGGGAGGTTGGATGTCGGCGACGAGGCCCCAGGCGAACCGAGTGGTGAGCCGGTCGGACAAGGGACGAATCGTTTGCGGTGACCGGTCGCTCGTGAGCACGATCTGTTTGCCGGCTGAATAGAGCGAGTCGAAGGTGTGAAAAACCTCCTGCTGCGTCGATTCGCGCCCGGCTATGAACTGAATGTCGTCGATGAGGAGCACATCGGCCGATCGGTAGCGCTGCCGAAAAGCGGCGGTGCTGCCGCTGCGGATCGCCGTGACCAGCTCGTGGGTAACGTCCTCCGAAGTGACGAATCGAACGACCAGCGAAGGGTACCGCTGGTGAATCTCGTAGCCGATCGCCCTGAGCAGATGCGTCTTGCCCAGGCCGACGCTGCCGTGGATAAAGAGTGGGTTATATGACCCACCGGGAGCCTCACAAGCGCGCTTGGCCGCGGCGTAAGCGAGACTGCTGCCTTCGCCGGCGACGAAATTGTCGAACGTGTAGCGCGGCTGAAGCGGCGCTGGTCGACCGGCGTCCGGCGTGACCATGGCGCGGCCTTTTGTGGGCGGGCGCGGCCGCGAGATGGCGGCTCCCGAAGAGAACAACGGGCTGCCCTCGGCGTGAATTACAAACGTAAGGTCTACGTCACAATCAGCAATTCTATCTACGACTTTCTTGACCATGGGGCGGAAGTTGCGATCGACCGTCTCTTTAGCGAACGCGTTCGGAAAACCTACGACAAGGGAGGAGTTCCCGCCCTTGACGAAGGTGCTGTGCTGGAGCCAGGCCGCAAATTGACCACCGCTCATCTCTACTTGCAGGCGGCCCAGCGCGGCTGTCCAGATACCTTGGTCGATCACAAAGGCCGGGCTCGCCCGGGGTGTTGAATTTCGAATCGTAACATTAGTGGAAGGTTATGATAATGAACCGTCGGTGGGGTTTTCAACAAGCGCCATACCTGTGAATCGGAAAAAAGGCAGAAAAATGGTGAAAGATATGTTTTGGTGGAAAAAGGGGCTGTCGACCTCAAGATACCCCGGTGCGCGGCGCCTGTAGAGGCGCTGGATCACAGGTTAGCTCGGGGTCGGATGCTTGGCAATACTTTGACGGAACGGGAGGCTGGATCGGCCCCGAGCCGATACCGAGTGGATGCCACTCGTGATGAAGCGACGCGGGGACTGCGGGGAGCCAGCGCCAGGGTCCCGAACGATAGTGCTAAGCGTATAATCGCGCGTGACTACAGTAACCGACGACCGGCTGATCGAGGGTAGTAATGGGGCGTTTGTCGGGCGGGCGGCCAGGAATATACCGACAAACAGAACTTCGGGCATGAATGTGGATATCGTGCGGAAACGTGTGTATCGACGGGAAGCGGAGGGTTGTGGACAGGAGCATGGAGGCGCGGCGGGAGCATCTGGACGGTGAGCGAGGTGATACTACATTTGGTCGATTTCGGGGTGGGGCGGAAAGGGTTGGATTCGATCGATTACATGGGTATTCGGTTTACTCGTCGGAACTATTGGTAACGAGCGGGGAGCTTGTTGGTCACGTTGGTCGTCGGGAAGGCTGAGGCGCGGTGCCGTCTGGATGTTGGTAGCCGGTTGATCGTGTTGGCTATAGGGATGCCTAAGACGGCGACGGCGGTTAGACGTTACGGTTACGGTCAGTCGGGTTCGCTTTAGGGGGTTGAGATGCCGCGAGATCTGGCCGTGGGCAACGGCTCGATGCTGGTCAACTTCGACCACAACTATCTGATTCGTGATCTCTACTACCCGCACGTTGGCCTTCACAATCACGTGTCGGGGGGGAAATGCCACTTTGGCGTTTGGGCCGACGGCGAGTTTAGCTGGATCAAGGATTCGAGCTGGCGGCGGGATCTTCGATATCAGAAAACGACGCTGGTTACCGACGTCCGCTTGCGAAACGATCAGCTTGGCCTCGAGCTGCGATGCTCAGACTGCGTGGATTTCCACAGGCCGGTGTACGTCCGAAAGATCGCGATCAGAAATCTTCGAAGCGCTCGGCGCGAGCTGCGGGTGTTCTTCCATCAGGACTTCAGTATCTACGGCGACGATATCGGAGATACGGCCTACTTCGATCCGGAGCCGGGATCGTTAATCCATTACAAGCGCAAACTCTGGTTTTGGGTTGACGTTCAGACGCGCTTTGGCTCGGGATGGGACGCCTTTGCGATAGGCGAGAGCTCGGTACGCGGACTCGAGGGCACCTGGCGCGACGCCGAGAACGGGGAACTCGGCGGCAATCTTGTGTCTCAGGGGTCGATCGATAGCACCGGAGGGGCGTTTCTGGAGATCGAGGCCGACGGGACCGAAGAAATGTACTACTGGATATCGGCCGGCCACGATTACAAGAGCCTCCGAAATCACAACGATTCGCTAAGGGAGCGCGGACCGGAAACCCTCGTCAACCGGACAAAGCATTATTGGCGCTACTGGGTCACGGGGTCGAAGACGGGTCCGGCTGACCTGGACGAGCGGCTTACCGATCTGTACCACCGAAGCCTTCTGATCGTAAGAACCCAGGTTGACAACGGTGGAGCGATCGTGGCGGCGAACGACACCGACAACCTTCAGTTCAACCGGGACGTATACAGCTACATGTGGCCGCGCGACGGCGCGCTGGTGGCCGACGCGCTCGGCCAGGCTGAATTCGGGAATCTGACTGGGCAGTTCTACAGATTCTGCGCCGACGTGATTCGGGATGAAGGGTTCATGGCGCACAAATACGCGCCCGACGGTTCCGAGGGCAGCTCGTGGCATCCGTGGGCTACGGGCTCGGGCGAGCCGCAGTTACCTATTCAGGAAGATGAGACGGCGCTCGTGCTCTGGTCGCTGGGACGTCAGTTCAACCGCGACCTGAACGTCGAGGCCATCAAGCCTTTGTACGCGGAGCTGATAAAGAAGGCGGCGAACTTCCTTTGCGAATTTATCGACCCGGAAACCGGTCTGCCGCTGCCTTCATACGATCTCTGGGAGGAACGGCACGGAATCCATGCCTGGACGGTAGCTTCGGTTTGGGCTGGTCTGCGCGCGGCGGCGGCGTTCGCTCGCGGCTTTGGCGAGACCAGGGTCGAGGCCCGCTACCGCGCCGCGGCGGACGCAATGCGGAAGGCGGCCGAGAAGCATCTATACGACGAGGCAGAGGGCCGGTTTCTTAGACGGCTCGTTCCAAACGACTCGGGCGGGTATGAAAAAGACATGGTCGTGGACGCGGGTCTTTACGGACTGTTCTATTTCGGAATGTTCTCAGCCAGCGATCCGCGCATAGTCGCGACGATGACCCGCATAAGGGACCGGCTGTGGGTGCGCACCGACGTGGGCGGTCTGGCCCGTTACGAAAACGACTACTACCACCAGGTAAGCACGGACGTCGATCGGGTTCCGGGCAATCCGTGGTTCATTTGCACCATGTGGCTCGCTCAGTGGTACGTCGCGATAGCCGCGAAACCTTCGGAGCTGACGCCGGCCAGGGATCTGATGAACTGGGTCGTGGACCGCGCCTTGCCTTCGGGAACGCTGGCCGAGCAGGTCGATCCATACTCCAACGCGCCCTTGAGCGTTTCTCCGCTTACCTGGAGTCACGCAACCTACATTGCGCTGTTCCGCGAGTATTTGCTCAAGCACCGGGAACTGACGGCCGGCCGGCGGAGGGAGCTGGCGCGGCGATCGGCCAGAGGAAAAGCCGCGTCGGTAGCCCTCTGATGCGCGGTCCGCCGGGGACCCAGTCGATGTAATGCGCCTGTTTTCGGACGAAGCCCGGCGGGCGCTGCGTCTCCGCGGTGGGCAGCCCGAATTTTCGGCCGCGGTGACGAAGCTGACCAGACAACTGGAGGCCGCGTCGAAACACCGGCCGGGCGCGCCGGACAGACGGGCCGGGTACTATCACGATTACTTCTGCCCCGATCACGCCAGGCAGCTCGAATTCGACGCCGAGAACCCCAGCGTTCACAGGTGTCCGGTTGACGGGCGGACCTTCGGCGGCGAGAAACTCGATTCGGCGTGGTTGTGGTTCGTAAATAACCGCCTGAGCACGTTCGCCTTCGAGTCGGCGGTGCTGGGCGTTGCGACGGGGCGCGATGAGCATCTGGAAGCCGCGTGGTCGATCCTGACCCAATATGCGCGGAGATACGCGAGCTACGAACCCGATCCTGATCTCGCCTTTTCGGGACGGGCCTGCTTCCACGCGCTGGACGAAGCGGTGTGGCTCATTAACCTGGCCTGGGCGTGCGATCTGGTTTCCGGCGGCGGTTCACGCCGGGACGCGGGACGTGTTCGCGCCGACCTGCTCGAGCCCGCCGCCGAATGGATAGCGAGCCGGCGGCGCGGGCGGATCCACAATATCGAGTGCTGGCTGAACGCGGCGTTGGTAACGGCCGGAGCGGTCTGTGAAAGGGACGATCTCGTCGAAGCGGCCATCAAGGGGCCGTATGGGGTCCGCGAGCAGGTTAGTCGAGGCGTGCTTGGGGACGGCCTATGGTACGAAGGCAGCCTGAGCTACCACTTCTATACGCTTGCGGCGCTCATGTGGACTTCAAGAGCGTGTGAGGCGGTAAAGCCCGACCTGGCCCGTTTTCCAGCCATGCGGCGAATGCTGCTGGCCGCTGTCGACCTCTCGACCGCGGACGGCTCGCTGCCCTCGATCAACGACTGCTGGAGTCCCATCGACCTGACAAACCGCTGCGGCCACGCGATACCCGAGCCTGCGGGCTTTTACGAAACCGGCTGGGCCTGGTACGGGCACAAGGAATTCGCGGCGGCGCTGCAGCGGGCTTACGAGCTTAGGCCAAGGGACTCGCTTTGGGTCTTGCTGGAAGGGCGGCGCAAGCTCCCGGCGAGCGGCGCCGCTCGAATGCGGCCGAGCGCGGCGTTTGAAGACTCCGGGCTTGCAGTTCTCAGAGGCGGCGGCTTCCAGCTAGTGCTGAAATACGGAAGACACGGCGGCTTGCATGGCCACTACGACAAGCTCGGCCTCTCGATTTACGGGGAGGCAACCGCGCTCTCTCCCGACCTGGGAACGCCCGGATTCGGCGTTGGGCTAAGCCGCCGCTGGTACGCCCACACCGCGAGTCACAATACCGTGATGGCCGGAGGCGCCCCCCAGCCGGCCGGCTGGGGGGCGCTTCTGAGATTTGAGGCCGCTGGAGAATTTCAACTGGTCGACGCTGCCGTGGGGTGGACAAAGCGGCCTTACGCGGGAGTCCGGTTCAGGCGGGCAGTTCTGGTGCGGCTGCCGTACTTTATCGACCTGTTTTCGGTATCGGCGCGTGAGTCAAGGCGATTCGACTGGATATATCACAATGAAGGTTCGTTCCAGGCCGACGGAGAATCAATGGCGGGCCGTGACGCCGCGCCGCATCCGGAGTTCGCCGACTGGAAGCGAATTCGCGGCGCAAGCGCGTTGCGGTGGAGCGTTGGGCGCGACGCCGGTATGACCGTATTCCCGGCCAACGCCGGCGGCAAGCTGTATTCGGCGGAGGGTCCGTCTAATCCGGCGTCTGAGTCGCGGACGGCAATCGTGCGGCGCATCCGCGCCCGGCGAGGCCTGTTTATCGCGGTTTTCTGCCCGTGGCGCGGCGAATGCCCCGTCGAGGGCGTCCGGCTGGAACCAGGCGCGGGAAACCGTGTGGGGCGGCTGACGGTCAAGATCGGCGGCCGCCGCGATATTTGGGGCTTCGGACCGTTCGACGGCAAGGCCGATCTCGAGGTATCGCTGCAACACGCGTGACGAGCGCCGCAGCCAGTCCGCAGGCTAGATCAGCCCAAGCTCGGCCAGTTTGTCGTGACCCATCCCCAGGGCGTGGCCGACCTCGTGCAGGAGCGTGAGGCGCACCTGCTCGCGAAGGTCGCGCGCGTCGCGAAAATCCCGCCGCAGCGCGTTGCGGTAAATGACTATCCGGTCGGGGAGCACCAGGCTGTACGCGCTGTTTCGCTGGTCGAGCGGAACTCCAACATACAGGCCGTAGAGATCCGATTCGGGCGGGACGTCCATCTCCGCGAAGTCGTCGGGATTCGGGACGTCTTCAACGACGATCGCGACGTTTTCGAGGCGAATTAGCAACCATTCGGGAATGGTGTCGATAGCTTCGTCGACCAGCGTCTCGAAATCCATCGACGGCATCACGAGCCGGGCGAACCGGACGCGCGTCCGGTTCGCCGCCGCTGGCTGCTACAGAATCGGGTCGCGCAGCCAGCCATGGGCCGTTCCTGTTTTCAACTCGCCCGCAATTTGACGCCGGGCCGCGTCGATGACCTTGACATAAGCGCCGTCGGCAACCGGGACCAGCATGTCGTTGCTTACGGTAACACCGCGCAACGGCGCGGCCGTTTCGTATCGGATTCCGGGAACGGCGGGGCTTTTGCCGGTAACAAGCGCTTCGGCGTCGGATAGCTCCACTTCGACCAGCGCGGTGACTTCGTCGGCCTGAAGACGGTAGGCGTCCAGGGGAAGGTTGGTAATCCAGATATAGGTTTGATGAAGTTCACGGTCGATCATGTTCGGGTCCGCGGCGTCGTCCATGCATCGGACTCCGATGAAGCTCACTTCGTCCAGGTTGGGGCGCAGTCCCAACTCCTCCTGCAACTCGCGAAACAGATCGGTCTCGCCCAGGCGCACGTGACCCGCTGACGTAGTATCCAGCTTTCCCGGCCAGGCCTGTTGCGAGGGGTGTCTTTCCTGGAAGAGCAGTCCGTGCAATCCGTTTCCCGAGCGCCGCACGATCCAGACCGACATGGTGAGATGCCAAAGGCCGATCTCGTGAATTCGCGATCGCGCGCAGGCGTGACCGGTGGGCCGGCCCGACGCAAAGTAGACCTGCAACAGCTCGTCGGCGGTTGAAGGCATCTAAATTCCGATACTCCCGTGGAATTCGTCAATGGCGCAACGGAGACCGTTGCAAGCGCAATTATCGCTCGTTGCCGGCAGGGTCTCCAGCTTGCCCCGCGACCGGCCTGACAACGCTTCGCGAATCGGACACAATGATCGGGCGCGAAGAAGCGCCGCTGGTTGTTCCGTTGAGGAGTCTATTTGATGCGATTCGGATGCTGCACCACGCTGGAAGGGTTGGAAGCAACCCGGAACGCCGGGTTCGACTACGCCGAGCTCCAAGTCGCCGCCCTGATTCCAGAGGGCGCCGAATCGGAGTTCGCGGTAGTTCGCCGCCGAATAGCCGACGCTGGTCTGCCGGTAGAGGCCTTCAACGTGTTCATTCCGCCGGCGTTGCCGGTTGTTGGCGACGGCGTCGATCGGGAGAGGCTGGACGGGTATCTGGACACCGCGTTGGCGCGCATGTCGGAAGTGGGCGCCGACGTCATTGTGTTTGGCAGCGGCGGGGCGCGGTCCACTCCCGACGGATTCGACCGCGAACGGGCGATGGACCAGATCGCCGTTTTTCTGCGCATGGTCGCGGAGAAGCTCGACCGAGTGGGCATGACTCTGGCTATCGAACCGCTTTACAAGACCGCTTGCGACAACATAAACACCGTCGGGGAAGCCCTCGAAATGGCCCGCCGCGTCGACCATCCGCGAATCAAGGTGCTTGCCGACCTGTTCCACATGACTTATGAGGATGACCGAATGGAAAGCCTTGACGAGGCTGGGCCGGACTTGCGGCACGTGCACGTGCCTGTGCCGCGGCTGAACGGGATGCCGCCGCGTCCATGGGACGGAATTTATGTCGAGTTTCTCGACGCCTTGCAGGCGGCCGGCTATGCGGACCGAATCAGCATTGAGGATAACGGCGGCAGATTTGGGGATTATTCAACCGAGGCGAAACGGGCTTTGATACACATAAAGGGCGAGTGGGCCTAATGAGCGCGAACCTGCAATTCTCCATCGACGACTTTATCGACGAGCTCGAGCGTCAGACTTCGAGGTCGCTCGCATTTCAGGCCGAAACGCAGCATGAGTGGATTCTGTGGAGGTCGCGGCTGCGGGCCAAGCTCTTTGAGCTTATGCAGCCGTGGCCTGAGCCCGTGCCGCTGAATTTGAGAACTCTCGAAAGCGTCGAACTCGAAGGCGTGACCCGGCACAAGGTCGTCTATTCGACGGAAGCCGGAGTGGATGTTCCGGCATTTCTATTCGTTCCGGACGGCGCCGGCGCGGACAACAGCTTGCCCGGCCTCGTGGCGGTGCACGGGCACGGGGTAGGCAAGGACGGCGTAAGCGGGGAAGCCTCGGACGTTCACAAGAACTACGCCTTGCGGTTCGGCAGGCACGGGTACGTGGTGCTGGCCCCCGACGCGCGTGGGTTCGGCGAACGCGGCGAAGGGTTCGGCCATCCAAAGCCAGGCGAGACGACCGGGATATTCGGAACGCGGGACGGCTGCAACGTGAGCTTCCTGAAGACGATGCTCTACGGGGTCAGTCTGATGGCGCGAAATATATGGGACGACATGAAGGCCATCGAAGTGCTTTCGGCTCATTCCGCCGTGGACGCCGACCGGGTCGGTTGCCTGGGGCTGTCGTTTGGCGGGACCAGAACCATGTATCTGGCGGCGGTCGATCCACGAGTCAAGGTGGCGGTAATTAGCGGATATCTGACTACGTTTGCCAAATATGCGCTTGAAATGGGCAACTTCTGCGGCTCGCAGTTCCTTCCGGGCATCTATCGATATGCGGACGTTCCCGATATCGTGGGCGCAATCGCGCCGCGGCCACTCTTGATCGAGGCGGGAATCCGCGACGACGGCTTTCCGATCGAGACCTCCCGCGAGGCCCATGCCGTGCTGGAGCGAGTCTACGCGGTGGCCGGAGCGTCCGACCGGCTGGCCCGGGACGAATTCGACGCGGGGCACGAGTTCAGCGGGCGTCTGGCGTTCGACTTCATGGACAAGTGGTTGTAGAGAGATGTGCCCGCTAGCGCGCGTCCGGACGCGCGCGGAACTGATCGCGGAAGCCGATCGCATTCGGGCCATGACCCCCGGCCGCCTGGAAGACAGCGTGTTACTGCTGCGCGAGGATCGTGACAGCCGATGAATCTGGTGATCGACGCAAGCGTTGCGTGCAAGTGGTTCTTCGAGGAAGACTTGTCGTCAGAGGCGCGGGCCTTTCTCAAGGCGTTGCCACAGTGGTTCGAGTCGCTGGCGCCGTCGGCGCGGTTGCATGAGGCGGCATTCGAGATGGCGTGCGTTCTGAAGCACCCGGTCTATCATTGCCAGTACCTCGCGCTCGCCCAGGAAGAAGGGACGCGGCTGGTCACGGCGGACCGAGTTTTTGTCGAGCGGACGCGCCGCTCGCGATGGAAGGATCGGATCGAGAGCCTGAGCGGAGACTAACGTCCCACAGGCGATTTTCGGGCGGCTTTCTGGCGCAAGGTTCCGGCTGCGTGGCGCTCCCCATCAGCGGGGCCAGGCTGGCCGGGGTTATTTTCCATGGTGATAACAGGGGGTCAGGGCGGTTGAGCCGGCGGCGTTTGGTGTTCTGGTGCTGAACGTGGTCTGGCGGCGCTGCTATGCACCCTCCAGGCGCTGGAGATGAAGGCCCCCGAGATTCGGAATGCCGAAGATGACGGCCTTTTCGAGCAGTCGCTGGCGTTGCTCGAACGGGTCTTTGGCGAAAGCCGGTCCTATTACCGTCAGGCGCGGGAGCTCGATCCGCTCGTAGAGCGCCGCGATTCGCTAGTCGCCGTGGTTGACGGAAGGGTGGCCGGCTATTTGCAGGTGCTGCCGCGTGAGATGCGCGTCGGACGCGCGATCCTGCGAGTGGCGGGCCTGGCGTGCCTGGCCATCGATCCGGCCGAGCGCGGCAAGGGCCACGAGAGCGCGCTCATAGAGGCCGCGCTCCATCACGTCGCCCGCGGTCGATACCACCTTTCGATCGTTTTCGCCGATTCCGACGGACCGTATGGCGAATCCGGGTGGGAGACGCTGCCCGTGAATACATACGTTGCCTGTTTGGACGGGTCCGGCGAAGCGGGTCCGCCGCCGCCGGGCGTTCGCCCCATGGACCCGGCGAGCGACCTTGCCTGGGTCGCCGCGATCCACGGCGGCTACGGCTCTGCGCACTCGGGCCCGCTTGTCCGGTCGCTCGGGTGGTGGTCGGGAAATATGAAGTGGATGCTGGAGAATCCTGAATCGTCGCTCGTCCTTGAGCGGGCCGGGCGGATTGCCGGATATGCGCGGGCCAGATATCCGGTTGGCGAACACGGCGACGGAGCCGGGGACTTCTATTCGATAAGCGATCTTGCCGCCCAGGACGAAGAGGGCGAAAAAGCCTTGCTCACGGCGATGGTCCGGGACGCCAGGTCACGAGGCTTTCGACATCTCGCGGGCCAGGCGCCGGTCGCCCGCAGGGCGGCGGCTCTCCTGCAAGCAATCGGAATCACCGCCCGGGTAAAGAGCGACACGAGATTGAAGGCGAGGCTCGGCGACTTGAGACTGTTGTTGGAGGGGCTTTGGCCCGAATTCTCCGCGGCGCTCTGGCGAGCTTCGACCGGCGGCGCGGAATCGGTTGGCATCCGGGTCGGATCGCATTCGGCCGAGCTTGGTTACCGCGACCGCGCGGTGCAGGTGAGCGAGGCGCGGACGCCGCCGGTAAACGTTTCGGAGGCCGAGCTTTGGGAACTCGTTTTCAGGGGCGCCGTACCGCGCGACGCCCGGGGCGATCAGAAACGAATCCTCAAGACGTTATTCCGGGAGCGAGAGTTCGCCTTCTGGCGCGCCGACGTGTTTTGAGGCTATTCGTCTTCTATCGTCAGGTACTGACTCTGTACCCATCCGCCATCGACCAGCTCGACCCACTCGACGTCGTCGATGGTCTGCCTCGTGCCCGTCAGCAGAATGTCGGCGCCGCCCAAGAGGATCTCGAGCACCTCGCTGTCGGTGGTGGGCTCCTCGCGAACGTTTAGACCTTCGTCCGGGTCTACCGTGGCGGAAATCGGGGTTGGCGTAGGTGTAGGCGTAGCCGCCGGAGCGATTTCACGGTCGGCCGGCGCGGGCGGGATGATGAGGATGTCGCCGACCTGTATCGCGTCCGGATCCTCGATCTGGTTGGCTTCGGCGAGTTCGGCGCTGGTAAGTCCGAAACTGTTGGCGATTTCCGAAAGCGTGTCGTTGGGCTGGACTTCGTACTCTTGCGTTTCCGTAGTGCCGGCAGGCGCGAGGGCCGCGGTTGGCGTAGATTCGACCGCCGCCGGTAGGGGTGTCGAGGGGGCGATGGCCAGCGGCGTCGTGGTAGGCGTTACCGTGGAGTTCGCGTTCGGCGAAGCCTGGGCCGGAGCAACCGTTACCACCGATATCGCCAGGGTGGGCTCGACCTGCGCGACAGCCGTTTGCTGATCCCCCGGCGCAGCGCCCTCTTCGTCACCGCCGAACGCATTGACCAGCAAGACGACGATCAGAACGACTACGACGACTGGAACCGCCAGGAAACTTAAGAAAAGCCGATAGCGCGCCAGTTCGCCCACTACGCTCCTAACACTCCGAACTCAATTGCAGATCAGCAATCTGCGCAAATGTTATCCCACCGGTATGCCGCGACAAAGCGCGGAGCGGGCGGTTCCGCTCAACGGCGGCCCGGCTAACTGAAGCGCTCTTCCTCGAAAGGATCGCCGCGCATGTGGTACCCATTCACTTCCCAAAAGCCGGGTCTGTCTCTCGGCAGGAACTGAAGGCCGTTGACCCACTTGGCGCTCTTCCACGCGTAGAGATGGGGGACTATCAGCCGAATCGGCCCGCCGTGCTCGCGCGGAAGCGGTTCCCCGTTGCGCCTCAGCGCGAAAAGGTTTTCCGGACGGTCCAGGTCTTTTAGAAGAAGGTTGGTGGTGTATCCACCGTAGCAGTGCACCATTACCGCGTCCGCCTCGAGCAGGTGCTTGGCCTGTTCGAGAATGGCCTGGACGGGAACTCCGCCCCAGTCGTTGTCCATGACGCTGAAGGTGGTCACGCAGTGGAAGTCGGCATGAATCACAACCGATCCGGCGGCCAGGAACGTCCGAAAATCCACCGTGAACTCTCGCTCCACCAGGCCGGTTATCGAAAACTCCCAGTCCTCCGGGGCGACGTCAGGCGTGTGCCCGTATGTGAGAACGGGCCAGTTGGTCACGGTGTGCTGGCCGGCTGGAAGCCTGTTGCCGTAGGTTTTGTCGGCTTGCTTGGGACTCGCTCGTCTGGAGCCGAACAGGCTTCTTACCATTTTTTAGTCCAGATCGGGTGCGCTGCCTTCGGGAAGGTTCCAAAGCGACGCGGCTGTCTTACCAAGTATCCATGCCTTGTCGTCATCCGACAAGAACGGCAGATTCTGGTTTGTGTGATCGAGGGCGGCCTGGTAACCACATGCCTTGAATATGTTGGGAAAATCGGTTCCCCACAACATGCGCCGGGCGCCGAAGGCCCGCCAAACCAGCTCGACAACCGGAGTGACGTCTTCATACGGGAACTCTTGCCGGGAGGCGTAGAAGAGGCCCGACAGCTTTATATGCGCGCCTTCCAGCCCGGCGAGGTCGAGGATCGGACGAAAACTCGCATACGGCGCGCCTTCGGTGACGTCGGGCTTGCCCAGGTGGTCTATCACAAAGCGCGCGTCTTTGAATCGGGAAGCCAGCGTCAGAACCCTGCCGGCCTGGCGCGGCTCGATTTGCATACATACGACCAGACCCTGGTCGGCGGCCACTTGCCACAGCGGGTCCACCGTGCCGTCGGTCAGCCAAAGGCCTTCGTCGCCGCTGTCAAGATTCAGTCTGAATCCCTGAATTCGACCCGGTTTGGCAAGAGCCAGAAGATCGGCGGCGGCATCGGGCGATCCTGGGTCGACCAGCCCGATTCCGATGAGCCTGTCGGGCTGCTCCGCCAGCGAGTCCGAGATGTACGAGTTGTCCCACTCGTAGGGTTGCGGCTGGACGACCACGGCCACGTCCACGCCGCTCATGCCCATTGTGATGATCAACTGTTCCAGCGGGGCCGGGTCCGGGTCGTAGGGGGCCGCGGGCGACAGCGGATATTTGACCGAATTTGCCGAGAAGACGTGCACGTGCGAGTCGACGATCACTTCCAATCTCCAGCGCTAAGTCGAAGGCGACAAGTTATGCGAGGCCGGGCGGCCGGGAGCTCCGCGATAGAGGGGGTTATGGAATTCGAAATGGCACCGGCTCGATTTCGGTGAAATTACCCGCGCCGTCCCGCGCCAGAACTTTAAGGGTGTGCTCGCCGGGGACGGCGTTCCAGGTTATTCCGTAGGGCGGCGTGAGCGATTCGGCGATGAATTCGCCGTCGATGAAGTAGGTCACGGAAAGGACAGAGATGTTGTCCGCCGCATCGACTCTGAAAGCGATGTGACCGCGCGGCAGGGTGGCGTCAGGTTCAAGGTCCTTTACGGCGATCCGGGGCGACTCATTATCCACCACGAGCTGGCGGTAGACGCTTTCGGTGACATTGCCTTCCCGACGAACGCTCAGTCGCAGCGTGTAGACGCCGTCGGCAAGCTGCGCGGTATCCACCGCCGCGAGCTGGTCGCGGGTCTTCTGCTCGGTGACAGCTTCGCCGATTCCGACCCAGCCGGCGGGTGCGGTTCCCAGGCCGTATTCAAGCGTGTAGCCGAGGAAGCCGGGGCCTCGGGCGTTTCCGCGAATTTCGAGGATGCTGCGGATGTGCTGCCGGTGCGACGGTATGGCAATGGCCACGTCGCCGAGCTCGGTGGGCGAGTCGAGCGCGGTCGCCAGCTCGCTCGACGGCAAGTGAAATGGCGAGTCTTCGTCCTGTTCCCGCTGCCACGCCTCGGCGTCGGGCGGCAGCACGGGATAGACCTTCAGCTCCACTTCGTCGGGAGGTATGGAGGGGCCGGCCCGCTTGCCGGTTAGCGTGTGAGTTCGGATGGGTTGGTGAATAAAGTCCATCTGGGTCGGCTCGGCGCCGGGAATGAACAGCTCCTTGACCTTTTCCGGGGTGTAGCGGCTGGGCAGCAGGCCGGAAACGGCGTCGACCTCGAGCTCGATAAGTCCCTCCGGACGCGCGAACTCTACAACCGGCAGACCCTCGTGGACCTCCTTCATAACCCGGTTCCATATCGGGCCGGCGCCCTTTGATCCCGGCACTCCGTCCATTTCCGAATTGTCGGCATTTCCAACCCACACGGCGGTTACGAGATTGGGGGTGTAACCAACGGTGACGGCGTCCCTGAAGTCGTTGGTGGTGCCCGTCTTGACCGCGGCGGGCCGGTTTTCCAGGGTCAGGACGTTGCCCGCGCCGAAGCCCGGTACGCGCGCCTTGGGATCCGAAAGGATGTCGGTAATCAGGTAGGCGAGCTGCGGGCTGAGCACGCTGACCCCTTCGGGCGGTTTGAGCGCTTCTATGACGTTGCCCTGGCTGTCTTCGATATGGAGGATGGGATTGGGCCGGACGTAGATTCCGCCGTTGGCGAATACTCCGTAGGCGGCGGCGAGATCGAGCAACGGCACCTCGGCCGCTCCCAGGGCGAGCGAGGGGCCGAAGCGCTCGGTTCCGCCCGAAATGGGCAGTCCCATTCGTCGGGCCGTTTCCAAAACGTCCGGCACTCCCGCGAAAAGCTGGGTCTTGACCGCCGGGATGTTGTAGGAGCTTCCCAGCGCCACCCGCAAGCGAACCGGCCCGTGGAACTTCTCGTCATAGTTCTCCGGCTCATAAGGCTCCTGGTCGGTAATCGGTATCACCGTTTTGATATCCATCAGCATGGTTGCCGCGTTGTAGCCCTTGCCGAGCGCGGTGACGTACGTGAAGGGCTTGAACGCGGAACCGGGCTGCCTTGGAGCGATCGCCATGTTGACCTGGCCGTCGATCTCCTCGCTGGTGAAGTCGACGCTTCCGACCATCGCGAGGATCTGACCGCTCGCGGGATCCAGCACGACCACGGCGCCGTTTTCGACATCGCGGTCGGCCAGCGTCGCCACGTGCTCTCTGGCGGCGGTTTCGGCCCTTGCCTGAAGGGTTGGGTCGATCGTGGTTGTTATCGACCAGCCCTTGCGGCTGATTTCGGGACCGTACTGCTCTTGCAGATAGTCCACGATGTAGTTGAAGAAGTGCGGAGAAGGCCCGAGGTTCGCCTGGGGCGGCGAGTAGACCAGCTTCTCGGCGGCGGCCGCGTCGGCCTGCCGGCGGGTGATGAAGCGGTTCTTGATCATGAGATCGAGCACGTTGAGCTGATTGCGAATGGCGGCTTCCTCGTTCACGAGCGGATTCTCCGTTGACGGAGCGCGGGGTATGCCGATCAGCATTGCCGCCTCGGCGAGCGTCAATTCATCGAGGTCTTTGTCGAAGTAGGTCAGCGCCGCCGCCACGATGCCATAGGCCCGCTGTCCGTAGAAGTTCTGATTGAGGTAGATCGCAAGGATTTCGTCCTTTGAAAACCGCTGGGACAACTGATAGGCGAGGGCCACCTCGCGGAGCTTTCGCTCCAGAGTTTCTTCGGGACTCAGCAGCGTGTTCTTGACCACCTGCTGGGTTATGGTGCTGAATCCCGAAACGATCGTTCCGGCCTGAAGGTTGAGCCAGGCGGCTCTGAGCACGGCGCGCAGGTCGACGCCCGGATTGTCGTAAAAGGTAGCGTCCTCGGCGGCGATCGTGGCGTCTTTGACTACTTGCGGGATGCGGTCGTGGGTTATGACGGTGCGTCTGCCTTCGTCGATCAGCTCGCCAAGCAGGGTCCCGTCGCGGGCGTAGACGGTGGAGTTCTCGAAAAACCGGCTCTGGACGCCTGAAACGGCCTCGACCGACGGCAAGTCGTCGAACAGCGCAGCCGCGGCGGCGAACGCGACGGCGGATCCCGCGACCAGGGCGAGGGCAATGGACCCGGCCGCGATCAGCATCGCCGTCACCGGGAGGGCGACAAGGGCGAGCAGTTTCCCGGCCTTGCCGCTTTTTCGGCGGTATCTACCCCTCAGGGACCTACGCAGCGGCATCTTGTCCGATTTTAGTGCGGCTTATTCGTCCGGCGGCGCTCGCCGCCACCGGAATTCCGATTGGTAAGCTCTGCTCACACCGCCGCTTTCCGGAAAATGAGGGTCATGCTCGCAACGTTACGCGCCACCCCTCTCGCGTTGGGAGTCGCGGCTGCCGCGACGGTCGCGGCGCTGGCGCTGTCGGCAATGGCGTTTCAGATAGACCCCAGCCTGGGCTTCGTCTCGTCGCAGGCGGTCGCCGGACAGCTCGCCACTGGCGGCCCGGCGCTGCGCGTCGGACGCGCCGCTCCCGACTTCGAGCTAAATGACGTGGACGGCGCCGCGATCAGCCTTGCCGAAGCCGGCGAGTCCGGTCCGATCTGGATCACCTTTTGGGCGACCTGGTGCGGACCGTGCCGGGCGGAAGCGCCCGACACGGAAGCCGTGGTTCGCAAGCTGGCGGACCGGGACTGGAATTATCTGGCGATCAACGTCGGCGAAAACCGCGAGACCGTTCGCGAGTTTCTCGAATCGTACACGTTCGGTTCGCTGCTGGACCCGGAACGCGCCGTCAGCGGCCCTTACGGCGTGCGTATGCTGCCCACGCACGTCTTTCTCGATTCCGAGGGATTGGTCGATGAGATTCGACCCGGAATCCTGAATCGCCGGCAGATGGAATCGCGGATCGAACGCCTGCTCGAGCGGCAGGCCAGGCAATCCCGCAAGCCGTAGTGCCGGCAGACGCGCTCGCCGTATTTATCAAGTTTCGCGATTTCCTCGTCACGTTCGCGCCGTGGATGGCGCTGGCCTTGATTGCGAGCGCGGGAATGAGCGAAACGTTGCGCGGTCGGGCCGCGAAGGGACCGCCGGGCCGCCGGTCGTTGCTGGTCGGCGCGGGGCTTGCTTTCGCGGCGCCCTCGATCTTCGGGACGCTTGGCTTTGGGCTGTGGCTCGCGCTGGCGCGGACGGCGTTTGCGGCCGCCGCGCTGATGGCCGGATCGAGGTTCGCCAGTGACAGCGAAAGGTCGCTGGCCGTCGAGCGCTGGCTGGGGACCGCCGCGCCGCAATCGGAAGAGTCCGGTTGGAGGGATCAGGCGAAGAGACTTTGGAACACTGCAATGGAGCGGTTGGATGGAGTTGGAGTCTGGTTCCTCGGCGCGTGCGCGCTCGCGGGGGTGATTGCGGTTTTCGTTCCTTATCAGGCTGGCTTCGACTTGTTCGGCCGGACCGCCTGGGTCGGCGCCTTGCTGGGAGCGGTCGCCGGAACGCTAATCAGACGCGGGACGGGCATGGAACTGCCGCTGGCGTCGGTGCTTTTGCTGAAAGGGGGAGCCAACGCCGCCGCGGCGGCTCTGCTGCTCGCGTCAACGCCGCTGCCGTTCAGAGTGTGGCGGGACGGCGCGCGCGGCTGGATTGCGGGTTCGCTGGTGGTGGCCGCCAGCACCGCCGCCGGCGCGCTGGCGGCGGTGTTCTAATAAACTCCACACTAGGACTTGCTCTTCAAGGATCCATGCAATGCCCGTGATGACCGGTGGGCAGGCCGTTCTCGCGTCGATCGAGGCCGGCGGCGTGGACACCATATTTGGAATCCCCGGAATCCACACTGCTGGAATCTGCGACGCGCTGCTGGATCATCCCAATCTCAAGCACGTCATGTGCAGGCACGAGCAGGGCGCGGGATTCATGGCCGACGGCTATGCGCGAGCGTCGGGGCGAATAGCCTGCGCGCTGACTATCACGGGACCGGGCGTAACCAACATCGCCACGCCGCTTGGCGAAGCCCAGGCGGAATCTTCGCCGGTTCTGCACATATGCACCACGCTCGAAGCCTCGATGTTGGGCCGGGACGTCGGATATCTGCACGAATTGCGAGACCAGTCGGGCCTGCTGGGTTCGATAGTGGGCTGGCACCGCAGAGTGCGGCGAGTCTCGGATATTCCGGCTGTAGTCGCCGACGCGCTGCATCACATGCGCGCCGGCCGTCCAGGGCCGGCGTCGATAGAAATTCCGCTTGACCTCGTGGACAGCAGGAGCCAGGTGACGATTCCCCGGATGGTCACGCCCGAACCGCTGGAACCCGTCCCCGAAGTCCTTCGACAGGCGATAAGGCTGCTGGTTGCGTCGGCGAATCCCGTTATCCTGGCCGGCGGGGGCGTCGCCGCCGCCGATGCTTCAAAGCCGCTGCTCGAAGTGGCCGAAAAGCTGTCCGCGCCGGTGCTGACGACCGTTAACGGCAAAGGGGCGATTCCCGAAGACCACCCTTTGTCGGTCGGTTGCCGGTGGCGCGGCGACGCGTCGTTTGACGGTCTGCTCTCGGCCGCCGACGCGATGCTGGTCGTCGGGTCGCGGCTGAGCGCGAGGAACACCGACAACTGGCGTCTGCCGCTTCCGCGCAACATCATTCAGGTCGACATCGATTCGCGAATAATCGGGCGGCACTACCCGGCGGTCAAAGGAATACACGCGCACGCCAAACCGACACTGGAGAAGATGGCCCGGAGCCTGCCGACAAGGCCATCCGAACTCCATCGAAACCGTCTTCGCGAAGTCGACGCTATTCGGCGCTCGGCCCAGGCCTCCGGCGAAGAACCGGCAGTTGGAATCCTCGCGGCGGTCCGCGAGGCGCTGCCGCGGGACGGACTGCTGTTCAACGATATGACGACCGTCTGCTATCAGGGCCCCAGGCATTTCCCGGTCTATCAACCGCGCACGTTCTTCTCGCCCGTCTATTTCGGCACGCTTGGCTTCTCGACGCCGGCGGCCATTGGCGCCAAGGTCGCCATGCCCGAGAAAAAGGTGGTCGCGCTGGTCGGCGACGGCGGGTTCATGTTCACAAGCCAGGAGCTGTCCACCGCGCTGGCGCTGAGACTGCCATTGCCCATCGTCGTCCTCAACGACGGCGGCTACATGGAGCTTGAGGTCGCCTTCCGGCGGACCTACGGCCGCACGATGGAATGCGGTTTGGAAACGCCCGACTTCGTCAAGCTCGGAAAAGCCTTCGGGGTTGCGGCCGAGCGCGTGTCCGCCCCTGCCGCCCTGTGCCGGGCGATACGGTCGGCCTACCGCCGGCGCAGACCGACGGTTATCGATTACAGGCTGAACTGAACGCCGGCTAACCTCGGGCGACCGCCGGAACCTCTACGCCGGCCTTGATTACTCTGGCCGGGACCAGCCTCACGTCGCCGCGGCGCTGCTTCCCGTAGGAATCCAGAAACGTATACGGCGCCTCTTCGATTCTCAGGATCGCGACGTCGCCGGCGGCTCCGGGCGCAAGAGTCCCGATCTGGCCCTTCATGCCCATGACGCCGGCCGGGGCGGCGGTGCAGCGAGCGAGCGCGTCGGGCAGATCGAGGCCCAACATGAGGAACTTGCTGACCGTCGTGGCCAGGTCGAATACCGGGCCGTGCAGGTTATAGACGTGCAGATCGCTGCTTATCGTGTGGGGAACGACACCCTCGGCGAGCGCGCGTTCGGCGACGTCGAAGTCGAAACTGCCCTGACCGTGCCCCACGTCGAGCAGCACGCCGCCGTCGACGGCCCGCTTGACGCTGTCGCGAACGCGCCCGTCGCTCGTCAGCACGCCGCCCGCCATCCCGTGGAAGCAGTGCGTAACGAGGTCGCCGGCTTTCAGCTCGGCAAGCACGTCGTCGAGGGAAAAATCCTGAGCGTCGTTCGGATGGACCATCACCGGCAGACCAGTGGCGTCCGCCGCTTCGCGCGCGTTGCGCAGGGCCGCCGCTACGTTGGGTCCGGCGAGCTTGCGAGATATGCGTATCTTTATGCCGAGAATCAGGTCGCGGTTGGCCTCGCATACCTTGATCGCCGCGGCGGGGTCGGCCCAGCGAATCTCTTCGAGCTCTCCGACCGATTCGGAGATCATGCCCATTCCGGAGATGTTCAGGAAAGCCAGAAGCCGCGTGTCCGAGACGTCGATCACGTACCGGCGGAGGCCGGCGAACGTCGAAGCTCCGGCCGAGCCCGCATCCACGGCCGTGGTAACCCCGCTGCGCAGAACGTGCTCGTCGGCGTTTATGCCGTAGTGGCTGACGCCCTCGTAGATATGCACGTGCAAGTCCACCAGCCCCGGACAAACGATCATGCCGGTCGCGTCGATCTTGCGCGCGGCCAAGCTGGCGTCGAGATGCGGTGCGATCTCGCTGACGCGGCCGTCGGTGATGGCAACGTCCATCGGCTGGTTGAGACGTTGTTCCGGATCGACTACTGTTCCACCCGTCACCACAAGGTCGTACAAGCCCCAACCTCCATTGAAAAGATAGGGCGAATGATACCCACCCGCGCCTGGACAATGCGCGTTGCTCGGTGCGGTCGCGCGGCCGGCCGGGCCGCTTTCCGGTTGTGGTGAAATAGCTATATGCCGCGTTGAAGACCTTCGAGGGATCGCATGATGGAGCCACGTTTGTGACCGCGCCGCCGGAAGACCTGTATGTTTCCATAATCGCCGGGGGCGTGGGCACGAGGCTTTGGCCAAAGTCGAGGCGCGCGTCGCCCAAGCAGTTCTTGCGGATAGGTCCGGGGGCGAGCCTGATTCAACAGACGCACCGCCGCATCGCGCCGCTTACGTCGCCGGACCGCACGTTCGTCATCTGTCTTCGCGAGCAGCGGCAAGCCGTTTTGAGGCAGCTTCCGGAGTTGCCGCCGGAGAACGTGATAGGCGAGCCCCGCGGCCGGAACACCGCCATGGCGATAGGTCTGGCGGCGGCGGTTATCGCGGCGCGGGATGATGACGCGGTGATGCTGAGCGTGGGATCGGACCATTTCATCGGAGATGAAGACGCGTTTAGACAAACCCTGCGCGCGGCGGCCGCCGCCGCCCGAAGCGGCGATTACCTGGTGACTATCGGAATAAATCCCACCGAAGCCAGCACGGGATACGGCTACATCCGCCGCGGCGCGCGGGTTGGAAGTTTCGCGGGCATTGGAGTCTTCGACGTCGAGGATTTCGAGGAAAAGCCCGACGCGGCGACAGCCGGCGCTTATCTGGCCTCCGGTGAATATCTGTGGAACAGCAACTACTTCGCGTGGAGCGTTAAATCCATATTCCGCGCGTTCGAGGAACATGCGCCCCGAATCGCGGGGTCGATGGCTCGGATTCGCGCGGCCGCCGGAACGGACGCGGTCGAGAGGGAGTACCAGGAAGTGGAATCGGTCGCCATCGACACGGCGATCCTGGAGCGCTCCGGCAACGTGTTGACCGTCCCCGGGGAGTTCCCCTGGGCGGACCTCGGAAGCTGGTCGGGAGCTTACGCGGCGGCTGCGCCCGATGGTGACAACTTCAGGACGGGAAACCTGGAAGGGCGAGTCGTTTTTGAGGACAGCCGGGGATGCCTGGTCGATAGTCGAGACCGTCTCGTCGCGGTCGCGGGCCTGGAGGACGTGGTAATTATCGATACGCCGGACGCCTTGCTGGTGTGCTCGCGGGATAAGTCCGAGCTTGTGGGAAGGCTGGTCGAGAGGCTCGATGAGGAAGGTCTGCGAGACCTGCTCTGAGCCTCGGTCGTATGTTCCCACGGTCGGCCTTGCTGACGCGTAACCGACGCGGATAGCCTCACGAGGAACGTGCCGTGGGAGATCTCTGGCATTCCACGAAGCGGCAGGTAACCGCCGCCGCGCGGATTTCGGTGGTGGCCGCGGGCGACTGTCCCGGACGCGGTCTGGATCGATATATCGAGCCGCTCATCGAGGCCGTGGGACCGCCGCGTGGCCGTTTCATAGACGTCTGCGGCTGGGACGGTGCGCTGGCGGCGGTGGTCGCGGCAAACGCGGACGGGGCCGGCGGCGTATGCAACTCGCACCTGATCGGCTCGGTGAGGTCCGCGCGCGCTAACCTGAGCGCAACCGGATACCAAGTCCGGCCGGTCTTTGGAATCGAGCCTGCCCAGACTGGACGCTTCGACCTGGCGCTTGTCCGGGCGCCGTACTGGTTGGGAAACCGCGCGGTGCGCGCGCTCATCGACGCGGCGCTGCGGTCTCTGCGTGAAGGCGGAGCGGCGTATCTGGCCGGAGAACGCAGCCGCGGCTTCGACACGTTCGCGCGAATGTTCGACGACGCGTTTGGCGAATCCGAGCCGGTCGCGGTTTCCGGTCGCATAAAGGTCGTCAGGTCGCGGCGAGCGGCGGGGCGCCCGGCCCGCGGGCCGGTTTTCACGAGTGACTTCGGTGATTACGGCGCGGCTATCGACGGACGCGAGCTGCGCATCGGGCGGCATCCCGCGGTTTTCGCCGACGGAGCAGTCGACGACGCGACGCGAATGCTTATCGACTGCCTGCCTGAATCGACCGGGTGGCAGCTCGACCTCGGTTGCGGCTCCGGCTTGGCGGCGGCGGCGATGGCGCGCAGGTCGCCCGAATCCCGAATCACGGCGGTCGACTCCAACCTGGCGGCGGTCGAAGTGTGCGCGAGAACGGCCGAGTTAAACGGATTGGCCAACGTGCTGGTCCGTCCCAGCTATTTCGGCGAAGAGCTGCGCTCGGGCAGCTTCGACGTCATCGCCTGCTATCCGCCGTTTCACGTTGGCGCCAGCGTTTCGCACGCCGCCGCCAGACGCCTGATTCGCGAATCCGCCCGACTGCTCCGGTCGACAGGCAAGCTGGTTGTGGTGCAGAGCTCGGCCCAAGCGCACCAAGGTCTCTTGCGGACGTGCTTCGGCCAGGTGCGCGAGATGGCGCGCGGCCGGTCGCATCGGGTGTACGGCTGTTCGGACCCGCGCGCCGATTGACGGCGGGGATCGTTCTAGTCAGCCGGTCTTTAGCATCACCTTCGTGCCTTCGCCCGATTTGGCGGTCAGTACCGCCTTCTCCGCTTCCTCCAGCGGGAACGTGTGAGTGATGAGCGGATCGAGGCCAAGGCCGGCCATCAGATCGAGACATCGCGGAAACGTGTTTACGAGGAGAAAGCTGCCTTTTATGGTTAGCTCCTTGGCGAAGAAATCGAACTGACTGAGCTCCAGGCTCACTTCGGGATTCGCCACTCCCATCATGGCGACGGTCCCGCCCCGGCGGACCAGGTCCACGCACTCCCTCGCGGTTTGCGGGATTCCGGCCGCCTCGAAACAGATGTCGGGGCCGACTCCGCCGGTTTCGGCGTAGAGAATCTCGCGGATGTCGTCGGTTGCCGGATCGAGTCCCCGGTCGGCGCCAAGCTGTTCGGCGAGCCTTCGCCGGGCCTCGCGCGGTTCGGAGACGAAAATCCTGGCCGCGCTCATCTGCCGGCACAGGCGGGCGATCATGAGGCCGATGCTTCCGCCGCCGGCTATGAATACGTTGTCGCCGGGTTCGACTTCAGCCCTGTCAACGGCGCGCAGCGAGCATCCCAGCGGTTCGGTTAGAGCCGCGAGCTTCAGCGAAACCTGGTCGGGAATCCTGAACAACGAGCGCTGATTCACAACGATGAATTCGGCCCAGGACCCGCCGTGCTCGAATCTAATCTTGTTCAGGCACATGTTCGGACTGCCGCGCCGGCAAAAATCGCAGTCGCCGCAGTAGGTCTGCGGTTGCGCGCTTACGCGGTCGCCTGCCTCGAAGCCAGTTACCGAGTCGCCGACGGCGGTGATCAGGCCCGAGAATTCGTGGCCCAGGATTGCCGGCGGCAGCGGCTTGGAGATGACGTCGCCGAAATCCCAGCCGTCGTAATGGTGGAGGTCGGTCCCGCAGACTCCCGTGTATTTCACCTCGACTTGAACTTCTTCGGGACCCGGCGTCGGGATGGGCCGGTCCTCGACGCGGATGTCGCCCGCGCCGTACAGGAGCGCTGCTCGCATTTGCGTGGTCTCAGTCATTTAACTGCGCTTATCCAACTATCGTGCGATTGATCGATTGTCCTGCATCGTACTTGATTCAGGTCTCACTCCACCCGCCCGCCATCCAAGGGAGCAGGAGAGTGTTTTGGGCCCGGCGGCGTTTTCTGCGACACGCGCGCCGCTCGAACACTACTATTATCGTCTTGAAAAACAATCCTTAGACGAATTGCGATCGGGTGAATCGCCGCTAAGGGAAGGAGCGGCAGTTTATGGGCGCCGAGAAAGACAGAGCGATTGAGTCAGCGATAGCCCAAATCGAAAAACGTTTCGGCAAAGGCTCAATTCTCAAAATGGACTCCTCGTCGCTGCCCGAAGTGGAAGTGATTTCGACGGGCTCGATAGCTCTCGATCTCGCGCTTGGGGTTGGCGGCGTGCCGCGGGGCCGGATCGTCGAAATATTTGGACCGGAGTCATCGGGCAAGACGACGCTGGCGCAGCACATTATTGCCGAGGCTCAGAAGCTTGGCGGCGCGACCGCGCTGATTGATGTCGAGCACGCCTTCGACCCGGCCTATGCCGCGAATTGCGGCATAAACATCGACGAGCTGCTCGTTTCCCAGCCGGGCATGGGCGAGGAGGCCCTGGAGATCGCCGAGGTTCTGGTCCGCAGCGACGCCGTGGACGTGGTCGCGGTGGACTCGGTGGCGGCGCTCGTTCCGCGCGCCGAAATCGAGGGCGACATGGGCGATTCGCACGTCGGACTACAGGCGCGCCTGATGTCCCAGGCGCTGCGCAAGCTGACCAGCAGCATTAGCAGGTCGCGGTGCGTCGTCGTGTTTCTCAATCAGCTCCGCGAGAAAATCGGCGTTATGTTCGGTAATCCCGAAACGACGCCCGGCGGGCGCGCCCTTAAGTTCTACTCGTCGGTGCGCCTCGATATCCGCCGCGTGGGTCAGCTAAAACGTGGATCGGAGATCATAGGCAACAAGACCCGAGTGAGGGTTGTAAAGAACAAAGTCGCCCCGCCGTTCAGGGTGTGCGAGTTCGACTTGATGTATTCGGGCGGCATATCGCATCAGGGCGGATTGATCGACTTGGGATTGGAGAACGGAATGCTTACCAGGCGGGGCGCCCATTTTTCGTACGGCGATACGCGCCTGGGACTCGGGCGCGAGGCGGCGAGACAGTTCCTGCTTGAAAATCTCGATATCGCCGAAAAGCTGGAAGCGGAGATTCGCGAATCCGCCGTAGACGACGGTCTGGCGGCCGCGCCGGCTGCCCGGGACGGCCGCTGAATATGAGACGGGCGTCTGGCGAGCGCGGCATCGGCGGCCTGAAAGATGGCTTGGGGAGCGCGTAAGCTAAATGCCCAACGGCGGAGTCGTGGCCACGATCAACGGAGGTCATAACGATCATCAGGTACTCTCCGTGGCGGCCGAGGAAGCGACGCGAACGCGCAAGGGCCTCACGCTCCTCTACGTGATCGTGGTGGGCTGGGACCGCAAACTGAATCAATCGGAAGCCTCGGCGCTGCTGCGGTGCGACCGGGTCGTTGAGAGCGCGGAAGAGTATCTAAAGCTCTCCTGCGGCCGAAAAAGCGCGGAATCGAAAGTCGTGCAAGCCCGGTCGGTCGGCGGAGGGATAGTAGAGCTGGCGCGGCAAATCGAGGCTTATCTGGTCGTAATCGGGACCCCGCATCACGTCGGGGACGACGCGCTGGAGCTGGGACCGACCGCGACCTACGTCTTGCAACACGCTCCGTGCCGCGTGCTGGTGTCGCATGACCCGCTTGTCTAAGGTCGTCTGAATCATGTCGAGCGAGTCTGCCGAAACAACTGTCTGGCGCGTGTCCAAGACCGAAGCCGTGGCCGCGAGGGGCATGCTTGCAACCAAACACCCTCTGGCCAGCGCCGCGGGCGTTGAAATGCTGGAGGCTGGCGGCAACGCCGTAGACGCGGCGGTGGCCGCATGTCTCGCCGTGAGTGTGGTAGAGCCGGCCATGAGCGGCATCGGCGGCGGCGGTTACATGACGGTCGCGACAGGCGGCGCCGTGAAAGTGGTCGCGTTTCCCATGCGAGCCTCCGGTTCGGCGAGCGCCGAAATGTACCGTCTGACCGGCGGCGGCGCCGTGGGTAATTTCGGCTGGGACGAAGTCGAGGGCGACGCGAATTTGCTGGGGCCGCTCTCGATTGCCGTTCCGGGCGCCGTGGCCGGGCTGTCGCTCGCGCTGGCGGAGTTCGGAACGATGTCCTGGGCCGATGTCTGCGCCCCAGCCATTGCGCTCGCTCGCGGCGGATTTCAGATCGATTGGCATGACGCGTTCGTTTTTGCCATGAACAGCCAACGCGTCGCCGAAAATGAGGACGCCGCGAGTATTTTCATGCCCGGCGGGCAAACTCCAAAGGGCGACGGGGTAAACTCCGGCTGGTTCGAGCAGCCGGACCTCGCCGCGACCCTTCAGGCTCTGGCCGACGCCGGACCGGCCGACTTCTACAAAGGCGACGTGGGGCGGGAGATCATCAAGGGAATCGAGCGCGTTGGCGGCATCCTGACTTTGGAGGACTTTGCCCGATACGAGGCGAGAGTCCGCGAGCCGCTGGCCGCCGCTTATCGCGGCGTGACCGTCCACGTGCCCCCGTTCGCTTGCGCCGGACCGACGACCGCCCAGACGTTGAACGTGTACGACCGCTTCGACGCGGCGGGCATGGGGCACATGTCTTCCGAACGGCTGCATTCGTACATTTGCGCGGCCAGGCTGGCGTTCGCCGACAGGTTCGAGTACATGGCCGATCCGGACTTCGTCGACGTTCCGTGGCAGGGACTGCTTTTGCCGGAATATGCCGCCGAGCGGGCGGACTCGATAATGGCCGGGCGGGCAGCGCCTCCGGAGTTCGCGGCGGGCGATCCGTCGCGCTTTCAGACGGACGCCCGGGCGGCAGGCGGGGGTTCGAGCGCGGGAGCCTCGGGCAGCACCACACATCTCTGCGCCGCCGACGACCGAGGCAATTTCGTTTCCCTGACCAATACGCTGATGGCCGGATTCGGGTCTGGCGTCGTTCCGCAAGGCATGGGCGTGGTGATGAACAACGGGATGATGTGGTTCGATCCGGTGCCGGGCAGACCGAACTCGATAGCCCCGTTCAAGCAGGGTCTCAACAACATGACCCCGGCGATCGTCACGCGCGACGGCGCTCCCTACATGGCTGTGGGCGCGTCGGGAGGACGGCGGATAACAAACGCCGTTACGCAGATAATTTCGAACGTAATCGACCACGGAATGGGTATTCAGGAGGCGATCGCCGCGCCGCGAGTCGATTGCAGCACCGACTGGGTGTCGGTGGATGACCGGTTTTCGCCGGAGATCGTCGAGAACCTGCAACGACGGGGGCACGTTATCCGCCTGCTCACCCAGGAGTATTCGGCGGGATTCGCGCTTTTCGCAAGTCCGACCGCTATCGTGTGGGATGCGGACGAGCGAATTCTGCGCGGCGGCGTGGACGTCTTCCATGGCGCGGAGGCGCGAGGCCTGTAGCGGCTTCCGCGACGGTCGCCGGAAGGTCCGGGCCGGAGCGTTCGGAAGCTCACCCGGCCCGCGGTCCTGGTTTTCATATCGTTGACCGAGCTGGCGAGTCCGATTTTCGATGATATTTCCTTTGTGATTGACAAGACGGCTGAGACGGAATGCGGTCGATAACGCGCCGCCGGGCGCTCGTCATGGCGGCGGCCGCGGCGGGGTCCGCAGTCGCGGCGTGCGAGGGGCAGTCCGCGTCCGAGCCGCCCGCGAAGGCAGAGCGCACGCAGGCTGCGGGGAATGCGGTTACGACCACGTCCAGACCGCAAGCGACCACCGCCGCCGAAGTCTCCACGCCGGCGCCGGCGAAGGTTCGGACTCCGGCGGCCGAGACATCTACTCCCGAGCCTGTCAAGGCCCCCAGGCAGACCGCCGTGGCAGATCCAACCCCCCGCCCCACCACGCGGGCGGCCGCCGAGGTTACGGCGACGCCCCCGGCTGTGAAGCTGACGCCGCTCTCCGGCGCTGAGCGAAGGCTCATCGAAGAGTGGAACCAGGGCGGCTGGACCACGGAGTTTTCGAAGAAGACCATCGATCTCAACGAAGTGATATCCGGCGGCGTTCCGAGGAACGGCATTCCGCCGATCCGGGACCCCCGGTTCGTTTCGCTTGAACGAGGCAACAGTGTATACAACGACCTGGAGCCGGTAGTCGTGTTCGAGCTCAACGGCGAGGCCAGGGCTTACCCGCTGCAAGTCCTCACCTGGCATGAAATCGTCAATGACGAAGTGGGCGGCGAGCCGGTGCTGATCACGTTCTGCCCGTTGTGCAACACGGCGTTGTCGTTCTCGCGGGAGGTGGACGGGCGGATTTTCACGTTTGGCACGACCGGCAAGCTGCGGGCCAGCAATCTGATTATGTGGGATGAGGAAACGGAGTCGTGGTGGCAGCAGGTCACCGGCGAGGCGATTGCGGGGGAAATGGCCGGATTTGAGCTGACGTTCCTGCCGTCGGCGATTGCTTCGTGGGGGGACTTCAAGTCGACCTTCCCCACCGGCGCGGTGCTGAGCCAGAACACCGGCTATAACCGGCCCTACGGCAGGAATCCTTACGGCGGCTACGACACGATCGAAGATACGCCGTTTCTATTTGACCGCAAAGTGGACGAGCGGCTGAAGCCGGTCGAGCGGGTCGTGACGGTTAGCGTGGGCGAGAGCGACGCCGCCTACCCGTACCTCGAACTCGAGCAACAGAGCGTCGTCTACGACACCGTCGGCGGCAAGGAGATCGTCGTCTTGTGGGCGCCGGGGACGCTTTCGGCTCTCGACAGCAGCGTGATCGCGGAATCCAGAGACGTTGGCGGCGCCGGAGTGTTCGTTCCGCTGGCTGACGGAAAACGGGTCACGCTGAAGTCGATGGACGGACGCTTTATCGACGACGAAACCGGCAGTGAATGGAACGTTCTGGGTTTCGCCGTGGCCGGACCGCTCGAGGGCAAGCGTATGGAGCCTGTTGTTCACGGAGACCACTTCTGGTTTTCGTGGGCGGCGTTCCGTCCCGATACGAAAGTGTTTAGAGCCGGATAGCTCTGGCGCTAGCTCAGCGCGGGAGTCGTTAGATGCGCGGTTATCGGGTGACCCGTAATTCGGCCCGTTCTCGAAAGCGCTCCAGTCCGAGCTCGATGAGCCTGTCTAGCAGGCCGGCGTAGGGGAGTCCGGAAGCTTCCCATAGCTTGGCGTACATGCTGATCCGGGTGAAGCCGGGAATAGTGTTCGCCTCGAGCACGAAGACGCGATCGTCGGCGCGCCGGAGCAGGAAGTCCACGCGGGCCATCCCGGAAATGTCGAGGGTGGTGAAAACTTCGACCGCCAGGGCCCTTATTCGATTGTGCAAGCCGTCGGGCAAGTCCGCCGGTATGACGGTGCGGGAGCGGTCGTCGAAGTATTTGGACTCGTAATCGTAGAACTCGCCGGCGGGGAATATCTCGCCGCAAAGCGAGGCCTCGGGCCGGTCGTTGCCGAGCACCGAACATTCGATTTCGCGCGCGTCTTCGACGGACTGCTCGACGAGGATGCGCCGGTCGTACTGGGCCGCAAGCTCCATCGCGGGAGTGAATTCAGAGCCGTCGCGCACTTTGGAAATGCCCACGCTGGAACCGAGATTCGCCGGCTTTACGAAGATCGGGTAGCCGAACTCGCCCGCAATCTCGCTCGCCACGGCCTGGGGCCGCGAACGCCAGTCGGCGGCAAGCACCAGACGGTGCGGCGACACGTTAAGGCCCGCTTGTGACAGCAGAGCCTTCATTACCGCCTTGTCCATGCCCACGGCCGATCCGAGCACTCCAGCGCCGACGTAGGGAAGGCCGGCCATCTCGAGCAAGCCCTGAACGGTCCCGTCTTCTCCGTAAGGGCCGTGCAGCACTGGAAAAACGATGTCGAGGTTGGAAACGGCGTCCGATTGCGAGTCGCCGCGCACCGAAAGGACCCCATGCCGCACGCTCCGCGCGAGGCTCTCGCCCGCGTCCTGACGCGCGGCGCCGTTGGAGAGCGCCTTCATTGGATTTCCCGACAGCAGCCATTGCCCGTCGCGGTCGATCCCGATCTCGGTTACGTCGTACTTGTCACGATCCAGGGCGTCCAGGACCGACCTGGCCGACAGCAGCGAAATCTCGTGCTCTCCCGATCTCCCGCCGAAGAGAACGCCGACGCGAAGCTTTCGGTTCAAGTCGTTATGCCAAGCTGGAAGCTCGTGAACAGCGGCCGTAGCTCGAGGTCGCGTTCGGCGAATTTGAGCCCCGCGCCTTCCCCGCGGTCCAGCACGCAAATTACCAGGTCGAGCTGGACTCCGAATTTTCGAAGATGGTCCGCGGCCGCGAGCGCCTGACCGCCCGACGTGATTACGTCTTCGATCAGAACCACGCGGTCGCCCACGGCGATCTGTCCTTCAAAATGTCGCCCGGTGCCGTAGGCCTTTGGCTGTTTCCGCACGATTACGTAAGGGAGATTGCCGACGAGCGACATGCACGCGACGAGCGGGACCGCGCCAAGCTCGGGGCCGGCCAACCGGTCCACGCCGTCCGGGACGAGGTTCAGCAACTCGGTGGTGACGTCGCGCAGCAAGTCGGGTTTCGTCTCGAAGAGGTACTTGTCGAGGTAATAGCTGCTTCTCGTCCCGGAGCTGAGGAGAAAATCGCCCTTCAGAAGCGCCGCCTCGATGAGCCGGTTGCCGAGCTGCTCGAGTTTGGCTGACAGGGGCTTGTCGGCGCCGGAGGGCGCGGCGAGCCCGCCTTCATTTTCTGGTTCGGTAACAGTCATGTCGGTTAAGTGTTATTGCACTGCGAATGAGCCGGCCTGCGTGGAATGGATGTTATCAGTCTGTCCGGTCGACGGGGTTCGCGCGGGGTGCTTGCCGCACGTAATATGACCCTGTTTCGACAACTAGGCGAAAACCTGAAAGTGGAGGCGGAAGTTGCGTGCTACAGAGGTATCTGTCGTCGGCGTGGTGGGCGCCGGTCTGATGGGGCACGCGCTGGCCCTGGAATTCGCGCGAGCCGGCTACGAGGTCCGGCTGCATGACGAGTCCGAATCGCAGCTTGACTCGACCCCGGAACGAATCCGCAAGGCAGTATCCATCCTGGCGGACGTTGGTCTTGCCGAGACAGACGCCGCCGGCCAGATACTCGAACGCATCACCTGTACACCGGATCTGAAGGTGATGGCGGAGGCGGCGCACTTCGTGGTCGAGGCCGTGGCGGAGGAGCTGTCAATCAAACAGAAGGTCTTTTCCGCTCTGGATACGTTTTGCGGAGACGGCGTGATCCTGGCCAGCAACACCTCGGCGATAAGTCCAACGGCTCTCGGCAACGCGACCCGGCGACCCGACCGGGTTCTGGTGACGCACTACTTCAATCCCCCCTACCTGCTTCCCGCCGTGGAGGTCGTTCCGGGCAAGCAGACCTCGCCCGAAACCGTCCGGGCCGCCGTGGAGATCTGCCGCTCCATAGGCAAAGCGCCCGCCGTTCTGGAAACCGAGATCGCCGGCTTCGTGGTCAACAGGCTTCAGTTCGCGCTCTATCGCGAGGCCCTGTTTCTGATCGAACAGGGAATCATCACGGCGGAGGCTCTGGACAGTCTGGTGGTGACCAGCATCGGCAACCGGCTCGGCGTGTACGGCCCTTTCAGGATCGCTGATCTTGCCGGTTTGGACGTATACGAGTCGATATGCTGCAGCGTGTTCCCTGTGTTGAATAACTCGGACGCGCCCACGGACGGACTGCGCGAGCTGGTTGAGTCGGGGCGTCTCGGAGCGAAATCGGGGCAAGGCGTTTATGACTGGCCGCCGGAAGCGCTGACCGAGGTCACGGGTTCGCTGGCGCGCCACGCCGCCGCGATGTTCGGGACGCGGACTTCCGACTAGGCTGGCGCTGACGGCGGCTCGTCCGGCGCCGCTACGCGCTATCCGTTCGCGCTGGGCCCGTCGAAGGGGCCTCCCGCCTGGGTTCCCGCCGATTCGCGGAAATCAAAATCGTCGCCGCCCCGGTCAGCAGCAGCCAGATCACGGTCGCGATGGTGAGGTGCGCGACGGCGACCACCGGCGGGACTTTCAGGATGGGGTTCAGTGCGCCGACGAAGATTTCGATCACCGTCAGGACGGCGGCTCCCAGCAGGAGATTCCGAACCAGATCGGGAGCCTTCGCGGCAAAGGCCGTCCACGCCGCCCACAGGACGGCGGCGGTCATGGCTATCGCCAGGACCCGGTGAATTAGTCCGATCCACTGACGCCAGTCTCCCGAGGGGATTAGCGTGTCGTTGCATTGCGGCCATTGCGGACACGCGAGCGACGACCCGCTCGTGCCGACATAAGCTCCGAGCAACAGCGCCGCGTAAGTGAGCGCGCCCGCCGCAAGCGCGGCCCGCAGCGTTCCACGCGAGGCGTCCGCTGGCTGCTCGCCGGCTCGGACTCTTGGCAATGCTTGAGCGGCGATCACGGCCAGCACCGCCGCGAAAGCGGTTGCGAGACCCAGGTGGGCGGTCACTATGACGGCGGACAGTTTGGCGAAGATAACCGCGGCCCCAAGCAAGATCTGCGCGACCACCAGCACGCCCGAAAGTACGGCGGCGTAGAAGATGCCCGCCGCCTCGCGGCGAACCCGGATCGAGTAGAGCGCGATGCCCAGCGCCAGCGAGCCGACGGCGGTGGCCGTCAGTCGATGCGCAAATTCGAGCGTGGCGCCGCGTTCGGCGGGCGGCAGCGCCTGCCCCTGGCACAACGGCCAGTCGGGGCACGCCAGCCCCGAGCCCGTCACCCTGACGACCCCGCCGAGCGTAATGAGCACGACAGACGCGGCGATGGTCAGAAGGGCCAGCTTTAGCAGAAAGGCGTAGTGCGCGGCGGGCGCGGCGGCCGCTCCGCGCGGTCTGGAGAAGCCTGGCGAAACGTCAGCGGGACTCATTTGACTCGAGTATTTTAGCGGCGGTCTCGCGCCGCGCGGCAGTTTCGGCGGTCGCTGGCCGGGTCATGCGTTCGATTTCGGCCCGAACATCGATAGTTTGTGGCCGTCCGGGTCCTGAAAGACAGCCGACCAGTCGGTGGCCTGGCGCGGCCCGGCAATAAACTCGACGCCCTGCTCGCGCAGACGCACACAGGCCTGGTCAATGTCGTCGACCGGGAAAACCAGCTCGGTCGCCCCCTCCAGGCTTTCGGTGAATTTCGCCAACGGCTCGCTAAGGCACAAGGTAACGGCGCCCGTATCGAGGAATGCGAACCCCGGGATTTTCGACGTGACCGCAAGGCCGAGGAGTCCGTTGTAGAAATCGAGCGAGCGGCGCACGTCGGCGCAACCGAGCATCACGTAACCGATCTTTGTCAGTTTCCAGTCGTTTCCAGCGGCCATCTTGCCGGCTCCCGCGATCGAAGCTAAAGGGGTGAGCGCGCCTTCGCGCGCGGGTCAAGCATAACGCCGGACGGCGACAACAGGACCGCCGGCGAGCTGGTTCGACTTGCGCAATTTCGTGTCGGGGGTCATTGTTCACCTTCCGCCTTATTGATACCCTACGTTCGCGCTCGTTTACCCGCACTGGCTGACCGCCTCGAATAAGGGCGGCGGCGTATTTGTAGTTTGTTCTAGCGACGGAGACGGCTTGGACGAATCGGTCTGAATCGTGGTGTTTGAATGAACGCCGCACATAACGGTCCCGGCGCCGATCGCGCAACCAAATTGCTTTTGCTCTTCATGGTTGCGGCGGCTGCGCTTTCCGGCTGCGGCCAGTTGACCCAATCGACGCAGCAGCCTGTTGGAGACAACGCGCGGCAGATTCTAAGTCTGTTCATGCCGATTCTCTGGAGCGCGGTCGCCATATTCGTGCTGGTGCTTGGATTCCTGATCTACAGCATGATCAGATTTCGGCGGCGGTCGGAGAACGATCCGATTCCGGTCCAGATACACGGCGACCTGCGCCTGGAAGTGCTGTGGACGCTGGCCTCGACGGTAATCGTGGTGGTCCTGGCGGTGGTGACTTTTCGGACTATCGCCGTGCAGGCTCAGGCCGCGCCCGCCGACGCGCTTCGCGTAAACGTCGTCGGCCACCAGTGGTGGTGGGAGTTCGAGTATCCCGACCTGGGCATCACTACAGCCAACGAGCTGCGAGTGCCCGTGGGAAGGACGGTCGATCTGCACATTGAAGCGGTCGACGTCATACATTCGTTCTGGTTTCCGAGGATCGCGGGCAAGATCGACGCCGTGCCGGGCCGGACCAACCGTATCAAGTTCACGGTCCCGCCGGACGCCATAGGCAGGTATCAAGGGCAATGCGCCGAGTTCTGCGGATTCGCCCACGCGCAAATGAAAATGCTCTTGTTCGCGGTCAGCGAGCAGGAGTTCGACGACTGGACGGCCGCGATGAAGGCGCCGCCCGACCCGCAAGGCGAGGCGCTGCGCGGAGCCGAGATATTCAACACGCTCATTGTGTCCGAGGGGACCGGTTGCTTCATCTGCCACAGCATCGACGGCACGGCCGCGCAGGGCAGGGTCGGACCGAACCTCACCGGCCTGGCGAATCGCACCATGATCGGCGCCGCGCTGCTCGACAACAACGCGGAAAATCTCGCGAAATGGGTCGAAAACCCCGAAGACTACAAACCGGGCGTGTTGATGCCGACGCTCGGCCTGGCTCCCGACGAGATATCGGCCGTGGTGGCCTATCTTCAGAGTCTGAAGTGAGATTCGGAATGCTGGCAATTTCGGATTTCCACAGGTTGAATCGGACGGTAAGCTAACAAAGTCGGATTGATGAAAGTTATGCGGAAGGCCTAGATGGCGACGACGACCCGAGCACCCGAAATGGCGACGCACGCCTACCTGGCGTCGGAGTCCGGCATTTGGAGCTGGGTGACGACCGTCGATCACAAGCGAATCGGGATTCTCTATCTCGTAACGGCGTTCGCGTTCTTCATCGGCGGGGGCATCGAGGCGCTGATCATGCGCATGCAGCTGGCCGTCCCCGATGGTCAGCTTACGGCCGGCGACACCTTCAACCAGCTTTTCACCATGCACGGCACGTCGATGATCTTCCTGGCGATAATGCCGCTGAACGCCTCGTTCTTCAACTTCCTGATCCCGCTCATGATCGGTGCGCGGGATGTGGCCTATCCGCGGCTGAATGCGTTCAGCTACTGGCTGTTTCTGTTCGGGGGGTTATTTCTAAACGCCAGCTTCATCGGCGGCGCCCCGGATGTCGGCTGGTTCGCTTTGGCGCCGCTCACCGAAGCGGCTTATGCGCCCACCAAGGGCGTGGAGTTCTGGATCGTCGGGCTGGCGATTCTTGGGGTGGCGTCGATCGTCTCGTCACTGAACTTCATCGTGACGATCCTCAACATGCGCGCGCCGGGCATGACCTTCCGGCGGCTACCGGTATTTGTCTGGATGTCGCTCGTGACGTCCTTCCTCGTCGTGTTCGCCTTCCCGCCGTTTACGGTCGCCACGATTCTGCTGTTCTTCGACCGGCTGCTGGGAAGCCAGTTCTTCATTCCGACGGGAAACGGGGGCGGCGATCCGATTCTCTGGCAGCACATGTTCTGGTTCTTTGGGCATCCGGAGGTCTATATCCTGATCCTGCCGGCGATGGGCATCGTCTCCGAGGTATTGCCCACGTTCTCGCGCAAACCGCTCTTCGGCTATACCGCCGTGGTTTTCTCGGGTATATCGATCGGGTTCCTTGGATTCACGGTTTGGGCGCATCACATGTTCGTGGTTGGGCTTGGGGCGCTGCCGAACGCCGTCTTCGCGGCGTCGACGATGCTGATCGCGATCCCGACCGGCGTAAAGGTGCTCAACTGGTCCGCCACCCTCTATAAAGGATCGATCAGTCTAAAGACGCCCTTCTACTTCGCGGCGGGTTTTGTGGTGCTGTTCACCGTCGGCGGTCTCAGCGGCATGATGCACGCCTCGCCGCCCGTCGACGCCCAGCAGTCGGACTCATACTGGATCGTGGCGCATCTGCACTACGTGCTCTTCGGCGGCGCTCTAATGGGAATCTTCGCGGGTCTCTATTACTGGATTCCGAAGATGAGCGGCCGGATTTTGAACGACCGGCTGGGGCAACTTAATTTCTGGCTGATGTTCATCGGGATGAACGTTACGTTCGGTCCGATGCACATGCTTGGCAACGACGGCATGCCCCGAAGAATCTACACCTACACGCCGGGCCAAGGCTGGGACGAGTGGAACATGCTGGCCACGGTAGGCTCGTTTCTGATCGCGGCGGCGGTTCTGGTTTTTATGTACAACGTATTCATCAGCCTGATTCGCGGCGAGAAGGCGGGCGCGGATCCGTGGGACGGGCAGACGCTCGAGTGGGCTATTCCCTCGCCGCCGCCGGTCTACAACTTCGCGACTATACCGGTGGTCGGCAGCAACCGTCCCCACTGGGACGCCAAGCAAGGTGACGCGCCGGAGCAGCCGCAGGCCGGAGAGGGCGAGATACACATGCCGCCGCCGTCGTACTGGCCCATTGTCGTGGCGTTTACGCTGTCGATGGCCGCGGTCGGGTTGCTCTACTCGTATCCGCTGGCGGCGATTGCGGTAATCGCCACGGTGCTCGGAATATTCGCCTGGACCAAGGAACCCGTGGAAGCGCCCGCCGGCGGCTCGAACGGCCAGCCGCACTAGTGGCGCAGACGTTCACACCGCGCGACAGCGGCGCGGCGCATCCCCCCACCAGTCTCGGCCTCGACATGCGCAAGGTCGGAATGTGGACGTTCCTTGGGTCCGAATCGCTTTTCTTCGCGACCCTGATCACGAATTTCTTCATAAATCGCAGTTCCGAGCGCGCTGACTACTGCGACGGTCTGACCCAGGCCGATCTGGGGATCGCTCTGACTGGAGTTGGCGCGTTCGTTCTTCTGATGAGCAGTCTGACCATGGTGCTTGCGCTGGCGGCTCTCAAAGATGGCAACCAGCGCATGTATAAAAAGTGGATACTGTGCACGGCCTTGCTCGGGGCGTCGTTCCTCTGCATTCAGATATACGAGTTCACGGAGTTCGCGCTCGAGGGCAAGGGCATGAGCTCGAACATGTTCGGCGCTTCATTCTTTGCCCTGACCGGCTTTCACGGCACTCACGTGTTGATTGGGGTCATCTGGCTGTCGAGTCTGCTATTCCTGCGCGTAGGTGGAAACGTCAGGAGACCACTCGAATACGTTGTCGGAGATCAGGCCGGTCTGCGATCGCATCGAGAGCCGTCCGGCGGCGGCGCTGGAATTCCGGTTGAAATGTGCGGTCTGTACTGGCACTTTGTCGATCTCGTATGGGTGTTCATCTTCACGCTCATCTACCTGTTGCCGATGGACAACCCCTGCCAGGAGGCGCACGAGGCGGCGGCGGCCGTGGGCCTTCTGACGGCGCTTTAGAAACATGAGCGCCGAGATCGAAGGCGAACAGATGCCCCGGGAAGCGGGCGTTTCCAGACGGCCGGCGGCGCGTCACAAACATCCGCCCTACGTCGTCGTGGCCGTCTGGCTGTTCATAGTTACGGTCGCCGAGGTAATTTGGGCGCTCCTTCCGATTAACGACGTCATCATGGTTCCGGTCCTGCTAGTCATGATGGTGTTGAAGGCCCTGGGCGTGGCGGGATGGTACATGCACCTCAAGTCCGACAGCCGGGTCTTTACCTATCTGGCGTCGGGGCCGTTCTTGATCTCGCTCGGCATGATTCTCGTGCTGTTCACGCTCTTCGGCGGGTTCGCGGAGCGCTTTTTCTGATCTGATCCGTCATCGCGGGACCGCATGACGGCGGGCTCCGCGCCTGACGCGCTGGCGTTCTAGATCTGGTAAGTAGCCGCGGTCGCGGCGTAGCCGGGGCACAGGTCCGCCAGCGTGGTGGAAGCCAGCACTTTCATCGCGGCCTCCTCGGCCGGTCCGATGCCATCGCACTTTTCTTGTCTTGCCGGAAGCGTGCAGGTCGAGCGGTCCACGCCGTAGATGCAGCGCGCCGACAGTCCTTCGGCGCCGAGGATCATCAAAGCCCGATGCATCGTCAGCGTGTGCGGCGAGACTCCGAGTCTGTATCCCCCGCTCGCGCCCCGGCGGCCGGTAACGAGTCCCGCCTGGACCAGCGACGCGAGAATCTGGCCCAGGAATTTTGCCGGTATGTCCTTGCGGTCGGCTATTTCGCGGGCGGTCACGTAGTAGTCGATGCCATGTTCGGCGAGGTCGATCAGCGCCAGAATCCCGTAGCGAGTGCGTGAATTGACGTTCAACATTCTCGAATCCAGCTATTCCTGACTAATCTGATTAAGAATAGCATTTGGTTCCGGTTTGATGATTACTCCGGTTTGATGTTTACGTAGATGCCGTCATTCCGGCGGAAGCCGGAATCCAGAAGGGGCCGGGCGCCTGTCGCGCAGCCCCCCCCCACCCTCATCCCCCCAGGGTTTCGCCGCGCGGATGGCTGCCAATGCCAATACAATTCATTGGAGTCCGTGTAGCGACATAGGGAAACGAGCTTTAGCAAGACCAGTGAATGTGAACGCGACAGTTAACGTCGAACCGCTGCTGGGGCGAGTGCGCAGGCCTGCGTACTACGCGGGCGGCGAATGGAACGCGCGCGACAAGCCGTGGGACGGCGCGGCCGTCAAACTGTGCATGATCTTCCCCGATTCTTACGAAATCGGCATGTCGAATCTGGGCATCCAGATCCTCTACGAGCTAGTAAACGAGCTGCCGCGCTTCCTTTGCGATCGGGCGTTTTGCCCGTGGCCCGACATGGCCGACGCGCTTCGTGAGACCAACACCCCGCTGTTCGGACTCGACTCCAGGCGACCGCTTGGCGAATTCGACATGCTGGGAATTTCCCTGCCATACGAGATGGGGGCGACGGGAGTTCTCGAAGTGCTCGACCTCGGGGGCGTTCCGCTGGAGTCGGTGAATCGCGGTGAGCGCGACCCGATTGTGGTGGGCGGCGGCGCGTCGCTTGTAAACCCGGAGCCGATGGCCGACTTCTTCGACGTGATCGTTATCGGCGAGGGTGAGGAGATCCTCCCGCGGCTCATGCGGATGCTGGACGAGCGAAAAGGCGTGGGGGAAGACTGGCGGGAGCAGTATCTGAAGGAAGTTGCGGGTTACGAAGGCGTTTACGTCCCGCAGCTCTATGAGCCGCGATACGCCGCCGACTACTCTCTGATCGCCACGGAGCCGAAAGACGCCGCGGCGCCTTCGGAGATTCGCCGCATCCACGTGGATATCAACGAATATCTGTACCCGAAGATGCCGGTGGTCGCTTCCACCGAGACCGTGTTCGACCGGGCGGCCATCGAAATCCATCGCGGCTGCATGCGCGGCTGCCGGTTCTGCCAGGCCGGCTACATCGACCGTCCGGTGCGGTCTCGGGATCCCGAGAAGATAAAGGAGATGGCGGACGCGATCATCAAAGCGACCGGTCACCGGGACCTGACGATGCTTTCGCTTAGCGCGGCCGACTACCGGGATATCCACACGCTCATCGGGGATATCCGCGAGCGGCAGTCGGACGAGCGTCTCTCAATAAACATCCCCTCCACTAGGGTAGACGCCTTCAACGTGGAACTGGCCGAGGCGCTTGGACCTTCGCGAAAGGGAAGCATGACTTTCGCGCCGGAGGCGGCGACCGAGCGGATGCGCGAGGTGATCCAGAAAGGAGTTTCCGAGGAAGAGCTGCTCCGCACGGTCGAGCTGGCGTACTCGCAGGGCTGGCACACCGTAAAGCTCTATTTCATGATCGGACTGCCAACCGAGACGCTCGAGGACGTCGAGCATATCGTCCGTCTCGCCAGGCGGGTTCTGGACGTCGGTCGGAGATCGCGCGGCGGCAGGGCGCGGGTGAGAGTTGGGGTGTCGACCTTCGTGCCCAAGGCGCACACTCCGTTTCAGTGGTTCCCGCAGGATTCGAGAGAGTCGATCCTGGAGAAACAGGCGCTCTTGAAGTCATCGCTTCGGGACCGGTCGATAAAGCTGAACTGGAACGACCCGGACAACAGCGCCGTGGAGGCGCTGCTGTCGCTCGGCGACCGGCGCGTCGGGCGGGCCATCCGGCGCGCGTGGGAGCTCGGCAGCCGGCTTGACTCCTGGGACGAATGGTTCGACTTCGAGCGGTGGGAGCGGGCCTGCCGGGAGACCGGCGTGGACATCGACTGGTTTGTTCGCCGAAGCCGCCCCGGAAACGAGGTGTTCCCCTGGGACCACATCAGCATCCACACCAAACGCTGGGTGCTTAGATGGGAATACGAGAGGGCGCTGCGCGCGGCGCAAGGCATTGGCGAGCGGCTGTCGACCGCATCCTTCAGGGCCGCCTGCCCGGCCTAGCTTCGGAGTAAACCGCCCATGACGGGCGACATGTCCGACACTATCGCGGCAATCTCGACGGCGCTCGGTCCGGCGGGCATAGGAGTAATTCGCGTCTCCGGTCCGGACGCCCTGCAAATCGGTCTCAGGGCGTTCCGAACAAATTCAGGGCGGCTGCCCCGAAATCGCGTAGCCACGCTGGGCCGGCTCGTGGATTCGGAAGACGGTTCGCATATAGACGAGGCGATGGTCACCTACATGCGCGCTCCGCATTCCTACACTCGCGAGGACGTTGTGGAGGTGAGCTGTCACGGCGGGCTGGCTGCGGTCAGATCGGCCCTGCGGTCGATAGTAAACGCCGGAGCGCGGCAGGCCAGGCCGGGCGAGTTCACGCTGCGCGCTTTCCTGAGCGGCCGCATTGACCTTGCGCAAGCCGAAGCGGTGGCGGACGCCGTGCGCGCGCCCACCGATTTGACGCTGAAGGCCGCCGAAAAACAGCTTCGAGGCGCGCTTTCCAGGGAGGTGCGCGAGCTGCGGAGCGAGTGCCTGGACCTGCTGGCGCAGATGGAAGCCGAGATCGACTTCACCGAGGATGACGTGCCGGCGTTGCCCCGACCGCGGCTGCACGGCCGCCTGCTGGAGATCGAGAGCGCTATCGATCGCTCGATCGAGGGGGCGTCGCAGGGCATCTTGCTGCGGCATGGGCTGCGGCTGGCGATAGTGGGCACGCCCAACGTCGGCAAGTCGAGCCTTCTAAACGCGTTGTTGCGAACCGACCGGGCCATCGTCACCGAGCTGCCCGGCACGACTCGCGACGTGCTGGAGGAGTCGCTAAGCCTCGGCGGCGTGCCGGTCGTTGTGGTGGATACCGCCGGGATCCGTGGCACGACCGACATGGCCGAAGCGGAGGGCGTGGAGCGAAGCAAGCGCGCGCTCGGCGAAGCCGATCTGATCCTGCTGGTGCTCGATGGGTCCAGGCCGCTCTCCAGGTCCGACGACGACGTCGCCCGGCTCGTCCGTGACTCTCGCAGACCGGCGCTGGTGGTTATGAATAAAAACGACTTGCCGGCTCAGGTCGCGCCGGCGCGCGCCGCCGGATTGGTTCCCGAAGCCGCGATCGCGCACACCTGCGCGCTGGGGCATCGGGGGGTTGAGCCGCTGCGTCGAATGATTATTCAGGAGATCGGCGCCGGGTCGCTCACCGCCGGCGAAATCCCGCTGGTCTCCAACGAGCGGCACCGTGAGGCGCTGGTGCGCGCGAGCGAGCACGTTCGAAGTTCGCTACAGGCGGTGGACGACTCGCTGCCATCCGACTTCGTCTCGATTGGCTTGCACGGCGCGATTACGGAGCTGGGACGCATAACCGGCGAAGATGCGACCGAAGACCTTCTGGAAACGATATTTGCCAAGTTTTGCATTGGAAAATAACCAAGCGGAGCGACTCTCGGCGGTTAGTCCAGGATGGCGGAGGCCAATGCGTCATTCCCGCGGCGGCGGGGCCTGGGGGCCGTCGTCGGGAACCGATCTCGTGGAGTTGCCGTCCGGCGGGCCAGCCGCGCCATTCGTCAAACAAACGCCGAACGCCATCAGGGCCCAGAAGAATCCGGCGAGCTCGGGCAGAAAGTAAAAGTTGTCGACAAGCCCATGCGCGATGGCCGCCGCCATAGACGCGGCCGCGCCGAGCAGAACCGGGCGCGGTAGCGGGCTGACCGGCAGGCGGTAGGACCGCCTGACCAAACGGAAGAAGAGGAACAGCGCCGCGACGATGGCCAGAGCGCCAAACACTCCAGAGCTCAGCCACGCGTCGAGGACCAGATTGTGGGGATGGGACATGTGCGGTTCACGCCAGGCCTCGGGCCGCAGGTATGCCGGGTAGTGATAGAGAAAGTTGTCCGGGCCGACTCCGAAAAGCGGGAAATCCCGAATCATCTCGATGGCGGAGTCCCATAGCCATATCCTCGAAACGCCGCTGCGGTCGCCGGTTCTCAGAAGAATGGAAAGCCGGTCGGCGCCGACCAGCGCCGCAAGCGCGGCGACCGGAATCAGAACGGCTCCCAGGCCAAGCACCCGACGCCTGACCGGCAGCCTTCGCAATTGCGGAAGGCCCAGCAGAGCCGTTGCCATCGCCGACGCGAGCCACGCGCCTCTAGAAAACGTGAAGATGAGAACCAGGCCAGCGCCGGCGGCGACCGCGGACGCCATTCGACCGAGTGCCGAACCCTTCCAGGCCACGGCCAGACCCACGAGCAGCGGAACCGTGCGCTCGAGGGCGAACGCCAGGTTGTTGGGGGAGTCGTAGATGCCGCGCAGTCTGGGTACGCCGGCGGTAATCACCCGGTCCAGTACGGGATCGAATACGACTGTGACGGCAGCGATTGCTCCGCCGGCGGCGATGGCCGGGATCAACGCCCCGCCGCGCCGGCCGCTCAGGAAGGCCGTCAACAGGAAGAACAGCGCAACGGGTTCGACTACCGTCGTTCGAAACGACCTGAGCGCGAATTTGGGGTACTCGGCGAACGCCGTCGACGCCAGCCCCGCGAGTACGAAATAGGCTGCGACGAATCCCAAGGTTGAACGCCGCAACTCAAACTTGCGTCTGTAGAAGCCTCGCGCCGCCCAGCCGGTTGCGAGCGCAATCAGCAGGAGTTCCGGAACCGATAACGCCAGCGGGCCGGTTTGCGGTCTGACGGGATGCAAGAACTGCGCGCCGGCGGCGACGACGGCTACGGCGTCTGGACGAGCCGCCGCAAGGCCGGCCAGATAGGCGAGGACAGCGAGCCGGAGAATCGTAACCGGCGAAAAGGCGTCGCCGCCGGGCAGCGCGGCGAGCAGGATCGCGGCGGCGGAGGCTGTGAGCAGCGCGGGCGCCGAGATTCCGTACACGGTATGCGGACCGAGCAGCCGGGGAACGAGCGAAATTCGCCGGATGCGCGCGGGTACGGCGTCCCAGATCGGGCGAGTGAACCGCCATGCAACCAAACCGAGCGCCACGGCCCACGCGATCCCGGCCGCGGCGTAAGGCCAGAGCGGTCTGGAGTTCGATACCACGACGCCATCGATCACAACCTTTCCCCCCGTCGAGCGCGCGGAGGGCCGTCCAAGGCTCTCGACTTCCAGCACGTGCGCGCCCGCGGGCAGCCGCGAAGCGAGCGCGATCGTCGAGGCGGGCCGCACTTCCGGCGAATAGAGGTCCACGATCGATTGACCGAACTCGCTCCTCGGAATCAGGTCGGCGAGCGCGTCGAGGCCGTCGATGCGGACGCGCAGCATTCCCATGTCAGGGCCTTGTCGAACGACGAGACCGACGTTGCCGCCCTCGAAACGAAATTCTGCGACCGCGCCGGCCACTCCGGTGCTGGACCAGAAGCCCGCCGCGGCCTCGTCGCTCGGTTCTCGCGGCCAGGGACCGGCGTACGTGAACGCCGGATGGTCCTCCTGATGGAGGCCGGCGCCCGCAACCGGTCTTTCGCGGGCGAGCTCCTGAAGAGCCAGCAGCGCCGGGCGCGGCGTGAAGTCCGGGTCCATCAGCCTGAACCAGAATGTCGGGTCGTCCGGATCGGTCTGCCCGGGCCAGCGGGACGCCCAGACGAAGATCGTGGGCATCCAGGGCCATTCGCGGCGCGCGCGCAGTATCCCTTCGACCGTCCAGGCGGCCTGGTCTTCGGTCGAGTGGTTTCCCCAGATGCTCGGCCGGCCGCTCCATCCAGCCGGCAGCGACATCCAGCCGTACTCTGAAGCCCAAACGGGTTTGCTCGCATCGCCGAAAGTAGCCATCACGTCCCGGAGCAGCACGGCGCGCGGGAAATTCGTCCAGCGTTCTCCGATCCGAACGTCATTCGGACCGGTCACCAGGCCGTAGGACATCGAGGAGGCGATGTCGAAATAGTCCTTGGCTCCGAGGAAGTACATACGCTGAAGGTAGAGAACGTCGCTTATGTTGTTTGGCCCCCGCTCGGTCGTGGGGGCGAGTCCGGCGGCGACGATCAGCGCGTGCGGATTGGCGGACCTGGCGCTTTCGTAGGAGGCTCTCAGCAGCTTCACGTATTCCGCCGCGTCGGGCTCCGATTCGCCCCATTCACCCCAGAGGTTCGGCTCGTTCCAGATCTGAAAGAAACGGATGCGTCCCTCGTATCTGGAAACCACGGCGTGGACGAAGTCGCCGAACAGCTCCACCTCGTCGGGCGGCTTCTGACTGGCTGGGATCCTGGGTTCCCAGCCGGGCGTGGCCCACCTTGGGGAACGTTCGAGGCGGGCCATGACTTCGATTCCCTGTTCCCGGGCGGCCTCGACTATGGCGTCGTACTTCAACCACGTGCTGACGCCGGTCTGTTGATTCTGGAAGACGCCTTGGGCGGGCTCGATCTCCTCCCACAGGAATTGCTGCCGGATGATTCCCACCCCGGCCGACTTGAGTACCGCCAGCTCGCGCCGAATGTTGCCGATATCCGGTTCCAGATGGAGAAACGTATTGGCGCCGATGGCCGGCGCGCTGGCGTGGACGATCGTGACCGCGCCCTGGTCGTGGTAGGCGACGCCGCGTTCCAGGAATTGCCTGTGGAAGACCAGCATGACGGTCGAGCCGCCGGTGAGCAGCAGCACCGACAGTAAGAGAACGATGGCGTGAGCACGGGACTTGAACCTCCCGCCGGAGCTCAACGCTTGTTCGCCGCTTCGGCGACCGCCTTGTAAACCTTCCTAGGCGTAAAGTCGGGATCGATCATCCGGAAGTAGTACTCGGACTTGGACGGATCGATGTCGGCGAACGGACGCCGCAGAAACCAGATATTGAAAACCCCCGCCCAGGGCCAGTTTGCCCGGGCGAACTCCACACCGCGCACCGTCCAGTCCGCCTGCTGGTCCTCGGTGACGCGCGCCCACGTCAACTGGCTGGCCGGGAAGTCGGCCGGCGAAGCGTTCCAGCCGTACTCGTTGAACCATATCGGTTTGTCGCCGTCGCCGTTTCGTTCCATCAGCGCTCGGCTTAGCTCGACGCGGCGAAAGTTCAATGCGTCGGGGTCGGGGGGCGCTTCGGGTGGAAACGCCAGGCCGAAGGCGTTGGCCGAGTGTATGTGGAAGTACTCCCCCCCGCCCGCGTCGTAGACCTGCTGAAGATAGACGAGCTCATTGCGCGCCCGGTCGCTCATCTCCAGGGTTGCCGCCAGGGGCGCTCCGAGAATGACCGTCTCCGGGTCGACGCCGGCGGCCGCCGAGAATGCCGTTTCGAGGAGTTGCACGTAACGGGCGGCGTCGGGCGGCTTCCCGCCCCATTCGACCGCCAGATTCGGCTCGTTCCAAATCTGAAAGTGCCGAACCCGGCCGCGATAGCGGCGGACTAACGCCGAAATGAAGTCTCCAAAGTCGTCGAAATTACTCGGAGGCTGCGTGGGCGTGGAGTTGGCGGGTCTCGCCCAACTGGGAGCGCGGTCCACCCGCGCGATGATGTTTAGGCCGGTCTGCTCGGCAAGATCGACAATCTCGTCATATTTGTCCCAGGTTGGATGCTTCCAGGTGGGATGAACGTACTGCCCCTTGGCGGCGCTCTCTATGTCTTCCCACGGAAAGTGCTGTTTGATCCAGCCAAGCCCGGCCCGCGCGGCCATTTCCAGCGTTTTGCGCTTTCGCCAGCGGTCGGAGTCGAGGTGCAGGAACGTGTTGGCTCCCCATCGGTTTTCATCGCTCTCGCCGCCGCGCGGGGCGCTCGCCTGCGTACAGGCCGCTGGAAGCATGGCGGCGAGGGCCGCCGCTCGCAGCATTGAACGACGTGTAATCTCGCGCATGAGCTATAACTCATACCCCCAGAAGGGAGTTGACGTGTTCCAGGCTTGCGCCCGCCGCTACCGCAGGGTCCCTCGAAGTGTAATCTTGCTCGACGACGAGCCACCCGTCATAGCCGCCGCGCTTCAGGATTTCGATCACCGCCTGGAAGTCGATGGCGCCTGCGCCAACCTCGGTGAAACCCTCCATTTCCACAAAGTCCCGGTAGGAACCTCCGCCGGCGATGTTCTGCTCGTAAACGTCGGGATTTACGTCCTTGAGGTGAACGTATTTAATTCGTTCGACGTTTCGCTCGAAGAACTCCGTGGGGTCGGCGCCGCCATAGAAGAGCTGTCCGGTGTCGGCGGCCAGATAAACGGTTTGCGGATCGACGAGCGACACGAAACGGTCGATTTCCTCGCTCGATTCCACGAATGAACCGGCCCGGTTGATGAAGACAAGCTGCAACTGGAATTCATCGCGGCAGATCTCGCCCGCCGCGCTGACAGTTTCGGCCAGAAACTCCCACTGGTAGTCGGACAGTCCTTCGGCGCGGGAGGTCCGTGGGTGGCCTGCCGTGAGAAACCGATGCGGCGAGCCGAGCGAGCCCGCGACGAAATACCTGGCTCCGACGTCCGCATAGAACTCGGCCGAGCGCCGCACGCCCTCGAGCTCGCGAGGCCGCCATTCGTTGTCGAACCAGTTTGCGGCGAATGTTCCCGCGGTCATTTCCAGCCCGGCGTCGGCGAGCAAAAGTCGAAGCTGCGCTGATTGTCCGAAATGGTCGCGCGCGCCCTCGACGCCCAGAAAGCCGATTTCGGCCATCTCGGCCAGAATCTGATCGAATGGATGGTCCGCCGGCCACTGCAAGTGACTGATCCCTACGCGCAATGTGCCAGTTCAGCCACTTTCAGGCGCGCCGCTATCCGGACCGCGAGTCGTCCGGTTTGGCGGTGGCGATTCCCGATAGACGCTCGCCCTCGATGACCCGGGGTCTTTTGGAAGCTGGCGCCCGACGGCCTCCGCCGCGCTGGGCCGCCGTTTCGGGCGGCGGCGGTGGAGGCGTAGGCCATTCGTTGCGTTTCAGTCTGGCGGCCCGCGGCTGCTGGCGGGGTGCGCCGCGCCTGCCGTCGTCTCTGGATCTGGTCGAGCTGAAGATGCCGCCGATCGGCGTGAATGAATCGCTGGCGTCCTTGAGCGAGTCGAGGTTCTGCCCCGGACAGCCGATCACTTCGACCCGCGCGCCCTTGCTCTGCGCCGCGCGAATGGCGGGCAGAAAATCGGCGTCGCCGGAAACGACGGCAACGATGTCACAGCTCTCCGCCGCCAGCACGGCGTCCACCGCCATTTCCACCCCCAGATAGCCGCGCATCGAGCCGTCGGAAAGCGACCTTAGCGGTTTGCCGACAATTCGAAATCCGGAGTCCCGGACGGCGGACAGAAGCTCGCTCTGCGCCGAAGACGGCAAGTCCAGAGCAACGTAGGCGGTGGCTCGCCTAAGCCGCCTGCCCGCGGCCACGGCGGTCAGGATGGCCGAGTAGCGATTGGATCGATCAGTCCCGGACACGGCGGCGTCAAAGGCGCCGACGTCCAGCAGCAGGGCGAGGGTCTGTCCGTTCCGAAACTCAGTGGCTTTCATTTGACTGTTATTGAATCACAATTCTTGTGCGGGATGTGTCTTGGGACACACGGGCGAGGTCATTAAAAAGGACTGAGTATGTAAGCGAGGTATCCGAAATAGCCCACGCCTCCGACGGCCAGGACCCACGTTGCCGCGAGGCGGCCTCGCATTCGCATCGCCAGGCCGATCATGACCGCCGCCGCCACCGCCACGCCCGCGCTGATAAACGCGGGCGCGCTTTCGGCTGTTAGCGCCCAGTCGGTGAGGACAATGCCGATTATCGGCACCACGGAGCTTTGCCAGACCATGGCCCCCGAAATATTTCCGAACGCCAGAGTGTCCTTTCTTTGAAAAACCCATATAACCGAGTTGAACTTCTCCGGTAGCTCCGAGGCGAGCGGCACGATAAATAGCGCCAGAATTATCGTCGATACTCCCAGCGCGTGCGAAACCGACTCTACCGATTGAACGAATACGTGAGCGCCGCCTACGATCAAAGCCAGCGCAAACGCGAGCTGGAGCGTTATGAATAGCAGCCTCGGCTTTTTCGCGCTCCGCTGGAACCAGAGCGGGCCCAGCTCGGCCGCCTCCACGCGCGAGTCGCCGCCCGCCCGGACGTGGAGCAATACGTAAAGCGCGTAGCACAGCGCCAGAACCACGGCGATCGCGATCTTGATCGAGCGCGAGTCGATCAACGCCGCGCCGATTGCGAGGAGATAGACCATCACGAAGAAAAAGAGGTCCCGGCTCACTATCGACTGATCGACGTTGAAATACGCCTCGCGGCGTCCTCTCCAGGACAGACCGATGGCTGCCGCCGCAACCACGAACATTGCCAGGGTCGCAAGGATCAGGGGAGCGCCGAGTATGGAGCCTACCGCCACCGCTTCGCCGGACGCTCCGCCGGCGAAGACGGCAACGAGCGGTATCACGGTTTCCGGCAGGGTAGTGCCTACGGCGGCGAAGATGCTGCCCGTTACGCCTTCGCCCACGCCGAGTCTGTGGCCAAACCATTCGACGGCGTTCGTGAAGACTATTGCTCCGGCGAGGATCACCAGGAGCATGGCGACCAGCAGGAATACGTCTACGACCAACTATCGGTCACCCTGGGCAGCGGCAAGACTGCGCGAAGAACCCCCGCCGCCGTTACGGCGCTGCCTAGCGAAGCGCGGTCAGCAGCGGCGCTACGAGCGAAATTACCATTACGATGGCTACCAAAAGCCCAATTAGCGCCCACGCATTCTGAACGCTGAATGTCCGACGGCGACGCCGTTGAGTCCCTGCGGGGCTGTTCGACAACGTTGCGGATCGTGTTCTTCTTTTCTTTCTGCGATTGGGCATCTAATTGCGGGAGAAATCCACGTTGTTGATAATACCGCGCCGCGCCCGGCCAGCCACGAGCGGCGGACAGGCGCCGCCGGGGGCTTTGCGAATTCTGGATGCGGGGCGAGTTACCCGCAAAATCGATTTCTGACACAATATCTGACACAATACTGGTCAATCGGTGGTGAGGGTATCCTATGGGCGCGAAGAACAGATGAAGGCGAAGCCGCCCGGATTCCGCTCCTGGCGAGCCTGTCGAGCTGCCTTCCGAAGGCGTACAAAACAGATGAAGGTTAACCCCAATGGACGGTCCTGAGTCGCAAGCTGGTTCCCCAAACGGGGCGGTCTCCCTCTCCCGCGACAAGCTTCTGTGGATTTACCGGGTCATGATGCGAATTCGCCGGTTCGAGGAAGCGGCGGAGGAGGCGTTTCGGAACGCGCGCATGCGCGGCGCGTTGCACTTCTACATTGGCGAAGAGGCGACCGCGACGGGAATCTGCGCCGAGCTGCGCACCGAGGATTACATCACCAGCACCCACCGCGGGCATGGACACTGCATCGCCAAGGGCGGTCAGCTAAGCAAGATGATGGCCGAGCTCTATGGCCGCGCGACGGGCTACTGCGGCGGCAAGGGCGGCTCGATGCATATCGCCGACCTCGACCTCGGAATACTTGGGGCTAACGGGATAGTCGGCGCCGGGATTCCCATCGCCGCGGGCGCCGCGCTCGGCGCGAAATTACGCGGTGAAGACAGGGTTACCGTTTGCTTCTTCGGCGATGGCGCCGGTCCGACCGGCGCGTTTCACGAAGGCGTGAATTTCGCCGCCGTGCAAAGTCTGCCCGTCATCTTCGTCTGCGAGAACAACCGGTATGGCATGGCGACGACCGTTGAAAAGTCGAACGCGGGGCCATCGATCGCGGGCAGGGGGGTCGGCTACGGGATTCCGGGCGTACTTGTTGACGGGAATGACGTATTCGCCGTCAACGCAGTCTCCAGGGAAGCCATCGCCAGGGCGAGAAGCGGCGACGGGCCGACGCTGATCGAAGCGGAAACCTACAGGTACAAGGGGCATACCGTCCACGACATGGCCCCATATCGAGCCAAGCAGGAGCTGGAGGCCTGGCTCAAGCGGGACCCGATCGAGCGATTCAAGCGAGTGGTGGAGTCGCAGAATCTGCTCACGGTCGAGGATTTTGATCGAATCGACGAGGATGTCATTCGAGAGGTCGAGATGGCCATCGAATTCGCCGAAGCCAGCCCATTTCCACCGCTGGAAGCAATCGAGCAAGGCGTCTACGCCGACTAGGATGATTTCGTGACTACAACAACCGCCGCCGTCGCCGTTCGTCAGGAAGCTCCCCAGGAGGAGCGTCTGATCTTCTTCAATCAAGCGCTTCGCGAAGCGATAGACGAGGAGATGCAGCGCGACCCGGCCGTATTTGTGATCGGTGAGGAAGTCGGCGTCTGGGGCGGAGCCTACAAGGTAACCGAAGGGCTGCTGGAAAAATACGGAGAGAGTCGCATCATCGACACTCCGATTTCCGAGGCTCTGATAGCGGGCGCGGCCGTGGGAGCCGCGATTACCGGAATGCGGCCCATCGCCGAATTCATGTACAGCGACTTCATGGGCATCGCCATGGACCAGATCGTCAATCAGGCGGCCAAGAATCGATATATGTTCGGGGGCAAGGCGACGTTGCCGGTCGTCTATCGCGCCGCAACGGGCGCTGGAATCGGCAACGCCGCGCAGCACACGCAGAGCCTTGAAGCCTGGTTTACTCACATACCAGGACTCAAAGTAGTAACGCCGGCCACGCCCTACGACGCAAAGGGCCTGCTCAAGTCGGCGATTCGCGACAACAACGTAATAGTGTTCCTCGAACACAAAGCCCTTTACGCAAGCCGCGGAAACGTTCCCGAAGGCGATTACGTAGTGCCGCTTGGAACGTCCGAGGTCAGGCGGACAGGCGTGCACGCGACCATAGTTACGTATTCGCGTCAGGTGGCGTTCGCCCTCGAGGCCGCCGACCGGCTCGCTCAGGAGGGCATCGAAATAGAAGTTATTGATCTCCGAACGCTGTACCCGATGGACATCGGCACGGCCGTGGCTTCGGTTCAGAAGACGAACCGCGCTCTGGTGGTTCACGAAGCGGTCCAATTCGGTGGATTCGGAGGAGAGATCGCCTCGCAAATTCAGCAGCAGGCGTTCGACTACCTCGACGCGCCCGTAGAGCGGTTGGGGGCCATGCATTCGCCGGTGCCGTTCTCCGAGCCGCTCGAATTCGGCTCCTTTCCGAGCGTCGAGCGAATCGTGGATGCCGTAAAAGATCTGGTCGTCGGGGCGTGAAGCTGCTCGCGATCGGAATACCCGCGATTGGATTTTCCAGGTTAGCTTGACCTTGGACGATGTGAGGTAGCTGTTGGCCACTGCGATAAAAATGCCGCTGCTCGGGATGACCATGGAAGAGGGAATCATCTCCAAATGGCTCGTCGAGGAAGGCGACCCCGTCACGAAGGGTCAAGTGATAGTCGAGTTCGAGACCGACAAGATCAACGCCGAGATCGAGGCGCCCGCGGATGGCGTGATCGGCGGTATCACCGCCAAGGCCGGTGAATCCGTCAAGGTCCAGGGAGTCGTGGCCTACATTCTCGAAGAAGGCGAGGAACCCCCCGCCGCGGAGGCCGCGGCCAGGCCGGTCAGCGCGACTCCCGCTTCGCCGCCGCCCGCCGCGCCCGCGCCGCCGCCAGTCGTCGCCGCCCCCCCGCCAGTCGCCGCGCCGCCCGTTCAGGCGGTCAGTCAGGCGGCTCCGGTAGCGGCCCAGGCCGTGCGGCTAGCCGGTGGACGCCTCAAGGCGTCGCCGCTGGCGAGAAGGCTGGCGACCGAGTTCGGCGTCGATATGGCCGTGCTTCAAGGCTCTGGCCCCGGCGGCAGGATAGTTGCCAAAGACGTTCGCGCCAGCGCGGACGGGTTGAGTGTCGCGGCCCCGGTTCCCGCGGCCGCGCAGCCCGCCGCCGTTCCGATCGCGGGAATGCGAAAAGTGATCGCCGACCGGATGATGCAGAGTCTGTCCACCATGGCGCAGCTAACGCTCGTCACCGAGGTCGACGCCACTCGCTTCGTCGAGCTCAGGACCGATCTCGCTGCACAGCAAGAGGATGCGCTCGGCTTCAGGATTTCGTTCAACGACCTGCTGGCGCGGATAGTAACCAGAGCGCTCGTCGAGCATCCCCACATGAACGCCTCGCTCAGCGGAGAGCAAATCGTTCATAACGAGTACGTCAACATCGGGCTTGCCGTCGAGGTTCCGGACGGCCTGGTAGCCCCCAACGTCAAGAACGCTCAAAACATGCAGCTTGTGGAGTTGGCTTCCGCGTTCCGCAAGCTGATCGCGGACATCTCGGGCGGCGACCTCAACCTCGGCGATCTGAGCGGCGGGACCTTCACGATAACGAACCTCGGCGCGTTGGGCGTCGATGCCTTTACGCCCGTAATCAATCCTCCCGAGTGCGCGATTCTCGGCGTCGGCAGGATCGTGGCCAAGCCGGCGGTCGTCGACGGCGAGATTGCTGTCCGTCAGATGATGACCTTGAGTCTCACCTTCGACCACCGGCTCAACGACGGCGCTCCCGCGGCCCGGTTCCTGCAGCGCATAAGCCAGCTAATCGAACAGCCCTACCTGTTGATCTAGTCCGGCGCTCGCGAACAAGGTTTGCTTCGGGATCGGCGCCCGCCGTCCCCTTTCTTCGCCATTGTGGACCGCTGGTCGTGGTAGCCGCGCAACGGCTCGGATAGACTGAGCGACCCTCACTTGAGGGCGGGGAGGGGTTCCCGCCGCGTTGCAGGTCAAGCGGGTAAGGCGCGCTCTGTCCGTGTGTGGGAAGGACTCAAGCGCCAGGAGGTGGGTCAAATGGCATCCAAGGTTTATACGATGGACCGTCGCAGCCACTCCACGGAAACGGGATTTGTTGCGCAGATGCTTACGTTGTTCGACGAAGCGAACTTCGAGCAGCTCGTAAAACCCGGTGACGTGGTAGCCATAAAAGTGCACTGCGGCGAGTGGAACAATACGGCCTATCTTCGCCCCGTCTACGCCCGGGCCGTTGCCGACAGGGTCAAGGAGCTGGGCGGCAGGCCGTTCGTGTGCGATACGACCACGCTTACCTACGGTCCGCGGGCCGCGCGATCCATCGCGCCGGACCTGATGGTGACGGCGGAGCGCAACGGTTATAACTCATCGACGCTGGGCTGTCCGTTTATCGTCGCCGACGGGTACAACGGGACCGACGACATGCGGATTCCCATGCCAGAGGGCTACATTCTGCGCGAAGCGTACGTAGCCAACGCGATCGCGCTGGCGGACTCGATGATCGTGCTCACCCACTTCAAGGGCCACCCCATGGGAGTGATCGGCGGGTCGGTCAAGAATCTCGGCATAGGCGCCCAGTCGAAGCGCGGCAAGTACAACGTGCACATGGGTGGACACCCCACCTACGGCATCCCGGCGACTGTGGAATATCACCCCGAAAACGCAACGCCGGCGCTTCTCGACATGGTCCCCGACCTGTGTCCGCACGGCGCGCTTTCCCGGTCCAACGGCACGCTTGAATGGGACAAGGCCAAGTGCCCCACCTGCCTGGGCTGCCTGGGAGTGATGGCTACGGCTGGAGTATGGACGTGGCCGGAGGAAAACTTCCGCGCGTTCAACGCCGCGGTCGCGGACGGGTGTCTGGCGACGATGAAGGCGCTTGACGGCAAGATCGGATTCCTGAACATGGCGCTGGACGTTTCGCCCAGGTGCGACTGCGTCGATCACGCCGATGTTCCTATCACGCCGCACCTCGGCATCTTTACCGGCCACGACCCCGTGGCCCTCGACAAGGCATGTCTGGATCGCGCGACCGAAGTGGTGGGCATGCCGGGATCGGCGGCCGAGGATTGGGGCGTCATGGACGAGGGCGATCACAAGTTCTCGATGGCGTCGTCGATCGTTGCCGGGTCCAGCGAAGAGATTCAACTGCATACCGGCGTCGAGATCGGTCTGGGCAGTCTCGAATACGATCTCGTCGAGATCGACCAAACGCGCGAAGGCGCCGACTTTGCCTTCACGTCCGACCGGCGGCTTATCGGGGCCAAGTACGGTCGTATGTACGGCAAAGCCAACCCCTTCCCCGAAGACTTGTTTGACGGACACGGCTTCGACCGTTTGGAGAAGGTTGATCTGGACAAGGTCGCCGGGCCGCCCGTTATGGCGGGCGAATAGAGGCCGGACTCGTATTACGCCGGGCGCGGCTTGAAGATCGGTCGGCGGCGCGAAGCGTTGCCGCGCGCGATCGCTGTAAAAGGTTAGGAAGGCTATGACAAGAGGACAGGACCAGATCAACTCCGCGCTGGCGCATATCGCCGGCGCGGCGGGTCAGGCGTCGCTCGAAGCGGACGCGCGCCAGCGACTGGACAGCGTAAGCGGCGACCTGCAATCGCTCGTGGAGGTGATCTTCGTCAAGAGCGCGCTCTGCGTGCCGTTTACCGCCGCGTGCGACCGGGCGGCCAAAGCCGTTGCCGCCGCCGCCGCCGGCGGGGATATCGGAGCGGCGGTCGCCAGGCTTGAGAAGGCGGCCAAGACCGTTAGGGACAAGTCGACCGGCGCCGGCGGCGCGATAATCACCTAGCCCTGCGAGAAAAGGAGTCCGCCGAATGCCCTTGACAGCCGACGTATGCGTTATTGGATCGGGCCCGGGCGGCTATGTTTGCGCCATTCGCGCGAGCCGGCTGGGGCTGAAAGCGATAATCGTCGAGGAAGGCGACCTCGGCGGAGTTTGCACCAACACCGGCTGCATTCCGACCAAGGCGCTGCTGCGAAGCGCGGAAGTGTACCACCTGGCCAGCTCGGCGGAGAGTTACGGAGTGCGCGTAACCGGCGTGACCGCCGACCTGCCAGCGATCGCCCGGCGCAAGGACAGAGTCGTGGCCACGCTCTCCAGGGGAATCGGCGCGCTGCTCGCCTCGGCCGGCGTCGAAGTGGTTGCCGGACGCGGCAGACTTGTCGCCCCGGGAGTTGTGGAAGTCGAGCTGACAGCGGGCGGGCTGGACCTGGTAACCGCCGGCAACGTCGTTATTTCGACCGGTTCCTCGCCAGCGGTCCCGCCCGTGCCCGGGTTCGATCTGCCCGGCGTCATGACCAGCGACGACGCGCTCGAACTCCAGCAGACGCCGAGCTCGATGGCCATCGTTGGCGGAGGCGCGGTTGGGGTCGAGTGGGCCAGCTTCTTCTCGACCCTGGGATGCAAGGTGACGCTGGTTGAGATGCTGGACCGGTTGGTCCCCGTCGAGGACGAGGAAATCTCCGCCGCGCTGCAACGCGAATTCACCAGACAGAAGATTGCCGTCAGGACATCGACCGCCGTGAAAGCCATCAGTGGTTCGCCGGGGCGGTTTTCGGTAACGGTTAGCGGCCTCGACGGCGACGACGAGATCGAGACCGAAGCCATTCTCAACGCCACCGGCCGGAGCGCCAACACCAGCGACATTGGCCTCGAATCCGCCGGCGTCGGGTTCGGCAGAGCTGGAATCGAGGTCGACCGGCGCATGAGCACGAACGTCGCCGGCGTCTACGCCATCGGCGACGTGACCGGCAAGAAGCTGCTTGCGCATCTGGCCTCGCATCAGGGTATCGTCGCCGCCGAAAACATGGCGGGCAATGAAATGGAAATCGACTACGACGCGGTGCCCGGCGCTACGTTTTGCGTGCCCGAAGTCGCCAGCGTCGGGCTTACCGAGGCGGCGGCCCGTGAGCAGTTTGGCGACGCGGTGGTAGGGAAATTCCCGTATATGGCGAGCGGAAGGGCGCGGGCCTTCGGCGAACCGGAGGGGTTCCTGAAGGTTGTCGCCGGCGCTGAGTACGGCGAAGTGTTGGGCATGCACATCATCGGCGCGGGCGCCTCCGACGTCATCGCCGAGGGGGTCCTGGCCATCAAGCTCGAGGCCACTCTTGACGATCTGCGAGACGTAATTCACGCTCATCCGACCTTTTCGGAGCTTGTCGGCGAGGCCGCCTGGGAAGCGATCGGCGAACCGATCAACACCTTGCCGTCAAGGTAGCGCCAGCCCAATCCAAAGCGCCGCGGGTCTCGATGGCGTCAAGGCGCGCCGCGATTGCCGGTCGGAGAGAATCCGACATACGCGCCGGCGGCTTCACGAAGGGGTTGATCGACTATGGATCTTGAGGGCAGAGTCGCGCTCGTCACCGGCGGTTCGCGGGGGATTGGGCGGGGTATTTGTCTTGCGTTGGCGCGTCGCGGGGCCGACGTGGTTATCAACTACAACGAGCGCCTGGATGCCGCGCGCGCCGTTCTGCGGGAAATCGAGGAGATGGGCCGCGCGGGACTCGTCGTGCAAGCCGACGTGGCCTCGCAGCCCGACGTAGACAGCATGATGAACGCCGCCCTCGACCGGTTCGGCGCCCTGCACGTCATGGTGAACAACGCGGGCATCTGCCCGTTCCACGACTTTCTCGACATGCCCGTCGAGCTGTGGGATCGGGTTCACGCGGTCAATCTGAGGGGCACGTTTCTGTGCTCGCAGGCGGCTGCGCGAATAATGATCGACCGCGGGATCGAGGGCCGCATCATCTCCATCAGCTCTATCAGCGCCAAGGTGGGCGGCGCAATGCAGTGCCATTACACGCCCACCAAATCGGGTCAGGAGTCGCTTATGCGATCGATGGCGATAGTGCTCGGTCCGTATGGAATAACGTGCAACTCGGTCGCTCCGGGAACTATCGAAACGGACATCAACGTCGATGATCTTTCCGATCCCGCCAAGCGTTCGTACATGGAGTCGCGCACACCCGCCGGAAGATTGGGAACGCCCCGGGACATCGGCGGTTCGGTGGCGTTTCTCGCATCCGACGAAGCCGGCTATATAACCGGCGTGAGCCTGCTGGTCGACGGCGGGCTGTTCGTCAACTTGCAGTAGACAGGGACCAGCTTTATACGAGACGCCGCGCCGTTGTCTCCGTGCGTGGCGAGCCCTTCGACTTCGCTCGGGACAGGCTCTGTCGAACCATGGTAATTGGCGCGTGTAACCAGTAGCGGGCATACGCCGCGCCGGCCCCTGTATTGCGGCGCAATATAATTCGTCACCGTTGCACAGCCGCAGTGAACGCCAGGGCGGATCGAAGGCGTTCGAGGATATGCCTATACCCCGGACGGGTGTGTTTGGGGGAGTGCCGGAATTGGTAGACGGGCATGATTTAGGATCATGTGGGCCTCGCGTCCGTGAGAGTTCGAGTCTCTCCTTCCCCACCAGGGTTTGCCGTTGACGGTACCGGCCTGGCGATGGCGACCTCGACGGCGTCCCGCTCCGTCATTCCGGGCCTGACGCGGAATCCATCCCCAACGGCATGGATGCCAGCCTGGTCCCACGAGGCGCCCTGGACGCTCGGCGTAGGGGCGGGTTTCAAACCCGCCCCTACTATTGAGACTGCCTTGTCGAAGGTTGCGGTCGAAGACTGGCGCGCATACGGAACGGCTCCGTCATTCCGGGCTTGACCCGGAATCCATCCCCAACCGCATGTATGCCAGCGGCGTCCCACGAGGCACCCTGGATGCTTGCCGTAGGGGCGGGTTTGAAACCCGCCCCTACATCCTCAAGCATGACGGGAACAGGGGCGCCCAGGGCCTTGCGTTCATCTTGGGTGTAGGCGCGCTCGACGGCCCGGCCCCGGCCCGGCATGACCGCTTGGCCCTGCCCGAAATGGCCCCAGCCCGCCGTCAGAGCGAAGTCGCCGCCTGTCATGTTGCCGCCGTCAACTGTGGACGGCACGGCGGCGGCGGCGAACTCAGGGCGCAGCGAACCCGTCGTTACGCCGGAAACCGGCGTATCGGAGTCGAGCAGCGCGGCCAGCTCACGGCCTTGCTTGGCAGACGCTGCCAGTTCGACCGCCGCACCGGGGGCGCTTCCGTCCGGCCATCCCGGAAGCGAAATGCGCGGCCACTCCATGCGCAGCGCCCCGGCGTTGGCCTCGCGGTAGGCCGGATCGTGCAGCATCGCCAGGACATGGTGGAACAGATCCTCCACGCCCAGGCCCAGGCGTTCGAGATAGCGTTGGGCGGCGGGCGACAGATTGGGGCGGCGTCTTACGCCGCCAACGTCCTCTCCGAATGTGTCATCTCGGAGCCAAACGGGGAACATTGTTGACCCGCGTTCGATGAGGTGAAGCGAAGATAAGCACCGTGCGAAACATGCCTGCGGTTCTACCCCACCTTTCCTTAAATGCCTAGCAGTAGACAGCCACATGTTGTCGTCGAATACGTGAGACAAGTAATCAGCGCGCTTGTCATTCAGAAGCTTCGTATCTGCCTCCCAATAGAGCGACCGGGTGTCAAAAGGGCGGTACATGAAAGGGATGAATCCGGTTTTGCGTGGGCCGCCGCGACGAACTAAGGTCTCTCGCGTAGCATCAGCATCGAAGTATTTCAGAGGTTTCATAACCAAGGGGTAACGACGTGCAATCTCGTCGTTACTCAAGGCTTTGTCAAAGTAATCGGTTAGGCGACGCTGAAGCCGGTCAAGATCAATGTCAACCAGGAACGGGTCTCGATTGGTGTTTGCCCCAGAAAACGAGATTGGGAACAGATCCGGCAGCGCCGGCCAGTCGAACCAGTCCAGGCCGACGGCCAGCGGCGCAAAGGGCAGGCCCAGCGGCAGGACGGGCTGGATCGTGTCGTAGAGCGTATCCGGCTCCGTCTCTGCCGTCTCCGTCAACTCCTCACGCTTGGCTCGCCCCCAGAGGTGGCGGAAGCCGACCTTCTGCGTTGGCGCGTGATCTGCCTTGCGCACCAGCGTCGTGATCGCCGTGCCAACCTGGATGCCCACCGGATCATCCGGCGTCGAGAAGATGCTGGGGTCTGGGTCGCCGTCCGGCGTCGTCTTGCCCGTCCTGTACTTATCGCCGTTCAGGTTGTCGATACGTATCTCGTCGAAGGCCTCTAGGTAGCGCTCCCTCATCCCTGCGAAGGCCAGTCCGTCAAGCCACGAATAGTTGGAGATGAAGCAGACCACGCCCCGGCCCGTCTTCTCGGCGATGCGCCGTTCCGCCATGCGGAAGAATCTCACATACAGATCATTCAGCGCCTTCTTTTCGTGCAGCTTTACCCTTTTTGTGGCTCGGTAAGCTAGAGATAGTTCCCTTTCCTCGTCTATTCCCACACCCGGATAACGGTTGTATGGTGGATTGCCCAGTATGACTAGGATCGGCGCCTCCTGCTTCGCCTGCAAGGCGCGATCCCGCTCCTCCTCCAGTTCAGGGAACGGCAGCGGCTTCTGCACCCTCGGCTCCCAGCCGGTGAGGGCGTTGGTCAGGAAGACCCCGGCGCGCTCCGTGCCGTCCTCGGACAGCGGCGCGTCGAGATTCTGCATCGTGAGTCCGACCTGTAGGTGCGCGACCACGAACGGAGCGGGCATGATCTCGAAGCCGAACACCCTTTCCATCGCCGCCTGCTTCACCCGCGCTCCGGTTAGAGCGCCCATTCCGCGGCCCTCCAGGTTTGCGGCGATGCGGCGCAGAACCTCGGCCAGATACGCGCCAGTGCCGCAGCAGGGGTCGAGTACGTAGACGTTCCCGGCCGCCAGCCCGTCCGCGATGCCAAGGTCGTCCTTGAGCGCCCTGTCCACGCGGGCGACCATGTAGCGCACCACCTCGGCAGGCGTATACCAGACGCCAAGCTGCTTGCGCAGGGCGGGGTCGAACGCCTCCAGGAATGGCTCATAGAAGTAGGGCACGGCCTCGCCCTCGCTGAATCGGTCGAAGAAGGCCCCGCGCTCCACGCGGTCCAGCGCCGCCGCCGTCCAGTCAAGCACCTCGACCAGTCCCAGGGGCTGCAACCGGCCAGGGTCTGATAGCTGCTGGAAGAGCGCCCGCAGGACGGGAGCTCGCAGGTGCCAGACAGCGGTGCGCCAGTCGAACGTGCCGGTTGGGGGCGGCTTCTGGCGCGCCCAGAGCACCCAGGCGGAGAAGACGCCGTAGAAGAGCGTCTGCACCAGCGTCGAGCGGAAAAAGGCCGCGCCGCGTTCACCCTCGAAGCGCACCCCCAGGGCCTCTTCCAGCGCCGTCCGCACCGCGCGGAGGGACGGCGGGTCGCCCGCCGCCTCGACTCTCGCCAGCCCGTCTCTCGCCAGCCCGTCTCTCGCGTAGGAGGCCAGCAGCCATGCCAGGTCCTTGGGTTCAACGAGCGTCGCATGATGGGAGAGTGCCCGGCACAGGTACTCTCTCAGGCCGGGCCCCACCTTGCGCGCGAAGGCTTGCGGTGTTTGCAGCAGTTGGTCGAATTCCTCGGCGCCGCCGGCCAGCCGGAAGCTCTCAAGCTTTGCTGGACGGCCCGAAGCGTCCTCGCCCAGCAGTACGAAGTCCCTGGTGTTGGTCACGAGCACCAGCCGGTACCTGGCCCAGTATCGGCTGACCTGGTCACTCTCGGAGATCAGCCAGGCGTCGTCGCCGACAGGCTTGACTTCGACCACTCCGCACTCGGGGAGTTGGCCCTCGCGTGGCTTCCCCTTCTGTACTTGCCTGGCGGCGTACAGGCCAACGTCGGGATGCCCCGCGCCCTGCTGCGCCATCTCGCTGATGCAGAAAACCTTGGGTTTGAGGGCGCCGCCCACCGCGTTCAGCAGATTGGTCAAGGGCGGGTAGTACGAACGCTCACCGGTCGCCCCACCGGACGCGCGGATGTTGCGGAGGTCGGTGAGGTAGGCCTTGACTGCCGTGGTCAGTTTGGTTGTTGTTGCCGCCATAGCTCTCTAGCCATACTACCTATCTGCGACCCGCCGGCAACGGTGAAGATTGAATTGAGCATTTCGAGACCGTATTAGTCGAGGGCAGTTGACCAAATAGCTGTTGGATATGGAGTGGCTGGTGAACGATGCAGGGCCGAGGACTTACAGAGCCGCCGCTAATTCGAACGTGGTACTGTCCTACAGCCAACTTGGGCCCGCGAGGCCCGGCAGGATGATGCGCCTTCGCGCCTGAGTCCGGTTTAATTCGCCCAGATATGAACATTCGAGGAGCGCTGATGCGTGACCATGCGCCGAGGATGGGGCAGGCGCTTTCGCTCCGCCGGCGTTGCGCCTGGCTTGGCCTGCTTTCCGGCATGTGGCTGGCCGCGGCCGCCTGCGGCCCGCGGGATTTCGAGCCCGGCCCTCTCGGGGCCGTGGAGGCAGCCCCCGGCGAGACCATCCAGATACGCTCGATGAACTCACTTACCGGCGCCAGCGGACTGGGCGTGGCGAACCATCGCGGCGTGGAGCTGGCGGTGGCTGATTTCGGACCCGTCAAGGGGCGCGGCGTTTCGCTTGGCGCCGGCATCGACTCGCGCTGCGCGGCGGAGGGCGGCCGCGCGGCGGCCGAGACCGTGATCGGGGATCCCCGGGTCGTGGGTGTCATCGGCACTAGCTGCTCGGTGGCCGCGGCGGAGGCTTCGCCAGTCATCAGCGAGGCGGGCCTGGTAATGGTGGCGCCGTCCACCACCTCGCCGTCGCTCACCTCCGACCTGCGCGGCGCCGCCGGGTCCAACAATTACCCTGGCTACTACCGCACGGCCAACAATGACCTCTACCAGGCGCGGGCCGTCGCCCAGTTCACCTACAACGACCTGGGCCTGCGCAACGTGGCCGCCATTCATGACGGCGACCCTTACACAACCGGACTCACCGGCGCGTTCGCCGTCGAGTTCGAAGAGCTTGGCGGATCGGTTGACGTGTTCTCCGTCAAAAAGGGAGATACGGACATGCTGCCCGTGCTCAGGCAGATCGCGGCTGGCGGTCCGGACGGTCTGTTCTTCCCGCTCTTCGTCAACGAAGCCGCGCGCATCGTCCGGCAGATGGGCGACGTGGCCGGTCTCGACGGCGTGACGCTCATCGCGGGCGCGGCGCTGCTCGTACCCGAATTTCTCGGCATACCGGAATCGGAGGGCGCCTACTTTCCGGGTCCGGGGCTGGACATCGGAAACAACGCCAACGAGGCCACCGGCAGGAAGGGCGAGGAGCTAGCCCCGCTCTATCGCGACAGATACGGCGAGGCGCCTTCGTCGGCCTACGTCGCCCACGCCTACGACGCGGCGACTGTGCTGCTAAGGGCCATAGAGCAGGTAGCCGTCGAAGTGGACGGCACGCTCTACATCGACCGGGCCAGGCTCCGCGAGGCGCTGCTGAACACGGCCGGATTCCAGGGCATCATTGGCGTGATCTCGTGCGATGAGTTCGGAGATTGCGGGGTTGGCAGCGTTCACATCTCGCACCACACCGACCACGCGGTCACGGACCCGGCGCGGCTGCCGGTCGTCTATCGCTGGGCTCCGTAATCGGCGGCCGGTATCCAGGAGGAATGTTCACGTTCGTCGAAGGGACGCTTCGCTGGGGCTTCAGGGTCACTGCCTACGGCTTCCTGGTCACCACCGACAGATATCCGCCGTTCCGTTTTAGTCCGTAAGCTGCAAATCGAGGTATGACCCGAGGTCGGACCTCGGCCCCGGCGCGGCCAGTGCCGGCGCGCTTGGGTATTCGGACCAAGATATAACTCATCCCCGCCGCCGGGCGGATGCCGCCGTTGCGCAGAGGTATTAAACTGTAATTGGCTCCTCGAACGGCCATGCGGAAGTAGCTCAGCGGTAGAGCATCTCCTTGCCAAGGAGAGGGTCAGGGGTTCGAATCCCCTCTTCCGCTCCAGGCGTTAGGTCGTGTAACGCGCTCGCCAGCAAACTGCTACCAGACCCGAAGAGATCTCAATCCCCTCGCGCCGTTTAGATCAGAAGGCCGGATGGCCGCGTTGCCCGTGGTCGCTGGCGACTCAGCGGTTCCAGGGCCGCGGTTTCACGCGCATTGGGGCACGTCGGCGTTCCAGCGGTTGAACGGCGGAAGCTGCTTGTTGGCAAGCGCGCGGCGCGTATCGAGCCACAGACGCGCCCATTCGGCGTGATCGCGCAAGACCCCGGACGGGTTTTTGCGGCTCCTCGCCAGGAATCCGGGGAAGAGCTCGCGTCCGGTTGGAAGCTCGGGACGCTGGTAGCGGAAGTCGAAGCTCAACCGCACGTGGTCGCTGAGATTCGGCATGGCGCGGTGAATGGTGAATCTTGTGAATAGCAGAACCGAGCCCGCCTTCATCGGGACCGGCTTCATTCGGCCGACCGGAAGGGAGTCATCCGGGATCGTCAGCGCGGACGGTCGCGGACAGTGCAGCGCGAGTCCATCGCGCTGGCTCCAGGGGATCACGGCGAGACAACCGCTGTACTCGTCAACATCCACGAGCGGCGCCCAAACCGAGATGACTTCGGTGTCGTCGGCGTTTTCCATCGCCACGCCGCTGTCCTGGTGCCAGGGCGTGGTGGTGGCGATGTTTTCGCCTAGCTGAACCGTTCCCTTCAAACGCAGGCCGGGACCGACGACTCCCTGGGGAGCCTTGAGCCGGATGTGCTGAATCGGATTGGAATAGATCTCCGGTCCGACGAGCGACTCGACCAGGTCCAGCAGAGCGGAATGGCGGATCAGGTCGAAGGCCGCCTTGCCCAGATACATAGGCGTGTCGTGCCCGATGTTCTTCTGCGGGAGGGAAATGTCGAACGGTTGGATGTAAAGCTGGCCGACCTGTTCGATTACTTCGAGAAACCGTTGCTGAAACGAGCCGGTCGGGTCGTAATGGGCGATCTCCCCCTGATTCCGCATCTCGCCGGCGATTCGGTCCAGCAGTTCACCGTAGTCGGCGAGCAGCGGAGCGAAGTCGCGTTCGGGGTCGAACACGTCCGGGACGACGACATAGCCTTCGGAATGGAATCGCTCGATTTGTTGGTCGGTCATGCCGACCGCTTCAACGGCCATCGAGGTGCTCCTGGGTCGCGCCCGAGCGGCAGTTTCCTGTGGGGCGTTTGAATGATAACCCAGCCGTAATTCCGCCCCGCGAGTCCCGTCAGCCGACATCCGCATGAAGTCGTCCAGGAGTGCAAAATGTAGCGGCGCCGGCGGTTCGCGAGGAGCGGAACTATCATTACCGTCACTATGGACCGGCTCGAATCTATCTTGACCAACTGAATGACGAGCCGGCGACCGTATTCACCGGCTGATGGGCGATGTACGGAGGAGTGGAATGAGTGAGTACAGGGCCGCGGTAATCGGCTTGGGGCGGATCGCCAGCACGATCGACGAGGAAATCGAGAAATACGACGGCCATCCGTTGCCCTTTTCGCATATCGCCTGCTACATGGAGACGCCGGAAGTCCAGCTCGTGGGCATGGCCGACACGTGGGCCGAGCAGCGCCAGGCCGTCGAACGCAAGTGGGGCTTCGACGCCACGTACGACGACTACAAGAAGATGCTGCGGGAGACCACGCCCGACATCGTAAGCGTCTGCACGTCCACAAAGCCAAGAGCGGAAGTGTTGGTCGAGATCGCAACGGGCGATTATGGCGTCAAGGCGATATGGGCCGAGAAGCCGATAGCGATCTCCCTGGAGGACGCGGACCGCGTGGTCGCCGCTTGCCGCGAGTCTGGTATCGTGCTGGCCGTAAACTGCGGCCGCCGCTGGCGGGATGGATATCTCCAGGCGGTCGCCATGATCGAAGACGGGCTGATCGGAGACCTTCTGCACGTCCAGGCGCTGGGCAATTGCGGCATTTCGCACAACGGCAGCCATCTGCTGACGACGATGACGATGCTGGCCGGATCGCACGTCGAGTGGGTCATGGGAGAGGCGGAGCTGGATCCATCGGACTCCGATAACGAATTCAAGGGTGCGGGTTACGTGGGGTTTGCGAACGGCGCCAGGGGCTATTTCAGGACGTTCTTCAACGGACCCAACGAATGGTCTTTCGACGTTACCGGCGCCGAAGGAATGATCCGGATTATCGAAGATGGACGGACCGCCGAGCACTGGGTGCTCGACGACCCGCCCGACGGTATGCGTAACAGAGCGCCGGCGAGGCGCGCGCTTCCGCCGCCGTTGCGTCAGCGCAGTCCGGGAGTCAACGCGATTTACGACCTTATCGATTGCATCGAGTCGGGAAACGCGCCAAAGTGCAGCGGCGACGACGCGCTCGCGGCGCTCGAGCTCGCCATGGCCACGCGCAGCTCGCACGAGCTGGGCGGACGCCGGGTCGAACTCCCCCTCGCCGACCGCTCGCGGCGCATCGTTCCCCACGAGGTGCTGCTGGGCGACGTGCCCCGGGGGATAATGAGGCGAAGGAACCAAGGCGGCTGATTTGAACCGCCGATCCAAAAACGGAACCGAGTCGGAGTCCAACACATAGGACGTTTGGAGGAGTTGGAGTGTACGTAGCGTACTCAGAGGACAAGGTTTACAAAGACGTAGGCGATACGAGCCAGCTATTCATCGATAACGACGTCATCGCCGTCGTCAAGAACGTCACCAGGCGTCAGCACACGCCGAAAAAGCACCCGGACAACCCGTTGATTCGCCGCGACAAGCCCTGGGAAGGGAACACCTACTTCAGGACGAGCTGCTTCAACGTTGCCCACGACCGGGCGAACGGCATGTTTCAGTCGTGGTACCAGGACTTCTATGAATACGGAACCATCGACAAGTTCAACTTCACCGAACAGACGCTGCGCGGGCGAATCTACTACGCCTGTTCGGAAGATGGCCTTAACTGGAAGAAGCCGGCCCTCGGCAAACATCACGTCGATGGCCACGATACGAACACCGTCTTCGGTCACCCGCCGTACGCGGAGGTCATTTGCCCGTCGGTATTGCTGGACGAGCAGGAGTCGGATCCGTCCAGGCGTTACAAGATGCTCTATCTGTTCCACGACCCAAACGTGAAGCACGCCAAGCTGGCTTACGGCGGTGAGGCGGGCGGCGGCCTGCGCATGGCCTTCTCGCCAAACGGAATCGACTGGACGCCGTATGAGGGCAATCCGGTCATCCCGGACTGGATTAGCGACGTTCAGATCCTCACGTGGGACCCGATCGACCGCAAGTACGTTTTGTGGGGCAGGTACGGAGGCTCCGCGGGCGGGTCGGGCCATCCAGCGATGGATAACTGGTTTTGCCCGGTCGTGCCGGGCAAACCTGAGGGAGTGTGGGGCGTAAGGCGTCGAATCTACAGAACCGAGAGCACCGACGTGCTCAACTGGCCGAAGCCGGAGCTGCTTTGGGATCCGGGCGAAGAGGCGAATCTGGACGACGGCTACTACGGTTTTGTGCCGTGGCGGGCGGGCGACATGCACCTTGGGCTGCTCAACGTGCTGCATCAGGTGGACAACACCGTCGATATGTACCTGCACTACAGCCGTGACGGCGTGAACTGGAACCAGATGCTGGACCACAGACCGCTCATAGACCGCGGCGCCGCCGGCAGCTATGACGAGTTCGACGTCGAGATGCCCACGCAGCCGCTCGTCGTGGGTGACGAGATTCGCTTCTACTACGGCGGCATGAACGTTCACCACGATTGGTGGATCGTCGGCGCCAAAGAAGGTCTTGACGTGCCCGAGGCCAAAGACCCGACGCTCGGTCGGGACGGCCACCACCTGTGTCTGGCGACGCTGCGGCTCGACGGTTACGTATCGCTGGACGCCACCGTGCGAGAGGGCTGGGTGGAGACCAAGCCGCTGTTTTCGACCGGCGCCAACCTCTATATCAATGGAGTGTGCGAGCCGAACGGCTACATCCAGGTGGAGGTGATGGACAGCTGGAACAACGTGTGGAGCGATTACTCAAGGGAGAAATGCGAGACGTTCACGGGCGACAGCGTGCGTCATCACGTGCGCTGGGCCGGGCGAGAGTCGGTGAACTTGATCCCGGGAGCGGTGAAGCTGAGATTTCACCTGAAAAACGCTTCGCTCTATAGCTTTCAGTTCGCCGACTCCTAGCGGTTCGTCCGACATCACCTTGAGTAGCTGATCAGATGGCCGCGGATTGATGCCCAGGCTTGCGCACCAGTTTCTCTACCGGCTGTTGCTGGCCGGCACGCTGGCGCTGTCGTGGATTCCCGCCCGGTGGGTCGACGCCGCCGCCGCGTGGGTCGCTCGCCGGTTCTACCGCCTGGGCGGTCGGCGCCAGCGGCAGCTTCGCGCCAATTTGCGCATTGGTATGGGAGCAGCGGCGACCGACGCGGCCGTCGACGCGGCGGCGGCGGCCGTTTACGCATCCTATGCCCGCTACATGGTTGAATTCTTCACGCTGGCATGGCCGGATCTGTGGGGACGGCATTCTCGCGTTAAGCCGGATACCGGGCCGCTGGAGGCCGCACTTTCCGGAGGCGCGGGCGTCGTGCTGTTTTCGATTCACATGGGAAATTGGGACCTGGCCGGGTCGGAATGCGCGCGGCGTTTCGGCGGATTCCACAGCGTGGGAGAACAGGTCGAGCCTCTCTGGCTAGGGATGCTCATGAACCGGATGCGGCGCACGGGCGGCATAAAGCTGCATGAAGGCGCGGGAGCCGCCCGCGAATTGCTGCGAGCTCTGCGGAAGGGCGAGATCGTAGGGCTGGTTGCCGATCGGACCGTCGTCGGGAAAGGCGTCGAGGTCGAACTGTGCGGTCGCGCCACATTGCTTCCGACGGGGCCTGTGTCGCTGGCGATCCGGACCGGCGCGCCGTTCTTGCCGACGTGCATCGAGCGGGCTGGAAACGGCGACTTGCTGGTTGAATTCTTGCCCGCGGTCGATCTCTCCGATCTGGGCCGCGGCGCTTCCGACGTCGCTAAGGGCGTCCAGCGAATGGCGGACCAGCTTACCGCGCTGATTCAGCGCGGCCATCGGAGCTGGTACGCGCTTCAGCCGATATGGCGCGACGAACCGGGCGAGTGACGGTTGCCGTTCGGCCTCTTCCGACATGCCCTTTGCGGGCGGTGTTCTCCGAGACGCAGCATTCCACCCGCTGACCGACCGGCGCGTCGTTCCCGGTAGTTTCGGGCGGGTGTAAGCGCTACATCGAGGAGAACGGGATGGGGACGCGCTCGGCGGAATCGTCTCGGAGGCTGCTCCTCGCGGCGCTGGCGCGGGGACGGCTGGCGGCGGCCTGGTGTTTCGAGGAGCGTCGCCGGCGGCATGCGGCCGTCGCGCTGTTCTACGCTGCCGCCGCGCTCGTGTTTACGCACCCGCTGTGGCTCGTCCCTGGCACGCATATCGCCTACAAACCCGGCGGTGATCAACTCTGGACGCTGAGCCTGCTGGAAGGGATGCGCACCGCCCTGTTTTCCAGCCCCGGCGATTTCTTCGAGGGCAATTTCTATTTTGGATCGGGCGGCGCGCTCTTTGGGTCCGATCTGCTGCTCGGATTCCTCCCCATCTACGGGCCGCTCGCCTGGACCACTCAGAATCCGGTGCTGGCCTATAGCCTGACGCACGTCGCGGCCTACGTCCTCAACGCTGGCGCGATGTACGCGACTGTCCTGGTATTGACCCGCTCGCGTCCCGGCGCGGTGCTCGCGGGCGCCGTCTACGCCTTCGGACCGCTGCAATTGGCGTACGCGAATCACTTTCAGTTTCTGGGGGCCTGGTGGCTGCCGCTCGTGCTCCTGTTTGGCATCCGCGTATGGCGCGGCGGCGGCTGGCCGGATTTCGCGCTGGCGACGTTGATGGTATGGGTCCAGTTCGCCACGAACGCGCATCTGGGAGTGATGGCCGCCATGGTCTACGCGGCGTTCGTCGTTGCGCCAGCCTGCCGCCGGGTCGTGATAGACCGGGACTTTCGGTCGGGCCTGGCCATGCTCGCCGCCGGAATCGCGGTCAGCGCGCCGTTTGTTCCCATCGTGCACGGGTACCTGAGTTTCGCCGACGCCTGGAGGGCGGAACGCGACGTTACCGAGGTGCAAGGCTGGTCGGCGCAGCTTCGGGACTACCTGTCGCCCTCGGGACGCCTGCGCTGGCACGAGGCGCTGGCGGAGCGCTTTCCGGTGCCCACCGGCGAGCGCCGCGTGTTCCCCGGCTTTGTCCCGCCGCTTTTGGCGGCCCTGGGCGCGGGAGCCGGACTCATCGGACGGCGCGCGACCGGCAGGTCGCTGCGAACCGTCACCATACTGCTGCTGGCGCTCGCCACCGCCGCCGTACTGTTCTCGCTCGGAACACACTGGAAACGGCACGAAATCGTCAGCGACGTCGAGCTCCCGTACCTGCTGCTGTTTGAGAACGTTCCCGTGTTCCGGGGAATCCGCGTCGTGGCGCGGTTCTCGTTGCTGGCGCATTTTGCCGCCGCGGTGCTTGCGGGCATTGGCGTGTGCGCGATCGCCCGCCGGTTGCCGCGATGGTCGCTGGCCGCGCCACTCGTCGGACTCCTGACGGCCGCGCTGGTTCTGGTCGAAGCCGCGCCCAGGCCGCTCGCCACGTTTTCCATTCCGACCAACGCGCCGTTGCGCGCCGCCCTTCGGGAAACGACGCCGGGCCCCATGCTCTTCGTTCCAGTCTCGGGAAACCAGGAGATCCGGCGGCTCTGGATGGTCACCGAGGCTGGCGCCGGACCGATGGTCAACGGGTATTCGGGCCACGTCTGGAAGCAGACCTGGCACTTCCGCGATGCGACGCAAGATCTGATGGCAGGCGAGCTTGCGGGGCTCGCCGCCGGTCTGCAAGCGTACGGGATCCGGACGGTCGTCGTGGACCTCGCCCAAGTCAGCGGCCCGGATAAGGCTCTGTGGGAAGAATTTGCCGCCGGTCCGTGGGTGGTGGACCTGCGCCGGGTCGATCGCCACTTCTTCATAACGCTGGCCGATCCCGCGCGCCCCGCCGCCGATCGCTGGGCCGACCTGGACGCCACGCTTCTGGCGGAAGTGGTCGCGCCGGGGATCGGTTTTGTCGACGCGCTCGTCATGCACAATCCCAACGAGGCTCCCTGGACGCCGCCGGGCGACTCGCGCGTGCGCCGCGTTAAGGCGCAATGGGTTCGGGAGGACGGTTCAGTCGCGCTCACGTTTGAATCCGACGTGCTTCCTCCCCCGTTTCTGCGGCCTGGCCAGGTGCGCGCGACTCCGATGCACATGTTTACGCCAACGCAGACCGGCCACTACGTGCTGCGCGCAGCCGCCGACGGAGAGCAGCTATTGGAGCGTAATGTGCGGGTGGAGCCTGTCGAGCCGGCCGCGTTTGAAGGCAGCGCGGACGCTATGTTCGCCAGTCTCGCGCTGCGCACGCCAGCCAGCTTCGTTGCAGCCCCCGGCGAGCGTCTGCCGCTGCACGTTGACGCGCTCAACACCGGACGGAAGAGCTGGAACGACGAGGCCAGCATACGCCTGGGCTGGCGCTGGTGGGCAATTGATGACGATGGATCCGAGATCGAACAGCCGCAATACGAAGGCCGCCTTCCGCTGCTGGGCCACTCATTCGGCGAAATTCCTCCAGGACGCGGGTACGCGTTCGCCGGGCAATTGTGGGCGCCTGACGAGCCCGGTCGCTACGTCGTGCGCGTCTCGATGCTCGTAGAGCTCGTGGCGTGGTTCAGCATCGATCCGACCGAGATCGAGATCGTGGTCATGCCCTCGCGCAAGTGACCGATGGCCCCGGCGCGGCAGCGCTCGAGGGCGCGCGGGGCTTATGCGTGAACCTCGGCGCGTGTTTCGGCGAAGTCCTCCGGCGCGCGCCAGCTTATTATGTGACGCCGTGTGCTTCCTGCCCCGGTTGAAATGACAATTGCCATTTAGCCTTCTCAGACATGCCCTGTTCGGGCGGCGCTCGCCGAGACGCATGATTCCGCCCGCCACGCCTCTGAAGAGCAGCTACGACGTGGTGATAATCGGCGCGGGCGCGCACGGACTCGCCGCCGCTTACTACCTGGCCAAAGACCATGGCGTCACGGACGTGGCCGTCCTCGACAAGGGATATCTGGGCGGCGGAAATACCGGCCGAAACACGGCGATCATCCGCGCCAATTACCTGACTCCGGACGGTGTGCGATTTTACGCCGAGGCGCTGGATCTCTGGCGCGGATTGAGCAACGAGTTTGGATTCAACATCCTCTATTCCGAGCGCGGCCATCTGACTCTGGCGCATTCGGACTCGGCGATGCGGACCATGCGCTGGCGCGCCGAAGTCAACAAGCATCTGGGCGTCGACTCGGAGGTCATCTACCCTGACGATATCGAACGCCTGGCGCCGGGAATCGACGTCTCCGCCGGTACGCGGTGCCCGATATTGGGAGCGCTCCACCATCCGCCCGGCGCGACGGCGCGACACGACGCCGTGGCGTGGGGGTACGCGGCGGGCGCGTCTGAACGCGGCGTCGAGGTGCACATGAATACCGAAGTATCGGATGTGCTGCAACGTGACGGCCGGGTCGTGGGGGTCATGACCAATCGCGGCCCGGTCCGATGCCGCCAGGTGTTGCAGGCGGTGGCGGGATCGAGCTCGCTGGTTGCGGCCATGGCCGGGTTCAGACTGCCCATCCACACCGTCCCTCTGCAGGCGTGTGTTTCGCTGCCGCTCAAGCCCTTCCTCGACCCGATCATCGTCTCGGGGAGCCTGCACACGTATATATGGCAAACGTCGCGCGGCGAGCTCGTGATGGGCGGCGCCACGGACCCTTACGGCCTGTACGCAAGCCGCTCTAGTCTCGAATTCAAGGAAGGTTTGATGGCAAACACCCTCGAGTTGTTCCCGTTTCTTTCGGAAGTAACCGTTTTGCGGCAGTGGGCGGGGATTTGCGACATGACTCCCGACTTCAGCCCGGTAATGGGCGAGACGCCTTTGCGGAACTATTACATCGACGCGGGATGGGGCACCTGGGGATTCAAGGCGACGCCCGTCTGCGGACGGCGGATGGCCGAAACGCTCGCTATGGGGCGCGTGCCTGAAATCCTGCGGCCATTTCGGCTGAGCCGGTTCGCCGACTTCGAGCAGGTTGGTGAAAAAGGCGCCGCGTCGGTGGGGCATTGAGGATGCGCCGTTGAAGATAATGCCGTGCCCGCTCAACGGCCCCCGCAACATAGGGGAATTCGTATGCGCCGGCGAGGTAACGCCCGAGCCGGACCCCGCCGCGGCGAGCGACCGCGATTGGGCCGATCACCTCTTCATGCTCGATAACGAGGCGGGCGTGGTGCGCGAGTGGTGGTACCACGTGCCGACGAGCTACTGGTTTATCGCCGAGCGCAACACCGTCACCGACGAAATCGTTCGCACGTACCCGCCTGAAAGCATGTTCGACCGCGACGAACGCTTCACGGATTTCGAGTCGAGACCTTGAACGGCGGAGTCGATCGACTGCCCGCCCCTTCGGGCAATTATGTAGACCGCAACTCTCCGGTGCGGTTCTCGTTCGAGGATCGGGAGATCGAAGGCTTCGCGGGTGACACGATAGCCAGCGCGCTGGCCGCCAACGGGATACGGTTGCTGTCGCGGTCGTTCAAATATCACCGGCCGCGCGGGTCGATGAGCATGTCGGGCGACGATGGCGGCGCGCTCGTGCAGGTCGGCGACGAGCCGAACGTGTGGGCCGACGTGCGCAAAATCGAGTCTGGAATGACCGTCGTCGGGCAGAACTACGTCGGCAGTCTGGAATCGGATCGGGCTTCGATCCTGGAACGGTTCAGATGGTTTTTGCCCGTGGGTTTCTACTACAGGGCGTTCTTCAGACCGCGCGGCGTCTGGAACTATTGGGAAAAGCTGATCCGTCAAACGGCCGGTTTGGGTCGGGTAAACCCCGCCGCCCCCAAGCGTTATTACGACAAGGCTTACGAGTTTTGCGACGTGGCCGTGATTGGAGCGGGTCCGGCGGGGCTGGCGGCCGCCGCCGAGGCGGCGAAAGCGGGCGCCGACGTGCTGCTCGTCGAACGCGGACCCGCGCCTGGCGGATCGCTTGCGTTTCATCGATTCGCCCCCGATACGTCAACGGCGGCGCAGACCCTGAGCGCGCTTCAGGAGCGCATCGCGGATCAGCCGAACGTGCGGGTGATGACGGATTCAACCTGCACGGGCTGGTTTACGGATAACTGGCTGTCGATCATCAGCGGCAACAGACTGCATAAAGTTCGCGCCCGGTCGGTGGTCGCCTGCACCGGGCTGCTGGAACAGCCGCCGCTTTTCCGCGCCAACGATCTGCCGGGCATCATGTTCGGCGGCGCGGCGCAGCGGCTGATTAGGAACTACGGCGTCAGGCCCGGACGGCGGGCCGTCGTGTTCACTTCGAACGGCGGCGGCTACGGAGTGGCGCTCGATCTGGCCGACAGCGGCGTTGACGTGGCCGCGATTGTCGATCCCGGAAGCGCGTCGGGCGGCGATCCGCTGGCCCGCGCGGCCAGGCAACGAGGCATTCGGGTGCTGGAGGGCCGCGCCGTGTCCGAGGCCGTTGCGCGTGCCGACAAGCTCAATATCGCGGCGGTGCTGGTGGGCCGCGTACTCGATTCGGGAGTCGTTGCCGACGAGCGAGAGCGCATCGACTGCGACCTGCTATGCGTTTCGACCGGCGCCGCTCCCGCCGCCGGCCTGTTGTGCCAGGCCGGAGCGAAGCTGCAACTGAGTGAGGCTTCGGGTTCGTTCGAGGTCGTTTCAATCCCGCCCAACGCGTTCGCGGCGGGATCGGTGAATGGAGTTTTCGGCCTCGACGCCCTGATTGAGGATGGCCGCCGCGCCGGTCTGTCCGCCGCGCAAAGCGCCGGTTCCGACCGGTTAGGCTCGCCGGCGCCGGGCCCCATCGCGCAGCCGAGCCGCCTGAATGACGGCGGGGCGGGCTGCTATTGGTTCGGCTCGGAACATCCCGACGGCCTCGACTTCGTGGATTTCGACGAGGACGTCACCGCCCACGACGTTCGCGACGCGATCGCGGAGGGTTTCGAAGACATAGAGCTTTTGAAGCGTTACACGGCAATGGGCATGGGACCGAGTCAGGGCAGACAGTCCGCGCTCGGCGCGGGCAGGCTGGTTGCCCGGGAGACAGGGCGTCCTCTAGCGGAGATTGGCGCGACGACGAGCCGTCCGCCGGTATTTCCGGAGAAATTCGGCCATCTAGCCGGACGCGGATTCAAGTCCGTGCGGCGCACCGCGCTGCATTACCGTCATGTCGAATTGAACGCCCAGATGATGACTTCGGGCGTGTGGCTGCGCCCCGCCTATTACGGCCCGAAGCGTGACCGCGCCCGACTCATCAATGAGGAAGTCCGGGCCGTGCGCGCCGGAGTCGGGATAATCGATGTCTCGACGCTGGGCGGATTCGAGGTTCGCGGTCCCGGCGCGGCCGAGTTTCTCAACCGAATGTACACGCTGTCTTATCACCGGCTCAGGGTGGGCCGCGTTCGCTACGCGATGGTTCTCGACGACGCGGGGGTGGTGGTCGACGACGGCGTTGCCGCGCGTCTGGCGAAGAACCACTTTTACGTTACCGCCAGCACCACCGGCGCTGAAGAGATGTACCCCGCGCTGCTTTGGCGGCAGGCGCAGTGGCGGCTGGATGTCGATATCGCCGACGTGACCTCGGCCGCGTGCGCGTTCAACGTCGCCGGTCCGCGCTCGCGCGCCATGCTCGACGAGCTGGACTCGGATATCGATTTTTCCGCCGCGGCCTTTCCGTACATGGCCGTGAGAACGGGCCGGCTGAGTGGAATCCCCGTTCGGGTCCTGCGGATCGGGTTTGTGGGCGAGCTGGGTTATGAGATTCACGCGCCGTCCGCGCAGGCGGAGGCGCTTTGGGACGCGCTGATGGAAAGCGGCGATGAATTCGGCATTCGACCGTTCGCGGTCGAGGCTCAGCGCGTGCTCAGGCTGGAGAAGGGACACGTGATCGTCGGACAAGATACCGACGGCCTGACGAACCCGCTGGAGGCCGATATGGGCTGGTCGCTTGGGCGGCGCAAGCGCTACTACGTGGGCAAGCGATCCATCGACGTCTTCGCGTCGAAGGGCATTGCTCGCCAGCTGGTCGGCTACCGGCTCGCCGACGCCGGCGGTCCGGTTCCCGAAGAGGGCTGTCTGGTGATACGCCGGGGCGAGATCGTCGGACGGCTTACGTCGTCGGCGTGGTCGCCCACGCTGGGCCGCACGATAGGGCTCGCTTACGTGGCCCCCGATCAGGCAGCCGCGGGACGCGTCTTCAACATCAAGGCCCAGGACGGGCGCATGGCGCGCGCCGAGGTCGCGGCCTTGCCGTTTTATGATCCCGGCAACGCCAGGCAGCGGCTCTAACCATGGCCGCATCCGACCCGTCGATCGTGCGCCCGGCGGCGTTTGCCCGCCGCGGCTTCGTCTACCGGCGGCTGGAGTCCGCCGGAGCACAGTTCGCCGAAATAGCCGGAGCCGCCGTGGCGGTGCGGTTCGGCGACCCGTCCGCCGAGATCCAGATGTCGCGGCGGCTTGGGCTTGCCGACCTTTCGGCGCTGCCGCGCGTGGGATTCAAAGGCGCCGGCGCCATGGAATGGCTGGCGGACCGGGGCGTCGTTATCGACGGATCGAGGCCTAACTGGTCGTGGCGGCAGAGCGACGGCTCGCTGGCGATCGCGCGGTCAAATACCGAGTCCCTGATTCTCGCCGATCTCGCCGACGCCAGCGACTTGTGCGCGCGGCTGGAGTCCGAATCCGCCCGCGCGATGGAGGCGCGGGCATACGTATTGCCGCGCTATGACGGCCTGTTCTGGTTCGCGCTCACCGGCTCGCGCGCCGTCGCCTGCCTGGCCAAGCTATGCGGCGTCGATCTTCGCCCCGCGTCGTTTGCCGACGGGGCCGTGGCGCAGACGTCGGTGGCCGGCCTGACGGCGACGGTCGTCCGCGCCGACGTTGGCGTCACAAGCGCGTTCCATCTTCTCGGCGACAGCGCTTCGGCTGAATATTTCTGGGATGCGATGTTCGACGCCATGCGTGAATTCGGAGGCGGTGCGATAGGGCTGTGGACGCTGCGGACTCTTGCGGCGGAAGTCAAGTAACATCGTGGGCGCCAAACTCACCGGCTTGACCTCGGGGGCGTAAGACAAATGTGCGGGATCGTCGGTCTGTTTCTCAAAGACCAAAGCCTTCAACCGCAGCTTGGCGCCATGGTCGAAACCATGCTTTCGGAGATGGGCGACCGCGGCCCCGACAGCGCCGGGTTCGCGATCTACAGGGATCCGGTCGACGAGGGCGAGGTCAAGATCACGCTTTCGAACCCGGCCGACGACTACGCCTGGGACGAGCTGGCCGCGAGCATGGAGGCCGACCTCGCCGTGTCGGTGCGGCTGAAGACTTACTGGAATCATGCGGTGCTGGTCGTTCGCGGCGACGAGCAGGCCGTGCTGGCCTGGCTGCGAAGTCAGCGCCCCGAGGCGCGCGTCACCAGCGCCGGCGCCGACATCGAGATATTCAAGGAACGGGGCACGCCGGAGGAAGTCTCGACCCGGTTCGGACTTGCCGAATTCGAGGGATCCCACGCATTGGGGCACACCCGAATGGCCACCGAAAGCGCCGTTACCACCGAGCACTCGCACCCGTTCTCGACCGGCCGCGATCTCTGTCTGGTGCATAACGGCTCGCTCTCCAATCACAACAGGCTGCGCCGGGAGCTGGAGCGGCGCGGGGCCGTATTCGAGACCGACAACGACAGCGAGGTGGCCGCCGCCTTTTTTACGATGAAACTCAACGAGGGTCTCGACCTCGAAGCGGCGCTGCACGCGGGCCTCGCGGAGCTTGATGGCTTTTATACGTTTGCGATCGGCTCCAAAGACGGGTTCGCCGTTCTGCGCGACCGCTTCGCTTGCAAGCCGGCGGTGCTGGCCGAGACTGATCGCTGGGTCGCGATGGCGTCCGAATACCGTGCGCTCGACCACTTGCCGGGAGCTTCGCAGGCGAGGATATGGGAACCCGAGCCGGCCGTCGTGTATGCGTGGAGCCGCAACTAGGTGTGGGTTGAGGTCGCCCCACCGTCATTCCCGCGAAAGCGGGGAGTGGAAATTCGCGATATAGGTGTCATTCCCAGGACCGCCGAGGAATCTCGCGTTGCGTCGCCGAAGCCGAGATTCTTCGCTGGAGCCTGTGTTGAGCGAGATCGAAGTGCTCAGAATGACAGGATCAGCGACTCACACCACCCACCGTCATTTCCGCGAAAGCGGGAATCCACGCCGCCGTGGAGCCGCGGTTAGGTGTGGGTTGACATCGATCTCGACGACGTCGGCGTGCGGGGACTCAACGAACGTCTGCATGGGATTGCGACCGGGCCGGCGGATGCGCGCTGGCGCATCAGAAATCCGCACGGTTTCCACAACATCGCGGTTGGGGCCGACTCGCCTGTCACGCTGCTAATCCAGGGGCACGTAGGCTACTACTGCGCCGGCATGAACAAGCTCGCCGGCATAACCGTGGCCGGACACGCGGGCGTGGGGCTGGCCGAGAACATCATGTCCGGCGTCGTGCGGGTGCGGGGCAACGCCAGCTCTTCGGCGGGCGCCACCGGACGCGGCGGGCTGCTGGTCATAGAAGGCGACGCCAGCTCGCGCTGCGGCATCTCCATGAAGGGAGTCGACATCGTCGTGGGCGGGTCGGTGGGGCACATGAGCGCCTTCATGGCTCAGGCAGGACGTCTGGTCGTGTGCGGCGACGCCGGCGCCGCGCTTGGCGACTCGATCTACGAGGCCGAGATTTTCGTGCGCGGATCGGCGGACGATCTGGGGTCAGACTGCGTTGCGAAGGAGATGTCGCCGAACCAGCGCGACGGGCTCGCGAGCCTGCTGCAACGCGCCGGATTCGACCACGATCCTTCGGACTTCAAGCTCTACGGCTCGGCCAGAACTTTGTACAACTTCCACATAGATAACGCGGCAAGCTACTAATGACCGAAATAGGCGGCGGCGCGGACCAAATCGATCTGGCGGAATATCGGCAGTCGGCGACGTTTCCTCCCAACGTAATAGCCGAGATACAGCGCGCCGCCGATCAGGGGATTTACGAAATTCGGGGATGGGGTCCCAAGCGCAAGCTGCCGACCTTCGACGACCTCGTATTCCTGGGAGCGTCGCTGTCTCGCTATCCGCTGGAAGGCTATCGCGAGAAGTGCGACACCGACGTGGTGCTCGGATCGCGGTTTGCCAAGAAACCGCTTCATCTGAAAATTCCGATCACGATCGCGGGAATGAGCTTCGGGGCCATAAGCTCGAACGCGAAACAGGCTCTGGGGCGCGCCGCCAGCGCGATAGGCACGGCCACCACCACCGGCGATGGGGGAATGACGCCCGAAGAGCGCGAGTCGTCGCAAACGCTCGTCTACCAGGTGCTGCCGTCGCGGTACGGAGTGGACCCGGATCATCTGCGGGCCTCCGACGCGATTGAAATTGTCATCGGCCAGGGCGCCAAGCCGGGCGGCGGGGGGATGCTGCTTGGGCTGAAAGTGTCCGAGCGGGTGGCGGCCATGCGCACGCTGCCCGAAGGCATAGACCAGCGAAGCGCCTGCCGGCATCCCGACTGGACCGGTCCCGACGATCTGACGATCAAGATCCAGGAGCTCCGCGAGATCACCGATTACGAGAAGCCCATTTTCGTAAAGATGGCCGCCACGCGGGTCCGGTTCGACGTGCAGCTGGCCGTGAAAGCGGGGGCCGACGTGGTCGTGCTCGACGGTATGCAGGGCGGGACCGGCGCCACTCAGGACGTGTTCATAGAGCACGTCGGCATCCCGACGCTGGCCGCGGTCCGGGAAGCCGTCGAGGCTCTGGAAGAGCTGGACATGCACCGCAAGGTCCAGCTCATCGTTTCGGGTGGGATTCGTTCGGGTCCCGACGTTGCCAAGGCTCTGGCCATGGGGGCCGACGCCGTATCGCTGGGGACCGCGGTTCTGATCGCGCTCAACTGCAACCGCAATCTCTACGTCGAAGACTACGCCGCGCTGGGCACGAAGCCGGGGTTTTGCCACAATTGCCATACCGGAAAGTGCCCCGTGGGCATAACCACGCAAGACCCCGAGCTGGAGAAAAGACTGGAGCCGGACGCCGCGGCTCGCCGGGTGCGCAACTACTTGTCGACGCTGGTGCTTGAGACCCAAACCCTGGCGCGCGCGTGTGGAAAGTCGCACGTACACAACCTTGAGCCGGAAGACCTTGCGGCGCTAACCGTAGAGGCGGCGGCCATGTCGGGACTGCCGCTGGCCGGAACGAGCTGGATTCCCGGCCGCTAACACAAGCCCGCCCCTCTTTCCCGCCCAACGCCCCCTCCGTCCTCCCCGTGAAAACGGGAATCCAGACCCTACGTTTCCACTTGCCCGCGCCTGGAATCTCTGGATGCCCGATCAAGTCCGGCATGACTAGTAAGCGCACTTCTTTGTGCCACTTCGAGCCCATCCTCCTGTCATTCTGAACATCAGTGAAGAATCCCGGCTCCGGCGAGCCTCTCGCCCCGTTCGTTCTGAGCCCTCCGACTTCGCTCAGGACAGGCGCCAGCGAAGAATCTCGGCTTCGGCGACGCAACGCCAGATTCCTCGGCGGACCTCGGAATGACACGTATATCGCGGATTTCCACTCCCCGCTTTCGCGGGAATGACGGTGGGTGGTGTGAGTCGCCGATCCTGTCGTTCTGAGCCCTTCGACTTCGCCTGCGCTGAGCATGCCGAAGCGCTCAGCGCCAACGCGGGTAACTCCACCGCTCAAGCTCGCGCCGTCCCCGCTGACCGTCCGGTTCGAGCCGGTCGCTTCTCCCGCATTCCCTATAAACTGCAAATCCGATCAGACGCGCGAGTATTTGCAAGAGGGGATGAGATGAGCGGCGACCTTTCTCGGATTGCTAAGGAAAGAGAGCTGACGGCGGGTACGGCAATCCGCTACTTCCTGTTCAGCTTTTCCGACCTCTTTGGTGTGATGCGCTCGAAGCTCGTTCCCGCGCACGCGGCATCCGACATGCAGAAAACGGGCGCCGGGTTCGCCGGATTCGCAACCCATCTCGACATGACCCCGGCCTATCCCGACATGTGGGCCATGCCCGACGTCGACGGCCTGATTCAGATTCCGTGGCAGCCGGAGCTTGGCTGGATACCGTCCGATCTGTACATGAGCGGCGAGCCTGTGGCGCAGGCGCCGCGCGTAATTCTCAAGCGGACCATCGAGCAGGCCGCCGCGGCCGGTTACGTGATGAAGTCGGGCGTCGAGTGCGAGTATTTCATCATCGATCCCGACGGCGCGAAGATAGCCGATCCCCACGACACCCAGGACAAGCCGTGCTACGACCAGCTGGCGCTGTTGCGGCGGTACGATCTGATAAGCGAAATCTGCGACGCGATGAACGGTTTGGGCTGGAGTCCGTACCAGAACGACCACGAAGACGGCAACGGTCAGTTCGAAATGAACTGGGAGTACGCCGACTGCCTGACCACGGCCGACAGACATACCTTCTTCAAGTTCATGGTGAAGAGTCTTTCCGAAAAGCACGGGCTGCGCGCCACGTTCATGCCCAAGCCCTTCCTGGGTCTTACGGGCAGCGGGTGCCACGTGCACTTCTCGCTTTGGGACAAGGACGGCGGTGAGAATCTCTTCAAAGACCCCGACGGAGACCAGGGGCTGTCGGAGCTCGCCTATCACTTCCTCGGCGGCGTCATTCACTCCGCCGAAGCCCTCTGCGCGATAACGAATCCAACGGTGAACAGCTACAAGCGGATCAACGCTCCCGTCACCGCCTCGGGCGCGACCTGGGCGCCGAACTACATCAGCTACTCGGGCAACAACCGCACTCACATGGTGCGAACGCCCGAAGACGATCGCTTCGAATTCCGGCTGCCCGACGGCGCCGCCAACCCCTATCTGCTGCAAGCGGCGGTGCTGGCGGCGGGTCTGGACGGCATCGCCAACAAACGCGACCCCGGCGAGCGTCTCGACGTGGATATGAACGCGCCCGGAGTGGACTTGACTGGCCTGCGGCAGTTGCCGCTCTATCTGCTGGACGCATTGAGAGCCTTTGAGCGGAGCGCCGTGCTTCGCACGGCGCTGGGCGACGAGTTTGTCACCAGCTACGTCAAACTCAAGATGGCCGAATGGCAGGAATATTCCGGCCAGCTTACGACATGGGAGCGCGAGCGCACGCTCGACTGTTGATCGCCCCCGCGCCGTGTCCCTTCGATGCAGGTCACGGTGGCTTCGACTGGAGCGTCGCCCCGCATTCTACGGCTGTCGAAGCATCCATCCTTGCGGCTTTCCGGTCGATATAATTGACATGAGGCGTGAACGGCGCAGAGGACGTTCTGTTCAGACTCCGCTGCAAGGCGGCGACCAGGAGAGAAGGACTCCGGTTTCGAGTCCTTCTTTTTTGTCTGGCGGGCTTTGGTGGGCGGTGTGGTTCCGAATGGAAGCGTTCGAAACGGGAGATACGGTATCGCTTTGAGGACTAGCAGCGAGAAGGTCGGGAACGGACTGGCCAGGATGACCGTGGAAATCGAGCCCGCCGAGCTTCAATCCGAGTATGCGCGCGCTGTAAAACGCATATCCGGAAAGGCCCGAATTCCCGGCTTCAGGCCGGGCAAGGCTCCGCGAAGCGTGGTGGAGTCGATGTTCGGCAAGCCGGCAATCATCGGCGAGGCGCTGGAGCATCTGGTCCCCGACGCCTACGATCGAGCCATCCGCGAAGAAAGCCTGGAACCTATCGACCGGCCGGAGCTGGACCTTACCGAAATAGATGAAATCGACCAGCCCGTAGTGTTTACGGCCACCGTGCCGTTGCGGCCGACGGTTGAGCTTGGCGACGTCGAGACCATTTCGCTAACCAAGGACCGCGTCACCGTCGAGGATAACGAGCTGGAAGAGGTGCTCAACGACATCCGCCGGAGTCGCGCGGAGCTGAAACCGGTTGACGACCGCAAGCTGCAAGAAGGCGACATGGGTGAGGCGCGGCTCTCGATAGTCGCCGGCGAAATTGAGAAAACCGACGAGAAACCCGTGTCGTTCATGGTGGGGCAAAACTGGCTGCCGCGCGGCTTCGATTCGAACGTGATGGGAATGGAGATCGGCGACGTTCGGGTGTTCAACCTCGATATCCCCGACGAGTATCACGAGGAAGACCTGCGCGGCAAGTACGCGACTTTTACGGCGGAGCTGCTTTCGATCCGGGCGCCCGAGCTTCCGGAGCTGACCGACGAGCTCGCCGAGGCGGTCTCCGATTTCGAGACGATCGACGAATTGCGGGCAGACGTTCGCAAACGCGTGCTCGAACGCAAGCAAGGCGCCGCGGACATTGAGCTGCGCAGGGCCGCGCTTGAGACGTTGGTCGCGCGCAGCCGCTTCGATATCCCGAACGTGCTTGTCGAGCGCCAGGCCGAAGGATCCCTGAAGGGGCGCGAAAACTACCTGACGTCGCAGGGCGTCGCGGTGGACACGTATCTGGGGTCGGTCGGCAAGACGCGTGAGCAATGGCAAGAAGAAGCCGCGACGGAGGCCCTGGAGGACGTTAAGCGGACGGTTACGCTCGTGGAATACGCCGGCAGGCAGGATATCGAGGTGATGGAGCCGGAGCTTGCGGAAGAGCTGGACTCCATCGTGGCCGCGTATCCTGAGAGCGAGCGGGACAGGATCATGGAGGCCTACCGCTCCGACGACATGAAACTCCGGCTGGAGGGCCGGCTTCGGGACAGGAAGGCCCTGGACGCGCTGATGGCGGCCATCGAGGTCAGCGAGCCGGAGCCGGAGCAGAGTGACACCGGGGAGATCGTGGTCCCGGGCGAATCACAAGGCCGGTCGGGCGCGGCAGGCTCCGAAGTGTCAAGCGAAAGTGTTTAACGGAATGACCTACGTTCTCAAGAGAAGGACAGCCCCATGGCGTTGATTCCCTACGTGATCGAAACTACCGACCGCGGAGAACGCGGGATGGACATCTATTCCCGGCTTCTCCGGGATCGCATCGTGTTTGTCGGGTCGCCGGTTGACGACGCGCTGGCCAACGCGCTCGTGGCCCAGCTCTTGCTTCTGCAAAGCGAAGATCCGGACCGGGAGATCAGCCTCTACATCAACTCGCCCGGCGGCGGCGTGCACGCGGGCATGGCTATTTACGACACCATGCAGTACATCCAGCCGGAAATTCAGACGTTTTGCACCGGAATCGCCGCCAGCATCGCCTGCGTTTTACTGGCCGGCGGAACGCCCGGAAAACGCTATGCGCTTCCGCATAGCAGCGTTTTGATTCATCAGCCGCAGCAAAACGTTCCCGGCTATATGCAGGCTTCCGACCTTGAGATAGCCGCCCGCGAGATCATGCGGGTTCGTTCGGGCATCGAGGGCATTCTCGTCCAACACACCGGTCAGGCTGTCGAGAAAATCAGAGCCGATACTGACCGGGACTACTGGATGACGGCGCAGGAAGCGCTTGACTACGGCATCGTTGACCATATCGTCCAACGGCACGACGGCGCTGCGGACGGCGGGTCCTGATACGGGCCGTTTGGGTTTATCCGTGCAACCGCGAAATACAGAGGAAAGGTCGCTGAAGTAGATGGCTTCCGGTCGGTCGCGTGATCCCAAGTACCGCTGTTCGTTCTGCAGCCAGACGCAGGATCAGGTCGAGCGGCTTATCGCCGGATCGGGCGGCGTCTACATCTGCAACGAATGCGTTGAGCTGTGCCGCGACATAATCATCGAAGAGCAGCGCAGCGCGCCGGTGGCGCGCACGATATCGGGCGGTCCTCCCAAACCGGAACAAATCTATGACCGGCTCAGCGAATACATCATCGGCCAGGACCGCGCCAAAAAGTACGTGTCGGTGGCCGTTTACAACCACTACAAGCGAACGGCCCTCGGCGTCCGTGCGGACGACGTGGAGCTGCACAAAACGAATATCCTGCTCGTCGGGCCCACGGGCTGCGGCAAGACGGAAATAGCGAGAACTCTCGCAAGGATTCTCGACGTACCGTTTTGCATAGCCGACGCCACGGCGCTCACCGAGGCCGGTTACGTCGGCGAGGATGTCGAAAATATCCTCCTGCGGCTCTTGCAGTCCGCCGATAACGACGTAGCCCGGGCGCAGCTTGGCATCATCTATATCGACGAGATCGACAAGATTTCCCGCAAGGCCGACAATCCCTCGATTACCCGTGACGTGTCGGGTGAGGGCGTCCAGCAGGCGCTCCTGAAGATCATCGAAGGGGCCACTGTAAACGTCCCGCCGCAGGGTGGGCGGAAGCATCCGCATCAGGAGTTCATCCAGCTCGACACGCGCGACATCCTGTTTATTTGCGGGGGGGCCTTCGAAGGTCTCGACGCGATAGTGAGCAGGCGCACGGGCCGCGGCGCCAAAATCGGCTTCTCCTCCGATAGCGGCGCCAGCGGAGCGGAGAATCCCCTCCACGAAGTGATTTCAGACGACCTGCTCAAGTATGGGTTGATACCGGAGTTCGTCGGCCGTCTGCCGGTTGTGGCCGCCCTCGACCAGCTCGACAAAGACGCCCTCAAGCGAATCCTCATCGAACCGCGAAACGCCCTGGTGCGCCAGTACAAACGGCTCTTGGGACTCGATGAGGTCGAGCTTCACTTTACCGATGGAGCTATCGACGCCATCGCCGAAAAGGCGCTGGAAACCAAGACAGGCGCAAGGGGTCTTCGAACCGTAATTGAGGAGCTGCTGCTCAACACCATGTTTGAAATCCCGTCGCGGCAGGACGTCACCAAGGTCGTGCTAAACGGCGACGTCGCGCGAAACGGCCGCCGGCCGCTGCTCGTGACCAAGAGCGAGACGCCGGCCGAGCCGCGGCAGGAGTCGGCCTAAGCCCCCAGCCCTGGGCGGTTGCCCCGGCGCGCCAGCCGTTATTCGGACCGAACTTGCCCCGACCTTGCGAAAGTTCGCTGTATCAGCCATGCGATAGGCGCCGCCGCGGCCAGGGGCGCGGCGGCGGCGGCGGCGTCCGCCAGGAAGTGGTTTCCGGTGACCACGATCACGAATATCGAAAGCGGAATGTAGAAAATGGCGAGCGTCCGCATCCACCAGGCTTTCGTGAGCACCGCGAACCCGACGCCGGCGATGACGGCGTAGACCACGTGCACGCTCGGCATCGCGGCGACCGCGTTGCGAAATGGATCGGCGCCCATTTCATAGCTGATCGGTCCGTACGCGGCCATCGTGTCGATGATCCCGAGCTCCGGAACGGCGCTCGGCGGAGCGACGGGGAATACTACGAAAATGACGAAGCTGACAAGGCTGGACAGATAGAAGACGTTTCGGGCGAACGGATAGGCCGCCGGTCGGTGGTGATAGGCCCACCAGAGGAATCCCAACACGGCGAGGAAATGCGGAAGAGCGTAGAGCAGATTGAAAATCACGGCCAGGGCCGCCGAGCCTGTTATCAGTTGCTGGGCGGCCTTCTCGACAAGCCAGCCGAAACCCCGCTCCCATTCGGCCAGGTCGCGCGCGTTCCGCAGCGCTTCGTCCACGGCGTTGGTGGAGCGGAAGCGGGTTGACAGGTAAACGAGATAGAGGGCGATCAAGTATACGATCTGGCGGAGGCCCCGACGCTTTGTAATCCAGCTCAGCGGCGCGCCTGCTCGCACCGACCCGCCTGGCTCTCGAACCGCTATCTAGCCCGAGGCTACTGGGCGGGCTCCACCCCGTGCCCCACCCCGGTCGGACGCGGCGGCAGCGGGCGCGGCTGCCAGCGCAGAACGCCTTCTTGCTTTATCTGCCGCTGGAGCAGCAGTATGGCGTCGATCAGAGCTTCCGGCCTTGGTGGACAACCCGGCACGTGAACGTCAACGGGTACGATCCTGTCGACCCCCTGCAACGTGGAGTACGTTCTGAACGGCCCGCCCGCGATCGTGCATATTCCCATTGCGATTACCCATTTCGGATCGGGCATCTGCTCGTAGAGCTGCCGCACGACGGGGGCCATCTTGTTTGTGACGGTGCCCGCCACGACCATCACGTCCGACTGGCGGGGGGACGAGCGGAGGATGACGCCAAACCGGTCGGTGTCGTACATCGGCGCGGCCGAGGCCATGTACTCGATGGCGCAGCACGCCAGGCCAAACGTCATCGGCCAAAGCGCATTTGCCTGGCCCCAGCTGAAGAGTTTGTCCACCGTGGTCGTGAGAATGTCCAGCGCGCCTGTTTTGGCGGCCAGCTTGACCAGCGGCGGACTTCCGCTATCGTAATCGCCGTTCACGCGGCGGAACCCTCGATTCTGTTCTATTGATCCGCATCCAATTTTAGCATTGCTTCGTGGATGTTTTTGATTGCCGGCGCTGGTTCCGTTGTGCGCGAGCCGATAGCTTCCTTTCCGGGCGCTGTTGACGAGCCACAATTCAGGGATCGCCGACAGCCCGACGGTCTACCTTCAGGCGAAAGGCGCTGGCCGGCGGATACGGCTGGCTAGGCAGCCGCCTTCTGACTTAGGCTTGGTGCATGGAACAAACTATGGACAGTGGCGCCTCCGCTTCGCCCCCTGAAGGAATCCGCGAATCTATCGCGGTCGCCAGCGGAAAAGGCGGCGTCGGCAAGAGCACGGTAGCGGTAAATCTGGCGGTTGCGCTCGCCAAAATGGGGCGCGCGGTGGGCCTGCTGGACGCCGACGTCTACGGTCCCAACGTGCCTATCATGCTCGGCGCCAAGGGTGATCTGGTCACCGTCGACGGCAGCATAACCCCGCTCGAAGCTCACGGCGTCAAGCTGATGTCGCTCGGCTTCATGCTCGAGGAGGGCACGCCGGTGATCTGGCGCGGGCCGATGATCGCCGGCGCATTAAAGCAGATGCTCAACGACGTCGCCTGGGGGGAGCTCGACTACCTTGTGCTCGATCTTCCGCCGGGAACGGGGGACGCGAGTCTGACGCTGGCGCAGATGATGCCGCTGAGCGGCGCGGTGATCGTCTCCACGCCTCAGGAAGTCGCGCTTCAGGACGTCAAACGGTCCATAGCCATGTTCGAGCGCCTTAGCGTGCCCGTGCTTGGACTGGTCGAGAACATGTCGTATTACATCCACGAGCCGACGGGCGACCGCGTCGAGATTTTCGGTCACGGCGGAGCGCGCAAGGCCGCCGGCGACCTGGGAATAACGTTTCTGGGCGAGATCCCGCTCGATCCGGTTATCCGCGAGGGGGGCGACAATGGCACTCCCGTCGGCGCGGATGCGGATTCGTCGCTCGGCGCGGCGTTCGGCGAGATCGCGGGCAAAGTTGAAGAGTCGGTCGGCGCCGGGGCCCCGGAGGTCGAGGACGACCTCCCGATGCTTTAGGCGGCTAGACCCGGTCTTCCAGTAGCGCCAGCCCCGCCGCCAGAATCGTCGCGTGGTCGAAGGCGAGCCGCTTTGGAAGCCCCTGGATTTCTTCAAGGGCAATCCCGTGCGCCACGTATAGCGGGCGATATAGTTGCTTGTAACGGTTGTTGCCCCCCGCAGCGATTCGCCGCCACGCCAAGGCGGAGATCAAGCTTAGTTGCGAGTTGGCTGATTCTCAAGCTACTCCACGGCAGACGACTAAAAGAAAGACGATGATCGAATTCGAGCAGATGGGGTTTCCGTCCGACGAGATGCGCCAGACGCCGAATGGCTCGCGTGCTTCTAGTCGAAAGGCCGAGTTGGGGCAGTTTATGACGCCTGCGCATGTTGCCCGGTTCATGGCTTCCCTGTTTTCGCGGGGAGATGGCGTGGTCAGGCTCCTGGACGCTGGCGCCGGTGTCGGGTCTTTGACGACCGCGTTCGTCGACCGTTGGGGGGCTGACGGCGTGCACGTAACCGCCTACGAGATCGACAAGACACTCGTTCCCCGTCTGGGGAATACGCTGGCCCACCGTGGAAGCACCAGCTTTGAGGCGACGCTAGTTGACCGGGACTTCATTCCGGACGCCGTGGATCGTATACGGCTTCGCGAGAAGGAAAGTCTTTTTACGCACGCGATTCTGAATCCTCCGTATAGAAAGATCAGCAGTGACTCACTACAGCGAGCATCGCTGCGTAGAGTGGGCCTGGAAACGGTCAACCTCTACTCAGCTTTTGTCGGCTTGGCAACAGAGCTGATGGCGCCGGGTGGACAGGTTGTCGCGATCATTCCTCGCAGCTTCTGCAACGGGCCTTATTACAGGCCGTTTCGGGAATGGATGCTTAAACGGGCCGCCCTGGACCATATTCACTTGTTCCGCAGCCGGACGAGCGCGTTCAGTGAGGATGGCGTTCTTCAAGAGAACGTGATCGTCAAACTGGTGCGTGGAAAGAGTCAAGGGGATGTAGTCGTCACGACGTCGAGCGACAGAAGCTTTGCCGATGTTGAGTCACATGGATACTCGTTCGCTGAGATAGTTCACAGCGACGATGCGCAGAAGTTCATTCACGTACCGACGACGCCAGCGTACGGTAGCCTTCACGATGTACCGCTGGCAGAGCGCTCCCTCGACGAGATCGGGCTTGCCGTTTCCACAGGTCCAGTTGTTTATTTTCGCCTGAAGAGATTCTTGCGCGAGCAACCCGAGCAGGGGGATTTTCCACTTCTGTATCCCGCGCACTTTTCTGGCGGTTCGCTTGTATGGCCCCGGCAATCGAAGAAACCGAACGCTCTGCTGGATTGTTCGGAGACGCGGAAGTGGCTGTATCCAAACGGCTTTTACACCGTGGTGCGAAGGTTCTCGTCGAAAGAGGAACGTCGCCGTGTCGTAGCCCACGTTGTGGACCCCGCTGTATTCGATGCGGAATACGTCGGCTTTGAGAATCACCTGAATGTCTTCCATTCAAGCAAACGCGGTATCGACCGCGATACGGCCCATGGTTTGTCCGCGTTCTTGAGCTCTACGGCCGTCGACGAATACTTCCGGCGCTTTAGCGGACACACTCAGGTCAACGCGACTGATCTGCGGTTTCTGCTTTACCCCGAGCTCACGGAGATCAGGCGGCTCGGCCAGTGGGTTCAGACGTCTGAGAGGCTCGGACAAGAGCGGATCGACGCACAAATAGAAGCGATGAATGACAGAAGAAACAAAAATCGGTGAGGCGATTCGAGTTTTGAAAGAGCTCGGAATGCCAAGGATGCAGCAAAATGAGAGGTCGGCGCTTTGTCTGCTGGCGCTGCTCAATCTGACCAGGAAAAAGTCTTGGGCAGAGGCGGAAGATCCGCTTGTCGGAATTACTCCGATGATGGAATTTGCCCGTGAGCACTACGGCAAGCGTTATGCTCCAAATACTCGCGAGACCTTCCGACGCCAGACCATCCATCAGCTCGTGGATGCCGGGCTTGTTCGATACAACCCGGACGATCCAACACGTCCCGTCAACAGTCCCAAGGCGATCTACCAGATCAGTCCGGACACAATGTCCTTACTGCACAGTTTTGGGACAGTGGAGTGGAGCAACAACCTCGCGACGTATCTGAAGACCCGGCAGACGCTTGCTGCGCAATACGCCAAGGAACGTGAGATGCAAATGCATCCGGTCAAACTGATGGCTGACAAGAAATTCCGGCTCAGCCCAGGCGAGCATAGTGGACTCATCAAGGTCGTGATCGAAGAATTTGCGCCGCGTTTCGTCCCTGAAGGCGTGTTGGTCTACGTCGGTGACACAGGTGAAAAGTGGGCGTACTTTCGATAAGAGACTTCTGGGACAGCTCGGCATAGCTATCGATAGTCACGGAAAGATGCCGGATGTCGTGCTCTATTACCCGGAGCGAGAGTGGTTGCTGCTCGTCGAATGTGTAACAAGCCACGGACCCGTCGACCCAAAGCGTCATGCGGAGTTAGCTGAATTGTTTGCAGTTGCGACCGCTGGCCACGTATACGTCACGGTGTTTCCTTCAAGGTCTGTGATGACGCGCTATCTGTCCAATATAGCTTGGGAAACCGAGGTTTGGTGTGCGGATTCACCTTCACATTTGATCCACTTTGACGGCGAGCGCTTTCTTGGGCCCTACCCGTAGTGCTTTAGGCGGCTAGGCCCGGTCTTCCAGTAGCGCCAGCCCCGCCGCCAGAATCGCCGCGTGGTCGAAGGCGAGCCGCTTTGGAAGCCGGTCGATGGGAAACCACCTCGCGTCAGCCGCGTCGTCGCCCGCCCGCGCCGCCGGGGCGGTATCGAGCACGGCAAGGAAAGCGACGCTTATCGCCCGCCCGCGCGGATCCCGGCCCGGATCGCCGAACGCGCCGATCTGACGCATCGCGGGCGCGGTAACCCCGGTTTCTTCAACGAGCTCTCTTCCAGCCGCCTGCTCGAGATCCTCGTCGGGATCGACAAAACCGCCGGGCAGTGCCCACGATCCGGCAAACGGCTCGTGGCCGCGGCGGATCAACAGAACGGACCGCACGCCGGCGGCTGACGGGGCGATGGCGACTGTATCGACCGTTACGTAATAACGTTCGGGCGGCGGCATGGCGCGTGGCTTGGTCAGAGCAAGGCGCGCGCTTGCGGACCTGCCGGCATCTGGCTAATCGCCGGCTGCCTTCGAGACGGGGGGCCGCTGTCTGGCCAGCAGCCGAACGGCGACGAAACCGACGACCAGCAGACCTATGAACGCGATCGTGAGAATGTCGAGGTACTTGTCAATCGCGGTCTGGACCGCCTCGCCGAAAATCATCACAACGCCCGCGACGAGGAAGAACCTTCCCGCCCGCCCTACCGCCGAAGCAAGCAGAAATCGCCGCATGTCAAGCCGGAAGACACCGGCGCCGATGGCGAAAACCTTGTAGGGAATCGGCGTGAAACTGGCTATCGCGACAGCCCACACGTCGCGCTGCCGGTATTGCCTCTCGACGAAGAGGACCTTGTTCTCGTCGAACATTCGATTCAGCAACGGCCTTCCGCCCTTTAGTCCGATGTAATAGCCGAGCACGGCGCCCGCCAGCGATCCGGCGGTCGTGATAGCGGCGAACCCGAACGCGAACTGGATGTTCCCCGCGCTCATCGCGATCAGCAGCGCGTCAGGCGGTATCGGGAAGAAGCTTGATTCGGTGAACGCCAGCAGGAACAGCGCGACGCCCGCGAAAGGCGTATCCGACCACCCCAGAATCCACTCGGCAAGGTTATGAATCAGTTCCAAATTGGACCTCGCGGGGCGCTGTAGAACGGGTATCGAGTCCGAAGACTCGACGGATGAAACGCACTTTCGAAATCCCTGGCGTGTTCCACGCTAAAGGGACAATCGAATTTTAAGCGAAGCGCCCGAGGTGAGGGTGCGTCAGGCGGCCTGCGCGGCGGCTATGACTCCGAAGGCCTGGCCGTCGTGAAGCTCCACGTCTTTGAAAACGGGCGGCCGTCTACGCCGCCGCTCACGCTGGCGAAATATTCGGTTCCCGGAAGCAGCGGTTTGACAGGCGTGATCCCGATGGACCGGCGCCATCGACTTTCGACGACCACGACTTCAACCGGGCCGCCGTTGGCCGGTGCTAGCGTGACCGGCCCCCACTCGACGTTCTGACCGAGCAGGAAACTGACGGTCAATGGAGATCCGACCGGCCGCGGCAGTCCGGGAACCGGGTCGGGCGATTCGTAGGCATACCAGAGACGAGGCACGCCGCTTTGGCCCGGCGCGGGATAGACGGCGGGCAGATCGACCCCCGGTTGGTGCGAGCGGTCCAAGCCTATGTTTATCACCGTGATCTCGCGTCCGTTGCCGCTTGCGACGCCGTAACCCACGGCCACGCTGCTCGGATGCAACAGAGCGAACCGGTGAAAAACGGTCGTTACGAACATATCCACGTTGTCGACGGCGTCGGTGCTCAAGCTGATGTCTTCGTCGATCCAGTTACCCGCGTATCCGGCGGCTTTGGCCCGATCGAATATCGACTCGCCGGTGAACCCCGGCCGTCCGGGCTGCTCGCGGTGAACGCCGATCTGCGCCATGGATGGATGGTCGGCGTTGGCGATGTAGTAGTCCGCGTGACTCTGCGCCGCCCGCATCAGCTCGGCGTTCTTGGCGATGCCGGGAATCCCCGCGATTACCCGCCACATGTTGACGCGGTCTATGACCGGGTCGCCCGTGGATTGCGGCGGGGCGCTATTGTCTTCCTCGACCGGAACTTCCTCGACCGGAACTTCGGTGACCGCGACTTCAGTGACCGCAACCTCGGCGACCGCAACCTCGGTGACTGTAACTTCGGCGACTGCATCGTCCCCTGGCTGCGGCGGACCTGCGGATTGAGGCGACCGCAGCGGCGCCCGGGCGCTCGCGGGAAACAGGCCCGCCCGCAGCGCAAGCTCGCCGCCGTTCGCGACCACCACCTGGCCCGGCTCGGCGAAATCCGTTTTGACCTTCCAGAGCTGTAGAGCGGCGCGCTGGAGGCGTATGGACTCCATCGGGCCGTAGTCGATGACCCGCGAAGTGGGGAGACCGTAAATTCGCAGCGGCTCTGGAGCGGCCTCGAAAGTGCTGCGCAATTTGTCGGACGCCCCCAAAAGCTCGAGACGGGTTCTCACGATTTCCGCCCATGGAAGGTGCCCGTCGTCGGTCATCAGATGCCGCGGCACGAGCCTCTCCGCCAGCCAGCCGTCCATGCCGTGGTTGTTCATCTCGTCCAGGATGTTTACAAACTCGACCCGCCCGGGGCCGGGATGCCACTGCAACACGGCTTTTTGAAGCACCTGCGTGACGAATCCATCGCGGATAAACCGTCGGGTTAGTGGAAAGCCAAGCTGCAACAGGCCGCCGTCGCGCTGATACACCGTCCAGAACGGGACTCCGTCGTCGGTTATCGAAAAGCCGGCGCCCGATTCAGAGCCCGCCGGGGCCGTTTGGGTAAAGAAGTGACCGTTCGGTATGTCGTAGTCGGGCGCGGCGGCGTAGGCGATCGGAGTTTGGCTGGCGGCATCCGCCACAAGCGCCGCAGCTACCGCAACCACGAGAGCGAGCAGCAGTTTTGTTTGTTTTTGAAGCAACATAGTTTACATTCTAGCCGTGGCGGGTCGCTCGCGGCGCCGCCGGGCCGGGTCAGCCCTGAACTGCGTTGGGTATCACGTCGATCCGCGGTCGACCTTCCGGTTCGATCATTATGGCAACCACGTCGATCCTCCACTGCGCGTCGGGCATTTTTCGGTCGGCCAGATAGCTGGCGCCGAGAGCTATCAACTTGCGCGCTTTCTTCGGTGTAATGGAATCTTGCGGACTTCCGTGAGTGCGGGAGGCCCGGGTCTTGACTTCGACGATGACGATCTCGCCGGCGTCTTTGCAGACAATGTCGATTTCGCCGAGCTTGCAGCGGTAGTTTCGCTCGATTATCCGATAGCCGCGCTTCAGCAGTTCGGACTCGGCAAGCCGCTCGCCGTATGCTCCCAGGTCTTTTGGGCCCGGGAGCCGGTCCGGGCGGCTAATCCATGGAAGCCACTTTTTCAACACAGACCGAACTCTCCCGCATGGGTCTAAACGATCGACGATGGATAGCGCACAATCCAAGGCTTTTCAGCGCCGCGCGGTGTTGCGGCGTTCCGTAGCCCATATTCGTTTCAAAACCATAGCCGGGATATCTCGTCGACCGTTTGATCATGTCGCGGTCGCGGCTTACCTTCGCGCATATCGAGGCGGCCGCCACGGTCAGACACTTCCGGTCGGCGTGGTTGAAGGACTGATGAATTCCGTGATATTCCGACTCGCGGGGCAGTCGCACGGAGTCCACGAGCACCACGTCCGGGCAGACGGGAAGGCTGTCGAGAGCCTGCAACATCGCCTGGCGGGTAGCTTCGACTACGCCCATTCGATCGACAAGCCGGGCTTCGACGCTCGACACGCCGACCGCTATAGCCGCGTCGATGATGGCGCCGAAGGCCTGATCGCGCCGTTTTGAAGACAGCAGTTTGGAATCTCGAACGCCGGTGAGAGCGCCGGAATCGAGGAATGCCTCACGGTCCAGCAGCACCGTGGCCGCATAAAGCGGTCCCGCCCATGATCCGCGTCCGGCCTCGTCGACGCCGGCTATATGCCGCGCGCCGGACTTGAGCAAGCTGAGCTCGAACGACAGATCGGGAATCGGCGCCGGATATCCGGTCGACCGCGCCGGCATTTGCCTGGCGGGCTGTCAGCGCCGCAGGCGTTCCTTGACGCGGGCCGCGCGGCCCACCCGGTCGCGAAGATAGTAGAGCTTGGCTCTGCGGACCTTTCCGCGCCGCGCAACCTCGATTTTCTCGACCAGGGGCGAATGCAGCGGAAAGCACCGCTCGACGCCGATTCCGTGCGAAATCCGCCGAACGGTGAAGGTCTCGTGGATGCCTCCGCCACGGCGCTTGATGACCACTCCTTCAAACACCTGAACGCGTTCGCGCTCGCCCTCGCGGACTTTCACGTGGACTCTTACGGTGTCGCCGGGTTGGAACTCCGGTATGTCCTGTTTTAGCTGGTCCCTCGTCAGCTCGTCGATCAGCGTGGACAAGGGCGCTCTCCTGTGTTCTCGGGTTTTAGATGAAATGAAGGCGCGTCGAACAGGTCATGCCAGTCCGAAGCCCTCAACTATACGTGGATTCTATCATCTTGAACGATGCTCGCCTGCGCAGCACCCGTATAGTCTCGTTTCTTGGCGTAGGCGCTCTACGCCTGATCCGGTCGGGGCTTGCCGCTCTGATACGCTTGGCAACCATGAGCGAGTTCCAAAAAGACGTTGCCGGCATGGCCGTGATGCTTTGCGTCAGAGGTCTCGCGGCCGGTCGCGCTAGCGGGCAGGCTTTCCGCTACCGCTGTAGCTGCCGCTGCCTCCGATGGCGCTCGTGACGTGGTTGCCTAGCTGAGCCGGAGCTTGATTCGTGACGCCTGAATTGATCGGAACCCTGAGCGTCGACGTTGTGGTCATAGGCGTGTTGCTGACCGTCTCGGCCTGGATTCGCTCGGATATCCGTAACCTGCGAATCGCCGTGAGCGGGCTGGACGATCGCGTTTCCGGCCTCGACAAACGGGTTGAATCATTGCGCTGCCGCCGCGCCGGCGCCGGTTGACGGGCCGCCAACCCATTTGATTCTGAGAATCGTCGGACTGCCGGTCAGGGCTGAGGACGAGCCGGAATTCCTGCAAGCGTTCGACTATGCCTTTCCGCTGATTCGAGCTTTGCCGGGGTGCGGCCATCTGGCCCTGATTGGCCGCCGGGGCGGACCGGACTACCTGACGCTGAGCGTTTGGGAGTCGGCCCAGGCGCTCGATGACTATCGAAAGGGACCGCTGTTCGCCCGGGTCTGGCCGCGGATCCGAAAGACCCTGCGCGACGATCCGTGGGCTGAATCGTATGACTTTGTCGCCGGCGACGCCGCGTGGGGGGACGCCGGCGGGGCAACCTAGTTCGCCTCTAGCGGCGCGCCCGCCGGCCGCGCGCCGGTCGTGAGGTTCGTTGCGTCTGCCTGGTCTGCTTTTGGGTAAGTCTGGGAGCGCCCGCTTCGAAGACCGTGCGCGAAACGCTTGCGAGTCGTGCGAGGTAGTCCGCGCAAAGCTTGCCGGCCGGCGCGCATTTGCTGGACCGTCTGGAAATATCGCCGAGCAACGGCGTCTCGCTGCTTCGGATCGTCGTTGAGGAAATGACGATCTCGCCGGATTCGCTAGTCCAGAGAAGGCTGTTCCGGCATCGGGCCAGCCACCGATAGGCCTGGGCCTCCTCCATCCAGGGGCGGTCGCTCTTCAACCTGGTCTGGGCGGCGGCGTCGATAAGCGCCAGCCGCGCCAGGAAGTCGTCTCCCGTCAAGCTCGGACGGACCCGCGCCGACTGCATTATGTCGCAGGCGCCGGCCAGCCACAGCGCCAGCGAATCGAGCGAGTTTGCCACGTGCAGAAAGAAGCCGGTGACGAAGTACGAGATCGCAAGCTCCTGGTCGGGCGGCAGCTTGGCGATCTGGTCCGAGGAATACGCGGCGTGCAGGTAAGCGGCCAGCGCCGCCGACGTCGGGATCGTATCCGTCGGGAGGCTGCGCCAGCTCGACGAGCGGCGAAAGCAGGTCCCAGGCTTTGGGCTTTTGCTGGAAGAATCTCTCGCTGAGAGCCATGCCGCAACCCTAGCAAAACGGCGCGCGACGGTCGTCGGTGGAATCTCTTCTTGACACGCGCATCCGTGGATTCGTATAGAATAGTAGTCATGCAGGTTGACAAAGGCTGGGACGGAGTAGAGTAACCAGCGCGGAAGCAATCCAAGCGAGCCGGTGGCGGTGCGAGGCCGGCGGTTGCTGGCTGGTGAAGTGCGCTCCAGAGCCGCAGGCTGAACGGCGACAAGTAGGCTGAGCCGGGGGGTTCCCGTTACAGAACCAGAGCATGTTAGTGCTCGCCGAGGCCCCATCCGCGAGGACGGGGCGAAATAAGGTGGAACCGCGGTCCTCGGACCCGCCCTTGTGCAAGGGGCGGGTTTTCTTGATTTTGAGGGTGTAGCTTGACAGTCGAATCTGAAACCGAACGGTCGCGGGCGGGAGCCTCGTCGAACGGCGAGCCGGGTAGTGGCGAGCCGGCGGCTGCGCGCGCGTTCGCCTGGCCTGACGATATCCAGGTGATATTCGACAAGGACCCAGCGGCCAGGAACGTGTTCGAGGTACTGCTGTACCAAAGCTTCCACGCCATTTTGCTGCACCGGCTGGCGCACAGGCTCTACCAGGCCGGAGTGCCGGTTCTGCCGCGTCTGATTTCACAGATAGGCCGGCTGGTTACCGGGGGCATCGAAATCCATCCAGGCGCGAAAATCGGGAGACGATTTTTCATCGATCACGGGTCCGGCGTGGTTATTGGCGAGACGGCCGAAGTCGGCGACGACGTGATGCTCTACCACCAGGTGACGCTCGGCGCCACCGGATGGTGGAAGGACCTGAAAAACGGAAAGAAACGACGGCATCCGATAGTTGAAGATCGGGTCACCATCGGCGTGGGCGCGAGCGTGCTGGGTCCGGTCACCCTGGGCCGCGACTCCAAGATCGGGGCGATGAGCCTGGTAGTCGAGGACGTTCCACCCAAGTCGGTCGTGATAGCCAGACCGGGGTCCTATCTGGTCAAAGACGGAAAGCGGGTAACGGACGTGCGCTTGCGGGAGAGCGAAGTACCCTCCGGCTATCGCAAGACTGACTACCAGATTTAACCCGCCGCCCGGCTCGTCATTCCGAGCGCCTAACCTGTCATTCCGAGCGCCAGCGAGGAATCTCACCCTGCCTGGCTTGTCATTCCGAGCACCTAACTTGTCATTCTGAGCGCCAGCGAAGAATCTGGGCATCGCGTCATTTCAGCGTCTTTACTCGTATGCCAAGATTCCTCGGCGGACCTCGGAATGACAATTGCTTAGACCACTACATTCCCGCGTGCGCGGGAATGTATATCCTTGGTCTAGTGTTGTCCCGCGCCCCGAAAGGACCTGATGCCACGTGCTGATGTCGCTGCTGTTCGGCCGAACCATGCGCGACGTGCCCGCAAGGGCCACGACTCCCAGCCATCGACTGCTCTTGCGAGCGGCCATGATTCACCAGCTTGGAGCCGGCATCTACAGCTACATGCCGCTAGCCTGGCGGTCGCTCGCCAAAATCGAAGCGATCGTGGCCGAGGAGATGGACCGGGTCGACGGCCAGCGCATTGGAATGCCGGTCGTTCATCCCGCCGATCTGTGGCGCAAGAGCGGGCGCTGGGACTCGATCGGCCGCGAAATGGCCCGGTTTCAGGACCGCGACGGCCACGACATGCTGCTCGCGGTTACCCATGAAGAAGTAGTGACCGATCTCGTGTCTCATTACATCAGTTCGTATCGCGACCTTCCGAGGATGGTGTATCAGATTCAGACCAAGTTTCGCGACGAGCCGCGATCGCGGGGCGGCCTGATCCGGGTGCGCGAATTCGTGATGAAGGACGCCTACAGCTTTCATCCGTCGTACGAGGACCTCGACGAATACTACGAGCGCATGGTCCACGCCTACGTGCGAACCTTCCGCCGCTGCGGCCTGGAAGCGCTTGTCGTGGAAGGCGACGTGGGGATGATGGGAGGCTCGATGGCGCACGAGTTCATGCTCGTGACCGACGCCGGCGAAGACACTCTGCTGATTTGCGATGCTTGCGGATATGCCGCGAACAGCGACGTGGCTTCGAGCCCGCTCGATCCGCCATCCGCCGAAGAACCCGACCCCGTGGAGGAAGTTGCCACTCCCGGTAAAACCACGATCGAGGGTGTTGCCAATTACCTCGACGTTCCGACCAGCCGAACGCTCAAGGCCGTGTTTTACGTGGCGGGCGACGAACTTGTGTTCGTGGCCATTCGTGGCGATCTGGGCGTCAACGAGCAAAAGCTCGCCGCCGCGCTCCAGTCGAGTGAAATTCGCCCCGCTTCGGATCAGGAGCTGGAGGAGGCCGGTATCGTCCCAGGCTACGCTTCGCCGATTGGCGTGGAAAACGCCAGGATCGTGGCAGACGGCTCGGCGCGCGCCGAGCCCAACCTCGTGGCCGGCGCAAACCGGCAAGGATTCCACCTGACGGGCGTCAACTACGGCCGTGACTTTCGGGCGGACGTCGAGGCCGACATAGCCCTGGCCAGAGGCGGCGACCCGTGTCCGAGTTGCCGCGCGCCGCTCCGTGAGACCCGCGGCATCGAAATGGGCAATACGTTCAAGCTCGGGACCCGCTACTCGGAAAAGCTCGGGGCGACCTTTCTGGACAGCGAAGGCGAACAGCAGGCCGTCGTCATGGCGAGCTATGGAATTGGCATCGGGCGGCTGCTCGCGTCGGCTATCGAGCATTGCCACGACGTCGATGGAATACTCTTTCCAGTCAACATCAGCCCTTACGACGTCCACGTCGTGCAACTCGGCGAAGCGGATGAGGTTGGCAATGCCGCCTCGCGGCTGCACGCGGAACTGGAGGCGGCGGGCATTGAGGTCCTTCGTGACGATCGAAACGAAAGGGCGGGAGTCAAGTTCAAGGACGCCGATCTTATCGGCATTCCCTTGCGGGTAACCGTAAGCCCAAGATCGCTCAAGAATGGCGGAGTCGAGCTCAAGCGGCGGTCCAGTTCGGAATCGACTCTGCTCCCGCTGGACTCGGCGGTCAAGGAGATTGTCGATCTGCGAAGACTGCTTATGGACGAGCTCGACCCCGAACGCGAGCTGTGGAGTCACGCCGCCTCGGGCGAGCGGACCTAGATACACTCGCCATCACGGTGATTCGTCGATCGCGATCAACCAGCTTGAGTAGTCGCTACGCGTCATCCCCGCGAAAGCCGGAATCCAGAGGCTTCATAAATGAGGACGCCTTGCGTTTGAATCTTTACGAACAGGCCCTGGTTGCGGCGTTATCGGAGCCTTACGTGCTTCAACGGTATTGCGCCTGAATGAGCGAGTCTGGATTCCTGGTATGCAATGAGTGCGGCGCGGCGCAGCCACGGGACTATCCCGGGCTTGAGTGCGTTAAGTGTTCGCGGCCGCTGCGAGTGGAAGTCAAAGTCCCGGCGGCCGGCGGGAGTCTGACCCAGGTCACAAAGCCGGGGATGCGCGGTGTGTGGAAGTACCAGCCGCTGCTGCCGTTTGCCGAAAGCGTCAACCCGGTGACGCTCGGCGAGGGCGGTACGCCTACGGTCCGGCTTGACAACTGGGGCGGCCTGATCGGCGTCCCCAACGCTTACGCGAAGCTCGAGTATGCGTCTCCCACAGGTTCGTTCAAGGACAGAGGTTCTTCGACGCTCGTCACCCGGCTGCGCGAGCTGGGCGTAAGCAAAGCCGTGGAGGACTCTTCCGGCAACGCCGGAGCGTCGGTCGCCGCCTACTGCGCGAAGGCGGGGATCAAGGCCGTGGTATTCGCTCCGGAATCGGCGCCCGCGGCCAAACTGGCGCAGATCGAGGTCTACGGAGCGGAGCTGAAACTGGTGCCGGGCGCGCGGGAGAACGCGACAAAAGCGGCGCGCGAGGCCGCGCGCGCGCCGGATACATCGTATGCGTCTCACAACCTGCATCCATACTTCATCGAGGGGACCAAGACGTTTTCGTATGAGGTCTTCGAGGACTTCGCCGGCGCGATGCCCGACCACGTCGTAATTCCGGTCGGAAACGGGAGTCTTTATCTGGGGGCGGCGAAGGGGCTTCGGGAGCTTGCGGACGCCGGATTCGAGTTTGAATCCCCGCGACTGCACCTTGTGCAAGTTGAGGCTTGCGCACCGCTGGCGGCTGGCGCGCAAGCTGGTCTGGACGGCCCTGCGGCCGTTGCGCCGCAACCCACGATAGCCGGAGGAATCTCGGTCGGTGAGCCTCCCCGGGGAAGAGAGGTCTTGCGGACGCTGCGCGATTTCGGGGGCGAGGCGGTTGCCGTATCCGAGCGAGCGGTTTGGGACGCGCGCCTGGAGCTGGCGGAGTGCGAAGGCCTGTTTGTGGAACCGACGTCGGCCGCCGCGTTCGCCGGCGTCCGGCGGCTTGCCGAGCTGGGCGCAATCGAAGCCGGAGACTCGGTACTGATAGCGGTGACGGGGCACGGCCTCAAAGACCCTCAACCCACCAGGCCGACGGGCTAGCTCAAACTCCCTTCACAGATCCGTTTAGCCACTTGACCGGCGCTGCGAACATGAAATGGTGCATTGGTGAGATGGCCGCGGCCGGGCATTCAGGCTGGACGGAGCGGCCATGCGGAGGCTGGGAACCCTGGACTTCTCTGTAGATGACAGTCTGGACAGAGGCGAGCTGATCGTCCGCGAGGGAGTCTGCGGCGGTCGCTCCGAGTTTTCCATCCAAGCGCGGGTTCGGGGTCCGTCGCGAGGTTCGTCGGTCGAGTTGCAGCTCGGATCGAGACTATGCCTCGTGCAGGGACAACGCTGCCAGGCTTTGTCCGATGGGGCGGGCAACCCAAATTGGCGGGTCGCGGCGTCCGCCGCGCCGGGCAGGTTCCGGTATTCCGTCAATCTCCGGTCCGCTGAGGGCCTGGCCGTTGGCTCGGCGAGTCGAGACGTTGTGGCGGTAGCTTGCGGCCGGATTGAATTCGATCCGGCCGGAGACGGGTTTGCCTTCAGCAACAGGGCCGATCTCTTCGGATGCCCGCGGCCGCCCCGATCGGTATTCAATCGCACCTTTCACGGTGGACCCAACCTGCTCCGGTCGCGGTTGTTCGATGGACTATACAAATCCGTGTTCGAAACCGGCCTGTGTACGGGCATGGCCCGCGCGGCGTCGTGGTTTGCGGCAGTCGAGGGCGCGGGACGGGCGGTCGACCGGACCATCGACGAAGTTGAAACCCGGGAGATAATTCAACTGCTGCATGGCCGGCAGCTCAGCGACAGGGCGCTGCTGTCTTCCGCCTGTGCATTGCTGACCTCGGGGCCGCGCAAGGTGTTTCGGAAGTTCCGGGAGCAAGCGCTGACAGAGGGCCGCTCGCCTATCGCCATCGACGTTGGGATTCCAAAGGTGACCAGAAGCGACTTTCTCCGCGCCGTCGTAAGGCAAGGGCATACCGTCGTTCCCTATGCCTACCGGCTGCTTCCCGACGGCATTGCGCAAATTTACGTTTACGATCCTGTGTTTCCGTCCGACCGGCCGGACGGGTCGAGACTCGCAATCGAAATTGACCTTGTTAGAAACAGCTACAGCTACCGTGCGTGGTCCAGCGAAGACGCCGCCGATCCGACGACCATCCTCGACGTGCCGCTGTCGGCTTACGCCGGCGGCCGCACCGCCTACATTGCGGGCATTGCTTCACTACTTGGTTTCTCATAGTAATAACGGCGCCAGCCCCGCCCACGCCGTCATTCCCGCGAACGCGGGAATCCGCCTGCCTGTGCATGTCCATGCCGATTCCCGGCGGCGCTCGATCTAGCCGTGGCATATCCGGCTCCCTGGAACCGCTGAGGTGAAAGGGTGTTTCACGGGCTGCATGGGGTTCATTGCGGCAGTGGCGTTCGCCGGCGCGCTGGCGATTGGCGCGCTGGCGGGGATCGTCGCTTCCAGCGGAGTCGTCGCCGTACCGGTGTTTAGCGGCTTGCTGTTCAAATCCCTGCCGGAATCCGGTGAAGGCTACGCCGTTCCACGCGACGCGGCAGACGAGCGCCGCGACCGCATGGTCGAGATCGGCGACGAGCTGCGTGACTTCTTCCAATACGGCATCAAACCGGCGACCGGCGTGTTCGAATTGAGTGAGCAAGACGTTGCCGACGTGCTGGCGGAGCTGATTGTGGGACTGGAACGGAACGCGGTCTTGCGGTCGGTTGCGGTCGATCTGGCGCCCGACTCGATTAACGCGTTTATGGTGATCGACGCGGGCGCCGCGGCGCGCGAGGCCGGCATCACGTCCTCGGTCGGGGGGCGTCGGCTGTCGTTTGGCGTTACGACGGTTGACCTGAAGACAAGCGTTAGATTTGTGGACGGTTCGTTGAACGTCGACGTAAGGCATATTCAGGTCGGACGCGCGCCTGAATTCGTGGGACGGGTGCTGGCGTTCGTTAGCGATATTCCGGTCGACGTCAGCGTTTCCAGGCTACCCGTGGATACGGCGATCGAGAAGTTCGTGGTTGGAGAAGGGAACGTCCAGCTGGAGTTCAAGGGGATATTCGAGTGAGCCGCCGAGCGCCGCCGGGCCGGTCCGACGTGGGGGCCGTTCTGCTGGCCGCGGGTCAGTCACGGCGAATGGGTCAAGCCAAGGGCCTTCTCCGGTGGGCCGGCAAGCCCCTGCTGCGACACCAGGTGGACGTACTCCGCGGCTCGAGCGTCGGCGAGATCGCGGTGGTGCTTGGGGAAGGCGTTGACGAGCTTGCGCCGCTGGTTCCCGACGACGGCCGCGTCAGAACCGTGTGGAACGCCCGCCACGCCGCCGGCCGCAGCGGTTCGGTGATTATCGGGACTCTGGCTCTCCGCAGCCGTCAAGCGGTGATGTTCTGCAACGTCGATCAACCCCTGTCAACCCGTCTTGTCGAGGAGTTTCTCCGCGGCGCGGACGACGCTCCGGACTTTGCGATCGCGGTCGCGGCGTATGGTGGCAAGCGGGGGCATCCGGTGCTGATTCGGCGGTCGCTGTTCCCGGAAGTCGCATCGATTTCCGAGTCGTCCGAGGGACTGAAGTCCGTTATCAGAAAAGACCCCGCGCGCGTCCTGACCGTGCCCGTCGAAAGCCCCAACGCGCTTCTGGGCTTCAACACCCGTGAGGAATACGATCTCGCCGTTCGGCGCATGGAGCGGGGGGAATTCGAAGCCGCCTGAGCCGCCGTATCCTCCGGTAGGGAGACTGCTTTTGTTCGGAGCTATCTTGAGCTTGCTATTGATGTATGGGATCCGTCTGTCGGGTATTCGGACTTAGTTGAGCGGCATAGCTTACTTAAGCTATCTAGCAGTACTGGCGGACCGCAGTGTTGAATGGGAGCGTTGAAGAGGCGTGGACGCGAATGGCGGAGCAAAGGGGCTACGCTTATGAAGGGACGGGGCCTGCCAAACCACGGGGAGTATAAAATTCGAAGGTACCTTGGCACGGTCCGCCTTGGGCCAATTTGAAATGTTCACGGGAGCACAAATGCCATCCCTCAAGACTTACGACCTCTTCATAAGCCACGCTTGGCAATATGACGATGACTACTACAGAATCGTCAAATTCCTAAAAGAAGCAAGTATGTTTCAGTGGAGGAACTACAGCGTCCCTCAACACGATCCTCTAGATGCAAACAATGCCTACCGACTTAAGGCGGCACTACAGCGGCAGATTCGGCCTGTAAACGCAGTACTCATAATTTCAGGTATGTATGTTAATTACAGGGAGTGGATTCAGTACGAAATCGATCTCGCGCGAGAGTATTCCAAGCCAGTAATCGGGGTTAGGCCTTGGGGATCTGAGCGCATTCCCGCCGCAGTTCAGTTAGCCGCAGTAACCATGGTCGGATGGAACATGACCCTGCCCCCAACTTACCCTCACTCATAAGTAGAATCTTTTCAGGTTATGGCCCCAATTGGGGCGGGCTGCAAACTCGTTGGGTGTGAGCCCATCCAGGCTCGTGTGCGGGCGTGTTGTGTTGTAGTCGCACCTCCATTCCGCGATGATCCGCCGCGCTTCGGCCAGGCCGGCGAAGAGATGTTCGTTGAGGCACTCGTCGCGCAGGCGGCCGTTGAAGCTCTCGACAAAGCCGTTTTGCATGGGCTTGCCCGGTGCGATGTAGTGTCAGCCAACGCCGCGTTCCTGCTGCCAGCGCAGGATAGCGTTTGAGGTGAGCTCGGCGCCGTTGTCGCTGACCAGCATGCGGGGGCGGCCCCGCAGCTCGACGATGCGGTCCAGCTCCCGAGCCACGCGGACGCCAGACAGCGATGTGTCGACGACGAGGGCGAGGCACTCGCGGCTGAAGTCGTCCACCACCGCCAGGATGCGGAACCGCCTGCCGTCGGCCAATGCATCCGCGACGAAATCGAGCGACCAGCGCTGGTTGCGGTTCCAGGGGAGCAGCAGCGGGGCACGCGTGCCGAGCGCCCGCTTGCGCACCGTGAGCCGTTCCTCGCGATAGCTGCGATAGAGCTTTTTATGATTGAGCCGGATGCCTTCCCTGGCCAGCAGGATGTGCAGACGGCGGTAGCCGAACCGTCGGCGCTGCTCGGCCAATTCCCGCAACCGCTTGCGGATGCCGGCGTCGTCCGGCCGCCTCGATTCATAGCGGTAAGTCTTCGGATCCATCCCGACAAGAGCGCAGGCACGGCGCTGCGAGTGACTAGTCTCCGTCATCGCCCAGGCCGCGGCCTTCCTCCGCAATCTGGGCGTTAGAAGTTTTTTGCAAGTAGCTCGCGCAGCGTCGCCACATCCAGCATCGATTCCGCCAGCAGCTTCTTCAGGCGCCGGTTCTCATCCTCCAGCCCCTTCAGCTTCCTGGCGTCTGATACCTCCATGCCGCCGTACTTGGACCGCCACTTGTAAAACGTCGCGCCGCTGACCCCGTACTTGCGGCAGAGCTCTGCGGCTGGCAACCCCGCCTGGTGCTCTTTGAGGATGCCGATGATCTGTTCCTCGCGATACCTGCTCCGTCTCATGTCCGTCTCCTCCCATTGAACGGACTCTACTCAAAATCGAGGGCATTTTCGGGGGCAAGGTCAGGTTCGCAGGCCCCCGACGAGCCGACTCCCCCTCAAGGGGGGAGTGATACCAAACGGATTTCTGAATCCGAGTACTACGCCGCGATTCCCCCTCGGGGGAGTGATGGGAGCGGCCAACAGGCCTACGCCGACATCCCCGGCTTCTGCAAGAGCGCGACGCTCGAGGAAGTCCGCAAGCACGGCCACGTCCTCACCCCCGGCCGCTACGTTGGCGCCCCGCCGCAGGAGGACGACGGCGAGCCCTTCGAGGAGAAGATGGCACGCCTCTCGGCCCAGTGGCGGGAGCAGCAGGCCGAGGCCGAGCGGCTGGTGGTACAATCTAGCCAGTTAGTCTAGCTAGGAGATTGCCATGGCCGACCTGTCCTTGCAGGACGCCAAGAACCGCTTCAGCGCCGTAGTCAACGCCGCGCTAGCCGGCGTTCCCCAGCGCGTGACCCGGAGGGGTAAGCCTGCCGTGGTGGTGCTGGCCGTGGAAGAGTACGAGCGGCTGTGCAGTCAGCAGCCAGGCAACACTCCTACCTTTGTGGAACACCTGTTGGCCATACCCAAAGGCGGCGACTTCGACTTTGAGCGATGGCCGATGGCGCCCCGTCCGCTGGACTTGTAATGCTGCTGCTCGACACGAATGTCGTATCTGCGCTCCGCCGACCTGACAGACACCCTCTAGCCACTCAGTGGGTGGCGGCTCAGCAACCCGCGGAACTGTTCCTGAGTGTCGTCACTATTGGCGAGATACGGCGGGGGATCACCCAGCAGGAACGCGGCAACGGGCCATTCGCCCGCGAGTTGACGGTCTGGCTGTCCCGATTGCTCACACTGTATGGAGACCGCGTGTTGTGCCTGGATGTTCCCGCAGCGCAGCGATGGGGGCGTCTGTCAGCATCTCTGGGATACGACAGCGCAGACCTGATGATCGCCGCGACGGCGCTGGAGCACGGCCTGACCGTGGTGACCCGCAACGTCAAACACTTCGAGCCGGCCGGCGTCCCCGTGCTCAACCCCTTCGGCGAACGGGAGAGGCCGACGGCATGAAGCGGAGTGTGGACGGCGAACCTGGCGCGGCTGGGATTTGGGTCATAGGGGGACGTTGATGAAGCTGGACTTGACACCGCTCGAAGACGCTGTTGCCCAGCTTGAGGACGGGCTGGACATCTACAACTCCGACTTGGCATTGGACCACCCTCGCCTCAAGAGGCATCTGAGGGCCGCCGTAATCCAAGCGTTCGAATTCACGTACGAGCTCAGCGTTAGGATGATAAAGCGGTACTTGGAGCAGGTCTCAGCCAATCCTGCGGAGATTGACGCGCTTTCTTTCCAGGATTTGATCAGAAGGGCGGGCCAACAGGGTTTGGTGCGCTCCGAGCTCGACGCATGGATGCGGCACCGCGCCAATCGGGGCACAACCAGCCACACATACAACGAAGAGAGGGCCGAACGAGTCTTCCGAAACATCCCTGAGTTCCTGGGAGAGGCCAGGTACCTTCTAAAGGAGTTGCAGGAAAAGAATGAACTCCTCGGCTAGCCCGGTTGACATCCGGCCAGACCACCTGGAAATCGTCCATGACATCCTGCGCGCCCATCTGCCCGCTGGGTTCAAGGTCTGGGTGTTCGGAAGCCGCGCCAACTGGACGACAAAAGACTCTTCCGACCTCGACCTGGCCGTGGAAGGCGCCTCCAGCCTCGACCATAGGGCCATGGTTGGGTTGGAGGTCGCCTTTGAGGAATCGCGGCTTCCCTACAACGTTGACGTGGTGGACCTCAACGCCGTCAGCCCCAGCTTCAAGCGGCTTGTGAAGGACCAGATGGCGCCCTTGCCGTTGGCAAACGGTAGAAGGAGCATGGACAGTGACTGGAACCACTTGCCGAACAGTACGGCGGCAGGGCAAGCCAAGTCCGGCGAGTGGCCGGTAGCGACCATCAATGACATTGCCGAGAAGGTCGCTATGGGACCCTTCGGGTCGTCGATAAAAGTCGAGACGTTCGTACCAGAAGGCGTGCCTATCATCAGCGGCCAGCACCTGCACGGCTTTAGGGTTGATGACGCGCCCGGTTTCAACTTCATCAGCCATGAACATGCCCAACGGCTCGCGAACGCCAATGTCATGCGCGGCGACATTGTTCTTACGCATCGGGGCACGATCGGACAAGTTGCCTACATCCCCGAGAATTCACAGTTTAACCAGTACGTTGTTTCACAGAGTCAGTTCTATGTACGCTGTGACCAGTCAAAGGCACTACCTGAGTTCGTTACGGTGTACTTCAAGTCATATGAAGGGCAGCATCAGCTTCTGGCCAACTCATCTCAAGTCGGCGTTCCATCAATCGCGCAGCCCGTGACCTACCTGCGTACGATAGAGATCCCCCTCCCACCCCTCACCACCCAGCGGGCCATCGCCCACGTGCTGGGGACGCTGGACCACAAGATCGAGTTGAACCGGCGGATGAACGAGACGCTGGAGGGGATAGCGCGGGCGCTGTTCAAGTCGTGGTTCGTGGATTTCGACCCGGTGCGCGCCAAGGCCGCCCTCAAGCAGCACGCCCTCTATGCAAGCGCACCTGAGGCAGGCGCCGCACATGCCGCCATCGCCGAGCGCGCCGCCCTTGAGGGGGAGTCGAGCGACGGCGGCCATACCCCCGCGGCCTTGCGCTATGGCGCCTCCCATGGCGGGTCCCATTACTCCCCCAGCGCAGGGTCCGGGCACTCACCTGTCGAAGGGCCCCATCACTCCCCCCTTGAGGGGGAGTCGGCTGGGCGGGGGCGGCCGCCCCCGCCCAGCCGGTGGGGGGAAGTCCAACGCAGCTACTCCAAGCAAACCCTCCAGCGAGCCAAAGCCCTGCGCCAGCGCCAAACCGACGCCGAAGGCCTGCTCTGGCACTACCTGCGCCGCAAGCAACTCGGCGGCTACAAATTCCGCCGCCAGCAACCCATCGGCCCCTACGTGGCGGACTTCGCCTGCATGTCCGAAAAGCTGCTCGTCGAGCTCGACGGCGGCCAGCACGCCGAGCGCGCGGCCCACGACCGGCGGCGCACGGAGTTCCTAGAGTCCAAGGGCTTCCGCGTGCTGCGCTTCTGGAATCACGAGATGTTCGAGGATTGCTTCGCGCTCTTGCAGCGAGTGTATGAATCCCTGGCACACCCCCCACCGCGGCAGGCGCCGCCTGCCGCGACTCCCCCTCAAGGGGGGAGCGATGCCAAACGGATTGTTGAATCCGAGTCCTATGCCGCGATTCCCCCTCAAGGGGGGAGTGATGGAACCCCTGACGCTGAAAATGATGGAACCGCGCCGCTGGGCGCCTGGACTCCTGAACGCGCCCGCGCCTACCTGGCGGGTATGGACCAGGAGATTGTCGATCTCTTCCCCGACCGGCTGGCGCCGTCCGAACTGGGGGAGATTCCGGAGGGGTGGGGGGTGAAGGAGTTGGGGGACATCGCTACTCAACGTCGGTCGGGAGCGAATCCCGTAGACATTGACCCTGAGACACCCTACATTGCGCTCGAACACATGCCCAAACGTTGCATCGCGCTTTCGGAATGGGAGAGTGCAGACGGCCTTGCTAGCAGTAAGTTCAGATTCCAGCGAGGAGACATCTTGTTTCGGAAGCTACGACCATACTTCCACAAGGTGGGTGTCGCCCCGTTGGCTGGCGTGTGCTCCACAGACATTGTGGTTGTAGTGCCAAAATCGCCCGGCTGGTTCGGTTTCGTTCTAGGCCATATGTCCAGTTCAGCCTTCGTGGGCTACACCGATGCAGCTTCGACAGGAACCAGAATGCCAAGGACGAAGTGGGCGGATATGGCACGGTACACGGTGGCATTTCCAAGTCAAGAGATAGCCAATGCCTTCACCGGCCTGATTCAGCCGTGCATCCGTAGAATGATTTCAGCAATCCATGAGTCCCGCGCCCTGTCCAGCCAGCGGGATGCGCTGCTGCCGAAGCTGGTGTCGGGAGAAATACGGGTGGGGCAACACCTAACACGTTAACTTAACCCGCATCTGGGGTTTTTCTGGAGGAAGCGAAGTGAGCCCTAACGACGCACTACATAGCATATCTACCATTATTAGAGCCAACTTTGGCAGATTTAGTTCTCAGGGTTCAGGGTTTTACTACAGCAAGATCGCCGCTGGGGATGGAGACGGTCCACAATGGCGGACAGTTGAGGACATGTGGCTAGTTACGAATAGGCACGTTGTCATCCCTGAAAAAGAAACACTTGAGTTCTGTCTCAGAAAGCTGGGGCCGTCCGGAGCCTTGGAGTGGGACCCTGTAATCCTTTCCGCACAAGAGATAGAAAAACTTGCCAAGTTTCATCCAGACAACTCGGTCGACGTTGCCGTAGTAAACATCAATGACACTGTGACCAACCGCATAAAGGGCGGCGACCAATACGTCGGACCGTATTTGCTTCGCTCTGACAACTTCGCAGGTAAAAACAACATCGATGTCGAAGCGTCAAGCGATGTTCTTGTAGTCGGGTATCCGAAAGGATTCTACGACAACGTAAATTTGTTTCCCATCGTTAAGTCCGGCATTATCGCCTCACGGTGGGGGGTTGGTTTCCGGGGCAAGCCTTATTTCCTAATTGATGCCAAGTTGTTTCCAGGGTCATCAGGTAGCGTTGTCATTTCGAAACCAACTGACCTTGTGGTGAAAGACGGCAAGTTGATGTCGTCCAATGAAAAGCAATTTGCGTTCTTGGGTGTCTACTCAGCAGAACTCCAATACCAAGAAGCACCACCAGTCGGCGGCGACCTAACTACTACCCAGTCTTCTAGGTTGGACCTCGGAGTTGTTTGGTACGCAGAATTGGTCGAAGAAGTAATAAGTCAAGGGATCCCCCTTAGTCAGGCCCTAAAGACATGCCCCTCTCATCGACGCCATCATTGAAGAAGCTGTCCTAGCTTGGCTGGGGTGTGGCGCGCGGGGTGGACATCAGCCCGGGCATCGGGCCGGGCTCGGCGGGGGCCGAGCGGGACGGCTAGGGGCAGGCGGCGTGCAGAGCCGCGACTCAGACACCTCCTTAAGCAATGGGTCAATCTAGTCTAGACTAGACCATACCAACGTTCCCTCAGGAGGCGCATCGTGCGTGAGAGCATGTCCCGCCGCGTGTGGACCATCGCCGAGGCGAAGGCGCGGCTGTCTGAGATTCTGCGGCTCGCGGAGACGGAGGGGCCGCAGCGCATCGGCGCGCGGCGTTCATTCATCGTCGTGCCCGCGGCTGTATGGGAGGAGAACGCTCCTCCTCGCAAACCCTTGGGGCAATGGCTAATCGAGAACATGCCCAGGGGCATCGACCTTGACCTTCCCGATCGGCGCGAAAAGGGTCGGCCCATCCCGTTCATCGACGAACCGGACGATTGAACGGTTATCTCGTCGACACCAACGTCGTCTCGGAACTCGTCAAATCACAGCCCGAAATGCGGGTGATTGCCTTTCTCTCCGACAGTCCCGATCTGTGGCTGTCCGTCGTGACGTTGCATGAAATGCGCTTCGGATTGCATCTGATGCCGCAGGGGCGGCGTCGCGAAGAACTGAGCTTCGCCCTGTCGGCGTTCGTGGCCGAGCACGATGATCGTATCCTTCCAGTGAATCGTGAAGATGCGGCAGAGGCAGCCATTCTGAGGGCTAACTGCCGCCGTTCGGGGCAGACTTTGAATTTCGCCGATGCACTGATAGCCGGCACGGCGAAAGCGAACGATCTGATCCTGGCCACCCGCAACGTGTCCGATTTTGAGCGGCTCGGCGTGGAAATTATCAATCCCTGGATCTACAGATGACCCCCCTCACCGAAGCCGATGTTGAAGCCGCCGCGCTAGCCTGGCTGGAAAACCTTGGGTGGGGTGTGGCGCATGGACCGGATATCGCGCCGGGCTCTGCGGGCGCCGAGCGGGACGACTACGGCCAGGTGGTATTGGAGCGAAGGCTGCGGGACGCGCTCGCCGGGCTGAACCCCGGCCTGCCCGAATCGGCGCTGGACGACGCCTTCCGCAAGCTGATCCGCCCCGAGGGTTCAACCCTCGAGGCCCGCAACCGCGCCTTTCACCGGATGCTCGTCAACGGCCTGCCACTGGGCATCATCGAGCTGAAGAACCCCGCCGACGAGGACGCCACAATCTGGACGGCGTGGCAGCAGCTTCAGACCTACAAGGCCGAGCTGCCGTCGCTGTTCGCCATGAACGAGGCGCTCATGGTCTCGGACGGGACCCAGGCACGCATCGGCGCGCTTACGGCCGGGCGGGAGTGGTTCAAGCCCTGGCGCACAATAACCGGGGAGACGCTCGCCGGTTCTCATATGACCGAGCTTCAGGTGATGCTGGAGGGCGTCTTCGAGCCGGGCCGCTTCCTGTCACTGGTCCGCGATTTCATCGTGTTCGAGGACGATGGGGGCGGCGCGCTGGTCAAGAAGATGGCCGGTTACCACCAGTTCCACGCCGTGCGGGTCGCAGTGGGCGAGACCCTGCGGGCGGCGGAATTGCAACGGACGGAGGTACGGGTCGCCGAGGAGTCCAGGCGGTACGAGGCGGGGCGGAAGTCGGGTGGGGATCCCGGCGACCGCCGCATCGGGGTCGTCTGGCACACCCAGGGGGCGGGCAAGAGCCTGACCATGGCCTTCTACACAGGGGCCATAATCCGCGAGGCCGCGATGGAGAATCCGACCATCGTGGCGCTCACGGACCGCAACGACCTGGACGACCAGCTCTTCGGCACCTTCTCTCGCTGCCAGGATCTGCTGCGGCAGCCTCCGGCACAAGCCGAGAGCCGCGCCGACCTGCGGAACAAGCTCTCGGTGAACGCCGGGGGAGTGGTCTTCACCACCATCCAGAAGTTCTTCCCTGAAGAGAAGGGCGACATTCACCCCAACCTCTCGGAGCGGGGCAACATCGTGGTCATCGCCGACGAGGCCCACCGCAGCCAGTACGACTTCATCGACGGTTACGCCCGGCACATGCGCGACGCGCTGCCCAACGCCTCCTTTGTGGGCTTTACGGGGACGCCCATCGAGCTACAGGACGCCAACACCCGCGCCGTGTTCGGGGACTACATCAGCATCTACGACATCCAGAGATCCGTCGAAGACGGGGCCACGGTGCCTATTTACTATGAGAGCCGCCTCGCCAAGCTGGCCCTGGACGAGCAAGTGAAGCCGCTCATCGACCTGGAGTTCGAGGAGGCCACCGAGGGTGAGGAGGTCGAGCGCAGGGAGAAGCTCAAGACCAGGTGGGCGCAGCTGGAGGCCGTCGTCGGCGCGGAGAAGCGGGTGAAGCAGATCGCCGAGGACATCGTGGCCCACCTCGAGCAGCGGCTTGAAGCGCTAGAGGGCAAGGCGATGGTCGTGTGCATGAGCCGTCGCATCTGCATCGACCTCTACCGGGAGCTGGTGCGCCTGCGCCCGGACTGGCGCGGCGACGATGACGGCCAGGGCGCCATCAAGGTGGTGATGACCGGCTCTGCGTCCGACCCTCTTGACTGGCAACCGCACATCAGAAACAAACCACGGCGTGAGGCGCTGGCCAACCGTTTCCGCGACCCCGGCGATCCGCTGCGCGTTGTGCTGGTGCGGGACATGTGGCTAACGGGTTTCGACGCGCCGAGCCTGCACACGATGTACGTAGACAAGCCGATGCGCGGGCACGGACTGATGCAGGCCATCGCCCGGGTCAACCGTGTGTTCAAGGACAAGCCCGGCGGCTTGGTGGTGGACTACCTCGGCCTCGCCCACGAACTCAAGCAGTCGCTCGCCTCCTACACGGAGAGCGGAGGAACGGGCCAAACAGCTCTGGACCAGGACGAAGCGGTGGCGGTCATGCTGGAAAAGTACGAGGTCTGCTGCGCCCTGTTCCACGGATTCGACTGGTCTATGTGGACGGGAGGTAGTGCGCAGAAACAGTTGGGAATGCTGCCGCCCGCCCAGGAGCATGTCCTGGCCCAAGAGGACGGCAAGGAACGCTGCCTGAACACTGTCCGCGAGCTGTCGCAAGCCTTTGCCTTGGCCGTGCCGCACCCGGAGACGTTTCGTATCAGAGACGACGTTGGCTTCTTCCAGGCGGTGCGAGCGGCGCTGTCGAAGCGGGCAACGGGAGAGGCCCGCCCCGAGGAGGACTTGGACCTAGCCGTGCGGCAGATCATCTCGCGGGCGGTGGCTTCCGAGGGCGTGCTAGACATTTTTGCCACCGCGGGACTGGACAAACCTGACATCTCGGTGCTCTCCGATGAGTTCCTGGCCGAGGTGCGAGGAATGCCTCAGCGCAACCTCGCGGTCGAGCTTCTACAGAAGCTGCTCAAGGGGGAGTTGTCCGTCCGCCGTGGCAAGAACGTGGTGCAGGCAAGGTCCTTCGCCGAGATGCTGGAGCAGACCCTCCGCCGCTACCAGAACCGGGCGATCGAGGCGGCGCAGGTAATCGAAGAGCTTATCCAGCTTGCAAAGGACATGCGGGAGGCCAACGCCCGTGGCGAGCAACTGGGCTTGAGCGAGGACGAGTTGGCTTTCTACGACGCTCTGGAGACCAACGACAGCGCGGTGCAGGTCCTGGGCGACGAGACCCTCCGCACCATAGCCCGTGAACTGGTCGACACCGTGCGGAGCAACGTCACCATCGACTGGACCCTGCGGGAGAACGTCCGCGCCCAACTCCGCGTCCTGGTGCGCCGCATCCTGCGCAGACACGGCTACCCGCCCGACAAGCAGGAGAAGGCGACTGTCACCGTTCTTGAGCAGGCCGAGGTGCTATCAGAGGGCTGGGCACTCGCCTAAGTTCGCTGTGGAAGGTCAGCCCCTACCTACAGCACCAGCCGGAATCTCAGCGTGAAGGTTCTTGATTTTGTATAGCCTGGTGGGCCCACCTGGATTCGAACCAGGGACCAACCGGTTATGAGCCGGCCGCTCTAACCACTGAGCTATGGGCCCCGATAGCGCGAATTCGTGTATCGAAGATCAGCCCCGCACGCGTTTCGGAAGAAGCCAGATCGTTGGTCGACGGCGCGACGAATCGTAGCACAGCGAAACGGATACCGGTGCAAATAAGCCGTCATACGCTGCTATCGACCCGCCGGATGATCTAGAATTCTTACAAATGATCAGCACACCTCAACAAGCCCTTATCGACGAACCTGCGCCATCGTCGCCGGAGATTGTTCGCGGCGGCCAGATGCGGGTGTGCGGCGTGCGGTTCCGGCGAAGCCGGCGCATGTTGCTCTGCGAAGCCCCGAGCCAATTACTCCGACCGGGCGATTATGCGGTAGTCCAAACGACGCTCGGCCCCGAGCTGGGGAAAGTGACGCTGGGTACGACCAGCGGCTCGCCGGAGTCGAAAACGCAGCGCAGGTACGTCGTCCGCAAAGCGTCCCGCGCCGATCTCGAATCAATGCGCAGTTTCGTCGTCCGCGAAGTGGACGTCCGGCGGGACTTCTTCAGCGCGGCGGCGGAGGAGGGGGTGCAGGTTAGCGCCGTCCGGGCCGACTATCGCTACGACGGCGGCGCGCTGCGAATCAGGTTCAGATCGAGCGTAAAGATATCCGACACCCGGATTCGAGAGCGACTGACGCCGAAGTACGGCGCCGGACTTGCGCTGCGCAATCTTGGCGCGCCCAAGGAGCTCGGACCGGACTCGGGTTGCGGCGGCGGAAGTTGCAGCTCGTGTCCGTCGAACGGAATGCGTGAACGCGCGGGCGCGGTCGTGCCCCATTTCGGCCGGGCGATCGCGGGAGTCTTCAACGCCTGATCCGCGGCGCGGGTCGGTCTTCCACCCGTCACATCCGGCTTGATCCGGCATCCAGGGCTCCAGGCGGGGATGATGGGAGGGGGGCTGTCGCCGAGGCCGGGATTCTTCACTGACGTTCAGAATGACAAGGGACGTTCTGAATGACAGGGGGCGTTCGGTATGACAGGCGACGTTCAGAATGACACAGGAGGTGCGCCGCGATGACCCCGGATGGAAAAGTAGGGCTTGGTTTCTTTGGCTACGGATTCATGTCCGAAGCCCATCTGGCCGGTCTGGATTACGTGGAAGATGGCGTGGCCCTGGGAATCTGCGGCCCCAATCTCGAGCGCGCCCGCGCAACGGCTGCGCGCCATGGCGTGGATTTCGTAACTACGGACCCGGCGGAGCTGCTATCCGTCGAAGGTCTTGACGGCGTTGTAATCGCCACCCCGGACCACACCCATTACCCGCTGACAATGGAGTCGATAAACGCTGGGCGGCACGTGTTTGTCGAGAAGCCTATCGCCAGCAACGCCGAGCAGGGCCGGGAGATGTACGCCGGAGTGAAGTCGCAAAACCTGCGCAGCATGGTGGGGTTTACGCTGCGGGCCAACCCGCTGGTGCAGCAGGTGCGTCGAATGATCGACGATGGCGAGATAGGCGAAATTCTCAGCGTTCACGCCGAGCGCTACAACAGCTCGATGCTGGAAGGTTCGCCCAAACGTAACTGGAAGACCGATCCTCTCAGCACCGCGACGGGCGTGGTGGGAGATCTGGGTTCTCACGCCATCGACTTGATTCAATTTTGGGCCGGCCCGATCTCGAGGGTTGCAGCCGCGCTCGAAACCCACGTCAAGCACGGAATCGACGACGCCTCGGGCGAGGCCTTTCCGCTCGAACTCGACGATGAGGCCAGTTTGCTCGTCGAGTTCGCCTCGGGGGCGCGCGGCGTCGTAATAACCAGCAGGGTCGGACTGGTCGACAGCCACAAACCGCTCGGACGGAGCAACTTCACGATCAACGGCACGAAGTTCGGTTTTGTCACCGACGGAATAATGGAAGCGCGACGGCACCGCCCCGGACATGACCCCGAGGTCGTGGACCCCCGTCTGCCGCTTGGCGAAGCCGACCACGCCGGCGTGCTGGCCTTCTTCGGCGAACGCATGATGCACAATTTCGTCACGTCGATAAAAGAAGAGCGCGACATTGCGCCCACGCTGGCCGACGGATTGCGAACTCAGGAGGTCATCGACGCCGCGGTCGAGGCCGCCAAACGCGGCGTCTGGCTGGACGTGCCTCAAGTCGAATAACGCCAATACGGCCGGTCGCGCGGTACGTAGCGGCGTTGACGTCTGCCGCGCACGAGGACCGCGCGATCCGTCGAAGACAGCCTAAAGCCGCGTAAGATGTATGTACGGCGGCAACGCGATTTCGCTCGGGTCGAACGCCGCAGGTTTCCGAAAGCGGTGGGCCATGATCCTGGATCTGTTTCCTCTGCCGACCGTCCTCTTTCCGCGTTCAAGCATGCCCTTGCACATTTTCGAGCAGCGCTATCTGGAAATGATCGGGGCGTGCCTGGAAACTCGCAAGCCCTTCGGCGTGATCTTGTTGAAGTCCGGAACGGCGGAAGGTCTTGACCCGGTCGAGATAAGCAGCGTGGGCGCCACCGCGCACATCATCTCGGCTAAACATCAAGAGAACGGGACGATCGACATCAACGTCATGGGGCAGGATCGCTTTGAAGTTCTGGAGATAATCGAGTTCAGCCCGCGAATCGTTGCCGAGATTCGGACGCTTGCGTGGACGGACCCCGATAACCCCGACATCGCCGACCTGGCGGGACCGTTGACTGACAGATTCGCCGAGTATCTCAAGCTCATCATGGCGCTCACGGGCCAATGGATTCGGAAAATGGACCTGCCCACGTCACCGGTCGCGCTGGCGGAATACGTTTCGGCGGGACTTCACGTCGGCAACGAGACACGTCAAAAACTACTGGAGCAGACGAGCATCGCGGAAGTCATGAAGATACAGATGCAAGTGCTGGACAGCGAGATCGCCAAGCTGGCGGCGGCGGTCAATCGAGCGCAGAGCGGCCGATCGAACTGACGGCGCCCGACCGGGCGCGCTGAACAGTAGAATTGCCGCAATTGCCCAAAACCGGCCGCAGCCGAGGAAACATCCCGCAAAGACATGACCGCAACAGCCGTGGACGCGGAATCCGCCGTCAACGTCGTAGCCGAGCTGGCCGCGGCAGTCGGACCCGATAACGTACTCCACCGGGCGGAAGACCTTCTGCTGTACGAATATGACGGCTCGGTGGCGCGGCGGCGGCCCGACGCGGTGGTCTTCCCCGCCTCGACGCAAGAAGTCGTCGAAGTCGTCAATGTCGCCCGCGCCGGCGGAATACCCGTTGTGGCCCGCGGAGCCGGGACCGGTCTCGCCGGCGGGTGCATTCCGCTTCAAGGTGGAATCGTTCTCTCGACCTCGCGCATGAATCGAATAATCAGCATCGACTACCGAAACATGATCGCGGTCGTCGAGCCCGGCGTGGTCAATCTCGACCTTACGGCCGAGGTCGCGCCGCACGGCTTTCAGTACGTTCCCGATCCGTCGAGTGAAAAGGCTTCCACAATCGGCGGGAACGTGGCGACCAACGCCGGCGGCCCTCACACGCTCGCCTACGGGGTCACGACAAATCACGTCCTCGGACTGGAAGTCGTCACTCCCCAAGGCGAGGTGGTTACGTGCGGCGGAGCCGTCGCCGACGCGCCCGGTTACGACCTCCGCGGCGTGATCGTCGGATCGGAAGGGACGCTGGCGATCGTCACCAGGATCATCGTCAGGCTGATGCATTCCAGCGAGTCGGTAAGAACTCTGCTGGCGGTATACGACTCCGTCGACGAAGCCACCGTTACGGTGTCCGGCATAATCGCCGCCGGCATAATCCCCGCCGCCATGGAGCTTATGGACCAAACATGCACGCGGGCCGTGGCCAAATGGCTGCCCTCGGCGCGGCTTCCGACCGACGCGGGGGCTATCTTGATAATCGAGGTCGAAGGACTCAACGACGGAATCGACGATCTGGCGGCGAGCATCGACTCGATATGCCGGGCCAGCGGCGCCACCGAAGTCCGAATCGCTAGCGAAGGCGCCCAACGGAACAGCCTCTGGATGGCCAGAAAGGGCGCGTTCGGCGCAATCGGAGTCCTCGCCCCGAACTATTACGTGCAAGATGGCGTGATACCCCGGACGAAGCTGCCTGAAGTATTGAGATCGGTCTACGAAATCGGCCGCGAATACGGCTTCGAGATGGCTAACGTCTTCCACGCCGGCGATGGCAACATCCACCCTCTGATCCTCTTCGACGAACGCGAGGAAGGCGCCCTGGAGAGGGTCATGAGCGCGGGCAAGAAAATCCTTCAGGCCTGCATTGACGTCGGTGGGACGCTTACGGGCGAGCACGGAATCGGGATGGAGAAAGTCCATCAGATGCCGAAGCTGTTCAGCGAGTCGGACCTTGCCGCCATGCTCAAGATACGCGACGTCTTTTCGGTGGACCGGCGGTTCAATCCGGGGAAGATATTTCCGGGTCCGGAGTCCGCGGGCCATGCCGAGACGTTCGGCACCGCCGCCGTCGACGTGGGGGCTAAATAGGGCTTGAAATGACCCCTGAACTGATTGTGACCTTGGCAGCTTTGGTAGTCTGGGCGCTCGTTACGGAGCCGTAGCGTGGCGGCGACGGCTCGACAGAGCGACCCCCAAGCTATTCGTGAAGAAGGCGTAAACGTCCTTCTGGCGGAGCTGCTGCGTGAGCGTGGCATTGATGCTAAAGCAGAGCGCCGCAGTCGGCGCGGAGCGCCTGATATCAGCGTCGACATGGGACACGGTCACCTGATCCTCTTGGAATGCAAGTGGGAGAGCGCCCCGGGTCTCCTGGACCGCCAGCTTGCGGAACGTCTAAAAGACTTCCCGGAAGTGTTGGGAGTGATAGGCGTTTTGTATCCCATGACGCTGCGGCGCGAGGATGACATTCTTGCCGCCCTCGAAGCCGCCACGGATCTCAAATGGTGGGTTCACGGCTCTCGCGGCGTGAAAGTGCCAGCGCGTCGCCTCCGAACCGGGGGCGCGCAAGGGGTCGCCGACCAGTTGTACGCGCTCCCGCTCGAACTGGAGGGAACGGACCGCGTGGCCGCCGCGACCGAGGTCGTTCGGCTCGCGCTCGAGCAGGCGGCGAGACACGTATCCGGCCATGCCCGCGTATCCCACCGCATCGCCGGTCTCATAGCCAAGTCCGACCAGGAAAAAGACCGTGCCGCGGCCTTGCGGATCGGTTGCCTGGTGCTGTTCAACGCTCTGGCTTTTCAGGAGCGCCTTGCCGCGGTCAGTCCCGAAGTTCCAACGGTTTCCGAGGCGCGGGGGCGCGGCGCGGCGGGACTCCGCGGCGCGTGGCGCGATATTTGCGACAACATCGACTACGTGCCCGTATTCGAGCTGGCTATCGACATCCTCGACGCGCTCGACGACGGGCCGGTTGAAGTGCGAGCGGGAGCGCTGGACGCCCTGGTCTGGGCGGCGAATCTGACGCGTTCGGTGGAACGGCACGACCTGTCCGGGCGCCTGTTCCACACCCTTCTTACCGACGCCAAGTTCTCCGGCGCTTACTACACGTCGGTCGCGGCGGCCACTTTGCTTGCGCGGCTGGTTTTTCACGAGTGGCCGCCCGGCGTCGACTGGAGCGACCACGAATACCCGGCCTCGCTCAATGTCGCCGACCTTGCCTGCGGAACTGGAACGCTGCTCATGGCGGTGGCCTCGGAGACGGAGCGCCTGCACAAGCAGGCCGGGGGAAGCCGCGCCGCCGAGCTGCACAAGGCTATGGTGGAGCAGGCGCTTCATGGCTATGACGTGCAGCTTTCCGCCGTGCACTTTGCCGCCACCAGTCTGGCGATGCTCAACCCGGACATACAGTTCGACCGCATGAACCTGTACGTCATGGAGCTCGGCGTGGAAGGCTCCAGCGTGGCGCTTGGATCGCTGGACTTTCTGGGCACGGACGAGGCGGCCGTGCAGCACGCGCTGTCGCCCGACGAGATGGGCATTGCCGCCAGGGAGCCCGAAAAGGTGTACGGCGACGGCAGACGCGGCTCGAAGGACGGGATGATCGCGACGCTGCCCGATCTGGACCTGGCGATCATGAATCCGCCGTTTACGCGCTCGGTCGGCGGCAACCTGCTGTTCGGCAGCCTGCCCGCGGCGGACCGCCGAAAACTCCAGAGCGAATTGTCCCGTCGTCTGAAATCAATGCAGGCATCGGCGACCGCCGGGCTTGGCGCGGCATTCGTGGCGGCAGCCTCGCCCCGGCTGCGCCCCGGCGATGGTCGCCTGGCGCTCGTGCTGCCGGCCACGGTATGCACCGGTCCTTCGTGGAAGCAGACCCGCGCGCTGATCGAGAACGACTTCACCCTCGACATGGTCGTTACGTCGCACGACCCGCTGCGCTGGAACTTTTCGGACAGCACCGATCTTTCGGAGGCGCTGCTAATCGCCACGCGCCGCCCCGCCAACGACTACGCGTCCGAGCGGCGTACGACCTTCGTCAATCTCTGGCAAAACCCCGACGGAATTTTCGACGCGCACCGTTTGGCGGCGGCGGTCACTGGGTCGGCTGTGGCGAAACTCGAAGGTTTTGGCACTGCGCTGCTGGAAGTTGACGGCGACCACGTCGGCGAACTTCTTTCGATACCCGAATTGAAGCTTCGGGGCAGGAAATGGTACGGCGCGCAGTTCTCCCGTGCCGACGTAACGCGCATTGCCCTGAGACTGCTCGACGACGGCGAAGTATGGATCCCAGGCAGGGTGTCGAGAGCCAGCGTTCCGCTTTGCAGGCTTGATGAGCTCGGCCAAATCGGTCCAGATAGGCGCAGGCTCGTCGATGGCTTTAACAGGACCGGTTCTGAAACAAATTATCCGATGATTGAGGGACATGATACGGAGCAGCGAAAATCTCTCAAATGTTCTCCCGATGCTTACCTGTCGCCATTGATGAGGCCAAGAGGCGGACAAAAACCAGGTTATGGTGAACGCCTTTGGCAGCAATCCGGCCGCCTCCTTATCGCTGAGCGGCTTTGGCTGAAAACCACTCGGGTCGTCGCCATGCAATCCGGAACACCGGTTCTTTCTAACGTGTGGTGGCCGGTCAAAATTGGAGAGACTCCTCTGGAGAAAACGTTGGCCGTTTGGCTGAACTCCAGTCTGGGCCTATTGACCATTTTGGCGCAACGGACAAGTACACGAGGAGGATGGATCGGCATGAAAAAGCCGACCTGAAAGAGTTGCCGGTTCTGGATGTGCGCCGCATTTCGCCGTCGCAGCTTCAGGAACTGTCGGACCTGTTCGACCGAATGGCCGAAGCCGAGTTCGAAAGCCTGCCGGGCATGGCGCATTGCCCGGCCCGCCGCTCCCTCGATGAGGGTCTGTCCGAAATCCTGGGGCTGCCCGACCTGGACGCGCTCCGCCGCATGTTGGCCTCGGAACCCGTTGTTTCTAACCGGCGTTTGTAGGCGCAAATTCGGTTACCCCAGATTCTGCGCGTTGTGTCGTGCGGATGTATGCACGAGATTCTGGTGGCTTCAACGTTTGAAGCGGGCCGGACTAGATCGTTGAAGTATCGAGTTCCCGGCGATAAGTCAGACTGGCTTGACCATCATACGAACAACCGAACCATCGAATAGACCGCAAGTCCAAAGAACAAAATGAAGAAAATCACAGGCACGAACTGTTCGACTCTCGTTAGCTGGAAGTACTTGGGAGAATCGTCGGGAGGGCGCAAAAGCTCCCACTCTTTCGTATAGCCTTGAGCTGGCAGTTGTTGCTCTAATCCGTTAATTATCTCGAACTTCGCTGAGTTCAACGTCCGGTACGACTTGATGTTTATGTACCAGACGACTGACAAGGCAACTCCGAACAATCCATCTATGAGAAAGACGACGGACCAGACCTCATTAGACGCTTCTAACCTTGTCAGCAACACTAAGAGCGCCGCCATGGCAGCCAGCAAACTAGCAAAGAATCTGTTTGACTGGTCTCGACGCTGGCTTACTCGGTCCGCCATCTCAACATAGAGTTTGTATTGCTCTAACAGGCGGTCTAAGTGCCTCTCACCGCATTCAGTGGGTGTCAAAGGGCATAAGTCCTAATCGCGCTAACGATTGACCTTGTGTTTGACCTTGCCCCCGAAAATGCCCTCGATTTTGAGTAGAGTCCGTTCAATGGGAGGAGACGGACATGAGACGGAGCAGGTATCGCGAGGAACAGATCATCGGCATCCTCAAAGAGCACCAGGCGGGGTTGCCAGCCGCAGAGCTCTGCCGCAAGTACGGGGTCAGCGGCGCGACGTTTTACAAGTGGCGGTCCAAGTACGGCGGCATGGAGGTATCAGACGCCAGGAAGCTGAAGGGGCTGGAGGATGAGAACCGGCGCCTGAAGAAGCTGCTGGCGGAATCGATGCTGGATGTGGCGACGCTGCGCGAGCTACTTGCAAAAAACTTCTAACGCCCAGATTGCGGAGGAAGGCCGCGGCCTGGGCGATGACGGAGACTAGTCACTCGCAGCGCCGTGTCTGCGCTCTTGTCGGGATGGATCCGAAGACTTACCGCTATGAATCGAGGCGGCCGGACGACGCCGGCATCCGCAAGCGGTTGCGGGAATTGGCCGAGCAGCGCCGACGGTTCGGCTACCGCCGTCTGCACATCCTGCTGGCCAGGGAAGGCATCCGGCTCAATCATAAAAAGCTCTATCGCAGCTATCGCGAGGAACGGCTCACGGTGCGCAAGCGGGCGCTCGGCACGCGTGCCCCGCTGCTGCTCCCCTGGAACCGCAACCAGCGCTGGTCGCTCGATTTCGTCGCGGATGCATTGGCCGACGGCAGGCGGTTCCGCATCCTGGCGGTGGTGGACGACTTCAGCCGCGAGTGCCTCGCCCTCGTCGTCGACACATCGCTGTCTGGCGTCCGCGTGGCTCGGGAGCTGGACCGCATCGTCGAGCTGCGGGGCCGCCCCCGCATGCTGGTCAGCGACAACGGCGCCGAGCTCACCTCAAACGCTATCCTGCGCTGGCAGCAGGAACGCGGCGTTGGCTGGCACTACATCGCACCGGGCAAGCCCATGCAAAACGGCTTTGTCGAGAGCTTCAACGGCCGCCTGCGCGACGAGTGCCTCAACGAACATCTCTTCGCCGGCCTGGCCGAAGCGCGGCGGATCATCGCGGAATGGAGGTGCGACTACAACACAACACGCCCGCACACGAGCCTGGATGGGATCACACCCAACGAGTTTGCAGCCCGCCCCAATTGGGGCCATAACCTGAAAAGATTCTACTTATGAGTGAGGGTAAGTTGGGGGCAGGGTCAAACCCGATGAGCCGGTGGGGGGAGTTGGAGCATCCGCACGATCACCCTCACCCCAACCCTCTCCCTTCAAGGGAGAGGGAGTATCGGCCTGCGAGGGGGAGAGAGTAGGATCACCCTCTCTCTTCAAGGGAGAGGGAGTATCGGCCTTCAAGGGAGTGGGAGAAGAAGGGGAAGGAGTTCGATTGCGCCAAATGACCCACTACCCAGCGCTCACGGCCCGTCTCCAAATCCCAGCCGCGCCAGGTTCGCCTCGATCGCCGCGTCAAGCCGCTCGGCCTCGGCCTGCTGCTCCCGCCACTGGGCCGAGAGGCGTGCCATCTTCTCCTCGAAGGGCTCGCCGTCGTCCTCCTGCGGCGGGGCGCCAACGTAGCGGCCGGGGGTGAGGACGTGGCCGTGCTTGCGGACTTCCTCGAGCGTCGCGCTCTTGCAGAAGCCGGGGATGTCGGCGTAGGCCTGTTGGCCGCTCCCATCACTCCCCCGAGGGGGAATCGCAGCGTAGTACTCGGATTCAGAAATCCGTTTGGTATCACTCCCCCCTTGAGGGGGAGTCGGCTCGTCGGGGGCCTGCGCACCCGATGAGCCGGTGGGGGGAGTTGGAGCACCCGCACGTTCACCCTCACCCCAACCCTCTCCCTTCAAGGGAGAGGGAGTACCGGCCTTCAAGGGGGAGGGAGAAGAAGGGGAAGGAGTTTGGTTGCGCCAGGTGTGATAGGCGTCAGCCACGCGGGCGATGTCCTCCTGGGACAGGTCTCGGCGCGTGCGGTCGATCATATGCCCCAGCTTGCGGGCGTCGATGAACAGCGTCTCGCCGGGCCGACCCTCGCCTCCGTCCGCCGCACGGCCCCGGCGCAGGAACCAGAGGCAGGCGGGAATCTGCGTCGAGCGGAACAGCTGGCCGGGCAACGTGACGATGCAGTCCACGAGCCCGGCCTCGATGATGTTCTTGCGTATATCCCCCTCGCCGGACTGGTTCGACGACATGGAGCCGTTGGCCAGCACGAAGCCGGCGATGCCCCGGGGCGCCAGGTGGTGCAGGAAGTGCTGCACCCAGGCGAAGTTGGCGTTGCCCTTGGGCGGGACGCCGTACTCCCACCGCCTGTCGTCGCGCAGCCGCTCGCCGCCCCAGTCCGAGACGTTGAAGGGGGGATTGGCCAGGATGTAGTCGGCCCGCAGGTCGGGATGGCGGACGTTGTGGAAGCTGTCGCCGTGCTCGATACGGCCCTCTATGCCACGGATAGCCAGGTTCATTCTCGCCATGCGCCAGGTGGTGTAGTTCGACTCCTGCCCGTAGATGGAGATGTCGCCCCTGGCCCTGCCGCCGTTGCCGTTGCCCGTGGCGTGGGCGCGGATGAACTCCATCGATTGGATGAACATGCCGGAGGAGCCGCAGCAGGGGTCGTAGACCCGTCCCTGGTAAGGCTCCAGCATCTCAACCAGGAGCCGCACGACGCTACGCGGAGTGTAGAACTCGCCGCCCTTGCGACCCTCGGCCAGGGCGAATTGCTCCAGGAAGTATTCGTAGACGCCGCCGAGCACGTCGGTGGCCCGCGCCTCGGCCCCGCCGACCTTGATGTTGCTCACCATGTCGACCACTTGCCCCAGTCGGGTCTTGTCCAGCGCGGGCCGGGCGTAGTCCTTGGGCAGCACGTCCCTGAGCGCCCGGTTGTCCCGCTCGATGGCGGTCATGGCGTCGTCCACAAATCGGCCGATGGTGGGCTGGCGCGCCTGATTCTCGAGATACTGCCAGCGGGCTTCGGGCGGCACCCAGAAGATGCTCTGGGCGCGGTACTCGTCGGGGTCTTCGGGGTCCGCGCCGGCGTCGCGCTCGGCCTCCAGTCTGGCGTGCGCCTCCTCGAACGCGTCGGAGATGTACTTGAGGAAGACGAGGCCGAGGACGACGTGCTTGTACTCGGCGGCGTCCATGCTGCCCCGCAGGGCGTCGGCCATCCGCCACAGATCGGCCTTGTAGTCCGTGACGCCGTCGCCGTCTGTCTTGGTAGTGGACCGGCTATTCCGACCTTTGCTCATCGTGTCTCGCCTTCAAAGGGACTCTGCAACTCAACGCCAAGCTGGGCGAAGTCACTCACGTTCGGGGTGACCACCGTCAGCCGGTGCACAATGGCCGTCGCCGCGATCTTGGCATCCTCGGCAATGGTGTCCGACCTCCCGTGCATGATCCGCGCCCACTCCCGGAAGGCGGGCGCGTCCATCGCCAGTACACCATAGGAAGCCAGGACCTTGTCCAGCCAGTCCTCCAACTCCTCCGCCTTGGCCTCATCCTGCTCACGGGTGATATCGATCCCCGCCTGTATCTCTCCGACCCTAACGGCAGACACGAAGAGTTGTTCCGCCGGCACATCCGCGATCCAGCCCGGAACAGCGCGACGTGGACGGGGCCGGCGCAGCTCCGAGACCACGTTGGTGTCTAGGAGGTACGGCCTACTCCACGGCAAAAAGCGCTCGGTGGCGATGCCGTCGCCGAGCCCGGCGCGATGTCCGGCCCGCGCGGCACACCCCAGACAAGGTTCGCCAGCCACGCCAGCGCAGCCTCTTCAACATCGGCTTCGGACAATCCTTTCACCCGGCAGGCTCCTTTATTTGAATGGCAATTAGGGTCTGCTTAGCTAAGGACGAACCGGGCCTTTTCTTGCCGCAACATCTGGTACGGGCTGATGCAACGCAGGCGGAGACCGATACACGCGTTTGGAATCTTGATCTTCTTGAGCGTATCGGCGGGAACCTCGTGGGTGACGACGACATAGTTATGCGCCAGCGCATGAGTGACGAGCCAGCAGTCGGCCACCTGCAGAAACTTGAAAACGGCTGCCGAATCGTAGTTCTGGACATTTGCCCAATCGCTGACCCGACGGAGAGCGCGTATCACGGAACAGTCCGGCGTCAGAAAGAACTCGTCGCCGAGATCATCGGCCTATTTCGACAGCTCGTCATCTCCCGCACGAAGCTCATCCGCGACCTTTTCGATGCTCGCTAATGTTCCTGCCTGATTCTCCCTGACGAGCCAATCCCAGAACGCCGGAGCGAAATCGAAACCGTAGTGTAGGTTCTTGGCCTGAATGAAAACGTTCGCGTCGAGCAGGTACATCGTCAGTCAGACAATTCAGCTTCCCGACCAAGGGACTTGAATGTCTCGATCTTGGAGATTCCGAGCATCCGAAGAGCATCACGATAAAGGGTCTGACCTTCAGACGTGCTGACAACAAGGGCCCGGGCGAAGCGGCGGCTCACGCGTGCGATCGTGGTCCTGTGGAAATCGCCGCCACCGCTGTTGCGTTGAACAAGTGTTCGGAGGCGCGCATTCTCTCTACTCCACTGCGCCTCGAACGTCTCGCGTTCAATCCATCCGGCATCTAGCAACCGCCGCAGGACAACGAGCGTGCTGACCTTGAACGTGCGTGCGAGACGCAACATTGCCTCAGGCAACAGCTCATCGCTATGCAACTCGCATCTCAAGGCATCAAGAGGAACAAGGAACTCAGCAGCCACCGCGTTGCACCAGACCTCCTCGCTCCGGGCGCCCTGCTCCGGTCTCGCCCCGACGTCGGACAGGGCAGACGCCCCAAGCCAGAGGTGCGCGAGTTCATGTGCGAGGGTGAACATCTGCGCCGCCTTCGTATCGGCTCCGTTGACAAAGACCAGCGGCGCAAGCGGATCGGAAAGCGCGAAGCCGCGAAACTCGGAAGGGTTGAGACGGCGGTGGTTGTTGCTCAGTACAACCCCGCTAATCATCACAAGCACACCAGCCGAGTCTGCTTGCCGAATGAACAGCCGTAGAGCGTCCTCCCATGTCCGACATGCCTTTCGGTCCGCAACCTGGAAGTTCAGTGTTTCCCGCATCCGGGCGGCAATACTCTCGGGACGCGTCTCATGTGTGACACTGTTAATGAATGCGAGAGCGGGTTGCCCCGAGACCTTGGCGAACTCCCGGTACCAACTCTGCCGTTCCTGGCATGCGTAGATCATTTCAAGCAGGTCCGGGCTTGGCCTCACCACCGCAAGCCCGGCGAATGTGCGGAAGTCCGGGATCGGCAGCGATTCCTTCGGTGGGGCGCTGAGAAACAGATAGCCCACCGGAACATGTACAGCGCGAGCGAACGCTTCCACCTGTTTCAAAGTAGGCTGGACCTCGTCGGCCTCCCAAGCAGCCAGCCTGGCGAACTTTCTTTCCAGGTCCGTCTGGGAAAGGCCCGCTCGCTCGCGGGCCCAGCGGAGCAGCTCGGCGTTAATGGCTACACGGATCATGCGATGCCCCCAACAAGACAATCCCCCACTCCCACCGCCCCCGACACCAGCTTCGGCAGCAGCGCATCACGCTGGGCACTTAGCAGTTTCTTTTCATCGGCATAGATACGCACCTTTTCGAATAGTGGGTCAATCAGACCAGAAAATGCACCATATACCAACGCATCCGCGAGAATGATAGGAATGGATTTCAGGTTCTTCTGGTTTAGCTTCGGCTGCACAGCACCTGTTACAAAAGCTGCAACGTTCATCTGCTGCAATAGCAAATAGAGGTGCTCCTCGCTGATTCCATTCTTGCCCTTAAGTACGTGAGCGTGATTATTCACCCAGAACTGCCCCCAGACGTATTGTGTGATCGGGTGACCTTCAGTATCGACCACTGAGCCATCCTCACCAGTCAATACATACACTCCATCGAACAAGAAGTCGTCAACATAGTCCATGATGCCGGCCGCCCCATAATATGGATATGATCCTTGTCGCTCCGCACGCTGGCGGCTGTTGAGCGGAATTCGGATACTATCGTAAATGTCCCCCACATCCCCCAACTCCTTCACTCCCACCCGTCCGGGATACCCGTATTGGCGCGAGATTGCGGTTACCTTAGCCTACCTTCACCCCCCACCCCTCCGGGATCTCCCCGAGCTTCGAATCCACCAGCCGATTGGGGAAGAGATCGTAGAGGTCGCCGTGGACGCCGGATTGCCGCCTCCCTCCAGCGAGCGTTCGATCAGGTAGTCCGCGACGGCCGCATTCAGAATCCGTCGGCGACGCTGATCAGGACGCGGCCGCAAGCGCCTGGCGCGCTGTCCGTGTCTTGAGATACGGGTCAGCTTGCGATGGCCCGCTAGGTAGAATATGGCGGTCCCGATTTTCCAGCGCGGCGGCGGCCCAGCCCCGGCCGGGCGGCGGCGCTGGAATATGCCTGCTATTCGGAGAGGACGAGCGTCATGCTGAGATTTGTCGAGGAAATCATCCTGCTACTGCTCCGCGATGACGACGGGAGATTCGTGCGCGTGCCGACCTGGTCGGTCGACTACGCCATCGCCGGCGGCGTTCTGATGGACCTGGCGATGGAGGACCGCATCGACACCGACCTGGAGCATCTGATTCTGCTCGACGCCACGCCCGTCGGCGACCGCCTGCTCGACCCGACGCTGGCCGAGATAGCGGCTGGCGAAAAGCATGACGCGCGTTACTGGGTAGAGCACGCGGCGGAGAGCGCCTACGAGATCCGTGAGGAAGCGCTCTCCCGGCTCGTCGCGCTTGGCATCCTGGAACGCCGGGACGACCTCTTGCTCTGGGTGTTCCGGTCCAGGCGCTACCCGGCCATCGACGGCAAGGCCGAGCGCGAGGTCAAGCTGCGCATCATGGGGGTGCTGTTCAGCGATGAGATTCCCGACCCGCGCGACGTGATGATCATCTGCCTGGCCGACGCCTGCGGCATCTTCGAAGAGCTTCTGTCCCGGCAGGAGCTGAACCAGGCGTCCGCCCGCATTGAGCAGGTGCGCAAGCTGGACCTCATCGGTCAAGCCATGTCCCAGGCGATTAACGACATAGAGATGTCGGTCGCCGCCTCGGTGCAGGCGCACATGTACTAATTCGGCGCCGGTCGTCCGAAAAGAGGCGCCGCCGCCCGCATCGTTTAGCCGCGGAGCGGACCGAAATCCAGGGACACATTCCGGGAGGCTTCCCGACGCCTCCGCCGGAAGCGGCATACAGAGTTAGCCCAGCTTGCGCCGCACCGCCCCGCCGTGCCATAACAACAGGCGGTCGGGCTGCGACAGACTCCCAAAGGCGGTATCGCAAAAATGGGTATGGTAAAGCGGATTCTGGCGCTGTTCCTCGTGGCGACGGCGGCTGCCGTGGCGCTCAACCTCATACTCACGCCGGTGTACCACAACGGCTCGCCGGACTATCCCGTCTGGGGCGTCCTGAATTGGTTCATGGCGGCCAGCGTGCTCGTGGCGCTCGTCGTAAGCTTCATGCAAAGACGCGCCCTCGGAGGCGGCGAAGCCACTACTCTCGCGTCACTGCGCGCCGGCGTGATCTGCTGCGCGGCCATCGTTCTTACCATGCTGTTCTTCTGGGAATGGTTCTGGACGCTGAATCCCGAGAGCGAGACCGGCGACGCCGTCACCTCGCACATTATCTATTTCCCGATCGTGGACTCGCTCCTGGTGGTCGTCACCCTTGTCACAGGCGTCGATCTATGGAAGGGTGCCGGCGACCCACAGGCGTAACGCCCGGGTCAATTGTTCGAGTCGCGGTGATTTGCTTCCGCCTGCCGGATTCGAGGGCCGAGCGCGGTTCCAGCCCGGTCCCTCCTGGCGATTGATCGCGTCGCTGCGGTCGAACATGGGTGCCGCGAGTTCGGCATAATAGCCGCCAACGGAAGGCGCACTACGCCCAAGTTCATGGGGAGCGGTTTCGAATATGGTCCTCGAAAGCCTCTCGGATCTGGTCGAAACGCTCAGAGCGCGGATCACCGCGCACGCTCGGCCACTCATGAAGAGCGAGGCTCTTACGCGCTACGCGCTAATCGATCCACTGTTGAGAGAGCTAGGCTGGAACACCGAAGACCCGGCCCTGGTGATTCCCGAGCATCAAACCGGCGGCGGCTCGGCCGATTACGCCCTCCTAAACAATGGCAGTCCGGTGATGATGGTGGAGGCCAAGAAGCTGGGGACGCCGTTTGGAGACTCGGTCCTGAGCCAGGGCGTCAACTACTGCCTGATGCAAGGAACCAACTACTTCTCGGTAACCGACGGCCAGCGCTGGGAGGTATATGAGACGCTCAAGCCGGGTCGGATAGACGAGAAACGGGTCGTCGACTTCGATCTGAAGGATTCGTCGCCGGCGGAGGTTTGTCTGAAAGCGCTTGCGCTATGGAGGCCGTCTGTCCAGTCCGGTTATGGCGTTCCGGGCACGCCCCCGCTCGTTGGGGATATTGGCACGGGCGGTAACGTCCAAACCCCTGATCCGTCCGTCCGGCCAACCCCGGCCGTCGTCGGAAAAGTCGATGGTGACGCTAATTCATGGGTCCCAATCACAGACCTCGAAATTGATGGCGGGCAGCCGGCCCCGGTCGGGATGATGTTCCCTGACGGCTCAAGTGTTCCTATCCGGTATTGGGGTCACGTCATGGTTGAAACCAGTGCGCTGGCTGATCGACAATCGCTCGCTGACTCATGACTCCCTCCCGATTCAGCGCGCCGGACGATATCTGGTTGCGACGACCGCGATTCACCCAGGCGGGGCGCCGATGACGCGTCGATCGGAAGCGTCGGGCGCCGATGTTGAAAAGAATTACTCCGGCAAGGACTGCGTGAACAACGCGAAGATAATCGCAGAACACGGTGGCCAGGACCCGACACGGTTTAAAGTCCGCTTCTCCCGATCCGGCTAGGTTTCGCGGCGCGGTTCTGATTAGAGGGATGCAGCGAGGTCTGCCCCCAACCCTTCGAGCGGCCGGCGCCGGATTGATTTGCAGGATCCGCCACGAGCGCGGTTGCCCGCGGCTCGGCGCTTAGTAATATCGAAGCGCCAGTTCTAACCAGGCCTCTAAGCATGTCGAACACAGACCGATCCCGCCGAAAGACCGTCTATCTTGCGAACTCCTATGGCTTCTCGTCCCAGCAGCGCGAGCTGCTTCTGCCGCAAATTGTGGAAGCCCTGGAGGCGCTTGGAATCGAAGTGTGGGAGCCATTCCAGCGCAACAACCAGGAAGACTTGTCGCAGCCGGGCTGGGCATACCGGGTTGGGCAAGCCGATTTCGACGACGTGCGGAATGCGGATGCCATATTCGCGGTAGTCAACGGCGTCCCGCCCGATGAGGGAGTAATGGTGGAGCTGGGCATGGCCATCGCCCTTGGCAAGCCGACCTTCCTGTTCCGCGACGACTTCCGCCGCGCCACCGACAGCGAAGACTATCCTCTGAATCTGATGCTGTTCACGGGGCTGCCCCGGGAGCGGTGGCAAGACTACTACTATTTGTCGATCGCCGAACTGGGCGCTGCCGACAAGGCCCTGGCGCGCTGGGTCGCGGGCGAACGACTGGGGCCTGCTTAATTCGGGAAAAGCCGGCCAGACTGTCGCGCGCCGCGCTGCGTCTGATCTCGTGGGAAGTGCACAGAGCGGGCAAAACCAGCAATCGACCCGCGGCGCTTGCGCGCGCGTAAAATACCGCTGGTAACGTCGAACATACGGCGCGGCCTGGAGCCAAGCCCGTCACAATAATATGTAGTAGAACCAGGCGGGGTAGCTCAGCGGTAGAGCAGGAGATTCATAAGCTCTTGGTCGTCGGTTCAATTCCGACCCCCGCTACCGGTATCGGGCGGCGCTCGCCGCCGTTAAAATTGATGTCCGACGCCGAAGTGGTGGAACAGGCAGACACGCAGCGTTCAGGACGCTGTGCGCTTATGCGCGTGTGGGTTCAAATCCCACCTTCGGCACCTCGCTCGACTGTCCGCAGGTCGACGTCAATTTGGCCCGGACGCCTCGGGACAGGTTCACCACGAACGGGATGGCCTCGCCCTTGGCGGACGTCTGCGGCGACCTTTGTCAGGCGGCCGGCTGGCCGCTCGTCCGCCCGTCGGCGCCGGCCGCTAGGGCTATCAGTATGCGGCCGGTTCCCGTACCCGCCTGCGGTCGAAGCCGTCGGGCGTGAACTCGGTCATTTCTTCTACGTCGAGGATGTAGCGTCCCGCGTCGCTTAATCTCTCGTACGTTTCGGGGCGTACGTATTTCCGCTGGTCGATGTACTGGGGAACGTCGCGCCGTACGAAGAAACCAAACGCCGCCGGGCGTTTTTCGTCGCTGTTGTTTTTCGTTCCGCCGTGCCAGATGTGAGCGTTGAATATGTAAACGGTTCCGGCCTTGCCCGTCAGGTGAACCTCATCGGGATGCTCCGCCCAGGTGTCTTCCAGCACGTCGGCCGCCAGCTTTCCGGATCGGTGCGACCCGGGGACGACCCGCGTCGGTCCGTTCTCCTCGGTGAAGTCGACCAGAAACCAGATCGACATCGCGTTCTCGTAATCGCCGGGTTCCACGCGGCTGCCGGAGTCGGCGTGCAGCTCGGTGAGTCCGTCGCCCGGCAGGGCCGTGCGGCTGTTTAGCGCCGAAAGCCGGAAGTCGCCGCTGATCATCTGCTGCGCGCAGGCCAGAACCCGTGGATGGCTGAAACAGATGTCGAATACCGGGTCCTTGTTTACAAGGTCGCCTAGCCTGTCGGTGCCCTTTTCCTTGTGGACCTCGATGCCCGCGTCTTCGCCCTCCATATCGACCAGCTCCTGGAGGCGGTCTTTAATCGCGGCCGCCTGCTCCGGAGTGATGGCGTTGTCGATTCGAAGGAAGCCGTCGCGGTCGATCGCTTCCCGCTCGGCGTCGGAAAGGGTGTCGGCGCGAACGCCCATTTGACTCAGAGCCGTCGCCATGTCCATAGGAGCCTAATCCTCTCTCTCCGCCTCTTGGAATCTCCGCGCCGCAAGCGACCGGCCCCGGATTCCCGCAGCTTGATGCCCACTTCATCTTACCGATTCCGGTGCGGGCGATTCGCCAGTCTTGCGACTCTCATAGAATATTGTCTGGCTGGCGTGGGTGTGCGTTCGAATTTAGCTAGTTAGGAGAAACGGCCTCCGCATGAAAATGAGCATCGCCGTCGATACGGGCGGCACGTTCTCGGATTTAATCGGAATAGACGGGAACGGGGAGCTGGCCGTCGCCAAGACGCTAACGACGCCCGACGATCCGTCGCGTGGAATCTTCGACGCGATTCGCAAGGCGGGCGTCGACGCGCCCGCCATCGACTACTTCGTTCACGGAAGCACGGTTGCCACCAACATGCTCATCGAGCGGTCGGGCAGCCGCGTCGGACTTATCACCACAAAAGGCTTCCGCGACCTGCTTCGCATCCAGCGCATAGTGCGGCCCGACTCGTTCGACCTTCACTGGGTCAAGCCGCGGCATCTGGTCGAACGGTCGCTGAGCCTGGAAGTTACCGAGCGCATTGGCGCGCACGGCGAGGAGATCGAGCCGCTCGACGAGGACGGCGTGCGCGCCGCAACCGCGATACTAAAACGGGAGGGCGTGCGGGCCATCGCGGTGAGCTACCTGTTTTCGTTCCTGAATCCGAGCCACGAGCGGCGCACTCAGGAGCTTGTTCAGGAAATCTACCCCGAGGCGCACGTATCGATCTCGTCCGACGTCTTTCCGCAATGGCGTGAATACGAGCGCACCAGCACCACCGTCATCGACGTCTATCTCAAACCGAGGATCGACACGTACCTCACCGGCCTCGAGCGCCAGGTCGAGCGGAGCGGCGCCGGCGGGTTGCTGATAATGCGCAGCAACGGGGGCGTGATGACAACCGCCAGCGCGAAGCGGCGACCGGTGACGATGATCCAGAGCGGACCCGCCGGAGGAGTCATCGCGAGCCTGGAGATCGGCCGCTTGATGGGGATCGACACCATAATGACGGCCGACGTCGGCGGCACCAGTTTCGACACCTGCCTGATTTCCGGTTCCGTCCCGACAACGACTACCAGCACGGAGCTCGAATTCGGCATTCCAATAGCGAATCCAATGCTCGACATCCGCTCTATCGGCGCGGGCGGCGGGAGCAAGGCCTGGGTCGATCCCGCCGGGCTGCTCAAGGTTGGACCCGCCAGCGCCGGGGCCGATCCCGGACCAGCCTGCTACGGACTCGGCGGCGGCGATCCCACTTCAACCGACGCGAACGTAGTCCTGGGACGGATAGACCCGGCCTTCAAGCTTGGCGGCGACGTTGAACTGGTCCGTGAACCGGCGATGCGCGCGATCGAAAAACTGGGCGAACGGTTGGGATTCGAGCCGGAGCGCACGGCCGCGGGGATCCTCGAGATCATGAACAACTCGATGGCCGAGGCCATGCGGCTGCTGACGATCGATCGCGGACTGGACCCCAGGGAGTTCACGCTCCTGGCATTTGGGGGCGCGGGGCCGCTGCACGCGGCCGATCTGGCGTCGCTGCTCGGAATGAAGCGCGTCGTCGTGCCGATTTACCCCGGCGTCTTCAGCGCCCTCGGCGCGCTGCTGGCCGACGCCCGGTTCGATTACGTCAAGTCCAGAATCACCTTTTCAAGGAATATAGATCCGGACGTGATTGGGCGCGACTTCGCCGAGCTCGAAGAACGCGCCGCCGCCGACTTCGAACGCGAGGGCTTCGCCGACGCGCCCCGTATCATCCGAAGTCTCGACTTCCGCTATTACGGCCAAAATTGGGAGCTGGAGGTCCAGATACCGGGGGGTGAGGTGACCATGCAGTCGATCGAGGAATCGCGGCTTCGGTTCGACGCGGAGCACGAGCGGCAGTTCGGCTGGAGCTTTCCGGAATCCGACTACGAACTTGTCAACTTCCGGGTCACGGCTGTAGCGGCGCGCTCGACCGTAGAGCTTCCCCAACTTGAATCTGGCCCCTTGCCGCCGCCCGCGCGGATGGGCAATGCTTATTTCCACGATGCGGGCGGGTACGCCGCCACGCCTATCTACCGGCGCGGCGAGCTGGGCGCCGGCAACGAAATCGAGGGACCCGCCATAGTCGTCGAGGATGATGCGACCACCCTGGTTCCGCCAGAATGGACGGCGCGAGTGGAAAGCTACGGGAACATGATTATGGAGCTTGCATAACGTGGCCGCCGTATCCCCCAAACAGACCCGCGTCGGCGCGGACGTCGACGATCCGGTCCTGCTTGAAGTCGTTCGCAACTACCTGATCAGCACGTGCGAGGAAATGGGCGCCGCCATGATGCGGACCTCATACTCGACGATGTTCAACGAGGCCCGCGATTTCTCGTGCGGCATCTTCGACAGGACCGGCGATATGGTCGCCATGGGAGACTTCTGCCCGGCCCACATCGGCGCGATCGTGCACACCGTGGAGTGGGCCATCAAAGAGGTCGGCCCCGAAAACATGGATCCGGGCGACGTTATCTTGCATAACGATCCCTACCGCGGGGGCTGTCATCTACCCGAGTTCCTTACGCTGAAGCCGTGTTTCCACGACGGCGACGTAGTTGCGTATGCGGCCAACATCGCGCACATGACCGACATCGGCGGCATGGTGCCGGCGGCCTTTGGTGATACCCGAAACATATTTCAGGAGGGAATCCGCCTTCCGCCGCTCAAGATCTATCGACGCGATCAGGCGGTCGAGGACATCTTCAACATCATCGCCTCGAACGTTCGGACTCCCGAGGTGTCGCGCGGCGATTTGAAGGCGATGATTGGATCGACCTACCTTGCCGAGCGGCGCGTCGTCGAGCTTATCGAGCGGTACGGCGTCGACGTGTTCAACGGGCTCGCCGAGCGGATAAAGGACATATCCGAACTGCTGGTCCGCCGCGCGATCAGCCGGATGCCCGACGGCGAATACACCGCCGAGGGATATCTCGAAGACGACGGGGTAGTCAGCGACAAGCGGTACAAGTTCGTGGCGACGCTCGTCATTCGCGGCGACGAGATCATCGTCGATTACACGGGTTCCGATCCGCAGGCGCAGGGCGCGATTAACCAGTCGTTCGGCACGACCGCCTCGGCGACGTACGCCACGATCTTCCACATGATCGACGAGGGCATCGCCAAGAATCACGGCGCGTACCGGCCGATCAGCATCGTCGCTCCGCCGGGAACCGTCGTAAATGTCAACTACCCCGGGTCGTGCGTCGGCGGCAATTCCGACACCTATCCGAATACGATGGACCTGCTGTTCGCGGCGTTTGCGCAGTTCAGCGACAGGAGCACCGCGGCCGACGGGGGAACGAGCGGGTTGCTCGGCTTCTATGGAAACTCGGCCGACAGCGGACATCCCTTCGTGCTTTTGCACATCGAGGGAATGGGCTGGGGCGCCCGCGCCGATTCCGACGGCAACGACGCGATCGTTACCAAAAACGGCAACTGCCTCAACTCGCCCTGCGAGGTGTTCGAGGTCCGTTATCCGGTGCGAATCGAGTCGTACCGGATTGCCGAAAGCAGTCCGGGCGCGGGCGAGCATCGTGGCGGCCACGGCGTCGAACGGATATGGCGATGCCTGGCGCCGATTACCGTAAGCGCTCATCTCAATCGCCTCGAAGTCAATCCGTGGGGACTCAACGGCGGCCGCGCCGCCGCCAATACCGCTCTGCTGTTCAAGCGAGCTTGGGAGGATGACTGGAAAACCGCCCACGAGCTGTTCGGAACACTCTCCAGCGGCAAGTTCTCGAACATCCAGCTTCTAACCGGCGACCAGATCCTGCTCAGGACGCCGGGCGGAGGGGGCTACGGCGACCCACTCGACCGCGCCCCCGACAAAGTGCGTCGGGACGTTCTGGATGGGCTGATAGACGCGGCCGGCGCGGCGGACGTGTATGGAGTCGCGATGGATGCGGACCTGACGTCGGTCGACGTTGAGGCGACCGCCCGACTCCGGGAGGGGATGCGCGATGCCGCTTCGTGAGGTCGACAGGATGCCGCGCTGCGCCTCGTGCGGGATTCTCGTGCCGTGCCAGGAGATTGTGAAGACTCACGCCGGCGAGAAGGTTGTCGTTTGCAGCGAGAAGTGCTTTCGCATTTACCGAACCTACTGGTATCCGAAATACCGCGAAAAGCGGGCCGTCTGAGCCGCGGTCGCGGCATCCGGCCGGGCCGGGACCATCGCGTTTTCTTCAAGCGCGGCTGGCTGGATATCGGGCCGGCGCCAGGCCCGGCGACAAGGCCGCCCGGTTCGTTCATGCCCATGGTAAGACTGGAGAGCTGGAGACAGTCAGTTGGCTTCGCGCGCTAACGCCCTGCCCCGCTATCCCGTTAAATTGAACCGGGAGCAGTCTGTGGACCGGAAACGTAAAGAAGGTAGCGCCACCGCGATGACTGGACGCCTTCGGGACGGCGATAGAGATAAACCGCCCGCAAGCGAGACGCCCGGCGCGACCAGAACCGGCGGACGCGGTTCCGAGACCGGCGGCAAGGTGCTCGTGGTCGACGATGAATTCAGCCTGGCCTCGACCATTTCTTACAACCTGCAGCGCGAGGGCTTCGACGCGCTTACCTGCGCGCGGGGCGACGAGGCCGTCAAGGCGGCTGCGAACTGGCTTCCCGACCTGATAATCCTCGACCTAATGCTGCCGGGCATGGATGGGTTCGAGGTCTGCCGCAAGATTCGCCGCGGCTCATCGGTGCCTATCCTCATGCTGACCGCCCGCGACGAGGAGATCGACCGCGTGGTCGGTCTCGAAATCGGAGCCGACGACTACCTGACGAAGCCCTTTTCGATGCGCGAGCTGATCGCCCGCACGCGGGCCATGCTGCGGCGCCGGACCTTACTGAGAGAGGAGCTGGTGACCGCCAAGGCCGAGGAAGGCCGCGACGACTGGCTGGAGTCGGACGACCTCCGGGTCAATACCGCCACCAGAGACGTTGTTCTGGCGGGAGAGCCTGTTCGCCTCCGGCCGAAGGAGTTTGATCTTTTGACCTTTCTGCTCAAACACAAGCGGCAAGTCTTCTCGGCGGAGCGGTTGCTCGACCTGGTCTGGGGCTACGAGGCGGCCGTCGATACCGGTACCGTCAGCGTTCACGTCAGCAATTTGCGGCGCAAGATCGAGCGGGACGCCAGTCAGCCGCTGCGGCCCGAGACCGTTCGCGGAGTCGGCTACCGCTTCGTGCGCTAGGCGAGCGATAGACAAAATTAGACGCGGCGCGCCTTCACGTGCGCAAGAGGCCCGTTTAGGACGTAGCAGACTTCGCTTTTCAGGTTGACTAAGGTCAAAGTCGGCTCTGTCGAGCGGATGCTCAGGCGGTGCGGGAAGTAGGCCGCGGTTCCGGCGGAGATGAGTCACCCGGCGTTCGCCTGCGACTTTGTAGCCGTCCCGCAGGCGCCTTCTTACAATCCAGGAGAGGCGCTGTGTCACAGGTTGAATCCGTTGCATGTCCATATTGCGGCATCATCATCAGCTCTAGAAAGCCGGTGGCGGCCGGTGGACAATAGTAAGGGACATAATCTGCTGTAAAATGTCGCCTTTCGGAGCGGAGCACGTGAGCGGTATTAGGTGGGGACTTCATAATCGACTACCTTGAGACCCATCCATGGATCTCCTTCAACCTGGATCTCAGCTCTGCCCCCGTGCGATTCTGGACTTTGCTCGGAGATGCGTGTTCCAGGTGTGAGGTCATCTCCGGAATTCCCCTTATGCCGGCGACGGCGAGAAGGCTGAATCTCGTCTCTCTCGAAAGAGGAGCGCGGGCAACAACAGCCATCGAAGGTAATACGCTGTCCGAAGAAGACGTCTCGAAGCTAGCCCGGGGACAGCTCCAGTTGCCACCCTCCAAACGGTATCTCGGCATCGAAGTCAAGAACATCCTGGACGTATTCAACGAGATGATTGATGCCGGGCAAACTGTGCCGCTGGACGTGGATCGACTGAAGTATCTGAACGGCAGGGTACTAAAGGGTCTCGAACTAGACGACGACATCGTCCCGGGCGAAATACGCGTTCACGAGGTGGTGGTTGCTCGCTACAGGGGCGTGCCTGCTAGAGATTGCGAGTCCTTGCTCGACCGCCTCTGCAAGTGGCTCGATCGTATGGATTCCGAGTTGGGACATTCACGACTTGCGCTACCGATCCTGAAGGCCATCGTCGCCCACCTATATTTGCTCTGGATCCATCCTTTCGGCGATGGCAACGGGCGAGTCGCGCGGCTTGTGGAGCACCAGATTCTTCTGAGCGCTGGAGTGCCCAACTCGGCTACCCATCTTCTGAGTAACCATTACAACGAAACTCGAGCCGAATACTATCGGCGGCTGGACAGAGCCAGTCGAGAAACCGGCGCCGTAATAGATTTTCTGGTCTACGCTCTTCAGGGGTTCGTGGACGGTCTCACGCAACAGGTCGACACTATCAAGAACCAGATCCGGAACGATATGTGGACCAATTACGTCCATGGCAAATTCCGCGACCGTTCCGGTAGCGTCGACACTAGACGTAGGCATCTTGTTCTGGATCTGTCCGAACACGATGAGCCGGTACATCGCAGAGAGATACGCCTCCTCACGCCAAGGCTGGCCGCGGCCTACTCCGGCAAGACAGACAAAACCATCACGCGAGACCTAAACTTGCTAGTCGAGCTGGGCCTGATAATCAGGACTGGAAACCTCATCCGGGCCAACAAGACGATCCTGTGAGCGTTCTCCAGCTAGATCATCTCCCGCTTGCGGGTGTGGACCGGCCCGATGCGGTCTTCTCAGCGGAGCAGTTTGCTCAGAGTCGGCCGGACGAAATGACCGAATCGATCCATCGCGTTAGCGCTCCGTGTATTCTGCCGCTCCGCGACCTCGTTGACAGGGCGGTGAAGGTGTTTGACGGACAATTCGAACTTTACGGTTTGCCGCGATTCCCTGGCGACGCTTGGCCGAAAATTTAGCTCCGTTTAAACATCGCCCAGACTAAGTTAATTCAGCGTCCTTACATTTGACTCTGGTTGTTTGCGTGACTTGCCTATATCGATTTGCGGCAAGCGCGAGTTTCCTCATCGGAGGTTCGATTGAAAGCAATCACCCGGCGGCGTGCTCTGCGGCTTGTGGGACTTGCAGCGGCCGTATCTGGCGCGGCCGTCCTGGCCGGCTGCGGAGAGACTCAGGTTGTGACGGAGACGAAGGTCAACGAGGGCATCGAGGAAGTTCCGGTCGAGAAGATCGTCACCGTTACGGCGCCTGCCGGACCGATGGCGGGCACGATTTTGGTGGACGGTTCCAGCACCGTCGGACCCATAACCCAGGCCGTCGCCGAGGAGTACCAGAATCTCTTCTCGAAGGTCCGCGTGCCCGTCGGGATTTCGGGCAGCGGCGGCGGATTCAAGAAGTTCTGCAGGGTCGAGACGGACATTTCCGACGCGTCGCGCTTCATCAAGGAGTCCGAACAGCGCCTCTGCGGCGAGAACGAAGTGGACTTTATCGAGCTGCCCGTGGCTATTGACGGCATCGCCGTGGTAGTCAACCCCGAAAACAGCGTTATCGGCGAGTGCGTAACCATCGAAGAGCTCAACAAGATGTGGGATCCGTCATCCGAAGGCGCCATCACAAATTGGTCGCAGGTCAGGGACGGATTGCCAGGCGACGATTTTGTGCTCTACGGTCCGGGCGCCGACTCCGGGACCTACGACTACTTCACCATGGTGGTCAACGGTGAGGAAGGCGCAAGCCGCGGCGACTACACTCCCAGCGAAGACGACAACGTGCTCGTGCAGGGGGTCTCCGGCGACCGTAACGCGCTGGGGTTCTTCGGACTCGCCTACTACGATCAGAACATCGACCTTCTCAAGGCCTTGAAAGTCGACAATGGCGCTGGCTGCGTTTTCCCCAATACCGAGGACGTACTGACCGGAAACTACCCGCTCTCGCGAGCTATCTTCATATACGTGAGCACACAGGCCGCCGAGCGCGCCGAAGTGCAGTCGTTCATCGAGTTCTATATGAAGAATGCCGCCAGCCTGGTGGGGCAGATAGGATATGTTCCTCTGCCTGGCGAGATGTATGAGATGGGCCTCGAGAGATTCGAGCAGAGGAAGGTCGGCACGCTGAACAGCGCGGATGCAAACTTCGAGTTCTCCTCGAGTCCGGCCGCCATACTCGACGCCTGGAAGACCGGAGCGTAGCTACCGTTAGTGGTTGTCGCCGTTCGTCGCGCTGTGCGCAAACCGCCGCGGCGAACGGAGCGATCTCTACGGAGGCGCGAATGGCTCTCGCGACATGAGTGACATGACGCAGACACCCCGGCGCCCCGACCTGGAGGCCCTTGGCGATCTGGTTCCCGGAGGCTTTGCCCGGAAGCGTCGGGCCATCTTCGAGCGCGCAATTCAGGCGGTCCTGTTTGCTTGCGCGGCTATCTCGATACTTACCACGTTCGGGATCGTGGTCACGCTGCTGGGCGAGACGATTCAGTTCCTCCGCGAGGTGTCCATAGTCGACTTCCTGACCGGCACGCGCTGGACCCCGCTATTTGCCTCCAAGCACTTCGGGGTGCTGCCGCTGGTAAACGGCACGGTAGCGGTCGCGTTTGTCGCCATGATCGTCGCGCTGCCGGTAGGGATCCTGACGGCGGTATTTCTTAGCGAATACGCGCCGGCCCGAGTCCGCGGCATCCTCAAACCTATACTCGAGGTGCTCGCGGGAATCCCGACGGTCGTCTACGGCTACTTCGCCCTGCTCTTCGTGACCCCGATTATCCGCGCGATATTCCCCGACGCGGGAATATTCAACGTTGCCAGCGCCGGCATCGTGATGGGCTTCATGATCCTGCCGATGATGGCCTCGATTAGCGAGGACGCCCTGCGCGCCGTGCCCTCCGGACTCCGCGAAGGGGCCTACGCGCTCGGCGCCACCAAATACCAGGCCGTGACGCGCGTGGTGATGCCCGGGGCGCTATCGGGAATCCTGGCCGCCGTGATCCTCTCGGTTTCGCGCGCGATCGGCGAGACGATGATCGTCGCCATCGCCGCCGGCCAGCAACCGAAGATGGGCTTCAACCTGCTTCAGTCAATGGAGACCATGACGGCTTACATCGTTCAGGTGAGCCTCGGCGACACCCCTCGGGACACTATCGAATTTCGCACCATTTTCGCGGTCGGAACGCTCCTCTTTCTAATGACCTTCGTCATGAACGTCGTAAGTGACTGGCTCGTGCGGCGGTTCCGGGAGGTGTACGAATGATCTCCGCCGGGGAACCAGGAACCACGTTTCACACGATTTACCGTCGAATAGTCGGCAGAGGCTTTGCGGCCGCGACGCTGGTCGCAACACTCCTCGGCGTGGTCATGCTGGCCGTGCTGCTGTTCGACGTATTTCGAGACGGCGCCAGCGAAGTGGACGGGGGATTTCTAACCAGCTATCCATCGCGGTTTCCGGAAAAATCGGGGCTTCGATCAGCCTTGCTGGGAACGGCCTGGATGCTTGGATTGACGGCGGCAATGGCCTTTCCGGTCGGCGTTGGCGCTGCAATCTACATGCAGGAATACGCGCCCAACAACTGGCTTACCCGCGTAATTCAGATCAACATCGCAAATCTCGCCGGCGTGCCTTCCGTCGTTTACGGTTTGCTGGGGCTGGGCGTGTTCGTCCGAACGATGGAGCTTGGCCGGTCGGTTCTGGCCGGTTCCATGACGATGTCGCTGTTAATACTGCCGCTGATCATCGTCGCCTCCCGGGAGGCGATCAGGGCCGTGCCGGACTCGCTTCGCGAAGCTTCGCTGGCGTTGGGCGCGTCGCGCTGGCAGATGGTCTTCCGCACCGTGCTGCCGGGCGCCATGCCCGGCATTCTTACCGGCGCCATTCTCGCTCTTTCCCGGGCGATAGGTGAAACGGCGCCGTTGATCACCATCGGCGCCCTCACCTACATAGCGTTCGATCCGCAGGGGCCGATGGATCTGTTCACGGTTCTGCCAATACAGATTTTCAACTGGATATCGCTGCCCCAGAAGGACTTTCACAGTCTGGCGGCCGGCGGCATCGTCGTTCTGCTGGTCGTGCTGCTGCTCAGCAACTCGGTAGCCATAATCATCCGAAACAGATTCGAGCGAAGACGGTATTGATCGATCTGCGAATAGGCAAGGCAGTTGTTCGCGCGCCGGATTCGACGCAGCCGGAGGCGCCCGACGAAATAATCCTCTCCACGAGGAATCTGCGTTTCTGGTATGGCGGCAAGAGAGCTCTCAACAGCGTCAGCATGAGGATTCGCGCCCGGCAAGTTACGGCGATCATCGGGCCGTCGGGGTGTGGCAAGAGCACCTTTCTGCGGTGCTTCAACCGCATGAACGAGCTTATTCCCGGCGCTGCCCTGGACGGCTCCGTCGAGTTTCGCGGCAGGGACATCTATGACGGCCGCGTCGATCCCGTAAGCATTCGGCGGCAGATAGGCATGGTGTTTCAGAAGCCGAATCCGTTCCCCAAGTCCATCCACGCCAACATCGCCTTTGGCGCCAGGGTAAACGGGATGTCCGTGGATATGGACGAGCTGGTGGAGACCTCGCTTCGCAAGGCCGCGCTGTGGGGAGGTCAAGAACGATCTCAAGCAGAGCGGCCTCGCTCTGTCGGGCGGTCAGCAGCAGCGCCTCTGCATTGCGCGCGCGCTGGCCGTCGAGCCGGAAGTTATCTTGATGGATGAGCCGTGCTCGGCGCTCGATCCAATCGCCGCCACGCGGATCGAGGACCTGATCCGAACGCTAAGCGAGACCTACACGATCGTCATCGTCACCCACAACATGCAGCAGGCGGCGCGAGTCTCCGACAAGACCGCCTTCTTCACCGTCGGCGACGGCGGCGGCGGGGAGCTCGTCGAATTCGACGACACTCACCGGTTGTTCACCACGCCAGGCGATCCCCGCACCGAGGCCTACATAACCGGCCGCTTCGGCTAGCGTTCCCAGCCGGCGGACGGCTACGCTACGTCCACTTGCGGAGCTTCGGCGAGGAAGCGCGTTTCCACTCCGATCTCCATTAGGGCCTGAGTGCGGCCGCCTCGGCAAGCTGAAGACCCGCTAGCTGACCGGACGCGAACGCCGCTGCGGCGCCGTCTTGGTGTCGAGCGCCTGACGAAAGTGGAGATGCGAGTGAGTGACCGGAAGGGATCGGTGAACATGGCGCGACGAGACGATCTGCAAAGGTTCTACGAAATCCTTGCTGCCTTGGAACGAAAGGTCAAGGGCGCCCGAACTCTCGCCCGCTGTACCGGATACATGAATTGGCCTTGCCGGGGCGTCTATTTTTTTCGGGAAGCTGGTGAGGAACGCTCTGATACAGGGGATGGTCCGCGGATTGTTCGCCGTTGGAACTCACGCGCTTAAAGCTGGCTCAGGTAGCACACTGTGGACGCGCCTGAGGCAACATCGAGGGACCGTCCGCCATGGCGGCGGCAATCACGGCAGCTCAGTCTTTCGGTTTCTTGTTGGGAAGTCCCTGATCAAACGTGACGGCTTAATATGCCCGTCGTGGGGGTGGGTCAGTTCCGACAAAGAAGCTGAAGCTGAAGCGACTCTAGAGCGATACGTTAGTGCCGTCATTGGCCAAATGCCATTTCTTTGGCTTGCAATAGAGGACGAAACGGGTCCCGATAGCTTGAGAGGATGCATCGAACGCAACGCTATCGCGCTACTTAGCAATCACGGCAAACCTCGGTTGGACCCGCCTTCTTGCGGATGGCTTGGTAGTCGCTGCGACCGGGAACGGGTGAGGAATTCTGGTTTATGGAATTCCAATCATGTTAAGGAGCCATACCAGCCGAAATTCCTTGAAGAATTGGAATCGGCCGTAGACGCGATGAAAGTAGATTGATGACTTTCGTTGCCAGAGTAAGTACGAATTGGCATTGACAATGCGCCAACTGGTTTATTGAGGCTGAGGTCAAAATCTAGCTGACCCTTCACACCCGCTTCGCGTCCACTCGGCGAACGAAGAGTGTGCTGAACTCGGCAAACTTGAACGGCGTCAAAACTAGATTGCCGGTGGCGCGTTGGATTCCTCGCCGGCCATTTGGCGAATCTCGTCCCGAATCACTTCGAGAATGCCTGAAAACGTAATCGCTATGGGGCCTCGCGCGTCGATCATGACGAAATCGTGGACCGCCGCGAGCTGGCGGAACTCGGCGATCATCTCGTTCTGGTAGTTGATATACGTCGTGTGCTGATCCTGCCCGCGCAGATAATCTTGCCCCGACTCCCAGTAATCGAAGCCGCCCGCGTTGGCGAGAATTCGAGACTGCAGATGGTCAACGTCGACATCCAGGTAGATCACGCGGTCCGGAACCGCCGCGAAGCCATATACGTCCTGCATCCATTCCGGAGACACGCCCCTGACCGACGCCCTGGCGATCAGCGAGTACATATAGCGGTCCGCCAGGACTATCAGACCCGCCCGCAGAGACGGAATTATCGTCCGTTCCAGGCGGTCGGCGAAGTCCGTCGCGTAGAACAGATTGAGCGTGAGCGGGTCGAGCTTGTGCCCGGTCTTGGCCCGCTCGATCCCCTTGCCGGCGAGCTTCGATCTCGTCAGGCCCGTGTCTACCACTCCGTAGCCGTGGTCTTCCAGCCATTCCTTGGCAAGCCGAATGTGCGTCGACCGGCCCGAGCCGTCGGGACCCTCGAACACGATCAGGCGCCCCGGGAAACTGCCGTCGTCGGTTCTCGGCAGCGGTTCGCCGTAGAACTTCAGCTTCCGCTCGTTCACCGTCCAGAGAGCTCCGGCATGTAGCGGCCGCTGAGACCGAACTCGGCCAGCGCGCCGGCCAAGTCTCCGTCATCCACTCTGGTCAGCCCGGTCAGGTGAGGTTCCACCGCCCGCCGCATCCTCCGCTGCTGTTGAACCAGCGACTCGGCGGCGTCGATTCGATACAGACCGAAATCGTCGACGATGCTGTCGTATTCGTTCTGAATCATCTCCTGGAAAAGCCGAAACGATTCGAACGGATTTTCGCTCAGCCCCAGGTCCATTCCCGCTTCGTAGTATTTCACGGCGGCCCGCCCGGCCTCGATGCGCCGGATAGCCTCGTCCAGAGGCACGTCGAAGTAGAAGGCCAGCGTTGGTTCCGGCGCGAATGAATACAGCCGCCGCAGCCACCGCGAACCCATCCTCCGGGCGCCATCGCGCGCGTATGCCGTATACACGTATCGATCGGCCAGCACGATAGCCCCGGCCCGCAGCGCGGGGACTATCTGGTCGTTTACGCGATTGGCGAAATCACACGCGTGAATCAGGCTGAAACTCAGCGGCGTCAGCAGCCGGCGGCGCTTGCCGCGGCGCGTGGTCCTGCGAACGATCGGCGACGAGTTCCACTCCGTGAACACCACCAGGTAACCCTGGCTCACAAGCCATTTGTGCAGCAGGTCGATCTGCGTGCTCTTGCCCGAGCCGTCGATTCCCTCCGCGACGAACAGCTTGCCCGGCGGCTCCTCTTGGATTGGATTCGAACTGTTTATGCCGCCGCCCCCGTACTTTTAGCGCGAGTCCCACGCGCTCGCGAATTTCGTTCCCAGCCCGCTTGCGAATGTCGTTTCCAGCCCGTCTCGTTTCCAGCCCGCCGGCGGCCATTGCCGCTCGTGTTCATGCCCAAACGTTCTATCCGTAATCGGCGCTAGAACTGCTGCCCCTGGCGCTTCGGCGCTAGGACCGCCGCCCCTGGCGCTTCGGCGGCAGGGGCGAGACCCCCTCCGCGACGGTCTCTGTCTATCCATGAGTGTAACGATTGATCGCCAACGTCTAAGTTGATGGCTTCAATCTATTACCGCGCCGTCAAGCGTACTCCGTTCAAATGGCTCGACCTGTGGAAGCTGTATATCCAAGATCAACCAAGCGGCTATCCTTCAGCAACACAGCCTCGAATACGCCCGAAGCTTATGGCGCAAGCAGTCGGAGGAGGGAAGAACACATGCGTCAGCACCCTCGTTACAGGAACCCACCCATCGAGGAAGCGATTTGCGAATTTCGGTTCAAGCCTGCCCCCGATTGGAATCTCACAATTCCCGGCAAACTCCAGACGAAGCTTGGCGATAAATATTCCGGTAAGCCGCAACAGAGGACAGTTGTCGAGGTCGGACTGGAGATTCAAGCAGGACAGCCTTCCGAGTTGAGACATGGCGAGAGGCTTGGGATGGTCCAGCTTGTCACTGAGGACGGCAAGCGTATGGTTGGCGTTGGACCGGACATCCTAAGCATCACTATGTTGCGTCCTTATCATGATGCCTGTCGTCCTGGAGGTAGCGGGTGGGAAGAATTCCAGCGCCGGATAGCGGATGCGCTTGATGCATATTGGAGTGTTGCGGAACCAATTGGTGTGTTCCGGATCGGCATCCGGTACATAAATAAAATGGTCGTACCTCAAGGGACGGTCACGGTTGACAGTTACCTCCGATGCGCCTTGCCGTCTGTGAGTGGATTGCCAGACCAACTGAACAACTTTATAAGTCGCGTTGATTATGCGTACGGAGACGGAGTGCGTCTTGTCTTGTCTCAGGGCTCGATCGACGTGAAACCTGACCATGTCGACCTCCTTCTCGACTTAGATGTCATTTGGGAGAACTCGCGGCCAGTTACCCGGAACGAAGCAATCGCGAAAGCTGAAAACTTGCGCAATCGTGAACGAACTGCGTTCGAGACCGTGATTACGGATGAGGCAAGGGAGCTCTTCGGTGCAGATTGAAGCCAATACGCTTACGCGTTCCAAGACTTCGACTTTGGGCCCGTTTGGGCCACATGCTATGGCTAAGATTGACCAATCGGGCACATCCTACGATCCCCTACCCCCATTTGCGATTGGCATGGAATCGCTTGCGGTGTCTCTGGAAGCTGCGTCACTAAAAAGAAGGGCGGTGGAACTTGCGTGCGATCTTTACCTCCCAAGGACGACTACGGGTCCGGTTGACACGCTGCCGAGAGGACAGTTCCTCTCGATGCTCGTAGATAGAGCCTGCCTTGCCGCTGACGTAGCGACGCAAAAGCCATCTGCTTCGCCACGAGAACGGACCCGATTATCGAACACACTTCACGCGGCTTTTGACGCCGATCCACTCGAGGATGGAATGGACCACCCGGCGGAGCAGATCATTGCAAGGGCAATGCAGTCCACGGAAGACCAACACCTTCTTGACTGGTTGAGAGCTTTCTCCTTGGACGCTGCGCAACCTGGCTTTGCGGCATCGGTACTCCGTTGCCTGGGGCGTTATCAGCATCCAGGGACAGCTTCATGGCGTACCGGACTCGTGCGGGAGGGTCTGGAGTTAGATGACGTTGAGATTAGAGACGCTGCCGTGCAAGCGGCGGAATCGTGGGGTAGCTCGGACATTGTTGATGTTTTGGCGGCACATGACGAGCCTGAGCCTTGGCTTAGCGACTACATTCGAGATGTCATTGTCGACCTTCGAGACTTAGGTAATGTTCTTGGCTCGAAAGATCACGCGTGCCAAGTGGAATCCGAAGAACGAGTTGTCAGCGGGCGAAATCTCCGCCGATGCCGTGACTGGTGATCTGAGGACACAGGAAAACTCGTTGTCTTTCTGGCAGTGTGGCCTTGGAGAAACGGCCGAAGTAGAAGAGGCGGCCTTGGCGATAGCTGCGGCGGGCGATCGCGTCGATCGGCTCGACCTTGTTTGGATTGCATATGATGAACTACTGGCTGACGGTCAATCTCTGAGAAACACCGAGGGACGAACACCTGTCACGGATTTGGTCAGTCGACACGTTGATGTGTGCGGTCTTGACTACGTGCGCCTCGGGAAAGTTGCTTGCCGCGTTGTTACAGCAATCGAAGAGAATCGGTACTGTCAGCTAACCAAAGCTCGCGTCACGAAACTCCTGGCGTTGGCGGTCAGAACTAGGCGTATTGACCTTGACGATCTCGGAAGCAAGATTCAAAGAGAAGCGCGCAAGTCGCTCGAGGCAGGGCAGTGAAACTCCACTTCGAACCCGATTTTGCTTTCAACCACGGGCAATAGTATCGGTGTGCCACCGATTTCGCGGTTAGCAAGGGCGGTCGTGGCAAGTTCGCGCGGCGGCTCTCATCGGTTCGTCTCTCCTGCACCATCTCCATATCCCCCACGTCACCACCTCCCTCCACCAACCCCGCGTCGCCCCCGCCCCCCGTCATTCCGGCGCAAGCCCCCCTCCGTCATTCCGGCGAAAGCCGGAATCCAGTAACGCACAAGGCCCCACTCGGCGAACCACCCACCAAACCTTGCACATGGTTAGATGGGCCCGGCGGGAGCCATTCGCCAGCCATCCGGCTACCATGCAATACTAACGTTAACCTAACACCCGGCCTGGCATTCCAATGAGAGGGGCGGACCGAAATGTCCTCGGCGATCGAGTGGACGGACGAGACGTGGAACCCGGTCACCGGTTGTACGCGCGTGTCGCCGGGCTGCGACCACTGCTACATGTTTGCGCTGTACCCGCGGCTAAAGGCCATGGGCGCGCGTGGGTATGAGGGCGCCCCGGATCAAGTTCAGCTGCTGGCGGAGCGGCTGGGCGCTCCGCTGAGATGGGGGCGCCCACGCCGAGTCTTCGTCAACAGTATGTCCGACCTGTTCCACCACAGGGTCCCGTTCGACTTTATATTCGAGACCTTCAACGTGATGCGGGAAGCCGCTTCCCGGCGCGGTCACATTTTTCAGGTGTTGACAAAAAGACCGGGGCGCGTCGTGGCTTGGTGGGAGGCGTACAAGGAACTATTCCCTGAGGGCTGGCCGCCCAACGTCTGGATCGGGACGTCGGTCGAAAGTCAGAAATATGCTCCGAGGTTGAAGGTGCTGGAGCGGCTGCCCGCCTCGGTGCGGTTCGTTTCCGCTGAGCCGCTGCTGGAACGGCTGGAACTGACGCCTTGGCTGGAAGGTGGCGTGTTGCAGTGGGTGATCGTTGGGGGGGAGAGCGGGGCCGGCGCCCGACCAATGCACCCTGACTGGGCGCGCGACCTGCGCGATCAATCGACCAAAGCTGGCGTGGCGTTCTTTCTCAAGCAGCTCGGCGGCGTCCGCAACAAGCGCGGCGGGGACGCAGCCACGATCGACGGTGAGTTCTGGCGACAAATGCCCGACTGCGCGTAACTCCCTGTGACCTCATTCGGCGGGCTATGGACTCAAAAGAAGCTGGAGATCATCCGCGCGTATCTTGACGCTTATACAACCGCCCTCAAGGATCAGCCGTTCCAACTTATCTACGTTGACGCCTTCGCTGGTGAAGGGTATTGGCGGCCAGGATCGTCGTACGCATCCGAAGATTATGAAGACTTCACGACATTACTCCATGGCTCAACCGCAATAGCTCTGAACGTCCGGGATCGACCCTTCGACAGGTTCGTCTTTATCGAGAACGATAAGACACGCAGCGACGCTCTCAAGAGTCTGGCTTTGCAGCATAGTAAGCGGTGCATCAAGGTTATTCCTGAGGACGCAAACGTCGCACTGCCGCGATTCTGCGACGGGATGGACCGTCTTGACCGAGCCGTGGTGTTCCTCGACCCTTTCGCGACCCAGGTCTCCTGGGACACCGTTGCCGCAATCGCACTGACGCAGAAAATTGACTGCTGGATCCTATTTCCCCTGAGTGCGATTGCACGGATGATGCCGACAGGCAGCAGTCCGCCCCTGTCGCTGACGTCGCAGCTCGATAGGGTTTTCGGCGGTCGCGAGCACTGGCAAGGCGTCTATCGAGAACCCGCGCAGCTATCGTTCTTCAAGGAGAAACCAGGCTTAGAGAGAGCATCTGGGAGCGCTCAGATTGCCGACTGTTACCGGGCGCGGCTCGAATCAGTATTCGCAGGGCTTGCGCCAACGAGTCGTACGCTCAGAAACTCAAAGAATTCTCCTATGTTCGAGCTGTATTTCGCGGCCGGTAGTGTCAAAGGTGCTGGTATCGCCGTGCGTATAGCGAAACACATTCTGTAGCGCTTGTAGCCTTTTCTAACCCTCGCTCCCCCCGTCATTCCGGACTTGATCCGGAATCCAGTAATCGGGTCCGGGTTGGGTGAGTCTGGATTCCGGCTTGCGCCGAAGTGACGGAGACAGGCCTTCCGCCCGACCGACGGAGGCAGGCCTTCCGCCAGAATGACGGCGACAGGCCTTCCGCCGGAATGACGGAGACCGACTTGGAGACGCGCCTGCCAACTCAAGCCGCTCGTCACCTGCGCGGCTACACCGCCACTACCGTCTCCGCATCCCCCGCGGCGAGGGCGTTCATGTAGGCAAGGACAAGGTCGCGGGTCCGGTAGCCGCCGAATTCCGCTTCGTCCTGGCGTTTGACGATGGGGAAGGTGTCCAGGATATAGCCGGCGTCGTCGCGGCTGAGGCCGTAGAGGTGGAAGTAGAGGGCGTCGAGCCGGGCGCGCAGGTGGCGGCGGTCTTCCTCATCCCAGGCGAAAGGGTCGCCGTCGTAGCCGAGGTCGCGCGCGAACGGGGCCATGTCGTGGGCCGTGTAGGTGAGGTGAAGGACATGGTCCTTTACGAGGTCGGCGGCAGTACGGTCGCCGAAGCGGCGGTCGTAGGCGTCCGGCGCGATGACGGGGAGCTGCTCGAGGATGAATAGGTTCAGGTTCGCTCCTTGAACCTTCTGGCGCAGCACAAAATCCAGCGAGATCGCGTTCAGGTTTGCCGCGAGACACGCGAATCCCAATGCACCGAATTCCGGATCGCAGCTTGGCGCTTTATGGAGGCTCGCATCCCCGCGCTCATCTTTGAGGAACAATGGCATGGAATTTCCGTAGCCAGCGAGCGGAACTATCGATGCAATGAGCGTACGAACGTCTGTCGGTCTGGCGATAAGTCGGATTCCTAATGCATAGCCCGTGTTCGGGAATTCGGGAGCAATCTCCGAGACGGGAACCCAATACTGGGAGTGTGGGAGAAAATCGGGGTCGCGATGCTGAGCGTCGCTCGTCTCTTCGCTCAGGTAGGGGTTGCGGGTGCTCTCGGGATTGACGCGGACCGAGCTCGCGCGGTGGTCGAAGTGCTGGATCATGCGCCCCTGGTACAACGGCAGATACAGTTCCTTCCCGCGCTTCCAGCGATTGCCCTGCACCGGATAGAACCCCTCCTCCTCAAGGTGGTCTGCAGTGCGAAAGAGGTGCGAATCGGCCGTCATGTTGAATATCCCTTGCATGTATCGCACGGGCCACGCTTTGACTTCATCGCCGCCCGAGCGGTCCACCAGCACGGGATGCCGCTCGTAGATGCGGCGCGTGATATCGGCGTCGCGACGACTGCGGAAGATGGGCGCCGTGCCGGTGTTGGGATTGACGCGGGCGAAGTCGGCAGGGGCCAGCGGAAAGCACCGGTCGGGGTCATCGATAGTCTTGGTGTCGTGGAGAAAGAAGCCGCATTTGGTCTCGTCGAAGCGCCGCTGCTCCCCGCCGACGATCAGGGCGCAGAACTTGAACCGGGAGTCCACATCGGGGAAGAAGGGCGATAACCCAGTTCCGAGTCGCCGGTTCTCGAAGTCGAACAGGCCGCCCACCCGCCCGCTGGTGGAAACCGACTTGAAGAAGCGGGCGGCGGTCTTGTCGGCGTAGATGCCGGATGGCGTGAGCAGACCGACCAGACCGTCGGGTTTGACCAGCCGCAGGGCGCGCTCGACAAACAGCGAGTAGAGGTTGATGCGTCCGCCGCTCAGCAGCGGGAAGTGGCCACTTGCCCGCGCGTATGTGCGCATCGCCGTGGCTCTATTCCGCACTTGCGTGTATTCCAAAGCCAGATCATCACCCGCGTCCAGTCGTTGTTTGATCAACGCCTTGCGTGCGGCTCCGGTACTGGCGAGCGCTACTTCGTTGTCCCGTAGGGCAAACCATTCCACTTCCTGCTGTTCGATTTGGTCCCAGGGCGGATTGCCGATCACGGCGTCGAATCCGCCCTCCGGGCGTTTGTCCTGCCAGCCGCGCCACACGCCCGGAAACGCCGCCTCCCAGTGCAAAAAGCTCTCGCGCCCGGCTACCGACCGGGCGGCCTCCCACAGTTTTTCAAACCCCTCGGGCGCCGACGCGTGCTGGCCAGGCATTCCGGCGTTCCAGGCGTCCGGGCCGCCCGCCAGGAGCTTGTAGGCGTTCGAGAGCGCTTGGCCCAGCGCCTCGACCAGCGGAGCCTCGAACGCCGCGCGCTCCCGCTTCTTCATTCCCGCCGTCAGCCAGCGCAGGCCGCCCAGGGTGTCCAGAAAGCCGCGCAGGTCGGCGGTGGCGGCTTCGACGGCCTGGAACAGGGACTGCGACTGGTGGACTTCGGACAAGTCGGCGTCCGCTAGCTGTTCGATTCGCCGCATGCCCTGGGCGGCGTTTTCGACGCCCAGCAGGGCGCTGGCCACGAACATGGGCGCGTTGAGCCGCCGCAACTCGGCCCTGGCGTCGGCGACCCCCAACCCGATCAGCGAGTCGCCGCCGCGCAGGTGGTGGTCCAGAAACGACAGCGGCGCGCCGACGGTGAAGCTGTGCAGCCACAGCGAGACCTTGGCCAGTTCGACGGTGAGGGGATTCTTGTCTACCCCGTAGATGCAGCGTTTGAGCACCATGCGGCGGATGATGGCCTGATCGGTTAGCTGGGCGTCGTCCAGAATCCAGTCCGATTCTTCCGCCCTGCGCCGAATGTCGCCGCGAATCGACTCTATGCGGCCCACCAGCGGCGACTCGTAATCGCCGCCGAGCCAATCGGGAACCGCCGGGCGCGTACTCGACCAGGCTGGCGACGTAGTCGGACAGATAGTCAACCGCCGTGACCAGAAAGTGACCGCTGCCCATGGCCGGGTCGAGCACCTTGAGATCGAGCACCGCCTCGGCCGGATCGAGCTTGCGCAACTCGGCCTCGCGTTCTTTCTTGGGGCGGCGGTCGCTCTTCAGCCCGGCGGCCCTGGCTTCAAAGGCGTCCAGACGCTCGTTCACCAGCGGCTCCAGAGTCCGCTCCACGATCAGGTCGACGAGCGGCTGCGGCGTATAGAAGCTGCCGCTGTTCTTGCGCGCGTAGGCGTTGAGGCGGATGACGACCTCGCCGCCGTCGCCGCGAACCGGCTCGCGTTCGAGCAGGCGCTCGTAGATCGAGCCGAGCTGCTGGACGGACATGTCGCGGTAGTTGACGAAGCGGCGCTGGCCGTCGATCTCGGCGTGGCTCAGGTCATGGATGATCGGGGCGAACGCCGAGTCGGGCAGGCTCACCGCTTGCAGCAGCGGAGCGGCTTCGGCGGCGAACAGACCGCCGTTGTAAGGCGGCAGGCCGATCGAGGCGTCGCCTTCGTCGATTAGCTTGCACAGCGTCATCACGTGGTCGTAATAGCTGGTGGCGACGGTCGAAAACGCATCGCCTTTGGTGGTGCGGCCGGCGATGTCGTCGCGCACCGGCTTGCGCAGCCCGTAGTCGTCGTAGCGGGAGTCGTTGACGGGCAGCAGTCCCCGGTCCTCGGCGTACAGCACGAACAGCAGCCGGTAGAGCAGGACCAGCGCCGCCTCGCGGACCTGCGCGAGGTCCTGGCCGCCGGCGTTCGCCAGAGCCTGCGCGAGGCTTGGAAAGGCGCGCTCGAACACGACGCGCGAAAGGTCTTGCGCCACCTGCTCCTCGTAACGCCGCCCCTCGGCCAGCGCGGTTTCCAGAAAGGTGGCCGTCGCGCCGGCTCCACGGATGAACGAGTCGCGGTGGAACAGTAGATAGAACGCGCGCAGACTGTCTTCGGCGCCAGGCTGGAGGGCATCCGTGAGATCGACCTCGAAGTAGCCCGTGGCGCGGGGGCGGGCGCGCTGGTCGTAGAGACGCCACACGCCGCCGTTGGTGAGGATTCCCCAGCGAATCCGGCCTTCGGAAACGCTTTCGGCGGTACGGAGGTAACGCAGAATCTGGCCGTGCGGCGTGGACGCCCGGGCGCGGGCCGGAGTGACGGAATCAAGATCGAACAAGGCGGCCTGAGGCGCGGGCCCGGCGGCAGGCACAACGCGGCGGCCCCGGCGGGCATGTGGAGCGGCCTGAGGCGTGGGTTGGGCGGCAGGTGTCCCGCCCCGGCGTTTCCCGCCGCCGCGGGCGTCGAGCGGCTGACCGGGACGCTTGCTCTCGGTGATCGCCAGCGCGTCCCGATGGCGGTCATCGGGGGACGGTCTCGCGGCGGCGCCGGCCTTGGCGCCGCCGTCGGCGAAGAGCAGCAGATCGGGGATGTCCTCGCCGCGCGCCGCGCTCTGTTGCGGCAGGTAGTCGGTCCATCCCAGCAGTTCCAGCACCGGGCGGATGAGCTCCTGCTCGGTGACCGCCTCGTTGGGATCCTGGAAACCGGCGAACTTCTGGCGCTGGCGGCGCGCGCTCTCCCGAAACTCGGCAAACGGACCCGCGGCCGCGGTGGAGGCTCGCCACTCGTCCGTGGACTTGATGCCCTCGGTCAGGTAGTACTGGGTGAATAGCTGGCCGGACACCTCAACCCCTCGCGTCGGTGGTTACGCAATCGGGAACGCGCCCGCGCGTTCCCGATGCGCCTTTACGCGTCAAATGGTAGCCCTTGTCTGCAAACCGCCCACCAACCGCCGTCATAACCCGTCACTATCCCGTCATTCCGGCGAAAGCCGGAATCCAGTAACCGGGGCCGGGTTGCGTGAGTCCGGAGCAGACCCCGCGTCGAGCCGGCTGCTTGTCGTCGAGCGGGCCCGCCTAGTAGATTTTCGGCCTACCCGACCGTGCGCCGGCCGCATCCAGGCTGGGAGGCAACATGACGAATCGCACATCACTCGTTCCCGCCTACACGTTTCCGGCCACGCTGGACGCGCAAGAGCGCGCGCTGGCGGCAAACCCGTTGATGCGGCGGCTGATCGAATGCCGCGGATCATACGCGGGTGACCGATTCCGCCCGACCTATCACTACGTCAACCCGGAATCGGTCCTCAACGACCCGAACGGACTCTGCCGCTGGCAAGGACGCTGGCATCTGTTCTATCAGGGCTATCCGCCAGAGGACCCACGGCCGCACTGGGGCCACGCGGTCTCCGACGATCTGGTGCGCTGGCGCGACCTGCCGTACGCCATCTACCCCGACCCCGAGCACAGCTGCTTCTCCGGCGCCACGCTGGTCGAAGACGACCGCGTGATTGCCATGTATCACGGCGCCCAGGTTGGAAACATGGTGGCGGTGTCCAGCGACCCGCTGCTGTTGAACTGGCATAAGGTTGCCAACAAGCCGGTAATTCCGATCGCCGCGCCCGACGGCTCGGCCTTGCCGTATGGCGTGTTCGACCCGTGCATTTGGAGCAAGGACGGGGTCTACTACTCCCTCTCGGCAGGGACCAAGCCGGAAGGCCCAGCGGGCAAGCCCGTGCGAGCCAACTTCCTGCTCCGCTCCAGCGATCTGGAACATTGGGAGTACATGCACCCGTTTGTCGAGGACGATCACTTCACGCTGGTCGGCGACGACGGCGCCTGCCCGTACTTCTGGCCGATCGGCGATCGCCACATATTGCTGTTCTTCAGTCACATGAGCGGCGGCCAGTATCTGCTTGGCGACTATGACGCCGACCGCGACAAGTTTGTGGCAACGCATGGCGCGAAGTTCAACTTCGGCGCGGCCACGCCGAGCGGGGTTCACGCGCCGTCGGCCACCCCGGACGGCCAGGGCGGACTGATTGCGATCTTCAACATGAACCCGGGCAAGCCCACGCGCGACTGGAACCAGTTGATGACGCTGCCGCGGCGGCTGACGGTCGACGGCGACGATTTGTCGATCGAGCCCGTCGCGGCGCTGAAATCGCTCCGTCGAAACGGACGCCGCCTTGGGCCGTTGGACCTTCCCGCGAACCGGGAAGTGGTACTGGACGGCGTGTTGGGCGACGCGCTGGAACTGGCGGCCGAGATCGATCTGCAAACCGCCCCGATGGTGGAGCTCAACGTGTTGCGCTCGCCCGAACGAGAAGAGTTGACGCGCATTTCGTTCTACAAAGAGCGGGGATTTCCCGCCGCGCGGCGGATGGGAGGCCGGACCCTCAGACGCGGAGTCCGGGAAAGCCTGGTTTCTATCGATACGTCGTACTCGTCAACGGCCGCCGACGCGCTCTCCCGCGCGCCTGAGACAGCGCCGTTCTGGCTGGCGGAGGATGAGCCGCTGCGATTGCGCGTGTTTGTGGATCACAGCGTGGTAGAGGTCTTTGTAAACGGCCAGCAGGCGCTGGCGGTTCGGGTCTTCCCGGATCGCGCCGACAGCCTGGGCGTATCGCTGCGGTCGCAGGGCGCGCCGAGCGTGGTGCGATCGCTGAATGCCTGGACCATGGCGTCGATCTGGGATTAGACGCGCCGCGCCGGTCGCCGCTGAACGGCGCCGGGGGCGCTGTTCTATTGTGCGCGTTGACTCAGCGCGCCGTCGACCGCCATGAGTTGACCACCACCGGCTTGCCTGTTTCGGGATGGTCGATGATCGTGGTCTCGGCGCCGTAGGCCCGCCGGATGTTGCCGGACGTCAGCACCTGCCTGACCGGGCCGGCGGCCAGGCAGCGGCCCTGGTGTATGAGCGCGACCTTGTCGGCGAACTGCGCCGCGAGCGTCAGGTCGTGGACGGCTGTCACGACCGTCTTGCCCAGGGTCACCAGCTCCCGCAGCAACGACATGATCGCCGACTGGTAGGCCAGGTCGAGGTTTGCGGTCGGCTCGTCGAGCAGGATCACCGGGGTATCTTGCGCAAGCGCCATCGCGATCGCCACGCGCTGCCGCTCGCCCCCGGACAGCTCGTCGATGGACCTGTCGAGCAGATCGCCGGCGGAAGTCATTCGCAGTGCGTTCACGGCGGCGTCGAGGTCGGCCTCACGCTCCCACGACAGCAGACCGAGGTGCGGGTTGCGGCCCAGCAGCACGACCTCCAGCGCCGCCGCGCCGGGGGGCAGCTCGGGATTTTGGGGCACCATCGCCACGAGCCTGGCGCGCTCCCTGGCCCGTAACGTCGGGACGTCGGCGCCGAGTACCTCGATCGTTCCGCCGGTCGGCCTCAGAACGCCGGCTATCAGCTTGAGCAGGGTGGACTTGCCGGCGCCGTTCGGTCCCGCGAGCGCGAGCAGGTTTCCCGCTTCGACGCTTACGTCGATCCCCTCCAGCACGGGCCGGTCGCCGTAGGCGAAGCGGACGTTCGTGACGGCTATGCCAGCGCGCGCGGCGTTTTGGAGTCCGTTCGCGGCGGGCGTATTCATATTGATTTCGCGCGTCTGCGTCTGAGGATGTACAAAAAGAACGGAGCGCCGCAGAAGGCCGTCACCACCCCCACCGGCAGCTCGGCGGGGCTTGCGATCGTTCGCGCCACCGTGTCGGCCAGCACCAGGAACGCCGCGCCGAGGAGGGCGGACATAGGCAGTACGAACCGGTAATCCTCGCCCCATACTCTTCTGACGACGTGGGGCGCGATCAGTCCGACGAATCCGATGATCCCGTTGAAGGAGACGGCGGCCGCCGTCGCCAGCGTGGCCGCGCCCACCAGCAGAAGCTTCACCTTCTCCACGTCTACCCCTAGCACCGAGGCGTGCTCCTCGCTTAGCTGCAAGACGTTCAGCAATCGCGCGAACCCGAGGATGACGCCGAGACTGGGAGCCAGATACAAGATCAGAACCGCGCTTTCGCTCCACTCCGCCGATATGAAGCTGCCCAGCAGCCAGCTCAGAACGGGCCGCAGGTCCGGGTCGCTCCTTATGAGCAACAGGCTCGATACGGACCCCGCCAGCGCCGAGATCGCCACCCCGGCGAGAATCAGCGTGGTCAACGGCGTGCCGTAGGAGCTTCGGGCAACCGAGTACGCGATGGCGACGGCCAGAGTCGCGCCGGCGAACGAGGCGACCGGCAGCAGGCTCAGCCCTCCGATTATGAGCGGTACGCCCGTCAGAAGCACGACTGTGGCGCCCAATCCGGCGCCCGACGCCACTCCAACCAGATAGGGGTCCGCCAGCGGATTCTTGAACAGCGCCTGATATGCGGCTCCCGAAATCGCCAGCGCGGCCCCCACGATCGCGGCGAGCGCGATCCTCGGAAACCGAAGCTGCCACAGGATGGTGTCCCACGTCTCCGGCAGGTCGGCAGGCGAACCCGCAACCGGAAATCGTGATAGCAGTATCTCGATCACCGCCCCGAACGGGATGTCCACCGATCCCTGACTCGCCGCGAATGCCGCCGCCGCCGCAACGACAACGGCCCCCGCCGCCAGCCGCTGCCACGGATAGCGAAGCCCGACGAGACGCGCCGTAACCGCCGGATCGAGGCCTTGCGCCCCGGTCATGCCCCGGCTGATCTGTTTCGCCATCGAGTGATGTCCGATCCGGCCCTACGCCGCTTCCGCGATCTGTTCGAACAGATCGGGATATACGAGCCGGAATATCTCTTCTATACCTTCGACGAAGCGAGGACCGGCGATGCTCAGCGCGTCTCTGCTAAGCGAGTGGACCGCGCCGTCCTTGACCGCCCGAACGTTTTCGAACGCCGGATCGCCGCTGAAGCTCTCCGGAGAGTCGGAGAGGATCACCGCCGGGTCCTTCTCGACGATCACCTCGGGGCTGAGCTGCGCGTATCCGTCGATCTCGACAGCGATGTTCTCCAGCTTGAGCAGATCGAATACTTCCTGCACCAGCGTGCCCGACCCCGGCGTCCAGAAGCCGCCGACGTCCTGGAAAATCCTTGGTCCTGCCTCAACTTGCTCCATCGCCGCCCGGATTGCCTCCACGCGGGCTTCGAAGTCCCGCGCCACCGCCTCGGCGCCGTCCGGGTTGCCGACGATCTGCCCCCAGAGGCGAACGTTGTCGGCGACCTTGGTGAAATCCTGAGTCAGGGTCTCGACGTAGAGGACCTTCAAGCCCGCCCGCTCCAGGTCCTCGACGAATCTGTCGAAGAACACATAGACGAGATCGGGTTCCATGGCGACGACGGCCTCGACGTTCATGTTGAACGCGTCTCCCACACGCTCGACGGATTCCGCCTCCGGCGGGTACGAGACGAAGTCGTGAGTGCCGATTACCCGGTCTCCCTCGCCGATGGCAAAGAGGATCTCCACGAGTGCCGAGTCGAAGGCGACGATCCTTTCCGGCGGGCGCTCGAACACGATCTCGCGGCCGTCGGAAGACCTGACCCCCAGCGGATAGACGCCCGCCGCCGCGGTTGTTGGTTCGGGCGTCGGAGTTGTGGTTGCCGTCGGTTGAGGCGTCGCCGTCGGCGGTGCCGGCGTGTTGGCAACCGTCGGGGCGGGAGTCGGCGTATCAGGGGCGGCGGTCGGCGAGGGTTCGGCTGTTCGTGTGGCAGCCGTGTTGGAATCGACAGGTTCCGGCGCTTCCCGATCGCAGGCCGCGATTGCCGCCAGTAGCAGTGCGGCGACCAGCAATCGCAACAGAAAACGGAACGAGACGGGCATTTGCCGCATGAACTCCTGGGTATGCATGGCCGAAGACGCGCTGCGTCTCCAGTTTGTCAAAGGTCGGAATCAGCGTCGCCGCACGTGCGGGACGAAGACTGGGTTCGTTAAAATCGGCCCCCGCGCGGGCGCGCGGCTCAGACTGGGCTATGCATCGTCAGCGCTCCATTCTTGCGAAGGAGACCACCGACACCGTCCGGGGCAGGCATTCTGGCTTCCCGGTTTCCCAGGCTACAGTTGCGCGACAGCGCCGGCTTTCGACCGGCTTCCCCTTAGAGGCCCGCGCATGGCGGGCAAACCTCGGACGCTAGTCAGGAGGACTGCTACGGTTAACGCGCCAAGGTTAGCAGGCATCCCGCGAGACGACCAGGAACGTATGGCTCCAATACCAATCCGTCATTCACAATTACCGCGCGCGCTTTCGTCGCAGCGCAAACTTGAAACCGTGATCGGTCAACCGAGCAGGGACGGAGGTCGCAGACATGCCGAAAATGGATCTTGAGACGCGCCGCCGGCGGTGCGCGCGCGTAACCCTCGACGACCTGATCGAAGGCTTTCGGCGCGTGGGCATTCAAGCCGGAGACACGATTTTCTGTCACTCGTCGCTCAGCAAGTTTGGCTACGTCGAGGGCGGCGCGGAAACGGTGGTCGAGGCGCTTCTGGAGGCGGCGGGGCCTGCCGGAACCGTGGCGTCTGCCGCCGGTCAGCCTTCAGTGGACCTGGGGCCGAATCCGGTGTTCGACGTTCGCAACACCCCCTCGCGGCGCGGGACAATTTCCGAGGCCATTCGTAGGCGCGCCACCGGTCGAAGTCATCATCTGGTCGACTCGATTTCGGCGCTCGGCCCGGCGGCGGAGTACTTGACCAGCACCCACTCGGATACGAACTGCGGCGCCGACAGCCCCTATCAAAAGCTGATGGCGAGCGATGCGCAGATACTCTTGCTGGGCGTCTCGCACAATTCCAATACCACCTTCGAAGCGATCGAAGAGGAAGTCGCGCCCTCGTACGTCAGGTTCAGGGAGCTTGCCGGCGTGCGAATCATCGACGAACACGGTAGCGAGCGCGCGCTGCCGACCAGGTTGCATGATTTCGAATTCCGTTACGACTTCAACAGGATGAACGCGAGCCTGATTCGCGCTGGCGCTCAAACCGAAATAGTGATCGGCGAAGCCATCGTGCGGCGGGTCTCCGCGGCGCAAATGCGCCATGTGGTGAAAGCGGCCATGGATGCCGACAGCTTCGCGCTCAGACTGCGCCAGGGCCAGCACTCCCTGCCCGAAATCCCAACCAGCATCCACGACTTTCCGTAGCACCGCTTTCCCTTCGACCCCTCAGGTATTCCAGGCGGCCGCCGGGAGAGCTCCGCATGATCGGCCATCCACTCACCGTCATTCCGGCGTACGCCGGAATCCAGTCTTGCCGCCATCTGCCGGCCTCGCGGCTGCCACGCCAAACCCGTCCGCGCAGGATGCGGTGGCGCGCGCAAATGAGCTAACCGGCGGACAGGGCTTCGATTACGTGATCGAGGCTGTCGGAAGCAATGAACTGGTCGATCAAGCGCTCGACCTCATCCGCAACCGTCAGGGCTACAAGATTTCCCTCGACTTCTCCGGCTAGCTCAGGCGGTCAGCCTGTCCCTCTGGCCTTCCGCTCATCATTCCCCCTTCCTCCATTCGTGGTGAGCGCTTCAGCAGGCTCTGTCGAACCATGAACGGCACATAAAGGCAGGTATCCGCCCCTCCACTCCCTCGCCCTTTAAGGGAGAGGGTTGGCGTGAGGGTGAACCGGCGCCCCTCGGCCTACTCCGGGCGGCTGAAATGCTAACCCCAGTAGTTGGGATGGTTTGTCGTGGAAGCCATCGCCATAAGCTCGTCTTCGGCGAGCGCGGGATTCAAGGCGGCCACGTCTTCCCGCAGCTCCTCCACGGTCACCGGGCCGATTACGGTAACGTCCACCTCGCGGCAAAGCAGTGAGAAAGTCACCGCGGCGATGAGAAGCGAAACGCCCTTCTCCGCGCACTCGCGCTCCATCCTGCTAACTTCGCCAAGCACGGCCTCGGAGGCCGGCCCGTAGCTGTAGACCGCGCCTTCGATCGCGCCAGTCGCCAGGATGTTGCCCGCGAGCGGGCTAAGGTTCACCACGCCGAGATCGTGCTCTCGGACCGCCGGAAATATCCGTTCCGTCGCCACGCGGTTAAGCAGCGTGTAAAGGTGGTAGCTCTGGATGACGTCGAACTCGCCGCTCTCCGCGGCCAGCGCCACGGCCTCCGGCTGGCCGGTCGCCACCCCGACCGCGCCAACAACGCCCTGCGACTGGAGTTTTCGCAGCCGCTCCAGCACGCCACCCTTGCCCATTATGTAAGGAAAGTCTTCGTCCGCGCAGTCGTGCAGCAGCACGACTGGCAGCTTCTCCATCTCCAGTTGCCGGAGATTCAGGTCGATCGTGCGCTCGGCCAGGTCCGGATCGAAGTCGAGCTCGATTTCACCCTCCGAGTTGAGGAGGCGTCCGATCTTCGTGATGATCAGAACGTCGTCGAGCGGATCGGCTTCGCGGAGCAGCCGTGTTAGGCGTTCCTGCTCGTAGGACGGCGCCGTGTCCAGGTGCCGGATCCCCAGCCGGAAGGCTTCCCGCATGATCGAGAGGAAGTTCTCGTCGGACGTCCGGCCAATCCAGTTTGCGGTGCCCAGTCCGATCTTGGTCGATGCAATACCGCTGCGGCCAAGCGTCGCGTTGGGAACCGTGGGTAAGGCTTCGGTCACGAGTCAAATCCTTGTTTGCTAATCGAGACGCCGGAAACCGAATCTCCGCGTCACGCGCCGGGTTACAACGCCGCTGCCGTCAAGACTGCACTGCGCGAGCTTGCCGAGCATCATCTGTCGCACCGATTATTCCACGGCGCGACGCCCCGGTCGGCAAGTCTGGAGAGGCTTTCAGAAGCCACACCCCCCAGCGACCGCCGCGCGGCGCTCAATCCCGGTAGTAGCCCGCCGAAGCCAGCAGCTCCTCGGCCTCGCGGGCCGCGTCGTTAACGGCGTCGTCCACCGTCTTGCGGAGCCTCACGGCGTCGTCGACCATCCTGTTTACCACGTCGGTGAGCTCGGCGAGTTCCGGGATGCGCGGCAGGGTGAGGGCGTGGCGGTGGATTTCCTCGATGACTTTCGTAATACTGGTAAGCGCTTTGAACTTCGGGGTCGTTCCAGGTGGAGAGACGGCAGCCGGTACCTCCCACCATCGTGAGCGCGTGGTCCATCTCCTCGCTGATTGCGCTCCGGCAGAACGCGTAGGCGGCATCCTTGTGGCAGCTTCCCTTGGGGATGGTCAATACCCAGTAGATGTTGAGCGGGGCGCGGCGGCCGGTCGGTCCGTCTCCCCGGGGAATCGGGGTTACGCGAACCTTGCCCGATACCTTGGAAACGTCGGGAAGATTGGCGACGGCCGCGAAGCCTGTCCAGTTCCACATCATCGCCGCCGCCCCGCCGGCGAACTCGATTCCCGAGGCCACGCTGTCATGCTCCCAGGGACGGGGCTGGGTGACTCCGTGCTCGTGAATTAGATCAACGTACCATTGCAGCGCCTCCCTGCCCGCTGGGCTGTTAAAGCCAACGCGGTTCCGTTCGTCCAGAAACACGCCGCCGCGGCTCCAGAGGTGTATCAGAAAGTCATACACGCTGTTGTGACCGTCGGGGTAGGCCGCTGCGACGCAACCGTGCAACCCCTCGTCCGGCCGGTTGAAGAACCTGGCGATGTCGAGAAACTGACTCCAGGTCCCGGGCGCCTCGAGCTCGTATCCGTATTGTGAGCGAAACCGGCTGCGCTCGAACTCGTTTTCGAACAGGTCGGTTCTGTACATGAAGCACTCGGGGCCGTCGTGGTATGGCAGGCCGTAGATGCCGCCGTGCTCATCCTGCTGTAATCCGAGCAGGGATTCGGGCCACGCGTGGGGCCATCCTTCGGGCGGGTCGGACTCGATGAATTCGTTAAGGCGGCTGAGTCCGCCGGTCTGCGCGGCGCCCGCGAGCCAGTCGGTGACGCACATGAATACGTCGACCTCGCCGCTGGTCAGTCCGCCCTGCTCGAACATCATGCGGTGAAGTGGGGGGAGATCGAGCGAATGTAGGGCCACGTCATAACCGGCATGGTCCTGTCGAAAGACCTCGGCCTGCTTTTCGAGGGCGGCGTCGAAGCTGTCGAAAGTCCGGTATGCAATGTTGAGCGTGGCTGCCATCGCGGCCCCCCTCCAGACGGCTTACTACATCGTGATCGACTTTGGTACGGTGAACCCAGTTTATGAAGAACAGCCGCGATGCGCCGGTAGCGCGCCGGCCCGGCGGAACGCTGGAGGAGGGCCCACGGCATGACGCCGGAAGAGCTGGACATAGGTTGGAAACCCGGTGCGGAAGAGTTGTCTTTCGAGCGGCGCGGCGTTTACGTCCACGTCGCGTTGCCTGAACTGAAACGCCACGGCATCGCGCAAGTGCGAAACGGCTGACGAAACTCGGCTAAATACTCCATGGAGAATCGAGGCGCCCCCGCGGTTCCGCTTGAAGCGGCGCCCGCCGCCGCTCGCTCTTGCGTTCCCCAGCGCATCGCAGGGCTTGCGTCTTGCTAGTCCAATACCTGACCACCGTCCGGCGCTTCAACCAGCCGACAGTTCATTTCTTCCTTGTCTGCATGTTGCATTCGTTTGCGTTCCACGGCATCTATATTCTGCTGGTAAATCTCTATTTGCTGCGCTTGGGCTATGGCCCAACCGTAATCGGACTGTTCAACGGCGTGGCCAACATGGCGGCGGCGGCATCCGCCCTGCCGGCGGCTTCACTCGCCGGGCGCTGGCGTCTAAAGGCGCCGATGGTTTCTGGCCTTTCCTGCTCAGCCGTGCTGATTGCCGTCCTCCCCGTCGGCGAGCTGATGGAGGGGACGGCGCGAATCGGCTGGCTGATTATCGTCGGCGCGCTGGTGTCGCTCGCGGTGTCGGTCTGGTTCGTCTACGGCAATCCCTTCATGATGACTCTCGTCGGCGAGCGCGAGCGCAGTCAGGCGTTCTCCGTCCGCTGGGCGCTGCTCGCCCTGGGTGGATTCGCCGGAAATCTGGTCGGAGGTTGGCTTCCACCCGCGTACGCCGCCATGACCGGTTCGTCGGTGGGCGAGCCCGATCCGTTTCGGTACGCGTTGTGGACGTCCGCCGTGCTGGTGGCGATCGTCGCGTTATGGATGACGCGCGTATCCGAACAGCGCGGTCCCGAGGCCGCCGGGCAAGGCCTCAGGGGGATCGGCGGCACGGGCGCGGCGGGCCTGGTTGCGCTGTTTATCTTCACCAGTCTGCTCCTGCAAGTCACGGCGACCGCGACCAAGATCTTCTTCAATGTATACATGGAGAGGGATCTGGGCGCGGACACCGTCCTTATCGGAACTCTCATAGGCGTCGGCTGGCTCACGGCGGCGCCGGCGGCGCTTGTGATGCCCGTTATTGCCGCCAAATTCGGACACGGTCGCACCGCCGCCACCGCGGCGATGATCGGCGCCCTGATGTTGTTGCCGGTTGCGCTGGTCCCGCGCGTGGCCGCCGCCGGAGCGGGGTTTTTGGGCATGAGCCTGACGATAGGCGTCTTCTGGCCGTCGTATCAGGTCTTCTCGATGAGCGTGGTCCGGCCTGATCGGAGACCGCTGGTCTATGGATCGATCGTCGGCGCCGGAAGTCTCGCCGGGACGCTCCTGGGCGCCGGCGGCGGATACCTCATCGCAACGGCTGGATTTCGCGAGTTCTTCCTGTTGAGCTCGGCTCTAACCGTGCTGGGCGTGGGAGTGTTCTGGCTGGCCATGGTCAGACGGGATCAACCCGGCCAATAACGCCGCGCCGCGCGGCCATCGGGAGGCTAAAGAGATGTAAGGCGTCCCGCTCCCGATCGCCCTCTGTTGCTTGGCCGTCGTTACGCGGACTTCCAGTCGTCAGGCGCGGACGGACGACCGCCGGGCATTCATCCGGGAGCTCAGACTCTGGTCCAGGGAGTCGCTTGCGGTGTTTCACAGGTTCGAGCGGTCGGTTTGGCGCGCCCGGAGGGATTCGAACCCCCGACCCCTGGTTCCGAAGACCAGTGCTCTATCCGCTGAGCTACGAGCGCGAAGCCTCTTCAAGGCTGGAGATTGCAAGCGGGAATTCAATCGTAGCACCGGCGCGGCGCGGCGCTGATATAATGATCAACTGGCTATGTCGTTGGTTTCGTGATTGGGAATCCGAGTTTGCCCTCAGAGAAGAAGGTCCAGAAGGCGCGCGCGCGCGCCAAGAAGGTTCGCCGCGAATCCGTGCGTCGAATCCGTAATCGCACCGCTCGCACCGAAGCCAGGACGCTTGTTTCAAAAGCGCGGGCCGCTATCGATGGCGACGATATGGACGCCGCCGCGATCGCCGTCGGTCAAGCCGCGAAGACGCTCGACGTCGTCGCCGGCAAGGGCATCATTCACAAGCGCAACGCGGGCAGGCGTAAGTCGCGCTTGATGGCGCGGCTCAATGCCGGACTGGCTGAGAAGCCGGCTTCAGAGTCCTAGGCGGCCGTTCCCGGAAAGCAGACCGTCTAAACCCCGCGCGCAGCCGGCCGCTCGGCGAACCGGCGGTAGCAAAACCGCACGGTAAGCGCCTCCAGACCGGCTGCCAGACCTCCGTACGGAAGGCGTCCGCTCTTATAGTCGAAGTCCAGATCGACGAGCGCCGTGAGCATTTTTCGCAGCTCTCTTGTCTCAAATCTGGACGCCTGCCCCGAAAGCTTGCGCGCCTGCCAGGCTGGAACGCGCAGGGCCGAGGCCGTCTCGCGCGGCGGCGCGCGACCGGCCGTCAACGCCTTGATCAGGATGAGCCGGGGTATCGTCCGCCCAAGAATCGCCAGCACGAGCTCCGGCGGCTCGCCATTGTTGACCGCCGTGGTCAGGATGCCGAGGGCTGTTCCCGTGCGCCGCTCTATCACGGCGTCCAGGTATTCCCAGATAGCCCGCTCGGCCGGGTGAGGGTCGGCCTCCATGATGTCGTTCTCGGTTATCTGGCCGGTAAAGTTCTTGAGCGCGGCGATCTTCTTGATCTCTTGCTCGAGGGCCCCGTCGTCCAGCGTCGATCTTTCTATAAGGTAGTTGGCCGTTCCGCGGTCGATCCGCAAGCCTTCCGCCTCGACGACTTCCCGAATCCACTGGTACGCGGACGTGTCCCGGCCGGTTCGCCGGAGCTCCTGCAGAATCTGCACGTCGACCTGCTCCGACTTGAGTTTCGTCGCGCGGTTTTCGAAGGTTCGCCGGGCGGACCGCGTTAACCCGTTCATGTAAAACACGACTACCAGAAGCAACCCGTCCGGCGGGGACTCAACGAAGGCGGCGAGCCATTTCCAGAATTTGGTTGCTTCCTTGCCGGCGCTGGGGGCGTTCAACAATACGACCTTGCGCGGAGCCGCGAAGAATGGCGGCGTCTGCACCGCTACGGTGATTTCCTCGAGGCCGGTTTCGGAGGCGTCGATCCACGCCGCGTCCAGATCGTTCGCCGCCGGACGCCTTGCGAGGTTTTCGACGACCTTCGAGACCCTCGGACCGCGGTCGCCCAGCACTAGGTGGATCACAAGCAATACCCGAAAAATCGCTCAGGAGTCGATTCAGAGCCTTCTGATTCTAGCCGCCCGGGAAGCATCGACCCCGCGCGAAAGTCGAATCAAATGGGGATTGACGAGGTTCTGGTTCGTGCGTAGTATGTTGAAGAGTTTGTGATAAATGGCACAAACTAGAATCTTACACACCAGACACCACAAATGTGGTGCCCAGCGAGGTTACGAGGGGGTAGCTGTGCGCTGTAAGGAATGCGATGCGGATATTGAAGGTCAGCGAAACGGTAAGTCCAGGCGGGCGGGGCTGTGCGCCAAGTGCGGACGCAAAGCCAGACTCTCCGGGTATTTTCGTAACTACTACGTAGCCAACCGGGAGGCGGTTCTAACCAAGAACCGCCAGTGGGCGCGCGACAATCGCGAGCGCATAGTGGAGCTTCGCCGCCGCCGCGCGGCCCTGAAACCCAAGATTGTCAGGGAACCGAAGGCGTGTGCCGACTGCGGCGCGCGGGTCGTTCGGGCAGAACGCTGCCGCAAGTGCTACGTCCGGCATCGCTATGCCACAAACCTCGACTACCGCGCGCGCCGCTTGGCGAGCACGCGCCGGTGGATGGAAAATAAACGCGCCGCGCGGATCGCGGAGCGCCTGGCCGAGACCGGCGACATGGCGGCCTCGTAGGCGCAGCAACGGCGGTGGAATCTATCGCGCCCAGAACGTGGCGCGAGTGAAATTGTTATTGATCGGCGGTGGTCATTTGATAAAAATCGAGTGTGACTTTGTGCAATTGGTAGCACTAGGATGAAATCGTGAACGAAATAACTTCTGGTTTCCCCCAGTGTAAAAGCTGCGGCGACGGAGATCTTGTGCCGCTTTCGGATTTCGGCAATCAGGGCGCGGCTGTTCACTTCAAGGCCTGGATTTGTACGAACCCCGATTGTCATTTCAATCTTAAGATTCGTAATGGCGAGGTCTACTCGAACGAGCCTGTCGTGAACGTAAACCACGCTCCGAGGCCGCGTTAGAGTTTTATTTATTCGATCCTTAGCGGGCGGGCGACGCGACTATCGTTGCCAGTCTGCGGTCTAATAGGCAACCATGATCGGCGCCAAGCTACGTCAACCTCCAGCGTGTCCCTCCCATCCGCATAGGGTTGCGGAGGAGCGGTGCGACAGATGCTACGTCCATTTTTGCTATGAGTGCGTCGAAGATGTCGACGCCAGGCTGCTCTGCGCCCGCTGCCACGACGAGGTAGCCGCGCTCGCCCGGATTCGCGAAGAGACCCGGCTGACGCCCCGTAACATTCTCCGGCGAATCGCCCGCAAGAGCGTGTTGGTAGGCGTGCTGGTGGCTATATTGATCTTGGTCGGAATCGGGGCGCTGGTTTCGGTGTTCTGGCGCAACGCCGGCGAAGTCGACTTCACGCTGATCAGGAGGATTCGGGCCGGCTTTACCCAAACGTTCGAGCTGGCCGGCGAGGGGTTCGATTTCGCCGAGCCGTTAAACCAAGGGCGGATCCGCGCGACCTCGGAGAGTCCGGACCCGATGCATTCCGCGGAGCGAATCAACGACGGCCTGCCCGACCCCCAGGTTCCGGCGTGGCATTCGTTGACCGCCGACCTGCCTATAGAGCTGCTTTTTATCAGCGATAAGCCGCGGCTGATGGGGAAGATCGTTCTTTGGAACCATCCGGCTGAAGATCCGTCCACCTACATCAAGGAGTTCGAGGTGTTTGTGTCGCCGGTCGACCCGGCCAAAGACGATTCCCAGCTTGAATCGGTCGGAGTGTTCGTGGCCGAGCAAATAACCGACGTGCAGCGGTTTGAGTTCGATCCGCCCGTGCCGACGCTTTATACGTTGATTCGCGTGAACTCTCATTACGGCAGCTTGAATTATCTGTCGGCCTCCGAAATAGGGTTGTTCTTGCCCAATAATCCCATCGACGGACCAATTCTCCCGCAGCCGTTTCCGGTCAATCGAGCGGTGCGCGGTCAGGTCGGTTAGGAATTCCGAATGTTCAACCGCCTCAAGCGCCCGCGCGGCGGACGCGATATCGAGCACGGCGCCGCCAGGTCCCGGCGAGGGTTTGGAAGCCGGCTCGCCGGCATTTTCGAGCGGTCGCGCATCACAGACGCCGACTGGGAGGAGCTGGAAGAGACTCTGATCGGCGGCGACGTCGGGATCGACCTGGCGGTCGCTCTCGCGGAAGCGATCAGAGACCGCGTGAAGTCCGACGGAATCAAGGACCCGGACGCTATGCTCGCGGCGGCTCGCGAAGTGTTGATCGACGCTCTCCACGTAAATGGCCGCTCCCGGCCGCCCGCGGCAAAACCGGCCGTAATCCTGGTGGTCGGCGTCAACGGCTCGGGCAAGACGACCTCCGTCGCCAAGCTGGCCCGGCTTTTTCAAGACATGGGCAAAACGTCGGTGCTGGCGGCGGCCGATACGTTTCGGGCCGGCGCCATCGATCAGCTAAAAATATGGGGCGAGCGGCTCGATTTGCGGGTCATCGCTCAAGCGCCCGGTTCGGATCCCGCCGCCGTGGCGTTCGACGCCGCCGCCGCCGCCGTGGCGGCGAATGCCGACTATCTAATCGTGGATACGGCCGGGCGCTTGCAGACCAACCGAAACCTGATGGACGAGCTTCGGAAAGTCAGCCGCGTCCTGGCCAGCCGAATAGAATCGGCCCCGCACGAAGTATTGCTGGTGCTGGATGGTCTCACTGGACAAAACGGTCTTGCGCAAGCGCGGGAGTTTCATGCCCACGTCGCGGTTTCCGGAATCGTGCTCGCCAAGCTCGACAGCTCCGCCAAAGGCGGCATCGTGTTCGCCGTAACCAAGGAGCTTGGCGTGCCGGTCAGGTTCGCGGGCACGGGCGAGTCGATTGAAGATCTGGCGCCGTTCGACCCCGAAGCTTTCGTCGACGCGCTCGTCAGCCCCAGACCATGAAAACTGAACGCCGCCGCGCGCTAAAGGGCGTCGTCCTGGTGGGCGGCGCCGGCAGCCGCCTTTACCCGATTACCACCGTAACCAATAAACACCTGCTTCCGGTGTACGACCGGCCGATGGTGTACTACTCGCTGCAAACGCTCGTCAACGCCGGCGTCGAAGAGGCCATGCTCGTGACCGGGGGCAACAACGCCGGCGACTTTCTGCGGCTGCTCGGCGACGGGCGCAGGTTTGGCTTCAGCAGACTTCATTACGCTTATCAGGAGCGGGCCGGCGGGATCGCCCAGGCGCTCGGGTTGGCCGAAACGTTCGCCGGCGACGACGACATTCTGGTGATCCTCGGCGACAACATAATCGAGTCCAACGTTCGCGATGCCGCCAGCGAGTTCGCCGCGCAGGCGAACGGCGCCAAGCTGATCCTTACCGAAGTTCCCAACCCGTCGGCGTACGGAGTGGCCGAACTCGAGGGCGGTCGAATAACCGGCATCGAGGAGAAGCCCGACAACCCGCGATCCAATCTCGCGGTGATCGGGATTTATTTCTATAGCCGCGAGGTGTTCGAGGTCATCAAGACGCTGGAGCCTTCGGGCAGGGGCGAGCTGGAGATCACCGACGTCAACAACCACTTCATCCGCGCCGGCGCCGCAACCCACAACATCCTCGATGGATACTGGGCCGATTGCGGCGAGTCGATCGACTCCTACCTGGAAGCTGTCAACCTGGTTGCGCGGAAAGGGGCTAACGACCGGGCGCCTTGCCCTTAGGGATTGCCGCCTCCCGCCATCGACGGCAGGATCGTCACTGTGTCGCCGCTCTTTAGCTGGGCCGACAGTCCGCCGATCTCCCGCGCCTCGGCGTCGTTTACAAAGATATTCGTGTGGTCCAGCACGTCTACGCCGTCCGACGACAGCGAGTTCTTGAGCGTGGGGAACTGCTCGTACAAGCGGTCGAGCAGATCCGCGAGATTTTCGGCCTCGAGATCCAGATCGGACTTGCCGGCCGTGTGACCGCGCAGGACCCTGGGAATTCTTACTAGAACTGACACTCGCCGCTCCCGACCGCAGCCGACAATCTCCAGCCCGCCGCGGTGGTCGCGCAACGCCGCCCGGCTTGCTCATTCGATGTTATCGCAACCGCCGATCCACTTCGCAACGGAAATCGATCCGCCAGTTATTGACAATTGCTATTAAGAGTAATATCTGGAGCGTCAGGACTCCGTGAGCCGGCCCGGCGTGAAGTGAGGGAGTGCGAATCGTGAGCGAGACTAAGCGGGAGACTACGCCAATGCGCGACGGCGATACCGCCGAAGGGAGATGCCAGTCCTGTAAGACCGAATCCACCATGCGATTTCGGATCAAGTCTTCGTGGTTCGGCATGAAGAAGGAGTATTTCTGGGCCTGCACGAGATGCGGACACGTGCAGGACGATTCATCCGGCTAGCGCCGGCGTCGCAGCCCCCACCGTCATTCCCCCCCCAACCGTCATTCCCCCACCGTCATTCCGGCGGAAGCCGGAATCCAGCGCCTTCCCGGTGACGGCCTCGGTGCATAATCCGCTTACCGCCAATGCCGCGTCTCGCTAAAGTGCTAACCTCAACCTCAGCACGAAAGCTCTTCTTTTTGTACGGTCGGGACCCCGGTTAGCTCCAATGCTTGACGCGATCATCGACACCGATCCCGGGATCGACGACGCGCTGGCGATCCTGCTGGCGCTCAGGTCAGGGCGGTTTCGCGTGCGCGCCGTCACTACCGTGGCGGGGAACTCCCCGATCGAGGACACGACGGCCAACGCCGAATTCCTGCTCGCGCTTGCCGTCCGCAACGACATACCGCTCTATTCCGGCGCTCGCAAGCCTTTGGAACGCGACCTGGTCACGGCCCCGGTACACGGAAAGGGCGGTCTGGCCGGGGTCAGACAGGGCCGCGCCGCGAGCCTTACCGATGACGCGGCGGCGCGAATCGTGGAGATAGTCGGCGAATCCCCAGGGCAGATCACGCTCCTGGCGCTCGGCCCCTTGACTAACGTCGCGCAGGCGATCCGGCTGGACGCGCAGGTAATGTCGCGAATCGAGGAAATAGTGGTGATGGCCGGAACCTTCAGAGGGCCGGGGAACATGCCCCATGGATCGGAATTCAACGTATTCGTTGATCCGGAGGCCGCGGACGTCGTCTTCAGCTTTCCAGTCCGAACGACGGTCGTGCCGCTCGAAGCCTGCGATCCTCTGAAGTTTCGCAGCGGCTACTTCGGGGCGCTGCGCGACGAGCGCGTCAGGCTGCCTGTCATGCGGATGATGGACGGGTTTTCCGAGACAGTGCCGAGGTCGAATCAGGAGGCGGGGGTGGCCTTGTACGACCCCATAACCGTCTATTACGCCATCAATCCGAACGCGTTCGAACTGGCGCCCCGACGGATCAGCGTGGGACTCGATGACTCCACCGACCGCGGGCGCACCGTTGGCGGCGCGGCCGCCGACGGCGCATCGAGCGACCTGAACTTCGTCGTCGAGTCGCTGGACCTCGAAGCCTTCCGGCGCGACTTCATCGAGATGCTCAACGGTTAGACCGGCTTCCGTTCCGTCAAGCGCAAAACAGAACGCGACCCGCGACGCCCAAACGCGATAAAATGGGCGTTCTGCCAATGCGAAAAATATCCGTTCGGGGCGCTAGCGAAAACAACCTCCAGGGGTTGGATCTGGACATTCCCCGCGATGCGCTTACCGTCATTTCCGGTCTCAGCGGCTCGGGCAAGTCGTCGCTCGCGTTCGACACTATCTTCCGGGAGGGGCAGCGGCGTTATATCGAGTCGCTGTCGTCCTACGCCCGACAATTCCTCGGCCAGATGGAGCGCCCCCGCGTCGATCACATCGAGGGGCTTTCGCCCGCGGTGGCTATCGATCAGCGGTCGGTCAACCGCAACCCGCGCTCCACGGTCGGGACGATTACCGAGATTAGCGATTATCTGCGGCTTCTGTTTGCCCGGATCGGTCAGGCTCACTGCCATCGCTGCGGGACGCGGATTCGCCCCCAGACCGTCGGGCAAATCGTCGACCACTTGCTCGAAAGCGCCAGCGGCGAGCCGGCGCTGATACTGGCCCCCGTCGTGCGCCATCGCAAGGGCGAGCACGGCGAGCTCGTGGCTCAGTGGCGGCGCGCCGGATACGTTCGGGCGAGATTCGACGGCGAAGTGCACCGCCTCGACGCCGCGCCCAGGCTCGCCCGCACCAAATGGCACGACATCGAAGTCGTGGTCGATCGAATCAGACTCGTCGAGGCGAACCGGGAACGGATCACCGACTCCGTCGAGACCGCCACGGAGCTTGCCGGCGGCATGGTGGTCAGCTACACCAGTGCCGGCGATCAGTTGCTGAGTTCCAAATACGGCTGCCCCGGCTGCGGCGCCAGCGTCGAACCGCCCGAACCTGCGTCGTTCAGTTTCAACAGCCGCCGTGGAGCGTGCCGGACGTGCCAGGGTCTCGGCAGAGTGCTCGATCTCGACCCCGACAAGCTGATCCGGAACCCCGATCTGAGCATTAGAGACGGCGCCATTTCTCTCACCAACAACTCCGGCTACACGCTCTACGCGCGGATGCCGATGAGGAGCTGGGAGCGGCTCGCCGGCACGTTTGACTTCAGCGTCGACACTCCGTGGAAAGAGCTCGCCAGCGAGCAGCGGGAATTGATTCTGTACGGATCCGGCCGGCGCAAGGCCGCGCGGACGCAGTCACGCGAAAGCCAAGACGGCAGCCCCGCGGAGCGTCCCTGGCGCGGGCTGATTCCGATCTTGCGGCGTCGGTCGAAGTCGGGCCGCGTGGAATGGGCGCATAAGCTGCTGTCGCATCGAACGTGCCAGGCTTGCAACGGCGCGCGATTGCGCGACGAGAGTCTCAGCGTTCGGTTTCAGGGACTCAGTATCGCCGAAGTCAACGCCATGCCCGTCGCGGCGGCGCGGGCGTTTCTGAAGGCCTCGGAACTCCAGCCGCGCGAAGCCACGATCGCCGATCAGATTCTCAAAGAGATCGACCTGCGGCTCGACTTCCTCGAACGGGTAGGGCTTTCGTATCTGAATCTCGACCGCGGCGCCGACAGCCTGGCCGGAGGCGAGGCCCAGCGAATCAGACTCGCCGCGCAGATAGGCGCCGGACTCGAAGGTGTTCTCTACGTCCTCGACGAACCCTCCGTCGGCCTCCACCACCGGGACAACGCCGGACTGCTCCGAACGCTCGGCGCGCTCCGCAGCCGGGGCAATACCGTCCTGGTCGTCGAGCACGACGAGGCGACCATCAGGAGCGCCGACCACGTCGTAGACATAGGCCCGGCGGCGGGTGACGACGGCGGTCTGGTCGTTGCCGAGGGAAGTCCCGATCAGGTCGCAAACAGCGACTCCCCCACCGGGCGCTACCTGCGCGGCGCCGACGCGATTCCGATTCCAGAACGGCGGCCGGGCAACGGGCTGCGCCTGTCGATTCTGGGCGCCCGGCAGCACAACCTGAAGAACATAGACGTGGCTTTGCCGTTGCAAACGCTCGTTTGCGTGACGGGCGTTTCGGGATCGGGCAAGTCGACTCTCGTAGACGACATCCTCAAGCGCGCGCTCGCGGCGGCGCTGCACGGGGCGCAGGCCGCGCCCGGACTCCACGACCGGATAGCCGGCATCGAGAACGTGGAAAAGGTCATCGAAATCAATCAGGCCCCCATCGGCAGAAATCCAAGATCGAATCCGGCGACCTATTCGGGAGTGCTCGATCACATAAGAGACCTCTTCCACAAGCTTCCCGAAGCGCGAGCCAGGGGTTACCGGCCGGGGCGATTCAGCTTCAACGTACAGGGCGGACGCTGCGAAGCCTGCGAAGGCCGGGGGTCGCTGCTGGTCGAGATGCAATTTATGGGCGACGTGGAGATCGTCTGCGAAGCCTGCGGCGGCAGCCGGTTCAACCGGCAAACCCTAGGAGTCCGCTACAAAGGTAAATCTATCGCCGACGTTCTCGGCTTGAGGGTTGGCGACGCGTTGCAGTTCTTTGAAAACATCCCGCGAATCCAGCGGATCTTGAAGACGATGGTCGACGTTGGGCTTGGATATGTTCCGCTGGGCCAGTCATCCACAACCCTTTCCGGGGGAGAAGCGCAGCGTCTGAAACTCAGCTCGCAGCTTGCGCGCCCGCCGTCGGGCCATACCCTGTACATCCTGGACGAGCCCACCACCGGCCTGCATTTTTACGATGTCAAGCGGCTGATTGAAGTGCTGCAACGTCTGGTCGACGGCGGCAATACGGTCGTTGTCGTCGAGCACAATCCGGAAATAATCAAGATCACTGATTGGGTGATCGATCTGGGGCCGGAAGGCGGCGAGGCCGGCGGCTATCTGGTAGCGGCCGGTACGCCCGAAGAGGTGGCCCGCGCGCGCGGCTCCCACACCGGCGAGATGCTGGCCGACGTGCTTGCCGGCAAGCCGCTCGGAAAATCCGTCGACGGCGCGCCGGCGGAGCCCGCGGCTGAATCCGAAGACGGCGTGCTGGCCGTCGTGGGCGCTCGCAAGCACAACCTGAAAAACGTGAGCGTAAAGATACCCAAGGGAAAGCTGACCGTCGTAACGGGCGTTTCCGGTTCCGGCAAGTCGACTCTCGCGATGGAGACCATCTTCTCCGAGGGACAGCGGCGGTTTGTCGAGTGCCTCTCCTCGTACGCGCGGCAGTTTCTTGGCCGGCTCGAGGATGCCGAGGTGGAATCCATTAGCGGGCTGGCGCCCGCCATCGCCATCGGTCAGGAAAACCTGACCAGAACGCCGCGTTCGCTCGTCGCCACCGCTACCGAAATATACGACTACCTGCGCGTTCTGTATTCGCGGGCGGGCAGGCCCCACTGTCCCAACGGCCACGGCCCGATTGCGGGCATGACGTCCAAAGACATCATCGAGGCGGTGGCGAGCATGGGGGACGAAGGCCGAATAAACATCGTCGCGCCCGCCGCCCATGCCCGGGACAGCGGCGAGGACGCTTCGGCCTATCTGAGGTCGCTGCTAAAGGAAGGCTTCGTGAGAGTTCGCGTCGGCGGCCGCCCCGTGGACATTTCAGCCGGGATGCCTTCGAACGGCGAATTCGACCTGTCCGACGTCGAGCTCGTAGTCGACCGGCTTGTGATAAGAGCCGATGCGCTCGACCGTCTGGGCGACTCCGTGGAGCTGGCGCTGGCAAGGGGCGGTGGACGGATGTTCGCCGAGGTTGTCGAACCCGATGGCGCGGTGCGGCGGCGCGTCGCCTTCAATTCCAGGCCCGTGTGCGCGATTTGCGATGCCGGACTCGATGGACCGCTAACGCCGCGGCATTTCTCCTTCAACGCCTACACCGGCGCCTGTCCGGCGTGTGACGGGCTTGGCTCCGCCAGGACGTTCGATCGCGACCTTGTCGTCCCCGATCCCTCGAAGAGCTATGCCGAGGGCGCCATCGCATTTCTGGATTCGGACCCAATAAGTTCGTGGTGGGGTCGATGGACCCTGGCGCTGGCGGAGCACTTTGCCTTCGATCCGTATGCGCCCTGGAGCACTTTGAGCGAAGAGGCCCAGACTGCCGTGCTGTACGGGACCGGAGGGGCGCCGATCAAACGCGTGTTCCAGCGGGACGGTGATGACGCCGAGTCGGGCGGCGTGCGCATGGAGCCGTGGGAGGGGTTCATTCCGATCTTCGCGCGCTGGTACGAGCGAACCAAGAACACAGGCCGCCAGGACTTCTTCGAGCGTTTTATGCGCGAGCAAATCTGCGAAGAGTGCGGCGGCGCGCGCTTGCAGCCGATGGTCCGATCGGTGCGGTTTGTGGACAAGGTCATATCGGACGTGCTCGACATGAGCGTCGCCGAAGCCAAGGTATTCTTCAGGAGGGTCGCCGACGATCCGCAAGCCGCCGGGCTGCGGAGGAACGAGGCCGAGATCGCGGAGACTCCGCTCATCGAGATCGCCAACCGCTTGCAGTTTCTCGACGACGTCGGCGTCGGCTACCTGACCCTCAACCGGCCCACCGCTTCGCTTTCGGGTGGAGAAGCCCAGCGAATTCGACTTGCCACCCAGGTGGGTACGCGGCTGGTCGGCGCGCTGTACGTTCTGGACGAGCCTTCCATAGGGCTGCACCCGCGCGATATCGGACGGCTGCTCTCCTCGCTGAAGCGGCTGCGCGACCTGGGGAATACGGTCATCGTCATCGAACACGACGAAGAAACGATGCGAGCGGCGGACCACCTCATCGACCTCGGCCCGGGACCCGGCGAGCACGGCGGGTACGTCGTCGCCGAAGGCACGCTCGACGACATTCTCGAGTCGCCGGAGTCTGTTACCGGACAGGCGCTCCGGCACGACATCTTCCTGCATCGCGTCAAGATGATGCCCCGCATGAAATCCGGCGAGCTGGTGGTGATGGGGGCCAGAGCCAACAATCTCAAGAACATCGACGTCGCATTTCCCGTCGGCTGCTTTACTGCGGTCACCGGAGTGTCGGGATCCGGCAAGAGCACTCTGGTCGACACGATCGTGCGGCGCGCGCTGCGAAACCAGATTCACGGCGCCAGGGAGTTCCCGGGCGAACATTCCAGAATCGAAGGCGCCGGTCTCTTCGATAAAGTGGTAGTCGTGGACCAGTCTCCCATCGGCCGGTCGGCGCGGTCGTGCCCCGCCACCTACATCGGCGTTTTCGATGAGATTCGCGCCCTGTACTCCAGGCTCCCCGATGCCAAGGCGCTTGGATTTGGAGTCAGGCGGTTCAGCTTCAACGAAGGGCCGGGGAAATGCCCCGCTTGCCGCGGCGAGGGCTATCAGCGAATCTCGATGCAGTTCCTCGCCGACGTTCAGATTCTGTGCGACGCCTGCGGCGGAAAGCGCTACAACGCGCAGACGCGGCGGGTCAAATTTCGAGGCATGGACATTTCCGACGTTCTGGAGCTGTCCGCCGAACAGGCGCTCCACCATTTCGAGTCCATGCCGCGAATCCGGCGTTATCTGGAAGTCTTGTGCGGGGTTGGGCTTGGCTACATTCGGCTCGGACAGGCGGCGACCGGACTGTCGGGCGGCGAGGCCCAGCGGATCAAGCTGGCCGCCGAGCTTAGCCGTTCCGCGACGGGAGACACTCTGTATCTGCTCGACGAGCCCACGGTCGGCCTCCACGCCGCCGACGTGAAAGTCCTGATGGATGTGCTCAACAAGCTCGTGGAAGGCGGCAACACCGTGGTCGTGGTGGAACACGATCTCGGAGTCATCGCTCAGGCCGATCACGTGATAGACCTGGGCCCCGAGGGCGGCGACGCGGGCGGATACGTAGTCGACGTCGGTACTCCGACGGCGCTTTCCAGAAACAGCAAGTCCTACACCGGCGCATATCTCCGACGCCTCATCGATCGAATAAACACCACCCCCTAGACGCCCATTCGCCCAGCCCCCTCTCTGTCATTCTGAGCCGAAGGCGAAGAATCTAGACCCCCCCCCTCCCGTATCCCCCCTAAGGTACGATTGTCAGGCGAATGAATCCGTTGCAAACTCGCGCGTTATCGCGCTACAGGCTGTGAATACCATCAGGTCCAGCCGGCGTCGCACATAGAGATGCGAACCCCGTTAATGGCCGGCAACTGGAAGATGAACACGGCTATCGCCGATGCCGTGGTGCTTGCCCGCGAAGTTGCCGCCGGAGTCGAGTCTGCGGCGTCCGTGGACGTTGCCGTCTACCCTCCGTTCGTCGCATTGCAGGCGGTGGCCCGCGCGCTGGACGGCGCGCGAACCGCGGTCGGCGCTCAGAATATGTACTTTGAAGAGTCCGGGGCTTTCACCGGCGAGATTTCACCCGCGATGCTCGCCGGGATTGCGACCTCCGTCATCATCGGTCACTCGGAGCGGCGCCACGTCTTCGGCGAGCCGGACGAGCTTGTGGCGCGCAAGGTCAGGTCCGCGTTCGACCACGGGCTTACTCCGGTCGTGTGCGTGGGCGAGCAACTTGACGAACGCGAATCGGGCCGTACCGAAGACGTGGTTGGCGGGCAGGTCGGATTCGTGGTTGACCAAATCAGCCCAGCCGAAGCCGCCCGGATGATCGTCGCCTACGAGCCGGTGTGGGCCATCGGAACCGGTAGAAACGCCACGCCGGACCAGGCCGAAGCCGCCTGCGCCTTTATCCGAAACTCAATCGACGAGTCCCTCGGCCAGGAGGCCGCCGGCTGCGCCCGAATCCTGTACGGGGGCAGCGTGAATATCGAAAACTGGGCCGAAATCACCCGGCGGCGCAACGTCGACGGCGCGCTGGTCGGCGGCGCGAGCCTCAAGGCCCGCGATTTCGTGCGTTTGGTCGAAATAACTCGAGACGCGCTCGCCCGCGCTTGAGCCGGTGGGCAATCTCCCACCTCTAGGGAGTCTTCGCTCCGCGGTCGGCGGCGTCGGGCCGGCTGTTTATGTAGTCGAGAAGGTCTCGCTTCAATATCCGCCTGCGGCTCTTGCCTCGAACCAGAGCCGGAAGTCGGCGCTCGCGTATTAGCTTGTATATCTCCGAGTGGGAGAGGCTGAGGTGGTAGGCGACTTCCGCCACCGTCATTTCGGGTCCGGCCGGATTCAGATGCAGCTCCAGTTCCGACTCCAGAATGCGTATGGACCTGGCCGTGATCTTTATCGCTGGAAGATTCCCCCGCTGGATTTGCGCGTAAACGGCCGATTCCGCCATGCCGAGACGTTGCGCAACTTCTTTTACAGTTAGCAGAACAGGCAACATGGGCTACGATCCGGTCGAATTGAGGCGTCCGCGTTTACGCTAGGCCAATTCTATTCGCTGTTCGTCCGTCAATTGAGAGCTGATCGCCGGGCGCCGTGAGGCGGCTTGGAATTTTGGTCATATACTTTTCAACGGTGCGGTTATCGCGGAGGTAAAACTTGCCGGAGCATGGCGAGACACGCCAGATACATTGTCAGTCCAGTGTCTGCCGCCGACACCTTCGGACAATCGAATACAGGCTGGTGGCCGACGCGTTCAACTTTCTTCGAAGCGACGACGAGAAGTTGGTTGAGGGCCAATGGATTTGCAAGTATTGCGGCGAGATCAAGGGGCAGTCCGAGCTGGAAGGATCCGGCGGCGAGGCGTTCTCCTTCTAGTTCCGCGCGGTTGCGATACTCGATCCCCAGAAAAATGCCAGCGCCGCCACCGCCGCGAGATACGCCAGCGACCACGTCGCGGGCCAGCCGCTGACTTGCAAGACCCCTTCGTAGGCCGCCGCGGCCTGCAAGATGGTCGCGATTGCGAAATATCGAATGAACCGGCCGTCGATCCACGCTCGCGCCAGGATCATTCCGGCGCCCACGTGGGCGCCCACCACAAATAGTTGTCGCACGAGCGGAAGCGCCGACTGACTGGAAAGTCCCGCATCGAGCGCGGGCGTTAGGAAACGCGCCGATTCAAACAGCGCGTAGCCGAGCGCGGTCAGCACCCCCACCGTCACCACCGCCGCCTTGTCCCGGCGTCGGCCCGACGCTGCGATGACCAGCAGGATTCCAAACAGAAGCACAATTTCTTGGGCCGCCGCGCGCGTAATCGACGAATACGCGCCCGTAAGCAGCGGACGTCCGTCAACCTGCTCCTGCCCGGCGATCGAGACAAGCAGGTCGCGCGACGCGCTATGCAACTCCGGTTGAAGCCAGATGACCACCACCGGGAACAGCACGCCGCCGGCAACCAGCGCAATCAGCGCCCACGCTCGAAACAGCCGGAGCGGCGGCCCCAGCCTTGTCCAGAACAGACCGAAGATCACGCTGAAGCCAACAGCTCCCCAGTGCGGGACCTGGAGCAGCAGCCCTAGCTCGTCCCAGCGAGCAACGATCCAGTCCATAAGGCATCGTGCTCATAAAAAAAGGGGCGCTAAAGTCGCCGACCGCGCTACGGGCCCCGGCTTGCAGCCTACCGGTCGGTCCCGCCCGTCTCGCGAGAAACTGCTAAATCCAAAGTTCATCATATCGGTTGACGCTGTTCGCCAGGCGTCGATAGCATTGAACTTGAATCCGCGCGCTCGAAGAATCGGGTGCGCGGGTTGTTCGCTAGGCGGAGTCACCCGCTCGGCGGGCCATGGGTCGGTGGGTGAGCGGCTAATACCACCAGACTGTAAATCTGGCGCCCGGAAGGGCTACGCAGGTTCGAATCCTGCCCGGCCCACCAATTCTGGCCTAGCTGTACTGTATTCATAACTCTGCCCGTTTGGGGGACCACAACGGTGGCCAGTCTCGCTTGGCCGACGACTAAACCAAAGCCAAGGTGAAATACGCATATGGAGGAAGTCAATTGGCGAGGCCGGACCGTCCTCCAAGTACAAGTGGAAGAGCTTCACTACGGTGCCTAAGCCCATTTTTGTCCCCCACGAATGCAGATCCCACCTTGGCTTTAGTTTAGTAATGAACCGCTTGCGCCGAGCAGCACACGAAACGGTGCGACAGTTGGGAATCAATGTCCCAACAGCGGTTATGACTGTCCTCTATATAGGGTTTACGATTGTGATTGTCGCTACCTTCTCCGGTCCAGAAGCTTCTGATCCTGAGACTGACTCTGTCGCAGGATTTTTACTCTGGTTGATTAAATCGTTGGCGTGGATCGGAGCCGGGGTACCTGTATTTGTACCACTTCTAGTATGGAACTTCCTCAAGGATGCCCGCCGAGAGAGAGTTATAAGTGAGCAACTGAGAATGGCCGCTGATAGTGCAGCTTGGAGGGACGATCAGATGAAGTTGTTCCTCCGTAACTCCCTCAGAAATCCGTGCTACGGAGTCGCCAAGTGCTATGCGTTTGGATCCGTGGTCGGACGATATCCAGTCCGTGACGTCGACATTGTTGTTCAGTTCGATTCTTCAAAGAAAGGGCGAGTGCGAATTTGCCGTGAGAGGCTGAGGAACATAGAAAGGAGATTCCAAGATTTTTACGGTCTGAAGCTCCACTTGCAAACATTTCTTTTCGCGGATAGTCGATGTGGGCTTTTATTGCGGTCATAGCCCAGTTCGGCGATATTCAGAAGGTCAAGCGATGGTCGATGCTTGGCCAAAGAAGGAGGAAGGCGGCGGACTCGAACCGCAACGACTAGTATTAGAAGCCGACCGTGGGTATCTCACACTCCGGTAGAGCCTGTCTACTTCACCTTCCCGTAGCAGACCTTGAACGCGCCCCGGTGCGGGGGGCGCGTTTCTACGTTCGGGATAGGTGGTCAGCATAACTAGACCGGAACCCCCGGCATTCGCGGCTGTGGAACATGCAGGCCCGCGACCGTCGGAGTCTTGAAGCGTCGCCCGTCCAGAATTTCGTCAATCGTCAATATTTGCATCCTTGGATAGCTGATTCCGAGGATATCGAGCGTTCCAGCCTCCCCCATGAACCGCTGAAAGTTGCGGGTCTGGATTTGCCCAGGCGGTCGCATGACTATTAGCCCCGCCAATAGCGCCGTATCCGTGTCCAACACACCCTTGAGCGCTCGCAGGTCACGGATCGAGACATTGGCGCCGCCTTTGACTTCCAAGACCATGCTCTGAAGGTCGCGCTCGCTTGGCATGTCGAAATACAGCCGCCCATCTATCCCGCCGTCTGCCGTCTGCTTCGACGTGACAAAGCCGTCAACCTGTTCGACCGCCCACTTCTGGAACTGGTACTTGTCCCGCTCCCAAAGGTCTTGAGCACCTTCCAGCGTTTGCGGTACGCCTTCGACTAGGTAGTCCTCGCCTTCGATCAGTCCGAGCCGTTCCTTGAGCCGTACACGCGCTACGCGCTTGACGGCGTGGATAGCGATATCGATCCCTATCCACTGTCGCCCCAACAAATGAGCCGCCTCTATTGCAGTCGCACAACCGCAGAATGGATCAAGCACGATGTCACCCGGCTTCGAACTGGTCGCAATGATTCGCTTGAGCAAACCGACAGGCTTCTGTGTTGCATAGCCCATGCGTTCTTCGTCTTCTAGTTTGATGTCCATCCATAGATCATCGAGGGTCTTCCCACGCTGCTTGTCAAGATACCGTTTCAGCTGTGGGACATTCCCGGGACGCGTCTGCACAATACGACCAGCTTGATAAGCCTCCTTCATGCGTTCTCGCGTCCAACGCCAGACGCGAGTTACGCCCAGAAACTCATAGTCTAGGTTCGGACGATCCCTATTCGGGTTGGTTAAGTCAGTTAGCTGATAACGTCGTCCATCTTCATCTATCAGGCGATATTGATTTAGGGTTTTCTCGTCAAGGGCGGCGAGATCATAAGGAACAAAAGCCTCGATGCGCGCGCGGTTGCTCCTCGCATAAACGAGAATCACGTCATGGTTTCGCGGCAGGCGACGAGTCACGTTTCCTTTGGAGGGGGCTCGACGCCAGATGATCTCGTTCATGAAATTCCGATGCCCGAAGACCGCATCGAGTAGCGGCTTGACGTAGTGGGAGACGGTCGGGTCACAGTGGAAGTACAGGCTGCCGGTCGGCTTCAGGACGCCATGCAGTACCAGTAAACGGCGGGCCATATAGGACAGATAGGCAAGCAGGCGCGGTTGCGTGCCCCGCAAAGCGTTCATCCATAGCCGCCAGAATTCGACCGTCGCATCCTCTATGCCACTCTCACGCATCAAGACCGGCATGGTGCGAATCTCATCCTCGCGGGTTTGGTTCAACTCCCACATATCGCAAAACGCGTCTATCTGGGCAGGGAGCGGCCGCCCAGTCTCGTCTTTGTAAATGCTGTTGTACTGGCGCTGACTGTTAAACGGCGGGTCCAGATAGATCAGGTCTACGCTGGACTGCCCGAAGTATTCCTGTATGACGTTGAAACAATCTCCGTAGTAGAGGCGATTCATGCAAAGCAACCGGCGAGGAACGAGCCGAACGCGTTGTCGTTGCGGCGCTCGTTGTACTTCCAGCAAGCCTCACCGACGTACAGCGGGATGTAGTGCTTCTGGTAGTGGTGATGCGAGCCGTACCAGGCGCGCTTTAGCAGGCTCCAAAAGCCTTCGATAGTGTTGGTGTGAGTCAGGCCGTCGGCGTAGCGTTCGCCGTGGTTTATAACGGCGTGGGGAATCGTGGATCGAACGGCGCGATATGCGCGGTATTCGTCGGTTATCAGGACTGAGCCTTCAGGATCGACCGTCTTTCGCAGGAACTCCATAACCCCGCGTCCCGAGAGACTGCGGGCAACCTGAGCGACGACCTTGCCGCCACGCTCTACCGCGCCGATTACCGCGGTCTTGCGAGTGCCGCGACCGCGCGGTGCTTTAGGTTCGTCGTTATCGCGCTTGTTGCGCTTGCGCGGCTTGCCGCCGACGTAAGTTTCGTCGGCCTCGATGATCCCGTGAAGCGTAATCTCGCCTTGCTTGTTGGTCATTTCGGCGCGTATTCGCTGTTGCATGTACCAAGCAGCCTTCTGGGGCACGTCGATATCGCGGCTCAGTTGCGGGCTTGACAGGCTTTTCTTCGCATTGACCATCAACCCGATTGCCATGAACCACTTTTGCAACGGAATCTTACTGTTTGCGAAGATAGTTCCGCTCAGAACGTTGAAGCTAGACTTGCAGTTGCGGCAGTTCCAGCGGCCTACACGGTCGCCGTCAGCTTTACGGGCAACACTGAGGGAGCCGCAGTACGGGCAATTCGCTTGATGCGGCCAGCGAACGCGCTCCAAGTGCTCAATGCAAGCTTCTTGATCAGGAAATCGGGTGAAGATGTTGAACAGGTTCATAGGTGCTCTCCTTACACACCTATTGTCCCAAATCAACCCTAAAGGTCAAGCCCACATCGACTATCTGCGTAACAATTTGCTTGATTTGGGAAACTTAGACATATCACTTAGCAACTCTAATGACGAAGAGATCCTAGCGGAGCATAAGGATAACGATCTGAGCTACAGCATGGCTCAAATGTCAGACGGCGAGAGAGCCGCTGCAATAATCGCAGTTAATGTTCTTGTGGCCGATCCGGGGACTGCGTTCTTGATTGATGAGCCGGAGCGTCATCTTCATCGCTCTATCATCGAACCATTTCTATCCGCCCTATTCGGCCAACGTCAAGATTGTATTTTCGTGATCTCAACCCACGAGATTGCCCTGCCTATCGCCAACCGAGCGGCCAGTGTCGTTATTTTGCGCTCGTGCGCATGGAATGGCAGTCAGCCTAGAGCATGGGACGCCGAAGTTCTGGAATCCGGCGTGGAATTGCCAGAGGACCTTAAGCGGGACATCCTGGGAGCCAGACGGAGAATCCTCTTTGTGGAGGGCGCGTCCACCAGTCTCGATCTGCCACTGTATCGCGCCCTCTTTCCGGATTTATCGGTGATTCCCAAAGGAAGCTGCAACGACGTTATTAGGGCAGTGAACGGTCTGCGGAGTTCGCGAAAGCATCACCACGTCGAGGCGTTTGGGCTAATCGATAGAGACGATAGACAGCCGGACGAAACGGAGAAACTTGCTGAACGTGGCATCTTTGCTTTGGATGTATGTTCTGTTGAATCGCTTTATTACTGCTCGGACGCCATTGCGGCGGTAGCCTCTAGGCAGGCAGATTCCTTGGGCTGCAAATCCGATGAAATGATCTCGACGGCAACACAGAGTGCACTGAAGGTTATTGCTGATACTTGCTGTCTCCCCGAAAGAATGGCCGCGAGGCGGAGCGAAAGGCGGGTGCGCAGCCGAATCGAAGTGCTTGCTCCAGATTGGCAGAAGATCATGGAGTCTGGTGAGCACCTGCAAATGCCCCCGACAGTAGAATCTCCCTACGCTGGTGAACTGACACGGTTCAAGGAATTGGCCAGCGCTGAAGACTTAGATGGGCTAATTGCCCGCTATCCGCTTAGGGAAAGTCCTGTCTTCGACAAGATTGCACAAGCTCTTGAGTGTGGGAACAAGACCAACTACAAGAGCATGGTCGTAACCCGAGTTCGCGAAGACGATGACCTTGCCCGCAAGCTCAAGGACCGCATCAAGCTACTCGCTGAGTTACTTGACAAACCATGACGCCTGAACTCATCGCAACCCTCGCCGCCTCCGGCGAATCCGAACCACCGGCGTTCGAGGGTATCTACGATGTACCCGCTGCCGCACGCTATTTGCTGGCCGCGCGCCACGCAACTCACGTGTATCCAGTGACATCGCGAACGCTAATAGCATGGATACGCCGAGGTCTGACAGATCCAGAGCTTATAGGCATTCCGGGCCGTGAGCTCCTGATTGCCTTTGAGGACCTAATTTCGCTGCGCATCATCATGGCTCTAAGAGCCGCTGGTGTGTCATGGGCAAGAATCCGAAAGGCCGAGAGATGGTTGCGCGACCATACTGGCCGTGCGCGGCCGTTCGCGACCCAACAACTCTGGACCGAGAGTTCGGAGGTCTTCGCCGACTTTGGCGATCTGCTAATCGCTGCCAGCCAGCACGGACAGATCGCGATGAGCCTGATCAAGGAATTCCTGATCCCGGTCCACGGCTTGCAATTCGAGAACAAGATCGCAGCTCGTTGGGAACCGCTAAAGCACGTACTCCTTGATCCATGTATTCAATTCGGAGAGCCCTGCATCAACGGTACTCGTATTCCTACCCGGTCCGTCTGGGACATGATTCGCGCCGGTGACTCGCCAGACTTAGTTAGGGATGCCTACGACATCAGTGCACGGGAACTGGCGGCAGCCATTGAGTGGGAGCAACACGTCGCTGCCTGATGTTCTTAACGAAGCCAGAACGGAGCCGCGCCTCCTCGTTGACGAGTCTCTCAGTCCCAGAGTCGGGATGGCACTTCGTTGCGTTGGGTATGCCGTGGTCTTAGTGAAGGAAATTGTGGCTTTTCGTGGACAGTCGCGCGTAACTGATGAGGAGCTTATTCCCTGGATGCGTGACCACGGCGCTGTGTGGGTCCACGCCGACGACAACGCAAAGCGCCAGCACAAGAAGCTTCTCATGACCCATCAAGCCCGAACGCTATGGGTGCGCCGGTCGAAGAAGCGCGGTATGAGCAGTCGCGAGCAGCTTCGTCTGCTGAGCTACGTACTTCCCAATCTGCTCGACCAATTCAAGCGGCAGCCTAGCAAGCTGCATTACTCGGTAAGCGTCCACGGTGAAACCCACAAGACGCGAATCCGACTCAAGCCATACAGCCTTTAGCGGGGCGCGCCCTAGGATTGCCCGGCGTACTACTATTGATGGCCGCCGTGTCCGAGAAAAAACGCCCCCCCCGACTACTCCATATTTCAGGAGAGAGCCCCTTGGGCTCTTATCATCGGGGGGGGCCTTTGTGGAAATGATGCCACGCCACGTATCAGGCGTCCAATGCGGGGGATAATGCGCCCTCATGACCAGTGAGCAGATCGCATCCCTAGTACCCTCCGGCGAATCCGAAACGCTGGAGTTCAAGGAGACGACCGGCACCCGCCGGAAGGCGGCCATGACGGTGTGCGCCTTCCTGAACCAGCGCGGCGGGCAGGCGCTGTTCGGGGTGACTCCTGGCGGGGCCGTGGTCGGGCAGCAGGTCAGCGAGCGCACCATCGAGGAGTTGAGCGCCGAACTTCAGCGAATCGACCCTCCGGCGTTTCCGACGGTCGAACGCGTCCCTGTAGGCGGCGGGCGGGATGTCCTCGTGGTCAGCACAAGCCAGGGCGCATCGAGACCGTACACCTACCGCGGCAGCGCCTACGGCCGAGTTGGGAACACGACGCTGGCAATATCCGCTGACGAGTACAACCGGATGCTCTTCGAGCGGATGCACAGCGAGCAACGCTGGGAGAACCAGCCCGCCGTCGGGTGGTCGGTCGACGATCTCGACGTAGCGGAGATTCGCCGGACCGTCTCGGAAGCGGTCCGGCGCGGACGGCTTGAGGAGCCTGTAAGCGGGGAACCGTCCGACCTGCTACGGGGACTCGGCCTTCTGCGTGACGGCGTGCTGCTCCGGGGGGCGGCGGTGCTGTTCGGCAGCACGGAGCGGCTCGAGTTCGAGATCCCGCAGTGCCTGCTCCGCGTCGCCCGTTTCCGGGGGCTCGACCGGATGGAGTTTCTGGACAATCGCCAATTTAACGGCAACGCCTTCACGCTCCTCGCGAACGCGGAACGTTTCCTACGCGACACCCTGCCCATCGCCGGGCGGTTCGAGCAAGACCGCATCGAGCGGATCGACGAGCCTCTATACCCGCCTCTGGCCATACGCGAGGCTCTTGCGAACGCTCTGTGCCACCGCGACTACTCCATCGGCGGCGGCTCAGTCGGCATAGCTATCTACGACGACCGGTTGGAAGTGACATCCTCCGGTTCACTACACTTCGGCTTGACTCCGGAGAAGCTGTTCGCCCCCCACGAGTCGCGTCCGTGGAACCCGTTGATCGCCCGCACCTTCTACCGTCGTGGCATCATCGAGGAGTGGGGCAGCGGAACGCTGAAGATGGCGGAGCTAACAAACACCGCCGGTCTTCCGGTCCCGGAGATCGAGGACGACGGCGCGGCCGTCACCGTGCGATTCCGGCACGGCCGGTCCCGGCTTCAGGAGGTCCTAGTCCTGCTGGACAGCGCAAAGGATGGTTTGACACGCCGAGAGATTCATGCCCGTTTAGGTTCCAGGGTCAGCGAGCGCCAGGTGCGGAGGACGCTGGAAGAGTTGAGAGACAGGGGGCTAGTTGTGTTCCCGGGTCGGGGACGGTCTGGGCGATGGAGACGTGTGCAGGGGGCGTGACAGGGGGCGCGATGCGGCGTCATGGGGGGCGTCTTAGGGGGCGTTATAAGGGCGTCATCGAAGTGAGATAGGGGCGTCTTGTGGGCCTATAGGGGCGTCGTGGGGGGCGTTATCGACCGACGGACATCCCAGAGCATCAAGAAACAGCCATGACCGAACTCAATGTAAACGAAGCCGGCGCCGTCCAGTTTCCGATGGTCCGCCACGCGGCGGAAGTCGGCTGGACGCCGCTGCCGCCAAGGGACGCCCTGGCCATGCGCGGCGGCCAAGCTGGTCTGCTGTTTCTAGGCGAGCTCCAGGGAGCGCTCCGCCGCTTCAATCCCTGGATGTCGGACGACGCCATCCGTGCGGTCGCCGAGAACCTCCAGGCGCTCCCGCCCACCATCGAGGGCAATCGCCAGATGCTGGCTTGGCTGCGCGGCGAACGGCAATGGTACGACGAAGCCGGGCGGCGCAACCGGCGGGTCACGCTCATCGACTTCGACGACCCATCGGCCAACGTCCTGCACGTCACCTGGGAGTGGCGGCTCAAGCCGCCCGCCCGCAAGGGCAACCGCGCCGACGTGATGTTCGTCGTCAACGGCGCGCCCGTCGCCATCGTCGAACACAAGAACCCGAAGGACGCCGACGCCATCGAGCGCGGCGTCACGCAACTCCGGCGCTACGAGATCGAGACGCCCGAGCTGATGGGATCGGCGCAGCTCTTCAACGTCACCCACCTGCTGGACTACTGGTACGGCGTCACCTGGAACCTGTCGCGGCGCTTTATGGCGCGGTGGAAGGAGCGACCCGAAGACAGCTACCGGTTTGCAGTCCAGTCGTTCTTCGAGCCGGCCGTCTTCCTGCGCACCCTGCGCGACTGGATTCTCTTCTACGTCGAGGACGGCGAGACGCGCAAGTCCGTATTGCGCCAGCACCAGCGCCGCGCCGTGGACCTCATCGTCGAACGCTGCGCCGAGCCGGCAAAGCGGCGCGGTCTCGTCTGGCACACCCAGGGCTCCGGCAAGACGTTCACGCTGCTGACAGCCGCCCGCATGATCCTCGAACGCAAGGACGAGTTCCACACGCCGACCGTGGTCGTCGTCGTGGACCGCACGGAGCTGGAAGGCCAGCTCGCCGGCTGGGTCGAGCGGCTGCTCGGCGAGATGCAGCAGCAGGACATCGCCGTCTGGCGCGCCAGCTCCAGGGCCGGGCTGAGGGAGCTGCTGGCTACCGACAGGAGAGGGCTGATCGTCTCGATGATCCACAAGTTCGAGGGCATCGAGAAGAACGCCAGCCTCCGCGGCAACATCTACGTGTTCATCGACGAGGCGCACCGCTCCGTGGCTAGGGAGCTGGGTACGTACCTCATGGCCGCGCTGCCCAACTCAACCATCGTCGGATTCACCGGAACGCCTATCGCGCGAACGGCGCACGGCGAGGGAACCTTCAAGATATTCGGTGCCGATGACGATCTCGGCTACCTGGACAAGTACTCGATAGCCGAGTCGATCGACGACGAGACGACGCTGCCGATCCGGCACATGATGGCGCCAAGTGAGATGACTGTTCCGGCGGAGCGGCTCGACAGCGAGTTCTTCGCCCTTGCCGAGATGGAAGGCGTCACCGACGTCGAAGAGCTGAACCGCGTCCTCGACAGAGCCGTGGGCCTGCGGACCTTCCTCACCTCCGACGACAGGATCGAAAAGGTCGCGGCGTTCGTCGCCCAGCACTTTCAGGAGAACGTGCTGCCGCTCGGCTACAAGGCGTTCCTGGTAGCGGTCAACCGCGAGGCCTGCGCCAGGTACAAACGCGCTCTCGACAAGCTGTTGCCGCCTGAGTGGACCGCGGCGGTCTACTCGGAGAACACCAACGACGTCGAGCAGAGGCCGCTCGTTGCCGAGCTTCAGCTTTCGGAAGAGCAGGAGAAGGACGTCCGCCTTACGTTCAAGAAGGCGGCCGAAGACCCGAAGATACTCATCGTCACCGACAAGCTGCTGACGGGTTACGACGCCCCTCTCCTCTATTGCATGTACCTGGACAAGCCGATGCGCGATCACGTGCTGCTACAGGCAATCGCCCGCGTCAATCGCCCTCACGTTGACGCCAGTGGAGTCCGCAAACGTATAGGTCTTGTCGTGGACTTCGTGGGTGTGCTCCGCGAGTTGAAGAAGGCGCTGCAATTCGACTCGGCCGACGTTAGCGGAGCCATCGAGGACCTCGATCTGCTTATGCGGGACTTCAAGGACAAGATCGGCGAGGCAAAGGCCGAGTACCTGTATCTGCCGATCGACCGCGCCGAAAAGCCGGGGCGATTGGCCGAGGCGAGCGCTCGATACGTGACCGGCGCCGGCGCTGACGAGTGGCTGGAGCAGGTCGTGTACACGCGCTTCCTCAAACCTGATGCTCGCAAGAAGTTGTTCTCGGCGTACTAAGGAGATAGAGGCGCTCTGGGAGATACTGTCTCCGGCAGCCGAATTGCGTGACCATATCGAGACGTTCCGGCAGCTCGTAAGACTCTACGCGTTCGTCCGCAACGCCTATGCCAACCGCCCCGGCTTCGTGGTGGAACTGGCGCACAAGACCCAGAGGCTCGTGGAAGCGTCGGCTTCGATGTATGGCTTGGGCAACCTGACCAAAACCCTGACCTTCGACCTGCGCACCCTCACGGCGCTCCGGAACGAATCGGGGCCGGAAGAGGCCAAGGTGTTCAACCTCGTGCGCGGTCTTCAGGTGGAAGTGGAAAGCGAGCCAGGACTCGAGTCCGTGCTGCGGCCCATCAAGGAACGCGCCGAACACGTTCTGAAGGGTCTTGAAGAGCGCACGACAACCGGACTCGCGGCCATGGACGTCTTGGAGGCCCTCGCCAGGGAGAAAGAGTCCGCCGTAGCCGCCGCAAAGGATAGCGCTCTTCCTCCAAGAGCCTTCGGTGTGTATTGGACGCTGAAGGACGACTCCGCCCTCAAAGCCGCCGGCGTGAGCGCACTGGACTTTGCGCAAGAAGCTCAATCGCTTGTGAACCGCTTTCCCAACGCAGCCGTCAGCGGCGATGAGCATCGGCGGCTGCGAGCTTCTCTGTATCGCCCTTTGCTGGATGTTGACGATAGTGAGCGGGTCCGGATCATGGAACACGCCCTGACTACCCTGCTGGGACGAGACGCCGATGCCGACGCCTGACCACGGGAACGCCGGCCTCCGGCAACGTGTGGAACGTTGGTCGAAGCGCCTGCGCGTCGTTACGCCGCGTGTGTGCGTCCGGGACATGACGCGCAAGTGGGGCTCGTGCTCGACGGCTGGGACTATCACCCTCGCGGTCGATCTGGGAGACCAGGAAGCCGGATTCCAGGACTTCGTTATCGCACACGAGTTGCTTCATCTGCGAGTGCCGAACCACGGGAAGCTGTTCAAGGCGTTGATGACCGCTCACGTGCCCGACTGGAAGCGGTACGACATAGGAAAATGAAGCGCTCCCCCTAACGTCTCCTACGGCTAACAGGCGCCGTCAGCCTTGCGAACCGGGCGCTCGCCTACTGTCATTCCGGGCACTCTCCATGTCATTCCGAGCGTAAGCGAGGAATCTACGCGCCGGCCTTCAACCCCCAGATTCCTCGGCGGACCTCGGAATGACAGGGGTGGGGGATGACACACGTGGTGAATGACAAGGGGGAGGATGACACATGCGCCGAGCCGGGCGCCGGCCTGCTGTCATTCCGAGCGCAAGCGAGGAATCTACGCGCTGGCCTTCAACTCCCAAATTCCTCGGCGGACCTCGGAATGACAAACGCGGTGAATGGCATGGGGAGGATGACACATGGGCTGAGTCGGGCGCTGGCCTACTGTCGTTCCGAGCGTAAGCGAGGAATCTACGCGCCGAATCCAGCATGGCTGCCGTGTACGGACAGGCCGTACCGCACAGTCGTCGATCGCCACTGGCGCGCGTGCTTCCTCTGGGAAGACGATGGGCCGTGCCCTGTCGGGACAGAAGTCCTTCACTGAATCAGGAACTCGGGATGAGTATGAGCAACCGTATTCTTATCTGTAGAGTAAAGACTTCTCCCGTGGTCATTCGGGTACGGATCGAGAGGGCCGCACAATAGATGCCGCGTCAGACTGAACCCAGCGCCAACAACGTTCTGGGCGACCTGCTTCGCGGCATGATGCCCGGTTGCCAGGTGCGCTCCGAGAACACCGGGACATTCCCAGGCCATCCGGGCCGCCATGCCGACGTGCTGATTACCGCGCCAGGCCGCTCCCCAGTGGTCGTCGAAGCCGAACATGAACCAGCCCCGGAAGCCGAAAAGGATGCCCATCACCGGCTAGGTCTCGCCGTGCAGGGAGAGCCGCGGACCATCGAGGCCGCCATCGCCCTGCGCTACCCCCAAACAGTTAAAGACGCCTACGACCTGCGCCAGGCCCTGGCCGAAGCCCGCCTCTCCTACTGCGTCCTGCACGAAGACGGCAGCCGCTTCCCCGAATCGGGATGGCTGAACGGTTCCGTTGAGGACCTGGCCGATCTGGTCCGCCTGGTGTCCGTTCCCCAGAAGGCTGTCACCGAGGCGGCCGCCGCGCTGGAGGAGGGGATCGGGCAGGCCGCCAGCGAGTTGGACGACATGGCAAAGCTGCGCCCCAATATCACCCCGGAAATCGCCCGGCGGCTGGGAATGAGCGACGTTCCCCAGACCCGCCGCATGGCCTGCGCCATCATCGCCAACGCCATGGTCTTCCACCAGCGCATCGCGGGGATGCACGAGGGCGTAAAGCCCCTGCTTCTGGTCTGCGGCCCCGGAGTCGCCAACCCCCAGGATGAAACCGTCAAGGCGTGGACCGCAATCCTGAAGATCAACTACTGGCCCATCTTCGCCATCGCCAAGGACATCCTGGAGCAGATTCCCGGCGATGCCGCCGTCAGCATTCTGCGGGAACTGCGCGAGACTGCCCAAAAAATCGACGCGACCGGCGTGGACAATGCCCACGACCTGACCGGGCGCATCTTTCAGAGGCTCATCGCGGACCGCAAGTACCTGGCGACCTTCTACACCCTGCCCGCCTCGGCGGCCCTGCTGGCCCGATTGGCTGTGTCCAAGCTGGACGGCGTGGACTGGGCCGACGCCGAAGCCATCGGCAGGCTCCGCATCGGCGACTTCGCCTGCGGCACCGGGGCGCTGCTGTCGGCGGTGTATGAGCAAATCGCTTCCCGCCACGAGCGCGCCGGCGGCGACCCCGCGGGACTGCATTCGGTGATGATGGAAGAGGTCGTCTACGGCTGCGACGTCATGCCCTCGGCCATCCACATCACCGGCTCCACCCTCTCCGGCGCCCAGCCCACGGTCGGCTTCGGCAACTCGCGCCTCTACACCATGCCCTACGGCAGGCAGACGGACGGCACGGTCAAGATTGGGTCGCTGGAACTGCTCCAGGCCTCCAACGTACTGACTCTATTCAACACCAGCGACCCGGCCCTGCGCACCGGCAGCGTGGGCGAGGAGACCGCCGCGCAGATCAACGTGGATGTTCCAGACGAGGGCTTTGACCTCGTGATTATGAACCCGCCGTTTACGCGGGCCACCAACCACGAGGGAGCGCACGCCGATATTACCAACCCGGCGTTCGCTGCTTTTAATGCCACAAGTGGCGACCAGACAGCTATGGGACACCGAATCAACCAGTTAGGAAAAAACACCTGCTACCACGGCAATGCGGGCATCGCCTCCGCGTTCGCGGCGTTGGCTCATAGCAAGCTCAAGCCCGGCGGCGTGCTGGCCTTGGTGTTGCCCTTGTCCGCCGCTGCTGGGCTTTCCTGGAAACGATTCAGAGGTACGCTGGCTCAGAGCTATTCTAATTTGACCGTTCTGAGCATCGCCGCATCGGACAATGACCATCTGTCTTTTTCGGCAGATACCGGCATGGCGGAGTGTTTGGTTATCGCCCGCAAGCGCAAACTTGGTCAGAAACCGTCTCAGCGAATGCATCTCACCTCGTTGCGCCGCCGACCGCAAGGGTTCGCGCACGCCAGCGCGACTGCTAAGAGTGTTCTTGTCGGACGTGAAGTTAGACGTGTCGAGGATGGGCCGTACGGAGGAACTCCTCTAAGTGTCGGCGACGAGGCGACGGGTGGGATGCTGACCGCTCCAACATCTCAGGATGGCGATAGTTGGGGCGGAGTTCGACTACTGGATTACTCGCTCGCACAAACGGCCTACGCATTATCGTGCTCCAGCCTATGGCTTCCAGGCAACAGCGCAGCTACCGATCTAAAGATGGCGCCGCTACGAGTCACAGGCACACTTGGCTTAGTCGATCGTGACATAACTGGCCCGCTCCCGCGAGGCCCGTTTTCCAAGTTGGCGCCTAGCCCAACTGCCACTTATCCTGCACTTTGGAACCACAATGCAAGAAAAGAAACCCGGATGGTTTGCCTCCCCGACTCGCAGTTGCAGGTTCGGCAAGGAATGGAAACCAAAGCCGCCGAAGTGTGGACTACTGCCAGCCTCGCTCACGTGAGCCGGGGATTCCGCTTCAATTCCCAGTCGCTGGCAGTAGCCTTTACCGACCAATTGAGCGCGGGTGGTCGCGCATGGCCAAACGTGATGTTCTCCGACAACAGGTTTGACTACGCCTTCGCAGTGTGGAGCAACTCCACGTTAGGTTTGTTGTCGTATTGGTGGCACTCGAACCGCCAAGTTGCAGGCCGTGGGGATATGACCATCCGCTCCGCCGAGTCACTACGTGTCCTCGACTTCCGAACCCTCACCGACGACCAGCTAGTGATAGCGGAACTGATCTTCGACGAGTTCCGCGACAAGGAGCTAAAGCCCGCCTACCTTGCCGACGCCGACCCCAACCGCGCCCTGCTCGACCGCCGCGTCATCTGTGGCCTGCTTGGTTTCGACGAAGAAACCTACCAGGCCGTCCGCCGCCTCTCCGCCAAGTGGTGCGCCGAACCCTCCGTCCACGGCGGCAAACAACGCCCCGGGAACGCCAAACTCGTCATCTAGATACACACCGCCGGAGAGCTGGTAGCACGGTGCCGAGAAAAAACTAGAACGCAGGCTAGGCGCGACAGTTCGTCGCGACTTTTCAGGTTTCAGAAGGGTCGAAGGCAGACAGCCGTCTTGACTCTTCAGAAGGTGCGCCGCGCTTTAACCAGTCCACCAAGTCCGTATCCGTGACCGGATTGACCCACACAACCTCTCCTAGCCAACCAACGCTTGATGCACAACGGGCGAAGCCTCTACGGGCTCTCTTATCGCCTGACGCGATTATCAGGTCTCCCTCCCGACAGGCCTCAACCAAATGTGCATCATCTTCCAAATAGATCGTAATCTCACTGCTGCTTGCCACCAATGCTTTGATCTCGCTACGCAACTCTGCGTCCTGACAGACATCCGGCCTCAAGACTTTCTCACTATCGTCCATTTCAGTACGCCATCTAGAAGCCCATCTTGAATTGTGCCGATCCCACTCTTCTTCGACAGGACCGGTCACAACGACTTGGTGACATATCACGCGAATAGACTCAAGGAATTTCTCGCACATGCTCTGCTCGGATTCAGGAGGCCCATATTCAGAGGCTCTCTTAAGAACATCCGCGTCAACGACGATTCGTCGCCGGTTTTCCCTTTCAGCCAATCAACAAGCAGACGGTTTTGAAGCTCTAGGGTTGCCGCACAGCACGGAGGAATGCGGAATTGGCTTTCAACTCTGTATCCGCAAAGTCCTCGGGCCACTCGCCGGTCCTGCCGCGCTCGTCTGGCTCTCGGAACTCGATTGAGGTGAATCCGTCCTCGTCCAGGGAGAACCAGTGCAGACCAACGGATTCCGGGTCCAACTCGCCGCGCGCCACAAGGGTCTGAATATGCAGCAGCAACAGAGAGCTATGCGTTTCCACGATTACCCTGACACCCTGTTTCGCAGCCTTCGCTAGCGCCTTTGCAAGGCCGTATTCAGCCTTTGGGTGCAAATGACTCTCCGGTTGTTCTATGTACACAATCTGACCGTACTGGGCTGCTTCCAGCGCGACGAGGACAGGAAGGACGTACGATACCCCAACGCCGACGTCGGCCAAGCTGACCATTTCTGGTTTGCCTCCAGACATTCCCCGTCTGGGTCGGGCAACGCGCAGTTCTACCTCGGCATCGCTTAGCTTTTTGGTGGAAACATCGAAGGTCAACTCCAGCTGTCGCAATGAATCCTTCAAGTTCTCCAGGCGGTCGTCTCCGTCAGCCTGCCACTTGGCTACGACTGCCGCAGTGTAGTCCTCGAATGTGCCCGGAAAATCGGTTCCTACCTCCGCGATTGGATGGTTTCGAGATACCCGCCGTCGAAAAGCCGGGACGTGGATCACTCTCGCTATGGCCTCGGCGAAATTACACGATGGATCGTATGCCGGATACATGGAGTAGTACTGCACTAAAGTTCCAGACGATATGACGGCTCCGAGGAAGCAACGTTGCCTCTCAGCAATCCACGACCAAGGGTTATCTTTGTAGTACGCCTTTAGTTCTTCGCTCCCCGCTACTGCGAGAAGCCAATCTTGAAGCTCCGATGCCTTATCTTCCGCAGTCGATCTGTATGGCTCAGGAATCTGTCTCCTGATTTCATCTGATGACATCCTGGGAGAAAGTGTGAGCTTACTCTTAGAGTCCGGATCCGAGAGATGAAGACGATAAGTTGTCTCTTTAATCTCCAAATTGGATTTAGGGTGGCGGTGAAACTCCAAATCTAGATCCCCCCACTCCATCTCCAGAGAGATTCTGAACTCATTGCCGGGGGCTTTTCCTGGAATGCGAGTGAACATCTGATCTAGGTTCGTAAACTTAACGTTCGGTCCATTGATCGAAAGGGGGCCTGGGTCTATGGGCGCGTCAAGTGTTTGCTTCAGCAGTAGCAACGGTTTTATCGCGCTGGATTTACCGGCGCTATTGGCTCCGGCCAGCACCGTAAGGGGCCGTATGTGTATCGATTGTGGGGTTAAGTAAGAGGCAAACCCAGAAACCTCGATCTTGCGAAGTAGGGTCCTATCGAGGAGTGTCCCGGTACTAGCAAGTACTCTATCTATAAGTTGAGGTTGAGCAGTCATCGAAGTTGCCTAGTAATGCTCCGATCCCGCGAACGCGCTGGTCCAGAATTCATTCTCGTTGAAGTCAATTATAGTTAGCGTACTAACGCATACAAGATCGTCAACCGCCAAGGCTGCGTCTTCAGCATCGCATCGACCATCGCCGAGCAGATTCGCGTCGAGTTAGGGCCGTCGGTAATCAAGCTCGGCTATTTCTATGAAATGGGCGGGTAGGTAACCTCGCAAGCCGGGGCTTGGGCGCGGGTGAGCTTGCGGTTGAGCGTAACGAGCGGGCAATCGAGCGCCTCGGCGAGCGCCGGTCTACTGTCATTCCGAGCGTAAGCGAGGAATCTCCGCGCCGTCCTCCAACCCCCAGATACAAAACAATTGATCCGCGCTCCATACGGCTAGAACCAGAGGGCGAATCAGTGCGAGGCGTTGACCACTTGGTTGTTGCCCAGTAACATTACGTCGTTCAGCGTCTCCCGATAGTATGCGAGTTGGAGCGTGGGCAATATTGAGGATCCCCGCGGGGATCCTCTAACTATTTCTGGCGATGCATGCGAAGGCTAAGTCCATGCGTTTTGCAGTATTCGTAGATGCCGGTTATTTGTATGCGCAAGGCTCCACAGCACTCGCTGGCCACAAGTTAGTTCGAACTGACGTTGAACTAAACCTGTCCGAAATCGTAACCAAGCTGCTGAAAGCGTCTGCTGCAAAAACCGGCAACGCACCTCTTCTACGTATCTACTGGTACGACGGTCTGCGGCGCGGAGAACTCTCGTCGGATCAGAAAAAGTTAGCCAACGCTGATGACATAAAACTGAGGCTCGGCATCGTCAACCGGGCTGGGCGACAGAAGGGCGTCGATTCGCTAATCGTCACGGACCTAGATGATCTGGCGCGCAATCGGGCTATAACGGACGCAGTTCTCCTGTCGGGTGATGAGGATCTGAGAATTGGGGTACAGATAGCGCAGAGCTTCGGCGTTCGCGTTCACCTCATAGGCATCGAGCCTAGCCGGGACTCTCAGTCTCTCTCCCTCTTGCAGGAGGCTGACACTACTATCGAGTGGTGCAAAGTCGATATCTGCACTTTCATGGCCCTGAAATCCGGTTTCGAGGATCGCGCCCAAGCATTTGGTGATTCAGGCCCGACCGAAGTCGCTGACGATCTAGCAGTTGCCTTGGAGCAAGTCATCAGCGACTTTGTGTCATCACTTGGCCAAGCGGATCTCGATTCTGTTGCCAGTCTGGGCGAAGCTGAGAGTATCCCAAGAGATTTTGACGGGCCGCTGCTGGCTATGTGCGGAAAACGAATGGAGAGGAAACTGAACGCGGCCGAAAGGAGACAAATGAGGAAACAGTTCAGGGGGAAGGTGAGAGAAAGAGCAGAAGGACCGCAAATCTCTTAATTCCTCAATGCGTACAGGCCGCGCTACGGAGTCGTGTGTAGAAAAATTCCCTGGGATAGTGGCTGGTCCTTGGACCCGCAGGCTCGATTCGGAATCGGATACGGCCGCAAGCTCGTCGCGGACTTCCTCGGGAACGTCCCGGATCGCGATCTGCGCAGGCATGAAAGCATTAGGCCAGTACCGCCGGCTTACTGTCATTCCGAGCGCAAGCGAGGAATCTCCGCGCCGTCCCGTCCTCCAGCCCGGATCGTGCCCGCCGTCTAGACAATCGCGGCCGATAGCTGCGACACTTGCGGCATTCAAAAGTCTGAACGGCAGGCGCGGCGCCTGGATCCCTAACGGGAGGAGCCACCGTGAAACATCGGTTCGTCGCACTCATCGTTGCCGGATTGCTCCTCCTGCCCGCCGCGCCCGCGGCGGCGGCCGAATGCGAGTTCGTCCTCGGCTTCGCCACGCTCAAGACGCTGATTGATGCCGCCGAGGGGTCTGACAAGGTCGGCGCCTGCCAGGAGAACGAACGGTTCAGCCCCGCGAACGGCGAGTCGCTGCAGCAGACGACCGGCGGCCTGCTCGTGTGGCGCCAGGCCGACAACTGGACAGCCTTCACCGATGGGCATCGCACCTGGATCAACGGGCCTGTTGGTTTGCAATCGCGTCTCAACGCCGAGCTATTCGATTGGGAACGCATCCCCCAGCTCAGGAGGAATGCCGAGACGTTCGAATACGCCATCGGCAAGCCGGGCGGGTCGCTGACGTTCGCCACCATTTCCGAGCCGCTCACCTTCAACCTGGCCATTGCGAACGACGCCTCGTCGACGGGTGTTTTGGGATATCTCTTCGAGGGTCTGACCGAGACCTCGTGGCTGACCGACGAGGTGCAGCCGGCGTTGGCGGAGTCCTGGGAGCGTTCGGATGACGGCCTGATCTGGACCTTCCATCTTCGCAAGGACGTCACCTGGCACGACGGGCAACCCTTCACCGCCCGCGACGTGGACTTCACCTTCAACCGGATCATCTACAACGACGACATCCCCGCCAGCGCCCGCTCGTCATTCAACTTCCGGTTCCTGGACGAGGTCAGCGGCCAGTGGAAAGAAGCGCAGATGACCGTCGCCGCGCTGGACGACTATACGATCCAGTGCGTCCTCCCGACGCCCTTTGCTCCCTTCCTGCGTTCCATGGGCACGGCCATCTACCCGAAGCATGTCCTCGAGCCGTACGTCGACGACGGCACGTTCGCCTCGACGTGGGACATCGATGCCGACCCGGCCGAGATCATCGGCACGGGGCCCTTCACTATCGAGCGCTACGACCCCGGCGAGCGCGTGGTCATGCGCCGCAACCCCAGCTACTGGCTCAAGGACAAAGCCGGCAACAGCCTGCCTTATCTGGAGACGATCACGCACGTTGTCGTCCCGGACTTCGACGCCGGGCTCCAAAAGTTCCAGGCGGGAGAGGCCGACGTTCACGGCGTATTAGGCGAAGAGTTCGCCAGTCTCAAACCGCTGGAGACAGAAGGCAACTACACGATCCACAGGCGAGGTCCCGGTTTCGGGACGACGTTCCTGGGCTTCAACATGAACCAGGGCCGCAACCCCGACACCGGCGAGCCATACGTCCCGCCGGAGAAGCTGAAGTGGTTCCAGAACACGCAATTCCGTCAGGCCGTCGCCCACGTTGTCGACAAGGACAAAATCATCAACGACGTACTGCACGGACTCGGCTACCCGCAGTGGTCCTCCATCAGTCCCGCCGCGGGCGACTTTCACAACCCCAACGTGCGACGGTACGAATACGACGTCGACAGGGCCAACCAGATCCTCGACGGTCTCGGTTGGGTGGATGCCGATGGCGACGGAATACGCGAGGACGACTCCGGTAACAAGATCTCGTTCACGCTGGTGACCAATTCCGGCAACTCCGTGCGCGCAACGGTCGGCGCGGTCATCCATCAGGGTCTCAGGCAGATCGGCGTCGAGGCGAACTACGAGCTGGTCGACTTCGGAGAGCTCGTCTCCCAGCTTGTAAGTTCCTACGATTGGGAAGCCATAATCGTCGGCTTCGGCGGCGGGCCGGACCCCTACGGCGGCATGGGTTTCTGGCACAGCAGCGAGGACTTGCACCTGTGGTATCCCAACCAGCCGCGGCCAGCGACAGAGTGGGAAGCCGAGATCGACGAGCTGTACGTCATGGGCAGCCAGGAGCTCGACCGCGGCAAGCGCGTCGAGCACTACCGCCGCGCCCAGGAGATCGCCGCCGAAAACGTGCCGGTCATCTACACGACGCTTTCCGAACGGCTGACCGCCGTCCGCAACGTCTTCGGCAACACGACGCCTACGCTGTACTCGCTTTGGGATATCCGCTATCTCTACCGAACCGGCTCATAAGCTGCCGTCCAGCGCTTAGGGACGCCGGCGCGGGGCTTTGATTACGGCCTCGGGCTGCTGATCTGTCGTGGATGATCCGGAATGGGCGTTCATTTTCGACTTTGACGGCACTATCTCGCCCAACGACATGGGGCACGTCATCTTCAACGCTTTCGCCGATCCGTCCTGGCGCGAGATCGACGAGGAGTGGATACGCGGCGAGATTCCCACCAGCGCGCGCGCGCGGCGGCAGTTCCAGCTTGTGCGCGCCGGACGCGGGGAGTTGCTGGAGCTTATCGCCCGCCAGCGCGTCGATCCCGGCTTCGCGCCGCTCGTCGCCGAGCTGCGGGCGCGCGGCATCGAACCCCGCGTAGTCAGCGACGGTTTCGATGTTTACGTCCGCCCCATGCTTGCCGGGGCCGGGCTGGCCGACGTGGCTTTTCAGTCGAACCGGCTGACCTTTCGCGACGGCTCGATCGAGCTGGAGTTCCCGCACGAGCGCCCCGACCACGACCCTCGCGGCGGCTGGAAGGCCGGAGTGGTGCGCGCCGCCCAGCGCGGCGGCCGCCGCGTGGCCTACGCCGGCGACGGCTTCAGCGATCTGGCCGCCGCGCGTTTGGCCGATTTGCTCTTCGCCCGCGACCGGCTGGCGGTTCACTGTGACGGCGAGGGGATCGCCTACCATGCTTTCTCCGACATGCGCGACATCCATCGCTGGGTGCGCGCCAGCCTCTAATGCGCTTCCGATAGCGGCCGGGTCAACCGCCGACCGCCCACTCCCTCGCCCTTTGAGCGACAGGGTAGGGGTGAGGCTGAACCATCAAGAGTCTCTCCGTCCCCGTTCGTCCTGAGCCTGTCGAAGGACGAACGGTTACCTCTCGGCGAGGATTTGCAGGGGCGCTAGCTCCGCGCGCTCGACAAACGACGTCCTGACGGGAAGCCGGTTCGTGCGCTGGATCGGCCCCGCCGTTGGAGGTCGTATCCGGCGGTGCGGGTTTAGCCTTTGGCCTCTATTCGTGCCAGGATGTCGCGGATCTCAGTGAGCAGATCGGCCGTCCCGACTGCCGCCTGGGAAGGGGTTGCGGAGGGTTCGGCGCCCAGCACCCTTTGCCGCTGCAAAAGGATCGCGTCGCGAAACTCGACCGCGTCGATCACTCCCACCAGGTCGCCTTCGCTGCCGGCGTTCTGCCCCGACTGGCCGGCGGTCTCGACCTTCACGCCGCGCAGCTTGTGCATTCGCATAAGAGGTCCGTCGTGCAGGCGCACGTCGGTGATCCTGTCGAGCGGGATCGTGGCTTCTTTTCGGAAGAACACGCCCTTTCGTATCTCCAGAGCCTGCGTCGTCAGCCGGGCAGACAAGCGCCGCAAGTATTCCGGGCCGTACCAGAGATTGAAGAGCAGCCACAACGGGATAAACGGTATTCCCACGATCGTGACCAGGAGTATGAGCGACACGAGCCACCGTCCGTACGCGTTGATCTTCCGGTCGAACTGTGCCTCGATCACAATCTCGCCGGTGACTCCGGGCCGGTCCGATTGCTCGCTCATATAGTCCGCCCTTCTCAATGCTGGTCCGCGCCGCCAGAGTGTAGCAACAGCTATTTGGCCGGGATGATGGACGTGCCGATCCCGTTCATGCCACGCTGGAAGCAAGACCCTGTGTCTTGCGCTTCTGTCCCCACCCCCGGATGCGCGATCGAGTCCGGGCGTGAAGAATAAGGTTCTCCCGCCTGTCGTCCCCACCGTCCATCCGTCATTCCTGCGAAAGCCGAAATCCAGACCCTCTGTCTTTCAGTTGTCCCCCCACCGTTCGGATGCTCGATCGAGGCGCGCATGACGAGTAAGCGCTCTCCCTTCCGCAGCGGCAACCTCGCCTACACCCCGTTTAACCCATCGTCAAATGCCCCCTTTTTCAAAGTTGACGGGGTAATTTTCAAGAATTCGTTGAAAATGCGGTTGTCTTCCTACGCCGCCGGGGGTCCGGGAGCTAAGGCGAGGCCGGACCGGCCAGACGGCGCATCCGCACGTCCACCTCGAGCCTGCCTTGCCCACCACCCTGGAGGACGCCGCGGGTCGGCGAGACGTCCTGATAGTCGCGGCCCACGGCGATCCGCGCGTGCCGCTCGTCGGCGAGGGTCTGATTAGTCGGATCGAAGCCTATCCAGCCCAGATCCGGCAGCAGGCATTCGACCCAGGCGTGAGTGGCCGTTTCCGGCGCTTGCTCGCCGGCTTTGCCGGTGACGTGAAGGTAGCCCGAGACGTAGCGGGCAGGCACGCCCCAGGAGCGCGCGATTGCGATCATCACGTGGGCGTAGTTCTGGCAGACCCCCCGGCCCGATTCCAGGATGTGCTCGATGGGGGAGATCGCCGACGTGCTTCCCGGAACGTATTGGAGACTGTGGTGGAGGGTGTCCGAAAGCCGCAGCAGAGTCTCCAGCGGGTCGTCTCCCCGCGCAATGCTCAGGCGGTCGACGAACGCGGCGAGCGCCGGCGAGGGGCGCGCCAACGCGCTCGGGTGCGTGTAGTCCCAATGCGTGAAAGACTCGCTCCACGCGCGAATCTCTCCCCAGGCGTCGGCGCCCAGGAAGTTCGGAAGCGAGGCCGCCGCCGCGATTTCGACCGTCGAGCGGGACGTAATCTCCAGCCGGTCGTGCTCCCGGTGGACGTTGAGGACGTGCTTGATGTTGCCGAAACAGTCCAGTTCGCCGTTAAGCGGAGCCGGCGGCGCGGTCGCGGCCTCGAAGCGCAGGAGCCGCTGACGGGAGTCGTCGCGCGGCTTCAGGCAGAGCGACATCACGCAGTCCCGTACCGGCGCGGTGTAGAGGTAGCGGGAGACATGCTCGATTTCGTAGCGCGTCGGACCAGTCATCACGTCAGCGCGCCGGCGAGTCCTCGATTGGGTAATCGAAGTAAGCGGCGGTTACCAGATAGTGGAGTTTTCGGACGTGTTGCCTCACCCGCCGCAGCAGACCGTCGCGGTCGGCTCGGTCCGGCCAGTCGTAATGGACGAGCGTGCTCAGGCGGCCGGCCAGCCGTCGAGCCGCGCCGCTGGAGTGGGCGTCGGGGCCGGGGCCGATGGCGGCGATGTCCGATGCCGCCCTGTCGAGCGACCGGCAGAGCGAGTCGGGTAGCAGCGGATCGGTCACGAGCAGGTCAGGCACCTGGCCCGGCTCTACTTCGACGCTGTAGCTGCGGTTATAAGTCTCGAACGCGTGATAAACACGCAATAGGCTTGTCCAGTCGGCGCCGGATGGCTCCTCGTCTGGCCGATTGACCGTCAGTTGAGCCAGCAGCAGCGAGGCCGAGAGCTGGGCGCGCTCGATAAAACGCCCTAGCTGCATGAAGCGCCAGCCTTCGTCGCGGTACATGGTGGCCGCCGAAACCCCCGAGAAGGTGTCGATCTCGGCCGCCGTCTCCGCGTAGAAGCTTTCCGGCGAGGCTGTCCAGATGTCCTGGATGCTGAGCTTCTGAATCCGCAAATACGCCAGGTTAAGACAGCTCCACATGTCGGCGTTGATGCACTGGCGCATCTGTCGGGCGTTTTCACGGCCGAGCGCAAGGCAGCTCCATATCGAGCTGGAGTTCGAGCGCTCGAACGTCAGATCGTCGGCTAGCGTGTACGAATCGGCCAGCGTGTAGTCGTCGCTGTCGAGCAGTTCGAGACTGCCGCCGGGAGGCTGCCGGTCGAGGCTTCGGTAGATACGGCTCCAGCCGAAATGAATCTCGTGAATGGGGCGGTCCACCAGCGCTTCGGTCTGCAAGCGCAGCAGGCGGCAGAGATGGTCCGCCCGCTCCAGGTAACGGCTCATCCAGTAAAGGCCTTGCGCGCTGCGTGAAAGCATCAGTCTTGCAGCACCCAGAGGTCCTTGCCGCCGCCGCCCTGGCTGGAGTTGACAACCAGGCTGCCGCGCCGCAGCGCGACGCGGCAAAACGCGCCGGGCACTATGTGGGTCTCGCGCCCGCTAAGCACGAACGGGCGCAGATCTACGTGCCGGGGTTCAAAACCGCCCTCGATCAGACAGGGAGCGCGAGAGAAGGCCAGCGCCGGCTGAGAGATGAAGTCGGCCGGATTGGCGCGGACCTGCCTGGCGTATGCCTCTCGCTCGGAGGGGGTTGCGTGGGGCCCGATCAGCATTCCGTACCCGCCGGACTCGCCCACGCGCTTGACGACCAGATTCTCCAGATTGTCGAGCGTGTATTCGAGGTCTTCCGGGCGGCGGCAGAGGTGGGTTTCGACGTTGGCCAAAAGCGGTTCTTCGCTCAGGTAATAGCGGATCATGTCGGGCACGTAGGCATAGACGCTCTTGTCGTCCGCCACGCCCGTCCCGGGCGCGTTTACCAGCGCTACGTTGCCGAGTTTGTACGCGTTCATCAGCTCCGGCACGCCGAGCAGCGAGTCCTGGCGGAAGACCAGCGGATCGAGAAAGTCGTCGTCCACCCGCCGGTAGATCACGTCGACCCGCCGCAGGCCTTTGGTGGTGCGCATGTAAACGAAGCCGTCGTCGACCAGCAGGTCGCGGCCCTCCACCAGCTCCGCGCCGATCTCGCCCGCCAGAAACATGTGCTCGTAAAAGGCGGAGTTGTATACGCCTGGCGTCAGCAGCGCGATCGATGGGTCCGAGCGGCTCCTGGGCGCGAGCTCGCGCAGGGTCGCCAGCAGCACGCTCCCGTAGTGCTCCACGCGCCGCACGCGGGAGCCTCGGTAGAGGCGGCGCAGGCTCGCCTTTACGGCCTTTCGGTTCGCGATCATGTACGACACGCCCGAAGGCACGCGCAGGTTGTCCTCCAGTACCTGAAAACCGTCGTTTGTGCGCACCACGTCGGTGCCGCAGATGGCGGCCCAGATTCCGTGAGGCGCGGAGAAGCCGCGCATCTCGATGCGGTACTGCGGACACCCCCGCACCACGTCAACCGGTATGACGCCGTCTTCGATAATGCGCGCCTCGCCGTAGACGTCCGCCAGGAAGAGATTGAGAGCCTTGAGGCGTTGGCTAAGGCCGGCCTCGAGGCTCCGCCATTCGGCCGTCGAGAGCACCCGCGGCACGCAGTCGACTGGGATGATGCGCTCGTCGGCCTCCTCGTCGCCGTAAACGGTGAAGGTGATGCCTTCGTTCGAGAAAGAGCGTGTGACCCGCTCCTGAATGCTGCCGAGCTGCTCGGCGGAGAGCCGGCTCAGGGCTTCGTGGAGTTGCCGGTAATGCTCGCGCGGCGCGCCGTCCGGCAGGAACATCTCGTCGTAGATCGACGGGTTGAGATCGTAGTTGTCGAAATCCATGGCGAAAGCTTATCTGCGGAAGAATTATCAGGTTTGCGTGGATGCCGGCGAGACCGGCGCCAGGCGGCAAATCGACCAAGACGCCCGGAACGTCGTGGTCGCTTCCCACGCTTTCTCAGGCAGGCGGCGCTTCGGGCGCGGTTGACATGGGTCCCGCGATCGAGACTCCGGAGTCTGGCGCGCTGTCCGGCTCGGCCGCTCCTTCATCCGCCGCCGCGGGCGGCGTCAGCGGCAGCTCGACTATCATTTCGGCGCCCTGGCCGGGTTCGGAATTTACCCGGATCGCGCCGCCGTGCTGGCGCACGATGTCGTTGGAAATCGCAAGCCCCAGCCCCGTGCCCTGGTCGGCCGGCTTGGTCGTGAAGAAGGGGTTGAATATCTTCTCCACGACATCCGGCGGAATCCCGTTTCCGTTGTCCCGGATGCTTACCTCGATCCGGTCCTCCTTGCGCCGCGTGGTGAGCCACAGCGTTGGCATGAACGGCTCGGCGTCGATCTCCGCCGGCGCGTCCTCGTTCCGTTTTTCGTTCGTCGCGTAGCCGGCGTTGCTCACCATATTCAGGAAGACGCGGCCCATGTCCTGAGAAATGACTTCGATCTCGCCGACGTCCGGGTCAAGGTCGAACTTAAGGTCGAGCTGGAAGTCCTGATCGGTCCCCCGCGCGCTGTGGTAGGCGAGCCGCGCGTGTTCATCCAGCAGGCGGTTGATGTCGGTAGGCTGCATTCGGGCAGTGCCCCGGCCCAGCATGAGCATGTCGTGGACGATCCGGTTGGCGCGGTCGCCATGCGAACGGATGCGCTCCATGTTGCCGGTCAGGTCCTGCGATATTTCCTCGACCAGCTCTTTCTGATCTTCGCTTAAGGTTTCGCTGCCTTCTTCGAGCACCTCCTTCAATTCCTCGAGAAGCTCTCCGGAGGCTTCGGAGAAATTCTTGACGAAGTTCAGTGGGTTCCTGATCTCGTGCGCCACGCCCGCCGTGAGCTCGCCGAGCGCCGCCAGTTTTTCGCGTGTGACGATCTGGCCCTGCGCCTTGCGCAAGTCGGCGAGCACGCTTTCGAGCTGCTCGTTCTTGCCTTGCAGCTCGTCCGCCAGCTTTTCCACCAGGTTCAGCCGCTGCACTTCCAGGGCGTGCCGGCGGAAAACCTCGAGCGCCGCGGCCATGTCGGCCACCTCGTCGCGTCCGCCGATATCGACACTGGCTTCCAGGTCGCCGTCAGCCATGCGGCGCATCCAGTCCGACAAACGCTGGAGACGGCGCAGCAATACCCGGCCAACGAAGAGCCAGGCGATAAGCACCGCGCCGCCGATGCTGAGCGCGCTGATTGCCAGCAACAGCGTGCGCCCGGTAAAGATTGCCTGGGTCGAGGCGCTGGTCGCTTCCTGCGCGCTCGCGTGAGCCGCGTTTACCAGGTTGTCGACCTCAGCCACCAGGTCGACGGCGAGGTCTTGGTTGCGCGTGAGCAGGCCGCGTTGACGCTCGGCCAGCCTGAGCTCCCTGTCAACCAGATCGAACCCGCTCTCTTCCCCGATTCCCAGCTCCACCAGACGAGTGAAAATCGGAGCGATCTCGTCGTGCAGCGGGGAGCCGTCCAAAGCCGCAAGGCTCCGCTCGATACGGCCCGCCGTCGACTCGAAGCGTTCCCGCAACGGCTCGATCGTCGAGGCGTCCGCCAGCGTGAAGGCGCTCGTCAGCAGTTGCGTGGCCAGGTTGGCGTCGGCCTGCAACTCCGCCAGGTAGCGGTAGCGCACAAGCTCGTCCCCCGAAAAATGTTCCGAGCGCGGCCGCGGAGGTTCGTCGAGATTGCGATAGCCTGTCACCGTGTAGAAGAGCTGGTCATCGATGGCCGGCACCAGCACGTCCTCCAGGCGGGCCCGCAGTTCCGCAAGCTCCGTTTGCAGCGCGGTGCTGCGCTCGGTGAAATAGAAGAGTTCCGACATCTCGCCGTCGATGGCCTGGATGTTGAGGATCAACGTGTCCGCATGGGCGCGGATGCGCTCGAAGCGTTGTTGCCCCGAGCCTTTATCTTCTAGAACGGCTAGCTGGTCTTCGAAGGCCGCGTGCGCCACCGCGATGCTGGCGGAGACTCGGTCGGATTCTTCGCGCGTCGCGGCCGAGATCAGGCGCGGAGCGGCAGCCACCAGCGCGCCGCTATATTGCGCAACTCCGAACGAAGCTACCACCTCGGGCACGCTGCCTTCGTTTACGCGGCTCTGAAAGTCGCCCACGCGGCTGAACGAAAACCAGCCGACCAGACTCGCGCCTACGGTGAGCGCGACAGCCCCGCCGATCCCCAGATAAAGCTGGACGGAGAGACGAAAACGGCTTTCGAGCAGGCGCCTCAGCCGGTCGCTCATGCCCCCGTTTCGCCCAGCGTCTTGATGGGGTGATAGTTGCCGTCCTCTCCGATCACTGTTAGGAACACCGCGTCCGAGCCCTGGTTGTCGCCGGCTCCGAAACGAAGCTCAAAGCCGTCGATGTCGATGATCTCGCCGCGGTGCAGACTGTCGAGGAAACAGGCGCGGTCAACCTCCGCCCCGCAGCTTGTGAGAATGGCGATGGCCAGCCGGCCGGCCAGATAGCCTTCGAAGGAGACGAAGCCGGGAGTAGCGTCGGAAGCGTAGGCCGAAAGGGCGCGGAGATAGGCGGCCGTGACGGGTAGCGAGTCGTCTGTTGGAAACGGTACTACCTGAGTAACGAATACACCGGCGCCCGCGGGGCCTAGCTGCCGCGCCAATGCGTTGCTTCCAACGAAAGACACGGTCATGAAGATGGGGGCCTGCCCAATGTGCCTAGCCCACGCGATCAATTCCGCCACCGGCTCGTAGGCCCCGATCATTATCACTGCCTCTGGCGCGCCCTGGTTCAGGTCGAGCAGAGCCGTCTTCACAGCCATCGTATTGCGCGGATACAGCCCAATGGATACCGGCTCCATGGCGCGCCGGTCGAGCGCCAGCCGAACTCCGCGCCAGCCGGCGCGACCGTAGGAGTCGTCCTGATACAAGACGGCGATGCGCTTGATCCCCAGGTCGGTGGTAAGGCGGGCCACCATCTCCTCGGTCTCCTGATAGTACGATGAGCGGAGGTTGATGATGTTGTCCCACGCCGCGTCGCGCAAAAACTCGGCGCCTGTAAACGGGGCGATGAAGGGAACGCCGGCTTCCGCGGCCACGGGAGTGGCCGAGCGCGACGTGGGCGTTCCTACTTCGCCGATCAGCGCGAATACCTGGTCTTCCTCGATCAGCCGCGCCGTGTTGGCGATGGCCGCTTCCGGTTCGTAGGCGTCGTCCCGCGACAGCAGCTCCAGCCGCCGCCCGTGTACGCCGCCGCGCCCGTTGGCCTCGTGGAAGGCGGCCTCGATACCGAGCCGCATGTTCCTGCCCAGCTCCTGGGCCGGACCGCTGAAAGCGGCGGACTGGCCGAAGAGGATGCGCTGAGCCGAGATTCCGGGGTCCGGCGCGGAGGCGGCTTTCGTCTCGGTAAGCGGCGCTCCCCCGGGAGTGGCTGCGGTTTCCGCGCTGCCGCCGTCCGCGGAGTCGAACGGAGAACAGCCAGTCAGGCTCGCAATTGTGACGAGCGCCAGGACTGCCCCCGTTCCCAGCGCGCGCAGCCGGGCCGCCGGCTGGCGGGGCGCGCGCTTCATTGGACCTTGCGCGTGACCAGGGTTATGTGGTTTCTGTTCCCCTCTCGCCGGTAACTCATCTCGTCCATCAACGTCCGCACCAGGTGGACGCCGAGGCCGCCCACCGGCCGGTCTTCGATCGCCGCCCCAACGTCGGGCGCGGGAGCGTCGTTGAGCGGATCAAAAGGCCGCCCGTCGTCGCTGATCTCTATTGTGATGGCGTCCGGTTCCGAGTTGAGCGCGATCTCCATCTCATGGAGACCGCCGTCGTGTCCGTGATCTATGGTGTTGAGCGTGAGCTCCTCGAGCGCGAGGTCTATTAGAAATACAGTCTCGGTCGGCCAGTCCTCGCGCTCTCCGAAGTCCCGAACCGCATCGAAGACGCGACTCAATTCCTCAAGTCTGGTCTCGATCTTGATGTTCAGGCTGGCGCTCATGCCTCAGCCGTGGCGCGGCGGAGTATCAGGCAGGTGATGTCATCGGACTGTGCGGTGTCCCCCGCGAAGTCGCCCACCGCCTTGAAAATCGCGATGCTGACTGCCTCCGGGTCGCTGGGGGTTCCCCCGGCGAAGAGTTCACGCAGGCGCTCGAGCCCGAACTCTTCGTCGGCTTCGTTCATCGCCTCGGTCACGCCGTCGGTGTAGAGGACGAGAGTGTCGCCCCGCGACAGGGTCACGGTGTTCTGGTTGTAGTCGAGACCGGGCATCAATCCCAGCGCGACTCCGTCGGTTAGGGGCAGCAAGGTCGAGCTTCCGTCTTCGTGAAAGATAACCGGGGCATTGTGTCCGCCGTTCGCATAATTGAGATCTCCCGTCACCGGGTCGTACTCCGCGTACAGGACGGTGACGAACATCGCCGACTCGTTGTCTTCCTCGAGGAGATTGTTGACCTCATGCAGCACCTCGCCCGGGCCGCTGCCGCCGATCGCCGCGCCCTTGAGCAGAGTGCGGCTGGACATCATGAACAGGGCCGCCGGCACGCCCTTGTCCGAGACATCCGCGATGGAGACGCCTATATGCCCGTCCTCGAGGTTTACGAAATCGAAGAAATCGCCCCCCACGCTGCGCGCGGGTAGCATGCTGGCGGCAATCTGGTAGTCGGATGTGCCGGGAAGCTCCGTGGGAAGAATCGACTGCTGCATCTTGCTGGCGACGTCGAGTTCGTTCTGCAAGGCCACCAGCTTGTCGCGCGACGCGAGCGCCTCGCGCCACTCGATAAGATTGCGCCGCGTCCGGTCGATAGTGACCTTCAGGTCGTCGAAGTCGATTGGCTTGGTCACGAAGTCGAACGCGCCCCGATTCATCGCGGTGCGGATGTTCTTCATGTCGCCGTAAGCCGAAATGATCACCGAGCGGATGTCGGGATCGACCTTGGGTATCTGCTGGAGCAGCGCAAGCCCGTCCATCTTGGGCATGTTGATGTCGGACAGGACCATGTCGACGTCCTCTTCCTCGCGCAACCGCTCCAGCGCCTCCACGCCGTTCTGAGCGAACACGAACGTGTAGAGGCCCTTCCGAACGTGGCGCCGCATTCGTTGCCGCATCAGAGGCTCAAGGTCCGGCTCGTCGTCAACGACGAGGATCTTGCATGGACGTTGCGTCACTGTCACCTCCGGCGCTTCGGCGTCAGGTCGGCATACGCTCTGGAAAAGTGGGCGCGAGCATACGCAACCGCGCCGCGTAGATCAGTTTTTGAGGGCGGCGGTCGCGTCGACCTGGGTATCGTGAACCGGGATTATCTTGTCGAAGCCGCTGATCTCAAAAACCTCGCGCACCGAGCCCGAGAGCGAGCAGACCGCAAGTTTCGCGTTCTGCTTTCGCAGCGTCTTGGCCGTCAGGAGAATGACTCGAAGACCCGCGCTGCTTATGTAGGAGAGCTCCTCGAGATCCAGGACCAGACCGCGATCGCTCGGTTCGATCGCGGCTTCCAGATCGACCTGGAGTTCGCGGGCGTTTGCGCCGTCGATGCGATCCGCGGTTTTGACGATCAAGGTTTGGCCTTCCCGACTGGTGCTTATTGCCATCGAGCTTGCCTCCTGTTGCGACTCCGCCTCTGGTTAGTCGTGATGATTCGAACCATAGCCAATCTATTCTCTTACTGGACTGGCTTTGCCATGCAGCGTGTCGGATTCTCGTTGAGCCAGACCAACTCGCCGGCCCACGGCGACATATCGCCCACGAGGCTGCGCTGCGAATAATATCGACTCTATGAACCGGTGGAAAGTCACTCTCACTTGTTGGGTTCGCGCCGTCCGGAGACGAGCAACAAGCCGCGGGCGCGAGTGCTGCTATCATCGCTCTGCCGAAAATCAGCGAACAGCGTGATCAGATTCGCCTCATGCTTCCCTCAACACCGGATTCAATCGAGTGCGATACCGGCGATTAGAATTGGATTGTTAAGTATAGTAACTCTTAATGGGGTCCCGTAGTGCAGCGGCCTAGCATATCTCCCTGTCAAGGAGAAGATCGCCGGTTCGAATCCGGTCGGGACCGCCAATGAACGTCGACTGTCTTCAGCACCTCCTGACGGAAGATGAACGGCGGAAGTTCGACTCGGACGGATATTTCGTCGTCAAACACGCGCTTGCGCCCGACGCCGTCGCCACGTTAATCGAAACGATCGACAGCCTCTACGGCGGGGGCAGCTTCGACGCGAGCGGAGACCCGTCTATAGCTAATCGGGTGGACCACGTAGGCTTCATGCATATGAGTCCGGAGTTTGTCGACCTGATCGACCACCCGCGGACCTTTCCGAAGGTGTGGGGCATCCTCGGTTGGAATATCTACAGTTACAGTAACCACCTCGTCATAACCCCGCCGGTCGCAGGCCGCTACGATCCCGATGGACCCACGTTTAGGTTCCATCAGGACTCCGGTCGGGTGACGTTGGACATGCCGGAGCTCGACGTACCCGCGAGACTGTCGCTCAAGGTTGGATTCTTCCTTTCGGACGCCTCCGAGCCAGGCAGCGGCAATATCTGGGTGGTTCCCGGCAGCCATCTCGCCAGGAGCATCGACGTGCCCGCCGCTGGCGTGGGCCAGCCCGAGGGCGCATTGCCCGTGCGCGCCAACGCGGGCGACGCCATTCTCTTCGATCGACGTATCTGGCACGCCGCCACCCCCAATTACGTGCAAAGCGTCCGGAGATTCCTCGTCTACGGCTACGGCTATCGCTGGATACGCATTAAAGGCGATTTCGACATACCCGAGGCCATGTTGCGCGATGCCGACCCCGTGCGAAGGCAGTTGCTCGGCTATTCGCAGTCGGAAGGCCACCGTTACGGTCCAGCCGCCGAGGACGTTCCGCTGCGAGAGTGGCTCCGCGAGCACCAGCCTGAGGCCGTTTCCGACTAGACGGCGAGTGTCGTAACTCAGTCGCGGCTGTCCGCGGCCTCCGAATCGAGCCAGCCCTTCGAGGCATTCACGGCGAACCAGGGACTCTGCTCTAATAATCGCGCGTATCCGTGTAGCGGGCGCGATCCGGTACGCTGTCGAAATTGCGCGATCGCGTTAGCGGTCGTTTTACACGCCGGCCGGCAGGGAAGGCGAATGGTCTCTTGGCGGTAATACCGCGGGTTCTGACTGCGGCCAGGCTCTCTGCAATCGGCCGCATCCGGCTCGGCAAGCGGCAGGTGGCGGGCCTGGTGATCATTGCCGTGCTGCTCGGCCTTTTCATCGTGCTCAACCGCATTCCAAAACTCGACATCGCGCGGGAAGATCTGGCGGCTGCCGGGGGCGGCGATCCGGGGCGCTGCTTTCAGGGCTTCTGCGTCGAGTACGCGCAGGACGCCGGCTTCTTCGCCAGGTGGTGGGGTTTCACGCTGACGTATTTGCGGCTGGTGGCCGTGGGCATGGGTTTCGCCTTTCTGGTGGCCGGCGCAACCGAGGTCTTCCTCTTTCCCAATCGAATCTCACCGGCGTTTTCAACCCGGGGCGTCAGGGGAGCGCTCCGGGGTCTCTTCGTAGGGACTCCCATGACGCTCTGCTCGGCCTGCATCGTCCCGATCTCGTCGGCCTTCAGGCGGCGCGGCGCCGGAGTCGAAGCGACAATTGGCATAGCCCAGGGATCGTCCACGCTGAACTTGCCGGCGCTCGTCATGGCCGCAACCGTCTTCGCTCCGATTTTGGCGGGGTCGCGCATCGCGCTGGCCGTCCTCGGCGGGTTGATGATCGGCCCGCTCGTCGCCTATGCGGCCGGTCGACGAGACCCGCCCGGGCAGGTCGATGCCGCGGAAAGCATTCAACTCGACGACGCCGGCTTGTCCACCTGGCGCGAGGTCCTGAGGGACGGCCTGATCGAATGGCCCAAAGCCAGCGCCCGCTATCTGCTGCGACTGGGGCCGCTGATGGTTGCGGCGGGTCTCGTGAGCGGTTTTGTCGTTCAGTGGCTGAGCGCCGACGTCGTTGAAAGATTTCTCGGTGACGACGCCGCCGGAATTGTCGTTGCCGCGACGTTCGGGATCCTGATAAACGTTCCCCTGCTCTTTGAGATACCGCTGGTCGCGGCGCTGCTGCTGGTGGGCATGGGGACCGCTCCTGCGGCGACGCTGCTGTTTACCGCCGCCGCGGGTGGTCCGTTTACGTTTTGGGGACTGGCCAAGGTCTTGCCGAAGCGAGCCATAGTGGTATTTGGCGCCGCCACCTGGGCCCTGGGAGCGCTCGGCGGACTGGCGGTTCTCGGCCTCGGGCCGCTGACGACGGCCCCCCCGCTGGCGGGAATGCAAGTGCGGTCCAGCGTTGCCGACAGCCTGGACCCGATACTCGACGACACCGGCTCGGCGTTGACCTCGGCGGCGGCCGGCGCGGCTACGTTTACCGACATCACGGATGCGGCGGGACTGCTCTATCTTCAGGACACCCTGCGGCCCAACGGATCTTGCCTGCTCGGAAACATGTGCGCGCCGGAGCGCCAAACCGGCGGAGCGGCGGCGGCGGACTACGACAATGACGGATATATAGACATCTACGTCACCCGTCTGAACGCTCCCGACATGCTCTTCCGCAATCTCGGCAACGGGCGCTTCGAGGACCGCGCGCGCGAGGCCGGGTTGCAGGATTTCGACCTGCGCTCGAATGGGGCTGTCTGGTTCGACTCGGACAACGACGGCGATCTGGATCTCTACGTCACCACTATCGCCGACACCCGCTTCTATCTGTTCATCAACGACGGCCAGGGTCGTTTTACGGAAGAAGCCGTCGGCAGGGGCGCCGCCGTCGCTACCGCTTATCAGCACCTCGGCTACAGCGTCGCGGTCGGCGACTACGACCGCGACGGCTGGCTTGACTTGCACGTTAATGAATGGGGCTCGTCGCTCCTAATGGACGGCTTGCCATCCCACGCGCGCCTGCTCAGGAATCGAGGTTCCCAGGCGCCGGGTCATTTTGAAGACGTGACGGTCGAAGCCGGCGTCGCGCTCGAAGACATTCAGTCGCAACTGGACAGAGATCCGATCAGTCCGTCGCTCGAGGCTCCTCGGGGGCCGTTCGCGTTTGCCTCGACCTTCGTCGATCTCGACTCCGACGGTTGGCCGGACCTTGCGATTGCGTCCGACAACGGCCACTCCAGGCTGTTTTGGAACAACGGCGACGGAACGTTCACCGACGGTACGCTGAGCGCGCAGGTTGGCACCGACAAGAGTGGCATGGGATCCACCTTCGGAGACTATGACGGCGACGGCGATCTGGACTGGTTCGTCACGGCCATCTATGCGGATGTCGACCTGTGCGAAGGCAAGTACTGCGATATCCGCAAGGCCACCGGAAACCGGCTCTACAGAAATGAGGGCGGGCGGTTGTTCTCGGACGTCACCGATCCGGTCGGAGTGCGGAACGGCGGATGGGGGTGGGGCGCGGTGTTCCTCGATTACGACAACGACGGCGATCTAGACCTGGCGATGGTCGGCGGGATGCATCATTCCGACGACTTGTCGGAATCCGAGCTTGATTACCCGCGGCTCTGGCAGAACGACGGAAACGGCGGCATGATCGAAATAGCCCGCGCAGTTGGACTGACCCGGCGTACCGCCGCCAAGGGCCTCATTACCCTGGACTACGACGACGACGGCGATCTGGACCTCTTTGTGGTCAACAGCGCGGGGCCGCCCAGTCTCTATCGCAATGACGGCGGCAACGTGAATTCGTGGCTAAGGATTCGGCTGGTCGACGAGCGGTCGAATCGCACCCCGATCGGGGCGACTATCGAGATCACCCCGGTATTCGGCGGAAAGAGTCAGATACGCGAGCTGGGCGTCAGCAGCCACTTTCTGGGTCAAAGCGAGCTTGTGGCGCACTTCGGCCTCGGGACGCACGAAAGTACCGTGGACACCGTAACGATAAGGTGGCCCGTTTCCGGCCAGGTTACCGTCTTGCGCGACCTGCCCGCTCGGGCAACGGTAACCGTGCGGGCGGGCGAAGCTGGATACAGCGTCGCGGAGCCGACGTCGTGATCGGAGCACGCGCATCCCGCCGATAGCCGGCTAACCCCGGGCGAGCCGGAGCCTAAAATGGATGCCTGGCGGGTTCACGGGAGAGTGCTGGATGGCTGGCCTGGACGTAGCGATCATCGGCGGCGGCCCCGCGGGTTCAACGCTGGGCACGTTGCTGGCCCGGCGCGGCCACGCCGTGGCGATCTTCGAACGCGAACGAATGCCGCGCGAGCATGTCGGCGAGTCGCTGATTCCCGGCTGCCTCGGGCTCCTGGAACAGACCGGAGTTCTGCCGAAGATCGAGAGCGCCGGTTTCAACGTCAAAAATGGCGCAACCTACGTTTGGGGGCAGACGCGGACGCCCTGGACCGTGCGCTTTGAAGAAGCGGCGGCTGGAGGCGCGCTGCACGCCCTGCAGGTCGACCGCGCGAAATTCGACAAGATCCTGCTCGATCACAGCCGCGAGTCCGGGGTTGAAGTCCACGAGAATTGCAACGTCCTGGGGCCGATCGGGTCGGCCGGGACTGTTGAGGGCCTGAGGATGCGCTTTAGCGACGGCTCGGAGCGCAACGCGCCCGCGGCGATCACCGTCGACGCCTCCGGACAGGCTTCGGTTTTAGGCTCCAGGCTGGGGCTTCGCAACCTCAACGAGCGCCTGCGGCACGTTGCGCTTTATTCCTATTGGACGGGCGGCAAGCTGCTGCCCGACGTAGTGCAAGGGCTCTCCGCCAAGGATGCGGGAAACATCCTGATCGTTGCCGTCGATGAGGGTTGGATCTGGCATATCCCCCTGGCAGGGGGCGTTCGCAGCGTTGGCCTCGTTACCGACGCAGACCTCGTTAAGGGACGCTCCGAGACGGCGCGCACTGATTTCCTGCGGCGGCTGGTCCGTTCAACCCCGGAAATAGCGGCCCTTCTTGACGGCTCGGAGTGGACCGGCCGCCCGGCCAAATCCATCAGCGATTGGTCGTATCAATGCAGGCCGCTTTCGGGTCCGCATTTTCTTCTTGTAGGCGACGCCGCCTGCTTCGTCGATCCGATACTCTCCAGCGGTGTTTATCTGGCGGTTCACGGGGCCGTGCGGGCCAGTCTGGCGATCGACAAGGTTCTGAGCCAGCCAGGACTTCGTGACCTGAGCCTGTGGTGGTACGAGTCGGAGTACTTTTACGAGTTCGATGGCTTCGTCGACTTGGCCACGCACTGGTATCACGGCAACAAGAACCGGGACTCCTGGTTCTGGAAGGCGCGTGCGCTGGTGGAGCCGGAAGCAAACCTCTCCCTGCGCCAGGCGTTTGTATATCTCTCCGGCGGGTACCGGGGCGAAAGAGCGCTGGCAAGTGAGCGCGTGCTACGGCCGACCGGCGGATTCGACGAGGCGCATCTTCAGGTGCTCTACGACAACCTGGGCGCCGACCTCGGCGGACGCGCTCCCACCATTGTCGGCGGCGATTCATACGCCGGCGCAACCGCCGGAAATGGAGCCGGGCCGACAGAGAATCAGATCATGGCGCGGGCGCCGGCCTTCGTTGACGGAACGGAGGTCACCACCTATATGCAGCCGCTCGACGGCACGCTCGAGCCGTGCCTGAAGATGAGCGTGCCGGACGCGCTGGGCAGGCCGCGGCGATTGCTGGCAACCCTGGAGAGCAGGCCCGTTGTCGAGATGGTGGACGGACAGACGACGGGAAATGAGATTGCCGCGCGTATCGCCTCGAAGGGCGGTTTTGGTTCGCCCGATCGGGCGCGGGAGTTCGTCGCGCAGTTCGTAACAGGGCTGCACCGGTTGGGCGTGGTGACCATCGCCTGAGGGGCGCCGCTAAGCCCAGCGCCAGTCCAAACGGCGTTGAGCTTCCCCGAGGGCGCCTTTCGGCGGCGAGGATCATTCTGATCTCGGACTGTCTGAAACCTGTCAAATTGACACACTTACGGACGGGAGTATCATGGCGCGGGAAGATGTGGGGCTTGCTATGCCCGCCGATCGTTCGGACGGCGGGCAGACTTGCGAGCGCATTATTGTTGATGCGTGCGGTGCAGAGCACCGATACGGTGTCGACGGAGAAGAATCGCGGCTTTGAGCTGCGTGAATCGTTCTTGGGGGTAGATGATGAAGAAAGGCCCGATTACCAGACGGCGACTTCTAGCGGCTGGCCTGGTGGGCACGGCGGCGGCCGCGGCGCTGGCCGGCTGCGGCGAAACCCAGATCGTCGAGAAAGAAGTCGTAAAGGTCGTTACGCAGGAAGTTCCGGTCGAAAGAGTCGTCACTCAGATTGTTGAGAAGGAACGGATAGTAGAGAAAGAGGTAGCGGTCGAGGTCGAAAGAGTCGTCACCCAGATCGTCGAAAGGGAAAAGATCGTCGAGAAGGTCGTGACGGCGGCGCCCGCGGCACCCAAAGCCGTGACGCTTGAAGTAAGTTTCCCGGCCAACAATCCGGCAAACATCGACTACATCGAAAACACCGTCAACGCGCGTTTCATGGCGGCCTATCCGCACATCACGGTGGAGGGCGAATACGTCCCCTGGGGTGAGTGGAGTCCGAAGCTCAAGACGAGACTTGCCGCCGACGAAGCTCCCGACGTGTTCCTCAACGACGAGATCATCATGCCGGGCTACGTGGCTCGTGGGGCGATACTCGCGCTCGACGCATTCGCCAAGCGCGACGCGGAGCAGATAGCTTACGTTCCGATGCTGGATCGGGGAATCGACAACCGCACCGGCAAGCGTTACGGACTCAGCCGCAATGCAATCGGCACGGCGATGACGTACAACTCGAAGTTGCTTGACGAAGCGGGAATCGCGCCCGCCGAACTCGACTCTCCATGGACGTGGGACCAGTATCTCGAGAACGCGCGCAAGCTCACTTTCGATTCCAGCGGCAGACATCCCGGCGACGCCGGGTTCGACCTGAACAAGGTCGAGCAGTGGGGTGCTTACCTCCGGGACAACTGGATCACGCAGATCGTTCCGACCGTCTACCAGAACGACGGCGAGATACTCGACGAGCAGGCCCGGAACTCCACGTTCACGCTCGCGGAGACGGAAGCGGCGCTCCAGTGGCGCAACAATCTCGTGTACCTGCACATGGTGGCCGCGGACCCGGACGAGTCGGAGGCCGTCGGCGCCGGGATCTACCACGGACCGCTGATCACCGGCAAGGCGGCGCTGTACGAGCACCTGTTGGGGCAGGAGTCGCACTGGCCAGACCCTGCTTCACTCGACTTTGAAATAGGGGCGATGGTTGGCCTGAGCGGCAAGCGGCCTAGCAACTCCTTCTTCTCGCACCAGATGCACATCTCAAAGTCGAGCACGCAGCCTGAGGAGGCCTGGCTGTACATGGTCTTCCAGGTGATGGACGAGCAGTCCGCGCTGGAGATCTACACAAAGGCTGACTACGGCCTGCCGGCCAACACCAAGCTGTGGACGCCATCGGCGCTTGGTGTGCGCTCTCAGTACCCGACGAGCATCGAGCCTTGGCTGCACGAGCTCGACCGGGAATGGATGAACGGGCTCGGTACCAATGTTGCATGGGTGGAGTGGTACGTAGCCTGGCGCGCGGAATATCAGGAGTCGGCGTATAACCGGCGCCCGATATCGGAGTCTGTCGTCAACATGCAGGAGGAGAGCCAGAAGGTTCTCGACCGTGTATTCAAGGACCTCCAGCTGGAGTAGATTGGCGACCGGCCGATCCGATCAGCGGTAGATTCAGTAAGTCGATGTGGGGCGCGGGGACTAGTCGCCGCGCCCTTCACGATCTTCGTTAAGGGGCAGATCGAGTACACATGCAGCAAACCGACCGAGGCGGCTAGGTGGCGGTGGCGTCTTCACCCTCTCCGGTAACTTCTAGGCAGATGCTGCGCCAGTTTCTGGGCAGAACTATCGTCCAGGAGCAGCTCTGGGGACTGGCGCTCATCCTGCCCTATCTCATACACCTTGTCCTCTTCACCGCCGGCCCGATCATCGCGGCCTTCGTGCTCAGCTTCACCAACTACGACTTGATCCGCAAGCCAGAGTGGTTGGGATTCGAGAATTACACGCTCGGCGCCACCGACAAGCAGACTGTCGCGGCATTCCGGAACACCGGTGTCTACGTCCTGTGGTATGTCCCCGCTTCAATGATCATTTCACTTTTTCTGGCGGTGGCGCTTAACGAGCGAATTCGCGGCATCACGTTCTATCGGATGCTTTTCTTCCTGCCGGTCGTCGCCTCCGGAGTCGCCACCGCGCTTCTATGGCGGTTCATCTTCAACAAGCGTGGAGTGTTTAACTGGGTGCTCGACCTGTTCGGTTTGGGTCCGGTTCAATGGCTCGGATTCGACATGGCCCTGAATTCGATCATCATCATGAGCGTGTGGCAGGGGCTTGGAATTCTGATGATGTACTGGCTGGCAGGTCTCCAGGGCATACCCCAGCATCTCTACGAGGCCGCCGAGATCGACGGCGGCGGGCGCTGGGCGAAGTTTCGCTACGTGACGTTGCCGCTGCTCACGCCCTTCATATTGTTGCTCATGATCCTCGGCATCATCGGTTCGTTTCAGGTTTTCACGGCTTCATTCATCATCACCGGCGGCGGCCCCGGATACGCCACTCTGACCCTTGCGCTGCAGATATACAGAATGGCGTTCGAGAACTTCCGCATGGGCTACGCGGCGGCGCTGGCGTACATGATGTTCCTGGCCGTGTTCATAGTTACGATGATCCAATGGTGGGCTCAGAAATATTGGGTGCACTATGAATAGCGCGCGCCTACAACGCCGGGACCACTACGGCCGGCGGGAAGCGAGAAGGTTGACAGCCCTCGCCGAACGAGGAACGGAGCGGATGCGCTAATGGCAATCCAGCAGAGCGAGGCGGCCAGGCGCGTCGCCGAGGCCGGCACGGTAACGGTTTCGCGCGGTCGCAAGGACGTAACCCGCAGGAAGATTGCCGCCTACGTCGTGCTGTCGGTATTCGGATTGCTGGCGTTCCTTCCGTTCTATTACATGCTCCTGCTTTCGCTCGACGCAAAGGCCGGCTACGAGTCGCTGGATTGGCCGCCCAAAATGATTCCGAGCTGGCGTTGGCAAAACTATACGGAGGCGCTGTCCGTAATGCCCTTCGGCCGGTTCTTTCTCAACACGTTCATCATCACGTTCCTTTCGGTTACGGGAGCTGTTATCTCGTCCGCGGCGGCCGGGTACGTCTTCGCGCGAGTGCGCCTCAAGGGAAAGAACGTCCTCTTCATAATCATGCTCGCCACCCTGATGGTTCCGCCGCAGGTCACCCTGATCCCGCAGTTCATCCTCTTCAAGCATCTGAACTGGTTAAACACCTGGTTCCCGCTCTGGGTTCCGAACTGGACCGGGCAGGCGTTCGCGATATTCCTGTACCGGCAGTACTTCATGACTCTGCCTACCGAGCTGGAGGACTCCGCGCGAATTGATGGGGCGACGCCGCTGCGAATCTTCCTGCAGATATTCGTCCCGCTCTCGAAGCCGATCATCGCGACCGTGGCCATAATCGTCTTTGTCGGGTCCTGGGGCGACCTGTTGAACCCGATCATCTATCTCCGTGACCAGGAGCTATACACGATCTCGGTTGGCCTGGCCTTTTTCCGGGGGCAAAGCGGAGTCAACATCACCGCGCTTATGTCGGTTGGCATGTTGGCGGTGATGCCGCCCATCATCATGTTCATGTTGATGCAGGGCTATTTCGTCCGCGGCGTAGTGCTGACCGGCCTCAAACAATAGCAAGCGCGAGTGGTGCGCCTTCGGTCCCTTTGCCGCCGATCGCTGGCCTTGACCTTCCCCACAACCTGCGCGTCCGCGCATTGACCTTACCAAGATGAAGCCGGACTTCCGCGAGGAGATGGAGCGGAGCGCCCAGGAGATATACGAGGAGATCGATCGGTATCTCCAGTCGGCGATCCTGGGCTATGGGGCCGAACGAAAGCGACGCTGGCGGGCGGACGATCCGTCCGACGACGCCTGTGTCGGGTCTCCCGACCGGAACCGCGCGCGTCTGATCGACGTGCTGGGCGGTTTTCCCGACTGGAAGCTGGAGCCGCGGGCCCGTTGCGAAGGTCTTTTTGAAACGGACTTCTGCACGGGCTACTCGGTGGAATTCGACGTTCTGCCCGGGGTCAGGTCGCGCGGGATTCTCACGATTCCGAAGCACGTCGAGTTGCCCACCGCGGCCGTTATGACCCAGCACGGCTACGTCAGCGCGCCCGAAACCGTCCTCGGTCTGCGCGCGCCTGGCTCCGTCTATCACGGCTACGGACTTGCCCTGGCGCGGCGCGGGTACGTCGTCTTCGCTCATAAGAACCTGAGCTTTAAGCAGCCGCGATCGCGGGTCCACCGCAAGGCGACGCTGATAGGGCAGACGCTGCTTGGAATGGACGTTTTCCAGACCAGCCGCGTGATCGACTATCTGCAAACGCTGCCGGAAGTCGACCCGGAGCGAATCGGTATGTACGGCATCTCCCAGGGCGGGATGACCACGCTATACGCGGCGGCCTGCGACCCGCGCATCGCCGCGTCGGTGGTGTGCGCCTATTTCAACGATCGCACGCCCAAGATGGTCGTTTCGGGCGGGAACGACTACACGGCCTTTATCGACACCGACGAGCTGGACAAGGACGTCCACGGGCTGCTCGACTTCACCGACCCGGAGCTTGCGGAGCTTATATGCCCCCGCCCGCTGCTCATCGAGGCGGGCCGGCGGGATGGGGCTTGCCACTGGCGCATGGTCGTGTCGGAGTTTGCGAACGTCCGAGAGCTCTACGGAAACGCCGGCGTCGACGAACGGGTCGAGCTGGACCTGCACGACGGAGGCCACGAGATTCACGGCTTGCGGTCCTTCCCCTTTCTGGACCGCTGGCTGAAGCCGAACAAGGTCGACCGCGGGACGGAAGCGGAGCATTCGGTCAGCATCCCAGGCGTCGAGGCCCGCGTCGACCGCATTCAATGGGAAACCTGCCGGGAGCTGGACGGCTATTTCGATGACTTAATTCTGGGTTATGGACCGCACCGCGCCAAGCGCTGGAAACGGGACTACGGCAGCCTGGCGGCGTATGAGGCGTCGGTTACGTCAAACAGGGAGCGTTTGCTCGAAATGCTCGCGGTCGCGCCGGACGAAACGGCACCGCTCGATCCGGTTCTGGAACCCTTCGCCCAATGGCCCGAGTGCGACGCTTTCCGGGTAACCCTGAACGCACTGGCCGGCGTGACGGCGCGGGGGATCCTGCTGCTGCCGAAGGCCGGCGGCGGCCCGTCGCCGGCGGTCATCGCCCAGCACGGCATGGGAGGCGACCCGGAAGCCGTGCTGGGGTTGATAGAGGACGATCCCTACTACCACGGCTTCGGCCGCAAGCTGGCCGGGCTAGGCTACGTCGTGTTCGCGCACAAGGTGGTCAGCTATCCAGAACAGCGTCCACGTCTGCATCGCAAGGCGTTGCTCATAGGCAAGACGCTGCTCGGTCTGGAAGTCCTGAAATTCAGGCGCGTCGTCGATTTCCTGGCGAGCCTGCCGGGGGTAGACGCGGACCGCATTGGCATGTACGGACTTTCGCAAGGCGGGCTGAGCACTCTCTATGCGGCCGCGGCCGATCGAAGGATCCGCGCCGCCGTGTGCGCGGCCTATTTCAACGAACGGACGCCCAAGATGATCGTGAGCGATGATCGGTACACCGCCTTCATCGACACGCCCGAGCATGACAAGTTTATCCACGGTCATCTGGCCGAATTCTCCGACTGGGATCTGGCGTCGCTGATCTGCCCGCGGCCATTCATGGTCGAGGCCGGAAGGGGCGACGGAGCCGTTTACTGGCCGATGCTGCTCGCGGAGTTCGCCAGGGTACGGGAGGTCTACGCCCGGCTGGGCATTGCGGAACGGACGGAGGTCCACCTGCACGAACTCGATCATGAGATCCACGGCGCGCGTTCGTTCGAGTTTCTGGATCGGTGGCTGAAACGAGGGTGACGCGGCGGATGACCCGCGAACGCATTTTCCGCCGGCTCGTTAGTGGTCGGCGACCGCCGCGCCTAAGCTGTGGCCGACTGCGGCAGAGCCGTAGCCGGTCTTTCGTTGGGGAGTGTGATTGTCGATGAGCGCGAAGATCAAAGTTGGCGTGGTGGGCTGCGGGACCGTGTCGGAGCTCTACTACCTCGCGGGCATTCAAGGCCATCCAACGGCCGATTTGACCGCCGTCTGCGACGTCGTTGGCGACCGAGCCGAGCAGGCCGCCCGCAAATACGGAGCGTCCCATTCGTTCTCCGATCTGGACCGGATGCTTGCGGAGGCGGACCTCGACGCCGTCGTCGTCCTCACGCAACACAAGCACCACCACGAGAACGCGATTAAGGTCTTGCGGGCGGGCAGGCACCTTGCCATCGAAAAGCCGCTGGCGGAGACATTCGAGCAGGCGCGGCAAATCGTGGAGCTGGCGGAAGCCAGCGGCCTGAAGCTGAGCGCCGCGCCGCCGTCGGTGCTGGATCCGATCACGGTGCGAATCACGCAGTTGCTACGGGGCGGAGCCGTGGGAAAAGTCTCGCACGTCGTTTGGCACGCCTCGGGCAGCGGGCCCGCCCGTCGCCCGGGTTGGGGCTTTACCGATCAAACGTGGTTTTATCAGCGGCACGCCGGACCGATGTCCAGCCTCGGCCCCTACGCGCTAACCAGTCTGACGTCGTTTTTGGGACCGGTCCTAAGGGTGGGAGCGCTTTCGGGGATCTCGATTCCCGAACGGATTGCCGCCGCCGGCCCGACCCAGGGAGAGCGTTTCGCCACCACCGCTCCCGACAACAACCTGGTCTTGCTCGACTGGGGCGAGGGTACCTTCGGGACGCTCGACGTAGGCTACTGCGCCATGGCCAGCAAGGGGCCGCAGGCCCAGTTCTTTGGCGACGAGGGCGTGCTGGCCGTAAACGGCGGCTCCGGCGCCGACTGCATCGAGGTCTATCGAAAGGACGATGGCCTGGGAGTATCGGGATGGCTTGCGGCGGGATCGCCGAATCTGGGCGCCGGTTTCACAATTGCCGCCACGGTCACCCACCTTGTCGATTGCATCGTCGAAGACAGGCAGCCGGAGACATCCGGGCGTCAGGCGCTGCACGTTTCCGAGATTATGGAGCTGGCCGCGCAGTCGGCTGAGAGCGGCGTTTTCCGCGAGACTGCCACGCGGATCTGATGGCGCCGTGCTTTAAGAGCATGTGGGCCGCGCGCGCCCTGTCATCGCGATTGCGCCGGCTTGGTCGGCGGGCGGCAAGACCACCGACGGGGATGGCCGGTAGATGACCAGGCCGTTGACCGGCGGGGACGCGACGTTCGGTCGCGAGCGGCTTGCGCAAGACATCAGCGGCTTGGGACTGGGTCGCGGAGACGTCGTGCTCGTACACAGCTCATTGAAAGCCGTGGGGTGGATCGAGCCGGATCCCTCGGCGCTCGTGGAGGCGTTTCGCGACGTTCTGGGCGAATCTGGAACCCTGGTTGCGCCCACACTGGTGCCCGCCCTGCGCGGGCTTCGCCCGCTGTTCGATCTGCACGAGTCGCCTTCCGAGATGGGGACGCTGACGGAGATCGTCCGAAAGTGGCCGGGCGCGTGTCGAAGCGATCATCCAACGCACTCCGTGGCCGCGATCGGCCGTCTGGCCGGTTCGATCACGGCCAGCCATGGACGGGCGCATGGGCCTAACTCGCCGTGGGGACCGAAGGCGCTCGGATTCGATACCCCTTGGGACCGGCTCCGTGAAATGAACGCGTGGGTGCTGCTGCTGGGCGTAGGGTTCAATCGCTGCACGATCCTGCATCACGCCCAGGCGCGTTACAAACAGGAACACCTGGGCATTACGAAGGAGACCCCCTGGCCGGATTTCGACTTCGCCCTGATGGGGGAATACCTCGAATCGGCCGGGATAGTCCGTAGTGGCGCCATCGGTAACGCGACCTGCAAACTGGCGCACGCGGGCGACATCATCGAAACAGCCATCGACGGCCTGAACGCCAGTCCGGAACGCCTGTTTCGTTCCGCTAACGCCGAGACCAGGCATTGGCTTTTCGGCGTTGGCGAGATCGATAAAACCGGACGGCCGCGGGCCGCCGCTTTCCGCGCGGACATCACGCCGGAAAGCCCGGACCGTCCGATCGGGCGTCCTTTGAACATGCGTGGACTGCTGCTGGAAGACGCCGGCGGTGAGCGTGCCGCGCTGGTTTTGGTCGATCACATCGGGCTGGCCCACGGCGAGGCGATGCTGATTCGCAAGGCAGTCCACAAGGCGGCGAACACGCCGGTCGATTCCGTTCTGGTCATTGCAACCCATACTCACAGCGGAGACTCGTACTGCTTCTGGCCCGTTCCCGGATGCGAGGAGCGGCTGGCCGAAGTCGCCGGGAGGGAGTTTCGAGAGGCCGCTGGCCGTCTGGCGCCTGTACGGGCTGGTTGGACGACAGGCTCCGCGCCGGGAATCGTACGCTCCAGGACTGTCTATCTAAAGGACGGGCGGGCTTATACGGAGCGCTGGGCGATGCCCTCGGCCTGGCATATTCCGGAGGACCACAAGCTCAGGCGCGGCCCGTCGGAAGACGAGATTCGAATCCTCGTGCTCGAGCGCCTGGACGGGCAGCGGCTGGCTGCGATCGCCGACTTTGCCTGTCACAATTCCGCCGGGATGAATGCGCCGGAATTGCATGACGACTTCTTTGGGGTGGCGATGGAGATCATCGAGGCGTCCGAAGGCCCGGATTGCGTGGCGTTCATCACTCCCGGCGCGCAGGGCGACCAGGACCCCACGGCTCTTATCGAACTGGGCGGCATTCGCGATATGAACTATGCCGCCCGTCTGGGCAGGCGGCTGGCGGGCTGCCTGATGGCGGCGCTTTCCGACGTCCCGGTTCATGACGTATTTCGCATACAGACGGCCACTGATCGGACCCACGTCGAGATTCGCGGCGACTGGCCGCCGGACGGCGCGCGGTTGGAAAGCCGCGAATTCGCCGCTTATGCGAGGGATCGTATCGCGCCCGCCGACGTAAGCGTGCTCGCGGTGGGCGGCTATGCAATCATCGGGATTCCGGCGGAGATCTTTGCAATCCCCGGTCGGCGGATCCGCGAGCATTCGCCCTTTGAGATCACCGCGGTGACGGCGTTGACTAACGGGCTCGTCGGTTACGTGCCTGAAGCCGACGCCTACTTCGCGGGGTCGTACATATACGGGGTCCATCCTCACCTGGCCGATATCACGGTAGCTGGCACGGACGCGACGCTCGTCGCGGCGGCGCGCAAGGCGCTTGACCACGTTGGCCGCCGCTCCCCGGGCGCGGCGCGAATCGGAAGCTGATGCCGCCTCTCCGCATCGGTATCGCGGGCTGCGGATGGGCCGGAGACCGACACGCGCGGGCGCTGCTCGAATTTCCCGAAAGGGCCGCGATAGTCGCGGTTGCCGACGTTGATGAATCGGTTGCGGAAGCACGGGCCGCGGAGTGGGGGGCGGAGGCCTGGTACGGGGGCTACGAATCTCTAATCGCGAACGCCGATCTGGACGGGATAAGCCTGTGCCTGCCGCACGCGCTTCATGCTCACGCGTCCATTACGGCAACCTCCGCCGGGCTGCACGTGCTCGTCGAAAAACCGCTGGCGCACTCCGTGGCCGCGGCCACGGAGATGATCGACGCGGCTGATCGCGCCGGAGTGGTTCTGATGGTCGCCGAAACCGCGCGTTTCAATCCGCCGCTGGTCCGCGCGGCGGAGCTCGTCAAGGATGGCCTTGTTGGCGACGTGCTCCTCATGCGAGTCGAGCGGTTGCATCGAATGCACTCCTATCTTCGAGCTCGCCCATGGTTTCTGAGTGATCCCGCGGCGGGCATCATGATGAGCGGGGGAATTCACGATTTCGAGACCGTTCGCATGTTGGCGGGTGAGATCGAGCACGTCTACGCGCTTCGGGCCAGGCAACACCTGGTCGAGATGTGTGCCGACGACTCCTCGGTTGCCCTGGCTGGCTTGAAGAGCGGCGCGGCCGCTACCGTGATAGAGAGCTTCTCGGCGCGAACGCACGACACCGGCACTCAGGTTGAGGTTGTCGGATCGAAGGCGAGCATGTGGATTGAAGGCGGCTCGATTCGCGTCTACCAGGGCGACTCCGACGGCGATCCGGCGCTGCTGCGTGAGGTGGCGGTAGAGCCGGGCGACGCGTTCCGCAACGAGATCGACCACTTTCTGGATTGCGTTCGGTCGGGTTGCGTGCCCTTGACGAACGGCCGGGATCAGCTTGCGCCGCTGGCCGCGGTCTGCGCGGCTTATCGGTCGATGGAGACGGGGCGGCGGGTTCTTCTGAAAGAGATTATGGCCTCCGCGCCGCCCGTGCGATGAGCGGTCTGGCTAGTCTTACGTCTCACGCAACGGCGCTGTTGCAGGCGCGGTGATCGCCGCCATGCGGTCGCTGCTCGCCGACCGCTGGTTCGTCGTCTTCTTGTCGATATTGTTCTTCAACGGGGCTATCTCCGGTCCGTTGTCGACCTTCCTGTCGATTTACGTCGCCGACGGTCTGGCGCAAGATCAAACGCTTGCCGCCAACCTGCGAACCGTCTCGTTGCTCTTCATGGCCATATTTGCCCTCGTGGGCGGCATTACCAGCGACGCCTTGGGATCGCGGTCGACGCTGTTCGTGGGCGTTCTCGGCACCGCGGCGGCGGCGGCCATATTTCTCACCGAGTCGCGGCCAGTCCTGTTCCTGCTGGCCGCCGTGGAGGGCGCCGGGCTCGGGATGCTGAGCACCGGAAGCCAGAGCTACCTTCTAAACGCTACGTGGGTTGGCAGAGTCGGGACGGCGACCGGCCTTTACTTTGCGGGACGCACCCTCGGTTCCGTCGTCGGTGACCCGATAGGAGGGGCGATTCTTCAATTGTGGGATTTCCATACGCTGGGGCTAGTTGCGCTAGTCGCCGTGGCGCCGGTGCTGGCCGCCGTGTTTGCCTTGCCGGGCGGCGGCGCCCGCGAGCCCGGCAAGACCGCCAGTCTGCGGGCGATCCTGGCGGGAATTGCCGATATCGCGAGGCGCGGCGAGGTGCTCTCGTTGTCTGCGATGCAGTTCCTTCGGACCACGTTCTGGGGCGCGGCCGGACTGGCGCTCCCGTTTATGTTGAAGCAACTCACCAACAGCAATCTTGCCGTCGGCTGGTTTAGCGCGGCCGCGCTCGCCGCTGGCGTTATGGCGTTGCTGGTCATGGGGCCGGTTTCCGACAGGATAGGTAGAAAGTTCGCCGTGCTCGCCGCCGTCAGCGCCATGCTGTCGGGGTCGGTGTTGCTGGCGGTCTTCGCCGGAAGCGTGGCGGGAATATTCGCCGGCGGGATCGTCGCCTCCATCGGCGCCTGGATGCTCTCCGGCCAGGTGCCGCCGCTCGTCAAGCAGTTGGAGCGTGGAGGCGAGGCCGGACGCATGATGTCGGCTGTCTCGGTTCCGTGGGCGCTTGGCAACCTTACCGGCGCCCAGCTTCACGGTTTGTTGACCGAGGGCAGCTCGACAAGCCTTTTCCTGGTGACTTCGGTCGTGTTGGTGATTGCGCTTCTGGCCGCGTACAGAGTGGTATCCTCGCGTTCCGTCAGGGCCGCTTCGGGCTGAGCCCGATCGACTTCGGCGGCTGAGGGCAGCCTCCGCGTGCGATTGACCCGTCTGCGGTGGACTGGCGGGCGCCGGTAGAGATATCAGACGTGGGCGTATGCGCTATATTCGGCTCCCGCGGCGGGGATGAGAAAACACAGCGAAGGGAGTAAGCGTGGACGTAGTCGCCGAATTCTGGCTCAGCGATCCGCGGAAAGCGGCCGCAATTCTGGACTCTCTGGCCGATCAATCGTCCTATCCCGTCAGGACTCTGCGCTACGGCAGCAGCTTTCGCGGGCGTGAGCTTGTCGCATTTCAAGCCGGCGAAGGACCGCTTCGGGCCGTAATGGTCGGGGGAATGCACGCCGCGGAGATGGCGAATGGATTCGGGATGCTCGCCTTCGCGCATACTCTTTCCACCGGTCGGAGTCCTTGGGGAGAAGACCTCGGCGATTGGGTAACCGACTTGCTGCGGCGGCAAACGGTCACGCTCGTGCCGTTTCACAATATCGACGGCGCCGTGCGAATGTCGCGGTTCCTTCCCGGGGCGTACACACGCAACCGGTTCAGCGAGTCTGACTGGGACGAATACCTGCATTTCGTACGTGATCCCATCATGCGTTTCGGCCTGACTCGCGGGATAGACCACTTCCTGACCGACGAGCAAATCAGAATCTTCGTTGAGGAAGAGGGTGGAATGCTGGGGCAGCTTTGGAGCGACCAGGGCGTCGATCTCTGGGAGGACTGGCTCAACTTGCGCGCGCCCGAAACGCGCGCGCTGCGGTCTTTTCTGGACGATATCCGCCCCGATTGCATTTTCGAATTGCACAACCATGAGGGGCAGAGTCACATGTTCGTCCCGATCCCCGCGGCCAGAGGACGCGACCGGCTGACTCAGCTCGAGTACGGCGAGCGGTTGATGACGGCGCTAATGGAAGAGGAACTCCCTTGCTCTCGTCACTCGGTGCGGACCTATGGAATCCCGGAGTCGCTTAATCATTTTCCGGACGTGGCCTATGAGCGGTATCGGTGTCTGGTTCTTTTCGCCGAAGTGTGCTTCGGGCTGACCCTGGACCGGCAGCGCGAGCTGGCAAGGAACAACCCGCTGGGTGAACGTGACGCGGACTCACGCGAGCCTACCCAGGACGAGATAATTCGCACCGTGTGGGTGTGGCTGCGCGCGCTGTTGGAGATGGGCGGCCAGCGGGGCTATAGATAAGCCGAGTCGACGCTGAGCGGACTACACTCTCGCGGAGGACTTACCCGCTCGACGGGCGGTGACGGAGGTGGTCGATGAATGCGGAGCGTTGGCGCGCAGGTGATCTCTCCAGGCTGTCGGAAAGCCCGCGAGTCGTGAGGAAGCGGGGGGTCTAGCATGGCTGCGCTCAGATGTTCCATTCGTGACAAGGCCAGCGGGGCGCCGCTCGACGCCAAGGTCCACGTCCTGTCGTCGCTTGGCGCGTTTGTTTCGCCGTCCGGCGCCATTCTCAAGATCGGATCGGGCGTTCCGTTTTTCTATGCTCGCGGCGGGTTTGAAGTAGAGCTTCCCGTTGGGCACGCCGACGTCATCGTCGAGCGCGGCACGGAGTTCACGCCGTCGCGGTCGACAGTCCGCATTCCCACCGAAGGCACGGTCGAACTGGAAGTTGAACTCTCCAGGTGGACGAGTCTGCCAAACGCGGGATGGTATCCCGGAAACACGCATCTGCATTACGACGAGAAGGAGACGCAGCCGGACGAGCGCCTGGCATTCGACGCCGAAATCGAAGATTACAACGTCACGGCAATCAGCGTGCTCCAGCGCGGCCAGCTTCCGTATGCCAGCAATAAATACGCGCCGGGAGTGTTGACCGAATTGACAACGTCGCATCACGTGGTCGACGTGGGTGAGGAGTCGCGGCACAACATTTCGTCGAATTCAAGTATTGGTTATGGGCACGTGATGTTTCTCAACATCCGAAACCTGGTCGAGCCGGTCAGCAGGGGAGTTCTGTCTTCCAACCTTGACCCGGATTACCCGCCGTTGTGCTGGGCTTGCGACGAGGCGCGCGAACAGGACGGCATTGTTATCTGGTGCCACAACGGTAGGGGGATGGAAGCTCCCGTGGCGGCTGTTCTCGGAAAGCTGGACGCATTCAATCTGTTCGACCCGTTGTGGTCCGATCTCGAATACACGATCTACTATCACCTGCTCAATGCCGGGATACGGCTTCCGGCGAGCACCGGCACTGACTGGTTCGTTTGTTCGAGCAACCGCGTGTACGTGGGCACGGAATCCGGTTTCTCGTATCAGGCCTGGCTCGACGGCATGAAGGCCGGTTCGACGTTCATCACCAACGGACCGTCGTTGATGCTGGAAGTCGACGGGAACCCCGTGGGATCGGTGCTGACGCCCGACCGGCCTCGGAAACTGGGTTGCCGCGTGCGGTGGGAGTCGCATTATCCGGTGACGCTGGCCGAGCTGGTCGTAAACGGCGAGGTGGCGGCGCGCACGGATATACCCAGTCCGGGAAAAAGAGGAGACTGGGACGTCGACATCTCGGTTGAGCACGACTCGTGGGTCGCGGCGCGGCTATGGGGTGACGCGCGCAACAGCTTCGACCACGCCGTCTACGCGCACACAAGTCCGGTCTACGTCGAGACTGGCCGCGCGCATCCGGCAAGGTCTCAGTCCGCTCGCTCGCTGATCCAGTCTCTGGACCAGTCCCTTGACTGGATTCAAACGCGGGGAAGGTATGCCACGGACGGCCAGCGCGATGCCGTGAGCGAGCTCTTCCTCGAAGCTCGGGCGAAGTACGCGGACCTCGTTTGAAAAATCGGCCGATGGGCTAGCAATAGGCGTCCGGCTCGCGCACTGGCTGCGCGGCCAATACTCACTTAGCCGGCGCGTCGACGATCGGCTCCGCCCGAATAATCGGGTCGGGAAATGCGGGGCTGTTTCGAGTTTTTCTTAACTCGATGGTTTTGGCTGTCCGAAAGCGTGAGAAACTTGCCTCGTTTGGTCCAGCCGCGTTTGCGGCGATTGAGTGTGCCGAAGGAGTGCCATCGTGAAACCACTCGCTATCGACTTCCATACTTACGACGTTAGCGACATCAAGCGCAGCGCCGAATTCTACGAGCGAACGTTGGGCCTGAAGCTCGACGCCTGGTACGGAGAGGGCTGGGTCGAATTTGAGGTTGGCTCGGCAACTCTCGCGCTCTATCAGGTGGATCGCGGCAACGGGACTGAACTGAGCAATCAGGACGGCGGCTCCGTGGCGATAGCCGTCGAGGACGTGCAGGCGACCGTAGACGAGCTGCGCGCCAAAGATGTTCAGATTATCTTTGACGGTGGGGAGTCCCCCGTCTGCCATTTCGCCCGAATCGCCGATCCCGATGGAAATCCCATTGTCCTGCATCGCCGCAAAGACGGAACTTCGGGCTGATTGCGGCTGCCGGAACGCCGGCTGGCGCCGCGGGGCCGCAGGTTCAAATGGCGTGCCGGGGTTATGAAATCATTTCGTCGATCAGAGCTCGCGCGCGCACTATCCCGTCGACGATAGGCCCGGGTGTTTCGGGGTCCAGACCTAGATAAATCAACATAAGCTCTTCCTGATAGCCGGTGCGCTTGATCGCCTGGCATACCGCGGGATAGTCGGTGGCTGGCGCCCACAAGGGCGTTTCGCCGGTTTCGGGGTCCACCCCGCAGTCGAAATAGACGTTGCACATGCGGTCGACCAGCCTCTCCAGAGCCACAACCGGATCGTCGCCCGCGCGCTGAAAGTGGTAGGGGCAGTAGTAGAAGCCGAAACTGTCCGACTGGATTGCGTTGAAGATACGCTCGGTGCGTTCCAGGTTGTACGCCATCCAACCCCCGTGGGGGTAGAAGGAGAGCATTAGATTCCGGCGTTCCGCCTCCTGCGTCAACGCTTTCAGCCGGTCGATAATCAGTTCGATTTCGTCTTCCGTCGCGTCTTCCCGCCCTCCGCTTGAAACGCTGACCATCGGGATCGAGAGCTTCCGGGCGATGTCCAGTACTCCGACCTGCACGTCCAATCCGTCGGGGGCGGCGATGTCTTCCGTTGTCAGCATCGACTTGAAGCGGAGTCCAGTTTCGGCTTGAAGGCGGGCCGCGGATTGCGGGTCGAGCGTCTCATAGTGCGGCTTGCCCAGCTCGATGGTGGAAATGCCGATTTCGGCCAGATCGCCGAGGAATTGATCCAGCTCAAACGTGCGGAATGAGAACGTGCTCACACAATAGTCATTCATCGGGCTGTCTCCTTGCATAGAGCTATCGGGTTCGCTTCCCGCGCGGGACGTCGAACCCGGAATTTCCCTCAAGCTGGAATTAGGGAGTCAAACCCGCCTCGATGTCAAACGCGTTTAGGTATACGACGGCAGGCTCTGCCCTTCATCCTTGCCATGGCGACAGTCGCGAGTGAGCCATTTTGTCGTGTGGTTGCCGCCGCGTTCATACGTCGCCGGCGCTCACCGCTATTGACGAACTCGCTCTTTGACGCGCGCCAGCGGCGTGCTGGAGACATGTCGATGGTGGTGCGCTGTCGTTGTTTTGAACGGTTAGGGCCGGACGGCGCGTGATTAGTAAAGTGTGCTTGATCAGGTAAGCGCCGGCTCGCTGGCGTCAGGGAAGAGTGGTCCGTTTGCTTGAGTCGTATGGCGGTCTTTACGACCTTGTCTATGGGGGCAAAGACTATGCCGCCGAAACCGGGAAGCTGCGCGGGTCAATAGACGAGCGCGCCCCCGGCGCGGAAACTCTCCTGGACGTGGCTTGCGGAACGGGGCAGCATCTCTGTCACCTCCGGCGCCATTACGAGGTCGAGGGCCTGGACCTGAGCGAAGCCCAGCTTCAGGTGGCCCGGGAGCGTAATCCGGATTGCGTACTTCACCTGGGCGACATGCTGACCTTCGATCTCGGGCGCCGCTTTGATGTCGTCACGTGCCTCTTTAGCTCCATCGGTTACATGCGCTCGGTAGACGAGCTAAACCAGGCCGTGGCAAACATGGCTCGGCACGTCGAACCAGGTGGATTGCTGGTCGTCGAGCCGTGGCTCACACCGGAGTCGTGGCTGCCGGGCACCCTATGGTCGGACTACGTGGATGAACCGGACCTCAAAGTCGCCCGAATCAGTGTTAGCGAGGTCGAGGGCCGCCTCGCGGTCATCCAATTTCACATCCTCGTCGCCAGGGTCGCCGAGGTGAACTATTTCCAGGAGCGGCACGAGCTCACGCTTTTTAGCGAGGACGAATACCGGGCGACGTTCAGGAACGCTGGACTGGACGTGAGCTTCGATTCCGAAGGTCTGATCGGGCGGGGGCTTTACGTGGGACAAACGCCCGGATAGAGCGTCGCGAAGACGCGCCAGCGCCTATTCGAGAAGCAAGTCCACTATCGCCTGTCGGGTATCGTCGTAGCGGCCCTCGCCAATGTGAACGTATCGAATCCAGCCCTCTCTGTCCACGAGGTACATGGTTGGCCAGTACTGGTTGCCGTATGCCCGCCAGATGCCGAAGCTGTTGTCGATGGCCACCGGGTACTCAATGCCCTCTTTGGTGACGGCGTTCTTTACGTTGTCAAAGACCTTTTCAAACGAGAACTCGGGCGAATGGACCGCCACGATCTCGAATCCTTCGGGATGCAGCTCCTCGTACCAGGCCTTCATGCTCGGAAGGACGTTCTTGCAGTTGTAGCAACCGAAGGTCCAGAACTCGACCATAAAAGGCGCGCCGCTCAACGACGCGAGCGAGCGAGGTTCGGAGTTGATCCACTGATCGGATCGAATCTCGGGCGCCTGCTTTAAACGAGGGCGAACAATGCCCGATGCTTGCAATCGGGGCGCGATCTGCGCCGTCGAGGACGTTTCGGCCAGCGGGGGCTGACGGACCGCCGCTTCCGCTGAAGCTGTTTGAGCGGGCGGCGGCGCTGCGGTGATCGTCTCGACCTTCGCGGCCGCCGGTTCTGAGCGGACGTTTGGAGACTCCCCCGATTCCTGAGAAGCGGCGGGCGGCGAAACGCGGCCGGCGCCGGTGGTTTGCTGAGACCCGCAGCCGGCGAGAGCTATCAGCCCCGCCGATGCCGTTACCAATCGCCTTCGCGAGATCGATGACGGTTTACCAGTTATTCGAGTTTTCATCGCTTACGACTCTACCAGTCCAGCTTCGGCATCACTCGTCAATAGTGAATACGAAGAGATCCCTTTACACGGATTCCCCACTGGGCGGATAACGCTTTGCCAGCGACGGCGGCGCTCATCGATCCAGGTTATTTCGGCGCTCTGGGGCGGCGTTCGCCGGTCGCGGTACTGCGCGCTCTTTGAAGCGCCTCTCGGTGGGTACTAGCATGAGCCTTGACAAAAGCGGTTAGTTGCTCGAAAGGGCGGTTTGATGGGGATCTGGAACGCAATTTGGGACGCGCTCAACGCGCCTCTGTTCAGCCTGGGCGGAGACCCTGTGACGGTTGTGGGAATCCTGGTGCTGGTGCTGATCATAAGCGCCACCCTTCTGGTTGCGGGAAGGCTGCGGTCGATGTTCGAACGCTGGTTCAGCTCGATCTCCAGCGTTGAAGAGACGACTCTGCACACGATGGGCGCGCTCATTCGCTACACGGTCGTCTTCATGGGCTTCTACATTGCACTTCGCTCGGTCGGCGTTCAGCTCGATTCATTGCTGGTTGTACTGGGCGCAATAGGGGTCGGCATAGGCTTCGGTCTTCAAAATATCGCCAACAACTTCGTTTCCGGTCTCATTCTCCTCTCCGAGCGGCCGGTCAAGCTTGGCGACATTGTCGACGTGGGCGGCGTTCTCGGAACGGTGGAGCGTATCGGCATCCGGGCCACGACGCTGCGCAGGTTCGATCAGACCCAGTCGATAGTGCCGAATGGAGACCTGATCTCGCAGGTGGTGACCAACTGGACGCTTGACGACAAGCGGGTAAGAATCGACTTCACCGTGGGCGTCGCCTACGGATCCGACACTCGCCTGGTTGAAGAAACTATCCGGGAACTGCTGGCTGAGCACGAACTCGTTCTCGAAACTCCCGAGGCGCGCGTGATGTTCGTCGAGTTCGGCGATTCATCGCTCAATTTTCGGATTCTCGCGTATGTCCCCAACGTCAGCGACAGGTTGACCACTCTGAGCGATCTTCACTTTGCGATCGACGAGGCGTTTAGAAGCAAGGACGTGGAGATACCGTTTCCACAGCGCGATCTTCACCTTCGATCGATAAGCTCCGGCGTCGAAATTTCGCACTCCTCCACCGACGGGAACTAGCTGGCGCGCCGATGAATGCGGGCGGCTCCAACATGCGGGCATTTTGCGACCGGGCGCGCCCGGAACCCGTAGACCGAAGTCTTTGACGGCCGGTCTGTTTTGATGATTGCCAATTCGCCCAACCTGCGGCGAGTCTCCGGCTTTCTAACCGATCACCGGCTTGTCGTTCTGCTTGCGGTGCAATTTCTCGCCGGCGTCGCGGCGGCTCCGATGGTGGCCTTTCTACCCGTATACGTCGATGAAGTCCTGGAGTTGGATCAGGATTTCACAGCCAACGCGCGAGCGGTGTGGCTGGCGGGCATGGGGCTGTTCGCGGTGGCCGGCGGCGCGTTGAGCGACGCGACGGGCCGGAAGTTCGCTATCGTCGCGGGCCTGACCGGAATGCTCGCCGGCGCCGCGATATTCGTCACCCGCTCGCCGCTCGCGGCCGGACTTCTGCTGCCGGGCATCGCTGGCGCGGCCGATGGGCTTTTCGTCACCGCAAGTCAGTCGTACCTTGTTGAAGCCTCGCCCAAAAACCGGCTGGCTGTCATGACGGCGCTCTGGTTTTCCGGATTGACCGCCGGAAACGTGGTCGGTGGACTGGCGGGCGGCGCGGTCGCGGAGTGGGCGGGATACTCGGCGCTGGCGCTCTATATCGCCCTGACGAGTGGCGGAGTGGCCGTCTTGGCTCTCGCGATCCTGCCGAGCATGAAAGGCAGCGGCCCCGGCCCCCGCCCGAGATTGCGGCAGACTCTCGCGGGCTACGTCACCCTGCTGCGGCAGACCTCGTATCAGCTGCTTGTGGCGATGCAGATGTTGAGGACGGTCTTTTGGGGCGGTTTTCAAATCATGGGTCCCGTGATGATCGCGGGACTTAGCGGGAGCAAGTTTATGGTCGGCGCGTTTGTGGCGGCCACGACCGGCGTGGGACTTGCGAGCATGTTGCTGGTGGGCGCTTTTTCCGATCACCGGGGCAGGCGGGCGCCGGTGCTTGTTTGCCTGGGCGGGACAGCCGCGGGCGCTGCGCTGATTGGACTATCGACCGGCAATCTTGTAGGACTCTTTCTCGCCGGCACGCTGTCCGCCGTGTTCGCGTGGGCGCTCTCCGGTCAGGTAACCCCGCTGGCCAAGGAATTCGCCCGGCCCGGCCAAACAGGCCGGGCGATGGCGCTCATCAATGCACCCTGGAGCGTCGCGGCGCTGGGCGGCGCGCAGATCGGCGGCAGGATGGTCGCAGACCGGCCGTCGGAGGCTTTCTTCGTTTTCGCCGGTCTTGCGCTCTTGGCGTTGGTTTGCGGGGTCATTCTGTTCCGGCAAGCCGGGCCGGCTCGGTACTAGGGAATATCCCTATCGATTAGGGATCGTGATTGTCGCGCCGGACTCCATTGCCTGGATCCCACAGATGATGGCGATGGCCGTGTTGCCGCCGTCACGGGCGTCGGTCGCCGGACGGCGCCCATCGAGAACCGCATTTACGAAGTCGTCGACCTCGTCGTCGTATGGGTGGCCCGAAGTGTGACGCGCCAGCTCCACGGGCTCGTTGCCCCCATCCGGCGAAACGAGATAACCCCGCACGATGGACGCCTTGCTTCCAAACAGTGAAATGCCATAGGCGTTCTTGTAGCTGTGGTCGTAGCTGCACGCCCACGTGCCGGTCACGCGGCCAACGCATCCATTGGGCCAGCGGTACAGAGCCGCTATGAACCCGTCGCCGGGATGAGACGGATGGGTCATCCCGACGTTGCCCATGGCGGTCACCTCGACCGGATTGCCGAGATACCAGCGCAACAGATCGAGCGGATGCGTCGCGGAACAGCCGAATCCTTGCAGTGAGTACGTCGGCCCGACTTTGGCGGCCTTTGCCTCGCTGGAGAACTCGTGGACCATGTAGTCGCCCTCGCAGTAGTAGATCGTTCCCAGCGCGCCTGAATCGACGACGTCCTTGACGCGCCTGTACAGGTCTTTGGTGCGAAGGACCTGTCCGACGGCGACGCAAAGACCGGTCCGGTCCATAGCGTCGACGATGGCGTTGCAACCGTCGATGGTCGTCGCCATGGGTTTCTCGACGAAAACGTGCTTGCCGGCGTCAATGGCGGCCAGCGCCGCGGTAGCGTGAATGCGGTCGGGCAGGTGGACCGACACCGCGTCCAGGTCTTCCAGCTTGGCTATCTCGTGATAATCGGTTGAGAACGCCGCTCGCAGGCTGGAAGCAAATTCCGACCGCCCCTCATCCAGATCGCAGGCCGCGACCAGATCGGCCCTCGGGTGCTTTGAGTACAGCTTGGCGAAGCTCGAACCGTTGCCTCCCAGACCTACCACGGCGACGCGCAGCTTTCGGTCTTTCACAATTCCCTCCGATTCGTCCATCTGTGTTCCCCTCGACCGGTTCGAGCCAAAGCATATTGGAGACCGGCCGCCCGCGCGGGCCTGGGGCCGGGCGCATCTGTCATTCCGAGCGTAGGTGAGGAATCCCGCCGCCGGAGCGGGCCTGGGGCCGGGCGCATCTGTCATTCCGAGCGTAGGTGAGGAATCCCGCCGCCCGCGCGGGCCTGGGGCCGGGTGCATCTGTCATTCCGAGCGTAGGTGAGGAATCCCGCCGCCGCCGCGGGCCTGGGGCCGGGCGCATCTGTCATTCCGAGCGTAGGCGAGGAATCCCGCCGCCGCCGCGGGCCTGGGGCCGAAGCTAGACGATATCGGCATTGAAGCCGCCCGCCGGCTGGCGCGCCGCCCCACCCGAAATGCCGGCTGGCGCGCCGTCGGCTCGCCAGCACGCTGCGCCTTCGAGCGCGCCGTCGCCGCTAAAGGCCACGGCGCCGAGGCCGCCAGCGACCCGCGGAGCCCTTGAAACGGGATGGCCGAGCGCGGCGAGCCTGGAGTCGACACCCGCTGCGAATCCATGCTCGAGCAGCAGCGCGTCGCCCTCCGAACCGGCGTGGCAGCGTGAGGCCTCCACGGCTTCCTGCAGCGGCATTCGATGATCGATGAAATTGACGATAGCTTGCAGGACGGCGGCCGGGATTCGCGTTGCGCCCGGCGCTCCGAGCGCCAGCAGCGGCTCGCCGTCGCGGAAAACGAGGGTGGGCGCGTTGCTGGAAACGGGCCGCCTGGACGGCCCAACCGACTGCCTGCCGCCGGCGCGCGGATCGAACAGCATCATGCAATTGTTCAGCAGCATTCCCGTTCCGGGGACTGTGACGTGACTGCCGAATCCTCCGTTTAGGGTTTGCGTCGCGGCAACCATGTTCCCGTCCCGGTCGCAAGCGGTGACGTGGGTTGTATTGGCGCTTTCGCCGACAGTTCGATGAACGGACCCGTCCTGAGCGGCCTTTGCGGCTTGCTCGTAGCCAGGCTCGCCCGAAACCGGCGCGTCGGGGTTATAGTCCCGCGCGCGGCGAACGTCGATTTCGCTTCGCCGCCGGTCGGCGTACTGTTTGGAAGTTAGCCACTCGACGGGCACGGGCCCCTGATCGGGGTCGCCGAGATAGCGGTACCGGTCGGCGAACGCGAGCTTCAGCGCCTCGGCTATCAGATGGATTGACTCGGCAGTGCCGAACCCCAGGCTTGCCATGTCGAAGCCTTCGAGGATGTTCAGCGTCTGTGCAAGGATCGTACCGCCCGACGAGCACGGCCCCATTCCGACGATCTCGTACCCGCGATAGAACGAACGGACCGGCTCGCGCTGCTTTACCTCATAGCTTTGCAAGTCGTCGAACGTCAGAATGCCGCCGCCGCTGCTCATTTCTTCGGCAACGCGCCGCCCCAAATCGCCGGAGTAGAGCAGGTCTGAGCCCTCCCTGGCAATGGACTCCAGCGTATCCGAATAATCAGCTCGAACCAGTCTCGTGCCTGCTTTCCGCGGCAGGCCCCGGTCGAGGAAGACCTCGGCGGAATGGGGGAATTGGGCGAGCGGCGCGCGATGCCCGCGTATGAAGTCTGCCAGCAGAGGCGAGATGATGAATCCATCGCGAGCGAGTCTCACCGCCGGCGCGCAAATTTCCGCCCACGAGATGCGGCCGTATCGAGTGGCCGATTCGTAATACGCCTTGAGCGAGCCTGGCGCGCCCACGGCAAGGTGGCCCAGTTCGTTTAGCTGGTCTTCGACCGTGAAGAGTCCTCCCTCGACCGACTCCAACCGGTAGATGCCGTCGTAGGCCGCGGCGGGAGACTTAATGTAATTGTCCAGCGCGGCAATGCCGCCTCCGGTGCGCCGGATCAACATGAACCCCGCGCCGAAAATGCTCGACATCGCGGGTTCGACAACGCTCGCGGCCAGGCAGGCCGCCACGGCGGCGTCGATGGCGTTGCCGCCTGCCGCAAACATCTCCGCCCCCGCCGCGGCCGCAAGCGGATGGTTCGCGACCACGACGCCGCGGTCGGCGATCAGGCTTCGATTATGCGTTCCGGTCGTAATTCGTTTCATGTTAGTTAAACGGTCCTATGCGTTCGTAGGCGTCCTGAAACGCGAGAAGCAGTACCCCGTAGCCCCTGTCGACGGGATGCACGTCGCCCTCGAGTACGTGGGTCAATCGGGCCGCGAGTCCGCGGAACAGGGAATGGGCGTCGGCGATCGTGATGTCGTTCGCGTGCGCGGCGGCGATAATCCTGCCGTTCAGATTCCGTATGGTCTCGTCCGAAAGCGTTTCGAACGCGAGGCCTGAGCCGAAGTCGAACGGGTCGTAATAGGTCATCAGCATTATCAGCGTTTCGGGGCCGGCGGCCTCGCGAAGACGCCGCAGAATCACGCTCATGTTCGTCTCGATTCGCGAGACCGCATTGTCAAGCTCGGAGCGGCAGCCGGGATCGCTCGGTCCCGCCCGGCACAGCGCCCCCTCCAGAATCGGAACGATGTCGTTAACGCCTAGCGACAGGGTTATCACGTGTGTCTGGGTCGCGGGATCGCCGTCGGATTGCAGGCTCTTGATTTCGGCGATTGCTCGATCAAGCTGCGACTCCGGACCCTGTACGAACGAGGATGTCGACTCGCCCGGAATTCCCAGATTTGCGAATGCGAAACTAACGTTGAACGTCGCTTCCAGATACGTCCGAAAGCGGCTGGCGTAATTGCTCGCCGGAGACGAAGCTCCCTCGCCCGCCGCGAGCGAATCGCCAAGCGCCAGGTATTTCCACGCTCCGGGCCGGGGGACGGCGGACGGCGTGCGGGCGGCGCGCTCGCGGGGCGCTGGAATGTTGCCGAGAGCGTCCGAGAGAACAGTCGCGATTTCCGTATCCGTAATCTGCGCTGCTCTCTCTATGCGGTAGCCCGCGATTCGCAGCGCCGCGTTACCTGACCGAAGCTCGGCGAGTCTCACGTCGCCTTGATGCGACAGGACCTGGTTGACGCCCGCCACGTAGTTGAAAAAGGCGCCGGTGGGTTCGAGCAGCGGTTCGGGGAATGTCAGGAATCCGATTGAAACTTCATGTAGGTGGAGCCTTATTCGTCCGCTGTCAAGGGAGAATGTAACGTAGGCTTCAAGGGGAACCGGAACCCGTCCGGCGAGTTCCGCGCTGAGGCGGCCGCCCTGAGACCCAAGGTCAAACCGGGGATTGTGCAGCCTTCCCAATCCGGCCAGCTCACCTTTGAAAATCCGGTTCACTTCGTGCTCGGTCAGCGTCACGTCGAAGCTGTCTGATGACTCGAGTTGCCCGTCTATGCGCTGGCGCAGGCTATCGCGCCCGGAGTGGTCCGGGCCGACATTCTGCAAATCCGCGCTGTCGATGCCGGTCAGCCAGGGCAGGTCGGTGGCTCCGATTGCGGCGCTTAGATAGACGATGGGAACGACCACGATTGTCGCGATCAGAAACAGCGTAAGCAGGAAAGCTCTAAAGAAGGTCGCCATGCGATGAGTCCCGAACGCGTGAGACCGTCACGATCCTGAGCAGGCTGGCTCGATCCAGGCGTATGTCGCGGTCTCTACGCACGCCCGCGCCTTGAGCCTTGCCGGAAGACGCTGCCAAACCCTCGGCGCTCCGTCTACTTTCGCCTCGCGCCGCTCGCCTCGGTCTTCCTCTCCTCGGCCAGGACTTCCATCTGCCAGTCCCAGTTGATCTCCGGATAGAACCGGTCGGGGTTTTGCACCGCCCAAATCTGCTTGCGAATGACGTAGTTATCAGGGTCCTTGGCCAGAGCCTCGCGCCACTGACGAATCGCGGTTTGTTTGTCGCCGTCGGCGTAGGCGCCGACGCCACCGGCGAAGGACTCGACCGCGGCTGACACGCCGTCAAGCCGGCCGGACGCTTCGATTTCGGGCGCGCCGCCGCTAGCGAAAACGTCAACGGCGAGGCGGTCGGACTCGTCATCGACCGAAAACGGAACCTTAACGCCGGCGACGGCCCCGCCTGGCCGCACCATGATTCCAACAGGAATAGCCGTGTAGCCGAAGGCCTTGCCGAGCTCGTTTTTCGCATCGACGCAGGTTGGGTATGCGGCGCGCGCCTTGTCAACCCAGGGACGGGCCGCCGAGGGGCCTTGAGCGTCTGCCGCGATGCTGATGAATTTGAATCCGGAATACTCTCGCTCTTCGAGGAATCGCCGCCACCCGGGCAGCTGATCTCGGCAACCTCACCAGGAAGCCCAAACGAACAGGAGTGTGTTTTCCTCGAAGTCAGCGTCGGAGAGCCCGATGGCTACGCCGGACATGTCAGTCAGCTCGACGTTCGGAAACGGGTCGCCTGCCGTAACGGATTTCGAGTCCATCGCCGCTCTCCTCGCAATGGCGTCCGGAAATATCTGGATGCTTGAAGCCGCGAACCACTTTTCGCCTTGACACGTTGATTCTACGCCGCCACCCGATTTGGCCGCCGGTCGGCGGTTTGGTTGGTTAAGCTTGAATCCGGCCTGCGGCAAGTTATCTCTCGGGGGCGCCTGTGGAAAAAAGAACGCTGGGACGGACAGGTCATGCGAGTACGGTGGTCTGCTTCGGCACGGCCGGCATCGGGCGGGTGACGCAAGCCGCGGCGGACAAGGCCGTTGAGCAGATTCTTGCTCATGGAGTCAATCACGTCGATATCGCGCCGAGCTATGGCCAGGCCATGGAGCGCATGAAGCCGTGGATGCCGTCGATTCGCGAGCAGATGTTTCTCGGAGCCAAGACGGGCAAGCGTTCGAAAGACGAAGCGTGGGACGAGATCAACGACTGTAGGCGGCGTCTGGGCGTGGAATCCTTCGATCTCTTTCAACTGCACGCGGTCGTAAACATGCAGGAGCTGGATAAGGCCACCGGTGCGGGCGGCGCTTTGGAAGCGCTGGTCGAGATGCGAGATCGAGGACTGACGAAGTTCATTGGGATCACCGGCCACGGCCCCGAAGCGCCGCGGGTGCAGATAGAGGCGCTCGACCGGTTTGATTTCGATACTGTCATGTTTCCCATAAGCGCCGCGATCTATCGCAACGCCGCTTACCGACGCGACGCCGAGCATCTTCTGGTGCTGGCAAATGAAAGGAACGTGGGCGTCCAAACGATAAAGATGATCGCCCGCGGCGGGTGGGGCGACCGCGAACGCGAGTGCGCTACGTGGTACGACGCACATCGCGATCAGGAAGACATCGATGCCGCGCTGTGGTGGCTGCTTTCGCAGCCTATGCACACCGCACCCTCGGCGGGTGACGCGGGCCTCCTGCCCAAAGTCTTGAGCGCGGCCGAGAGATTCGAGCCTCTCGATGAAGACGGGCAGGCGGAGGTGATTGCCGCGCAGCGGCCGCCTCTGCCCGAACCCGCGCTGGGCATCCCCGCCGCCGTGTAGCTAGCCCGCGCGGACAAGGCCTCGTGATCGAACGAAACGCCCCGCGCCCGGGGGTAAGGAGACTCGATGGATAGCGCAGCTTCGGACGTGCAGGTCGTCGTTGGAACGCCGGACGGAGTGCGGGTGGTCGGTCAGTCGGACGGCGCTGGACTCGATGGGCGAAACGTAACAGCTCTGGCGGTCGGCGCCGGCAAATGGTGGGCGATCACCGATAGCAAAGTCATCTGGCGTGGAGGACTGAACGTTCCATGGGAGCAGGTAGCCGCGCTTGACGGGTTGAGCGGCGAGTGCCTGCTGCCGGTCGACGACCGATTATTCGTGGGCGCGTCTGAGGCGCGCCTGCTGCGGCTGGCCGGCGACCGGCTCGAGACGCTCGCCGGATTCGACGCCGTTGAGGGTCGTGATGCGTGGTACACGCCGTGGGGCGGACCCGCCGACAGCCGGTCGATGACGGTTGACGGAGACGGAAACCTCTATGTCAACGTTCACGTTGGCGGCGTGGTCAAATCCACCGACGGCGGCGAATCGTGGCAGCCCGCGGGACTGGACATTCACGCCGACGCTCATCAGGTTTTGGCCCAAGCGGCGGCGCCCGAGCTGGTATTCGCGGCCACCGCGCGCGGTCTGGCGGCGAGTGGAGATTCCGGCCTTAGCTGGAGCCTGGAAACCGAGGGCATGCACTCGCGCTACTGCCGCGCGGTCGCGGCGACTTCGGAGCACGTTCTCGTATCGGCGTCGGAGGGCCCTGGCGGACGAAATGCGTGCCTCTATCGCCGCGCAGTCCAGAGTGCTGGGCCGTTCGAAAAGTGCGCCGGCGGGTTGCCGGACTGGTTTAGCGACAACATTGACACGGGGCTGCTGGCGGCGAGCGGCCGCTTTGCGGCGTTCGGTATGCGGGATGGACGCGTGTTCGCGTCCGGCGACGGAGGGTCTGACTGGCAACTGATAGAGCAGGGCCGCTCGTCGATCAACTGCGTCGTGGTCGCGCCCGCCTAACGATAATTCAACGCCGCCGCGGCAGAGTAAGTAGTGCGAAATCATGCCGACTGGGTTTATCATCGCCAAAACAACTTGAATGCAGGGCATCTCGACGCAAGAAGGACAGCGACGACTGAGCGACGACTGGAGGGTGGAGAGTGAAGGTGTTGACGCGGCAGCAGCTCGATCAGTTTCACGACGAGGGTTTTCTGGCTGTGGAGGACGTGTTCGATCCGGACGTGGATTTCGAAGTCCTCAAGCAGGAATACAGCGATATTCTCGATAGCTCCGCCGCGGGGATGCTGGCGGACAGAAGAATCGACTCATACGACCCGGCGCGGCCGTTCGGCGACCGGGTGATGGATATAGTCGAACAGGCTGGCGATCTGCCGCTTCAGCCTTTTGATATATCCCTTCCTCAACGGGGAGTACTCAAAGACACGCCTATGTATCTTGGCCGCGGCGGCTTCGAGCTGTTGCGCCACGAGCCGCTGATCGACCTTGTTGAGCAACTGATCGGACCGGAGGTCTACTCCAATCCCGTTCAGCACATTCGGTTGAAAGTGCCGATGAGACTCGTCGGGCAAGACGGCTCGAAGCCGACCCCCGGAATCCCGGGAATCGCTCAGAGAACGATGTGGCATCAAGATAACGCAGTCGTCACCGAAGACGCCGACGAAACCGAGATGCTTACCGCCTGGGTGCCGGTGACCGATGCCACGATCGACCACGGTTGCCTGGGGGTGCTGCCGAGGAGCCATCGCCGGAAGCTGATCGGGCACTGTCCAAAGCCCGTGCAACTGTCGATTCCGAACGACTTGATCGATACCGACCAGACGCGGCCAATCCCCTTGCGAGCCGGTTCGGTCCTGTTTCTGACTCGTTACACGGCCCACATGTCGTTGCCGAACCTGAGCAACGACGTGCGATGGAGCTTTGATCTCAGATATCAGCCGACCGGTCAGCCCACCGGCAGAAAGGCGTTCCCCGGATTCGTCGTGAGGAGCAAGGCGCGGCCCGACTCCGTGCTGGCCGAGCATGGGGAATGGGTGAGCCTGTGGCAGCGAGCGCGGGATGAACTGGCGGAAACCAGCCTTCCGAAATTCAATCGCTGGGATGCCGACGCGCCCTGGTGCGCCTAGCCGGTCTCCGCAGTCAGTTCGGATACTGCTTGATTTCGACGCCGTGCCCATCCGGGTCCTCGACGTAGGTAGAGACGCTCGCGCGCGTTCATCGCTCCGGCGCGCGGCTTCTAGGCGGACCGGGATGCGCTCGTCGCGCAGCTTTTGCAGAAGATCGTCCAGCTCGACAGGCTCCACAACCACGCAAATGTGATTGAGGCCGCGGTCGGGCACGTTGCTCGGCGATCGGAAGTCCCTGTTGCGTGAGAGGTATACGATTTGCGGCCCCGCGGCCAGCCCCACGAAGTCTGGCTCGCCATGCTCGTCGCGGCTGACGCTCGACACGCCTAATCCAAGGAAACCGGTATAGAAATCCATGCTCGCCTGCATGTCGCGGACTTTTATGTTGACGTGATCCAGCATTTCAGGCTTGAGCACAGGCATATCGAATCTCTCCCTGCGCCGGGATTGACGGCGCGATTACGAATGACGAATCTTGGCCGCGGCGCTCCTATGGTCCGCAGACTCAATTCTAGATATAGGCGGTCATGGTTTGCTAAGCCAGTCGGGCTGCCTAGGTCAGGTACAGTAAGACATTCATGAGAACGATAGTTCTGTCCGCTCTGATAACGCTACTCGGCCTCCAGTCAATTCGCGTTTTCCTTACCGGCCTTGTATGGGTTGTCGGCGAGACCTCCGACCGGCTGGTCCTGGGGGTCCTGGCGCTGGCGGCGTTTGCGTTGACGATTCTTGCCTGGCCCCTTATACGGTTGATTGGCCGGCGTCCGACCGTGCTTCTGGCCGCTTCCGCGCTGACCGTGGCGCGAGTCGCGGATCAGGCGACTTCCGATCCCACAGCCGACGTGTACCTGGGACTGGCGGGCACTTTGGCGTTTACCTGGCTGGTGGTTTCGTTTCTAGGGATCAGAGGCCGAGAGTCTGGCTGCGGAATGGCCGCGGGGATGGCGCTGGACGTTGCGGCGAGGGCGGGGCTTCTGACGATTGACGTGCCGTTTTCGTCTTCTCCCGCCGCGATCGCGATTACCGTGATAACGTCCGCCGGCGTGCTGGTGCTCGCCTACGCCAAGAGTGCCGCCGCCGGGCCTGCAAGCGCGCGTTCTGCATCTTCCTGGACCGTCGCGGGCATACCGATCGGTCTGCTGCTCTTCATGCTTGTGAGTGGAAACTTTGGACAGGTGTCAGGCGACGGGCGGACTTGACTGGTATTCCACCGCCGCACTGGTTACCGCCGGGGCTGTAATCGGACTCGGCTGGGCCGCGTTGCCGGGCGCCGGCCGGTGGAACGCGGCTTCGCCAGTCGTGGCGCTAGGGCTTCTGATCGCGGGTCTGGCGCTCTTTCGCGTAACGGGCCATGGCTGGGCGGTTGTTCTGCTCGGAGCCGCTTTGGCTCGCCTGCTGGCGTGGATGCCCGCCGCGCCAGGTCTCGATGTCGCTTCCGACGCAAAGTCGGACGCGAGAGTTCCGGCGATCGCCGGAACTCTGGGGTTCATTCTCTTTTTTGTTTTCGCGTTTGCCTTCTATTCGTTCTATGCCCCCGAGTGGGTGCTTGTCGCGTCGGCGCTGGTCGCGGCGTTGGCTGGCGCGCGGGGAGCTTTCCGTTTGGCGCCCGCGCCGGCGCTAAATCGCGCAGCCGCTTCCGCGGTGCTCGTCTTGCTCCTGCTGGCCGCGGCCCCGGGGGCGGCGAGGGCCGCTCTGGACAGGCCGGAGGCCCAACCGCGAACCGCATCGGGCACAGCTACGATACGCATCGTCAGCTACAACATCAGGCAGGGATTCGGGAGTTCAAACCGGTGGGACCTCGAGGCCGTGGCCGCCGAGATAGAGCGCCACGCCCCGGACATCGTGGTCTTGCAGGAAGTGGGGCGGGGATGGGTGATTTCGGGCATGTCCGATCAGCTATTTTGGCTGTCGCGGCGGCTTGGCATGAGCGCTCGATTCGGCTCCAACGTGGGCGAGCTTTGGGGGAATGCCGTGCTCACCAATTTTGTCGCTCGGTCCGAGAATCATCGCTTTGATAATCCCGGCCGGGTCCCGAGAGGCGCGCTCGAAACGTTCGTGTTGTTTGGAGGGTCGGGAGTGCGAGTGCTGGCGCCGCACCTCGATCACGAGGACGACGGCGCGCCGACCAGACTGATTCAGGTCGATACGGTGCTGAACATCTGGGGCGGCGATCCGCGGACGCTGGTTATCGGAGATTTCAACGCCGAGCCGGATTCGGTCGAATACAGCCGGATTACTGGCGCGGGACTTCGAGACGTCTTGTTGGAGGCCGGCGCCGCGGCGCCTACCTATCCGTCGGCTGATCCCGACGAGCGGATTGACTACGCGTTCGCTTCGTCGGACCTGGAGGTCGTGCGAGCCGACACGCCGAAGTCGCTGGCTTCGGACCATTTGCCGATCGTTATCGAATTGAAGGTCCCCTGGCGCTGACGGTGATCCGCCGGCGCGGCGTCGCGACTTGGGCCGCCATCGCCCCCGCGAACTTCCTAGGCTACCTTTTCCCGCCGAACCCTCGCCTGGTTGAGCTGCCGCATGAACTCGCGCATCCATTCGGCATTGTCGTGCCACGTGCGCGCGGTGATCACGTTTCCGGATATGACGACCGGCTCGTCCACGAATATGCCGCCGCAGACCTCGGCGTCGAACTTGCACTTCTTTACCGTGGTCACGCGCTTGCCGTCTATAACGCCCGCGGTTGCCAGAACCTCTATGCCGTGGCAAACGGATCCGACCGGAAGTCCCGCCTCGACGAAGTACCTCACGACGCTGAGCAGGTCCTCGTCATATCGAATGTATTCGGGCGCCCGCCCGCCGCTAATCAGGATTCCCGTGTAATCGGTGGGGTTGATGTCCCTGAATGCGACGTCGGATTCGATGTGGTAGCCGGCGGTCTCCTGCGTTATGTCCCAGTCATCGGGCTGTTCGTGCAGGACCATGTGATAAGTCCCCCGCTCGGGGGCGGCCACGTCACACTCGAATCCGTCTTCGCGGACTCGGTATATCGGATACAGAGTATCGAAGACTTCGGCGCCGTCGCCGACAACCATAAGCACCTTTGTCATTTCCATCCGCTCCTTGCTCACCCCATTCGGCGCCGCGTACGCAGCCGCCGGTTCAAGTGGTCATAACCTGATCGCTCCAGTCCGCGAATTGTCCATGAACTACACGGCGTTGCGCAAGGCGGCGCACCGGAAAAATACAGCTTCTTACCAGGGTCTTGCTCATTCGGCGGCGTCCAGCCCGTTCAGCCGGCCCTTCTCGACTCGCATACCGACTCTCCACAATGACATCGTCGAAACTGCCGTCCTGCCTGCTTGCGGCGCGCGTTCGACCGTGCGGCGAGTTGGCGGCCTCAGTCTCCGCGCCAGCCGCGAATGGTTGCCGTGATACTCTCCGTTGTCAACTGATCGAATTCGCGATCGGGTCCGGAGCTTTCCGGCGGCGGACGGATTCGGAGAGGCGGCAGACATGGCGGAGAGCGGCGGGCGAGTCTCCAGTGTTGGAGTGGTAGTAAGCGCCGGGCAGCCGGATCTTGAGCTCTTTGCGGCGAGCGAGTTGTGCCGGTATCTGGCAAACCTGTTCGGAGTAGACGCAGCCCCTTCCGAAGATACGAAGGGATTTCCTGACGGCATCTTCCTTATCGGGAGTCCGGCGACGAATCCGGCGGTCGCCGAGGCCACGGGCGGCAACTCATTTGCCGACGTGTCGGACCAGGCGATCGTGATTCGCCGATGCAGGTTCCGCGGCGGCGACGCGCTCGTGGTCGGCGGTGGAAGCCCAAGGGCGGCGCTCTGGGCCGTGTACGAACTGGTGGAACGCTGGGGCGTGCGCTATCTGCTGCACGGCGATGTGCTGCCCGAGCGGCGCGCCTTCCAATTGCCGGACCTGAAAACCGTAATGGAACCGAATCTGACGATCCGGCAATGGAGGGTGGTCAACGACTTTGCCTGCGGACCGGAATCGTGGGGCATAGAGGACTACAAGCCCGTTATCGATCAGCTCGCCAAGCTCAAGTTCAACCGGATCTACGCGTTCATCTGGCCCTACCACCCGTATGTCCACTACGAGGTCCGCGGCGTAAAGCGCAACTCGGGAACTCTCTGGTTCGGGGACAGATATCCGGTCGATGACGACACGATCGGCAGGGAAGTCTTTGGCGGCGTGAAGGAGTTTTGGAATCCTGACCTGCCGCTCGGCGCGGATTACGAGGAGGTCGCGGCGGCGGGGCAGCGGCACATTCACAGCCTGTTGGCGTACGCGGCGTCGCGGGGCATGGAATGCGTGGTCCACACTTCGACCATCGAGTTTCCTTCCGAGTTCGCGGGGCTGCTGAAGAATGCTCGGGAGACTCATCAACTTGGCACTAGCACCGTAGTGCCGGGCGACGGCATAGCCATCGACGACGACGCGCTTACCGATCTTGCGAGCGCGGTAATCCGGGCAACAGTCAACATCTACCCCGAAGCTGATTTCATCTCGTTTGTGATGCAGGAGCACCGGCAGTGGATCGAGGAGTACGAGCGGGCCTGGCGGGTGCTCGACGCGAAGTACGGCTTGGAGAAAGTGTGCAGCCTCGAGTCGGTGCTGGCGAGTGCCGCCGATAGGGACATGCCCGGGGGCAGCTACCCTGGCGGCGAACCGCGGCCCGTTCTGGAGGTCAAGGGGGACATCGTCAGCCTCTACTTTCTAGACAGGCTGATCGACGATCTGGACGTGCTGGCGGACACGGCTCGACCGGATATCAACGTAATTTTCGAGTCGGTGGCCAGAGAGCTGTTTCCTGTCTTGAACGTCATAGCAAAACCGGGCTGGCAAACGCACGTGTCGACGGACTATTTCCCGTCGAGCAGCGCGTTACGCGACTCGTTAGGTAAAGCTCCGCAACTCGACCTGCCGGCGGCGGCTATCCTGACGCTCCACGACGACAACGTGGGGATATTGCCCCAAAGCACGCTGGGCAGCTTGCACCGCATGACGCAGCGAATACGCGACCGGGGCTGGTCGGGATTCAGCACGCGGTACTGGCTGATCGGTGATCACGACCCCACTGTTTCCTACATCGCAAAGGCCGGGTGGGATGCCGCTGCCGCGCCGGATGACGTTTGCCGCTCCGTGTTGAGGGCGGCTTGCGGAGAAGCCTGCGTGGAGGACATGTTCGAAATGCATCGAGAAGTCCAGCGGGCCACCGTCATACTCGAGCAGAATGCGTTTACCATCGCCTTTCCCGCCCCTAACATGATTATGAAGAGCTGGATCGGCGAACCGTTTCCGCAAGAGCTCGCGGAAGTGCGGGAGGCATACCGGAACGCGTTGGATTACGCGCGGCGGGCTAGCGGCAAGGCGGGCGGCGGCGTGAATTACATCGACTACTGGATCGGCCGGCTCGACTTCGGAATTGAATACCTCAACTGCATAGAATCGCTGCGGAACGCGGCTCTTGCAGACTCGGCCGGCGAACGGGGCGAGGCGTTGCGGCAAGCGCGCGCCGCGGTCGATCATTCTCGCTCGGCGACGGAGGCGTACGCCGCGGTAGTGCAAGATCAGTCCGACATAGGGGCCATAGCGGTGATGAACGAGCATGTTTACCGACCGTTGAAGGCGAAAGTCGAGGAGTTGGTCGGGGCATAGCCGGGCAAGTTCGGAGACGCGGCGAGCGTGTCCGGCGTGTTCGATCAGGCCGCCGCGACGGGATCGCTCCGACAATCACAACGGGGAGGATGCGCTGGACATAGGCCACATGCTCACGCGCAGCGCGCGCCGCTATCCCCACCGGCCCGCCTGGCTCGACGGCGATACCATGGTCTCGTTTAGCGAGGCCGAGGCGCGAGTCAACCGTTTGGCCAACGCCCTGGTCAATCTCGGCGGACGCGGCGGCGAACGGGTTGGGATGCTCCTGCCAAATTGCCACCAGGGTCTGGAGACGATTCTGGCGCCGATGAAGGCCGGAATGGCGGTCGTGCCGATGAACGTCCGGCTTCAACCGCGTGAGCACGAGTACCTGCTGAACGATTCGGGCGCCTTTGCGCTCGTCTACGCTTACGAGTTTCGCGATCATGTCGCCGAAATTCGCGCTTTGCTCGATACCGTCAGGCATTTTGTATGCGTGGGCGGCAACGCGGGCCGTGATCTAGCCTACGACGAGCTTCTGAATTCGGCCTCGGATGAGCCGCCGCCGGCGCTGCCGGACCCCGACGACGTTGCCTGGCTCTTTTACACGTCGGGAACTACGGGCCGGTCTAAGGGCGCGATGCTGACCCATCGCAACCTGATGACGATGGCGCAAGGTTATCTACTTGACATAAATCCTGCGGCGCCCGACGACGTGATTCTTCATGCCGCGCCCATCACGCACGGCTCGGGGCTGTGCATGTTTCACAATTTGGCTCGCGGGGCCGCCAGCGCCTTCCCCGGAACGCAAAGATTCGAACCCCGCCAGATATTCGAGGCGATCGAGCGTCACCGCGTCAGCACGCTCTTTCTAGCCCCCACGATGATCAACATTTTGGTGGCGAGCGACGACAGGGAAGACTTCGACTTGTCAAGCCTTCACACGGTTATCTACGGTGGCGGACCTATGTACACGGAGCATCTGGTCGAGGCCGTGCGCGCCTTCGGCTCGATCTTCGTTCAGATTTTCGGACAGGGCGAGGCCCCGATGGCCGTAACTACGCTTCCTATCGAGGAGCACCGGATCGAGGGCGACCCGGTCGCCTTTCGGCGCCTCGCTTCGGCGGGCCGCGCGGTGACGGGAGTTCGGGTGTCGGTGGTTGACGAACAGGACCACGAGCTGCCGGTTGGGGAGACGGGCGAAATTGTCGTGCGCGGCGATCTGGTGATGAAGGGATACTGGAACAACGCAGCGGCAACGGCGGAAGCGCTCCGAAACGGATGGTTGCATACGGGTGATCTCGGCAACCTGGATTCGGACGGTTATCTTTACATCACCGACCGCAAGAAGGACATGATAATCAGCGGTGGGGCGAACGTTTATCCTCGGGAGGTCGAGGAAGTCGTCGCCGCCCATCCCGCGGTCGCCGACGTTGCCGTTATAGGCGTGCCGCACGAAAAATGGGGAGAGACGGTCAAGGCGCTGGTCGTTTTGAATGGCGACGCCAGGGCGACCGCTGAGGACATAATGGACTTCTGCCGGAATAATCTGGCCGGCTACAGGAAACCGACTTCGGTGGAGTTTTTGCCGATATTGCCGAAGAATGCGTACGGGAAGATATTGAAGCGAGAGCTGCGCGAACGTTACTGGTCGGACCGGGCGAGGCGCGTGTGATGGTTGGAGGCCAGTCGAGCCGGCCGGGTAAGGGATTGCGACCGGTTTCGATCGTCGGCGTGGGATCGACTCCGTTTGGACGGCTCGAAGGCCAGGACATAGTCAGGCTGGCTGTAGACGCGTGCCGCGAGTCCATCGCGGACAGTGGCGTTGCCCGGTCCCGCATACAAGCGCTCTACCTCGGTAATTTCGTTGGCGAGCGGCTTGCGGGACAAGGCTCTCTCGCGGCCGTCGTAGCCGGGCGTTTGGGGCTTCAAGGCATCCCCGCAACCAAAGTGGAGGGAGCCTGCGCTTCCGGCGGACTCGCTCTCCGCGAGGGCTTCATAACCGTCGCGCTCGGTCTGTATGACTTCGTCCTCGTCGCGGGCGTCGAAAAGATGTCCGGGATGCCGATTGGCGAAATCACGGCGGCGCTTGCGACGGCGGGCGACGAGGAATCCGAGATGCGTACCGGGCTGACGTTTCCGGGCGCGTTCGCGATGGTGATGGAACAGCACATGGAAAAATACGGCACGACGCGCGAGCAGATCGCGGAGGTGTCGATCAAGAACCATCGGAACGGCCTCAACAATCCAAAGGCGCAGTTTCGCCGCGCCACCGATCTGGACGAGGTCGTCAACTCCCGTTTCATAGCCGAGCCGATCCGCCTGTTCGACTGCCCGCCTGTCAGCGACGGGGCGGCCGCGGCGGTGCTCTGTCCCACGGAAATGGCGGGCGATTTCGCCGGCGAACCGGTGCGCATCCTCGGTTCGGGGCACGCCACGGGTCCGAGCGCCCTGACGGAGATGCGCGACCTGACGAGCTTTTCCGCTTCCGTGAAGGCCGCGCGCGAGGCTTATCAGATGGCCGGCCTAGGCCCCGCCGACATGGACCTCGCCGAGGTGCACGATTGCTTTACCGTGGCCGAGATAGTCGCGACGGAAGATCTGGGGTTCTTCCCTAAGGGCGAGGGCGGGCCTGCCGTGAAGTCCGGTGAGACCGCGCTTGACGGTCGCCGGCCTGTCAATCCAAGCGGCGGACTTATCGCAAAGGGACATCCCGTCGGCGCCACCGGCCTGGCCCAGATTTACGAGCTTGCGTCCCAGATCAGGGGCGTGGCCGGTAACCAGATCGCCAATCACGATGCGGCTTTGGCCCATAACCTCGGAGGGGCCGGCGCGGTGGCGACCGTTCACATATTGGGCCGGCCCTAGCCGCGATGGATCTGGCCGGCTACCGATGCGCCGCGTGTGACGAGCTGTTCATGCCGCCCCGAGTCTATTGCCCCGAATGCGGGAGCGACGAACGTCGAGACGTCTCGCTTGCAGGCCGCGGGACCGTCCGCGCGTGGACGGCGATTCACGTTGGACCGACCCGCTACGAGCAGGAAGTCCCCTATACGGTAGTCCTCGTCGAGCTGGAAGAGGGGCCGCAAGTGATGGGCCGGCTCGAGCCTGGCGAGACGGCCGGTATCGGCGCGAAGCTCGATCTGAGCCGCGTCGACCAGGAGCGGGGGCCGGTTTTCCGCGTGGTGGGCGCCGGAGCCTAGCTCAGCTCGACGTTGAAGAGCGCCACCGAATGCGGGGGCAGTTCGACCCGAAGCCGGCCGTTGTCTACGTCGACGCCGGTCGGCGACGGCGTAACGCGGTCGGGATTTGCCGCGTCGTTGAAAACGTTGGGCGCGCTTCCGGATAGCAGGCTTGCGGATGCCGACGAGACGTCCAGACCGGCGAACGCCACGGTGCAATCGACCGGTTCCGACATATGGCGGTTCACCGCGCAGACCACGCCCGACCGTCTTCCCGGGGCCGCCGACGCGGACGCGCTGAGCTGGGGAACGCCTCCCGACGATCCGTCGCTACCGGCAAGGTCGAGGCATTCGACGTTGGCCGTAAGCGCGTCGTTGCCGACGTGATTGCGGATCATCTCGAACACGTGAAAATTCGGCGTGAGCCAGGCAAAGCGGCCATCGACGGCGATTACGTGTGTGAGCACGTTTATGGCCTGAGCCGTGCTGGTGAGCACCACTCGCCGAGACCAGTTGGTGAACGTGTTTAGGCAGCCCGCGGCGACGACGGCGTCGCGCATCGTGTTGCGCTGAAAAAGCCCGTCGTTTCTGATCGCGTTCGAGTGCCAGGTGCCCCACTCGTCGATCACCAGCCCGATTCGCTTTTTGGGGTCTTCGTAGTTCTTGAAAAGACCGTCGGCCTTTACGATGTCGTCGTCGAGCAGCAGCGATTCGGCCACCGACGCGTAATAGTCTTCCTCGGAAAACTCCACGTCCTGCCCGCCGGTGCGGAAGAACCTGTGGACCGCGACGTGGTCGATCAGCTCCCGGCTTTGCTCGCGTTCGGTTATCAGGGCTTCGAGCAACTTTCGGTTGTATTCCGACGTGTAGCCCGCGGCGATGAGCTCCACGCTCGGATCCACTCGACGGAGCTGGGTGGCGAACTTTCGATACTCGGCCGCATAGTCGGAGGGACTCATGTGGCCGCCGCACCCGTAGTTTTCGTTGCCGACGCCCCAAAATCGTACGCCGAGCGGCTTGGCGCTGCCGTTCTTGCGCCGCTCCTCCGTGAGCGTAGTGGGACCTTCCGCGTTGCAGTATTCCAGCCAGTCACGCATCTCCGCGACCGTTCCGGAACCCACGTTTCCGCAGATGTACGGAAAGGCGCCAATGCGCTCGCAGAAGTCGAAATACTCGTGGGTGCCAAAAGCGTGGGTTTCCAATCCGCCCCACCATAGATTGAGCCGCACTGGTCTTTGCGCTGGGTCGCCAATGCCTTCGCGCCAGTGGTGCTGGTCTGCAAAACACCCGCCGGGCCAGCGCACGGCGGCCGGGCCGAGGCGGCGCAGCGCGTCGAGCGCGAAGGTCCGCATCCCGTTTTCCTGCGGGATTTCGGGCTGATCGGCTACCCAAATCCCTTCGTATACGCACTTGCCCAGCGGCTCGATGAATTGCGAGTAAAGCTCAGGTCTGATCCGGGCGATCGGGTGGCTGGCCTCGACGGTGATGCGGGCTTGCTGCGGCATTGGACTACCTATCTAGCGGCTGAGTTTCCTGGAGCTCGATACCCCGCGAAATCCGGACGTGCAGCATACCCCGAATTGGTCGGGGGATTCCGCCGGGCGCGCCGTCAAGACTTTCGCGCCACGACGAAAATCTCCGACGGTTCGTAGAACACTTCGAGGAGCCGGCGGAGCGAATTCGACAGCTGCGCGACGTTTTGCTCCAAACGCTCTATTTGCATTCTCTGGCGATGGATGACGGCATTGAGCTCGCGCGCCATTCGAGATTTTTGAAACTGATTCGCCACCCACCCCGCCGCGCGAGGCTGTCCGGCGGGCGGCTGCTCCGGTTCCGGCTCGACAAAACTCAGCCGGAGATCGTCCGGGTCGATGGGCAGGCCAAGCTCGGAAGCGGGCGTATGACCCGAATCCATGACCTCGAGCCCCGCGCTCTGACACAGAAACTGAAGAGCTTCGAGGTCGTATGGCCGAACGTGTGACGGGTCGCGCCAAAACTCGTGGGTTATGGTCGGCAGGCTTCCCGGGTTGGGAGTCACGATGCACAATATGCCCTCTCGCGTGAGCGCGGCGGCGGCGGCGGTGGTCAGCCGTTTCGCTTCGTCAGACTGCAAGTGCTCGATCAGATGTGAGCAAAATATACCGTTGAATTCGGCTGGATGCGTGAGTAGAAAGTCCTGCGCGTCGGCCTGGACCACGCGCAGGCCCGATGCGTTTGCCGCCGCCACCGCCTTGGGATCCGAGTCGACCCCTTCGGCCCGAAAGCCCGCCGCCGCCGCGGCTGAAAGAAACTCGCCTCGCCCGGCGCCGACGTCCAGTATTCGGCCGTCTTTCGGGAAGTGGTCGAGAAAGGCCGCGCGAGCGGCCTGAATCTGATCGCGGTCGAATCCGCGAAACTCATACCAGTCAGCACTCAATGCAATCGCTCCCGGCGGCCGCGTCAATCCGGAGATCGCTCAAACCAGTATGCGAGATGCTTCCACCTCCCCCACGACTCGTACACCGCCTCGGCCGCCTTTCGGTCAGGCTTGGCCCCACCGAAATAGCGGCGCGTGATGAAGTTCATGTATGCCGTGTCGATTGGCACGTGGTCGTATCGCCCGGTGAGGGCCATGATAGTGGCGGTTGCGTATTCACCGAAGCCTTTGACGGCCAGTATCTCCCGTCGGACTTTGCTGGCGTCAGCCTCTCGATCCTCCCATTTTCGAAGATCGATGCTGTTGTTTGCGACTGCCGAGGCGAACTCCGCGAGATGCGGCGCCCGGTATCCCAACCTGGCGCGTTCGGCGAGCGCTTCCGCGCCGGCTTCGGCGATGGCCGCCGGACCCGGGAAGCAACGCGTGCCGCCGCACGCCTCGGACCCGAATTCGTCGACCAGCCGTTGCGCCATCCCCCGGGTTCCCGCCCAGCTGATATTTGTCGTGCACAGCACCTTCACCGCGTCTTCCCAGAGCGTGGGCGAACGAAGCAGCCGTCCAAGCCCGCGCGCCGTTACGTGACGAAATCTCTTCCGCCGCCGGCATTTTCGCTGAAATGCGGAGAGGTCTTCCGACAGGCCCAACATTCGGTCGACCACCTCGGTAACCGAGGATTCCGCCGCGAGGCCGTTCCACCGCGCAACGACGGTTTCGGGTTCGGTCTCTATCACGGATATCGTCACGACATGGCCTTCGAGCTCACATGCTGTCGAGAGCGTTTTGCGCTGCTCGTCCCATCGAAACGGCGAAAGCGCTATCCACCCGTGCGAGCGCACAACCTGCGCGAGGTCGAATGGGGGCGCGGCCCGCAATTCGACGCTATTGGCGAAGTCGGGCATAGCCGCTGAAATCGAGTCTAGAACCGACCGTCTCTGACCTCGTATCCGGTTGGCTTCGCTAGCGTAGGGCCGCCGCGCGCCAGCCAGCCGGCAACCCATAGGATCATCTGTCGAGCCGAGACCCGAGGCGGACCGAACAATTCCGCGCATCTGGAAGCGTCACTAAGCAGCGCCGCCGGGCTTTCTTTGCCCTCGAACAGGGGTTCAACGTCAAAGCATTCACCGAACCGTTCGGCGATCCAGCGTACGGACAGAGTCTCGGCGCCCGTAACGTTGAGCACGGTCGGCGGGCTGGCGGCGATCTCCAGACACCGGAGCGCCCGGTCGCAGGCTTCACCCTGCCAGATGACGTTTACGTAGCCCATCGACAGGTCGATGGGGTCGCGATTCAGAACGCGGCCGCCGATGTCCAGCAGAACTCCGTAGCGGACGTCGATGGCGTAGTTCAGCCGCATGATGCACACTCGCGCCCCAAGCTCTTCCGAGAAGTGCTGGAATACGCGCTCGCGGCCGAGACAGGACTGGGCGTACTCGCCGACGGGCGCCGGACTGGTCGACTCGGCGGCGCCGGCGCTGGTGCTAGAGCTGAACGGATAGACGTTGCCTGTCGAAAACACGACGATCCGGGCGTCCCGAAAACGCTCAGCTACAAGCCCCGGCATGTAGGCGTTGAGCGCCCACGTGAGACCTTCGGCGCCGGTCGATCCAAATTTACGACCCGCCATGAACACTACGTCCGTTGCGTCGGGCAAATTGTCTACGGCGGTCCTGTCCAGCAGATCGCACCGAATGGTTTTCACCCCCGAGGATTGTAGTTTTCGAGCGGCGCGGTCGTCGGAAAACCGCGAGACGCCGAATACCGTTCTGTCGCTGTTAGCCTGTTTTATGGCGTTTATGGCAAGGGTCGCTAGCGTGTGCCCCATCTTGCCGCCCACTCCCAGACAAATAACGTTGCCTTCGCCGCCGCCGAGCTGGTCGACGACCGCCCGCGAAGGCTGTGTCATGGCATCGTCCACTTCGGATTCCGTCTCGAAGGCTGGGGGTGTTCGGTCGGCGTTCACGTGAGCATCGGAGCGGTTGAGCGCGGGCGCTTCCCGGTCATCGTCGCAATTGCGTCCTTTCGATCAATCACGATAACGCATTAGTATCAAAGTCATGACCGTCAGCGCCGAAGCCGAGAATCTGCTTGTAACCCTTGTGAAACGCGTCCAGGACGTTCCGGGAGTGCGGCAGGCAAATGTTTTCCGTCTGGAACAAGACTCCTCCAATGGAATCGCGGAGCTGGCGCAGCCTCACGTCGATGGAAGCGACGCCCGGAACCAGTGGCGGTTGGAGACGAAATCGGAATTGATCGACGAGCTATGCGCCGCCCGGCTTTTCGAGAAAGCTCCATCCGGGGCCAGGGCGGCTCCGGATAAATGGGTCATCCGCGCCGGGATTCCGATCTCGGCCTTCGAGTGGTGCGAGCGGCGGCGGCGCTTCTAGAATTCCGATCGGATCCGAATCGGGGCTTCGGCAACCTGCCCGTCGAGATCAGTCCTTATAGTCGTCGCGCGGCGGGCTGAAGGCCTCGACGAGAATAGAGTCCTCAAGCGCTCTGGCGGCATGTCGCGCTCCTGACGGGATCGTCCATGCCGATCCGGCGCTGCATACGGCCTTCTCGTCCCCAACCTCTAGTTCGATCGCTCCCTCGATGCAATATCCCATCTGCTCGTAAGGGTGATCGTGACGCTCGACGACGGAGTCCTGGCGCATGATGATTTGAGTGAAGAGCATGCGGTCACCCCATACCAGGCTCTTCCTGCCCACTCCCTGAAACGGCGACTCAACTTCTGGCTTGTCCGCGGAATCTACAACGAACATCTTTCGGCTCCCTCCCTGACGATATCTATGACAACAGGATGTTTCGCACGTTTTCGACCGTAGGCGCGAGCGGCGTCATCGCGGCAGGCTCGGCGTCATCTTTAAGCCCTGTTTCGGTAACGAGGCAGACGACGCTTGCGTCCGCGGGAATCGCTCCCCGACTGACCAGCTTTGCTAGAGCGGGAAGCGTAACGCAACCGGTGGGGCCGGCCCAAATACCTTCGAGGCGCGCGAGCTTGGCTTGCCATTCGAGTACTTCGCGGTCGTCCGAGGCGGCGCCCAGTCCGTGGTCGTCACGGGTGACTCTCAATACCCACTCTCCCTTGGGGCCGAGGTCGCCGACGGCCACGCCTTCGGCAACGGTGTGGCCGATTGTCCTGGGAATCAGCGGCCCGCCTGTTTCCAGCGCGCGGATGACGGTGTCGGCCTCGGTGGACTGAGCACATACAGGCCGTGGCGTCGAACTGGCGTGGCCGGCCGCCTTCAGTTCGGCGAACGCCCGTTGACCGGCCAGCAGCGCCTCACCGATACCGATGGGATAGACGACGAAATCGGGGACCTGGAGCCCCATCTGTTCGAAGATTTCATAGGCGATTGTCTTCTTCCCGTCTTGCTTGTAGGCGTTTCGGGTGGCGCCGGCGTCGAACACGGCGCCCTCGTCGATCACCGAGTCGAATCCGCCGATCATGGCGTCGTAGTTCCCTTCATACAGGTGGAAGTCCGGCGTCGTGGCGGCGACGTGACTGATCTTGGGCCGGGCGCACGTTGCGGAAGCGAAGACGAACGCGCGGATTCCGGCTCTCGCGGCGTAGCTGCCAAGCGACGATCCAGCGTTTCCGGTGGTTACGACCGCGATCCGGTCGAAGCCGAATTGCAGGGCCGCGGCGACGGCGGTGACCGTGGAGCGGTCTTTGATGGTGCCCGTGGGATTGACCCCCTCGAATTTGACGAACAACCGGTCCAGACCCATCTCCCGCGCGAGTCGGGGCGTTTCGATTAGCGGCGTTTGGCCTTCGCCGAGCGACACGAAGTGGTTGGGATTTTCTATTGGAAGCAATTGGGCGTAACGCCAAAGCCCGTCGCCTTGAAGCTGGCCGAACCGGACCGAGGCCACGGCGTCGATGTCGTATTCGACGTACATCAGGCCGCCGCAATCGGGGCACGACAGGGTGTATTCGAGCGGGTGCAGCCGGTCGCAGTCGATGCATCTCAGCCCAGTTGCCGCAGTCAACAAACACCCCCAGGTGCGCCGGAACAGCACTAGCGTAGCGTTAGCCTGCTTTCCGACCAAAGACCCGTTAACGCGCGAGGGCGGCGGCCTTAAGGCCGCCGCCCTCGCTGAGAGCCTTTGCCGCTAGTTCAGTGTGGCGCTTGCCGAGAGCTTGCCGCGGGTTCGCGCGCACGCCGAGCATTGCGTCGTGCCGGGCAGCACAGCCAGGCGCGCCGATTCGATCTCGGACCCGCAATCCTGACACACTCCGTCGCTTATCCCCTGGGGGAGCGTTCGCAGCACGGCGTCAATAGCCTCTCTGGTCTGCCGCTCGCTTTCCTCTCTGCCGAGGTCGGCCAGACCATCGATTCCCACTTCGGCCATCATTGACCTCCTTTCGTCGAATAGTGACTTTGATTTGGACCGGTGGATCGAGGTTCCCGGACTGCCCGATAACCGGGTTGCGCTTGCCTTGATCCATCAATTCGCGGCGATCCGCCGCGCTTTCCATCGCAACCTGTCGAATGCCGGAACGCGAGTGTGCGCTTAGCCCACGGGCGAGTCTTTGGAGACATCCACACGGCCATACGAATTGTCGAGAGCTTGGGTTTAGTCGGCCCGCGGACGGACGCGGGAGTCCCGCCGCGAGGGTTACGTTCGATTGAAGCCAGGAACGTCACGTCGTCTCCGTGATGTCATTCATCCTTGAATTGCTATACCGCTTTGTGTAGCTTTGACGAACTTTAAGACTTGAGCCTAAGTTAGTCAAGAGATCTATTAGTCCGTGTTGAGATAGCCCTTGCCGGAGTCGAAGGCCTGGCTGCTCGCCCCTAGCTCAGCTTGTAGATTCGCGCGAGGTTATCGCCCAGCACGAGACCCAGCGCGCGATCTCCGAGATCGGCGCGGCGTATCGACTCCACGGCGAGGTCCGGGTACGCGGTGGGCGCGTTCGAGCCGAATACGACCCGCTCCGCTCCGGCTTCGGCTACGGCTCGTGCGATGGCGCCGGGCTCGAACGAGGCAATCGTCGTGCCCAGGAATATGTTGTCGCGCAGGAGAGCCGCCTGTATTGCCTGTTCAACCCAATATCGATGTCCCATGTGATCCATGATGATCGGCACGTCGGGGTGTCTTCCGGCAAGTTCGGCAATCTCGAGTGGGTGCGCCGGAGTGCCTTGCGAGTGGATGGTGACCGGAACGTCGAGGCTGGCCGCCGTCTCCATCAACGGATCGCAGATGTCACTCGAAATCACGTATCCGTGCCTCGGCGACATTAGCTTGAGTCCTCTCATGCCCTGGTCGCGGACTAGCCGCTCGAACTCGTCGTACGCTTCCTGTCCAAGGTTGGGATTGACGCAGGCGCAGGGGATTATCCGCTCGCTTTCTTTGGACGCCTTAACGACGAGGTCGTTTGCGGGACGGGTTTCTATCGTGGGCATTAGGACGACCGTTTCGATGCCGGCGTCATCCTCCAGCCTCAGGAGCTCCGCGACGCTTCCATCTTGTCCCAGATACGCTTCAAAATCGCCTGTCATCGCCTATCGCCTCAGTTCCAGGGTGGGCGCACTCCGTGGTCGCGCCCCATTTTTTCGAGCACCGCCAGCTCTTCGGACCGGAAGGGTATGCCCTCGGCCAGACGTTGTTCCTTTGTCAGCCATTCGATTTCGCCCGGCGCGTAAACCCGGTCGACCCCCTTGCGGGGCCGGATTCCGCGTAGCAGGCGAACGTGGCTGTCGACCGTCTTCTTGAACTCGTCGATGGAAATGAACTTGCTTACGTCGATGGCGAGAAAGAAATGATTTGAAGCGTTGGCGGACTGGTCGTCGGTACTCTCGTCCATGCGCACGATCGAAGGCATTCCACCGCTGAGACTGCCGGCTAGCGAGTCCAGGATCACGCCAAGGCCGTAACCTTTTGGTCCGCCCGCGGGCAGAACAGCCGCGGCCTTGGCCGGATCGGTTACGTCGTTGCCCGCTTCGTCGATGGCCCAGCCGAGGGGGATCGACTCGTTTCGAATCTGCGCCATGGCGATTTTTCCAAACGCGACCACTCCCGTCGCCATGTCGAGCATGATGGGAAACTCCCGACCGGCGGGCACGGCCCACGAAAGCGGAAGGTTGCCCTGCGAGGGTTCGATTCCGCCGTAAGGCGCTGTGTTGACGCCGGGTCCGTTGGAGCATGTAAACCCGATCATTCCCTGATCGGCCGCCAGCATGGACCAGAAGGCGGCCGCGCCGTAATGCCGGCTGTGCCGCGCGGTGACGGCCCCGACGGCGGTCGACCGGGCCTTTTCGATTGCGAGGCCCATAGCCGCTCGCGATACCAGCTGTCCCATTCCGCCGTCTCCATCGACCACGGCAAAGCCCGGACCTTCCCGGGCAACGCTGATCGCCGGACTCGGTTTGATCTTTCCCGAGGCAAGCTCCTGGAGGTATTTGGGCTGGAGCCTGACGGCGCCATGCGAGTAAACGCCTCGCAGATCGGCCTCGAATAGCGCTGCTGAAAACCTTGCGAGCGGCTCCCGCGCGATCAGACGGTCGGTCACTGCGAGCCCGCGCTCATGACGACGCCTGACGTGGGCGCCGATTTGAGGACTTCCTCGCAGAGGACGGCCACGCCCTCTTCAATCTCATCGGGAGTGGCAAAGCTGTAAGAGAGGCGAATGTGACTGTCGTCCTGACCGTCCCATCGAAACTGCGCGCCGTTCCAGACAGACACGCCGCGCTGGCCGCAGGCGGCGCAAATCTTCTCGGCGCTCGCCCCCTCCGGAAGCGTTAGCCATACAAAGAATCCCCCGTCGGGTTGACTCCAGGCCGCGCGTGAGCCCAGCCCCTTTTGCAGCCCGCCGATCATTACGTCGCGCTTGTGTCTGTAGACGTCGATTAGCTCGTCGATGTGATCGAACATGTGGCCGCGCATGTACTCGGTGAGGATTCGGCTTGAAAACGGGCTTGTGCCGCCGTCGAGCTTGTAGTTGATCAGCGCCGAGAGAAGCTCACGCGATGACATGGTCCAGCCGAGCCGGATGCCCGCGCCGAAGATCTTGGAAAACGTTCCGGCCCGCACGACCCGGCTCCTGCTCTCGTCGAGTTCGTAGTAGCTGCGTAGATGCGAACCCTCGAACCGCAATTCGACGTAGGCGTCGTCCTCGAGGATCAGGAATCCCTGCTCACCGGCTATCTCGAGAACAGCCTTGCGGCGCTCGACGCTGGCGGTTATGCCCAGCGGGTTTTGGAAATTCGGAATCGTGTAGAACATTTTGATGCGCTTGCCGTGGTTCCGGGCGGCCGCGACGCCCGCCTCCACGTCGGCGACGATGGGGCCGTCGTTATCCCACCGGACCGGAAATACGTTTGTCCCGAATCCCTTGAAGACGCGCACCCCCCAGCTCGCCTCGTCCATGAGAATCCAGTCGCCCCGGTCGACCAACGCAAGGGCCGTCATGGCAATTGCCTGCCCGGAGCCGTTTGTGATTAGCACGTCGTCGGGATTGACCTCGAGCGACTCCAATCGCAGCGCCTTATGAGCGACCAGCTCGCGAAGTGGCGCATAACCCTGGCGGTCGCCGTAAAGAAGAGCCGTCCGGTCCGTGGATAGAACGCGCCCGGCGGCGGCGATTAGATCGTCCATGGGCATCGAGGCGGGGTCTGGCTGCCCCACGTCGATGCTGATGCGCGTCTCGACGCCAGCGCCGCCGCGATCCATATCGGCTTGACTGCGGGCCGCTGCGTCGCTGCTGAGCAGCGAGTCGAGCGAAAACCCTGTGTTTTTCTCCACGAAACGATCCTCCACCTGATGCTGCGTTACTGGAAGATCGAAAGTTTACATGGGGGCGCGGAACCGGTCTTGACGGTTGTGCGAGAAGACCGATACGCGAGATCCCCAAACGGTAACGGCCCGCTCCGCGCACGGAGCAGGCCGTTGTCGGTCCGATTGATTCGGGGCAGCTACATCATGCCGCCCATACCGCCCATTCCTCCCATGCCGCCCATACCACCACCCATGCCGCCCATGCCGCCCATACCACCCATCGCTCCCATATCGCCCATCTGATCGGGGGAGACAGGCGCCGCGGGCTGAGGAATTTCGTTGATGACAACCTCGGTGGTCATAATCATTCCGGCAACGCTGTTGGCGTGCTGCAGCGCCGAAACGCAGACGTTTGCCGCGTCGACGACGCCGAGCTCGAACAGATCGCCGTAGTTACTTCCGTAGGCGTCGAAGCCGTACCACACGTTGTCATTTCGACGGACCTTGTCGACGACGAGGGAGGCCGTTTCGCCCGCGTTGGCGGCGATCTTTCGAATAGGCGCTTCGAGAGCGTCTTTGATCATTCGGGCGCCTGTGCGCTCGTCGCCCTCAAGTTCCTCGGCCACGGCTTCGACTGCGCCGGCGGCGCGGAGATAGGCGACCCCGCCGCCTGGGACGATTCCCTCGCTCACTGCCGCGCGGGTTGTGTGGACGGCGTCCTCGGCCCGGGCCTTCTTTTCGCGGAGCTCGACGTCGGTTGGCGCGCCGACTTCAAGCACACCCACTCCGCCAGAGAGCTTTGCAAGCCGCTCTTCGAGCTTCTCGCGATCCCAGTCGCTGTCGGCGGACTCCATCTGCTGGCGAATCTGCCTGGTGCGATCGAGAATGTCGGCTTCGTTTCCGGCCCCCTCCATGACCACGCTTGCTTCTTTGTTTACGGTCACCCGTCTGCAAGTGCCGAGCCATTCGAGAGGCACGTTCTCCCAGGCGATGCCCATGTCCTCGGAAACGACGCGCGCTCCCGTCAGGACGGCCACGTCACCGAGAATATCTTTCATTCGGTCCCCGTAGGAGGGGGCCTTGATGGCGACCGTGTTGAGTACTCCCCTGAGCTTGTTGAGGGTTACTACCGCCAATGCGTCGCCGGAGAGGTTGCCGGTTACCAGAAACAGGTTCCGGTTGCCCGAAGCGGCGATCCGCTCGAGCATGGGCAGGAACTCTTGCCCGCTTTTGACGTTCTGGTCGGTCAGAAGTATCAGGGGATTTTCGAGTTCCCCCTCCATCCGGTCGGAATTCGTGACGAAGTATGGAGAAAGCCAGCCTTTGTCGAGCTGCATTCCCTCAACATAGCGAATCAGGAGCGGCGTTCCGACCCGACTCTCGTCGACGATGGCGATGCCATCCTTGCCTACGCGGTCCATGATCTCGCCCACGGCCATTCCGATGTCGCGGTCGTTGGCCGCGATGGTGGCCACGCGGGCTATGTCTTCGGCGCTCTCAACTGGACGCGAGACTTCGCGCATCCACTTGACGGCGGCTGCTACGGCACGGTCGGCGCCGCGCTTGAGAAACATTGGATTTGCGCCCGCGGCAACGCTCTTGAGGGCTGCCTGGGCGATCGCCTGGGCCAGCACCACCGAGCTGGTCGTGCCGTCTCCAACCTTGTCGCCGGTCTTGATGGCGGCCTCTTTGACAATGCGCATTCCAACGTCTTCGTGGATGTCCTCCAGAGCCTCAAACTGCTTGGCGATGTTTTGACCGTCGTTGCTGACTTCGGGCGTCGAGTACTTGCCGATCATCACGTTGCGCCCTTTGGGCCCCAGCGTTGCCCCAACCACGGACGCAATGGTATCCACGCCTTTTCGGAGCTTTTCGCGAGCCTCTTCGTTAAATACGAGATCTTTAGGCGGCATGCTTCCCTTCCTTACTGCTGCTGAGCGAGGTCGGGCTTAGCCCATGATGGCAAGCACGTCTTTCTCGCTGATTATCAGGTACTCGTCGTTGTCGAGCTTGATTTCGGTTCCGGCGTACTTGGCGAACAGGACTACCTGGCCTTCTTTGACTTCCATCGCCTGACGTTCGCCACTGTCGAGCACCCGGCCGGGTCCAACGGCGACCACTTTGCCTTCCATTGGCTTTTCCTTGGCCGTGTCGGGCAGCACCAGGCCGGAGCTGGTAACTTCTTCCCGCTGTTCAGGGTGCACGACGAGACGATCACCCAACGGCGATATGGAAAGCTCGGTCTTGGCGGCCATATTCAATCTCCTCTGGTCTCAAAACACACTGCGTTTTGCTTAAGGTGAACAATCCTAGCAGTCGCTAGGTCTGACTGCTAGCATACTGGCGCGAACGTCAGGCTTTCAACTCAGTTGCGCCGGACGAGCACCTGCGGGATTACGGCCTCTTGTCCATCATCCTGGCGGCTGAAGATCACTCCGGCAGCGAAACGGAATCCAGCCTCTGAAGCCCTGGCCACGTAAAGACGTATATAACGCGGTCTTGCCGCGAAGCCAGGAACACGCGGCCGCCGTCGCTGGAAAAGAGAGCTTCGTCGATTCTGCTCTCGGTTGGAATAATCGCCAGCGTTGCTCCCGACTCGCCATCGATCACGTAGGCCAGGCCCTCACCTGGCGACAGGAGGAGAAGGCTCGGGCCGGCGGGGTCGGGTTCGAGCGCCACGCGCCGGTTTTTCAAGTCCGGCAATACGGCCACGACCTCGACAGCCGCGCCGGCGCCAATTCGGTATAGACCTCCGGTTGTCATGGAGAACGCCAGCCACCCACCTTGATAGTCCCTACCCACGGCGATGGGAGACTGGATTGCCGGCAGGTCGGACTCCGTTACGGAGGCGTCGGTCAGGTCGATCTCCACGATCGAGCTTTCCCACCTACCGAACATCACGACCTTGCCCGAGTTTGACGAGAGGAGCGGTCCGACATAGCGACCCTCAATTACCGCAGCCCACCTCTGGATTCCCGAGACCGGGTCTATCAGGGCGATCCCCACCTGGAGACCGTCATTCATCGACACGATGAGCTCTCCGGTTGCCGGATGCCTGCCCAGATTGCGGCCCTCGGCCGGCTGGTAGATCAGGCTTGTCGTCCCGACCGGCCGCGTCACCTGCAAGGCGGAGACGGCGAGCGGGAGGTCTCGCAAGGTCTCATCCGTCGGGATGCCGGGAGCGCCGAAGATGCCGGCGAGCGTGTGTCGGGTGTTGAAGAACAACTTCACGTCCGATTCGCCGTCTGTAATGTCTCGATTCGAGCGCGCCCACGATTCAAGTTCGATGCGTTCGGCCACGGGCAATTCGGAGGCGGCGTCGATGCCTATCAGCTCTATCGCATTGTCCTCCGCATAGAAACGGGCTCCCACGAAGAACCGTTCGTCCGGTGCTTCCGCCAGTTCGGCGGTGACCGTCAGGATTCCCGACTCGGGTATGGAAAAAGCGGCGGACCGGAAAATCTTGCGGCCGTGGACCTGTGCCGTGGCCGAGTAACCGGGGTTCGGAGACAGGCCGGCAAATCGCGCCGCGCCGTCTGATCCGGTTTGGCCGCGCGCGACAAGCGTTCGGAAGCGATCCCGAATTTCAACGTCGACGCCGCTGATGCGGGCCCCGCTGACGGGGTCCGCGGCCTCGAAGACCAGCTCGTTGTCGAACCCCTCCACCGCAAACGGAGCGGTCGCGTGAATACCACGTTCCCGGACCTCGATCGCGGTGGCGGTGATTCGAAGCTGCGATCCGGGCGGCATGGGCAGGGTTGTCGGAAGCACCACTTCGGAAGCGAACTTTCCGCTGCGCGAGGACAGAATCCCGCCGAATCTGATCGGCGGTCCGACGGCTGTTCCGTCCTGACCAGCCCGGGTGAAATCCAGGCGGATCTCCGATCGCGGCGGCCAGCCGGCCCCTTCGACGCGCAGAGTCGAGCCGAGACGGCCCGACGCGGGCAAGACTGTCAATTCGACGCCTTGCCGTCCGACGCCGGTTGAAATCCCGCCGAGGGACTGACCGTACGCGCCGAGTCCGATCACAACCAGAATCGGAATCAGAATCAGCACGGTCAGTCCGACCGTAATTCTGAGGGCCGTCTTGCTTAGCATGCTATTGGGACTTGCTCATCGCGAAGGACGCCTTAACCGCCAGAGCGAGGGATCCGCTCGGTCCGGTTGGGCGGCTAGAATGCCCAAAAATCCAATCTGGGGGAGCCGTCATGCCTTTCGCTCGGAGCCGTAACTTCGGATGCCGCGTGTCCGAGATAGAGATTTTCGGACTACCAGCTATTGTCATGGAAAACGCTCCGCTAAGAGTAACCGTACTGTCCGGCAAGGGCGCGGACATATTGGAGCTACTTTATAAGCCCCGCGACGTTGATTTCCTATGGCGTCCCCCGCTTGAGCCGCAGGCGCCGGGCTCGTTCGCGCCATCGCTGCCGCCCGCCGAAGGCAGCTTCTCGTTGTTCTACTTCACCGGATGGCAAGAGGTCTTCCCTCTCGGAAGCGTCGGCGTCGAGTACCGCGGCGCCAAGCTGGGGCAGCACGGCGAGGTGCACGGTCTTCCCTGGTCGCACGACATTTTGACCGACCGGCCCGATGAGGTTTCCGTACGCTTCGAGACGAGATGCCGATTGACCCCGTTCCGGCTGCAAAGGGTCATGACTCTGAGGTCGGACGCGCCGACGTTGCATATCGAGGAAACCGCCACTAACGAAGGCGGTGAGGAGATCGACCTGATGTGGGGGCACCACATAGCGTTTGGCGCTCCGTTTCTGGGGCCTGATTGCGAGATTCAGTTCCCGTCTAGCAAAGCCACGATCTGGGGGCCGGACCGAGCGCCCGGAACCCGCCTCAGGTATGCGGAGGGGCTGGATTGGCCAGAGGCGCACTCGGAGGACGGTCCGGCGGACCTGTCCATGGTCGCCGGGCCCGGCGAGATCGAGCATAACCAGTCTTTCGTTCACGACATGACCGAAGGCTGGTACGCGATAAGGAATCCCAGGCTCGCCGCGGGATTCGGATTGGCGTTCGACCTTTCGGTTTTCAAGACCGTTTGGGACTGGCGGATCGGAAATAAAGCCGGCGGCGCGCCGTGGTGGAGCAAGGGCTATACGGTGGCTCTCGAGCCGTTCTCGACGTTCCAGGTCCCGTTCGACCGGGCGGTCGAAGCGGGCGACAGCCTGAAGCTTGGGGCTGGGGAATCGCTGCGAACGTGGTTGACTGCGGTCGCGTTCGACGGACTCGGCCCGATCGCGGGGATCGACCGCAACGGCGAGGTTCGACGTTAGATCGGTCTTCTCCCCCGCCGTATCGTCCCAGGCCACGCGCGGAACTCGCGGGGCCTCAGCCGCGGACTAGAACTTCGGCTCGGGAGGTTGTTCGGGCTGCGGCGGAACGGCCAGCCGCGCGAGTCTGCCGCCATCGACCGAGATCACCTGACCCGATATCCAGCTCGATTCCGGGCGGCACAAGAAAAGCACCATCGATGCCACGTCGTCCGCCGTGCCGGCTCTACCGAGCGGAATCGTCTCGTCGACGGGCACGTGTGAATACATGTCTTCCTCGCTGCCAGGTCTTATAGGCACGTAGCCCGGCGACACGGCGTTGGCGGAGATGTTGAAGCGGCCTAGCTCGGTTGCAAGGCATCGCGTCAGCGACTCGACGGCGCCTTTCGACGAATCGTAGACGGCAGTCATCGGGTGCGCCTGAAACGCCCCGTTGGTGCTGATGTTGACGATCCTTCCCTTGCGCCGGGGGATCATGGTCTTGCAGGCCGCTTGCGCGAGGACGAAGTAGGACCGGAAGTCGACGTTTAGCTGGTAATCCAGATGCTCTTCGGAAACCTCCCAGAGCGGCTCGCGGATGCTCATGCCCGCGTTGTTAACCAGGATGTCGACGTGGCCCAGAATATCGATTGATTCCCGAGCCAGTCGGCCGGCCTCCGAGGGCGCCGAGAGATCGGCGGAAACCCCGTCGGCCCGTCCGCCGGCCTGACGAATCTCGTCGACTACGCGGTCGAGGTTTTGCCGGTCTCTGCCGCTGACGACCACCCAGACGCCCTCGCCGGCAAGCCGCCTTGCGATAACTTCACCCAGACCCCTGGTAGAGCCGGTTACGAGCGCGCGGTTGCCGTCGAGGCTGTTGTCAGACAAGGCTCTCCTCTACTTTCCCGTTGGGAACATAACGCCATGGGGTTGGCGCGACGCCCCGCCGCGAAGAACTGAATCTATATCCAAACCCGTCCGGCGGTAAACAGGCGTCTGTTACGGGCAATGCATACGCGGATTCGGTGCGCTGAACTTGCCGTCCGTGTTAACATAACAATCGCTCGCCGCGTCGATACATTTGGGAATGGGAGGTCGCGAGGTTCCGGTCAAAGGCTTGGGGCCGGTGTTAGCAGATCTTGCGATAGCGCCTCCGCTTCCGACGACGCTTCCGTAGTGTAACGAGGAGGGATCGAAACGAAGATCCACGATATTTCCGTTCCACTGGGTCCGCTTACGCCGCAATGGCCGGGCGACCCCGACGTAATTCTCGAATCCATCGCCAAGACTGCCGACAGTGACCGTGGGAACATAAGCCGGCTGGAAATGGGCACCCACACCGGGACTCACGTTGCGCCGCCCGCGCACTTTTTCGACGGAACCGCCACGGTAGACCGTCTTGACTTGAACATGCTCTGTGGCCCCGCCTACGTTGCCGAGATCAAGTCAACCGACAGCGTGGGACGCGAGGATTTCGACGCCGCGCGGATCCCGCCGGGAGTGCGAAGACTGCTGCTCAAAACCTCGAACTCGACCAGGCGGTTGCTTTCCAGCAAGGAGTTCGAATCGGATTTCGTGAACATTTCGCCAGAAGGCGCGAGATGGGTCGTAGATCACGGCGTTCAACTCATCGGAATCGACTATCTGTCGGTCGAGGCTCACGAGTACGCCAACTGCGACACACACCGCGTGTTGCTCGGGAATCGGCTGATTATTCTGGAGGGGATCGATCTCTCCAATATCAACGCCGGGCACTATACGCTGTTCTGCTTGCCTCTGAAGATTGTCCGCGGCGACGGCGCTCCGGCCCGGGTCGTGCTGGTGGAGGATCTGTAAGGTCCGGATGATTGCGTCGCGCACGCCGCCGGTCTGCCGTTTGCTTACACGCGCACTGAACTGTGACTGATGGCCTCGGTTCGCAGGGCGAAGCGAAAGCCCCCGGTTTTGCTTCTCGAGATTCCGAATTTCCTGAAGTATCTAAGCGATGAGAAAGGGCTTTCGGCGAATACGGTCGCCGCGTATGGGAACGACCTAAACCAGTTTGCCAGGTTCCTCAGCGATCGCGGGTTCGACTCCTGGAACGCCGATCGCACCGCGATATCCGCGTTCCTGAGCTTCCTGGCCGACCGCGAATACGAACCTTCGTCGCAGGCCAGAAAGCTCGCCGCCGTCAAGAGCATGTACAGATTCCTGGTTTCGGAGGGGAAGGCGCTCGCCGATCCAACCAAAGGACTCGGCGGCGCGAGAGTTACTAAAAAGCGTCCTACCGTCATTTCGGTTGACGACGTCGACAGGCTTCTGGCAGCGGCGTCCTCGACCCGCACGCCCGAAGGCCATCGCGACAGCGCGATGCTGGAGCTTCTATATGCAACCGGGATGCGGGTGAGTGAGCTGGTTGCACTCGACGTTGACGACGTGCAGTTCGACTCCGGCGTGGTGATGTGCGGCAGGGATGGCGGCCGGCAGCGGCATCTTCCATTTGGCGCCCGCGCGGTGCACGCCGTATTGGGCTACGTTCGCGGCGCGCGCCGGAAGTTGCTCAAATCTCCGGACGAAGCGGCGCTGTTTCTCAACCATCGTGGAAAACGGCTCACTCGGCAGGGATTCTGGTTGATTATCAAAGGGCACGCCGCCGCCGCGATGATCGAGACGCCGACTACCCCGCACACGCTTCGCCATTCATTTGCGACCCATCGGTTGCGCGGCGACACGTCCATCCCGGAAGTCCAGTCGCTGCTGGGGCACGCGAGTCCCGCGACCACTCAGGTCTACCTCGAGCTGGCGCGCGAAAAGGGGGCTGTCGACGCCGCCCTGCCCGGGAGCGCCAGACGAGGCCCGAATTAGCTCGTGGTCTTCGGATAACTCGGCATAGCTCGACTGGCGACATCGACCCGACGAACGGTCTCCGAGACCCTTGTGCCGCGGCGCCGATTTCAGCGCTGCCGCCGCCGCGAACTACACTCTGAATGGAGCTATTGAAGGCGTAGCCCGCGACGGGCCGGCGGAGCTGCATTCGTGAAAGCTGTAGTGATGGCGGGCGGTGAAGGATCGCGCCTGCGTCCGCTGACGGTCGACCGCCCCAAGCCCATGGTCCCCATCGCCAACGCCCCGGTGATGGAACACATTGTCAGGCTTCTACAACGACACGGCATTCGCGACGTCCTTGTTACCGTCCAGTACCTATCTGGAGTGATCCAGGACTACTTTCGTGAAGGTCAGGACCTCGACGCCCGCATCCACTATTCGCTGGAAGAGATTCCGCTGGGCACCGCCGGAAGCGTAAAGGCCGCGGAATATTATCTGGACGAGCCGTTCCTCGTGATCAGCGGAGACGCTCTGACCGATTTCGACCTGACCGCGCTCGTCGATTTCCACAAAGAATCCGGAGCCGCCGCCACGCTCACCCTCCATCGGGTTCCGAATCCGCTTGAATACGGAGTCGTCATTGCGGATGAAGCAGGGCGGATTCTCCGCTTTCAGGAGAAACCGCGTTGGGATCAGGTGCTCGGCAATACCATTAACACCGGCATTTATGTGATTGATCCGAGCATCTTTGACCTGATCCCCAATGGCCGACCGTTCGATTTCAGCAATGACGTGTTTCCGGAGATGCTCCGCCGAAGGCTGCCTTTGTACGGCTTCGTAGCCGATGGGTACTGGACGGATGTTGGCACAGCCGACGAATACCGGCGCGCGAATTCCGATGCCGTAAACGGCAAGGCGGGAATCGACCTGCCCCACCCGGAAGGCGGTTTGATGCTGGGAGAAGGCGCGGAGATTCATCCGGAAGCCAGGCTGTTCGGCAACGTTCTCCTGGGACGCAACTGCCAAATCGGGGAGGGTGTGGTAGTCAACGGCCCCACCGCAATCGGCGACTACGCGGTAGTCGAGGCCGCCGCCAGGATCGACCAGAGCGTCCTTCTCGCCAACAGCTACGTTGGCCGCAAGGCCAACCTGCTCTCATGCGTGGTCGGCAGGCAATCCACGGTTCACGAGGGAGCGCGGATCGAGGAAGCCGCCGTGCTCGGCGACAACTGCATCGTCGGCAAGGGCGCGACGGTGCGTTCGGGAGTAAAAATTTGGCCTAACAAGCGCGTCGACGACGGCGCCGTCGTAACCGAAACCCTGGTCCATGGATCGCAGGCCAGGCGTTCGCCGTTCGGGCGGTCGGGAATCACGGGTCTCGCCAACATAGAAATGACTCCAGAGTTTGCCGCTAGAGTTGGCGCGGCGGTTGGGTCGGTGCTCAAACCCACCGATCGGGTGGTTGCCAATCGCGATCCCTCGCGGGCCGCGCGCATGATCAAGCGCGCTCTGATGTCGGGTCTGACGTCGAGCGGCGTCACGGTCCTGGACATTGGCGCGTCGCCGATTCCCGCCGCGAGGTTCCGCGCCGGAATGGGAGATGTCGATGCGGGCGTTCACGTTCGATCGTCGCCCGATGAAGCAAGCTCCGTCGATATCAAGCTCCTGGGGGGCGACGGCTCCGACCTCGGGGGCGACGTGGAACGTTCAATCGATTCGATCATGGCGCGAGAGGACTTCAGACGCGTGCCGATTGACCAGATAGGTGAGATAGCAGTCGTTGACATTCATTCAGACTACGCGCACGCGCTCGCCGGCGCGCTGGACGTGAAGGCTCTGCGCAGGGGCGCCCCCGCGCTCGTTATCGACTACGCGGGTGGAGCCGCCGAGGCGATTCTGCCCGCGATTCTCAATCGGTTCGGCTGTTCGCACGTCGCCGTCAGCGGATCGGGAAGGCATCGGGGCGATCTTTCCACTCTTTCCCGAATCACGGCGACGGTCGGCGCGGACATGGGGGTTCGCATCGACACCGACGGCGCAAGCATTGAAGTCGTGGACGGTTCGGGCGAGGCGCTTAGCTCGAACGAACTGACGGGCTCGCTGCTTGCGCTCCAGCTTCAAAACAGTCCGGGCGCGACGTTCTGCATTCCCGATCGCACTCCCGCGGTGCTTGCTCGCCATCTCGAATCACTGGGAGCGAATCTTGTTTGGGCCAGCGGCCAGCCGCAGTCGATAGTGCTCGAGTCGCGAAGATGCGGCGCGTCGGTGGGGACCGACGCTATGGGCGCGTTCTGTTTTCCCGGCGTTCACGTGGGATTCGACGGACTGCTGTCTACGTTGAAGCTGGCCGAAGCTTTGGCCAGGTCCGAGTCGAGCCTGGCGGATTTGGCGCGGTCACTGCCGACGATACGGCAAGTGGAGCTGCAAGTCCCCTGTCTGTGGGAGAAGCGCGCCGCCGTGATGCAGGTCTTGAACGACCCCGGCCGGCCGCGATTGCGCGAGTTTGGGCACGGGCTGGTCTTCGGCGGTTCAACCGCTGAATCCAGAACGGTGCTCTTGCCGCTTCGCGACAAGCCGTCAATTGCTGTCCTGTCCGAAGCCGAAGATGCGGTGTCGGCGGAGCGCAACGCGGCGGAGTGGGAAGCGACCATCCTCGCCGCTCAAACGTAGCTGCCGCCGATCTGGAGACTCTGTCGCCCTAACCAGTTTGTTGCGGGCGTGGTCTATGAACGTCGACGCCGGACGCGGCGGCGCGCGCCGTCGAGCAGGGCGGCCAGCGGCGCGACGACAAGGGTTCCGGCGGCAATCCACTTCAACAAGTCGATTCGGTCCTCTTTCGAGCCGGGATCGGCTCGCGGTCGCTCGGTGGCGACCTCCGCCTGTCCGGCTGCAAGATGCCCTACGCCGTCAAGCGCGGGGAATGCCCGATCGCCGTTGTCCGCGGCGAGTCTCGCGCCCGCTCCAGTCGCGGATGCCCGCGATCCGACCGCCGGCATCCAGGCGAGCGCAACGAGCAGGATGACGATTCCTACTCTGAAGATGGTCTTCGACAAGGGTGCTTCCACCGTTGGGGACCGCTCGGCTTAGCGCGTTGGGAATGCTAGCGCGAACCCGGCCTTGGCGGCATTAGGCAGGCATGAGCATAGTCGGTGCGGACCGGGCGATTATGGGGAGGCAATTTCAAGTGCGCACGCATTAGGCCGACATTACATAGAATAGAAGTTGGGGGGCATCGGGGGAGCGTAGCGGAGATGGGCGTGAGTTCCACGGAAACGTATGGGAGTCCTCGTTTTGGAAGTGATAGCGGTAACGCCGCGCGGATATTGCCACGGCGTTGTAACTGCCATGAACATGGCCAAGCAGCTTGCCGAGCGCGATTCAGGGCCGAAATATATGTTGGGCTACTTGGTGCATAACGAGCACATGACCGCGGAACTGGAGGAGATGGGCGTCGAGCTCATAGACAGTGACGACCGTCTGGCCGGCCTGGAACTAATCGACGAGGGAACCGTCATCCTTACGGCCCATGGCGTGTCGCCGACGGTTAGAGAAAGGCTCAGCGCCAGAGGGCTCAAATCGGTCGACACCACCTGCTCCGACGTTCAGGTTACTCACGATCTCGTTATCGATCTCGCCGACCGCGGGTTCGAAGTCATTTACATCGGAAAGCGGGGGCATCCGGAGACGGTGGGCGTGTTGGGCGAAGTCCCCGGGAAAGTGCACTTCGTTGAAAACAGCCACGACGTCGAGCAGTTGGATCTCGAAAGCGATCGCATCGCCGTCACTACTCAGACCACCATCAGCGTGTGGGATACGGCTGAGACAATCCGAAGCATCAAGCGAAAATACCCCGACGCCGAAATCCACAACGACATCTGTCGGGCCACACAGGACCGGCAAGAGGCGGTTGTGGAGGCTGCGGCCGATGTCGAGCTTGTCGTCGTCGTAGGGAGCGAGCGCAGCTCGAATTCAAAACGGCTCGTCGAGGTTGTCACGGAGCGCGTTGGCAAACCCGCATACCTCGTCGACTCGGTTGCCGACCTTCGCCCCGAGTGGTTCGACGGGATCAAGAGAGTCGCCGTCACCTCCGGCGCGTCCACTCCCTCGCGTCTTACCCGCGAAGTAATAAAGACTCTCAAGCACTACCCGAACCCCGTTTAGGCCTGCGGCCGCGCAGTTCGCGCCATTCGACCTGGCCGCCTGCCGCGTCAACAGTCAGATGCTAGTCGTCCGAGCGCCCAGCGCTTTTCTGACCAGGTCCCACGAAAACACAGCGCCGTCCGGCATACGCGCGCCAACCTGATCGAACGGTATCCGCCCCTCGTCGCCCGGGTCGTAGATCCTGGTTGGGAAGTTGGTTAGAACGGCGGGACAGTCCGGTCCTACCAAGAATCCGTGGTGGACCCGCTTGGGAATCAAAACGGCGATCTGGCCGTCGTCGCCCAGCGATTCACCCAGTCGGAACAGATTGATGCGCCCCCTGGTGGGGGAATCGGCGCGCGGATCGTGGAGCCCAATCACCAGGTCGCCGGAAAGCACGGCGAATCTGTCCTCCTGATGTTGGTGGACGTGCCATTCGGTTTCGTCACGAGCCACGTTCGGCTCGGTGATGGAGTAATAGGTCTGCGCGAAGGGGAGGCGCTCCGAATCGAATATGTCGCTCCAGTCGGCCCTGAGCGTCTCGACGAGTATGCCCCTCGGGTCTCTGTTGACTCTCAGAGGCCTGACTTGCACTTCGTGTATATGCTCCGTTTTGTCCAGAGGGTCGGTGAATATCCCGGTCATGTCGTCTGCTTTGAGGTTGCCATTTGCCGCCGCCGTCGCGCGTCGATTCGATTCTGATTCCTCAGCCTGTTAGCTTACGTTAATCAGTGCTCGAAAGATTCCGTTAAGGGGCTGAATCCCAAATAGTGGCGCGCCGCCTGGTGGTGGTCGAGGAGGTTTGATCGAATGACCGGAGCCGATGCCATCGTACGAGTCCTGAAGATCGAGGGGGTCGACAAGGCGTTTTGCTATCCCTCCACGCCGCTGCTGGACGCAATGGCCGTGGCGGGCGTTCGCGTTATCACGTCGCGGCAGGAACGCGTGGCGGGCAATATGGCCGACGGCGTTTCGCGGTCGACCAACGGACGGCAATTGGGCGTATTTACCGTTCAGCAGCTTGCCGGTTCGGAGAATGCGTTTGCCGCCGTCGCGCACTCGTTTACCGATTCAACCCCGTTGCTGGTCTTGCCGGGCTACACCATGCTCAGAAGCCTGGGTACGCCGCCCACGTTCGACAGCGTTGCGAACTACTCGAACACCACGAAGATGGCTCGAAAAGTCATCTCCACCGAGCAGATCTTGCCCAAGCTGCGCCAAGCCTTCACGGCCCTGCGGTCGGGACGCCCGCAGCCTGTGATGCTGGAATTGCCGATGGACGTGTGCGACGCCGAGTACGCGGAAGCGGTCGATTACAAGCCGATTCCAAGAATGCCGCCGGCTCCGCAACCCGGGGCCGCGCGCGAGGCCGCCGAGCGGTTGCTCGCGGCAAGATGCCCGCTTATTTGGGCCGGACAGGGAGTCTTGTACGCCGAGGCTTCGGAGGAGCTCCAAACGGTGGCCGAGCTGAGCGGGGCGCCGGTAATGACCACGCTGCAGGGCAAGAGCGGCTTCCCCGAAACTCACGAGCTGTCAGCCGGGGTTGGCGCCTTTTCCGCCGCGTACATGGCCGCCCACTTTCTGGACGAATGCGACTTGCTATTCGCCGTGGGAAGCAGCTTGAGCAGGGCGCCGTTCACGCCGCGCGTCCCGGCGGGGAAGACAATCGTTCACGCGACAATCGATTCGGTCGATCTGAACAAGGAGTACGCCACTGACTTGCCTGTCGTCGCTGACGCAAAGCTGTTCCTCGCCGAGGTTGTCGAGGAGCTGCGCCGTCTTGGCGCCAGCGGGCAGAACGGATTGCGGGCCAAGAACGTGGACTTGATCGCCTCGATAAAGAAGGCCTGGTTTGCCGAGTACGAGCCGCTGTTCAGCGACGATTCTTCGCCCGTCAACGGCTACCGGATGTTCCGCGAGCTCTGGAACGTGGTCGATCCGGACACCACCATGATCACGCACGAGTCCGGCGCGTCTCGCGACATTCAGAGCGTTTTCTATCAGTCAACGGTTCCCAGGAGTTATCTGGGGTGGGGGCAATCTTCACAGCTTGGCTTTTCGATAGGCCTTGCCATGGGAGCCAAGATCGCAAACCCGGACAAACTGGTAGTCAACGTCATGGGCGACGGCTCCGTGGGCATGACCGGCATGGATTGGGAAACCGCGGTTCGCGAGCGGGCGCCGATAATGACCGTGATTAAACATGACTCCGTTTTTAGCGGCTATGATCGCGCGATTCCCGAGGCGATCAAGCGGTACGGGACGTCTACCCAGACCGGAGATTATGCGGGTGTCGCGGCGGCGCTCGGCTGCTACACAGAGCGGGTTACCGAGCCCGGTGAACTGCGCCCCGCTTACGAGCGCGCCATAAGGGCCACGCGCGAGGGGCAGCCGGCCGTTGTCGACGTGATTACGCAGGAGACTAGAAAGCTGTCTCGACCGCCTCAGTGGAGTGCGCCGCATTAGTTCTTCGTAACGCCCGCGCCGCCTTCGCGTTGGGCGCCTGCGAAAAGGAGCGCGTCGCCGAACCGCGGGACCGGGCCGGTCAAATTCACGCCGCGTTTGCGCGAGCTTGTTTGAGTCGTGGTCGATGAACCTGACGCCGTATGCGAACCCATCGGCGTGCGGGCGTACTCAGCTTCCGGTAGTCCCGGCGGAACGGTCTGCGCCGGCATCCGCGAAGCCGCCGTCCGACCGATATACTCACGAGATTCTGGCCGGTTACTCGGACGACGCAGCCCTAACGCTTACGGTCCTTTTGTTTTGAGAAACGTATTTAGAAACCTATTCGGCGGGATTGGGGAACAAACCGCCAGATCAACCCTTGACCAGGCATCCGCTCCCGGGAGCGCCGCTGAACTAAAGCTCGGCCCGCTCGTTCGGGTTTCCGGCGACGAGTTCGAGATTCGCGGGCGCAGCTTTGCGAGACGGCGGTTACACGAACCGGCGCGGGACCGCCAGTCATCGGCAAGCGCCCGGGCCTGGAGCAATACCGACAGCGATCTGGCGGGATCAATGGCCCGCATCGACGAGGTCTTTCTACACGTCACTCCCAGCATGGCGGAAGTGCTGGAGCGCATGGCGGACATTTCGGCGAATGACCGCGTCCCGACCTTTGTTCTGCTTACCGGTCCCACGGGGTGCGGCAAGACGACGATGGCCAAGACGTTCTGCTATGTCGCGGGCGAGCCGTTCGTCGAATTGAATTTCAGCGGTGACACCACACTCGCCGATTTCTTCAGGCGGACCGAGGTGGAAGCGGGCAAGGGTGGTCAATCGACCATCAGCGCGCTTGGCCCCGCTGCCGAGGCGATGCTCGTCGGCAAGATGCTGATAATCAACGAGATAAACATGCTTCCGCCCGACTTGCTGAGCGTTCTGACCCAGGCGATGGACACGGGCCGCATAGTTCTCTCCGGGCTTGAAACGGGCAATGTGGAACTCGAGCTGCACGAGAACTTCGGGATAATCGCGACCGCCAATCCCGACTACATTGGGACGATGGAAATCGGCCGGTCGTTGCAGCGAAGGTTCGGCCTCGGACTCGGCAACGTTCCGATGACGTTTTTGCCGCCGAAGGAAGAGGCCGAAGCCCTCAAGTTCGAATTCGACCGCCAGTGGATTTTCGCTGATCTGGACCTCAAGGCGAATCCCACCATCTGCCAGCGAATGGTCACGCTTGCGGACGCGCTCCGGAATCACGACGAAGTTGGTGGTCAGATGCGCGATCGCGTGTCAACCAGAACGCTGGTGCACTGGCTGTCGCTGTCCCGGATCAGCGATATGCCGCTGGCCGAGGTTGGAGAGCGGGCCGTGTTGACAATCGCCCCGCCGGAGATGCAAAAGCAAACGTTCCAGATGACTCGAGCATCTCTCGGCATGGTCCGCGCGTCGACCGTTTACGGCGACGCTTTCAACCGCGCCCTGCTTTCGCCCGAATTGCCCGATTCCGGAGAGGCCGTCCCGCTGCCCGGCTCGATGCGGTTCGAGTCTGCCTCCAACCCGCCGGAAACACGCAGCGTTGATGAAGGCGAGCAAGTCAAGCTGTCCGACGGCAGCGTGGCGCGCATAGTCTGGCGCGCGGGTTCCCCGCCGGAGTTCTCGGCGACCGGTCCCGGTGGAGAGCGAGTGGTTGATGCGGTCGCGCTGGCTGACGTTCGACGGCGGCTCCGTCGAGAGCGCGGACTCAATTTCCCGACGCCCCTGGGGAGCGTGCCGTCGTCGCGCGCCGCGCTTCCATGCCTTACCCGTTCGGCGTGGTCCGCTATTCGTTTGGCGCAAGGAGCGTTGCTGGCTGGCTATCCCGTATTTCTGAAAGGCCCCACGGGCAGCGGTAAATCCGCAATCGCCAGAACGATAGCTCGTCTGTGGAGTCTGCGAGCGGTGGAGTTCTCCTTCACCGGGGAGACCGCCAAGGGAGATCTTACGGCTGTCAGGCAGCTTCAGGGCGGGGCGACTCGCTGGAGCATCCAGGCGTTCATGCAGGCGGTCCGAGACGGCCTGTTCGTCATCATCAACGAATACAACATGGCATATCCCGACGTGCACTCGATCATCAACGGGCTGTTCGACAAGGGTGGACTCGTCACCCTGCCCGATGGATCCGCCATTCGCGCTCATTCGGATTTCCGCATGGTCGCAACGGGATACGCGGACGGCCCCGGCGTGAAGCCGCTAAACGAAGGCGTGGAAAACAGATTCGGCGCCATCGTCGCGATCGATTATCCGCCGCCCAGTGAAGAAGTCGCGATTCTGGACTACATAGCCGGCGACCGGATAAGCCGGGAATGTACGGCGGGGATGATCCAGCTCGCCTCGGTATCCCGGGCGATACTCGCCGGAACCGCCGATGCCGGCTTCGACGGCAGCCTGTCGAACATACCCGTCGATCTTGCCGCGACGGTAGCCGAGAGGACCGCCCTCACCACCGCGGAGATGGCGGCGATGGTGCAGGGATCCCGGTCGAACGGCGAGCTGACCGGTTGGTACCGCCGGGGCGCGCTGGAAGGCGCGTCGACGGAAATCCAGCGCGTGCTGGAACCGGTGCTTATTAACTATGGGCTAGGAGCGCGGCCTTCGTGAATCAGGAGGCCGCGGTTCGCATCGATAATCAATACTTTGACGCCGCCCAATTCGAGCTTGCCGGTCGACTGATCCTCGGGGATCTGTCCGTGAGCCTGTTACCAGGGGCGTGGTGGTCCTACATACCCGCGGAAGACGTGATCCTGTATCCGCAAAACCTGTTGACTGAATGGAACGTGTGGCGGATGGTGGGCGCGGTATGCCACGAAGCCGCCGAGGCCAGGTTCACCGGGATCGGCGGGTCCGCCGAGGTCGCGAAGCGGCTGCGAAAGGCCTCGCGGCATGGATTGAGCGCACCGTCGGCCCACCTGCTCGTGAACACGGTCAACGACATGCGAGTCAACCGTATGCACTTGCGGCGCTATCCGGGATCCGAGGTCTTTCTCAAGGCGCTCTACTCCGACGAGCCAGAATTGCACGCCAAGGACGATCTGCGGCTTCCGCCGGGGCTTGATATGGAGCGCCACCGTCCTCCCCATCACGCCTACGTGGACGCGCTAACGCTGAGGTGGATCGAGTCAAGCTGGCCCGAACTGGCCGCGGCCAAGAGGCCGGCCTTGCCAGACGGAGTTTCACAGGCGGTGAAGCGGACGTGGAAACACATCGTCCGCGCCGCGGACTCCGACGACATCGGGGGCATGTTGACGACGCTGGAGAAGAAGGTGCTTCCAGTCTATGCCGACCTTGTCCACCAGTGGAATCCCGAGGACCCACACCAGGGCGACTCGAAAGCGCCCGGCCCGGAACCGGATGAAGATCAGTCGGGTGGGCCCGAAGAGGAGCCGCCGGAGGTGGAATCGCTGCCCGGCGCCGCCGGACAGGGCCGCGGAGTATCCGTTGGAGGCCCAAACGCTCCGCCGAAGCAGATGAAGACACTCTCGAAAGTTACAGCCGAGAGCGTGAGGATGCGTGTAAACGCGGGAGCAAGGCCGGGCGTGGTGAGGCGCGGCGCGCCGAATGAGGCGGAAAGGCGCTCCATCGAACCTATCAGCGCGTCCGTCGTCCAGCAGCTCAGGCGGTCAGCCGAGGAGCGGATCGACTACACGAAATTCGACTACGTCGCGGCCGTGGAAGAGCTGGAAGAAAAGATCGCGAAGACGATCGAAGGCGACGGCCGGCGGCCGGGTCTCGCCGAGCTGATGGACCGCCGCCGTCACGGAGCCGCGGAAGCGATGCGGCGGCCTCGCAAGCAGCGCTGCGGCGACCAGGGCGAAATCGACATGGACCATCCGGAAAAGCTCGCCACCGACCCGGCGGCGGCCTTCCTCCGAGGAGTAAGAGTCCCGAGAGAGGACCGGCAGCGCGACTTCGCCGGGTCGATACTTCTGGACGTCAGCGGCAGCATGGTCCAAAAGGGTTATCCGACCCGCAAGTTTGACCGACTTGTCGAAACGGCGATTCTGTTCATCGAAATTCACGAGCGCCTCGCCATCCCCTTTGAAGTGACCGCGTTCAGCAGCGACGTCACGTCGCTGATCGAGTTTCCAAAAACTCCGGCCCGGGCCAGGTTCAGGTCCGCCCGCGATTATCGCCCCAACGATCACAGCGCCATATTCCGCGCGCTTTACGAGCTCGACCACAAGGACACCGACGACTCGGCGGCGCTGACGGCGTCAATCGAGAACTGCTCGCGGCAGAAAGGTCTGAGGAGCATCTTCGTGATTACGGACGGGATCAGCAGCGACCCGGCCGAATTGCGCCGCGCATTGATCGATCTGGATAGAAAGAACCGAAACAGCTCCGAACAGCAGCGCATGAAGGTGCTGGCGTTTGGCGTGGGTGTCGTCGAATCCGAGTTCCAGCAGGCATATCAACCCAGGCTGAGCGGAAAGAGCCTCGGCTCGTGCGCGGGAGTGGTGGTCGACAAACTGGAAATGCTGCCGGTTTACGTTCGGGAGGCGGTGGATCAGCGGATTCGCTACGCTTGACGCGTCGGTTCGATGGTTTCATTGGGTTTCCGTGCTTTACCCGTATTTCTGTGCTCCCGTATACTTCATAAACTCGGGGATTGATCGGCGTTCGGTTTCGAGTTCGTTCGTAGAGTAGATAAAGGCGGCTAACGTCAACAATATCGACACAGTCCAGAGCCCGGTTCAGGAAATGCCAGAACTCGAATCGATGGAGTCGCTTCTCGAAAGCGGAGACCACGAGGTGAGGCTTCTCCGTCGGGGAGAGGTCATCGACGGCACCGTCGTCCGGATCGCGGGTGACGAGGTGATGATCGACGTAGGTCTGAAGTCAGAAGGCGTCGTCGTGGGCCGCGAGCTTTACGATCCCAACGTCATGGACGAGCGCCCGCAGCTAACCATCGGCGAAATAATCCCGGTCTACGTAGTGCTGCCGGAGGGCGAAGGCGCCGCGATGCTCTCGCTGCGGCGCGCGATGCAAGAAAAGCAGTGGCGCGAGACCGAAGCCATTTATAACGAGGGCAAGATAATCGAGGCCAAGGTTACCGAGTTCAACAAGGGCGGCGTGCTCGTGGGCGTCGGTCCGCGCGGCTTCGTGCCCATGTCGCAGCTCGTGAGCCTGGCGCCTTCTTCGAGCGAAGACAGCCGGGACGACATAGCCGAACGGCTGGGGCAGCTCGTCGGCAAGACTCTCCAAATGAAAATCATCGAGATGGACCGCCGTCGAAACCGGCTCATTCTCTCCGAGCGCGCGGCGCAGCGCGATCTGCGGTCGGAACGCAGAGAGTCGCTTCTCGAAGAATTGCAGGTTGGTCAGATTCGCAAGGGCATAGTGAGCAATCTGGCCACTTTCGGCGCCTTCATCGACCTCGGCGGGGCCGACGGTTTGGCGCATATTTCGGAACTGTCCTGGAGCAGGGTCAATAGTCCGACCGAAGTCCTCAGGCCCGGCCAGGAGATCGAAGTGTATATCCTGGCGCTGGACCGCGAGGAAAAGAAGATCGCTTTGAGCATCCGTCGGGCGCTGGAAGACCCGTGGGATGCTCTTGAAGAACGCCTTGCTTCCGAGCAGGTAGTTGAAGGAACGGTGACCAAGCTGGCTCCGTTTGGCGTGTTTATCCGTCTGGAAGAGGGCGTCGAAGGTCTTGCCCACGCGTCCGACCTGGATGAGGAATCTTTGCTCTCGATGTACGAAGGGCAGACTTTGGATTTTCGCGTCCTGAGCGTTCAGACGGAACGACGGAGAATAAGGCTCGTCCCTGCTGAGACGGTCGGGCGAGAGCTTGACGATTACGATGGGGCCGATTCGGGCGAGGGAATAGTAGTCGGCACTTCGGATATCTGATGAGCCGACGAGAAGTAAGCGCGGCTTCCGATACGGCGACCGTCGTGGAGAGGCCGCAGGCTGGGGGCGGTCCCGGCGATGATGCCGGAGAAACGTCTGCCGAGGCAAAGAAGGCTAAAGACTTAAGGGGCGAAGCGGCCGACAATTAGCGATAATTGTATTGGCTGCCCCCGTCTTGGAGCGGGGCGCGGTCGCGGGAGCATTCGTTGAACGACAGACTCGACAAGTTCACAGAGCGGGCAAAGAAGGTCCTGGTCTACGCGCAGGACGAGGCAACCCGCTTCAATCACAACTACATCGGCACGGAGCACCTTTTGCTGGGTTTGCTTCGGGAAGGCGAAGGCATCGCCGCCCGCGTGCTCAGCAACCTCAGCGTGGAGCTGAACAAGGTCCGCAGCGCCGTCGAGTTCATCATCGGGCGCGGCGAGCGCATGGTTGTGGGCGATATAAACCTGACTCCGCGCGCCAAGCGTGTTATCGAGCTTGCCGTCGAGGAAGCTCGCCGCCTCGGACACAACTACATAGGTACCGAGCATCTGCTGCTGGGCCTGGTGCGGGAGGGCGAAGGCATAGCCGCGGGCGTACTGGAAAGCCTGGGCGTGAATCTTGAAAAGGTCAGAGCGCAAGTCGTTCAGGTTGTAAGCCACGGCAGTCTGGAGGCGTCTCAGCAGGGCGGCAAACGTTCCAGCAAGACGCCGCTTGTCGATACTCTGGGCATCGACTTGACGATGGCGGCAAGCCGCGACGAACTTGATCCGGTGATCGGCCGCGAAGATGAAATCGAACGCGTGATCCAGATTCTGAGCCGGCGCACCAAAAATAACCCGGCGCTCGTTGGCGATCCCGGCGTTGGCAAGACCGCGATAGCGGAAGGGCTAGCTCAGCGGATCATGCGCGGCGACGTTCCCGAAGGTCTCAAGGACAGGCGGCTGCTCACTCTCGATATAGGCTCGCTGGTGGCCGGCACCAAATACCGCGGCGAGTTCGAGGAGCGGCTCAAGAAGGTGATTGAGGAGATCAAGTCGTCCAAGGAGTGCGTGCTCTTCATAGACGAGTTGCACACGCTGGTTGGGGCAGGCGCCGCCGAAGGCGCCGTCGACGCGGCCAACATCCTCAAGCCCGCGCTGGCCCGCGGCGAGCTGCAATGCATTGGAGCCACGACCGCCGACGAATATCGAAAGCACATTGAGCGTGACGCCGCCCTTGAGCGCCGGTTTCAGCCCGTGAGAGTCCGCGAGGCCACCATCGAAGAGAGCATCGAGATTCTCAAGGGCGTCAAGCACCGCTACGAAGAGCATCACAAGGTTGAAATAACCGATGAGGCAATCGTCGCGGCGGCGGAGTTGGCAGGCCGCTACGTGACCGACAGGTTCCTGCCCGACAAGGCGATCGACGTTATTGACGAAGGGGCGGCCAAGGTAAAGATTCGCGCTGGATCGGCTCCCGAGGAGCTGCGGAAAGTCTTGCGCGAGATGGAAGACGTTATCGCCAGGAAGGACGCCGCGATTACCGACAGCGATTTCGAACGGGCTGACGAACTGCGTTCCGAAGAAAAGACGCTCCGGGCCATGGCCGAAGATCTTGAGTCGGCATGGACGAGTAAGCGTGCGGAAAGCTTGCCGCAAGTTCTCGAAGAGGACGTTGCAAACGTCGTATCAGTCTGGACCGGGATTCCCGTTTCGCGGATAGCCGAAGAGGAGTCCAAGCGTCTGCTGCACATGGAAGAAGAGCTTCATCGAACAGTCGTGGGTCAGGACGAGGCGGTAAATACCATCGCCAAGGCTGTACGCCGCGCCCGCGCTGGACTGAAGGACCCAAACCGGCCCGTCGGAACGTTCATTCTCATGGGGCCTACGGGTGTCGGCAAAACGCTCCTGGCCCGCGCGCTCGCCGATTTCATGTTTGGCAGCCAGGACGCTCTGGTGCGTTTAGACATGTCGGAGTACATGGAGCGGCACTCGGTTTCCAGGCTGGTGGGGGCGCCGCCGGGATACGTTGGCTACGAGGAGGCCGGACAGCTTACCGAGGCGGTGCGAAGGCGGCCGTACTCGGTGATACTTTTCGATGAGATCGAGAAGGCGCACCCGGAGGTCTTCAACATCCTTCTGCAGTTGATGGACGACGGCCGGCTGACCGACGCTCACGGCCGCACTGTCGATTTCCGTAACACTGTCGTTCTGATGACTTCAAACATAGGCGCGCAGCTAATCAAGCGCGATGCCCAACTTGGATTTCAGGTTGGCGGCGACACCGAGCAGAGCGAGGAGATTCGCTACAAGGCCATGAAAGCGAAAGTGCTCAGTGAGCTCAAGAAGGGCTTCCGGCCCGAGTTCCTGAATCGAATCGACGCCACCGTCGTCTTCCGCTCCCTGACGAGGGCGGACATGGTGCGGATCGTCGAGCTTGAGCTGAGGCGCGTGCGCGCGCAGGTCACCGAGCATGACATGGAGCTCGAAATGACTCCCGAGGCCGAGGCGCTTCTCGTAGAAAAGGGATATGACCCGGATTTCGGCGCTCGACCGCTGAAGCGCGTCATTCAGACCATGGTTGAAGATTCGCTCGCCGATCATCTGCTTTCGGGCCACTTCTCCCCCGGCGAGAAGATCACGGTGGTTCGCGATGGCGACGAACTCCGAGCGGAGACCAGAGAGCCGGTCGGAGCCTGAGCCGTGTCCGGTCGGCGGACCGTTTTCGTCTGCCGGGAGTGCGGCTGCTCGACTCCCAAATGGGCCGGTCGCTGCCCGGAGTGTGGGTCGTGGGACTCTCTACAAGAGTCGCAGGTCTCCGGAGGCGGCCGACGCGCGGGCGACGTCGCTTCGATAGAACCGGTGGCGCTCGGCGACGTCCAGTCCGACGATTATTCGCGCGTTCGCTTCGGATTGCCGGAAGTGGAGCGAGTGTTTGGGGGCGGCCTGACGCCCGGATCGCTTTCCCTGCTCGGCGGCGATCCCGGCATTGGCAAATCGACGCTGTTGATCCAGATCGCCAACGGCCTGCCCGACGGCGACTCCGTGCTATACGTATCCGGCGAAGAGTCTCCGCACCAGTTGAGGCTACGGGCCAACCGGCTCAAGATCGAGGGAAGCGACATTTCCGTTCTTCCGGAAGTGGAGGTCGACAGCGTCATTGCCGCGGCGAATAAAATGCGGCCGAGCCTTCTTATCGTCGATTCCATTCAGACCGCGCGCGTCGGCGATCTGGGCTCGGTTCCAGGCAGCATTGCTCAAGTTCGCGAGAGCGCCAACAAGCTGCTGCGATATGCCAAGGAATCGAACGTACCCGTTCTGATTGCGGGACACGTCACCAAGGAAGGGAACATAGCGGGACCGCGCACCCTCGAGCATCTGGTCGATGGGGTTATGTACCTGGAAGGCGAGTCGCGCTCGGAGTACCGCCTCTTGCGCACGGTAAAGAACCGATTCGGCTCCACCAACGAAGTGGCGGTCCTGGCGATGAGCGGCGGCGGCCTTGCCGAAGTACCCAACCCGTCGTCGGTCTTCCTGTCGGAGCGCAGCGAGTCCGCTCCCGGATCGGCCGTCGCGATAACGATCGAGGGATCGCGCGCGATAATGGTGGAAGTTCAAGCGCTCGTCAGCCGCACCGTGTACTCTCTGCCGAAACGACTCGCTACGGGGTACGATTCCAACAGACTGACAATGATGGTGGCCGTTCTCGGAAAGAGGGCGGGCGCAAGTCTCTTCGACCAGGACGTCTACGTGAATGTAGTTGGCGGGCTTCGCTTGAGCGAGCCTGCCGTCGACCTCCCGGTCGCGCTCGCCATTACGTCCAGCTTGCGTGGCCGCCGCATCAAACCGGACGTCGCGGCCTTTGGAGAAGTCGGGCTTGTGGGCGAAGTCCGCTCGGTTTCTCAGGGTGAGCGGCGGCTGGAGGAAGCTGTGCGCATGAGCTTTGCGAAGTGCCTGATTCCTAAATCGCTAGCAAATGGTTCGACCAACGGGTCAATTGCCGTTAGCGATCTGAACGAAGCCTTCGAGGCCGGCCTTGATTAGAAGTCGCGAAACGGTCGTCGCCGTCGTGCTCGCCGCGGGCAGCGGCGAGCGCATGAACGGAGTCGACAAGATGACCGCGCGCCTCGATGGAAGGTCTGTTTTGGAATGGTCGCTGTCGGCTCTTGACGCGTGTGTCGAAATCGACGCAATTCAGCTGGTGGTGCCGGACGGCGATGACGAGCTTTTGGCCGGCGTTGGCCGCGCGGCCGTGCGGAGGTCGGAATTCAGAGTGTGCCCGGGCGGATCGAGCCGGGCGTATTCGGCTCTTTATGGACTCCGAGCCGCGTCCGAACATGAGTTCGCCTGGGCGATCGTACACGATGGCGCGCGGCCCTTGGTGACCGCGGACATCGTGACCCGCGGCCTCGAAACAGCATGTGCTTCCGGAGCCGCCATCGCCGCCGTTCCCGCGACGGACACGGTCCAGATCAGCGACGAAACGGGCTTCATTGCGGAGTCACCGCGGCGTGAGACCGTGTGGATGGCTCAGACGCCGCAGATCGCCCGGCTGGATACTCTCCTGGAGGCGCACGAACGCCTGCGCGACCGGCTGGACGGGTTCACTGACGAGGCATCCGTGTTGAGAGAGACCGGACAAGCCGTGGCAGTCTTCGAGGGCGGCTATTCCAACATCAAGATCGCCACGGCCAATGATCTGGCGATGGCCGAGCTCATCGTCAACCGGCTTCACTCGAGACAAAAGGCGTAATCCCCCTAAGTGCCAGAAAACCGGGTTGGAGTGGGCTACGACTTGCACCGTCTTCAATCGGGGCGAAAGATGGTTCTGGCCGGCGTAACCGTTGCCGCCGACAAGGGGCCGATAGGTCATTCCGACGGCGACGTGGCGCTCCATGCGATTATCGACTCGATACTCGGCGCCGCCGCCCTTGGTGATATCGGAGCCATGTTTCCCGATACGGATCCGAATATCCAGGGGATTGCCAGTCTGGAAATGCTGAGGCGCGCTATCGAGCGGGTCCAAAATGAGGGCTGGGCGGTCGGTAACGTCGACGTGACGCTTGTTCTCGAAAGCCCCAGGATTTCCCCGTTCGTCAAGGCCATGAGGCGCGCAATTGCCGCCGCGCTGGGAATCGGGCCGGAGGCCGTGAGCGTGAAGGCCAAGACCGGCGAAGGCCTTGGCGAGATCGGCAGAGGCGAGGCGGTCGCGTGCCACGCCGTGGCGCTGCTGCGGGCGGCTGGCCGGGGGCGGTAGTCGAGCAGCCTTCGTTAAAATCTAAATTCGACTTGAAGAGGTGCGACACGGAAGATCGTTCATTGAACATGCGCTTACTCGACACTGCCACCAGGCTGCAACGCCCGCTCCAGCCGCTGGGAGATGCTGTAACGGTCTACGTGTGCGGCATGACTCCAAAGGACAAGCCGCATATCGGTCATGCGCGCCTTTTCGTGCACGCGGACGTGTTTCGGCGATACCTCGAATACCGTGGACACAAGGTCAGGCACGTCCAGAACTTCACCGATGTCGACGACAAGATCATCGAGCGGGCAAAGGCCGCCGGTCGCGATCCGATGGAGCTGTCGAAGGAAAACTCGCAGGCCTACTTCGACGTCATGGACAAACTCGGCGTTCTTCGCGCCCATCTTTATCCGAAGGTGACGGAGAACATCGACGTGATCATCGCGGCGATCGAGGAACTCATCGAAAAAGAGTACGCTTACGAGACTTCCACCGGCGTTTACTTCGAGGTACGTCGCTGGGCTGATTATGGAAAGCTCTCCGGTCGTTCGGAGGCCGACGCAATGGCCGGAGCGCGCGTTGACGTTGACCGCGAAAAGCGCGATCCTCGCGACTTCGCTCTGTGGAAACGTCACAAGCAGGGCGAAATCTACTGGGACAGTCCCTGGGGGCGCGGCCGGCCCGGCTGGCATATCGAATGTTCTTCCATGATCCGCCGCCATCTCGGCCCCCGGATCGACGTTCATTGGGGTGGCTCCGACCTGATTTTTCCGCATCATGAAAACGAACTCGCGCAGGCCGAGGCCGGGTTTGGAATTGCGCCCTTCGTGGGTGTTTGGATGCACCTGGCGGTGCTGCGCGTCAACGGCGAGAAAATGGGGCATTCCACCGACAACTTCGTCACTCTGGAGAACCTATACGAGAGTTTTCATCCCCAGATCGTGCGGCTCTATCTGGTCTCGACCAAATACAGATCGCCGGTTGAATTCTCGACAGATTCGCTGCGGCAAGCCGCCGCGGGACATGAGCGTTTGTGGGGCGCGCTTCGCGCCCGGCCGGCTGAACGGGGCGGGGACGACCAGAATTCCGCGCGCGAGCTGCGGGCAGCAAGCGCGAAGGCGCGCGCCAGCTTCGAGCAGGCGATGAACAACGACCTCAATACCGCCGCCGCCCTCGCCGCGCTGTACGACCTTGCCCGGGATATCAACCGTCTGGGACCTCAATCGAGCGCGGCGAATCTCGATACCGCCAGGGAAAATTTCAAGGAGCTGGCCGCGGTCCTCGGTCTGGAACCGGTGTCGCGGGCGGCCGACGATGGTGAAGCAGAACCGCTAATTCAGCTTCTGGTCGATATTCGATCCCAGCTTCGTGAGCAGAGAGTCTGGGACGTGTCCGACCGAATTCGAGACGAGCTGGCCAAGCTGGGAGTCACCCTGGAAGACGGTCCCGCATCCACCGCGTGGCGCCGGAGCTGATGGGACCAGCCCATGGTGTCTGAAGATTCCATCGCTTTGCAGCGCATGGTGTTCTACGGCTTTCACGGCGACAGGTCGGAAGAACGCGCCTTGGGCCAGCGGTTTATCGTGAACGTCGTGCTGACCGCGGACCTTTCGCAAGCCGGCGCTTCCGACTTGCTGCAAGACACTGTCGACTACGGCAAGGTCTACTCGGTGGTCAAGCGAATCGTCGAGGGACCGCCGCTGAACCTGCTCGAAGCTCTGGGGGAGCGGATATGCGGCGAAGTGATGTGCGTATCCGACCTCATAGAAAGCGTCGAGGTTGTCGTAGTCAAGCCTGCCGTGCCGCTGCGCGGGGCGCTCGACGGGGCCGAAGTGCGATTGATCCGGCGCCGTGCCGGCTGCTGACGAAGCCTCGACTTGCGATTCCGCACGGCAAGCGCCGGACTCCTCGGCAGGCTTTGGAGCAGCATTCGCCTGGTTTGCGCCGCCCGCGCGCAGGCTCCAATAGACGTGTTGGGCGCATAGGTAAACACGACTATCTAAAATACGAAATGCCGCTTGCAGGCGCGGATTTCATCAAATCGGGAAGGTTGAGTTGATCGTCGAAAGCCAAGTAAGAGAAGCCGTAAGCGATTTGCTGATCGGTATTGGAGAGGACCCGACGCGGGACGGGCTGCGCGAAACCCCGGAGCGTATTGCCCGTATGTACTCGGAGCTGTTTTGGGGCCTGGACGAAGCCCCGGAGTCTGTTCTTACAAAGACATTCGACGAACCCTACGACGAGATGATCGTGCTGCGCGACGTTCCGTTTTATTCGATGTGCGAGCATCACCTCTTGCCGTTTTTCGGGTCGGCTGATATCGGCTACATTCCGAGCGACCGAATCGTGGGCCTCAGCAAGCTCGCGCGAGTGCTTGAAATTCTCTCCCGCAGGCCGCAGTTGCAAGAGCGTCTGACCTTTGAGGTTGCCGACGCGGTCGAGAAAGCGCTCGATCCCGTGGGAGTGGCTGTTCGCATTCAGGCCGAGCACCTTTGCATGACGATGCGAGGGATCAAGAAGCCGGGCAGCAAAATGGTCACGACGGTCACAAGGGGGGCTTTCAGGGATAACGCAGCGACCCGGGCGGAATTCTTCGACTCCGTCGCGAGGGTCTAGAGCGTTCGGCCTGAAGGCGTAATCTCGGCCTCCGCCGGACCGCTGCGCCGCATCTGCGAGAGGCTGCTAGTAACGGAAGCCTACGCTCTGCCCGTAAACTTGCGGGTTGACGCAATTCCATGGCTGTCCGCCCCTCAGCCGCTCCAGGATGCTCTCGCACAGCAGAGTCCCCATGCGCGCAAAGGCGTCGTCTGAATTGGACGACATATGCGGCGTCAGAACGACGTTGGGAAGCTGAAGCAGCGGATTGTCGAGAGAAGGCGGCTCAACGGCAAATACGTCCAGGCCGGCCCCTCGAATCCGGTTCGCCGCCAGAAGGTCTGCCAGCGCCTCCTCGTCGACCAGCGTCCCGCGCGCCGTATTGATCAGATACGCGCCGGGTTTCATAAGCTCCAGGCGTTCGCGGCTGATCATGCCGGCGGTCTCGGGAGTGAGCGCCGTGTGAAGAGTTACGACGTCGGACGCAGACAAAAGCTCGTCCAGCTCAGCGTATCGCGCCTCGACCCCAAGATCGGTCAAGCGCTGCGGGCGAGGATTCGCGGTATGGACCAGCAGCTTCATTCCAAAGCCCAGATTTCCTATTCGGGCGACCCTCGATCCGATATCGCCAAGCCCCACTATTCCAAGGGTCTTGCCCTCGAGCTCCATGCCGATCAGAACGGTCCTGAGTTTGAATCCGTCCGTGCGGGTTGACGCGTCCGCTTGGGCGACGTGGTGTGCTATTCCGAGCAGCAGCGCGAAAGTATGCTCGGCCACCGTCTGCGAATTCATCCCGGGCGTATTCAGGACGGCGATGCCGCGCCGGGTCGCGGCGACTACGTCCACGCTGTCGACGCCCGCGCCGAATCTTCCAACGATCTTGAGATCCGGACTAGCCTCGAACGTGCTTTCGGCAATCGGCTCGGTGCCGGCAACGATGACGTGCGCGCCGGCCAGATTGGCTTCGACCTCGCCGGGCCCCGGATCGAGAATCTGCACCACACTGCCGACTGCGCGCAGCAGGTCCAGGCCAACGTCCGGAACTGGAAACGTCTGGACGAACTTCCACGGTTGCGTAGTCATGTGGTCAGTCCTCGCAGCTGCGTTACCGAGCGGTTCACGCGGTTGGGACCAGGACGGTTCGCAGCGCTTCGTAGTGCTCGAGAGCTATTCCCGTGCCGAGCGCCACGCACATCAGCGGCTGGTCGGCGATGGTGCAAGGAATGCCAGTCTGGTCTGAAATCAGCTTGTCCAGGTTACGCAGCAGGCTTCCTCCGCCAATCATCACGATGCCTTTGTTGATGATGTCGGCTGAAAGCTCCGGAGGCGTTTGCTCCAGGACTTGCTTTACGCCCCGAACGATCGAGTTCACCGGTTCGGAAATCGCCTGGGTTATTTCATCCGACGTGATGGTGACCGTTCGCGGAAGTCCGGCCACCTGATCGCGTCCGCGAACCTCGGTGGGGATCGACTCGGACATCGGGATTGCGCTTCCGATGGATATCTTGATTTGTTCGGCGGTCGGATCGCCGATCAGCAAGTTGTACGTCCTGCGTATGTAGTTGGAAATAGCGTCGTCGACTTTGTTTCCGCCCACCCGAATCGAGTTCGAGACGACTATGTCGTTGAGCGAGATGACGGCGATTTCGGTCGTGCCCCCGCCCACGTTTACGACCATGTTCCCAGAAGGCGCCGAGATGGGGATTCGCGCGCCGATAGCCGCGGCAAGCGGCTCGGGGATAAGTCCAGCCTCTTTGCATCCTGCGGCGAGAGCCGCGTCCCGGACCGCGCGGCGCTCGACGCCTGTTACGCCGGTCGGCACCGAAATCATCATTTCCGGCTGAAACAGCCGGAGCCGTCCGCAGATCCGCTCGATGAAATATCGGAGCATGGCTTCGGTGACCAGATAGTCGGCGATGACTCCGTCGCGCATCGGGTGCAGTATTCGAATGCTGCCGGGAGCGCGACCGACCATCTCACGAGCCGCCTGACCCACCGCCAGCAGCTTGCGTTCGGGCATGCTGACCGCTACCGCCGAAGGCTGGTTGATGACTATTCCTCTGCCCCGGGCGTAGACGACAATGTTAACGGTGCCCAGGTCAACCCCGAGCTGGTTCGTACCGAAGATCATTCTGCTATCACAGCCGCCAATCCCGTGCTCACACCAGGGACTCTACGAAAGTCGAGGCCTCAACGCGCGCGCCGAGCTGTGTCAGGTCGGCGGCGAGGTCCTCGAAACCGCGATGTACATAACGCGCGTCGCGGATGGTTGTTTCGCCTTCCGCGACCAGACCCGCGAGGATCAGGGCGGAGCCGGCGCGCAAGTCGTTTTCGACGGAGAGTTCCGTGCCCGTGAGCCGCGTTGGCCCCCGGACGACCGCGCGGTTGGCGTTTACCGTGATATCGGCTCCAAGCTCTCGCAGTCCTCCGACGTAGCTGAATCTGTCTTCGAATACCCGCTCGACGATCATGCTCGTCCCTCGGGCCTGGGTGAGCAGCGCCCCCATGGCCGCCTGGTTGTCGCTGGGGAAGCCTGGATAGGGCATGCTCTGAACTTCCGTGCCGCGGAGTTGGCGGTCCGACCGGATTACTACCGACTGGTCGGTTGCGCTCATTTCAACCCCCGCCGCGCGCAGCTTGTAGAGCACAGGCTCGAGCAGTTCCGGCACGACGTTTGTGAGTTCGATCTCGCCGCCGCAGATCGAGCCGGCGATCGCAAGCGTACCCGCCGCGATCCGGTCCGGCATGATCCTGAAGGAAGTGCCATGAAGTTGGCGAGTGCTCTCGATTGCGATGACGCTCGTGCCCTCGCCGGTTATTTTTGCGCCCATCAAGCGAAGGAACCTGACCAGTTCCAGAACTTCAGGCTCGCGCGAGGCGTGTACGACCGTGGTCGCGCCCTCGGCCAGGCAGGCGGCCATAATCAGATTTTCGGTCCCCGTGTGACTGGGATAGTCGAGGTAAATTCGCGCGCCGGTCAGTTTGTCGGCGGTCGCGTTGTAACGGTCGTTGTCGACGCGGATTGTCGCTCCCATCGCGCGGAACCCGTGAATATCGACGCTTACGGGTCGGAACCCGATCGCGCAGCCGCCCGGGTGAACGCAGTCGAATCGACCGAATCGCGCCAGCAGCGGGCCGGTTGCCAGAAACGAAGCCCGCATTTCGGTGACGAGCGGCGAATCGGGTTCGAACGACGTGATTCCGCGCGCCGAAACCGACATTTCATGCCGTGTCCGGTCCAGCTCGACGTGGGCGCCCAGACCGCGCAAGAGCTCGGCCATGATCTCTACGTCTTCGATCAGCGGCACGTTGGTCAGGTGACACTGCTCGTCAGTGAGCAGGCAGGCGGCCATGATTGGCAATATCGCGTTTTTGGCGCCGGGAATCGCCACGCTGCCCTCAAGCCTCGCCCCGCCGGTAACGACGAACTTGTCGGGGATCGTCCGGCCGCCAGGTTCTGACGAAGCTGTACGCGTGGCCATCGGCCTATTTTAGCGGCCGGCCCGCTCCGCGGCGCGAATTCGGGCTATCGCGCGAAGCAGGGCGATTCGCGCCCGCAAGGCGTCTCCCGACTCGAGTGGAGCCGACAATTCCTGCAAGGCGCGGTCGCGGGCCGCCTGGGCGCGCTCCAGGTCTATCTCGGTCGACCGCTCCGACGTGTCGGCGAGAACCGTTATCTTGTCGCGCAGGATCTCGAAAAAGCCGCCGCTGACCGCCAGCATCTGGTCGACGTCGTCTCGCCGGAGAACGATCACTCCCGAGTCCAGCTCGGTTATGAGCGGAGCGTGGTTGGGCAGGACGGCCAGCTGCCCCGCAACCCCAGGAGCGATGACCATGTCGATGTTTTCTTCGTCGACGAGCAGACGTTCCGGGGTGACAAGCTCTACCGAGAGTTTAGCCATCGATCAGACCCAAACAGGCCGTGGCCGGATGATTTTAGTCATTCGCCGGTTCAAGCGGCGTTTTGCATTCGCTTGGCGTTTTCTACCGCCTGGTCTATCGTCCCGACCATGTAAAACGCCTGCTCGGGCAGATCATCATGTTTACCGGCGAGGATTTCCTCGAATCCGCGAATCGTCTCCTCGATGGGGACTATCGCGCCCGGGATGCCCGTAAACCGCTCGGCAACGTTCATCGGCTGCGAGAGGAACCTCTCCATCCGCCGGGCGCGGGCCACGGTGTGCCGGTCTTCCTCGGAAAGCTCCTCGATACCCAGAATTGCGATTATGTCCTGGAGCTCGCGGTATCTCTGCAAGACCTGCTGCACGCCCCGGGCAACCCGGTAATGGTTGTCCCCCACAACGCGGGGATCGAGGATCTTCGACGTCGAAGTAAGCGGATCGACCGCGGGGTAGATTCCCCGCTCGACGATCGACCGCTCGAGCCGTATCGTCGCGTCAAGGTGGGCGAACGTGGCGACCGGCGCCGGATCCGTGTAGTCGTCCGCCGGAACGTATATCGCCTGGAAGGACGTTATGGACCCCTTCGACGTGGAGGTTATCCGCTCCTGCAGGTCGCCCATTTCGGTGCTGAGTGTTGGTTGATAGCCGACTGCTGAGGGCATTCTGCCCAGCAGCGCCGATACCTCCGATCCGGACATGGAAAACCGGAATATGTTGTCGATGAAGAGCAGCAGATCCTGCCCTTCTTCGTCTCGGAAGTACTCGGCCATGGAGAGGCCGGCGAGCGCCACTCGCAGCCGCGCGCCGGGTGACTCGTTCATCTGGCCGAAGACCATCATCGTGTTGTCCATCACCTCGGCCTCGCGCATTTCGCCGATGAGCTGGGTGCCCTCGCGAGTGCGCTCGCCCACGCCGCAAAATACGGAGTAGCCTCCGTAAGACTTGGCGACGTTGTTGATGAGTTCCATGATGATTACGGTCTTGCCCACGCCCGCAGCCCCGAAAACGCCGGTCTTTCCGCCTAGCGTAAAGGGCGCGATCAGGTCGACCACCTTCAGCCCCGTCGCAAACATCTCGGTCGAGGTTGCCTGATCTTCGAGCTCGGGCGGCGGACGGTGGATCGGATACGTCTTTTCGGCGTTGACCGGCGGGCCGCCGTCGACAGGCCGTCCCGTTACGTCGAACACGCGGCCCAGCGTCGCCTCGCCAACAGGCACCGATATGGGACTTCCCGTGTCGCGCACGGCGGCGCCGCGTTTCAGGCCTTCCGTCGGTGTCATCGCAATGCAGCGGACCCAGCCGTTGCCTACGTGCTGCTGGACTTCGAGGATCACCGGCAGGCTGCCCTCCTGGGCTTCCACTTCGAGTGCGGCGAACAGCGACGGCAGCTCCCCGGCGCCGAACTCCACGTCCACTACCGCGCCTACGATCTGCACGATCTTTCCTGTAGCCATTTGCGGGTTCTCCATTTACTGGGCCAGGGCGTTGGCGCCCGACGCGATGTCGATCATTTCGCTGGTAATCGTTGCTTGCCGCTGGCGGTTGTAGGTGAGCTTGAGTTCATCTATAAGCTCGGTGGCGTTTTCCGTGGCGCTGCGCATGGCGACCATGCGGGCGCTTTGCTCGCTTGCCGTAAGCTCCAGCAAAGCGCGGTACAGCTCCATCTCGACGTATCTTGGCAGCAGGCTATCGAGAACGCGTCTGGGGTTGGGCTCATACAGATAGTCGACCGGAGAGCGATCTTGCGCCTCTTCGGGGAGGATGACCGGAAGCAGCTGGAAGCGGACCGGGCGTTGAATGAGCGTATTGACGAATTCGGGATATATGACCTCCACCGAGTCGAATTCCGCAGCTTCGAACCCGTCGATCACCAGGCGGGCCAGCGGCAATACGTCGTCGATGCTCGGGCGGTCGGAAATATCGTTAAAGCTCGCGATGATCCTCTTCGATCCACGGAGCATCCGAACTCCGACCTTTCCGATTCCGACCAGCACAAGCTCCGCCGCCGCGTCCCGCGCGGCGGCGAGGTGTTCGAGCGCGAAGCGGACCGTGTTGATGTTCAGCGCCCCGCACAGCCCCCGGTTTGTGGTGAGGACCACGACGACCCCGTTTTCCATTTCGCGGGACTGCATGAGGCTCGGCGCCCCCTCGTCGGGCGGGATTGCCTCCGTGAGATGCCGAATCACCTCGTCTATTTTTTCGGCGTAGGGCCGCCGCGCCAGAGCGGCCTCTTGAGAACGTCGCAGCCTCGAGGTCGCCACAAGCTCCATGGCCCTGGTTATCTGGCGAGTGCTGTCAACGCCGCGGATACGGTTGCGTAGGTCTCTCGAGCTTGGCACGGTTGCCGGCTAATCCTCTGTTGCGGTGGCCTCGTCGGTCACAGTGGGGGCGAACTGATTCTGCTTGAACGCTTCTATTGCCGAGTCGAGCTCTTCCAGATCGTCGTCCTCGAGCCGGCCTGATTTTTCAACCTGTTGCGTCAGTCCGGTCAGGCTGGCGCGGGCATATTCGACGAATTCGTTTATGAAGCGGCTGGCGTCTTCGACGGAAACTTCGTCAAGCGCGCCGGAAGTGCCGCATCGGATCGCCATTACTTGGTCGACGACCTCCCCTGGTTCAAATTGGTCTTGCTTGAGGATTTCGACGAGCCGCTGTCCCCGCGTCAACTGGAGCCGGGTCGCGGCGTCCAGGTCGGACCCGAACTGCGCAAATGCTGCGACTTCACGGTACTGCGCCAAATCGAGCCTCAAGCCGCCGGCCACGGCTCTCATGGCCTGAATTTGAGCGTCGCCGCCGACTCGGGAAACCGATATTCCGGCGTTGATCGCGGGCCGCACGCCGGCGTTGAACAGGTCGGTCTCGACGTAGATTTGGCCGTCGGTTATCGATATGACGTTCGTCGGAATGTAGGTCGTCAGGTCGCCTTCCTGAATCTCGACGATGGGCAGCGCGGTCAGGCTGCCGCCGCCTTGATCGTCGTGCAGCTGCGCGGCGCGCTCCAGCAATCGGGAGTGAAGATAGAAGACGTCTCCGGGGTACGCCTCGCGTCCCGGAGGTCTGCGCAGCAGGAGCGAGATTTGCCTGTAGGCCCAGGCGTGCTTGCTCAGGTCGTCGTAAACGACCAGTGCGTGCTCGCCGCGGTCGCGGAAATATTCGCCAATCGTGCAGCCAGTAAACGGCGCAATGTACTGCATTCCGGCGGGATCGCTGGCCGTGGCGCTTACGATCACCGTGTGGTCCATCGCACCGTTCTCTTCGAGCGTTGCGCGGACGCGGGCGATCTGACCGGCCTTCTGGCCGACTGCCACGTAAACGCACTTAACGCCGCTGTCCTTCTGGTTGATGATCGTGTCGAGAACGATTGCCGTTTTGCCGATTTGGCGGTCGCCGATTATCAGTTCGCGCTGCCCGCGGCCGATAGGGATCATCGAGTCGATAGCGCGAATGCCCGTTTGCAGCGGCATATCGACGTCGCGCCGTGCCGCGACGCCTGGGGCCACCTTCTCGATTACGTCGGTGTCGGTCGTCTCGATGGGCCCCTTGCCGTCGATCGGCCGGCCCACGGCGTTCACCACCCGACCCAGCAGCGCGTCGCCCACCGGCACCTCGGCTACCCGGCCCGTGGTCCGGACTTCATCGCCCTCTTTTATGTGTGCGAACGCTCCGAGGATCACGGCCCCGACCGAGTCTTCTTCCAGGTTCAGGGCGATGCCGAGCGTTCCTCCGGGGAATTCCAGGAGCTCGCCCGCGAGCGCTTCCGAGAGACCGAGAACCCGGGCGATGCCGTCTCCGATCTCGATAGTCGACCCAACGTTCGCCTCGCGAATGGTCGTTTCCAGGTCGTTGATCCGTTCTCTGAGGATTGCCGCGATGTCTTCCGAATTGTTACTCATGCTTTGTCAAACACCTGCCTACCGAATTGCCATTTCCAGCGCGTCGAGTCTTGCCGATACGCTCAGGTCGCGCCTCCAGTCTCCCTGCCGGATTACCAGTCCGCCGAGAATCTCGGGGTCTTCCTCGAATTCAACGAGCAGCTTTCGGTCCGGTTGCCGGAGGCTTTCCAGCAAATGCCGGGTCTCGTCGTCCGTCAGGGGCACGGCGCCCGATATGGTCACCCGGTCGACCGGCCCGTCCTGCGAGCTTCGGCGAAGATACTGAGATCTTACGGTTGGGAACAGGTCGTACACGCCGTCTTCGAGAAGCACCCGGCTTAGGGCCAGACCTTCGGCTGACAGCAGGTTACCGACGATACCCTCCAGTGTGTCCCGCCGCTCTTGCAGCGGCAGCCCCGGACGCGTAATCAGAGTCCGGACGGCTCGCGAAGACGCCGCGCTGTTGAGAATCTCGAGATCGCGGTCCCAGATCTCCCAGGTATCGGCCTCCGCGGCGAGCTGCAATATGAGAGTTACGTATTGCCGGACCCGCCTGCGGTCGGAGTTTTGATCACGCCTCACGCTGGGCGGTCCTCGACTTCGGTTATGACCTTTCCGACGAGCCTCCGGTGTTCGGGGTCGTCAATGGCCCTGTCGAGGACCTTGGCGGTGGCGTGAACAACCAGGTCCGCCAACTGCCCGCGCGCTTCTCGCAGAGCCTGATTCTTGAGGCGCTGGGCGTCGCGTTCCGCCTCCTGCCGAATTCGGTCTGCGTCGGCCTTGGCCCGTTTGAGTTCCTGCTGCTCGATAACGCTTACGCGCTGCAGGGCCTCGTCTCGAGTCCGACGCGCTTCCTCGCGCTGCTGACGCAGACTCTGCTCGAAATTACGGCGCTCCTCGCGCGCCTGCTCCTGCATGAGAGCGGCTTCCTGAAGACTTCCGCGAATCTTCTCGCGCCGCTCCTCCATCGTTCGCCGGAGCGGGTTGTAGAGAAGCCGGTACATGATGTACACGAACAGGAGAAAAGTGACAATCTGAAACAGAACATTGGGGAATAGAATCCCAACGCCTTCAAACAGTTCGATCATGTTGTTATGGCTTGCCGAGCTTTACCGGGCGCGGCTAGCCGCCCAGGCCCAAAGCCAGGAATAGTCCGATCAGAAAGCCGTAGATACCGATCGCCTCGGCCATTCCAAGACCGACGATCATGGATGTGCGGATGGCGTTTTCAGCGTCCGGGTTTCGACCCAGCGCCTCCATCGCCCCCCTCAGGCCGATGCCGATTCCGATTCCCGCACCAACACCGGCCAGTCCGACCGCAAGTCCCGCGCCCAAAGGTTCCAAACTAGCGTCCTCCTCGAATGAATCTATGCATGCTGTTCCGAAGTGCCTATTGAAACGCTCGTGAAGCTAAGCGTAAGCATTGTAAAGATAATCGCTTGAATGAGGCCAAACAGGACCTCGAGCAAGAAGAATCCCACGCCCACGATGGGGAGGATCCAGCTTGCGACTCCGAGAAGCACCTCGCCGGCGAACAGGTTTCCGAATAGCCGAAACGACAGCGAAACGATTACGAACAGCTCGATGATTATGAAAATCGGCGCGAGCAGCAGGTTTTGGGAGAGCGCCTTGAGATGGCCGAGCGGCCCGTGCGACATGATGCCGCTGACGTGAATCGTGAGGAAGGCGATCAGCGCCAGCGCCAGAGTCATGTTCATGTCGGCGGTTGCGGGACGCAGCCAGGGAATCAAAACGTCGTGTCCGCCGTGTTCCTCGATACGCCCGATGGTGCCGATGAACGGAAGCAAACTGAACCAGTTGGAAAACAGAATGAATATGAAGAAAGTCGCCATAAGCGGAAAGAGCCGCGGCGCATGTTTGCCGAGAGCCGGTTGGACAACCCCGTCCACGGCTTCGATCAGAAATTCCATAAAGTTCTGTAAGCCGGCGGGCACTGTGCGCATATTTCGCCGCACGGCCAAGGCCACGATAATCAGTCCGAGCATCACGACCAGCATGATCATCATGGAGTTCGTGATTACGAATCGCATAACGTTCGCGTCGCCGAACAGAAACGGCCCGAAGACGCAATTTTGGCAGAGCGGTTCCGCTGGAGGACTGATCTCAGGCTGCAAGCGCGCCTCTCATTTCTGCCACTGGTAGATCAGATACATCAGGTAGAAGCTAAATCCCAATCCAACCAGAACCCCAACGAGCAACAGGATCGGTTTGGTTCCGAACGCACTATCCAGATAGCGACCCAATAGCACGCCGGTCGTTACGACGCCGCCCACGATGAATCCAAATTCAAGAGCGAGGGCGGCGGCCTTGACAGGTCCCACCGCTAGTTTTTCAAATTCCTCGACGTCGAGATAGTGAAATTTTTCACATCCTGACGCGCCAGAATACTAGCACGTGCCGCCCGCCGCGGTTAGCATCGTGAGTGCATTTGACGGTTCCTCGGCGCGCGGCGCCGTCGACTGCGGGCAAGCAGAATTGCGACCATTGTTTGGAGTTGCGGCGCCGCCGGTGTTGCGATTGTAGACCCGGTCATATAAGTTGCACGTGCGCCCGCTCACGGAGATGATTTTGGCCAAGCCTTACGGAAAAAAGCCCAGCCTGATTCGCCCTAAGCACGAAACGCCGAGAGTGTTCGTGTTTGCGGTGCTGGTCGTCATCGCGTTGATGATGGTTCTCGGCACCTGGGCCTACTCGGTGCTCTAGCCCGTTCCGGGAACGGCCGCCGGCGGCGGTCCGGGTGGCCGGTTCCCGCGATTCTGCTCCATTATTCGGAACTCACGCAGAGCTTCCGCCGCGCCCTTGGCGGCTTCTTCGGGCGGGGTCTGCTCCAGCGCGATCGTATTGTCCAGCCTTTCCGTCAACAGCGTCTTTTCAACCTTTGACAGATTGATCGGACGGCTCCTTGCGAGCGCGGCGTTTATAGCGGCGGAATCGGCGTTGCCCAGTATCGGTTCGACGGTTGTGATCATGTTCGCGTCGGCTCTCACTGCCGAGGGGAAGATCTGCCGCCCAACGCTTCTGTACAGGTTCGCAAGCGCGGCCATAGCAAAATCGGAATGTTCGGTCCACGACGATACGCCGGCCATCATGTGAACTTCGGTCGGCGTTCGCCGCTTTTCGTCACCCGGCAGCGGGGCTAGCTGAAAACTATCCGAGACCGCGTCCCGCCAGGTCGACAGGAACCACCCGCTGTTGACCGGAAACGACATCATGGACACTCTCCGGTCTTTCATCAGACCGCGAAGTTGCCGTCCCGAGGTCGCGCGCGAAACTCTGTAAACCGACCGATGCCGGTTGATGAGATCGTTCATGATGCCCAGTCCGGTCAGCGCCGCTGGTTCCTGCAGAACTTCCTCGCCACCTTCTCTTTTCGGCATTTTGGAGCCGGCGGCGATCATCCACACCCATGAAGGCGGTACGGCAATGCTGACGCCGTCGCCCGAAACGATCTGAAGAAATCCATACTGGTCGGCGCCGCCGCTATGCCCGCCGACGTGAGTCAACCGGCTTGTATTTTCGGAGAACTGCACCGCATTCCAGGGCCAGTCGTTGGGATCGCGAATACCGTATTCGTCGAGCCGCTTTTTCCTGTACATCAGAAGCCACGGACCGGCTTGCAGCGGTATGGCGACCTGGCGGCCTTTTATCTGACCGGATTCGAGCATGCCCGGCCAGTAGTTTTCGGACTTGATCGCTTCGCCAACGTCGGCGACTTTGTCGAGCGGAATCAGGAGATCGTTGTCGTCGAGGTCTTTGAGAGCTTCGGCGGGAAAGATCAGCAAGTCCAAAGGCTCAGTGTCGGCCATCAGAGCGATGGTCCGGCCTAGCGTCCTGTCCTGGATGGCTTGTCGAAAACTGGTCATTTCCAGCCTCGGCGCGGCCTCGTCGATCAAACCCGCCCGGTTGATAACCGAGCGGTACTGGCCTCTCGTGGGGCCGAACGTGCTCCATACCGGATGCACCTTTAACGGCCGGCTTGGCAGCGGGGCCTTAGTAGGTTGAGTCTTCGCGGACGCGACAGTGGCGCTTTCCTCGAGGACTTGCTTTTGCTTCTCGGTCAGCGGGGGCCTGTCGCCCACATCGAGCGATCCGTCCGCCCCGCAAGCAGCCGCTAGGATTCCGGCGGCGGCTATGCCGGAACCGAGAAATCTCCGGCGGGTGAGCGCCGGCTTTTGATTCAATCTATTCATTCGTTGCGCATTGTCGCGAGGTTGACCGTAATTCAGGCAACCTGTCGAGATTTTACCCCGACTTTGACGCCGTGCATCGACGCTAAATGTAGTCGGTGGCCGTGGTCTGCTTGAGCACCCGCTTTTCGGGCGCGTCCCGGTACCGCCAGATCTCACCGCCGAGGCCCAGCATGTAGATGACGTGGTTTTCGGCGTAGTTTGGAGATGGCGCAACCTGGAGCACGGCCTTGTTGCCGAGTCCGTGGTTTATCTCCTCCCAGTTCAACGCGTCGTCGTCGGACCGCCAGACGCCGTTGCTCGACGCGGCGAGTAGCACTCCCCTCTGGTTGTAATTGGGCGACGCCGTGAGGTGAAGCATGGCCGTGTCTCGGGACGACGGATACGTTCCGGACCAGACCTGCCGCAATCGGCGGGCCGGCTTGAAGACTTCGCTCTCGGCAGCGAAAAACCACACGTCTTCTTCGGGGGCGTAGTTGCTTGGAACAGCGATCGATATCCATTGGGTGGGGCAGGGATGCTGCACCCACTTGCGGAACGAATCGCCTCTGTCGACCGACTTGTGAACGGTGACGATGCCTTCTCCAATTGTTCCGACGAAAAGGATTCCGTCGCTCGCGAAATTGGGTGAAAAGACAATGTCAGCGATTGTCTCGCCCCCGAAGTCGTAGCTCATTTCTTCGTAGTTCTCGCCGCCGTCGGTGCTGAGGAACGCATAGCCGCCCGGCCCACCAACCAGGATCGTCCCGTCCGACTCGAAGTCCGGCGAGAACGCCACGGCGCGCAGCTCGTGTTCGCTGACGCCGGAGCCCACTTGTTGCCAGGAGCCGCCGCCGTCGCGGCTCGCGAACAGTCCGTCCGAGGTGGCGGCCAGCGCCGTCTGGTCCGATTCGAACTGAGGCGAAATCGAGATTCCCGCCACGCTGAGCTGAGCTATTTCCTGGGGCGGGTCGCTCCAGGTTTCGCCACCGTCGGCGCTCCTGAACACCCCGGTCGAGCTGCCCCCGGCCAGCATGACGCCGTCGGTTTCAACGTTTGGCGAGAGCGCCAGGCACAGCCAATTTTGGCTGGAAAGCGATCCGCTGGACGACTCCCACGTGTTGCCGCTGTCGTCCGATCTCAGGATTCCGTTTTCGTAGGCGCCGGCGAGGACGAGGGTCTGGCCCGCGGGTTCGGCCAGCGCGACGATGGAGAGAATCGACGGCGACTGGTCGTCGGGCGTGACCTTGACGCAGGTTTCGCCGCCATCGGTCGATCGGTATACGCCGCCTTCGCCGGCGCCGACGAACAACGTCGAATCGCTGTCGTAACGCGGCGATACCGCTATCGCGTTAACCGAATGCCCTTCCAGGCCTATGGATTGGGTCCATGTCTCGCCCGAATCGGCGCTGCACCACAAGCCGTCGGTCTCCGAGCCCGCGAATATTCTCCCGCGCGACCGTAGCGAAGGTGACGAAGCCAGGGTCTGGATGGTCAGCTCGCCAAGCTGGTCGACGCCGGCGGCCGCCCACGACCGGCCGCCGTCGGTCGATTTGAACACTCCGTTGTCGACGACCGAACACAGAACTGAGTTCTCGGACTTGAATTCGGGCAAAACGAGAATGCTCTGAATTGAATCACCCGACAGTCCGGTGTTGGACACGTTCCAAGTCTTGGATCGATTGACGGTCCTGAAGATCCCGTCGCCGTCGGAACCGAGGAAGGCGATGCCGTCCTCGGCGTAATCGGGCGAATATGCGATGCAAACTACCTGCGGGACAATGCCCCAGAAGGCCATCTTCTCCCAATACGCTCCGGACGTGATACTGCGGAACGCCCCGACGTTCACGGCGCCGGCGAAGATTTGTTTGTCTTGCGTGTAGTTTGGGGATACCGCGACTGTCTGAATGTACGGGCTGGTCAGACCGCTGTTCGAAATACGCCACGTTCGACCATTGTCGTTCGAGGTGAACATGCCGGCCATCGTTCCGGCCCAGATCGTTCTCTCGACGCTCGAGCCCGGTGACGCCGCTAGGGCGGATACCGTTCCGCCTTCCTTGCCCCCAACCTTTTCCCAAATGTTCTCGTTCAATTCGACCGATGCGCTGCTACTCATCAATTACCAATCCCACAAGGTACCGCCCAGAATGTGCTGTCGGAATATCGGCTGTCTGGGTTTCAGCGGACGCTCGCGCCGTGCAAGGTTGAAGTGTATAACGCGCCCGCAAACGCGAGGACTGCCAGACTTCAATACTCCATGTTAGGAGTGGAGCCGCCGTGCGACAAGCCAAATCTATTTCTTCCGGCTTTAAGGTATCCGCAGAACGCGCCCAATTACGATCGAGTCGGGGTCCGCGATCCCGTTGATTCGGGCCAGCTCGTCAACGTCTACTCCGAATCTTGCGGCAATTCCCGCAAGAGTGTCGCCTTGAGCCACGGTATAGGTATCGGGCGTCGTGGGGCCCTGCGCGTTGCGGCTGGGGTTCGGCACGGTCAGCACCTGACCCACCTGGATTTGGTCGGGGTTCGTTATTCCGTTCACGGCCATCAGCGCTTCGATCGGCACCGACACCGACGCGGCAATGGCTCCCAGGGTATCGCCGCTCTGCACGACATATTCACCCGGCCCTGTCTGGGATTCCGCGGTTTCCGCGGGCTCCTGTGGAGAAGCGTCGACGGCCGGGGACGGGACTTCCGGTTGAGCCGCGGGCTGTGAGTCGACGGAACGGGTCTCTCTCACCGTGGGAAGGACTATCGGCCGCATGGTGCCGCTTGTATTCGGAATCGAACGGGCAGACCCCGTCGCGCTCAAGGCGGCGTTCGACGCGGCCGCGTCGAACGCCGAGTCCTGCCAGTTTACGACGAGCCAAGTTAGAACCACGGCGACGAACAGAATCAGGATTCGTACGTACCGTATCCAGTCCCGGTCGATGATCTTTACCGCGTTGGGACCGGTCACTTTGGACCATCGGAGTTCGGTGCCCACTTCGTGCGGAGTCACGCGGTTTATACCGGGATCGTTCAAACCTCAGCCGTTCAGAGAAAAAATAAGCGCCAGATCGTTGACGTTTGTTCGCGTCGGGCCGGTGACGACCAGGCCGCCGGCCGCTTTAAGGAATTCGTATGAGTTATTGTCGGCCAGATAGCTCCGCGCGTCCATGCCTTTGGCCTCGCCTCGAGCAATCGTGTCACCGTCAATCAGGCCGCCGGCGGCGTCGGTCGGACCGTCGTTTCCATCGGTTCCCAGGCACAGCACGGCGGCGTTGGGTATTCCCTGCAAGGCTATCGCGGCGGCCAGGGCCATCTCCTGATTCCTGCCGCCGCTGCCGTTTCCCGACACTGTTACGGTCGTCTCTCCACCAAAAATCAGACAGGCCGGAGGAGCGATCGGGCGTTTTCGGATGACCATGTCCTTCGCGATTCCCGCAAGCAGGCGGGCGACCTCGCGCGCTTCGCCTTCCATGTGCGTGGTGATGAGCTGGGAATCGAATCCGGCGGCGGCCGCGGCTCGGGCGGCCGCGGTTGCCGCCGCATCGTTATCAGCGACGATGACGTGCCGAACGCGTCCAAGCGCCGGGTCGCCGGGCTTGGGGGTCTCTTCGATTTCGCCCGCCGCGCCGCGCCGCAGGCATTCCAAGGGGCCGGACGGGGCCTCGGTAGAGATCTCATATTTCCGCAGCACGCCCAGGGCATCCTCGCACGTCGATGTATCGGCCGTCGTGGGGCCGGAGGCGATTATGTCCAGCGGATTGCCCACGACGTCGGAAACGAGCAGGGAGAGGATGTGGGCGCCGCCGGCCGCCTGAGCGAGCCGCCCGCCCTGGATGAGGGAGAGATGCTTGCGAACGGTGTTTATTTCGCCGATCGTAGCGCCGCAGCGCAGCAGCAGACGCGTGAGGTCTTGCATATCGTCCAGATCGACGCCCTCGAGATAGAGCGGCAGCAGCGCCGATCCGCCGCCCGACATAAGGGCGATGATGAGCGTATCCTGTCCCGCGTTCCGCACGAGATCCAGCAGTTTCCTGGCGCCGGCCTCTCCGCGCCGGTCGGGTTCGGGATGGCCGGCTTCGATGATTTCGATTTTTCGCGTCGTTTCCGCGTGGCCTTCCTTGACTACTACCACGCCCGCGGCGATCCGGTCGCCGAGGATCTCCTCAACGGCGACGGCCATCGGTGCGCTCGCCTTTCCGGCGCCGACCACGACCACGCGCCCGAACGCGTCAAGGTCGTATTCGCCCCCGTCGGCGCGCAACCGGGACCCGTCGAGCGCAACGCGCCGCATTACGGCCCGGTGAGGCTCCACCGCCGAAACGGCCGCGCCCGCGATATCGAGAATGGTCTTTCGCAAGGTGTCATTCATCGCACCCGTCGATTCCCCGAATTACCGCTGAGCGCCGCCGCTGGCTGATACTTGCCGGCGGCCGCTAGCGGGGCTATCACATGCTGGAACAGGCTGCGTCGATCCGGTTGAGGGCGTCGTCGATTTCGGACGGGCCGTGGGACGCGCCGAACCCGTGGTGGCCGAGCGCCACATCGTAGGAGTGGAAATAGACCCCCCGTTCATAGCACGCGGCGATGAACTTCTTCAGGCTCTCGGAATCGTGGCCGGCCACGTCCTGGTAGACCCGTGGTTCCGACGCCGGGTCGATCCCGAAATAGAGGCCGAATCGCGCCCCTAATCCTTGCACGCGGCATCGGATCGAGTGCCGTTCGAAGATTTCCCGCAGCCCGCTGTAAAGGCGGTCGGCGGCGGCGAGTATGCCGTCGGGCCCGTCGTAAAACCCCGGCGACGCCAGCTCGTCGAGCGTGGCAAGCCCCGCCAGCAGCCCGAAGATATGACCGGAATATGTCCCGCTGTGCGCGGCCGATCCCAACGGGCTGAACGTTTCCATAATTTCGCGGCGTCCCGCCACGACCGCTAGCGGCACGCCGTTTGCGATCGCTTTGCCGAGCAGCGTTACGTCTGGCGTCACGCCGTAATAGCCCTGTGTGCAGTCGACGCCGGTGCGGAATCCGGACAGAATCTCGTCGTAGATGAGCACTGCCCCACTGCCACGGGCCAGGTCTCGGACGGCCTTCATGTAGCCGGGGGAGGCTACCAGGCAGCCTGAATTGTAATTGACCGGTTCCATGATTACAGCGGCAATCTCGCCCGCGTACTCCCGAAATGCCCGCTCTACCGCCGGCAGATCGCCCCACGGCGCGACCAGCGCCAGGTCCGCGAATTCATTGGGGATCCCCCCGGAATCTATCGTGGGTTGGAGCAGCTCGCCGGGAGCCGCGTCGCGCGGCGGCGGATGCGTGCTGAATATCACGTGATCGTGCAGACCGTGGAAATGCCCCTCGAACTTCAGAATCTTGCTTCGGCCGGTGTGCGCCCTGGCGAGGCGGATGGCCGCCATGGTGGCCTCGGAACCGGAGTTCGCATATCGGACCAGCTCGGCGCCGGGCACGAGATCCACGATCCGCGCGGCCAGCCGCTGCGCGAATACGGTTTCCGGGCCGTGCACGATTCCAATATCAAGCGCGTGCTCGATCGCCGCTCTCACCCCGGGATGGTTGTGTCCGAGGATCGTAGCTCCGAAACCTGTGTGAAAGTCGACGTAGCGAGCGCCGTCCGAAGCGATGAGCCACGGCCCGTCGCCGCGTTCGGCCAGAAAGGCGCGTCCAAGCCCCGGATTTTCGCGAGCGGAACCAGATAATCCGGCGACCAGCACCTTGGCCGCATTCTCAAAATGCTTTTCGGCGCGGTCGCGGGTATCGGTTGCCCGCGTGGTGCTAGTTTGGCTGGCCATGAACGGTCCTCCGGGGCGGGCGCGGGCCGCAATTGACAGGGCTAATAGGCGAAACTTACTTTACTGCATTGCCTGTTGTAATCGGGGGTCTCATGCGTATTTCCGTCGGCGGTCTGATGCAAGAAACAAACAGCTTTTCGCCTGTCGGCACGGTGCTGGCGGACTTTGAAGCCGAATGCCTTCTACGGGGCGCCGAAATCCCTGAATACTTTGCCGGGACCAACACGGAGATCGCCGGGTTTCTTTCGGCTTGCGAGTCAGCTGGAGCACAGGCGGCGCCGCTCTTCGCGGCGGCCGCGAATTCCGGCGGCAACGTAACCGCGGAGACCTTTGCAACGCTCTCCGGCGAGTTTCTGGGAAGCCTCCGCCAGGCGACGGCGGAGGCTCCGCTCGATGTCCTGCTGCTTGCGCTGCACGGCTCTATGTGCGTGGACGGCGAAGACGATCCCGAAGGCGCCCTTCTCGATTCTTGCCGCTCCATCGTGGGTCCTAAATGCGTGATCGGCGCCTCGCTCGATCTCCATGCAAACGTGACCGAACGCATGGTCCGCTCCGCCGACGTGCTGGTGGGATATCGAACGTATCCCCACGTGGATCAGGCGAGCACGGCTGAGCGCGCGGCAAACGCGGCGATTGCTGCCGCGGCGGGGCCTCGCCTCCGGACCGTGCTGCAAAAGCTGCCGCTGATCGTGCCGGCCGAGCACATGCAAACAACCGATGGCCCCATGCACGAGCTCAGGACGCAGGCCGACTCGCTTGAAACCGAGGGGTTGGCGGCGGCGGTTTCGGTCTTCGGTGTCCAGCCGTGGCTTGACGTCGCCGGCGTCGGGTGCAGTGTGACGGTGGTCGGCGCCGACACAGCGGCCGCTCGCGGTCACGCCCGCCGTCTCGGAGGCGAATTCTGGCGGCGACGCGATCGATTTGCGGTAGAACTCATGGAAATCGACCGGGCCATCCGCGAGGCGCTCGAGACGGATGGCGGGCCGGTAGTTCTAGTAGATTCGGCCGATAGTCCATCTTCGGGCGCGCCGGGCGATTCCGCGGCGGTGCTCGCGGCACTGCTGGATCATGCGGCAACTGGCGTCGATATGGGCGGTTTACTCCTGACGACGGTAGTCGATCCGGACACAGCCGCCGCCGCTCATCGCGCGGGCGCGGGCGGGCGCATTGACGCAATCGTAGGCGGCAAGCTCGACTCCGCCCGCTCGAAAGGCGTTCGGTTTGTCGGTTGCGTCGAGCGTGTGACGGACGGGAACTTCGTTCGAAGAGGCCCCGCTTTCACCGGCCTGCCGCTGGAGGCCGGTCCGAGCGCCGTCCTGGCCTGCGGTTCTATACGAGTATTGGTCACGTCGAGACCCGTACCGACAAGCGACCCGGAGCTATTCAGGTCGGCCGGGCTGGAACCGGCCCACGCCAAGATCGTATCGATCAAGTCGCCGACCCTGTTCCGCGCGGCATACGACCAGTTTTCGCGGCGGATTATCTACGTCGATACACCTGGGGCGGCCAGCGCGAACCTGCGGCAGTTTCCCTGGAAGAAAATCTCGAGACCTGTCTACCCACTGGATGATTTCGTTTGGGAGCCCTAACTAGAGATATGACGATGTAAATGGCCGCAATATGCAGCTTCATTTATCGTATTCGTCGCATGCGGTGGAGGTCGGAGCAATGCGGGCCGGGCGTGTTATCGACCTGAGCCGTCGAGCGAGGGGCTTTCGATAGAATTGCCTTAGCCCGTCGCCGCCACCGGATTCGACCAGGCCGTACGGCCCTGGCTGTCAATGCACACCAGCCGCACGTATTTCTCCGGGCCGCGGAGTATGAATTCGGCTTCTTCGATTTCGCCGTTTTCGGCTTGTATGCGGCTTCCGAAATTCCGCTGGGAGACGAACCGAATCTCCGAGACAGGCGAAGAGCGCGCATGGGCAACGTTGCCGTCAACGCTAAAAGCGTGGATTTCTGGTCCTTGGGTCGAGTAGAAGCACCCCGCGGCGAGCGCGCTGGAGACGCCCGCGGACGTGCGTGTTTCCGATCGCGCCATAACCCAGGCCCGACCCGCGTCCAGTGTCCCCCAGTGCGCGTCGTCGACGGCGAACCCGCGCAGCGTCATGCCGGCGTCCAAAGCGTGGTCCCATAGATGGCCGGACTCGCCCTTGCCGTTGATTTCTTCGCACGTGACGTTAAAGACCTCTAGCCCGTCGAGGCCGGTGATCGGGAACAGCTCGTGAGGAGCGATGCCGAGCCAGTGGGGATGGGCGAGAATTGCGATTCCGCCGTCGGCCTTAACCTGGTCGATAGCGGCCTGAAGCGAGCTGCCGCGCTCGGTGTCGTTCACGCTCGCCAGACCTATGCCCGTAAGGTGGTACAGGCCGTCGAACGACTCGTCCCAGCCGTCCAGCTCCATCGAGGGGAGCATTATTAGCGAGCTGCCGTCGGGTGGATTGACGATGGTGCGCGTTCGGTGATCGGTAATGGCAAGAAAGTCGTAGCCGTGGTCGGCGTACCATCGCGCGACATATTCCGGGTCGCGAAGGCCGTCCGATCGGGTCGAGTGCGTGTGCAAGTTCCCTTTGAGCCATAGACCGGGCGACTCGAATGGATTTCGGCTGTTCACAGGCGGCTCCGTAACGGGTAGTGGCGCGCTCGCCGAAGTTTATATCTTGGCGGGGCGCTTCTTGTCAGAGTTCCAGAATTGCCGGGCGCTCCAGTCCCTTGCTGGTGGAGACCTGAGGCCAGTTCCCCGTGGCGGTGACGGTATCGGCGCCGAGCTCATTCACGAGGATCGTGTCCTCGCTCTTGACGCCTGTTATCGAAGGATTCCAGGCGAAAGCCTGAGCGTTCTCGACCGTGAAGGGGCACGCGGCATCGGCGAAGTATTCGCGCGACCGGTACCCGGCGGCTCCGCCCTGGTGATGCAGCTTCCACTCGTCGGCGTAGCCTTGCTCGGCATAGGCTCGCACCGCCAAACTAAAGATACGCGCCACCGGCGCGCCCGCTTTGGTCGCCGATATCATCGCCGCGTCGATCTCGGCGCACGCTCTCGCCTTGTCGCGCAGCTCCCTCGTCGGCTGCCCGAAATGCACGAGCCGCGTTAACGATACGTAGAGACCCTGGCGAGTCGCCGAAGTGACGACCATGGCGTATCTGTCGACCTTCTTCGCCGTCGGAAGCGGATGCCGGTAGTTGAATACGCGCTCGTCCGCGGCGACGAGCGTCACCGGCGATCGTATGTTCGCGGCAGCCAGCTCCGCTTCGATGTTTGCGGCGATATTGCTCTCCGTGGCCCCGCGGCGGATCTCGCGAGCAACTTTCTCGAGCGCCGCAGCCGCCTGCCGGGCCAACTCGCGGAACCTGTCCCGCTCCGGCTCGGTAAGGCTTAACCGGAGCGGCTGAAGTTCGAGCTCGGCGGATTCCCAACCGGCGAGCGGTATGTCGGATACGCCGCGTTCGGCTCCGATTATTCCCTTCAGAACCCGGGCCCGCCTCGAGTACCAGTCGGTCCAGTCGTGGATGGAATACTCGAGCGGAAGACTCCGCAGCTCCTCATCGCGGAGGCGGTCGACCTCCACTCTGTCGGTAGTGAGGATGGCGCGCTCGGCGTCAAGCAGCAGCGTCGCGATGCCGGCCGGACTTCCCGGATCGACAAAGCACCTGGCCCCGCCCGTCACCCACGCGAGCGAATCGACGCCGGACAGCGCGACCCATCCCCATCCCTTGCCGGCCATGAGGTGGCGTAGGCGTGAGACCTTTGCGTTGAATTCCGTCTGCGCGCAGTTCAAGTCTTGCGCAGCCCTGGGGCTTCCCTGCGCGCGGACATGACGTTGCGAATGGACTGGATTCTGTTGAGCAGCCGTGTCAGCTCGTTGATATTGGCGAGTTCCAGATTCACTCTGAGCAGGGCCAGTCCGTCACTGGTAGTCGAAACCGAAGCGGAAGTAATGCTGTAGCCTTCTTCCGCCACCACGCCGGCCACGTCGCGCAGCAGCCCTTCCCTGTCCCCGGCCGTTATTCGCATGGTCACCGGCAGGCGGGTATGCAATTCCTCGCCCCAGGAGACGTTAAGGCGTTCCACGCCGTTGGTGGACGCTTGCGGACAGCTTGCGAGGTGGACCACGGCGTCGCCTCCAACGCGCTCGCCGACGATCTTCGATCCCCATGCTGGCATGCAGCAGGGAGCCAGCCTGGACGGCAGCCCGGCGGAGTTGCGAAGGACCTGGCCTCCCCACGAGACCTGCACCAATCGCTCCGGTTCCGGTACGTTGGCGACGTTGGGACACGCCGCGTTGTGAACGGTCACGCCGCGCCCGCGGGTGATGAAGCCGATGATCGAATCACCCGGAATCGGATTGCAGCAGTTTCCCAATCTGGTAAGCAAATCGCCGGTGCCCAGGACGTTTACCGGCGGTTGAATCCGATCGCCGATAGCCTCGTCGGGCGCGGTGATTTCCTGCATGTCGTCAGCTTCTTCGGCCTGGTCGTCGGCGTCCAGACCGAGGCGGTTAATGACCTGCGTGGCCGTCACCGCGCCGTATCCGATAGCGGCGAGAAGGCCGGACGCGTCCGAGAATGAAAGTCGCTCGGCCACGCCTTCGAGGGCCTTTTGATCGACTCTGGCCAGACCGCGATGACCGAGACGCCGCAACTCGTTGTCGAGGACCAGCCGGCCATAGTCTTCGTTTTCCGCGCGTTCCTGACGCTTGAACCACTGCCTGACCTTGTCGCGGGCGTGACCGGTGCGAACGATCGTCAGCCAGTCGCGGCTGGGTCCCCGGCTGCCTTTGCTGGTGAGTATTTCGACCCTGTCGCCGTTCCTAAGCTCGTACTCCAGGGCTACTAGCCGTCCGTTGACCTTGGCGCCTATGCAGTGGTGACCGACTTCGGTGTGGATGCGGTATGCAAAATCGAGCGGAGTCGCGCCGGCGGGGAGGTCGACCACGTCGCCCTTGGGCGAAAAGACGAACACCTGATCGCTGAATATGTCTCCCTTGAGAATGTCGACCAGCGGGGCCGCGGTCTCCAGGTCCTCCTGCCATTCGAGAACCTGCCTGATCCAGGACAGCTTGTCGTCGAAGTCTTCCTGTACGAACAGGCCTTCCTTGTAGCGCCAGTGCGCCGCGACGCCGTATTCGCATTCGCGGTGCATCTCCTCGGTCCGAATCTGGACCTCGAACGGCATTCCGCCAGGCCCCGCGACGGCCGTATGCAGCGACTGGTAGCGATTGTGTTTTGGCGTGCTGATGTAGTCGTCGAACTGGCCCGAAATCGCCCTCCATTCGGAGTGCACCATCGCGAGGGCCTGATAGCACTCTTCCACCGTCTTTACGATCACGCGCACGGCTATCAGGTCGTAGACCTGGTCTATCTCGACCCCGTTTCGCCGCATCTTCTGATCGATGCTGTAAATGTGCTTGGCCCGACCAGAAATCTCGGCGGTCATTCCAGCGTTCTCGAGCTTCTCCTTGCACACGTCCATAGTCGCCTTGACGCGCGCGGAGCGCTCCTCGTGGCGCGCGTCCAGGAGGCGCGAAAGAAGCTCGTAGCGGTTTGGGGCGAGATAGCGGAACGCGCCGTCCTCAAGCTGCCATTTCCACTCGAATATGCCCAGCCGGCCCGCCAGCGGGGCGAAGATTTCGAGGGTCTCCTGGCAAAAGCGGTTGCGCTTGGCTTCCGGGAGAGCGTGAGCGGTCTGGATGTTATGCAGCCGGTCGGCCAGCTTGACCAGAACAACGCGAATATCGCGCGCCATGGCCATGAACATCTTGCGCAGAGTGCGGAATTGGGCGTCTTCGAGATCGGCCAGATTGAATTGGGTGAGCTTGGTAACGCCATCGACCAGATCCGCGATCTCCGCCCCGAATCTGTCGGAAATGGTCTCGATGTCGCAGGTCGAGTCCTCGACGACGTCGTGAAGAAGGGCCGCGCACACGGCGGCCTCGTCCATGTACATGTCGGTTAGCAGCGCCGCGACCGAGAGCGGATGGCTGATAAATGGCCCGCCCGAAAGCCTGTCCTGTCCGTCGTGGCACTTCTGCGCCAGCGCGTACGCCTCGGCAATCATTTTCAGGGCGGCGGTCCGTCGGGGACCTGAGATGTATTCGCCCGCGCGCCGCAGGACCTCGTCGATTGAAACCGGGCGTGGATCGACGAGCCTGGTCTGCTCGACTTCGCGAAGCGTTACCGCCAATCTAGGCGCTTCCCCGGACAGGCTGGCGGCTAGGACGCGGTCCGCATGTCCTCGACGAACAGGTCGACCCGCGGCTCGCCGCGGTAAAAGCTCTTGCCCAGCCTGAACGCAACGTCATATCGAGCGCCCAAAGCGAGTTCATCGGCCACCGTCCCCATTCCGAACCAGATAGGCGAAACTGAATACGGCATTTCCCGAAACGTCAATTTCAGGTGTTTTTGATTATTACCTACCCTGTCGGCGCGGCCAAGAGCGAGACCAGACGTGACGTACACCGGCTCTCGAAACCCTTCACCGAAAGGTTCGAGCGCCTCGTGTATATCCAGTGTTTCAAAGCTGACTGTCCGGGGCAGCAGTCGGCAGTCGGCGTTCAGGGTCATGTCAGTGCAGTTTGCCTGGCCCGATTCGGCCCAGTGATTCCTGACCGCATCGTGAAACTCCTGGACTCGTTCGGCCTTGAGGCTGAACCCCGCGGCGCGCTCGTGTCCGCCGAATCGTTCCAGAACGCTGGCGCAGGCTTTTAGCATCTCGTTCACGTTGGAACCCTCGGGACCGCGAGCCGAACCTCTGGCTTCTCCCGCCTGGCTGGACGACACAAAGGCAGGTCTCCCGGTCTCCGATACCAGGCGTCCGGCCGCAAGGCCCAGCACGCCCAGAGGCCAGTCCGCGCCGTGCGCTACGACCGGCCCGGTCGCGGGCGTCATCGCGGAGATTTCGTCGAGCACGCTCTCGGTCGCAAGCTGGCGTTGACTGTTCAGATCATTGAGAACCGCCGCCCGCTCGGCGGCGCGATAGGCGTCGGATTCGAGCAGCAGGTCAAGCGCAATCCCGGCGTCCTTCATGCGTCCCGCCGCGTTGATCCGCGGGCCAAGACGAAACCCAATGTCGCCGGATGTCACGGCTCCCGGCTCCACTCCGGCCGCGTCGATGAGCGCTGCAATTCCAGCGCGCGGCGAGTGGTTGAGCCGTCTCAATCCCTCGCGCACGAGCCAGCGATTCTCACCGCGCAGCGGAACCACGTCGGCGACCGTGCCTAGCGCGACGAAGTCAAGCAGACTCTCGCTCTCGATGGCGGTCTCGATCTCCGCTTCGAGCAGAACGGCTTCGGCAAGTTTGTAGGCCACGCCGACCCCAGCCAGGCCGGCAAACGGGTACGGCTCTCCCGGATGATGAGGATTTATTGCCGCGGCTGCTCCCGGAAGCTCGGTGTTGACGATGTGGTGGTCGGTAACGATCACGTCAAGGCCCAGCTTGGCCGCCAGCGCGATTTCCTGAACGGCGTTCGCCCCGCAGTCGGTCGATATCAAGACGTCCGCGCCGGACTCGCGAATCGCACGGATAGCCGGCTCGTTCAGTCCGTAGCCCTCCTCCAGGCGCTTGGGAAAATAGGAACGAGGATCGGTTCCAAGCGACCGCAGCATGGAGATGAGCACGGCCGCTCCAGACACTCCGTCCGCGTCATAATCCGCGTAAACGCAGATCGTCTCCCGGCAACGCAGGGCGCGAAGAACCCTGTCGACGGCCGCTTCCATCCCCGACATGAGAAACGGGTCGTGCGGCGGCTCTGGATTACTCAGAACCGATTCGATTGCTTCGCGGCTCTTGTACGACCGGTTGTGAAGAAGCTGAACGGCCAGTGGGGGGAGGTCGGCGTTTTCGTTGAAGACGTTCCCCGGCGCGCGCTTCGAGATTTCCCATCGTTTGCCGGTAATGCTCAAAGTCACGCAAGCGCTCCCTGCGGCCCGGTTGAGGTCCGACGGAAATTGTAAGGGCGATGGCGGCAGTGGCGGTCATTCGGTGGCGGGCCGGCATCCTGGGAAAGCCCGTGCGCCTGTCCCGGACTAGGGAAACGCGATGCTGGCGACCACCGCGCCGACTATTGCGCCGAGCACAATTCCCGCGACCAGGAGCGTCAGCAGGGTCAGGGGCCAGCGTGCGTCCACTCCCGACGTCCCGGCTCGCCGGCCATTGCTTTGAACGCCCGGAAATGCCGACTGCGGAGCGCGCTCGGGGTTCGTGCCGACTCGTCCGCGCGCGACCGTCGTCGGGCGGGACGGGTCCGCCCGCGGCGGCCGGGTAGAAACGCTCCCGGTTCGCACCCGCTCCATGACGCTGGGTTTCGCCCCGCCCGTTCGCGTGGGAGAGTCTTTTTGCTGTGGTTCCATTGTTTCCATTGCCGCGTATGCCGGTGAAGGCCGCCGCTAACCGGTCCGGTCTCTGATGAGTTCCTGGACTACGTCCAAAATACTCTCAGCCACCGACTCTTTCGTTCCAGGCGGAACGTCGTCCCATTCCGCTCCGCGCCTCAAGATGCTCACGTGATTGGTTGGCGCCGCGAACCCGGCCCCTGGCTTCGTGACATCGTTCGCAACGATGGCGTCGAGCCGTTTCTCGACTAGCTTCGATTCGGCGTTCTTCTTCAATTCGCCGGTTTCGGCGGCGAATCCGACCTTGACGATGTCGTCGCTGAGCTCCAGCAGGAAATCCGGGTTTTCGGTAAGTGACAAGGTAAGGCCGTTACCCGATTTCTTGATCTTGTCGGGCCTCGCTTCGGCAGCCTCGAAGTCGTTTACGGCCGCCGCCATTATCAAGGCGTCGCAGCCTGCGGTTTCGTCCATAACGACATTCCGCATCGCCGCGTAGCCGAGAGCGTGCAGCACTCGAACGCCCGCCGGGGCCGGGTGGGAATGATGACCCAGGATCAAACTCACGCGCGCGCCGCGGTCGCGTGCTTCGGCGGCGATTGCTATTCCCTGGCGCCCCGACGACGGATTGCCGATAAAACGCACCGGATCGATCGGCCCCCTGGTGCCGCCGCCGGTGACGACGATCTTTCGACCGGCGAGCGGTCCGTCCCTGCCGAGGACCCCACGCAGAATGTCGACAATTCGGTCGGGTTCGGCCATCCGCCCCGGTCCCTCCCGGCCGCTTGCGAGGCGGCCGTTTTCCGGCTCGACGACGGTAGCCCCGCGCGCTTTTAGCGTCTCGAGATTTTCCCTGGTAACTGCGCTCAGATACATTTTGGATTCCATCGCGGGCGCGATTATGACCGGCGCGGCTGAGGAAAGAACGGTCGCCGTGAGGATGTCGGAGGCCATTCCGGCCGCAAGCCGCGCGATCGTGCCGGCCGTCGACGGAGCGATTACGATCGCGTCGGCGGTCGAACCGAGCGCTACGTGGGCGATCTCGCCCTCCGGCGTCGATTGCATCACGCTTGTGTAGGCAGGTCTGCCCGTAAGACCTTCGAAACTAACGGGGCCGACGAACCGCGCCGCGGCGGACGTCATCAGCGTATCGACGCTGGCGTCGAACCGCGTCAGGGCGCTAGCGAGGTAGACGGCCTTGTAAGCTGCGATGCTTCCGGTCACCCCCAGTACGATTCGCTTGCGGCTGAGGATCATAGGGCTTGCCCGTGCAGCCGTTGGTGGATTATCGCCAAACCGTGAAGCGTCAGCGCCGGATCGACGTCATCGATCGATTCGATCTCATTCGCCAGCGCGGGCGCCAGTCCTCCGGTAGCGATGACGCGCGGATTGCTTCCAAGCTCATTCGCGATCGCATCGACCATTGCCCGCACTAGATAAACGTATCCCCAGTAGACGCCCGTCTCCATGCAGGCGACGGTGTTGGCTCCGACGATCTTCTTCGGGCGCCGGAACTGAATCCTGGGGAGCTGCGAGGCTCCCTGAAACAGCGATTCGATGGACATGGATATTCCGGGAGCGATAACCCCTCCCACGTAGTGGCCGTCGACCGACGTTACGTCGAAGTTCGTGGTCGTGCCGAAATCGACGACAATCGCCGGACTGCCGTGGCGCTCGTGCGCCGCCACGCAGTTCGCCAAGCGGTCGATCCCCACTTCGGGCGGGTTGTCCACCAGAGGCCGCGTGCCGGGAATCGCGTCCGATCTGGCGATTTTCGGTTCGACCCGCAACGCCAGCCTGACCGAGTCGGCGACCGCGCTTGTCAGCGGCGGGACCACTGAACCGACTATCGCCGTCGAGATATCTTCGGGGCGGACGTCTGCCGACTGGATAAGGGACTTGAGCAGCAGAGCGTATTCGTCGGCGGTCCTGGAGCGGTCGCAATTGAGTCGCCACGAGTGTCTGATATCAGGGAAATCAAAGGCCCCGATAGTTATGTTGGTGTTGCCTATGTCGATTGCCAGCAGCATCAGATATCGCCGGTTGCGCGGGGTTTGTCTCCGTATACTGCTCAAATAGCGCGCAGGGAGCCGCTTTGCACCACTCGTTCGAATCAGCCTAACCTTGCATAGGTTGAAAATGCTAGACACTTCGCGCGTCGAACAGGCGCCGCTGCTACTCTCGGAACTTTCTTCGCCGGAGTTGGCGAGTCTGTTTCCGGAGATCCGGCTCGTAATTCAACCGGTCGGCTCGCTGGAGCAGCACGGTCCGAACACCGCGCTCGAAACCGACACTGCGGTGGCCTACGAGATTTCCAAAATCGCGTCGGCGCGGCTATGGCCCAAAGTGCTTGTGGCGCCCCCGCTGCCGTGGGGGTTCGCCCCGTACCACATGGGTTTTCCGGGCACGATTACCATGCAGCCCGATACCGTCATGTGCGTTCTTCGCGACATTTTCCGGTCGTTGCAGCGGCATGGGCTGAACCGCTGGCTCCTCACCAACTTCCACACCGGCAACGAGGGACTGCTCGGCATGGCGGTCCAATTGCTGAGCCGGGAGCTCTCGCCGGACTTTCTGGGTTCATGCGCCCTCTACAGCCTCGAACCCGACGAAATCGAAGCGCAGATAAAGAAATCCGAGTTCGTGGGTCATGGCTGCGAGGTCGAAACGTCCGAGCTTATGTACTTGCGGCCCGACCTCGTTAAGGTCCACGCGCTGGCCCCCGGTGCAAGGATCGAAGCGGAGGGAGACCGGCGCCGGATGTTCTGGAACCGCGGCGTGAGGGTTTCCTGGGACTTCGATCGCCGGACTCACAACGGCGTTCTAGGCGATTCACGCCACGCGAGCTACGAGGCCGGACAGTCGATGGTGGAGGCGGTCCTGGACGATTTTGAAGATGTCCTGAACGACATTGTCGATGGCTGGAATTGATAGCGAACCGGAGGCAACCTTGACGAATAGCGGTCAAATGCGGTCGGCGGCGGGCCGAAACCGCAAGCCTCTGGTTCTCTCGGAGCTTTCCTGGCCCGAAGTCGCCGAGTTTCATGACGGAGTCGAAATGGTGCTTATTCCATTTGGTTCCACCGAACAGCACGGACCCAATCTGGCGCTTTCGGCCGATGCGGCCATCGCCGAATCACTGTGTTCGCTGGCGTCCGCGACCATGTATCCGCGTTTGCTCGTGGCGCCCACTGTCCCGTGGGGGATTTCGCCGCATCACATGGACTTTCCCGGCACGATTACCCTGGAGGCCGACACGCTGCTGAGGGTGTTTTACGACATGGTCGATTCGCTCACTCACCACGGCTTCCGGCGCTTTCTGATCGTGAACGCGCACGGCGGCAACAAGGAGATTTCGGGCGTCGTAGCGCAGGATTTGGGAAACCGCTGCGAACTCGAATTCTGCGGTTCCGCTTTTGTGTGGAACCTCATCCCCGACAGGTTGAAGTCCAGCTGGCAGAAGACGGAGCGGGTCGGGCACGCGTGTGAGCTGGAAGTCTCCGACGCGCTGTTTCTGTGTCCGCAAATCGTAAAGCGGGACACGCTCGGCGCGGCGGACTTTCGGGACGATGGCTGGGACTTGCACGACACGCTGGCGCGTTACAGCGTGCGCGCCGCGAGCAATATGTCCGATATCACGAATAACGGCGCGCTCGGCGACGCGACTCTGGCTACCGTGGAGGCGGGGAGGGCGCGCATGGAGGCGGCGGTCGAATCGCTGGGCGATATCGTCGCCGCCGTAACGCGCTCGCGGATCGCCCCGCGCGATCCGGTCGTGATCGGGAAGACCGACGGATAGAACGGATTGACCGCGTGTTTGTGAATATCGGCGAGTCGGAATTCGAAGTCGGGAGCGCCGATCTCGGCGAGCTGCGCGAGTCGAACGACGTGCTCGATGATCTTGACGCCCTGCGCGAGCGGTTCGATCAAGACGGCTACCTTCTCATAAGACAGCTGCAAAAAAGCGATACTGTCATGCAGGCGCGGCTGGCGTTTCTCGAGTATCTGGATGAACTTGGCTGCCTAGACCCCGCCGCTCCGCTCGTAGACGGCGTCATAGACATGAGTAAAGGGCCGCGCGGCGGCTTTCTCAGTCAAACGGGCGCGAACCTGACGGTAGACGCGCCGGACGATTCGGGCACTCGGCCGGTCGACGACGGCTCGGCCCTGGCCTACTCGCCGAGAATGACCAATCTGGTTGAATCGCGAGAACTCGTTGGCTTTTTTGAAGGTTTCCTGGGCGGGGAAATACTCCCGTTCGAGCATCGGTGGCTACGCGTCGCAGGTGTCGGATCCAGCACGGCCATGCACTTCGACTTTATGTACATGGGCAAGGGGACCGAAAACGTCTGTACGGTGTGGTGCCCGCTCGGCGACACTGCCATGGACCTAGGCGGACTTGCGCTCTGCGTCGGGTCGCAAAGCTCGGCGAAGCTGCGAGCCGCCTTCGGCGGAGCGGACGCCTATGAAGAGGGCGAACGGTTTGAGAGCCTGTACGCGAGCAGTCCCAAGGATTTCGCAAAAAGTATCGGGTCCAAGTGGCATACCGCCGACTACAAATTGGGCGACGTTCTGATATTTGGAATGCACATGCTGCACGCTCCGCTGCAAAACCGCACCGATCGGTTTCGCCTCAGCACCGACACGCGCTACCAGCTAGGCAGCGAACCCGTGGACGAACGATGGTTCAGCGATTGGCATCTTGAAAGGTCGTTCATAGGCGGCGACGCCTAGGCGTTTCGAGATGTCGGCCTCCTAGGACTAGTCGGGTAGAGAAAGACGGGCCAGCACGTCAGGAGTTGCGATAATTGCGCCCATCGCATGACCCGGCTTGTACCAATCATGGTCGACAGTGACCGTGGCAATCTCTAGATCATCGGCAAAGGGTGAACCGGACAGCAGCTTGCTAATCATCCCAAGAGTTTTTCCGGGCCTCGTATCGTGATCGTGAACCACGAGAAAACGTCCAACGGGACGGGGAGCGCGGCCCAATTTCCAAAACTCAGGATGGACCAAGTCAAGATGCTGATAGACGCACCAACCACAGCTCCGACGCTTGCGGCGGCCAGGGATCAATTCCCATAAGCAACCGTTCCCGCCGTAGTCGCGGTAGTGTGACGCCTCCGGATTGGCAGCACGGAAGCGCCGATAGTTCAGTAGTACGGCAGCCTTTCTGTCCTCGGCGATCTCATATCTGGGTGGTGTGGCCGATTGTGGAACACTGACTAGGTTCAACATCGTGTAGTCCACGCTAGAAGGCTGGGGTACCTTATTGTGGTCTCTTATGGAATCAACTCCTTAGGATTATCCAGCCTAGTCTTTCTCCGCTGAGTGTTTTTGGGTGCTGCCTCCTGTAGTCTTGTGGGTAACCTAGGAGGGCTCATATTATTGCTTCCGGGAGCATGTCCATCCTCCGGCGGGCGGTAGGCATTTTGTGGAGCTTCCCGTCAAGTTCTTGTTTAGCTTGCACGAGAGTACCGTTACCAATTGAATTGGATCTCGCCCGATATAGAGGTTAACCAAGGACAGTAAGTGGTCGCGCCACAACCAAAAACCGTTCGAGAGCAGATTGTGCTCTGCTATGCAAACCTTAGCCGCGCGCACGTGGCTCTCGAGCAGGGCAGATCGACTTACAATTCGCTCGACAATTGGGTGTGGCGCGATCTGTCTCAGAAACTGCTTTCCGGTGAGAAAACGATGCGCACTCTGTACGACGACGTCAAGGAGCAAATGAAGGCTCCGCGGGCCTGCTATTACTGCGGCGGCACTCAGAAACTCGGTACCGACCATCTCATTCCGCGAATTCAAGGCGGGCCCGACGAAGCCGATAACCTGATTCCGGCCTGCCGATCCTGCAACAGTTCGAAAGGACGCCGGGACATGATGAGCTGGGCCAACTGGAAGGGATTCTTCCCAACGATTCTCCTCCTGCGCAGATATATGAAGCTGGTCGCGAGATATTGCGAAACGCACGATTTGATGGACGTGGAGTTGTCACACGTGAGAAATATGGAACTGCCGTTCGACATCGACCAGTTGCCGACGAAGTTCCCGCCGCTCTCCAAACTGGAATTGGGGCTAAACGTAAGGCCAAGACTTCTGTAACTGTTAATTCACTTTCCTCACCCCGAGCAGGGGCGGTTCGCTAACCGCCCCTGCAAGTTGGTACCGCGTCAAGTCTGTATATAGTTGATCGAATCGACTGTTATGTTTACTAGTCGGCGGGTAACCGCCTTTATCTGAGCATTTAAGGAGACGACTTGAGCGAAGACGACCAGCAGGTGGCGCATAACGGCGGTCCCCAGGCCGCGAAGGCTACCCGCGGGCATCTCATCGTTTGCGACGGCTGCTGATGCGGAGCGGGCGACAGCATGATTCGCCCGCGAATCCTCGTTGGGGATTACAAAACCGGTCTTAAAGCCCGCGCGATCGACAAAAACATCGATTTGAGCGTAGAAGGCTGCCTGGGTCTTTGCAGCCCGTCGAACGTCGCCGTTCTCTCGATGCGCGGCGGGAACCAGTGGTTCGGCCGGATAAACACCCGGGCGGATGTCGCCAACCTGCTCGATTACGTTGCCGAGAGCGTCGATCAAGGCCGCCCGGCCGCCCCTAGCGACGAGATCGCAAGGCACGTCCTGCGGTTCCGGTAGCGCCGCTATCGCGGCTCGGTCGGTTCGATCCGACGCCGATGGTTTAACCTTTTAATCACCAGAGGCCGGGGTGGCGGAATTGGCAGACGCACGGGACTTAAAATCCTGGGGGCGAATCGCCCGTGAGGGTTCGAGTCCCTCCCCCGGCACCGCCGCCAAACGAGGGCTCTGTAGAATCCTTCTCAACTAAGTTAAACCGCGTTGGGTTACCACTTGCTCCGGATGCCGAAAAACATACGTACCGAACGGCTGTTGCTCCGGCCGGTTAGCTTGGACGACGTGGACGCCATGATGGAGTTCGCAACCGATCCGGAGTGGGGGCGCCGCCAGCAGGTTCCCCGGCCCTACAAACGGGAACACGCCAAGGATTTCCTGGGCTACTTCGCGCGGGCGGACTGGACTAACGATTTTTGCTGGGCAATCGAATTCGATGGGAGGTACTCCGGCGCGGTCAGCATGCACGTCTACGAATCCCAAAAAACCGCCTCGATAGGATTCGACCTAGACCCGCGGTTGTGGAGACGGGGCTTGACCACGGAGGCTGCGCGCGCGGTGGTCGACAAGGCGTTTGACACTCTGCGGCTGAGAAAAATCTGGGCCACCGCCGACGCGCCTAACGTCGCGTCCATCCGGGTCATGGAAAAGCTGGGGATGCGGCGCGAAGGTCTGCAACACGAGCATCAATGGCGTCACGGCAAGCCGGTCGACATCGTTCTCTACGGCGTGCTGCTCGACGAATGGAGAAAGTTGGCAGGCTAACCGCAATGCCCCGTGGGGGCGTTAGCGAGTGAGTTCACACACCTATGCCCCGGCTCCAGCGTCGGTCCGGCATTCAGCGGCTCCGGGCGCGTAAAGGGGAAACGCAGGCTCTTGGATTCCCGCTCGGCGAGGCAACTGCATCACCCCTGTCCACCCCATGACGGTCGACGCGCCGCTCGCGCCGACCTCGCAAATTGGCCTGCTTGCGAGACATCTTCAACCTACAAATGACGGATCGTCGGGTCCGCCGCGGCCGGACGCCCGAACCTGGATTCCAGCCCCCCGCTTACACAGGCATACGTTTGGACCGAACGGCGAGGAAGGGGCGGTGAACTGAAACGAGGCCGCTGCCTAGCCCGTCTTGGACCGGGGCCTTATTTCGAGCGCCGATCTGCCGTTGAGGCCTCGGCCGATGCGGGTTTGAGTCTCTTTACCCGCCGGTTTGGTGTCGGTGTTTTCGGCGGCGGCCTTTGCGCCAGCTTCTCCATGAACCCTCGGATTAGCGAGGCGGTCTCGGCGGCGCGTTCCTCCTGCACCACGTGACCGCAATCGGCGATCACTTCAAACCGGCGATCTGAGATGTCGGCCAGTACGCGCCGCGCTCTCGTGGTGTTGCCGGCGCGGTCGCGGTCTCCCCAGATGACCAGCGTGGGAACCGGGACCATTCGCATGATACCGACAAGCGCTCGCGGCCGAAGATATCTCGCCGACTTCGCAAGCGCGTCCCAGAAACCGTCGGCGCCAAACGGCAGATACTGTTCGTCTACGACTTCATCGGTAACGGTATCCACGCGACGGCGGCCCAGGACGTTTGCCAGGTAGACGAACGCCCGCAGTCCGAACAGCCCGGAAAAAAAGATCTTTGTCCGCGGGAGCTCGGCGAGGCGAAGCAGTAGCCGAACCCCAAGGCCAGGCGCGACAAAGGGCGCGACCATGATGTTGGCTTCGAAGCGGCGCGGCTGACGGAACGCCGCGTGCAGCGCCGGTTGGGCGCTGGCCGAGGTGCTGAGCAAAATACACCGGCGCAAACCGAGCGCCTTCATCAATTGCTCGATCTGCCGGGCCTGCCCGATCGGCGAAAAGTCCGCGCCCTCGGGCTTGTCGGACAGACCGTAGCCGAGGAAATCAAACAGGTGGAACGTGAAATCGTCTTGCAGCTCGTTGGCCAGCCGCGTCCACGTCCACGAGGTTCCGGCGAATCCCGGCAGCGCGATGACCGGAGGACCGGTCCCGATCGTCTTGACGTAAACCCGGCCGCTCGAAATCTCGACGAGGTCTCCGCCGCCGAGATGATGGCCGACGTTCACCGGCAGCGGGCGAAGCCCCAGCCGGTAGAGCGGATTCGCCGACGATCGCCGCATCTCCGCGAGCTTAGTCAACTCAACGTCTCCTCTACGCCAGTCACGCGCCCTATTCCTGTGATAGTATCCAACTTCTGTCGGTTATACCGGCTCCATAGTGAAATTTACCTTTCTACCTCCGGCACGACCAACCAAGGGCGTAGCAGTCCGGAGGCAAACCCAGGGGAAGGACTAGCAAGTGCGAAACTACGAACTTGTCACCTTGTTTCCTCCAAAAGAGGAAGAGGACTCCACCGAATCCGCCGTTGAAAAAGTTACGGCGCTCGTCGTGGGCAATGGCGGCAGCGTTAGCTCTGTCCATGAATGGGGACGCCGCAGACTCGCTTACAGGATCGACGACATCCCCGACGCAGAGTACATCCTGTGCAAGGTCCAGATAGAGGCCGAAAGGATAGCCGACCTTGGAGCCGCAATTCGCCTCGACCGCGAGATAATGCGCCACCTGCTCGTCCATGACGAGGGCGGCGTGGGACCCGTCGTCGAGCCGGTCGAGCGGGAAAATGGAGAAGATGGATAGCTCGGCGCCTCCACGAAGAAGGGCACGCGGCACGAGCCTGATTTCGGTGATCGGGAATCTCGGCGGCGACCCGGAGATGAGGTTCACGCAGGCGGGCGTCCCGGTAACCTCGTTTAGGGTCGCGGTGAATAACACTCGCCGCGGACCCGACGGAGCGGACCTCGAGACGACCGACTGGTTTCGCTGCACGTGCTGGCGCGGTCTGGCGGAAATCGCCAACAATTATCTGCAGAGAGGAAGCCAGGTCTTCGTCCATGGCCGTTTTCAAACGAGTACATGGCGGAACCGCGACGGCGAAGACCAGACAAGCCTGGAAATCAACGTTAACGATTTGCAGCTTTTGGGACGCGGCAGAGAAGAACCGAGCGGCATGGCTCCGGATTCGCGGGAGTCCGGCGGAAACGTCGATCCGGACGATCTGCCGTTTTGAGTATCCAATTGAGCGGCTGCTTCAACCTTAATTCAATCGGAGTGCGCAATTGACCGAAGAGCTGGAATCCCGACGTCGCAGGCCCCCGTCGGGCTTCGCATCACGCAGGCCTGATGGTGGGGGCGGACAGCGTTCGGGTGGACGCTCGGTTAGGCGCTTCGGCGGCCCCGGGCGCAGCCGCGTATGCGAGTTCTGCGCCGAGAAAGCAAGCGTCGATTACAAGGACATAGGGCGCCTGCGCCGCTATCTTACGGAAGGCGGGAAGATATACGGCCGCCGCCAGACCGGAACCTGCGCCAGGCATCAACGCCGCCTTACCATCGCCCTCAAGCGCGCCCGTTACCTTGCGCTCCTCCCGTACGTCTCCCGGTCGGAGGCCTGATGCCGCGGTTTCGGGCGTCGCCTAAGCGAACCTAGGCCGGGGTTGAGTCAACCGCGCAGCAGAAGCCGTAGGAAGCGGGAGGCTAGACAGGCTGCGCGGGCGGCCAGACGCCGGCTGGCGACGCCGGCTCCGGTCGCATGGTTGGAAATCCCCGTGGTCCTGCGCGACTGGCGCGACGAGCCGGCGTCGCGGCGCCATTCGGCCCTGGCAAGGCTGCTGGGCGTAATTGCCGCCATTGTGGCTGCGGGCGTCGGGATTCTCCTGCTGGCGCCGCTTTTTGTCGAGGTCTTCTTGATGGCGCGGTCTCCGGTGGCCACCGTCGACGGAATTGCCATTGAGACGGGCCGTTACGCGCAGGTGCGCGACTTTCGGAGATACGAGGTCATTCGCGAGATCAACCAGCTCGCCGAATACAGCCGTGACGGCCTATCCACTACCGCCGCCGAGACCCAGGCGATTGGAGACCAGATGTACGAAAAAAGACTGGGCCTGGCGTCAGCGGATTTCCAGGCAGTCGAAGACCTGATAAACGTGATACTTCTGGAGACCAAGGCCCAGGACGAGGGGGTCGTCATCACCGTTGACGACATTCGTGTCGAGCAGGAATCGGTGCTGGCCGCGCCCGTGCGGCCGGCGCCCGCCGCAACTGACGGGAACGGCTCGGACATCTCGCCACCGGCAGCCGGCGGCGAGTCCCCCGCCGCAGGGCCGCTGGAAAACCGCTTGACGGCTCTGCTGAACGAGCTGGACATGCCGCGCGACCTGTTTCACGATCTCATAACCGCGCGGGCTATCGAGCGGGTTTTCGTAAAGCGCGCCGAATACTCTGTCGCGACCGTGCAACCGCACGTCCACCTGAAGCGGATCATTCTGGAAGACGAGGAACAAGCGGCTTCGTACATCAAGCGTTACAACGCCGGGGAATCGTGGAGCGCACTGGCTGGCGAATCCATTGAGCCGGCGGCAGAGGAGTCTCCTCCCGCCGCGGATGCCGATGAAGATCCCGTTCCGTCCTACGACGTCGATCTCGGCTTTTTGCCCCGTGGGATTCTGGAACCGTCGTTAGAGACCGCGGCGTTCTCCCTGGATGTTGGGTCCGTTTCCGAGCCGGTCTCGACCGCCGAGGGTTTCGTCATCTTGCTGGTCGCCGCGAAAGTGAATTCGCGCGCGGTGTCCGGCGAACACCTGGACGAGCTGCGGCGGCAGGCCGTTTTGGAATTCAGACGGGAGCTGCGGGAATCGGCGAACATCGAATACCGGCTTGATTCGGACAAGGTCGAATGGGCGTCGAGACACGGTTTGCGGAATGTTGGCGAACTCAACGCGGACATTCCCCCCAGCGGAACGGTGAGATAGCGCGAGCTTAGCTATAGCCAGTCGAACCGGGTTTCGCCGGCTATCACCGTATCGCCGGGCTTCACGCCCGCTCGCTCCAGGGCCTCGGCGGCCCCGATGCGCTCAAGCTGCTTCCTAAACCACTGCGCCGCGTCGGGAATGTCAAGCTCGACCCGCGCGGCCAGCCGTTGCGCCTCGTCACTCTCCAGCAATACGGCGTCGGGGCCGACTCGCCTGGCTGACGGCGCGGCGCTGCCGAGTCCTGGCCGCAGCACCACCTCGCGCGCGCCGTGAACAGTCGCCGGCGGCGGAGCCAGCGCCGCGCGCGCGAAGATCGTTTGAATCAACTCCTCCAAGCCTTCCCCGGTCGCCGCGGAAACGGCAAGAGCCTCGACGCCGCGTTCGGTAAGCGCGTCCTTTACCGCCGGCCAGTTGGCTTTGGCCTCGATGAGGTCCAGCTTGTTCGCCGCGACGATGATCGGGCGCTTCGCGAGTTCGGGCGAATAGGCTTCGAGCTCGCTTGCGGTCTGCTCGAAGAGCGATATCGGGTCGCCCGAAATTCCCGAACAATCGATCATGTGCACGATGAATCGCGTCCGCTCTACGTGACGAAGGAATTTGTGGCCCAGTCCGGCGCCCTCGTGGGATCCTTCGATGAGGCCGGGAATGTCGGCAACGACGAGAGATCTATCTCCAAGGACCAATGAACCCAGCACCGGCGTCAGGGTTGTAAACGGGTACGGCGCGACCTTTGGATGGGCCGCCGAAATGCGGGCCAGCAGCGATGACTTGCCCGCGTTGGGACAGCCCACGAGACCCACGTCTGCAACGAGCTTTAGCTCCAGCCTGAGCCATTTCGACTCGCCCGAGTCGCCCTTGAGCGCAATTTGCGGGGTCTGATTTACCGAGCTCTTGAAATGCGAGTTGCCCAGGCCGCCCTCGCCGCCGCGGGCGACGATCAACTCGTCGCCCGGATTCACCAGATCTCCGACCACTTCACCGATATCGTCCCTGAAAACTACCGTGCCCGCCGGGGCGGAAATTCTGCGATCATCGCCATTTTTGCCGGATCGGTGGCCTGAATCGCCCGGCGATCCGTTCCCCGCCTTGAAGCGCTGCCGGTGGTGAAATCGAACCAGCGACGAGTCCCCGGCCACGGCATAAAGGATCACGTGCCCGCCGCGTCCGCCGTCTCCGCCGTCGGGTCCGCCCTTTGGCACGTATTTTTCCCGCCTCAGACTGCGGGAGCCGTCGCCGCCCCGCCCGGCGGCGACGTAGATTCGGGCTGTGTCGTAAAAGCGTGGCATGGCAGTTCCTTCTATAGAAGGCTAGCCTAGTGGGGCTGTTTCACTGGAATTTCGGCGGTGTCGATGAGGAGGCGGTCTCGATGCGGATGCTCGCGATTGGAGCGCGGCCTGGCGAGATCGAGTTTGCCTGCGGAGGAACGCTCGCCAGATATTCCCGGAGGAACGACGCTGTCTCGATAGTTTGCATCTCGAACGGCAACCTGAGCCACGACGCCATTGCTCCTGACGAGCTCGCCGAGATCAGACGCGACGAGTCGACCAACGCCGCCAAAGCGCTGGGGGCGGAGCTGCACTGGCTGGGCAATTCGGACTTCGCGATCAGCGACGAACCAGTCACGACCATGAAACTCGTGGAAATCATTAGAGAGTTTCAACCCGACGCGCTTATTACTCACAGTCCGGCCGATCACCGCCCCGATCATTCGAGCGTCCACGCGCTGGCCGTCAGAGCATCGGTGTACGCCGCGACTCCTCAGCTTGAGGGGGGTGAAGCGCACGCCGCGGACGTTGCGCCGATCTTCGAGATGGATACGCTGTCAGGCGTTGGCTTCGAACCCACCGAGTACGTCGACATCACAGAGGTCATCGAAGTGAAGCGGGCCGCCATTGAGTGCCACGGCGCTTACCTGGATTACCTAATGCGGGTTCGTGGCCGCGATCTGGTGGAAGAGTCCATGATCGTGGCCCGGTATCGAGGACTTCAATGCCAATCGGCGTATGCGGAATCGTTTTGTCTGAGCCGGCGGTCGGGCCGCCGGCGCGCGGAGCGTCTGCTTCCCTGACGCTGCAGCTTGCGGAAGAGCTGTTCAGTCGGGCCGCCGCCTGCGACCGATGCCCGCGCATGGAAGGCCGCCGCCGCGTGCTCGGACCGCTCAACGGACGCATCCCGGCGGAGGTCATGTTCGTTGGGGAAGCGCCGGGACGCCTGGCCGCCGAAGTGACCGGCGCGCCGTTCAAAGGCGACCGGGCAGGCCGTAACTTCGAGCGATTGCTGGAAGGCGTTGGATTGGACCGTGATTCGGTGTTTATTACCAATGCCGTCATCTGCAATCCTCGATCGTCAGCCGGCGCAAACTCCAGGCCAACCGCCCCGGAGATTCGCAACTGTTCGACGTGGCTCGAACGGACGATCCTGCTGGTCGATCCGAAGCTGGTCGTGTCGCTGGGCGTGGTGTCGCTTGGGTCGCTGGCCGCGTTGGAAGCTCACCATCTGACGCTCTCGCGCGACGTTGGCGGGATCGTCCGGTGGTTCGATCGTATGCTGCTGCCGCTCTATCACCCCGGCGGACGCGCGATGGCCAGACGTCCGTTTTCGCGGCAGCAACAGGACTGGAGCGCCGTCTCCGCCGCGCTGTCAGGCATGGGCGACAACGGCGAAACACTGGCCCGGCTGCGCGCGTGATAATCGAACGCGGTCTGGCCTTCGACTTTGGCCTTGGAAATCCGCATAATGCCAGCCGTATGGGTGAGGGTTTTGTATGAAACTGGCCTGATGCCGGCGATGGTTCCGCCCCAAGGAGAATCGATTTTGTGAAAATCGTTATTGAGCGGGCGCTCGATACTGCGTCGGCTGGTGGAGCCGCCTACGCCGACGCTCGAATAGTGCGGAAGATCAGTGAATTCCTGATGGTCAAGGACGGTCAGGTGGCGGCTGTCAACCTGTCAAGCGACTACGGCCTTGGCGTTCGCGCGCTCGTGAACGGAAGCTGGGGATTCGCTTCGGCGTCGACTGTAAATACCGAGAGTGCGGATGAAGTCGCCGGTCGCGCATTGAGGATCGCCAGAGCGAGCGCCCGCGTACAGGCCAAGCCAGTCGTGCTCGCGCCTCAGCAGCCGTCGGTCGGCGAGCATGCAAGTCCATTTGATTCAGACCCCTTCGACGTATCCACGGAAGACAAGCTGGGTCTGCTGCTCCGCGTCAACGAGCTGCTCCGCCGTGAAAAGGGGGTAACGGTCGCGGAATGCGCCATGGAGATCTACAAGACGGAAAAGGCCTTCGGCTCCACGGACGGCGCCTACGTGACCCAGACCATCGTGGAGTCGGGTGCCGGAATGGAGTCCACCGCCACCTCCGACGACGACATCCAGAAGCGGAGCTTTCCGAACTCCTTCGGACGCCAGGTCGTAACGGGCGGCTACGAGGAAATCGAAAAGCTTGCCCTGGAGTCGAACGCGCCGAAAATAGCTTCCGAGTCGGTGGCTCTGCTAAGCGCCGCCGAGTGCCCCGCAACGACGACTACGGTCATCCTTGACGCCACGCAGGTCGCCTTGCAGGTACACGAGTCCTGCGGACATCCGACCGAACTGGACCGCGCGCTGGGATATGAGGCGAGCTTTGCCGGGACCAGCTTTCTGACGCCGGACATGCTCGGCGCTTTCCGCTACGGCAGCGACACGGTCAACATAGTTGCCGACGCCACCGCTCCTTTGGGCGCTGGGACCTTTGGCTACGATGACGAGGGCGTCCCGGCCCAGCGCAATTTTCTGATCAAGGACGGGATCTTCGTGGGCTATCTGACCTCGCGGGAGACGGCGTCCGAGCTCGATCAGGGCAGCTCCGGGGCCATGCGGGCGGAGTCGTGGAATCACATCCCTCTGATTCGCATGACCAACATCAATCTCATGCCGGGCGAAACGTCTCTGGACGACCTTATCGCTTCGACCGACGACGGCATTTATATGGAGTTGAACAAGAGCTGGAGCATCGACGACCTCCGGCTGAATTTCCAGTTCGGAACGGAGGTCGCTTGGCAAATAGAGGGCGGGCGTCTCACCACCATGTACAAAAACCCTACGTACACCGGCATCACTCCGCGGTTCTGGCAGAGCTGTGACGCCGTGGCCGACAACTGGCGGATGTGGGGCACGCCCAACTGCGGCAAAGGCGAACCGGTACAGGGGATGCACGTGGGCCACGGCGCGGCGGCGGCGAGGTTTCGGGACGTGCGAGTGGGCGTAAGAGGGTGACGGTCCTCTCTGAAACCGCCGCCCACGATATTGCCCGCCGCGTGCTTGAGTTCGCCACCGGCGCCGATGAAGCCGAGGCCGTTGTCTCCTCGGCGGATACGGGTCTAACCCGATTCGCCAATAACGGGATCCACCAAAACGTCTCGGAAGAATCGGTCCACGTGAATCTGAGGCTGGCGCTGGGCAAAAGGGTGGGGGTGGCCGACGGCAATCAGGTCGATTCGGACTCGCTGCGCCGACTCGCCGAGAGGGCGGCGAGCATCGCCCGGCTGCAACCCGAGAACACGGACTTCGCCGGACTGCCTTCCAGCGGCGAACGCAGCACCGCCGGAGGGCTTTGCCCCGGCACCCTTGAGTTTTCGCCGGAGGACCGCGCCGACGGGGCCGCAAAGGTCGTAAATGCCGCCCGAGCGAGAGGGCTTACCGCGTTCGGAGCGTTCAGCACCGGAGCGCAATCCGTAGCCGTCGCCAGCACGGCGGGCATTCGACAGTATCACCAGGGAACCACGGCCAATGCCAACGCCGTATTGATGAGCGATGACGCTTCGGGGACCGCGATGGCGCTCTCCAGCGACGTGGCCGACATCGATATGGAGTCAATCGGAGAAGCCGCGGCTCGCAAGGCCGAACGCGGGGCATCGCCTGAGGACATCGAGCCCGGGACGTATCAGGTAGTCCTCGAGGAGACGGCCGTCGCCCAGATGGTCGAGTTCCTCGCGTTCGAGTCGTTCAACGGCCTCTTTCACGAAGAAGGCAGGAGTTTCACGTCTTCGTCGATGGGAAAGGCCGTAATGGGCCGCAATATTTCAATATGGGACGACGGTATCGATCAGTCCGGCATTGCGAGTCCGTTCGACGGAGAGGGAGTCGCTCGCGAGCGGGTCGATTTCATCGAAAACGGTGTGTTGAAGGCTGTTGTGTACGATCATCAGACCGCCTCGAAATACGGCGCGAAGAATACGGGGCACGCCTGGACCGCTCCGAATCCCTACGGCCCTGTTGCTTCGAACCTCTTCATGGCGCCGGGTGAGGCCGATTCGGTGGAAGAGCTGGTTGGGAGCGTCGAACGCGGAGTCTGGGTCAGTACGTTTCACTACACCAACCTCTTGGAGCCTATGCGGGTGGTGCTCACGGGCATGACCCGCCACGGCGCCTTTATGATTGAAAACGGCAAAGTGACGAAGCCGCTAAGGAACCTGCGCTTTACCCAGAGCGTGCTGGACGCGTTTAGCGCGGTCGAGGGGCTGACCAGGGATACGAAGCTCACAGGCGACTATCTGCGCGTTCGCGCTCCGGCCGTATTGATAAGAGAATTCCAGTTCACGGGCGGTTCGCAGTCCTGATACCGGCTGGAACCGGACAGATATGCCGGCCATGGAGTGATTGATGGACCTGTCGTCGTACATAAGAGATATCCCCGACTTTCCGAAGAAGGGCATAGTTTTCAAGGACATTACCCCTCTGCTGAAGGATTGGGACGCGTTCGGAGCTGCGATAGAGCGGCTCGTGCAGCCCTACAAATCCAATCCTCCCGACCTTATCGTGGCGGTGGAGTCGCGCGGATTTATATTCGCCACGCCAATGGCGCATGCGCTCGGCTGCGGGTTCGCGCCGGTGCGCAAGCCCGGCAAGCTGCCCGCCCAAACGGCGTCGCGCAAGTATGAACTCGAATATGGCTCGGACGAGGTCGAAATTCATATCGACGCCTTCGAAAGCGGCGACAGCGTCCTGATAGTTGACGATCTGCTCGCCACTGGGGGGACCGCCGCCGCCGCCGCCGAACTGGTCGAAAACCTGGGCGGCGAAGTCCAGGGGCTGGCGTTTCTTATCGAGCTCGATTTCTTGCAGGGACGGGCAAAACTGCAAGGATATGACATTCACACGGTAATTCATTTCGATTCGGAATAGATGCGCCGGTTGCCCTTTGCCCGGCGCAGCAGACGCTCAGGCGGCCTCGACGCGTTGAATCCAGCACTCCGGCGTCCGCACTTCCTCCAGTGACGGAAGCTGTTCCGGGGACTCCCAGACCCGGTTGACGAATTCGATGCCCCGCTCCCTAACGACGTAGTCGACGAAGTTTTCACCTATCGCATATTGTTCGAGCTTCAAGTCGAGACCGAGCAGCCGTGAAATCACCCGGAATCCCACGCCTCGCGACTTTTCGCGCAGCTTCATTCTGGAAGCCAGAGTTTGATAATCGGGTATCAGATATTCGCCCGTTCCGTGCATTGCGTGGTTGCTGTAGCCCTCCACCACCGACATCAACGCCTGTATCCGGGACACGATTTCAACCTGCCTGTCGGTCAGCATCATTCTCAGCAGACCGCTGAGGCGCAATCCGCGCACTCCGTCCGAATGGACCGAATCCAGGCGTTCGCGAAGTCGCGTGGGATTCATGACCGTGTCTCCGGCTTCCGCCAGATATTCCCTAAGCAGTCCGGCCATGTGTTCGCGCAGCCACGGGATCGACTCGAACTCGACTGCGTGAGTGGTTTCGTGCAAGGCGACCCACCGCCGCAAGTCAGAACTTTCCACGCCAGCCTTTGCCGCGAGCGCGTCGATGTTCACGTCAACCAGGTAGATGCTGGCCTCGCCCGGCTCGAAGAGGGGGATGTCGTATTGACCGAGCACCTTTCGCGACAGATACCCGATCATCGCTCCGATCTGCACGCTTACGGCCAATCCGGTTAGCCCCGACAACAACCGGCCGGCGGTGGCGTTGGAGGCGTGCAGCCGGCGGTACGAGTCTTCGAATGGTTCCAGCAGGTTTTGAAAGTTGGCGATGTTGACTTCAACCCACGACTTGCGGTCCAGTACGTCGACGCCCGCGGTTTCGCTTCCCGCGTTGCGGCCCAAATACTTGCTCACAGCCTGCCGGCTCGACTCGACCATCTCGGTGTAGTCCGCGCTGGTTGCCGGTGGCAGGTCTGGATCGCCGGGCCGCGACGTGAGGCGCAACGCCACGCTCCGCGCGATGCTCCAGTTTACGAGTCCCGGTTTGACCTTCTGGCTAAGCCACGAAGCCCCAGACCCCGCCGCCGCGACGGCAATCCCCATGAACAGCCAGAATCTAGGCGAGCGAACCATCGAGCTCCGCGTCGAGGCTTGCCCGCAATCCGCCCCTCGCTGTTTCTGACAGAGCCACGGGAAACGGGCCCGCGCAGTCGGCGCTGCCGCCGGGCGTGCAGAACTCTGGCGGCGGCGAGCAGGAGGCAGTCTTAAACATCCCTGAACCATACATGAAAATTGGTCTGGTCCAGTTCCATCGGGTGCGGCTGCCGGTGCCTATAGAGCCGAACTCTCAGAGTCCCGTCGGCGCGCATGTAGACCGAAGCGGTGTAACCGGAGCCGTACTTCATCTGCATGTGCTGGCCGCCCCGGCCGTCGGGCGTGGCATCGACCGTCCAGTCTCCCTCGACGGGCGGGATGATGTACCAGTCGCCTTGGGGCAGCAGGATCTCGTACGACTCGTCTGAAAGCTGTGATTCGGGCATTATTCGCGGGTTGGAAACTCGGGACGGGCGAAAGCGGCTTCTTCCCAATAATACGTTCAATGGAGATTTGCGAATGTTGATGAGCCGCATTGTTCGCGCGCTCTACGCCCGCCGGAAGCGGGGATTGGCGCGACCAGCGAATTGAGAGTCTACGCCGCCTTCTTGCCGCAGGGGCTGACGTATCAGCCCGAGGACGTCTGCGTGGTTATAGACGCAATAAGGGCAGGCGCAACCCTCACGGCCATGGCCGAAGCGGGCGATCCGGTGGTACACCTTGCCGCCGACGCCGAGCATGCGCGCCGTTTTCGAGACGATAATAATCCGGCGGCGCTGCTCGGAGGCGAGGCGGGCGGACTGGCGCCCGCCGGGTTCGATTTGGGTAATTCGCCCGAGGAATGGTCCAAGCGAGACCTGCGTGGCGCCGAGGTCGTATTCGGCACCTCGAACGGGACGCGCGCTGTCGCGCGCTGCTCGAACGCTGCCCACGTGCTCGTAGCAAGTTTCAATAACGTCGCGGCGGTCGCCCGGCTGGCCGGGGCGCTGGCAGGTCCATGCGTCAAAATCGTGTGCGCCGGACAGCAGGGCCTGATCGCCCTGGACGACGCTGTTTGCTCGGGACTGATTGCCAGGGAATTGATACGCGCTGGCGGGGATGCCGCCGACTCCGCCGTCATGGCGATGGCCGTGGCCGAACAGTTTGACGACATTCCCGCGCTCGTTCGCCGGTCCGAAAGCGGACGCAGGTTGCTGAGGGTCGGTTATGACAGCGACCTTGACTGGTGCGCTCGCGTTGACATTTCCGAAAAGGTCCCGCGGCTTGCGAAAGACGGCGCAACCCGCGACTGCAGGCTGGTTCTCGCTTGAGCTACCCGCTTCCGGTTACGTGGATGTGGAGTCTGGCAAGCCTGCCTCTTCGCCGATAAGCTCCGCGGCCTGCCGGGCTATGCGAACGTTGTAGTTGGTTCCACGGTCCTCCGGATAAATCTGCGACGTGTTGCAAATGTAAAGCCGGTCTATGGGCGATCGAAATTCCGGGATGCGGCGCTGGTAGCCGGTCTTGATTACAGGCTGGGCCACCGGGTCTTTAGATACCCAAAACTCCTCGACCAGGGACCGCCTGAAATCAGGAAAGATTCTTTCTATGTGCGGCGCGTACTCGTCAAAAAGCTCGGAGTCCGAGAGATTGAACAGCCGCTCCGACGCCGGCATGTAGTTGCTCACATAGAGGAGGTGCGCGCCGCCGTAGACCTCGGGGTCTATGAAGTTGGTGTGCTCTATTAGACCCGCGAACGGAATCGCCTCCTCGCCGATATTCGTCCAGTAGAAGGGTGAAACCCGCCTGCGAAGTCGCATCAGCATCACCAGCGCGCCTCGATATTCGACGGCGCCCAGGTCTCGCGAAAGGCTTACGTTTCCCAAGAACCGCCGCAGGAGCGGCAGTCCAACGGTGGCCAGCACAAAGTCGAACGCGCGCATTTGGCCGTTTGCCGTCAGGCCCGTGGCCCGGTTGTTCGCAACGTCTATCGACGACACGGGTGTTTTCAGGTGAAAGACCACGCCGAGTTCCTTGGCGCGGGATTCAAGCGCGCGGGTAATCGTCCGAAAGCTTCCTCTCACGTAACCGAGAAGCTCGCGCAGACCCGTGTTTGTTCTCGACTTGAAGCGGACGTGGACCCGCCCCCAGAACCAGGCCATCGAAATTTCCGGCCACGAGTCGCCGAATTTCGCCATGAGCAGCGGCTTCCACAGAATCTCGAAAGCTTCCCTACCCACCATCGGCGGCAGATATTCGGCGGCGGGGATGTCTTCCAGATGGTGAAAGTCCTGAATCCGCCGGAGCCGCATGGTCGCTAGGCCCATTTGAATCCTCGACATGAATGGCAGGGGCTTGAACCGCAAGAGATCGAGCGGCGTGGTGAACGGATAAAGGCCCCCCGCCGAGAAGAAGGCCATCTGCGGCGTGTTCCATTCGAGGCTGGACTCGATCCCAAGCTCGCGCATGAGTTCGATCATGTAATGGTCTCCGCGGAACAAGTGGTGGTAGTACCGCTCGACAAGCGTTCCGCCCACGTCGAGAACGGCCAGCTCGCCTCCGACCTGGTGATGAGCCTCGAAAACTTCGACCCGGAGCCCTCGCTTGGCCAGCTCGTAGGCGGCGGTAAGGCCTGTAATGCCGGCGCCGACAATCGCAACCGACTTCGACTTTTCGCCGTTCATTGAGGCTGCCTGCTTTCGCGAACCTGGCGGCGAATTGCGACGCTGAGGGACGTCGCCGGGATGGACCACCTTATACGCATGGTCACAGCCGGGATTCACCGCCGCCAAGCGCGGCGAGCCCCTTATTCCATACCAGCAAAAGCCCCAGCACTGTCGGCGGGATGAGCACCACAAAATGGGCGGCGATTGCGAATGCAAGTCCCTTTTCGTCGCTGACGCCGAACAGCACAAGCGTCTCCTTCACAAAGAACTCGAATGCTCCGATGTTTGCCGGACCGGCCGGAATCACGCCGGCGAGGTTGGATATGCACGTTACTACGATAGCCAGCCAGTAGCCGCCCTCGTGAATGCCGAGCGCCTGCAATACAAGCAGATAGACAACAGATTCTATGAGCCAGGAAACCACCGACAGCCCGAGAATCGCGGCCACGGCCTTCCCCGAAGCGACGCTCCGAAATCCGCCGGTCAGCGACGCGGTCAGCCTGGTCAGCGCTCCGCCGAACGGGCGCTCCATAAGCCGCGCAAGCGCTGAAACCGCCGGATTCGACGGCTTGATACCCCCTGACGCGGCCATGTACATGATTGCAAAGGCAGCCGCCGCGGCGGCTGCAAGGCCGGTCAGCGGGGCGTTCCAGGGCGAATTCCATCCCGTTGCAAGCCCCGCCAGCGCCAGCAGGCCCACGAGCGTCAGCACGTCGAAAACGCGTTCGAGAATGATCGTGCCGAGGATCGCGGGCGCCGGGATCCTCGTTTCCCGATTCAGAACGTAAACTCTCACGAATTCCCCCAGCCGCGCGGGCAGGGCGTTATTCGCCAGGTATCCGATCGTCAGCGCGGAAAATGCAGACCACGCGCCGACGGCTCCCAACGGCGTAAGCAGCACCTTCCATCGGACGGCCCTGACCCAGATGGCGGCGATCAATACGACCGCCGCGGGCGCGTAATGAGCCGGGTTGGCAAGGCGCAGCTCGTCAAACGCAACCGGGGCGTCGACGCCGCGAATGACGAGCCATGTAAACAGGCCACTAATAGCGAGGCCGAGTCCTGCTCTCAGGACTGTGCGTCTTCCGATGGAAACGACTATCGCACTAGGGTCCGGGCGGCTCGTAGGTGAACGGGCCGATAGGCCCCGCCTTCAGGATGTCTCGTTGAACGTACATTACAAAATTGGTCGAACCGAGTGAATCGGGCGGTTCCTTAAATGCAAGAAAACGCCATAGCTTGCTCAAGTTATCGCGGTTTGCGAACAGGTCCACGACCGACGCCCAACTCCACGTTTTGTATACGTGCTCCGGGAACCACTCGCGCAGCTTGAACTGGAAGCCTACGTAATCGACCAACTGCACTCCGATTTTGTTCGCGGTCGCATCGCTCAGCAGCACGATCGATTGCTCCGGAGCTTCTTCGGCCACCGGGCCGAAGGCCACCGCTCCCCATTCTCGCAGATACCACGCGTAAGGCCAGTGAGTTTCCGTTTCCAGATATATCGGAATGTCCCGGCCCTGGCCGGTCCGTCTTCCGGCCTCCTCCATGATCTCCATCGCGTCCAGCACGTCTCTGGAAGTCTGCGTGTATATGACGAAGTCCCGCGGTGTATCTCCATAGACGAACGTGGTTGGAATTGAATGCCGGGCCGTCCAGCCCAGCAGCGCCACGCACACGATCCCGAGCGCCCAAAACGCGCCGCCGCGGACTTCTTCAAGTTTCTTGCCCGCGAACCACCCTGCGATAAGGATGATCGGAAGTATGGGGTGCAGCGCGAGCCAGGCCGCCTTTTCCCCGGCCACCGAGTAAATCAAGACGGAGGCGCCCGCCCAGTACAGCAGCATCATTGTGAACACGCTCGGCCTGCGGACAATTCGCCAGAGAGCCGCCAGCGCGAATACAGCCGCGAAAGCCTCGTACACAGTGAGGACCATCAGGTAAAAGAACCAGGGCTGGTTGACGCGCTGGGTTCCGTGAATATCCCTCCATATTGCAAATGCGTCCGTGAACGCCACGCGGATTCCCGGGATATTCGTGAAGAACGAACTCATGAAAACCACGGCGACAACGAGGAATATCACGAGTCCGTAGACCACGGCTTCCGGATCGGCGCGAAGGGCGCGAAAGGCCGCTCGCAGCTTGCGCAGCTCCGCTGAATCGCCCGCGGTCCGCCGCGAATTCAGGTATGTCCAGGCGGCGAGCAGAACGATGAAGCTGACGAAGATGAACCCCGTTATGAAGGTATTTTCCTTCGTCACGAACGAGGCGCCCATGGCGAGTCCGGCTAGCCATATCCACCGCTGGCGCGGTTTATCCAGGTACCGGACCAGCGATCCGAAGATCACGAGCGTCCAGAACGCCACGTAGATGTCGTTGCGCGCAAAACGCGAGAAGTACATGAATCCCGTTGAAACCGTTAGCGCTAGCATCGTGATAGGCGTCCCGAATGTCCCGAGCTCCTTGCGCCAGAGCCCGGGGATGACGAGCACCGCGGCCACGCCGAACGCGGCGGGAATGACGCGGCCCGTAACGTCATTGCCTTCGAAGAGCCAAAAGAGAGCCGCCGAAGCGAAGTATTGGAACGGGCCGTGGTAAACGGGGTCGTAGACGTATTGCACGCCAAGCGCCATGTCCCACATGGTCTTGGCGTGAATGCTCTCGTCGTGGTGGTACGCGCGGGATCCGAGGTCGAGGTAACGGGTCAACAAGACCACTATTAGCAGCAGACCATAGAAGACGACCTCGGACGGCGCCAGGGTGAGCCGCCGCCCGCCGAAAAGCGGAATTCGCAAGAACCGCGTCATTGACGGGTCGGAGCGCTCATCAGACAGCGTGGACGCAAGCGGCTTGGCTTCGCCGCCCGTCAAGCCGGCCGCAAGGTTGATTTCATGTTCCCGGAACCTCGTAGATGGTTACGCCGCCGGGAATTTCGTATGCGACGGTCATCCACCCAAAGACGTCATCAACGCCGGGACCATACTTTTCACGCTCTAACCGGCCGACGTAAACATGGCTCGCACCGTACCGTCGAAGTATCGCCAGCGCGTCGTCTGGCGGCAAGCCCCGATAGAGCGAATCCACGTCGACGGTTCTCGCGTGGACCTCTTTGTCGCCTTTTCGCCACAGCAGCTCGTGCTGTTTCCAACCGATGATTGCGGGTACGCCGGTCCGAGCCGAGATGCGGCCCGAGTCGGTGTAACCGCCTCCGGTCGCTTCCACGATTACCGAGTTGGCGCGGGCGTTTGACTTCAGCCACTCGACGGCCAGCGCTTCCTCGGGATTTCGACGCCGGGCGAAATCGAGCCCGTCCAGCGTCGCTTCCTGTTGGTGCTGCACGCGCGCTTTGCCCGCGATGGCCGTATATGAGACGGCGACGAATATAAACGCGGTCAGGATTGCGGAAAACACCAGCTCCGCGGGCAGGCGCCGCTTGTATCGGAGCCTGGCGAACTCTCTGAAAATGACATAGATGGCAGGCCCCGAAGCGGCGGCCAGTATCGGCCAGGCCTGATAGTAGATCTTGAAGACGGTATTCATGCGCTCGTAGGGAGGGCTAAAAAAGTCGCGTATGAAGATCAGCTCTGGAATCGCGGCCAGGCCGAATCCCGCGAAATAGAGAAACTGAATCGCGCCTACTCCGGACCGCTCGCCCTTGCGACTGAATGCCACAGCCATGCCGGCGACGATAAGCAGGCATAGCAGCAATGCCGAAACGGCCCAGCCGCTCACGAAGCCCGCGGCTAAGCAGAGACCCGCCACTGCCAGCAACCGACCGCGGTCACCCCGCCGCGCCAGGTGCGTCAAAATGATGGCGAGGGCCAATAGCGCCCACAGTCCATGGACAACGAGAAAGTCTCCGATTTCGCTCCGAATGGTCACGAATCCCAGACCGAACGCGAATGGATCGAAGTTCAGGTGGAAGGGTAGATATGCCGCGGCGCCGATGATCGCGGCCAAGCCGAGGCGACCGGCGAGCGCCGACACGATCTTTGCCGCCCTTGCTCGGTGGTGCTTGAGGAGCGCCGCGATTCCCGCGAGAGCAGTGAGGGCGAAAAACACGGGGGAATCCCATGTATTCAGCGCGTACAACGATCCGAGCAGCCATCCGGAGATTCCCGCGAACAGCCACGAATCCCGGCCGCCGAGGTCGGCGCGAGACCAGGTTATTAGCCAGGTGATCGCCAGCGCGATAGAAGCGATTGAAAACGGCAGGGCCATTACGTGTGGATGCAGGTCGCCAAGCAGAAAGGAGAAGGCCGGAAATTCGGTGATGGCGTAGTCGTGCAGCCCTTCGGCGTTTTCCACCTGGACCGCGCGGCTTGCATTCCAGCCGATGCCACGCCAAAAATCCGGATTGCGATTTCGCTCGCCGAAGAAAAAGTTGATTGCGTAGAGGTTTCCGCCGACGGTCGCGAGAATCGCAGTCAGTGCGCCGAATTCCCACATCGCCCGGAGCGTCGCCCCCTTCACAAGCCCGGTGATGTCATATCCGAGCGAGAGCATTCCAAGGAACGTGAGGGCGAATGTCATTGCGAGCGCGAGATTGAATCCGACCGCCGGAGCTGTCGCGGTGATGGCCGTGAACGTGGCCGCGATGCTGTAGCCGAAGTAGTAATAGTTGATGCTGAATCCTGATAACCACGGATCCGCTGGAGGAAATGACTCGCTCCGGAGAATGCCGTTCAGCAACGCGAACTCCATGGGTTTCTCGGTTGCGGCGATGTCGGGGTTTCGCGCGCGGAATATGGCGAATGCAATAAACGCCGCGGCGAAGACAGCTTCGCCGACCGCGATCCGGGGCAGCTGCGCCCGGGCTGACCGGGCAAGCTCCGGACGTAGTTTCAGAATCGCCGCGGCGCCCGCGACGGCCACGAACAGTACAGTCGCCTGGTAGGCGCGGCCGTTCGTGAACAGCCCGGTAAAGAGAAACAGCCACGCCAGGTAGCCGACCACAAGAACGCCCAGAGGTTTGATCAGGAACGATCCGGCTGACGGTAAACGCCGGAACAGGAACATCGCCGCCGGAACGCCTGCGAAACTTGCCGCCAGCAAAGCGAGCAGCCAGATCAGGGTGTCTAGCACGGGCGACTCAAGTCCAGTCGAACACCCAGGCCGTCGTTGCTAACCCGAATTTTCGAGCCCCTGGGCGACCACCCGATAGATCCTGGTTTCGGGATTCTCATAAATCAGCGCGAGGCGACCTCCGACCAGCCGGTCGAATTTCGCGATCCCTTCGGGCGAGTAGTAGGCGCGCTCGAGCGCGCCTACATAGACGAGTTCCACGTTATATCGTGAGAGAATCGTCATCAGTTCCGCAACGTCCCTCGTCCCGTAGGCGGTTTCCACGTCGCGCCTGCGTCGGTCCACCTGATGAACGTAAGCCCACCGTTGTTGCTTTTCGTGCCAGTCCCATCCGACGACGGTGGGCAAGCCGGTTAAAACCGAGACCCGCGACCCCCATCTGTAGACGTTCACCGTCGCCTCCAGCAATACGGGGCGGCCTTGTACGTTTTGGAGCAGCCAGTCCGTCGCCTGCTTGTCATATTTGAGCTGGATCTCCTGTCCCTGGTCATGAATCACGGCGCCGTCCATGTATGCGAGGCCGTCGAGCGTGGGCTCAGTTTCACTTAGCCTGATTCCGAGCTTTGCCTGCGTGGACGCGAATGGGTACAGGGCTGGTCCGATGATCGCCGCGGCTATGACGATTGTCAGCGCGTACTTGAAGGGTTTGAGCCATCCACCCATTCTGCGCCAGATCAGCGGCAACACTTGCGGAAGCGTGAGCGCCGCCGCCAGGCCAAACAGGAACCAGGCCTGAAAATAGGTCTTGAATACCGTATTCAAGCGTCCGATATCGCCTTCCACGGCGATCCATTCGGGAATGGCTGTTAGCAACAATCCTCCGAGCGTCAATGCCAGCGGAATGAACTTCAGCGGCTGACCGCGAACCCGCATCGCGGCGGCCAGAACGACACCGATGGCGGCGATCTGGAAAACTCGCGCCGACCATGGCTCGTCGCCCGTCGCCACAAGGAAAACGCCCGCTCCCAGAAATGCGAATGGCCAAAGCGAAAGAACCGGAGGCTTCCGCGAGAGACGCTGAGCCAGATATACGAACCGTATTAGCCGGCTGGGCCGCGTGACGATTGTCTTCATTACGGCCGTGTGCCAGTTTCTCAGGCGTTCGGGAGCAAGCTGAAGCATGGCGAACGGAATCAATATGATCAGCAGTCCCCCGAACATGGCGAGATACCTCCCCAGAGAGGTGGTTTGCGGCGTTGCAACTATCCCTCCAAAGAACACGCCGAAGTTCTGATGGAACGGAAAGAACGCGGCATAGCTCACCGCAACAAGAGCGGCCGCTACCGCGGCGGCCATCCAGACCATGGTCATATTCAGCCTGCCCGCGGCTCGCCAAAACGAATATGCCATCGCCAGTACGGTGACCACGAGATAAGTGGGAAAGTCCCACGGGTTTACGACTCTGTGAACGCCGAGCGCTATCGCAATTCCAATCAACGGCGGCGCGTATCCGCTGTGTAGAAACAATGCGGCGCGCCGTCGAATCGACCCGCCGACCGCGAATAGCTGCCTGGACGGTCTGACCAATATCAACGCGAGCGCCCCCGTCGCCGTCACGGCGGTCCAGGCCAGGTTGATAAGGTGCGGGTGCAGGTCGCCATAGAGAAACGTGAAGTAGGGGAACTCGTTGACGGTCGCGTCAATGATTCGCGTGCTTCGCCAAAAGTCGAATTCTGCCGCGAGCTGGCCGCTGATGATGGTGCGGGGAAGATTCGCAGTCACCGCCAGTATCGAGCTAGGCCCACTCAGATTCCGGGCGGTTATCTGAACTAGCTGGACTATGGAATCGAGGTTGCCGAATAGCAGAGCGAAGGTGACGGCGAGCATTCCGGCGCCAAAGGCTCCCGCCAGGCGCCGCTTGAATGCGAACCAGGCGTTGAACCCGAACGAGAATACGGCGCCAACCGCCAGCGCAAACATGGTGGGCAATCCAAGGTTGTACGCCACCGCCGGCATTATTCCCAGCAGTTTTGCAATCGCGCCGGTAAAGACCTGGCCGAAGTAATAGTAATTGACGTATCCGCCGGCCCACCATGGGTCGTAGGGCGGAAAGAAATCACTTCTGATTACCGCGTTGAGGTGGGTGAAATCCATCGGCTTTTCGCCGCCAAACGTCGTGTGCCAGAGGTCGGGATTGCGTATCCGTACGGCGTAAAGGAATGCGAATGCCAGGAGGAATAATCCCTCGCCCACGGCGATTATCAGCCACTTTTTGCGAAGGTCGCGCCAGATTGACCGCCGGGTCCACAGCGCTGCCGCCGAGCCGGCCAGCACGAGTATCAGCGTCGAAACCGCGATGGCCGTTTTGTCGAAGCTCCACCAGCGCAGGCTCGCCAGGAGCCAGGCCGGATACACCGCCAGCAGAATTCCAAACGGCTTCGCCAGCAGGTATCCCGAATCGGGAAGCGCACGGAACGCAAGCCTCGTTATGGGCCACGCGGCGACTCCCGCGATGAGAACGAATCCGAACCAGGCCAGCGCCGGGTATTGCGCCGGACCCGATTGAACCGCGTATATCTCCCCAAACGTGCCTGATTCGCGCACCCGCTTTCGGTCGGCGCCATCGAACATCAAGGTCAGCGGCGTGGCGTTCTTGGGCAGAACGCGCGTTGCCGCGGATATATCGACCGATTCCAGAATCGTCCGTGTGGCCGGGGAGTCGTAGGGTTCCGTCTTTTCGAAGATTCGCACTTTGGGATGGTCGTATACCGAAAACGCCTCCTCCGCCCCGTCGTCGACTATTTCGATCCCGAAAAGCGATGGATAGCTCGTAAACCGGGCGGCCTGCCGAAAACCCAGTTCACCGGAGAACAGCGAGTCGTAATAGCGAATCGCCAACGGGTATCGCGCGGGCATCCGCGTAATGCTCCCGGCAAGACGGTTGCTGCTGAGAACGACGTAGTCGGCCGCTTCGAGACCCGTGATCAGCTTTTCCCGTTTTTCGGTCGTCGCGTCGTCGTAGAGGGTTAGCTCGACGTAGTTGTAAGCGGTCGGGTTCTGGTTCGGAATGCGAAGCGGCAGCCGGTCGTCCCAGTGTTCGACGGCGATCGTCGAGCCTGGGGGAACGTTTGCGAAGATCCACTCGCTCGCTTCGACTCGCGATACCGGCGACGAATAGATCTGGTGGAATCCCACCGCCCAAAGCAGAGTTCCACCCAGGACGACGACCGCCAGAAAACCGGGTGGAAACGCCGCCGGCAGGGTCCATCGCCCGGGCATTCGGAGCGGCCGGCGCTTGTTCCACAGGAACACGAGCATCCACGCCGAAAGGAGCGCGGCCATGGGATAGATAGGGTGAAAGTACCGCATGGTCTTGAGCACGAGCGCTCCAAAATAGACGAAATTGAGCGTGGCCCAGGCGAGGGGCAGAATCAGCTCCTTATGTCTTTTCGCAAATATGCGAACAGCGGCCAGCGCGAACGCCGCAATCGACGTCAGGCCAAGAGCCGGCCCCAGCCCCCAGACGACCATGTTCTTAAGGGGGAACAGGTAGGGCGTCGTGTTGGCCCATTGAATCCCCGGCGGCCAGTCGTATATCCCTTCCTGAATGGCGCGCTGCTGATTGACCGCGTTGAGAAACGTCTGCGCGAGTCGAAAATCGAGCGGGTTCGCCCCTTCGAAGGCGTAAGGTTGCGCAACTCTGAAAGTCAGGGCGGCGACGGCGAAGCTGCCGGCGAGCCCCAGGCTTTCCTTTGCCCACGCCGGCCACCGACGGTAAGCAAGCCATCGAGGCGGCCCGCGCTTGCCCGGATGAGCTTCCCCCCGCCGCGCATAGATGCGCCAGACCAGGTAAGCCGCGAGAAGCGGCACTATTAGCCCGGTGCTCAGCTTGCTCGCAAGCCCCAGGCCGATAGCAAGTCCCAACCCGACGAACTGATACCAGCGTTTCTCGTCCAGCGATTTGGCGGCCAGGTATATCGCCGCCGTCGCGAAAAACGTTGAGAACGCATCAACGGCGAAGAAGTGCGAAAGTTGAATGCCAAGCACCGTGAAGGCGTACAGGAGAGCCGCCAGGACGGCGACTCTTTTGTCGAACGTCCGCCGCCCGATCAGGAAAACCATGACGACTGTGCCGGCGTCGAACAGGGCCGACGCCGCGCGGCCTATCAGATGAAAGCTGTCGTATCCGGTTCCACCGGTAAATTCCGCGACCGCGCGGACAAAGAACAGCGGGAAGGTGCCGTATACGAAAAACGAAACGTCGGGGAGGAGGTAGGGATTGAGCGGAGAGACGTTTGGGTCGAGATACTGAGCGAGCGAGTGCGGGAGTCCGAGCCGTGTTCCGACCATTGTTAGAAAACGTTCGTCGGGATGCAGATGATGGAGCTGATCCCAATCGGCCCCGATCAGCCGAAACGCCGCACTGACAAGCACGATGGCCGCTAGAAGCACCGGCGAGCTCACGGCGATTTGCCGCAGGCGACGCTCGGCGCTCGGCGCCGTCGGACGATCTCTGGCTACGGCCTGGCCGGAGGCCGGTCTGTGGTTTTCTTCGGTGTTCATTGGTCGAAGATTAGCGCGTATACATCTCTGGCTAGCGCAGCTCCGGGAACCCGGCCTGGCGCGCTCGGCGTTCCGGCCAAGCGCGTCCCGCGGATGCGGCGAGTCTAAATCCGAAGCACGGATAATTGACCCGTTTTGGATTGCGTGATAGCTTGATTTTTAAGAAAGGAGGTGGTGCCGCATGTCTGATAGTTATGGCAGCAGGTTCGGCGCATCCCCAACGGAGGAGATCGAGCACTAGCCGATTGCACCCTTTGTAGGGGATCAATGCGCCGGACTTGCTGTCTGGCGCTGAAGGGGGCCGGAACATGTTCCGGCCCCCGGCCATTTTCCGGACCCGACAACCTGACTGTCCGCAGGTGCGAACGGCGCCGGGTCTATTGCTCGACACAAACTACAAGCCGGCCACACTCAAGGGAATGCTGAGCGCCGCTCGGCATTCGGAGCAGTCACTCAGCACCGTACACCACAAATTCAGGAAAGGTCGTCAGCCCTCAGAAAGGACACTCGCTGAACATCCAGGCGCTAGCAAATAGCCAGTTGTAGTTGCTCGCTGGTCGCTATAGACGGTGGTTCCCTGGCTGGTATTTGATCCCGAATCATTCAGAGTGTCCTGCGGCTTCGCCCGCCGGTTCCGACGCGGGAGTTATTTGACTTCCAGCACCAGCTCCACTTCGACCGGGATGTTGTACGGGAGCTCATTCACCCCGATCGCCGATCTGGCGTGGCGCCCCGCCTCTCCGAACACGTCGACCATAAGGTCAGAGAAGCCGTTCATTACAGTGGGCTGCTGGCCGAACCCGGGCGCGCTGGCCACGAATCCGAGAACCTTTACCACGCGGGCGACTCTATCCAGGCTCCCAAGCTCCGACTTGATGCGCGCGAGCACCGCTATACCCACCGCCCGGGCCGACTGGGCGCCTTCTTCGACGGTAAGATCGCCGCCTACCTTGCCCTTCCATTCCCGGCCATCGGCCGTTCCCGGCCCGAGACCCGACAGGTATAGGAGATTCCCCGTCTGAACGGACGGCACGTACGACCCCATCGGCGACGGGCCCTCGTTGAGTTCGATCCCCAGCGCATTCAATCTCTCTTCAGCGGTCATGTTTCCTCCGGTGTTTGATCGGCTGGCCGCTAATCCTGGTTTTCCAGCATCCCCGCGCTGGCCAGAATACGCCAGAACGCGTGATCGGCATGATGAACGATCGTGTTCTCGAGGCTTCGGACGATCAGCTCGCCCTCGCCCGAATGTCCGCCCGCCGCGTGGCACACTGCTTCCGGCAATCCCGCCGAGATCGCGATATGAGCGCCGTAAACGGGATGGCGCATGGCCGGGAATCCGGACGCCCTGGGGTTGGCCTTCCAGCGTTTCTGGTTCTCCGGACTGAACTCGAAAGGCTTGCCGATATCGTGACACAGGGCCGAGGCCAGCAGCAGGTCCCGGTCGAACCCGATCGCCCCGACAATGCTCTCCAGCGAGTCCGCCATCGCCAGTGCGATGCGCGCCACGCCGCGCAAATGATCGGCTTGCGTTCCGCGCAGTAGCGCGGGCGAATCGGGATTGCCCGACGGACGAATCTCGTCGATCGTGGTGAATTCAGTTTCCGACAGGGCCATGGCCCAGGCCGCCACGACCCGCTCGCGCAAATCGGGATCGGATATCTGGTCCACTTCCGGCAGGCTTTCGCGCACTCCGGGCTTCAAGTCTTCGTATTCTTCCACTTCGATACTCCTTGCCTGATGTCGACCTATCCGAGCATCCGGAGCCGAACGTCAATTACGGCAAACGATTAGAACCTAAAGCTGCGGTTCGATCCCAACCAACGGGTCGATCTGTCCGTTCCATACGCTCGCTGGCTGCGGATTGCCAACTTGCAATTCCTCTGCCGTGTTAGATTTGACGTGTTCGGTGGGTGTTTGGTACATTTTGCCTGTGTGATATACGGTTGAAGGGAAATACAAGTGATCCGTCCCCTGACTCGTAAGCAACGCCTCGTCGTCGATACCATCCGTGCGTTTGTCCGGGAGAACGGCTACAGCCCCAGCGTGCGCGAACTGGGTGACACGCTCGACCTTGCCCCGGCGACCATCCAGCAGCATCTCGACGTCCTTCAGGTAAAGGGGTTCATCAACAGGACCGGCGCGGCCCACGGCATCACTCTCCAGGACGAAACGCCGCGGGCCGGACAGTCATACACCACTGCCGTAATAGGCACCATCGCCGCCGGCGAGCCGATCCTGGCGTTTGAGGAAGACGAAGGCCGCATCGCAGTGCCGGAGGCCATGTTGGGCGGGGACGAGCATTTTGCGCTTCGAGTGCAGGGCGAGAGCATGATCGACGATCACATTCTGGATGGCGACCTTGTAGTGATTCGCCGTCAGCAAGCCGCCGACGATGGTGACGTGGTGGTGGCCTTGCTCGACGACGGCACCGCAACTCTAAAACGTCTCTACCGCGAGTCGAGCGGATTCCGGCTCCAGCCGGCGAATTCTCAGCTCAATCCCATTTACGTCGATAGCCTGGACGTGCAGGGAGTGGTAACCGGCATCGTTCGGCAGCATCTCTAGGCGTGTGCTCCTGCCTTGGGCGCGTTTGAGGTCCGTACAACCGAACGCGCCTGCGTCGTTGATATCACCGACCGCGTGCTCGCCGAGGTCGCGGCTTCCGGCGTAACTGCCGGCCTCTGCCTGATTGGAACGGCCCACACAACGGTGGGCGTGACTATAAACGAACCCGACTCAAGTCTTTTTCACGACTTGCTCGCACGGCTTGAAGCCATGGCTCCCAGACACGGTGGATACCTGCATCCAGACAATTCCGACTCGCACATCAGGGCCATGCTGCTGGGCGGGTCGGTGGCGGCGCCAGTAACCGGCGGCAGTCTTGACCTGGGAACCTGGCAGGCCGTGCTGCTATGCGAATTCGATGGCCCCCGCATAAGGACCGTTCGGGTGGACGTGACCGGCGGCTAGAAGCGCCCCGTCCCCGGTGGCCCGGAATCAAACTCCGCTAATACTCGTCTCTCTCGCCGGTTCCGGTGACCACCGAAGCCCGCAACTGAATGTACGGCGGCTCCAGAATCAGGCGTTGTGGTTCGCTAAGGCCTGTTTTTGGCATCTCGATTCTGTACTGGCCCATCCACGCCTGGTGACCAGGGCTGTACTTGTAGAGCAGCGACCGCCGTTCGTGATTGGCCGTCCACGGCATTGTTCCGTGCGTCAGTGCCTCGGTGAAGATGAGCGCCGAACCGGCCTTGACCGGCACGTGAACCAGCGCGTCGCACGGCTTGTCCAGCGAGACGTATTCGGGTGGAAGGGAGTAGTTTGATTTGTGGCTGCCCGGGATGGAACAGAAGCCGCCCTCACCGGGATTGATGTCCGAAAGCGCGTACGAAACGACCGTCAGGCCATTGAACATACGCCCGTTCTTATGCACGTAGTACGCGTTCGACTTATAGGGCTCGCCGCCGCCGTGAAGGTGCAGCGGGGCTGCGTCGTCGTTCATCAAGATTGCGTATTCGTGGTCCAGGCGGAACGTGTCGCCCAGCATCTCGCTCAAATATGGAATGATCGAGGGATTGGCGATGAGCTCCTTGAACCTGTCGTCGCGATGCAACAGCGGCCCCACGTGCAACTTGTTGCTGTCGACTATGCAGAAGTCGTAGAGTTCGTCTGCCTTCCAGGTGTCTTCGGCCCATGGATCGAGACCGTCGACCGCCGCGTTCAGTGTGTCGACCTGCGACTCCGTCAGGGCGTCTTCGACCAGAAGATATCCCCGAAGGTCAAATAGATAGCGCTCCTCGTCCGTCATTGTTCCGCTCGCTTCGCTGTTTATGGCTCTCCACAGCATGGTAGATCGTATTGAGCAAAGATTGCCAACATCCGCGCCGGATAACATGTGAAAGGGCCGATTCGCGGAAGTTGCGACGACTGGCGCGCTTCGCGTGAAACACGGTCCGGCTTGCTAAAATCTCAATTCCCGGGCCATTAGCTCAGTTGGTTAGAGCGCGCCTCTGATAAGGGCGAGGTCCTTGGTTCGAATCCAAGATGGCCCACCGCCAGACCCCGGATCGAGGGGATGTAGCTCAGCTGGAAGAGCGCCGCCTTTGCAAGGCAGAGGTCAGGGGTTCGAATCCCCTCATCTCCACCAGTCCCCATGTCCGATGTGTTTGACGGTTGGCGGGATCGCCAGGGACGAGCCTCGCCGCGTGAAGTACACGCGAAAGCCGGGTCCGTAGTCGATGCGCAGTTCGGAGACGTCCTCTCCGACCGGTCGAACGTCTCCCGGATGGTCAAACGACAGCCGCCGCCTCGCGCGCATCGCCCGCAGTTCCAGACGGCCGCCGTGAGAGGGCCGCGACAGCAATACAGCAGAGCGCCCGGCGGGTTACCCCGCCGGGCGCTCTGTTTGTTAGCCCAGGCTCAGCTCAATCCGAGCCTATTCGTACCAGCCCGATCCGAACAACAGACCGTCCCGCTTGACGACCCAGGTGTGCTTCGTGCCGCCTGCCTCGCCAGTGGCCGGGTTCAGGTACACGTAAGACACCCACGCGCCATCCTCGGTCGCCGCCACGATGTCGGCGCCGAAGTTGTAGCCGGTTACATCCGTGCCCAACGGGCCGTTGATGTCCTGGCCGACGTTGGCCGGGACCGTCGGATGGGCGATGGCTAGACCGTCGTTCGCATCGATGACGAAGACGTACCAATCGCCCATCACGCTCGCCGCGCTGTTGTAGTGAGCAACCGTCGCCTCGCGTCCTTCAGCGTCGTAGCGCCGCAACGACTGCTCGACGACCGCCTGCGTGTAGGCGGCGGGGGCGGATGGCATGACCACCCGCTCCGCCGAGTAGATGTCGCCCGCCGTCACCGGCGCCGCCGAGTTAAAGCTTCCGAACACCGCGTATCCCTGATCGGGGTACGTCCGGTCTCGCAAGTCATCGCCCAGCAGCCGCAACTGCACGCCGATCCCCGGGTGGTATTCCATGACCGCGGCCTGGAAGTACTGCCGGATGATTCCCGCCGTTGCGCCCGCTATGTTCAGAACCGCTCGCGAGTCATCGTCGTAGCGCGCGTCTGTCTTCGGGTATCCGAAGGCCTGAACGCCGCCGAGCTCGTTGAAGAAGTCCATGAACCCGATCTCGGTTCCGTCAACCGCGAAGTTGGATACCCGGTGGCCCCACGGCCCTATCAGGTCGCCCGATTGCTCGGAGAGCAGCCCCGGCTCGACGCCCAGGTCAGGCGCGCCGGCAACTCCGCCGCCGACATAGTCCCAGGCCAGCCGCCGCTCTATCCGCCACTCGCCGTCGCGCATCTGGCAGTCCACGGCGCCCCGCTGGTAGTACTGGGTCAGCGAGTTAGGACTCTCTTCCAGTACCTCGGAGGTAGCGTGGCCCCAGCGCGTGAGGCCGCCGGTGGCTTCATAGTGCGTCAGGAAGCCGCAACTGATGTCGGCCCCGTCCAGCGTGAGCGTCAGGTCCGGGATGTTGTGCGCCAGATGCGTGTCCGGCGCCGCAAACTGCGCACGAACGACTCTGATCGTCAGCATGGACGCCGCTGGCAGCGCCGCGGGTTGTGGCGCCGCGATCGCCGCATCGGTCAGCGTCACGAAGCCGCTGGCCAGCCGCTCGTCCGTCTGATCGCTGTCAGCCACGAAGGTCAGGATGATGCCCGGCAGATGTATGGCCTGCACCGGGCCGACGCTGCCCGAAACCGTTACCGAGGCGCCCGGCGCCAGGTCGGCCAGCGTCTGCGCCGCGCCGCCAAACGTCACGTCCCGCCACGTCAGGTTGGTCAGCGCCACGTTATGCCGGTTGGTCAGCGTGAGCGTGTAACTCACCATCTCGCCTACCGCCACGGGCTCGCCCATCACCGACAGTTCAAATCCCAGCAGATGTTCCTTCACCGCCGCTCTCGCCGCGGGGGCGCCGCTCGAGGCGGCCGGGGTTGAGGCCTTGCCGGGCGGGCCAATCCTCACACTGACGTTGCCCGGATCGCCAGCAGCGGCGCCCGTCTTCACGGGAGTGGCTCGCACGTTCAGTTTGTAGGACCCCTGTGAGTAGTCGAGCGCCCCGGCCACGGTAATGACGCCGGTCGTCTCGTCGATCGAGAACACCGAGCTGGACGGCTCGAATCGGTGCTTCACCGACTCGAATCCGGCGAAGTCTCCCGTGAGCAGGGCCGTGACCGTGCCCACCTTGTAAGGCTTGGCCTTATCCTCCGCGACCGTGAAGCCGTAGCTGGCCTTGCCGAAGCTCGGCCCCACGTTCCCGACGCTGATCGTCAGCGGGACGAGGGTCACCTCAGCCTTGCGCGTGACGCCCTGGTCGGGTGTGGCGGATTCAGCCTTCACCATCAGGTCGTAGGACGGCGTCGTCTCGTAGTCCAGGCCCTTGGCGACCGTGATCTGCCCGCTGTCCTTGTCGATCGTGAAGTCACCGTTGCCGGTACCAGTCAGGCCGTACGTGACGCCGGTGAATCCGGACTCCGGGCTGGCCGTGACCGTGCCCACCGCCGCGTCCTTCGCCGTGCTCTCCGCGACCGTGAAGCTGTAGCTGGCCTTGCCGAACCTCGGCCCCGCGTTCGTCACCGTGATCGTGACCTTAACGCTGGCCGGCTCGTTGTCACTATCGGTGGCCGTCACCGTCAGGCTGTAGGACTCCGTCTTCTCGTAGTCCAGGTCCTGTTTCACCGTGATGACCCCGGTGTCCTTGTGGACTGTGAAGTCAGGCGAGCCGCTCAGCGCGTACTCCGCGCCCGCCGGGCTGGCCGTGACCTTGCCCACCTCGGCGTTCGACTCCACGTTCTCCGCGACCGTGAAGCCGTAGCTGGCCTTGCCGAAGCTCGGTCCCACGTTCGTCACCGTGATCGTGACCGGAACGCTGGCCTTCTCCTTGTCACTATCTTGGGCCATCACCGTCAGGCTGTAGGAGTTCGTCGTCTCGTAGTCCAGCGTCACCTGCACCGTGATGACCCCGGTGTCCTTGTCGAGTTTGAAGTCACCGGCGTTGTCGCCGCTGAGCGTGTACTCCGCGCCCGCCGGGCTGGCCGTGACCGTGCCCACCTTGTGTGGCTTGTCCTGATCCTCCGCGACCGTGAAGCCGTAGCTGGCCTTGCCGAAGCTCGGCCCGACGTCCGTGACCGTGACCGTGAGCGGAACGTCGGTGCTCTCACCGCCCGCGCTCGCCGTCACCGTCAGGCTGTAGGAGTTCGTCGTCTCGTAGTCCAGCGACTTCACCGTGATGACCCCGGTGGTCTTGCCGATGTCGAAGTCCCCCTTGCCCGCGCCGCTCAGCGCGTGCTCCGCGCCCTCGGTGCTGGACTTGACCGTGATCACCTCGGAGTTCACCGCCGCGTTCTCCGCGACCGTCTTGCTGTAGCTGGACTCGGCGAATGCCGGCCCCACGTTCGTCACCGTGATCGTGAGCGGAACCTCCGCGCTCTCACCGCGCGCTTTGGCCTTCACCATCAGGCTGTAGGAGTTCGGCGCGGTCTCGTAGTCCAATGTCTTCTCGAGCTTGATGATCCCGTCGTCCTGGCCGATATTGAAGTTCTCCTTGCCCGTGCCGCTCAGTTCGTGCGTCGCGTCCGTGGTGCTGGACTTGACTGTCCCCACCGGGGTGCTCGTCGCCGTGTCCTCCGCGACCTCGATGCTGTAGCTGGACTCGGCGAATACCGGGGACGCGACGTCCGTGACCGTGATCGTGACCGGAACGACGGTGTCCCCGTCGCTCGTGTTCGCGTTTACCTTACAGGCTGTAGGACGGCGTGGTCTCGTAGTCCAATGTGTGCTTGAGCCTGATGTCCCCGGAGACTTCGTCGATCTCGAAGCCAGTGGGGTCGGGGTCGTTGAGCAGCGTGTGCTTCGCGCCCGTGGACAGGACCGTGCCCACAATCTCGCCCTGCGCCACGTCCTCCGCGATCGTGAAGGTGTAGCTGTCTTGGGGGAATACCGGGGGCGCTGCGCGAACCGCCTGGACGCCAAAGGCTAGGGCCGCCAGCGCCATGGCGGCGGCGGCCATAAGCACGCGCATCATGGTCGCACCGCCTAATTGGACACCCCAAATGCTTTTTGGAAGCGATGACCTGGATACGGCGGCGGTAATCTCACTCACTGGTTGACCAACTTTCCCATCTGCGGACACGGCAGAAATCCGAACGGCGCAGAAGTTATACATAATTGATAGGAGTCTGTATTGCCGATGTGGCTGGCGTGGCCGATAGCGTCCCAGCGCCCCTTTCCCCGCCCCCACGCGGTCATCCCCCGCCGAAAAGCCGCCCCGTAGCCGTGATTTCCTCGAAAGTGGGAATCCAGCCGCCGACTGCCCGCACCCGGGGTCGGACGCCGTTGCGCGACGCAACCGCGTCCGTCTAATCTGACTGCCGAAGCTCCGGGTCCATGAGACCTCGCGCCCAGGCCTCTTTAAAGCTCCGTGTATGTAAGCAGCCCCCGCCCCCGAAAGCTCGAAGCAGCCAATCTAATCCGCCTGCCCGCGCCGTGTTCCGACTTCAGACCGTGTGAACCGGCTTGAGTCCGTTGCGGCAACGGATACTCGTGTTGCACCTGAGCAACGCCGATCTCGGGTCTGAAGTCGTCGCCTGGGCCGTTTACGATGGCGCGCTCGGGCCGGATGAGATCCAGATGCAAACCGGCAGCGAGGCCGCGCCGCCCTACGGGTCGGTTCTCGAGGCCATGCGCGACGGCTGGCGCGTATTTCAGTCCAGCCCCATGCCGGAGCGCAGGGCGGGCGCCGAAACGGGGCAGCTGGCTAACGAATACTGGCTCGAACGAATGGTCGAAGTGGACGAGCGAAGCTGACCGCGCTCGTTGATGAGCAAGGGATTGACGCAGCGATGGTAGATAAGGAATCCGAAGTCCCAACGGAAACGCAGTCGCTGTCAGCCCGGCAGATGGCGCAGTTCGTCATCGACGGATTTCTGGAATTCGACGACCTGATCCCCGAGGAATTGACGGCGGCGGTCTATGAGGATGAATTGAAGACGGTGGACGAATCGGGCCTGAAGAAGCGATTCGCCTGGCATATAACGGATAATCCTCACGGCTTCTACGAGTTTTCGGAGGCGGTTCGCCAGGTTCACGCCCTGCCGGCGGTAGAGGCTGTTCTACTCAGCCTGCTCGGCCCCGGCGCCGCCGCAAACCATTCGGCCGTTCACGCAACGCCGCCGAGGCACGGAACGGCTCAGAACTGGCACGTTGACGCCGGCGGCAGGCGGCAGGTTCGACTGCCGGGCGTCGACCCGTATTCGTTCGACCTCCTCACGGCGTTCTTCGCGCACGACACCCCCGACCAAATGGGCCCCACGCTCATTCTGCCGGGGTCGCACATGCGGTCGGTGCTTGGGCCGGATATCGGACGCTACAAGAATATTCGCGGGCAGCGACGGCTTGCCGGCAAGGCCGGCCGGATAGTGTTCTTCCATGAGGCCCTCTGGCACTGCGCGCAGCCGAACATGACTGACGAGTGGCGTTTTATGTTCAAGATCCGTTACAACCCGAGCGTCCCGCAACGCGAGCGATTCAACACCGACGGATGGGACGGCGACCCGATGCGGCGGTTCTTTCGCATGAACAAGAGCGCGCACAGCCTCGCGGGCGAGGCCGACGCGGTGGCCTGGGAGCGGGCCGACTGGTGGCGCTACCTCTGCGGCGCCGACCGGCTCGTCGACCCCAGCGGCGCCGGCGCCCATGGAGATTATGCCTAGACGCTCCGGTCGCTAAACGGATCGAACGCGTGTCCCGACCTGGATAGCCGGCCGGAGAAAAGCGCCAGACCGAGCATTGCGCCCGCGGAAATCACCGGCAACCTGGACATCGTCTGCCAATTTCCGGACCCATTTACTTGAAGTCTCGTCAGGCAATATCTCACTCCAGGGTCGAAGGATCTGGACATCGGGCTTGGAGGAGGTGCATTCATCTTTTAAAACGAATTCCGTGCGCGCGTGCCCGTGCAGCATGACCGCGGCGTTTTCGGGATCGATTTCACGCCGGCTCGAGTTCATCGCGCCAAGTGAAATTCTTTTTTGGCAGGCTCTGAATCCGCTGATCAGACGACTGCGGAAATGGACGGCGACCCCGCCAGCCGCTGCCATTCACGTGCACGGGTAATGACAGAGAGTCCGATCAGCGTGAGGCCAGGCTGCGGTTGCGCGCCAGCCGGGCGTGGACCGTCTCCCAGCGCTGCTCCATGTCTTCGCGGTACATCACCGGCTCGAAGCCGAGCTTCATGTACGTGACGATTGCCGGCAGCCGCCAGTCGTCTGTCATCAGCATGACGGTCTTGTAGCCTCGCTCCAGCAAGTGCCGGGTCACTCCCGCGCACACCGCGTATCCGATCGCCTTGCCGCTGACCCCCGGATCGGCGGCTACGTAGTCGATACGGCCTTCGGTCTCGTTCACGACGCCCGCAAACGCCAGGCCGACGACCTCGCCCTCGTGAACGACGACGTGCGTACCTTCCTTCAATTGCTCGCGCGGCAGCAGCACGTCGTCATAGAAATCGCCGGCGGCGTGCTCGAATCCGACCAGCCGCAATATCTTGCGTATCCGGTCGTCGAGGGATGGATCGTAGCGGAGCAGTTCAAAGCCGGGCGGTGCTTGCCAGTCTTGCACGTCCGCGAGGCGCTTCGAAAAGCGCATCATTAGCTGGGCCGGCGCCAGGTCGCCCCACGGCCGGCGCGTCTCGACGATTTGCGGTCTGACCGGTTTGCCGCTCTCGACACTCTGGATCGCCGCCTCGCACACGGCCACGTTGAGCGCCGCGATTCCGGTGGGCACTGGCGGCGGCAGAAAGCCGTTGACCGCGTTGACAAACCCCTCGAAGGCCGACTGCCAGTTGTGGCCTCCGTCAGGCTCCGGCGACAGCCGCGCCAGCTTCTGCGGATCCGCCTCACGACGGTAGACCGTGTCCTTGATGATGGTGCCCTTGGTTCCGTATGCGTCGAAATAACCCGGCGTGAACGACACCCCGCTGGCGCCGGTGGTCACCAGGACATTCGCCACGGCGCCGCTCTGGAACGCGATGTTGACGATGTAACAGTCGTCTGCCGGCAAGTCCGACCCGGCCAGCCGGTTTGCATACGCCGACACTTCGATTGGAGGGCTGTCGGCGGCGGTGAGTATCAGGTCGATCGGATGGCAACCTCCGCCGAGCAGGATGTTCTGGGGGTTGCTGGCGTCGATTCTCCAGGGCGTGTGCCGTTCGCCGTCGGGAGAGTACATCTCCCACATGTCGTGTACGTAATAGCCCTGATACAGGAACGGCTTGCCAAGCTTGCCGTCGAGCACGTATTGGAGCGCCTCCTGCGTGGGGTACTGGTAACGCAGCGTGTAATTGACCACCAGGACGGCGTGCTCACGTTCCGCCGTTTCTATTATGCGGATTGCGTCGCTTACCGATACCGCGAGCGGCTTTTCAACGAGAACGTCGCAGCCCGCTTGCAGCGCCGCGAGCGCGTGCTCGGTATGAAGATGATCGGGGCTTGCCACGTCGACAATCGTCGGACGCGTCTCCCGCAGCAGCGCCTGGTAATCGGGGGAGACTTCCGCCGACGTGAACTCCTTCTCAAGCTCCGCGCGCCGCGCCGGATCGGGCTCGCAGATTGCCACGACTTCCGCCTTCCCCGAGGCTTGCGCGGCTCTGGCGAGAGCGGTTCCGGCCCCGCCGCCTCCAAACAGCATCAACCTGTGGAGTCTTGGCCTGCGGCCTGAGGGGCTATTTCCGCTCATCTGTCGCTCTTCCGAAAATTTGGCGAGACACGGCTGCCTGGGTTCGGCGCTTGCCGGCGCGGCGCTACCACTCGAGAAGGGCCTTGACCACCGCGTCGGGCCTGTCCTCGACGGTGCGCAACGCCTCGTCCACCTTCTCGACCGGGAAGCGATGGGTTATCAGATTGGCCGGAGAGAACCTTCCGGAAGCAACCATTCTCTCAATGTATTTTTGGCTCTCGTCGCCGGTCCACCTCACGTAGGGGGACTTGACCGAGGCGGACGGCCCTCCGGCCCGCGTCGCGATGATTTCGAGTTCTTTATTGTAAAAATCCTGCGTGATGTCGTTGATCGTAATTGGGTGGGTGTGCCAGCTCAGCACGACCACGCGGCCCTGGTCGCGGGCGAGGCGCATTGCGAACTCGAAAGCGTGGGACGAGTTGGTGGCGTTTATCACGATGTCGGCGCCGCGGCCGTCAGTCAGCTCGAGGACCGCGTCGCGCACGTCGACTTCGCCTGGGTTGAGGCATGAAGTCGCCCCTGAGCTTGCCGCCAGACGCAAACGCTCGTCAAAGTTGTCGGTCACGATTATTTGCCCGGCCCCCGCAATTTGCAGCCACTGTGTCACGAGCAGGCCCATAGGCCCCTGGCCGATTACCGCCACGTTGTCGCCAACCACCACGCGAGCGCGTCGCACGCAGTGCAGCGTCGTTCCGGAGAACGGCAGGGATATGGCGGCGTCGAGCGGCACGTCCCGATCGACCGCGGTCCAGGCGCCGGGCGTCAAGGCGTGAAGCTCGTCATAGGCGGTGTAGCTGACGAGCCGGTCGCCAATCCCGACCGAGTCGACGTTTCGTCCAACTTCAACAACCTCGGCCACGATCTCGCCCGCCATGGTCATAGGGTAGCCGCGGAGTAGAGGGTTCAGTTCATTGCCCCGAACACGCGGGTCAAGCCCGTTCCACATGCCTACGTTTTCCATCAGCAGCGACGCGATTTTCGTTTGGGCGATAATCGTGTCGTCGGTCAACTCAGGATCATTGATCTCGTCGATGCGGATGTCCCGGACGCCATGAATGACCAGTGATCTCAACGGCAAGCTCCCACTCAGTTTCCCCGGGCAAGCGGCCCCGCGGATCGGACGTCAGGCGAGTTTACCCGCGAAGCTGCGGCGTGTCCGGTCGTCAGTCGCTTGCGAAAACTGCCGACGGCCCGATGCCTGAGTCCGTTGCGGATTGTGGACTCCGCTATCTTTTGGGGCGTGTCTACATTATCCGTTCGCCGGTTTCGCATACTGGATGAGGACTCCGTGATTACGTTGGCGCCGTCAGCGTTTCGCCGGCGTGGGATACGGTGCATGACTCCGGTTTTCTATGAGCGTCCGGGTGAGGCCGGCCGCCGCGCATGACCGGCGCTGATCTCCGCGGCCGCGCATTTCGACGGCTTTCGCTTGCCTTGAACAGCGCCCACTTCGCCGACCGGCGCTTTGCCGTCTTCTTCATCATCATGTTTGTCAACGGCGTGGTCATCGGCCCGTTTCTGCCGTTTTTGGGCATCTTCGTTCGGGATGAGCTTGGGGCCGACCAGACGATCACCGGCAACTACCGGGCGATAACGGCCATCTTGATGGGGATCACAGGCTTGCTGGCCGCGGTGGCGACCGACAGGTTGGGACCCAAGCTGTCGCTGGTCGTGGGAATGCTCAGCACCGCCGCGGCCGCCTGCGTATTCATTGTCGGAAGCGAGTGGATGCTGATCTTACTGGCGGTTCTGCACGGCGGCGGCCACGGACTCGTTACCATCGGCGGCGAGACCTACCTGGTTCGGGCGGCCAGAGCGCGCCGGGTCGGGGCCGCCAGCGCGGCATATTTCCTGGGGAACACGATGGGATCTGCCGTAGGCGCGGCGGCTGGCGGCGTGATCCTCGACGCAAGCTCCTTCGCGACGCTAGGCCGTCTTATGCTTGCCGCCAGTCTGGTGATGACGGCGGCCGCCTTGATATGGCTTCCCCGGATTGCGCCCGCGCAGGTGGCGCGCGTGGAAATATCGGAAATGCTGACCGGTTACGCACGTATGCTGCGCCGCGGTTACGTCTGGCCGTTTATCGCGATCGAGCTGCTACGCAGCATCTTCTGGGCGACCGCGGCGCTCGCGATGCCGTTTGTCGTAGCGACGCTCACAGGCTCGAATGCCGCCGCAGGCTACTTTACGGGACTTAGCTTGCTGGCGGGCATGATAGGGATGCTTTTGGCCGGACCCATCTCCGACCGCATCGGCCGCAAGCACATCTTCACCGGACTGATTGTGGCGATGGCGTTGGGGTCCGCGGCGCTGGGTCTGGCCAACGGAAGCGCCGCAGCCTTTTTTGCGGTGGGCGTCTTCGCCACCGCCGCGGCCTGGGCGCTGGCGGGCCAGATACCAGCCCTGGTCAAAGATATCGCCGTTCCCGAAGAAGCCGGCCGGATGCTCGGTCTGAGCTTGTTTCCGACCGCGGTCGGCATACTGATTGGCGCGCAACTGCACGGCCGGTTCACGGATAGTCATACGACGGCTCTTTTCTTCATGCTGGCGGCGGCGCTCGCCATCGCCGTTCCAGCCGCCGTCATGCTCTTTCGACGCTCTTCGCCCCTGGAGCCGGCGGGCGCCAGTCCTTCGTCGGGAGCCTAGCCAAGCACCCCGGCCCGCCAACAGACGGGAGCTTGATCAGACGTCGGTTCCGATCTTGTAGGCCGCGATCTCCTTCGCCGCCTGGATGAAGTCCGCCGCCACGGCTTCCATGAACTTGTCGGCTGTCTCGAGCGAGGCGAAGCGGGGATTCCCCACGTAAGCCAGCGGGACCTGGTTGATCCAGTCGATGTGATAGTTGGCTGAAACCGCCCGGCGATTCGTCGGACCGTCTTCGACAACCCGGTCGAGATGCACCAGCTCGGGCCGGCTCGCCAGGTTAAGGGCCGTTTCGATCTCGCCGCCGTGGCCCACTTCGAGCAGCGGGTCCGTGGCGTATTTCGCCGCGCCCGCCCCCGACAGCGTCCTGCTGAACAGGTAATAGTCGGGCTGGGCGGGTTTGCCGGGCGCTTGGGACGTGGCGCGCTCGTGGACCATGTTCGCCAGGAACTGGACGGGCGTCTCCGAGCCGCCGTGGCAGACGGCCGCGAAGATCTTCCTGAATCCGAGTCTTGCGCATTCGCGGAAGATCGCGTCGTATAGCTGAATCATCACGTCGGGCGGAATGGAGATCGCGCCGCCCGGATAGCCCTTCATCATGGCGCAGATGTTGTAGTACATCGTGGGAAGGACGATGCAGGGCACCGCCTCGGCTATAAGTTCGCACACGCGCTCCGCTATGAAAGAATCGGAACCGTTGGGAAGATGCGGCCCGTGCGTCTCGATCGAGCCTATAGGCAGCACGGCTAGGTCGGTGGTCTTCGCAAGCTCGGCGACTTCCGGACCGGTCATCTCATGCCATTTCACTATTCGACCTCCTGTGGATACAGCGGATTGCCATTTAAATTGATAAACGCGGCTGCTTGGTTTGCTCCAGTTCGGCTATCAGCCGCTCCGGAGCTTGCCGTGTGCGTCGAGCTGTGCGATTTCCTCGGCCAGGCGCATACTCGGCACTGCGTCGTGGATGCTGGTCAACGGCTCGCGCCCTTCGACGATGCAATTCAGGAAGTCCTGGTGCAAGGCGTCGACGCCCTCGTCCAGCCGTCCGTCCGGGTCGCCCGGGATCGGCTTGCCGCGCAATATTTCCGGTTCGGGACGGTCGTCCGCGAAGATCTCAGCCGATTCCGGCGACCGCAGGTACGCGCTAATGCCGTTGCCGTGTAATTCGATGCGGTAGTAGCGAGCGCCGGCGTGACCGATGGCGGCGAGAACCGCGGTCGTGCCGGAAGTGAAGTGAATGATCGAGTTGTACACGTTCATCCACCCGGCGTAGGTGTCGTCGCCGCGGCTTAATACCTGGTCCCATTCACCGCCCGACACCCAGCGCGTGAAATCGACCATGTGAATGTCCTGCTCGTAGATGCGGTTGAACGTGCGGCCGCCCCCGTCGTTTTCGAGCAGGTTCTTGTGAAATTCCGTGAATACGAACCGGATTGGCCCGCGAGCCTCCACGCGTGAAATGGCCTCGCGTATCAGCGGCGTCCAGCGTCGTTGAAGCCCCACGCACGCGAGCTTGCCGGTCCGCGTGGCGGCTTCGGCTATGCGCTCGGTGTCGGCCGATCCCGCGCCGGGCGGCTTTTCGAGGAATAAATGCTTGCCCGCTTCCAGAGCCTGGACCGCTATATCGGCGACGTGCCAGGGCTGCATGACAGCGTAAACGACGTCGCAATCGACCTCGGCGAGCATTTCGCGGTAATCGGTATAGCGGCCGTCGACGTTAAAACGATCCGCAACCGCTTCAAGCCGCGCCTCGTCCAGATCGCATACGGCCCGCAGATCGACTTCGTCGCCGGCGCGCATGAGCGCCGGATAGTGGGCGCTGGTGGCGCGACCGCCCCCTCCGATAAACACAGCTTTCAGCATTTCGGCACTCTCAGTCTCAAGTCGGTCAGACGCGCCGCCCCGCGACAGCCTCTGTCACACGGCGACCCTGCCGCGGCGGTCAGCTTGGAAATCGTAACGAAGAATGGCGCGGCGGTCTTTCGCGTGTGGCGTGCGAACGCTGCGCCGCGGCTAGATCGCGCCTTCGGCCTGCAGATCGCGGAGCGACTGCTCGAACGCCTCGATCGTGAACTCGATGTCTTGCCGGCGGTGAGCCGCCGATACCAGAAAGCCTCGGCCGCCCATCATGTCCACGCCGTTTACCAGCATTGCCAAACGCAACCGCTGGGGCAGTTCGACCGGCATCGTTTCGTATATCTGCTCGTGGGTCATCGTGCAGATTCCCCTGTCGCACGGGCAGTCGAAACCGAAGTTGACGTGCACTATCGATGAAACGCCGTGAGCGTGGCCCGTTATGCCGACACGCGCGAAGACGTCGTTTAGACCTGATTTCAGCGCTGCGGCGTTGCTGTCGGCTCTTTCATTGATCGGCTCGTCCTGAATGGTCTTCAAACAGGCGATGCCGGCGGCCGCGCTGGTTGGATTCGCGTTGAACGTTCCACCCTGCGACACCCGTCTGACGTTGTCCCAGGCGGGGTCGCCGGTAATGGCCAGCATCTCCATAACGTCTCGCCGTCCACCGACGGCCGCGCCGGGCTCGCCGCCCGAAACTATCTTTCCGAACGTCGTCAGGTCTGGCTTGACTCCCCACCTGACCTGGGCGCCCCCTCGCGAATGCCGGAATCCGGTAACCACCTCGTCGAGTATGAACACGACGCCCCGGGCATTGCACACTGATTGAAGCGTCTGCAGGAACTCAGGATTCGGCAGCGGCACGGTGCCCCAATGCGCTCCGTTGGCTTCGACGATAACCCCCGCCACGTCGTCGTTTGCGTCGAGAATCGCCTCTATTGACTCGATTTCCGCCCGACTTACGATCACGCTTTCCCTTACGCCCGGCGGCATGTAGGCGTCGGGGTGGCCCGAAGCTGGAATCGCATACTCGTGCCAGCCGTGAAAGTGCTCGTCGAGCTTTACGATTTTGGGCTTACGGGTGAAGTTGCGGGCGATCCGCATGGCGCCGTAGGTAGCTTCGGTGCCCGACGTCGCGAACCGCAGCGTCTCGATGCTCGGCACGAGCGACTTCAGGATTTCCGCCCACTCCAGCTCCAGCACGTTCGGGCCGCTCAAATGCGTACTGAACGGCGCCGCCGCCGAAATCGCCGAAACGACCGCCGGATGCGCGTGACCGAGAATCAGGCTTCCGTTACCCATAACGAAATCGACTATTTCGTTTCCCCCTACGTCGTATTTCAGTCCCGCGCTCGCGCGCCGGAAATAAACGGGAAACGGCTTGCGAAACGAGGTCTGGTGGGTAACGCCTCCTGGAAACAGACTCTTGCCGCGCTCATAGAATTGAGCCGATTCTTGAAACTGCTCGACGTAACGCTCTTCCACGGTCTTTAGTGCTGTTGCCATGGCCGACCACCCCTGGGTCCTGCGCCTTGAGACGCCCGTCGGAAACGTGGCGGAGATAGTATCAGCCGCGCGGGCCGGCCGCCTGAATGGACCCTAGCGAACCGGTTGATTGAAACGAAGCGCTGTCTCGAACGTCTCTGATCAGCGCCGTGGATTGCCCCTCAATACTCTGTGGGCTAGTATCAATTTTGGCGGCTTGAGTTCCGCGAGCGGCTTTGGGAGTTGCAACGGGGCGGTATCCTCCTCTGTTATCTCCGGTGATGCAGATTGAGACGTCCAAGTCAGACAGGTTGGGATCTCCCGGGTTGCGGAGCGAGCGATACGCCGCCATCGCGTTAGCCTTTTCGTGCGAACGTGTCGGAGACGGACGCTACTGGGCGCGCGATTCCGAAAAGGGGGGAGCTGGCGTCGTTAACGTATTTCTTGACCGCGGCGCCGGAGACTCCGGCGGCTTGGATCCGGCAGCGTGACTTTCGTGCTAGACGGCCGTGAGGTCGGTGCGCTGCAAACGTTGTGGGTATTCGCGGACTGCCCGAGCGTTGAGTCGAAACAGGTAATTTGTAGACAGCTGTCCAAAGGACAGCGACAGAGGGAGTTGTTCTGTAGATGAACATCGATAAGGGTTTAACCCGACGCAAGATCATCCGTTCCGGATTGATCGGCGGGGCCGGTCTTGCGGCCGTCGGGGCGCTTGCTGGATGTGGTGAAACTCAGATTGTCACCGAGACCAAGATCCAGGAAGTCATCAAAGAGGTTCCGGTCGAGAAGGTCGTAACCCAGATCGTCGAGAAAGAAAGGGTTGTCGAAGTCGAGAAGGTAGTGACCCAGGAGGTCGAGAGGATCGTTACCAAAACGGTCGAGGTCGAGAAGGTCGTCACCAAGATCGTCGAGGCCATGCCGAAGGTCAAGGACGTCACGATCGTCGCCTGGAACGCCAACTGGGGCGAGCTTTACAACGACCTGATGATGAATCTCGCCAAGGACTTCGAAGCGGTGTTTCCGCACATCAAGGTCGACTATCAGTTCATTCCCAAGTGGGAAGAGAAGCTGCTCACGTCGGTGGCCGGCGGCGATCCGCCCGACACCACCTACACGAACTGGGTCGCCCAGGGGAACCTTGCGTTTCTTGGCGTATTCCAGCCGCTCGATTCGTTCGCCAAGCTTGCCGGGGTGACCCGCGACCAGTACATCGCGTCGATGTGGGACTCCTCGACCTATCAGGGCCGGCTGTATGCCCTGCCGGGCGGCGCCGACTTCGTTGCGATCTTCCGAAACCAGGACATGTACGAAGAGGTTGGCCTGGACGAAGGCGCGGCCACGCAAGACGAACTGATAGAGCACTCGTTGAAGCTGCAGTCGAGCGAGGGAGCCAAGATCACACGGATCGGCTGGCATCCTTCGTGGCGAAGAGAGATCATGGGCTTCCTGAACGGGGGCGAGTACTGGGACGAGGGAACTCAGTCGGTCACTCCGGATCACTCCGGTATCGTCGGGTTTCTGGAAAGATTCCAGAATTACTCGAATGAGCTCGACTTCAATCAGATTTCGGCGTTCTGGCAGGACCAGCCCGGCTACTCGAAGCCTGGCAGCCCGTTCGCTTTGGGTAAGGCCGCCTACCTTGCGACCGGATTTTGGGCGCAGGACCCGCTGGACAAGTACGCCGCCGACATCAACTATTCGGTGAGTCTGCTTCCAACCGCCACGGGCGCTGCCGGCGAGCGAGCGTGGGACTCGGTTCAGGGCTGGATGTACGGTATCCCGACGGGCGCCAAGTACCCTGAGGAAGCATGGGAATTCATGAAGTTCGGCTTCTTCGATAACTCCGCCCAGATGGGTATAAACACTCTGAACGGACCTACCGTTCTGGCGCAGCAGCAACAGTGGATCGACGGAATGCTCGAGCGCATCGGCCCGGACAACCGGCTGGCCGAGTGGTTCGACTACTTCACCGGTATCAAGAACAACGGTGAGAAGCACTGGCCCGCGATTCCCATCGGCTCGTTCTACCGAACCGAGTGGGGCAAGGCTGTTGAGAAGGTCTTCCGAGGCATTGAAGAGCCGGCGGAGGCCATGGCGACCGTCAAGAAGATCGCCACGGACGAGCTGGTCAAGGTGCGGCGGTCGAGAGGCTAACCGCTCGCATTCGATCTTGATTCGGAAGGGGCGGGAGCGACCGTTCCCGCCCCTTCGAGTTTTTTCAGGCTAAAGGGTCCGGCTTAATCCGATGGCTACAGTTACGAGGGCGGCTCCCGGCCGCATGAGCCGGGCTGCGGTGCGCAACACCATAACCGGCGTTCTGTTCATCTCGCCCTGGATTGCTGGCTTTCTGATTTTTACCGTCTACCCGATAGGCGCGTCTTTCTTCTACAGTTTCACTGATTACACAGTTCTCAACCCGCGATTCAATTTCGTTGGAGGCGAGAACTATCAGGACCTGTTTACTACCGACCCCAACTTCTGGCGGTCCGTATTCAACACCGTTTACTTTGCCGGGGTGTCGGTGCCGCTAAACCTCGTCCTGGGAATATCGCTGGCCCTCATACTCAATATGAAAGTCAGAGGGCTTGCGATGTACCGGACCGTCTATTACCTGCCGAACCTCGTTCCGGCCGTGGCGGCGTCGGTTCTTTGGGCCTGGATACTGAATCCTCAATTCGGCTTGATAAACATGATGATCGAGGGGGGCGCCCGGTCGCTTGGCTTCGGTCAGATCGTTGGGCCAGGGTGGCTAAGCGACCCGATGTGGTCGAAGCCGGCGCTAATCGTAATGAACACCTGGGGCGCGGGCGTTGCCGTCATCATCTATCTGGCCGCCCTTCAAGACATTCCCGAACATCTCTATGAAGCCGCCGAGATCGACGGAGCCGGCGTCGCGCGCAAGCTCTGGCACATCACCCTGCCGCTGCTCACACCCGCGATTTTCTTCAACCTCGTAATCAACCTGATCGCCACCTTCCAATACTTCACGCAGGCCTACGTGATCTACCAGGGGCAGGGAGGGCCGCTCGATTCCGCACTCTTCTATGCCATGCAGCTTTACATACAGGCGTTCCAGTACTTCAAGATGGGCTACGCGTCGGCCATGGCGTGGCTTCTCTTTATGGTCGTGGTTGGGGTTACGCTCGGTGTGTTCGTGACCTCGGGCCGATGGGTTTTCTACATGGGAGGCGACCGTGAGAGTGATTAGCCTCGAACGGGTTAGTCCGCGCACCCAGGCCCGCGTTCGTTATGTTTGGACGCGAATCGCCGCTCACGGCGTATTGTTGCTTTTTGGATTCATCTTCATCGTCCCCTTTGCGTGGCTCGTCTCCACGTCGCTCAAGCCCGACAGGGAGCTCTTCAACCTCGTTCAGGACGTTGGCTGGTTCAGGTTTTGGATTCCGAGCGAGTGGCAGTTCTCAAACTATCCCGGCGCGTGGAACTTCATACCGTTTGGCCGGTACACGCTGAACACGGTCTTTCTGGCCATGATGAACGTTATAGGCACTCTGCTTTCGTCCACGCTTGTCGCCTACGGCTTCAGCCGCATTCAGTGGCCCGGGCGGAATGTGCTGTTTTTCGTAATGGTCTCGACGCTGGCCATTCCCGCCTTCGTGACCCTGGTGCCCCAATACCTCATCTTTCGGCGTTTCGACATGGTTGGCACCTACTGGCCTCTGATTCTCCCGTCGTTCCTGGGCGTGCCATTTTTTATATTCCTGCTCCGACAGTTCTACATGACCATTCCAATGGAGCTTTCGGAGTCCGCCAAGATCGACGGCGCGAACGAGCTGATGATCTTCTGGCGCATAATCATTCCGCTGAGCCGACCGGCGATGGCCACGGTCGCGTTATTTACTTTTATAAATGAGTGGAATTCGTTCATCGCGCCGCTGATTTACCTGAACGATCAGGCCATGTGGCCGCTCGGTATCGGGCTCTACGGCTTTTACACGCGAATGAGCGCCGAGTGGGGATTCCTGATGGCCGCCTCGGTGATGGTCCTGTCGCCCATCATCATTCTGTTCTTCTTTACCCAAAAGACGTTTATCCAGGGCATAACCCTCACCGGTCTCAAGGGTTAGCCCGAGTCAGGCTGAGGTCGAGACCGCCAAGGCTCGACCGTCCGGCGGATCGGGCTTTGGTATCGAGTTGAACGACGAGTTCTCGGCCGACCCGCGAGCTGAAACAGGCGGGCTTACTTGCCTAGCTTCGTGACGATATCTCCGGCGCGGATCGCTCCCGATCGGACGACGCGAGTGTTGACGCCGCGTAGCCGCATCCGCATGGCGGCTGGCGTGCTGACGAATCTCAGGGCGTCGTTACCGAACCGGTCGGCGAACTTAAGGCAACCCGTGTGTGGCGCCTCAGACATCTCGATCACCGCCGACCCGATGGAGAGCCGCGTCCCTGGCGGCAAGTTCGCCGTGCTCATGTCGATGTCGATCAGGAGCTGATCGCCTGAAAGCCGCCAGCGCTCCTCGGACTGCGCCATCAGGCCTAGCGCGCGGGAGTTCATGATCGTGACCTGGGCGTCGGGGTTAGGTCCACCGTCGGGGGTGCGGCTGCTTCCCCGATCCTTCCAGCCGTCCCCAACCAGGCCAGCGTCAACGTCGAGCCTGCCCTCCGCCATGACGTCGCGCTGGCCGACGTCGGGTCGTCGCACGATCATTAGCAGCGCGCCGCTGTCCGCTGGAGACTGGCGAATGTGATCGAGTCCGGCCTCCAGCTCGCCTATTGTCAGGTGGCGGACAACGTTTGCCGAATCGCCCATATGAGCCTTGGTCGCACCTTTGCGCTTGTACGGCCTCTTCCCGCGATAATCGGCTCCCGCGCGGTCACGAGGAGGTTGTGTTGGTTGCGTCTAATTCAGAATACCCTGTTCGACTTTGATGCCGTCAACGTGGACGGCGTCTCCGAATTCTCGTAGTGACGTGATGTCGTTCGGCCTCCTCTCGCATTTGCACCGGCGCGGCAAGTCGAGCGGATGCGCCGGATCAGTCCATTTAATTGCGTAAGCTATTCCGTCTGACTATGATTTTGAGTTCAGTCGCTATGCTTGGCATGTGCGGCGCCGGGGTTGGCTGTGGCGCTGTGAAAGTATCGACATTCGTGTTGCAGCCTGCGATGATGCGAGCCGCAACGCGGGTTAATTTGGTAGGAGCGCCGCCGCGGGCAATCTAGCGCTCTCTCCGGTTAGTCGTTTCGAAAGGGGGGTGGCGACAGCATCCGATCCCTGGAGCAGGTTGTCTACCGTTTGCGTATGGCCGCTTGACTTCAGGTTTCGAGAAGGCTGCCGGCCGGGGCGGGCAGTCAAACATAAGCCAGTCATTTGAATCCCTGGGGCTTTGGGGGGCGAGAGATCCCAGGTGGCCGGTTCCGACTTGAAATTTTTGGTTATTTGGGGATGTATTCCTCGTATTTTGGGAGAGTTTTGATGGTGGATGAGAAGAAAGGTTTGACCCGGCGCAAGGTCGTTCGATCCGGGTTGCTTGGAGGCGCGGGTCTCGCGGCGGCGGCGGCTCTGGCCGGCTGCGGAGAAACTCAGATTGTTGAGAAGGAAGTAGTCAGGGTCGTTACGCAGGAAGTGCCGGTCGAGAAGGTTGTAACCCAGATCGTCGAGAAAGAGAGGGTCGTCGAGGTCGAGAAGGTCGTCACCAAGATCGTCGAGAAAGAGAAGATCGTCGAGGTCGAGAAGGTCGTCACCAAGATCGTCGAAGTGGCCGGGCCGACCCTGGAAAAGGTAAGTCTGCGGCTTGCGAGCTACGTCTGGGGCGACCGCGTGGTTGCGGCGTATGCCCGCAACATCTCTGACTGGGAGTCGAAGACTGGGCATAACGTCCAGTTCGAATACTCGAACTACAACGGACACCTTCAGCGGCTTGCTACTCAGATTGCCGCCGGCAACCCGCCCGACGTGGCGATGAGCGTTCCCGACGTCATCCCGAACTGGGTAGCGGCAGGGATCATCGTCGACCTCACCGAGTACATCAAGGTGAGCACGTTCGACATAAACGAGTGGTATCCGGAAGTCTGGCAGGGCTTGAGAGACGTTACCCAGACCAAGGTCTACGCTGTGCCGGTTACCTGGGACGGTGACATCACTTATTTCAACAAAGAGCTTTTCGACGACGCGGGAGTCGAGTACCCGGCCGCGGACGGCAACTGGAACTATGACGACATGATCGAAATAGCCCAGAAGCTCAACAGGTTCGACGGGGACAAGCAGACTCAGTGGGGCGCGATGAACGGGTTCGTTCCCGGATTTGACTGGCCCTTTGGGGCCGGGCATTACAAGTTCGACGAAGACCAGTTCTACAACGAGTGCATCACCTACAATCAGGGATACACCGACGCGATGCAGCTCGTGCACGACTTCGTCTACAAGTATCAGATCTGGCCGAGGCCAGGCGCGGCTCCGAGCGGAAACATATTCAAGGCCGGCCTCGTGGCGATGCGCCCGACGGGCGGGTCGTGGGGCATCCAGGGTCTTCAGGAATCTCCGCCTCCGTTTGCGTGGGACGTCACAATGCCGCCGCTTAACGCCGAGTCAGGGCGCCGTCCCAGCGGTGGTCAGGCCAACAACTTCGAGATGTTCACCGCCTCGAAATATCCGGACCAGGCCTGGGAGCTGATGCATGACCTCGCGCTGACGGATGAAGGGCAGGAGACTCTGGGCGTTGCTCTTGAAACGCCGGCCAAGAAGGCCGCCGCTGAAGGCGTATACGCCGAGGAAGTTCTGAGCGCCGCCGACAACGGGTTGGTTACGCTCGAAGTCCTCGACAAGTGGACCAAGGCTTTCCAGAACGGCTATCTGCTCTGGGACGTTTACGTAGGCGAGCTAGTGCAGTTCACGGACCAATTGCTGGCCAACGACATAACGTCCGTCGAGATGGGCCAAACGTATGCCGACAGCATGAACGCCGCCATCGAGGAGCAGCGATCCAAGCGACCGTACTAGTTTCGGATTGGCTTGTATCGCAGCTGACCCTCACCGGGTAGCGATAGCCGCGCAATGGCCACTGCGGAACTAGCTCCGAAGTCTGTCGCCTCGCGCAGCCGCCGCATGCGGCGGCTGCGCGAGAACGCCACCGGCTACCTGTTCATCGCGCCCTGGCTCATCGGGCTGGTAGTCTTCACGGGCGGCCCGATAATCGGCGGACTGGCGCTCAGTCTGTTCGATTGGGACACTCTGTCGCCGCCCGAGTTCATTGGATTTGACAACTTCACGCGCCTGCCCACCGATGCCCGGTTCGTGCGCTCGTTGCATCAGACGGTGTACTTCACGTTTGCGAGCGTACCCGTCGGCCTTACTCTCTCGTTCATCCTGGCGATTCTCATCAACCAGAAACTCAAGGGCGTAAATTTCTTCAGGACGGTGTATTTCCTGCCCGGCGTATCGTCGGTAGTGGCGATCGCGCTGATCTGGGGCTGGCTGTACGACGGCCATACCGGCCTGATCAACTATGTGCTCGATTTGATTCCAGGCGTCACGCCGCCGCTATGGCTGGTCGATACGAGATGGGCTATGCCTGCGATCATCATCATGTCAGTATGGCGAACCATGGGCTTCGACATGATCATTTTCCTGGCAGGACTTCAAGCGATAGCGCCCGAATATTACGAGTCTGCCCGTATTGACGGAGCGAATCGCTGGCAGCTTATGCGGCACATTACTCTGCCGCTCATTTCGTTCACTATCTTCTTTTTGGTCGTGGTGTCGATCATCGGTTCGTTCAAGGTATTCGAGCAGACCTTGATACTCACGAACGGCGGGCCTGCCTTTTCGACGTACACCATGGTCTTTTACATCTTCAGACATGCATTTCGGCAGTTCAACATGGGTTACGCCTCGGCCATGGCGTTCACTCTGTTCGCAATAACCTTCATCGTGACCATGTTTCAGTGGAGCATGCAGCGGCGTTGGGTTCACTATGACTGAACAAGTGGAGGCGTACGCCGCTGAACACTTGGGAAAGCGCCGGATCACCCTCGGTTACGTCAGGGTCCGGAAGATCCTGGGAATGGCTCTGGCGTATGCGGGATTGTCGGCCGTACTCGTCCTAACCGCCGTCCCGTTTCTGTGGATGACGTTCGGCGCATTCAAGACCGAAGTGCAGCTATTCGAATATCCTCCCCGGCTGCTGCCCGATCCATGGACGCTGGCAGCCTTTCCGGTGCTTTTCAAAGCGATTCCATTTGGGCACATGTTCTTAAATAGCTGGGAGATCAGCCTTCTCGCGACGCTGGGGGCGCTGGTTTCCAGCGCGATGGCGGCCTACGCATTCGCGCGGCTGCGGTTTTGGGGGCGCAACCAGCTGTTCATCGTCATGCTGGCGACGATGATGGTGCCCGCGCAGGTCACGATGATTCCGGTTTTCATCATCATGCACAGGCTGGGGTGGATCGACACGCATTTGCCGCTGATCGTTCCGAACTGGATGGGCTGGGCGTTCGGGATATTCCTGATGCGTCAGTTCTTTTTGCAGATTTCAAGTGAGATGGAGGATGCGGCAAAGATCGACGGGGCGAACGCGTTTCAGATATTCCTGCGGCTGTTCGTGCCGCTGTCGAAGCCGGTGCTGGCGACGCTGGCCGTTTTCTCGTTTCTGTATTCGTGGAACGACCTGCTTGGGCCGATCATCTATCTGACGACGCAGGAGAAGATGACGCTCACGGTTGGAATCGCCACCTTCAAGGGCTTTAACCGCAGCCGGTTCGACCTGTTGATGGCCGGAGCGGTCATCAGCGTTGTCCCGATACTCATCATCTTCATCATTGCGCAGAAGTACTTTGTGAGGGGGATAACGATCAGCGGCGGACTCAAGGGCTAAGCGGCGTGCGCGTCAATGCTTGCGTCAGCAACGCCGGACAGGCCTCGCCGCGAAGCATGTCCCTGCGCAAGCGGGTAGTTGAATTCCGGAAAAGCCACGCACCCTACGGGTTATTCCTTCGAGTCTGACTACAATTGGAATATGCAAGCAAGCTCAAGTGAGGAGTTGATTTGAGACTATCTGCCGAGCAAGTTGCGCAGTACGGACGCGACGGATTTCTTCCTTATGGGCAGCTGCTCTCCGAGGAGGAGGTCAAGGACCTGCGAAGCCGTTTCGACAAGATATTCGAGAAGGCGAACTTCGAGGACCCCCGCGAAGCCAGAACGTTTAGAGAGCTCCGGATCGATGATGCGGGAGAGGCCAAAGACTCCGTTCAGCAGATCATCAACGTCTACAAGCTGGACCCGGCGTTCGAAGCGCTGATCCACGACGACCGCATCCTGGACGTAACCGAATCACTCATCGGACCGAACATCAAGTTGCTAGCCGACCAGGCCCTGTTGAAGCCCGCCTACCACGGCGGGGAATTGCCGTGGCATCAGGACAACGGCTACTTTCAACTCGACCCGCCCGACTCCGTTACTTGCTGGATCGCGCTGGCGGACGTGACCGAGGAAAACAGTCCCCTGCGATTTATTCCGGGCAGTCATACGCTGGGCCTAGTGGACCATGACGAAGGCTTTCAGGGAACGATTCTCAGGGAGTCCGAGGCCGACGATTCGAAGGCCGTGACGGTGACCGTGCCCAAGGGTCACGCGAGCTGGCATCATTGCGAGACTTTGCACAACACCAAGCCGAACCGCAGCCCCCACCCGCGGCCGGCTTTCGCCATTCAATTCATATCGTCGGAATGCAGAAGCGTGAGCGGTAACGACGAAAGGAACAAGCAGCTGCGGGAGCTAATGGTCGTGCGGGGTTCGGGTTAGCGCGTCCGCGATGAGCCTCAAACCGTCCTACGAACGTCCAGCTCTCGTGGAGCTGGCAAAGTCCGTAGGCGTGGGGCCGGAGATTGTGGATCTCATTCCCGATCCGGAAGTTCTTGTTCCCCATCTGTTGCGCCAGATTCCCGGGTCTGCCGGAAGCGAGTTGCGCGTCGAGTGGTATCGCCCGCTGTTCGGTCAACTTGGCCGGGATGTCTACTTCGGCGTTGGAGTCACGTTTCTCGCCCCCGGGAATATCAAGCTTGGCGACGGCTGCTTTGTGGACGACGGCGTCTTTCTCGACTCCCGCCGAGGTCACGGAATCGAGCTGGGCGTAGGAGTTCGAGTCTGCAACGGAGCCTATCTTGTGCCCTTGGAAAAAAACGGTTACATCAAGATTGGCGACCACTCCTACATAGGCGCGAGGTCAAAGATATTCGGCCACGGCGGAGTGGAATTGGGGCATCATGTTCTCTGTTCTCCCGGGCTGACCATCGTTCCCTATCAGCATGAGTTTCAGGACCCCGACAATCTGATCATCAATCAGGGCGGTCAGACGGGGCCGGTGGTGATCGGCGACGACGTCTATCTGGGGCAAGACGTAATCGTGCTGCACTCCATGCAAATAGGAAGCGGCTCGGTAGTGGGCGCGGGTTCGGTGGTGAACCGTCCGGTGGAGGCATATTCAGTAGCGGCCGGCGTTCCGGTGCGCTATATAAGAAAAAGGTACGAAAAACGGGCATCGACAGCTTGAAACCAGGGTGGCCGCCGGCCCGCCCAGGTCCCAACGTATACAGACGCAGCCCGGCTGATCTGAGGGAGACGATGCAATGCAGGTAAACATAGGGGTTTCCGAGTTTGAGGTCGGAGGGCCGGATCTTGGGGAGTTGCGAGAATCCAACGCGATTCTCGACGACGTGGAGGCGCTGCGAACGCGGTTCCTGGATGACGGTTATCTTCTGATTCGCGGACTCCAGAAGCGCGAGACGGTGCTGGGAGCGAGGCGAGCGTTCCTCGAATATCTCGATGAGCGCGGCTGTCTGGACCGTGGCGCGCCGCTCATGGATGGAAAGATTGACCTGAACAAAGGGCCAAGAGGCGGGTATCGCGGCGACGCCGAAAATCCCCGCCAGGACGGCGCCCCGCTGGCCGAATCACCCAGGGTAGGCGCGCTGGTCGAGTCGCCGGAGATGATTGGTTTCTTCGAGCGGTTTCTTGGGGGCGAAGTGCTGGCGTTCCACCACAGGTGGATGCGGGCCGCCGGTCAGGGGCGCTCGACCGGGATGCACTTTGACTTTCTGTATATGGGCAGGGGTACCGAGAGAGTCTGTACGGTGTGGTGTCCGCTTGGCGATACGCCGATGGATCTCGGCGGGCTGGCCATCTGTCTCGGCAGCAACAAGTCCGAAGATTTGCGAGGAGCCTACGAAGGCGTAGACGCCGACGTCCATTCCGACCGAATGAAGGAAATGGGCCGTCGCACGCCGCTCGGCGCCGCTCGGGAATTTGCGGGCAAGTGGCACACGACAAACTACCGTCTCGGCGACGTGCTGATCTTCGGGATGTTCATGTTGCACGCCCCCCTTAACAATCAGACCGACCGGTTCAGGATTAGCACCGATACACGCTATCAACTCGAGAACGAGCCGGTCGACGAGCGCTGGGTAACCGAAGGTCACCTTGAAAGAACGTTTATCGGCGGGTAATTCGCCGTCCGGATTCTCGACTGATCGGGATTGGATCCTGGACCCGGTAGACCGTTGCCAGGTTCGCCTTGGGCAACCAGTGACTCGAACAGACGGGCAGTCTCCAGCACCGCCTGTTTACCCTTGGGGATTCGTATGCCAGGGCAAACAAAACGAATGAACGCGCAAATTTCATTGACGGGTGTCCGACCGCGCAGATAGCATCAGAAGTGGCCGTGCTAGACGGGGAGCCAGCGGTGCCCTGCACCCGCAATCCGCTTTAGCGGGGTCGAATTCCTGCCCGAGGCCGCTTGGTTGTCGATTCTGCTCGTTTGAGACGGTGCTGAGAGTCGGGACCCGTGCGACAGGGCCCCTCGAACCCCGTCAGGTCCGGAAGGAAGCAGCGGTAAGGGGCAAGCCCTGGGCGCCGCGGATAATCCTGGCTGGAGCCGCGCTCGGCGAGTAAGGCGGATGCCGGCGTTCGAAGGTGGGTGCACGGCCACCCTCAAGCACTTCAAGTTCCGGTGAAACTGTTTTGATGAAACCTCGGTGACAGACGAAGGCCAGTTCAGGGCCTTGTACAACAAGTACCGGCCGCAGCGGTTCGGGGAAGTTGTCGGTCAGCGGCACATAGTTCGGATTCTTCAGAATGCCCTCGCGCAGAACCGCGTGAGTCACGCGTACATGTTTTCCGGCGAACGGGGCACGGGCAAGACGACGATTGCCCGCATCCTTGCGAAAGCGGTGAATTGTCTTGAGGGCGTTCAGCCGGAGCCGTGCAACCGGTGCGGCAACTGCCTTGGCGTGGGACGAGAAAGCTTCCTCGATCTGATTGAAATCGACGCTGCCAGCAATACGAGCGTCGACGACGTGCGCGCCCTGCGGGAGGCCGTGCGATACCGGCCGGCCGCCGGCCGGTACAAGGTCTACCTCATCGACGAGGTGCATCAGCTATCCCGCGCCGCATACAACGCATTCCTCAAGACGCTCGAGGAGCCTCCGGAGCACGCCCTATTCGTTTTGGCGACAACCGACGCGCACAGGGTGCTGCCGACGGTGCGATCGCGCTGCCAGCACTTGCGATTCAGAAAGCACACGCACGCCGACACTGTCGAAGAACTTGCCAGGATTGCGACCGGCGAGGGGGCGGCGTTCAACAAGAGCTCGCTGCACATGATCTCTCGAAATTCGGACGGCAGCCTGCGGGACGCGATAGGCCTGCTGGACCAGGCGCTTTCCTACGCCGACGAGGAGTTGACCGAGGCGCTGCTTCGCGAAATGCTCGGAATCACGGGAGTCGAAGCGGTCGCGAGACTTACCGAAGCCATCGCCGCGGGCCATCCGGGACAGGCGTTGATGCTGGTGGGCGAATCGGTGCAGGATGGGTCCAGCCCGGCGACTCTGCGACAGGAGCTGGTCGATTACATGCGGGGCCTGCTCCTGGTCAAGACCGGGCAGAACAATCAGGATGTCCTTCAGTATTCTGAAGCCGAGTTGGACAACATGCAGGGACAGGCCGAGAGATTCCGGGTCGGGCAAATCGTCGGATGTATTGAGATTCTCGCCGAGTCGAGCGTTGCGCGCCGGTCTGGCTTTTCACCTCAGCTCGATCTGGAGCTGGCGGCGGTGCAGGCGTGCCTGACGATGGCCGCCGACAACGGTGGGACGGTCTCCGCCAAATCGGCCGCGCCGGCGCAATACGCGGCCAGAGCCACCGAGTCCGCGCCGCCGCCAAGGGCAGAAGCTGGCGGTGTTAAATCTCGAGGCGCGACGACGGCGCGCGACGCCCAGGTGGAGAGCACCGCGCCCGGCGGCGGAGGTATCGCCGAGGCGATCAAAACCGACTTTCAGGCCTTCAAGGCAGCCGTGAGGGAATGGCACCCCATTTACCCCACCTATTTCGAGGAGTCCGCTATATTCCGCGACGGAGACCAGCTCGTGTTCGAGCTGGCCAAGCCGGGATATGTGGACGCTCTGTCCAAGCCTGATAACCTGGCCCGTTTGAGAGACATCGTCGCGGATTTAACGGGGCAGTCGATCAGGTTGGAATGCAGGCTGCGGCCGGCTAAGTCCACAGGCCCGTCCGGCCCTGATTCGGACGACTACGTGACGATGACCGCGGTTAAGATGTACGGTGCCGAGATAATTGACGACAAGCGTCCCAATTAGCGCCAAGCCGAGGGCTTCGACATGCAGATGATGCGCAAGATGCAGAGGGAGCTCGAGAAGATCCAGAGCGAACTCGCCGAAAAGACTATCGACGTCACGTCGGGCGGTGGGGCTGTGAGCGTAGAGATCACAGGCGATCAAAAGGTTCGTTCGATAAGCATCGACCCCGACGCGGTCGATCCCGAAGATGTCGCGATGCTCGAGGACTTGGTGACGGCGGCCGTGAACGAAGCAATTACTCAATCGCAGGAAATGGCGTCGAAAAAGCTCGGCGCGCTGACGGGCGGATTGAAAATACCCGGCCTCGGTATGTAGCCGTTCCGGCAACTCGTTGATAGATGGGATCCCGGGGCCGATATCCCGCCTCGTAGAAGAGCTCGCAAAGCTGCCCACCATCGGCCCAAAGACGGCCGGGCGTCTGGCTTTCTTTCTGCTTAAGGCGCCTCCGCGTCAGGTCGATCAACTGGCCGAGGCGTTGCAGTCGCTGCGGTCCGAGATAGTGGAGTGTTCGGCTTGCTTCAACTTCTCCGACCGCGACCCGTGTCATTTTTGCACCGGCGCGGGGCGCGACGGATCGACCTTGTGCGTGGTGGAGGATCCGCTGGACCTGCTGGCCGTGGAGCGGTCCGCGGGGTTCAGGGGCAGATATCACGTGCTGCATGGGGCGATATCGCCGCTCGAGGGCGTGGGGCCTGACGATCTCAAGATCGACGAGCTACTGGAACGCGTGAGGGATGGCGGGGTGGAGGAGGTAATAGTCGCCACGAACGCCACCTTCGAGGGGGACGCCACGGCGCTGGAAATCGCGCGCGTGCTGGAGAAGACGGGCGTCCGGCTCACCAGGCTGGCCAGAGGCCTGGCGACGGGCGGCGATATCGAGTACGCCGACCCTACGACGTTAAATCAGGCTCTGGAAGGGCGGCGCGAATTCTAGATCGAGCCAACTCACCGGCAGGCGCCGCACGCCTTGCCGCGCGCGGGAGGCCCTAGGTGGCTGCTTTCGTGCCGGCGCTGCTGTTCGCTCTGCTCGCGTCGCTGGGCAACGCGGTCTTCTTCTATTCACAAAAGCGCGCGGAGCTTCCGCAGAAGCCGCTGCTTCTACTCGGACTCGCCGCGCTCATCTGCGGGACGATTCTCTTGATTTCGACGGCCTTCATGCAGTGGCCGCACGTTCAAACCTACGCACAAACCCACGGCAAATGGGTTCTGGCGACGGGGCTAGGACTTACAGCGACCTTCGTCGGATTCCACTTCCTCATCTCCCGCTACGGGGCGAGCTTCTACAGTCTCTACTCGGTGCTGGCGATCCTGACCACGAGCGTCGGCGTGGGGTATGTAGTGCTTCGGGAGCCTGTAAACGGATTCATAATCGCGTCCACCGTGGCAGCCGTCATCGCGGTGGTGCTTCTCGGCATCGGTGTGGCGATGAAGAGTTAGCCCTGGAATTCATCGCACGGTACTGACGAATTCGCGGAATGCCTGCCCCGCCGATGCGGGAGCCCACGGGGCGGAGATCGCCCGCTGTCAACACCCAAGTTTGGGGTTATCGCTACGCGAGGGCGCGGACAACGCCTGATTGAACTACCGAGACCGAACTGGTCTCCGCGATCAGCTTCTCCCGCCCAACCGTACAACCGTTCTGGAATCCTCTCGATTGCGCTGCTCACGCGACATTCAATCCGAGTGCGCCTGGCGCCGGTTGACAAAGTATCCGGGAATCACGTCCAGCGAACTTGGAGTGCCGGAATGCATCAATTGGAGATGTACGCAGCAACGACGGACCTGGCACCTTCCCCGCGGAGCTCTCGCTCCGCCCACGGCGGCCGCCACTTTGAGCTCCGAAGGCGGGGAGAGCTACGCGTCTAGCCGAGCTTTACGATCTCAACTCGCCATTGACCACCTATCCCAGCTTCCACGTCCAGATGATAGTTGCCGGATTCCTTGACTCGGAAGTTCGTCTCCCAGTTTCCCGCTTCAGCACTTTCGCTCCGAACATTCGCGTCGAAGTACCCCAAGTACGCGCCATCGGCCGAAGTGACTTTGATGTGGACAGGGGCGGCGCCGCCATAAGACGCCCGATTTCCGCTGACCGTGGTGATGGCCCGATAAGTTCCCGAAGTCAGGTAGAACAGATCGGTCGAATGGGTTCCCGTGCCTGAGGTAAACGCCCTGACTTTCGCGTGCGGCGTCGGAAATGGCCCAGGCGAAGACCGAGCGAACGTCGTTGCGGTGGTCGTTTTGGCAGGCTTGCTCGGCCTGATCGCCGAACGTTGCCTGATAGATGCGGACGTTACCCTGATTATCGAGATGGGCCTCGACGATGTCGTTCAACTCGACACACGGCGTAGGCCATTGGGCACTTGCTCTCACGGCCGTGACAGCCGTCAATAGCCCCGCAGCAACCGTCGCCAGCGCTAGTCGTTTGTTACGCCGCGCAAAAGTGCCCGCCTAATGGCACGATGTCTCCTTTGCCGTATGAGACTATGTAAGCCACCGGCGGGCATGAAAGACACTTGCCAAACGGCAATGACTTACACGGCCCGGTAGATGGGCGACGGTCTCATACGGCAACGAACGTCTACATGGCAGCGTTGAACGCAAACAAGCTGGCGCACTGGACCCGTACGGTCGGTTTTGATTCGCGTCGGGTTGGCAATACCATAACGACGATTGCACAGCGGCCTAGTTCGCCGCCGGTCGCGCTGTGGGAGCGAGGTGGAAGTGACCGAAACGACGTCCCGATTCAAAGTCCTGATTACCGACTACGTCTGGCCGAACACCGACGTCGAGCGCGAGGTCCTGGCGCGGATCGACGCCCAGGCCGTAGAGTCCGACAGCCCCGACGAGCAGCGGCTGGCGGAGCTGGCGGCGGATTGCGACGCGATCCTGACCTGTTTCTTCAAGGTAACGGACAAGGTGATCCGATCAGCGCCGAACCTGAAGGTCGTCGCCAGGTACGGCGTTGGCGTGGACAACATAGCCGTCGACACCGCGACCGAACTTAGAATCCCGGTCACCTACGTGCCGGACTACTGCATAGAGGAAGTTGCCGATCACACGATGACCTTGCTGCTGACGCTGGCTCGAAGCGTGGTCAACCTGAACGCGGAGGTACGGTCGGGAGGATGGGATCCAGGAGTGGGCAGGCCGGTTTACCGGCTCCGCGGCAAGACGGTTGGGATCGTGGGATTGGGACGTATAGGGCGGGCGGTAGCCGAGCGGGTCAAGCCGTTTGGATTCAAGATCGTCGTCCATGATCCGTATTTGAGCGAGGACATGTTTCCAGCCGGCCAGGCGCCGAATTTCGTCAGCTTCGACGAGCTGCTGGAGACCGCTGACTTCGTGAGCGTTCACACGCCTTTGACAACCAACACCCGCCACCTCATCGGCGAGCCGGAGCTAAGGAAAATGAAGCGTTCGGCTTTTCTTGTGAATACGTGCCGCGGGCCGGTAATCGACGAATACGCGCTGGCCCGGGCTCTGGACGACGGCGAGCTGGCGGGGGCGGGGATCGACGTTTTGGAAGGCGAGCCGCCTCCGGCGGATCATCCCATCCGTTCGGCGCGAAACGCCGTAATAACTCCGCATACGGCTTTCTATTCCGAGGAGTCGCTGCATGAGCTTCAGACGCGAACCGCGCAATGCGCGGCTGACGTGCTGTGCGGCAAGGTTCCAGACAACGTATACAACGCCGACGCGCTGGCGGCGACCGATCTGAAGGCCTGACGGGTGGTTCGTGAGACCCTCAGCAGTCGCGGACCTCTATTGAAACGGCGCGAGGCCGGGATGCCGGGGCGGTTCGAGGACAAGGTTGCGATGGTCACGGGAGGCGGTTCCGGCATGGGCCTTGCCGCGTCGCTCGCTTTCGCCGACGAAGGCGCGAAGGTGATAGTCGTAGATATCAACTCTGAAAGCGGCGGCGATACCGCAAGTCAGATCGAACGAGCCGGCGGCGAAGCGCTGTTCCAGCAGGCGGACGTTTCGAGCGAGTCCGACGTTGAAGCCGCGGTGCGAGCGGCCGTGGACGCATACGGCGCGCTGGATTGCGCCTTCAACAACGCCGGTTTCGTCGGCAGCGACGCGAATATAGTCGATTACCTTGAATCCGATTGGGACCGCTTGATGGACGTGAACCTCAAGGGCGTCTGGCTCTGCATGAAATACCAGATCAAACAGATGCTGTTGCAGGGTGGAGGAACGATTGTCAACAACTCCTCGGCGCTTGGTCTCGTCGGCGGGGGCGCCGGCGCCTATGCCGCAAGCAAGCACGCGGTGGTGGGACTCACCAAAACCGCGGCGCTCGAATACGCCCGGGACGGAATTCGGGTCAACGCCGTATGCCCCGGCCCCACCGCAACGCCGCCGCTGTTGCGTCTGCTGGGGGACGATCCAGAGCGTCGGCGCAGGTCTGCTGAGCGGATTCCCATGGGGCGGCTGGGACAGCCCGCGGAGATCGCCGAAGCTGTGTTGTGGCTTTGCTCCGACGCAGCCTCGTTCGTGACGGGCAGCGCCATGTCCGTGGACGGCGGGCACGTTGCCTGACGCCCCGATGAAGATCGAGCGGATCGAAGTATTTCTCTACACGCGGCCGCTCAAGCGGGAATTCTGGATGTCGCTCGCACGGATCACGCAATCTCGCGAAATCATAGTGCGGCTTACGACCGACGTGGGAACGCAGGGAATCGGTCAATGCCACGGCGGGCCGATGGAGCAGGTGGGACGGATAATCACGGAACTGTTTCGCGAGGTCCTGATTGGGGCAGACCCCTTCGAATACGAGCGGCTGTGGTCGGAGATGTTTGCGCATAACCACCGGCCTGGATGGTCTCGGAACGGCTGGCGGCGCGAGACGATCATGACCGCGATCGCCGGCGTGGACATCGCGCTTTGGGACTTGATGGGAAAGGCGTCCGGTCGGTCGGTCTGCAGGCTGCTCGGGAGGCGGCGGGCCGAGGCGGAGGTATACGCAACTGGCGGCTACTACGAGGACGGCAAGGACATCGACGGTCTGGTAGACGAGGTCGGAGTCTATGTGGGCGAACACGGCTACAAGGCAGTGAAGCTCAAAGTAGGCCGCGGCGATCTCAAGGGCGACCTCGAACGGGTCGGCGCGGTGCGATCGGCATTTCCTCAGATTGACATAATGCTGGATGCTAATCAGGGATGGGACGTGGCGGCGGCCGTTCGAGCGGCGGGTGAGTTCGAGAGCATGAATATCCGCTGGCTCGAAGAGCCCGTCCACTGGTATGACGAAGTGGACGGCCTGCGCCGCGTGGCTGAGAGCACGTCCATACCTATCGCTTCGGGCGAGGGCGAGACGACGCGATTTGGGTGCAAGGACCTGGTCAAGTGGGGCGGAATAAAGATTTTGCAGTTCGACTCGACGGTTGCGGGCGGCATCACGGAGTGGCGAAGGGTTGCCGCCCATGCCGGCGCCCATGGCGTGAAAATGGCGCCTCATCACGATCCGCAAATCCACGTTCATTGTGTTGCGGGCGCTTCCAACGGCCTGATTCTCGAATCGTTTCCGAACCCCGACCGCGATCCGGTCTGGGCAGAGCTGATCGTCGGAGCCGAGCCGATCGTGAATGGAATGATGTGCGTTCCTGAGCGTCCCGGTCTGGGTTACGACCTGAACTGGGATCTGCTGGAGGCAAGCTCGACGAAACTGGACACGCGTTAGGAACATCCATTCGGACCGGCGCGTTTTGCATATCGAGGCGTGCTGCCGCACCGGCCGCGGGAGGAAGTATTAACGGATGGACGCAGGTATCGGAATCGCCCTCGCGATCGCGGTTGTCGTAATCATCGCGGGAGCAATTCTGTTCTCGAGACTCACGCAGATCGACAAGACGGTGAGCGCGTCGGAAGACCGGCTTCGAACCACGCTCGAGACCCTGCAATCGAACCTGACTCACGTCACAACCTCCAACCAGCAGTCGCTAACGCAGGTGAACGAGCGACTTGGCGCTCTCGGCGAATCGAACGCCAGGCTGCTGGAAGAGACCGGGAAACTTGGAGAGTTGCGGGAGGCGTTCAGGGCGCCAGGGCCGCGCGGGGGGTTCGGGGAGCTGCTGCTCGAAAACGCTCTCCGCGACGTTCTCGCGGCGGATCAGTATGGAATCCAGCACGCCTTCGATGACGGGAGCCGAGTGGACGCAGTGGTGCGTATCTGCGAACGGCTGGTGCCGATCGACTCCAAATTCCCAACCGCGCCATTCGAGGAGCTGGCCGCGGCCACGAACGAGAACGACCGGCAAAGGTCGCGGCGAGCGTTCCTGAGGGCGGTGCGCGGACACGTGGACGCAGTGGCAGGCTACGTCAAGCCGGATGAGGGAACGGTGGACTATGCGCTGATGTACGTACCGGCCGAGAACGTGTTTCATCAGATCGTGATTCGCGAGCGAGGCGACGACGCCGGCTCGGCGCCGGTCGACCACGCGCAGTCGCGCGGTGTGTTCATCACGTCCCCGAGTACGCTATATCTCTACTTGCAAACGATCGCTACGGCCCTCCGCGGTTTCGCCATCGAGCAACACGCCAGGGAAATCAGCGATAACGTTTCGCGTCTGGCCAGGGACTTCTCGGGTACGTTGGAGGACTACCGAGTGATGGGCAGGCATTTGAACAATGCGCGGTCAAAGTACGAAGATGTTTTCCGAACCCTGGAGCGGTTCAGCGAACGGCTATCGGCTGCGGGGCGAAGTGTGGAACGCGGGGAGACCGAAAAAGAGAGCGGCCCCGATGGATGAGAACACGGGCGCGAAGTTCCCTTCGGGGCCGGGGAAACGCAATCAAGCTCAGCCGGGCGGCCGTCTTGCCAGGCTTATTTGCGACTTGTCCATTTCCTTTACGGCCTTGTACGCGGGACGGGGAACAAACCCTGCATCGAGCAAACTGAAACCGTGCTCCGAACTGTAGGGGAGGTTGAGCGTCCGGAAATTGAGGTTGAAAAGGAACATTGCGTGCACGTAGGGGTATTCCTCTTCAACCAGCTCTAGCGCGTCCACGATGTAGCGGGCCTGCTGCTGCTCGTCTATCAGCCCGCCGTACTGAAAATCGGGATGCAGATTGTCGGCCGTCCAGCCAACTTCAGTCATCCAGATCGGTTTGGCGCCGTCGTCGAATTCTTCCATCACCGAGCGTGTCTGGGTAAATCGCTTGAAGAAGAAGCTGGGATGGGAGCGAAACGGCCCAGAGTCATCGCCGAACCACTGATCGTATTCGGCGTGAGGCGGAGACCGGTAGCCGTAGGAATGGTTACCCATCGCGTCAAACGACTCGCGGACCACTCCATTCTCATACTTGTATGCGGCGCGGAGAAACTCGATGTCGTCAACGCCCAGTGTGGGATCGCCCGCGCCGTTCTGGGCCAGACCGGCGAACAGGACCAGAGCGTTGGGATCGGACTGCTTGACGCCCCGGTAGCCCTGCTGAAGAAGCCGGACGTACTCTTTGGGATCAACCTGCCGGCCCCAAAAACGCGCGAGATTCGGCTCGTTCCAGATCTCGTAGGCTGCGATTCTGCCTTGGTAGCGTTCGGCCACATCTGCCATGAACTGCTGGAACTTGCCCATGTCGTCCGGGCGGCCCGGCCCGCCTTCGGAGCGAGACCACGCGGGCGAATCGACCAGCGTGACAAGGATGCGGAGATTATTGAACTCGGCGGCGTCGACAAAGGCGTCGAATTCGACCCAGTCGTACTGGCCGTCGGCTGGCTCTACTTCGCTCCAGAGGATCAGATGCTTGACCCACCCGAATCCCGTATCCGCAACGTACCTGACGATCTCTCGATGTTGCAGCGCGAACCACGTGTGCGCCTGAATTCCATAGTTCAATGGACTCCGCGGCGGTTGGGCTGACCCGAGACGCGACTTCCGCGCCAGCTCGCGACCGACGTTTCCAATCTGGACGAGGGCCGGGGTTCCGACGTTGTCGGGGTGATATTCGAGCCGCGCCTTGGTGAAATACTGTACTCTCGGCGCCCACGACAACCCGTCGTCGTATTCAGGACTGATCGGCGGGCCGAAGCGCCTGAATCCGTCGTTGGCAAGAAAGAAGTCCTTGAACGCAAAGCTGATGGAATAGCCCGTCTCCGGGAAATAGAGATGCGAGGTGCTGTCGCTAGGGATGTCGCCGGAGGCGAAGGGGGTTCTGTGCCGCACCAAGTCCAGGCCTACGTCGCCCTTGCGCATGTGACCCGAGATGACATTGAGCTCGAGTCTGCCTTTTAGGAAATACTGGATGAGAATGTCACCCTCGCGCGTCGCTGCGGTTTCGGGCAGGCCAAGGAAAAAGCGCCCGTTGTTCGTTTCGTAAAAGCTCCGGAATTCGCCTGCTACGCAAAGACCTTGGTTGCAAATAGGAGCGGTTGAATCCGGCGACGCGCCAACTACTGTAAACGCGCAGACCACGAGAGCGGCCAGGCCGGCCAGTCGAGCCTTCATGCCGCTCGACGCCAGTCGCGGCGATCCGAATGGCAACGACCGGCGGGGTTGGCGGATGTCAATTTAGACGGTCCTCGACTCGTGTATGGTGATTGGAAACGTGGCTGCGGATCGTTTTTCGAGCCGCCCGGTCACGTATTTAGATAGGTTAATAGCAAGGCCAGAAAATCGCCTGGAACCGGCCATAGAGTCCGCGAGAAGAGGGAAGATGGGACCAATCGGTGTCTTTCTGAGATGTACGGGGCGGGACGATCCGGCGGAGGCGCTGGCGGCGGCACGCTCTATCGGGCTCCGCACCATACAGATAAGCAAGCTTGACGATCGATATTACTCGCGATCGGGAGCCCGCGAATTCAAGTCCCTGATGGATAGCCACGAAATACAGGCCGCTTCTGTTGTAATCGTCTTCGACGGCGAAAGCTACCAGGATGTCCCGTCGGTTATGACTACGGTGGGATACAGGCCTGCCGGGCTCCTGGAGGAACGGCTGGACTACAGTCGAAAGTGCGTTGATTTCGCCCAGGCGCTTGGCGTGGGAGTGGTCACCGTGCACATGGGTTTCCTTCCGACCGACGAGTCCGATCCCGCCTACGCGCGGCTCCTGGGGGCGGTCCGCGAAGTCGCCCGCTACTCGACCGAGCGCGGCGTAACGCTCTCGCTTGAGACTGGCCAGGAGACAGGCGATCACTTAGCCGCGTTTCTCGACAAGATTCCTGAGTATCCGGTCGGCGTCAATTTCGATTTTGCCAACATGGTCATGTACCGCATGGACGATCCCACCGACGCGCTCCGCCGCGTTCTGGATAGGGTTACGTCGGTACACGTCAAAGACGGTCTGCCGCCGGACCATCTCGACGCGCTGGGCTTGGAGACTCCGCCCGGCGCCGGGAAGGCCAGGGTGAAGGAATGTCTGGAGATCCTTCACGAAGCGAATTTCCCGGGGCCGCTGATCATCGAGAACTACAGCTGGCGGGACGGCGGCGACCCCCACGCCGCGGGATTGAGTGAGGACGCGGACGCGACAGCCTGGACGGCCGACCCGCTCGAGGCGTTGACGTACGCCAAGGAATACGTGGAACGCTGCTTGCGGGAGATCGGAGCCGTCTGATCGCGGCGCACGCCCGTACCCTGTCACGTGCGCAATGGCTCCCGGCGTCGCCCCATTTACTCATTCCGAGGGATTTGACTCGACCGTCATAAAGTGGACGCTCTAGCGGGAACTGTGGGAAAACCGGTTGCTCGATAGTGAGCCCTGCCGAATCGGCGGCATAAGCCGTCCGCTTTATCGACCGCCGTTTCGGTGAGCCGGCGGTTAGATCCGATTGAGTCGGACCGGCTCGTCATGACGGTGGCCAGACGCAATGACATCAAGCCCGATGTTTGGCGACACGTGGTCGCACTCTGCGATCGCGCTTTCGACGAAGACATGGCGGCCATATTCGCTGATTTTGTTGACTCGATCCACGTGCTGGTGGAGTTGGAGGGAGTATTGGTTGGCCATGCCTGTTGGGTCACGAGGTGGCTGAGCGCCGGCGACCGCCCGCCGCTCAGAACCGCCTATATCGAGGCCGTGGCCACCGAGCCGGCACTTCAACGCCGCGGGATCGGCGGTAGCCTCATGAGAAGGCTGGTAGGCGAGATCCGGACGTATGAGCTCGGCGGGCTGTGCCCAAACTGCCCGGACTTCTACTCGTGGTCCGGTTGGGAGACGTGGCGAGGTCCGCTGGCGATCCGCACCGACGATGGACTGATGGAAACGCCGAACGAGCACGTGATGGTTCAGCGGACACCGTTGACGCCCGAGATCGACCTCGATACCCGACTTACCGCCGAATGGCGTCCGGGCGAAGTCTGGTAATCGAGATTCGCGCTAGTAAATCGACTGCAATACGGACTCGACGTCTTCAACCGTGGCGTCCACCGGGCTTTGGAGCATCAGGCGGCGCGTGGCGACTGTCGTCTTGGCGTAGTCGTGAAGGTCCGACTCCCCCACTCCATGGTTGCCGAGCTTCAAGTCGATTTCGACGTCGGTCACCATCTTTTCCATAATCGCGACGGCCTGATCCGCCCGCTCTCTGATATCGGTTACGGAGTCGGGTACGCCCACCGCTCCAGCCAGACCGTCGATCTTCTCTGGCACGCGCTCGGCGTAGAACCGCATTATCGGCAGCAGAAATATGGCGTTGGCGAGTCCGTGCGGCACTCCCGCCCGTGCTCCCAAAACGTGCGCCAGGGCGTGCACCATGGTCGTGCCGGCGTTTGCCAAGGTGTAGCCGGCCATGAGCGATCCAAGCGCCATGTGGTTTCGCGCCCGGCTGTTGCCGCCGTCTCGGTAAGCGTCGGCGAGGTTTCCGAGGATCAGCCGCATCGCCCGGGTCGCGTACATCTGCGTGTGACGGGTCGCCTTGTTGGAGATGTAGGACTCGGCGGCGTGGCAAAAGGCGTCCACGCCCGTGTAGGCGGTGATGTTAGCGGGAACTCCATGGGTGAGGTCGGGATCGACAAGCGCCACCTGCGGGTAGATGTGGGGGCTTACGACGGCCATCTTGTTGGACCGGTCGGGAAGAACGGCCACGGCATTACCGGTTACTTCGGACGCGGTTCCAGACGTAGTGGGTATGGATATCGTGGGAAGGCCGGGCTTCGGAATCATGTCGACACCTAGCATCTGCTGGGTGTCGAGACCGTTCGTCACGGCACATGCGGCGATCTGTGACGTGTCCATGGAGCTGCCGCCGCCAAGTCCCAGGACGACCTCGGCTCCCGACCTGGCGATGGCGGCGGCGCAGGCGTCGATGCTGGTCGTGGGCGGTTCCGGTTCGACCTGAGTGTACGACTCAAAATTGATTCCGGCTTCCGCCAGCAGACTCTCGGCCTGGCCGAGGATGCCCGCTCGTTCGATGCCGGCGTCCGTCGCGATAAAGGCCTTTGACCCTCCCAGGAATCTGATCTGATCGGGAAGCGCCTCCAGCGAGCCCGGACCAAAGATCACGTTGGAGGTAGTGCGAAACGTTGAGTAATTGACTTCCTCGCTCATAATTGAATTCCTCTTGGATGGCCGGCCGGCGGATAGACGGGCATAGCTACAGCCTAGCTGGACATGGTCAGGTTAACGAACCAGCCCCAGAACTCAAAGGCTAAATCACCAGGAACACAGGGACGGTCATGACCTGCGTTCTGTTAGCCCGTTGGCATCGCTGGTTACACTCAAAACGCGAGCTCGGGTGGACTCTTACCGCGACACGCGGCATTTTGGATGGCCGGCGAGGAAAGCTAATTGCGCCAGCTCGAATCATTCCGAAGATTGATGCTTTGCTTACAGCGCAGGCCGCATCGTTCGCTACGCTGCGGGATCACCTTTGGATGTATGCGAAGTGACCGCCTTTCGCCATCGCGCCGGGCGAGTATCTTGGCTCGGTCGCTTGCATTGGCCTGGCGATCGCCAGCGCTGGCGTGACGGGGCATTCATTCTGAAGGCCAACCACGTTCGAGGAATAGCGTTGAGCTAGGCGCGCCTACCGGCGCCACCGCCCCCTCATTACAAAACAAACACCCCGGCGGCGACCTATCTTCCCAATCAGTTGCCCGATCAGTATTGTCGGCGCTGGAGGGCTTAACTTCCGTGTTCGGGATGGGAACGGGTGGGTCCCCTCCGCTTGGCCACCGAGGTATTTAGCGAATTTTGGCACGGCGCAAAACGCACCGTGCAAGCGTAGGACAGCAGTGTTGTCGACCTGAAGTCAACTAAGCCCTCGACCATTAGTACCGCTCGGCTGAGTACATCACTGCACTTACACCTACGGCCTATCAACCAGGTAGTCTTCCTGGGGTCTTACCAGCTTAACGCTGTGAGAGATCTAGTCTTGGGATGGGCTTCCCACTTAGATGCTTTCAGCGGTTATCCCGACCGAACATAGCTACCCAGCGACGCCCCTGGCGGGACGACTGGCACACTAGAGGTTCGTCCAATCGGTTCCTCTCGTACTATCGATCAGCTTCCCTCAAATCTCTTACGCCCACGATGGATAGAGACCGAACTGTCTCACGACGTTCTGAACCCAGCTCGCGTACCGCTTTAATGGGAGAACAGCCCAACCCTTGGGACCTGCTACGGCCCCAGGATGCGACGAGCCGACATCGAGGTGCCAAACAGCGCCGTCTATGTGGACTATTGGGCGCTATTAGCCTGTTATCCCCGGGGTAGCTTATATCCGATAGCTATGGCCCTTCCATGCGGAACCATAGGGTCGCTAAGCCCGACTTTCGTCTCTGCTCGACTTGTGAGTCTCGCAGTCAAGCCCTCTTATGCCTTTGCACTCTGCGGCTGATTTCCATCCAGCCTGAGAGGACCTTTGGGCGCCTCCGTTACCTTTTGGGAGGCGACCGCCCCAGTCAAACTACCCACCTGAGAATGTTCACGCGCCGGATTACGGACGCGAGTTAGGTTTTAAACTGCACCAGGGTGGTATCTCAAGGGTGGCTCCACCGAGACTAACGTCCCGGATTCACAGCCTCCCACCTATCCTGCACAGGTACAGCTCGAAACCAATCCCAAGCTGTAGTAAAGCTCCACGGGGTCTTTTTGTCCCATCGCGGGAAACCTGCATCTTCACAGGTACTTCAATTTCGCCGGATCCTCTACCGAGACAGTGCTCATCTCGTTGCTCCATTCGTGCGGGTCGGAAATTACCCGACGAGGAATTTCGCTACCTTAGGACCGTTAGAGTTACGGCCGCCGTTCACCAGGGCTTCGGTTCAAGGCTTTGAAACCCTTTCCCTTAACCTTCTGGCACTGGGCAGGAGTCAGCCCCTATACATCGGCTTACGCCTTAGCAGAGACCTGTGTTTTTGTTAAACAGTCGGACGAGCCTGTTAACTGCGACCCCCTCAAGCTCGCGGCCGCGCGGGCCGGTCACTTTACCGGGGCACCCCTTATCCCGAAGTTACGGGGTTAACTTGCCGAGTTCCTTAGTAGAGGTTATTCCGATCACCTTAGGGCATTTACCCTTGTCTACCAGTGTCGGTTTGCGGTACGGGCACCAAACTTCTCGCTACGAGGCTTTTCTTGCCGGCACGGATCGATCGAGTTGGCCGCAGTTGCCCTTGACCTTCCCATAACATCTCGGATCTAGCGCCACGGATTTGCCTGTGGCGCCACCCTACGTGCTTGGACGCGTATAGCCAAAGAACGCGCTCGACCTGCCGCGCCGGGTCCCCCCTTCGCTGATGGCAAAGAATGGTGGTACAGGAATATAAACCTGTTGTCCATCGCCTACGCCTTTCGGCCTCGGCTTAGGCCCGACTAACCCTGAGCGGATTAACCTTCCTCAGGAAACCTTAGACTTTCGGTGTGCACGTTTCTCACGCGCATTACGCTACTCATACCGGCATTCTCACTTCCGCACGCTCCAGCCGTGCTCACGCTCGACCTTCACTGCGAACGGAACGCTCCCCTACCGTCCATCAACGGCGAACCGTTGACGGCTCCCGCGGCTTCGGCACTCGACTTGAGCCCCGTTACATTTTCCGCGCAAAATCACTTGACCAGTGAGCTGTTACGCACTCTTTCAATGATGGCTGCTTCTAAGCCAACATCCTGGTTGTCTGAGCAATCTCACAACGTTTCCCACTTAGCCGAGATTTTGGGGCCTTAGCCGGCGGTCTGGATTGTTTTCCTTTTGACTACGAAGATTAGCCCCCGCAGTCTAACTGCCCGGCAAATCTACTGGCATTCGGAGTTTGATAGGGTTTGGTAAGCGATATGCCCCCTAGCCCAGTCAGTGCTCTACCTCCAGAAGACTTAGCCGAACGCTAGCCCTAAAGCTATTTCGGGGAGAACCAGCTATATCCAGGTTCGTTTAGCATTTCACCTCTAACCACAGCTCATCACCCAATTTTGCAACATTGGTGTGTTCGAGCCTCCACGAAGTGTTACTTCCGCTTCGCTCTGGCCATGGTTAGCTCACCTGGTTTCGGGTCTAATCAGTACGACTGGACGCCCTATTAAGACTCGCTTTCGCTCCGGCTCCGGACCTTAGGCCCTTAACCTCGCCGCACAAATTAACTCGCCGGTTCATTCTACGAAAGGCACGCCATCACACATTCCGGCCGTTATGGGCTTCCGCCCGGAGGCTGTCCGGTCCGTCAGGCGGCCGAAGCTGCCTTTGGGACGTTCTTGCCACCGGCCGGTCACCCTGACCGGCATAGTGCTCTGACTGCTTGTAGGCACATGGTTTCAGGTTCTATTTCACTCCCCTTCCGGGGTACTTTTCACCTTTCTCTCACGATACTAGTTCGCTATCGGTCGCCAAGAGTATTTAGCCTTGGGAGATGGTCCTCCCAGTTTCCCACAGGGTTTCTCGTGTCCCGTGGTACTCAGGAATTCCAGCAGAAGATCGCTGCGCTTTCGCCTACCGGGCTCTCACCGTCTACGGCGGGGCCTTCCAGCCGCCTTCGGCTAACGCGCGATTTGGTAACTTCTTCGGTCCGTTCCAGCGGACCTGCCGGATCCTACAACCCCGCGACCACAACGGCTGGAACCTATTACGTGTTCACGGTTTGGGCTATTCCCGTTTCGCTCGCCGCTACTCAGGGAATCGCGATTGCTTTATGTTCTTCGGGGTACTTAGATGATTCAGTTCTCCCACTTGCCTTTGCGGAGCTACTACAGCCCTAAGGCCTTCACTCTGCAATGACGGGACATGACTCCCGCCGGATTTCTCCATTCGGGTATCTGCGGGTCGAAGCCTGCTCGCGGCTCACCGCAGCTTTTCGCAGCCTACCACGCCCTTCTTCGGCTCTTGGCGCCAAGGCATCCACCACGTGCCCTTGATAACTTGGTTTCCTTCAGATCGACAAAACTGAAGTCCTACGCTATTCGCTTGTTAAGGTTCGAGTCGCCCACTCTGGCCACGCGCCCAACACCAGAATTTGGAGGGGTGTAAGGGTTGTTGACTAGTGTGGCGAGCAGTGCGCTAATTCTACGTGTTGCGACGTTCGGCTGTCAACGGTTTGTACTGGCCTGTGGGGTGCGGCTGTCGGTTATGTCGGGTAGTGCTCGACGTTGACCTGGCTTGCCCCGGGCGCGAATGTGCCGGCGTAAAACTCACTTTGACGCCGCTGACCATCAGTGGCAATCGTCCAGGGTCAAGCGGTCGACGTAGCTGTCGGCTTGTCGAAACGCAATCCCGGAGTGAGCGGGGATAGCGTTCACCACATCAGTCTTCGTACCGGTCATGAATGCTCTCTTGGATGCCTGGCGAAAGAGGCCCAGGGGTTCCGGTTCGACGCCGAATTAACCGGAGACTAGGCTCCGCGTTTAATGCCTCTTACGACGCTAACGGGCCATGCAAAGGAGATGCGGTCGCCATCGTTGTTGATTTTGAACGCTTCCCGGATGCCCGCGGGCGGCGATTCAAACGTCGGCCGCAGCTCTGTTACTGAACTCGCGGGCGCCGCAGCTCGTTCGACCCAATCGTAGAACTCCAGGTCTACTCGCGACCGCTCCGCCGCATCGACCGCAAACCCGCAGTCTTCCAGCGACGCCGTCCACTCGCTGTGACTCAGGTTTCGAACGTGCGACGGATCGCGCTTTTTCTCGATCTCGTTCATGCACCGCGCCACATCAGGGTCTTCGGGCGCGGCGGTGTCGCAGATGACCAGTCTCCCGCCCGGGCGGCATACCCGCCGCATTTCCGCCAGCGCGATTTCGACCTCGGGGCAATGGTGCATCGCATAGCGGCTGACCACGAGGTCGATCGTACCGTCTCCGAATGGCATTATCTGAAGGTCGTCGATTACTGCGTGAAAGCTCTTGATCGACCGTTCCAACGCTCTCCGAGACGCCAGACGCGCCATCTCCGGCGACAGATCGAGTCCCACGGCAACCCGCGCCGACTTGGATAGCGCGTGGGCGACGAATCCGGGGCCTGATCCGGCGTCGAGCACCACGTCGGCAGCGCGCGGCGCGGCTATCCGCTCAAGAAGTCCCAACCCATCGCCCTGGAAGGTCGAAGCGCTTTCGGCATACGCTCGCGACCGCGCGCCGAAGTGTCGGGCGACTTTTCTCGAATGGTCGCCTGGCACGTTACGGCTGGCTCTTTGAATAGATCGTCATTCCGCGCCCCAGGCTGCCGATACGCTCACGTCCATCATCAGTTCTGCTGGCTAATCTTTGCCGCCGCCGCCATGCCATGACAAACTTTGGTAATGCGACTTGATAACAAAGTCATTGCGATTCCTGGGGCCGGGGGTGGGATGGGCACGGCAGCCGCCCGTCTTTTCGCCAGTGAGGGCGCGCGTCTCGTATTGGTAGCGCGGCGGGAGCCACCGCTGCAAGCGATCGCCGAGCTCGCTCGATCCGACGGCGGCCAGGCCGTCGTATGCGGCGCGGACACGGCGACCGAGGCCGGCTGCGCCGCGATGGTGGAGGCCGCCGTTCGCGAATTCGGCCGCCTCGACGTCGTTTATTGCAATATGGGCGACTTCGCCTACGGTGAACTGGAGACTCATCAGACCTCGCCCGAAGCCTGGGACTATCTGATCAGTCTCAATCTCCGGGCGCATTTTCTCTCCGCCAGGGCGGCCATTCCCCAGATGATCCGGCAGGACCCGCCGGGCGGCGTTCTGATTCATGTTGCCGCGTCGGCTGACGTGCTGCGCGAGGCAAACCCGGGGTACTCCGCCGCCAAGGCCGGGCTGATAGAGTTCGTTCGGCGCGCGGCCCGGCAATATCGCGACCGCAACATTCGCGTCCACTGTATTTGTCCGGGCGCGATCGGAGGCGATCCCCCGCCCGCCGGCCCTCTCGAACCGCTTCCGCCGGAACTCGACCGCGGCGCGACGAGTCTCGACGTCGCTTACGCGGGCCTGTATCTTGCCTCGGACGAGAGCTCTTGGACGACGGGGCTTGTCGTTCCGGTCGAAGGCGGCCGACGGCTTTAGCGGCTGGCGCCGCTTTTGTCTCCACAGCGCTGCCTGCCGTTGCGCGGCTACACTTTGCATACTGCCGCCGGATAGACGATCAATACGTGCGCCCGGGCGGGCGCGCGACTCGCTGAATTCGGTGTGAGATAGGAGGTATCGATGCGGAGAAACAGTCTTCGAGAGTTGCTTGACGCCGGCGAACCCAGCGTGGGGACTCATTTAATGTCGTCGTTGCCCGCGGTGTTTGAGATCGCCGGGCATTGCGGCTTCGATTACGTTGAGTTCGAGCTCGAATACTCCCCGTTTACTCTCTACGATCTCGAGAACATGGGCCGCGCCGTCGACCTGTTTGACCACATGAGCTGCGTCGTAAAGATCGATCAGCAGCCCCGCACCTTCCTGGCCAACAAGATTCTCGGGGCCGGACTGCAAAACCTGCTGTTCGCCGACGTAAGAACCGCGGACGACGCCCGCGAGTGTGTGGGAGCGGTGCGGGCGGAGTCTCCCGGCTCCGCCGGACATCACGGAGTCGGCAGCTATCGCAACATCGGCTACGTGGTGGGACCCGCCGGTGACGAGTACGTCAAGATGCTCGACGCTGCGGTCGTGATCCTGATGATCGAAAAGAAAGAGGCTGTCGAAAACCTGGACGAGATCCTGTCAGTCGAGGGCGTCGACATGGTCCAGTTTGGCCCGGGCGACTATTCGATGAGCATAGGGCAGGCGGGCCAGTACAATCACCCCGAAGTCTGGCGCGCGCATGAATATACGGTTGAGATGGCCCACAAGCGAGGAATAGCGGCTCGCGCGGAGATAAGCGGAATCAAACACGCCGAGCGATATCTGGACCTCGGGATTCGCCATTTCATGATAGGCACCGATTACTTCATCCTTTACAACTGGTGGAAGGAGAACTCGGCCGCGCTTCGTGAAATCATCTCCAACGCGTGACTGCGGCGAGTGAAGCGTTACGCCTCGTTTCGGCGAATCTGAAATATCGTCGCTCCGTGGCCCAGCACCCGGATCCGGCGCATGGCCTGGAGACTGAGTTGAGTTCGTTGCTCCAATAGCCTCGATAGAAGCTGCTCGCGGCTTGTCAGGAGCACGGCCATCCCGGCTGGCTTGAGCACGCGCGAGGTCTCGTCCAAAAACGCTGAATACAGGTCGGGTTCGCTGGAAACGCCCGCGCTCTTCCTTCCGAACGGCAGGTTGCAGACGATCTTGTGCACCGACTCTGCGGGAAGCGGCAGTTGACGGGCGTCCCACCTCAGGACGTTGATCGGCTTGTAGCGCGGTCCGACGTTTGCGCGGGCGGCGGCGACGGCGGCCGGGTCGATATCGCCGCCAAGGAGGTATCGGTAGGGAGAGTCTCGCCCGCGTTCGATCGGAATCGTGCCGGCGCCGCACATGGGGTCGAGAAACAGGTCGCGCCGGTTCGGCTCCGACATCAGCACCATCGCCCGGGCGACCACGGGGCGCAGCGACGCGGGCACGTTTACTTCTTTGTAGCGCCGGTGCCTCATGGAGCGGTCCGACAGACGCATACCGCAAAGGAATCTGTCGCGATCTTGCAGCACCCAAAACTCGGAGCGGGCGTTTTCGTCGACGTTTCGCCAGGCCGGTAAAGCCGAAGCAAGGGCTTTCGCTACCTCCCGTTGCAAGTCGACCCTGCGGTAGGCGCTGTGTCCGGCGTTCCTCTGGGCAACCACCCGGAAGGTGCGTCCGCGGGGCGGGCGTCCCATAACTACCCGCTGCGCGTTGAGAGCCTGGCGGAGCAGAGGCGATTTCCGCACTAGCGCGCGCGCCTGGCGAAGTCCGCGCCTGCTCGAATCGATCGCTCCGTCCGCGATCAGCGCGAAAACGTCCTCGGCAGTCCCCAGCCGCAAGAGGTCGGCGGGACTATGCGGATAGTCGAATACGAGCCTGCCGGGCGCGGCATCGAACCGGCGGATGCCTTTGAAGGATGCCTCGAGCTCGCGCCTGGTCAGCGGCTCGATGCCGGGTACGGTCAGGATGTAATAGCGCACGTTACCGGAGGCGCCGAAAAGCCGCCTGCCCGCCGCGGCGAGTCAACACGGAGTCGCGGACCGAGCGGTTATCCCAGTCCCACTTTGTCCATCACCCGTCGAAGAGTTCCGTCCGCAATCGGGCGCACTTTGACGGCCCCCTCCTTGAGCATCGCGTCCAGATAGCCCGGCTCCTTTCGTATCCGATGATATCTCTCCTGGAGCGGGCGGATTCCCTCGATTACAACGTCGCTCAATTCGCGTTTCAGGTCCGCGTACCCCTTGCCTTCGAAGTGGGCCTCGATGTCCTCGCGCTTGCGCTCTGTGAACGCCTGGTAAATCACGAGCAGGTTGTTGACTCCGGGGCGGGTTTCATCAAATTCGATCACACGGCTCGAGTCGGTCGCGGCGCGTCTGATTTTCGCACGGACTTCGTCGGGCGAGTCCAGGAGGCCGATCGCGTGTCCGGGAACGTCTACACTCTTACTCATTTTGGCCGTCGGATCATCAAGTCCCATGATCCGGGCGCCCACCGGCGGTATCGACGCCTCGGGGACTACCAGCGTTTCGCCAAACATGGAATTGATTCGCTGGGCCACGTCTCGCGTTAGCTCGAGGTGCTGCCGTTGGTCGTCGCCTACCGGCACCAGATCGGCATCGTACAGCAGAATATCCGCCGCCATTAGGGCCGGGTAGGCGAACAGACCAAGCGAGATTGTTTCCTTGCCGGATTGCGCCTTCTCCTTGAACTGCGTCATTCGCTCCATCCAGCCAATCGGGATGAAGCAGTTGAGAATCCACGCAAGCTCGGCGTGTGCGCTGACGTGCGATTGAATGAACAGCGTCGATTGCTCGGGATCGATCCCCGCCGCGTACAAAATCCCGGCCGTCTCCCGAATATGCGCGTTCAACTCCCCCGGATCCTGAGGGACTGTGATCGCGTGCAGGTCGACGATCGGGAACAGCGTATCGTTCTCTCCCTGTGACGCTACCCAGTGGCGAATGGCTCCGAGGTAGTTTCCGATATGGGGGTTGCCCGTCGGCTGGATGCCCGAAAGTATGCGTTTTCGGCTGTCCCGTTCGTTCATGAGAATTCCTCCGACCCTCGACACACTGCAAAAACAAAAAACCCCTCGTCTCGGGGACGAGAGGTTGCGGTTCACCTTCGCGGCGCCACCCCGATTAGACGCGCCAGCGCCTCACTCGCGCACGCAGGGCCGTCGTTACGCCCGCCTCAATGCGTTTCCCGTATAACGGCGGGACCCGCCGTCGGCGCCTGCTCGGCCAAGCCTTTCGGACCGCAGCTCACGGGTCCATTCACCTCGGCGTATCGCCGCCGGACTCTCACCAGCCGCCCGCTCTCTGCGGACGCTTTCCCGAGGCTACTAGTCCCGCTCACAGCCTTTCGTATTCAGGCTAGGTGACGCCTGATGGGGTGTCAAGGACTTGTGCCGCTCCACACCAAACCGAGGTCTGCGGTCCGTGATTACGGCGAAAGGACGTTACCCCGCGTAGCCGGTTCCGGCGCGCCGTTTACGACTCGTCCGCTGTCGGCGGCTTTGTCCACTCCCGCAGCAGTCTGGTTATTAGCCGAACGCCCACGCCAGTGGCGCCGCCAGGCGAATACGGCTTGCCCTTGTCGCTCCAGGCTGTTCCCGCTATGTCCAGATGCGCCCAGGGACCGTCGCCGGCAAAGTGCTTGAGAAACATGCCTCCCGCGATTGATCCCGCGGCCCGGCCGCCGGTGTTGTTGATGTCGGCTATCTTTCCCTTGATCGCCTCTTCGTACTCACTCCACAGCGGGAGCTCCCATACCCTCTCGCCGGTATAGTCTCCCGCCTGCCTGAGCCGGTCCACGAGATCGGCGCTCGTCGACATGACGCCCGTGGCTTCGTGGCCGAGGGCAACAATTACGGCTCCCGTAAGCGTTGCGAGATCGACTATCGCGTCGGGCTTGAACGTATGCGCGTAGTCGAGGGTGTCGGCGAGGATCAGCCTCCCCTCCGCGTCGGTGTTCAAAACCTCGATGGTTTTGCCCGACCTGGCCGTCAACACGTCCCCCGGCTTGAGCGCCAGGCCGTCGGGCATATTCTCGGTAGCCGCAATCAGGCCGATAACCCGCACCGGCAGCTTGAGCGCCGCCGCGGATCTGAGAATCCCGACCGTCGCCGCCGCGCCAGACATGTCCATCTTCATTTCGTCCATGCCCGAACCGGGCTTGATCGAGATTCCGCCTGAGTCGAACGTGACTCCTTTGCCGCACACCGCCAGCGTTCCCCGAGAAGTGCCCTGCGGTTCGTATTCCATCACGACGAACCTCGGCTCCTCGCGGCTGCCCTTGGCCACGCCCCAGAGCGCGCCCATGTTCATACGCTTTATACGGCCCGGGCCGTATACGGAACACTTGATGCCCATCTCGCTGCACATGGCCCGCGCTTCGCCGGCGAGGGCGGTTGGCGTCATGTCGGACCCGGGCGAGTTGACCATGTCCCTGGCCAGGTTGACCGATTCTCCCAGAATCTGGGCGTCGCCGACTCCCGCCCGGACCTGGCGGGTCCTGGAGCGGTCGAATTCAACGATCTTGAAGGATTGGATCTCTTTCTTGTCGTCGCCGGAGTTGGTCTTGTATCGATCGAATTCATAAAGGCCGAGAATTGCGCCAAGGGCTGTCGCTTCCGCGGCTTCGGCGACCTGCAATCCGCCCGCGCCGGCTCCGAACGCTATCGTCGCAATGTTCTTCGCGCCGAGGTCCCTTGCCTTGGTGAAGGCGGTTGCCGAGGCTTGCAGCGCTTTGTTGGCCGTGAATTCCGCTTCCTTGCCAAGCCCGACCACGACGACCCGGTCGGCCGCCGCGCCGTCGGCGTAAACGACTGCGGTCGAATTCAGCTCCCCTTTGAAATCGCCGAGGTCGATGATTCTCGCTATCGAGCCGCCCGTCGCTTCGTCAACCGCCGCTGTAGCTCCGCCGGGCCTGGTTTCCTCAAAGAGGTTGACCACCAGCGTGTCGACTTTCTGATCCTCAAGGTTGCCACCGGCGGTTGTGATTTTCACTGTTCTCCCCTTGTGCTGGACTAGCTCGAAATCAGCGGCGGGACTGGCCAGAGAATGTTATGCGAGACGCGAATTATAGCGACGCCTCCGGTGGGCGCGGCGACTTTAACCGCGAGTGAGCTCCGCGATCATCGCCTCTGTCATTTGGTCGAGGTCGAACCGCGAACGCCACCCCCAATCCCTGACCGCGTCGGAAGCGTCGAATTCGATAGGCCAGCTTTCGACGATGGCGTTGCGAACGGGATCGGGCTCGTAAGTGATTTCGACGTGGGGCAACTGCGTCTTCAACGAGGCCGCCATTTCCTCGGCTGACGGTCCAATTCCGTTTAACTGGTAAACACGCCTAGTTAGGGCGCTGGCCGGAGCGTCGTGAAGATCGAGCAGCGCACGCACGGCGTCCTCGACGTAGATTAGTGGAGCGCGAGTGTCCGGATTGAGATAGAACGCGTATTTGCCGTTCTCGACCGCCTGCCGGTAAAGCAGCGAGCAAAACCCGCTGGCGCCTCCCGGCGCGCCACGCGGCGCCACGACGGCGGCCAGCCGCACGCAGCGGAAATCGAGCCCGAACCGGTTGTGGTAGTAGACGCCCAAGCGTTCGCCCGCCACCTTGGTCGCGCCGTATAAGCTGATGGGCCATTGCGGCGCGTCGACGTCGACGGGTTCGGGTACTCCGGCGCCAAAACTTGCGACCGTGCTTGTAAAGAGGATCTTGCCGACGTTGAAGATCCGGGCGGCTTCGAGCACGTTTCTGGTGCCTTCCATATTGACCTTCCATGCCCGGTCCGAATCTTTCTCGGCGTCGCCTGACAACAGCGCCGCCATGTGGAAGATCGAATCGAAGCTCGACTCACCGACCAGCTTGAAGAAATCGTCCTTTACCGAGAGGTCGCCGATCACCGTCCGGCATTGACTCAGCTCGGGGATCGATGTGTCTGGCGATTCGTGGACATCCAGCAAGGTCAGTTCATCACCCCGCCGGACAAGCGGGACCAGCAGCCGTGACGCAAGATTGCCGGTTCCGCCGGTTATCAGGATCCTCAAGCAACTCCTCCGTCACGTCGAATACGCCGGCGGCGGGCGGGTTCAGTTGCCAAGGCCCTCGTCCAGATGACCGAAAACCTGTTGCAAGCGTTCTCGGTCCGCGCGAGGCAGCGGCCCTTGCTCGATAGCGCGGATGTTGCTCCGCAGGTGGTCCCCGTTGGCCGTTCCGGTGAGAACCGTCGAGACCGCCGCCGGTTCCAGCGCAAACCGATAGGCGGCTGCCGGAATCGATTCAACGTCACTGTGGACCAGCCAGCCCAGCGAGTCCTGGTCCGGCACGGCGTCCGGGTCGATGAGCTCCCTCGACTTGAGGTCGGCGATAATCTCTGCAAGACGCGCCGGACGGCTCAAGGCCCGGCGCACGGCCATCATGATGATCACACCCATGCCGGTTTGCTCGCACTGCGGGAAGGCCAGCCGGTCGGCGTTCTGGTTGAGCACGTTGTAGGTGATCATGGCGGTGTCGAAGTGGCCGTCTTCCGCCATTTTTCCGATTACCTGGTGCATCTTGTCCGTGCTGCCGGTTTCGGTGACCCCGAGAAACCTGATCTTCCCCTTCTCTTTCAGGCGCAGCAGCGCGGGCACGTGCTGGTCCACGACTTCGTCGTAGCGTGCGGGCGGCACGCCGTGCGCCTGGTAGACGTCGATGTATTCGACGCCAAGCCGCTCCAGACTCCGGTCGAGTTTGGCTTCCAGGGTCCTAGCGTCGATCAGGGCGCTGTCAGCGGCCGTATTTTCCTCGCCGTGGTGATACGAGTATTTCGTCGCGAGCACGTAGTCGCCGCGAGGCACACCGCGCAATGCCCGTCCGAGCCTTGCCTCGCTGTCCCTGTAGGCCTCGGCTGTGTCGAAAAAGTTGATTCCGGCGTCCAGCGCCTGGCGGACGACCCGGGCGGCCTCGCTCTCCATGACCCCGGAAGCCTGTCCCATCAGACTCGGCCCGCCGGTGCCCAGACTCAGGAGCGAGACTTCGAGACCGGTGCGTCCTAGTATTCTTCGCTGCATGATTGCGGATTTTAGCAGCGACCGATCGACCAACTTCCGCCGGGTCGGCGCGGGCCGCGGTTGTTGAAAGACTGGCTTTACCGGAGGTGTCGGGGATATCGTTCCGGTTGAAGGTTCGATATGCCGCTCGCTGAAACGCTTGAGCGCCTCGGTCTTGCGGGGAGGATTCGCATGGGACAAAACGGCGACGTGATTCGATGGGGTTCGCTCTCCACCGCGAGAATCGCTCGCAACGCGGTGGTTCCCGCGGCGGAACTGGTCGACAACTCGCGGTTTACGGCGGTCGCCAGCCGCGATCTGGAAAAGGCCAAAGCGTTCGCGGACGAGCTGGGCCTGGCGAAGGCCTACGGGTCGTACGAGGAGCTCCTCGACGATCCGGACATCGACGCCGTCTATAACGCGCTGCCAAATTCGATGCACTTCGAATGGACCGTCAAGGCGGCCGAGGCGGGAAAGCACATTCTTTGCGAAAAGCCGATTGCCGACGATGAAGCGCAGGCGCGCGAAATGGCGGCGGCCTGCAAGCGCAACGGCGTTTTGCTTGTGGAAGCCTTTATGTACAGGTTCAATCCCAGACTCGCGAGGGTTCAGGAGCTTCTCGCCGAGGGGAGTATCGGCGATCCGATGCTGCTGTTTGCGAGCTTTGCCTTCAACCTCCGTGGTTCGGGCAACTGGCGCTTGGGAACCGGTCTCGCCGGAGGCGCGCTCGCCGACGTGGGCTGCTACTGCTTGAACGTGAGCCGCACCCTCTTCGACGGAGAGCCGCATGGCGTCTACGCCCGGCTGGAAATCGACCCCGAGCTTGGCGTGGACATGTCCGGCGTGGCCATGCTGGACTTCTCCGATCACCGCCGCGCGGTGATCGAATTTAGCTTTGAAACGGGCCGAAGGCAGCGCGTGGAGGTCGTCGGCTCAACCGGAAGCCTGGTAATCCCCAAGTGTTTCCTGCCGCCTACCGGTGAGCCTATGACCATCGAAATTAACACCGCATCGGACTCATCGGTTGAAGAAATTCCGTTTGCCAACAGCTACGCGCACCAGCTCGAGTCGTTTTCGAATACCGTCCTGCGCGGCGACGCGGCGGTCGTCACGCCCGAAGACTCCATAGCCAATACTCGGGTGATCGACGCCATTAAGGAATCGAGCGCCGTTGGCCGCCTCGTGGGCATCCAGCCTCAGGCAGGCGCATAGGATCGGACGTTTCCTCACACCGATATTCTTCATTACCGCGCAATCGGGAACTCAGAAACGATCAACCCAATCTCCTCGGTTCATGGTTAGCCTGTCGAACCATGAACGGCGCGGAGCAGGCGGGAATCGATAACGGACTGCCCGCTCGGTCTGGAGTCTCTGGACGCCGGACTTGATCCGGCATGACCGACAGGCCCCGCGGAACCACGACATTCCGACGCCCTTCGACAAACTCAGGGCGAACGGGTTTGGTGGCGGCAGCGTCCGTTCGCAGCAAACCTCTCGAACCATAAACTGCCAAGAGCGGCGACCGTTACAATCGTCGCGGATTCATTTAAGAGACTCAAGCAGGCCCGCCATTGCGCGATTTCAGAATTGGGCTGGCTCAGATCAATCCGCGTCTCGGCGATATTGAAGCCAACCTCGAAAAGCATCTTGAATACATCGAGACCGCCCGGAACGCCGGATGCGATTTGGTCGTTTTCCCTGAGCTTTCCTTAACCGGCTATTTCCTGCGGGACCTCGTATACGACACCGCCATCGATCCCTACGCCGGCTTTCTCGATCCGCTTATCGAGCAGACCCGCGACATAACCGTGATTTTTGGATTTGTCCATCACACCCCCGATCACACGTTCAAGTCGGCGGCCGCGTACGTGGAAGATGGCCTGATACTCCACATTCATCACAAGGTCTACCTGGTCACTTACGGCCTGTTCGACGAGGGACGGTATCTTGCGCGAGGCGACTCGATCCGTTCGGTCGACGGTAAGTTCGGCCGCCAGTCGCTCTTGATCTGTGAAGATTTGTGGCATCCGACTACAGCCGCCATTTCGGCGATAGACGGAGCGGATGTCATCTACGGCATTTCATGCAGCCCGGGACGCGGGGTTGCGGGGGGCGGGGCGGAGTTAGGCTCGATCTCAACCTGGCGCGACTTGAACAAAATTTACGCGCAGCTTTTCACGGGATACCAGGTCTTCAGCCATCGCATAGGATACGAGGATGGCGTTAACTTTCCGGGCGGCTCGGAGGTCCTGGGGCCCGAGGGGGACGTTCTCGTTAGAGCTTCCGCCGACCGCGAGGAGCTGGTAGTGGCCGATCTAACGGACTCGGCGCTGCGCCGCGCGCGCATCAAGGCGCCCCTCCGCCGCGACGAGAATCTCGACCTGGTGCTTCGCGAGCTGCAGCGAATCTTCGAGGAACGCCACGCATGAGCGCGGCGGGATCGAGCGCCGCCGGGTTGGTGGAGCGGGCCGACGTGGGTCTCAAGCTTGATACAGGTCTCGCGGAGGGAATTCTTACCGGATTCATCCGCAACGAGCTGGGCAAGGTCGGGTTCGAGCGGTCGGTCGTGGCGCTCTCCGGCGGCATCGATTCGGCCCTGGTCTGCGCGCTTGCGTCTAAAGCGCTAGGTCCGGAGAACGTGCTGGCGGTCATGATGCCGTACCGCACCAGCAATCCATCCAGCCGCGCCGACGCGGAGAAGCTTATAGACCAGTTAGGCGTCGAGTCGCGGCTCGTCGACATAACTGGAATGACGAACCCGTATTTTGACGTGCAGCCCAACATCTCCAACCACCGGCGGGGCAACGTGATGGCCCGGATGCGAATGATCGTCGTCTATGATCACTCCGAGGAATTCGGTGGCCTGGTGATAGGCACGTCAAATAAATCGGAAATCCTGCTTGGTTACGGCACGCTTTTCGGCGACCTGGCGAGCGCGGTCAATCCGATCGGAGATCTGTTCAAGACCCAGGTCCGCCAGATGTCCAGGGCGATGAGTTTGCCTGCCGACATCATCGGCAAGCCGCCGAGCGCCGACCTGTGGGAGGGCCAATCCGACGAGGAAGACCTCGGAATCTCCTATGACGAAGTGGACCGCATCCTGTACCTGATGTTCGACGAACGGTTCCGGATCTCGGAGCTGCTCGAAGCGGGTTTCGCCGAAGAGCAGGTTACGAAGGTCCACGGGATGGTGCGCAGAAATCAATTCAAGCGCCGTCCTCCCATCATCGGCAAGATTTCCGATCGGACCATCGAGCGCGAGTTTCGCTATCCGCGCGATTGGGGGCTCTGATTGAAATGCGCTTGCGGTGTGTAATTGCGCTGAGTGACGGTCCGCAAATTCCCCAAGGCTACGGTGCAAACCCTTCGGTCAACGCTCATCTAGGTGAGGAGCTGTTCGCTTGAACTACAGTATCGCCACCAGCCTGTTCATGAAGATGGACCTCCCGACGGCAATCGAGAGGATCGCCGAGGCCGGATTCACGGAGGTCGAGTTGTGGACGCGGGCGCCGCACCTGGACGCGACTGATCCGGCCTACGACGTGGGGGCCGTGCTCCGAGCTCTCGTTGAGAGCGGCGTCAAGGCCGCGAGCTGTCACGCTCCGTTCGGACCGCACATGAACCTTGGCGGCGAGGCCCGGTCAGTCAGAGAGGCGGGGATCGACTCCCTGCGCTCGCTGCTGGAACCGTGCGCAAAGCTCGGAGTCGAGACTATAGTCGTGCATCCCAACGTCGCCCCTCAGGGGCAAACGGAAGAGCAGGCGGAAGCCAGCAAACCGCGTATCCGCGAGAGCATGGCTACCGCCGGTGAGATCGCTCGACCGTTCGGACTCCGGCTCGCCTTTGAGAATATGCTCAGCGCGGGCCGGTCGCAGCCATGCGGCGCCATGGCTCAGTTGCTCGAGCTGGTTGACGGACTCCCCGACAACGTCGGTTTGTGCTTCGATACGGGCCACGCGTTCGCAAACGGGCTTGATCTCGCGCGCGAGGTTCGAGATTCCGGCGACCGGCTGATCGCGCTGCATGTCCACGACAATGACGGCGAGCTGGACCGCCACTGGCCGCCGGGCCGCGGCAAGGTCGACTGGCCTCCGTTTTTGGAAGCGCTCCGCGAGACTCGATTTGAAGGAGCCTGGACCCTGGAGACTCTCGCTCGCGGTGACGAAGACGCAATCGCAAATCTCAAAGAAACCAGGGCCGCGATTGCCGACTGGGGGTCGCCGCCTGGAGCAGACGCTCCGTAGACCAATTAGCGGCTGAGCCGGCTTACGAAACTGTCGGCGCTAGTCGATCCCCAGCAGCGTGAGCGAATCGCGATGGATGATCGCCTCGATATCGTCCTCCGGTATTCGCGGCAGGCTGGTTCCCTGGACTACCGAGTTGATATTTCTCAAGCCGTTGATCGTGTCTTCCTGTGTGCCGAACGGAAAATCGCTGCCGAAGAGCAGCTTGTGCGACATGCCGAATTCGTGGAACGCGGCCAGAGCCTGATACATCCACCAAGGCCGCGCGTAGGCTGTCGATACGTCGGCATAGAAGTTGGGGTGCTTCCGCACCATCGTCATCGCGTCGGTAAACCAGGGAAGCCCGATGTGCGCCAGGATGACCTTAAGGTCGGGAAACTCGCGTCCGACGGGATCATAAGTGAGCGGGTTGGCCCATCGCATAGGCGCCCTGCTCATTCCCTGAAAGGCGGCGTGGGTCAGAATCGGCAGTCCAAGCTCTTGGGCCCGGGCATGAATCTTCGCGGCTTTTGGACCGGTCGGATCGAAATTCTGATAGACGGGGCTCATTTTGATTCCGCGCAGTCCCAGGTCGCCGGCGCTGCGTTCCAGCTCTTCGACGGCGTCTGGCTGGTTCGGGTCGATGGACATGAATCCAATCAACCTGTCGGGATCGCCTCGCACGTAATCGGCGATCGAATCGTTAGGAGTGTGCATGCCGAGATGCAGCGCGTTGATGCCGAAAACTATCACCTTGTCGGCGGCGCTGGTGTTCGCGCCGTGCCGCTCGGGCGTGATGTGCAGCTTGACGGTGTCGGGATAGGTCCTCCGGACCGCGTCCTGGATCTGCGTTCCCCACTGCTCCAGCGTCGACAGGTGAGTGTGAACGTCAACGATCACGCCAGCCTCCAGGTGAGTCCCCGTTTTCGACGGTTACGGCCCGGGATGTTCGCCTGCCCGAAACGGGAGTCAGGAATTGTCGTTATTCGCGCTGGCCCTACCGACCGACCCTGGCGCCCGTGCGCCGTTTGCGCCGGTTGCCACGGGGACGCTTCTCACCGGTCCCGGCTCCTGTCCGACCGCCTGAAAGCCGCTCACCCGGCAAAACCCTGAGTCCGTTGGTCGGCGAGTCTCCTTCGGCGGCAGCTTCCCGGCCGTTCGACTTCGGAGTCGGCGGCGTCGCGGCCTCTGATTCGGACCAGTACATTCTCTCGATCTTGGCGCCGATGGCGCGCTCGATGCGCCCGATCTCGACTACGTCGGCTCCGGTCACCAAGGTCACCGATTTGCCGCTGCGTCCCATCCGCCCGGTGCGGCCCACGCGATGGGTAAACATGTCTGCCGATTCGGGAATGTCGTAGTTCACGACGAGTCCGATCGACAGGATGTCCAGTCCCCGCGCCGCGATGTTGGTGGCGAGCAGTATCTCGCCCTTGTCGCTTCTAAACCATTCGAGAACGTTGTCGCGCTGCCGCTGGTTCAAGTTGCCTTGCAGCGCCCGGACTTTGTATCCGTCTGCCGCCAGGCTGGCTCGAAGCCGCTCCACGCCGTGCCTGGTTCGTCCAAATACCAGGGTAGTGCCGTCTCTGCGCTGGTCGAGAAGCCGCCGGAGCGCGCGCTGTTTGTCGAACTTGGGGACGATCATTACCGAATGCTCGATAGGCAACATGCCGTCGCCGCCGGCTCCGACCTGGATTTCGACCCGATCCCGCAGGTGCTTATCGACCACCCGCTGTATCCATGGGGGGATGGTCGCCGAAAACAGGGCCGATTGCCGGTCTTTTGGCGTTGCCGACAGGATTTCATTCACGTCGGGGCCAAACCCTTCGTCAAACATCCTGTCGGCCTCGTCCAGGATCGCGTATCGAACTCTTTGCAAAACGAGGATCCGCTGGCCCATCAGATCGAGAATGCGTCCAGGCGTGCCCACCACGACTTGCGCGCCGCGGGCGAGCGCCCGTTTCTGCTTGTCGTAGCCCGTGCCGCCGTAAATGAGCGCGCAGTCAATGCCCATCCCCTCCGTAACGTCGCCCACGACCTTGGCGATCTGCTGGGCGAGCTCGCGGGTCGGCGCGAGGATCAGAGCCTGCGGCTGTCGCAAGGCGGGATCGAGAGCGGAAATCATGGGCAGCACGAAGGCCAGCGTCTTGCCGGAGCCGGTCGGCGCCATCGCCACCACGTCGCGTTTGCGCATCAGCGGCGGGATTGTCTGTGTCTGGATCGGGGTGGGTTCGTGGATATCGAGATTCTTGAGATTAACGAGCGCGCGCTCGTTCACGCCTAGCTCGCCAAAGCCTGATTTCAACGGATGATTCCTCTTTTCTGACCGCCCCGCACAGCTATTCGCTCATATCGATTTAACATCTGGGAATAACTACTCGCGCCGCGCTGTGGACAGGCCGGTATGCGGACCTTGATTGAGCGTACTGAGATTCGACGTTGCCGAAGCGACCGCTGGGGGTTCAGTGTGGTTCAGTCGTGGTCTAGTTTGTTGTTTACATAAAGACTATAGCAGTGGTCATTCGCACCGGCAATACCTTGTGCTGGTTTTTGCATCTCTCTCAGAAAGGCCAGGGCGAGAATCCGCCGGATGCCACGTCTGCCCCTACCGTTCATGGTGAGCCGGTCGAACCATGAACGGAGGCGGTGTCCCTGTTCGCCCTGTCTCTTGCTCCCGCTAGGGCGTCTCTTGACTTGCGGCGGGGGCGGGGGGCGGTCAGACTTCGTACGATCCTGATATCGATGCAAACCAGGGAGAGAACGAACCATGCGTGGTCACCTTTTGCACCCGGAGAAAATGGAATGGGGCGACCGTGGCAGCGGGGTCGCCAGCATGCCGCTTTTCGGGGGGCATACGGAAGGCGCGAAATTTGCGACCGGGATGACGCGGTTTCCGCCCGGAGCGGCCGTCATGCTTCACTCTCACAACGTCGACGAGTCGGTCACGGTCATCGAGGGATCCGGTCGAGCCGAAGTCGACGGCGAAGAGTTCGACGTCGATACGTTCTCTACTACCTACGTCCCCGCTGGTGTAAACCATCGCTTTATCAATACCGGCGACAGCCACATGCGTATCTTCTGGGTCTACGCCGGCACAGAGGTGACGCGCACTATCGCCGAGACGGGTGAGACCGTGGTGCATCTGTCGGCTGACGACCGCTCCGCCGCTTCGAGCTAGCCCGGCCCAGCGCCGCTGAAGCCCCACCCCGACGCCGCCTGGACGCGGCGGGCGACTTCGGTCGCGCAGGCGGCTCTGCGGAAGGCTATTGAAACTCCGGTGGAGCCGGGCTGAAGTTGATCTTGAGGCCTTGCCGCAGAATCTTCTCCACGCCTCCGTGCGCCCGCAGCCGCGACTGCTGGTCGGACTTGGCCAAACGGTCGACCTCTTCGGGGTCCAGGATTTCACGGAGCCGTGATTCGAACTCGTTGACGGTCTGGCGGAAGTTTGGGTCTTGTCCAAGGTCGCGCCGTTCGAGCGGGTCGTTGCGCATGTCGAAAAGCTGCGGGGGAAGTCCCCCGGCGTGGTAGACGTATTTGTAACGCGAATCTCGAAGCATGTACTGGCCGTGCGTCGAGTAGATCGCGTGATATTCGCTGAATACCGGTTCGTCCCGGCTTCGACCCGCGCCGGCCGCGATGTCCCATAACGAGGCGCCGGGAAGATCGGCGTCGGCCTCCTGCCGCTCGACGCCAACCGCCTGCAGTATCGCGGGATAGCAGTCGACAAGCGACACCGGCTGCTCGACCACCTTGCCCTGCGGGATGTCGGGCCCCGCGGCGACCAGCGGCACGGCCGCCGCGCCCTCGTACATGCAGCTCTTGCCCCACTGTCCGAAGTCGCCCAGCATTTCGCCGTGGTCGCTTGTGTACATGACTCGGGTGGACGCCGTCAGTTTCGCGCGTTCCAGAGCCTCGATCACCCTGCCGATCTGCCGGTCGGTGAAGGTGACGAGTCCGTAGTAGGCGGCGATCGCCCGCCGCACGGTTTCCTCGTCGAACTCTCCACCCGGAATCGACATGCTCAGACGCCGCGCGTTTTTCGCCGCGGGATGATCCGGCCAGTCCCGCGCGGAGCCGCTGATTGGCCACTCGACCTCGTCCGGCGGATAGAGATCGAAATACTCTTTCGGGGCCACGTACGGAAAATGCGGGGTCACGAATGAGACCCACAGGCACCACGGCTCACCGCTTCGACCGGCTTCGTTCTCGATCCAGCTGACGGCCTCGTCCGCGACCGCTGTATCGAACCGTGTGTACTCCGTCTCTCCCACGCCGGCGTTTTGGACGTTTTCGATCATGTGGTCCTGCGGAGGCATTGCCTCCCTGGCGATTCCAAACAGATCGCCGACGCCGTCCTTGACGTCCATGATGAGCCGCTCGTCGGGAAACCCGTTGTCGTCTTCCACGCCGCGGAAGTGCATCTTGCCGATGATCGTAAGAGGGACTCCCTGATTCGTTAGCCGATGCCCCCAACCCGGAGTCGCGCCGGTGTACGGGGCCGCGTTGTCCCAGTTCCCGGTTTCGTGCACGTAGCGACCTGTTACGAAGCTCGCGCGTGACGGTACGCAAATGGGGCTGTTGCAGTATGCGTTCTCGAACCGGACGCCCCGCGCGGCAATCGAGTCGATGTTGGGCGTGCGGACCGTCGAGTGGCCGTAACAGCCCGACATGCGTTGCGTATGCTCGTCCGACATCAGAATCACTAGATTGGAAGGTTTCATTGCATAGTCTTCTTTGTTGTACGACCTGGGCGGTGCGGGCGCTTCAACCGCCTGCTTGCGCGTGAGCCGCCGGCCGGCGCCGGACTGTCAATCGCGTGAGATGACGGCATCTCACGCGCGCCCAACGTCGCTGATCGTTCGGCGAGGCTGGGGTAGAAGGATTCGAACCTCCACTACGTGGGCCAGAACCACGCGTCCTACCATTAGACGATACCCCAGTGGAAGGGGCATTTTACATCGCCCCGTCTCCAGCCTGATCGCGCTGGATTCAGCTCGACCCGCTCGCGCTGGATGCGCTGGTGACGTAATCTTCTTTGATTGTGTTCGTCCGTCATCTTTTCGGCCGTTTAATCTGAATATGGGCGCATCGCGATGAAGCTCGGATGGACTGTCAAGCGCTCGCGCGTAGCGTATTCCGGGCGGTTCCCGGTTGTAGAGGACGAGCTGGTCGCCGATCTCGACGGCAGGGAGTCCCTCTACACGTACTTGGGCATCGACTCGAGGGCGGTTGCGGTTATGGCCTCGGACGGGCAGGGGCGTATTCTCACCGTGCGTGAATATCGACACCCGGTCGGGCGCGTCGTTACAGACCTTCCGCTTGGATCCGTGCATCGCGACGAGTCCTCGCGCGAGGCGGCGCTGCGTGAACTTCGGGAAGAAACCGGATACCATGCCGAGAACCTGGCCCACTTCGGCACCGTCTTTCCGTTGCCGGCGCTGGCCCGGCTGGCTTTCGACTATTATTTCGCTACCGACCTGACGCTGACAGAGGCCGATCCGGACCCTGCCGAAATACTCGAGGTCGCATGGATGAATTTTGACGAAGTGGTGGACGGCGTGATGAACGGCGATTTTCTGCACGGTTCGTTGCCCTACGCCGCCATGCTCGCCGTGCACAAGGGACTGATCAAGCCGACGCGAGGAACACTCGATTGAGATCCGTTCGACTTGTCGGCGACGTGCTCCTGGAAGACCGTCGCGACGCTTACGGCGCCGTTTTGGGACCGGAGTATGTTACGCGAGCGTCCAGCTTCCACGGTGTCGACATGGCGGACATCGCCGCAGGGTCGGACGGTTGCATTGATACCTGCCGGGAAGCTCTCGCGGCAGGTATCCGCGTGGTTGTCCACGGACCAACCATCGACGAGATACTCGAATTCAGGAAGCTTTTGGAGGAGAGCGGCGGCCGTCTCCGGCTGGCGCAGCCCATCCGCTTCGACGCCAAGTACGCTCTTCCTCGCCAGGAATCCGCCGACGGTAAGCTTGGCGATGTCATAACGGTGCGTGTAATCCGCACTGGCTCGACCGAACGGGATATCACCGTCGAGGAGCTGAACGTCCTTGACGCGCTGCTTTTATTCGGCGGAGGCGTCAGCCGTATTTTCACGAGAAGAAGCGAGGTTCGGGCTGAGGAAACAAACACCGCGCTCAGCGTGATCCGGTTTACCAACAAGGCAATCGGATACGGCGAGGCGTCCACCGCCCACTATCCGGGCTACTTCTACGAGGTGATCGAGGTCGTATCCACGGACGGGATGCTCGAATATGACTCGTTCTCCCGGGTCAACCGACTGGTCGGTAAAGACGGCTTCGCGACGCTGGACAGCTATCACGTGCCTCCTTATCAGGCGATGGTCGAGGACTACGTGGCTGGCTTTCGAGGCGACCGTGAAAGCTCGGTCTCGGAATCGGATACGCTCGATCTGCTCGATCTGGCAATCCGTTCCTTAAAGAGTTCCACGTCAACCGAGGCGGCAAACAGTTGAAACGTCTGCGTATGGGTGCGATCAGCTTCGATCACGGCCATCAGTACGGTTGGTGTGGCGCCCATCTTCAGTTGCCGATGGTCGAGTTGGTGGCGGTGTCGGAGTGGATTCCCGAACAAGCCGAGCGTGTCAAGAGCACGCTGGTCTCGGCGGACGCCGCCATGAGAAGGCTCGACGATCCCGAGCAAGGCTCCGTCGAGTTTTACGAGGACTATCAGGAACTCCTGGCCCGCGACGACATTGACGCAGTGAGTATCAGCTCCGCTAACGCGTTCCATCTGGAGCACACCGAGGCCGCCGCGCAGGCCGGCAAGCACGTAATTCTGGAAAAGCCTCTGGCGACGAACCTTGAGGACGCCACCCGCATCGTGAAAGTCTGCGAGGAAGCGGGGGTGCATCTGAGCACTGCTTATCCGACACGATTTGCGCCGTCAGCGACCGAGGCCAAGCGCCGCGTTGACGCCGGCGACATAGGCGAAATCGTCTCCATGCACGCGACCAATCACCTCCGGCGAGCCACGACCGGCTGGTTCGTGGACCCGGATCTCTCGGGCGGCGGCACCATTCGCGATCACATCGTTCATGGAACCGATCAAATGCGCTGGTTTTCCGGTAAAGAGGTGGTTTCGATCTACGCCGAGGGCGATACGCTCGCGCGTCCAGAAATAGCCGTCGATGACGTGGCGATGCTGATCGAAACATTCGAAGGCGGCATCGTCGGCAGCTGCGACCCTAGCTGGAACCGGCCCATGACGGTGGCGAAGTGGGGCGACGTGTTGATCCGAATCCTCGGCACGGAAGGGGCCATCGATTTCGACGTCACAGGCTGCTACGTCGCGCGCACCCTGGCCGGGGGCAGCCAGCAGTCCGAGGCGTGGGAGGCCGCGGGCGTGCAGGGTTACGTCAGTCACATGTCGTATCAGGAGGACTCCAACGTCTGGTATGTGAAAGACTTTGCCGAAGCCATCCTGGATGGTCGAAAGCCGTCGGTCGATGGCATCGACGGCTGGTACGGCGTGGCGTGTATCGAAGCCGCGTATCAGTCCGTTCGCGAGCACCGCGAAGTAGAAGTCCCCCGCTATCCCGACGCTGCGGAATAACTGAAAGAGCGAGGAATTTTGTCATGCTGAAAAAAGGAATCCGCGACGGCTGTTTCGGCGACTCGTTGACTCTCGAAGAGAAGTTCAAACTCGGCGCCGCCACGGGATTTGACGGGATGGAGATTAGTTTTCCGGAAGAAGGCGAATACTCGCTGGAAAGTCCCGATTCGAAGCTGGCGGAAATCAAGGACATGAGCGAGAGCTCCGGTGTCGAGTTGCATTCCATGGGCGGCGGAATGCCGTGGGGATACCCGTTGACGGCAGCCGACAAGGCCGTTCGGGAGCAGGGGATGGCGTACATGCGCCGCACCATCGACATCGCAAGCAGTCTCGGCATAGATTCTCTGCTTACGATCACCGCGCGCGTGGAAGACGGCGTGTCGTACAAGGACGCCTGGGAGGTGTCGCAGGCTTCGCTTCGCGAGCTCGTCCCGCAGGCCGAAGACAAGGGCGTTCACCTGCTAATAGAGAACGTCTGGAATAACTTTCTCTACAGCCCCATCGAAATGGCTCGCTATATAGATGAGGCTGAAAGCGACTATGTCGGAGCGTACTTCGACGTCGGCAACGTCGTGGCGTTTGGCTATCCCGAGCATTGGATCGAAATCCTCGGTCCGCGAATCGGCAAAGTCCACATCAAGGACTACATAAGGGCGCGAAAGAACCTTGATGGCTTTTGCCCGCTGCTCGAAGGCGACGTTGACTGGAAGGCCGTAATGCCCGCGTTGAAGAGCGCCGGCTACGACGACTGGGCCACGCTTGAGGTCAACGCCTACTCCTCCTACCCGACGGAAGGCGTAGCGGAGCTCTCCCGCCAGCTCGACATCATTCTCGCGGAGTATCCGTAGCGCGAGAGAGCGCTTCTCGTCATCTCCGCGAAGCGGGAATCCAGAACGAACCACTTGTATGCGGCTCGTGCACCGCGATTCGTTCTTCATTGGAGAAGCGCCGCTCTACTCTTGTCGATCGGACAACCGTAGTAGTCGGTCCACGCTCGGCGCATCCGAGGAAGATCCGGTCGACGGTTAAGGAGGAAACATGCCTCAAAACGAGAGTGGCTCCGGGCAAGCGAATGCCGACGCCTTGCCAGAGCGAACAACTGTCTATTACTTCGCGTATGGGAGCAACATGTATGTCAACCAGATGAAGTGTCGCGCCCCGGGAAGTGAATGTGTCGGCAGGGCGTGGCTTCATGAACATTCGCTACAGTTTTCCTGTGTAGCGGACGTTGAACAAGACAACAGGCAAAGGGTTCCTGGAGTGCTTTGGAAGATAGAAGACCGAAGTGACTGGGAATGCCTGGATAGATGTGAAGGGTATCTACTCACGCCGCGTATCTACGATCGCAAGGTATAGAAGGTAGAACTGTGTGGGAATGGGAACTACATTGACGCGTGGGTCTACTACATCAATCCTGCCGGCAAGCGCGATCCTGGTAAGCGTGTAGCCCCGGTCGAGGGATATGCGCGCAAATTGATGTACGGCTATAAGCAGGCTGGATGGGTAAGCAATGACGACCCATTCTTGCGTTTGGCAAAGCAGCACTGGCCGCTATACACGGAGGCGGTCGTGGACAACCTCATTGAGAACTCGATCTAGCGAGGCTGGGTTGCTCAGTTGGCCTAACGATAGGCTGTGTTCGTATTGCGACAGGTAAGTTTTAACGCGCTACGCTCCTGCCTGATTTGATTGACGGGGAAACGACCGCGCGAGGCGATTGGATTGAATTCGTTTACGGAGGCGCTTCGGCGCATTCTCGTCAAGGTAAAACAGTTTCGGCTAGTCGTCGCGCTCACGGTCGCGGTGCTTGTGGCTGTGGCCGTTATCCTGCCGGCAAGCGCCGCGCCGTACTGTTCATCGGGACAATCACCGCAATTCAGTTCACGCCTAGCTGAGCTTAAGTTGGCGCTCGGCGACCCGATGGGCGAACCCACCGAGTGTCTCCACGAGAACGCTGAGAACGGCGACTTGCTCCAGCAAACGACGACGGGACTCGCCTACGTTCGAGCGTGGTCCGGAATTCCAACCTTCACGAATGGCGGAGCGCACTGGGGTCTTTACGCAGACCAGCTTTTTTCGTGGTCGGGCGGATCGGTTGATCCGGCCACCGTGCCAGCCGGTCCGACGGGTTTGCTGCCGGCTGGGTCGCCAGCGCTGTCAGTGGCGGAAGTCGTGCGGCGAAGTCGAGCTGCGATTCGGTACATTCGCCCGGCAGGTTTATGAATATGGTGTAGGTAGCGCGTTCGTAGTGACGGCAGACGGCTATGTCGTGACGAACAGCCATGTCCTCGACGGACTGAGACAGGCGTATATAGGAACGGTCGACGGGCAGGGGGAGCAAGCTCCGGTCGTAGCGGACGATCCCCACCTGGATCTGGCGCTGCTCAAGTTGCCGAGCAGCGACCCTCACCCGTTAGTGAACTTTGGCAGTTCCACGGACATGGAGTTGGGGGAAGATGTTGTCATATTGGGTTTCCCCCTCGGATTGGAGACTCTCACGGTCACCCGCGGTTTGCTGTCGGCGGACCACGGCTCGTGGCTTCAGACGGATGCGACGGCCAATCCAGGCAACAGCGGTGGGCCTGCGCTCGACCTCAGCGGTGGCGTCATTGGCATTGCCACGGCAAAGCTGGGCGGCGGTGCCGTGGAGCGCGTGGAAAACACCAATTTCCTGATTCCCGGCGACATCGCGCGGTTCTTCGTGGACGACTGGATCGCGCGCCACCGCGCTGGCATCCTCGAGCCACCTCCTGAGCCAACTCCCACGCCGACTGCTACCCCCTGGCCAACCCCCACGCCCACGGCGGTTCCCCTGCCGCATCCTTCTACTCTGATTCAGTCGGTCGGTATGGCGCGTGATTCGGACTGCACATCAGGCCCCGATAGCGGAGTAACGTGGTTAGGAGCGTTCCCGGGCGACCCGCTGCCAAGACGTTATTGCGTTGTGTATGTGGTTGATTGGTGGCCCTCTGGCTGGACATACGAGACGCGCTGGGAGTGGCCTAGCGGGGACGTAGCCTGGACTGATCCATGGGTGTGGTGTGACCACTCGGGAGGCTGGTGTAGCGGCGGATACATCAAGATAAGGTGGAATAACCCCAACCTCTATTGGAGATGGCCGGGCACACTCGCGATCACGCTCTACGTTAACGGTAGTTACGTGCGGACCGACTACTTCAGGGTTGACTAGAGTAGACGCGAGCCATGCGGGACACCGTGCGGCTTGATTCGAGAGGCCACCTAGTGCTTGGGGCGCTTACGGGAGGTTTGACGTGGATTCTCACTCGTTCCGTTATTACCGCGAAAACGGGAACCCATCCCTCGAGAAGCTAGACTCCTGCTTTCCCGGGCACACGCTTCATGGGATATCTGAATTCTGGCCCCGGCCCGCGCTCGATAGCGTGTCCGGCGCAGTCGATGTCCCTTGGCGATAACCAGTCCCGTAGGTCACGGTCTGGCCTTGCCTTTCAAACCTTGTGTGCCGCGTGTAATTATTAGGCAGTGCATTCAAACCCTGCTGACAACGGTTCCAATTTCTGCCCCATGACCAAACCCCGCTACCGAATGGCTCCAAGCCCGACCGGTGCGTTGCATATTGGGAACGCACGGACGGCCCTGTACAACTACCTGCTGGCGCGCAAGACCGGCGGTACCTACGTGCTGCGGATCGAGGACACAGCCCGCGACCGCAGCCGCCCCGAGTTCGAGAAGACGATATTCGAGGCGTTTCGCTGGCTCGGGATCGAATGGGACGAAGGACCCGAAATCGGCGGCGACTACGGTCCGTACCGCCAGAGCGAACGAGTCGACCTGCACAGGGAATGGCTCGCGAAACTCATCGATCTGGGCTGGGTCTACCGCTGTTTTTGCACGCCCCAGGAACTAGAGGACGAGCGCAAGCGCGCGCAGGTCGAGAAACGCCCGCCCAAATACGCGGGAAAGTGCCGCAACCTTTCCGAAGCCGAGACCCGACGGCGTTTGGACACCGGTGAACAAGCCGCTTACCGGTTTAGGGTGCAACCCCGGACCGTCGAGTACCGCGACCTGGTCCTTGGGGACTTGCGAGAGGATGCGGGGCTTTGGGGCGATTTCGTCGTCTGCCGTTCGAACTGGCTGCCGGTGTATAACTTTGCGGTGGTCGTCGACGACCACACCATGGAGATCACGGACGCCGTCCGCGGGGCCGACCATATCTCGAATACATTCAGACAGATCGTTATGTACGACGCGCTCGGAATCAAGCCGCCACGATTCGGGCACTTGCCGCTGATTCTCAACCGCAAGAAGCAGAAGCTCAGCAAACGTGACGGCACAGTCTCGGTCGAGGAGTACCTGACGCGAGGCTATCTTCCGGAAGCCGTCCGGAACTTCATCGCGCTGCTGGGATGGAATCCGGGCGATGAGCGCGAGATGTTCAACCTGGACGAGCTCGCGCGTGAGTACAGCCTGGACCGGGTCAGCAGCGCGAATCCGATCTACGACGTTGACAAACTCGACTGGTTCAACGGCGTCTACATACGCGCCATGACCGTTGCGGAACTAGCGGGCAGGGCCAGGCCTTTCGTCGAGTCGGCTGGTCTGAACATAGGCTCCGCGGGCAACGGCTATTTCGAGCGGGCCGTCGGCCTCGAGCAAGAGCGGGTGAAGAAGCTGACCGATTTCGGCGACGCGCTGGCCTTTTTCTTCCAGGATGAAGTCGATCCGGACATGAAGTTTCTGGTTCGCAAAAAGGGGACGCCGGCGGAGACGGCGCGAGCCCTGCAAAGAGTGCTCGACGTGATTCAAGAGCACGGAGTTGATGACCTGGAGGTCTCCGAGCGCTATCTTCGCGGGCTGGCCGACGAGCTTGGCTGGAAGGTCGGTGAGCTCTTTATGCCAATACGCGTGGCGATAACCGGCTCCCGCGCCGCGCCGCCTCTGTTTGAGACGATGCAAGTTCTCGGCGAAGACCGCGTTACTTCACGCTTGAACCGGGCAGTGGACTTGCTCCGCGGCGGACCGTCCGCGGCTTCCTGAGATCAGACTCGACGCCGGGCGCGGCTAGCTGTAAGTCTGACGGCGTTCCTCGCGCCACGCGAGAAGAGCTTCAACGCCCTGGGTATTGAGCACGTCGGACGCCCTAAGCCAGGACCGGCGCCCGGCGGTTACGCCGTACGTCAGGTAATCGAGATGACGCATCGAGTGCGAGTCTGAGTTGACTACGATGGGCACTCCCATTTTCGCCGCCTTGCGGGCCGGCTCCTCCGGCAGGTCCAGACGGTCGGGCATGGCGTTGACCTCGAGGGCCGTGCCCGTTTCGGCCGCGGCTTCCAGCACGGCGTCGATGTCAAGTTCGTATCCGTCGCGGCTGTTCAGCAGCCGGCCGGTCGGGTGCGCAATGGAGTCGACGTGTGGATTGCGAATCGCGGCCACGACCCGTTTCGTCATGTCTTGGGAAGATTGCCCGAAACCGCTGTGGACCGCCGCCGAAACCCAGTCGAGCTTGCTCAGCAGCTCGTCCGGGTAATCGAGGCTCCCGTCGGTCAGGATGTCTACCTCGGTCCCGTGCAGGATATCGATCCCGTCGACTGTTCGATTCGCTTCCCTAACCGCCTCCGATTGCTCGGCGACGCGGGCGGCTTCCAATCCGTGAGCGACGATCAGTGAGCGGGAATGATCGCTGATTGCGAGATAGGCGCGGCCAAGCTCACGGGCCGCCGCGGCCATCTCCTCGATCGAGTGCGCCCCGTCGCTCCAGCGTGTGTGGCAATGCAGATCGCCCTCGAGGTCCTTGGCGGCCAACAACTCGGGCAGCGCGCCGTTTTGGGCCGCCTCAATCTCCCCGTTGCCCTCGCGCAGCTCCGGAGGGATCAGCGGCAGACCCAGCGCTTCGTAAACTTCCGCCTCATTCGCGAAATCGGTTCCGTCGTCCAGGTCGATCCCGCGTTCTCCGGCGATGGAGCGCAGGGCGCCGCAGTGTGAGTCCGACCCGGTCGTAAATACAAGGTTTACGCCAAATTCGGCTGGCCGGCATATGTTTACCCGCACTTCAAAACCGTCTTCGAACGTGCCCGATACGGAACGTTCGCTCGATTCTGATTTGGGGACAATCGACCGGATAACGTCGATGACCGGTTCCGGGTCGCGGGCTGCAACCAGCACCGAAATGCGCCCGACGACGGGTACGCCGCGCCTAGCCGCGCCCGCGAGCGCGGCATTCGCCACGCTGTCGATGCCGAGCGCTCCGGCCAGGATAGGTTGAGCCGCCGAAAGGGAATCGACCAGCAAACGGCGCCCCCGCCGCGCGCGCAGCTTCTCGATTTCCAGCAGGATTTTCTCCACCTTCTTCGTCCCTATGCCGGGCAGGGAGCGGAGTTTGCCCGACGCGGCCGTCTGCTCAAGAGAGTCCACGCCGTCGATCTTCAACTCGTCGAACAGCTTCCCGACAGTCTTGGGTCCCAGCCCTCTGATTTCCAGGATTTCGAAGAGACCGGGCGGAATGCCCGCTTGCGCGTCGGCCAGTTCGGTGCTCGTTCCCGTTCGAACGTACTCGTCGATAACGGCGCCGAGTCTCTTACCGATGCCTGGCAAGACGTCCAGCCGCCCCTCCGAGACAGCGTCCGCTACGTCGATCTCCATTTTCTCGACGTTCCGCGCGCCGCCGCGGAACGCGCGGACCCGGAATTCGTCCACCGAGCGAATCTCCAGTGAGTCGGCGATGGCCTTCAGCAGCGCCGCGACCTCTTTGTTGGATGGCGTCTTGTACATTCGTTACAACGGTCTCGATTCAACCAATTCGCGCAAGCCTAGCAGTACAGACGCGGCAGGACGCTGCTCCGAGCGACCACGGCCTGGCTAGGCGGCGAATCCGGATACGCCGTTTGACATGCTCGTTACGATGCCGCGTTGACCGAGGCAAACTCGCTGGCGAACGAAGGGTTGCGGCCCTGGCCAACTCCGACGTATTCGAAGCCGTGGGACTCCAGCTCTTTGTGGTTATAGAGATTTCTACCGTCCAGGATGAACCTTCTACGCATGGCCGCGCCGGCTCGATCCCAGTCGATTTCATGAAACTCGTTCCATTCCGTAGCTATGAATACAGCGTCGGCGCCGGCCACCGCGCCGTAGGGGTCCGCGGCGGTCTTGAGGCCCTTGACTTCGGCGGCGGCATTCGGCAGCGCCACCGGGTCGTAAGCGACGACGTATGCGCCTTCGCCCAAAAGCAGCCGTATGATCTCGACCGCCGGCGCGTCGCGCACGTCGTCGGTGTTCGGCTTGAAGGAAACGCCAAGCACCGCGATGCGGTAGCCTCGCAGTCCGCCGAGATGCTCCCGCAATTTTCGAATGATCGATCGGCGCATGTCGCGGTTGATCTCCATAACCGCCCGCAATAGCTGCGGATGGCACCCGTTGACCGCGGCCATGTGTTCGAGGGCCAGCACGTCCTTTCGGAAGCAGCTTCCGCCCCATCCGACGCCCGCCGACAGATAACCTTCGCCGATTCGCCTGTCGAGACCCATGCCTCGCGAGACCTCAGTCACGTCGGCTCCCAACCGCTCGCACATCGACGCGATCTCGTTGATGAAGGAAACGCGCGTAGCCAGGAAGGCGTTGGAGGCGTACTTGATCATTTCAGCCGTTCGCAGGTCCGTGATGATGATCGGGGACGTGAATGACCGGTACAGCGACGCAACGTCGCGCGCTGCGGATGGGTTCGTGGATCCCAGCACGATGCGGTCTGGCTGAAGGAAGTCGGCGACGGCCGATCCTTCGCTGAGAAACTCCGGATTGGAGACGATATGAAAGTCCACGTCGTTACCGCGGCGTTGGCGAATAATGCTGCTGACCAGATCGCCGGTGCCGACGGGCACCGTGCTTTTATCGACGATAATCGTGCTGCCGTCCAGGTGGGCCGCTATGCTCTCGGCCGCCGCCTCGACGCTGGAAAGGCTGGCTTCTCCGCCGGGACCCGAAGCCGTATCCACGGCTATGAATACAAAGTCGGCCGGGGGAATAGCCGTCTCGTATGAGCTCGTAAAAACGAGCCGGCCGGCGTGCCGGTTTCGCCTGACTAGGTCTTCCAGGCCCGGCTCGAAAATCGGTATCTCTCCGGCATTCAGACCGTCGATCTTGGGTTTGTCGATATCGAGGCAGACTACGTCGTTTCCAAGGTCGGCAAAACACGATCCGGCCACCAGACCCACATAACCTGTCCCGACAATGCAAATTCGACTCATATTTAGTTTGCCGCCCGTCTATATTGGCTGATCGCACGCTCCCGTGAGCAGGTCCTGGTTAGTCCGCGCTCCAATTATCCGGCCTCCTTCGGCTGTGACGGGTTTGCCCGAGTGGTCCGCAGACTGCTGGACATCTTCTCTACGAGCCCGGCGTCAACCGCGGCCTGCGCGGCAACCAGACCGTTCGCCAGAGCTCTGGCGTCTGATCGCCCATGGCCGATCAGCACCTGCCCCTTGAGTCCGAGAAGGGGCGCCCCGCCCCATTCCGCATAGTCGAATTTGCGCCGAAGCGCGCGGAATGCCCCTCTCATGAGGAGCGCGCCGGCTCTTTTTATCGGCGAAGATTCCACATCCTTGCGCAATTCCCCTAACGCAAAGCCGCCGACGCCCTCCATCACTTTGAGGGCGATATTTCCGGTAAAGCCGTCGCAAACGACGACATCAACGCGGCCGGACAATACTTCCATGCCCTCAAGGTTGCCGGCGAAATTGATTGCGCTCTTGTTCAGCAACTCATGGGCCTCGCGGTAGAGTCGATTTCCTTTCATCGACTCTACGCCCACGTTGAGCAACCCGACAGTTGGGTCTTGAACAGATCCGAGACGTTGCATGTAAACAGACCCCATGATGGCGAATTGGACCAGTTCGTTCGCGTTACAGTCGGTGTTGGCGCCGATGTCGAGCATGAACACCCGCCCTTGTGCCGTGGGCAAGAGACCGCCAAGCGCGGGCCGGATAACGCCTTCCGCCCTGCCGATAACGAGCACGCCGGCAGCCATGAGCGCCCCGCTATTGCCTGCCGAAACAAGCGCGTCCGCCCGGCCGTTTTTTACCAATTCGGCCGCAACGACAATCGAAGAGTCCCGCTTTTGGCGCAACGCCGCCGCCGGCGCCTCGTCCATTTCCACGACGCTGCCGGCGCTTACGATTTCGAACTCGTCTTCTTTAACGTCCAGCGCCCTGAGCTGCGTTACGATGCGCGATTTATCTCCGACCAGAATGGCCCGCAACCCATGCGACCTGAGCGCTTCCACCGCGCCGGCGACGGTGGCCGCCGGCGCGGTATCGCCGCCCATCGCGTCAAACGCAATCCGCGCCATCGCTCGCACCGTGCAATCGTTAATTCGAAAACGTGAGTCTCAGGATACGCGCAAGCTCGGCAATCCGACTAGGCTTGGCGGGCCGGCAATGGCCGCTGGTCAAACGTCGAGATTGCGGACCTTCCGCGCGTGGGTCATTATGTAATTCCGTCGTTCCTCAACGTCATGTCCGAGCAGAGTGGTCACCAGCTTGTCGACGGCAAGTTCATCTTTCGGAATCACCTGTAGCAGCGTCCTCGTTTCAGGGTCCATCGTGGTTTCCCACAGTTGCTCGGCGTTCATTTCCCCCAGGCCCTTGTAGCGTTGCAGATGGATCCTTCCATTGATCGTAGAAAGGTGTGTGTCGCGTTCGGCGTCGGTGTAGGCGTAGTGGGTTGTGCGCCCGTTCGAGATTCGATACAGCGGCGGCAGCGCGATGTAGAGATGGCCTCTATTTACGAGCTCTTGCATGTTGCGGAAGAAGAACGTCAACAAGAGGCTGCGAATATGCGAGCCGTCAACGTCGGCGTCGGTCATGATAATCACCCGGCCGTAGCGCAGCTTTGAAAGGTCAAAGCTTTCGTTAAGACCCGTTCCGACGGCCGTGGTCAGGTCGCGGATCGCTTCGTTGGCGAGCATCTTGTCGAGCCGCGCCTTTTCAACGTTCAGAATCTTTCCGCGCAGAGGCAGAATTGCCTGATTTTTGCGGTCACGCCCCTGCTTTGCATTACCTCCGGCCGAATCGCCCTCGACGATGAAGAGCTCCGACTTATCGGGGTCACGCTCCTGGCAGTCGGCCAGCTTCCCGGACAGCGCCATTCCATCGAGCGCGCCCTTCCTGACGACCAGGTCTCTCGCCCGCTGCGCGGCCAGACGGGCGTGACTGGCCACCAGGCATTTTTCGACAATGCGCCTGGCCTCGCCGGGATTCTCATGCAGATACTCGCTCAGTCCCTTGTTGATTACCGACTGCACCTGTCCCGCGACTTCAGGGTTGTTGAGGCGGACCTTAGTTTGAGCTTCGAACTGCGGCTCCTCGAGCAGAACGCTTATTACGGCCACTAGCCCCTCGCGCACGTCGTCGCCGGTAAGGTTCGAATCATTGTCCTTCAGAAACGCGTTATTGCGCGCGAAATCGTTAAGTGTGCGGGTCAGTCCGGCGCGGAACCCCGAAAGATGAGTGCCGCCGTCGGCGTTGTGGACCGTGTTCGCGAACGGGTGAACCGCCTCGGTGAAGCTGTTCGTGTATTGCATGGCGGCGGCAACCGAAGTACCGTCAACCGTGCCGCTAATGAAGATCGGGCGCGGAATTATCGGGCGTCGATGGCGGGCAATGTTTTCCACAAACGAGCTTACGCCGCCCTCGAAATAGAAGGTCTGCTGTTGGCCGGTGCGGCGGTCGTCGATCGTTAGCTCCAGCCTTGGCACGAGGAAGGCCATCTGACGCAGCCGTTCGGCCAGAGGGTCGAACTCGACTTGAATAGCTTCCATGGGGAAGATATCCGGATCAGGCTTGAACCGGATTGTCGTTCCCGTGCCGCTTGCCTTCCCCTTCCGCTTGACGTCGAACTGGGGGATTCCCTTGCGGTACTCCTGAACGTATTTCTTCCCGTTGACGCGCACTTCGGCGATCAAATGATCGGAAAGCGCGTTGACGACCGAGACGCCAACGCCGTGCAAGCCCCCCGAAACGTGATATGCCTTGCCGCTGAATTTCCCACCGGCGTGCAGGGTGGTCATCACTACCTCGAGGGCGGGACGGTTCATCTTGGGATGCTTGCCGACCGGGATTCCCCGGCCATCGTCCGCAACGGAGATGTAGCCGTCTAGGTCCAGCACCACGGTTACTTTCGTGCACTCGCCTGCCAGCGCCTCGTCCACGCTGTTGTCGACAATCTCGATTACCAGGTGATGCAGGCCGGCCGAAACGGTGTCGCCGATGTACATGGCGGGCCGTCGACGCACCGCATCCAGACCTTCGAGTACTTCGATAGTTTCGGCGGTGTAGGTCAAACGGGCCTCCTAGGCGCCCAATCGATCGGTTGCAATGACTTCTGGCTGGGACAGTCGATTCGCGTAGAAAACCATGCTGCCGGCGGATAATCCCGTGCCGATGAACGCGCTGCCGAATACGGAAACGATCAATCCCGGAGTCGCCTGAGAAAGACCGGACCATACGAACGCAAGGACTAACTGGAGGAAGGTGACCAAGAGAACGAAAACGATCGCCGGCCCCAGGTTCCCCCTCCAGAAAAATATCGAACGGCGAATGCTGTCCCGTACTGAAACGGGCTCGAGCATCAATGCCAAGATCGCGAAGTACATCACCAGACTCGCGACGAACATGCCCACCGCAAGCCCAATGGATGCGATCAACAGCAAAAGACTGACGAGAATGACGATTACACTGGGCAATGATGACGCGGCCGCGGCGAACCCAACCGCCAAAAGAGCAAAGCCGCCCGATACGGCTGTCATTGCAGCGCCGACACCCATGGTGAGGCCGAGAAACTTTAGCGATTTGTCGGCAAGGAGGGGCATGAGATCGAAGCTCGTTTTGCGCCCCTCGATCGCGTTTGCGAGTAGAACCAGGTACGCGGAGGCAATGATCGCCCCTGCTCCGAGAAGCAGAACTATGGCGCCGAGCATAGAACCGAAGCTGGTCAATTCAATTGTCGGTCCCGCCGCGCCCAGATTGTCGGCAAGAAGTCCAGTTGGCGGCAAGAAAAACCCCAGCAGCCAGGAGATTTGAGAGAACGTCGCCAGTCCATCCTGTTGTGTTGCCGAATATTCTGGACCGAGCCGCGCCGTAATAACCTCGAGAATCGAAATGCTAGGCAGGAGCCAGATAATCAGATCGACCAGAACCGGAATGGCGATTACGTACGGCCTTCGCGCGACGATACGGTAACCAATTCCCAGTGCGTCGATGACACCCAATAAGCGCTCCTGAACTAACTCTCCAATTATACTCGAATGCGCCTCTCCAAACCTGTGAGAAGTGTTGAATTCAAGCACTGGCGGGACGATATTATCTTGACATAAAAACGGCGTCTTGTCGATGCGGCGCGCCGGTCTGACATGTGCGAAAGAGTGACCTGGTTTCAGTCAATCTGCTCTGGTTGGATCAGGCGCTTTTGCCCGGTAATTGGGCGGCCTCTCACCATCACAGTAGCAGGCAATTTCGTCCCATTCGTGGTGAGCCCTTCGACTTCGCTCAGGGCGAACGGTGAGTCGCGAGCGGAGAGCAAATCGCTGGATTCATGCTCCCGCGGGATCTGGATTCGCAAACCAGGCGCAACACCCGGACAGGGTGTTGTCGATAGGGTCCGATACGAACAGAGTCATCCGGCTTCCCTGCCGTCATCCCGGCATTGGCTGGAAATGAGGTTCAGGCTTCGCGGCGAAGGTTGAAGCGTTCGGTGATATCGTCTATGCGCGCGGAGTGCAAAGAGGAGAGCGTATGTCGAGCGAATTGAACGTCACGATCGAGTACTGCTTGCAGTGAAACTATTTGCCTAGAGCCGTCAGTGTGACGGACGAATTGCTGTCTGACTTCGGTCAAAACGTTGGCTCCTGGACGCTGGCGCCTTCATCCGGCGGGCGGTTTGAAGTCTCGATAAACGGAGACCTGGTTTTCTCGAAAAAGGCCACGGGACGTTTTCCCGAAACTCCCGAACTGCGCGACAAGCTTGAGGCGGCTATCTAGCTCGCAGGCTGTTTCGCGCCGAAATCCGGCTTGGGCGCCGCTAGGGACGCCGGCTATTTGAACTCCGTGGCGGGGTTTACGGCGGGATAGAAGAAAGCCATCTTCAGTTGCGTATCGGCGGTGTTTCGGAATCCGTGATAGACGGTGGTGGGCGCCAGAACGCCGTCGCCCGCTGAAACCGGAATCTCGTCTTCGCCGATAAGCGCCAGGCCCTCACCCTCAAAAACGAAAAAGGCTTCTTCCACCAGGTGTTTGTGAAGCGGAAGCTCGGCGCCGGGGGCGATTGACAGCTCGCCCAGCGTTACCGCGCCCGCGCCCGCATCGGGGTCCAACAAGACCTTGCCGACGATGCCTGAAAAGTGCGACTCTCCCGCCTGTCGGTCCGTACTTCGAACAACGCCCATCGGTAACTACGTCCTTTCAAGTCCGCCAATGCCGCTATCCCGGACCCGAAGCAGAGCTGCTGCTTCGCCCGTTGCGTCCCGCATTATGGTCGCGACGCGGAAATCGGCTTCAACACGGTGTGCAGTCTAGACTTGATCGACTGTAAATGTGCTTGAAGTGGTGAGATTGCCTTGTCTAACGAGCGAGCTGCCGAAGCGACAAACGTCGAGAAATTTAGTCAGGCTGCCGCCGGCTACGGCCAAGGGGTTGCGAGATCTGACCTGGAGGCATTGGCGGCCATGGCGGGCGATTTGAGCGGGAAGAAGCTGCTCGACACCGCGGCCGGGCGCGGAGCGTGCGCTCTGGAAATGGCCGCTCAGGGCGCGGAAATCTACCTGGCGGATCTCACCCACGCAATGCTTGCACAAGGAAGATCGGACGTAGCGGGCCACGGTCCGGAATTTCGCGCCGCGGTGGCCCGAAGCGGCCGCCTGCCGTTTCCGTCGGCGATATTCGACGTCGTCACATGCTCGCGCGCCTATCACCACTTGACCGATGTTCGGAGCGCGCTGGTCGAAGCGCGCAGAGTCCTGAAGCCGGGAGGGCGTCTTTTGGCGACCGATCACTCAGGACCGGACGATCCCGAGGCAATGCACCTGCTCAACACGGTCTCGAGGGTGCGAGATGCCTCCCACGCGGAGACGTTGGCGCCGAGTGAATGGCGCGACGTGTTGATTGACGCCGGATTTGACTTGCGACAAATGCGAACGGTGGAGTCCCGGCAAGAGTTTGAAGCGCTCCTGGAAGCCGCCGGAGATGACTCTCCGAAGATCGAGAGTTTGTTTAGGAACGCCTCTCCGAGCGTGCTGGATGCGCTGAGATTCGACAGTTCAGAGCCGGCGGGATACGCAACCGTCATCGTCGTTCTCGACGCTGTATCGACAGCCTAGGGGTTCGCGGCGGTCGATCCGGCTGGTCCCAGAGGGGCCCGACCACCGCCCCCACGCGAGTCAGTTTTTCCATGCGGACGCCGCAACCGTCCCTTATCAACGCCTTCTCGTCGGTCAGTAGTACAAGCCGGCGTAGTGGATATCTGCGATGCAGCAGATTCAGGACGATGTCCTCGACCGGAAACCTGAACTCCCAGCGAGCGATAAGGGAGTTGCCTGGGCCGGCTTCGAATTCAATGCCGAGCACGGCGTTTGCCACTTCGTTGAAGACCTCGGTCGTCGATCTGTAGAAAACTTCGAGGCTTTTTCTGCCGGACCGCTTGACCCAGGTCCAGCCGGACTGCCTTACGGCGTTTTCTATTTCATCAACGGCCCGGCGAGCTGTGCGCGAAGGATGCCGTCGGGCGTATGACCTCAATTCCGCGTAACCGCGGGGATACCTGAGTCGCGTCCCGCCGGCGAGTGAGTTGTTGCCGCGACTTGCGATTTCATGATTGTGCAGCTTCAGTTCGTACACGATGTCATCCAGCCGATCGCACGTGCGCCGCAGTCTCGACCAGGCGGCCTCTGGAGACGCTGTGCGGTCCAAACCGCTGCGCGATCGCGTCCACCGCGAGATCGAGACGCCGGTTTCGACCGGACCGGGGCCAGTCCAGAGGAAGCTGCTCCATGTCGTTCTGGCTGAAGTCGCAAACATGGATCCCCGCCAGCCTGAACCGGCCGCCCTCTATCAAAGCGGCATCCAGCAGATCAGCCGCCGTTTTGTAGATCACCCGCCCTTCGTCGGACCGCGCGTCCAGGGTCCTGCGCCGAGTGATCGTGGTGAAATCCGCGTATCGCAGCTTGAGAGTTACCGCCCGTGCGCGGAGACGCTCGGCTCGAAGACGTTTGGCCACTTTCTCGGACGCCTCAAGCAGAAAACCGCGCAAGGTCGAGGGGGCCTGGATGTCGCGGTCGAAGGTTGTTTCGTGGCCTAGCGATTTACGCCGGGAGTCTGGTTCGATGGACCGGTCGTCGATCCCTGCCGCGAGACGGCGAATTCGATGGCCGTTCCGGCCGAATTTACCGCTGAGATCCGACGCCGTCCGATCCGCGAGATCGCCGATCGTTCTGATGCCGATGTCTTCGAGCATTCCGCGCGTCTTTGGCCCCACTCCCCAAACGTTGCCCACCGGCAAGGGAGCGAGGAACTCTCGCTCGGTCCCCGCTGGAACGACCAGAAGGCCGTCCGGCTTGCACAGGTCGGAAGCGATTTTTGCGACAGATTTGCTGGTTGCGATACCGATGCTTATGGTCAGCCTTTCCTTGCGCAGAACAAGTTTCCTGATCGTCCGCGCAATCTCGACGGGAGTTCCCTGGGAGCGCTCGCAACCCGCGACGTCCAGAAACGCCTCGTCGAGCGATAACGGCTCCACCAGCGGAGTCATGGACCGCAGAATTTCCATGATCCGGTCCGAGACTGCGCCGTATGCGACGTGCCGCGGGCGAATGAAGACCGCTTCCGGACAGAGACGTTGGGCGGTGGCCGACGGCATGGCCGAGTGGACTCCAAACCGCCGAGCCTCGTAAGAGGGGGAGGTTACGACGCCTCGCTCCCCCGGGTCGCCGCCGACAATCACCGGCGTCCCCCGAAGCTCGGGATTGTCGCGCTGCTCCACCGCCGCGAAAAAGGCGTCCAGATCGGCGTGCAGGATGGTGGCCGCGGCCATGTCTACGCGTCGGGGCCTTGTTCCAGCAATCGCGGCGCGCTGGCCGCGCCGCGCCGCGCGTCGATCTGGCGGTCCTCGGTCGGCTCAGCGAAAGGCCCCCAGTCGCCGGTCGTCGTAAGGCCGAGAGACCGTTGCAGATCGAGCTCGCTGCGAGCGGGACGAAAAAGCAAGATTCCGCATTCCGCGATCGCGACCGCTCTCTTGCGACCGGATTCGATCATGACGGAACACCCCTTCCCGATATATACGTTCGCAAGTTGTTCGCGTACAGGTTACCGAACGAACAGCGAACGTGCAAGGTCATGCGTTAATTTTGATGAATGTGAGTGAGTGCGTCCTCGCGGTCACTCCGGCGAATCATGTCGATGCCGTCGGCGGCCGGAATTCGAGATCCGCCACCGCCTCTAAATCCGCCAGAGTGAGGGCCGTAACTACGCTCATTAACCCGCGACGCATGTTCTCTAGCGTCGCGGTCGATTACATTGTGATAATTGAGCGAAAGTTGAAGCTGGCTTCAGGCACCTCGTTAAGGAGAATCCGGATGGCTACGGTGGACGACGTTAAGACGGCGCTCGAGGGTGTTCACGACCCGGAACTCGATCTTGACATATTCAATCTGGGATTGGTGTATGACGTGGCGGTAGACGGCGCGAAGGTTGACGTCGAGATGACTTTCACGTCTCCCATGTGCCCGGTAGGCCCCGCGATAGTCAAAGACGCCACCGCCGCGATCGACGCTCTGGAGGGCGTTGAAGAGACGAACATCGAGATCGTTTGGGACCCGCCCTGGACAATGGACATGATCAGCGAGGACCTAAAGTTCATGCTCGGGCGAGGCTGAGTGGGCCTGACGACCGTTGCGCTCCCGGCGCGGGCCAGGGCTCCAGTCATACCCTGACGCTCATTCCACAGCCGACTGACGGTCGGCCGGGTCAGTCCGGACGGCCGGTCATTCCCCGGTAGGGCGGCTCGAATATCTCGGCGTACGTGTCGAGCGCGTAGCGATCGGTCATGCCGGCGATGAATCGCGCGACTATCTGGTTGGGCTCGCTGCCCGGAATCGAGAGCTTTTCCTGAGTTGATCTTGGCAGCAGCCCGGGATTGTCGACGAATTCATTGAACAGCCGCGTCACCACCAAATTGCCTCGGGCGGCCTGCCGCCGGACTGACGGGTGCATATAGACCTGCTCCACCATGAAGTCGGTGGTGCTGTTGCGGTGAGACGCTCCTGCGGCAGACGCCGAAACAGCCGGCTCGCTCCGGCGGCGGACATCTTCGCTCGATCTCAGTTTCCCCTTGCGAATGCGCTCCCTGGCGGCGCGAACGACGTCGGCGATCACTTCCTTGATCACGTGGCTCGTCGCGCGCCGAAGCACCACGCGCTCAAGGTCCATGCCCAGATCGCTTCTTCGGTTTCGGGTGCACAGTTCCCACGCGGCATCGAGGGCTTGCCGCCAAAGCTCGGGACCGTTGCGATGCAGATCTTCGATTCGGAGGAGCCCCGCGTTGACCGAGTCCTCCACGTCGTGGGCGGTGTAGGCGCACTCGTCGGCCTCCGAGACGGCTTGCGATTCAGGTCCCGGTTGTGGATGCATGTCGAACTCGGGCGCGGACGTGGGAACATCGAAGCGGGTGGCATGACGGGCGATCCCTTCCCGCGCCGCCCAGGTCAGGTTGAGGCCGCGATATCCCGGCTGCGGCGACTCCAGCTCGTCCGCTACCACCAGCGAATGCCGGTTAGCGTCCCACCCGCCGTTGTCGCGCATCAGGCCGTTAAGAGTTTTCTCGCCTTCATGCCCGAAAGGCCCGTGTCCAAGATCGTGGGCCAGGGCGATGGCCTCGCTCAACGTTTCGTCCAGGCCCAGCTCGTAAGCGATGCTCCGAGCGATCTGGGCGACCTCGAGCGAATGGGTCATTCGGGTGCGGAAGAAGTCGGCCTCCGTCACCACGAACACTTGCGTCTTGTGCTGGAGCCGCCGGAACGCCCGCGAATGCAGGATTCGGTCCCGGTCAAGCGCGTATTCGGTGCGTCTCAGCGGTTCGGACCGAGCCTGCTGGTGACGCCGGTCGGTCCACGGATGTTGCAGAGGCGTGGCGAGGGACATTATTCCGGCAGATTACATTAGACTCCTTGGTTGGCTCGCGCCGAGAGCAGGATTCAGCGGACGCGAGGCCAGGCTCACACATTTGGCGCGCAGCCTTGGCGTTTGATATCGCCGCGCGCCGTTAGCATTGATTTTCGACGCTTGAGTCCTTAGAAATCACGGGAACAAACCAGCGAAAACCGACAAGTCGAAAAATCCATGAGCATCCGCGTCGCTAGCTGGCTCGAGCGGCATTCGAGTCTGACGATTGCTCTTTCGGTGATAGCCACGATCTTGCTCGTCGCGCCGTTTCTGCTGATGGCGCCGACTGAAGCAGCTTCGGGAGAGCCTGGCGGCGAGGTATTCGAAACTTTGGAGAAGGCCGACGAGCGGTTCGCGTCGCGCGTTTTCTTCATCCCTGTCATCGTCGAGGCGACGGACGGCGACTTGCTTCGCAAGGACGCGCTGCAAGAGCTGCTTGTGAATACGCAGGCGGTCCGGGACGATCCCGAAATTGGCCCCAAGCTGTTTTCGTACTTCGACACCGACCTGAAGGCTGACGTGCTGGGCGTCCACACCATCGCCGATACCGTCGACAAGCTCCTTCGAACCACAGGCGTGGCGGGAATTGCCGCCGCCAGTGGCGCCGAGGTTCGAGCCGCGGCGGGCGGCCTGATCGACAGGAGCGGCCCGCGCGAGCTGGGTCTATCCATCGAGAGCCGAAAGGAACCCGCAACCGGCCATTGGATTGTCCCGGCGCTCGTTACCAACGTGCTGGCTGACAACCAAGCTCTTGGCGCGGGCGCCCAGCGCGCGGTGGCAGGACCGGACGATACGTCGAGGGAGGAGTTTGCACGCGCGGTCCAGGCGCGGCTGCGCGGCGGCGAGCAGCACCTGAGCGCCTGGGGCATCGCCATCGACGCGAACCTGACCGGCAGCGAGCAGGGCGGTGTGGCGGGACCGTTCATCGGATTCACCATCCTTGCGGTCTTGATTGTCGTGGGGGTCGCCTTTCACTCCTACTGGGCGGTGGCAATCATCGGAGCTGCGCTGGCGGCAATGATCATCTGGCTGAAGGGGCTCTCCAACCTTGTCGGACTCGAGGACGACTTGATCCTGGGTCTGGTGGTACCGATAGCGATGGTTTCCTTTGGCGTCGATTTCGCGATTCACGGGATCGGCCGCTATCGGGAAGAGCGCCGCGGCGGCAACCGTCCGCGGCCCGCCTTCGTGGCGGGATTCGGCGCGGTATTCGCCGCCTTGCTCGTGGCTTTCTTCAGCGACGCTGTCGCATTCCTGGCAAACGTCTCGTCGCGGATCGAGTCCGTGATTCAGTTCGGAGTGGGCGCGGCGTTTGGCGTCCTGGCCGGCTTCCTGATGCTCGGCGTGGTTGCCCCGCTTGCGCTGATGCGAGTGGAGCAGCGGGTAGGCTTCCGAAGCGAATCGCGGCTGCGGCGGTTCATCACGACCAACGCGATGGTGCTGGCGGGACTCACGATTATGGCGTCGGTCATCTTCAGCGTTTATCTGAATCCCGCGATCGGCGTTCTCATCCTCGGCGTTTACATGGTGGTTTTTCTGGCCGCGCCGTACGTCGCGGCGGGCCGGCTGCCGGCTGATCGACCGGTTGACGAACGTCCGAAAGCGACCGGGGTCGACCGGTTCTCTCGAAGCGTCGGAAACGCGGTGGAAGCGCTGGCGCGACTACGCAGGATGCTCTTGCCTGTGGCGGCTCTGGTGACGGCTGCCGCGGCCTACCTCGCGTTTCAGCTACCGGTTGAATCGGACGTAAAGGTCTTCTTTTCGCCCGACACCGATTTCGTAACGAGCCTCGACAAGCTCGACCGGCACATTGGGTCCAGCGGCGGCGAGCCGGCCCAGGTCTACGTCGAGGCAGATCTCACCAATCCCGATTCCATCGCCGCGATACGCAGGTTCGCCGACGCGGCGCGTGGTCTCGATACGGAACTGCTGGCGCGCGACGATGACGGCCTGGTGTCAGTCGATACCGGCGCGGCCCAGCTTGTTGCCGACGTGCTTGACTCGCAAGCCGCGCGGGCGGCGATCGGCTCCGCTGCGGGAGTCTCGCTGAGCGACGACGACAACGACCGAATACCCGACTCGCGCGAGCAGCTTGCGGCGATTTACGCCTTCACGCGGGAGGCGGGCGTGCCGTTTGATGAGTCTCGCCGTGCATGGACCCCGGGACTGGTTCGAAGGGTTCTTTGGGAATCGGATGATCGAAGCGTTCAATCGACCAAACTGACCATTCAGCTTCTGGGAAGCCGCGCGCAGGAAAATATCCTGCAGGCCAGAAACGACCTTGCGCCGCTGGTCGACCAGCTCGAGTCTGATCTTCGAAATTCCGATCCCGGCGCGTCCGCCGTCCTTAGCGGCGCTCCCATCACCCGCCAGGCCACGCTCGACGCCGTGGCGCGCGCCCTGCAAATCTCGCTGCCGATAGCTGTGGTGCTGTGCCTGATAGTCGCGGCGGTTTTCATGCGGTCCATCAGGTTTGCCTTAGTCAGCATCATTCCCATTCTGCTTGTCGTGGCCTGGCTCTACGGGTTTATGTACGTCTTCGGTTATGGCGTCAATCTTGTCACGGCGACCATCGGGGCGATCTCAATAGGCATAGGCATCGACTTCGCCATCCATTTCACGATGCGCTACCGGGAAGAGCTGCTTCGCCATGAAACCCGGATCGAGGCGATTCGGGCCGCCGGCGGGGGAACCGGAGTAGCCTTGATCGCGTCGGCGCTTTCAAGCGTTATCGGCTTTGCGATTCTGGCGTTCGCTCCGATGCCGATGTTTGCCTCGTACGGACTGCTTACGGCGGTAATGATCGTTATGGCGGCGGCGGGCTCGCTGATCGTTTTGCCATCGCTGTTGATGGTCGTCACGCGCGACCGCGCCGCCGGCGCAACCCAGCCGCAAGAACCCACCAAGGCAGTGGGTTAGCACAGAGACGCGCCGCGCCTGGCTGCAAGAGGCGGCTCGCGGCCCGCTAGAACCACCGCTCGACGATAATCTTTTCCTCGGTAAAGAAGTTGATTGCGTCGCGGGCCTGACCGTGCAAGTCGCCGTAGAACGACTCCTTCATCCCGCCAAAGTGGAAGAAGGCCATGGGCGCCGCGACGCCGATGTTAACCCCCACGTTGCCTGCTCTGACTCTCGAGCTGAACTCTCGGGCGTCCCTGCCGCTCGAGGTGAAGATCGACGCCATGTTCCCGTACGGGACGCGGTCGATGGTCTCGATAGCGTCGTCCAGCGAGTTCGCCCTCATAACGCTCAGGACGGGGCCGAAAATCTCCTCCCGCGCGATTGCCATGGAAGGATCGACGTCGGTAAAGATGGTGGGACCGACGAAGTAGCCGCCGTCGCCGCCGTCTGCGTTTCGACCGTCGAGCAGCAGGGTTGCGCCTTCCTCGACGCCCTTTTCGATGTAATTTGTCACCCGGTCCCGGCTCTCCGACGAGATCACGGGGCCCATTTCGGTCCCCGGCGCGGCGCCGTTGCCGACTCTCACCGATTTGGCGGCGTCGACTACTCCGCTTGCCAGGGCGTCGTGGGCCTCGCCGACCGCGACCACCACCGACCCCGCAAGGCAGCGCTGACCCGCCGCGCCGAACGCCGAGCCGAGCACGTTGTCAACCGTCTCGGCCATGCTGGCGTCGGGCATGACTACAAGGTAGTTCTTGGCGCCGCCCTGGCATTGCATTCGCTTGCCGGCGGCGGCGCCGCGTCGATAGACCTCGCGCGCTACCGAGGATGATCCGACAAACGAAATGCCCGCGATGCGCGGGTCGTCCAGCAGTGCTTCGGAGACCGACCGCCCCCCGTGAAGGATGTTCAGCACTCCGGGCGGGAAACCCGACTCGACGGCAAGCTCGGCGATGTGAGCCTGAGACAGCGGCGTTTGCTCCGACGGTTTGATTATGTACGTGTTTCCACACGCGATGGCATACGGCATGAACCACATCGGGACCATGGCCGGAAAGTTGAACGGAGGCACCATGGCGAATACGCCTAGTGGCTGCCGCACGGCGTACTCGTCTATTCCGGTCGCGACGTTTTCAAGATTCGATCCCATCATTAGGCTCGGAACGCCGATCGCCACTTCGACGTTTTCGATGGTTCGCCGTATCTCTCCGCGGGACTCGTCCAGCGTCTTGCCGTTTTCGGCGGTAACTACCGCGCTCAGGTCATCGATGTGCTCTTCCATCAAGGCCTTGAGCCGAAAGAGCACTTGCGTCCGGTCGACCGCCGGAATAGTCCGCCAGCTCTCGAATGCGGACTCCGCCGCTGAAATCGCGTCATCGATTTCAGCAGCCGTCGAGTCGGGCGCCCTGGCGATGACTTCGCCGTTCGCCGGATTCGTAACGTCGATCCAGTCGCCCGTCGACGACTCCACCCATCTGCCGCCAATTAAATTCTTGAGAGTTTCGATCTCTAAACCTCCCATGTCGTTCCCCGTGCAATCAAGCCGTCTCTACGGCTTGCGCCGCCTGGCGCGGGACTGATCATATTTGAGCCTCATTTATAGCGGTTTGTGAAGCTACGCCCAAAACCGGGATGGTCTGGCTAGCCATGAATCAGCTTTCCGCGCGCGCGGCGGCCTCCGGATTCCGAGCGCCTGGCCGCCCCCAGGGAAACTCGGAACTGAATTCGGCTCCGATGAGCAGGATCATCGCGGAGATGTAAATCCAGACCATCAGCACGATTACGGCGCTCAGCGAGCCGTATACCAGACTGAAGGACGCCAGATTGGCAACGTACCACGCAAAACCTAGCTTTCCCGCCTCGAACAGGACTGCCGCAAGCAACGCCCCGGGCAAGGCGTGAATCCAGCGAACGCGCAAATTGGGAAGCATTACGTAGGCAACCTCGAAAAGCAGCGCGCTCGTAACCAGCGGCACGAGGCGCAATGCCGGGAGCCAGATGGTCTCGGCTCCCAGGAACTCCAGAAACGGAACGGTCTCGCCGAGGTTGGTGACGACATAGCGGACGGTTTCGATAAACGCCGTCGATGCGACGGACAGCAGCATCAGCGGACCTATGAGTAAAGTGGCGGCAAGGTCCCTAGCCTTGGCTTGCAGGATCGGGCGGCGGCCTGTTACGCGCGAGGCGGCGTCGAGAGCAAGTCTGAGCGCCTGAAAGATTCGGGAGCCTGACCATAGCAACGTGGCGAAAGCCACGATTCCGAACGCGCCGCGAAGGGTCACAGTCCCGCGAACGTTCTCCTCGACAAGGCCCTCCGCCTCCGGAAATAGCTCTCCCAGGTTTTGCAAAGCGTCGGCGTATGCCTCGCGGCCCGCCGAGAAGAACGACAAAATCACGCCGGTTCCAAGTAATAGCGGGAACACGCCAAAGAGGGTGTGGAAGGCGATCGCCGCGGCGTGTGTCGGGCAGTCATCGTCCACGAACTTCCGCCACGTGCGAATCAGTAGCTGAACCGGCCCGGTTATTGCTGGGGGCAGGCGTTCGGCTCTCCTGCTTACGCGGCTTTCAACCGCCGAGCGCAATCGCTTGAGCGGCGCCAACCGGCTGCTGACGAGCAACGCTCGCCGCGTTCCGGCGCTATCCCCGGCCGGTGCGTCTCCGCCTTCGCTTTTGTTCGCCGAGCGGCCCTCAGGCGAGCTCATCGATAGCGGCAAGCAGACCCGTCATCTGTCCTATCGCGTGCGCACGGGCCCTGTGCCCGTATGGCGTGTCACCAACTATTGCCGGGACGTGATCGTCGATAAGAAATCCGTTGAACCCCGTCTTCTTGAGAGTCAGCAGCGCCTTGGTGAGATTGACGTTTCCTTCGCCCAGAAAGCACTCCTGAAACTTCGGAACGAGACCCTGAACGTCTCTGAAGTGGACGTAGAGAATCTTGCCCCTCGGCCCGAAATACTCCATAGCCTCGAGACAACCGGCGCCCATCATTTCCGACCAGCAGCCCATGCAAAAATCGAGCCCCAGATGCCGGCTGTCGCGATATTCCATGGCGCGCTTGAAGTTGCCGAAGCTGTTCATGATTCGGGCCACGCCGCCAAGCGACGCAACGGGTGGATCGTCGGGATGCAGCGCCAGCGATATCCCGGCTTCCTCGGCTACGGGAACGACGGCGTCGATGAAATAGCAGTAGGTCTCCCATAGCTCTTCGGCCGTGTATTCGCGGCCGTGCGTCGCCGGGGACGTCTTGGCGAGGTCCATGTCGAACGACGTTACTTTCGACCCGCCCCGGCCGGGCGTGGTTTGCGAGGTTCTCCAGACCTGATTCGGCATCCAGTGGAAGCCGAGGATCGGGATTCCAGCGCGGCCGACGTTGCGAATCGTCTCCTGGTAGTTTTCGATTTGTTCGTCGCGGCCCGGCAGTCCCAGCATCGCGCGGTCGTAGAAGCTCAGCGGCGTGTTCTCCAGAGCTTCGATCTTGAGTCCCGCGTCCGCGGCGCGCATTCGAAGCTGCAGGAGGTCCATGTATTCCCAACGCTTTTCGCCGGGAATATTGGGATTGTTGAGCTGGACGCCCTTTACTCCCAGCTGTGCGGCGAAGTGGAGATCATGGTCCGTCAGCTCCCGAAGCTGCCCGACGGCCACGCGTATCGAATTTTCCATCGCTTGCCTCACTGATCTTTGATGTGGGGCTTATGTTATCGCCATGCTCGCGATGGGTTCGTATTACGGGGAATTACTCGGGCGTCTCGGAATCCAGGCGTAACCACAATGCACTTCCAACGCCGAGTTCCTTCGACAGGGTTCGCAGCGCGTCCGGCCTTGCCGCCTTGATTCGAGGATCTCCGAGGAACGACTCGATCTCGCCGAGCATTCGATCGGTGATCTCTGGTTCATGCCCGGCGCGACCGTCCACATACACGTCTCTCGCAGCCCGAGATGCGTTTGTAGGTCGATACGCGGAACGTCGAACAACCGGCATCTCTTTCATCATGCAATAACGTCCAACTCGATACTCCGGCCCCGCGCTTCAAACATCCGCGGCGTCACGAAGTTGTATCCTTGATCCACTACACGGCTCCATCTTCACGCACCGGTCGCATCGCGGAGGGCGGATTCGAGATCCGGGAATTTGAATTCGTAGCCGGAGTCGAGCAGTTTTCTGGGCACGGCCTTTCTACTGGCCAGCAGCTCGACCGCAAGACCTCCGAGGGCCAGGTTGAGCGCGAAGGCGGGTATGGGAACCATGGCCGGACGCGGCAGCGCTCGCCCCAACGTTTTGGCAAAGTCGTACTGTGTCACGATTTCTGGCGCGGCCAGGTTGACCGGCCCCTCCAGCTCGCGGTTCAGGATGAACTCGACCGCCCCGACGACATCGTCGACGTGCACCCACGGCCACCACTGGCGGCCTGACCCCATGCGGCCGCCCACGCCCAATCGAAAAATTGGGAGCATCGGTTTCAGGAATGGGCTATTTTCGCCGACCACCGGCGCCGCCCGCAGATGGACTACGCGAATTCCCAAGTCCAGAGCTTCAAGGGCTTCGTGTTCCCATGCCTTGCAGGTCTGGGCGAAAAAGTTGTCGCCGGGCGGAGACTCTTCGGTCAGTTCGGCGTCGGCGCGGTCGCCGTAGTAGCCCACCGCGCTCGCGGATACGAGCACCAGCGGCCGGTCTTGCGCGGCTGCGAGTCCGGCCACCAGATTTCGGGTTCCCAACTCGCGACTCGACCGCAAAGTTCTTCGCTTGGCCGGCGTCCATATTCCCGATATACGTTCACCGATCAGGTTGATGACGGCAGAGACTCCGTCAAACGCGGCGTTGGGCGGTGGGCCGTCCTGGGGCTGCCATTCAAACCAACGCGTAACGTTGTCGAGACTGTCACGGGCGCGCTGTGCGTCCCTCGAAAGCGCCCACAGCTCCCAGCCGTTTTCCGCGAACCGGCTGCAAAGCCGCCTGCCGATGTAACCGGTCGCGCCTGCCAGCAGCATTCGCATTTTCGAGTCCGCCCTTCCGCTACTCCAGCGATCCGTCGATTCCCGTCGGTGGATTCCCGAACCATGCTACTAGCTAACGCAGAGTCGACAGCTTGATCTCACCACACGTCCTCCCGCGAAAATGGCGGAAAATCGGGACGGGATGACCGCGGCGACAGCGCTTACCTGTCATGCCCGGCTTGATCGCGCATCCAGGTGCTGGGAGCGCAGTCGAGCGCCGATACGGCGTCGGCGAACACCGACCAATTCGACCGAGGACCCGGTAGGTGCGGTTCGCGAACCATCCCTACGGCTCCATCCGGGGTCGCCTGGCTCGTTCCCGACCAAATTTTCATGCCGCCGCTCGAAGTGTGTCGCCTCCGGTTCGCGGCCTTCGGCCCAGCAGACCGATTGCGAGTGATATAAACGACCGTAGTGTTGCTAAACGAAAACAAGATCAATTGGCGTGGGGCGAACTACGATGACACCGACGGCGGCCGCGGCCCACCTGTGACTGACCGGAGGCGACAGTCGGGATGCTAGACGTTGACGGTGTGCAGATCGACCGGTTTTCCGAGTCGTGCGTCCGGATATGGGGATCGCGGCTCGTTTTCATCGACCCCTTCAATTTGGAAGGATTTCACGACGGAGCGTGCGACCTTGCGCTCATCAGTCACGATCACCGCGGCCATTTCAGCGCGCTGGATCTGAAACGCGTGACCGGCCCGCGAACTGTCGTCGTCGCGAGCCCGGCACTCGAAGCCGAACTCGAAATGTGGCCCGGTATCGATCTCAACATCTTCCGCGCCGGCGACAGCCTGAAGTTCGGCCCGACGCTGATTCGCGCCGTTGCCGCTTACTCTGTGGACCCGGCAACTCGTGAGGATCTTCCCCCGCACCCGCGAGACGCCGGAGGGCTGGGCTTCGTAGTCGAAATGGACGGCTTGCGCATATACCATGCCGGCGACACCGGGCTGATACCGGAAATGAACGAACTTGGCGAGATTGACGTTGCAATGCTGCCCGTTGCCGGGGGGACGGTAATGACTGCCGACGAAGCCGCCGAGGCCGTGCGCAGAATCGACCCTCGCATTGCCGTTCCGATTCACTACGGAGTTTCCTGGGGCACGGTTGACGACGCTTACCGGCTTGCCGATATTTGTGATCGACGTGTCGAGATCGTCTAGCGCCGGCGATGCGCCAGACTGGCCGCCCGTTATGCGCTTGCCTATGACGGCCATCGGATGAGCGGGCTATTTTGTGGACCCTTCATGAAGAATCCCCGCAAGCGAGCCATTGCCGGTCTGGCGGTGTTTGCAGTCCTAGTTATGCTCGCCTGCGACGTGGAGCGAGATTCGACCGGTGGATCGCGCGCGCATGAATTGAACGCGTTCGTGACGGCGGCGGACCTGGCGGTTGGAATCAACCGCTTTCCATTCGTACTGATGGACGCCGATGGTGAGGCCGCCGTCGGAGCGAGCGTCCGGGCGACGTTCGCGAAACTTGGAGACGGCGGCGCGCCGACGGTCAAGTCAAGCGGAGAAGCGGTCTTTGTCTCCGTGACCAGCGAATTCCTGCATGTGCATGAAGATGGATTCGAGCATATCCACGAGCACGTCGAAGGCGTCTACGTCGTCAACGACGTCAGATTTGACGAGCCGGGCTTCTGGGAGGCCGCCTTCGAAGTCAAACGTGAGGGGTTCGCGGAGACCGCCATGGCGTCGGCGGCGTTCGAGGTGCGAACAAGCCCGGTCACGCTGGGCGTGGGCGACGGGGCGCCGGCCAGCCGCAATCCAACGGTCCGGGACGTCGAAGACTTGCGCGAAATCAGCACGCATCCATCGCCGGTTCCCGGCTTGTATCAACTGACTATCGCCGAGGCGCTGCAACAACGGAAGCCGCTGGTCGTCGCGTTCTCGACCCCCGCGTTCTGCGTCAGCCGCGCCTGTGGACCAGTGACGGAACTCGTCGCGTCGCTCTACGAAACGTACGGCGACCGAATCAACTTCATTCACGTGGAGCCGTGGGTGCTCAAAACCGCCCGCGAGGAGGGGAAGCTGGTGCTAACCGACGCAGCCAGGGAATGGCGGCTGACGAGCGAGCCGTGGGTTTTCGTCGTCGATGAATACGGCCGCGTCGCGTCCCGCTTCGAGGGGTTTCTAAGCGAAGGCGAGCTGACGGAGGCCCTCGAAGCCGTTGATCGGTAGTCCGCCAATGCCCCAGTCGGCAAACGGTCTCGGGTCACCGCCGACGCCGAACCGTGGTCCGAACCCACCAGGCGCGACTAAGCTTGTCGGTCGCGCTCCGCAGCCGATTTTGTAGCAGGGAGACCATCTGTTGTTCGAGAGTCTTGGCCGCTTTGTCCTGAGACGGCGGTGGGCGATCATCGTCGCGTGGGTCCTGGCGGTCGCGGTCAGTCTGGCGTTTGCGCCGCGCGTGGGTTCCGTGCTGCGAGCGGGCGGGTTCTCGACCGGCGAGCTGGAAGCGGAGCTGGCGTTCGAACGGCTCCAGGAGGGCATCGGCACGCCCGGCGCCTCGCTCCTGGTCGTGTTCAACAGCGACTCTCTCAGCGCGGCTGATCCCGAATTTGTCGCTTCGGCCGCGGACGCCCTGCATCCGCTGACCCAGCTTGAGTTCGTCGTGCACGTCGCGCCGTTTTGGGACAACCCGCGCCAGATCGGCGAGACCGGGCGCACGGCTTACGCCGCGGTATTTGTCGACATCGACGAGGAACGGTCCCATCAGATCGTGGAAACCGTAGTCGAGGCATTGGGTCCAACCGAGCTGAACGTGTACGTCGGCGGCGCACCGGCTTTCTACAACGATATCCAGTCGATCAGCGAGAGGGATCTGCAACGAGCCGAAATAATAGGTCTTCCATTCGCGGCAATCGTATTACTGGTCGTGTTCGGCTCGGTCGCAGCCGCGGCAATGCCGGTGGCGGCGGGGGGCGCCACGGTGCTGATCGGGCTGGCCGCGCTTTGGGCGCTGGGTCAATTCACCAGCTTCTCGATATTCGCGCTAAACGTCGTCACGCTCATCGGCCTTGGGTTGGGCGCGGACTACTCTTTGTTCCTCGTGAGCAGATTCCGCGAGGAGCTTGCCGGCGCCGACGTGGAAACCGCGCTCGTCCACACCGTCGCTTCCGCCGGACGGGCCGTATTTTTCTCGGGGCTTGCGGTGCTGGTCGGCCTTTCCTCGCTTCTGATATTCGAATTCATGATGTTGCGATCGATAGGAATAGGCGGAGCCGTTGTCGTGTTCATCGCGGTTAGCGCCGCACTAACTCTGACGCCGGCGTGTCTGGCGGTTTTGGGGCCCAGGATCGACTTTGCGCGCATCTGGAGACCGCGGCTTGGCCCCGGTTTTGACTGGGAGCGCGTGGCCCGGGCGGTCATGCGCCGCCCCCTCCCGATTTTCGTTGTAGTCAGCGCCGTCCTGATCGCGATGGGGATTCCCTTCCTGCACGCTCGGATCAGCGCGCCTGACGCCTCCGTCTTGCCGTCTGACAGTCCCTCGAGGCAGGCCTACGATCTTCTGCGAAGCGAGTTCGGCGAAGGCAGCGTATCTCCGCTGTTCATCGCCATTGAGTTCCCCAGGCCGGCGTTGCATTCCCGGTCGATAGCTGAAATGTATGCCCTCGCCCGATCGCTGGAATATGACGAGCGGGTCGCCCGGGTCGATAGCGTCGTCTCCATCGACCCCCGTATCACGCTAGAGGAGTATCAGCTTCTCTATAGCGACCAGGCCCGCATCCCCGATCCGTACGCGGCTGCCTATGCGTCGACGTTCGTCAATGGCAGCGTGGCGATAATGTCGATTGAACCGCGATCGGCTTCGTCGTCCGAAGAAGCGCGTGAGCTCGTATACGCCATACGGGAATACCGGGACGCGGCGGGCCTCGACGCGCTCGTCGGCGGCGGAGCCGCGGGATTGACCGATTTCGTGGACCGCCTGTACACGGACTTTCCGCGGGCCGTGGTCATGATTCTGGTAGCCACTTACATTGTGCTGGCAATTCTGTTCCGGTCTGCTGTCTTGCCGTTGAAGGCGGTCGTGATGAACGTGATGAGCCTTCTGGCGAGCTTTGGCGTGCTGGTGCTGGTGTTTCAGGATGGGTGGCTCGCCGGCTTTCTGGGATTCGAGCCGCTGGGATTCATCGAGGCCACCCTTCCGATAGTCCTCTTCGCCCTGCTCTTCGGGCTCAGCATGGATTACGAGGTATTCCTTCTCTCAAGGATTATGGAAGCGCGCGACGCGGGCGCGAATGACGTGGACGCCGTCGCGCTCGGACTTGCCAGAAGCGGGCCGGTTATCACGAGCGCCGCGCTCGTGGTGATAGTCGTGAGTCTGGCATTCGTAAGCGCCGACATCGTGCTAGTAAAGGCGATAGGTCTGGGAGGCGCTATCGCGATATTCGTGGACGCGACCATAATCCGGTCGCTGCTGGTTCCATCGACGATGCGGTTGCTCGGGCGATGGAATTGGTGGGCGCCGTCCTTGCCCAGGTATTTAAGGTTCCGGTGAGCGCTTCGCCCCGCCGCATCGGGCGCAGATCGCTGCTGATCGGGCTGGCCGCGTCGACCGTCGCGTGCGGGCGGCGATTCTCCCCATTGACTACCGCCCCGCCCCGCGAGTTCGATATTTCGAGCCTTCCGCCGGTGTCATTTCCCAGAGACGACCTGCTTCACTCGAATCTGACCGAGTGGTGGTACTTCACCGGGCGCCTGCTAGGTCGGGACGCGCGGGAGTTCGGCTTCGAATTCGTTATCTTTCAGGGAATTCGCGGCGACTCCCCGCCTTCGTATGCCGCCCACTTTGCGATAACCGACTTCGAGCGGCAAAGCTTCGCTTACGACCAGCGAACGTCCTCGTCTCACGGCGCGGCGACGGCTAGCGGTCTCGACTTGTGCGTCGGTGGCTGGGGCTTGCGGAAGGCCGAGCGCGGCTTTGTCTTCGATGCGGCGATGGACAGCCACTCGCTCCGCCTGTTCCTCGTTCCGACGAAACCTCCCGCGCTCCATAACCAGACGGGCCTGCTGGACTTCAGTCCGTTCGGCTGGAGCTATTACTACTCTTATCCGCGGCTTGCGGTGGCCGGGGACTTGATAGTCGATGGATCTCAACAGAAGGTTAGCGGCGTGGCGTGGATGGACCATCAATGGGGCGACTTCATAAATATCGGTTCGGGCGGATGGGACTGGTTTGCATTGCAACTGGACGACGGGCGCGACTTGACGGCTTCCATCGTTCGCAACACCTATTATGAAACAGTGCTCCGCTACGGCACGCTGATCGACAAGTTCGGCGTCTCCCGGCATCTTGACGAGTTCGACTTTTCGATAGCGGTCAACGACACGTGGTCGAGTCCGCGCAGCTCCGCCAGATATCCCTCGGCGTGGACTCTTCAGGCGCCTTCGGAACAGCTAGATCTTGAGTTGCTGCCGGTGATTCCGGACCAGGAGCTTGACGCACGCGCCAGCACGGGCAACTTCTATTGGGAGGGAGCCGTGCGCGCGCTAACGGACGATGTCCCGGTCGGGCGCGGCTACGTCGAGCTCACCGGCTACGCCCCAGGGGGATTCCCCGATCTGGCCTTGCTTACGGAGCCGGGCCCGAATCTCTGCGTCAGCCCTAGCCCGTAAAAACTGGGACCTCGTTATCCGTCGGCTTGCCAATGCAACCGGTGAAGGCGAAGGGTTCTCTCGACCGCACATAGCAATCCACGACGCCAGCGCATGTTGGTGGCGAGTCCTACGACGCCCCTTGTTGCTCTATCCGCTCGTCTAGACGCTTCAGGAGCAGGCTCGCTAACGCCAAGTAGTGCAATGTTTTGTATGGATCTCTCTGATTAATGAAGGCATGGGCCTTCTCGTTCCTGATCCCCATCGCCCCCGTGAAGATCAACTTGAATCCCGCTTGATCGTTGCGTTCGGACGGGGTGTCCATGCGAGTGAGTTTGATCTTCGGTTCCTGTCCCTTGAAGGCACACTTCATGAGTCCCGTACTGTATTTCTCTTTCAAACCTGAGACCTCTTTGACCTCGATTTCGACTCTCTTAAATGCCGCGAAAATAGCCTCAGCGTAGTTACTACCGGCAAACAGCTTGCGGCTCACACTAACGATGGCACTATGCAACCCGCTGACGTCGAAGACTTGGAGCGGCGTAACCGCTTCGCCGCCGAATGCGCGGCCCTGTTCTTCTGCGACCGCAGCATTGTTGTTGTCGCCGGAGTAGTCGTCGGTCATATGTCACTCTCATTTCCCGGTCGGGCGCGGCTACGTTGAGCTTACAGGTTACGCTCCGAACAGATATCCCGATCTGGCCTTGCCTACGGAGCGGGGGCCAAATCTGTGCGTCAGCCCTAGCCCGTGAAAACTGGGACCTCGTTATCCGTCGGCTTGCCGACGCAACCGGTTACAGCCTCGGTTGTTTCGTGGATGGGATGGTTGGATCTCGCCAGCTCCCAATCTGACTGATCAGTCGTTGCCTATCGCCCTAGAGCCGTCTATCTATCTCGCGACGTGGTCCCGCAGTGCCTGGATGGCCGCTTTATTGTCGAGGCGTACCGCCAAAGTCCAGGGGCGTCTCACCATCGTTGGTTCTCGCTTGGACACTCGCGCCGCGATCGAGCAATACGATGACGACCGACAGTTCTCCAGATCTAGCCGCCCAATGCAAGGGAGTCAAGCCTCGGTCGGTCTTCGCCTCGGTGTCGGCGCCATAATCGAGCAGCACCGTGACGACCGACCGTTCGCCCAACGATGCCGCAGAATGCAATGGCGTGTCGCCGAAATTGTTCTTCGCCTCGATGTCAGCGCCGCGATCCAGCAATGCAGTGACGGCTGATACCCGCCCGTTGTATGCCGCCATCGATAGTGGGGTTGAGCCTGCGTCGTCCCTTGCCTCGATGTCCGCGCCGAAATCGAGGAGTACCGTGATGACCGACGGTACGCCGCTCGATGCCGCCCAATGCAGAGGAGTCCGGCCCGAAAAGCGATTGCTGCTAACCTTCGCCTCGATATCGGCGCCATATTCGAGCAGCAATGCGACCACCGACCGGTCCCGAAATATCGCCGCCACGTGCAGCGGCCTCCAGCCGTTGTTCTCCTTCGCCTCAAAATCCGCGCCGTAGTCGAGCAGGACTGCGATAACTGAAGGCTCTCCCACTGATACCGCAGCGTGCAATGGAGTCGAGACTCCGTCGAGCTTCGCCTCGATGTCGGCGCCATAATCCAGCAGTTTTGCGACGACCGACGGCTCTCCGTTAAGTCTCGCCGCTAATCGCAACGGAGTCTCACCGTCATTGGTCTTCGCCTCGATGTCCGCGCCGTGGTCAAGTAATGCGACGACGATATCCGGCTCCCTGCTATGTGCCGCCGCCCGGTGCAATGGCGTCCGGCCTCGGTAGGCCTTCGCTTCGACATCGGCGCCGCGATCGAGCAATAGGGTGGTGACCGACGGATCTCCATTCCACGCCGCCGCCTCGTGCAGGGGAGTCCAGCCTCTGTCGGCCCTCGCTTTGATGTTCGCTCCGGCGTCGAGGAGTGCTGCGACGATAGATGGTTCACCGTTCACTGTCGCCGCCAAATGCAGGGGAGTCCGTCCGTCGTCGTCCTTCGCCTCGATGTCGGCGCCGCAGTCCAATGCAGCGCGAACGTCCTCGACACCTGCGTTGCGCCAGAAATCCCGACTCAGCCAATGCTCCCCTGTATCGGCTGGACAAGGAGTTGCTGCAGGTTCCGGCGTCGGCGTGGGAGTGGCGGTTGGCTCTGGCGCCAGAGTGGGTGTGTGGGTTGGTTCCGGCGCTGGAGTAGGCGTCTGTAGAGCCACTACAGCCGCTGCCGTCGTCGCCACCGTTGCTGGTTCTGGGCTGTCGGCGCATCCCGCCAGCGAGACGTAGGCGAGGCTAAACATAGTCACGAGCGCCGCCAGGTGCGGGACGCATGACGTTGGGGGGCGACAGGCGGTCAGGGCAGGCAAACCCATTCGCCGGGTCAGCCTAATCATCAAGGCTAGCCACATCTGGGCGCGCCGCCGAGCCGGGGCCGAATTATGCACTACGAGGTGCTCCGGTTAGACCCTCCGGAGGTGGCCAGGACGAAGTAGACCTTGCTGTCGCCGCGGACGCGCGTGCTCAAACGTCCGCGCTCCAGCGTTTCTCCATCGATGGACAGGGCCAGTCCCCGGCGCAGCCGGCCGTCGTTCACGAGCCGCGCCTTGACGCCCGAATGCAGCCCGTCGATGGCGTCGATAAGATCACCGACGGTTTCCCCCGCGACGCTGACGACCCGCTCGCCGCCGGTCAGGCCGCGTAACGCAGCGGGTATGTACACGTCGGCCATGGCGCGCGCGCGGCTAGGACACGGTGTTTTCGGCGATGGCCTTTTGCACCCGCGGCGGTGACATTGGCAGGTCGCGCATCCGCACCCCGACGGCGTTGTGGATTGCGTTGGCTATCGCCGCCGGCGGCGGCGCTATCGACACTTCGCCCACGCCGCGCACTCCGTACGGATGTCCGGGGTTCGGCACCTCGGTGATGATCGTGTCGATCATCGGGAGGTCCAGCGACGTCGGCATCCTGTAGTCGAGCAGGCTTGCGTTGCGAAGACGCCCCTCGGAGTCGTAGAAGTACTCTTCGTTGAGCGCCCAGCCAATCCCCTGCACGATCCCGCCCTGAAGCTGCCCTTCGACGTAAGGCGGATAGATGGCCACGCCGGCGTCCTGCGTCCCCGTGTAACGGAGCACTTGCACCTTGCCGGTTTCGGTGTCTACTTCCACGTCGGCAGCCTGCACGCTGAAGGTGTTGCCCGCCCGCGATGGCGAGACTGTGGCCGTTCCCAGGATTCCCATGTCCTCGTCGTCCAGCAGCGTGGCAGCTTCCTTGAAGGTGGCCGTCTGGCCGTTGCTCGAGAATACGGCGTTGTCGAATTCGACTTCCCGCGAATCGACCTCCCATACGTCGGCCATGCCGTCGATCATCTGCCGCACGATTTCGCGCGCCGCCTCGTAAGCCGCGTAGCCGGTCGCGTAGGTGACGCGGCTGCCGCCGGTCACGCCCGTGAAGTTGATCGAATCGGTGTCCGGAACTATCGGGTTGATGTCTTCTATCGGTATTCCCAGCACCTCGGCCATCTGCATGGCGACCGAAGTGCGCGTACCGCCGATATCCACCGAGCCTTCAAGCAGCGTTACAGTGCCGTCCGGGTTAACCCGACCTTGCGCGCTCGACTGGCCGCCGCCGTTCATCCAAAAGCCCGACGCCAGTCCCCGGCCGCGCTTCAGATGAGGTTCCGCCGGCTGTTCCAGCGAAGTTTGCCAGTGGTCGGAGTTCTTGATGTTCTCCAGGCATTCGACGTTGCCGATCCGCAGGAACGGCGGTCCGTCGACCCTGAGGTCGCCCTCTCGGGATGCGTTCAGAAGCCGGAACTCCATCGGGTCCATGCCGAGCTTTTCGCAGACTTCATCAACGGCAGTCTCGACCGCGAACTCCGACATCGTCGCGCCAGGCGCTCGATAGGCGTGGGAATGCGGCTTGTTTACCAAGACCTCGTAGCCGTCTATGCGGAAGTTAGTCAGGCTGTACGGCCCGAGCGCGGTCATCACGCCCGCGCCGAGCGGCGAGCCGGGCACTCCGCCGGCCTCGAAGTACAGCGTCACGTGCACCGCGGTGATCTTGCCGTCGTTGTCGGCGCCGATCCTGACCTTTTCCCAGGTGCCTGGCGTCGGGCCGGTGCCCTTCAGCACCTCGGCCCGGTCCATCGTCATCTTGACCGGGCGTCCCGTCTTGCGTGACAAGAGCGCCGCCAGGATCTCGAGGTAGACCGTCGTCTTTCCCCCGAATCCGCCGCCTATTTCCATCGGCGTCACTTTTATCTTCGACACCGGCATGCGCAACAGGTCCGAAAGCTCCTGGCGGATGCCGAACTGCCCCTGCGAGCTGCACCACACTTCCAGCATTGCGTCTTCATGCCAGCGCGCCGTGGCGTTGTGGGTCTCGATGTAGCCCTGGTGGACGGTCGCCGTGTTGTATTCGGCCTCGACCTCGACGTCCGCGTCCGCAAACCCCGCCTTGAGGTCGCCTTCCTCGAAGATTACGTGCTTGGTTATGTTGCTCGGCTCGGTGTCGAGCTCCCCTTCCGTGTCGGTGAAGATATCGGGCAGCACCAGCGCCGCGCCGGGCGCGGTCGCCTGCTGGCAAGTCATCATCGGCGGGAGCGGTTCGTATTCCACGTCGATCAGGCGCGTGGCCTGCTCGGCGGCGTGCGGGTCGGTGGCCGCGACGGTGGCGATGGCGTGGCCGTCATACAGCGCCTTGTCCCGCGCCAGCATGTTGTACGCCTTGTAGTACGTGTCCTGCACGCCGCTCTCGTTTAGCTCCGTGGTGCCTTCGCTCGGCTCGGGAAGGTCCTTGTACGTGATCACCGCGTGGACGCCGGGCAGCGCCTCGGCTCTGGACGTGTCGATCGATACGATCTTGGCGTGCGCGTGGGGGCTTCGCAGGACCTTGCCGTGCAGCATTCCGGGCAGCGAGATGTCCGCGCCGTAGGCCGCCCGGCCCGTGACCTTGTCAACGCCGTCATGGCGGACGGGCCGCTTGCCGATAACGTTGAAGTCGCCGCTTTTTACCAGATCAAGTGATCGAGTCCTCATGAGCTTATTAAGCCTTTCGCATTTTTATTGCGGCGTCTTGGACGGCGCGCACGATTTTGTCGTAGCCTGTGCAGCGGCACAGGTTGCCGGCCAGCCATAACCGTATCTCGTGTTCGCTCGGATCGGGGTTGCGCTCCAGCAGCGCCAGGCTCGATACGATGAACCCGGGCGTGCATATCCCGCATTGCAGCGCCGCGTTCTCGAGGAACGCCGTCTGCAAGGGATGCAAGCCCTCCGGCTCCGCCACGCCTTCTATCGTCTTTATCGCGGTCCCCTGCGTCTCGACCGCCAATACGCAGCACGAGTTGACCAGCACGCCGTCGACCAGCACGTTGCAGGCCCCGCAGTTGCCGTTGTTGCAGCCTTCCTTGGCCCCCGTCAACAGCAGCCTGTCTCTGAGTACGTCCAAGAGACTGTCGCGCGGCTCGCACTGAAACGCCGTCGCGTCGCCGTTGATGGTCGCCGTCACCAGCGTGGTCGCGGAGATCATCTCAGTGGCCATTTACCCGGCCTCCCTTCGCTCGCGCTACCGCGCCTCGCAGCGCCCGCACGGTCAGCACGCCTGTCATGTGCTTTCTGTATTCAATCGTTCCTCGCATGTCGTCTATCGGGCTGGCCGCCGCCCGGCTGGCCGCCGCCGCAAGCTCGTAGCTGGCCTCGTCGGCCTGCCTGCCGATCAGCGCCTCGCCGGCTTCGGCCACCAGCAACGGCCTCGGCGCCACCGCGCCCACCGATATCCGCGCCGCCTCGATTATCCCGTCGCCGTCCAGCCTTACGCGCGCGCCCGCTCCAACCACCGCTATGTCCATCTCGTTGCGCGGTATGAATCGCAGGTAGTGCGCTCCAGTCCCGGCCGCCTGCGCCGGAAACGTCAGCGATGTCAACAGCTCGTCCGCGCCCAGCACGTTGCGCCCCGGCCCCGTGCAAAAGTCCTCTGCCGCCACGCTCCGCCGACCGTCAGGCCCAGCTATGTTGCACATAGCCGAGTACACGATCAACGGCGGTATGCTGTCGCCCGCCGGCCCCGAGTTGCACAGGTTGCCGCCTACCGACGCCCTGCCCTGTATCGCCGTGCCGCCTATCATCGACACCGCGTCGATCAGCCCCGGATACGCCCGCGCCGCCCGCTCGTTGCCGTATATCTGGTAACAGGGCGCGGCCGCCCCCAACGTCATCGACCCGTCGCCGGCAAAGCCGATCTCCGTCAGCTCCGGTATCTGCTTGGCGTCCACCACCACGTCCACGTCCCGCAGCCATTCTCTTATCTGCACGATCAGGTCGGTCCCGCCGGCCAGCATGCGCGCCCGCGCGCCGTGTTCGGCCAGGATCGCCGCGGCCGCCTCGACCGATCCCGGCGCCGCGTATTTGATCTGTCGCACCCAAGTCTCCGATCTGACAAATGAAACCACGCCGTCTAAACCCTCGGCTAATAGTGTGACCGATTTAACCTAATACGCGCCAGTTGCAAGGCGAACCGCCTCCACGGTCGCGGATACACGCTTTGCGGGGACGGGTGCAAATACCGCATTTTCAATGAGTTATTGAAAATTACCCTGTGAAGTTTGAAAAACGGCTTTTTTGACGATGCGGTAAACGAGATGGCGGTTGCGTGACCGCGCTCCCCCCGGCGCCCCCCACCCCTGGATTCCGGATCAAGTCCGGAATGACGGGAGGGGGGGCTTGCCGAAGTGGTCGGCACAGGCGACGGCGAGGAATCCCGGCGCCGGGAACATAGGCGAGATTCTTCGCTTCGCTCAGGATGACGTTCAGGAGGCGGGTCAGCGTGAGATTCCTCAGTGGACTTCGGAATGACATACACTGGATTCCCGCCGCTGTGAGAATGACGGGAGCCACTGGATTCCGGATCAAGTCCGGAATGACGGGAGGGGGGGCTTGCCGAAGTGGTCGGCACAGGCGACGGCGAGGAATCCCGGCGCCGGGAACATAGGCGAGATTCTTCGCTTCGCTCAGGATGACGTTCAGGAGGCGGGTCAGCGTGAGATTCCTCAGTGGACTTCGGAATGACATACACTGGATTCCCGCCGCTGTGAGAATGACGGGAGCCACTGGATTCCGGATCAAGTCCGGAATGACGGGAGGAGGGGGGCTAAGCGGGGCGGCATGTGCTCACGCAAGCCGAGAGCGGGAATCCAGCGCCCCCACCCCTGGATTTCGGATCGAGTCCGGAATGACGGGATGGCTTGGTTAAGCGCGACTCCTTCAGACCTGAAAAGGGGGACTCGATTGAACGAGATACTGCCCAAAATTCGAGGGGCGATGCCGGCGTTGCTAACGCCCTTGACGCCGGACCTGAAGCTGGATCGCGACGGCCTTGTCAGGCTGGTTGACTACGTGCTGGCGGGCGGCGTTCACGGCGTGGTCGTGCTCGGAAGCTCGGGCGAGTTTCAGTCAATCGACTGGGACCAGCGGCGTTTGGCAGTCTCGACCGCGGTCGAGGCTGCGGGGGGCAGGGTCCCGGTTATCGCCGGAGCGGGTCTGCCTAATCTGAAAGCGACGATAGATCAGATCAAGGCGTCCGCCGACGCCGGGGCCGATTGCTGCCTTGTGACGCCCCCCTATTACTTCCCGATCGATCAGGACGCTATCGTCGCGTGGTTCGAGGCGCTGATAGACGCGTCGCCCGTGCCGATTTTGTATTACCACTTCCCGCGGATGACCAAGCTGTCGGCGGAGCCGGACACTATCGTGCGAATGCGCGACGCGGGGCTTGCCGGGATAAAGGACAGCGGCGGGCAAATCACCTACTTGCAGCAAGTGCTCGCGCGACTGGGCGACGATCCGAATTTCAGAGTCACGGTGGGCGGAGAGGCGTACTTTTTGGCGGCGCTGGTGCACGGTGCGGATGGCTCTATCGGCCCTCATCCGAACATCGCGCCGGAGCTCAACGTGGGGCTGTTCGAGGCGTTCGTGGCGGGCGACATGGACACCGCGGCCGAAATGCAACGCCGGGCGGCAGCGCTCGCGGGCGTGATGCTGGAGGGCGCGGGCAGCCCGCTCGCCAGGGGTAAAGCGGTGCTGGAAAAGCTGGGTATCTGCGGCAGAACGATGGCCCCGCCAATGGTCGCGGCAACCGACTCCGAGGCCGACGAAACCTGGGCCGGGGTCAGGGAATTTATCAAGACTCCCGCCGCCGTGGGCTGAAGCAAATCCAACTCGCTTCTGGTTTCTCAACGCAGGTTTGCAAGCGAAGTCATTAGAGATCCGATTTGAATGTCTGATTTAAGTCTGAAACTGCAAAGTGAAAGTTAACTCCAATCAGACCGAGAGCTGTTCAGACGCGTCTATCGGCGGCGCGGTGAACGATGTGGCGGTTGCGTGACCGCGCTCTCCCGGCGCGCGGCCCCTGGATTCCGGATCAAGTCCGGAATGACGGGAGGGGGCTGGGCTGTTAATAGGCGATCCACATCGCAAACCCCGACCGCGTTCAATAGTGCTGGACGTCTCATGAGATCTGGAGCGTAGCTCGGCTTAGTCGGGTGGCGGGACTTTGTAGATGACGGCGCCGGGGGCGTGGAAGGCTATCGGTAAGAACGAGAACCGTCGCACCACGCCGTAGCCGTACTTGGTGCGTTCGAGAGATCCCACGAATACGTAATCGACCTGATGGCTATGAAGCAGATTCAACGCCTCTTCGATGGGTGCGCCTGAATAGATGCGGTCGATGGCGTCGACCCGATCGGCGACGAGCGGGTCCATGTTGCGCCAGAGCTGCTCGTGCTGGACCCAGCCGACCAGAGTGGGAATGCCGGTCCAGGCCGATACCCGACCGTAGCTGGTGTATGGCTTGCCGGATGCTTCGAGCACAGTCTCGTGCGCCCCGGCGTTCTTTCGCAGCCATTCCACGGCCTCGCCGTCGGAAGCGTAAACCTCGGGCGCGTAGGCCAGACCGTCGAGCGTGACGTGATCGAAGAACTCGGTCTTGGCCCGTCCCGCGATAGCGGTGTACGCCATCGAAGTTGCGACAAGACACGCAAAGACCGGAACCAGTCCCGCCGTAAGCAATCTCCGTCTAGCCTTCGGCAGACGGGCCGTCTCAGTTGCGAGCCAGAATATTGCCGCGCCGGAGGCGACGCCGATAATGGGCCAGACTTGATAGTAGAGCTTGAAAACGGTGTTCATGCGGGTGTTTGGCGGCCCGAAGAAGTCCTTGACGAAGACCAGCTCCGGAATTGCCGCCAGCCCGAATCCTCCGAAAAACAGGACTGAGACGGCGCCCAATCCGAGACCGGCGCGGCTCCGCGTCGCCGTCGACAGCGCGGCGATTACGAGCACCGAGCACAAGGCGAAGACGGCCATTCGGTCGAAGAGCAGCCACACCACGCCGACGATCAGGAGGCCACATGCAAAGAGGGCCAATCGAATGGGACGGCCTTTCAAGCGGTATGTGAAATAGACGATGGCGACCAGCATCCACAGGCCGAAGATGGTGAGGAACTGCGTGATGCTGGAACGAATCTGCACAAAGCCGATGCCGCTCGCAAACGGCTCGAACTGCACGTGGAACGGCAGGTAGGCGACGACCGCCGCAAGCATGGTCACGACGACGGACCCGATCAACGAGCTGATCGTCCGCAATCCCCGATGGGGATTGAACCAAAGCAGTCCAACCCCGGCGGCGATGAGGATTAGAACGAAAAAGCTCGGAAAGTCCCAGGAATTCAGGACGTACAGGGCTCCGAGCACCCATCCCGAAATCACCGCGACGGCCAGGCCGCCGGGCGTGAGCCGCGTGAGGCGAGACCAGTTGACGAACCACGCGACCGCGAGGGAGATTGCCAGGAGGGTAAACGGCAGCGCCATCACGTGAGGGTGAAGATCGCCGAGAATGAACGAAAAGACCGGAAACTCGTTGATGGTGTAGTCGACAAGCTCGCCGTCGACGCTCGACTGAATTACTCGCGTAGCGTCCCAGCCTAGTCCTTTCCAAAAGCTCAATGCTGTCTGGTCGCCAATAACGTGGAGGATGTATAGATTTCCGCCAAGCATGACCAGCGCGGCCGTAACCGCTCCGGTTCCGTACTTTGCAAGTCTTCCGGCCAGAGGTCGAATGAGGCCCGCGAGGTCGTATCCGAGAGACCAAGCCCCGGCGAACGCCAGGGCCAGATATGTGCCGAGAGCGAGATTGAAGCCGACGGCGGATTTAACGCCGGACGCCCACGTCAAGGCGCTCGCGATGGCATATCCGAAGTAGTAATAGTTGATGCCGTGCCCGGCGAACCACGGATCGTTGGGCGGAAAATTCGGGCTGAGGAATATCCCGTTGAGCAATGCGAAATCCATCGGTTTCTCGGTACCCCATATTTCGGGATTTCTCGACCGGTAGACGGCATACGCGAGAAAAACGGCCGCGAATATCAGCTCGGTCGCCGCGAGCCGGCCCCAGGTCGGATACTTCATTCGGCGAAGCCGTGGAATCAGGTAGCGGGCGGCGACTGAAATTGCCGCCGCCCCAAACAGAACCGCCAGATGGAATCGGCGGTCGTTGGAAAACGGCCCGATAAACAGAAGCAGCCAGCCGACGTAGGCGACCAGCAACACCCCGATGGGCTTGGCGAGAAACGCGCCGCGGGACGGCAGGTTTCCAAATACGAGCGAAGCCAGTGGAAGCCCGGCCAGGCTCGCCGGAACGAGCAGCGCGGTCCAGATTGCGGCGTCTAGCAAGTCAAGCCCGTTTCACAGTTGGGGCCTGATGCGACCGGCTACGAGAACAGACCTTCGACCATGCCGGTAAAGTCCTTCCGAAATCGCTCCGGACTGAACTGCTTGCTGCGCGCCGCGGCGGCCGCCGCGGCGCGATTTCGCAGACTCGCGTCCCTTATCAACCGCCAGGAGATTTCTCGTAACCGAGAAGCCGATCTCCACAAGTAGCCTGACTTACCGTCTTCGACGGTCTCTCTGACGCCCCCGCCGTCGAATACGACGGGAACAGCGCCTGCGCTCATCGCTTCGACTGGCGCGATGCCGAAGTGTTCCAACGCTTCGGGAGAGCGTTTTTCGTTCCGGCCAAATCCGGCGGCGTGCCAGTAGATGCTTGCGCGCCGATAGGCTTCGCGTATCCGGGTTATATCGACATCGGTCTCTATTTGAACTGGCAACGTGCTGGCGAGCGACCGCAAACCGGCCAGATACACGCGGTCGGCGGGCGCGGCGCCCGAGGCGCCGATCAGACGGAGCGTCCAGCCCGTGAGACCTTCGCGCCGAATCATCCGCGCGAACGCCTCGAGCATCATTCGATGGTTTTTGCCATGGCCTCCCACGAAAAAGCGCCCCACGGACAGGATTTCAGGTCTCTTGGACGCCATTGACGATGGAGTGTCCATCGCTTCGACGGGTGGATGGACGACCTCGCATGGAAGGTCCCACCACCGCCGAAGCCACGCTGCGGTGAAGTGCGAGTTTGCGACGATTCTGTCGTAGCTCGCCAGATCGTCGCGTCCGCCAGCGCCATTGATCCGTTCGATTGCCTCTCCCAGTCGTGGAAAGAGCCGCCGGGTAAGGAGCCGGTACGGGATCTCGAGCAGCGAGTCGGCGCTGGGATCGGCGACCGCGATGCCGATTTCGCGGTCCTCAGCTTCGCAGGCGTCGAGGGCGGCGGTGACGCCGCCGACCCGAATCTGGACAGTCGGGGCCACTCCGCCGCTGGACGGAACCGCTATCGGGCCGACCGGCTTGAAGCCGCCTTTCGTCGGGGGGATTTCCGCGCGGTGGACTTCCCGACCTTCGACCAGGATTGCGACGGTCTTCGGCGCTTGCGACGCGTTGCCCGCCATGAACCGAAGCCGGCCGCTAGAACTGGCGGTGATAATCTCGGCCGTGCCGCCGGTGTTTCTGAACCAGCCGCGGCCAACGCGCTCGGGGCCGTAGAACCCCTCCGAATACCGGGGAGCTCCAAGACTCCGCGCCGCGGCTTCAGCGGCGCGAGCCGCGCTGGCGAGGATTCGATTGGGTCGCGGAGGAGGAAAGAACAGCAACCGAAGTCCTCTGGCGCATGGATTTGGCAAGAGGCTGTCATGCGTCGCATTTATGAAAAAGTCGTAGTCGCGAAATCGCCGCGAAATGTGCTTAGCGGGGGCGTTGGGTTCGATGCATAGCTTGAGGTTGCCGAGGCGTAGCCCGGTCGCTGTTTCGAGCATCTCTTCTGTTACCGGACGGTGGCTGTGTATGTGCACTTCGTGGCGTTCTGCAAGCGCGAGGGCGGCCTCGAGCATGTGTTTTTCGCCGCCCCCGAGGGTGTGAAGCCAAGCGTCGTAGACAGCGATCCGCAAGAGCTTGCTACTCCAGCCTGGAGTATTTACCGGTCATGGCGTTGAGGCGAATTCTCAGTACGTCGCCCGTCATGCGCAACGGGTCGGCAAGCGCGCGCACCTTGCTGTCGCGCACGTGGGTCCATTGCACTGGAACCTCCGCGACTTTGAGACCAAGGTACTCCGCCAGGAAGAGCACCTCGACGTCGAACGCCGTAACGCTCGGTCCTTTAAGGCCCGGCCCGGGTGCGGCGTGGAGCAGCGTTCGCGTAAAGATCTGGCGAGCGGCTTTCCTCGTGAATGCCTTGAAGCCGCATTGCGTGTCGCTGACTCCCTTGACCAGCAGGGATTGAACGAGCCAGTTGAACGCTCGACCGCGAAGGCGCCTCAACGGAGGTTCGCCGACCCGGCTCGATCCGCGCGCCTCCCTCGATCCGACGGCAACGTCGGCCCCACGGTCGAGCTGCCGCAACAGCTTCGGAACTTCGTCGAGCGGGACCGCCAGGTCCGCGTCCATGAAAATCACGCGATTCCGGCGGGCGGCCATAACGCCTGTTTTCACGGCGTGGGCCTTGCCGGCGTGGAGCAGGGCGAACGATCGCGCAAACGGACGCTCGGCGCACCAGGCGTTCATGATGTCGACCGTGGCGTCTTCGCTGCCATCGTCGACGAGCAGCACTTCGATGTCGCTCGCACCCGCCGCGACGAAGTGGTGCAGGGCCGCGAGCGTCCTGGGCAGTCTCAACTCTTCCTGAAAGGCGGGAATCACGATGGACAGGTCACGCGTCATCCGGACGCCCTCCGGCCGTTGCGGCGGTTTGGCGTATGTGGCGGCGGCTCTTCGTTCAGCAATTTGGCGCGGGCGCCCAGGCAATTGCGTGTTTCGACGGGGTTGACCGAATCAGCCGCCTGGCGGCGGCGACCCCGGCACAGAATGGTGAGGCAGTCAATCTTCGGAGTGAGAATCATGGCTGTCCAGCGGCAGGGCGCGAGCCTCCCAGGTTTTCCGGGCAGATTCAACCGCAGCCTGACCGGCGGCAATGGCCGACGCCACGTTTCGGGGGGCTGTCCCGCCGGGCGAGGTTCGCGCCCGCACCGACCATGCCGGTTCCAGGCGATCGAGCACGTCCGGGCCGAACGCCCCGGAATGCGGCTCTAATTCTTCGAGTCCGAGCGTCGAAAGGTCGGTTCCGCGATCGATGCACTCGCGGACGATCCGGCCGACGACCGCGTGGGCTTCACGAAAGTTGACGCCCTCGCCTACCAGATAATCAGCCAGGTCGGTGGCGGAGGAGTTGCCCATAGACGCCAGCTGGAGCATCCGCCCTTCGTCGATTTCCAGCGTTGCAAAGAGACCGTCGAGGGCGGAGATTGTCGGAAGAATGTTGTCTTCCACGTCGAACACCGCCTCCTTGTCCTCCTGCATGTCCAGGTTGTAGGTGAGGGGGAGGCTCTTCATCGTCGCCAGCAAGCCCGCAAACTTTCCGATTATCCGGCCGGATTTCCCACGCGCCAGCTCGGCCACGTCGGGATTCTTCTTCTGGGGCATTATGCTGCTGCCGGTCGAATAGGAATCGCTGATGTTGATGGCGGAGAACGGTTGGGAATTCATCACGCATACGTCCTCGGCCATCCGGGACAGATGAATTGCCGTTGAAGTCGTGGCATACAGGAAGTCGAGCACGAAGTCGCGGTCGGACACGGCATCCATGCTGTTCGCGGCGATCTTGCCGAACTTGAGCGACCTCGCGACGCGCTCTGGGTCAACCGGATACGGGACGCCGGCAAGCGCGCCGGCGCCGAGTGGCAGGACGTCGGCGCGCTCGAACGCCATGTCCAAAAGGTCGAGGTCGCGGCTGAGCATTTCGTGATAAGCCATCAATTGATGGGCGAATAGCACCGGCTGCGCAACCTGAAGATGGGTCATGCCCGCGGTAATCGCTTCGGGGTGTCTTGCGGCCAAAGAGATGATCGATGCGTCGAGTCCGCAGACTGCCAGCGCCGTCCGGCGGCACAGACCCTTGAGATAGAGTCTGAAATCGGTGGCGACCTGGTCGTTGCGGCTGCGCGCGGTGTGCAAGGCGCGGGCCGGATCGCCGATCATTTCGCCCAAGCGCCTCTCGACAAAGGTGAAGATGTCCTCGTCGTCCGCGTCGTCGGGAAACCCCTGCCTGTCGATGTCCAGCCGGAGGCGGGATAAGCCGGAAACGAGGGCTTGGGATTGATCGCCTGAGATTATTCCGGTTGCGCCGAGCATCTCGGCGTGGGCGATGCTGGCCGCGATGTCCTCTTTATAAAGCCGCCGGTCGAACTGGAACGAACTGGTGAATCGGATCGCTTCCGAGCCGCCCCCAGGTCCAAAGCGGCCCTTCCAGAGCGTCATTCGCCGTCGGCAGGCGTCTGCAGGATGGGTGTTTGGCCGGGGTTGCCAAGCTGAATTCGCGCCTGAGTCTGCTGACTTAGACCATGAATCTTTATGAATCCGATTGCCGCGTCATGGTCGTAAGCGTCTTCCTGCCCGTAGGTGGCCAGACTCATCTGATAGAGGCCCTTGGGCGATTCGCGGCCCACGACGGAGCAGGCGCCTTTGTGCAGCTTGACCCTGACCTTGCCCGTGACGTGTTCCTGGTTCACTTTCAAGTAGGCGGCCAGCTCTCGATGCAAAGCTGAAAACCACTGGCCGTTGTAGACCATGTCGGCGTAGGCGTTCGAGACGTATTGCTTGAACCGCGTCTGGTCTTTGGCAAGCGTGAGTTTTTCCAGCTCCCGGTGGGCGCTATGCAGGATCTCGGCGGCGGGGGTCTCGTAGACTTCGCGCGACTTGATTCCCACCAGGCGGTTCTCAATGTGGTCGGTGCGCCCGATGCCGTGACTGCCGCCGAGGCGGTGCAGCTTCTGGATCAATTCGACGCCGTCGAGCTTTTCGCCGTCGAGGGCCACTGGTATCCCGCTCTCGAACTCGACTTCCACGTAGTCCGGATCGTCGGGAGCTTCGGTCGAATCGACCGTCCATTCGAACACATCGCGCGCGGGTTCCCGCCACGGATCTTCGAGCGGACCGGCTTCGATGCTCCTGCCCCAAAGGTTTTCGTCAACGCTGTAGGGGCTTTCCTTGGTGACCGGCACTTCGATACCGTGCTCGGCCGCGTAGGCAAGCTCGGCATCGCGCGTCATCTTCCACTCGCGCACCGGAGCGATAATCCGGAGGTCTGGGTCGAGAGTCGCCACGGAGACATCGAACCGGACCTGATCGTTGCCCTTGCCGGTGGAACCGTGCGCGACGGCGGACGCGCCGACTTCATGGGCGACGTCCACGAGAAGCCAGGCTATGAGGGGGCGTCCCAACGCCGTCGCCAGATAGTAGGAATCTTCGTAAACGGCCCCAGCTTGCAGGGCGGGCCAAACGAAATGCTCGACGAAGGTGGCTTTGGCGTCGATTAGCCGCGCCTCGACGGCGCCGGACTTAAGCGCCCGCTCGCGGACGCCCTCGAGCTCCCGTTCCTGTCCCAGATCGATGGTGAGCGCCACGACTTCCAGACCGTATTTTTCCGCGATCCAGTGGACCGATACGGAAGTGTCGAGGCCGCCCGAATAGGCGAGTACAACCTTTTCCATTGGGCAATCTCTCTTGTGTCGAAGAACTACGTCTAAAGATCGAGTAGCACGTTATGAATTATGCTTGTGGCAGCGTCGATTTCGCTCTCCGAGACCGTCAACGGCGGCACCATGCGAACGGTATCGGCGGAGACTTTGATGATTAGCAGACCCTTATCGCGAGCGCCGGCGATGAGCGCGTCGGCGGTCTCGACGGCATCGAGCTGAAACCCGAGCAGAAGGCCAAGTCCGCGAACGTCGACGACCTTCCCGGTTGACCGGAGATTCTCCAGAGCCTGCCGAAGGGCGCGGCCCTTCGATCTGACCGAGTCGAGGAATGCCGGTTCCAGCACCTTCTCGGTTACTACCTTGGCCGCGGCGCACACGAGCGGATTACCGCTGAAAGTAGAACCGTGGTCGCCGGGTCGCAGCACCGCGCTTTTTTCGTTGAAGAGCGTGGCTCCTATGGGAAATCCGCCGCCGAGGCCCTTGGCGAGGGCGATTATGTCCGGCTCGACTTCAAATAGTTGGTAACCGTAGAACGCGCCGAGGCGTCCGATGCCGGTTTGAACTTCGTCGAGAATCATCAGAATTCCGCGTTCGTCGCAAAGACTGCGAACACCGGCGGCGTACTCGGGGTCTGCGACGTACACGCCACCCTCGGCCTGGATTAGCTCGATCATTACCGCGCAAGTCTTGTCCGACACGGCCGACTCCAGGGCGGCGAGGTCGTTGTATTCGACGTGAGCAAAACCCTGGGGCATCGGTTGGAACGGTTCCTGATACGCGGGCGTGCCGGTGGCCGCCGTCATGGCGAGGCTGCGGCCGTGGAATCCACGATTGGCGGTAATTACTTCATACGCCCCGTCGAGGTTCAACCGGCCGTACTTGCGGGCCGACTTCACGGCCGTTTCGGTGGCTTCGCCGCCGCTGTTTACGAAGAAGACGCGGTCGAGGCACGAGTTATCGATCAGAATCCGGGCCAGTTCGAGCTGGGGAGTCGTGTAGAACAGATTAGAGGTGTGGACGAGCGTTCTCGCCTGGTCGGCTACGGCGTCGGCGATTTCTTCGTTGGCGTGGCCGAGCGTGTTGACGGCTATCCCGGCGGCGAAGTCCAGGTATTGGCGGCCCCGGTCATCCCAGACCCTCGTGCCCTCGCCGCGCACTATGGTGACCGGCGCCCGGCCAAAGCACGGAACGTAGTACTGCTCTTCTAGCGCTTTCCAATCGGTAGCCGTTTGAGTCAAGGCGTCGTCCCAGAGGTGGCGGACAGAGACGGCGATTGTATCACCAGGCGCACTGCTGGACTCACCTTTTGCGCGCCTGTCAATTACCGGAGAGCGAACCGCGTCCCGGGGCCGTTGCGGCGTCGAAGCTGGTCGATCAGGGCATGTGGCATCGATCCGTCGACGACGTGGGTTTCGCCAACGCTACCCAGGGGCGCAAGCGCCGCCTCGACTTTCGGGATCATGCCGCCGGAAATAGTCCCTTCCTCGCGAAGTTGCCGGGCGATCCGCGGCGTCACCGTTTCGATGGGTGTCCCTGAGGCGTCAAGGACTCCGCGCACGTCGGTTACGAATACGAGGCTTGCGGCCCCAAGCGCAGCGGCTATCTCGGCGGCCACGGTGTCGGCGTTGACGTTATACATCTGCCCGTTTCGGTCCGCCGCTATCGGCGCTATCACAGGGATCATTCGTGACTCGACCAGCCGATCGAGCAAGAGCGTATCCACGGCGGCGATTCTTCCAACCAGGCCCAGTCCGGGCGGATGAGTTTCCGGCTCAACTTGCACGAGGCCGGCGTCGACTCCCGAGATGCCCACGGCCGGCAGGCCAAGCGCGACGAGCCGGGAGACGATCTCTTTATTCACTTTTCCGGCGAACACCATGACGGCGACTTCGAGTGTTTCGGCGTCGGTTACACGCAAGCCGTCCACAAACCTGGTCTCCCGTCCGGCCAGTTCGAGCCAGTGAGAGAGCGCCTTGCCGCCGCCGTGCACGACGACAACCTTGGCGCCTTCGATTCCGAGCCGGGCGATGTCTTCGAAGATGGAAGCGGAAGTCGCCTCGTCGCTTCCGCCGATCTTGACGACGACGAACTTTCCGTGGTAGCCGTTGAGATCGGAAGCGGCGTTGGGGGCCGGCGCCGGATTAGTAATCCGCGCCGCCGTCACGTTGTGTATTCGGCGTTGATCTCGACATATTCCTTGCTCAGGTCGCATCCCCAGGCGACGGCGGTCGAAGGCCCCGTCCGCAGGTCGATGACGATCTCGGACTCTGGCCCGTCAAGATAACGGGAAGCATCGGCTTCGGGATATCGCTGGGGAACGCCACCGCCGAACACCTTGTAGGGGCCTATCCATACGTCGGTCCGATCAGGATCGAAGTTGGCTCCGCTGTAACCCGCGGCGCAAAGAATCCGGCCCCAGTTGGGGTCGGAACCGTGAACGGCGGCTTTGAGCAGATTGGACGAGGTGACGGACCGGGCGATTGTTCGGGCTTGCGTCGTCGAGGACGCCCCACGGACCGTTACCGCAAAAACCTTGGAAACGCCCTCTCCGCCCCGAACGATCTCCTTGGCGAGTTGCACGCACAGCCCGCCGAGCGCGCTGCTGAACTCTTCGACCACGGCGGCGTCCGGCCCGATAGTCACGCCCGACGCTCCGTTTGCAAGGAACAATACGGAGTCGTTGGTGGAGGAATCGCCATCGATCGAGATCATGTTGAAGCTGTCGTCGACGGCCCCAGTCAGAATCGTTTTGAGCAGGCCGGCGTCGATCGCGGCGTCAGTCGAAAGGAAGGCGAGCATGGTCGCCATGTTGGGATGAATCATCCCGGCCCCCTTGCACATTCCGCCTATTCGGACGGGACCGGCCGGTGTGTGGAGTTCTAGCGCGGAGGACTTGGCGAACGTATCCGTGGTCATGATGGCTTCGGCCGCCCGCAGGCCGCCGTCGGCCGTAAGCCGCAGGTCGCCGATTCCGCTCTCGATCTTTCCCATGGGAAGCCGGTGGCCGATAATGCCGGTGGAGCAGACGAGGACCAGGTCGGACGATATCGCCACTCTGGAGGCCATTGCGGAAGCCATCTGCATGTTGTCTTCGAATCCGCCCTGACCGGTGCAGGCGTTGGCGATTCCGCTGTTGCAAACAATCGCCTGCGCCCGCCCCCGCCCGACTACGGCCCGGTTGTAGCGAATCGACGGCGCCTTGACGACGTTGGTGGTAAAGACGCCGGCCACCGAACATGCGCCGGTTTCGGAAAAAACGCCGGCCAGGTCCGGATTGCCGGACGGCTTTATGCCTGCCACCGCGCCGCCGGCAACGAAACCTGACGGCGCGGCGATTCCGCCTTCAACCGGTTTACAGTTGTCGAGCAAGGTCAAAGTCCTAGGGGTAAACCGGAGGGGCGGAGAGCCCGACGGTTTCTTCTATTCCCATCATTACGTTCGCATTTTGCAGCGCCTCGCCGGCCGCTCCCTTGACCAGATTGTCGAGCGCCGCGGTAACAATCACAATGTCGCCCGTCTCGTTGAGCGTCGCGTTGAGCGCGCAGTAGTTGCTCGAATACGTCCATTTGGTTCTTGGCGGCGTGTCGGTCACCAGCACGAAGGGATCGTTCGCGTACGCCGACCGGTATAGGTCTGCGAGTTGGGCCTGCGTCACGGATTCCGTCAACGTGGCGTAACAGGTAGCGAGTATGCCGCGAGTCATGGGCACCAGGTGGGGAACGAATGTGACGGACACGGTAGTCCCGGCGATCGCGGACAGCTCCTGCACCATCTCGGGAACGTGGCGATGGCCGCTTACGGCATACGCGTGAACGCTCTCATTTACCTCTGAATAGTGGTTGTCGAGACGCAGCGAGCGGCCGCCTCCGGAAACACCGGACTTTGCATCGACGATAAAGGAGTGCTCCACGAATCCCTCGGAGACGGCGGGCGCCAGGGCAAGAATGGCGGCGGTTGGATAGCAACCCGGATTCCCCAGGATTTTGGTCTGCGATATTTCCGCTCTGTGAATCTCGGTAAGGCCATAGACCGCGTCGTCGAGCAGCTGCGGAGCGGGATGGGTTACTCCATACCACTTTTCGTAGACGGCGGCGTCTTTGAGGCGGAAGTCGGCGCTGACGTCGATGACCGGAACGCCCAGCTCGATGAACGGAAACAGCGCCTCGGCCGAAGCGGCGTGAGGCAGGCAAGAGAAAACGAAGTCAACGTCGGCTTCAATCGTTTCGGTAAGCCGCATCCGGCTGAGCCGCGATCCGCAAGGCAGGCCGGCTACATGCGGGAATACGTCGCCGAACAAATCGCCGGCCTGAGACCGCGCGGTAATTGCGCTTATCTCGATTTCGGGATGAGTCGAGAGCAAGCGAATCAGGTCAAGCCCAAAATAGCTGACGCCGTTGATGATTCCGACCCGCATCCGCCGAACCCCCGAATGAAACTCGGATTATAACGGTCGCGCCTTGCCGTCTCCGCGCTTCGGGGCCGGGCACGTTGGATTCCCGCGAACGCGGGAATGACTGGAGGGGACAGCGTGGGGTCATTGTCGCGCAGGCAGTGCCCCGCTGCCTCTCTGGATTCCGGCCTACGCCGGAATGACGGTAAGGGGCTGGATTCGGGCGAAAGGGGGAATGACGGTAGGGGGGGCTAGATTCGAGCTTGCGTCGGAATGACGGTAAGGGGGCTGGATCGGGCTCTCCGCTTTGGCGGGAATGACGAGTTACCGTCTCCGCGCATACGAACCGGGCTATTAGAATTCCCAGAGAACCAAAACGGAGGCGACAGATGCAGGCAATCAAGATCAGCTGGAACGGCGAATTGGAGTTGAGCGCCGACCTTTCGGACACGGCAACGGCCACGGCGATAGCCGAAGCTCTTCCAATCGAAACGGCAATCAACACCTGGGGCGACGAGCACTATTTTGCAATTCCGGTGCAAGCCGACCCGGAACCCGGCGCAAGCGCCGCCGTCGATCTTGGCGATCTGGCGTACTGGCCGCCCGGCAATGCTTTTTGCATATTTTTCGGACCGACGCCGGCAAGTCACGGGCCGGACGATATTAGGGCCGCCAGCGCGGTTAACGTGATCGGGAGTCTCCGGTCGACGCCGATTGCCGAATTGCGGTCGATACGGTCGGGCGCGCGGGTCAGGATCGAAGCCCTGGTCGAATAGACCGTGGCGGGAAGCCGCCCGCGGCGCGGCGAAGTAGCTGGCGGGGCTAGAGCCTGATGTCGGAAACCGGCAAAAACATGTCGATCAAATCGACGAATTCGCGCTTGTACAGAGCATATTCGGGACGGCGCCCGCATTCCCGGAAGCCGAACTTCGCATACAAGTGAATGGCGCGCGGATTGTTGCCGAGAACGCTCAGAAACAACATGCGAAGGTCAAGCCTGGTTATCTCGGCGAGATGCGCGCGTATTAGCGCCGTTCCAAGCCCACAATCCCGCCAGCCCCTGGACACGGAGGTGGCGAGTTCGCCGCAATGGGCATGGCGTCCGTGTTGTCTGTCGATGCCCATGTGACCGACGAATTGACCGAGCGAGTCCTCCGCGTAGAGATGCAGCGCGTCGCCGGACTCGATGCACCCCAGCCGAGGAACTTCGCCTCGTCCTCGAGCGTCGGCCGGGCCGAAGGCGGCGCTGCAATGAAGGTGTCTTCGGCAACGAGCTCGGTAAACCAGTCGAAGATTCGCTTCACGTCAGCCGGACCGGGCGAACGGAGAAGGACCTCCCTGCCGTCGCGGAGCGTGACCTCGCTTCTGTAGCCCTTCACCGCTCGACTATGCCCGGTTCATTGCGTCGATGAAATTCCTGTAGACGCACTGATGCTCCCAGACCATTCGATCAACGCCCAGGCGGCGCCAGGCTTCCGGCGTGAAGTATGCGGAAACGTCCGCTTCGGATCCGGCGCCGGCGACCCACTGCAGCCAGTGCAGGTTGTCGGACTGCGATAGCCAAAGAGCTATCGTTTCCAGTTTGGGATCGTTCAGGAGCCTGGCGTGGTTCATCGCGACCACCATCAGGCGAAATACGGCCCGCTGAAGGTCGTTCCCAACGAAGAACTCCTGCCCACCGTGGAGTCCGGCCCAGGTTACGGGAAACGGCGGGAGCGGGATGTCATGGCTTTGCGGACCCAGCGCGGCTACCGCCTCGCTGGGCGTAAGGCATCGAACGCCGCGCCGGTCTAGCTCGGCGGGCAGGGCCCTGAGAAACTCGAAAATGCCAGTACCGTGGTCATGGTGATGACCGAACGTCTCGAAGTCCCAGGCGAGGGTGACGACCTCGCCCTCGACGTCCGCGATCCGTGTTGCATAGTCGCTTGCCGTAAGCGGCCAGCCTTCCCAGCTCTTGTTTGAAAACCTGTAGCCTACGTCGTCGCTGAGGTCGAGGCGCCTTACGAGTATCTTTGGCCCGCGGCCCGAATGGTACAGGCGCGCGGCGGAGCGCCACTCCATCACCCAGGGCCGTCCGTCCATGAACGTGCCCGAAAACCCGGCCGCTTTGATGGCGGCGTAGATGTCGGATGACATCATCATCTCGGTGGTGTCGGTTATGGCCGGTTCCACTCCGAAACAGGTCCTCATCCGAGACTTCATTTCCCGCAGTAGTTGAATGAAAAGCCGCAGATCGAAAAGGAGAGAGACGCCGTGGTATGGCTCCACGCCGATCAGCTCGGCGTTGGGATGGGCGACCAGACCCTGAAAGTCTTCGAGCAGATCCGGATGCCACTGTTCAAACTGCCCGAGCGCGGACATCGAAAATCCGATACCCAGCTTCATCCCCTCTTCGAGCATTCGACGCCAGGTCTCGCAGGCGGGTTTGTAGCTCCATTTGGCGATGACGTCGAGGTAGTGTTTATCCAGCTCGGAATCGAACAGCAGGGGCTCGATCTCCTCGGGCGTTGCGGCGTCGGGGATCGGCCGCGCGGGCAGGCGGACCCGTCGAGGCTGGTGAACGAGCGAATAGATTACGAGATTCTCAGCCAGGGGTTTGCGACTCCAAGCCCTGTCGGATCGCCATAAGCGGCAGTTTCCTGAGCATTATTTCGATGGAATTGTCCCACGTAAACAGCGCCGCCAGCTCACGACCCTTCCGGCGGATCCCGGCGCTCCAGTCGGGGTCTTTGCGCAAAGACATCGCCATCGAAGCGATCTCCTCGCCGGAACCGGTGTCGAGGACCACCGAATTCTGGCCCGAAATCGCGTAATCCTCGCCGGTCGATCCCACGTAGGCTATGCCGCCGGCGGCCATCGCCTCCAGACCGACGATCCCAAACGGTTCGTAGAGGCTGTTGGCCAGCGTCCCATCGGCGGCGGCGTAAAGGGCGGGCAGCGCTTCGTCCGGAATAAACGTCTGGATGTCAATCACGTCCGCGTCCGCCTCGGCCCGCCCGAGCGACGCGGCTATGTCCTGTAGGGAGCGGCCATCGAGATGGACCTGGCTCACGCGGAGACCCAGCCATCTCGCGTGTCCAAGAAAGTTGTCGCGATGCGATTCATGCAGTCCTCCCTTGAAGACCAACCTGGCGCGCACGCCCCGGCGCTTGAGGTCCGCGACGGCGTCGGCGGATTCGAGCCAGCCCTTGTCGGGGTCCATCCGTCCGATTTTGAAGAAGAATATATCGGCGGAAACCGCCTCCCGAAGAGAACGCACGCTGGACGTCGACGGCTGCTCCAAGAATTTCCTGGGGATACCGTTTGGGATAACGAGCGCGTCGGCGCCCAGCGCTCGAATCTGGTGTTTGACGTACCGGCTTACGGCGGTGACCTGCGCCGTATATCGCACACGGCCCCAGTTGATGCGGTGGAACGACATGTCGTTATTGGCGTTCCACATCAATATGCACTTTTTACGCAGACCGTGGAAATGCAGCGAGTCGCTCAGGCGGCTCATGGCGCCGGCCGTCTGCCAGTCCTCGGCGATGACCGCGACGCACTTGCCGGCGTTGATCGCCGGTCTTACGACGAACTCGGTAACGTGCCAGGGAATCGATTCCTGGTAGTGGAGGACTTTCCAGTCTTCGTTTTCGTAGACGCCGCTCCGGTGATGGCGGCTTTGCCACTGGCACCAGCGGTTCAACTTGAGAGTTCCATTGAAGCGCTCTTCATAGCTAGGCAGATCAGGGTCGCCGATGAAGAAGAGATGCGTGGCGAATCCCCTTTGAGCCATAGCCTCGGTCAAATTGGTCACGCGAACGCCCAGGCCGCCGGCTTGTGAATACGGCTGGTCGGGACCCTCGAAAGACAGGGCCACAAACTCGAGATTTGACGGGTCGAAGTTGTGCAAGTTCGAGTCAGTACGCAGCGAGTCTCGCAACGGTGCAGGTGGACTCCGGCATACTACCGCGAGTGAACGGAGCAATCGGAACTTGCCGTGGCTAAGTTGTCCACCGACTACAGCGCCCGAATCGGGGATGGAGTCGCGGCAACGGCGGCCCTTCTGGTCGGCTTCTATCTTGTCAGCCGGATTCTGGGGTTTGTCAGACAGGCCGTAATCGCCTCTCTGTTCGGGGTGGGACCCGAGGCGGACGCCTGGTTTGCGGCATTTCGTATACCCGACACGCTGTTTACGTTGTTCGCCGGGGGAGCGCTGGTTTCGGCGCTGATTCCAGTCTATACGCGATACAAGGACTCCGGCGATCGCAAGGACCTTCGACGGCTAGCCACGGGTCTGTTCAATCTGGTAGCGGTCTTCATGATCGTCGTCGGCGCGCTTGGCGTGGTGTTCGCCCAGCCGCTGACAGATTGGTTAGTCGCCGGATTCGACGAGCCGACCAAGGAATTGACGGCCAGAGCCACGCGATGGTTGATGCTCTCGCCGCTGCTGCTCGGCCTCTCGTCCGTGGCGAAGGGAATAAGCCAGTCCGAGCGCCGGTTCCTGATTCCGGCCGTGGGGCTGGTCTTTTACAACATCGGGACGATAGGCGGCGGAGTTTTGCTGTCGGGTGAGCACGGGATTATGGGCCTGGTGTGGGGAACGGTTGCTGGGGCCTTGATTCATCTGGCCATCCAGCAGGTTGGACTGGCCCGGATCGGCATCGCGTTTCCATTTTCAACCGTCGTCGCGCACCCGGGGGTGACCCGCGTGATCTCCCTGATGATTCCGAGGCTGTTCGGTTTTGCGGTGATTCAGGTCAGTTTCTTCTTTGTCAATTTCCTGGCTTCGCTAATAGGGCCGGCCTCCGTATCGGCGCTGGCCAACGCCTGGCTGTTGCTGCTGTTTCCCGTGGGTGTGCTGGCGATACCGTTTGCGGAGGCGTCGCTACCGGGGTTTTCGTCGAGGTGGGCGCGGGGGGACCGGGATGGTCTCGCGCGTCAGTATCACTGGGCGTTGCGGCGAGTCTTGTTTCTGGTGGTCCCGGCGTCCGTTGGTCTGGCGGTCCTCGCAGAGCCTGTTCTGTCCGTTCTGTTCGAACGAGACGCGTTCGACGCGGCCGCCACGTCGCTTACCGCCGGGGCGCTAGTTTTCTACTCCGTAGGCATGGCGGGGCACGGGGCGGTCGAGGTGCTGGCTCGCGCTTTTTACTCCATGCAGAACACCAGGACTCCGGTAATCATCGGCAGCGTCTCTGTGGCGCTTCACATGCTGGTCTCGTGGCTGCTGTCGCTGTCAATGGGGATAAACGGGCTGGCGCTGGGCGTATCCGTGGGAGTCCTGCTGGAGGCGGTCTTGTTATACGCCTTCCTTCGCCGCAGGCTTCCGGCGGCGGCTTACGATCGGGCGACGTGGCTGTCGGCCGCGCGAACGCTGGCCGCGTCGGCATTGATGGGGCTGGCGGTCTTCGGGGCGGTCTGGCGCACGTGGGAGGGCGGCTCGACGTTGCCGAATTTGGGACTGCTCGCGGGCTACGTGGCGCTCGGCGCCGCAGTTTTCTCGATAGTCGCCGGATCGCTCGGATCGGAAGAGCTGTTCGCGCTGGCCCGGAGAGTGCGCAGGAAACTAGCAGGCTAGTAGCAGTCAACCCTGTCCGTCTTGTAACGGGGCTTCTCGATAATTACGTTGGCTTCAGACGCGGGCCTCTCCCGCTGGCACGGGATCGGCCGCCATCATCCCCGATTGGGTATGTCCTTGGTTAACATAATGTTCCCTTCGGGGCATGTACCGTGATGTATATGGCCTGATACGATGTGACGCATTCGGGAGCCCAATGCAGGACTGCGATATGAAAGATTCTTCTAGACAAAATGCCAAACCGACGAAGGGGACGAAAGTGACGAGGTCTCGCAAGCAGGCAGTTGTCCGGAAGCCTTCCGAGGAGCAGATTCGCAAAATTACGCGAACTGTCGTCGAGATGAACAGGGAAACTCTACTGGAGCTGGAGCGTCACTAGGCGAGCTTACTGGTTTCCCGAAGTCGAGATCGTAAGTCAGGTAATGTCCGAACTAGCATCGGAGCTGTACCCGAATCATCCGAGCCCGATGCGAAGTTCCGTTTCTTGGGAGGCGACGCCGGCCAAGGATTGCTCGCTTCCGCTCTAGCACAACCGGCCCAAACCTTCGGGGGAGTCTTTCTATATCGGACTATGCCCGACAAAGCAGCAGCCTTGCTGATATCGATTATTAAGAATCTTCCATTTGTGGATGGGAACAAGCGGATAGCGCTTACTACGACTATCGTGTTCCTTAATTTCAACGGCTGGTTGTTCCATGCGGACTGCGACGATGGGGTGGCGGAGTGTCTGCGAATTGCCCGCACGGAAGGGAACGTTGAGTTCAAGAAGGTCGCCTCATGGATTCGCAAGCGGTCTATACGTGTGGAACGTGCTCTGCAAATGTCCGAGTCCGAACTTGCCCAGTGGAGCGGAATCATAGAGCGTGGCAGTGACCAGTTCCGAAGGCTCTTGCAGGCTATACAGGCTATATACGAAATGCGAAGCCGTCGGCAGAGTTAGACTTCCCGCCCCAATTGTTAGCCTTTTAGCGCCCCTCATATTCTGATCGGGGACGAGTCCCCGCAGGGGGAGCGGTTGTCGGTGCTTGTATGAGGGTGAGGCGGTTCGAGAGGTTCGCCCCAGGCTCGCCTCCTGGAAGTCGCGCCAGGCCCGCAATACCTGAACTAGAATCGGCAGGTGAGCGCGAACATTCCTCAAGCCAACATACGTAATTTCTGCATCATCGCCCATATCGACCACGGCAAGTCGACGCTGGCCGACCGAATGCTGGAAATAACCCAAACGGTTTCCCGCAGGCGGATGCGGTCCCAGTTGATGGACATGCTCGATCTCGAGCGGGAACACGGCATCACGATAAAAGCCAAGGCCGTCCGCATGACCTATGAATTCGCGGACCGGGAAAGACTTCAACTCAACCTGATAGACACCCCCGGCCACGTGGACTTCTCTTACGAGGTCTCCAGGGCGCTCGCGGCCTGTGAAGGCGCCGTGCTCCTGGTGGACGCTTCTCAGGGAATCGAGGCTCAGACCATCGCCAACACGTACATGGCGATGGAGCTCGACCTGGAAATTATCCCCGTGGTCAACAAGATCGACATGGCTACGGCCCGCACCGAAGCGGTTCGGGGCGAGATAAGCGAAATCCTGGGATACGACGAGACCGAAATCCTGGCCATTTCCGCCAAGACCGGATCTGGCGTGCCCGACGTGCTCGAAGCTATCAAGGATAGAATCCCGCCGCCCGCGGGCGGGCGGTCCAGGTCGCTGCGGGCGCTGGTGTTCGACTCCAGCTACGACCCGCACCGCGGAGTCATGGCTTACGTGCGCGTGGTGGATGGTTCCGTTTCGGCGCACGACGCGGTTCGCCTCAGCGGCACGAAGAAGCAAGGCGAGGCTTTGGAGGTCGGCATCTTCAGTCCGGAGTTCACGCCCATCGAGAGCCTGTTTTCCGGAGAAGTCGGCTACATCGGGACCGGTCTTAAAGACGTTCATGACTGTCCGGTCGGCGACACGATCATTCGGAGCGGCGACACGACTTCGACGGCTCTACCGGGTTACAAACCGGCAAAGCCGATGGTGTTCGCTGGTTTTTATACGGAGGATCCGGGCGATTTTTCGGCGTTGCGGTCGGCCCTCGAACGACTCAGGTTGAGCGACTCGGCACTCGTGTTCGTCCCGGAGGATTCGGGCGCGCTCGGTTTCGGTTTCAGGGTCGGCTTTCTCGGACTCTTGCACATGGGGATCGTCCGCGAACGGCTCGAAAGGGAATACGATCTGGCGCTGGTAACAACCAATCCAAGCGTTCAATACAGGGTGGAAACGGTCGACGGCGAAACGATGGATGTCGATGGTCCGGGAAACATGCCAGACCGGAACCGGATTGCGGCGGTCAGGGAGCCCTGGGCGGATTTGAGCATAGTCGCGCCCGCTCAGTCGATAGGCATCATCATGGAGCTGGTGAGGCAAAGCCGGGGGGAGCACGGAACAATCGAGTACCTGGAGCCGGAGCGGGTGCTGCTGACGTTCAAGACGCCTCTGTCAGAATTGCTGATCGATTTTTTCGACAGGCTCAAGTCCGTGTCTCGCGGCTACGCTTCGATGGACTACTCCGTTACCGAGTACAGGCTGACCGACGTCGTTCGAATCGACATTCTGGTAAACGGCAACGTCGTCGACGCTCTTTCAACCGTGGCCAGCCGGACCCACTCCCAGAAGATCGGAAAGGAGCTTGCGCAGCGGCTGCGCAAGCTGATTCCCAGACAGATGTTCCAGGTGGCCGTGCAGGCGGCGATCGATGGGAAGATCATCGCGCGCGAAACGGTGCCCGCCGTTCGCAAGGACGTGCTGGCCAAGTGCTACGGCGGCGACGTTACCCGAAAACGCAAGCTTCTCGAACGGCAGCGGGAAGGCAAAAAGCGAATGAAGCGACTCGGCAACGTGGAAATCCCGCAGGAGGCGTTTACAGCCGTCCTGGGGCGTTAGAGCCAACCGGACCGGCGGAGCTTATACTCTCGGTGTCTTGGGGGAGGCCATACCTGGGCGGAGGGCGCCTGTATGGTTTGGCAGATCAGCGGATTCGGCGACGAGATAACCGACCTCTTCCCCGACCAGCTCCGGCACATGACCGAGCTCGGCATTGCGTTCATCGAGATTCGCCAGTTTCAACTTCCGGGCGGCGACAAAAAAGTCATTGTCGATGCTACTTCCGAGGACCTCGATGGCATAGCCTCGGCTTTGGCCGACGCGGGCATGAGGTGCTCGGCGATCGGGTCGCCGGTGGGCAAGTATCGAATAGACGCGCCGTTCGAAGGCGATCTTGAGCGATTTCGCGGGGCGCTGCGCGCCGCGCGCCGGCTCGAAGCGCCTTATATCCGGATATTTTCCTACTACCCGCCCGAAGGCGGAGACATTCGAACGCATCGCGGCGAGGTGATGCGCAGGCTTGGCAAGCTGTGTGAGACGGCTCGCGATGAGGCGCCGGGCGTGACGCTGGCTCTGGAGAACGAATCGGACCTTTACGGAGAGACGCCCGAGGGCTGTCTGGACGTGCTGCGAACGGTCGACTCGCCGAATCTGGGAATGGCTTTCGACCCCTGCAATTTCGTGGTTGCAGGCGTCGATCCGGTCACGCAGGCATGGCCGTTACTAAAAGACTACATACGGTATTTCCACGTGAAAGACGCGACAGCGGACAAGAAAATGGTCCCGGCGGGACACGGTGTTGCAAATTGGGAAGCGCTGCTGGAGGCGGCGCGCGCGGAGCGGGTTGGAGATTATCTGTCGCTCGAACCGCATCTGAAGGTCCGCGCCAGGAGCTATGGGGTAACGGGCCCCGAGCTATTCGCGACGGCAAAGGAATCCCTTGACGAACTGCTTGGCGGCGCTGGTTAGGTCGAGCGGGACGGCATGAACGACGCCCGCTCGCGAATCGTGAAACCGAGATCGCGGATTAAAGCCAGGGGAGGTAGGTGGCTGCTCGCCGCCGCGGCGATTTTTGCGCTTGCGGCTTGCGCCCAAGCAGAGGCGGGCGTGACGCAATCAATATTCGAACCAGCGCCCGACCCACGTCCCGCGGCTATCGAGACGCGGGCGCCGGTGGTCGAGGAAGCGCGGTCGCGTGCAACGATGCCGCCAAGAAGGACGCCGCCGCCGCCGGTGATCATTCCGACTGCAACTCCGTTGCCCACACCTATTCCGACTCCGACAGCCACTCCCGTGCCTACGCCTACCCCCACGCCGACTCCAACTCCGACCCCGACGCCAACGGCTACCCCTACGCCGACTCCAACTCCAACGGCGACGCCCACGCCGGTTCCGGTCGCGGTTGCAACGGAGAGTCCGCGACCGCTAGCCGATCACACGATAGCCTTCCAGCGTGACCAGGGACGCGATCTCAACATCTTCGCGATCGCGGGCGACGGTTCGAGATTCGAGAGGATCACCGACGTTCCAACCGACGAAGTGATGCCGGCCTGGTCGCCCGCGGGCGACGCGATCGCCTACGCAAAAAATCGGGGCGGCGATTTCGATATCTGGGTGATGAACCCGGAGGGCTTCAGCGCCCGGCGCGTGACCACCGATCCGGGCGACGACCTGAGCCCAAGCTGGTCGCCTGACGGCCGCCGGATCGCGTTCCATTCGACTCGCGGCGGCAACACCGACATCTATGCGATCAATCTCGAGTCTGGAGAGGAAGTGCGCTTGACCAGCGATTCGAGGGCCGACGTGGAGCCCGCCTGGTCTCCCGATGGCGGCGCGATCGCGTTCGCGTCGGACCGCGGAGGGAACTTCGATATATTCGTGCTCGACGTGGCAAGCGGAACGGAGACGCAGCTTACCGGGTCGGAAGGCGTGGACACGTCGCCCGCGTGGTCGCCGGACGGGCTGACGCTGGCATTCGCATCCAATCGGGACGGCCGGTTCCGGCTTTATTTGATGGCCCGGGATGGTTCGGACGAGCGCGTTATTCCAATCGAGCCGCAGGGCGAGCTGAGCGCTGATAGCTCTCCAGCGTGGTCGCCCGACGGGCAGTTCATCGCCTTTGTGTCCGAGCGTGACTACAACCCGGAAATCTACGTGTCGGACCCGGAAGGCAGTTTTCTGCTGAGATTGACCGGCTATTTCAGCGAGGATATCTCGCCTGACTTCAGGCCAGACCCGGACAGAAAACCCTGACGGACGGTTTGGGCTCCAGGCGCGCGCCGAGGGACGGCGGGTTTGAAATCCGCCCCCAAGATTCCGCGGCGCAGCGGCGCAATCGGGCCGGTCGGCGGTGACATACCCTCAGGCGTAACGCGGCGCGGCGGTGAGACGTTACGGCAAGTAAGGGAATGGCAAGGCGGCTTTATACTCGAGATCTTGCCCCTCAGGTCCAATCGCAGCCTCACAGAGAGGACGTTATGCAACAGCCCGCCACGCTCAGGCTACCCGGCTATTTCTATGCGGTCCTGCTTGCCGCGATTCTGCTGGCCGGGGGCGCGGGCACTTTAGGGGGGTACCTTGCTGGCGCCAGTTCCGCGCCTTCGCCCCTGGTTGTCGAATACGTATCGGAGTCGACCACCGCGCCCCAGCAGATTGCCACCGAATTTTCGGAGGACGAGTCCGAACAGATTCAAGAGGTGATCGCGCGGTCGCTGCCCGCGGTGGTCACGATCTTTGGTCTGACCCAGGGGGATTTTCCGAGTGAGGGCGGGACTCCGCAGGGTCCGTTCTCTGCGGGATCGGGGTTCTTTTTCGATCCCGACGGATTCCTGCTTACAAACAACCACGTCGTGGAGGATCGGGCAAACTTGCGTGTGATTCTCAGCAATGGCGAGTTCAAGCGAGCCGAGATTATCGGCCGCGATCCATATATGGATACCGCGATTCTGAAAGTCGAAGGTGGCCCGTTTCCGATTCTGCCGCTGGGAGACTCAACGGCGCTCCGAGCCGGCGATACCGTCCTGGCCATCGGCAGCCCCCTGCGAAACTTCGAGGGGTCGGTCAGCAAAGGAATAGTCAGCGGAACGGGGCGGCGGTTCCCGAATCGAGTGGCCACGGAATCCGGCGAGATGCGAATCGACCTGGTTGGAATGATCCAGACAGACGCCGCTCTCAACAGCGGCAACAGCGGGGGGCCGTTGCTGAACAAGTTGGGCCAAGTAGTCGGCATGAACACGGGCCGTGAGGAAGGGGCCGACGGCATCGGATTCGCAATCCCGGTCACGCACATAAAGCAACATCTCGATTCGCTCCTAACGGACGGCCGCACGCAGCACGGATATCTCGGAGTGTCGTTCCGTCCGGTTGACGAGGACGTGGTCGTCGAACGCAACCTGAAAGCCGACCGTGGCGCGTACATAGTCGAAGTAGTGGCAGATTCGACGGCCAAGGCGGCGGGCATTCAGCCGGGCGACGTAATCCTGGCAATAAACGGAGACTCGCTCCGCCACGGATTCGAGCTGGGTGAGAAGGTGTTTGCAATTGCGGTCGGAGATATCGTGGAGTTCACCGTTGACCGCGATGGCGAACGGTTGATTCTGAGCGCGCCGCTCCAGCCGCGGCCCGAACCAAGCGAGCTGGACTAGCCTTCGCCTTTCTTGATGCCTTAGGCATCCGACGCGGTCTGGGATCGCACCCTGCCACTTGATCCAAAAGAAACTTGCGACTCCGGCGCTTGATCTGCCGCGAGCGAGACGCTTATACCGAACATTGACGGCATGTCGCCAGGCGCCGCTGTAGTCGGTTAACAAAGTCTCATACGCGGATTCAACGTAGGTATAGGTGTTCCCATGGCGTTTACGCGACGTTTTTACAATCTTGTACTTGCGGGGTCGATGTTTACGCTGACGGTTTTCCTGGTTGGCGCGGGGTGCGGCGAGCAAGTCGCGCCGGCGAAAATTGGCGAAGTGACTCAGGCGCCGGAGGCTACGGCGGAAGCGACGGAACCGGCGACCGAGGCCCCGACCGCCGCGCCGGCCCAGACGAAGCAGTCGACCGAAGTCCCAACAGCCGCGTCCAGGACGGAGTCGTATTCGGTGGGCGACGTAATGGACATCAGCGACTTCGTTCTCGTCGTACTCGGCTGGGAAATGCCTACGGATGACATCTTCAGGCCCGACGCAGGCAATATGTATGTGGCGGTCGAGCTACTGTTCGTAAACCAGAGCGACTCTCCAGCGACCGTCTCGACCCTGCTTCAGATGGCCCTGAAAGATTCAACCGACCGGCAGTTCACCCTGGACCTTGGCGCGCAAACGGCCTCCAAGAGCGGCGCGCTCGACGGGGGGCTGGCGGCCGGCGAAAGAATCCGGGGCAAGATTGCGTTTCAGGTTCCCGAGGACGCTGCGGGGCTTGTGTTTGTTTTCGATCCGAGCATCATCGGGACGGGACGAGCGTTTGTGGCGCTTGACTGAAACGTTGAGGTGGATAGCTCTCGATTCGGCGATACCGCCGTCGGGCTTGCTTCTCCGCGCGGCTTTGGAAAGTTAAGCGCGGCTCCGACGGCAGGCGAGCGGAGCAGTCCCGTGTTTGACCTCTCGAGTCAAGGCGCTTAGATTCCAACGGCAGGGTGACGCCAGGCTGAGTCCGGCGTTTAGTACAGAGAATCTCGATCGTTAGGAAGGGGCGTCTTGATGGGGAGATTTATCCGAGCAGGGCTTTTGGTGTCTTTGGTAGCTCTGGTTGCGGCCTCCGTGGTCACCGCCGCCGATCTACCCGACGAGGAATCGCTGCCGGACGGCCGCTTTTTCCGTCAGACAGGTCAGGAGACGGGGAACGGCTTTGCCGTCACAGATGACGGCGGGATCCCCTTCTGGACCGAATTTCAGAAGTTCGACCTGGACGAGATCGGGTATCCGATCTCCAACCGATTCGATTTCAAGGGATTCACAACCCAGGCGTTTCAGAAGGCGATTTTGCAGTGGAACCCTGGCGCCAGGGCGTTCAATTTCCTGAACATCCTTGATGAAATGCACCTCGCGGGCAAGGACCCCGCGCTGACGTTGATTCGACAAACTCCGCCGCACGCGGCGCTGCCGGAAGACGCGGCGCACGACGCCACGACGGCAGCCGGTTTCGAAGCAATCCAACAAAATCACTTAAGGCTTCTGGATCAGAACCCGACCATCAGGGCGAGATTCCTGTCGGAGTCCAGATGGCTCGATCTCTACGGACTTCCGATCTCCTATGCGGTGTACGGTCCCGTACAAGTTCTCCGGGCGCAGCGCCAGGTGTTCCAGGTTTGGACCGAAGATGGCGGCGGCGGACCCAAGGGTGTCGCGGTGCTTGCCAACACCGGGGACCTGATGAAGGAATTCGGCGTCATATCGGGAACCGCCGTGACGCCGGTATCGGTGGAGCAGGTGAGGACCGGAGCGCCAGTGACGGTGGTAACCGCGGTTCCCGTGGCCACCGCCGTGGCCACTCCCGCGCCCACCGCCGTTCGGACGGCCACGCCTGTTCCGACCGCCGCGCCTCTGCCCACCATTTCCACCGGACCCGTTCCCGCGCCGCTGGTCCTTCCGCAGGGCTTGCAGGGATACGGTATGCAAGCTCACCTGGTCGATGACGATCGCGCCGACGAGGTGGTCGGCAAGATCGTGGATGCCGGCTTCAACTGGACCAAGCAACAGGTTCGATGGGAAGAAATCGAAACCCAACGCGGCGTCTTCAATTGGGGTAAATATGACAATGCGCTGACCGCGCCTTCCCGGAGAGGGGTCAAGTTGATGGCGAGCGTAGTTGCCGCCCCGGCCTGGGCCAGACCTCCCGGAACCACTCACGGGCCTCCCGCGAACGTGACGGATATCAAGCCTTTCCTGACAGCGCTGATGCAGCGCTACAAAGGCAAGATTCACGCCGTGGAAGTATGGAACGAGGCCAACCTGAACCATGAGTGGGGATACCTGGCTCCAAACGCTATTCGCAAATATGGGGAAATGCTCAAGGCCGGATATGAGGCGATAAAGTCGGTCGATCCGTCGGTGGTGGTGATCTTCGGAGCGCCAACGCCCACCGGCGTGAACGATCCCAACATCGCGATCGACGATGCCACCTACGTGCGCCGGGTGTACGAAGAGTTTCCTGACGTCAAGAACTACTTCGACGCTCTGGGCGTCCATCCCAACGGCGGCCCCAATCACCCGGACGACACGCTCGGAGGACGAAATCGGAGCGTTTGGGGCTGGACCAGCCATCCCAGTTTCTTCTTCAATCGGTTCGTGGAGCTCAAGGCGATCATGATCTCCAAGGGTGATCCGAACAAGACGATCTGGTTCACGGAATTCGGCTGGAGCGCCACTCCGGTCACGCAAATCGTGACCGGCTACGAGTACTCGCAGTACAACTCCGAGCAAGACCAGGCCGACTTCCTCGTAAGGGCGTTTCAGAAGATGAAGGCGGAGTTCCCCTACGTGACCCACATGTTCGTCTGGAACCTGAACTTTCAGCAGGCGGTCGGACCGGCCGACGAGAAGTACGGGTTCGGGATCTTGCGGCCGGACGGCAGCGGGCGCCCGGCGTATAACGCGCTTAAGGCCATGCCCAAGTAGCGCCGAATGAGAGCAATGCTGATCCGGGCCGCCGCCGGCCCGGATCAGTTATTTTGGAGCGAACATGAAAGTCGGTTTGATTGGAGCCGGAGGCGTAGGGTCCACGAGAGCCGGGCTTGTAGCCAACACACCCGGCGCCGAGCTTGTCTTTGTGGCCGACGCGCTGCCCGACCGCGCCGCGCGTCTGGCCCGGGAATATGGAGCCGAGGCCATTACCGACTGGCGGCGAGTGACGGAATCTCCAGCGGTGGACACGGTAATAGTCTCCGCTTCCAACGACATTCACGCTCCCGCGAGCATCGCCGCCCTGGAAGCCGGCAAGAACGTCCTTTGTGAGAAGCCGCTGGCCAGAACTCCGGATGAGGCGCGAGAGGTACATCTAGCCGCGGAGCGGACCGGCCTGACGCTGAAAACCGGATTCAACCACCGGGCACTACCCGGCCGTTTTGCGCGCCCGGGAAATCGCCGATTCGGGCGAGCTTGGCTCGATCTTGTGGATGCGTTGCCGGTACGGTCACAGGGGCACGTTCGCCATCGACAAAGGCTGGTTCGTTGAGCCTGAGATTTCGGGCGGCGGGACTTATCTCGACAACGGCGTCCACGTGCTCGACATTTGCCGGTGGTTCATGGGCGACTTCGTCGAGGCTTGCGGATTCGCCGTAAACGCCTACTGGCGGAACATCGACCCTGTCGAGGACAACGGATTCGGCCTTTTTCGCACCGCCGCCGGCGGGGTTGCCCAGGTGCACGCGAGCTGGAACCAGTGGGAGAATATCTTTTCAGTCGAGATTTTCTTCGAGCGGGGCGCGGTTACCGTCAACAGTTCGGCGCACATTCGGATCGCCCGCCGCGGGGACGAGTGGGGAGAGATCGAGGTTGAGGAGCGGCACTTTCACGAGCCGGACAAGGACCCTTGGAGACTGGACTGGATGGAGTTCGTGGCGGCCATCGAAGAAGGCCGCCAGCCCCTGGGCAATGCGTATGACGGTTGGAAGGCGGTCGAAATGGCCCACGCGGTTTACACGTCCAGCCGCGAACGGAGATTCGTCGCACTCGGGGCCGGGCCGGCCTAGGCTCGATCGCCTCCGGCTGACCGGCAGCCGGGCCCCTCAGGCCAGCCTGTAAAAGCGCCTGGCGTTGCCGCCGAGCAGAAGGGCGCGTTGCGAGGCGGTCATCGTCCCGATGGCGTCCATGGCGACGTCGAAGTTTGTTTTGTAGCTGCCGGCCAGCAGAGATACGGGCCAGTCGCTTCCCCACATCAGCCGCTCGAAGCCATAAGTTTCGATCATGAATTGAACGGCGGGCCGGAGAGTCGCCGAATCCGGATTCGGCCCCGCCTCCGTAAGCATCCCCGAGATCTTGAATTCCAGGTTCGGAATGTCCGCGAGCGGTCGCATCAGTGCGGACCACGGCTCGTAGTATCCGGCCTCGGAAATTTGCGGTTTCGCAAGGTGGTTGAGGACCATCGGCAGGTCGGGGTTTTCTTCGGCGAGCCTGGGAACGTCCTTTAGCTGCGGGATGTTGAGAAGCAGGTCCAGGGAATGCTCGCCGCGCGAGGCCAGCTCTCCGATCGCGGCTCTTACGTCCGCGCGGCCCAGCCAATCGTCGTCGGGCGCGTCCTGACCCGCGGCTCGGATTCCGCGGAACTTTGGAAATGCCGAGAACCGGTCGAGCAGCTTGCCGACGTCGGGACCTTGAAGGTCGATATACGAAACAACCCCGGCGATAACCTCGGTTTCGCTCGCGAGTTCGAGCCAGCGTTCGTTCTCGTCGGGATCATGCCACGCTTGTACCAGAATCGACCGGTCAACGCCCACCGTGGCGAACGCCGCTTGAAGGTCCTCGACCAGGTAATTGCGCACCAGCGGTCCCCCCGCCGCGCGCAGCTCGGGCGTGAGCCAGTAAAGATCGGATGTCTCGATATTCCACAAGTGGTTGTGGGTGTCGATGATCACGCTCTATCGCCTCCGAATGCGAACTTCAAAGACCGTTCCCCTGCCGCAAGCATTACATAGCGTACCCGCTTGCCGCAGCCTTAGAGCGTAGCTTGCGAGTCTGGTGGCAGGCGGCCGAATTCGAATCCCGAATCGCGGGCGGTACAAAGGGCAAGTACATCGGTCGCGGTCGCCTCGACTGTCCTCGACTGGTCCCGGCCGCGCTTTGGATCGTTCCATCGCCTGTCGACGGCGCAACTCCGTTTGGAGTCGCCGGGCGGAGAGGGTGGGATTCGAACCCACGAGGGATTTCACCCTACGCGCTTTCCAGGCGCGCGCACTAGGCCACTATGCGACCTCTCCGTTTCAAGCGGACAGGTGCGGCCGGGCCACAACGCTAAAGCCGGCGGAGAGGGTGGGATTCGAACCCACGTGGCGTTTCAGCGCCTATCCGTTTTCGAGACGGACCCCTTATGACCACTCGGGCACCTCTCCAGAAAGAAGGTGCACCTGCCGAAAGTCGAGTATATCAACGGCGGGGACAGTTAACCCGGCGCGGCTGGATGGCATCCCCTAAACTTCACTAGATTTCCTGGGACGAGGCGGCGCAAGCGTCACCCGCCGGCAATGGCAGTGAACATGCCTTTGCGCGCACAACGGAGCAGCCATGCCTGTAATTCGAAGTGACAAGGCGGAGTCGTTCGAACTCGAATCCGGCATCGACGTGACGGTTCTCAGTCACGAGACTACGGGATCGACCGCGCTGCACTCGGGTATGGCCGAGTTCGGACCGGGCGCCGGACTGGCGTGTCATACGCACGATTGCGAGGAATCGGTAACCATTCTGGCCGGAGAAGCCTATCTGGACGTAGACGGACGTCGCACCAGGCTAATACCGTTCGACACATCGGTCGTCCAGGCGGACGCGCCGCACAGATACAGCAACGCAAGCAACGAAAGTCCAATGACAATGTTCTGGGTCTACGCGTCGCCGAACGCGGCGCGCACGATCATGGATCAGGAATTCTGCGCGATTCGGGAAGAACGAGCGGCATCGAACGTCTAACAGTTCCACATGCGTTCGGGGCCATCATGCTGGCTGCCGGGGTGGTAATGGCGCTGTCCGGCGGGACCTTTCTGCTTCAAGGTTTTGGCCTTATCGGGCCCTCGAGTTCTTTTATGGTCGGTGACCGCTCGTGGGTCGCATACGGGATCGGGATAGCGGCGGTCGGCGTCGTGCTTGCTTACGCGGGATTCGCGGTCCGCCGCGCCGGCAAGCGTCAATAGCGTCCTCGCCCGCCGGGTCTGCCCGGCAGGCTGAGGGTATTTAGTAATCTCCCGTGGTCGAATCGGCGTATCATTCGGGGCCGCAACGAACAGCGAGTTGGAGTCGGAATCTTGGAAATCCTAGTAGGGACCGATTACCTGGAAGACATGTACCAAGAGATGGTAAGAGTCATGCCTCAGCACGACGTCCGCCGCTGTGCGGAAGCTGAGGTGAGCGAGCAAGTCAACAGCGCAAACGTGTACATTCCCGCCCGCGGCGCGATAACTGCATCCGACATTGCCAGCGCGCCCGGGTTGAAGCTGATTCAGCAGTTTGGAGTGGGCGTGGACATGGTCGATATCCCCGCGGCCAGAGAGCGGGGCATACCTGTCGCAAACGCGCCTGGCGAGGTTACCGGGATCGGCGACGTGGTGGCGGAGTTCGCGCTGTTTCACCTTATCGCGGCGGGCAGATACTTGCCGAGGCAAATCCAGTTGATCGAGGAGCAGTCGGGCGCGATACCAATGGGCATCACGCTTTTCGACAAGACGGTGGTTATCGTCGGAATGGGCAATGTCGGCCGAGCGCTGGCCGAGATGCTCAAGCCGTTCCGGTGCAGGATCATCGGTGTGAAGCGAACCGTCTCCGAAGATCTCCGGAAGGAATTCGGAATCGACAAGCTTATTAGCCCCGGCGAGTTCATGGACGTGCTTCCGGAATGCGATTTCGTTTGTCTGGCGGTGCCGCTGACGGACCAGACGAACGGAATGCTCGGCAAGGATGCTATCGACGCCCTCAAGCCGGGAGCGTTCGTAGTGAACATATGCAGAGGCCCCGTGATCGAAAAGGAGCCGTTTGTGGCGGCGCTGCGGTCGGGCAAAATCGCTGGCGCGGGGCTTGACGTCTTTTGGGTAGAGCCGCCGGACCCGAACGACGAATTCCTCCAGTATCAGGTGGCGGCCACGCCGCACTCGGCCAGCATGACGGACCTGTTCGTAAGGAACACCGCCGCGCTGGTGGCGGACAACGTGGCCCGCGTGGAGCGCGGCGATGAGGTACTTTACCGAGTGGACGGCTAGCGGCCGGTCGCGAACTCCGATGGTCCGGGGTACCGTCGCGGATCGGGGTTAAGCGAATATCTGCTTTATCTACCGGGTAGAGCTAGCGATCGGGAAAGCGCCACTCTTCCAAGATTTCGAACCCTGGAAGTTCCATCCGAATGAACCCGGGCGATGTTAAGCCGCCCCAAACCTCGTTTGGATTGAGCCCGCCGGCTCGTGCACTAAAGAGTGAAATAACGGTTCCGTGGCTGACAACGACGCTGCATCTACTTGAGACTCTCGCAGCGATCCCATTGATTGCCTTGATGAAGCGGTTGTGAGCGATGTCGGCGGTTTCCGTTCCAAATACCAGGCTGGAAGGGTTGCCGAAGAATCTGGATAGCCTGGTTCTGAATTCGGGTTCGGACACCCAGCCTCCGGCCCGGCGTCCTTCGTGCTCGTGAAGGTCGGGAACGACCTGATTGCGAATCCCCAGTTCGCGGGCGATTATGTCGCCCGTTTCGACCGCCTTCGGCTCAGTGCTGGAGAAGACCCGGTCGGGCTTGCGGCTCGATAGCTCCAGGGCCAACACGCCGGCCCGCTCCTGTCCTTCGGGTGACAAATCCCACTCGCTCGGCGCTGCGCCCGGAGCTATTTCAGGCAGCGAGTGCCTTACCAGAATTAGCTGACGCGTCGCTGTGCTGGCCTTTACCAATCCGCGACGGAGCCGTCTCGCCAGACCCAGTGCGGGCGGTGGACGGGAACATACGGGTGCTTTGCGGCTTCGGCTTCGTTGAGGTCGATGCCGAGTCCGGGGCCTGAAGGCAATACGGCGTAGCCGTCCACGATCACCGGACCGCCCTCGAAGATATCGGCCTGGAAGGCGGGTCCGGGATACACATATTCCTGAATTACACAGTTGGGCGTGCAAGCGTCGAGGTGCAGCGAGGCCATGGTGCTGACCCAGCTTTGAGGGTTGTGCGGGGCGACCTCTATAAAGCGCGACTCGGCCATAGCGGCTATTTTCTTCATCTCCAGGATGCCGCCCGCGTGGACGATGTCGGGCTGAACGTAGTTGACGAGGTGACGCTCGACGATCTCCGTAAACCCCCACTTGGTGAAAAGGCGCTCGCCGGTCGCCAGTGGGATGGTGGTTCTTGCGCCGAGCCATTCGAGCGCGTCGACGTCTTCTGGAGGCGTTGCCTCTTCCAGAAACATGATGTCGAATTCCTCGATGCGCCGCGCCAGAGCGGCGGCCGCCGGCAGATTCGGGCGTCCGTGCGCGTCGACCATGATGTCGACGCCATCGCCCACCGCCTCACGGATTGCGCCTATCCGACCCGCTTCGGCCGCAATATCGGGCGGCATGGCGATCACGCCGTCGGCATCGGCCCAGACCGGTCCCGTCTTCATCGCGGTGAACCCTGATTCAACGAGTTCCGCGGCGTGCTCGGCGGCGGCTGAGGGAGTGTCGCCCTGTACGTGAGCGTAGAGCCTTATCCGGTCCCGACAGGCGCCCCCGAGAAGCTGATAGACCGGAACGTCGAGGGCCTTGCCGAGAATGTCCCACAGGGCCAGCTCGACCGCGCTGATGGCGCTGTTTAGCACGGGCCCGCCTCGCCAGCGGGGATAGCGATACATCGCCTGCCACAGCCGCTCGATCTCGAACGGGTTCTTGCCCACCAGAAACCGCTTGTGCTCCATGATGGCGGCCGCCGTCGCTTCGTCTTTGGTGGCGACGTGACCTTCACCGAGCCCGGTGACGCCTTCGTCGGTGTAGACCTTTGCAAACACCCAGTTGCTTCCGCCGGCGTTGACGGTGAAGGTCTTGAGGTCCGTAATTTTCATTTGAAGCAGCCGCCTTGATTGGTCATAGCAGGCAGGATACATCGCGGCATTTGGTGCAGACCATCAGGGCGGCCAGGCAAATCGAACGCAGATCTGGCATTGCGCGCGCGCCTGGGACGGTTGTGGCGTTTCGATTGGCCGACAATTCGATCCCCGTCCGGCGCTGGCCGCCATATGGCTACGACCGCGAGTTCGGGCGTATTACCTGGTTTTCTTTTTTCGTTTGGAGGAAACGCCTAATTTGATACTCACAGCCAACTCAGGATCCGCTTTTATTGGCGGTGGCTTCTTCGGCGCGGCGGGCCTTTGAGATTTGCCGCCTTGTGACCTTTTAGCCATATTGAACTTTGCCTCGCTCGGAAATCCGCCGCTAAATTCTAGCCTTCGATTGCGCGTCATTCGCCTGATTGCCAAAAAACCAGTCGAACTGATTGGTCGCACGTCGGAACCCTATGCGCCGTTGAACGTAGTGTTCATCGCCGCTGCCGCGACAAAGAGAACCGTACCAGCGAGCAGCAGTGCAACCGACGCTCGAAATAGCCAGACTTGGCGGTCAAGACTCTTCTTGTTTCGTTCAAAACTGACGATGCGCGAATCGGTAACCGACAGACGCACCTGGCGAGTGTCGGTCATGAGATATTCCGATCGCAGAGTGCGTGGGTTTGGCGCGGACGTCCACCGCCTTGGTAAAAACCCCGAGAACGTTAACCCGCCGCTCACTAGCAAAAAGATCAGACCCACGAAGGTCATCCATCAAGTCAATGTATTCGTCGTTATTCTCTCGGGCAGAAAGGCGAGCCCCGCAACGGTAAGCGCGGCGACGAAAGCCAGGACCTGCGCAAATCGACGTTCCATGGTCTCGAAGGCATCCCATTGGCGCGCAATCATTGCTTCAACCTGGTCGTGAACATAGTCGATGCTCAACCACTCGTCAGGATCCGTGCTGACTTCCGGATCTTCGGAATTGCCGTTCGTTAGCAACGTCGGCTAGTAGTCGGCGACGGAGCCGTCTTCTCGCAGATGGGTCTCGATCTCGCGGTGTTCACGATGCTCGCCGCTTAACACGGCCTCGCTTAGCTCCACACCGACGCCCGGACTTTCGGGCAGGCGGAGGTAGCCCCCTTCGAGCTTCAACGGCTCGACGACCATGTCTCGCTTTGGCGGGATGTCGTCGCCGGTATATTCCTGGAGCACGAAGTTGGGGATGCAGGCATCGATCTGAACGCACGCCGCGGTGCTGACCGGTCCGAGCGGATTGTGCGGAATGATGCCGATGTGGAACGACTCGGCCAGCGCGGCGATTTTCTTTGATTGCGTAATTCCGCCGGCCAGACACACGTCGGGCCGCAGATAAGCCACTCCGCCCGCGGCGAGCAGTTCCCTGAACTCAAAGATCGTCGTAAACCGCTCGCCGGTTGCCACGGGCACCTGGATGCTCTTTGCCAGCTCGGACATCGACTGAATGCTATCCGGGATGATGGGATCCTCGAGGAAAAAGATTCGAAACGGCTCCAGCTCGCGGGCGAGTTGCCGGGCTTCGGTTGGCCCCAGCCGCCGGTGGACCTCCACGCACAGGTCTACGTCATTGCCGACGGCCTCGCGCACCGCGACGACGCGATCGACGCACTCGGCCATCACCCGAGCGTATTGCCAGTTGTGGAAGCCCTCGACGAGCGGACAGAATCGGACCGCGCTGACGCCCCGACCGGTCCATTCCCGGGCGCTCGCCGCCATTTCGTCGGGCGAGTCGCCGGCAAGGTGCGCATAAACGCGGACCTTGTCCCGGCAGCGTCCGCCGAGTAGTTCGTAGATCGGGGCCTGATAGTGCTTGCCCGCGATGTCCCAGAGAGCGATGTCGATGGCCGCGATCGCGCCCGTGACGGAACCACCCATGAAGTGCGAATTGCGGTACATGTATTGCGCGTGGTGCTCGATCTTGAGAGGGTCCTGTCCCACCAGATAGCGCGTAAATGCATCGACCGCCCCTTCGGCGGCTTCAGGATAACCCCAGAATCCGGCCTCGCCGACACCGGTCAGCCCGGTGTCGGTCCGAACCTCCACGAAAAGGTATCGCTCGTATCTGAACCGCCGGATCGAATCAATTTTCAATTGGCATCGCCGCTACTCGAGTAGCCCTCCCAAATCACCGCCGAAACCATAGATGATGGCTAAAACCGTTGCGCCCCAACCACCGATGACAACCTGCATTCCACGGTCGTTCAGGAGGATGGCCGTCGGGTTTTCCGCGTTTGCATCGCCGTAGACTCGTTGAAGATAACGGATAACGCCGTATACGACGAAAGGCGTGGTCAGGACGAGCGCCTTTCCGCCGATCTTTGTTACGGTCTCGGCCGCCACGGTGTACAGAGCATAGGAGACCAGCGTGGCCGCCGCCGCCGCCGCGAGCAGGGAGTTCAGCACCTGAGGATGAACACGGGCCAGCGCCGGTCTGGTTTGGCCCGTCGCTTCGCCCAGGGAATCCATCTCCGAGATGCGCTTGGCGGCGCCCATCAACAAGGCGACAAAGAAAGTACACACCAGCAGCCATACGGAAAATGGAACGTTGATAGCCACCGCGCCCGAGACTGCCCGCAATACGAATCCGACGGCGATGACGACGACGTCGATCAGCACGATGGATTTAAGGAGCGTGCTGTAAAGAAGATTCTGCACCGCATAAATTCCTAGCACGAGCGACGCGGCGGGCGCGATCAAATAGGCCAACACCAAAGCGGCAGCCACACTCGCAAGCCCCGCGGCGACCGCCGGAATCGCGCCAATTCTCCCGGCGGCTACGGGCCTGTTGCGTTTAAGGGGATGCGATCGGTCGCGCGGCGCGTCGCTCGCGTCGTTGATCAGGTAAATTCCGGACGCGAGCAAGCAGAAGAGACTAAAGGTCGCAAGAACAATAAGTATGTCCCGCGGCCTGTCGAGACGCTGCGCGAACACTAGCGGGGCGAGCACGAACAGGTTCTTTACCCACTGCGACGGGCGGGCGGCTGTCCAATAATCGTTCAGCACGGGGTTGTTACAGGCTCAGGCCGAGCTGCCCGGTCAAGTCGCTCTCGGAGGAGATCGGCGTTCAGTAGCGGCGGAACAGCCGCCCCCACTTTGTTTGCAGCGCTGCTCGGGCGCGTCTCCGCCCGTGGAAGTTGAACCAGTATGCGTCGTGATACAGGCGCGATGCAATATATGACCATGGCGCGATAACCGTTTGGAGCAGCAGCTTTTCCAGGGGCTTCAGCGGCCCCCAGTAAATCAGTTTTTGCCCGCGGCTTGCGAGGGTCTCGCCCGGACGCTCGACCGTCCAGGCCGTTTCTTCGAGATCTTCTCCCACCACGTCGATGCCTTCGAGCTCCGCCTGACCCAGGCCGCGCTCGTGCGCGATTCGCAGGAACGGGATTTCCATCGGCTCGAAACCCATGAGCCGTGCGCAGATCGCGTCCACCGCAACCTGGTCCGCGCCAGCGACCACAACGTCCCGCTCGGCGACTTTCATACACCGCGGGCCAGGACCCGATCCCGAGAATGCGCCGTCGACCACGGCGAATACGCCGGGATGAACCTCCTTTTGAATGGCCAGCAGATCGACCAGCGTCTCGTGGATGGCGCCATGGCAAATATGTCGGCGCTCGAAGAGAAGCCCGCCGAAAGCGTTCTTCATGGCGCCGGTAATGGTCGTAAAAACGTGAGTCTTGATCGTCGGCAGATGGATTATGTTGGAACCCACCAGGCGTCCGGTATGCGGATACCTTCGGGGAATATGCGATCCAGGACGAGCATCTCCGATTTCGGCGTATACGTTATCCAGTCCTCGTCCTCGTACAGATGCACGTTTTCGATGCCGTACTTCTCAACGACGTTGAGGTGTTTGTTGGCGCGCTCACCCGTCTTTGCGGACACCACGACCGTCCGATTGTGGGCCGCAAAGAGGTCCGCCATGGAAAAGCCGTCGCCAGCGAGAGTTTTCAGAACTCCCTCGATCTGCCACGGCGCGCTCGAGCAGGCCGGGTACCAATGGCGCCACGAGACGTTTATCTTCAAGGCGGTGGGGAATTCGGGCGAAATACATGCGCGATATCCCGCCAGCCGCATGGCGCGCGCATAGTCGTCGAGGACGGTTTCCGGGTGTATTTTGACGATTGCAACGCGCGGCTTGCCGGAGGACAGGGCTTGCCCGGAGTACTCGTGGGCCACGGTTTTTGTGCTCATACACGTACGATGCTATCAACAGGTGAGGCGATCTGTCAGTCTTGGGAAGCGGCCTCAATTCGATTGCCCGTTCCGTCTCGAATTCGGTTATTCAGGTGGTCTTGAGTGATCCGTAATATGCTCTTTAATCGAGATTCACCGGGATAATCTCAGAAAGGATTGACGCGCTGCCTGATGGATGCCTCTTATCCGACCGGGCGCCACGCCGCTCCGAAGATCCTGCTTGCGGCCGAAGTAGGCGCGAATGTTCGGATAGCGGCTTTCGGCGGCGCGGAAGACAGTTCAAGCCTACTCGCGGTTGGTGAATCAGAGTCCACGCATTCCGCGCCTCATTTCGATCCGGCGGTCGGATTCGACCGGGCGCGTTCCAGGCTGCGTGACCAGGTCGGATTCATTGCCGACATTGAAGATACCGACCGCTGCGTGGTTACGGGCGGCGGAATCGGCCAGACGGCCGCGGTTGTGTTGATCAGCAATCTCGACGCCGACAGCCAGGCAAGGGTTACGGGCCTCTTGAGAGCCCAGGGTTTCGATATCGCCGCGGAATTGCACGCGCCGAACAGGAAACTCGCCAGACAATTCGATCCGGAGGACCTGGCGGAGCGCTTGCTCCTGATTCGCGCCCCGCTGGTCGCGGTGGCGCTGCGAGACGACCGGGGTTGGGAGAGCCTGGCGATGGCGGTTGACGTGCTCAAATATGCCGTCGTCGGCCGAATAGCCGGGTATTCGCCCGGCGTGATGTTGCTTCATTCCGACGATCCCGAACCCGGGCTGCTGGCGACTTTGACTGACGAGTTTGAGTTCATTCAAATAGACATGAGGGCTGGAATCGACGTCCAGCCGGCACAAGCACTGGCCCGATCACAGATTGCGGAGGCTTATCAGAACGTAACCCGACGGCACGCCGCGCGTTTGACGCCTGCGGGTCTGGACGCAACCGCGATGATGCCGCTCGGTCAGGCGTTGGGCACGGTGGCCCGGGAAATGGCTGCAAGCAACGGGATTTCAGTTGCGGTTCTGCACGCGGAACCGCGCGGCGCGTCGGTGGCGATCAGCGATGGACGCGACCCCCGCATCGGCTCCTTCGGATACGCCGCCGCCGACGTTGCGGCGGGACATGTTGGACTCTGCCTGCCCATGGCGGAAATTGTTGAATGGATTCCGGCCGCCATCTCCGAGTCGATGGCCGAGGCGCACTTCAGGAACCGGGCATGGCGGCCCTGGCTCGTACCCGAGACATCCACCGAGCTTCTTCTCGACCACGCCGCCGCCCACCTGGCGTTGCGGAGGGCGGTCCGATCGATTGCCGAACCCAGCCCGCCGGTGGACTTGATCGTCTGTACGGGCAGGACGCTCTCCGGAGCTCCCCGACTCGTCCAGGCGGCGCTCTGTGGAATAAACGGATACATGCCGCCCGGATATTGCCAGATAGCGGTCGACCGCCCCGGAGTGCTGGCGATGTGCGGCGCTCTAACGGCGGTCGAGACTCCCATTTCAGCCGAACCGTACCTGGTGCACGTCGCTACGTCGCTTTCATGTGAAGGGATCGCCAAGTTTGGGTCCGACGCCCTGGCCGTGGAAGTGACCCCCCGCCAGGGTGAACCGATAAGCCGGAGCGTGGTGTTCGGCGCCATGGAGAGAATTACCTGGGACGACTCCGTCGCCGCGGAAGTCAGGTCGTGGCCCGGCGGTAAGCTCGACGCCGGCGGTGGCAAAGGACGGGCGACCGCTCTCCGGAGCGACATAACGCCAGGAACCGGAGGACTGATAATTGACGCCCGCGGCAGGCCGCTCCAATGGCCGAGGGAGGGCTCCTTGCGCAGGGCCGCCCTGCTCCAGTGGTTCCAGAGCACCGGCTCGTATGTCTTGCCGTCGCAGGAGCTGGATTGGGGGGACGTTGAGGGATAGCGACTCTCCCGTTAGGACGTCCGTATTCGGGGGAACGATACGGCGGCGTCATGATCTGCCGTTTCCCGGCGAGATTCTGGTGTCCGCCGGGGAAGAGATCGAGGCGGGCGCGCCGTGGGCCGTTTGCAATCCAGTTGGCCGCGTCAGCATTCGCGACATAACGCGAGTGTCGAAGGTGCCGCCGGCGCGAGTGCTCGAGGAGACCAATCAGATCCAAAACCGGGAAATCCCGCCGGGGACCGTGATCGCCGCGGGGTCCGGCGTCAGCACGCTGTTTGGGGGAGGCGACTGGGTGGCTCCGTGGAACGGCAAGCTGGCCCACGCCTCAACACTTTCGGGGCTTGGCTTCTTTCAGCAATCAATCGACTCAACCGCCTTGTTCGCCAGGCTGAGCGGCGTGGTGGTCGAAGTTGCCGATCGCAGTCATATCGTTATCGAAGGGTCGGCGACATCAATAAGATGCGCGTACGGGGCGGGCGGAACGAGCTTTGGGCGAATCCGCAACGTCGTCGACCACGGTCCACTCGATTTTCTTGCTGACGACGCCGATGGAATGTGGATCGTGGTTGTCGCGGATACGGTGTCCATGGATTGGATCGACGCATTGCCGTCAGAACAGATTGCGGCGGTCGTCGCGCCGTCAACGTCTGTCGAGACGTTTTCGCAAGGCCCGAATGATCCGGAAAATGGCGGTTCGAGCACCGCGCAGCCTCGCATTCCGATCGTGCTAACCGAAGGGGTGTGCTCGGCACGGATGCCGCCCGCGTTGCAGCGGATATTCAGGCAACACCAGGGGCGCAGCGCGAGCGTGGTCGCCGCCTCCACGCCCGGCGAGGCAGAGGTCCTTTTGATCGGCGGTAATCTCGCGGCCGGCGCCAAACGTATGGCTGCCATGCGTGTCGCAGCCGGGCCGGACCTTGGAGCGCAAGTAAACCAAGGCGAATCGGAGGCGCTTTACCGCAGGAACGGCGCGGGCGTATTGGGACGGCTTGTCGATTTGCATCGGGAAGAAGGCGGCAGGACGCAGGTCATTGCGGACAACCTGGAGCGGCTCGGATGAGCGTCCGCTCCTCTATTGAATGAAGGAGACCAGTTGATAAGGCTCGTCCGGTTGCCCACCCCGGCAGAGGTTGGCCGAAGGGCGGCCGAAATCGTGGGCGAGACCGTCAAACGGCGACCCGAGGCCGTGCTTGCCTTGCCTACGGGAAGCACTCCGATGGGCATGTACGGGGAGCTGGGGCGAATGTGCGAACGGGGACTCGATTTTTCTCGGGTAACGGCATTCATGCTAGACGAGTACATCGGGATTGCCAGGGATAGCTCCTATAACTTTGCGGGTTACCTGGACAAGTATTTGTACGCCAACGTGAACGTTGCGCGCGCGCGGCGGCGTGGCTTTGATTCGCTCGCCGCCGATCCCGAAGCCGAGTGCAGGCGGTACGACCGCGACATCGCCGAAGCGGGAGGATTCGACCTTGCCATTCTCGGAATCGGAAGCAACGGACACGTTGCCTTTAACGAACCGGGCGAATCAGTTTCGCTGGCCAGTCACGTGCAGAAACTCGCCGACGACACTATCGGCCGAAACCATGCCGGGCTGGAAGGCGGGGAACAAGCCGGGGCGCCGAAAACGCAGTCGCTCGCCGAGTTTCCCACTCACGCCATGACCGTTGGCATGGGGGTGATATTGAACGCACGCGCGCTGCTGCTGCTGGCGACGGGAGCAGCCAAGGCCGAGGCTATCGCGGAGATGATGAACGGACGCATTACCACGCGGCTTCCCGCGTCGCTGCTACAGATTCACGATGATTGTCTGGTGCTTGCCGACCCGGCGGCTGCGGGAGAATTAGGCTAAATACCGCCGCGGCTCGAGCCTGGCGACGTTCGCCGGCGCCCTCTGCAGCGTGAGTTTGCCGGGAATTGGTCCGCTATTCCCTGGTCATCTCCTCTGGCGCCGACATACCCATCAAACCCAATACCGCGGCGAGCGTCATCCGCACTGCCATGGCGAGCTTGAGCCGGGCTTTCGTAAGTTCGCTGTCGGGCGATATCACACGGTGAACGTGGTAGTACGAGTTGAACGCACTCGCGAGACCCAACGCGTAGTGGGGCAGGGCGTGAGGTTCGAGCGATTTCGCCGCCGCGCTTACGACCTCCGGATAGTCGAGCATCGCCCGGATAAGGCCAAGCTCCTCGGGCCGGTCCAGCAGCGAGGCGTCCCCGTCCGAAAAGTCGATGCTGGCTTCCTCGGCCCGGCGCAGGATGCTGGCGATGCGGGCATGCGCGTAGCGGATCTTGTGCACGGGATTTTCGTCGGACTTTTTCTTTGCGAGGTCGACGTCGAACTCCATCTGACTATCGGCGGCGCGTGAAATCATGAAATAGCGAGTCGCGTCACTCCCGATCTCATCGACGAGCTGTCCCAGCAGCTCGAAGTCGCCGCTGCGCTTGCTTTGCTTTACGGGGACTCCGTCCACGACGACGTGGACCATTTGACATAAAACGAAGGTCAGTTTCGACCGGTCGAGTTCCAGCGCGTCCATGGCGGCATACATCCGGGCGGTGTGACCGTGATGGTCGGCGCCCATGACGTTGACGACCTTGTCGAATTTGCGCTCGACGAACTTGTTTACGTGATACGCGATGTCCGAGGCCAGGTAGGTCGTCTCGCCCGTGCGCTTCACGAGCACGTTTTCACGCTCTTGACTTGCATCGCCGTGAGAGAACCACGTCGCCCCTTCGCGCTCGGTCACGTAGCCGCTTTCGCGCAGCACGTCGATAGCGCGCCTTACGTCGCCAGCCTGATGAAGGCTGTTCTCCGAAAACCAGTTGTCGAGGTTGATCCCAAGCTCGTCCAGGCTGATCCGAATCATGGCCAGCGATCGGGCCACGCCCTCGACGCTCAGAGCGTCCACGGCCTCGCTTTCGGTCATATCGGCGTACTTGCGGCCGGCCTGCGCGGCAATCTCTTCCGCCCACTCCTCGACGTACTTTCCCTTGTAGCCGTTGAGCGGGAAGGGCGCGTTCTCTCCCAGCTTGCCCGCGTAGTGTGAGTAGATGCTTTGTCCGAGCAATCTGACCTGGTTGCCGTAGTCGTTTACGTAGTACTCGCGCTGCAAGTCGTAGCCGACCGCCTTGAGCAATCGCGCCAGGACGTCGCCAAAAGCGGCAATCCTGCCGTGGCCGACCGTAAGGGGGCCGGTTGGGTTGATGCTTACGAACTCGATCTGAGCGCGTACGCCATTGCCCAGCCGCGGCACGGCATGGTCCGGCCCGTGCCGCAAGATGTCGTCGACCTGGCCGGTGAGCCAGGAATCGGCGAGAACGAAGTTGATGAAACCGGGCCCCGCGACCTCCAGGCTTGCCAGCATAGGCGAATCCGAGGTCGATCCAACGATGGCTTCGGCAATGGCTCTTGGGGCCGCCCCAACCGCGCGGGCGATTCGCATTGGCAAGGTGCTCGAATAGTCCGAGCCTTCGAGCCTGGACTTTTCGATGCCGAGATTCGCTGTTTCGATAGCAGGCAGCTTGCCGGCCTTGCGGGCGTCGTCGATCGCGCCTCGGAGATAGGCTTCTATCTTTGCCGTAACCGTCTCGCTCGTGCTCACTTCGATTCCCGCCATTTCTTCACAAAAACAAAAAACCGCCTGCCCCTTGCGCGGCGCGGCGGCTCCCAACCAAAGCAATCGCAGTCGCTGTTTCCCAGCATCTAGCATCGTAGCCCTCGCCCCTGTGTCCGTCAACGTGTCCCGCATCGCCGGGGCGGGCGGGGCGCCTCTGGCCGGAGCGCGTCATATCGCCGGCCGCGCCTTTGGAAAGGCTATCCTTGGCGCGACCGAATTCGCGGAATAATGGTCAGGAGAACCGCCGTGCCCGACAAGCCGAAGGTATTGATTACAGGGGCCACCGGCCAGATTGGCCGGACTCTCATGGAAGACTTGAACGACGTTTACGATCTAACTGGAACGTCCCGAACCGCCCAGGACGACGATCGGTTCGTAGCGCTGGAATATGACAATCTCGACGATGTTGTCGAGGCATTCTCCGGCCAGCAGACTGTAGTGCACATGCACGCAAAAGCGAATCATGACACCGATTCGTTTGCCCCCTACCTCGTACCGAACATCATCGACGTTTACAAGACTTATGAGGCGGCCAGACTGGCGAAGGTGCGGCGGGTTGTCTTTGCAAGCTCCAATCATGCCACGGGCTGGTACGAGCTGGTGGGCGACCGGTGCGACGCGGAGTCGGTCTTTCGACCGGACTCTTTCTACGGCGCGGCAAAGGTCTGGGGCGAGGCGTTGGGCCGGTATTACTCGGACCGGTTCGGACTGGAAGTGATTTGCCTGCGCATAGGCAGCTACCAGTATCGGCAAAAACCGCCCGCCTGGACCTCCGGTGTCCGCATCCTCTCAACCTGGTTGAGCGACAGGGACCTCGTTCAGCTCGTGCGCCGCTCTATCGACACTCCTGATATCCGGTTCGGCATCTATTACGGCATCTCCAACAACGCGCGGGGGTACTGGGATCTTACGAACGCGCAGAGCGAACTGGGTTATGCGCCTCAAGACAACGCCGAAGAGTACGCCGCCGAAGTCCTGGCATCGGGCGGCGGCTACGATCTATGGGGCTTCAAGGCGCCTCCGGACCCGGCGACCGTATCGGGCGGCTAGATAAAAGGATTGACAATGCAAAGATGGCGAGTAGCAGTCGCGGCGCTCGGCGCCGTGGTGGTGGTTGCGGGCGTTGCGGTCGCGGCGTTTGTGTGGCTCTCCGGCGGATCAGGGGAAGCTAGCGAGCCGATTAGCGCCCCCACGCTATCCGTAGCCCAGTCAACACCCGCGGAATCCCCCGCGACCAGGGCCGCTACCACCGCTCCCACTGCGACACGGGCGGCGGCAACCAAGGCTGCCGCCGCGGCTACCTTGCCGCCCACGCCGCAAGCTGCCGAAACCGCCGCGCCGACCTCGACGCCCGTTCAGGCCACGCCGACCGCCGCGGCCTCCGAACCGGCAGGCGAAAAAGTCTTGTTTCGACTCGTCCAGGCCGAGTCGCGAGTTCGCTTCGAAATCGATGAGATTCTGAGAGGATCGCCCAAACGCGTCGTCGGCCTCACCGATCAGGTGGCCGGTGACCTGATCATCGACTTTGCGTCACCGCGGGACACGCGGCTCGGAACGCTGCGCATAAACGTCCGAACTCTGCAAACGGATGACGGGCGCCGCGACCGCGCCATTCGATCTCGAATCCTGCAATCGGCCGAAGACGCCTACGAATTCGTCGAATTCGAGCCAACGTCGCTCGCGGGACTGCCCGCGGAAGTTGCGGTCGGGGACGAGCTCCAATTCACGATAGTCGGGACTCTGACCATCCGGGAAATCTCGGCGGAAGTCACGTTTGACGCCGTGGTGGCGCTCGAGTCCGACGGCCGCGTTAGCGGATCGGCGGTGGTCACGATTCAAAGGGCGACGTTTGATCTGACAATACCGAGCGTTCCTTTCGTGGCTTCGGTCGGTGAAGAGGTTGTGCTGGCGATCGACTTCGCCGCCGAGCGCGTCGAACAGTAGAGCGAGGTCACGTCAATTGCGCCTTCGGAGATCGAGAAGCGGCGTAATCACCGCTCAATCGTCGACGGGCGAATACACTTGAACGCATCAGGCTGCAGCGCCGCGCCGGCTCGAATGTTTGAGAAAGATACTTTGTCAAGCGCGGCCTGGCGGGCAGCCGAACTGGAGGCTTGATTTGAGATTCGAAGGTACGGAGTCGATTATTGTCAAGAGATTCGCGGACAGCGTGAGTCTGGATACTCCGGAGCTTCGCGGCCTCCGTTATCAGGCGTCGCGGTTACAGGCCGCGAACGCCGACGATCTGTTCGATCTCAGGTTCGAGGCTGGGGAATGGGTGCTGGAATATCTCCGGGACCTGGACCGGGACGACGCCAAAGCCGCATCCGCGCTGGTGCGTTATGCGGAAGCTCGGCTCGCGGCCCTGGAGGAGATTATTCACGAATTCGCCGCCGGACCCATAACAGTATCGCAGGCCGCAGTCTTGCTGGACGCGGCGCCGGATTCCATCAGGGCGCGAATAATCGACGGCAGCCTTGAAGGAAATATCGAGAACGGACGCGCTACTACCAGCTTTCCCGCGCTGGTGCGTTTCCTGGACGGAGCCGCTCCGCTGCAACAGTCGCAAGCGTTGCAGCCCGTAATGGACCGGTAGAGCGAACGCTACTCGACTAGCCCGAATCCCTTTTCGGACGGGCGCGCATTGTCCACTTCCTGAAACCGCCATCGCCTAGACCTGCCGCGGTCCGGGCTGTCGGCGCGGTCCTCCAGCTTCCCCACGGCAAACGCGCCCCCATGCGGCATCGGCAGGTTGGGGACCGGCTCTCGAAACGACCCGCGGGCGCGAACGAGATCGTGGACGTTCCAGCCTTGCTGCTCGAGCTGTTCAATCACCGATTCCAAATCGTGTGAGTGACCGCTGGCGCACGTGAACTCGGAGGCCCAGTTCAACTGGGCCTTGGTGACGGCGACCGGTTCTCCACACGAGCCGCACTCGATCGCCATTCGCATCTCGCTGACGCGGCTTGAGACTTGACATTCTCGTGGCGACATTGCGAGCACGGCCTCCTTATCGCGGTGTCCGTTTAGATGAGATTGCGGACCGCTTGTCCGTTCCAGTAATTATGTCAGAGTTCCGCCGCCGTCAAAGTTATCGCGGCTGCAAACGACTATCAGACTATCTGATTTGCGAGAGTATCTATCTCGGCGCAAGCTTCCATAGATGTCCTTTATGCCGAAGCCGTGTTTGTGAAGCCTCGCGAACAATTGGGCGGCCTCGTATAGCTGAAGCGTGTAGTGAAACTGGATTGTCTCCATTTTTCCGTTCGGATGCTCCAGCACAAAAGACAGCTCGCTCAACGCGCATCCGGTCTCAGGATCGAATGAATAGTCCTTTCGGCGGGTGATCGTCGCTCCGCTGTCGGGTTCCTTGTCCAGAAAAGTCAGGGTTTCCGAGTCCGCAATCGTGTCGTCCTCGTTCATGGCGAACGCCTCGATCACGAATACGCCGTGATCCTTCAAATGCTGGGCGACGGCGCTCATGCAGTCTGCGAAGTCTCGTTCGGACGTGAGCAGCAGGAGCGAATTGAACGGCGCGTAGATAACCCCGAAGCGCCGGTCGAAACTGAAGCTCCGCATATCCTGCCGGCTCAAATGAAGCCGCGACGGGGTCGCCCGGGAAAGCCTGGATTGCTTCAATATCGCCCGGTCGAGCATTGGTTGGGATATGTCGATGCCGTAGACCGTATGACCACGAGCCGTAAGAGGGATTGCGACCCTGCCGGTACCGACGGCCAGCTCCAGGCCCGGCCCGCCGTATTCGCGCAGTATTCCGTCCCAGAAATCCAGCTCATCTTCAACGCACTCCGAATACTCGAAGTCATAGACCGCCGGCATAGCGTCATACGACGACGTTGAGCTGTCTGGCTTGCTAACAGGTGTTCGAGGCAGGCGGATGCGTGATCGATTACGAGGCTTCATAAATCTACTTCAGCCCGGACGGGTCGAGCACGAGCCGAACGATCTCGGACAGACTCGAAATCTCGGCGTGGGGCTTCGGACCGGCGAGATCCGAATGCTCAGAACGCTTGAGGATCGTGAACATGCCCGCGTCGAGCGCTCCCTTGATGTCGTCGGGAGGACGGTCGCCAACGAAAACGGCTTGCGCTGGACTGATCCCGAGCAAGCCGAGGGTTTCGAGGAAGATCGACGGATGCGGCTTGGCCCAGGCTTTTGATGATGAGAATGCGCAATGCTCGAAATATTGCAACAGGCCGTCACGTTCAAGCTGTCTTGCGTGCTGACGGCCCTGCCACAAAGTGTTGGAAATCAGGGCGAGACGCATTCCGGCGCCCTGGAGTGCGCGGAGGGTGGACCTGGCGCCGACGTTTGGCCTGGGGGCTGACCACACGTGCTCGTAGAAGGCATCCTCGATTGCCCCAGTCAAGTCCGCCCGCGGACTAACCCCGAGATTATCCAGGGCCCTTGCGATGACCGCGCTCAGGCGGTCGTTCGAAGGCGATCTACCCAGCCTTGTCCATGCCTTGGCCTCTTCCTCGATCAGAACCGAGACGAACTCCCGACGCTCAATCGTGTTCAGCGCCGGCGTCGAAGCAACTTGAGCGTAGGCGCGCTCGAATCCGGCCTGGGCCATCTCCGCGAACGGTGGAAAGTGCACGAGCGTTCCGCCCAGATCGAACAGGACCGCCCGGATTCTCGTGCTCAAGCGTTCGATTTGGCCATTATGTGCGCGAGTCGCAGCGCACGGGGAATTTTGTAGCCGTCAAGATTCGCTTTCACTACTTCGAGCGCGTGGTCGAGGTCGATCTTGTGTCCTACCGAAACAAACAGCGGATTGCAGCGCTTTTTGCTCCGAAGAGCGATCCCGATTCGCTCGCCGTCGCGTTCGAGATCGGCTGTCGATCCCGCGCCGGCGCCGAGCTTCCCAAGGTAGCCTGTGAGACGCGACTTGGCGCAGCCGACCGTCGGTAGGTCCAGCTCGAGTCCCAGATGACAAGCCAGACCAAATCTGCGGGGGTGGGACCGCCCGTGCCCATCCACGAGCGCGACGTCCGGCGGCGTTCTGAGCCGGGAGAACACTTCGATGAGCGCGGGGAGTTCGCGAAACGACAATAGCCCTGGAATGTACGGAAACTCCACCGGGACGGCGGCGGAGGCCTTCTCGACCACGGACAATTCGGGGACGGACACCATTACGACAGTGGCGATTCCCATTCCGTCAGACCGGCGAATGTGCAGGTCGGCGCCCGCGGCCAGGTAAGGGCCGCGGATACTGCCGGAGTCGATCACTTGCGAAGCCAGGTCGCGCTGGAGCGAGATCGCCTGTTTGGAATCGGCCGGCCAAGGCAGCGACGCGCGCAGGGGAACGTCGGGCGGTCTGATCGTGGCGGCGGCAGCTTTGTCGCGCATTGCTAGATTGTGCCGCACCTGGTCCTCCGCCGGGAGTCTGTAGGCGGCGAACAGGCATGATATTCTCCGGATTTGAAGCGCGTTTCGCGTCGAACGGCGAACAAATAGGTGTGCATTACCTTTGCGATGCCCTGATTGCGGCGGGGACGACCTCAAAGTTACTGACAGCCGCGAGAACGTGGAAAGCGTCCGGCGGCGGCGCGAATGCAACGATTGCGGGCGACGCTTCACCACCTATGAGCGGCTGGAGCAGTTTACGTGCCCTCGTTGCGAGTCCGTCGAGTCCAGGGTAGTGGCGATCGAACAGCTCAAGAGCGGCGTGCGGAGAGTCCGCGAGTGCCTCAATTGCGGCAATCGATTTAGCACGTCCGAGCGTCCGGACATGGACAAGCTGCTGGTCGTAAAAAGAAACGGACAGCGCGAGGAATTCAATCGAACGAAAATTTTCGAAGGGATACGCCTGGCCTGCCTCAATCGGCCCGTTTCGGCTCGACAAATGGAGGCGGTGGTAGACACGATATCGAGCAGTCTGCTCGAATCGGGCCTCTCCGAGATCGCCGCCCGGCGTATAGGCGACATGGCGATGGAAGAGCTCAGGAGGCTGGACGACGTTGCCTACGTGAGGTTCGCTTCGGTGTACCGCCGGTTCGAAGATGTCGACAGCATGCAACAAATGATCGGGGAGCTGAAAAAGTATCGCGAAACGCGGGCGCTCGAGGACGTTCAACCCAGGCTGATTCCCGACGACCGCAAAGGCGAGTGACATGCGCCGCGCCGGCACGGTTGGCGCGGCGGTTCGACCTGTCGGCGGCTAGTAAGCCCCCTTGCCGGTGACGACGACCCAGATCGTCTTCCAGAGAATGGTGATATCCAGCAACGGCGAATAGTTCTGAATGTAAAACAGATCGTATTCGACGTTTTCCTTTAGCGGACGGTCGCCGCGTCCTTGAATCTGCCACCACCCGGTCATGCCTGGGGGCACCGCAAGCCGCTGCCTTTGCCAGGCCTCGTATCCCTCGACCACCCATGGCAGCTCGGGTCGAGGCCCAACGAGGCTCATCTCCCCCCGCAGCACGTTCCATAGCTGTGGAAGCTCATCGAGGCTCGTACGCCGCAAAAACCGGCCTATGGTGGTGATGCGAGGATCGTCCACCTTCTTGTAAGCCTTGGCGTACTCGTCCGGTTCGCCCTCTTCCCGCGGCCGCATCGTCCGGAATTTGTGGATCCAGAACAGCCGTCCGTTTTCCCCAACGCGCTGCTGGCGAAAGAGGACCGGGCCGCCTTCGAAAACAGCCAGGGCCAGCGCAGACAGGAGCATCACTGGAGCGAGAAGCACGGCGGCGATGGTTCCGAGAACTACGTCGAACGTTCGTTTCACCAAGCTGTCAAAGCCGGCGATTACCGGCTCGCGGATGCCTATCAGGGGAATCCCCCACAAGTCCTCGGCGCGCGCCCTCACGCTGACGATATTGAAGAGGTCCGGGACCACCCGAATCCTCACGGGAAGGCTCTGACAGACTGTCACGATCTGCCGAATCCGCTCATACGAGCGTGAGGGCAAGGCGACGATCACCTCCGCAACCTGCTTCTGTTCGATCATTTCGGCAAGCTGGTCGCAGCGTCCCAAAACCGGAATTCCATCGATCTCCTTGCCAATCAGGTCAACGTTGTCGTCCAGGAAACCGACTATGCCGTAGCCGGTCCACGGCCGGTTTTGCAGCAGACCGGCGACCTGCCGGCCCACCGGTCCGGCGCCGGCGATTACGAGCCGCCGGGCCAGCCCGAGACCAAGACTCGACCTTATCGCCAGCCGCAGCACCCAGCGAAGATTTACTAGCAGCAGCAGGTTGAGCACGTAAAAATACGCGAAAAGCAAGCGGGAAAGGTATTCGACCTTAGCCAGGAAGAAGTAGGTGAAGAGAAGGATGAACGCGACTGAAATTGCGGGGACAAGCATTCGAATCTCGCCCACCACGGTGAACATTCGACGCGGCTCGTAAACATTGAAGACGTACAGGAGGAATGCCCAGATGGCGGCAACCGCCACGTAGTGGCGCCAGGAGATCCAGGCGAGATGCTCGCCGTCGCCAAGTCCAAAGGGAAGCTCGTGTCGGAGCGTGTCGGCGAGGTATAGCGCGCCGATGGTCAAACAGATGTCGGCTGCGAAAAGGAGCAACGTGATCCGACGGGTGCGGCTAGTCACTGGTGGATCCCTCCACGACTTCCCGATACAGGGTTGAGATCCTCCTCACCATTTCCACCCGGCTAAACCTTGTGGAAACGTCTGCCCGCGCCGCCCTTGCGATCTTGGCCGCCTCTTTCTTGTGTGTCAACAAATGCCGCACGACTGCGGCGATTTCGCGCGGCCGACCCGGCAGGGTCAGAAAGCCGGTTCGACCGTCATCTATAACGTCCTGAGTTCCGACAACGTCGGTGGCGACGATTGGGACGCCCGCGTCCATGGCTTCCATTATCGTGTATGGCAGCCCTTCCCACATCGAGGCGAGCACAAACACGTCAAAGGCCGGGATGAGTCGTCTGGCTCCTTCAACGTGGCCGGTAAGCATGACGTTATCTTGAAGCCCGCACCGTTCGATGGCGTCTTCAACCCGCGGCCGCATCTCGCCATCGGAGAGCCAGGCGAATACGAGGTCGGGGTGGGCGGCGACAAGCTCGCGCGCAACGGCAACGAGATCGAGCGGCGCCTTCTGGGGCGTGAATCGGGAGATAGTGCCAACCACAACGGCGTCGGGCGCGATATCGAGGCGCGACCGGGCTTCGGCGCGGCTGAGGCACTCGACGTGGTCGATGCCGTTTTCGACAAGCGCGGCGCGATCGGGATCGATCAGCCGGTCTTCGATGGCCTTTCGATACTCACCGGTCGAGAGCGTAATCATCCGGTCGGTGCGCGCTCGCTGAATTCTCTCGGTGAGTTTGAACAGGTTGAAGCGAATCGGGTCGTCGAAGTTGAGGTAGTAAAAACCGTGCGGCGAGTAGATGACGCGCGCGTTTGGATCTGCGAGAGCCGCGAACCTTCCCAGAAATCCGGCTTTCGAGCTGTGCGCGTGCAACACGTCGAACCGGTTGCCGCGTATCAGCGTCGCCAGCGAAGCCAGTGCGCGCGCGTCGCGCAGCGGATCGATTCTGCGGACCATGGGAATCAAATGGACTTGCACGCGCGCCCGCTCCATGTCGGCCACGAACGACGTGTCGCCGCGGGCCTCGGACCGAACGAGGGGGCAAGCCACGTGGACGTCGAACTCGGCTGGATCGAGACCCGAGCACAGATCTAGAAGATGCCGCTTGGTGCCGCCAATCGTGGCTTCGAGGATTTGCAAAACCCGGATTCGCTTCAACCGCCTAACCTCCGACCGCGGTCGAGCGTCAAGAAAGCTCCGACTCGATCCAGCGTAGCTGTTCCCGGATTCCCCGCTCCAGAGGGTAGCTTGGCGCCCAGTTCATGGCCTCGCGGGCGGCGGTGATGTCGGCCCGGCTGTGCCGCTGTTCGCCTTTTATGGGGGGCGAGGAATTCCGGCGGAATTTGCGGTTGGTGATTCTTTCGATGTCCGCAAGGTAGGCGTTGAGTGTCTTGTGGACGCCGCCGCCGATGTTGAAAACCTGCCCGTGCGTCTCAAGCTTGGAAGCCCGCACGACGGCTTCAACGGCGTCGGTCACGTAGGTGACTTCCCGGGTCTGCGAACCGTCGTCGTAAACGGTTATTTCCCGATCTTCGAGCAATGCTCGAATGAAGATGTGAAACGCCATGTCGGGACGCTGTCGCGGTCCGTACAGCGTATAAAACCGCAGGGAGGTTACGGGCGCGCCGAAGTTGAAGTGATAGGCTTCGGCCAGCTTTTCGCAGGCAACCTTGGTTATCGCGTAGTACGACTCGGGGCGGGCCGGCGCGCATTCAGGCGTCGGCAGCGGCGGGTTGCGGCCGTACACCGACGAGGTCGACGCGAGCACGATCTTCCTGACGCTGCGGATTTCGCGAACGGCCTCGAGCAGGCGCTGGGTAGCAAAGATGTTGTCGTGGGCGTAGGCGTCGAAGATAGCCCCCCAGCCGCCCCGAACTCCGGCGCGGGCGGCCATGTGAAATACGAAAGTTGCGCGTCGAACGAGGCTCTTCAGATCGACCTCCACCAGGTCGCCTTCGATGAGATGGAAGTCCGGGCGTCCGGCCAGACGCTCGACATTGCGGCGCTTGAGAGCGGGATCGTAGCTGTTGGTAAAGGCGTCGATGCCGACAACAACGTGGCCGTCGTTGAGCAAGCGTTCGGAAAGGTGCGAACCGAGAAAGCCGGCCGCCCCGGTAACGATGCTTACAGGGCCTTTCAACTAACCACCGCCACGGCCTGGAACCGCCTGCTCCAAGGATGTCTCGCCGATTAGCCTGGTATACAGCCCGGATATTTTGCCGAGCATTTGATCGGCGGCAAATCGATGCTCAAACCTGTTGCGGCCCCGCTCGCCCATACTTTTCGCCGTTTCCCGATCCTCGAAGAGTTTGACCAGACTCGACGCCAGCGCCGCCGAATCGCCCACGTCAACGAGAAATCCCGTTTCGCCGTCGATCACGACTTCAGGAATGCCTCCGACCCTGGTGGCGGCTACGGGCCGGCCGGCCCGCATCGCCTCGAGGAAGACCAGTCCTAGTCCCTCCCAGCGGGACGACATCACAAATACGTCACACGTCGCCATCAGGTCGCTCATGTCGTCGCGAACTCCGGCGAAGGTTATCGCGTCGCTGATTCCGAGCGCCGCCGCGAGTTGCTTGAGGCCGTCAACGTAAGCGTTCCCACCGAGTTGGGTGTCCCCAACCAGCAACAGGCGCGAGGACGGGATCCGCTCGACAACGCGCTTCCATGCCTGGAGCAGGGTCTGGTGGTCTTTTTGCGGATCGAGCCGCGCGGCGCAGAGAGCCAGCGGAGCGCGCGGCTCCAGACCCAGGCCGGCTCGCACCCGGTCGGCCGGTTTGCGCGGCGATTCGTCGACATCTTCTATTCCATAGTGGACGACCACGATCTTGGGCCCCTCTACCCGGCCGGTCGTCGCCATGTACTCGGCCACCGAGGACGAGACCGCGATCACCACGTCGGCAAGGTGCGTCAACGCTCCGTGAATATGACCGTAGACGGGGTTCCGCAGCGCTTCCTCGCAATTATGCTTCGAGCTGATAATCACGGGCGCGCCTCCCGCGCGGCCGGCCAGCGTTCCCCACACGTCTGCCTTGAGCAGATGGGTGTGCACGATGGCGTATCGCCCGGCTTTTATGTGGTTCACAAACCGCCATAGTTCAAGCGGCGACGGAAACCGGTCCAGCCGAAACTGATCCAGACGCTCCGCGACGTCCGCGATCGGCGGCGCCAGATCGGAGTCTTTGAAGTAGACGACGTCCATTTCGTAACTATCGCGGAGTCCGCGCAGAAGCGTAAGCAGATGCCTTTGCGCTCCGCCCACGGCGAGCGACGTTATGACGTGCAGGATTCGGGGTTTTGACCGGCTCAAGCAGCGACGGCTCGCAGATAGGACTCCATCGTCAAGCGAGCCTGCCGCGCAAGCGTGAAACGTTCTTCAACGCGATTACGGCCGGCGATGCCGAATCGCCTTCTCAGCGTGGAGTCCTTGAGCAGCGCCCTCAGTCTCGCCGCGAACGCGCCGGCATCGGCTGGATTGACGAGATAGCCGGTTTCGCCGTCAACCACGATCTCAGGTCCGCCTCCCAACGAGCTTGCCACCACCGGGCGCGCGGCGCTCATCGCTTCGATGTTGCCGAGGTTGAAGGGATCGGCGTACGTCGACGGCGTGACGACAATGTCGACGTTCGACACAGCATCGTGAAGCGCGGCCTGGTCCATCCATCCCGTAATCTCTACATTTTCCCGCAGCCCAAGTTTATGGGCATAGGCTAACAGCGCCGGCTCGTATCGGGGGTTGTCCCCGGCAAACACGACAGCCGGTCGGTCGACCGGGTCGAGCCGTGAAACGGCGTCGAGCAACGCCTCGGTGCCTTTGAAGGCCGTCAGCCGTCCAGGCAGCAGGACTACGGGACGCCCGGCGGACTTGTCCCCCGATTCTCGGGTCGAATGACCCGCGGAGGGCCAATCGTCGAGAGGTATCCCGTTATGGACCGTCGTGACGCGGTCGAATCCGTTGAGTTTCAGGGCGCGCCGCATCAGATCACTGATGGCCAGAATCTCGGTAACGGTGGACCGAACGATCTTCCGAATCAGTATTCGACGCGCCGGGTTGTAGCGAAATCGCTGGCATCTGGCACAGCCGGTCCACCGCGGCGCGAAGTCCGATGGTTCCGGGGTGCAGGGCAGCCGGTCGCAGCAGAAGAGCAGGAAATCGTGTGACGTGAGGACCACCGGCGCACCGGTCCGGGCGGCGGTGCGCAAAGAACCGAACGAAAGGTGGTGGTGAACGTTGTGCGCGTGGACCACGTCGGGTCGGAATCTTTGGAGCTCCCGGCTGACTTCCGAGAGTATGCGGGGATTGAATACGCCGAGGTAATTCCGGAATCTTTCCGGATATCGCGAGTAGATGCGAGCGACCCGCATGCCGTCTACGTTGTGACTGCCGGCGTCGCGTCCATCCTGCACGGTGGTCACGATCAGGATTTCATGTCCTTGCGACGAAAAATAGCTGGCTAGTCTCTGCGCCACGACTCCGGCTCCCCCCCGATTTTGGGGCGGGAAAAAGTCGGCCAAGTATGCGATTCTCAATTTCGGATCCCGCCTAGTACAGATCCAGGCATTTTTGCGCGATCCCCTTCCACGTGAATCGCCTTAACACGTCCCCGCGCGCGTTTCGCCCCATGGTTCCCGCGAGTTCCGGATCGCCGATGATCCGCATGATTACCGATCGCAGCGCGTCGGCGGACCCCGGTTCAACGACAAAGCCGGTCTTGCCGTGATCGACGATTTCGGGCATCCCGCCGGCGCTGGTGCAGACGACCGCGGCGCCGCAGGCCATGGCCTCCAGAAGGACGAGTCCGACGAGCTCCGGCAGCGCCTGCTTTCGCCCTTTGTAGTCGTTATACACCGAGGGCAGCACCAGGCACTGCGACGAGGAAAGCAGGTCGATGACCTGGTCGTCGCGGGCCGACGGGTGGAACTCGACGTCGCGTTGACTTGCCAGCGCCCTCAGAAACCTGGCGTAGTGATCGTCCATAGTCCGCCCGACGATCTTCAGCGAAGCGCCGTCGGGCATTGCCTGTATCAGGTGCTCGACGCCTTTGTGCGGAAGCAGTCTGCCGAGATAGAGCACCTGCCCGGCTTTTTTAGCGGCGGTTGGCCGGTATCGTTCAGCATCGACTCCGGCGTAGATGATTTCCACCCGCCGGCCGACGTAGGGCATCGACCTGGCGGCGAATTCCGACTGGGAGAGTTGGGCCTCTATCCACCGTCCGATTCGCAAGCGGCGGACGAGGTTCGAACCGCCGCCGCCATGGTCGGTAACAAACACCCGCTTGCGCGCCATCTTTCCCAGTATCGTCGCGACGGCGCACGACGTTGAGCGAAACTGGTGACAATGGATCACGTCGGCCCACAGACAGTGACGCATGAAGGCCAGATTTACGGGATCGTGAGCCCGGCCCGCGACGCTCCACCGCTCGCGCTCGACGCGAATGTCGAGATTGTCCAAACGTCGTTTTTCGGCGGATGGTCCAAAGGCCACGAGACGCGTGGGCGTCAAGCAAGACATGGCCTTGGCGAGCTCGAGCGCGTATCGTTCCGCCCCGCCGTAAGCGCCCTGGCGGCCGAACAGCCGGGGGACGATATGAAGTACGTTCGGTCCGCCGTCAGGCGGGGCGGGCGGATCCATTCACATCTCTCCGATGGGCCACTATCAACTGGCCTCCACCCGATTCGTGCGTCTCGACGCGCCGCAGGGCGAGCCTTGAGATTAGCGCCGCCCAGGAGTAGGCCCACAGTGTCTTCGGCAGCATCCCTCTGCGCTCGACGCCGCGAACGACGTCGAGCAGGCGGCGTCCACGCAGTCTCGCGATCATCAAGTTGTCCAGACGCTCCCAAATCCGTTGAGAGCGGCGCGGCAACAGAAATCGGCGGCGGTCAACCGCCAGACCTTGCTGGCGCAGCAGGCCTTCCCATTCGTCCAGGCCGCGATAGTGGTAATGGCCCAATCGCCGATTTACCCGCCCAACACGCTCAGGATCGCCAGATCCCAACAGATTCGACTCGAAGGCGTCGCTGGGCGTGGAGAAGATGAACTTGCCGCCGGGCTTGAGCACGCGGGCGACTTCCTGAATGACGCGGGCATCGTCGGGAATGTGCTCGATGACGCAGATGCTGACGACAGCCCCAAACGCTGAATCGGGAAACGGCAGCGCGGTGGCGTCGGCGGTCGTCAACCCCTGGTAGATCGTCCTGACTTGCGCGGCGCGCGTTTCGGAATGCACCCGGTCGAGTCCGAAAACGGGCCAGTGGGACCGCAGGGCGATTTCGCCAACGTCACCGTTGCCGCAACCCAGATCGAGCACAGGCGCGGCGAAGGATACGTCTTTCAATTCGAGCAGCTCCAGCGCGCGCCAGAGGCAGATTGCGGGTTGGTGAAAGTGAGTAGTCATCAGGCTTTGAAAAATCTGTCTGGCCGACATGCCGATGACTGCCGGCGGAAACGGATTGGACATCATGCGGAGCCGGTGACCAGCTCGATCATTCCGCCGAGCCGTTTGGCGTAGGTGTGTTCGTCCAGAACGCGCCGGCGGGATTTCTCCGCGCGCAGCCGGCGTTCGTCGGGCCGGTCCGAGTAGTGCCGGACCAGCTCAACCAGTTCCTCCGTATCGGAGTAGGTGACCAAGTCGTTGGGAGGATCGAACAGCTCGTACAGCGAGGGGCGATCATCTACCAGTTGAAAGGCGCCGCACGCCGCCGCCTCGAAGGTTCGCATGTTGCAGCCGTCGACGATCTGCGGATGATGCACGTTGAGCACTATCTTGCTTGCCCGGTACGCGGCGGCGACGCGGCTTGCCGGGAGTAGCGTTTGGCCGCGCAGGCAGTCTTTCGCGGCATAGCCGGAGGGTAACGCGTCCCAGCCCCGGCCGAATATCGCAAGATCGACGCCAGACCGCGCTACGGCCTCGACGGCTTCGACCCTGTGCCAGTTCTCGGGGAGATGACCCATTTGATGCCGCGAGTCCCCGACGAAGATAACGTCGGCGCCGTTTGAGCTCTGGCCGCCGTCGGCCGAGTAGATATCGGGATCGGCGGCGTGCGGCAAGACGCCGACCCGGCGGGCGCCGCGCCGCTCGACGTCGGGGATGTAGTGCCCGTCGCTGAGGAAAAACCAGTCGTAGACGTCCAGGCTGCCGATTATGTTGGGAAACCAGAACGGATTGTCGCCGCACCATTGAATAATCGGTCCGGAAAATGACTTCTTGATGAAATGCAGCGCCTCCGGAAGGAAGACTTCGCCCTTGATAATCAGAACAAGATCGGGTCTGTGTTCCTGAACTCCTTCGAGCAAGTGGACGTTATCTTTCCTGGCCGACTCGAACATGCGCTCAAGCTGAAAGCGCGAGTCGCCAATCAGGCGGCGGCGGACCCGGTCGCGAATGCCAATGGGCGCGTTCAGATCGGCGCTGTAGAGAAACAGCCTCGTATCGTGGCCAAGTTTCTTCAGTCCGGCGGCCACGTAATCGGCCAGCGCGCCGGTATCCCACCATGGTCCGGCCAGGAAGATTCTCAACGGTTTCGCACTCTCGGTTTCGGACGGCGTTTCATATCGAGGTTAGCCCGCGTCGATGTTGCTGGTTGAGGCCGAGCCGCGGCGTCTCAGCCGCAAGGCGCTGAGGCCCTCGTTACGCAAACTCTCGCCGTCCAGAGCATAGATCGCCGCCGAGTAACCGGCCAGCAGGACCGCGCCCAGCAACAGGAGCATGGGGATGCTTGCGGCGACCGGACGGAGAAAGAAGAAACCGATCAGCCCGGTCAGCGTGGCGGCCGCGGCGGGGTACGCCACGGGACGGAAAACGTTGATCCCGACGAGCCGGCTGGTGTCGAAAACCAGATACGCGAACGCGGCGATCTGGCTTCCAACAAGGCCGACCGCCACGGCTCGGTAGTCCATCCCGACCAAAAGGAGAAGGCCGGCCAGCGCCCATGCCCCCGCGGTCCAAACAGCTGAAACGGTTAGCAGCCTTCCGCTGTGGCCGACGGCGTTCAAGACGGGGTACAGGAGACCGTTTATAGGAACGAGCATGGCATTGACGGTCAGGACGTAGAGCACCGGCACGGCCGGCGCCCAGGTTTCGCCGTAGATCAGAGCGGCGATTTCGCCGGCGAACGCAAACACCAGCGCGAAGAATGGAAACGTCAACAGACAATTCCATTTGAGGGCAAGCATCGCTCCGGCGCGCACGGTCTCCATGTCCCCCTGGGCGCGGGAGAAGGCGGGCAGGCTGACGCGGGCGACGAGCTGCGTAAGGATCAGCGGCTGCTGAGCGATCTTGTCGGCCCAGCTCAAAAAGCCAGTGGCGGACCGACCGAAGGCGGCTGGACCCAGGATCGGTATCAGGCTGTCTTTGAGCATTAGCAGAAGTCGCTGCCCCTGGAACTTGGCCCCGAAGTCCATGTTGCGGCGGAGCCGGGACCGATCGATCTTCAGCGCCGGCTTCCATGGATACAAAAACAGCAGGAAGAGAGTCGGAACAACGCTACCGCCGACGTGTGCGGCAACGAGCGCCCAGGGGCCGGCCCCCACGGCGGCCAGAACTATCCCGGCGGCGTAGAACCAGACCGTGCCGGAAACGTCCGCCGTGGCCAATCTCCCGAATCGCAGATGACGCTCGAGCATCGCCGCCGGCACGGCGCGGAACGTGCCGAGGAGTATCGACAGGCAAAACGCCCGGATCAGCCAGGGGTCCGGCGAGCCCTCGTCGAGCGCGTCGAGGATGAGCGGACCGGCGAAGAATATGAATATCGCCGCCGCGGCCACCAACGCGGCCTGTGCCGTAAAGACCGTGCGAAGATCGCGTTCCTCCGGCTCGTCCGGCGATTGAATCAGTGAGGCGGCGAGTCCGACGTCGCTGAACTGCTTGATGATTCCCGCCAGGAACGCCACTGGCACCACGAGCCCAAATATCTCCGGCAGAAGCAGCCGGTAGAGAGCGATGTCCCCGGCAAACGCGAGAATACGCATGGCGCCCTCGCGAGCGCCGAGCGCGACCACTGCACCCACGGCCCGGCGGCCGAGTGAGGTTGTGTCGGCGCCGTCTACCACGCGCTAGCGCCCCATAAGGGGACGATAGGCGGCGAAAATCCGAGTCCGCCCCGGCTCGCTGGAGAGATCTCACTCACCAGAGAACGGACCGCGCCAGGGAGCGTGCGCGGCTGCGCCCGACGCCTTCAATCGCTTTGCTTGTCCACGACCCGCTGGAATACGTCTAGCATCCCGCGAACGGTGTTATCCCAGGTAAGCCGCCGCGCGCGTCGCCGTCCGCCGTCGCCGAGTGCCCGCGCCTGGGCGGGATTAGACAGCAGACAGTCCATGGCCTCCGCGGTGGCCGCAACGTCGCGCTGCTTGACCAGAAGCCCGTTCTCGCCCGGAATGACAGGCTCTTCGGCGCCCGAATCGAACGTTCCGATAACCGGCGCTCCACAGGCGTTGGCTTCGAGATGCACAAGTCCAAACCCGTCAAAGGCCCGCTCGTCGCTGAGAAAATGGGCCGCCATTACCGTGCATCTGTGATACCAGTCGATTTTTTCATCCTCGCTGACTTCACCCAGAAACTTGACGCTGTTTTCAAGATTGAGATCGGCGATCAGACGCTGAAGCCCGTCGAAATAAGGCCCCTCAATGATTTGACCGACAATCAGGTAACGAGCTGATGGATGCCTTTCGATCACCCGCGCGAAGGCCTTGATCGAGATGTGCAACCCCTTGCGTCGTTTTACCATCCCGACCGAAAGGATGCACTTTGGCTCCCTGGCCGGTAGCTGCCGCGGCGGCCAGAAGTCTTCCACGCGCACGCCGAGCGGGATCACGGAGGTCTCCCCGAGCGGCAGATGCTCGCGGACTCTCTGTTCGGTGTATGCGCTGATCGCGACCAGGTGGGCGGCGCGCCGCAAGGCCCGCCGGAGAAGCAACCGTTCAGGTGGAGGGTGGATGTTGAGCAGGCTGTAAGACCCCACCAGCGACGCGACCAGCGGCGTATGGCTGGGAAGCAGCCCCAGGGCGGGCAAGTAAGGCTCGACGAAGCAGTGGACCAGATCGCATCCTGCCGAGGCCCGTCTCAAGGCGCGAGTGTTCCGGTAAAGCAGCTTTGCGTAGTGGCGGTGCTCGTACATGAACGACCGAATGTTGTGGTGGTCGGGGTGTTCCGCGAGGTCCGGGTATTCACAGTACCGGCGCGGCGACGCGATAACACACTCGACCCCGGCGTCTATTAGTCCGCGGGTAATCTCGGCGGCATAGCGTCCCCATCCGGTTGAGGGCTGGAGCGCGTCGGCGACCAGACAGATTTTCAATCTTCGGCGACCTTAACGGTTTGATCCGCCTTCCGCGTGGACCTTGCCGCACGCACGGTCGCGGCGCCCGCGAGAATCGCAATCGAAGCGGCTCCGGCCACGCCCAGTCCCAGGGCGATGTTCCAGTTGGGAGGCGAGTATGAGAACCGCACAGTGTGTTCTCCCGGAGTGAGTGTCAGAGCGGCGCCGAATCGATTTGCCATCAGGTAGGGAACCTGACGCCCGTCGACTTCCGCCGTCCAGCCGCGGGTTACGAATGAGTTCTCGATGAACAAGGTTTTGCGGTCAACCTCGACCTGGTAGGTGCGGGTTCGGTTTGAGGAATAGACACTGACGACACTGCCGCCCGGGGCAGACTCGCGACTCGGAAAACCCGGATCGCCGTCGACGAAAACGGCGCCCGGCGGCGAAGCAGCCAACGACTCGAGAATCGAGCTCGTCTGTAGACTTGGCTGGTCGATCCGCCAGTGTTCGGTCAGATAGGCTCGTCCGGCGGTTCGCGGAACCGGGTAAATCCAGACACGTTGATCAACGCCCGCCCAATCTGGAAATTCAACGTCGATAGAGTCTGCTGGTTCTCCAAGGCTGTCGCGGAGCGACGTTCCGGATAGCACGGCGTCGACGCCAAGGGCGGCGAGAACCGGAAGTCGCTCTCCCAGAATCCTCGCCTTTTCTTCCTCTTGCGAGTGTGGGTCGGAGGCGAATCCGCGCCGGGTCGTTCGCTCGCTCCCGATGAACGAAAGAATTTCCGCCTGCCGCGTGCTCATCAGGTTTTCGTAACCGTCGATCGAGGTCAGTCCGCTCCGCATTGGCAAGTTTGGCGTAAGGACCTGACGCAAGAACAGATATTCAATCTGGTCGCGCACACTGCGGTCGAATTGTTGTGTTCCGACGGATAGCTCCCACTTATCGGATAGCCCGCGATACGAGAAGACGCGGCTGTTGGCTGGGAGCGCCGGCGAATTCGAGATCTCGCGAGCCGCTTCAAAGTAGCGGATTGGCATGGTGTTTATTCCGTGGCCGACCGAAACGAGCAAGTCGATCGCCAGCACCAGCGTAACGGCTCCGGCGGCCGCGCGCGGCGAGAGCTTTTTCCGGACGTACACCCAGATCACCAGCGCCGACAGGATGGCGGCAGCGAGCGTAAACGCGGGGGTCCAGTGTGCTAGCGTAAACGGCTCTTGCAGCTTCTCAAACGACAGTTCCAGCGCTTGCTGATGCTGCTCGGCCGAGTCGAATCGATTTTGCCCGCCAACCACAAACCGATCGATCGGGCGGTTCGCAAGGTCGCGAATCCAGCCTTCGCGGGCGTTGAGCAGAATTGTCGCTATGACTGATCCGGCAAATATCAGTGCCGCGTACGCGACCGTCAGCCACGAGATCACCCTTGTAACACGCAGCCGGCGCGTTGATTCTTTTTGAAGCGCTTGCAATCCGAATCCGCTGAGAAAAGCGAGCGCAAACGCGATGAGAAGGACGAATCTGCCCGGCTGACGAAAAAATCCCCACAGCGGCAACCGGTGCAGAACCTCGAAAACCGGAGTTAAACCGCCAAGCGCCAAAACCCACGCGACGACGGCCAGCCCGACCAGGAAAATGACTGTCGATCGTTTGCGCTGGGTCAATAGGGCCAGCGCTATGAGCGGAATGGCGAGCAGGCCGGAGTAAGCAAGCGGCTCCGCACGCAGCGTGCCGTCGAACATCCGCGGAATCTCGAAGCTCGGATAGATGTAGCCGAGCAGCAGACTCCACGGCGAAGCGGACCCGCCCGCGGCCGCCGCGAAGTCGAGTCCGCCGGCCCGGGTGGACTCGGCGGTTACCGCGAGAACCGGCAGAAGCCGGGGCGCGCCGGAAGCCAGTCCCACCACGAACGCGATCGCCAGCAGCCCCGCGAGCTTGAGCGACTTACCGACTCCACCGTCACGGTATAGCTGGACGGCGCGAAACACGCCGTAGGCTGCTACCGCGCTGACCAGCATCAATGCAATCTGCGGGTGACCGGCCAGGATCGCCACGGCGACGATTAGCGCCAGCGCCGGAACAAAAACAAGGCGCCCTCTGGCGATGTTTTCCGTTGCCGCCAGCCCCGCCGGGAGAACGAAGAAAATGTCCGCGTAATTAAGAAATCGCGAAGTCGTGAACACGAAAGGGCCAAAAGCGTAAAGAAATGCCGCCAGAAACCCGGCGGTCCTGCCCAGGCCCCAGGTTCGAGCAAGCCAATAGGCCGACAACGCCGCCAGCAACAGACCGAACGCCGTTTGGGCATGGTAAGCAAGCGGCATGGGAAGCAGCGTAAGGAAGAGCCAGGTGACCGGATAGAACCAGCCGAACTCCGAGAACGGCGCGGGGAAGCCGCCGAGATAGCTGTCGGTCCACAATGGGACGGCTCCCGATCTGAGCCCGGCCTGGAGCATCTCGTAGCGCGGGCTGTAGCTAAGCAGAAAGTCGAAGTCAAGCCATGTTTGATTCTCGAACAGCAATCGACGGTACAGAACCAGGAGAGGAACCAAAAGCCCGACGGCAACCAGCCAGTTCATCTTGAGCGCTCCGTAGAGCGGCGTTAGGGTCCGGCGGGTCAACTCAGGTTTCCGAGGAATCCCTTGATGAGCGCGGCGCGTGAGTTCCAGGAATACTCGCGCGCGATTTCCCGGGCGGCGAGGGTCAGCTTCCGCCGCAACTGCTCATCCGATCCGGCTCGCTCGATTCCAGCCGCGAGGGCGCCGGGATCGTCGGCTTCGACAAGAAGCGCCGAATGACCGTCCTCGACGACTTCCCGCACAGCCGCCACGTCCGACGCCACGACCGGCGTGCCGGACGCTAGATACTCGAACAGTTTTAACGGAGAGGTGTACCTTGCCGAAATATCAGCCTTGCCTGAATTCGGCAGAACGGCCACGTCGGCGGCCGCCAGGTACAGGGCGGCGTCGTGAACGGCGAGGTGCCCTACAACTTCGACGCGCTGATTGGTCAGGGCCAGGCGCCGAACCCGGCCCAGGTCCGGTTCGATGCCGCCGACTATGACGATACGCCAGTGATCGGGTAGATGCCGGGCCGCCTCCACGAGCGTGTCCACGCCCTTCCACGGAAAGAAGTGGCCGGTGTAAACCGCGACCGCCGCGCCGGGAGCGATTCCGAGCCGCTCTCGCGCCAGCGACTTCGCGGGCAGATTCGAGTATGCGTCGAAGTCGACGCCGTCGCGGGCCGTAACGATGCCTTTTGGATCGAGGCCCATTTGAACGTACCAATTGCGAAGGTGATCGGAAATCGCGATGATCGCGTCGGCGCGCCGCGCGGACCACAAATGCATCTTCCTGGCGAAACGCGATCGGGGCAGCGTATGGACCTCGAAGATGAAGAGCCTGCCCCTCCCGGTGGAAAGCAGGTTTAGAACCGTGAGGACGAGCAGATCGCGCGAATACACGACGCAGGCGGGCAGTCTCGCGACGAACAGCAGCGCGGCGAACGTGAACGTGAGAATCTGAACGAAATGGGCGATGCGAGGCAGTGGACCCGAAGCCAGCCGGCGCCAGTCTAGCGTGACCCTTTTGACCGGATCGACGCACGGTAGTCCGACCAGTCCGAAGCTCTCTTTGACCGAGTAGTAATCGAATATATTTGCCACGTGTTTCATCGGTTCGGTGTTGGCGCGTACGGGATAGACCACTCGAACGCGTTGGAAGATGGCCGAAAACGCGGACGCCATCTGCATAATCTGCAACACGTGCGCCCGCTCGCTCGGTACGCGCACGTTGGCTACCAACATAAATTCCCGGAATACCGCGGGAGCGCTCAACGCCGGAACGAGATGGATATAGACCCCGGCCCCTGATCCGCTCGAATTCGCAGTCGGCCTTGGGCGGCTGACCACCTCCATGCGGACTCGACATCCAGGCCGTCCACTCCTTCCGGGGGCGCGTACGCAAGGCCGGCTAGCGGAGACTCGCTTTCCAGGGCCTCGACGACGCGGAGACCATGCTCGTCGATTTCATAAGCTCGCCGGATGGTAACGCCGTCGAGCGGATTGCCTTCGATATCCGCCATTCCCCCCGTGATGGTTACGCCGCAGGGCGATTCGGCCGCGCCACAGCTTCTCCAGAACCGGCTCCGGAATCGCGGCCCGAGACCATCGATGATGAGCCGGCGGGCGTCTCCGGCCAGCTGAACCACCGCTCGCAACCGGCGGCCTGAACGCCAGATGCTTCTTGCGACGTGCAGTCGAAATCGCAGATCGCGCCGGGGTCTGTTTATTCTCAGAATCGCGCCCAGACCATGGTGAAAGCTCGAAGTTCCACACGACCAACCGGACCCGCCGCGCCCTGGCCTGACAGCCTTGTTTTGCCACCCGCGGCGGCGGCTGCCGAGATAGAAAATCTCCCCATGGTCGGCTGCGGCTCCCCACAAGAGATTGCGAGGTTCGGAGCGCGCGGCGACGAGCGCGCACGTATCGGGCGTCTGCATCCGAACCAGTCCGGCATTCGGAAAAAGACGCACGGAGGCGGTGGTCGACAATGCGCCGTTCGCGAAATCCGGCTGGACGTCGGTTATCTCGCAGGCCCGCGCCAGCCAGGCGGCGTCCGCGGTGTGAAAGTGGCGGCAGAGAAAACCGAGGTCGCCCGCGGGAACTCCCCGGAACGCGCCGTCATCATCTTGCGTTTCGAGGAGGCGCGCGCACTTGACTCGAATTTCGCCGCGAACGGTCTCGCTGTCTCGCAACGCGGCCAGCGCGTAGATATCGTAAGGATGACTGCCCGCTTCCGCGTCGCCCGCCCAAAACCATCGCTTCGACTCGATAGCGAGCGGCTTGTAACCGTTGGGCGTAGAGGCCGCGCGAAGGAATTCGAGACCGGCTTGCAGCGGCTGCCGAAACGCGTCCAGCTCGCCGCACAGCGAAAGCGCGTAGGCCGCGAAGGCCAGAACCCGCGACTGGTAGTACACGCTGACGCCGCCAGCCCCCTCGTGAATCCCGAACCGGTCAGGGCAGGGATGATAAGAAAACGAACCATCGGGATTTTGGTCGTCGATCGATCGTTCAACAGATTCGATCGACGCGGCTTTCCAGCTTGAGTCGCCGGTCAGGCTGAAGGCGGCCGCGAGTCCCGTCGCGCCCCAGAGCCGCTGGTTTGTGACTTCCTTGGAGACGACCGCGCCGGCCAGATATGACCGGCAATTCCTGGTGATGGCGTCGAGCGCAAGGTTCCGGACGTCCGGGTCGATCTCATCCCCAGACTGAAGGAGGAGGGTAGACAGGGCGTCGGTGCACTCGCCGCTGTCGATCACGTTGTTCGAGTTGTTGGCGGGGTCGAGTCTGCCGGGATGGTATATCCATGCGCCGTGATCCGGATCCTGGATCAGCCGTTTGGCGATTGTGGCCGCGCGCGATTCCGCCCTGCGTAGATAGTGCGGCTCGGCGGTTGCCGAGTACAGAAAGCAGTCGATGACGATCGACCGCGCCGACCGCCCGGTGTGATCGATGCCGTGTTCGGGACATACGAGCTCGCCGGTTGCCTTGGTCGCGGCGTGCATATAGTCCGAGACTCGCGCCAGCGCATCCAACGCCTCCGCGCTCCGCTTCGCAACGTGCGGCTTCGCCGGTTGAGCATTCATACTCGCTCGCCGATTTTCCGTGCCGGGACTCCGGCGACAATTTGGTGGGCCTCGACGTCGCTTGTCACGACCGACCGAACAGCCACGACCGCCCCGTCGCCAATGTTGACGCCGGGGAGAATCACCACGTCGCTGTAGATCATCACGTCGTCGCCCACGGTAACGGGGCTTGTTGTGATCGCCGCGCGCAAGACGGGCGTGTCGCGGCTGGCTGTCTCATGCTTGTGAGTGACTATCTGACAGTCCCGGCCGACGTGGGACGCTGTCCCGATGGTCACCGAGTCAGAGCAGTCGATGCGGCAGCCGGACAGAACCTCGGTTTCCGCTCCAATTCGAAGCTCCGCGGCCCCTTTGACGCCGTATTCCCGACCGACTCGAACGTCGCGTTTGATCTCGCAGCCATCGCCTAGAACGACGGGCACGCCTCGCGGAACGTAGAACATTGGATGCAGTTTCACGTTGCGGCCTACCGAGACCTGGCCGTCGAGCGTCAGGACCGCCCGGCGCAGCCAGGCCAAGGCCCGGTCGCATGGACTGGACCATGCGAAGTCCGGAAGCCGGAATACCAGCCGGGCAAGCAGTCGAACCCATGTTTCCGTCAATTCGCGTTCAACCTCCCGCCGCCGGTTGCGCCGAACGCGGAGGAGCGCCCCGGCAAACGGCGTCGAACAGGCCGACCAGCCGGTCCGCAAAGCCGGTCAGACCGTGATCGGTCTCGACGGTTGCCCGCAGCGAGGCGGCGATCCGCGCGCGCCGTTCCGCGCTGTCGAGCAGCCGGGCAACTTTGGCGGCCAGCGCCGCGGGATCGTTGCCGTGTACGTAGAGATCGTCCGCGAACGGTCCGACGACCTGCTTGTATGAAGGATTGTTCGAGACGATGGGCACTTCCGCCAGCAGAGCCTCGAGGCCATTTTTGTCCAGCGAGGGCGTTGCCCGCAGCGAGAGGGCCACGTGCGCGCGGGCCAGCGCGCGCGGCATTTGGTCGCCGGGCACGGCGCCCAGAAACCGGACCCGCTCCGTTAACCCCAGCTCGCGGACTTGTCGGTGCAGACTTCGCAGATAGTCGCGGTCGTCGTCGTGGAACGGCTCCCCCGCCACTTCCAGGACCGGAGCGTCGGGGCGGTCGCGCAGCTCGGTATGCCCGAGCGCTTCCACCGCGAGATGGATCTGTTTCATGGGCGTTATGCGAGACGCGGCGAGTATGGCGGGCGGACCGGATTTCGGGACGCCCGCGGCTGCGTACCGCGACGCGTCGATTCCGTGGCCGAGCACCGCCACGTTATCGCCTTCCAGCGGGTAGCTGTCGGGCGAGGCCGTTGCGACGGCGTCTACGATTCGGTGCGCGATTCGGAGTCGATTCGAGAGGCCGTGGCTGGCATACCAAAGGCATACGGGCACGCCCACCGGCCTGGCGAAGACCGCCGCCATTAGCGCGTAAGCCGGGACCATGTGCGCGAATACGAGATCGACGCGTTTCGTCGACACGCGCCGTCCGAGCTCGGCGGCGAGCGCCACCGCCGCGCGTCTGGCGGATACACCCTCGGCGCGGCGCAGCGGCGCGACGGTGACGTTATCGGGAAGCTCAAAGGCGCCGACGCGTCCGGCCGCAACCGTGAGTTCGGCGACTCTGGTCGAAATCGCCTCGGCCCAGTCGTGCGCAACGCTCAATACGCTGCTCGATTCGTCGAGCTCCTGAGTGATCATGAGAACTCTCAAGCCGCGAGCTTCCTGGAGTTGCCACGCGCCAGCTCCCGGTAGGCGGCCGCGTACCGCTCCAGAGTTATGTCCCTGGCGAACGGCTTGACGGCTTCGACGCTCAAATCGCCCATCGAGGACCGCGCCGCGGGACTGCCGAGCGTATCAAGCATGGCAGCGGCTATTGCCCGAGCGTCCCAGGGAACAATCCGTCCGTTGAGTCCATCCTGAATCACTTCGGGCATGATCCCAACTGGCGTTGACACAACCGGAACGCCGCAGGCCATGGCCTCCAAACATACGCGAGGCAGCCCCTCGTTGTAGGACGTGCAAATCAGCATCTTCGATCGAGCGTAGGCGTCCGCTACATCCTTCGGGGAGGGCAGCCAGCCTGCAAAGCTGAAGTTTGGCAGAGCGCCGGCGGCTGCCAGCTCGCGCCTGAACCTTGCCGTCTCGGCCCCCTCGCCTATTACCAGGAACTTCGTTTGCGGCCGTGTTGTTGCGACGATTCCCGCGGCCTTCGCGAGCAGGTCCAACCCCTTGTTCGGAACGAGCCGGCCACAGAAAACCACGTCCCAGCGGCCTGGAGCGCCCTCCTTGGGGTAGAAGACGTCGAAATCGAGATATGCGGAGGACAGCGTGAGGATCTGATCTGCCGGCACGTCCCACGAAGCGAGCAACGCGGGCATCTCTATCCGATTGACCACGCGAAAGGCCTGTACTTCGCTTCGCACCCACTGCACGTACCACCGCGTCAAGAGTTTGAGGAGCAATTCGGTCGCGTTGGCCGCGCGTGGATGGCCTGGCACATGATGAATTTCAGACACAAAAGGAATCCCGAACGTCGATTTGAGCCGCTGCGCCGCCATGCCATTGTAAAAGCGGCCAAAATCGTGACTGACTACTAGCGAATAGGGGCGTTCGCTTATCAGCTCGGCGGCCTTGCTCGCGATGAAGCCCGATTGCGACCAGCGGCCACGGAAACTGGGGTGCACGAATACGTTTCCGTGCAGGCCGCGAGGCGAGGCGCCGGCGGACGGTGGCGTTATCACGTCGATCCGGTCGAAGCGCGGCGCCAGTCCGCCGAGGGTTACGTGAAAAGGTCCCAGCTTCCCTTGAGCGACATCCCTGTCGCCGCTGAGCATTAAGAGATTGAGGTTATCCACGGAGGTGTTTAGCCGACGACGATCATCTGCCGGCCATTATGACCCAGCGCGAGCTGGATGATTAGCAAGCGCACGTCGGCGACTCGCCGCCACGGGGTGGATAAGAAGGCCCCGATTCGGATCACTAGCGGCGAAAATAGGCCACCATATTCCCAATGGTAATTCCGATCAGCCCCAGCAGCGAAGCGATCAGGCCGCCGGCCGCGATGCCCAGAAGCGCGCCAACGACGCGCCAGGAGTCGGGAACGTCGAATCCGAGCGAATAACCCAGCCGCACCAAATCGCCTGACGCCAGCGTCAGAACGACGCGGTAGAAGCCCGGCGGACTGTCCTCGAGGTCGTACGAGACATACTTGGTGCGGGTTATGTCCGCCCGGCCTGGATTTGTTGCATTGATTATCGCGCTCTCCGCGATTTCCACCGGCTCCTCTTCGGCGGGATCGTGCATGACGACCTCTAACGTTCCCCGGCCGGAAAGCGCGAAAATCCGCAGCGATTTCGTCAAGTCGGTGACCTTGAACGTCACCGCGATAGGGCCCGCTGAGCTGAGGACCATGGGGCCGCGCTGAAATTCCCAATCCTGGCGGTCGCGGGCGACGCCTCCCGCGAACCAGACCGTCAGCGACAAGGCAAACACGGCGAGCAGCGGTTTTCCCAGTGTCGAATTGAGTCCCGCCATCGGTTCCATCCAGGGAGGCACCGCCCGGCTGCTATCCCTATCGACTACAACTGTCGCTTCCAATACCGGGTCGGCGACGCGGCGCCAGTCTCGCTCGACCGCTCTGAGCTCGGCCGAATCGCGCTTGGCACGCCGCACGCGTTCCTGATATTCGATGTAGGAAACAGGAGCCTCTTCCTTGACCTCGGAAGCGATCTGTTGGGCCGGATTGGCGGCGGGAATGAAGAAACCCGCGATGCGCGCGAACCACAATCGCCACAGAGTCAGGATCGCCAGACTCATGGGAACCGTGATCAGCAGCGTGATGATTAGGATCCCAACGTCGGAAGTCCAGACACGGTCCGAGAATGTCATGTCCGCCCAGTATTCGCGATTCGCCAACCGGGCGCCGTGCGCCAGCAGGGACAAATAGGCCCAGATCGCGACTCCCGCCGTGCAAGCTCCGAATATTGGCGGCAGGACTCCGGCGAGACTCCACGATGCTCTGGCCCGCCCGACACTGTAGAACACTTGCCCGAGCGGGAATCCCGCAAGGCCGAAGGCGGCGAATGCGAACCACAGGCTTGCAATCAACGCTATTCCGCCGCCGGCTCCTTCGGCGATGCTAGCGAACTGGCCCAGGCGCTGCCCGTCGGACACGAACCGGGCCGATCCTAATCCCTCGATGGTGCTGTGTGGAGCCAAGAAGCCCACCAGGACGAAGAAGGCTTCGATCAGGACCGCCGTTGTCGCCGCGCCCATTATCCCCGCGGTCAGGCCGATGAGCCTGGCTTTGGACGGTGGTCCTTCGAGAATCGCGTCCCGCACGCGCTGGGCTTGTGATCGCTTGCGTTCCCGAGCGGGCGGCATCTAGTGAAATCCCGGTGTCAGGGCGTGAAAAACGGGTGGAAGCCCGGAATCGTCGAACGCCGCGCGTTCGCGCCGCGGCCGGCCCCAACCTCCGCCCGGCAACTTTTCGCCTACCCGATCCCCGCAGTGGCTTTGCACAGCAGCAACGTTTCCTCCACGAGCCGGTCCCAGCGGTATTGTGCCAGCCCCTGCCGCGCCGCGTCGGACAATCGACATCCCAGACTCCGATCGGATAACAAGGCGCGGACTGCATCGATCATCGCCTTGTGGTCGCCGTAGTCGACAAGGAGCGCGTTTACTCGATCTTGCAGGATTTCGAGATTTCCGCCTACGGTGGTCGTGACTATTCTGGCTCCGGCCCAGCGAGCTTCGAGCAAGACGTGGGACATCCCTTCGTAGCTCGTATTGAGGACGAAGACGTCGGCGGCCGCGAGGTAGCTGAAGACGTCGGCCTGCGGCGCCGCTCCAACGAACTTCACCCGAGCGCCTTCCGACTTCGCCAGACTTTCGAGGAATCCGCGCTCGGGACCGTCGCCCGTTATCACGAGCGTGGCGTCGGGTCCGAAACTCGGCGACATGCGAATCAGATCGTCGATCTTCTTCCAGGAATATAGCCTTGCCACGGTGAGCACCATCGGACCGTCAACGCCGATCGACCGCCGAATCGCTTCCGCGCCGATGCGGATTTTCGGCCGGCTTGCCAGCGCGTTGTTGATTATGACGACCTTGCTTGGCGATACGCCCCATCCGCCGACCAGACCTTGCAGGTACAAGCTGGGCACGACGACGCGCGTTGCGAATTTGCAATACAAGACTTGCGCAAGGCGCACCAGCTCGACTTTGACCGCGTAGCGCCGGGTCTGGAATTCGTCGATCGTATCGGAGGTCCAAAGCTGCCGGGTGGCGTATTCCCAGGCGAAATCGCCGACGACCTTCAAGACTCTGGGCTTGAACGCGGCCGCGCCGCCGAATACCGCCGGAAGCTCGAGTCCGTTGATGTAGACGACGTCCGACCGGAGCGCCCACAGCCACACCCAAATGAATACGCGCGCAAATCGCAGCGGCACCGGCAAGCGCCGCGAAATCCGCTTTACCGGGTATGGCTCGGGCCCGTGGCCAGTATCGCCGTCGGTGCAGACGACGGCTCGCACGACGTGCCCGCGGTGGTACAGCTCGGCGGCCAGCCTCGATATGTGCGTCGCCGGTCCGCCGATATCGGGCGGGAAGAGATTCGAGACGAAGAGGACTCGCATTACCGCTTGCGGCGGGCGGTCAGGTACGCGGTCTCGCGGAGCCGGTTTGCGGCCGCGAGGCGACGCACGCTGCTACCTCCAAACGTAACGACTTCAGGCGTCTTCCTTGCGCCACCAGGAACTGTGGGAATATGGGTCCGTGTGCGCGGGATTGTCACGAACGAATCCCGCGAATTTCAACACCGAGTTATTGCGCAGCGCTACCGAGATTACCTGGCCGTGCAGCGCCATTCTCGCCAGACGCTCGTCGTTTCCCAGCGTTTCCAGCGCGGCTACATACGCCGCCTCGCCGTCGAGGTCTTCCATAAGAACCTCGATGAACCGCTTGGTCGAGAACTGACATCTGGGAAGCCCGTCCACGATCCGGTCCACTTCCGGGATCAAGACCTCGCGGGCTTCGGATACGTCTGGCTCTGTGAATTCACGCATCGTCGGTTGTCGATTCCTGATGGTGCGGCCGCTGGCCGGCCGCTCCGAAACTTGGCACTTAGATCATAACGGCGGGGAAGGGCGGGCGTTTTGTGTGAAAATGCGACGTGTTGAAGTCCCACATTCGGAGGAGCGATGCCAGCGACTAAGGCAGACCCGCCGGCGGGCTCGTCCGGCGCGCGGAGCGCCGCCGCCCGACCTGGCTGGGACGCGTATTTCATCACTCTCGCGGGCGAGGTGTCCAAACGCAGCAACTGCCGGCGGCGAAAGGTCGGAGCGATCGCCGTGAAAAACCGGACAATCATCAGCACCGGTTACAACGGCACGCCGTTCGGAGTGCGAAACTGCGACGACGGGGGCTGCTCGCGATGCGCGTCGGACTTGCCTCCGGGCCAGGGCTACGACACTTGCATCTGCGTACACGCGGAGCAGAACGCCATCGCTCTGGCGGCGCGGCATGGAACTTCGACGAAGGGAGCGGTCATCTATACGACGCTCAAGCCCTGTTTTGGCTGCGCCAAGGAGATGATTCAGGCGGGCGTCACCGAGGCCGTCTATGCGGAGGACATTGGGTACGAGGCTGAGCTGGAATCGGTGTATTCGTTGCTGATTCAGGAGGCGGGACTCAGGATGAGGCAGTTCTCGCCCGAACAGGATTCAACAAGCTAGGCCGCCAGCTGCAAGTTCTCGCAGCACTCCTGGCCGCGAAGCACCCGCTTCGCGGCCTCGATGTAGGGATCGTCGTCTTCTCCAATAACGTCCGGCTCGACGTCGATCTCGAAATCGGGTTCGATACCCTGTCCGGTGAGGTGGGCGCCGCCGGGCGTTTCCCATATTGCGACGGTTACGCGCACGACGGACTCGTCGCTTAGATCGAACGGAACCTGGACCGAACCCTTTCCAAACGTCGTCTTGCCGAGCAGCTTGCCGCGTCCGTGGTCTTTGACGGCGCCGGCGACGATTTCCGAAGCGCTGGCGCTGCCGTTGTTGATGAGAACGACGAGCGGAAGGTCGACCGCGGTCCCACGGCCCGAGGAATTGAAGGTTATGTCGTCCTCGGTTCTGGACTTTTGCGAGGCGATCAGAGTTCCTTCGGGCAGGAACTCGCTGGCAACGTCCACAGCCGTGACTAGCAGACCTCCGGGGTTGTTGCGAAGGTCCAGGATCAGGCCCTGGGCCCCTTCGGACATGAAGGTGCGAATGGAGTCGCGCAGGTCTTCGGTCGTCTTTGCGCCGAAGTTGGTGAGCCTCACGTAACCAAACTCGTCAACCGACCTGGCGATGACAGAGGGAACCACGATAGTTCGGCGAACGATGGCAACGTCCCGCGTCCCGGTTTCGCCTTCGCGCTCAATTGTCAACACTACGGTTGTGCCGGCGGGTCCGCGCACTTCGCGGACCACTTCCTCCAGCGACTTGCCCCTGGTCGGGACGCCGTCGACGGCGAGCACGTGGTCGTTGGGTTGCAGGCCGACCTCCTCCGCGGGCGATCCCGGCAGAGGTCGAACTATCTTCATTACACCATCTTCCGTTAGATCAACGGTTGCGCCGATACCCTCGAATTCCCCTTCGAGGCGTTCGCGGCTCATTTTGGCGCTCTCGGCGTCGACCCAATCGGTGTAGTCGTCGCCGCTGGCGCGCACCATGCCGCGGGTAGCGCCCTCCACCATGTCCAGGGGGTCGAGCGGCCCTTCGTAATAGTTGTTCTGAACTCGTTCCCACGCTTCCCAGAAAACGCCGAGCTTGGCTTCAATATCTCGTCCAAGCTCAGGCTGGGGTGTAATTCCCGCGAAGACGTCCACCTTCGGGCTGGCGGCTGCGAATCCGGAGAGTACGCCGGCGGCAAACGCGCCGGCGACCGCCGCCAACCCGACCGTGGCAATCATGGCAAGGGTCTTTTTTCTCATCGAGAGATTTCCTAGGTTGGAGGTTAGTGATCCCGTGGGCGGGCCGCGGCGCCGCGCGGACAACCGGGACATCGGATTGAAACTATCACAGGCGCCGGCCTCCGAGACCACCGGACGGCGGCCGCGGAGCATCAGTTGAGGACGTTACGGGGGTTTATTTGCCGCCGGTTGACGCGGTACTCAAAGTGGAGATGCGGTCCAGAAGTCCAGCCGGAGAGACCTACGTAGCCGATGATCTGGCCGCGAGCGACAAGCTGACCGGGAGCGATGGGCGGCGGAAGCGTGATGTCCGCCAGGTGTGCGTACAAGGTCTCTTCGGTGTCGCTGTGAGCAAGGATCACCAACATGCCGTAGGAAGCGCGCCGGTCGCCCGCAAACGCATAGCCGGCGTGCAGCACGACGCCGTTGGCGGCGGCGACGACGGGGCTGGCCAGGGGAGCGGCTATGTCGATGCCGAGGTGCGGGCACTGACCGAATGTACAGCCGCCGTATTCGGCGGTGACTATGCCGATTATCGGCCAGATGTACCCGGCGCCGCCGCTCGCCGCCGCCTCGGCCTGGGCGGCAGCGGCGCGCTTGCGCGCCTCCTCGAGCAGGCGTTGACGCTCCAGTCTTTCCAGCTCAAGACGCTTTTGATATCGCAGGCTAGCAATCTTGGTGGAGATAGCTTCCTGCTCGCCCTCGAACGCTTCAACATCGGCCTGAAGGGCGCCCGCTTCTGCCTCGACGCGGGCGATCAGGTCAGTCTGCTCGCGCGATCGGGCTTCAAGCTCGCCCTTGACAGTTTCGCGCTGCTCTTGCAGCCGCTTGATCTCGCGGCGCTGTTCTTCGATCAGACGGGTCCTGATCACGATCTCGGCGCTCTTTTCCTCGATATCGCGAATTCCGGCTATGTCTTGCCGCACGACAAGTTGAAGACTAGCGATCCGGTCGAGAGCTTCGGTGAACGAGCTGGACGAAAGCACAAGCTCAAGGCCGCTGATGCCTCGGTTGGCCTTGTACAAGGCCCGAAGCTTGCCGGCGAGCACTTGCTTCTCCGTCTCGAAGTCGGAGGTTAAGGCCTGAATCTGCCGTGCGTTTTCATAGACGTCCAGCTCGCGGGTTTCCAGTTGCCGTTGAAGCCCCTGAAGCTTGGCCACTTCGTGATAACGGGCTTCCTCGATAATCCGCAGGCGGGACTGCAGCGACGAACGGCGGGCGCGGGTGGCGCCGAGGAAGGCTTCCGTCTGGTTTCGGCGCTCGGTGATCTCCTCGAGTTCGATTTTGCGCCGCTCGATCTGCTCGTCGAATTCGATCGCCGAAACGTTAAGTCTGCCGCCGGCCAAAGAGACGCCCACGGCCGCCAGACCGACCGAAGCCTGGATCAACCGCCTGCGGGATAGGCTAGTCATCGAAACCGGCCGCCGGACGGTCGCCGGTTATACGGCCCCGGTCGAGCTTGATTACTCGTCTCCGAAGCCTGTCCACTACCTCGCGGTGATGGGTGGCGACCACGGTGGTGACTCCGTTGCGGCTTATCTCCATCAAGAGGTCCATGACATCGGTCGCCGCGCTGGGGCTGAGACTATCGGTCGGCTCGTCGGCCAGCAGGATGTTCGGCTCCGAAACGACTGCCCGGGCAATCGCGACGCGGCGCAACTCGCCGCCCGACAGCTCGCCGGCCTTGCGATAGGCGAGCTTCTGGACTCCGGCCGTTTGAAGACATTCCATCGAGCGGTCTCGTATAGCGCGCCCCGATTCCCCGGCGATCTTGAGCGGCAGCGCTACGTTGTCGAATACAGTTTGATTGCCTAATAGTCTGGTGTCCTGAAAGACGATGCCTATCGACCGACGGTATTTTGGAAGCGCGCCGTTCTTCGGGCGGGAGATGTCCACGCCGCCTACGAGTATTACCCCCGCGGTCGGCCTTTCCTCGGTGGTGACGAGGCGGAGCAGCGTTGACTTGCCGGCGCCGTTGGGGCCCACGAGAAAGACGAATTCGTTGCGGGGGATCGTGAGCGTCACGTTGCGCAACGCCCATTCGTCCTTCCTGTATTGCTTGCAGACATCCTGAAAAACGATCATGGCGTGGAAATCCCAGCTTACGTTTCCAGATACCGTCTGACTGAGAAGAAAGATCCCACGCTTCCAACGACCACGCCCACGAGTACCGTGAACAGCGTTAGATTCGCCATGAAACCCGTCTCGGTCTGGATCGGCAGAAACGCGACCAGCGAGTTGAGCGCCGGTCCAAAGTTCGAATAACCGATCACGAAAACGACCGCCGCAATTCCGGCGCCGACGACACCGATAAACGCGCCCTCGATGACAAACGGCCCCCGCACGAACCAATCGGTAGCACCGATGAGTTTCATGATCTCGATTTCCTCGCGCCGCGAATAGACGGCGAGGCGGATGGTGTTGAAGATGACAAACAGGGTGACGGCGCCTAGCGCGATAACGAATATCGTGCCGCCTATGCGCGCCATCCGGGAGATGCGCAGCAGTTTGCCGACTACGTCGGCGCGCACCAGGACTTGCTCGACGACCGCCGTGTTGAGGCGAAGCTCTTCGGCGATTTCAAGCGCACCGGCCGGATTGAGCATTCTGACCTCGATGCTGGCCGGAAAAGGGTTGGTCTCGATCACGTCAAGAACCTCGGCCAGATCGGTCAACGTTTCACGGAACGAGCTGGCCGCCTCCGCCCGGGAGATGAAGTTGACCTGATCCACGCCCGGCCGCGCGCGGATGCTGCTGATAAGCGCGGTTACCTCGCTGGGCTTGGCGTCGTCGACCAGGTAGGCGACGAGGTTGGTACGCCGTCCGAGCGTGTCGATCATCTTGTCCAGAGTGTCGTTGATGGCCAGAAACGTGGTGAAAACGACGAGCATTACGGCGGTCGTGATGATTGCCGCGAAGCTGGTAAAGCGGTTGCGCCATAACGCCGAGAACGCGGCTCCCACGATGTAGCGCAGTGTCCGGACGTTATGCATAGTAGCCGCTGACCATTTCGTCGTGGATAACGCGCCCATCCTCGAGCGCGATCACGTGCCGCTGCATCCGGTTGACCAGGTCCTGATTGTGAGTCGCCACGACGACTGTCGCGCCCTGGGCATTAACCTTTGCGAGCAGCTTGATCGTTTCCCATCCGGTGTCACGGTCGAGGTTGCCGGTGGGTTCGTCGGCGATCACGACTGGCGCGCGGGTCACGAGGCAGCGGGCAATGGCAACCCGTTGCTGCTCGCCTCCCGAGAGCTGAAATGGGTAGTGGTCGGCCCGATTCGCCAAACCCACCGTATCGAGGGTTTGCTTGACAAACTCCCTGCCCCGCTTGTCGTCTTCGCCCATAACCTTCAACGCAAAAGCCACGTTCTGCGCGACGTTGAGGTTGGGAAGCAGTTTGAAATCCTGAAAGATGACCCCGATTCGCCGCCGCAGCGAAGGAATCTCGCCGCGTTTCAACCTGGTTATGTTGATGCCGTCTATGTAGATCGCGCCGCTCGAAGGCTCCTGGTCTTTGGTGAGCAACCGCAACAGGGTGGATTTGCCCGCGCCGCTGGGGCCTACCAGGAAAACGAAGTCCCGTTCGGGGATGTAAATGTTGACGTGGTCGAGGGCAATCGCCCCACTGCCATACCTCTTGACCACGTCGTGAAGAACTATCATGGACATTAGGGGATTGACGCAGCCGTTTCGAATGTATCCGATGCGGTCTGTCGGGCGAATTCAAGCTGTGGACTCATTTGTTGCTGCTAGCTCAGCCGAAGTCCCGGGGTTTCGCCCCCCCCCAATCCCGGCACAAGGCTTGAAATCAGCTTAAATGTTACCAGTGACGCGCGCGCAAGGAGACGATATCTTCAACTCCTCGATCTCGACGAAACAACTTGATGGACCATAAACCCGATCAGGACGATGATCACCACAACCGACCCGATCGCCACGTTGCGCACTACCGAAGTCGGAGGAGGTATCTGGGAGTCCGTGGAAACGATAGCAGGCCCCGGAATGGTGGGCGTCACGGCAACCTTAGCGCGCGCGGGGGTCGGGGTTGGGCTTGCGCTGGTCGACGTCGGAGTAGGCGCGGCAGCCTGACTCGCGGGCGTTGATGCCCTGGATTCGGCGGAGTTCGGAGTGGGGGTGGGCGAGCCTGGAGGTGCCGTGGGGCTGGGCGTCGACGCAGGTTGGGGCGGCGGAGGCTCCGCGCTGGCGGCCGGCTGGCGGCTCGGGTCTACGTGGTCCAGCCAGGCCGCTTCGAGTTCAGAGAGAGAGATATCGAATGTACGTTGCACGGCTTCGTCGTCTGTTACGCCGTCTCGATAGGAGTCGAGCAACCGCCGGACAGAGTCTTTGCCGTATTTGTCGATCACAAAGCGCATGAGTGAGTTGCTTTCGGCATAGGCGAGCACCGCTCGCGCATTCGAGGCCGGAAACGTCGAAGTCAGGCCTCGCAGGGAAATCAAGCTCCCGTCGCGCACAGCTTGTTCCACGGCGCCGTCGTAGTCGAACCGCGGATCGCCGGCGGATTCTATGTAGGTGGCGAGACCCTCGTGGATCCAGGCCGGCGGACTGCTAAAGGGGTTTTCGGTTATCTGGTCGATGACTACGTGCGCGAGCTCGTGCGCGATCAGAATGTCGAGCTCGGGCGTCGAGACCGGCGCGTGCAAGACGATGGTGTTAAACGGGATGAGGGCCTGCCCCGCGACCCACGGACTGGCGCCTCCGCCGAGCGCGCCCCGCATAAGATCGATGTCAGCGTAAAGCACGATTCGTGTTGGACGGCGCAGCTCGACTTCGAAATTGTCGCGAATTCTCGCCAGGGCGCCGGTCGCGGCCCTCAACGCCGCCTTGCCGAACTCGTCGCCACCCTCGTACCACATGATCTCCACGACCCCTTGACCGGCTCGTTTCCACGGGAGCGAGGGGTCCTGGTACAGGATGCGGGAGGGTTGTGTCGTGAAGATCGATCCGTCGCCGGCAGTGATCCGCCAGTAGTATTCGATCTCGGCTCCCGGAACCAGAGCTCCGCCGATTTCCCAGAGGTGGCCGGCGGTCAATTTGCCGCCGCCGATTTGAGGCTCTACGTTTTTGAATATTCGCGATGGCGCGTCGGGAAGCCCGAAGAGTATCGTGACTCGCGCCGGTTCGGGGCGGTCCCATGCGGTCTCGAGTTTGAAGTTGATTGTCTCGCCGAATTCGACTTCGGCGGTCTGAATAGCGTCTTCGAGCCGTTGGGACTCGGCGGCGAAAGCGACGCTCTGCAAGAGCGCAAGCGATAGCAGCGCCCCAAGGACTAACGTGATGAGCCGGCGGGGCGCCAGGTCGCTACGCCGCCCCTGGCTTTTGCAGCTGCGATTCCAGGTATGCGTGAATCAGGGCGTCCAGACCGCCGTCGAGCACCCCCTTGGTGTCGCTAGTCTCAAACCCCGTTCGCAGGTCCTTGACCTGTCGGTAAGGCTGAAGCACGTATGATCGAATCTGGTTACCGAAATCCGCGCTGATGTTCTCACCCTTCAATTCGGCGGCGCGGGCTTCCGTCTCGACGCGCTTGAGCTCGGCGAGGCGCGCGGTGAGAACGGTCCACGCGAGCTCCCGATTGCGAATCTGCGACCGCTGGTTCCGGCAAACGGCGGTCAATCCCGTGGGAAGGTGGGTTAGCCGGACCGCTGACTCGGTCTTGTTGACGTGCTGGCCCCCGTGTCCGCTGGACCGAAAGGTGTCTACACGGACTTCGCTTGGGTCGAGCGTAACCTCGGCTCCCTCTTCTGTTACGGGCAGGGTCTCGACCTTGGCGAAAGAGGTATGGCGGCGGTTGCCGGCGTCGAACGGAGATATTCGGACCAGGCGATGCACACCGGCTTCGGAGCGCAAATAGCCGTAGGCGCGCCTGCCTGAAAACCGGACCGTAGCGCTTTTGATGCCGGCCTCTTCGCCCGACGAGATATCGAGCAGCTCCACGTCGTAGCCGTGCGACTCGCCCCAACGCTGGTACATTCGCAGAAGCATTTCCGCCCAATCCTGGGATTCGGTGCCACCGGCGCCGGAATGAATTCCGAGGATGGCGTCGGAGTCGTCGTAGTCGCCTCCTAGCATCAGCTCGAACCGGCGACTGTCGAGTCTGGACCTCAGCGAAGCGAGGTGTGAGCCGACCTCTTCGAGCAGATCGCCGTCGTTCTGGCCAAGCGAATCGGCGAGCTCGGCCAGGTCGGCCGCTTCGGCTTCGAGCTCGCTCCAGCTTTCGACTTCATCGACGACGCGGTGCAAGGCCCTCATTTGCGCTTGAGCGCGCCTGGCGTGGTTCCAGAATCCTTCGGCAGCGGTTATCGCCTCCAGGCGCTTTATTTCCTGGCGTTTACCGGTGTGGTCAAAGACGCCCCCTTATGTCTGAAATGGACTTCACAAGCTTTTTGGCTTGCAAGCTGGCCTCGTTAGCGTCCATGACACCTCTTGAATTTCTTGCCGCTGCCGCACCAGCAGGGTTGATTTCGACCGACTTTCCCGGAAGGCGACGATGCCGCGACCTCCACCCGGCCCGGCTCGCGCGCCCGTGGAGCGGGCGCGCCGCCAGCCTCGGCGCGTTCCGACGAAAGCACCGTCTCTTTATTTATAACTGGCTTGGGGGTGAGCCGGAAAAAGCGCTCGATCGAGTGGCGGCGAAAGGTGTCCCGTAGGTCCTTGAACAGACTGAATCCCTGCTTCTTGAACGCCACAAGCGGGTCTTGCTGTCCGTAGGCCACCAGGCCGATGCCTTGCCGGAGCTCCTCAATCGCGCTCAGATGCTCGACCCAGAGGTGGTCGAGCGTCTGCAGCAATATCCATCGGATCACCTGAGACTCGTGTCCTTGGCCAATTTCGACGGCCTTGCCGGAATACCGCCGCTCCGAATCCTGAATTAGCAGAGCCGTGGCAGCTTCGGGGTCCAGTTCGAGGAATTGCTCGGCGGCGAACGCCCCGGACGCGCCGACCAGACCGTCGTAGGCATCGACGATGGTCTGAATCTCCGGCTTATCCGAGTGCTTATGGAAGCCGTGGTCCTGAATGACCGCGGCAACTTCTTTTTCGAGAAGGCTGATGAAGACACCGGTCAGGTCGCCTTCCCGCAGATAGCGCTCGCGCTGGTCGTAAATGACCGCCCGCTGCGTGTTGATGACGTCGTCGAACTCGACGACATGTTTACGGATGTCGAAGTTGTGTCCTTCGACTTTGCCTTGAGCTGATTCGATTGACTTGCTAACGAGCTTGTGCTCGATGGGCTGGTCGTCCGGCAGTCCGAGCCGATCCATGACGGTGGCTATGCGCTCCGACTGAAATCTCCGCATCAACTCGTCTTCAAGCGAGATGAAGAACCTGGACTCGCCGAAGTCTCCCTGACGTCCGGAGCGGCCGCGCAGCTGGTTGTCGATTCGCCGGGAATCGTGGCGCTCGGTTCCGATGACGTAAAGGCCGCCAATGTCCGCAACGCCTTCGCCAAGCTTGATGTCGGTTCCCCGGCCCGCCATGTTGGTGGCTATCGTGATGCTTCCGGGTTCGCCCGCGAGCGCGATTATCGTGGCTTCCTTCGCGTGGTATTTGGCGTTGAGGACTTGATGCCTCAGGCCTGACTTGCGCAGCAACGCGCTCAAACGCTCGGAGCTTTCTATCGAGGTAGTTCCCACGAGGACCGGTCTGCCCACGGCGTTGGCCTTCGAGATCTCCTTCACCACGGCTTCGGACTTGGCCTTCTCGGACTTAAAGACCAGATCGGGATGATCTTCGCGGATCATCGCCATGTGGGTCGGAATTACTTCGACGTCGACTCCGTAGATCTTTCGCAGCTCTTCTTCCTCGGTCTTGGCGGTGCCCGTCATCCCGGCCAGTTTGTCGTAAAGGCGGAACAGGTTCTGAAACGTAATCGTGGCGAGCGTGCGGCTCTCGTGCCGGACGTTCACTCCCTCCTTGGCCTCCACCGCCTGATGCAGTCCCTCGCCATAGCGGCGGCCTGTCATCAGGCGTCCGGTGAACTCGTCGACTATTACGACTTCGGCCCGGGAATCCCGACTCTCGATTACCTTGCCGTCCTTGAAGAGAACGTAGTCCTTGCCCCGGTGGTAGAGCGCCTTTGCGCGGAGTGCCTGCTGCAAGTAGTGGACGAACTGATAGTTGTCTTCCGCGTAGAGGTTTTTGATCTTGAGCTGTTTTTCGACCTTGGCTATCCCGACTTCGGTCACGGAGACGGTCCGCTGCTTGAGGTCCAGGGTGTAGTCGGCGACTTCGTGCAATCGCGTAACCAGGCGGGCGAAGCTGTAATAGAGCTGGGCGGACTCCTCGGCCTGCCCAGAAATAATCAACGGCGTGCGCGCTTCGTCTATCAGGATGTTGTCGATCTCGTCGACGACCCCGTAGTGCAGACCGCGCTGGACGCGCTGGGTCAAGTCGTGAACCATGTTGTCGCGCAGGTAGTCGAAGCCGAATTCGTTGTTGGTGCCGTAGGTCACGTCGGCCTGGTAGGCGGCGCGGCGCTCTTCGAGCGGCATGTCGTGGTAAATCACGCCCGCCGTCAGGCCCAGCTTTTCGAATACCGGCCCCATCCAGTCGCGGTCGCGCCGGGCGAGATAATCGTTGACCGTCACGATATGCACGCCCTTGCCCTCAAGGGCGTTCAGATAGGCGGCCAGCGGCGCTGCGTATGTCTTGCCCTCGCCGGTCTTCATCTCGGCGACGGCGCCGCGGTGAAGCACGACCCCGCCCATGATCTGAACGTCGAACTGACGGTCGCCGATGGACCGGACGGTGGCTTCGCGCGCCGTGGCGAACGCCTCGGGCAGGAGGTCGTCCAGGGACTCGCCATCGGAACGGCGGGCCTTGAACTCTGCCGTAAGCGATCTCAGCTCACGGTCCGAGAGAGCCTGCACGGCAGGCTCCAGCTCGTTGACCTCGTCGACGATGGGCTTGAGGGACTTGGCGAGACGCTCTGGGCTGTCGCCCAGTTTTTTGATCCAATTAAGCAAGCTATTTAAGGGGGTGGGCACTCGCGCCGGTGAAGCGAACGCCTCAATGAACGCGGGCCTGTCGAATCGGGATAATGGTCATTGTCCAATTATAAGCGGCGGACGCGCGGGGCAGAGGTCCGTCCTGGACGTGTACGAGGTCAGATCGGGCTGCACGGGTAACGGCGCCGCAATCGGTGATTCAGACACGCCGCTTACCACGAAGAGCAGGGCGTGGCCGGGTAGATATTCGCGGTTCGACAAGCTCACCATGAACGGCCCCGGCTTATCCCGCTAGTTGACCTACGGGAAGTCAACCGGCCGCGGGCGGCGACTCCTAGAATCCGCTGCTCGTTCGCACTTCGTCGAACCGCCCCTGGTTCCGGATAAAACGCAGCGTGAGCTTGCCCACGGGTCCGTTGCGGTGCTTGGCGACTTCGCAGGCGATATTGACGGGGCCGGCGTCTGTCGATTCGGATTGATCCGGATAGAGGAAGATGACGACGTCGGCGTCTTGCTCGATTGAACCGCTTTCCCGCAAGTCCGAGAGGCGCGGGCGCGCCTCGCCGCGCTGTTCCACGGCCCGCGAGAGCTGCGCCCCCGCGACTATCGGCACGTTCAATTCACGCGCCAGCGCCTTCAGCGATCTGGTTATCTCGGATATCTCCTGGACGCGGTTTTCGGTGCGGCTGCCCTGCATGAGCTGGAGGTAGTCCACGATGATCATGCCGATGTTCCGCTCGGCTTGCATGCGCCGGGCCTTCCCCCGAAGCTGAAAGATCGAGAGCGTAGGAGAATCGTCGATAAACACCGGGCTTTCGGAAAGCTCACCGATGGCTCTGCCGATGCGCTGGAAATCCGTGTCCTGAAGCTCGGCGTCGCGAAGCAGTCTCGAGTCGATCTGAGCTTCCAGACTCACAAGTCTCTGAACAAGCTGCTCGGCCGAAAGCTCGAGCGTGAAGATTCCTACCGGCACTTCGTTCTTTCTGGCCGCGTTTCGGCACGCATTTAGCAAAAACGTGGTCTTGCCGATACCGGTCCGCGCGGCGACGATGACGAGGTCGGACCGCTGGAAGCCTCCGGTCAGCGCGTCGAGTGTTGCGAATCCGGTCGGGATCCCGCTCAGAGCGTCCGGGTGCTGGTTGCGAAAGTCGAGCTGATCGAAAAACTCGGTGAGCACTTCGCGAATCGGGAGGTATTCGCGAACGTCGGTCTGTTTTGCAATGGAAAAGATGATGCTTTCGGCGTTGTCCAGAACTTGGCTGGAGTCCGCGTCGGAATTCATCGCCATGCTTGCGATGGCCGTGGCGCCGTCGATGATCTGGCGCAGAACGGAGGCCCGGCGCACTATGTCGGCGTAGTACTCGACATGAAAGGCGCTCGGCACCTCGTTGGCTACGGAGCTGACGTAAACCTCGCCCCCGGCTTCTTCCAGCGCTTGCATGCGCTCGAGCTCCTCGCAAACGGTTACGAAGTCGGGCGGTTCGCTGCGCTCCCCCAAAGCTCGAATTGCTTCGAACATGCGTCGATGGGAGTGCCGGTAGAAATCCTCCGGTTGCAGGGAGCCCGAGATCTTGGTGTAGCCGCTTGGATCAATGAGGAGGCTCCCCAGCACGGAGCGCTCGGCCTCGATGTTTTGAGGGGGCAGCCTCTCTACGGCCACGTTCGGAGGGTTTGGCTAGGCTTGCGTTTCGTCCGGCTCGAACAGATCGTGGCCGTTATCGCCTTCCGCGTCGCTGGCGTCCTCCTCGGCGTCTTCGGATTCCAGGGCGCGTTCCGCCTCCAGGCGGGCGGCCAGCTCTGACTCTTCGAGGATCTCGACGGTTATCGATGCTTCGAGACCCGTGGCTATCCGCACCGGCAGCATGAACATCCCAAGGCTGCGGATGGGACGCTCGATCTCGATCTTGTGGCGGTCGATTTCGACTCCGATTTCATCCCTGATCGCGTCGGCAACGTCCTGGTTGGTGACCTCGCCGTGAAGTCGATTTCGCGCTCCGACCCGCGCGCCGATTGTAAGGGTGACCCCCTGCAATGCCTGGGCCTGCCCTTCGGCCTCGATTCGGTCCCGCCGTTCCTGGCTGGCTTTCAATTGCTGCTGCAACTCGGCGCTGCGCAAGACGCTTTGGGTGGCGAGCTGGGCCATGCCCTGGGGGATAAGGAAGTTGCGGCCGTAGCCGGCGGGGACTTCGGTTATCTCCCCGATTAGTCCCACGTTCCTTACGTCTTCAAGAAGGATCAATTTCATGTTTTCGACCAATCGGTTCGTGCGTTACCCGGTCCGCCAGAGTGCCGCTCGAGCGGAGTTCCGCGAAATCGAAATGACCGGATACAAGCGGACATAGAGTGTAACGAAGTTCGTGGGGCGCGCGCTCTAAAGCGACTGCTTCGTCAGCAACTCCAGGAAGTCGGAGTTGGTTTTGGTCTTGCGAAGCTGGTCCATCATCAATTCGATTGCTTCCTCGTCGCCGACGGCGCTTAGCATTCGCCGCAGCAGCCAGGCCATTCTGGTCTGATTCTCGTCGAGCAAGAGCTCCACGCGCCGGGTGCCCGAGCGCAAGACGTCAACCGCGGGAAACGTGCCGCGCTCGGCAAGCTTGCGATTCAGGATCAGCTCCCAGTTTCCGGTTCCCTTGAACTCTTCGTAGATCACCTCGTCCATGCGGCTGCCGGTGTCGACCAGGCACGAGGCGAGCATCGTGAGACTGCCGTCGTTTTCGATGTTGCGGCCCGACCCGAAGAACGTCTTCGGAGGAACGAGCGCGCCGGGATCGATGCCGCCGGACAAGGTCTTGCCGCTCGTGGGCACGGACAGGTTGTAAGCCCTGGATAGCCTGGTGATGCTGTCGAGGAACACGACGACGTTTCCGCCGCTTTCAACCAGCCGCTTGGCTCGCGCGGTGGTCATCTCGGCGACCCGGCAATGACTCTCGGGGGTTTCGTCAAACGTCGAGCTTATGACCTCGGCCCCGACAACCGACCTTTCCCAGTCGGTGACTTCCTCGGGGCGCTCGCCGATCAGCGCGACGATAATCTGCAAGTCGTCGTATCTGTTCAAAAGGCCACGCGCCACGCGCTTCATCAGCTCGGTCTTGCCGGCCTTGGGCGGAGAAACGATCAAACCGCGCTGGCCGCGCCCTATCGGCGCCACCATGTCGATAATGCGGGTCGTCATCTCGGCCTGGTCGTGTTCGAGGATCAGGTGCTCGTCGGGAAATATCGGCGTGAGCCGCTCGAAAACGGGACGGCTGACGGTAATTTCCGGGTCCATGTGGTTGACAGCGACAACCCGAACAAGCCCTTGATATTTTTCGCCGCTCTTGGGGTTTCGGACCTGGCCGGAGACGTCGTCGCCGGTCCTTAGACCGAACCGTCGAATCTGCGATTGCGACACGTAGATGTCGTCCCGGCTCGGGAGCCAGTGCACGTCTCGCCGGAGGAATCCGTATCCTTCGTCGATTATCTCCAGGATGCCCGATTGAAACAGACTCTGACGCGCCCCGTCCGCTCCGTCGACTTCCGTCAACTTGACGATGAGATCGTCGCGTTGCATATCAACCGAATCTGGAATCTCCCGATCGGCGGCCATCGCCTGAAGCTCGACGATATCCTTGGATTCGAGGTCGGCGAGCGCGGTCGCGGGGCTTGAGTAACGGTCTCCCTCGCGAAGCCGGGCCGGGGGATTGGAACGACCCCGTGAGTATCTACGCCTGCTCACGACGTTCCCGGGACCATTGCGTTCATACTCGATTCGCCCTCACGACTCGGCAAGCTCCCCTCCTTGGCCAACTGGCTAACACAGACTCAAAGCGCGCGGCAGTGTGTTTATTTGCAATCCGAACACGATTCGAACAAAAGATCGATCGAACTTCCAATGTGTCCGCCTGAACCAGATGCGCGACGGCGCGGCTTCGAGCGAAACCGGAGCGGCGGCGAGGCGTAATCGCGCTATGCGCGCAATAAGTCCAAAATTGAGCATCGGTCCGTGAGTCGAAACTGTGTTCCTTACGAGGAGGCCGCAAATGACCTCGACACACTCACCCGGATGGAAGAAGGTGTTTGGGACGCGCTGGGAACCTCTAACCGGTAACCGCCAGTCCCAGACCGCATACGGAACATATCATGGTGATTTTAGAGCGTCAAGGAACGGATTCCACGAATCGAGCGAACGACGGCGGAGCGTGCGCCATTGTTTGCATGCAACATGTTCCTGAGGTGAGGGTTATGTGCATTGAGGCTGGGGCGCGCCGGTGACTATCGGGATATTCGGCGGCACCTTCGATCCGATTCACCTGGGCCATCTGGCGATCGCCGACGACGTTGCCAACGCGTTCGGTCTGGCGAAAGTGTTGTTCGTGCCGAATGCGCGGTCTCCACTCAGACAGGCGTCGGCGGCGTCGCCGGCGCAACGTTTTGAGATGTGCGAACTGGCGACATCGGAGAACGCCAGTTTCGCGGTTTCGAGGGTGGAGATCGATCGGGACGGGCCTTCGTATGCGATCGACACGATAAGGCTTTTGAGAGCCGAGTATCCAAACTGCGAGTTTGCCTTTATCGCGGGGACGGACGTTCTGGAGGAATTGCGCAGATGGCGCGACATCGGCGCGCTGCTCCAAGAGGCGTTGATGATCGTTGTCGACCGCCCCGGGGTCGATGGGGGCGACGTGGACAGAACGGCAAGCGAGCTTGGCGGCGACGGTCGAATTGTCAGGCGCGAGGCCGCTCTGATGGACGTGTCCTCTACCGAGATCCGGCGTCGGATCCGGAGCGGCCGCCCCTACCGCTACTTATTGCATCATCGCGTGTACAGCTATGTTCGCCGCCATCGAATATATGAAGAGCCTTCCGTAGCGCAAAGCGAGTGATAGACTCGAATTGGCGTCGATAGCGGAGTGCGCCAGGGAGGTCGCCATAAGGGTCGAGCCTGACGAACTCGCACATCGCCTGGTGTCCTTCGCGGGAGAGAGCAACGCGAGCGCCGTGACGCTTCTGGATATCCAGAAGCTGACCACCATCGCTGACTATTTTGTGATTTGCACCGCTACCAGCACTGTGCAAATGAGGGCGATCGCGAACGGAATACTCCGTGAAGCATGGGACGAGGTCGGCTTGCGCGGTCGCGTTGAGGGGACGCCGAGCGATGGTTGGATGGCGCTGGATTTCAAGGACGTGCTCGTCCATCTCTTCCTTCCCGAGAAGCGGGAGTACTACCGGCTCGAAGAGTTTTGGGCGGCCGCTCCGGCGCGGGTTCAGATGGTATAGCAATGAAAGAGGATCGTAGATAGATGTTCTCCAAAGGGATGCTGCTCGCCGTCGGCATCGCCGCCGGAACCATGTTCGGCGTTGGTCTGGGTATGGGCGTGCTAGTCGGGACCCAGTGGAACCGCGTTTTCCACTCGCTGCAAGGTCGGGGAGTGCTCGGAAAGCGCAAGCAGATTCGCTACGGGGCGCTGCAGCAGTAGCTCGGCGCCGCTCACTCGCCGAGCGCTACCACCGTAACCCCGGAACCGCCGCCGCGTGGACCGGCGTCTGAATAACTTGTGATAAGCGGGTGCTCGGCCAGGTACTGATGTACCGCGGACCTCAAAGCTCCGGTCCCGCTTCCGTGGATGATTTCAAGCTCGCGGCGGCCTTCCCGCAGCGCGTGATCGATTAGCCTGTCGATTTCGTATGGCGCTTCCTCGGCGCGGATGCCCCGGATATCCGCTTCCACAGGCTGGGACACGCTCGGCGTTTCCGACGGCTTCGATCTCGAAGCCGCCCGGACTGCGCGTTTCGATGATATGGGGCGAAGGTCGTTCGCCGAGACTCTCATTCGAGCGGGACCGATGGCTACTTCCGCCTCGCGTCCCGAGGTGTCGACCGACAGGACCTCGCCGGCGCCGCGGATACCGCCTATTGCGACCTTATCGCCTGGTCGAAATTCGGCCGGCTCGAGGGCATCGGGCGCCGTACTTTCGGAATCGGCCGTAACTTCGTCCAGGCGTCGCTCCACGTCGCGAGAGTTCGACGCCAGACCGGCCAGCCGGGCGGATTCGGCTTTGCCGGGCGTTTTGCGGGCCTTTCGGGCAAGCGCCTCGATCTCACGCACCAGCCGCCGCGATTCCCGCCGGGTTCGCTTGTTTTCGTCGGAAGCGCGTCTGGCGGCCGCCTGCGCCTCGTCTTCGGCGCGCAACCGGCTTTTCTCGGCGCGCCTGGCGGCTTCCTCGGCCTGCCGCCTGAGCTGGCCGGCTTCGGCGGCGCGACGCCGGATGTCGTCGATCAGCGCCCCGGCTTCGTAATACTCGCTGCCCGCCAGCTCGCGGGCGCGGGCAACGACTCGATCTTCGAGGCCGAGCCGCGTCGCTATCTCGGCCGCTCCGCTTCGCCCCGGGAGTCCGATGCTTATCTCGAATGTGGGTGACAGCGTGTCGGGCGCGAAATTGACACTGGCGTTTTCGACAAGGGCATTGGCAGACGCGAAGTTGGCGAGCGACCCGAAATGGGTAGTCACGATAACCGCGCAGCCCTTTTCGAGAAGTTGCTCCAATATGGCCTGAGCCAGCGACGCGCCCTCGATCGGGTCGGTGCCCGCGCCAATTTCGTCGGCCAGCACGAGCGATTCCGAATCGGCCCGTCGAACCATTTCGACGAGATTCGTCATGTGCGACGAGAACGTGCTGAGACTTTGCTCAATGCTTTGCTCGTCGCCTACGTCGGTATAGATAGAGGTGTAGACGGCCAGTCGCGCGCCTTCGCCGGCCGGTACATGCAGCCCACAGGCAGCCATGAGATGCAGCAGACCTACGCATTTAAGAGCAACGGTCTTTCCGCCCGTGTTGGGTCCGGTGATGACGAGGGCGCGAAATCCATGCTCGCCGCGCGCGATTCTGATGTCGATGGGCACGGCGTCGTCCCCGAGCAGCGGATGTCTGGCGCCCGTCAGCTCGAACGTAAAGTCCTTCGCGATTTCGGGTTCGATAGCGCGGATCGAGACGGCGTGGCGAGCCTTGGCGAACGCCAGATCGAGACCGGCGATGAGACGCAGGTTTTCCCGAGCCTGCTCGGCGGCCGCGCCCACCCGGTTGGACAATGATTGAAGGATTCGTTCTTCCTCGTTCTTTTCTTCGATCTGAAGACGGCGCCACTCGTTATTCAGATTGACCAACTCGAGCGGCTCCATGAACACGGTGGCTCCGGACGCGGACACGTCGTGCACGACGCCCTCAAATCCGGATCGCGCCTCCTGCCGTATTGGCAGCACGTATCTTCCCGAACGTTGAGTGAAGATCGGCTCCTGGAGAATGCGGCCGTATCGGGGCGACCTGGTGAGGCTCCCCAGCTGGCGAATCAGACGGTTGTGGACATTCCGCGCCCCGGACCGCAACGCGGCCAGCGCCGGCGACGCGGAATCCAGAATCGAACCGTCGTTGGCTATGCTGCCTGTTATCGCGTCGAGCACAGAGTCCAATGGCGCTATGCGGCGGGCCCTGGCGGCCAGGTCGGGCGCGGACTCGACAACGCGTTTTAGTGTGTCCCGCAAGCGGTTTCCGCCGCGAATCGTATCGGCCACCCGAAGGAGGGCCGGTGGGTCGAGTCGCGCCATCTTTTCGGCGGCGTCGATCTCCGGAGTTATGTCTCGCGCCGATCCGACGTTCAGGTTAGGGGCGAAGTCCAACGCGCTCCGCGCCTGACGCGTCTCGTCGAGTGCGGCAAGCACGGAAGCCCGGTCGGTCAGCGGCTCCAGGTCCAGCGCCAGCTGACGGCTCAAGGAGAAGTCGGCGAATTCAGCGAGGCGGTCGAGCACCTTGGGCAACTCGAGCACACCGCGCGCGTGGCAGGATATGGTCACAAGGCAATAATATCCCGGTCGCCGCGGCCGGAGCCGATTCCCGACCGGACACCAAGTTCGCTTAACCACGAACGGGGGAGAGCGGCGCGGAATAGTCCTTTCGGTCGATTCACGCAGAGGGGCCCGTTTAGTAATCTTCTTCGAGCTAAATTGAATGCGACTGCGGGTGTACGCGCGCGGTCGAGGCTGGCTCCCTAGCGGGCACGGAAACGGGAGGAGATAGCGCATTGCGGAGAAGCAACGGGTCCGAACCAGTGGTCCGGCTCAAGGGTCTGACCAAGAGATTCGGATCGCTCACGGCGGTAGACAAGCTCGATCTGGACGTGATTCCGGGAGAAGTGTTCGGCTTCCTGGGGCCAAATGGCGCGGGCAAGAGCACGACCATCGGGATGATGCTGGGTCTGATAGCGCCTACGGCGGGATCGGTGGAAATGTTCGGCCTGGACGCGAGTCGGCGCCGGTCGGAGGTCTTGCAGCGCGTCGGAGCGATCATCGAAGCTCCGGCTTTCTACCCCTACCTCAGCGGCAAAGACAACCTTAGGGTAGTCACCAGGTACAGCGGCGGCCGGCACGAATCCCAAATCAACGAGGTCCTCGAGCTGGTGGGGCTGAGCGGCCGGGAGAAGGACAAGATAAAGCACTACTCCACGGGAATGAAACAGCGCCTGGGCCTGGCGAGCGTGCTGCTCGGCGAGCCGGAACTGATAGTGCTCGACGAACCGACAGCCGGGCTCGATCCGGCCGGCACGCACGAGTTCCGGGAACTCATTCGAGCGGTCGCCGCGGAAAGCGGACGGACCGTATTCATGTCGAGCCATCTCCTCAGTGAAGTGCAGCAGACCTGCGACCGGGTGGCGATCATCAACCGCGGCCGGACGGTGTTGCAGGAGAGTCTGGAAGATCTGCTGCACCGGGCCGGGGGCGTCTATTTTGAAGTGGACAAGCCCGAAAAGGCCAAAACCGCGCTGACCGACGCGGGCGTTGAGGCCAGCGTTGGGAGCGAGCCGAACACGGTATGGGCGGAGGTGGCTCGCGAGCGGATTGGTGAGCTCAATTCTCTGCTGGTAGGCGAGGGGCTGGTCGTTTCCGGGTCCGGAGCAAGAAGCTCCGATCTCGAAAGCGTATTCCTAGAGGTCACTGGCAACGACGCTTCAGAAAAAGTGAGCGGAACCTAAAGTGCTAAACCAGATATCAAGCGAACTTCCGAGCATCCCAACCCTCATCTCGGTCGAACTTCTAAAGACTCGAAAACGCCGAGTCACCTGGATATGTTTCGGAATCGTGGTTGCGTTCCTAGCCTTCATGTTTGTCGCCGTGCGCGCGCTCATGAAGGGCACCGCGGGAGCCGACTCCCCTGATTTCATGCAACTGGATGCGGCCATGCGGTTTCCGAGCGGATTCGGGTTCCTTCAGATTATGGAGGTACAGTCCGCGCTTTATCTCGTTATCGTGCTCGTCTCGCTGCTGGTAGGCTCCGAGTACGGTTGGGGCACGCTGCGACTGGCTCTGGCCAGAGGGCCGTCGCGCACTCAATTCATGCTCGCCAAGCTCATTGCCGCGATGCTCACGATCGTCATTGGAACCGCCGCGATTCTCTTCGTCGGCGCCGCTCTGATGATTTTTGGCGATCTGACGATCGGCGCGTTCGATCCCGTCTTTCCTGACAGATTCTTGCCCAATCTCATTGTCGACTGGCTCCGCACCACCGCCGTGCTGATGATCTACGTCGCTATTGCATTTGCTGGCGCCAGCCTAATGAGGTCAGGAGGCGCCGGTCTCGGCGTCGGCCTCGCTTTCGTCGTTGTCGAGCAAATAATCATGAATCTGTTTGTAGGATTTGGCGGCACGCTCGGGAAGGTTGCCCAGTACTTCCCCACGAGACTCTCCGAAAGCGTTCTGTACACAAGTGAACTGACAGTATGGATCGACGTTGAGGGTGGCCAACCGGGGCCGCCCGGCACGTGGTTGGACCCGTGGCCGGCCGCGGGACTTCTGACGCTATATTTCGTTCTGCTAGTTGGGGCCGCGATCTGGGTATTCAACAGACGCGACATAACCAGCGGCAGCGGGACTTAGGCCGCGGAGGCAGGCGCCTCATTCGTAGGGACAGCCCGGATGGCTGCCCGTCTCTTCCCGCTCAGTCTCGTCAGGCAAACGGGACATGATAGGAGCGCAGTCAGAACAGGACGGAAGCGGCCCAACACGGTAGTAGCGTTCGACACGCACGCAGCCGTAAAAGACCTGACGGAAGCCGGATTCAACGAAAATCAGGCTGAAGCGATGGTCGCGACGGTTGGGAAAGCTGTCAATCAGAGCTTCGCCACCAAGGCGGACATTGCCGACGTAAAGGCCGAACTGAAGGCGGACATCGGTAGTTTAGGGGCGGGATTTGGGGCAATGAGGGCCGAGCTTGAAGGGCGCATACTCCGCTCGACGCTTTACCGTGTCATGGCGTTTGTCGCAGCGTTGGGGGTGAGCACTGCCTTTCTGGCGGTGTTTTTGAGTTAGGGACGCTAGCTTGCGACGGAGAATAGCTCCCACGACCTGATCTCGCTTCGCCAGCGGGGACGTATAGGCTCGACTCAGCGCGTAAGCGCGCTCGGCTGGGTCCACTGCAACGGATCGACCGGGACGTTGAGGACTCTGATTTCCCAATGAAGATGCGGGCCCGTGGACAGGCCCGTGCTTCCGATGGCCCCTAGTCGATTGCCTGGTTCGAGCCGGTCGCCGGGGTTGACATCAATCGCGGAGAGGTGGAGGTAGGCCGAAAAGACGCCGCGGCCGTGATCGATTATGACTGTGTTTCCACGTATCTTTAGCGGCGCGGCCCAGGCGACGGCGCCCTTTTGCGCCGCGAAGACGGGAGTGCCGGTGGGTGCGGCGACATCGTGTCCTCGGTGGTAGTCATACAGGGCTGGCTCGCCGTATACGCGGCGCTCGCCGAATGGGGAGGTGGGGGTTCCCGAGGCGGGAATGCGGAACGGCCCGTCCCAGCGGCGCTCAGTAGTAAACATTCCGAAAATCGACTCAAGCAAAATCCGCTCTTCGTTAATGTCTTCGGGGTCGAGCAGGTTTTGAACTTCGGGGGACAACTCGATCTCAGCAAACGGATAGTCGGTGGGCGCGACCGCGAAGCCTAGTTCGACGGGCGCCGCGCCGCCGCCCAGGTTCGCCTTGAGCGTGTAGTTTCCAGGCTCGGAGATGCTCGATATGGGCACGAGCGCGATTAGTTCCCCCGCATCGCAAACGGCGGGAGCGGCGACCGATCCGAGCGACACCGTAACCGGTCCGGAGCTTCCCAGAACCCGTACTACCAGAACGTCGCCTTGACGGACTTCAGACGAGACCAGCTCCAGCGCGGGCTCGCCAGGGGCGATTCCCGCAGGTGGTTGCACAGGCTCGATCGCCTCCGACGGAATGAGTCCGAACTCCTTGGCAATATCTCCGGAGTTGGCCAGGACCGGCACACCTTTGGGACCGCCGCCGCCGTCGACGGTCCAGACCTGAAACACCTGCCGCTGGGCGCGCAGAACTTGCACCGGGCCGAAGTCAGCGTAAGAAACGGGGAGACCGTAAAGCTCGATCCATCGGCTGTCCGACTCGAATCTCTCCTGAATCACAGGGTTCTGCGTGAGGATTTGGAGGTGGTTTCGAATGATTTTCGCGAAGTCCGCGGGATTCGCCGGATTCAGGCCGGAGTCGTCGATCAGCGCTACGTGCGGAGGCGTCTGACGAAACGCGAGCAGTTGTGGATCGCGGCCCGCCAGACTTAGCTCGTCGAGCGTGTTCAGGAAGTTCACGCCTCCCCGGGCGCCGTCCCACTGAAGAATGGCCTTCTGAAATGCCTGGGTCGGCAAGCCTTTGAACTGATAGCGGCTCGACACCGGAAAGCCGAGTGTCGAAATGCCCCCCTCGTCCTGAAAGGCTGTCCAGAACTTCGCTTCGTGGTCGTCGAAAACCGCGAAACCGCGCCCGGTATCCTCGCCGGTTTGCGAATAGAAATGGCCGTCCGCTACTGGATGGTCAGCGGAGCAGGGCGTGGCGGCGGCGCGGACTGATTGCGCGCTGGTTAACGAAGCGAGTACTAGCGGAACTACAAGGAGGGCAATACGAACCGCTCTCAACCCGGCGCGGGCGCTCAGAGCTATGCCGAAACCTCGGCGCTCGCCAGTTCATCGACGTGCGCGCGTATCTTGTCGACCGCTTCGACGATCTGCTCCATGCCGCGCCTCGTATCGAGCAAGGCGTACTGTGGGAGCCACACGGTCTCGTTGCGGCATAGATACTCCACGTTTGGGCAGCTCATCGACGCATAGTCCACGTCGACCTGGCCGCGCGTCCCCCGAGGCCAGAATCGGGCAAGGTAGGCCTCCGGCTGCAGAAACAGCGGCTGCTCATGGCACCCGCGCGGATAGCCGAGGCTCGCGGGGACGCCCTCGGCCTTGAGGGCTTCGACGAACATCTCCCGGGGCAGACCGTCAAACGATTCCTTCTTGTATTTCATGAGGAACAGGTGGTGAGAGTCACGCGTGGCGAAGCTATCGCGGCGCACGTTGGCCAGCCCCTCGACATGGTCAACGAGGTCAATCAGATACTTGCCGTTCTCGGTGCGCGTGACCGTCTGAGGTTCCAGGTTGTCGAGCTGGGACCTCAGCAGCGCCGCCGTATAGGAGCTGATCCGAAAGTTGTGACAGGCAAACGGAAAGTCCCATCTGGCCCCGGCCCTGAAGCTGCCGCCGCCCGCGTCACCGCCACGCTGGACGAGACCACCGGTCCAAACGTCGTGGTAGTCGATAGCTTGCGCAAATACGTCGCGGTCACTGGTGAGAAGCGCGCCTCCCTCACCGGAGTTCAGGTTTTTGCTTGATTGAAAGCTGAACGCTCCCGCGTTTCCGATCGTTCCGAGTCCGGCGTCGTTCCACTTGCCGCCGTGCACGTGAGCGGCGTCTTCGATGATTTTGAGGCCACGCCTGGAGGCAATCTCGCCAATGGCCCCCATGTCGCAGGCGAGACCCCCAAAGTGGACCGGCATTATGGCGGCTGTCCTGTCTGTTATCGCAGCCTCGATTTTCGAAGGGTCGATGTTGTAAGTATCGGGGGCGACGTCGACGAATATCGGCACGGCTCCGGCCATGAGTATCGCGGCGGCACTGGCGATGTACGTGTAGGGGGAAACAATCACCTCGTCGCCGGGTTCGATTCCGATGGCTAGCATGCCGATTTCGAGAGCCGACGTTCCGCTGTTGAGGGCCAGACAGTATTCAGCGCCCTGATACGCGGCGAATTCCTTTTCGAATTCGAGCGCGTTCGATCCCGCGAGCCGGCCCCACTCTCCGTCCCGAATGGCTTGCGCTACCGCCTGGACATCCGCCTCGGAAACAACCGGCCACGTGGGAAATGGTTTCGATCTAACAGGGTTGCCGCCGGCGATGGCAAGTTGTGGCAATGGTGATTCTCCCGACTCGATTCCTAATGAGTTTCGCTAGATTCTAGCCGCAGGAATAGCAATCGGAGCCGGATGCGGCAATGAACGCCGGTCAATCCGTCAGGGGGTGGCCGCCGGCGGTGGAGCGGGTGTTTGCGCCGGGCGCTCCACGAAAAGGCTTATGCCGGATTCCCTGGCGACTTTTATTCCCGAAGACGGGATTTGATCGACGACCGTTCGCTGCGTGGCGTCCGCCGATTCACGCTCGATCAGCGAGCGGACAGTGAGTCCCGACGAAATCAAGAGCGCGAAGGCTTCGTCGGGGTCCATGCCGATAACCCGTGGCACGGCCACGGGTTCGGGCCGGTAGACGGTGATTACGATCTCGACCTCGGGTTCAGTCAGCGACCCAGCCGCCGGCACTTGTGCGTATACCGCTCCCGGAGGAAAGCCCGCAGGGGCCTCGACCTGGAATTCGGACCTGAGATTGAGTCCCGCGTCCGTTGCCTGCCGCACAGCTCCGGCTTCGGATAGACCGACAAGCGAAGGGACAACGATCCGCTCCCGTCCCCGGCTCACCTCCAGGATGACCTGCCGGCCCTTGGAGAGAATCTGGTCGCCTGCGGGATTCTGACTGACCACTTCGCCAGGCGGCTTGTCTTCATCGAAGACAAGCACCTCCAAAACAAGGAAACCGAGGCTTTCCAGAATGCCGCGCGCTTCCCCAGCCGTTTCGCCGACGATGGAAACCAGAAACGCGTTCGCCTCGCCTCGATTGATGAACAAGGTCATTCGATAGTCGCTAGTTATCACCGTGCCGGGATCGGGATCCTGGCGTATCACGGCTCCTGGGGACGCATCCGATCTGATCTCCTCGACGATCTCCAGTTCCAGTCCCATGGCTTCAGCTTCAATCTGCGCCTCGGCCTGCTGCCGGCCGCGAAGGTCGGGAATCTGAAACGGCTGACCGGGAATCACCAGCGACGATGCCGCCGGCTCGGTCGGCGAGCTCAATGACCTATCGGAGAATATCGAGCCGATCTCGTCGATCGTCTGTTCGAGCGGTATCAACGGATTGTCGATCCGCGGCAAGATCAGGAGAAAGGCGATGATGCCGATGATGCTCACGGCGCCGACCATCCATGGCCGGACCTTGCGCCGGTCGCTTTCTGGAACAGGTCTGTCCGGCAGGGGTGAGCGTGGACGGTTGAGCCTGACCGATTCTCTTCGACCTGCGATCGGCACGCGTCTGGCGGGCAAGAACCGGGTTCTCCGAGCGGGGCGCGCGCCCTGGAGGTCGGCGGCAAAGCCGCGCATGTCGCGATGGCGCTTGCGGGCATTGTGATGGACCGCCCGCTTCAACACGAGTTCGAGCGCCGGCGGCATCGGAACGCGCGCGACCGCCCCGTTCGCCCCAGTGGCGTCCCAACTGGATATCGACAGTGTGAGATAAGCGACGGCATATACGCCGGCCCGCGCGGTGGGCGCGCGGCCGCCAGCCACTTCCGGCGGCAGAGCGGCCCCCAGCTCGGGCCAGGTTTCGTCCGCGTCGAGCAGCAGGTCCGATAACCCGGCGAGCAGCCACGGGCTCCTTAGCACGATGCCGCGCATGGGGACTTCGGCGACGCTGGCCGCGGGGAGCACGGTAATAGGGACTCCCGCGGAGTGGAGGTGCGCAACGATTCGCGAGAGTTCAAGCGCGATGTGAAAAGTACGCTCGATCGCCGGCGGAGCGGCGCTCTCGTTGGCGGGTATCGCGTCGCGGCCTCGCAGCCGCTCGGAGACTACGAGCAGACCGTCGTCCGACGCCTCAAACGCAAGCGGTCGTTGAATGCCCTCGAAGTCCAGCGACTGGCATTTACGCAACCCGTCGAGGACTGCTCGAACAGATTCGCCGGAGTGTGCGCCGAATTCCCATTGAGCGGCCTCATATTCAATGCCGCTGGTGGAGTCGACGCACTTGTAGAAACGAACGCCGGCGAGTGATCCCGTCTCTTCGAGACGCGAAATACGCCTGGCCAGTCCGGACCCCTCAAGCGGGGATTGAGTCACCACGGATCAATTCTGTACGGTTGCTCCGGATTCGCGCCGCAAGCTCGACTGCTCGATCCCATTGAGCCGCAGCGAAACAACCTGCGAGATTCCGTCGGCCGCCATTACCACGCCGAACAGGGAGGATGCGCGTTCGATGGATCCCGCGTTGTGGGTGATGACAATCAACTGCATCCGGTCCGCGAATTCGTCGAGCACTGTTTGAAACCGGATGATATTCGCCTCGTCCAACGCGGCGTCCACTTCGTCCAGAACGCATATAGGGCCGCTTCTGTAATCGATCATCGCAAACAGGAGGGCCGCCGAAACCAACGCTCTTTCGCCGCCGGACAAAGCGTTGAGAGGCTGCCGGCGTTTGCCTGGAATTCGAACGTCAATATCAATCCCGGTCGTTGCCGGATGCTGCGGATCGGCAAGATTCATGCGCGCGTCGCCGCCGCCAACCAGGGACTCGAAATATTTCTGGAACGAGCCCCGCATCTTCTCGAAGGCGTCCATAAACTCACCCCGAACGGCGCGTTCGAGCTCGTCGGAGATTTTCTTGAGTTGAGCGGTGGATTTTTCCATGTCGTCGATCTGCATTCCCAGGTCCTCGACCCGCCGGTTCTCGTCGCGATATTGCTGTGGAGCCAGCGGATTGACAGTCCCGATTACGTCCACCAAATGACGCAGGCGTTCAATTTCGGTGACAACGTCGTTCACCGCCCCGGAGAGTCTTCCGGGTTTCAGGTCCGTCTCGCCAAGCTCCTCGAGGGCGCGTTCCCGCACGTCGGACATGCGCTCGCGGGCGGACTCGAACCGGTCGCGAGCGTTGCCGACGGCGGTCCTGAGTTGTACCAGCTCGAGTTCGCGCGAACGGGCTTCGAGCGCCGCGCGTTCGCGTTCCAGCTCGAGCTTCCTTAGCTCCATGTTCAGGCGCTCCACCTCCTCCTCCCGGTTTGCGCAAGCCAGTTGAAGCCCGGTTGCCCGCTGGCCAAGACGGTCGGCTTGGGCAAGCGCCTCTGCTTCGCGTCTCCGGGTGCCGTCGAGAGCAGCTTTGGCGCGTTCCAGCGCCCGCCGCCGCGCCGTGACTTCGGCCTCGCGACGCGAGAGTGATTCGGTCGAATTGGACATCCGCTCGCGCTCCAGCTCAAGTCGCGCGGCGACGCCGCCGAGTTGCGCGGCGTGAGCCTTCGATAGTGCGGCGTCGGCGTCCTCGACGGCTTGCCTGGAGGGCTCGATTGACGAGCGAAGCTCGAGCAGCCGGGTTTGAGTGGTTTCCCGCCTGGAAGTGATTTGTTCAAGCGCGTCGACAGCTCGGTCCGTTATCGTCTTCCACCAGCTCATCTGTCGGTTGGCCAGCGACATCTCCTCGTCCACCCCGCGCAAGCGGCCTTGGGCCCGGATTACGGCCGCCATTGCCGTTTCCAGCGCGCCAGCGGCGTCTCGCTCCCTGTTCGTCGCCCTTGCAAGGTTCGCGCGCGCCGCCGTCTCGCTTTGCATGAAGCTCGTGAGCGATCGCTGGGCCTCGGAAAGCCGTTTCCTCGCCTCGGCCTCTTTGCCCGGGTCGAACGAGACCGTTCCGTTATGCGCCCCCGGAAGAATCGAGCCGTCGCGGTCTAGCAGGTCGCCTTCGAGGGAGACGATGTGGTAGTCGGCGAGGTCGCTTCGCGAAGATCGCAGATCGATCGCCGTGCGAAGAGTGTCAACCACGACAACGGACTTCAGTACCGGCGCGAGCGTCGGCTCGAAGTTCGGAGACACGGCGATCAGGCCCTCAAGAGTTCCAATGATGCCCGGACCGGCGGGGGGCCGCCAGCCAGCCAGCCGTCCATGCTCTCTCGATTGAAAGCCTTGGGCCGGTCTGACCCGAATCCCCGAGGACTCCTGGTCCGAAATGAAGTCCAACACCGCGCCCAGATGCGACGCGCGCTCGACGACGACGTCATCGAGCAGGTGACCGAGGGCGGCGGCGACCGCGACTTTCAACCGGTCCGACACGTTGTTGATACCCGAACGTAAAAGCCCCTCGACGTGAAGAGTGTCCGCATTAGCCAGAAGCGTGGAAACCGCGGAAGCGTCGCGCTTTGAAGTGGCGCTCACGGCGGAGAGGGCCTCGACCTCGACGCGCCTTCCCGCGATTTCGGCTTTGCAGCGCATTACGCTGGCGGCGGCCGCCTCTACCGCCGACCGCGCGGTTTCGACCTCCTTGGCCGCGGTGGTTCTCGCGTCGCTCGCGTGAGCCGCGCGCGCCCTGGCGCGCTTCAGGTCGTCGCGGGCAGGTTCGACGCCTTTTTCCAGACCCCGCAGGGTTTGCTCTCCCTCGGCCAAACCCGACCGTCCGCGCGAGGCGTCTTTTCGAGTTTCATCTTCGCGGGCCGAAAGCCCTCGATCCGATTCCTGAAGCCGGGCGGTCTCCGAAACGAGTTTTGCGGACTCGCGCCGGGCGTCGATGGCATTTTGCTGGAGTTGTTGGAGACGGTCAGCCGTAACTGGCTCGGCGCCGCTGCCCGCCAGCTCGGTTTCCAACCGCCGGGCGCGGGAACTGCTCTCTTCGAGTGAAGTCCGATCTTTTTCAATTGCCGCCCGCAGCGCGGTGATTAGCTCCGAGATTTCGAGCTCGCGGGCGCTCAACTCGGCGATTGTGCGATTCTCGAACTCCGCTCGCTGACGGGCGAGCCGTGAACTGGCGGAGGTCTCGGCCAGATCGGCGCGAACTCCCTCAAGAGCGGCCCTGGCGTCGGTGAGTCGAACTCTGGCGGTTTCCACGGCGTCCGCCGAATCGTCGGCGGTCGGCGGTTCGGCGGCCTCGAGCGCCACGAGCTTTTCCGACGCGGCGCGTTCAGCCTGTTCCGCCGATTCCAGCGACGCGGTCGCCTGCGCGAGACGGTGCCGAAGCAGGCCCCGCGTGTGGGTTTTTAACTCCTCGCCCAGGTCCCTGCTTCGCTCTGCGACCTCGGCCTGCAACGCGAGCTCCTGGAGCCTGGGCACGAGCTCGACGCGCAGGTCCCGAAGGCGCTCGAGATTCCTTTCGGTTCTCTGGAGTCTCCGTCGAGCCTCGTCGCGCTTTGCGTAATGGCGAGAGACGCCCGCCGCCTCCTCGATCAGTATTCGCCGGTCTTCGGGCTTGAGCCGCAGGATGGCGTCGATCTGCCCTTGACCGACCACAACCTGGCCGTTGACGCCCATGGCGCCCGTTCGAAGCAAGTCCTGGAGGTCCCGCAGCCGCACCGACGAGCCATTCAAAATGTAATCGTTTTCGCCGGATCGATAAGCCCGGCGGGTCACGCTCACCTCTCTGTATTCGAGAGGCAGCCAGCCGTCGCTGTTATCGAATACGAGTGTTACTTCGGCCATGCCGGAGCGAGGCCGCTTGGGTGTGCCGGCAAAAATGACGTCCTCGGTCCGCTGGGCGCGCAATGTCCGGGCGCTTTGCTCACCGAGCGCCCAGCGGATCGCGTCGGCTATGTTGCTCTTACCCGCCCCGTTCGGCCCGACGAGGGCGGTTAGCCCCGTCTCGAGCTCGACGATGGTCTTTCGAGGAAAGCTCTTGAATCCCTGGACTTCGACGCGGCGGAGATACAAAGATCAGAGGCCGTTGTTGGCGGGACCGGCCAGGCCTTCGTTGCAAAGAACGTCATACGCTCTTCCGGCGGCCGCCTGTTCGGCCCGCTGCACGCTGGACCCTTCGCCGACGGCCAGGACTCTTTCGGCAAGTCGGACATCCACTTCAAACCACTTCTCGTGGTCGGGGCCTGAAGCCCGCAACAGTTCATAAGAAGGAGTCGTCTTGAGTTTCTTGAGCAAAAGCACTTGCAGCCGAGATTTGTTGTCGGGTGGCGATTGATTCGCGTCGGGATCGGACGCCATTTGCTCAAGCCACCGCGAAAGGACCTGGCGCACCGAATCGATTCCGCCGTCAAGATAGACGGCGCCGAGCAGGGCTTCGTAGCTTCTGCCCAATATCGTTCGGCGCGAGCTTGGTCGGGAAAGCAGTTGGCCTCCGCCAGTCGATACGAAATCAGCCAGGCCGGCGTCTTCGGCGCGCTGAGCGAGAGAGTCGAGATTGACCAGCGCGGCGCGCCGCTTCGTCAGATCTCCTTCAAGGCGGTCGGGGAAGCGTTCATACAGAAACTCCGCCACGACCAGGCCGAGCGCCGCGTCGCCGAGGAACTCCAGACGTTCGTTCGAGTCGAGAACCGAAAGGTCGCTTTCGTTGACCAGCGAACGGTGGATCAGCGCCAGCCTGAGCAGGGAGCGGTCGTTGAAACGGTAGCCCAGCCGCCGCTCAAGCGCGTTCATGGCGTGTGTCCGGTTGGTGGTTTGGCCGGGGCGCCCGGAATAGGGAGGGAGGCAAGCGCCGCCGGGTAAACGGAAACGTTGCCCGGCCAGCGGCGCGGCAAACCACCTATGCCGCCGGGTACCGGCCCGATCCTCTTAACTTCGCAGCACCTCGGGAATCAATCTCCCGAAGCGCGCTCTACATGGACGCGGCGCCCGCCTTTGTCGGGTACACCGCAGTGCACCAGTCAGCGTACTTCGGGCTCTTGCCCTTGACGATATCGAAGTATAGCTTCATGAGTTGACCCGTGATCGGGCCGGCTTTTCCGTTGCCAATAATGCGGTGGTCTACTTCGCCGACCGCCGCCACTTGCGCGCCCGTGCCGCAGAGGAAAAGCTCGTCGGCCACGTACAGCTCGCTGCGGTCAATCCGCCGCTCCACCGTATCGACTCCGAGCTCGTCTTTGGCGAGCTGCATCAACGTTGCGCGGGTGACCCCCTCGAGGATGTTGTCCGCCAGCGTCGGGGTGATGAGTACGCCGTCGCGGACGATGAACAGATTTTCGCCCGACCCTTCGCTCACGTGCCCGTCGCTGGTGAGCATGATGCCTTCGTCAAATCCGTTCTCTTCCGCCTCGGTTTTGGCCAGTGAAGAGTTCAGATACAGTCCCGTCGCTTTGGCCCGCGCCGGCATCACGTTGTCGTCGATTCGCTGCCAGGTCGAAATGCAGCACTTTATCGGTTCGGTGAGATCCAGATAGTCGCCTAACGGAACGGCAAACAGAAAGAAGTCGTCCGGCAGAAATATCGTCTTGTCGCCCTCTCGGCGGACCATGCTCAACCCGACCAGGGCGCCGCTCTTGTAGACAACCGGGCGGACGTATACGTCGGTCTGAAACTCGCTTCGAGCCACGACGCTGATGGCTATATCCACCAGCTCGTCCACGCTTAGCCCGAGACTCATCCGCAGCGTCCGCGCCGAACGGTGCAGCCGTTCAAAGTGCTCGCGGGCGCGAAACAGGTAAAGCTGGCCTGTTTCGTCGTTCCAGTAGCCGCGGATGCCCTCGAAGCAGCCGGTTCCGTAGTTCAGCGCGTGAGTCTTGATGCTTACGTTGGCTTTGGTGATCGGAACGTAGTCACCCTCGAAATAAGCCCAATCTTCAGTCATGGTTTCTGCTCTCAGAGGCGTAATCTAAAGGCGCGCGACCGCCGCGCGCCTCGAAGAAATGTGCGGGATTATACATTTTCAGACCTTCGGTGACCGGCGAATAGGCAACGCGAGCACGCGCTTAGAAAACCCGGCGTCGGAGGAATATGAGATCGCCTCGCAGATCGTTGGACTCATGGAACTCTCTAAATCCCCATTTCTTGTACAACCCAAGCGCATATCCATTTGGCCGGTCGACGCCTATTATCAGCGTTTGACGGCCGCGAAACCGGGCTTCCGCCGACGCGGCCTCCGTCAGCGCGCGCGCGATTCCTCGGCGGCGGTATTTTTTGATTACGGCGAGCGTGTGGAGATAGCATTCCAAGCGGCCGTCGGCGACGGCAGGGTCTATCCCCGAATAACGGGTCCAGAATTGCCCAACGTACCGCCCCGCGTATTCGGCGACGTGGACCGTCTGCGCGCTTCGCTCGACCTCGTCGAGATAGCGCCGCAAGAGGCGCAACTGGGTGAAACGCTTGCCGGGCCCCCAAAACGTGCTCAAGCCCTCCGCGTCCCAAGAGTGTCCGAGTCGGATAGTGAAGTCCAGCGGATTCGGAACGCTCTCCGGCGCCCTGGCGTCTTTCAGAAGCGTCACTGGGTGATCGTTCCGTGCCTTCGAATGTTCAATCCCGAGCGCCTAGTTTACGTGTCAGTGGTCTCCTCGCGCCAAGTACCGTTAGCTCAAAGCGAATGAGCGGGATCGGAAAGAGAACTTCCGGCGCGGAGAGCCAGAGCGACGCGGGAGCCAATTATCCTGACCGCGCCGCGACCGCGGCCATTTACAATCGTCCCTTGCCGGCGAGAGTATTGGGCATCGTAAAGCGGAATCAACCAGCCCCCGGTCATTCGATAGGGATAGTCGCCGTGACGTTGCAGCGATCGGACACGCGCAAACAGCCTCTCGGTCACGCCATCCACAATGCACCGCGAGTTCGTTGCCTCTCCACGGCGGTCCGCGCGTGATCCCGCCGCCGGTCACAAATCCGTGCCTGGATGGCGCCGGCTTGTCCCGACTGCTGGAATTGGAATGGCTGGTTACGAACGGCATCGGCGGATACGCGTCGTCCACCGTGGCGGGAGCGAACACGCGGCGGTATCACGGTCTGCTGATCGCGGCGACCCGTCCGCCCGCGGGTCGCAGAGTCCTCCTGGCCGGCATGGTCGAAGAGCTGCGCGTCGGGGACGAATTTCTGGGTCTGTCCACCGCCGAATACGAGGACGGTACGCTCGACCCGCAAGGCTGGAGATTCATCTCCGGCGTCAAGCTTGTCGGGACGCGTCCGGTTGTCAGCTTCACGGTTGGCGATTACGTGGTGGAGAAGACGGTCTGGATGGAGCCAGGTCTGAACCAGACCTGGATTCAATACACGCTGGCAAGCGGTCCCGGAAGCGTTGAGCTACAGCTTCTGCCGCTGGTCACAAACCGCGACTTCCATTCGGAAACGAGGTCGCGCGAGGCGGGTGTTTCGAGCGCGGCGATCAGTGAAGGCTCGGTCATTTTGACGCTCGCTGGTCTGCCGGACCTGATCGTGGACCTTGAAGGCCCCGCCAAAGTTGACCGTTTCGACAGATGGTTCTGGAACGTGGCTCACAGGCGAGAGCGTGAGCGCGGCTTTGAGTTTGTCGAGGACCTTATGGCCCCCTGCGTGGTGCGCGCGCGACTCGAACCCGGCTCCAGCTTTGCGCTCACGGCCTATCTGGGCCGGCGTAGCGACCGGAACGCCGCCGAATCGCTGACGGCGTTCGACGCCCGCGCTGGGGAGCTGCTCGAAAGATCGCCCGGACCTACCGACGCGCCAACCCGGCGCCTGGTTCTTGCGGCCGACCAGTTCCTCGTTCGCCGCGGCTCAAGCGAGATCGGGACCGTGATAGCCGGATATCACTGGTTCGGAGACTGGGGTCGCGACACCATGATTTCGCTCCCCGGCCTCGCGCTCGCGACCGGGCGGGCGGAGTCGATGCGCGGGATCCTGATCGAATACGCAAGCTACGTCAGCCAGGGAATGCTGCCGAACAGATTCCCGGACGACGGAGGGCGGCCCGAATACAACACCGTTGACGCCACTCTCTGGTGGTTCGAGGCGGTCGCGGCGTATCTTCGGGCGACCGGGGACAACTCGGTTCTCCGGGAACTTCTGACCCCCATGGTCAGGGTTGTCGACTGGCACTTGCGAGGATCGCGGTATGGCATCCGCGTGGATCCCGAAGACGGACTGCTTTTCGCGGGCCAGCGGGGAAGCCAGCTAACCTGGATGGACGCCAAAGCGGGCGATTGGGTCGTGACCCCGCGCATCGGGAAACCGGTTGAGGTCAACGCCCTTTGGTACTCAGCGCTGCGCTCGCTCGAACGATGGCTGGGCCTGGCCGGTTTCGATCCCTCCAGGACCCGAACGCTGGCTGGAAGGGTCTCGGTTTCGTTTCGGTCGAGGTTCTGGGACGAGAAACTGGGATATCTCCGCGACGTGGTCGACGGCCCCGACGGGGACGATTCCTCGCTGCGGCCGAATCAGCTTTTCGCGCTGTCGGTATCGCATCCGCTGTTGCATGGCAAGCTGGCTCGATCCGTCGTCAACGTCGTACGTGGCGAGCTGCTAACCCCATTCGGTCTGAGAACGCTCAGTCCGTCCGATCCGAAGTATGCCGGCAGCTATGGCGGCGGTCCTGGGGAGCGGGACGGCGCTTACCACCAGGGAACGGTCTGGCCCTGGCTTATCGGCGCCTACGTGGATGCGCACCTGCACGCGTTCGGGGCGGCTGGGGAGCTGGACGCAGTTCTCGACGAGTTGCTGGCCCACCTGGACGACGCTGGTCTGGGAAGTATCGCCGAGATCTTTGGGGGCGATTTGCCTCACCGGCCAGACGGCTGCGTGGCTCAGGCCTGGAGCGTGGCGGAGGTCCTGCGATCCCGCGTAACACTGGCGAACGCGGCCGCTACCTGATCTCGCGCTTTCCGGCCATGCGGTTGATGACCTCGAGCAAAGAGTCCCTTTCCGCGTCCGTGATGCCCTCCGAGGCGAAGCGGTAATCGGCCTTGCGCACGATCTCGTTCATGTGCCCCCGAAGCTCGGACCACGCATTCCGCTGGACGTTCAGCAGGATCCGCAGCTTTTCGCCTTCGGCTAGCTCGACCGCGACCGGGAGATGCAGGAGGCACAGACCTTGCGAAGCAATGAACACCTCGCGCACGGCGCTCTCGTCAAGATGTGCGATCAATCCGGTTAGATAGCGGCGCTCCGAGATCTGCTGTTCCTCGCAGGCCGGACATCTGCGCTCAGGCAGGAGCGGGCGCGCGCGCGAGTCGTGGATTCCAAAGAGGCGTCGAACTGCGTTTACGACGGGCGAACGCGCCTCTTTGCCGGGAGTTCGATTGATCACGCCGATTATCTTCTTGAGTATGTCGGCGTACGTTATCGCCGCCGCCAGCGAGTCCTGCATGTCGAGAAACTGATGGGCGTGCCGGGTGCAATACCCGTTTGCTGCTCGAAGGTGGTCGCGGACGGGGACGTCGGTCACGCTGTCCCGGCAATAGGCCTCGATGTGCCGGGTAACGCTGCGGGCCGCGAGAAAGCAAATTGGACAGCCGGGTTGGGCAAGCGCCTCAAGGAGCTCGAGCAGAGTCGGCTCTTTATTTTCCAGGTCTGCATCCCGCCAGAAGCTCGACGGCCGGTGCGTTGGCTTGCGGCCCGTGTAGTCCGCCGGAAGCGGTTTTTTGTATTTTCGCATCGTAAGCAAGGATAGCTTTGTGGCATGGTTTCAAGTGCGCTCGCCGCCGCCGGAGCCAAATCGCGCCTTTGCCGCTATATACTGGACGCTGTTTGATCGTTCCGTTCCCAATGCCTGAAACAATCAACTGGCGAACCAAGTTTGTCCCAAGTCCTCGAATCTCTCGAAGAAAGAATCAAGCGCAATTCGCTTCCCGCCGAGGCTGCCGATGTGGCGTTGGCGCGGCTGTCCGTCATGCGGTCCGCGCAGCCGGAATCGTTCGACTACATCGACAGCAAGCATTATCTCGACGAGCTGCTGACGTTTCCGTGGGAGGATAGGTCGGCCGGCGCGTTCGACGGGGCCAAGGCGCGCGAGGTTCTCGACCTGGGCGTTTATGGCCCCCGGAAGATCCCGGACGAGATTACCGATTACTTCGCGGCGATGACCGGCGAAGGCGCCCCCGCAACCGCGGCCGAGTGGCCCGTGCCCGTGCTTCTCGGTCCCGTCGGTATCGGCAAGCGGACGCTTGCCCGAAGGTTCGGCCAGGTCACGGGGCGTCCCGTTGAGGTTATTCAGCTGGAGCTGACCGAGAACGACTCAGACCTGTTCGGCATGCCCAACGACCGGGTTCGCGGCAGATCGGGATCGATCGTGCAGGCGCTCAATCGAACGAACCGGCGGGACGCGATCATCGTTCTTGCCGGCATCGAATGGGCCGTCAGGTCGTGGCAGGACCACGGCTTGCACCTCATCAAGTTTCTGTTCGACCCGGCCGAGCGAAGTCGGTTCCGGGATCGGTTCCTCGACGTCGAGATGGACCTCTCACCGACCCTCTTCGTGCTTACCGCGCTGGCGCTGGACGTGCTGCCGCCCGAAGTCGCGCCTCGCGCGTTCGCCGTGGAATGGGCTGGATACACAAAACCGCGCAAAGTCGAACGGGTCTCAACCTCCATCATGCCGAAACTGCTGGAACGGTACTCACTTGCGACTGAGGAGGTCCAGATTGTCGATGAGGGCGTCGAGTCCATAATCGACGAGTACACCAACGACGCTGGTTTCGAGCAGGTCGAGATCATCCTGGACATCCTGTGCCGCAAGGCGGTCGCGGCCAGGTCGTCGCAAAAATCGTTCCCCAGCCCCGTCGATTCGGAAGCGATACAACACTTGCTCGGGGCGCCTCGCCGGTACAGGGATCAGATTCAGGCGCTGGTCCGTCCCGGCATGGCCAAGGGCATAGCCCTGTCGGCGGAAGGCGCGGCGGTCGAGACGGTCGAAATCGCGGTCGTGCCGGGTTCGGAGGGCTTCGGCCCGGTCGGGTCGGTCAACGAAGCGACCGCCAAGATGATCGATCTCTCCTATCACTACATCAGGTCCAGAATGACCGAGATGGACATATCCGCAAGGCAGCTCTACGAGTATGCGTATCGCGTCAATTTGCCTGGAGATCCCAATGAAGTATCCGTCCAGTCGCTGGGGCTGGCCGTGGTTGTGGCATTTCTCTCCCAGATTCGGGATCGGCTCGTCGATCCGGAGCTTGCACTCGTGGGCGAAATGACGCTCAACGGACGGGTGATCGGTTCGCCGGGCCTGCAACACATACTCCTTGCGGCCCATCGAAGCGGAATCAGGCGGATCGTTATTCCAGGCGCGAGTCAGCAAGACGTATACGACCTTCCCCCCGACCTCACCGGCGACATTGCGATCATCCCGGTCGACGACGCCGAGCAGGCTATTCGGGTGGCGCTCGAATAGCCGCCACGATCGGGTTCGAATGATGACAAAACCCGCTGTGAGAGCGGTGACCATGGCAATTCTGGAACGCCGGGCCGCTTAGCAGATGTTTGGCATAGGGGCGTTCGAGCTTTTCGCGATCCTCGTCATCGCGATGATCATTCTTGGACCTGACCGGCTGCCACGGGCGATGGGCACCGTGGGAGGCTGGGTCAGAGAGCTGCGAAGGCTCACCCGCGAGTTCCGAGCCGAATTCGACGAAGAGATAAAACTCTTGCAGGGCGAGCTCGACACCATTCGGGAGGAAGCCGAGCTAACCCGCAAGGAGCTCGAGGAGATTCGCTCGGACATCGAACTGTCGATGACCGAGGTCCAGGAAGATATTCAACAAGCCGGCGAGGATATCAAGGGAGAGTTCAGCGGCGCCGAGCGGGACGTTCGTGGAGTTGAGCAGGATGTCCCTGGCCCGAGCAAAGTTCCCGCGCTCAACACCCCGGCGCGCGCGCGCACCGCTCCCTCACCAGCGGCGGCGTCCCAGGCGCCGCCGCCCCAGGCGCCGCCGTCCCAGGCGCCGCCGCCCCAGGCGCCGCCGCCCGCGCGCGGGTTTCCAGACCCGGCCGATGCCGTGTATGCCGCTATCGTCGATACGTTTTCGACTGGAAACGGAGAGCTGGCGGCGTCACCCCAGCCGGTCGCCGCCTCTGCTCGCGGCGCGTCGGAATCCGGCGTTCTGGATATCGGCGGCGATTGGGAGCAGATTCAGTCGGCTGCGGGATCCAGCGAAACGAATTGGGAAAAACCTCCCGCCAACCGGCCGCTCGCGTTTTCACCGCAGAACGACCAATTCGGAGCGATTCTCAAGGCCGTCGCCGAAGCCGGCGACGAAGCTTTGGCCTCGGCGCGGGCCGCTCTTGAGTATCAGGCGTCGCTCGATACGGGTGAGCTGGCGCATCTCAACGGCAAGGGTCCCGCCGGGCTGGCGTTCGCGTGGGCGGCGCAGCGGCAGGCTGTCATGGAGGCCGGCGCCGTCGAGATTGACGCCGCCGATTCCGATGGCGCGCGAATTCGCCTGCACGCTTGTCCCTACGGTCTCACGGGGCCGGACGGGCTCGCGGCGTGTGAACTCAGCAACGCTTATGACCGCGCGCTTGCGGGCGGGCTCGGACTGGACGCCCGCTACGATTCACGAATAACCGAGGAGGCGTCCTTTTGCGAGCTGGTGATCGGTAAAGCAACATCGCCGTCGGATTCGGAAGCGGGCGATGTCTCGACGGCGGATGGTGAGGAGTCTGGCTCAAGCTCAGATGATGCCGGGATGGCCGCGGCTGAAGACGGCCAGGCGTCGGTGAAATCGGATTCCGTCGAGGCGGTCGCCTCGGAGACCGGCTAGATGCAGTGGAGAACACATCCGGAGAAGCGCTTATGAGCGACAATGCGAAAGTGGCTATCGTCACGGGTTCGGCGACGGGCGTCGGCCGGGCGGTCGCCCTGCGGCTGGCGCGGGAGTCGATAGCGGTTGTCGTCAACTACAGCAGGTCCGAGGCGGAAGCTCGCGACACCGTTGCCGCCATCGAGAATGCGGGAGGCCGGGCGCTTCTCCAGAAAGCCGACGTGTCGGACGACATGCAGGTCAGGTCGATGGTCCAAGCCGCCGTCGCTGAATTCGGCCGTCTCGACTACCTTGTAAACAACGCCGCGACGACGTTTCGAGTGGCGATAGACGATCTTGAAGGACTGACCGCTGATATGTGGCATCGGCTCCTCGACGTAAACGTGCTTGGGGCGTTTCAATGCTCGCGGGCCGCCGCGCCGCATATCCGGGAGCAAGGGCGCGGGGCGATTGTTAACGTGTCCTCGTACTCGGGATTTAACGGAAAGGGAACGTCGATAGCGTACGCGGCGTCCAAAGCGGCGATGAACGCCATGACAAAGTCGCTGGCCGCGGCGCTGGCGCCGGAAATCCGCGTCAACGCGGTGGCGCCAGGGTTTATCGACACACGCTGGCATCACGGATACGAAGAAATCAAAGTCGAAGCCGCCGCCGACACTCCGCTCGGGTTCGCGGCCGCGCCAGACAACATCGCCGATGCGGTCGTGCCGCTTCTCCTTCACAACAGCTTCGTGACCGGTCAGGTGGTTGTCGTGGATGGCGGCCGTTGCCTGTGAACGGCGTCTCGCTCTGAGAATCTGACGGATCTCTAGCCAACTACAATCAGCAATGGCTGCTACCACCACCATCCCGGCGGAAACATTGAACCAGATAGGCGCGGACCTGCTCCAGTCCGCCAAGGTTGGCATTGCCGATGCCCGATTCGTCTCCGGCACGCTCGTGGACGCAGACCTGCGTGGACACTTTTCCCACGGCGTCAACCAGATCCCCGGCTACCTGGAGTCGCTCGAGCGGGGCGACGTCAAGGCCGACGGTGAAATCACTGTCACAAATCGCGGTTCCGGTTTCGCAAGCGTCGACGGCGGACTAGCGCTGGGACAGGTGGCGTCCAAACTGGCAATGGAGACGGCGATTGAGCTTGCGCGGGAAACCACCATCGGAGTGGTCAGCCTCCGCAGATCGTCACACTACGGCGCGGGAGGTTACTGGGCGCAAATGGCGGCGGACGTCGGCATGATCGGCTTTACCACGTCCAACGACGCCACTTCAACCGTAGCCGTACACGGAGGAAGCCGGGGCGCCCTGGTTAACGCCGCTTTCTCGTGGGCGATCCCGGCTGGCGAGACCGATATCGTGATCGACATGGGGACGGGCGTGGTCGCCGACGGAAAGATATCGCTGGCCAAGGTGCTTGGGGAGCGGATTCCCGCGGGCTGGGCGATAGACGCTCTTGGCAAAGCCACCAGCGATCCGAGTTCGGTCGAGGCGATCCTCCCCTTCGGTGGTCCCAAGGGATATGCCATTAACGTGCTTTGCGACGTACTGGCGGGTGTTCTTGGCGGGTCCGACGCGAGCGTCGTGTCGGCCGGTCGGCCGCCCACCGAGGGAGGATGGGCCAACCACTTCTTCCTGGCGCTCGACATCAAGTCCTTTTTGCCGCTGAGCGAGTTCAAGGACGGCGTGGACCGCCAGATTCGCGCAATTAGGGCGTCGGAGCGCGCCGAGGGAGTTGAAAGGATTTACTTGCCCGGCGAGCGGTCCAGTGAGTCCCGCGAGAGGGGCCTGCGCGACGGGATTCAGATGCCTTCCGCGGTCCTGAAGCGGCTTGTTGACGTGGCCTCCGACCGAGGCCTTGGGCAGGCGTGGGTAGGCGAGCGGGCAGGATTGCGCAATTGAAGAGCATTGAAGGCCAGATCGAGAAAATCATCCTTAGCGATGACGTAAGAGGTATCGCCCGGCTCGTTCCGCACATGCCCCCGGACTTTTGCAAACGCGCAGCGGACCTGATCGTTGGCAACCGGCCGCGGGCGATGCTGGTCACTGGCTTCTACGTGAACGGAGGACCGGAAACCGACGGTCCAACCGGCGCGGTGGCGCTTGCCGATGCCTTGCTCCTTATGAACTTCGAAGTCGTTCTGGTAACCGACGCGATTTCGTACAAGGCTCTTGAGACCATTGCTCCAAGACGCGTCGAGTGTGTGGAATTTCCCACGCGGCCCCACGACGAAAGCAAAGAGCTGGCGGCGAGCCTGATCGAAACTCACAGGCCTTCGGTGATCGGGTATGTCGAGAGGCCCGGATTCACGAACGGCGACCGCTATCTGAACATGCATGGGGTTGACATAACTCGTTATTGCGCGAGGACGGACTACCTTCTTGATTCGCGCATTCCGTCATTCGCCGTGGGCGACGGCGGCAATGAAGCGGGGATGGGCAAGTACGCTGGTGAGCTGGCGCGCGAGGAGATAATCAAGAATCCCAGCATCTGCGCCACTGACGAGCTTGTCGCCGCGAGCGTTTCAAACTGGGGGGCGTTCGGCATCGTCGCATATCTGTCAATCTATCGAGGCCGTGACCTGCTGCCCGACCTCGAAGTCGAATCGGCTCGCGTCCGCAATCTTGTTCGCGTCGGAGCGGTCGACGGCTTCTCGGGCCGGAACGAAGTGAAAGTCGATGGCCGCTCGCTCGCCGAGAATCTCGCTCTTCTGGGCCGTCTAAAGGACTACGTGGACGACGTACTTGGCCCCTGATCGGCTGCGTCCGGGTCAGATTGGAGTCGTGTCGAACGTTTGATCGGATTGCGTCACGCTCCGACTGGCGCCAGGCTCAAGGGGAAGCTGCGGACGGCGCAACGTAATTCTCACTGAGTGATGCGCGTCACCCCAGCCCTTGAGGGGGATATCGGGTCTGTTGACCCACTCTGGCGTTCGGCGGTTTTCAAGTGCCGGCGAACTGGATGGGGCGTGGCCGCAATCGCCGCGCTGGCGTGGTTCGCGGCGGCTTGCGGAGATGTTGATCCAGCTGGAGGCGGCGAGGCCGAAGCTCCGCCGTCCATGGTCATTGCAAGCGTCGTCGACGTGATCGATGGCGACACTATCGAGGTTGAGATCGACGGCGCCACCGAACGCGTCAGATACATCGGCATCGACACGCCGGAAGTCGGTCAACGCTGCGCCGGAGAGGCGACCGATGCCAACCGGCATCTGGTGTCTGGTGAGCAAATCATGCTTTTCCCAGACAAGGAAAACCGGGATATCTACGGTCGCCTTCTGCGGTATATCTATTCCGGAGACGAGCTGGTCAATCTGAAACTGGTCGAGCTCGGATTGGCGCGCCCGCTCAAGATATTCCCAAACGTAAGCCGCTCCGACGAAATCGCCGAAGCCGCTCGAACGGCGCGTGCAAACGGGACCGGCTGTCTCTGGGACCGCGAATTGCTGGCCGAGGCCAAGCGCCTGGAAGCGCTCGCGACTCCCACTCCCACGCCATCGGAGAGAATCGTCGTCGACAAGATGCGCTATAACGCGGCGGGCGACGACCGGACTAACCTGAATGACGAATATCTAACGTTGATTAACCTGGGGCCGGATCTACAAATCGAGGGTTGGACCATCAGCGACGCCTCGGACAACGTCTACCGCTTTGGCAAGTACGAGTGGCGAACGGGCACTCGCATAATCCTGCGGACCGGGTTCGGGGTGGCCCGGGGCGGCGTCTTCTACTGGAAGTCAGAAAGGCCGATATGGAATAACACCGGCGACACCGCAACGCTGATGGACAGTTCCGGGAAGATCGTCCTCGTCTACTCGTATTCGAATTAGCAATCGCCGGCGGCATCGGCGCCGGTATTCCGCTTTGGAGTGAGCAGGCCGCGAGACCGCGAAGCGAAACCTGAATTTCGCCCCGTGAACGTGACGCATTGAAGTCGCTGACGCGCGGCGACCGGGATTACGGGAGCGTTGACTTGGGCGGTGGTACCATCGATTTGGATGGCTGGATTGCCTCTTCCTGGAGGTCGGCTCGATGATGAGTAATACGCCAACACCGCGCTATCGGACCGCGCTGATACTGGGCGCAGGCTACATCGTGGTATTTGTGGTCGTTGCCATAGGGCGCTTGCTGCTGCTCGAGGGCACTCGGATGGACCTCCCTCCCGGCTACTGGAGTGCTGCTGATGAACCTGGCGCTCGTGTGGGCGGCGGGCAGCATCTCTTTCCTGCCGTTGATATGGACGTTGCGCCGCTTCCGGAGGAGCCGCTGGATCCCCATCGCCGCCTGCACTGTCGCGTTCCCATTGTCTTTGATGGGCGCTCTCGTGGGCGGCTTGCTTGGACCGCATACCGTCATCATCTACGCTTTGGCCCCGTTGGCGCTAGCGGTAGGCGTCTCCTTCGCGATCCAGTTTCTATTGGACCGCTGGGGGCCGCCGAGCGGAGGCGGCGAGCCTGAACGGCCTGCCCCGGGACCGCGAGCCCAACCAGTCCGCGCCAAGTCGGCCTGACATTTAAGAGCCGCGTCACGCGAGTCCGGCGGCGCGGTGCGTACGGCCCGCGATCGATTACGACGTAGCGGATGAAGTTGACTAAAATCGGGCCGGGATAATCGTCGCTGCGGAGAACCCGCTCCGCGGCGTGAACGTGCAGCGGCCCGATCGTTGGAAGGGGCGGTGACTATGTTGATGGTCAGGAAGCTGGTTGCGGTCGTAGTGGGTGCGACGGCGATTGCGGTTGCGTTGCACTTCATATTCAGCGCCTTCTATGAAGACGCCGTGGACGTCGATCAAATGTGGGGCGTCCTGGACTGGTTCACGGCTTTTGGAGTGCTCGTCGCGTTGATGGTCGCTTACCATCGCAAGCGTGTTATGGGTGGACGCGGCGGGGATGGAATTAGCCGCGAGTACGTGGAAGTCAATCTGGCGCTTTACGTTACCGCTTTCTTGTCCATATGGTTTTTCTGGAACTGGTTCGACGACCTAACGATTGCCGATGGCGGCCAGTCGGACACACGCAGGATCTTATGGGCGTTCATCGATCCGCTGGCCGTATTGGTAATGTGTGCCGCCAGTCGTGTTCTCTGGAGAAGTGGCTCGGCACAATAAGTCCAAAGCGTTCCCGCACCCACTCCCGAGGCCATCGAAGAAAATCCGCGGAGATAGCGGAAGAGATCTCCTGGTCGCTGGATCAGGTCGAGGTCGACTTTAGCGCGGGACAGATTTTCTAACTCTTGAGAGTTTGTGCAGTTTCCAAACAACAGAAGCTGAGTCGAACCTGGAATTGAGGCGGTTCTGGCCTTCCGGTCCCGCCGGACAACCGAAGCGCCTCAATCGAGCAGTACCAACGTCCACACTACGGGCACAGTGAGAATCGATAGGAACACGGCTGCCGAGCCGAGGTCTTTTGCCATCCCCGACAGGCTATGAAACTCGGTGCTGATACGGTCAACGGCCGTCTCGATAGCGGAGTTCAGTAGTTCGACTATCAGCACGATGAACAGAACACCAATCATCAAGGCTCGTTCGACACCGCTGTCTCCCAGCCAGATGGCGACGGGGGCCAGCACTATGGTGAGAATCAGCTCTTGCCTAAACGCAGCTTCTCCCATGACGGCGTTTCGCAGTCCCGCATACGAATACTTCGTCGCCCTGACGATACGGCTGGGATCCAGTGTGCCTTCCGCCATCAGGAGCGCCCGTCGAGACGCACGCGGACGGCGGCCCTCAGCCACGCGCTCAACGTCGCGCCCTGTCTTCGCGCCTGATTAAGGAGACGGTCGCGGTCCTGATCGCCTTTCACGAGCTGGACTCTGGCCATCGGACGTTCACGCCTTCCATGCGTTCTATATGGGGACGTGTATATCTGGCACACATCATCCGCCGGCAGGTTACCACCACCCCAAGACCGGAACCGCAGGCTCCGACAACGCACGCGCGCCGTGGAATGCCGGCAGCGCGTGGTCTCGCACGAGGTCGTTGATGTCCGTCAATTGCAACCTACCGCCACGCACGGCCCATACGCTTCCGATTCGTTTGCGACGCTGAATCATGGTGTATGATGCTGCGCTCACGGCTTTGGACGTTCGGATGCCGCGCTTACCGTGCGGTACTCGGAGAAACATCGCAATGAAGACGATTTTGTCGGTTTCGTTAGTGGTGCTAGTGGTGGCGGCGGTAGCCGGCAGCGCGGTGTTTGGCCTTGCCGCGGCGTATGCGCAGGGTCCGGCGACTACCTACACGGTCACACACGTGGTAGTGGATTGGGGCGAGGGACAGCGCGCAGGCGGTCAAGCACGCGAACAAGACCGCGAGCGGCGTTGACAGCGGACACCATGAAGTATCGTTAGACGCCGACGCCACGAGCGCGGAGATTCTGGCGGCGGCCGACGCGCGTTCGACCCACAGCATTACGACCGGCTCCCGTTACATCGACGCCAGTGGCGAGGTGCACAACTTCAGGAGCGGCAAGCGCACCTACTGGCTGATTGTCAAGCGGGACACTACCCCGACACCCACGCCGACACCCATGCCGACACCCGCCCCGACGCCGACGCCCACGCCCACGCCCACGCCCACGCCGGTATCCGACCCAGACACAACCTATACCGTCACTCACGTGAGAGTGGATGGGGCGAGGGACAGCGCGCAAGCGGTCAAGGACGCCAACAAGACCGCAAGCGGCGTTTCCAGCGGAAACCATGAATTCGATCTCGCCGCCGACGCCACGACCGCTGAGATTCTGGCGGCCGCCAACGCGCGCTCGACCCACAGCATCACGACCGGCTCGCGGTACATCGACGCCAGCGGCAATGTGCACAACTTCCAGGGCGGCAAGCGGACCTACTGGCTGATCACGAAGTCCGAAGTCAATGTTGTCGAGCCGGACCCCGATCCCGACCGGCAGAATGTCGGCGTTAATCAGCTAACGCTGACCGGAACCATCGCTGACCAGCAGTTGTCCCAGGGCGTGTTATACACCAGCGCGACCGCCTTCCCCGAGGCGACAGGCATTGACGGAACCGTCACGTACTCAGTAGCCAACCTGCCCAGCGGCATCACGCTGAACTCTGTCCGCAAGCTGACCGGCACGCCCATATCGCACTTGGAAGTCACGGAGTTTACCTACACGGCGACGGACAGCGACGGCGATACCGCCACGCTGACCTTCAACCTCAGCGTGCTGATTGACTACGACGCTGACACCGACGGCCTCATTGAAGTCAAAAGTCTGGCCCAACTGAACGCCATTCGCTGGGACTTGGATGGCGACGGGGTTGCGGACCACGCCTACATGCAGGCTGACTACGCCGCCGCTTTCCCCTATCCGCTGAGCGGCATGGGCTGCCCCGGTACCGGCTGCAAGGGCTACGAACTCGGCAACGACCTGGACTTCGACACCAACGGGGACGGCAAGACTAACATAGCCGGCGATGATTACTGGGGCGACGACCGGGGGAACGACAGCCGGGGCTGGCAGCCCATTGGCGACCGCCGCATTCCCTTCACCGCCGTGTTCCACGGCAGCGCCTTCAAGATCTCCAACCTGTACGTCTATAAAAACTCCACCAATCTCGCTGGCCTCTTTGGCCGTATAGCGGCGGGGGCGGATATTCGCAGTCTCGAGCTGAAGGGTGGCGAAGTAATCGGCGGCGCGTTCGCCGGCGCGCTGGTGGCGGAAAATGTCGGCGGCGCCATCAATTACTGCCGCTCCGACGTCAAGGTGAGCGGCGAAGTTTGGGTCGGCGGACTGGTGGGAGAGAACTGGGGATCCATCAAGAACAGCTATTCCACCGGCGCAGTCACCCATGCCGGCGCCTGGGGGTTCGCCGGCGGACTGGTCGGCCGCAACATCTTTGACGAATCTGTCGTCGAAAACACCTACGCCCAAGGCGCAGTCACCGGCGCAAGCACAGTTAACATGGGCGGACTGGTGGGACTGAATAGCAGCGCCTCAATCAAGAACAGCTATTCCACCGGCACGGTCAGCGCGGGGAGCAATACCGGCGGCCTGGTCGGGTCCCTTTCCGGGTTCGGCAACGAGAAGATAACCGGCAGCTACTGGGACACTACAAGCAGCGGAAGGTCCGACAGCGCCGGCGGTACGGGCAAGACCACCACTGAACTGCAGACGCCGACATCCAACACCGGCATCTATGCGGGCTGGGATGCAAACGAGTGGGACTTTGGCCTAGCCACCCAGTATCCCGACATGAACTGAGCCGATTAGGAAGGGGTTCAGTAGCGGCGATGCCGCACGGCCAAAGAGTTCGGAATCCAGGAAGCCTTGCTGTATGAGAGTTGGCGGGCGTGTGGGTCATTCTCTGGATTCCGGCTTTCGCCGGAATGACGGTAGGGGGGACCGGGATGACGGTAGGGGGGCCGGAAGGCCTTTTAGCCCTTGCGGTCGCGTTACCTTAAGGTCTGTCATTCTGAGCAAAGTCGAAGAATCTGATATGTGCCCTGCTAGTTTTTTGGGACGCAGTCCGAGGGGTTAGAGGAGGGTACTAGGCCCTTCGGCAGGCTCAGGGCGACACATTTGTCTATTTGCCAAATGCAATTGAATATTAATGCGATTGCCCTGGCACAACCCAGAGATCCGTCGAAAAAGGTGACATAAGTGGGGACACTCAGCGACAGCGAACCGGAGGGTCGCCATGCACCGGAAGGCGGGACAGCCTACCCTGGTCGAGCCTCTGCCGTCCCCGGGTATGGGACAGAACCAGCGGCCGGAACGGATAGCCATCTGGTGGGCGTGACAGGACTCGAACCTGTGGCCTCACGGATGTGAACCGTGCGCTCTGACCAGCTGAGCTACACGCCCAAATCGAGTCTTCGAGTATATCCACCGGCGCGCCGCCGACCGACCGACCTGGAAAGCGCTGCTATCCCACGTCGGGCCAGTCGAGCATCTGGACCGTTACCGTCGCTCCGGCCGCGACGCCGTCGCCATCTTCGGGAATGATCGCCAGTCCATCCGCCTTCGCCATCGACGACATAATCCCCGAACCCTGCTCGCCGGTGGGCCAGCACTCGTAACCGCCGTCGACGCGCTCCACCCGCACTCGCGCGTAGATACGCCGTCCGCGCTTGCCGTAGACGCCTTTTCTCAGGATCGCCTCCACCGTGGGCTTGCGAAGCTCCTCGAAGCCGAGCATCTTGCGGACCGCCGGACGGCCAAACTGTTCGAACACCACCAGACCGGAGACGGGATTTCCGGGCAGTCCCATGATTGCCGTGCCGTCTATTTCGCCAAACACGAGCGGCTTGCCCGGGCGCATGGCTATCTGCCAAAAATCCACGTTGCCGGAGTTGCCGACGACGTTCTTGACGAGGTCGTAATCGCCCATCGAAACTCCGCCGATCGTAAGAATCAGATCGGCTACCTCGGCGGCGGCGCGCAGGTTTTCTTGTACTGCGTGGATATCGTCCGGAACTATGTTCCAGCGGCGGGGGGCGCCCCCATGCTTGCGCACGAGCGACTCGAGCGCCCAGGCGTGGCTGTTGTGGACCTTTCCGGGAGAGATCGGATCGGTCACCTCGATGATCTCGTCGCCGGTCGGTATCACCGCGACCACGGGCCTGCGATGCACCGGCGCGCGGCCGTATCCGAGCGAAGCCAGAACGCCGATCGCTCCCGGCCTCAGTTCGGTCCCTTTGGGGAGAGCCAGCTGACCTTTTTCGATGTCCTCGCCGGCCAGGCGGATGTTTTCGCCTTTTTCCTCGACCTCTAGCACCGTGACGAAGGACCGGTCCTGCCCTGAATCCCCGCGAGGATCGATCCCAAACTTGCCCCAGTCCTCACGGTCGGTCGATTCGAAACCGACCACCGTATCGGCCCCTTCCGGCACGGGCGCACCTGTCATGATCCTTACAGCCTGACCGGGACCTACCGGCGCGTCGCCGACGGCGCCGGCCTGCAAGTCGTATACGACCTGCAATCGAACCGGCGACTGCTCGGAAGCCGTTGCGATGTCGGCAGCGCGCAGGGCGTAGCCGTCGAACGCTGAATTGTCGGTCAAGGGGACGTCATGCGGCGCGACGATGTCGGCGGCTAGAACCATTCCCAGCGACCGGTCGAGCGGCGCCTCGATCGCCTCGAGCGGCTCGAAGACCGACAGAATGCGCTCCGCAGCTTGTTCGACGCTCAGGAATGTCGCGATCTCAGTCATCCAGACGCCGCTCCACCTCCCTCTCAAAAAAGGGAGCCGTTCTTTCGGGGATTCAACCGATTGTCGAGTATAGGAGACTCCGCCGCCGCGTCGTTGCCGCAACGTGGATGGTTCCGAAGACTGACGGGCATTTGAGCTGTCCGCCCCGCGTCGGGACAACGTGCTCTTGACAGGATAGGACCGCTATCTCACACGGGCTGACCCAATACAAACTGTTGAGATACTCACCTGATACCCGATAATGTTGGCAGTACAGTCCTCGGTAGCTCAATTGGTAGAGCGGACGGCTGTTAACCGTATGGTTGCAGGTTCAAGTCCTGCCCGAGGAGCCAGATTTTCGATCCCCCGTGACGGGCGAGGGCGATTCGCAAGACCATGGACCTTAAGCAACGACTCCTAACCCAGTGGACTCATGCTGCTCAGGACTGGATTGGCCAGGACCAGGCCGTGCGTACCGGACTGCTCGACTCGTGGATGCTCGACGCCATCGGGGATGTCTCGGGACGGCGCATCTTGGACATCGGGTGCGGCGAAGGACGTTTCTGTCGGCTACTAGCAGACCTCGGCGCAGAGGTCACCGGCATCGACCTGACGGAAGCCCTGGTGGAGAGAGGCCGCAAGTTGGCATACGGCAGTGAGACGCACCTCGTCGGAAACGCCGAGGATCTGGCAGACCTCGATAATCAAAGCTTCGAACTGGCCGTGTCGTACATCGTGCTGGTCGATCTCTTCGACTATCGAAGCTCCATCGAGGCGGCCTATCGAGTCCTTGAACCCGGCGGCCGCTTTGTCGTCTGCAACATACATCCGCTGCGCTCGTCGCAGTTCAGCGGCTGGATCAAGCAGGCCGACAGGAAACTTTTCTATCCCTTGGACAACTACAGCGATGAAGGTCCGCGCGAGTTCACCTGGTGGGGCAAGCGCTTCGTCAACGTGCACCGGACCCTGTCCAGCTACATTTCCGTGTTTGTGGAAGCAGGGTTCGTCCTCGAGCGACTGCGCGAGCCGACTCCGTCAGACGAACAGCTTGCGGCGAATCCTGATTTAGACGACGAATTCCGCGCACCCAACTTCATCATCTACGTGCTTCGAAAGCCGGCGAACTGAATCTCCCCGACACCCCTTTTCGGCCTAGTCTTGCGAGTACAGGCGCTTGCCGGACGTGGAACGAGACACGATCCTTGTGTGGCCGGCCTCTAGAGCCGAGAGACATCACGGTCGGATCTTGGCTCTGTGACGTTCAGAAGACGTAGCTGCAACGAATGGCATGGACCAAGGAGACCGTATGACCGAGCAACTCCCCGCTACGAGGACACAGTCTTCGGCAGCTCAATTGGTAGAGCGGACGGCTGTTAACCGTATGGTTGCGGGTTCAAGTCCTGCCCGAGGAGCTAGGTCGGGTGGTATGGAATGTCTCTTTCGTAGAAGTTGACCTGCTACTAAGTCGAAAAGGGACTTTGTACTCAATAACAGGAAAGAGGAGCACAAATGTCTCGCACCAAAGTACTTTCAATTGACTCCGATGCCACCATGGAGGAATTGGAAAGCCACGTAGCCACACTGACCGAGAGACTCAACGCGATGCGGCGGGTCGCGCCCGGTTACGAAGTTCCCGACTACACATTCCAGACTCTCGGCGGCGAGGCGCGTCTAAGTGATCTTTTCGCAGGCTGCGAAAAGCTTCTTGCCATTCACAATATGGGCCAAGGTTGCCGCTATTGCACGCTGTGGGCTGATGGCATCAACGGCTTTCTACCGCATCTGGAATCGGCGATGGCCGTAGTGCTCGTGTCAAAAGATGATCCTCAGACCCAGCGCCGTTTCGCAAATACTCGAGGCTGGCGGTTCCGACTCGCCTCTCACTCAGGCGGCGATTACATCCGCGAGCAGTCCGCGAGCCCTGGCGACCACAATATGCCCGGAGCTGTCCTGTACGAAAGGAAGGACGGCAAAATCCGGCGTAAGAACGCCGTCGTCTTCGGACCTGGCGATATTTTCTGCTCAGCTTGGCATTTTCTTGCGTTGGCCGGCCACAGCCTGGACGACTGGACGACTGGACGCCACAGTACGCCTACTGGCAGAGACCACACGAACTCGACGACGGCGGCGAGAATCTTCTTGGCTAGCCAGCGATATATTTCGCTGAGTTGGGTGGGCAATGTAGAAATGACGCCATTCGCTACGGTGGAATGATCAGTATTGGCTCCGAGTCGTCAGAGCGCCAATGGATCGGCTTTTACGCACGCTGTATCGGTGCTCGGTCGCTTTTCTCCACCCTTGGATGCCTGATCACGTCGGGCATGACGAGTAAAGGCTCTTAGTTGCGTCATTTGCATGAGCCAACCCGGTACAAACTGTTGAGGTACCCGCCTGATACCGGATAATGTTGGCAGCACAATCCTCGGTGGCTCAATTGGTAGCTTGGACGGCTGTTAACCGTATGGTTGCAGGTTCAAGTCCTGCCCGAGGAGCCGCTAGTTCCAATATCGAGAAGTCGGTGCAGGGAGTGCTTTATGCGCAAGACCAAGCTATTCAAGACCAACGACGTGTTCTTAAAGGACCTGCTTAGTGATGTCGATAGAGGCGTGATCCAACTCCCCGATTTTCAACGCGGGTGGGTCTGGGGTGATTACAGAATACGCAGTTTGCTAGCTAGTGTTTCCCGTGGTTTCCCGATCGGTGCGATCATGACCCTTGGAGCAGGAGGCGATATCCGTTTTCAATACCGCTTAATTGAAGGTGTTCCCTGCGCCTATCGTGGCGTCGAGCCGGATGAGTTTCTTTTGGATGGACAACAACGACTTACATCGTTGTATCAAGCGCTCGCTAGTGATGGCCCCGTAGGCACCTACGACAGTCGGCGCAGAATGACCGAGCGTTGGTACTACATTGACATGCTCAAGGCGATTGATCCCACCATAGAGCGCGAAGATGCAATCGTCAGCGTACCCAAAGGCAAGAAAATCACGCGGGATTTCGGCCGGGAAAACGTCCTGGACTTGTCTTCACCCGAAGATGAGTACAGGCAGCATATGATGCCAACGAAATCTCTTTTGAGTGGGAGTCGGGAGTGGGAGCACCCCTACAATGATTATTGGGGGAGAAGAGATGACCACCCTTGCGGTAGTACGGCCGAGTTTTGGAATGAAGTCGACAATCACTTTTTGGACAGAATTACGGACTATCAGCTGCCTGTAATCAATCTGGAAAAAGGCACACCCAAAGAGGCGGTTTGTACGATCTTCGAAAAAGTGAATACCGGCGGTGTATCTCTTAACACGTTTGAACTAGTAACGGCCACACTTGCTGCCGAGAATTTCTCGTTACGAGACGACTGGGCAGACCGAAGGGCTAGGATGCGTTCTGCATATGGTGTCCTGCAGGGAGTTGAAGGAGAGAACTTCCTGCAGGCGTTGACCTTACGTTCGACGCAAGAGCGCCGTAGGCAGGCCATGAAAAGCGGGAAGTCTCCAGAGCAAGCGCCCCCGATTAGTTGCAAAAAGGCTGACCTCCTGAACCTCTCGCTTAACGAATATCGGCAGTGGGCGGATAAGGTTGAAGCTGGCTTCACAGATGCAGCCCAGTTCCCACATAGACAGTTCGTCTTCGCGCAGCGCGATGTTCCCTACAACACTCAGTTAGTTCCGTTGGCTGCGCTCTATGTCGAGCTAAGGGGCGAACTGAAGCCCGCCAATGCTCAAGCCCGATTGGAGCGCTGGTACTGGTCGGGGATCTTCAGCGAGGCATACGGAGGCGCCACTGAGACGCAGTTTGCCCTTGACCTCATTGAGGTGAGTGAGTACGTCCGAAACGGCATTGAGCCACGGCTGGTTACGGAAGCTAGCTTCACGCCGGAACGTCTAGTCTCGCTCCGCACCAGAAACAGTGCCGCATACAAGGGCCTCTATGCACTTCAAATGAAGCGGGGCGCTTGGGACTGGCGAAGTGGTACTCCGCTGACCCTGGCTCGTTGCCATGACGAGCGGATAGACATCCACCACATATTCCCTAAGGCTTGGTGCGAAAAACGCGGGCAGGGGATATCGGCGTATCTCTACAATTCGGTCATCAACAAGACTCCAATAAGTGCGGAGACCAATAGGATCATCGGCGGTCGGAGCCCGTCGCTCTACTCAACAAGGTTGGACAAGGAAAACACGGACCTAGATGAGGCGTTCAAGGCGCACTGGCTAAAGCCTGAACTCCTGCGCGGAGATAAGTTCGCCGACTGCTTTGTCGAACGCGGACAAGCCATGTTCGAGTTAATCAACAGGGCCATGGGTAAGCTAAAGACGGATGGTAGGGAGGCGTTTCGAAACGCGCTGACTTCAGCCGGTATCAGTGAATATGTCGATGATGACGACGATGTCGGTGATTACGATGCTATTGGTGAAGCGGCCTACGAGAGTGAAGCATTTGCCGCCTAACTCCCGTCCGTGACTTGGTATACGCAACTCGTCCTAGAGCGCTAGCCTTCATTCCTTCACGAAAAACTAGGCTAATTTGAATCCCGAAGTTCAATTAGCCTAGAAACAGGCTTTGGGGCACCTGTTACCGCTGTGGGGTGAGCCGATGCTGACGACCTGAAGAACAGTCCCATCCTTAGCGGCCGAGGAGCCGCCGCCGCGGGTAGCGAGTATCTCGCCGGCGTCGGTCAACCGGCTACCACGCCGCAACTGTAGCGTTTACTCTATCTCGACGCGCCGCCTGGCGAATTCGATCTTCCTCGCAAAGGCCCAGACGAATGCCTTGCACTCGATGACCGAAGCGCTTTGCAAGAGACTTCTCGGCTGGGCCGCGCCAGTGCTCCCGGCATTCCTGGCGGCAGCGCCGGAATCTCGTTTGCGGGGCTCGCCGCCTGGACTCAATGGGATGACCTAGCCTGCGCTATCTACGCGCTTTTACCGAGCTGGGAATCGACGCCCGATATCTGATCGCCTCATCCACTGTTCGGTCGGCGACGGGCATGGGGATCATGGGCGTTCTACTGAACCTCTACGTGATTCGACTCGGCTATGGTCCGGCGTTCATAGGCCTGATAAACGGGCTGGCCATTGTCGCGGCGGCGGGAGCCTCTCCCGTGGCAGGCGCCTTGGGGCGGCATTGGGGCGCGCGCAAAACCATGCTGACCGGGCTTGCGATAAGTGTGATTGGGGGTCTGCTGCTCCCCCTTGCCGACCTGGCGCCTGAACACCTGACCGCGGGCTGGCTCGTGGGCGCGAATGCGGTTGCCTTTATCGGCGGCATACTCTTCCACGTCAACCTGACGCCCTATCTCGGAGCGGTCACCGCACCGCGAGAGCGAAGCGTGGCGTTCTCGATACGGTTTTCGCTTCAATTGCTCGGGTCTTCCATAGGCAGCATGATCGGCGGCGTGTTACCAGGCGTTTTTGCGTTTCTCCTCGGCGAGTCGCTATCGAATCCCGGCGCATATCGCTACTCGCTGCTCGTCGGGACGGTCTTGAGTCTTGGCGCCGTCTTCTTTTTGCTGCGGGGCCGCGAAGTAACCGCCAAGACTGATGGGGGCAGGCCGGGCGCGTCTGGCCCAATACCGTGGAGATTGTTGATTCTCGTGGGCGTGGTGAGCCTCATGGTGACTCCGGCGGAGGCCGCCGCGTGGGTATTCTTCAACGCATACGTGGATACAGTGCTCCGAGTCACGACCTCTCAGATTGGATTCACCGTAGCCGCGGCGCAGTTTCTGGGCGTGCCCGTGGCGCTGACGATGCCCGCGGTCGCGGCCAGGTTGGGCACTGGCCGCGCGGCTGCCGCGGCCGCATTCGGAATTGCCTTGAGTCTGCTTCCGATTGCGTTGATACCTCATTTCGCCGCGGCAGGGCTAGGGTACGTGGGAGTCCTCGTCTGCGGCGCGATACTGGCTCCGGCGCTAAATGTTTACCTGACCGAGATTACTTCGAGCGAGTGGCTTTCATCGGCCGCGGGCGCATCGCTGCTGGGAACGACCGTAAGTTTCGCTTTGGCCGCATTAGGCGGTGGATACGTGATTACTATCCTGGGGTACAGAGAGTTCTTTTTGATCGCCGCCGTCCTCACAGCCGCCGGTGTGCTGGTTTTCCGGATGACATTGCTGAGGGAAAACGCTTCTTCGAAGATGAGGAGATAGATGGACCGATTTAATGGGAAACGGGTCGTGGTCACGGGATCAACGCGAGGATTGGGTCGGGTGATGGCGGAGCGATTCGCTAGCGAAGGTGCGTCCGTGGCCGTAACGGGACGGAGCGGGCGAGACCTCGAAAACGTATTGCGCGACATTCGGAGAGACGGCGGCAGCGCAACGGGACACTTGGCTGATCTGTCGAACGTTGACGAAGCGCTGGAGTTCATAACCTGGGCGATCGGCGATCTCGGCGGCGTGGACGTCCTCGTGAACAACGCCGGCGCCAGCATTCCGGCCCCGTTTCTCGACGTAACCCGGGACGACATCGATTTCCAGTTCAATCTGATGTTCAAGTCACCCTACGTTATGACCCAACGAGCGGTTCGCTGGATGGTCGACAACGCCTCGAACGGAAGCGTGATTTTCATTACGACCGTAGGCGCCACGGCGGTGCATCCGGACCGTAACGTTTACGACTCGCTCAAACGAGGTCTCGAATGCCTGACGATGTGCCTGGGAGCGGAGCTGGGGCCGCAAGGAATAAGGGTCAACGCGGTGTCGCCCGGCGCTATACGGATCCGTCCCGGCGATTCGCCTAAAACCTGGGGCACGTTCAATCAGATCACGCCAATTCGACGCTTCGGCACCGCGGACGACATAGCCTCGGCAGCTCTATTTCTGGCAAGCGAAGAGGCGGGATATATATGCGGGCAGACTCTGCTGGTCGACGGGGGGCTGGCAGGCCGTATGCCCTTGCCTCCGGATTTCGACTTGATGTCGGGCGTGTCCCGGTCGGATCCCGCCGAGCGCGACGCGTAGCCCGGCTAGCCGACTAGCGGTCATCACGCTCGACAAGTACGCCGGGCGGATGCGTATTCAGGTCGTGGGTACAGGGCTAGACAAAAAGGCAATCCGGGCGATTCGTGAGAACCATATCCAACTGCTCTCCGCCAAGCTGGTTAGCCATAATTCGGGAGACAGTCTTTACATCGCGGAGTGTGCCGCCACCGAGCCGGGCCTCGGTGTCCCTGGAGGGTAATTAGAACGCTCCGGCGTCCAAAGGTGCTCCTAACCGGGTGACGTCCAATCCCACAATCGTCGAGCACCACGCAACAGGGCGCCGCGCCGTAGGGGGCGGGAGAGCGCTTGTGAAATCTACGTCAGGCGGCGGTAGCGGGCGATTGCCAGGCTGGCGAAGACTATAAGAATTCCTATCGTCCACGCGAAGGTTTGCCAAAGATTCCCCCACACGTCGCCGTAGCCAAGCGACATGGCCCGCAAGGCATCGACCGTTACCGTGACGGGCGTGACTTGCGCCACGACCTGGAGCCAATCGGGCATCGTCGATACGGGCACGAAGGCGGAGCTCATAAACGTCAGCGGGAAAAGCCAGACAAACCCCGCGACCTGCACCGTCTCGGCGTCGTGAATCGATACGCCGATAAAGGCTGAAATCCAGGAAAACCCGTGGCCGAAGACCGCCAGCGTCGCTACGATGCCGACGGCGTATCCGATGCCAGCGTGAAATCGAAATCCCAGCGCGTATCCAACACCGATCATTAGCATTACGACGAACATGTTTCGCAGCGTGTCGGCCAGGATGCGGCCGGCGATCACCGCTGAGCGCGCCATCGGAAGCGAGCGGTAGCGGTCGACCAGTCCGCTGCTCAGATCCTGGGCGAGTCCGAAACCCGTGTTGGTCGATCCGAACAAGACTGTTTGCACAAGAATGCCCGGGAGCAAGAAATCTATGTAGTTATCGGTGACGGTTTGGACCGCGCCGCCGAATACGTAGGTGAACAGAAGTACGAAGATGACTGGCTGGATGGTTGCGAATACCAACAGGTCGGGTGACCGGCGATATCGCAGCAGGTTTCGCATTGTCATTGCGGCGGCGTCCGGAATCAACCAACGCAATTCTCCTGTTACGAAGGTCTGGAGCCTTGATCTGACGAGTGCAGTGCTGGACACGATTCAGACTCCCTCGCCGGTTCCGTTGCGAGACCCAACGCTTTCGGCAGCTTGGCCGGTAAGGCTCAAAAAGACCTCGTCGAGAGTCGGCTGTCGGATGCCGATCTCGGAAATCTCGATTCCGGCCTCGTCGAGGTCGCGGATTATTCCAGCCAGCAGCCGTCCGCCATTGGTGACGGCAACCGAGATTTCGGCGGAAGACGGGTCGATGCGTGGAGCGTCTTTCACATAACGCGAGAAGACTTCGGTTGCGCGGCTCAAGGCGCCGCGGTCGTTCAACCGCACCGAGAGGAACTGGCCGCCTATCCGGGCCTTGAGTTCCGCAGCCGATCCCTGGGCGATGATTCGGCCCCGGTCCAGCACGATTATGTCGTCGGCGAGCTGATCGGCCTCGTCGAGGTACTGGGTGGTCAACAGGACCGTCGTTCCATCGTCAACCAAATTCCGGATCATGTTCCAAAGGTCTTTTCTGCTTGCGGGGTCCAGTCCCGTGGTCGGTTCATCGAGGAAGAGCACCTTGGGATTGGCGATTAGGCTAGCGGCGAGGTCCAGCCGGCGGCGCATCCCTCCCGAGTAGGTTTTCACCATGCGGTCGGCGGCTTCCAACAAGCCAAAGCGATCGAGAAGACCGGATGCCCGCTCGCGCGCAACGTCGCGCCCCAGATGGTAGAGACGCCCAACAAGCTCCAAATTCTCCCGGCCGGTCAGCAATTGGTCGACTGCCGCGAACTGCCCGGCCAGTCCGATGGCGTTCCTCAGGCCGGTCCTGTTTCGCACGACATCGAAGCCCGCCACCGACCCGAACCCGGAGTCTGGATCGATGAGCCCCGCAAGGATCCGCACCAGGGTGGTCTTGCCCGCGCCGTTGGGACCGAGCAGGGCGAGGATGTTGCCGCGCCTTATCTGAAGACTCACGCGGTCGAGCGCCCGAAGCTTGCCGTAGTGCTTGCTCATGTCGCTCACCACGACGGAGATGCGGGGTGACTGCTCCGCGGACGGCGCGGCTTGCCCGCGCGTGGGAGATGAGGCGGTCTGTTCCGCCGAGGTCGATTCCATAGTAGTAGCGCAGGTTCCTGATTAATGAAATGTTGCGGGCGAAAGCCCGTCGTCAATTATCTTCGATTCCCGGCTATGTCTCCAACATGCGGACGCGCCAGGTCCGGCTCCGGTCGGTGATTGAGGGGCTTGGGACGCGGAGCGGCGGTCCGTCTGTCCTGAAATTCTGAACGTGAGCGAGGAATCCCGGCGGCGGCAGGCGAGATTCCTCGGTGGACCTCGGAATGACAGTGCGTGGATGGGGGTAGATTCCTCGTCGGGCCTCGGAATGACAGGGATGACTCGATTCCTCGTCGGGCCCCGGAATGACAGGGGGCGAGTGATCTAACATCGTTACGGAGATCGTCGGTGCTGTCAGATCCTCGATCAAGGGACTATGTCGTCTGGAGGGCAGGTTCATGAACGTCGCCTATACGCGGGACAGGATGTACAAGAGCGTCGCAAACAGGCGGCAGCTGTTCATCGACGATGACGTGATCTCGGCGGTGCACAACATCTCCAGAAGCCAGCACACACCGAAGAAGCATCCGGCTAATCCATTGATCGAGCGTGACAAGCCGTGGGAGGTCGTCCCCTATTTCCGCACGTCGACGTTCAACGTCATCAGGGACCCCGACGACGGACTGTTCAAGTGCTGGTACGAGGACTACTACGATTACTTCGGCTGGGACCACGCCAAAGAGATTCAGAGCAACCGGATCTACTACGCTCGTTCAAAGGATGGACTGAACTGGGAAAAGCCGCCCCTGGGTAAATTCGCCATAGACGGCCACGACACCAATACGGTGTTCAGCTATCCGCCCTACGAGATGGCTTCGTGCAGTTCGGTTCTCCTGGACCCCAAGGAACAAGACCCCTCGCGCCGGTTCAAGTCGGTGTACTACCACCGCTCGCGTAACATCAACGTGCCCAAGCGGACGGCGGCGGGCCGTCACCGCGACGGTCTGTGCATGGCCTTCTCGCCGGACGGGATCGACTGGACGCCCTGGGAGGGCAATCCGCTGTTTCCCGACTGGTTGGGCGACGTTGAAATCCTCACGTACGACCCGATTGATGACAAATACGTTCTCTACGGCCGGTACGGCGCCAGACCGGGCGGCCCTGTCATGCCAAGCAAACCGGACGGCGTGTGGAGCACGCGAAGACGCATATACAGGACGGAGAGCCGCGATGTGTTCGACTGGCCAGAGCCCGAGCTCTGGTTCGATCCGGACTCTCGCGACAATCTTGACGATCACCTCTACGGATTTGCGCCGTGGAGGACGGACGAAATGCATCTCGGTCTGTTAAACGTCTTTCATCTGGTGCCGAACACGCTGGACATGTATCTGCATCACAGCCGCGACGGGCGTTCCTGGAGCCGGATGCTGGAGCACCGGCCGTTCGTGCCTCGCGGGGGAGACGGAAGCTACGACCAATTCGGCATCGAGACGCCTAGTCAGCCGTTCGAAGTCGGTGACGAGGTGTGGTTCTACTACGGCGGTATGAGCGTGCATCACGACTGGTGGATATGGGGCGTCTCCGAAGGGATCGACGTCCCGGAAACGAGAGATCCCGCCCTGGCCCAAAACGGCCACCATCTTTGCCTTGCCACTCTCAGGCGAGACGGATACGTTTCGCTGGAGGCGTCGCTCAGGGAGGGATGGATCGAGACGAGGCCAGTGTTTTCGCCCGGCGCCCATCTGCTGATAAACGGACGCTGCGATCCCGGCGGCTATATCGAGGTGGAGATAATGGACTCGCAGGGAAATCTGCTTGAGGAGTATTCGCGCGAGAATGCCGAGCGTTTTATGGGCGATGACGTGAAGCACCATGTGAAATGGTCGGGACGGACCACCGTCAATGAAATACAGGGCGCGGTCAGGCTGAAGTTCCATCTTCGAGAGGCCGAGCTCTACGGGTTCCAGTTCGATGGATAGCAAGGCTTGGGCCGCCGTTCGGCCAGAGCTTGTCCAAGAGCGTGGTTCGACCGGCTCACCACGAACGTAGATGACGTTGCTGTATGCTTCCGATTCCCGCGCGTGCTGGAGCTGTCGAACAGGTTACGGGGGAGATAAATGATACGAGCAGCAACTATCGGAGCAGGCAGGCGCGCAACCATCACGCACTACCCGGCCATCAAGCGTCTGAAGGACGTTGACCTGGTCGCGGCCTGCGATCTCGATGAGGATCTGCTTCGGGAGAACGCGGACCGTTTCGAGATTCCACACCGGTTCACGGATTACAAGGAGATGTTCCGATCCATCGATATCGACGTCGTGTATGCCGTGACGCAGCCAACGCACGTCGCGCGGATCGCGCTCGATTGCCTTAACGCCGGAAAACATATCTTTGTCGAAAAGCCGCCGGGCGCGACCTCCGACCAGACAAGGCAGCTCGCGCAGGCCGCCGAGACCAATGGCAAGGTGGGCGCGGTGGGCTTCCAGAGGCGTTACGGGACGGTGATTACGGAGGTTCTCGAGCGAATCAATGCTCGCGGCGGGCTTTCAACTTTTTTGGTCGAGTTTCACAAGAACTTTGTAACGAACCCCGGCCCGCTCAACGTTCACCCGATGGTTGACGACGGAATCCACGTGGCGGATCTGCTGATGTTTCTCGGAGGCGGGGACGTCAAATCCGTGACCATATCCCGGTACCGCGATGTCACCGATTGGGCCAGCACTTTTTCGGCGCAGGTGGAATTTGCCGGCGGCGCCTTGGGGATTTTTTACTTCGTTCGCTCCGCCGGGGCCCGATATCTGCGCTACGAGCTGCACGGACGCGAAATCTCGGCATACGTCAGACCACCCGAAATCGGCGAAGTATTCACCGACGACGAGGCGCAACCGACGATATTGAACGCCTCGGAGATCACGGGCAGTGACGAGAATATCGTCATCGACGGCGTGGTCGACATGCACGAGCATTTCGTGGAATGCGTGCAGACCGGCGCCGAGCCGCGGACAAGCCTGCGAGGCTCCATCGCAAGCATGGAGCTAATGGAGCAAATCCTCGGCCCGACGTAAGCAACCCGGAGCGGATGTGATTAGAAGGGATGGCGCGGTGGGGGGCAGCTTCCAAATGGCCCGTTCTCGACCCGTTTACCTCGCTTTGCCGTCCGGCAAACGCAGTCGATAGCAGCCCAGGACGACCGGGCGCCGCATATCCGCTTCCCTGGTTGAGGCGTCAGGCCGCCACCCGTCGGCTTCATGGAAGTTCCTTGATCGTCTGGCTGCGGCGGGCGTCGAGAGCATTGTGTCGGTGAAGCCCAGAGAGTGTCGAAGGCGAAGGCCATCGGGCCCTCGTATCACGACCCGCGCAGGCGGCCGGTAACCCTGGCCGGGCGGTCTGCGGTCCCTGCCGGGCCGCTGTCTACGTCCGTCACGCGCGGCGGATTCCGGCGAGCCGCCGCGCGCGTGAATTCGGCTGTTAGCGCCGCTCCCGCCAGGCTCACGACCGCGGCTACGCCGAACATCGCGTTGAAACCCGCGACGTTAATCAGAGCGCCGGCGGCTATGGGCGCCGAAACGGTGAGCAACCCGAAGGTGAGGCTGTGGGTGGCGAAATACGTTGGCCGCCTGGCTGAAGGCGACAGATCGAGGATCACGGAAACTTCGGAGATCATGAACGCCGACATCGTCAGCCCCGCGGCGGAAATCGCGAAATAAACTCCCGCGATGCTGCCTGCGAAGAATGCAAATAGCAGCGCAATCACCGAAATCACCGAGCCGCAAAGCGGAAGCCATCTGGCGCTAACGCGATCTCCAAGCGCACCAAATGCCAGGCTTCCGGTCAGTTGACTCGCCACGAGCACGGCGGTCAGACGCACGGCGTCGGCGTCGGCAGCCCCCATCTCTCGAACCGCGAAGACCGATAGAAACGCGAACGCCGACATGCCCCACGCCACGACTACCCGCGACGCCCCGTACCGGAGGAACGCCCCGTCGTCTCGATACACCGCCGGAATGCCTTTTATCGTTTCGACGAACCCACGTCCGGTCCGTCTGCCCAGAATCGAGGGCCGCTCGGCAATGAAGAAGAAAAGGCTCGCCGCCACGGCGACGAGCGCTCCGGCGGCGACCATCGAGAATCCGAACCCGTGGGGAAACGCGTTGTCTCCCATCAATCGCGACGCAACCGTGATTGCGGCGGCGCCTATCAGTCCGCCCGCTGCGTGGCTTGCCCCAAGGAACCGGCTCTGGACGCGCTCGTCGATCACTTTGCCGATAACGTCAATCCAGGCCGTGTGTGCAAGTCCCATCGATCCCATAAACGCCAGGGCTGCCGGGAAAAAGAGGGCCAGAACGATCAGGCGGCTCCCCTCGGCGGCGGCTACGACGATGCCGCCGAACGCCATCAGCGCCGCCGATCCAAACAGCAACTGGCGCGCAATATAGCTCTTCTTGACGGGCTTGCTTTCGTAGATGCCCGGTCCAAGCGCCTGAGGCAGGGCGAAGCTCAGGCCCCAAACCGCCGGCACGGACCCGACCAAAATCAGCGAGTCTGTCAGATGGCTCATGAACAGCGGCATGATGGTGACCGACGAGACGAGGCTCAGCCCGACCATAGTTATCGAACCGCTGCCGAACAACAGAGCGAAGTTTCGGACGCGGCGGTCCATTGCCTGGCCGGCGGGTGAAGCTCCGGGGCTGGCCATCGTCTCGCCGCGCGATTGCCTGGCGGAGGTCAGCGGCCGGCGCTCGACGAGCTCGTCAACCGGGCCGCAGCATCCGCACGGCGTCGCGGACCGTTCCCACGTGGACCTTCTCGGGTTTGGAACGCGCTCGTTCGAGAAGCGCCGGCAGCGCCCGGTTTTGCGGATCGTGCAGGTAGTGCGAATAGGGATGCCACGTAGGAACCCAAAGAAGCCTGTTTTCGTACGCGAAGTCGAGGGCTGCAAGGTTGTATTCGATCCAGCCCTCGAGCGCGTCCTCGTCCGTCCAGGGGCACTTCCATCGGCCGGGGACCGGCTTGTGGCCGGATTCGGCGCGCCACTGGTCGTACGCCTCTTGATCGACGCACCTGAAGCTGTCGAAATAGCCCCGGTCCATCCAGCCCTGGATGGGGAGCTCGATCAGGCCTGTCGGGTAGACGTAGGCTCCAAGGCGCGAAGGCGCGGCCGCGTCGTAATCGAGACCGTCTTGTCCCATGGTGACGTCCATGTGGCACGTCACCCAGCGGAAGCCGTTCTTCAGGATCGCTCGCTGGTTTTCCTCCATACCGTTTAACCCGTCGGGTTCGCCGCCGGGGCCCCGGAGCACCGTGGAAGTACAGCCGAGCCGCTGGTCGAGGAGGCGGTTGGTAAGCCCGAGCTCGGCGTCCAGCTTTTTGAAGTCGGGCGTGCCTAGACGGAGATGGCTGTACGTATGACTATCGACAACATGCCCGCGGCGCAGTATTTCTTGGAGATATCCAACATCCTCCTCCTCCAGCCCGTTTCCCACGTGGAAGAAATGAAGCTGGACGTCGGAGTCCTCGGCGGTTTGACATAGCCGCAAGGCGTACTCTTGCACAGGCGCCATGATGCGGCCATGATTGATTCCGACGGGCGAATAGCCGGCGCACATTTCCAGGTCATAGCTGAGGGCCACGGCGCAGCGAACGCCCTCGGGGAACTCAACGCGAACTTCCATCAGACCATCCCTTAGTCCACATCCAGGCACGAGCTTATAAGCCGCAGCGCCCCAAACCGTCAAACGGCGGCCTGTGTTAGCCGGGGTGGTGTCGATCCGGCGCGCGGGCTGATTCCCGGCGTCCGCTCGGACCTATCGCAGGTTCACGTCGCAGGCGACTGGGGGCGCCGGCCGCAGCACGAGCCAGCCGAACGGCACGATAATGAGCAGAAGCGGCGCAAATACGAACTGGAAAACCGTCAGCCCGGTACGGAGCGAGTAGGCGTCCACGAGAAAGCCAAAGAACGGGCCTGTGAAAATGGTTACGAAGCTGAACGTCATGTTGACGACCGACAGGCAAGCAGCCCGGTATTCCGATGGTACGCGCCGGTTCAGGCTGGTCTGAATCAGCGGTTCCCGAAGACCCCAGTCGAGCGAGAACATCACGAAAACCGCCAGGACGGCGACCCACGCGGCGTTCGCGTGTACGAGGCAGAGCAGACCCGCGATGCCGACCGCCGCGGTGATGGTGATCAGCTTGCGTTCGTCGCCCCTAAATGCTTCGTCGAGTCTGTGGGACACCCTTGCCACCACGGCCGCCACCGCTACAAACGACGAATACAAATAACCGATCTGCTGGGCGCCAAACCCGAACGAAACTAGATAAGGCTGGACGAACGGACGTTTGGTCAGCTCCGTGAAATCGAAGATAACGAGTCCGATTGCAACGATGGCAAGCAACTCCCCGCTGCCCACGACGACTCGAAGGCTCGTCTTGAAATGGCGAAGATGCCCGGCGAAGCTGGAGCCGAGGGCCGCCTCCGCCGCCCGGGTGAGGGCGAACGTGGGCGGATCGACCAGCGAAGCCGCCACCGGCGCTGACAGAAGATTCAGGAGAAGGCCCGCCGCCAGCGCCCAGGACATTCCGCCGAGTCCCACGACGACGCCGGTTATCAAAGGACCGGCGACCTGCCCGGAGAGCTGCCAGGTAAGAGCAGTTCCCACGACCCGCCGAAACGAATCCTCCCGGCCAGCAGCCTTGAGCGAGTCGTAGAGGAGCGCGGAATCGGCGCCCGAGGTCAAGGCGTTGCCCAAGCCGAACATCACGTACCCCAGGGCAAGCAGGGCGAAGTTCGAGGTGGAAAGAAACACCAGCAGCGCCAACGTGGCGGCGACCGCGCCGGCAACCATGCTCCACTTTCGACTGAGTCGATCGGCCAGGATGCCGGTAGGAATCTCGAAGGCGAGCACCGTGACGCTGAACAGAGACCACAGCAGCATGAATTGGGTAACTGATATGCCGCGGTCGACAAAGTACAGAAGCGCGATGGGAAGCCACACGTAGTTGCTACCGCCTTTCACGAGACGGTAGATATAGAACTTGCGGACGTTGCCTTGCAGCGATTCCAACGTGGCTGCCGGCTCGGAGGGACTATCGTGCAAGCGCGCAACCTCAAGACCCCAGCCGAACTCCGGCTTGGGCTTTGGCGATCAACTCAATACTATGAACTACCGGCGGCGGCGGCATTCGAGCACTTCGCCGCTTTAGCTCGGGAGTGAGGGAGCCATGACGGAAAGCCACCAGTTCAAGGTCGTTATCGCCGGCTCAGGATTCGAAGACGACGCGCCGGAGCGTGAGCAGCTTGGCGACATCGCCGACGTGGTGCACGCAGAGGGCGAAGCGCTGCTTGCGGAGGTCGCTGACGCCGACGCCATCCTGGTGGATGCCGCGACTATCGACGACGAGGTGCTCGCGGCGGCGTCCAAACTGAAAGTCGTTGCCGGTTACGGAGTGGGAGTCGATCAGATAGAAGTCGACGCGGCCGCCAGGCGGGGAGTCGCCGTTTGCAATTCGCCCGAGGGGATGTCCACCGAAGTAGCCGAACATGCAATCGGGCTTCTGTTTGCGCTGGCCCGGCAATTGACGTTCTTCGACGTCGAGGTCCGGCAGCGTCACGTGTGGGACGGGTTTAGCAAAGCCTACCGGCCGGTGGTATTGAGGGGTAAGAACCTCGGAATCGTTGGTTTTGGGCGAACCGGAATCCGGTCAGCCGGAATCGCCGCCGGAATAGGGATGAACTTGCTGGTTTTCGATCCATTCATCGACCCTGACGCACTGGATGTCCCGACCGCGTGGAACATTCGCTTTTGCGCGTCGCTGGAGGAGGTCCTCAGCGAGGCCGACGCCGTTACTTTGCACGTCCCGCTTACCGACGGAACGAAGAACATGATGAACGGGGAGACGCTCGCCAAATTCAAGCGCGGCAGTCTGCTGGTCAACGTCTCGCGGGGCGGCGTTGTGGATCAGGAAGCGCTTTGCGACGCCCTGCGGAGCGGTCAGCTCACGGCGGCCGCTCTCGACGTATTCGTGCCCGAACCGCCCACGTGGAACGAACCGCTGCTGGAGCTGCCAAACCTCATCCTGACGCCCCACATGGCCTGGCGGTCAGAGAAGTCCGGCCGGCAGATGCAGTCGGACGCGTCTGGTGAAGTCAGGCGCATTCTCCTCGGTGAAACGCCGAGATGGCGCATAGTCTGAGGTGCTTCCGCGCGGGGCGCGTTCGTGAGCCGCCGCCGGGCGGCATATCGTTTTTCGAGGACAAGGCGATTTATCGGTTTGCCAGAAGAGACGCCGTCTGGCAAACACGTTTACGAGCGGTGATGGAGGCCGGCTGGCTCTAGGCCTTTCCGTTCGACGGCGCCTCGGCGATTTCGAGGACGAGCGGATAGTGATCGGAGGCGACCTCGGAGTAGTCGTTCTTAACCACTTCGATGGACCTCAACCAGCTTCGCATGTCGCGTGAAACGTATATGTAGTCGAGCCGGGCCGGCGTGAACCTGGACCCGCGCGCCGCGCGCGTGGGTATCGTGGGCTCGGGATTTCCCTGATGAAGCGCCGCGTATGCGTCCACGAAGCCGGCGGCCTCGAGCGATTTGCTGACCCGGAAGTCGAGCGCGCCTTCCACCACGTGGCGCGACTGCGTCTCCCTGGACAGATCCGACAGCTCAAGGTTGTCCAGGTGGCTCAGGGAATTCATGTCTCCCAGAACGATCGTCCGCTCCCCCTCGGCGTAGTTCTCCAGCACTTTGCTTATTTCCCGGAACTTCACCCTAGGATCGTTTGGATGCAGATGAACGTTGATGAATCGGGTGGTTACGTTGTCGGCGTCGGCCACGACCACCTCCAGCGCGCCATGCCAAAACCCCTGTGTAAGCGCGTCGGCGAACAGGACTCCGTAATCTGGTTTGACCAGCAGTCCGACAGGAAATCCGTTCGTCACCGCGACCAGCGCGAGCATCCCGACCTGCCGCTCGAATTCGCGAAGGGTTTTCTGACCTTCTTTGTCCCAATCCGTGCACTCCTGCAGGGCGACGACGTCGGGGTTTGCGCCGCGGATAATTCGGGCGATCGTTTCCAGGCGGTAAGTCCGGTTGTTCAAGAGCGAGTCTCCGCCCTCGAAGATGTTGAACGTCATGACCTTCATGCTTCGACGTGCGGCGAGATCGGGACGGTGGTAATTTTGCTTGACGACGCCCGACGGAAACGATGGTTCAACTTAGGCAACTGGAAAGGCGCCAAATGTGGCGCCGCCGCCTTGCGACGGACCGTCAAAGCCGCGTCCGCCGGTCAGGCGCCGCGAAATCCGCGGACCGCCCGCGCGGCGCGCTCCGGGAATAACGCCGTCGCGTCAGTTCGCAGCCTCGCCCGATCCACGCTTGAACTGGCAAGGGCCGCCTGGGGTTGCCCGGTCACTTCTTGACCGCTCGCATTATCAGCTTTTCACTCTGCCGGGTGAGCGGCCGCAGTTCGTAGTCGCCGAATATTTCGACGATCTTCATTCCGCAAATATCCAGCATAAGCTCAAGCTCACCGGGGAAAATGGGGCGGGTGGCGTAATCGAACACGGCCGTCCTGGTGGGGTCGTGCGGCGCGCGGGGATTTGCGAATTCATGGTGCCGCAGGATCCGCTGAAAATTGGGGTCGATCGTAATCGTTCCTCGGTAAAGCAGCGTTTGACCGGTGCCCCGATTGAACACCTGGCGCGGGCGTTCGCGCTCGACCCTGTACTTCCCGGCGGCGGCCATGTACGGGCTGGTCTCGAACGCGACGAAGAAGCTGCCGTCGTCCTCCAGATGCTCGCGACAACGCGCAATAGTTTTCAGCACCAGCCGGAAGTCGAGCAGGTGAATGAGCGAGTTCCCCCCCGCGACGATGAGTGGGAACTTTCGACCAAGGTCGAAATCAACCATGTTCGCCTGGATGAACGCGATGTTTCGATGCAGCCCGAGCAATTTGGCCTTGGATCCCGCGAGCTTGGTCATGCCCGCGTCGAAATCGATCCCGACCACCGAGTGACCGGCTTCCACAAGCGGTATGGCCACTCTTCCGGTGCCGCAGGCCATCTCCAGAATCGGTCCCTTGTGGCGCTTGGCCATTTCGAGATACATCGGCACGTCGCCGCGAAAATCGCCGGTCAGCGCCTCGTAAAGTGCCGCAAAATCGGGCGGCCAGCCGGTCAGTTCCATTGCAGCATCTTCAGCCAAAAGTGCGGTCAAGAGCCCTCCTTGGTAGGAAGCGGAAACGCGCCCGCGGCCGAATCGCCGGCGGGCCTTTGATTCGTCAGGCGCAAAATGGCGCCAGTTTCCCTAACAATCCTGTAGGCAGATAATAGCGAGCCTGAATTTTGTTTGGCGGTAAAGGAACACATTCACGTCACGAGAACCGAGCCAGCTCCTGGCCGACAAGCCGAAATATCCCGCTCAGGCGACCGATCCACGGGCGGGAGACAGCGCCTGCCGTCCGAACAGGTCAGTCCCGGAAAATCGACACTCGCTATTGCGAACCCCGATGAGTCGCAGTTACCATGAAACGCGATTAGGAGTGTAGCTCAGTTGGCAGAGCAACGGTCTCCAAAACCGTCGGTCGGGGGTTCGAGTCCCTCCACTCCTGCCTGCGCCGAAGTGGCGGAACTGGTAGACGCGCTGGTCTCAAAAACCAGTGAGGGCGACCTCGTGTCGGTTCGATCCCGACCTTCGGCACCGCGCCAATACAAATGGCACAGACTCCCCCCTGGCTTAATCCGCCTCCGCGACCGCCTCTTATTCGGACGGGGCTTCGATCTCGGGAATATCGAGATCCATGCCGGGATAGATCGTGGCCGGGTCTGCCCCGTCAAACCGCCACTTGTTCTTGTTGAAGATGATCTCCCACTTGGACTCATCTCCATACTCACGCTGAGCTATACTCCTGACCGTCTCCCGGGGAAGCACCTTTATCGTGTGTCTGACTCCAAGGTCAGTTCCGCCCTTGCCGCCAAACAGTTTCGACAACCAGCCCACCTCAAGCCTCCATCAACTATGGAAAGACCGAATTCACACATATGATAGGCGTGGCATGGGGACAAATTCAATGTGCAAATGCTCCATGACGTTTGTGCAGTCAATCCCCTGGCGCTTGTGGTCGAATCATTCGAGTTGAGCAGCACGCTGGAAGACGTGCGGCGAAACAGGCGAGCGACCGCCTGTCAGGCTTGAAAAGAACTGACGACGCTGCAAGTTGGCCAATCGGTTCAAGGTAGTGTCAATTCCGTTGCGCGGATTGGCAATACCGTGCGCAGGTCGACTCGTAGATGCACCCCAGCCGTTCGTTCCTTGCCGCGTTACCTGGAGGCGGTTGGCTTTTCAGGAGCTCCCCGCGTCCTCGGATTCGACGAACTGGGAAGAAAGCTGCTTTCGTTCATTCCGAGCGAGGCTGTCCGGCGGCCACGGCAGGAGGTGATGCTTGAGGAAAAGGGTCTTGCCGAGGTCGCGCGTTTCCTGTCCCGATATCACAATGCAGTGAGAGACTTTGAGCCGCCAGATGATGCTGAATGGCATTTCCCCAACTGCCCTGGCGATCGGGAATGACCATCCGACACGGGGATCTTGGACCCTGGAATACTGTCTAGGAAGGACGAACCTTAAAAGGAGTAATCGACTGGGACTTTGCTGAACCAGGCGATCCTCTCTACGATGTGCGTCAGTTTGCTTGGAATGCGGCGCCTCTCCGAGGAGACGACCACTGGAGACAAGCTGGCTTTTCGGATTAGCCCGATCTCAGGGCCAGACCAATAGTAATTTCTGACGCCTATGGTACGGACGCCCGAGCAGTCGTTGACGCGTTAGGCGATCTGCAATTGGAAGAGCACCGCAGGACCGAGACTCTGGGCAGGCAGGGGTTGCACCCGTGGTCCATCTTCAACGAACGCGGGGACCTTGCGAAACTCTCAGAAGAAAACAAGCGGCGGAGAGAGATTTACGATGCGCTTGCGGTATAGACGTGGTCCGCACGCCTTTTAACACGTCCATTTGCGCTGGCGGGCATTCGCGCCTTGGCCTGTCGGCAGCGCCTCGACGAGCTCGGGGTTCACAAATCCTGAAAGCGCTGGCCGCTGTATTCCAGCACGCTTTCAACATCGTCTTCCCCGTGGCGGCGACAACGATCGACAGCAGCGCGCGATGAACGGCGGCGCTGACATAGCCAGTTTCAATCAGCGGCTTCGCGAAACCATCGACGCTCGAGCGAGCTATCTCTGCGTCGGGCTCGACCCCGACACGCGCCTGCTGCCAGGATCGGTCGCGAAAGGCCGTGAGGGAGTGGAAGCGTTCCTGCGGGCGGTCGTCGACTCGACCGCGGACTACGTGGCCGCCTTCAAACCCAACCTGGCCTTCTTCCTCTCATTGGGAAATTGGGGGTACGACCTTCTCGCGAGCCTGCGCGAGTGGATCCCGCCGGACATCATTCTCATCGGCGATGCAAAATGGGGGGATATCGGTAATAGCGCGGAACGTTATTCCGCATCCGCGTTCGACGTCCTGGGTTGCGACGCCGTCACGGTAAATCCATATCAGGGCGGCGACGCTGTGAAACCCTTTCTCGAGCATGGCTCGCGCGGCGCCTTCGTCTTGTGTCGCAGCAGCAATCCCAGCGCCCGCGACTTTCAGGATTCGGGCGTCCGAGAGCCGCTGTACGCTGCGGTGGCAAGGGCTGCGTCGAGCTGGAACTCGCTTGGCAATTGCGGCCTGGTGATAAGCGCCAGCGCAGTTGACGCCCTGGCATTCGCGCGGCGCGAGACCCCCTCGCTGTCGCTGCTCGTACCGGGAGTGGGCGCGCAGGCGAGCGATCTCTCCGCATGTCTGGCGGAGCTGGGTGGGTCGCGGCCGGCGACGTTTGTCATAAACGCGTCGCGGTCGGTCCTCTACGCGGGCCGTGAGGGGAACTACTGGAAGGCATCCGCCGCCGAGGCCGAAAGGCTCCGCAACCTGATCAATTCGGAGTTGTAGACGTCGTGCGCCCCTCTCGACGCTTCGGAGGCCGCCTGATTCTTGCCAACGCGCCCCGCGCCGCCGCGTGAGTCTCGCTGATGCAGCGCCGCCTGTCTGAGATCCGGATTTCCGTGGGGGACCTCGTTCGGTTGAAAAAACCCCATCCATGCGGTTCGACCGATTGGCTTGTCAAGAACGCCGGCATCGCCATCGAGATTCAATGTTCTGGCTGCGGCAGGGTCGTTACGCTCTCGAGAAACGCCCTGTCGCGCCGCAGTCGATCTATCGCTGACCCCGAATCCGGCAGCTCGGCGGCGCGCTGACGATCAGGTTGAGCGGCTTGCGCTGACGATATCCCCTAGAGACGGTCGCGGCGCCCGCGCCCGGTGATTGAGACGAAGCCGTCGCTGTGCTAGTTTCACGAGGGCAAACGGGCAAGTAGCTCAGCTGGTTAGAGCGCCACGTTGACATCGTGGAGGTCACAGGTTCGAGTCCTGTCTTGCCCACCACTTCAAGGTTGCGGCGGAGGAGATTCTGAAGAGAGCGGCTTTTCGGAACCCCCGCTACGAGGCGCACGAAAGCCCGCCCTTGCTGACCTCGCTTGGTTTCGGCCTGCAGTTCAGCCTGACCGCTTCCGCAACCCTGCTCGTAGCGCCGGTAATTGTCGCCAAAGCTTCGGGAAGGGACGATTCCTACCTGGTGTGGATGGTCGCGTCGCTCGTGGCCGTCGGCGCGGCCACGCTGCTGCAAGCGCGCAGGCTCGGACCGGTTGGCGCGGGCGCCGTTCTTCCCCTTTTTACAGCCGTTTTTTCGATCCCGTTCTGCATCACGGCGCTCGTGGACGGCGGCCCCGCGACGCTGACGACTCTGATCCTCGCCTCGGCCGTGCTGCAGATGGGCATTTCCAGGTGGCTGTTCGTTTTGAGGCGGATCGTCACGCCCACCGTCGTCGGCACGGTAATGATGATCCTTTCCACGACCCTCGCTTCTGTTGTATTCGGTCTGTTGGACGCCGCGTCCGAGATCGAGCCCGTGGCCGCGCCGTTGACCGCTCTGGCTACCCTCGTCGTCGTCGTTGCGCTCACCATCCGCGGCTCGGCGGTATGGCGTCTATGGACGCCGATGATCGGCATAGTCGTTGGCTGCGGGGTTGCGGTGGCGTTCGGTGTCTACGACATTGACAGGGTGATGGCGGCCCCATGGGTGGGGCTTCCGAGCGAGTGGCCGGGGTTGGGACTCGACTTCGGTATCCCGTTCTGGACGCTGCTTCCGGCGTTTCTGTTCCTCGGCTTGATCATCTCCATTCAGGCGAACGGAGAAGCTATCGCGCTGCAACGGGTCTCGCGGCGCGAGGACAAGGCTATCGACTTTCGGGAGGTTCAGGGGGCGCTGGCCGGCGTCGGCGTGGGTAACCTGATCGCTGGCGTCGGGGGCGCCGTGCCCAACGTCATCAATCCCGGCATCGTTTCGTTCACGCAGATCACTGGAGTCGCTTCGCGGAGAGTCGGATACTGCATCGGCGGCATCTTCATCGCAATGGCGTTTCTGCCCAAGGTGTCGGGGCTGCTAAGCGCCATACCGGGACCGGTCATGGCGGGATACCTCATCCTCGTTGTCGGAACTCTGTTTGTCGAAGGCGCGCGGACAGTCATTCAGGCCGAGAAGAACAAGCAGAAGCTCCTGGTTGCGGGAGTTTCCTTCTGGATTGGCGCGGCTTTCCAGTTCGGACAGTTTGCCCTTCCGACCCTGGGCCCGGTATGGAGCACGTTGCTCGGCAGCGGCGTGACAACCGGGGGATTGGCCGCGATTGCGATGATTATGTTCCTGGAGCTTACGAGCCGGCGGCGGATGCGTTTCGAGTCGCGGCTCCATGTCGAAGCCTTGCCGAAACTCTTTGAATTTATCGCCAGGTTCGCCGATCGCAGCGGCTGGGACACCGAGATGAAAGACCGGCTGAGCGCGGCCGCGGAGGAGACTCTGCTGACGCTGGTCCCGCTCGATCTGGAAGGCGACGGAGATGACCGTGACGGACGCCGGTTAGTCGTTCTGGCATCCAGCGATGGCTCGACGGCGGATCTGGAGTTCATTGGCGGCGGCGGCGAAGTGAACGTCGAAGACCGACTCCGGCAGCTTCAGCAGTACGACTCGGAAACACCGGCAGAGCATGAAATCTCGCTGCGGCTGCTGCGGCGCTATGCCTCCTCCGCACAACATCACCAGTACCATGGCACCGACGTCATCACGGTCCGCGTCGCCCCTCCCGGAACGCGGTAGCGGCTGCCGAACTCTTCGCCTCGAACCAGGTCATCGGAGAAGCCTACGTCGCCGCGCAACATCACTACGGGGCAACCAAGGCCGATGCGCGCTCTGGCCTGGCGGACGTTCTACGCAGCGGGCTGGTCACTTCCTGAATGGACATATGGTGATGGAAGCGCTGGAGGCTTCTCGCAGTCCGGGCCTGCTCGACCGAGTTATCGCCGACGACTATCGCCGCGCCGGTTTAGAAATCCTGGCGCTGGATCGCAGGATGTCAGGCCTTCCGCAGGTCCGCCGCCTCTAAAACTACGGTCTATGAGGCCTGTCCCGATCCGACGAACTATCGTCCAAAGAGGCTGCGAGTGCCGCGGCGCCGGAGGACTAGCGCAACCACCTGCCATTACAAGGCAACAGCGCGGCGGCAGGTTTGCAATACAGACTCCTCAAGCCCACCGGTTACGCAAAAGAGTATCTGCCGGGACGGCGATACTGACTTTTTGCAGGCGTAAAAAAACTCTCGATCAGCTCCATTGCCTGGACCGCGCCATTGTAGAGTTCCGGAGTAGCTTGTGGCAGCGGGCGGATTGCGCCGGCGTGGTTTTGCGGAGTTTCGCTTGGAGACCGAGAAGTCGCTTGCATTGTTTCGTGGGTGGTTTGATACTACGATACGCACAGATCATGACCGGCGCGTCACTAATCAAGAGTCAAGTTGTCGTCACGTGAGGACGCACGCTGACGTAATAAAGGGGGGCACTGTATTGGCTTATTCTGTTCAGAGCAAGAAATCGGATAAAACGTACTACCTGCACTCGAAAGACGTGACCCTGAACGGCGGGCGCGTCCAGACGATCTATTACTTCGCCGGCACGGCCCGCGACAATGCGCTCGACGAACTGCCGGCGGGTTACGAGATCATGGAGAATTCGCGTACCGGCCTGCCCATGCTAAGGAAGTCCAAATAGGGATGGGGCGGCGCGGCTTTCGAGTCGCTCTGCAACCTCGAGGCCCGCGCCCCGGAGGTTTTTGCGAAGTTACCGCGGCGCGGCTGTGAATCGACTTCGACAGACGATACGTCTTGTCAACAGATCCGTGGAGCCTTCGGCCCGCCGTCAGGCGTCCTGTTCAGTAGCTGTCTCGACTAGCTGATCGGCCTGGGCGGCCATGTCGAAATCCAGCTCCGTAAGCCCTCCGGCACTGTGCGTCGTGAGAGCGAGCTTGACGCGCGTGTAGCGGATATCGATATCGGGATGGTGATCCGCTTCCTCGGCCGCGCGGGCGAGGCGATTGACGAACTCGATGCCTTCCATAAACGCCGTGAACCTGAATGTACGCTCGATCGCGTCATCATTGCGCGTCCAGTCTTCCAGCTCGCCAAGTTTCGATTGGATTTCCGACTCCGAGTACGCATCGGCCATTTTCGATCTCCGTGGGAATTTGGTCCGGCCATATACTGGACATCATACGAAAACCACCGTTGCGGGCCCACTGCGGGCGGCGGCGCGTGAGGGCTATTGGCGCGTCACGGCGTTCTTCGTTCGCGTGTTCCTGGCGAACGCCAGGCGTGATCTCCTAGACTTGAAACTGAGCCTGTTGCAAGCACCCTGCCGGGTCTTAGAGGGAGCGCCTCGCGCATGACCTACGTGATAACCGAACCGTGCATCGAAGTGAAAGACGCTTCGTGCGTGGACGTGTGCCCCGTTGACTGCATTCACCCGCGGACTGACGACGACAGGTTCGAGTCGGTGGTTATGCTGTATATCGATCCGGTCGACTGTATCGACTGCGGCGCGTGCGAACCTGCATGTCCAGTCGAAGCGATATATCCGGATTTCGACCTTCCGCCGGAGCAGGAGAGGTATCTCCAGATAAACGCCGATTACTTTCCGAACTAGCCCGCTGGAGCCGGTCGTGAGCCGCTAGGGGGAGTCGGTCTTGGGGCGTCTCCGGGGCCAGAATGCCGCCGGTATCAGAGAAATCACCGTGCTCGCGGCGAGGATGTCCGCCATTCGGTAGTCGCCGGCGGTGATCAGGATTCCCGACAGGACCGCCAGCAGCAAGGGCGTTGCCCGCCACCAGCGCGAGACGCCCCGCCATAGCAAAGGGCCAATGAGCCGGCAGCCCCGCAGCCAGTGGAGCGGTATTTGAGCGACGACGAGCAGACCCCGGGCCCACACGTTTTTTGAACCGTTGGAGCGGGACGTCGAGTCGAGATCGACAAGAAAATAGGACAGCGCAAACGCCAACGGAAACGCGGCCATCGACACGATCGACCGCAGCGTTGGGCCTTCGGCAAGACTGAAACTGGCGGCCTGGACGACTGGAACCGCAACGAGGTACGCGGCGAGAGCACATGCGGCCGACAGGCAGATGGTAAGCGCGGCGGCGGTGGGCTGGCGGCGGCGAAGATCTGACGACCAACTTGCGAGCAATGGGGCAATCGCAAACGCTCCAATGCCGAATGCGATCAGCCACTCTGCCGGACTCACTGGCGGCCGGTGCAGAAACGAGCTTCCGGGCCGTAAGCCGGCTTGCAGGACTTGAAATCCAAGCGTCAGGTGGTCGGGCTGACCTACGTCCATGACGTTCAGGACGTAGCCGGATGTACCGTCCTGGCTGTTCGCGCCGCGAAATACAGCCCCGCCCTGGCCTGTCTCAAGAACGCGAATTCGCACCAGATACGGGCCCGCCGCCGCGGCGACGGGAAACTCAACCGTATATCGTTTCATATTGTTTGAGTCGATCCGAACCTGATCGGCCCACATGATCTGGCCGCCGTCTTCAAGCCGCACCTCGAGGACGGGGGACCGCCCGTCTTGCTTTTCAGGCCGTGCGGAGAACGAAAAACCGAGGGGTCCGGCGGACTCCGTTTCGATCTCCTGAGTGAGACTCCAACCTTCGGCGAAGGGGCCGAGTTCAAACGCGGCGCCTTCGGTCCAGTAGACGGGGAGCAGAATCGCCGGCAACACCCATGGGATCCCGCCGGCGATAAGGAGCAGGGCGGCCAGGATGAATAGCCGCGCGCGCGCGGCCGGCGATTGTTCGATGGCCGCGTTGTCAGACACGAGCGGCCGGGAGCAATCTCGCGGGCCACCAGCCGATGACCAGCGAGACGAGAAGCATGACTACGTTGGCTACCTGCAGCCAGCCATAAAACGGCTCCAGGGCGAAACTTGCCCTCAGTTCCGAATTTGCGTTCACGTCTACGAACCAGCCGTTGAAATAGCCGTCCAGGATTACGTGGTCCGCCTCGTCGGCCTGAAGACCATCGATAGTCAAACGCCAACGGGGGTCGAACTTCTCGTCCAGTCTGACGAGCGCTCTTCGCCGGGGCGCGCCGTTGTACTGGACGCTAAACGCTGCCGGCCCGCCGTTATCGACCTGGTCGACGCCCGAGGTCTCGTTCTCTAACGCCTCACCCTTCCACACTACGAGGGATATCGAGTGCGGCAATTGCGATTCAGTCACGTCGGCAAGCTCGAAAGCCGCCCCATGCGGAGGCCGGCCGCTTGGCTTGACCCCAAAGAACGCGCGGTTAGATCCCGCGTCCAGGGGAACCGTGAGCCTTATAGTCTGGAATTCGGTGCTCGGGCCCACGAACTGCTCGTGGTAGACGACTTCTGGCTCAAGCTGACCAGCAAGGATCGTGGCGCCGTTCCGTCCCGGGCGGATGCGCCCGGTGACAGTAATCGATCGACCGTCGCCGGAGCCTGTCGTGACGATCATGTGGATACTCTCGCACGAGGCCGATTCGCAATTTTCAAGCGCGCCGGAGCCGGCGGGACCGCGGAACTCGACGGCTGGAGACTCGCGATTGCCGAGAAACTTCAACTGGATCTCGTGCTCGCCCCGCTCCAGGCGGACGGTGGCGGCGAGTCTCTTGAACGAGGCGTTAATCGGAGTTTCCAGAACGTCGACGCCTTCGCCGTCTACCGAGATCTCCACCTGAGCATCGGGCGGAACCGCGGCGTCGAGGTGGAATTCGCCGTCAACGGGAACTTCAAAGACGCGTCTCCCATCGGTCAGCTCAAGATCGGCGAGAACCACGCGAACCGGCAGGCGACCGAACGCCGCCGCCGCCCGCCGCTCAGCTTCGCGGATTACGTCCGCCGGAGCGAGTACAAGGCGCGAAACTGCGTTCAGGTTCGCGCTCGCATTTTCGATGCTTACTATGTGTTCCCCGGCGGTTATCTCTGCAAGCGGGACCCTTGTCCATCGGTAGCCGTGCCGCGCCGCCGAGCGTGTCTGAATCGTCGCCAGGTCCTGCCCGTCGAAGGCGATTCTGATAGCTCCGCCATACGGGCTTGTGAAATGCCGAATCCAGAGCTCGTCGCCGTAGCCACGTGAACGCAGCGCCAGGTCGTATCTGGAGAGATTCGCGTCGGTTACGACGCTGTCGGTGGCGTCCGGCACTGTCCGGTCGAGATACCAGGCGGAGTCCAGATAAGTAGCCACCCAGTGGATCCCCGCCTGCGATGACTCGGGGCGGACCTGAGCGGCGGGTTCGATCGAATAGGGAGATCCGACGTAACTGAACGCCAGGTCGGCAAGATCGCCGTCGAGCCATATTTCGGTTATCGCGCGTTCCGCGCTATCTGGATTTCGGGATAGATCGTGCAGGTGCGTAACCCTCCGGTCCGTCTCGAAGAACTGCCAGGCGGTGGCCAGGCGCTTCAGGGAGGGCGAGCCTGCGACAACCGTTTCAGCCATGCCGAATTTCGGGCCTGGATCCCCGCTTACTCGCATCACCGCAATCTGGCCGTCAGAGAGATCGTCGTCCAGCGTTAGACCCGGCTGGCGATCGATCGCTTGCGAGACTCGCTCGGGCAGTTCGAGGCCGGCCAGCCATGGCCTGCCGTCGCTTCTTATGAACTCGGCATAGCGCGACCGCCAATGAGGATCGAACGCTACGTATTCGACGCGTCCCAGGTTGAGCAGATTGTGAACGGGATAGCGAGCGTGCCCCAGCAATGCGTGAAAGACCGTCGTGAAAAACTGTGGGAACGAGTCTGGCCCCGGAGACACCCAAAAACCTCGCTTGGCGGGCTGCGCCACAAACGGATTGTTGCCGGGTGGGGATTGGGCGCCGCTCTCGCTCGTATATGAGCCTGGGCCGGTCATTGGCAGGTGGAGCATTCGATAATCGTTGGGTTCCGCTCGAATCGCTTCCATCGCGTTAATCGTGTCGCGGTCTATCTCGTAGGGAGGCAAATGACCCAGCAGATTCCCCGACCAAAAACCGGTGGCGCCGATCGCCAGGATGGCTGCGGCGGTGACGCCGAGGACACGATTCAGATGACGAGCGTGAGTGAATCGAGTGTTGACCACCAGCCCGATCATCAGCGACAGCATCAGCGCGGCGGGGATGGAGAAATAGCGGGAGTTTCGGAACAGCGCGATGCCCGGAATGTCCTGAACTCGCTCGCGCAGCGCGAAAAATGGCTCGTTGAACCCGGTGCTGGCCAGGCTAAAAAAGAGAAAGGCGGCGAGCAGGAACGCAGCCAGGCGGCGTTCGCGGCCGCTGGTGACGACGATCGCGAGCATCCCAAGTCCGGCGGCCGCCGACCTGCCGACCTGGTATAGGGAGGTGAGCGCATTCGACTCTGCCTGCGGCCCTCTCCCGACGGAGTAGTTGTAAGGCTCTCCAACAAGCCCGAGGGCTTCGCTGAACCGCGGGGCGGCCGCCAATATCCACGTCAGCTTGGATATATCGGCCCGTGCGGCGAGCTGGTCGCCGCCCCCGCTTATCAACAGCAACTGATAAGCCACGACTCCGGCAGCCGACTGAAAGAGGAGAATTCCGAATCCCATTGCGATGACGCACAAGATCGTTCCGAGCTTGCGCTCGAGCCTGCCCGGAGTCAGAACGACACGGTACGCGCAATAGCCTGCGATCATTGCGGCCGTGAGAATGGCGAGATGAACCGTGGACGCGCTAAGTCCGATCCATACCATACCTTTGAAGAACTGGCGCACTCCTGGGAATCTTTCAAATGCGAGATGTGCGGAGGCGAGCGCCTTGGGAAGCACTGCGATGCCGACTAGCATCTCAATGTACCCGGTGACGTACGCATCGAATATGAATGGCGTCGAAGCGTAGGCGAACCCCGCGGCGAACGCGGCCCGTCGGCCCATGCCGAAACTCCTGGCCGCCTGATATGCGAGTATCGCCGCCGCGGTGATGAGGGCGATTGGAAATCTCGATATGAGCCAGCCGTCCGCGCCGAGGAACTGCGCGGCGAACCCGAAGCCAAAGACCATGTAATGACTCGTGTGCCGCTCGGCGCTGGAGACTCCAAAGTAGTCGGTCATCCAGGCGGCCGAGCGGTCGTCAGCTTTCTGGACGTTCTGCCAGGACGTCGGCGCAATCGTCCAGTCATCCCGAAGTCCCAGGAATCCGGGGTCGAAAATGACGCCGCGAAACCACACGGCCACGATAAGTATGTAGATCGCGTAGACCGCGGCGTCGGGGTGATTGGAGACCCATCGCCGAAGCAAGTTCAGCAAACCGGTAATCCGACCTAAAACCGGGCGCGGCCGTGTACGGGCTAGCGCGCCTTGGGCCGCCGTTGGCGTGTTATCCATTATCTAGGCGCCGCATAAAGACATCAGGGGGCGCCGATTACCTCGGAAGCGGCGCACAGACCTTGATAGGCTATTCGTCAAACTGGAATCCAATGACGGGCTGCGATCGGTAGCATTCGTAAGGAGATTTGCTTGCACGCCAAGCCTGGTCGTCGGCATTTGCAACTATGGCGGTTCCCGGCGGCAAGCTCTCCCAGGCTGCATCTTAATGACATTAGGGCAACGTTGACCCAGGAACTGCTAAATGCCTGTCGGCGTTGAGAGTGACCAGGCTTCGTCGAATAGGCCCCGGTCACCCGATCACGACTGTAGCCAGTTGACCGACTGCTCGCGTGACGCAGTCGATGGCTCGGGAGAACCCCCCCAAGTCATCGCTATCCTGGCCATACACCTCCTCGGCGAAAATATGGGCACCGGTGGAGATCGTGTGCTGGTCGAGTTTGGAAAGCGGTGGGGGCGGTCTGGCAGGAAGGTTGTGGTTATCGCGCCGGCAACCGCTCCCGCCTCATTGCAGTCGCAGACCGGAGCGGCGGCGCGATTTGTTGGGGCAACGCCGTTCGACAGATGGACGAGTTCGTTCGCGATACCGTTCGCTTACTTTCTTAGGGCCATCCGGGGCATCCCGATTGTTACAGGCGCTGGGGCAGATGTTATCTACTCGGGAGGCGATTTCATTTGCAACGTCGTTCCCGGCGTTTGGGCAAAATTGCGCTCACGTCGTCGCCCAAGGCTCGCCGTCAGCATCCACCATATAAACGCGAATCCATTCTCCCGACGCGGGAATAGCCTGCTTGCGAGCGCCGTTTCCCACGGCCTTCAGCGTATGAGTTTCGGTTTGATAAGGCGCTACGCGGATATCGTCTTCGTCTTGAGCGAAGCTACAAAGTCGCAGCTTGTGGAACACGGATTCGACCCGGTCCGTATCGTGATAACCGGCGCCGGCGTCGACGTTGCCCGCATCGACCGGTCGGCCGCTCCCGCGTCGCCGCGATTCGACGCCTGTTTTGCGGGCCGTTTGAATCCAAGCAAGGGAATCTTTGATATTCCCGCAATCTGGCGGAAGGTAGTAGATCAGCTTCCCGACGCCAGGCTGCTCGTTATGGGTGGAGGTGACGAGTGGCGCGGCAAACTCGAATCTCAAATCGCCCACCAGGAACTGGAACAGCATATTACTGTCGCCGGCTTCGTGCCGGAGGACGACTTCTATCCTTCGATGAAAGGATGCAGGGTCTTTATTGCGCCCAGTTACGAAGAGGGTTTTAACATAGCTTTGTGTGAAGCCATGGCGTGCGGATTGCCTGCAGTGGCCTATGCGCTGCCTGTTTACCGTGAGTTGTTCGGAGAGGGTCCGACGCTGGTGCGAGCAGGCGGCGCCGGGGCGATGGCGCGGGAGGTCATTAAGCTGCTTACTGATGAGCAGTACCATCGCGGGCGCGCGGCGGCGGCCAGGGAGGCCGCGCGACGGTACGACTGGCAGAGCGTAGCGGCGACGGCGCTAGCCGCGATTGACTCGAACAGCTCTCCCCATCTGTGAGGGCTGGATTCCCTCTCGTCAACGAATTAGGTGACATTTGCAATTTCAGCGGACGCGGGAAGCGAAGCTCTGCTCGTTTGTGAGAACTGAACGCGGCGGATGAATAAACCCAGTCAACACGCGGAAGGCAGGCTGGAGCGGCTGCTGTCGAAGGTGGGCGACATGTCGTACCGGCGCCGCATTTTGACGATTTGCGAATACCTGGGCCCGGCCCCGGGCGACCTGATTCTGGACGCGGGCTGCGGAGAAGGTTTCGTCGCCATTGTGCTCCAGCACGTATATGGCTGCCGCGTCGTAGGCTTGGACGCGGATCGCGAGATCCTGAGTCTGGGACTATCCAGAAAGAAGGGCGGTGGCGGGAATTCGTGGCTCGTCGGCGACGCCACGAAGCTGCCGTTCGACGAAGCTGTGTTCGACGGCGTCGTATGCAGCGAAGTTCTGGAACACCTGGATGACGATTTCGCCGCGGTCCGCGAGCTTGGACGTGTGCTCAAGCCGGGCGGAGCGCTGGCGGTTACGGTTCCGTGCTCGGGTTATCCCGGACTGTGGGACCCACTGAACAGGATTCGGGAATCGGCAGGGCTCGGACATTTCAGTCCGGAAAGCGGATTCTGGGGAGGCGTTTGGGCGCTTCATTTGCGGCTTTACACGCTTGAGGAGCTGAGTTCGGTCGTAGTTCGGAGCGAGGCGTTCGAAATCGATCGCGTCGAGGGATTGACTCGATACTGTTTACCGTTTAACCACGTGATTCTGTGGACCTTGAAGCAAATGTATATGCGACTTCCGGCGACGGCGTCGATTCACAAGTCGATGGAAAAGTTCGAGTATGACGACTCGGGCGGCTCGTCCGCGCCGGCCTATCTGGCGTCAATGGCTCTTAGGGTCTGCGGCGCGATCGATGCCTGGAACGACCGTGATCAGGACCCGGAAAAACCGTGCGTCAGCCTTGCGGTGCGCGCTGTCAAACGCGCCACCTGAAAAGGCGTTCTAGAGACCGGGGCCAAGCGCAGGCTGGGCATTTCGCGAGCACCCGATTTGTACGCTAATCGGCCCGGGATAGGCGACCGCTCAGGAGGCCGCGCGACGGTATGACCGGCGGCGCACTCCCGCCGCCGGGTTTGTTGCGAGTGACTCGGCGCGGTCGCCTTATTTCGACAAGGGCGGCTCAGCCAGCGCCGACGCCGGCGTCGGCCAGCTTCGCCTTGAGGGTGCGGAGAAGCGTATCTACCTCATGCTCTGTATTGAACGCCGCGGTGGAGATGCGCATTGCCGAGTGGCCCGGTCTAGCCGGCGCGGACAGCCATTGGAATTTGACGATTACGCGGTCCTCGTAAGCCAGCCTCCGGACGATCTCTTTTATCCCGTCGTCGCCGAGGCCGTCAAAGCCGAGCGTGGTAATTCCCGCGGATGCTTCGCGCGCCATCGGAGTTAGCACGGTTACGCTTTTCCAACGTGAAACCTCTTCCCGAATCAGCATCGCAAGCCCGTTGACCTTCGCCTCGATGGCCTCGAGGCCGATCTCACTCGCCAGACGCGCCGCCTGCCCAAGGCCGATGACCGCGGCGTGGTTGTAAGTATTGAATTCAAGACTCCTGCGCGCCGTAACCGGCGGCACGGGCGTTTTGGGATCGTGCCAAAGGCTCATGTCGGGCACCAGGTCGGGCCGGAACCCGGCGATACGGTCGGGGGCGACCCAAATGAACCCGGCGCCTCTCGGACCGAGCAGCCACTTGTGCCCAGCGCCGACATAGTAGTCGCATCCAAAATCGGGGACGTTAACGGGGAACACTCCCAACGACTGCGCGCCGTCGCCGACGATGAGCACACCGTGCTCGTGCGCCGCCTCGGCGGCCTCGCGAAGGGGCAGGCGCCGGCCGTCGGGCGAAGTCACCTCGCTGACGATAACCAGCCTTGTTCGGTCTGAAAGCGTCGAAGTCAGGCGTTGGAGAAAGTCGCCGTCGCCTCCATCGGCGACGATCGTCCGGATTATCACGCCGCGCTGCTCGGCTAACGCCTGGGCCGCATCGAAGGTACTTAAATGCTCCAGCGAGGAGATGCAAACTTCGTCCCCCGCTCGCCACTCGATGCTGCGCAGCACTCTGTGCATGGCCTGGGCGGTGTTGGGCGTTATCGCCAGGTCAGCCACGTCACATTTCAGAAGCGACGCTACTTCGGCTCGTGCTGCATCTTCCCTGTCGAGCTGCTCCTGGCTGGTGCCCGAACCGGGAATGGCGAAGGCCAGGCCGACGCGGCTTTCGATAGCCATTTCGTCGGCCACCGTCTTCAGAACGCAGTCCAGCGTTGGACCGTTCATGGCAGTCTGGAAGTACATCACTTCCTGGGTGATTGGCAGCTCATCCCGCAGCGATTCGATGGTCATGCCACGCGAAGCATCGTTAGCGGTCATGCTCAAGTGCTCCTAGAGCGAGCCCCGTACAACGCGTCGGGTCCGCAACTCCTCGTTGCGAGCTTCATCGCCCGCATTGCTCCGGCATTCCGTGGAAATGAACTGAATCGCGTAACCGGGCCTTGGGTATGGACTCGTATTCGGCTTGGTGTTGTGCAGGATCTCGCAATGGTGCCAGCTTGCGTGTCCCGCGGGCAGCGTTACGGTCACGGCTTCGGAGTCGTCCACCTCCAAATGCTGAAGAATGGTGCCCTCGAACTCCGATCCGTGTTCGATAAGACCGCCGCTGTGGCTGCCGGGGAGAAACCGCAACGGGCTGTTGTCTTCCGTGACATCGGCAAAGGCTATCCAGCAAGTAACTGATTTTGGCGGATCGAGCCGGAAATAAGCATTGTCCTGATGCCACGGAAGCTCGCCGCCGTGATAGGCGGGCTTGAGCAATGCCTGGTCGGCCAGCACCTGAATGTTGGGCCCAATCAAAGATTCCGTAACGTCGAGGATTCGTTCGTCATTGACTAGCGCCTCGAACGCCGGATCGATCTTGTAGAGGTCCACTATTTGCTGAACGGACGTCTTGTTCTCGCCTTCCTCTCCCGCCCTCAGCTCGATGTGGCGCCTGCCCGAGTGCGCCCACGCTACGCGGGGATCTTCGAACTCCGCGGTGAAGTGCTCGTCGAGGCGCTTGCGCAGGTCTTTGACTTCGTCGGCGGCAAGCAGCTCGCCGTACCTGAAGTAGCCGTCACGCTCGTATTGAGCTACGTGGTCGTCGGTCAGTTTCATGTCTCCCTCCCTATTCCTCGGAATCCGGTTGAATCAGTCCGCCGGTCAACGCCGTCCTCCGTCGCTACCCGATCTATGTTATGAAATCACAAGACTCGCTTCGGCCCGCCGCCAATCTCGCGATCAGTTGGCGCCGACGGGGTCCAACGATCCACGCACCAATACGTGGTCCGTCATTTCGTTCCCGTCGCGGTCCAGGGTCCCCACGGACATGTAGCCTATCGCGATGCCCGGTCTGGGGTTTTCCGTGGTGTTGGGCTTGGTGTTGTGGAGAGTCAGGCAGTGGTGAAGGCAACAGCCCCCCGCGGGCAGCTCGACCGTTACCGAGTTGGATACGTCCGCCTGTACTTCCCGCAGCGCCCTGGTTCCCTGAAACCCCTGTTTGTGCCCGACGATCCCGCTTGTGTGGCTACCGGGAATAAAGCGCATCGCGCCACTGTCCTCGGTCACGTCCCCGAAGGCAATCCAGCACGTGACCAGGTTGGAAGGATCGCATCGCCAGTAGGCGTTGTCCTGATGCCAGGGAACCTCGCCGCCGTGAAACGGCGGCTTATATAGCGCCTGGAACGAGAACACCTGGATATTCGGTCCAATCAGAGGCTCGATCAGATCGAGGATCTTGGGGTGATGAACGAGTTGCGCGAACGCGGGATTCAGCCTGTGAGCGTTCATGATCTGATGGACAAAATCCTTTGTCTCGCCCTCCTCCTGCTCCCGGATATTTCGAGACGTCTCCCTGATGAACAGGTCGGCGTAATGAGCGAGCAGCCTGTTGACTTCGCCCAGGGTTAGCAGGGGTCCGTAGGCCAGGAACCCGTCTTTATCGAATCGATCGATTTGTTCAGCCGTCAGTCCCATGATGCCCCTCCCTTAATCGCGACGATCTATCCAACAGGCCAAGATCGTACCCAGCAACGCAGTCGGTGGTGAACAGGCGATCAGCAATGTCTTCATCCGCAAAAGGGGCCGGTCGCCGAGCTCGTTTCGCGCCTCCCTTTCCAGCGTCCATGAACCGATTGACCGGATCATAGCGACCGTGCGATGAACCGTGCTGGGTAGCGACAGCGTTGCCCCAGCGCAACGTTCCCTTTTGATCTAGTGGTATTTCTCGTTGCGTGATCTCTTTCAACACTATTGCTGATGCGTCTTAACGTGATTGACTTTGCTAGTATCGGACTACTTTTTAACTAGACGCAAGCCGGGGGTGGGATATCGGGGTCAGTCTTCGCACCACCGTTCAGGAGAGGCTCTGGCGCCGCCCAGGAATCGAACTCCCCGTCAGCCTGATTCTTTTTTGTTACTTCGCACTATTCTTCGCGGTTCCGTTCGGGATAGCCATCGGCATTGCGTTGTTCAACTGGGACCTGCTTTCCGAGGCGATATTTGTCGGGGGCGACAATTTCGTCAAGATGTTCAAGGACAAGCTGTTCCTCAACGGCCTCAAGATTTCGTTCCTTTTCGTAGGGATAGAGGTGCCGGCGATCCTGGCGTTCGAAATACTCTTTGCCGTGCTTTTTTCGAAGCTCGGCAGATACTCGCAGAAGGTCTATCTGACTATCTTCTTCATGCCGGTGATAACGCCCTGGCTCGTCGTGATAATGATGTGGGGTTTCATCTTCTATCCGAACGTAGGTCTTCTGTCGGGTTTTGGGCAGATTTTCGGCCTCGACATCGTTTCTCCGCTGGCATACAGAGAGACTGCGCTTTACGCGATGATCGTCATGACGATCTGGAAGTTCGTCGGATTCGGCACGGTGATATTCCTGGTTGGGATTAACGAGGTGCCGGTGGTTCAATACGAGGCTGCGATCATTGACGGGGCGGGGCCTTGGGCACAGTTTCGCCACATCACGCTACCGCTCATCCGGCCCATTGTGCTGGGAATGTCCATCGTGAGCTTTATCGGCGCCCTGCAGATCTTCGAGCCGTTCTTCATAATGACACGGGGCGGACCGATTGACGCCACCCGCACGTTTTCGCTCTATCTTTTCCAGCAAGCCTTCGATCAGCTTCGCTTCGGCTATTCGTCGGCCATGGCGTTCTTCATGTTCTTTCTCTTGCTCGGCATTTCCGTTATTCAGCTGGTGGTGGCTAGGACGAAATGGGAATACTGAGGCCGGACGCGGCGCCCCTTCCCGCGGCCGAGCCGAGCGTTCGGATCAGCCGGTCTACTGTTTACAGCAGGACGCGGCGGAGGATCGGCTATTGGGCGATCCTCGTCGGCCTGATCCCAGGTGCGGCGATAATGTTCATACCATTCTTCTGGATGTATATATCGTCGTTCAAGACACCGAAGGAGATCCTCCAGCCGAATATTACGTGGTTTCCGAAGACTCTATACACGGCGGGGTACGTCGAGACGTGGCAAGAGGCGACGATCCTGCAGGGCTACGGAAATAGCCTGCTGATCGCTGGCATAACGACACTTTTGGCGGTTTTTACGAGCGCGGTGTGCGGCTACGTTTTTGCCAAGAAGGAATTCGCGGGCAAGAACCTGCTTTTCATCTTCGTCCTCAGCACGATCATGGTGCCGTTTTTCATGCTGTTCATCCCGTCCTTCGTCCTCTACTTCAAGCTTGGCCTGAAGAACACGTATCTCGGACTCATTCTTCCGGGCGTGTTTACACCCTTTGGAATTCTCATAACACGGCAGTTCCTGCACTCGGTGCCGAACGAGCTGCTGGACGCCGCCCGCGCCGACGGCGCCGGGGACATACGTATCCTGTGGCACATCATCATCCCGCTAAGTAGATCCGTGCTGTCGGCCATCGCGATTCTCTCGTTCCTGGGAACGTTCAACGACTTTTTGTGGCCTCTAGTCATGATCGACGACAGAGATATGTTCACTCTTCCGCTGGTGCTGAGGATCATCACCAACCGCCAGGCGACGCGAGAAGATCAGGTTCTCGCGGCGGCGGTGATGAGCATCACCCCCATCCTGATCTTCTTCATCATCTTCCAGCGGCACATAGTCAAGGGGATAGCTCTCACGGGCCTAAAGGGCTAGAGAAAGCTGCGTCAAGCCTTGATACTGAGGCTCCACTTGCAAGACGCCGCGCCATACTCCCCAAGCGCGCCGATAGACCAAACGACAACGAGGGGGCGCGACTTGCGTCGCGCCCCCTCGCGTTTTGACTAAAGCGTTTAGCTTCCGGCCTTTATCCGCTCAACGGCCTCTTTCTCAACCGTGTTTACGTCGGCGGTGAGTTCGGCCGTCATCTGCTCGATCGACTTGTGGCCCTGATCGGCTACATCCTGAATAGCTTTACCTACGAAGTTGCCTTCCAGGTGGTTAATGTGGTACGGCGGATACCGGACCGCTGGCCAAACGGTGTTGGGCATCATCTTGGCTGACGCCCAGCCGAATTTACTCTCGAGATAGGCGGGAAGCTCGTAAACCTGCCGGACGGTTTGCGAGCCCGAGTAGAACTGGCCGAACTGCGCCATATTCTCGGGCTGCCACATGTGCCGCATGAACTCGAACGCCGCGTCCAGCTTCTCGTCCTTGACGAACTTGGGAACCGTCAGGCTTCCCGTGGACGACGTGTGATAGAGCAGTTCACTGGCGCCTGGAAACGCGGGCACGGCAAAAGGCTCGGCGTGAAGCTCGGAATCGAGTCCGGCGTAGACCGAAACCATGAACAACCCGGACGTCTCAAAAACAGACGATTTCTTGATGAGGGACGGTGTGGCGCTCTCCTGAGATACTAGTGAGGTGTACCTTTTGAACAGGTCGATAAAGAACTGGAGTGACGTACGCGCCTCTGGGGTATTGAAGTCGAATGTGTTGGTGTCGACGTCGTAATAAGAGCCGCCCTGCTGCATGATGTAGGTCTGAGCCCAGTGGCCCAGGAAGTGGGGCGAGAGGTGTATCCCGTTGCGGGTGAACTTGTCGCCCTCCTTCTGCAGAGTTCTGGCCATGATGCCTTCGAAGCCGTCCCAGGTTTCGAAGGCGGCGTCGAGATCGGTGATGCCGGCTTCCTCAATCGCGGCGACATCGGCAACCACAACCGGCCCCCGGATTCCGTTTATCAAGGGGATAACGTAAAACTGGCCGTCGCTGGACCACACCGCATCGAGCGAGCGGGCGAAGAATATCGATCGCAACTCCGACCTCGTCATCAGGTCGGGTGTGAGGGGGTGCAAAACCTTCGTCACGTCGATTGGATACCACCAGTCGGTATAGCTGTAGACGACTTCGCCCGCCGTTCCAGCAACAATCGAGGGATAGAACTTGCTCAGCAGATCGCCATACGGGATTGGCGTCATCTCCACGGTGTAGTGCGGAAATTGCTCATGAAAGCCCTCGATGGCGTTGTCCATCGCCGCAACGCCGTCTTTCCATTCCTGCATCCAAAGGCTGATCTCGGCCGCCCTTATCTTTGGAGCCTCGACCTCGACGGTGACGATCTTCTCGAGAATCTTCTCGACGATTTTTTCCTTCTCGACCTCGACGACCTGGGTGACGACCTTCTCGACCTCCACCGCCACCTGTTTTTCGACGATCTGAGTGACGATCTTCTCGACCGGCACCTCTTTTTCCACGACCTTGACGACTTCCCTCTCTACGATCTGGGTTTCGCCGCAGCCGGCCAGCGCCGCGATGCCCGCGCCACCACCGAGCAGGGCGATCCCGCGCAGAATCTGACGCCGATTTCTGTTCGTTGCCATCTTCACGCTCCTCCTCACCTCAATTCCGCGTGAATCGCGGGAGGCCTAATATGGCTCGTAAGTTACGCCGGTGCTTTGCAAGTGTCAATCATATGTACTGGTTCATTACGTGATCTTGCCTAGCTGGAAGGGGAAAAACCTAGACTAGTGAGCCGTCGTACACTGTTCTCGTCGAGATAGTTACTCGAGCCGTTCGCTGTTTGCGGAGAGTAGACACATCATCTCAGTCGTATCTCGTGGACGCGGCTCATTCGCCGGAGTCATCGCCTCGGGAATGTTGCTTGTGTTCCTTGTCGCGTGCTCGTCCGCGGTTGGGCAGACGGATGCGTGCACAGAGGATGGGCGGGTTCTCGACGTGGGCTTCTACGCCTTCTTTGCGCCCGTCAGCTACAGCGCCGACGAGAATCCGGACTCTGCCGGGTTCAACACACACCTCGGTTATGAGTCTGACCTGCTGACTGCGCTTGAAGCGATGGAAGGCGCGGGACTGTCTTTTGCCCGCAAACCCATCGCGCCGTGGGACGACATCTGGCTGCGATCCGCCGGGTCGGAATACGACATGGTCGGCGGCGGCATCACGATCCTCGACGCTCGTACCCGAAACGCGGCCGGCGAGACGGTGGTCGCCTTTACGTCGGGCCATATCGCGTTCCGCCAGTCGCTCCTGGTGCGCGCCGAAGACGCGGATCGTCTAGCCGGCCACGACAGGCTGACCAGCGACGTGCGCGTCGGCGCGCTTATCGGAACCACGGGAGAGGCGCGTCTGCTGGTGCTGACCGGTCTCGCAAACGCCGATGGCGTGCTGGCCGCCGGAACGCGCGTCGAGACGCCGCAAGGCGAAGTGGTCGCCGACGGCAGTGCGGAATACTTCATCACCGCCGCTGGAGAGTCTCCGAGCCTGGCGGGAAGGCGCAGTCTCTACCCGCCTTCGGACACCTTGCCCCAGGTCGTCTATCTCGGTGACGCGTCCGGGGAGGTCGAGCTACTCGACGCGCTTGTCGATGGCAGCATAGACGCGATTGCCCGAGGAGAAATCGGAAACCGTGACGCCGTGCACGAGCACGGCGACGCCTTTGCGGTAACCGCCCTTGATTCCGAGTCCGAAGACGGCGGCTTCACCCTTGCCGTGGACGACATGGATCTGCTCGCCTGCCTCGACGAGAAGGTCAATTACCTGACCGACGACCTGAGTATCGGCTACGGCGAATGGCGGGGGGACCCCTCGGTTTTCATGCGCCGCGCGGAGATGTGGAATAACTAGAGCCAAGGGCGGAAATCTTGGAAAAACACTGGTGCGCCTCCCTTCCAATCACTCGTTCCGTTCGAGTTTCGCCGCCGCTTGTCGGGCGGCCGGCGGTAACCTCCAACCTGGAGCAATGAGCGGGTGAAAGTCGTATTGTTCACCAAATTCCACGAGACGTGGGGACCGCGCGAGCTCGGTGATTACCTGATCGCGGTGGGATATGACGGCGTCGATCTTCCCGTGCGGTACGGGTATCACTTCAATCCTAATAACGTGCGAGCGACGCTGCCGGAGGCTGCGACGATCTGGTCCGAAATGGGTCTGACTTGCGAACTTATCAGCACGGAAACCAACCTGATCGACCCCGCGAATCCCGACAGCATGGCCATTTACGAGTCAGCGGCGGAGGCGGGCGTTCCGATTGTGAAAATAGGTTTCTTCAGGCACAACCCCGGCGACGACTACTGGGAAAAGGTGAGCGCCGCACGGCGGGCGCTCGAAGGATTCGCGCGGCTGAGCGAGCGAACCGGAGTCAAGACGGTGTACCAAACTCACAGCGGCACGTGCCTGGGCTCAAACTGCGCGGGGGTCATGCATCTGTTGCGCGGTCTGGACCCCAAATGGGTCGGCGCCCACGTGGATGGAGGTCACATCGCAATCAACGGAGAGGACATCGAGATGGGGCTTGCGATGTGCCGGGAATACTTGACCGTCATCGGCGCAAAAGACGCGCGCCACGTTCCGGACAAGCGCGCGAATCCGCCCGCTCCGTACGGTCCCGCGTTCGTCTTTCTGGGCCACGGCGCGGCGCACTGGCGCAGGCTGCTGGCGACTGCAAAGCGATGGGACTTTGACGGGCCGATTACGGTGCACACGGAGTACTCCGAAGATCAGGACGTTGTTTTTACCGTTGGCGGAAAAGACCTTTCAGCGGAGGCCGGCTCCCGTCGGGAAACGGGCGCGATCGAAGATCTACGCTTTCTCCGGCGCGAGTGGGAGAGTAGCTGACGGCGTCGGAGATCAATCAGCAGGATCAGCCGTCGGCTAGCCCGCAATACTCCACGGCCGCCAGCGCGTGGACGCGCGCGGCATCGACGAGATCATCGATCCTGATTCGCTCGTGGTCGGAATGCGCCGTGCTGTGTCCGGGGCCAAAGTACACGGCTGGAACCGGGATCTCGTTGGCGAACAAACTCGCATCGCCTACGAGCTGCATTCCAATTACTTCGGCTTTTCGTCCAAGAACTTGAAGGCTGCCAGCCTCCAGCGCCTTGATAACGGGATCGCTCGCTGGCGTCTCGAAGGGCCCGCGTCCGCCCATGAACGAGACCTTGACGTCGAGGCCGGACCGGTCCGCGAGCTCCGCGCACAGCCGCTCGTAGCGATCCTGAACTTCCGCCCATGCCGTGCCCGGCTGCCAGCGGTGAGTTCCAATGATCGACGCCGGTGTAGGTAGGCGGTTGACGTAGTCGCCGGCCTGGAGAATTCCCACATTGAGCTGCTCCCGACCCGTCAATGGGGACGGGGTTGCCGAACGGAACTCGTCTTCCCATATCTCGAACGTGCGCAACGCCTCACCGACCCAGCGCGCCGGATTCTCGTCAAAGGGCGCGTAGAGGTTGTGCACCATCCCGCGTGGGTTGGTCACCGTGAGTGTGAAACCTGCGCAGCCGGCGCTCGCCGCCCAGATCGCTTTGGGACCTTCGGCGATGATTATGGCGTCGGCGCAAAGTTGGCCGGCGCGTATGAGCTGGATAATCCGATCGGGGCCTTCCTTTTTGCCGATGGGCGTCTCGTGGCCCACGACCGCCGCGAGCGTCAGGTTGCCCGCGAGGCGCAGCCCCATCTTTTGAATCGCGGACGCGGCGTGCGCCATCGCCACCAATCCGCCCTTCATATCTTCGGCGCCGCGCCCAACGACCCACTGATCATCGAGCGCGGGTGGGTCGCTAATTCCGATGGGCACGGTATCGACATGCCCGTTCAGCATCAGCGCCCGCCCGCTGTCAGGTTCCGCGCCTTCGAGCGTTGCGTAAACATTTGGCCTATCCGGCTCAAAATGGTCGAGGACCGGCTCCAGTCCTTCACGTTTTAATAGTTCCGCGAAGAATTCGGAACCGGGCCCCTCGGTTCCGGTTTCGCTCTTTACGCGAACGAATTCGAGCGTGTCACGGGCGATCGCCTCGCGGTCGATTTGGGCGATCAGGTCGTTTGGATCAAACATCGGTCTCGTCCATAACGCGGCTCATTCGGTGTGGCGGCCGCTTGTACTTCTAAATATCGGCTCGCCTAGTCAGCCATGTATCCGCCGTCCACGTCGAGCATTTCGGCACTGACAAATCCGGCGTCCTCCGAAGCCAGAAAGGATATGGCATTGGCGACCTCCTCGGGTCTTGCCAGACGTTTGAACGGATTGTCGTCGATCAAGATCTGAAGCACTTCGTCGGAAAACTGCCCGGCCATGCCCGTGTCGGTTATCGAGGGGCATACGCAGTTGGCGGTCATATTGAACTGGGCGAGGTATCGAGCGAGATTTTTGGTCATCGCAAGCACGCCGCCCTTGGAGGCGCCATAGTGCGTCCCCGACTGCATTCCACCCTTCTTTCCGGCGACGGATGAGAGGTTGATTATTCGGCCGTAGCCGCTTTCTATCATGCCCTCGAGAACCGCCTGAGTGACGAGAAACGGTCCCTTGAGGTTGACGGCCAGCATACGGTCCCATTGCTCCTCGGAGATCTCCAAGATGCTGCCGCTCTCGAGGATTCCGGCGGCATTGACCAGCACGTTGACCGGCCCCAGCTCGGTCTCAATTGTCTCGGCCATGCTCAGAACCTGGCGGCGGCTCGAAACATCGAGCTCGATTGCGAGCGTGCGGACGCCGGTCTCGGCGGCGACGGTTTCGGCCGCGCGACTAACGGCGGCAGCACTGAGGTCCGCCATCGCCACGTCCGCGCCGTCGCGGGCGAGACGTTGGCTGGTCGCGAAGCCAATGCCTCCGGCCGCTCCAGTAACCAGCGCTACTTTTCCAGACAGACCGCTCATCAACCGTTCCTTCCTTGTGCCGCAACTCTTAGAGGAAGAATATGGCACATAGCCCGAAAGTCGTTATCGCCGCGATTTGGATCTACGCTCCGAACAGGCGCTAGCCGCTCGCGCCCTCGCCCTTCTTCCACGATTCGTATTCGGCCAGGACCTCGTCATTTGGCGGGTATGCGCGGTCGGTGGAGTAGCCCTCGGTGCGGATTTTCATTCGAATGAACTCCTCACGCCGTTCGGCCTCCGATCCATCCGCCGCAATCTGCGCGGCGTGGGTCGGAGGTATCACCACCACGCCGTCCTCATCGGCCACGATGTAGTCGCCCGGCATCACGGTGCAGCCGCCGCAGCTTATCGGTACGTCGTAGTCGGCGGGCCACATTGCGCGGGAGCTGGCGGCCCCGTGAACGCCTCGGCTCCAAACGGGCAGACCAACCTCTTGAATCTGCGCGCCGTCGCGAACGACGCCGTCGACGACCACGCCGGCGGCGCCGCGGTATTTCATCCGCTCGCAAAGGATGTCCCCAAGCGCCCCGGCGCCAAGATTCCCACCGGCATCGACGACAAGAATCTCGCCGGGGCCGATTGATTCGATCGCCTTCCGCTGGGCATTTCCACGGGGCTGGTCCGGATTCGGCGACAGGTCCTCTCTCATAGGCAGGAACCGCAAAGTGCGAGCGCGGCCGACGACCGCCGCGCCGCCGATCAGGGGCTTGATGCTTTCAAGAAAGGTGTTGCGGATTCCGAGCTTGAACAGCAGATGCGTCGCCGTGGGGCTTGAAACCTCCGCGAGCTTCGTCATGTCAATGTCGTTCGGCATACTCCCTCCAATATCCAGAAACGGCCGCGAGATCGAAGCCTGGCTTCAAGCAACGTTCGTCGAGCCAGAACCGTCTATCGCGTCCGCAAGCAATTTGACGGCGTCGTAAATCCCGGCGGCTTCGGAGCCGTCGTCTTTTCCCAAACCTGAACCAGCAACAAGGCGAAAGACCTCGGCGGCGCCGCGATGAAGGTCAGGGGTGACGCCGACGGATTCGAACGTCGCGGCTATCTCTTCTATCTCACCGATCCACCGGTAGGCAACGGACGGGAGCCTCTTTACCGATTCTTCGATGCGAGCGAAGGCCGGACGCTGGCTGGTGAGGAGTTCGCCACTTAACTCTTCGTAAACGCCCAAACGCGCCGCGGCCACCAGAAGGGCGGTTTGTAAGGCGGTCGTGCCTTTTGTCATGGCGGCGTAGCACATCTTGATCGCGGACGCGCGACCACTGCCCCCGCCTACCTGGACCACGTCGATTCCCCGACCGTCGAGTTCCGCGAGCGTTGACGCGCCGGGTCCCGAGGCGTAGAAGCGGGGCGCGTATCCATGGCGGGGCGGCCCCCGATGATTCCGGCGTCGGCGAACGTCCCGCCGGCCTCGGTTATGAGCGGCTCAAGCGAGCCCGCCGTTTGCGGGGATACGGCGTTGCAATCGGCGTAGGTGGGGCATGCATCGGAAGTTTCCATGGCGCCAGCCACGCTCCGCGCGACCCTTGCAGCTTCGGCGGGAACCAGGATCGAGAGCACCAAGTCGGCCTTGCCAGTCATTTCTTCCAGATCGGACACAACGCCGAAGCCGCATTCGCCGGCTCGCCGCCGCGTCTGCTCGCCGCGGCCTTCGAGGCAGGTTATGACTTCCAGTCCGCTCTCGCCGAGAACTTTGCCAACAGCCGCTCCCATCTCTCCAGGGCTCAGGATTGCGACCGTTTTTACCGTCATGGTCACGCCTCGATCACGTAAAAAAAGAAACTTCCGTAAATCCCGCGTCCAGATTATGGCGTGAATGCTTCGGTCGAGCCGCTCCATTCGCGATCAGTTCCCCAAAATACAGGCTGCACCTGTGTTGGCTGTCGGGCATCAGCCTCAGTCTCGCCCTGTGCTTTCCGCCCAGTGTGCCTGTCGTCGGCAAGTCCGCGCGCGGCAATCTTCGGTTAGGATTCCGCAGGGGCGAGGTTTTCTTGAGATCCGAGCCGTATTCCTGAGCCGGTCACTTGATCCCTTCGTTCAGGACCAGGAATCACGGCCGGATTAGTGAGCAGGCGATGGCAACCGATCGACCGAACGTTATCTTCATTCTCACCGACGATCAGGGAGTCTGGGCGGCGTCATGCTATGGAAACGCGGAAATCCGAACGCCGAATATCGACCGCCTGGCCGCGCGTGGAATGCGTTTCGAAAATTTCTTCGTGGCCTCGCCGGTCTGCTCTCCGAGCCGCGCGTCGTTTCTGACGGGCCGGATACCCTCGCAACACGGCGTGCATGACTGGATTCGCGGGGGAAACGTCGGATCCGACTCGATCCGGTATCTGCAAGACGAAGTCGCTTACACCGACGTTCTGGCAGGTAACGGCTGGACGTGCGGCATGAGCGGCAAGTGGCATCTGGGTGAGAGTCAGATTGCCCAGCATGGGTTCGATCACTGGTACGTCCATCAACTCGGCGGGGGGCCGTACAACGACCCGCCGATGGTCAGGAACGGTGAGACGGTTATCGATCCCGGCTACGTCACGAACCTGATCACGGACGACGCCCTGCAATTTCTGAATGTCCACGGCCCCGGCCGCGAGCCGTTCTATTTGAGCGTCCATTACACCGCGCCGCATAGCCCGTGGACGGGCCACCCTCAGGGTATTGTCGACTCGTACGACGAATGCGCGTTCGAGTCGTGTCCGCAAGAGCCGCGCCATCCGTGGGCGATCAGTCTGACCGACCAATGTCTCGGCGACAGGGAAATGCTCAAGGGCTATTTCGCCGCGGTAACGGCCATGGACGCCGACGTGGGAAGGATTCTCGACAAGCTCGACGAGCTTGGGATTAGTGAAAACACGCTCGTCATCTTCACGAGCGACAACGGATTTAGCTGTGGACATCACGGATTCTGGGGCAAGGGCAACGGCACGTGGCCGCTGAATATGTACGAGAACTCGATCAAGGTCCCGTTTATCGCCAGCCATCCGGGCGTGATCCCGGAGGGAGCCGTTGAATCCGCGCTTGTGAGCGCCTGCGACTTCATGCCGACGCTGCTGGATTACCTGGAATTGCCGTTGCCCAAAGGCGGCAATCTTCCCGGTCAGAGCTTCAATGGCTTGCTGCGCCAGGACGGCGGCCGCGGGCGCGAGAGCGTGGTGATTTACGACGAATACGGCTCCACGCGAATGATCCGTACTCACGACTGGAAATACGTCCATCGTTATCCGGACGGTCCGAACGAGCTCTACGATCTGAAAAACGATCCCGACGAACGCCGCAACCTTGTCGGCGAATCAGAGCAAGCCGCGCGGGCGGCGGAGATGAGAGAGCGGCTCGAGGAATGGTTTAGCGCCTATGCGGTCCTCGGAATGGACGGGCGGGACCGCGGCGTCAGCGGAGGCGGTCAGCTTAGGCGGTTAGGCGCCTCCGGGACGGACTTCGCTCAGCATAGCTAGCGCCGTGCCGAGAAAGCCCGACCGGCGCAAGGCTGTCTAGACCGCGGCGACCGCCAGCAACTCTTCGACGTTATTTCGGACCTTTTCGAGAGCAGCGATAACGTCGTCGACGTCTGACCTCGGGCCAAGGAATACGTTGCTAGGCAGGGTCAACGATTCCTGCTTGCACAGGCGTTCGGTTACCGGAGTTTCGAGGGTCGCATAATCGACCGATCCCTTGTAGCAGCCGGAAGTGAACGGATGCCCGCCGGGCATGGAGTCAGGTATATCGGCCAGGAGCGGATAGTCCTGCAGGGGCCGCGCGTAACCCATGCCGACCGGCACGCCTTCGGCCTTCAGCGCTTCGACGAACGTCTCACGCGGGAGCCCCTCGAACTCGTCGCGCTTATACCGGAAAAGGTACTGGTAAACCGAATCGACCGTTACGTCCGGGTCGCGCGGCACTGACCGGAAGCCGTCCATTTCGTCGAGCGCGTCGGAGAGATAAATGGAGTTGGACATTCGGACCCGGTTTTGTTCGTCCAGCCGCTTCAACTGATTGAGCAGCAAGGCGGCGGAGATCTGGCTCATTCGGTAGTTGCTGCCGAGAATGGAAGTCTTTCCTTCGCGGTCGCCGGCGCCGGCCCACATCGTGTGACGCGCAACTTCGGCGGCTTCGTCGTCGCTGGTCGTCACGAAGCCGCCCTCGCCGGCGGTGAGGTTCTTGCTGGCCTGAAAGCTGAAGCCGCCGGAGAAGCCGATCGACCCAAGCCCGCGGCCTTTCCAGGACGCCCCCCAACCGTGACACGAGTCCTCGACGACCTTGAGCCTGCGGTTTTCGGCCAGCCTCAGCACGCCGTCCATGTCGGCGGCGCGTCCGCCCCAGTGGACGGGCATTATCGCCGTGGTGTGCTCGGTGATCGCCTGCTCGGCGGACGCTACGTCGATGTTGAACGTCTCTTCTTCAACGTCACAGAAAACCGGAACCGCCCCGACATTCAGCACGCCGAGGGCGGTAGCCACGAACGTGTAGGACGGGATGACGACCTCGTCGCCGGGAACGACCCCGGCGGCGCGCAACGCTACCTGAAGAGCGGTCGTCCCCCCATTGACCGCGATACCGTATTTGGCGCCCTGATGCGCGGCGAACGCCTGCTCGAACGCCTCTACGTTCGGCCCCCTCGTCGCGAACCATTTGCCGGAAAGAATGGTCTCGCCGACGGCTGCGACGTCGGTCGGATCGCCAACCGGCCATCGATGAAACTCCCTGTCGCGTAGGGCGGCGCCGCCGTTGATCGCTAAAACGGGCATTGGAAGCCTCCTATCGGCTGGACGCCCCGCGGGCTGGTCCCCAAGATTGCCATTCGCGCTGCCTAAGCCCCGACGCCTTGTCAGATTTCCTCGCTGGGTACAAGGCGGCAGGCAAGCGGCTTGCCAGAATCGTAGCAGTTCCCCGAATTGCCTGGGTGTTGGTGCGGCGGTAAGCCTGCGCCGCCCGCTATCGGCCGGCCTATTCGAACAGGCTGCAAACCGTGGCGCGGGCCGCGGCCCGAATATTGTCGCCGCTTATCGGGTCCCACGCCGCGGGGTGCCCGTAGATCCTGAATGCGGTTTCGGCTTCGTAGCCGCCACGCTCGACGGCGCGCCGCGTTGGCGCATAGCCGAACAGGCCGTTGCTCCATCCGGCGACCATCGTGTGCGGCGCCGGGCTGTCGGCTCTGATGCTGCGACTGTCGGCGGAAAAGATCTCCGACGGGAACGCCGCAATCGCCAGATCGCCGATGCGGAGGGCTTGCACCTCTACTTGCAGGCGGTCGCTCCAGCTCTCGTCATTCAGCGCGGCGATAACCCGGCTGGCGTATTCCGTCCCGTGCCATTTGTGTAGGAACTTATCCTCGAGTGACGTCGCGGCTTTTACGGCAGCGGCCCTCTCTCTGTGCAGACGGCGGGCTTCGGTCTCGGAAATGAGCTCGCGATAGACGAGCTCGGCGTTGGTCGCGACTGCGCCTACCCTGGTCGAGTCTACGGCGCTAAGGGAACCGAGGACGGCGACAGCGTCGTTGCCTAACCGGCCGCCGGTCCGCTCGGCCAGATCGAATCCTCGCAGGATCGAAGTCGCTCCGCGGGGATTTACGTCACCGCCGCCTCCATTGACATAAATACACGGAGCGCCGGTCTCTGCTTCGACAATCGATCGAACGTAGCCCGGATAGTCGGACGAATAGTAAGAATCCCTGCTGGAGGTCGCGTGGCAACCGTAGTTGACGACCGTTCCCAGAATCCCCCCGTCTTCGCCCTCGAACTGCGCGACGACGACCGCGGGGTCGATCTCGTCGACATGACCGTCACGCGGGCCGTTGGGAGCGGCGTCGGCCGAGCGGCGATTCCAGCCCGCGTAGGACTCACCCTCGCCTATCCGCAGATTCGCTGGAGCGGCGCTCTTCAAAGCGGCCTGCGCTACGTTCACGACGCTTCCGGTAAGACACTCCATGTACGCCGAATCGACTATTGGGGCTTCGCCCATTGTGTAAGGGATGACGCCGGTACCGGGTCCGCAGTGCGTGTGGGAGCACGAATACATTTGCGAGCCGGCCGGCACTCCACAATCGTTCTCAACCGCTTTTCGCGCTTGATCTATCCACGCGACGGGCAGCCCGATCAGATCGAATGAGAACAGTATTACCGTCGAGCCGCCCGCGGAGGCCGCCAAGGCGTGGACGTGGATCGGGTCGTGAATGCCGACCGCGGTAGGAGGGCCTTGCCGCACGCCAAATCCACTCATGGAGAGACCCGGATCGGGCGTGATGTCTTGAGCCGCGAATCCAACTATCACTTCAGCTCCTTAAGTTCGGAAACGACGCGCTCACCATGGTCGTCTAATCGCCGGAGGTTGTCGATGTCGGCCAAGGCTCGATTTTGTAAACTTGCGGATGAAGGTCGTGCAAATCCAGGAGTACTTACTTGAGGGATAGTAGGCCGTCGGTTGAAGGGATGACGTCGGCAAGCGCGCCGAACGGCCGATCCACCGATGGTTCCGTAGAGGAAGTGGGGTCGGTTTTGGTTCGGGTGGGGACGTTTGACGAAGTCCGCTCGAAGGGAGTCGTGACGGCTGCCGGCAACGGCAAGGTAGCTGCCGCGTTCCATCACGAAGGCCGTGTGTACGCCGTCGATAACCGCTGTCCGCACATGGGCTTTCCCCTGTCGCGCGGATCGTGCAAGGACGGCATTCTGACTTGCGAATGGCACTATGCCAGATTCGATCTTGCGACCGGCGGCGCGTTCGACCTTTGGGCCGGCGACGTCGATGTCTATCCCGTCGAAGTCATAAACGGCGAAGTGTGGATCGACCTTGGCGGCGCCTTGACGAAATCCCGATACGCTGGTCGATGGCGAAACCGGCTACGGGAGGGTCTTGAACAAAACCTGCGCCTGGACTGCGCCAAGTCGGTGCTTGGGCTGCTTGAGGCCAACCCTTCCGAAGCGGCCCGCGACATCGTTTCGACCTCGGCGGAATACGGTCTGACCAGAGGGTCGCGCCGCAACTCGCTAGGGTGGGGCGACGGGCTGACGATCCTTACCGCCATGGCCAATCTGCAACCGTACCTGGCGGAGAGCGACAGGTCTCTGGCCCTTTACCATGGCGCGCGGTCCGTCGCGGAGGACGCGGCGGGCCAGATGCCGAGAATAGATCTCACCGCGCTTCCTCTCGATGACGCGCCGTTTTCGCGGCTGCGTGCGTGGTTTCGTGAATTCATCGAGGTCAGAAGCGACGAGGCCGCCGATCGCGTGCTGCGGACGGCGATTTCGCGTGACGTCGACGTCGCGCAACTGATCGACCTTCTAGGTTCGGCGGCGACAGACCACTACTACCGCGACTTCTCGCACGTAATGGATACGCTGGCAAAGACCGTCGAACTTCTGGACATGATCGGCTGGAGCCGTTCGGCTGAAGTGCTTCCGACGCTGGTCAACCAGCTAGCCCGGTCGACGCGGGAGGAGGAAGGAAACTCCTGGCGTCACCCCGAAGACCTTGTAGGCATGGTGGAAGCCGCGACCGCCGGCCTCGCGGACGTGGTCGACGTTGCCGCGCCGGACGGCGGCTGGGATGGCTCGATCCTGACCAGTCTGCTTGGCGACGATCCCGCCGATGGCATTGACGCCATTGTGAAAGCCCTTCAAGAGGGCGCGTCGCTCGGTGACGCGGCCCAGGCATTGGCGTACGCGTCAATACTTCGCATCGCCCGATTTCCCACGAGCAACGAATTCGGAGATTGGGACACGGCGTTGCACCATTTCACTTATTGCGCATCGCTGGCCCAGGTTGCGCGCAGAGCGCCTTCCGCCGAGTTGGCGCGGGGAGTGCTCCATGGCGCGATGCTCGTCTATCAGGCCCGATTTCTCAACGTTCCCGCCGCGCGGCTTCCGTCCGATAAACGGCTCGATCGGATGCCGTCTGGTCGGGGGCAGCTTCTCGGGGACCTTTCGCTGTGTTTCGAACGCCAGGGCGCCGTTGATGAAGCCGGCGCGATCGTATACAGGTATTTGACGCTGGATCACGATCCAAACGAACTGATACGCCAACTGGGCAACGCGGTACTGCGCGAGGACCCGGGATTCCACGACTTCCAGATGCTGGAAGAAGGCGTGCGGCTCTGGCAGGACTTGATAGACGCCGGCAAAACCGAGGAGTCCCGTCAATGCCTCGTCGCCGTGGCGAGATGGCAAGCCGCTCATTCGCCCACCCGCCGGGCCACGACTCAGACGTATGACATAGCTCTGCGACTGCATCGGGGCGAAGCTCTCTACGAGTCGACGGCCTACGCCGAGGAGGCCGCGGAAGCGCCGGTCTAGTCCATCGAGCGATGCCGGCTCCAAGTAACCGATATCGCCTATTGCCCGCTGGAATCGCCTGGGCTTACCGTCTCTGCGAGAAACTCCAAGATCACGTCGACGATTGCGCCGCCGGCGTTCAGGTCATGGTCGTTGTGGTCGGCGCCGGCAACGAGATGAAGGCGCTTCGGCTCATGCGCGGCCTCGAACAGGCGAACGCTGTCTTGCGGTGGGACGACCGTATCAGCCGCGCCGGCGATGACGAGCAGCGGGGCGCTCACCCGTCGAATTCTCTTTTCCGACTCGTACCTGTCCTTCAGCATCAGTCCGACGGGCAGGAATGGATAGTGAGTTTGGCCTATCCGCACCATCGACGAGAAGGGCGAGCGAAGCACGAGCGCGGCCGGCGGCGCCTCCACCGCGAGCGCGACAGCTATGGCGGCGCCGAGCGACTCGCCGAAATAGACGATTTTGTCCGGATGAACATCATCACGCGATAACGTGTATTGGACTGCGGCGCGCGCGTCTTCGATCAGCCCCGTTTCGCTGGGACTGCCAGGATTTCCGCCGTAGCCCCGGTAGTCGAACAGCAGCACCGCCAGTCCCCTCCGGGACAGGGCCTGAGCCAGCGGGATTCGATAGCCGCGATGACCGGCGTTCCCGTTGAACACGATTACGACGGCGTGGGCTTCTCCGGCAGGCGCAGGGAGGAAGTATCCGTCCAAGACCAGTCCGTCGTGCGTCGTGAACGAAACATCCTCCGCTCCCGGAAGAGCAGACGCCGCCGGCGGCAGCGCCGCGTTGTACGGGAAGTAGATGAGACGCCTTTGAAATATCCACAGGAGAAGAATGAGCAGAACCGCCAGGGCGAGCAGAGACCCGACTGGTACGGCAATTCTGTCCACTGGCAGTTCTTCCGATACGGGGGCCTACGTCGCGTCGCTTAGCTCAGCGTCTCTTCTCTCTACCGCGTGTATCCAGGCGGATGCGATACGGCACGTCGCGGCGGTCATTAAGTCTCTACCGCCAGAGACCGATTACCAGTCCCATGAGCACGAACGTTACAAGCTGATTGCCGCTGTCCAGAATCCACAAGCGAATCGGGCGGCCCGAAAAGAGGAAGCCCATCAGGTTCTGCACGCCGACAAGCCCCGCCCAGAGCACTGCTCCAACGACAATGCCGTCTACCAGACCCGGTGAATCGGATGACGCGTTTATGGCGAGCGCAAGGACGTACGAGGTAACAAAGGCGCCGATGACCGCGACCACCATTGGCAGCACCGTTCCGTGGCCCTCTTCCCGGAGTGTTTCCATGGTCTTGCCGATAAGACGCAGCCACGGTTCGGCGAACAGAAGCGGCGAATACCAGAGGGAGCCGACGATCATTCCAATGGCAGTCGCGACGATTACAGCCCAATAGTTGAGATCAGTCGTGAACAGGTCCATTTCAACTCCCCGTTGCCCAATTTCGGTCAAACTCGTATCAAAGATAGTCACGAATCGAATCATGTCAATAGACAGGGACTTGCTCACAGCCGCGCCTGCTAGCTTGCCATTACACGGTTGAGTAGACTTGACCTCGGTATTGGGAGGAAGCTCAGTCCCTATAGAGGAACTGGCCGCGGCTGGCATGCGCCGCGCGCGCGTTCGTGTACGCAGGAGGATGTAGCCAATATGGGTATCGGGCAAGACAAGACTCACTCGCGGCGCAAGCTACTGAAGCTTGGCGCGTTGGGTGGTCTGGGAGTCGCCGGCGTTGCGGCGCTGGCTGGATGCGGAGAGACCCAGGTCGTCACCGAGACCAAGATCCAGGAAGTTGTCAAGGAAGTACCGGTCGAGAGGGTCGTAACCCAGATCGTCGAGCGGGAAATGCCGGTTGAGGTCGAAAAGGTCGTAGAGAAGATAGTCACCCGGATCGTCGAGAAACAGGTGGTGGTCATCCAGGAGAAGGTAGTCACGGTCATGGTACAGGCCGAGGCGATGACGCCGAAGAAACCTACGGGTGAGGTCCTCTACTGGAACTACATGACCAACATGCAGAATATCGAGCGCCAGATTCTGTCGCAGTTCGAGCTCGATAATCCCGAAGTCAAACTGAAGGCCGAGTGGATTCCCTGGCAGCAGTACTGGCAGAAGCTCAACGCGTCGCTTAACGCTGGCGAAGGGGCGCCGGACGTGTGGAACACGGCCCCGACGTTCTATTACCAATATGTAGATCTCGGCCAGCTTCTGGAGCTCGACGATCTGATCAAGCGCGACCTAAATGTAAACGACTACTGGCAGCGCACGTTGGGTCAATGGCGCGCGCCGCAGGGCAGAGGGCCGTTCTTTGGCGTCCCCCGAAACTATGTGCTGAGCGTTCTCTTCTACAACAAGTCGTTGATGGACGCCGCGGGTGCCGCGTACCCGGACGACACGTGGACTACGGACGACCTGCTGGAGACCGCGTTGAAGGTCAACAATCCGACGGGCGACCCGAGGACTGCGGTGTTTGGGTTCGACATTCCCGGAAAAGGCAACCGAACCTTCCTCGATCCGCTGATCTACGCCAATGGCGGGCGCGTGCTGAACGAGGACCTGACCGAGTGTGTCATCAACAGTGAGTCCGCGATTGCGACGATGAAGTGGATGCAGGATCTCTATCAGGTGCACAAGGTCACGCCGGCGCCGGGATTCTTCGAAGGATTGGGCAACTCGTTCCAGACAGGCCGGGTGGCAATGACCGTAACCGGAAGCTGGAGCGTGGGCTCTTACCGGTCCATTCGCGCGTTCGGGTGGGACATTGCTCTCTTCCCGAAGGGCAGCCAGTCGCGGGTTACTTACGGTGGCCCGGACGGGTTCGTGATCTCCCAGCAGACGAAGAACGCCGAGGGCGCGTGGGCGATGCTGCGGCACATGATCGACAACGACTCGGTTATCAGCTTCTATCTCGAGAATCCGGGCATGGTGCCGATCCAGAAGGAACTCGCGAACGACGCGAGGTACATCTCGATAAGCCCGCCCGATCTGCGGGTGCTGCTGCGCAGCGAGCCGTACATGGCGGCCGACTTCAACGCCAACTACAACGAGTGGCAGGGGGCCAAGGTCAACCTGCTGGACGAGGTATGGCTGGGGCAGAAGGCCCCCGAAGACGCCGCGCCCGAAGTCGAGGACGCGATCAACGAGATTCTCCAGCGATCGAATTAGTCGAGTGGAGGGATCGTAACCGGAACGATACAGGCATGACCGGTTGGGCGCGGGTCTGTGCCCGCGCCCAACCGTGCGACTGAGGCGAGCGGAGACCGAATGGCGGTGGACAGCGGTATAGCCCCCGACGCCGGGGACGCGGTACGCTCCGCGCGATATCGAAAGTGGCGGGAATGGGGCATCGCCTATTTCTTCCTGTTCCCGACGGTGCTGGGAATCGTCCTGCTCCAGGTGGTTCCGGTCTTACGGTCGGCTTACTTCAGCTTCACTGACTTCAACGGCGTGCAGCCTCCCGAGTGGGTGGGGCTTCAGAATTACGCCGACCTCGGTGACAACCCCCTGTTCTGGAAAGTGCTTCGGAACACCGTCTACTACACCATCGGATTCGTGCCGCTGAACATTGCGCTCGCGTTGTTTCTCGCGCTGATGGTCAATCAGACGATTCGCGGCGTGACCCTGTTCCGAGCCCTTTACTTCATGCCGGTCGTCACCTCCCTCGTTGCCATTTCGCTGGTTTGGGCCTGGCTGTATCAACCTCAATTCGGACTCGTCAACTACTTTCTCGGCCTGGCGAAGATCCCCGGACCTGGCTGGCTGTCGAGCACCGAGTGGTCGATGCCGGCCCTTTTCATAATGGGCGCCTGGCGTCAGGCGGGCTTCAACATGGTCATATTCCTGGCCGGCCTCAAGGGCATTTCCCAGGAGCTGTACGAGGCCGCCACCGTGGACGGCGCGGGATGGTTCAGGCGGTTCTTCCACATAACCTTGCCGATGCTCAGTCCGACGATGTTCTTCGTCGTCGTGGTATCGGTGATCGGGTCGTTCCAGGTGTTCGAGCAGACGTACGTATTGACGCAGGGCGGTCCGGCTTACTCCACGCTTACGTTGAGCTATTGGATTTATCAGAACGCGTTCGAGTGGTTCAACATGGGCAAGGCCTCCGCGCTTGCCTATTCGCTGTTCGTAGTCGTGATGTTCGTGACGCTGATTCAGTTTGCGGGACAGCGGAAATGGGTGTTCTACCGATGAGCGCGCGCGGCGGATACGAGGTGGGGATTCCCGTTTTCGCGCGAGTGTCGCGTGTGGTGAGCGTTGCTCACGGTTGCGGAGCGCCCGCAAGGTGAGCGTGGCGCGGGAGCAAGCCGTCCCCGGCGTCCGGACGGCCGTTGCTCCACATGGTGTGCGGGCGAAGCGCGCCCGACTAGCCGTAATGCAAACGCTGACTTACATCGGAATGCTGCTCGTGGCCGGGGTCATGGTCGTACCGTTTCTCTGGATGCTGTCTTCCTCGCTCAAGCCACTGGGCGACGTATTCCTGTTTCCGCCAACGATATTTCCGTGGCCGCCGGAATGGAGCAATTATTCCGAGGCGGTACAGGCCATGCGCTGCGGGGACAGGAGCTGCTTCGTATTGTTCCTGTTCAACAGCTTCAAGGTCTCAATTTTGGGCGATATCGGAGCGCTCATAGCGGTCGCCATGGCCGCGTTCGCGTTCGCTCGAATGCAGTTTCCGGGTCGCAACATCCTGTTCATGTTGATGATCGCCACGATGATGATCCCGACCCAGGTGACTCTCATTCCCGTATTTCTCATGATTCAGTGGCTTGGGTGGAACGACAGCCACGCCGCGCTGATCATTCCGAACTGGTTCGGCGGGGCTTTCGGCACCTTCCTTGTTCGGCAGTTTTTCATGACCATCCCCGACGAGCTCGAGGACGCCGCCAAGATCGACGGCGCAGGTCCGTTCACGATCTTCTGGCGGATCTTCGTGCCTTTGGGCATGCCCGCGCTTGCAACGGTCGCGGTGTTCGTATTCATGAACCTGTGGAACGATCTCCAGAGCCCCGTGATCTACCTGTCTGACATTGAAAAGATGACCGTTACCGTGGGTCTGACTATGTTCCGGGGCCAGTACCGGTCGGACTGGCATCTCCTGATGGCGGGATCGGTGCTGAGCATCCTGCCCATACTGGCCGTGTACGTGGTCGCACAGAAGTATTTCGTGCAGGGAATCGCCCTTACGGGGATCAAAGGCTAACGTCGAGTCTCCGGGAGTCGAGACGCATTCATGCCGGTACCGATCACGCGCAACAACTGCATAGACGCCGCAAATCCCTCTGTAGCCAGATATCTCGAACGACTGGCCGGGTTCCGCGCGCGCAGACTTCGGTTATCGGCTGATCCCGCTGGAAGTGAGTTCGGGTCGTTTGTGCGCAGCGCCAGGGAGGCAGCCGAGTCGGCCTTGTTTTCCGGCGTGCGCCCGACCCGTCCGTCCGTCAGACGTGCGGGTGTGGCCGTTTCAAAGGACCTCCGCGTGGAGCGTTTGTATCTGACCACCGAAGCCGACTACGAAGTGCCGCTAATCGTGACCGCGCCCGCCGAAGGCGGCGGGCCGCTGCCGGCGGTGATCTGCCTGCATGGCACAGGGCAGAGCAAGGAGGGGCTCCTTGCCGAGTATGGGGAAACGCTGGCCCGGCGCGGGTACATCGTAGTCGTCCCCGATATCCGGACCTTCGGCGAGCGGGAAGACGACTACGTTTTCCGCGCCGAGGTGGAAATACTCGAGGGGCGGTCGTTGTGGGGGTTGATGGTATGGGATACGTTGCGAATCGCCGATTACCTTAGAACGCGGCCGGACGTAGATCCGGAACGATTGGGAATAGTCGGGCACTCGCTCGGCGGACATACCGCTCAGGCGGCCGGCTCCCTGGACGACGGCATCGCGGCTGCCGTCGCAAGCTGCGGCATCTTCAGTTACGAGCGCTTCTACAGTCCCCGCGGTCACAGCACGTTCAACAATCCGTACGTGTGCGTGCCGGGCATCCTGGCGAGTGGCGATATCTACGATCTGTACGCGGCGCAGGCGCCCCGGCCGCTGATGATTGCCTGGGCCGCCCGCGACCCGCTGGTCCCGAAAGAGGCGATCGACGACTTCCTCGAATTTGGCGAACCCTTATGGACCGGACTTGGGAACGCGGAGGCGCTCACTGTCGTTCGTGAGGATGTGGAGCACCAGTTCACGCCGTCCATGCGGTCGCAAGCGTTCGAGTGGTTCGACAGGTGGCTCGGCCCGCACAGCTAGAATCATGCGGGAACGTTGGCGGCTGAATGGCTGGCTGTTGATGCGAGAATGGCAGATTCCCGCTTTCGCGAAAATGACGGCGCTCGCCATCTACCTGTGTGAGTGACGGCTTATGATGCGGACGGTTGACGCCAAAGGGAGAGCGAGATGACCGAACTAGCGATCAAAGGTGGAAAACCTTACCGCACCGAACCGTTTCCTCGTCGGATTCTCTACGGCGACGAAGAAGTGAGGATGGCGGAAGCCGCAATACGGTCTCAGGATCTCTTTCAATGGTCCGGCCATTACGTACGCGACTTCGAGACGAAGTTTGCGGATTTGTATGGAGTCCGGCACGCCGCCACGAGCACCTCGGGAACTTCGGCCATACACGTTGCGGTGGGAACTATCGATCCGAGTCCGGGCGACGAGATCATCACGGCGCCCATCACCGATCTCGGGAGCGTCACGCCGATCTTGCAGCAGACGGCCGTGCCGATCTTCGCCGACATCGATCCGGCAACCTTCACCATGGACCCCGTGGATATCGAGCGGAAGATAACTGACCGAACGAAGGCGATCCTCGTCGTTCATCTTTTCGGAAACGCCTGCGACATGGACGCCGTGATGGACGTCGCCGCGCGGCACGGCCTGCCGGTTATCGAGGATTGCAGCCAGGCCCATACCACAAAGTACAAGGGGCGCTATCTGGGAACTATTGGAGACATCGGCTGTTTCAGTCTGCAGGGAAGCAAGCACATGGCCACCGGCGACGGCGGCGTGACGATCACTAATAATGAGACGTACTGGGAGCGAATGCGCTTCTTCGTTGACAAGGGTTTCCAGCGCAAAGGCTGGGGGCCACGCGCCTATCTGTTCCTGGCGCCGAACTACCGCATGAATGAGCTGACGGCGGCGGTCGCCATCCCGCAGATCGACAAGGTCAGGACGCTTGTGGAACGGCGGTCGGCCCTCGGCGGCAAGCTGTCGGGACTTATCGAGGGCATCGAGGGTCTCGAAGGTCCGGCGGTGACCCCCGGTTCCGAGCACAGCTTCTGGACGTTCCCGTTACGAACGCCCGGTTTCGACGCGGTCGAGTTCGGCGAGGCGCTGAATGAGGAAGGAGTTTCGTGCTCGCCCGGATATATCGGGAAACCAATTTATGTATGCGCGGAGGCGCTCGCTGTCGGGAAGACCTTTGGCGACTCGACTTTTCCGTTCGGCAGCCCGTACACGGACCGAAAACTCGAGTATGGCGAGGGCATGTGCCCCATCACCGACAAGGCGTTGGAATCGCTGGTTACGTTTTCGTTCAATGAGAGTTACGACGATAGCGACATCGAGGATATCGCCGGTGCGATTCGAAAGGTGGCCGACGCGCTGCGCTAACGGCGCGGAGCCGGAATCGCGGCGGGCTGAACCGCCTCCTCACCCGGCCCCCCGAATCCCGACCACTTAGCTGGCGGCGGTAGTCCGCTTCCAGGCGCTCTGATTTAAGAAGTGTCTCGTTGTATTCGGTAAAGGTGTCGTCGGAGCCGATGCTGAAGATCTTGGCGAAATATCCCTTGCGTTGCTCTCCGGCGCACACATCGCGAAGATCGCTCCGAGTATTGAATCGGGCTAGAATAGCCTGATGAAAAGCGCCAGTGTGACTGAAACCAAAAACAGCCTCAGCGCGCTCCTCAATGAAGTTCGCCGCGGGGAGACGGTGCTTATCACCCACCACGGCAAACCCGTGGCGCGAATCGAGCCGTACAACACGGCCGAGCTGACGGTCGATGAAGCCGCGGCGGCGCTAGTACAGCGGGGAATCGCTGATCCTCCGCGGAGCGTCCTCGACGTCGACCGCTTTTTGGCTGCGCCTGTTCCGCGCCTTGCCGAGGGTCTGAGTGCGAGCCGCATCGTTGTGGAGGAAAGGGACGAGGGCCGGTGAAATACTGGGATTCGTCGGCCCTGGTCGCGCTTCTGGTCGACGAACCGGCCAGCGCGGAGCGGCGAGCGCTCCTGCGGCAGGACAACCGCATCGTAACGTGGTGGGGCAGCTGGATCGAGTGCGCATCGGCGCTGAACCGACTCCATCGCGAGGGAGGCATCGACGGGCGCGAACTCGATCAATGCCTTGAGCGTCTCCAGAACCTCGCGGGCGTGTGGCTTGAAATCCGACCGCTAGAGCGCGTGCGGCGACGGGCGCTCCGCCTGCTGCGGGTCCATGCTCTCCGCGGCGCCGACGCGGTGCAACTGGCGGCTGCCCTTATGGCGTCGGCGGAAGAGCCGGCAACTCTCGATATTGTTAGCAGCGACGCTCGGCTGTCGATCGCCGCACAGCGGGAGGGCTTCCTGGTCGTGTGATCGGCGATTCCGAGCATTGATCCGCGGCCCGCAGTGAGCCTATCGTTCAGTAACGGGGATGGTCGACATCGCGGATATGTTGGAGGCGCTGGATGGCTCGAGTTCGGAAAGTGGAAATCGAGAACTTTCGAGGAATCGAGAGCCTTAAGTGGAATCCTGCTGCTGGAGTGAACTGCCTGATTGGCACCGGCGATAGTGGCAAGTCAACCATCCTAGACGCTATTGATCTCTGCTTGGGAGCACGCCGGAATATTCAGTTCTCGGATGCAGATTTCTATAGGCTCGACGTTGAACAGCCCATCGGTATTTCTGTCACTGTAGGTGAACTCGGAGATGCACTGAAGAAACTTGATACTTACGGCATGTACCTTCGGGGATTTGATCCGGAATCTGGAAACATTGAGGACGAGCCCGAAAAGAACGCTGAGACCGTTCTCACGGTTAAGCTCGGTGTTACGGGAAACCTAGAGCCGTCATGGTCGTTGATATCGGACCGTGCGGAAGCACAAGACCAGACGCGCGATCTAAGCTGGAGTGATCGAGTTCGTCTGGCCCCCGCTCGGATCGGCGTGATGGCGGACTATCACCTGGGTTGGAACCGAGGGTCAGTTCTGAACCGCTTGTCGGCGGAGCGTGCAGACGCTTCGGCGGCATTGGCCGAAGCCGCACGCACTGCGAGGCGTACATTTGCTGACGATGCCCAGGATCAGGTCGAAGAGACGTTGGAGAAAGTCACAGAGACAGCGAAAGAGTTGGGCATCCATTTCGGAGGAAGCATTAGGGCGATGTTGGACGCGCGCGCTATATCCCTCAGCGGTGGGACGCTTGCTTTACACGATGCAGAAGGCATACCGCTTAGAGGACTGGGAGTTGGCTCGACTACGACTGCTAATTGCAGGTCTTCAGCGGAAGGCAGCATCGGGATCGCAGGTCGTCTTGATCGATGAGGTTGAACATGGTCTCGAACCGCACCGGATCATTCGTCTGCTGGACTCATTAGGAGCGAAGGACGAGAGTCCGCCACTTCAGGTGTTTATGGCGACGCACTCCCCCACCGCACTTCGAGAATTGTCTGGGGATCAGCTATTCCTCACTCGACCGACGGCGAGTGTACATCACGTCTTGCCGGTCGGCAACGCCGACGAGGTTCAGAGCACTATACGTTTGTATCCCGAAGCCTTTCTGGCTACGTCAGTTATCGTCTGCGAGGGCGCGAGCGAAGTGGGACTCCTGCGGGGCCTGGACCAGAACCGGATACTCCACGGCCACAACTCCATCCATGCATATGGGACCGCCCTAGTGGACTGTGGCGGCGGCGATGCGGACCGACCGTTCAATCGCGCGGCCGCGTTCCGCGCGTTGGGATATCGTTCCGCGGTGGTCCGAGACGACGACATTGAGCCGACTGAGGCAGTGGAGACAAAATTCACGGGAGACGGAGGTGAAGTCTTTTCATGGCACGAAGGGCGTACGATCGAGGACGAACTATTTCTGAGCCTAAGTGACGAGGGTGTAAAGAGACTGATTGAACGCGCTGTCGAATTACACGGCGAAGAAATGATCGGTAACAGTATTAAGTCGCTATCACATAGCGCTAACGACCTTAACGCCATCCGAGAGGAAGCGTCGACGAGTGGTTTCAGCACCGAGAACCGGAAAATCCTCGGCAAGGCAGCGCGCACTAGGAAAGCCGGCTGGTTTAAGTCCCTCACATGGATGCAGGACGTGGCGCGGGACATAGTTGGGCCAGACCTACCAAACGCGGACAGAGATTTTAAAAATCTTATCGAGTCCATATTTAAGTGGACACGCAGTGCCAGCGTGTGACGTCGATCTACTTGCTATAGAGCGCGGTAGCGTGACTGCACCAGCCGGGTGTGGAAAAACCCAGTTAATCGCCAACGCGCTCGCTCGCCACGTTTGTAACAAGCCGATCCTCGTACTTACGCATACCAATGCCGGTGTCGTTGCACTTCGTAGACGGCTTAATCTCGCTGGGATTTCCTCTAGAGCCTATCGACTGTCGACGATTGATGGATGGGCTATGCGGTTGATTAAGACGTTTCCAGTTCGAAGCGCTCACAATCCCAACGTTCTGAATCTGCGAAATCGGGGCTGCGACTACCCGAGGATCCGTGAGGCGGCGGCAAGGCTTCTGAATGCGGGGCACGTTAGCGACATCTTGGGAGCGAGCTATGCACGGCTCATCGTGGATGAGTATCAGGATTGCTCGACCCGTCAACACGCGGTAGTTGCCTCCGCCGCTGAGACTTTGCCGACGTGCGTGCTTGGAGACCCTATGCAGGCAATCTTCGGATTTGGTGACGATAGGTTGTCCGAGTGGAATGATGAAGTATGCGCATGCTTTCCACCTGCCGGAGAACTCACCAAGCCATGGCGATGGATAAACGCGAACGCGGAGCCCCTCGGCGATTGGCTCCTCGATGTGCGCGGGAAGCTCTCACGTGGTGAGGTCATCGACATTCGTACTGCCCCAGCCGGTGTGTGCTGGGTTCAGTTAGATGGTATCCAAGACCACGCGAAGCGGTTAGAAGCGGCGCGTGCGCCACTTCTGGGGGCCAACGACCACGTCCTGATCATCGGTTACAGTACAAGTCCGAACAACCGACATAAGCTTGCGAGTCAGACGCCCGGTACCGTCACAGTGGAGGCTGTGGACCTGCCGGACTTAGTCAGATTCGGGCAGAGCTTCAGTCTCGTAGCTCCTGATGTACTAAAGTGCCTCGCCCAATTTGCGCAGACCGTTATGACCAAGGTGGGTGCGGACAAATTGGTCCGGCGGGTACAGTCATTGGCGTGCAACAGAGCGCGCAATCCGCCAACGGCTGTCGAGCGGGCCGCTCTCGCGTTTGTCGAAGTGCCCTCGTACGGCGCCGCCATCGATGTACTCGTCGAGATCGAAAAAGATAGTGCTACGCGAACTTATCGCCCAACAGTCTTGAGGGCCTGTATCAAGGCGCTTCAACTCTGCGACGGGACCGAAGGGCTGACCTTCCACGACGCAGTTATTCAGATGCGTGAGCAATACCGGCTCGTCGGACGGCGGCTGCCAAGAAGGGCTGTAGGTAGCACTTTGCTTTTAAAGGGTCTTGAAGCGGAGGCGGCCGTGATTCTCGATACCGATAGCCTCGATGCGCGAAACCTTTACGTAGCCATGACACGTGGGTCCAAGGCACTTACGATTTGCTCCTCTTCTCCCATATTGAGCCCGAGTTAGTTGGCGGTACCAGACTCGCATCCGGCATGCTCCCCTTCAAGTGCGACGGCGCGATTTATTGCGGTGCCGAGGGCGGGAGTCGAACTGGCACGAGCGGAAGCTAAGAGCCCGCTGCGGAGCGCAGCACCCACAGCCCGACTTCCTCGGCGATGCCGGCGGCGGAGGCGGGATTCCAACCTGAGCCGACGGACTATGAGTCCCCGCTCTACCACCGAGCTACTTCGTCGCGCCCCGTAGACGTCAAACACCGGTTTGATTCGGGAGGGCGGTTACCTGCTGGGCGTTAGGGCATTGCCGAGGGCGGTCTCCAGGAGAGGACGGTACTGGCGCTTCAGCTCAATCCAGCGCGGGCTGTTCAATTCGTGAGTGGGCGCAGCGCCGTCGAGGTAGCTCTCCAGATCGTCGAGCCAGGCATGCCAGCCGGCGGCCAGACCCTCTTCGTCCGGGACGTCCCGTGGCTTCTGGCCGAAGTGGACGAAGCGATAGCGGCGACCGTCGCCTTCCGCTTCGAGTTCCCTGCAGATCGTGGAGAGCCCCCAGCGGTATTGGAACCGGCGGCGGCGCTCGATCTGCGTGATCACGCCGTCGAGACCGCCCGCCCCTGAACCGCTGAAATCGACGGAGTATTCGCCGCCGATTCTCAGATCGACGCGCGCCGGGTAGCCCATCCAGCGGCTGACTTCCTCCGGATCGGTGACGGCGCTCCAGATACGCGATGGCGAATGCGGCGATCGCCGGTCGAAGGTCACCGAGTAACACACGCTGATCTTGCCCAGGTCATTCATCTGCGTCTTCCTTGCCCGCGAAGCGTTCGGCGGTCACGATCAGCCGGCCTCGGTCTTACTACATTCACGGCCAGCTCGGAATCACGTCTATCCGGCACTGCGCTGTTTGGGTAAAGGGTTGATTCATCAGTCTGAGCCGGCTGACACGCGCCGACATCGCAAGCGGGCGCATGGCGCGATGGCTCGCCCAATCGGTGCCGAGGGCGGGATTTGAACCCGCACAACCCGTAGGTCACTAGCCCCTCAAGCTAGCGCGTCTGCCAATTCCGCCACCTCGGCGAAGGGACGTGGTGATTATATTCCGCGGTTATGAATTTGCCGCTTTTTCGGCGCGCGGTGGAATACTCCCCACCGATGCACGGCCGAGACTTATAATTCTGGTTGTCGACCATCGGGCGGGCAGCGCGCGCGTTGCACTGCCGCCCCGTATCTACAAGTTGCGTTGTGGCCAGATTTCAACTCGTAAGCGATTACAAACCGGCCGGGGATCAGCCCAAGGCCATCGAACAGTTGACCGACGGCATCTCGAATGGCGAGCGGTTCCAGACGCTGCTTGGCGTTACGGGTTCGGGAAAGACGTTTACGATGGCCAACGTCATCAACGATCTCCAGAAGACGACCCTCGTTCTCGCTCCCAACAAGACCCTCGCTGCGCAGCTTTGCGCCGAGTTTCGGGAATACTTTCCCAATAACGCGGTCGAGTATTTCGTCTCGTACTACGACTACTACCAGCCCGAGGCGTATATGCCTCATACCGACACGTATATCGAGAAAGACACCGACATCAACGAGGAGATCGAAAAGCTCCGCCTGTCGGCCACGCGGTCGCTGTATTCGCGGCGCGACGTGATTGTCGTCGCCAGCGTCTCGTGCATATACGGGATCGGGTCGCCGGAAGACTACGGCCAGGTTGCGATATCCCTGGCCAGGGGCGGGACGTACAACCTCTCCAGATTTCTGCGCCGGCTTGCCGGAATTCAGTACGAACGGAACGACATTAACTTCGTGCGGGGCAAGTTCAGGGTGAGGGGCGACGTGGTGGAAATCTATCCCGCGTACGACGATTTCGCCTACCGGCTGGAGTTCTTCGGAGACGAGCTCGAGCGGATCGTTCAGATCGACCCTTTGACCGGAGAGATAACCGAAACGCTCGGCGAGCTAGACATCTATCCGGCCCGGCACTACGTGACCCCGGCGGAGCGGCTCAAAACGGCGGTTATCGGGATCGAGGTTGAGCTTCAGGAGCGGCTGGACGATCTGATCAGTCGGGGCAAGGACTTCGAGGCGGCGAGGCTCCGGCAGCGGACGCGGTTCGACCTGGAAATGCTGCGAGAGGTCGGGCATTGCACGGGGATCGAGAATTACAGCCGGCATATCAGCGGGCGCGACGAAGGCGACCCACCGTGGGTGCTGCTCGACTACCTGCCGGACGATCATCTGATTATCGTTGACGAATCACACGTGGCCATGCCCCAGGTCAGGGCAATGCTGGCTGGCGACCGCAGCCGCAAGCAGTCGCTGGTCGAATACGGCTTTCGGCTGCCCTCGGCGTTCGATAACCGCCCGCTTTCGGACAAGGAATTCCTGGAGCATATCAACCAATGTGTCTTCACCTCGGCGACGCCGAGCGACCTTGAATACCGGATCAGCTCGCGAGTCGTGGAGCAGATCGTGCGGCCCACGGGTCTAGTGGACCCCGGAATAACAGTCAGGCCCACGAAGGGGCAGATCGACGATCTGCTAAGCGAAATACACAAGCGCGTCGAAGCCGGCGAGCGTGTGCTGGTTACCACCCTGACGAAGCGCATGGCGGAGGACCTTAGCGATTTCCTCACTGAAACAGGCGTCAAGGTCAACTATCTCCACTCCGAAGTGGATACGCTGGACCGAATAGAAATACTCACCGACTTGCGGCGGGGCGTTTATGACGTGGTGGTTGGAATCAACCTGCTGCGCGAGGGACTCGATCTTCCCGAAGTATCGCTGGTGGCGATTCTGGATGCGGACAAAGAAGGATTTCTCCGTTCCGAGGTTTCTTTGATCCAGACTATCGGTCGGGCTGCCCGCAACGTACGCGGCCACGTAATCATGTATGCCGACAGGGTGACGGGAAGCATGGAAAGGGCTATCGACGAGACTTACCGGCGGCGCACTATCCAGATAACGCACAACCGCGACCACGGCATTACCGCGGAGACCATTAAGAAATCGCTGCGCGACATTCGCGAAATGGTCGGTGACGGGCTCAGGGCGGCCGAACCGGCCGCGGACTACGAAGTCGGATTTCGTGAAGTCCAAGACCTTTCGCCGCGCGAGGCGTCGCGCCGCATAAGGGAGCTGGAGAAGAAAATGCGGCTCGCCGCGGACGCGCTCGAATTTGAGAAAGCGGCCGCATACCGGGATGAAATCAGCGCACTTCGCGATTCGCTGGTACTCGCAAGGTCATAACCTGTACGCCTGGGGGCGGTTTCCATGAACAATATCCCGATCCGGCTCGTAGTCGCCTTTCTGATAGCGGTGGCCATCGGTCTCTTCATCAACCATGCGGTCCGACAGGCCGGTTTCGTGGTGCCGTTCGCGTGGCTGCCGCCCCTCGTCGTGCTCGGAATGGCCGCTCTCGTGTGCTGGACGATAGGCGGCTTCTTTCTGGTCAAGCGGCTCTGGTTCTGGCTTTGGGGTGCGCCCTGGGACGCCGCGGGCTACATAGCGTCGAAGGGAAAGAGCAAATCGGGCGACTGATCCGCTTCGTTGGAGGATCTAGTCGCGCCTCGCAAATGCCGGACGATGAGCGGCAGATCTGAACATCAGCTCGGCTAGTCCGAGCGCCGCGACGAGCAGCAGGGTCAGCAGGGCGAACATCAGTCCGGGATTCGATTCGGAAAACTGTCCGTGAATCTGGGCGCCCGCCAGCATACCCAGCGCCCAGGGAAACAGGATCATCCCGACCAGACGCCCTTCCTCGCCCGGTTCCGACATTTCCTTGGCGAGCGGGGTTACCTGACCCGAAAGCGTCCAGGCGACGGTGGTCGCGATCGTGCCCGCAACGAACAGTGCCGCCGCGTTGCCCGCGCTCACGGCCAGAAGCGCCGACGCAATGCCGATTCCCGCAATGCAGACCATAACTATCTTGCGGCGCCCCACGCGGTCGGATATCGCTCCCACCACGATCATCGATCCCATGCCGACGACCAGGCTGACCGTGTTGAACGCGCTGACGGCGATCTTGCTGCCGGTCAGCTCATGCATCAGAAATGGCATGGTGAGCGAGGCGGCGCCCCAAAACGTCGTCCGTAGAAACTGCATTGACGAAAGCATCCAAACGTGACGGCGGCCGACGATCTCTCGATAGCCGCGCAATACGTCGCTTACCTTTGGACGGTCGGAATCCCCGGTCTGCACGTCGGGAAGCAAGAAGAGCACCGCGAGCAGCACGGGTCCGCTGGCGACGAGCATTACGAAGCCCAGGGTCGTGAACGACGATAATTCCAGTATGGCCCCGCCGATCAGCGAGCCGAGCGCCGATCCCAGCGTGTTGCCAAGAAAAAAGACCGCTGTCGCCGCGCCAAGCCTGCTTGCCGGCGCGGTGGCGATCATGTACGTCTGGCCGCCGCCGTTTAGAAGTCCTTCCGAGACTCCCCGGTAGATCGCAAGGCCCAGGAGGACTCCGGGGTTGACGATGACGAAAACCGCCGCGGCGACAGGCGTGCCGATCAGACCGAGCATCATGGACTTCTTTGGCCCCAGGCTGTCGCTCAGAACACCGCCCAGCAGCACGAACGTGGCCATTAGAAAAAGTGAAATCGTTCGGAAGTTGGCCGTGAACGTTTGGCTTAGATTTAGCTCTTCCTCGACGTAAACCGGCAGGAATGGCAAGAATGGCCCGAAAACCACGCCGTTGATGAACAGCAGCAGGAGGAACAGGCCAAACCTGCGATCGAGAAATACCGCCTTGACGTAATCGCCGGCGATTTGGGCGGCTATTGAAAAACCGCCGCGTTGTTCAACCCGGTTCGGGGCTGTATTCGATTTCCCGTGATAATCAGATTTGCAAATCCTGCCAGCGACGGGACCTCACCGGCCCCAGCGACAGAAGATAATAGTCTGAATCAAGATGCGACGAGTTGCCGGCGCGAACCGGCGAGAGGGCTAAGGTAGGCTGGCGGGTCGAAATGGAGACTTACAGGATGCTTGTCCGCCGCGGCCCCATGGAGGTTGATTGATGCTCCGTCTGATTATTCTCGGATGCGGGACGCCCGCTCCGAATCTCACCCGGTGGGGGTCGGCGTTCCTGCTTGGCGTGGGTGATGACTGGCTGCTGTTCGACTGCGGGCCGGCGACGACGTACAAGATGCACCACGCCGGTGTGAGGGTTACGGAAGTAGACCACGTCTTCTTTACCCACCATCACTCGGACCACGATTCCGACTACCCGTGTTTCCTACTGACCCGATTCGACATGCTCACCGGCAAAGAGAATCCGTTAAACGTATACGGTCCTCCGCCTACCGAGAGACTGACCGACCAGCTTATTGGAGAAGAGCGAGGCGCGTTTTGGCACGACGTGGTGGCGAGGACGAATCACCCTATGAGCCTGGGCGCATACCGGGGTAGAGGCGGCACGGGCGAGCGAAAGCCGCCCGTCATTCACGCGCGTGACCTCGCTTCGGGCGACGTGGTGAACGGAGACGGCTGGCAGGTCAGAGCGGCCGAAGTGGCCCACGCGCAGCCGTATCTGGATTCGCTGGGCTACCGCGTCGATACCGACGAAGGGTCGGTGGCGTTCTCCGGAGACACCCGGCCCTGCGAGGCCCTGACTGAACTTGCACGCGGCGTGGACTTGCTTGTAATCGAGTGCACCCGGCGCGAGCCGCACATGAGCGAGGGCAGCCGGATGGCCGAAACGGGCAGCCGTGGAGCGGCGCAGACGGCGGTGGACGCCGGAGCAAAGAAGATAGTGCTGGTTCACCAAAATGAAATGATCGACGAGCCGGTTGCGAGGACCGAGGTAATCGCCGAGGTTAAGGGAATTTACGACGGACCGGTCATTTGGGGCGAGGAGCTGCTGGAAATTGAGATCTGAAACCCCCGCCGGCTCCGGTGACGTTGCGGAGAAGGCATACCTGGGGACGAACAGGAAAAGCTGGGACGATAGAGTCGAGGTCCATTTCGGTTCGGACTTCTACGACGTCGCCGGATTCAAGGCCGGCAACTGTTCGCTAAAGAGCGTCGAGGTCGAGGAGTTGGGCGATATTGCCGGCAAGTCGCTTCTTCACCTCCAGTGTCACTTCGGACTCGACAGCCTCTCGCTCGCCAGAAGGGGCGCCCACGTCACGGGCGTTGACTTTTCCGGGCAAGCGATATCCACGGCGCGGCGTCTCAACGAGGAAGAATGCTTGGGAGCCCATTTCATCTGCTCGAACGTCTATGAGCTGCCTCAACATCTCGACGAGCGGTTCGACATCGTTTTTACGTCCTACGGAGTGCTTTGCTGGCTGCCTGATTTGCGGAGATGGGCTGCGGTGATCGAGCGGTTCCTGAAGCCGGGCGGGTTGTTCTACATCGTCGAGCACCACATGCTCGGGAACATGTTCGACAACGAAGAGTCCGTTACCTGTCTACGCGTTACCGAACCGTACTTTCATTCACGGGAACCGTATCGATACGTCGATCGGGGAACGTACGCGACCACGGATGACGAAACCATCTACACCAATTACGAATGGATCCATAGCATGAGCGACATCATCAATTCGCTTATCGGCGTTGGGTTGCAAATTGAGTTCGTTCACGAGTTCCCGTTCATTGGTTGGAGAGCTTTTCCGGTACTGGAGCGGGACCGTCAGGGGTGGTGGAGGATGCCCGCCGGCAGGCCCGATGTTCCTCTGATGTTCTCGATCAGAGCTTCCCGCCCGGAGTGATGAGTTTCCCGGGTCGGAGATAAGTTCCGCAGCCCAGGCCCGCCCGATCTCACATCCGGTTTCGCAGCGACCAGAGCAGCCAGAACGAGACCGTGACCATCGCGCTCGCCGATATAGCGGCGGCGACGTTGAGATAGTTGATTTCAAACCAGAGGTAGAGGAACAGAAACGGATAGAAGCTCATCCAGGTCTTGACGGCGAACGGAGCGCGAACGAGCTTTGCGGACCCCAAATAAAGCATGAAATTAGAGAGCGGATGACTGAAGGCGTAGGCTGCGGCCAGCCCGCCGTTTAGCGCTCCCGAATATGCCAGCGCCGCGATCATCGCGATCTCGCGCGCGTGGTCGCTCACCTGATCGACCAGGGCTCCGTGATTGGACTCTTTTCCCAGCCGTCTGGCCAGCGCCCCGTCGATCCCATCGATAACGACGGCGAAAATGAAGAGCACGAATGACGCTCGCGGCGCCTCCGCGGCGAGAGCCGCGGCAATGATGCCTACGGGAATCTGACTGAGCGATACGGCGTTCGGCGGAACTCGCAGCTTGACCAGGAGCCAAATCACCGGAGAAAGGACGCGCGCGAGCAAGGCGCGAAACGGCTTTAACGCGCGTGTTTCAAGGGTCGAGTACGAGCCTCGCACGGATTGAGCTTATCTAGCGGCGGACGCGTTGATCGGCATTAGGCATCGTCCAAATCCAGGTCTCCGGCAGTCAGCGGCTCGGATTTGGTCCAGACAACGTCGGTCTCGCCCGAACGTGCGGTCTGCCTCCGGCCGAGATGGAACAAATAAGTGGATAGCCGGTTCAGGAAATCGAGAATTGGCTTGGGGACGTTCTCCATGGTGCTTAGCGTGTGGGCAGACCGCTCCGCGCGACGGCATACCGACCGCGCGAGATGAATGGCCGACGCTCCGGCGTCTCCGCCGGGAAGTATGAAGTTGGTGAGTTTGGGCAGCGACCGGCTCAGCGCGTCGGTAGCCTGTTCGAGCGCGGTGGCGTCCTGAGCCGTCAGGCCGACTCCGTGGCGGGAATCCGGGTCGGCGATAGCGGCTCCCGTCGCGAGCAGCCTCGACTGAATGAGGCCGAGAATCCTGTCCGTACCCGGATCATCTACGTTCGACCGGGCTCCCCCCAGTGCCGAGACCAGCTCGTCCACGCTGCCAAGCAGGTCGACGCGGGCGTCCGTCTTGCGCACGTCAAGCGATCCAAACAGCTGGGTTGACCCTGGATCGGAATCTCGCCTAGTTCGTCTACTCACCTATATCTCCGTTCGCCCTGAGCGCTTCGGCCGGTTTGGCAGGCTCACGCCAGGCTAGCTCAGCACAGGTTTTGTCGAAGGGCGCGCGGTTGGTGGTTCGTGATGCGACAAGCTCACCACGAACGGAGGTTGGAAAGCGGGGCACTGTCGCGCATGTACTGGACTGGTGCGGGCTGCAAACGCGGCGTGGCCCGGTTTCTATAATTGATAGGCGCTGCGCGCGCAGATCCGGAAACCCGTCCATACACGTCACTCCGGGTTGATTACCAGCGATTATCAAGCCTCCTCGGGGAAGGGCCGTTTGCAAACCGTAGACATCAGGAACAGTAACGGCGGCGTTGATCACATAAGGGTTCGGGGCGCTCGCGTACATAACCTCAAGAATCTAAACGTCGACATCCCGCGAGGCAAGTTAGTCGTGATTACCGGCGTCTCCGGCTCCGGCAAATCGAGTCTTGCCTTCGACACTCTGTTCGCCGAAGGCCAGCGCCGCTACGTCGAATCGCTGTCGGCCTATGCCAGGCAGTTTCTGGGCCAGCTCGAGAAGCCCGACGTCGATCTTATCGAGGGCCTTTCGCCAGCCATCGCCATCGATCAACGCGGCGTATCCAGCAATCCTCGATCCACCGTGGGGACGATCACGGAAATCCACGACCACCTAAGGCTCCTCTTTGCGCGGGTGGGAGATCCTCACTGTCCGCAATGCGGGCGTCCCGTTCGCAGCCAGTCCGTTCAACAAATGGTCGACACGATCATGGCCAAACCCGAGGGAACCCGCCTGATCCTTCTCGCGCCGGTGGTGCGAGGCAGGCGCGGCGAGCATCGAGGCGTTTTCGCGGACGCTCTTCGGGCCGGTTTCGTGCGCGCGCGCGTGGACGGCGACATTATGGATGTTTCGCCGGCGCCCAAGCTCGACAAGAATCGCAATCACGATATCGACATAGTCGTCGACCGAATCGTGGTGCGCGACGACCTTGGCAACCGTCTGGCCGATTCCCTGGAAACGGCCCTGAAACTGGGCGGCGGTTTCGCGTCTGTCCAGGTTCTTGGCGGCGACGAAGTACAACTATCCGAATTGCTGACGTGCCCCTACGACGGGATCAGCTTTCCTGAAATCGAGCCACGCTCGTTTTCGTTCAACAGCCCCAGAGGCGCGTGCCCGGAGTGCGATGGATTGGGCGTCAAGATGGAGTTCGATCCCGACCTGGTGATACCTGATCGGTCCCTTTCCATCCGCGCGGGCGCCATCGCTCCCTGGAGTCGAATCGGCGGCAGTCAAAACACGACCTCGCGAGTAATCAACGCCCTGTCCCGGAAGCATGACTTCGGGCTGGACGACCCGATTAGCGGGATCGATCCCAAAAAGCTGGACCTGATCCTGTACGGCATTGGCGACGACCGCGTCTCAGTAAGACTCGGCCCCACCGGTTCGGAAGGTCGGGTGATGGATTTTGAGTTCGAAGGCGTTATCCCGTACCTGCGGCGCAGGTATGAATCGACGGAGTCGGACTACGTAAGACGGGATGTCGAGCGCTACATGGCGCAACGCGAATGTCCGGAGTGTCGGGGGGGACGCATACGCCGCGACAGCGCCGCGGTGAAGTTCGCGGGACAGTCCATCGTCGACGTATCCTGGATGTCCGTGCGTGATTGTCTGGAGTTCCTGGCCGGCGTCACCCTCGCGGGCGGAAAGCAGGTCGTAGCCGAGCCGATATTGGGTGAGCTTGGCGCACGGCTGACTTTCCTCAAGGACGTGGGACTGGACTACTTGACGCTCGACCGGCGCGCCGCGACCCTGTCCGGCGGCGAGGCGCAGAGAATCCGTCTGGCGACCCAGATCGGGTCGCGTTTATCGGGTGTGCTGTACATTCTCGACGAACCGAGCATCGGTCTGCACCAGCGAGACAATGCCCGGCTTCTCGCCACGCTTGAAGACCTTCGGGATCGCGGCAACAGCGTGCTGGTCGTCGAGCACGACGAAGCGGCTATCCGCAGGGCCGACTGGATAGTCGATCTGGGGCCGGGCGCCGGTCTCAACGGCGGCGAACTGATCGCGGAAGGCAGCGTAAACATCGTCGAGGCCGCGCCGCGCTCGCTGACTGGAAACTACTTGTGCGGTGAGCAGCTTATCGAGACGCCGGACCGCAGGCGCGGCGGCAATGGACTCGAAATCACAATCGAGGGCGCCTCGGCCAACAATCTGAAGGATATCGACGTCAGATTTCCGCTTGCGATGTTCGTAGGCGTTACGGGTGTTTCGGGTTCCGGCAAGAGTTCGCTGGTCAACGACGTTCTTTACCGCTCGGCGGCGCGGCGGTTCTATCGGAGTCGAGAAGTCCCCGGCGCGCACCGGCGAATATCGGGACTTGAGTGGCTCGACAAGGTAATCGACATCGATCAATCCGCGATCGGCCGGACGCCGCGCTCAAATCCCGCAACCTATTCGGGCACGTTCGGCCCCATTCGCGAGCTGTTTGCGGCAGTCCCCGAAGCCCGCGCCCGTGGTTACAAACCGGGCAGGTTTTCCTTCAATGTCAAGGGCGGCAGATGCGAAGTCTGCCAGGGGGCCGGCGTGGTGAGGATCGAGATGCAGTTTCTTCCGGACGTCTACGTGGAGTGCGAAACCTGCAACGGTCTGCGTTATAACCGCGAGGCGCTTGAGATTCGGTACCGCGGATACAACGTCGCCGACGTTCTCGCGATGAGCGTAAACCTCGCCGCCGATGTGTTCGGAAGCATCCCCAACATCGCCCGGCGGCTGGAGAGCCTGCAACGCGTCGGGTTGGGATACCTTACGCTCGGCCAGCAGGCCACCACGCTCTCGGGCGGCGAGGCTCAGCGGGTCAAACTTGCGACGGAGCTCGCCAAGCGCTCGACTGGCAAGACGCTCTACATACTTGACGAACCCACCACAGGTTTGCACTTCGACGACGTGCGGCGGCTTGTTGACGTGCTCCAGCAGCTCGTCGACGCTGGAAATACTGTGGTCGTCATCGAGCATAATCTCGACGTCATCAAGTCAACGGACTGGGTAATTGACCTAGGGCCGGACGGCGGCGAGGGGGGCGGACGCATCGTCGCCGAAGGAAAACCCGAGCATATTGCAACCACCGACACTTACACCGGGAGGTTTCTCTCCGCCGTGCTTCAGCCTCGCGGCGGCGTAGCTATCGCCTAGGCTTCCACGGCGAGTGTGCGTCCGCTTCGGGCGGAGGCTCCGGTAGGCGTGACTTGTCTCTGGCAGGCTCGCCGGCTGATCTGTCGATCTGCGATTCTTCAGCCGGTGACAAGCGTTCGGTGTCTAATTCTTCGTCGGACAGCGCAGGGTCCTCCTGTCTGGCGTCGTCGGCGAATTCAATGTGCTGAACAAGATCCGGCAGATCGAAGTCCAGCGGGCCTTCGGCGTGAGTCATGCGTCCGTCTTCCATCAGGAACGTATCGTCGGCGAACTGACTCAGCGCCGGGTCGTGGGTCGCCATCATCATCGAAATACCCTCGTCGTCGACGATGCTCCGAAAGAGCAGCATGATTTCGAGGCCGGTCACGCTGTCCAATTCGCCCGTCGGCTCGTCGGCGATCAGCAGGTCTGGTCGATTGGCAATCGCGCGCGCGATTGCCACGCGCTGTTGCTCCCCTCCGCTCAATTCGAATGAACGGTGGTGGGCGCGACTTTCGAGACCCACCAGGCTCAGGACCTCATTAGTGCGATCACGGCGCTTTCTCGGGCCGACTCCGGCTATTCGCATCGTGAGTTCAACGTTTTCGTAGGCGGACAGCACCGGAAGCAGCGCAAACGTCTGAAAGACGAAACCAAGCCGGTGACGCCTAAGCAGCGTCAACTGGCGGTCGGACATCTTACGGAGATCGTTGTTGTCGAAGAAGACCTGTCCGGACGTGGGCCTATCCAATCCGCCAACGAGGTTCAAAAGAGTCGTTTTGCCCGATCCCGACCTGCCGCGCAACGCAAAAAGCTTGCCGTGCGGCATCTCGAAAGTGACTTGATCGACTGCCCGGACCTCCGAACCGCCGACCTGGTAATACCGGCAGGCGCCGCTCGTCCGGACGAGCGGCAGTTCGACTTCGGGGTTAGGGGATCCCACGTCCGGGTCGGCCAGGGTCACCTGCTAGGGCGCTCGCTTCCGGAATAGCCCGCGATTAGCCGCTTTGTCTGCAAAATCGGGTCGAGCGTCCCCATTCGAGGGTTTGATGACCACGCGTCCGTCCTCGACTTCAACGATGGCTCTTCCGGATATCCCCAACTGTTCCAGGTACTCCTGCGGAATTTGAAGCCGTCCGGTGTCGTCGACGATTACGAATTCGTCGTGAGTTGTCTGATCGGTGTCCTGGGCGCCCACCCTGCGCACGGTTTCGGTGCTTGTGCGTCCATCCCGTATAGCCACGACCCTATCTACGCGTTGGGCGATGTTCCGGTCGTGGGAGACGATGATGATGGTGAGTCCGCGCTCGCGGTTGAGCGTTCGAAGCGCGTCGTAGATCTGTGCCGCGGTCTCGTTGTCCACTTCGCCGGTAGGCTCGTCGGCAAGCAGCAGGTCGGGATCGTTGGCGAGCGCGATGGCGATCGCCACCCGCTGCTGCTGTCCGCCCGAAAGTTGTGCAAGCTTGTGGTGCATGCGGTCGCTCAGCCCCACGGCTTCCAATAACTGTTCGGCCCTGGCCTTGCGATTTTTGCCCAATATGTTTGCGAACAGCATCGGCGTCTGAACGTTCTCGAAGGCCGTCAAATACGGAATCAGGTTGCGCCCGCTCTGCTGCCAGATGAAGCCGACCTTGTATCGCTTGTAGAAAACCAGGTCGCCCTCCGACGCCTTCACTAGGTCCATGCCCCCGACGACGCATGAACCGGCCGACGGCGAGTCGAGTCCGCCCAGAATGTTGAGCAGCGACGATTTGCCGCTGCCACTGTTGCCTATGATGGCCATGAACTCGCCCCGGTTGACCACCAAATCCAGCCCCTGAAGCGCCACTACCTCCAGGTCGGCGACCTTGTAGATTTTTACGAGGTTGTCACAAATCGCGTAAGGGTCGCCTGGGAGCGCGGCTTCTCGGTCGGTCAACCTGTCTCCTCTCCGAACTTCATCGCTTCATGAATCCTAATACGTCTTAGCATCCATACGGATACCGGGAATGCCAGCGTGAGAACGATCCCGAACAGTATAAAAATTTTCCCGATTTCGCCCCACGCGGTAATCACGACGAACGGGGGAGTGTCGCCGTGCTTGTCGGCGCTGATCTGCAGGAATGGAATGAAGAGCTTGCCGGTCAGGACCCCCAAACCGGCGCCGATAATGGTGCCCAGCGCTATTAGAAACCCGTTCTCGAATGAAAATAGCGTGACCATTTGGCCGACCGAAAGGCCCATGGCGCGAAGGATTCCAAACTCCTGAAGCCTGCGCCTGAACGAGATAAACGAGTACATCAGGAAGCCGAGCAGCGTCAGAACTGCCGAAATTATGAATCCGACCGACAAGATGCCGAATATTCCGGTCTGCGTTGCGTCGTCGCGTCTATCCAGGATCGTCGTGGCGGAGTCCCACGCCTGGACGACTTTCAAGTCCAGGTCCCACAGCTTGTTGGCGACGCCGCCGGCGGTATTCCCCGGATTCAGCCTTGCCAGCACATTCCAGGGCGTCTCGCCGGTCCAGCGGAGTATGTAGTCCAGATTCGCCACGACAAACGGCCCCTCGTCGTCGTAGTGAGTTGGCAGGGAGTCGATCCACCCCGCTACAAAGAACTCCATCTCAACCTGCTGGACTCGGAGTCGGACCGGATCCCCGATTCGCAAGTTCGTGTCTTCCTGGAAGAATTTTCTGTCGAGCAGCAACGCGCGCTCGTCGGTCGCAAGACTATTCGCGAGCGCGTTGAGCGATTGCGGCGCAAAGTCGTCCCTCCACCAGATAGTTTTGCCAAACTGAATCGGATCTACGCCGTAAATGATCACATCCTCGGTATACGACTGGCCCGGGAGCGTGAAAGACCCGTCTTCGTCCCAGAATCTGACGACGTCGGCGAAAACCGGTTTGCCTTCGTCGTCGACCGCCTCGTAATGGACCTCGACTGGAGGAATCGACCAGATTTGGGCGATTTCGTCGAAGAAGCCGGTCTCAAAGAAACGGGCGTCCGCGCCGACTTCGAAGCGGACGCGGTCCTCGAGGTTTTGATCGAGCGTGCGCGCCATCGACGCGCTGAAGGCTCCGAGCGCGAACGTCAGCACGAGCAAGAGAATCAGCCGGGTGAACTGCCCGGGACTTCTTCCGATCTGACGGAGGCCCAGGTGCACGCCCGGCCCATAGAAGCGGGAACCGGCCCACGTAAGGAGTCCTACCAGCCAAGGAAATATACGCAGGAAGATAAGCGACAGGGCAAACATGAACACCACCGGGATGATGATCAGCAGCGGGTCCGAGAAGCTCTCGCCTTCTGGCCCGACGGTCACCACACTCTCTCCCTGCCGCAGCAGATAGTAGCCGTAGCCGGCAAGTCCGAGCAGTATGAAGTCGAGGAAAAACCGCTGATACAAGGGGCGTCGCACTGTTCGCGACACATCCTGCTTGTATGCCACTACCGACTGGCGAGCGGCCGCGATTGCCGGTCCTAGCGTGGCCGCCACCGAGACCGCGACGGCCCCCCCGGCGATGGCATAGTGCGAGGGATTCAGGCTCATCGTAAGCGCTTCGCGGTCGGTAAACACCAGGAACGTGTATGTCTTGCCGACTACCTGAGCCAACCCCATGGCGAGCGGCGGGCCGACGCCAATTGCAACGATCCCGATCAGGAGACCTTCCAGCAGATAGATCCCGATTATCTGGAAGGTGCCCACGCCGCGGCTTTTGAGAATCGATATCTCGCTTCTCTGCCTTTCCACGACCATGCCCGCGGAAAGGCTTATGAAGTAAAGGATGATCGCAACCACCGGGGCGCTGAGTATGAAGAGCATGAGTTTGAGGAAGAACAGCTTCTCGTCGAAAAAGTAAAAGATCCGCTCCGGGGATATTTCCAGTTTTGTATTCGGAAAGATCAAGTTTGTGCTCGCCTGCAGCGAGTGCAGCCCGCCGGTGATGTTTCGATAGTTGGTGGCCCGAATAGACTCGATGTCGAAGTTGGAATACCACGTGGCCTCGTAGAAGAGATGAGGGTGTTTGATGATCAACGCGTCGAGGTAAACGTCGCGGTTTACGAACAGAGCGCCTTCGTCGAAGGCGCTCTCGACGTTGTAGAACCAGTAGTCGTCTTTCTTGTCGGTCGGCTCGACGCGTCCGACCAGATCGATTGCTATCAAAAACTCACGATCGGTTTGAGGTTCCTCAAAGACGATCTTGACCCTGTCGCCTACGAGAAGCCCGGCTTTGTCCAGGGCGTCGGAGAACAGCGACGCTTCGATGAGGGGGACTTCTTCCCCACTGATGTCCGTAACGGTTCCGATTTCGGAAGTCGGGAACCGGCCTTCCATGAGGGAGACGTTGTCCTCGAAGCCGGTCATGGTGGCTACGAATCCGTAAGCGACGTCGCGGCGCCTTGTCGTTGTGTCGATCGTCTGGGTAAACGCGAGAATCGGAATAACGTCGGTCTGAAGATAGGAAACCTGCTGCTTTTCGGGCAGACCGATCAGGAATTCGAGGTAATTGCTGAAGAAATCGTCGGCTTCGAGATAAGAGTCCAGCGTGGTCGGTTCCGAGTCGTCCGAGCGCCGGTCGAAGTGTCGCAGCAGCACGCTGGACGCGGGCTGAATTCGGTTGGTCGGCTTATCCAGCTCCCGCTTGAGGAGAAACTCGCTAATGCCTTCTGAATACAGCGGAATCGAGGTCACGAGCGTTACCGTGACGATCAGCCCCAAGGCCGTACTCAGCACCAGCGCGCTGTTGCTCAGCAGACGCTTGAGAACGAAGGCCAGTAAGGCGACGGCCATTTAGAGAATCGCTGGCTGGGAAGTCATCGGATAGCGCCTGTTCCCTTCGGAGCTAGGGCGTCGAAAATACCATTATTCCTTCTTCAAGCCCGTCGAGAACCTCAATCTCGGTATCACTGTTGATACCGGTCGTGACCGGTACGCTGCGCCTCTGCCCGTCGATTACGGTCTCCACGAATTCGCGCTGATTTACAGTCCGAACGGCGGAGCGAGGAATTTTCAGAACGCCCTGTTTACTCTGTACCGAAATCTTCAATCGCGCCAGCATGCCAAGTTCGACTCCCGGCTGCGTCCATTCGACGACGATCTTTGTCTCGGGAATCCTTATCGCCTGACCTGTCGAACTGACTATGGTCCGCGGGAGCGATTCCACCCTTCCCACAAAGACGACTCCGGCGAACTGATCAATGGTCACGTCCACCTGCTGCCCTATGGCGAGCTTCGCCTGATCGATATCGGGGACTACCGCTTCGACAACGAGCTGACTTGGGTTCGCCAGGCCGATGATCTCCTGATAGGCGGCTACCTGGTCTCCCGGTCTTCCACGGACAAACGTGACCTCTCCGTCGAACGGGGCGACGATTTGATTCTCGAACTGCTGTTCCTTTAGCCGGTCATATCTGATTTGCGCCTGGTCTCTGGCGTTCCGCAGAATCGTGAGATTGATTGCCGAGGCGGACTCGCCGGCCTCGAGCTTCTCAAGTTTCCGAACGGCGCTTTCGAGCTTTGCCTGAGAGATAGTCAACGAGTTCTCGGCAATCTCGATCGCCTGCGCGTCCGGCCCTTCGTTGAGCTCGTCTAGCGCCGTCCGAGCCCTCGTGACGTTGGCTTTCGATGATTGCAAGGCGATTCGGGAATTGTCGATGGCTGTGGTCGAAAGGACCTTGTCAAGGCTGTTTTGCGACGTTTGCAAGGCCAGCTCCGCCTTTCGAATCGAGCGCACCGCCGCCTCGACTTTCGTGTCGTAGTCGCCTTTTGCCTCATTAGCCGTTCGCTTCACCGCTATGTCTCGCTCGTCGCCCCCAAGCAGCTCGCGCAGTTGTACCTGGAGAGACACCAGTCTGGCCTTTTCCGTCTCGACCTTGTTTCCAGCGACTCTGATTTCGGCTTCGCCGGCGGGAGCAAGGGCATCGTTATAAGCGCGAGTAGCTTCCCGGAAGACGATTTGGGCCTGGTGCTTGGTTTCTAACGACCCTTGGCCGCCGATCACGGCGTCGTGCGCCAATTTGGCTTTTTCAAATGCGTTATCGGCATCCAGTCGCTGCGCGGCGGTGGGCTTGTTTTTCAGATTACTCAGGTCGGACTCGACTTGATAGACCATGGATTGCTGAGTGTCGATCGCCGCTTCGAGCGTGGCGATTGCGCTTGCGCTTTCGTCGATTAGCTGTGATTCGGCGGGCGGGCCGTCGGCCTTCAATTCCCGATAGGCGTCGTTGGCAGCTTGCAGGTCGAGTTGGCGCTGCTCAACCGTGGCATTAGCCGAGGCGACGGTTCGGGGATGATCGGCGATCAGCGCGTCGAGGTCGGCCTGGCGGCTCTCGAGCGTCGCCTCTGCCGCGATCAACGTTGCCCGCGCCGACGCAAATTGAGATTCTGTCGCCCCAGTCTTGGCGTTCTCCAGGGACAGCTCTTTGGCGATCACGTCGAACCCGGCAATCTGCACGGCCTCTTTGGCGCTCTGCACCTCTTCGGCCAAGCCAGAATCTGCCGCCTTGAATCTGAGGTCCGACGTCTCCAGCGTCTTCTCGGCGTCGGCAAGCTGCGACTCGAGACCGCCCGTCTCTAGTTCCGCGAGTATCTCGCCCGCGCTGATTCCGTCGCCCTGGCGGACGTTGATGACTTTCACGCGGCCTGGCGCCTTGAAGAACAGATCGCTGCGTTCGTCGGCCTCGACGCGGCCGGTCATCCGGACGGCTTCCTCAAGCGTGCCCCGCTCGACGGCCACCATCGGTCGCTGAAGCTGGCTGGGAGGCGCGCTGATGAGCGTCGGCGTCGGCGCGACGGTCTGAACGAAGAATTCACATCCCGAAAGCGCAACGGCCGCGAGCGCTATCGGGACGAGCATCAAGACCTTAGGTTTCAAACGCATTTTCCTCAACCGCACTTACTCTCCGGCCGCCCGCACTGGACAGGCCGTGCATTTTCTTGATTCGACTCCGCCGAGGGCCAACGGACCCGTTCCTCCGGCTGTCGAAACGCTTCCGAACCACAACCGGCTCGTTTGCTACACTCCCACAGCCGCAACAAACCATTGTACGTTTATTTAACAAACGAAATTTGAAGATCTCGTTACAAGACGGATAGTGGTTTTGCTGAAGGCCACGACCGCCGCTTCAATTCCGAGAGGATATCCGGGAATCGCAGACCATGCCTCAAGTCGATGACGTGGATCCTCGTACACGTGCGCTTCATGTAAACAGCGGCATTCCCGCAAGCGGACTATACGGCTCGGCCCTGCTGAATTCCGACGGCTCAAGAGTGCCTTGGCGACTTGCGCCCGAGCCATTTCCCATGCTGCCGTCGACGATTGACCGTCTGGAAGACCTTGGACGCCACCTGCTCGCCTTCTATCGAGCCGCCAATCGATTGTATCTGGCAAGCGTCCGCGGCAATCAACCCGCGTGGATAACGAAATATCTCGATCAGGGTAAGCCCGATCGGGTAGTCGAGCTTGGGCGGCTGCGCCGGTTCCGGGGGGCGGTTCCGGTCGTCATCAGGCCTGATTTGATGGCCGTCGGCCCGGGGGCGTTCGTTGCTACCGAACTGGATTCGATCCCCGGCGGAATAGGGCTGCTCGATTCGCTGATGCTCCGCTATCGCGAGCTTGGATTCAGCCCCGTCGGGGGCGCTCCGAGCATAGTCTCGACCATGGCTCGCGCGCTTATTGCGCAGGCCGGCGTTGCCAACCCTTTCGTCGCGGTCGTGGTTTCGGACGAGTCGGAGTCCTACCGTTCCGAGATGACGTGGGTGGGCGAGTGTTTGAACCAGTTCGGCGTCAGGGCGATTACGGTGCATCCACGCCAGCTCGATCTGAGCGGCGGGCGTATAGTGGCCGGCTTTGACGGCAGGCTGGAAGCAGTCGATCTGATCTACAGGTTCTTCGAGATGCACGATCTAAAGAACGTTCCCAACGCCGATTTGATTATCCACGCCATGAAGAAAAGGCGAGTGGCAGTCACTCCGCCTCTGAAGGCGCAACTCGAGGAAAAACTCCTTTACGCGCTGTTTCATCATCCCGAGCTCGAGCGGTTTTGGACTAACGAGCTGCCGGCCGATTCATTCGACGTTCTTCGCGAAACGATTCCGGCGACGTGGGTCATGGACCCGACAGATGTTCCACCGCAGGCGGCGATCTCCCCGCCACTCGTGACGGCCGGGCGTCCGATCAGGCGTTGGGACGACCTGCTCGGTCTTACGCAGCGCGAGCGGGAGCTTGTGGTCAAGCCGTCGGGATTCTCCGAGCTTTCGTGGGGCAGCAGGGGCGTTACCGTCGGTCATGACGTGAATGCCGAAACGTGGTCTGAGGCCGTTGAGCAAGCTCTGGCTGGCTTTCACCGCACGCCGCACGTTCTTCAGCACTACCGTCAAAGCCGGCGCGTTAATTGCTCGTATTACGACTTCGAGTCCGACTCAGTAATCGATTTCGACGCCCGAACCAGAATCAGCCCCTACTACTTTGTCATGGGCGATACGGCCGAGCTGGCCGGCGTTCTGGTAACCGCGTGTCCATCGTCGAGCAAATTGCTCCACGGCATGACCGATGCCGTGATGGCGCCCGCTCGGTCTGACGCCGGGGCTGAAATCTGAGCGTGTAGCCTGGCTGGAGATTTGCGGGCGGCGCGGGCTGCAAGTCAGAATTGAACAACGGTTACCACCGCTTTTCCCATTCTGGATAATTCGACGGGGAACGGAGGCTCAGATTAAGTGAAGCAGGTTGTCAAAAGAGCGGTTCCCGAATGGAAGCGATTGATGCGCAACAGCATTCGCAAAGGCGTGGATGTCGAGGGCGTTGACGAGGCAACCCGAGCGGAGATAGATGAGGTCTCAAAGGAATACCCGTTCTTCTCGAATGAGTACTACAGCGGGCTGATTGAGGAAAAAGACGATCCCATCTGGAAACAGATCATCCCGTCGATCGACGAGCTCAACGACCCGAATTTCTATATGTCCGACGCCCTTGCGGAAGACGGGGACGACTCGCCAGTAAAACATCTGACGCACCGTTACCCCGACCGGGTGTTGTTTACCGTTACCTATACCTGCGCGATCTACTGCCGCTTTTGCACTCGCAAACGCAAGGTGGGCAAGTACCCTGTTCCGCCGTGGCGGGAGATGGAAGCCGTTTTCGACTACTTACGCGAACATACGGAAGTTCGGGACGTGCTGCTGTCGGGAGGCGATCCGTTTCTGCTGGGCGACAATTATCTGGAAAAGATCCTCGCGAGCCTCAAAGCCATTCCGCATATCGAGCTCATTCGCGTTGGAAGCAAGTTACCCTGCGTTCTTCCGCAGCGGATAACTCCCGAGCTGTGCGACATGCTCAAGAAATATCACCCGTTCTATGTCAACACGCACTTCAGCCATCCGCGCGAGCTGACTCCCGAGGCCGAGCTGGCATGTAACCGTCTAGCCGACGCCGGCATCCCGCTCGGGAATCAGACAGTGCTGCTGAAGGGCGTCAACGACGACGCGGAGATTCTGAAGGAGCTGTTCCTCGGCCTGCTGAGGTTCCGCGTGAAGCCTTATTACCTGTATCAGGCGGACCTTGTGAAAGGCACCCACAAGTTCCGCACCGACGTTGCCACGGGGCTGGAAATCATGAAGAAACTGCAAGGTCACATCACGGGATTCGCGGTTCCGACCTATGTAATCGACGCGCCCGGCGGCGGTGGAAAGATGGCCGTGGGGCCGAACCGGCTGGTCGCGCTCGACGAAGACTACGCCACGCTCGAGAATTTTGAAGGCAAGGTGTTCAAGTATCCAGCCAAGGGGGACGCGTCGTCGTCCGAAGAATGGCAAAACACCATAAATGGAACGATCATCCAAGATTACGTCTAAACCGTCCGGACCGGTGAGCGCTGGTTGCCGGTCGGCTTGTTAAGGGGCGAGTCCCAGCGCTTTAAGCAACTCCGTTGGATTGTTCATGGACGGCGCTGGACGGCGCTACATCAACTGGCTAGTCCCCGCGCTCTAAGCAACTCCTCGCCGAGATTGCCTTTCGTCACGCCAAATGGGCCACCCGATTCCGGCCGGTATTCAAGGCGTGCGCGCTGGAAGTACTGGACAGGCGCGCCGTTCTCGAACAGCTCCTCCGATATTGGAAATCCGAGTGCATCAAGCGCGCCTTCGCTCTCCCAGTAATTGAGGAACGCGAAGTTTACGGAGTGGCCGGTTTCCGGAAAGTACCGGTGTTCTGAATTGCTAGGAAATGGGGCCACTCCAGGCAACGGCCGGCTGGCAGCGGTTATCTGGTCGCCTAAGAGTCCCAGCTGCACCTCGTATTTGGTTCCGGCGAGCTCGGGATGGTATTCGAAACGGGCGCGCTGGAAATACTGGACTGTTAGCCCTCCCTCAATGAATTCTTCGGTCAACGGAAACCCGAACGTCTGCGCGCCGCCGCGGTTCTCAAAATACTTCTTGAAGCCGAAAATCACGTTGTGACCCGTTTCCGGGAAGTAGATCGACTGGCTCCCCGGGAGATCGAGCGCCGGGACGGGACGCGTTAGCGGGTATTGGAAGTCGACTTGGAAATTTGTGCTTCGCAGGGATCCAAGCTCTACCGGCGTCAACCGATTGAATAGTGCCTGAAACCTTTGCGCCGAAAGCCTGCGGCTCGCCGCGCTGCCGTGCACGTAAACGGTTCTCAGACTGCCGCTGTGCGAGCGGTCCGAAAAATCGATCATCTGAAGGCCTCCCACCGTGGTGTCCGGCTTGACGTTCAGCATGTCCTCGAGGACGCGCATGGGAAATTCGGCGGTTGCCCATTCCCGCTTTGGCGCCTGTGAATCGAATGGCGCGCCGCCGGCGTCGACGTCCGCGATTCCTCTGAGGTAAGGCAATGGCGCGCTGTTCATCACGTCTTCAACGTTCTCGGTAAAGCCGCTGCCGCCGGAAAAGTAATAGGCGGCGATGGGCTTTCCGCCGTATGTGATAACCGTGTTTCGGGTCTCGTCGATGGCCGCATTGGTAACGGGGTGTTCTATGTTCCAGCCTTCATAGGCCTGGGAGAACGTCGTATCGTCCAGATCATGAGTTGGGTGAAAAGGGTTCAACTCGTTTAGGGCATACGTGCGCGCCGCCATCGCTTGAGCCTTTAGCGCCTCGTACGGCCAATGGCTTGGCATCTCGGCGGGAACCACGCCGCGCAGGTAGTCCTCGATGTTCAACTCGTTGACGGTGTCGAGCAGCCCCTCGGAGTTTTGCCTAATCCAGACCACTCCGCGGTACGTGTCGTAGAACAGCGTGCCGCCTGTATTGGGGGCCGCGCTGGTGAAGTCATAGAAGGGTTGAATCCGCGTATGCGGACTTAGGGGGATGATCTTCAGCGTTCCGGGAAATGGAAAGTCGATCATTGGATTCCCGGCAGGGTCGTACAGGCGCGCGTGAATGCCGTGCCCTCCGGGTAGGGAAACGAGATTCAGCCGCGTGTCCGGCTGCAGCGGACCGGTAACACCCTCTATGGCCCAGGGGCCGCCACGTCCGAATAGGTTGCCCGGCAACCCATTCGACGACGGAAAGCTCCCGTCAGCGGCGGGCGGCCGGTAGTCCTCGTCGACGAGGACTCGAATCTGCGTCGATTCGGTCGGCGACGACGTGAGCGCGGTGCCCTGGTAGTAGGCAGAGATGATCTGGGATGCCGTCATCCCACGCTCGGCCCGTCCTTTTGCTCCCCATTGCGACATACCCAACCCGTGGCCCCAACCGGTGCCGACGAATCTGATGACCTGTTCGGGCCGGTATATCGCCACCGCCGCGTTTGCGTCGTGGGTTTGCGAAGGAACGAAAATTGCCGCTAGGGCGATCGCGGCGGCGGCAAGACCAGCGAATCGCCGGTGGCGTTTCCCGCAACCGCGGCCTACGCGCGATGTTCGGCAGGGAGTCAAGGGGAGGTCTTGGCGAGCGCCGCCTAACCCAAGGATGGGTCTAAAGACCAAGCGCAGACGATCGCCGAAACCTCTGGTTTGCGAGAACCAACTTGTCATAATGCCAAACGATTTTAATCACGAATTATCGGATCAAGCAATGGAATTTCGGTCCGGAAGAGCCTCTGAAGGCTAGTTTCGGCGGAGGCCCCTGCCGGGGCGGGCGTGGGTGTGCGCGCTCTGGTCGATGACTACTACGCCGTTAACGATCACCGTCTCAACTCCTTCAGACAGCCGTAACGGCTCTTGATAAGTGGCGTTGTCCTTGACGGTTTCGGGGTCGAATATCACGATGTCGGCCGCCATGCCCCGGCGAAGAATTCCCCGGTCCGAAAGTCCGAACTTCGTTGCCGGCGCGGAGGTCATGTGCCGGATTGCGTTCTCGAGCGTGAGGACGCCCAGTTCGCGCACGTAACGTCCCAGCACGCGCGGGTAGTTGCCCCTTGACCGCGGATGCGGATGACTGCCGATGAGTAACGCGTCGCTGCTGAAGATGTGCGCCGGATGCCGGATCATCTCGCGGATGTCGGGCTCCGATCCGCGGCTGATCACGCCCGAATTCCGCATCCGCGACCGGCGCATGATCTCAACGGCGGCGCCGACGGCGTCGACGCCGAGCTCTTCCGCGATGTCCGACAGACGCTGCTTCTCCATCCATTCGTTGCCGTCGCCGGCGACGTGCGACATCGTTAGATGCTCGCCGGTCCCAAGCGCGAGGCCTCCCTTTGGATTTCGCAGCTCTCGCAGCAGCCGTTCTCTATCCGCGCCCGGCTGGACGCAGTGAAGCATCGTGTCCGGCCCGCCGTCATGCACCCAGGCGGGCATGAAGATGTGGAGACTGGTGCTGCCGGCCTCGTAGGGATAGGCGTCGTAGGTAACGTCCACTCCCGCGGCGCGCGACTCGTCGAGCAGCTCGAGCACGACGGCCGAGCCGCCGGCATTGCTGGCCGCAATCCCGAAGTGCGACGTGTGCACGGGAGCGCCGGAGCGCCGCCCAACTTCGATTGTTTCGCGGAACGGGTCCAGGAATCCGTCGCCGCGCTTCGCCCGCTGATGGGCTACGTACGGCGCTCCAAAGTCGGCGGCGACCGAGGCCAGTTCCACAAGTTCGTCGGTGTCGGCAAAGCCGCAGGGGTAATAGTCGAGACCCGTGGACAGGGCTACAGCTCCCTGCTCGAAGCATTCGGCCGTCAGCGCGCGCATATCCTTCAGCTCTTCGGCGGTCGCGGCGCGGTCCTCGAATCCGATCACTTCCGCTCGTATACACCCGTGGGGGACCATGGCCGCCACGTTGGCGGAGGTCGCTCCATCGAATTCGGAAAGGAACTCGCCGATGCTCGACCAGCTCCAGCCGCGGCCCAGCTCTCCGCTGATTCCGGCCCAATAGGCGTGCATCTTCGCAATGTTCTCGGGCGACAAGGGCGCATAGCCGATGCCGTCAAGGCCTATCAGGTCGGTCGTGATCCCCTGGTGGACCTTTGGCATGTGGTCGGGCTGGGCAAGCGCCTGGAGATCGGAGTGAGTATGAACGTCAATGAATCCCGGACAGACGATGCGTCCACCGGCATTGATTTCGCGGGCCGCCGTTCCCTGAAAACCGCCGATAAACTCAATGCGGTCGCCCGCGATGGCAACGTCGCCGCGGAACCACGGCGAACCGGCTCCGTCCACGATGCGCCCATCACGAATGAGAAGGTCGATGCTGGCCAGCTAAATCACCTCCTCTGACGGCGTGCCAGACGCCGCCCGCCCCATCTTCCGATCCCAGCTTAACCCGCCAGCATCTGCCTAAACCGGCGGACGCCGCGGAGCATCTCAAACTTGCCGTTCGCCAATCCGCTCGACCCGTCCCCGGTCGTTCGTGGACCGCGCGCGCCGGCGTGTCGGTTATGTCTTCGGGATAGTCAGCTAGACCATTCTGCGATACGAATCGAAATTGATCGGACACTCTATGAGCGCGGAGCCGCGGCGGTGCAGATATTCGGTCACGGTTCGCTCCAGCGCGTCCACCGACTCGACCCTTAGTCCGTCGATACCAAAGCTCCTGGCGAGCGCGGCGTAGTCGGGGGCGCCGAAATCGTTGTGAGAGGCGTCTAGCGAGGAGTCCTCGGCCTTCAACCGAATCAGGCCCAAAGATGAATCGACGGCCACGATCACGATTACCGCGGCCCGGGAGCGCGCGAGAGTTTCGAGTTCGCCGGCGCACATCAACAGCCCGCCGTCGCCGACCATCGCGACGACCGGATCGCCTCCTAAATGCATCGACGCCGAGGTTGCCGCCGGAAGACCGTAGCCCATGGTTGAGAGACCATTGGAAACGAGGAAGGTGTTGGGTTGGTACGACGGCCAGTACTGGCAAATAACCAGTTTCAGCATCCCCACGTCGCAAGTAACAGGGGTATCCCGGGGCACGGCGCGGCGCACCGCGGCCAGGGCGTGGTTCGGGTCCATCCCCTCCGTGGTCAGCGAACGTCCACCCGCCTCGTCTGGTTCCCTTCCGCGCACCTGACGGAAGGACTCGCGGCGTGCGCGGGATGCCCTCTGGAGGCCGTCGCCCGCGCCGTTCGACGCTTGAGCGAGGTCGGCGAGCGTCATGCCGATATCGCACGTGTGATGCTCGCACGGATAGGCCGTGTCGGCCGCGGCGTTTTCGGAGAGACTGACAACCGGGCCGAATCGCCACGGGCGTATGAAGTCGGATCCGTCGAGACCCACGCCGATTGTAATTCCCGATTCGGAAAGCAGGCGCTCGACTCCGCCCGACCCGTAAGAGGCGTAGACGCCGGCATACAGGCCGGCGTCGGCCGCGAACCACCCCTTCGCCTTGGGCGTGAGCACCACGGGCACGCCCCACCGGCTTGCGAATTCCACGCTCGCCGCCGCCACGTTGGCGCTGCGCGCGCCCAGCCCCAGCATGAGGACCGGGTTTTCGGAGGAAGTCATTCGGTCGACGATCTGATCGGCCGCGGACTCGAATCCGTTCTTTGCGGCCCGAGCCGGGGCTTCACGCCAATCTCGGCGATCGATTCTCGTAACCGCGTCGGCGGCGGCAAGCATCAAGCAGGACGGACCTTGCGGCCCGGCCAGCGCCGCGGCCCACGCCTGGGGCAGAATCGAATATACGTTTTCCGGCGTGATTCGCGCGGCGAGCTTCGAGACCGGCTCGAACAGCCGGACCAGGTCGAGCGTCATGTGAGTCCAGCTATCGCGCACTCCGGATTCCATATCTCCGATCAGCGCCAGGAGCGGAGTTCGGTCCAGATACGAGTTCGCCACTCCATTGACCATGTTGGTGGCGCCCGGGCCAACGGTGGAGATGCACACCCCCGGTCTGTCCGCGAGCTGAGCTTCGGCGTCGGCCATGTATGCCGCGCATGATTCGTGGTGCGTGAGAACGAAGTCAATGCCCGCCCGTTCAGTCGAGCTTATGAGGTCGGTGACTTCGCCGCCGGTCAGCCCGTAGGTGCGGGCAACGTGTTTCGTCTTGAGAAAATCCGCAACGGCTTCGGCAACGGTCCAGGTATCAGTCATCTCAAATAACCGCCCCCGGCGACTGAAGGTGTTTCAAATGCGACTCAAGGCGAGGATATGAAGCGCCTAAAGTGGTGTCAAAGCAACGTGCGAGCCGCCGCTATAATCGGCGAATAATCTCGCGGAGGTTTCGCCTGATACCGAATTCGGACGTGGAGCGTTCCGATAGACGCCCGGTCGGGCGGTCGAGGCTGTCCCGCCAGGCTCCGGTGAGACCATCCTCGCTATCTTCCACCAGGCGCCTGCGCGTCGCGGCATATTGATGTCTCACGCGCGAACGGCCAGGGGACGCCCGGTCATAACGATCGACGGACCGGTCGGAGCCGGGAAGACCACCGTGGCCGAATTGGTCTCCTCCGCCCTGGACTTTCTGTTTGTCGACACCGGACTGTTCTACCGGTCCGTCGCGTGGCTGATGCTGCGGCGGGGATTGGATCCGGCCGACGGACCCGCCGCGGCGGAAGTGGCGGGCGAGCTTGATCTGGAGCTCAAGAAGATCTTGCCCGGCGCCGTTCGGCAAACGGCCATTATCAACGGAATCGAAGCCACCGACGAGCTCTATTCGCCCGAAGTGGAGAACGCGGTGTCTATCGTCGCGAGGAGTCCCAACGTAAGAAAGGCTCTCTTGCCCAAGCAGCGGGCGATGCTCCAGTCGGGCGGGGTGGTGGTTGCCGGACGTGATATCGGCACCGTCATTTGGCCAGACGCCGAGCTTAAAGCCTATCTCGACGCGAGCGTGACGGAGCGCGCGCGCAGGAAATACGAAGAACGGCTCGCGATGGACGGGGCCGCCGACTACGACGAGATTCTCGGTCTGCTGCGAAAGCGCGACCGCATCGACAGCGCCAGAGAGGTCTCTCCTCTGCGAATTCCGGACGGCGCCGAACACATTGACACAAATGAGAGGTCGGCCGAGGAGGTTGCGAAAATCATCATTGAGGGCCTTGCTCGGAAAGTTGGAACAAAAACCGCCACGCCAATAGCCGGTGACTAGCCGCTAGATCCCGCCCGAGCCTCCAGGCCGGACCTTCTGGCGGCGGTCATTGCATCTGTCGGTCGGGAATTCCCGACGGCGCGAGCGGTGGAGTGTTGGGCGCTGGCCTGCGGTCGGGCGGCAGAAGCGCCGCGATGCTGTCTTGCAGCAGCTTCGCGAGGTCGGCAATATCCTCCTCGCTCTGGCCCCGGTCTTTCCAGCGGCGCAGGTCGATAGGCCGGTCCACCGTCACGCGAATTTTCCTGGGACGGGGCCACAGCGCGTGGGCGGGCAGGGACTCGTAAGATCCGGCAACGGCAACCGGAAACACTGGCATCCCCTGCCGCGCGGCGCGGGCGGCGAGCTTTACGACGACCTTGTTCAGTGGTCCCAGCCGGCCCGTTCGGCTGCGCTGTCCCTCGGCGGCGAGACATAGTCCGCGTTCGGACTTCAAGATATAGAGCAGACTTCGCAGCGGTCCGACGTCCCGTCCATCGCGCGATACGGGAACCATCCCCCGGGATCGCAGCAGCCCGCCCAGAACGGGTATGTCAAAGAGTGACGCCTTGATGGCCGTCGCGGTCTTTGGCGAATAGGGGTCCATGACGAAGAGCGCCACGGGGTCGAGGTTACTGAAATGACTGGTCAGCGCAATGTAGGGCGGCTTTGCTGGAGCCTCCGGGTGGAAATCGACTTCCATTCGGTGATACAGCCGCAGATACACGCTCGCAAGAGCCTTTGCCAGGAGATCGAGGATCGGCTGTTTTTTTGGTGTAAGCACGGGAACTGCCATCAGAGCCCCAGTGTAATGGGCAGCAGTGGCGTGTGCTGCGCCGGTTAAGTCGGCCGACCCTAGCCGATCATTTAGACCCTGGATCATTTCCTGTGTCCAACGCCAGCCCTGACAAGCGATAATCAAACGGGACCGGCTCCGGTCATCGATGCCCAGCTGCGAGCTTGAGATGTTAGATGCCATGATCGAGTCGAGATGACTTCGGCCGCTCCGCCGATAGTTGCGCTTGTCGGCCGTCCGAACGTAGGCAAGTCGACCCTCTTCAACAGGATGATCGGAATGAGACGCGCGGTGGTCGAGGATGAGCCGGGGACCACGCGCGACCGGTCGTACGGAACGCTGGAGTGGAACGACAGCGTATTTCTCGTGGTGGATACCGCCGGTCTGCATGCTAGGGGGTTAGACGAGGTGGCCATCGCCGCCGAGGACCAGGCCAGGATCGCGGTCGATCAGGCCGACCTGCTGGTCATGGTCGTGGACGTAACGACGTCGATAACCGACCAGGACGCGGCGGTCGCGTCCGTTTTGAGAAAAAGCGGGAAGCCGGTGGTGCTCGCGGTCAATAAGTGCGACTCAAATCGCAGGACCGAGCTGGTTTCGGAGTTCCACCGGCTGGGCATGGGCGATCCGACGGCGGTTTCCGCTTACCACGGAAGTGGAGTTTTCGAGCTGATCGAACGGATTGTGGATGAAATTCCCGCATATTTGCGCGAGGAAGATGCCCCGTCGCGGCCGCCCCATCTCGCCATAGTCGGCCGGCCAAACGCCGGGAAGTCTTCGCTGTTCAACCGGCTGCTGGGCGTCGAGCGCTCGCTCATAAGCGATATTCCGGGAACTACGAGAGACTCGGTAGATACCGAAATGTCCCATCGCGGCAGACCCGTCGTCCTGGTGGATACCGCCGGTCTCCGCCGCAAGGGGCGCGTCGCCGATGGTGTGGAAAGACATTCGGTTCTTCGCGCGCTGGCGTCGGTGCGCCGTTCCGACGTTTGTCTGCTTGTCATCGACGCGACGGAAGGCGTCACCGATCAGGACGCGCACATAGCCGGTTACGCATTGGAGTCGATGCGCGGACTTGCCGTGGTCATATCCAAGTGGGACCTCATGCCCAAGGACAGCCAAAGCGTAAAGCGGTTCGACGAGGAGCTGACCTACAAGTTCAGATTCATCGGTCACGCGCCTATAATCAAGACCTCGTCCGTTACGGGTCTCCACGTGGACCAGGTGATCCCGACCGGATTCGAAATCTTCGCAAGGACTCGCGTCGAGATCTCGACCAGCGAGCTAAACCGGTATTTGCTGGATCGGGCGGCCCGGCGAACCCCGCCTAGCCGACGCGGGCGAATAACGAGACTTCGCTATTCCACTCAGACGGGCACGAACCCGCCGACGTTCAGACTATTCTTCTCGGATGCGCGAGATATACCCGCTGCTTACGTTCGCTACCTTGAGAACGGACTCCGCGAGCAATTCGGCCTGCAAGGCGCGGCGGTTAGAATGGTCGTGCGTGGGGCTTAAAGGTACGTAACCTGGCATTCTTGGCGGTGGGGCCGGTCGCATGAGCGTTTCCGAGATCATCCTAGCTGTCGCCTTCCTGGTTCTGGCCTATCTTGTCGGCTCAATTCCGATCGGATATTTGGTCGGGCGTTACGTTGCCGATAAGGACGTTTTTGCCCACGGCAGCGGCAGCATGGGCATGACCAACGTCATACGCGTTCTCGGGCCGCGGGCGGGAATCTTCGTTTTTTCGTGCGATGTGCTCAAGGGGATGATTCCGGCGTTGGTCGTTGGCCTTTCGATGCCGAATCATCCCGAGATTCAGGCGCTGGCCGGAGTGGCCGCGGTGGCCGGGCATAGCTGGTCGGTGTGGGTCGGGATGAAAGGCGGCAAAGGCATTCTCACCGGTGTTGGAGCGGTTCTCGTGATCTTTCCCATCGTTCTAATTCTGGCCGCGCCTATTGGAGTGACCTTGGTAATAGTGGTCAGGTACGTTTCACTCGGCTCGATAAGCGCAACCGTCATCGCCTTCGCGAGCGCAATCGGTTGGTATGTTTCTGGTTTGTGGACCTCTATATGGGGACTTGTATTCGTGGGTCTCGTCTGTGCGCTCATCCTCTGGCAACACCGATCCAACATGCTTCGCCTTGCACACGGCACCGAGTCGAGATTGGCGGCGTGGCCAACATATCGTCAGTCGCGGAGCAGCGCGCCGGATAAGCCCACCGGACCCCAAGCCTGACGTATATCGGGGTTATCTGGGGCTGTAGTGGCTGAATCGCCGCCGCCGCCAGCCGGCGCGGGGTCCTCGGCTACGAACTGCACGGTCCACTTGGATCGAGAGACTCTGCTGACGTGCATCAGGTGCGAGCGGGCGTATTGCCATGAGTGCATGGAGCACGGTGAGGCCGGCCTGATTTGCCACGAATGCCTGGGCTTGCCGCCTCCGGAAGTCCAGCGTCGCAATCTCGTGATTCGCGAAGTCGTATTCCTCACTGGAATCGCTTCGATATTCGGCCTCGTTCAGCTTCTGCTGTCATCTCTCGGCCAGATTCCGCTGGCGCTTATCGGAGTGCTCGCCGGATGGCTCATAGGACGACGCCTTCGCCGTCAATGGCAACGCGACCGCCGGTCGAACGTGTTGATGTTGGGCGCGAGCGGCGCCTTGCAAGGAACCATACTTGCCGCCATGGTGGTTGCGGGGCTCGGCGGACTGGGTATCGTGCCGCTCGGAAACGGCTTGAGCGGCTTGGGAGTCACCATCGCGTTAATTATTCAATCGACGTTCTTCCTGGTCGGGACGATCGCCGGGCTTTTGTGGTCCGTAACTCGACGTTGATATGCCTGTAGTAATGGGTTGTAGCTACAAAAAGGCCGGGCGGGGTTGGGTGGCGGTTGATCTGGACGACGGCTCTTCCGTGCGTCTCCGCCGTGACGTGTTCGATGAGGAATGCTACGAAACGGGGAAGGACGTCCCGTCCGAGCGCTTGAGCGACGCAGTCTCGAAGAGCGAGACGCGACACGCCAAATCTGTCGCCTATCGATTTCTGAGCGAGCGTCCTCGAACCGTCAAGGAGATGACCGACAGGCTCTCCAAGGAGGACCTGGGAGCGAGGTCAATCGAGGCGGTGATCGCCGATCTCACGCGAAGCGGCTTTCTGGACGACGAGCAGTTCTCTCGATTGTGGGCCGAGAGCCGCGCAAACAACCGGCCCAGGGGACGCAGGGCCGTTTCCAGCGAACTCAGGAAACTGGGCGTGTCGCGGGAGACTATCGAGAGTGTCCTGGATTCGTGCTATCCCGACGATGCCGACCTTGTCCGCCAGGTCGCCGTTCGCCGCGCCGAGTCGCTGCGTCGCCTCGACAGAGCAACGTTCCGGCGGCGTCTGGCCGGCTATCTGGCGAGGCGCGGCTTCGATTATGCGGTCGTGTCTCCGCTTCTGGACGAGCTTTGGCGTGAGTCGCTGGATTCGGAGTTGGGCTAACCGGCGCGGCGCTGCCGCAGCTGCTCGATGACTTTGGGGATTTCAGCCGGCAAATCGTCGGCTATAGCTCCAGCGTATCCGAGCTTTTCGCCGACTCGCTGACCCGCAAGAGCGTGGATCAGCACTCCCAGCCGCGCCGCGGGGGCGGGCTTTAGACCTTGAGCCAGCAATGATCCGATCACTCCGGCCAGCACGTCGCCGCTGCCGGCGTGTGCGAGCGCCGGAACCGCCCAGGGACATATCGCGTACGCGCCGCCCGGTTCGGCCACGATTGACCCTGCCCCCTTCAACACGACAACCTGTCCCAGAAGCTTGGCTCCCTCGAGCGCCGAGGCGAGCCGGTCTTGTTGGACCTCGGCCGTGCTTGTGCCGAGCAACCGTCCCATCTCGCCTGGATGCGGGGTCGCCACAAGGCTGGCCTGGCATGAGGCTAGCGGTCCGGGGGCGGGGGCGCAGGCATTCAAGGCGTCCGCGTCGACGACCATTGGCGTGTCAGGCGCCGCCGCTCGTATAAGCGATCTCGTGAATTCGTCAGTCTGGCGGTTTCGGCCGAGCCCCGGGCCGATAACCGCTGCGTTGGCGGTCGCAATCGATTTCGCGACCGCCTCGGCGTTGACCGCGGCAATAAATCCATCGAAGTCCACAAGACTCTCGTACGTAATACTGCTGATGCGTGCGGCACTCGCGGCGATTACGGGTTCGATAGACGCAAGCGACACCATCCCGGCTCCGGCCCGGGCGGCTCCCAGGCAGGCCAATACGGCGGCGCCTCGGTAGCTCCGACACCCGGCCGCTATCAACACTTTACCGAAGGCGCCCTTATGCCCGGCGACGGGCCTGACGGGAAGCGAGTCGAACTCGTCCTCGGGCAGCAGAGTTCGGCCTGGCAGCTCCGAAAGGGACTTCTCCGGCAACCCAATGTCCGTTTCCACCACGCGGCCGCTCCTGGCTTGGGCGGGATGCAAGATGGAGCCGAGCTTGATCGGACCCGTGGCCACGGTCAGGTCGGCGGAAAAGGCGTTAGCGTCCGCGGCGCCGGTATCGGCGTCGGTCCCTGACGCAACGTCACACGCGACGCGAAACGGCCCTTTCAGCCCATCGACCTCCTTGAGAATCCGCTCGACCTCGCCGCGCAGCGGCGGTGTGCTGCCGATCCCGAGCAGGCAGTCGAGCAGGAGGTCGGCGCTGGCCGCGAATCCGCGCGCGACGCCGTCGGAAAAGACGACCAACCTGGCGCCGGCTTCGGCCGCGGCGTCGACGAGCGGGTCGGGCCCGCGTCGCCGGGAAAGGACGACCGTCACCAATGCCCCGGCGCGCGCCAGGCGCCGGGCGATGACTAGACCGTCGCCGCCGTTGTCACCCGGTCCCGCCAGGACCACCGCCGACGTTCCAGCGAGGCCGTCGACCGCGGCCGATATCTCGCGAAAGACTGCCGCGCCGGCATTTTCCATAAGCTGGCCCTCGGCGACGCCGGCGCCGACGGCCGCGGCCTCGAGCCTCCGCATTTCCGAAATCGTGCAGACTCTTCCGGGCGCGACGGTCATTTCTGTTTTATTTCCCCGACCACCATGGCGATTGCCAGGTCCCTTGCGTGAGTCAGGCTGATTGCCAGGTCTTCGATTCCCAGGTTCCGAGCCCGCTCTTTTGCCGCGCCATGAAGCCGAACGTGCGGCTTGCCGCGCCTGTCGGGCACGACTTCCATTTCACGCCAGCGAATCCCGCGCATGCCTGTGCCAAGCGCCTTCGAGACAGCCTCTTTCGCGGCGAATCGAGCCGCCAGCTCGCGCGCGCGGCCCCTGCAATAACGGACTTCCGCGGGAGTGAATATCCGGTCGAGGAATCGTTGGCCGTGACGCCTCAGCACGCCCTCGATCCGTTCGATCTCGATGGCGTCGACGCCTGTGGTCAGCACCAGACCGCCGCGATCAGCGGCCCTCGAGCGAGACTTCCGTCACGTATGAGTCGAACTCCCATCCCGAGCCGACCACTTCCACCCGCCAGATAAATACCGGACGTGGATATATGGCGTGCAGAAGATCGGGGTTTTCGTAGGTAACCCATTCGTGGGTTGGGACCAGACTGGCTCCCGCCACGGAGAATCCATCGGCGTTTTGATGATAGAAACCGTGGTACCAAATCTGGTCCTGGCCCGCTCCGTCGACGTAATAGATTTTGATCATTACCGGGTATTCGGTGCCCGCCGAGCCTCCCCCCGACAAACTTTGATGATTGACCTGCACCCGCGCTCGCATGCCGAGGGTGGAGTAATCGCGGATATCGCGATTGACTACCTGAGAGATGCCAGCCTCGCCGTGCCGGTTTACCTGTTCGCCGCCGCCTCCGATTCTCCGGAATCTGTAAGCCGAGTCGCGTTCGGAAAACGCGGATGATCCGATCGGGTCGATATTGAAGGATGATTTTGTCGTCTGCCCGTCAATGCCGGCTTCGGTCACCACGAACGGCAGCCACGGAGAATCTGGCGCCAGCTCCGCGAGCTGCGAATCGTTCAGGAGCGGGCTCATTGGCGGCAGGTGGCTCCGGGGGGCGAGATCCTCGAAATAATCGCCGCGGCCTCCGATACCCACGTTTGCCAGATTGACGCCGTTGAACAGGAATACCTCGCCGCTTCGGACTAATACCTGGGTCCGCTTGTCCGGAAGTAGTTCAACGAGGTAGCTGCCTTCAACGAATTCCATGCGGCCCTGATTGGCGTTCAGCCAGAATTTCCGCCGAGACTCGTCCTGAGTGCTCGCGACTCCCACAACGGCTCTGCCCCGATAGATCCGGAATCCGAGTTGTTTGACTTCGTCGCGAAGCCACCCGCGGGCGCTCTGTTCGATCAGGATTTCGGTGTTGTTGTACAGATATATGGTGCTTCCATCGAATAGTTCGAGGAAGGCGCGGGACGCCGCGTCGGTCCCTATTCTCGATCCGGGCATCACGGGTATAGGCCCGGGGAGTTGCTTCCAGGCGACTTCGTTCGGGTCGTGCAAGAGGACTATGCCTTCGATCGGTTCCGCCCGAACTTCGGCGTTCACGGTAATGCTGCCAAGCACGGCGGCAATCCTGCCGGGAAGCACCAGCACGACAAGGGTGAACAGTCCAAACGCGCCCAGCAAGAAAACCCATGCGAGGGCGCGGGTAGCCCGAAAACGGTCGGTCTCAGGAACTTGCCTGGTTTCGGCCGCCGCGCGGAGTAGCCGGTTCACGTCAGGTTAATCCTGAACATGTCGTAACGATCGCTCGCGTCGCCCCACGTCGATCTGAGATCTACGACCCGGGCGCCGGGCGGCCCTCTTTGGACTGCTCTGAGGAGGTGTTCCAGTTGGTCGCGCGTCCCTTCCGCAACTACTTCAAGCTGGTTGTACGTCCGAGAATTCCGTACATAGCCGACCAGCCCCAGGCTGGCTGCTTCCCTCATTATGAAGTACCGAAAACCCACTCCCTGCACTTTTCCCGTAACCGTGGCGTGAACACTCGACGTTACGGCGCCACCCAATTCAACTATCCGCCTACAGGAGTCTATTTTGAGGCGATCGCGCCTCCGGACGCTCGATCCCCATGTGCTCGTAGGCCAATCGAGTAGCAACTCTACCTCTGGGAGTTCGGGCTATAAACCCTTGCTGAAGCAAATATGGCTCGTAGTAGTCCTCCAGAGTCACGCCGTCTTCGGCCAGAGTGGCGCCCAGGGTTTGCAGACCGACGGGACCTCCATCGAATTTGACGATTATGGCTTCGATGATCTTCCTGTCCATGTCGTCGAGTCCGGTTGAGTCTACGTCGAGGGCTGCGAGGGCGGCTTCCGCCACTTGCCTGGTGATGCGTCCGTCGGCCTCCACTTCCGCGTAGTCGCGCACCCTGCGGAGCAGGCGGTTGCATACTCTTGCGGTACTTCGGGCCCGGCGCGCGATTTCCTTCCGCCCGCCGGGCTCGAGATCGACGTCGAGGATCGAGGCTGATCGGCCGACAATCTCTTCACACTCGTCTACTGAATAGAAGTCAAGCCGGTAGATGACGCCGAACCTGTCTCGCAGCGGCGCGCTGAGGAGACCGACTCTGGTGGTTGCGCCGACGAGCGTGAAGGGCGGCAGCGCGATTCGATAGCTTCTCGACGCCGAGCCTCTTCCCTGACCGACAACAAGATCGAGCTCGCGGTCCTCCATCGCGGGGTACAGGATTTCCTCCACGGGCTTGCCGAGCCGGTGAATCTCGTCGATGAAGAGCACGTCGCCTTCGCTCATGCTGTTCAATGTGGCTGCCAGGTCTCCCGGCCGGTCCAGCGCAGGGCCGCTGGTGACGCGGACGTTGGCGTTCATTTCGCGGGCGATGATGTAGGCGAGCGTCGTCTTTCCAAGACCCGGCGGCCCGCAGATGAGAATGTGGTCGACCGGTTCGCCGCGTTTTTGGGCGGCGAGCAGGAGAATGCGCAGGCCGTACTTGACCTTCGACTGCCCAATGAACTCCCCGTCGTCGAGTGTTTTTGGGCGCAGCGTGGCGTCGTGCTGACCTTCCAGGGTCGCCCGTTCCGGCGCGACTATCCGCTCGGCCAAATTGGTGCTCGCAATGCTCTATACAAGGTCTACCGCCTGGCCAGCGCGGTCAGCGCGGCGGATATCTGCTGCTCGACCGTCATGCCCGGTTTGGCGGAGTCCGCAGCCGCTTCCATCGCTTCAGCTCGGGAATAACCCAGCGCCAGCAAAGCCTCGATAGCCTCATTGGCTCCGTCCGGGACGGCCTGTAGCGTGTCGTCGCCCACCAGCTTACCTTTTAGCTCTACGATGAGGCGTGCGGCGGTTCTGGCGCCCACGCCCGACACAGATTGAAGCGCCTTCGCGTCGCCGTTGTTTAGCGCGTTGATCAGGCGGCCGGCGGGGAGCGCCGAGAGAATCCGCAGAGCCATTCGAGGCCCCACGCCGGAAACGCTTTTCAAGGCTTCGTAAGCGTCAACTTCGGTGCGGTTCTCGAAGCCAAACAGGGACGGACCGTCGTCGCTTGTGTGGATTCGCGTGTGCAGCGAGACTTCCGCGCCCGGCGACGCGTATCGAGCAGCCGCGCCGCGGGTTACAAATGTGCGCAAACCGATACCGAGTCCGCGCGGCTGAATCTCCAGCCAGTCCTCCCCGGCCCGGATTACGGTGCCGGTCACCTGGCTTATCACCGCTGATTCCGGGCGCGGCGAGTCGCAGAACAAGCTCGTCCCGGCAAGCGCGAGGGCCTCATCCGCGCGAAGCCGCGAGCCTCAATTTGAGCCGGTGATTCTGAACGTGGCAAATTGCGGCGGCGAGGGCGTCCGCGGCGTGGTGGGGTTCGGGCATGTTCCGCAAGTTCAGAATCACCCTGACCATCTCCTGGACCCGGAGTTTATCGGCGTTGCCGCTTCCCGTGACGGCGTTCTTTATCTGCGGGGGCGAGTATTCCGCTACCGCGATGCCGCGCCGCGCGGCGGACAGCATCACGATGCCGCCGGCTTGCGCGACCGAAGTCGCCGTGGAAACGTTCCGCCCGAACACCGTCTGCTCGATGGCGACGTCGGTCACCTGGTGAGAATCGAGCACCCGTTCGATGCCTTCGTGAATCTCGAGCAGCCGTTTCGGGGCGCTGCCGCCGGCGCTTGTAACCAGACACCCATATTCAACGAGAACCGGATCGGTTTCCCCATCGACGAGACCGAATCCGAGATTAGCGATACCTGGGTCCACTCCCAGAGTAAGCATCGCTCAGGCGGCCGCGTACGTGTCTACGAGGTCTTCGGTGATGTTCAGGTTTGTATCTACCTTGCGGACGTCTTCGAGCTCTTCGAGGTTCGAAACGAGCTTGAGCACTTGCAGAGCGCCGCGCCCTTCCGCGTCTACGGGACTCGACGCGACCCGCCCCAGTTCCGCCTGATCGATCTCGAGCCCCTCGTTCACGAGCTTCGTTCGCACCTCGTCGAGCATGTGGGGCTTGGTCCAAACATAAACGACGGAGTCGTCGATCTCGGCATCGGCGGCGCCCGAGTCCGCGGCCATCATGAATATCTCGTCCGGATCGTTTCCGTTTGCCTTCACCACGATTTCCCCACGGCTCTCGAACATCCAGGCGACGCTCCCCGAGCCGGCCATGTGACCGCCGGAAGTTCCGAGGACGTTACGGATTTGCGCGACGGACCGATTCCGGTTGTCTGTCAATACGTCGATGAAGAGCGCGATACCGCCGGGGCCGTAGCCTTCGTACGAAAGGTCGAACATTTCCGGTGCGTCCCGGTCTTCACCGACGCCCCGTTTGATGGCTTTTTCGATATTGGCGCCGGGCATGTTGGCCGCCCGAGCGCGTTGCACGGCAAGCCGCAGCCGGTAATTGGACTCCCGGTCGGCGCCCCCTAATCGCGCCGCGATGTTTATTTCTTTGGATAGTTTCGAGAAAGCGCGTCCGCGTTTGGCGTCGACCGCAGCCTTTTGACGCTTGATCGTGGACCATTTCGAGTGGCCAGACATCTGACTTCGTTCACCGCCCTTGATATCCTTAACGTTGATATCCAGTTGCAAATTCTACTTTAGCGAGGCGAGCTCCAAATGTGCCGGGGTATTTCGGTAGCACTTGAGGAACGGCAGGGAGTCCGTGGAGTCTAGTCAATTCATTCCCCTGCTTCTCACTGCGGTGTCGGGCTTTTTCATAGCCATGATGTTCTCGAAAATCTGGGTGCCGTTCGCCAAGCCGCCTCCCGGCGTGGAGGTTCACTCGACGAGGCTTGGATTCCTTCAGAAGATAATGGTCCACCGCTGGCATCTGCTGGTTGTGCTCGGCCTTGCAAATCTTGGCACCCTCCCCGGCATGGAAATCCCCGGCATACCTGCGAATGCCCTGGTGCTGATCATCCTCTTTGTAATTCTGATAGTCGTACTGCCGACCCGATACAGATTTACGGCGGGGGGCTTTGCGCTGGGACGCGGACGGATAATGCCCTGGAAGACCTTCAAGCGCTACCGCATGGGCCCCGGACGGATTCAGTTCGAGACCAAAGGCGAGAAGTCCAAGCGCGTGGACATATTCGTAAATAACGTTCAGCAGCAGGCGCTGCGGCCCGTAATCAAGCGCTATTTCCGAGCTGGGCCTTAGCTCCGGTCCGAGTCGGCGCGGCTAGACCTTCGCAACTGTTTCAGCCGCTCCCCGATTTGGGCTTCGTATCCGCTGGAAGACGGCTTGTAAAAACGGAACCCCTTCAAGGATTCGGGTGTGTAGTCCTGCTCGACGAAGTGATCGGGATAGTCGTGCGCATACTTGTAGTCGCGACCGTAGCCCAGCGCTCTGGCGCCCGAAAACGCCGCGTTTCGCAAGTGGAGCGGCACGGTCAGGTCGGCCCCCGCGTCGATCGTGGCGCGAGCCGCTTGCAGGGCTGCTCCGGCGGAGTTGCTCTTGGGCGCGGCGGCCAGATAGATGGTTGCCTGCGCGAGAGCGTACGTAGCCTCCGGCAAACCCAGCCGCTCGACGGCCTGGTACGCGGCGAGCGCCACCGAAATAGCTTGAGGTTCGGCGTTTCCAACGTCCTCGGAAGCCAGAATGAGCAGCCGCCGAGCTATGAATTCCGGCTGCTCGCCGGCGTGCAGCATTTTTGCCAGCCACAGCACGCTCGCATCGGGGTCTGAACCGCGGACGCTCTTGATGAATGCCGAAATCGTGTCGTAGTGCTCGTCGGCCTTGCGGTCGTAGCGGACACTTCTAACCAAAACCGATCGTTCGACCGCGCCGAGCTCGATAGTTGCAACGCCGTCGTCCCTTGCAAGCTCCGCGGCTGCTTCGAGCCAGTTTAGGGCGATCCGCGCGTCGCCGCCGGAGCGGTCGATTATGAATCTCCTGGCGTCTTCCGTTATTCCCAGCTTGAAGTCGCCAAGTCCCCGGTCGGCATCCGAAAGTGCCCGCTCCAGGATTTGCGCCAGCAGGTCCTGGGAGAGTGGGTTCAGCTTGAGAACGCGAACGCGGCTCAGCAGAGGCGCGATGACCTCGAAGTAGGGGTTTTCGGTCGTCGCTCCCCAAAACACCACGGTCCCGTCTTCAACATAAGGAAGCAGCGCATCTTGCTGGGACTTGCTGAAGCGGTGCACTTCGTCTACGAATAGCAGGGTGCCACGCTGGTGCAGCTTGAACTCGTCTTTTGCCGATTTGGCTGCCGCTTTGATGTCCGCCACGCCGGCGGTGACGGCGCTGAGGGCTATGAAATGGCTCTTTGTGGTCGATGCGGCCAGCGTGGCCAGGGTGGTCTTGCCGCTGCCCGGCGGTCCCCACAAGAGGGCCGACCACAGACGGTCCCGTTCAAGAGCTATCCAGAGCGGGCGGCCGGGGCCAAGTAGATGCTCTTGCCCCGCGAACTCGTCCAGCGCGCCGGGACGCATCCGGGCGGCCAGCGGCGTTGATTTGAGTCTCGCCTCGGCCGACGCGTGATCGAACAGGTCGGGATTCACCGAAACGTTCGCAGGAACGCCCTAATCCGGTCGCCGTTCCCGCGCGCGCCGGTGACCAAGCTATCGTCAATCGGAGCGCGCATGTATCTCGCGCGGACAAACGCCTGCGTCAGCTCTGTCACGTCGGACGTGTTCGACTCGCAGACTTCAAGGAGATCTCCCTGATACTCGATGGCGGTCTGATTCGGGCCTCGCGCCATACCCGCCCGCTCAGCCTCGCGCAGGGTGTTCAGGTAGATTCGCCGAATACTCTCGCGGTTGGACAGCGCCGCAGCCGCCTGGCCGCCGAAGAAGACTGACGATTTGCGTATTCCCATCGCGTTCATTCCCCAGGCCGCCGCTTCGACCGTGAGCAGCCTTACGGCGTCACCGGACAGTTGTAGCAACGAGGCCAGCCCGAGCAGGATGGACTTGAAGATTGCGCCGAGCCCGACCAGCGCGATTCTGAGCAGCTTGCCGATTTTCCACTGGGGACGCGCGCTCGTAACTCGCTTGTAGATCAGGAAGGCCGTGAAGGCCAGCACGACCCACATAAACCCCGCCTGCAGGAACTGAAGCGGTGAATCGCCGTTACCAGTGGCCTCCGATACTTGTTGCGGCGCGCGAGATTGCTCTACCGAGGAAGCGCCAAATTGCAGCAGCGAAATCAGCTTTCCCAGCAACGCGAACGCCGCCACCAAGGGAATCATCAAAATCTGCCAGACGACGAATATGACTCTCACCAGACCCGCCCAGAATCCGTGGGCGTTCGGTATGCGGAAGGCGGGGATGAAAAGCGCGATCAACAGTGCGAAACCCAGGACAAACAGGCTTGAACGGACCCAATTCTCCGTTATGCCGGAAGCTTGCCGCGCCAGTTGCATCGACCAAGTGGAAGTTTGCCGCACCAGGTTTGCGTAGCTGTGAAGCACCAGCAACCCTATGAAGTAGAAGACGAGGATCGTCAGTGGGGCCGCTGGCGATATGACGGGGGCTTCACCGCCTGTGATTCCACCGGCGGTGAAGGCGGTCGTTGCCGTTAGAATCGCCCCTCCCGCGATTCCTCCGGCGGTGATCTTGCCAACCGCGGCCTTACGGTCGATCCAGCGCGCGCTGCTCGTCATCCAGCCGTAATATTCGGGCGAATTTATCGACGGCGGTATCTCGCTCTGCTGAGGATGAAGCTCCTCGATGTTGCGGGCCAGGAATGCGGTCGCCTGCCAGATAATCACAAGGATCACGGCCATGAGGATGGTCGAGACGTCCATGATGGCGAAGAACGATCCGACAAACCAACCGTCTTGCTCGAAATCGACGCTAGAGCCGCCCTGAACGATCCCTAGCCCCCGCAGGATCAATAGCGACGGCACGGCGAACACGAGCCAGTCCTTCCATCCCGGTTTGTCGCCGCGCGCGCCCTGTCCTCTCATGAAGATAAAAAAGCTTATGAGGAAGTTGCTCAACATCAGCGTGAAGGCCAGCCAGGACTGCTGCGACGAGACGCCCATAGCCATAAAGCCGAAGCTGAGTCCCAGCGCTAGCGCGGCAAAGCAAACCGACGCCAGCGACGCGAGGATCAGCCTGCTATAAGGCCGCTCGACCGTCTCGCCAGACATTCATCCCCTCCCGTCCCGCGACCGAGTGCGCTTCTATCCCCGCGGCGACGGCAAGCGCCGTCGCCCTGGAGGCCTCGAGCGCGTCGGTGAACACTGCCGCAACATTGTGGCCCGCTTTCTTTCTATCGAGAAGCGACCGTATGAGCTGGGTGTCGCCTTTTCCTGTGACGACTATTAGCGTGGATCCCCATGAGAGCCTGAGCGAGCCCGCGCGTAATTCGTCCCCGATGGCCTCGCCCTCGAGCAAGCCGACTCTGGCGAGCAGGGCCAGAATTTCCATAAGATGCTTGCGGCCCTTTCCCACCGGCGCCCGCGGCCGCCGCGAGCCGCGGATTCTGCGGGCCCGTTCGCCCGGGATCGCCTGGCCGCCCACCATTACCCGGTCGAGACCGTTGACCACGACGCCGACGGACTGTCTGTTCGATATGAGCGCGGAAGCGAGCGACGCCGCAACGACTATGCTCAGCTCGCTGGAGAAGCTGACCCACTCCCTGGAATAGCCGCTAGGGTTGAGATCGACGAATATCGTCACTTCGTGACTGACTGCCGGCTCGAGCTGGCGAACGTGGATGATCCCGGTTCGGGCCGACACCTTCCAGTTGATCATCCTCGGACTGTCCGAAGGCTTGTATTCCCTGCAGCCAATGACTCTGGAGGGGTCTTCGTAGAGAATCTTTGGAGTTTTTATCGTGCCGAACGGCGTGGTTGATGGCAGCCCCAGTTTGTCGAGCGGCACGATTTCCGGATAGACGATCACGTTTACGGGTTGGTTGAGACCGACTTGACGCTGTGCGAAGCCGAACACGTCTCCATACCGAGTCTCCAGCGGCCCGACGGGGTGATATCCCCGCCGGCTGCCCGACAGCTGGTAGTGGATGTCCACTCGTGACCGCGGCTTGATGGCGATCACTCGACGCACTACTTCGTAGGTCGCAAGCTCGTGCGGCAGCGTCTCGCGCACGTTGAGCCAGGGAATGGGGAGGAAGCTCCTGTTTTGGAGCGAAATCGTGACGGGAATCGTCTCGCCAAGAAATACTCTGCGGGGCAACTGCCGGCTCAGGCGAAGCCCGCGATCGATGCTCCATATCCATAGCTTGCTGGCGGCGAAGACTCCAATGATCACATAAACGAGAACGAAGAAAACGGCCAGACCTGTAATGAGTCCCGCGGCGAGCAGCGCGGCCGCCGACACGAGGATCCCGGCCATGGTTTATGAGGCCAGGACTACTTCGGTGTCGGCGAGAACGGCGCCGGTTATGTCTTCGGCGGAAAATCCCCGGAGCGCGCTCTCGGGATCAACGAGGATGCGGTGCGTCAGGACGTCGACGGCGACCTCCTTTACGTCGTCCGGCAGAACGTAATCTCGCCCGCGGATGGCCGCCAGGCCCTGTGACGCGGCGAACAGTGCAAGCGATCCCCTGGTACTCGCTCCCAGAGCTGCGTTCGGGTGGCTCCGCGTCGATCGCGTCAACGCCAAGATGTAGTCCGCAACGGTGTCGTCGACGTGAACCTGGCCGACGTTATTCTGCAATTCGGCGAGCGCCGTAGTGTCGGTTACGGCGCCGATCGAGTGAACGGGATGCCCGGAGGCCTGGTCGTAGAGAATCCGCTTCTCTTCGCTGGTCTTGGGGTAACCAAGACTCAGCTTCATGAAAAACCGATCTAGCTGCGCTTCCGGAAGTGGGAACGTACCCTCATATTCAATGGGGTTCTGCGTGGCCACCACGAGGAAGGGCTGAGGAAGAGCGTAGGTAACGCCGTCAGCCGAGACCTGATTTTCACCCATGCACTCGAGCATTGCCGACTGCGTTCGGGGGGTGGCGCGGTTGATTTCGTCGGCGAGCAAGATGTTGGCGAATACGGGACCCGCCTTGAATTCAAACTCTGACGACTTGCTGTTGAAAATGGAGACTCCCGTCACGTCGTTGGGCAGCAGGTCGGGGGTGAACTGAATACGCTTGAACGTGCCGCCCAGTGAAATCGCGAGTGCTCGCGCAAGCATGGTTTTGCCTGTGCCGGGCAGGTCCTCCAGGAGCACGTGGCCCCTGCAGATCAGGGCGACGATGATCCTTTCAATCTCGGCCTGCTTGCCAACGATTACTCTGCCGACGTTATTGCTGACTTTTTCGGAAAAGTCCACGTAGGCGGATGGATCCAAGGGTAGTCCCCCAATCCGGACGCTTCGATTATTCGTCCGGTCGCTTCCCCAGCGTTACTTGCACGGTTCGGGCGTTGGTCTCATCTTCCCGGTGAAACCGCACCTCAACGGTCGCCCCCGGTTTGTGCAGGGCGAGTATCCGACTCAGGTCGCCCGAGTCGCTCACTTCGTCGCCAGCCAACTCGACAATTATGTCACCCCGCTCGAGTCCGGCCCTGGCGGCGCCCGTCCCTGGACCTACCTCCAGCAAAAATACTCCCTGTTCAACCGGCAGGTCGTTTTGCCGGGCAATCGAGCGAGTGACGGTGGCCGTAATGATGCCGATGAATCCGCGCTCGATGCGCCCGTTGGTAATGAGTTCGTCGATGATCGGCTTGAGGCTGTCGATGGAGATGGCAAAGCCAATATTTTGAGTTCCGGGGATGCCGGCGGTGTTGATTCCCACAACCTTGCCCGTCATGTCCAACAGCGGCCCCCCGCTGTTACCCGGATTGATCGACGCATCGGTCTGGACGAGAGCGCTCAGGGCCCATCCGGCTCCGTCTACGTTCGTCAAAGTGCGGTCCAGCGCGCTGACCACGCCGACCGTCACCGTCGGACCTCCGGGCAGATCCAGAGCGTGCCCTATCGCAACGACCTGCTCGCCAACCTCGAGCGCGGACGATTCGCCGAGCTGGACCACTGAAAGTCCTTCTGGGTCGATCTGAAGCACGGCAACGTCGGTTTGTGGATCGCTGCCGATCAAGTCAGCTTCCAGCGCGCGGCCCTCCATGGTGGTAACCAGTATTCGGCCGGCGTCGGCAATCAAGTGATTGTTCGTCAAGACGTGCCCGAAGTTGTCGATAACAAAGCCCGTGCCCACGCCGCCCTCGGGGACCGGGCGTCCTAGCGAATCGACGGAGAGCTGTCTCGTCGATATATGAACGACCGCTGGGGAGATTAGTTTGACGAGGTCGGGAACAGTAAGGCTCTCAGCCTCAGCGGCCGCGCCGCTGGTTTCCGCGGCGTCCTGGCCGTTGTCTGGCGCCAGCGCGGCCGGTTGCGCCGCAAGCTGAACGCCAGCGCCGGACTCGGCGCCAAACGGCGCGCCGCCCGCGACGTGCGCGCCGGCGGCAGTCGAGTCCCTGCCAGAATCCTGACAACCGGCAATTGCCGCCGCGGCGGCCAGGCATAGCGCCGCGACTATCGTCCGCCGGCGAGATATTGTTGATCCGTTCAAGATCGGTCTCCGTCATCGTGGGACGCCATGAGCGTCCGGCGTCTGTACCTAATTTGCGGTCGGTGGTCTCATCGGCTCGAACCGAACGCCGAATAACCACTCCGACTCGATCGTCAAATCGCAGGTGATCTTTACACGAGCCTGCTTAGCTCGGGTAAGCAAATATTAACAACTACCTGGTGGGCGGCCCCGATATAGAGAGACAGACTTGAGTAAGGCGATAGCTTGAAATAGCCTGTTCTCGCTTCCTGCGGTTCAGGCGCCGCCCAATCAGTTAGAGATGGACATGCCAGTTACGAACTTGCGCATACCCGGACCGACCGAGCTCCCTAAAGAAGTCCTGGTCGAATGCTCGCGGCAGATGATCAATCATCGGGGGCCTGACTTCGGTCATCTCCTCCGCAACATAACGGACGGCGCTCGTGAGTTCTTCGGGACGCGCGGCGATGTTTTGCTTCTCGCGAGCTCCGGCACGGGCGCCATGGAGGCGTCGGTCGTCAATTTCTTTTCTCCCGGCGACCGTGTCCTGTCCATTGTCGGGGGCGTTTTTGCTGATCGCACGCGCGCGCTGGCGGCGGCGTTTGGTTTGCAAGCGGAGGTGCTCGAAGTTGAGCTTGGCGAGGCCATCGATCCCGCGGAAGTGGCGACGCGGCTTGATTCCAGTGACTACCGCGGCGTCTTCCTCACCCACAACGAGACCTCGACCGGCGTGACGAACGACGTGAAAGGCGTGGGTGAGGCAATAGGCAGCCGGGACCTGCTGTTCGTCGTGGACGGTGTCAGCTCCGTCGGCGCGATTCCGCTTGAAATGGACGCCTGGCGCGTTGACGTTGCGTTCACAGCATCCCAGAAGGCGCTGATGGCGCCACCGGGGGCCGCGCTATTGGCGATGACCGAGCGAGCCTGGCGATTTAGCCGTGGAGCGACCTGCCCCCGCTTTTATTTTGATATCGGATCGATAAGCGATGCGCTCGACCGGGGGCAGTATCCGTGGACGCCGCCTCTGCCGGTTTGTTTCGCTCTGCGCGCCGCGATGGAGCGAATAGCGGCGGAGGGACTTGAGCGCGTATTTGACCGGCACCGCGAATACGGCGCATTTGTGCGGGGGCGGCTGGCCGCGGCGGGCCTCGAGCTGTTCGCCAGGGGCGATTCGGCATCGAATACCGTTACGGCCGTGCGGTTTCCTCATGGCGCCGATTCCGCGGCGTTCATGGCCCGTGCGGAAAGTGAGCACCACACGATCTTCGGTGGAGGCGAGGGCGAGCTTCGAGGCCGGATATTCCGCATCGGACACATGGGGCTGATCGACCTCCAGCCGCTCGCCGACGCGGTTGACGTTGCGGCGCGGCTGCTGAAGTGATGGCCAAGGCGGCCGCGAAGGCATCGGGAAACCGTCTCCGGGAAATGCTTCAGGCGGCGGCCACGCCGGAACGAGCCGCCGGTGAAGCGAAGTATCTGAAACTCGAGGACCGCGAGAACCTGGGTGTTGATTCTCCGTCAATTCACAAGATCGCCCTGGAATATGTTCAGCGATTTGGGCTGCCAGTCGATTTGAGCGTAATCGACGGCTGATTCCTGGCCAGCCTCGAGGAGGCGACCTGCGCAATCAAGTTCATGTCCGGTCAGCCCGCCTTTACGTCGGCGACGTGGGAGGTCGTGGAAAACTGGTGCGCCGCCCCCGACACGTGGGCGCTGGCCGATCCGATATCGATGGTCCTCACGGCTGGGCATCTCGAAGAGGGTGTGATCTCCGAGGAAACGCTGCGCGACTGGAGCCTGCGCGAGGAACCGTTCTGGTTTCGCAGGATCGCTCTCGTTACGACGACGACACTCAACGCGGGACTAAGCAAAATGGCCCGCGCGCGCATGGGCAAGCTAGGGCGCGTGCCCAAGATCGGCAGCGTTCCGCGTCCCCGGTTAACGCTCGACCTTCTCGAAGCGAGCATTCATGACAAGCGCCACTTCGTCCGGCTCGGAATCGGCTGGGCTTTGCGCATTCTGGCCGACGTCGCGCCGGCCGAAACGGCGGAGTTCGTGTCGACGCATAGAGCGAGAATTACGAAAGCAATGCTTGCCAAGGCCCGGCTCGACGAAGACGGCCGCCGCCGGTAACGGCGGCGTGTTGTGTCGATAGCGGACGCTGACTCCACGCCGCGAGGGAGCGCTGTCGACGCCGTGACGGCGGAGGCTTTTCGAAGGCGGATACGAATTTCGAGTTGATTCGCCACGAATGGGCTGGAGTCTTCTGCCCTGACGCCGAATTCTCTCTTACAATCTCCTGGCGGCAGTTCGGGCCCTTACGCAATATCTGGAGGTCCAATGGTCAGGTCCGTAGTGGACCGTCTAGATGATGTCGAATTGGCTGGCGCGCCGGCCAGGCTGGATGCCGGCGTTGTTGGACGGACGGTGGCCGCCGCGCTTGCCGAAGACATCGGCGCCGGCGACATTACCTCGGAGACCGCCGTGCCGGGATGGGTTCAGATCGAGGCTCGCGCAGTCGCCCGCGAACCGGGTGTGCTCGCCGGAATCGAGGTATTCGAGGCCGCGTTTCGGCAGGTCTCTCCAGAAGTGCGAACCGAGTTGCGGCTTCCGGACGGTGGCGCGTTCGAAGCCGGGGAAACGTTGGCCGTCGTAAACGGAGTTGCCCGGTCGATGCTGGCGGCTGAGCGAGTAGCTTTGAATTTCTTGCAGCGCATGTGCGGAATAGCCACTCAGACCGCCAGGTACGTCGAAGCGGTCAGCGGAACCGGCGCGACAATACTCGATACCAGGAAAACCGCACCAGGGCTTCGGATTTTCGACAAATATTCGGTTCGCGCCGGCGGAGGCGCGAACCACCGCATGGGGCTGTTCGATGCCGCGCTGATCAAAGACAACCATATTGCAGCCGCGGGATCGCTTCGCGAGGCCGTGTCGCGGGTTCGACGTTCGGCGGGCGAACGCGCCAGATTCATCGAGGTGGAGTGCGACACGCTTGATCAGGTGGCCGAGTGTCTGGAGCTTGACGTCAGCCTGATACTGCTCGACAACATGCGCATCGAAGAAATGGCGCGAGCGGTGAAGATTTCCGCCGGAAGGGCTAAGCTGGAGGCGTCGGGAATGGTTGGCCTTCATAACGTGAGGGAAATTGCGGAGACCGGCGTCGATTACATATCGGTGGGATCGCTGACGCACTCCGTGGCGGCGCTTGACGTAGGGCTGGACATTCGCCAACTCGACCGGCCAGCTGATGAGTGACCTGGACTTCACCCGGCAATACAGAACGCCCCACTCCGAGGGGTACTTGCTCAGCTTGCGCGGCGACGAGCTGGGCAGGGTCGACTTGCACTACGGCTACGAGTCGATATTCGCCACGCTCGTGCTGGTGAGGGAAATTCACGAATCCGAAATATTGAATCTCATCCAGGAGATCGACGATCGCATTGCGCTCTCCGCCGAGTCCTCGCGGGATGACTTCTACGTGACGGTCTACCAGGGCAGGGAAGTCGGGTTTTACACCGACGACTACCTCACGGAACACAGGCGGCGTGAACGCGGCGAAGCCAACGGTCAGGAATAGGCGGAGAGCCTAGACTTTCACCGTCGCGCTACGCTCCATCGCAAGCAGCCTTCGTTTCAGATCGCGTCCCGCGGCATAGCCGCCGAGTTCGCCATTTGCCGGGATGACGCGGTGGCACGGGACAAAAACGAGCGCGGGGTTCGAGCCGAGCGCCGCGCCCGCGGCCCGCGCATAGTTTCGGCCCGGATATCCCGCCGACTGCGCGACCCAGCTGTAGGTTCGGGTCTCGCCCGCGGGAATCTCGAGGCAAGCCCGCCAGATTCTCTTCTGAAAGCGGGTTCCGTCGAGGGCGAGATCGGGATCGCTTCCGTTAGCGCCGCCAAGCCGCTCCCGCAATATCTCAAGCCACGGTTGCGCCGGACGAGCATCGATGCCTGGCCGCTCGGTCAGGCTCGCTTCCAGCGCTGCCGAAGCGGCGGCAGCGCTGGACTGCCCGATCGTGGATGCGACCAGATGCTCGGAGCACGCGGCTACGCCGCACCATCCCCAATTTTCCACGTTATCGACCGTGATATGGACAGATTCCGTTATTGATTCGACCATGGTCAGGCGGCCGTGGCGCCGGGAACGGCGATCGTGTCCAGGATTTCCTGGACTATGGCACGTGTATCGACATTTCGTATTCGGGCCGCAGGACTGACGATCAATCGATGCGCCAGAGTCGGGATGCACAGATGCTTTACGTCGTCCGGAATTACGTAGTCGCGCCCTCTGAAGCTGGCCAGGACCTGAGAGCCCCTGAACAAGGCGAGACTGCCCCTGGTGCTCGCTCCAAGATAGATCTCGCGATGGTCCCGCGTGGCGCGCACAAGGTCCACGATGTATTCGCGCAAGACCGCGTCCACGTATATGTCTTTGATCTCCTCCTGTATTTGCAGCAGATCTTCGATCCCGATCACCTGCTCGAGCTCTTCGATTGGCTGCCTGTGAAGGTGCGATTCTATGATCTCAAGCTCGTCGGCACGGCTCGTGTATCCCATGATGATGCGCATGAAAAAGCGGTCGAGCTGCGACTCGGGCAGCGGATAGGTGCCCTCGTACTCGATCGGGTTCTGCGTCGCCATCACCAAAAACGGATCAGGAAGGTTGTAGGTCACACCATCGACCGTGACCTGCTGCTCCTCCATCGCCTCGAGGAGCGAGGACTGAGTTTTTGGCGTGGCCCTGTTGATCTCGTCGGCGAGCACGATCTGGGCCATTATCGGCCCCGGTCGAAACTCAAATTCAAGCGTTTTCTGGTTGAAAATCGAGACCCCGGTAACGTCGCTTGGCAGGATGTCAGGCGTGAACTGGACGCGCTTGAAGGTACACCCGATCGACTGGGATATCGCCTTTGCCAGCGTGGTCTTTCCGACCCCGGGCACGTCCTCGATTAGAACGTGACCCCGCGCGACGAGCGCGACGATCACTAACTCGACCACACCGGGCTTTCCGAGAATGACTTTCTCGACGTTTTCGCTGACTCTTCCGGCAATGTTGCGGATATCTTGCATCGGTGCCCCCGTAGGATTAGTGCGAAATGGTCGGTTACGCAGAGCGAGACTGACTGCGCGCATTCTAACTGCTTGGCGGCGGTCGGCGTCATTTGGCGACGGTTAATCGCATGTCAGGGGCGGCTCGTTTGGCGTTGGTTCGTCACACGTCAGGTACGGGCGGTTCGCGAACCCGACACTGCTCCGCGCTAAATCCGCGGACTTTGACAGCGTTTCCCCGGAGGTCTAATCTCGAATCCCGCAGCGCGGGTATGGTTCAATGGCAGAACGCAACCTTCCCAAGGTTGAAATGCGGGTTCGATTCCCGCTACCCGCTCCGACGCGAGCGTCCGCGAAGCTGCTTCTACTCAGCTCTTTTCGGCAATACGAACTGCCGGAGCGATTCAGCGCCCAGCACGAGCAATCTGCCGTCGAGCTCGCTTATCCAAAGCGCCCGAATGTCCGAAAAGAAGCTGTCGGCGCCGCGATAGATGAACTGACGCACGAACCGCCCTTCATTGCCGTCGCGCTTGTCAATTTCGACGATGCGGGCGTTCCCGTCGTCGACCACGTAGAGGCTGTCGGCATCGGTATCCGTGTACAAACGAGTGGCTTTATTCATGGGACGGTCCAGCCCGCTAATCTGAAACCGCAGTTTCTTGCCGCCCCGGTACCGTTCGATAGTGTTATCCGACAGCAGCACGAAAACATCACCGTCTATGGCCATGTCTATCGCGGTGCTTATATCGACATCCTCGGACGGATCGAAGTAGTCGATCGGCTCGACCTCGTATCCATTTGCCGTCGGCTGATATTTATGAATCCGGTTGGCGGCGGGATCCAGGATGTACATGTTGTTATTGAAGTTGTCGACCGCGACCGGGAGCTTCCACTGATCCGTTCCGCTGACCCTCAACAGCTGCGCAGAGCGGTCGGGCACGATGCTGAAGACGTTGAAATCGCTATCGATAACAAGCAGGCTTAGCTCGCGCGCGACCATGCCTATGATGTTCGTGACGGCGGCCTGGCCGACTTGTTCGCCCTCCCTGAGCACTATCGAACCGCGCTTGGCCGCGCGATATTCGATCAACCTCTTCTCCACGGCGTCTATTACGTATTGGATGTCCTGCCGAACCTCCAGCTGGGGAACGATCCTTGCTATGCCGACTCCGGTGTCGTTGAACTCATCGATGGTGGCGCTCGTCACCAGACGGTAAACCTGGTTCAGCCGGTCTTGCTCGGTCTGGATTTGTGCGAGAAGGCGGTTGACTTCACCCTCGTTGTAGCCTGCGTTAATCGCCTGGTTGGCTACCGCTATCGCATCCTGCAACCCGGCGAGGGCGGGGATCCGCTCACTCTCCCGTATTGCCGCGTCAAAGTGGCGTTTTGCCTCGGCGAACGCATTTGCGGCGCTCCCTCCCGCCAAAGTCCGCTCTGGCTCGCGCTCGGCTTCGGTCTGTACTTCCGCTGACGCCGTTTGTTCCGGCGCCACGGTGGGTGATTCGTCTCCTCGAATCGCCAGTATCACAAGCACGACGACAAGAGCAACTACCGAAACGAGCAGGATTGCCAAGCCCGGTCTAAATCGCGACCTCGGTCGACGTCCGGCGGTTAATGCATCGCGACCACCGAACAATGACGTCAAGGCTCCTCGAATTCCACCCGTTCGGCCATCCTCGACCTCAGGCCACGGTTTGAGCACGGTATCTCGCTTCGATTCCAGCACCCTACGATTCAGCTCATTCAGCTCTTCAGGACCGCCGGCTATCGCCTGCCGCCGCCGCTCGTAATCGGACACAGGCCGACTATCGCCCCCCGTCGCGTTCGTGTATGGCGACGACTCGGAGGCCCCGGTCGACCGGGGCGTCAATGCTCTCACGATGCCTTTGACTGTCAACGCAGGCAACACCAAGAGCAGCAGGCACACGCCTACGGCAAAGTCGCCAACCTTCCCGAGGGCGCTCCTGGGGGCGAGTCTGGCCTCCGCGGCAGCGCCCGCTTCGGCGGCGCGCCAGTCCGGTTCCCGGTTGGCTGCGCGGTGGTCTGCCGCACCCGTCGATCCTGGCAAATTCCTGGTCTGCCGCAGCGGGCGCGCGGTCGGTTTGTCCAACGCCTCCGGCTTCGCGGCGGATTCCGCCTTAAGTATGAGCACGTCGCAATCGACCGCGCCGCGTTGAGCGGCCAGCGCGGCGATCTGGTAGGCGGAGTCTTCCGGCGCGTAACGAACGAGATGGCCGCGAATCTCCCTTTCGCGCAGAACTTCGGCTACGACGGAGGAAGTCAAGACGATCAGGTCGCCTTCGGTCAGGTTCGCCCGAAGTATCTCTATTTCCTTGTCGAACGGCAGGCCGTCGTCCGGCGTTCTGACGGCGGACCCGGGCTCGGGGCGCGAATTGAGCTGGTTATCCCGGAAGATGAATAATTGCGTCGGCGGAAGCTGCGCGATGATCAGGTCCTTGCCGTGCACCACAATGCCCGTGCTGCCGAGATCGAGCCGCTCTTCGTTGGGACTTGCCGCCGCGGCCGCCGCGCTCGAGCCTGCCCTCATGCATCGCATCAGGCTGGATACGGCGTTGCTGGTGTCGCCAGAGTAGTAGGCGCGGACGGCGGCGTCGGCAAACGTCGAGCACAGCCGCTCGTTTCCACCCTCGAGCAGAAGATAGAGGCTCCCGGCCGATCCGCCGGGAGGCGAATCGGCGATTCTTATTCTTGAGCTTGCTAGCCCGGGCTGGCCCTGAAGGAAGCTAGCTTGTGCGAATTCCAAGTGTTGAACCGTTGTCTAGTGATTCGGAACTGCCAAGCCCGGCTCCCAAATGGAGCCGCTCCCCCCAAGCTTTCGCGAAGTATAGCGCCAGCCTGTCACCAGAGGTACTCGGACATTTGATCGAAATCATTGACTGTATTTGATATCGTTGCACTACCACATTATTTCCTGGGAAATCGGTTGCCGACCTGTCGCCACTGTTATCGTTTACGATCATATAGGTTGTACACATGTTTGAATGCGGGTCAATGGTGCTTGGCAAGTTGTGAGAGTTAAGAGGAGGGAGCGATAGCTAAGGATAGTCGGGAACTTCGAGTAAACGAGAGGATCCATATTCGGCAAGTCCATCTGATTGACGATCAGAACGTCTCGATAGGAACGGTGCCGACAGACCAGGCTTTGAGATTGGCGCGCGAACGGGGGCTGGATCTTGTGGAGATCTCCCCAACTCAGCGGCCTCCTGTCGCAAAGATCCTCGACTACGGGAAATTCAAGTACGAGCAGAACCGGAAAGACCGGGAAAATCGAAAGCACCAGAAGGCCGGGGAAGTCAAGGAAATCCGCTTTCGACCTCTCACAAGCGAACACGACGTTGACTTCAAAGTCCGAACGATGGAGAAGTTCCTCAAGGCCGGCAACAAGGTGAAGGTTACCGTTCGTATGCGCGGCCGCGAGCGCATACATCCAGAGCTGGCGGCGGGCCTTTTGACGAAGGTTGTCGACAAGCTCAAGGATCTTTCAATCGTCGAGCGCCCTGTTTCGGCCGAACGGTCGGACCAGATAAGCATCATCCTCTCACCAGTCCGCGGCGCTTTGACCGGGAAGTAGATTTCCCGCGGTGCCGCAACGTTCTGGCGCTTTTCCGCGAGCGATCAAGTCGCGGCCTACCTCAAAAGGTTCCGGCTAGTTGCAAGTCAATGTCCGCTGGCACGACGAGGAAGTGCCCAGACCCGGCAGCAGCGGCACGTACGTTCGGCAGGTCGCGTGGATCGTAAGCGAGGACATCGACGGCGAGAGGATTCGCTATCTGGCTTACCTAGGCGCGAACCCCCGAATTACGAAAGACCTGAAACTGGAGTTCGACGCGCTCTATCCGGAACTGGACGTTGACTGGGAGAAGCTCGAAGCGCTGGTCGAAAGGCCCAAAACGATAGTTCAGGAGCTAACCTACGACGAGCTTGCCTTTCGTCTCCGATCGATACTCGGCGAGCACGAGCTTGAAATGGACGCCGTCGATACCGAGTTCGGCGGCGGATGGCACAGACCGCTAAAGGAGCTTGAAAAGCTGCTTGGCAGTCCATCCGTAATAGCCCGATTCGAACGCACGTCCGGGTCCGTGTTCGGATACTTGTGTGAATCACATCCCGATTATGCTTACGCTGTCCTTAAGGTGAGGCTATTATTGGAATCGCGAACAGATGAGCTAAGCGATCTGGTAAAAGGCGAGGCGAAGTTTGGAAAGGGTGGAAAAGCCCGTGACCGTCGGGATTACTATCTCAAGGCTCTTCAATACCACGTAGGCGGAGGCTAGCCGGTCAGCCGGCTTCCGCCTTGAGTCCGGTTTAGCGACCGGGCTTTTTTGTTTGTTTGCAAGCCCCAGACTGAAGGAGTTGAAAATGTGGATGAAGCGTACCGCCACGTGCGGCGAGCTGCGCGCCGACCGCGCCGGTGACGAAGTAATTCTGAACGGCTGGGTCCACCGGCGGCGCGATCACGGCGGCCTTATCTTCATCGACTTGCGGGACCGCTACGGCATCACTCAAGTGGTCTTCAGCCCCAAACGATCTCCGCAGGCTCACGCCGCCGGCCAGGAGCTTCGCGCCGAGTACGTTATCGCCGTTCGCGGGATAGTCTCCGAACGGCCGGCCGGTACGCTGAACCTCGATCTGGCCACGGGCGTGGTAGAGCTGCAAGTCGCGCGGCTTGAGGTATTGGCGAAATCGGAAACTCCCCCGTTTTACATAAACGAGGAAGTCGACGTAGACGAGACTCTGCGGCTCAAATACCGGTACCTCGATCTGCGCAGGGCCCGACAGCGCGAAAACATCATCCTGAGACATGATCTCGTGACGTTGATCCGCGGCTACATGAACGAGCGTGACTTTCTGGAAATCGAGACGCCGATCCTGGTCAAGAGCACTCCCGAAGGCTCTCGCGACTTCATCGTGCCGAGCCGTGTCCACACGGGTGCCTTCTACGCGCTGCCCCAGTCCCCACAGCAGATGAAGCAAATCCTCATGATCGCGGGTTTCGACCGGTACTACCAGATCGCCCGTTGCTTCCGAGACGAGGACCCGAGAGCCGATCGCTCGATCGAGCATACCCAGCTCGACGTAGAGATGGCCTTCGTCGAGGAATCGGACGTCATGCAGACGATCGAGGGCCTTCAGTACCGCATCGTCGAGGAGCTTAGCGGCAAAACGATTCGGGAAAAGCCGTTTCCGAGGATCACCTTTCGAGACGCGCTGGCCTACTACGGCAAGGACAACCCGGATCTTCGATTCGACATGAAGCTGAGGGACCTGAGCGACACCGTGCGCGGCGGCGGATTTCGCGTTTTCGACCGGGTCCTCGATCAAGGCGGCGTCGTCAAAGCCGTGCCGCTGCCCGGATGTGCGGACTACTCTCGCGGGCAGATCGACGATCTGGCCGAAACACTCAAGAGATTCGGGGCGAAGGGCCAGATTTCGATTTCGCGAGCCGGCGCGGACTATCGAAGCCCGGTCAAGTCGGCTCTCGGAGATGGCCTCTTTGGCGCCATCGTGTCCGAACTGGAGCTTGGAGACGGCGACCTGGCGCTGATCGTGGCCGACAAAGAGGCGGTCGTCAACGCCTCGCTGGGCATGTTGCGCGAACTAATGGGCGACCGGCTCGGACTGCGCGACAAGAGTGAAATGGCGTTTGCGTGGGTCGTCGAATTCCCCGTGCTTGAAGCCGTGGAAGGGGAAGACAGGCTGACGTTTTCGCACAACCCGTTTTGCGGCGTGGTCGACGGCGACGAAGGCTTGCTCGATACAAGCCCTCTGACGGCCACGTCGAAGCAATACGATCTGGTCTGCAATGGCATGGAACTCGGCGGCGGCAGCGTGCGTATCCACGACGCTCGACTACAGCGAAAAATCTTTCGGCTGCTCGGGTATTCGGACAAGCAGATCGAGGAGCAGTTTGGTGGAATGCTGCGGGCGTTCGATTTCGGCGCGCCGCCTCACGGCGGGATCGCGATGGGCATAGATCGAGTCGCCATGCTGTTGCGCGATACCGATAACTTGCGCGAGATCGTGGCCTTCCCGAAAACTCAGGAGGGCGTGGACCTGGCGCAGCGCGCTCCGTCAGCCGTAACCGCCGAACAGCTTGACGAGCTAGGTCTGCTTCTCGCTGAGGAACCCAAACCAATCTCCTACGCGGATTAAGGGAGCAATGCTCTTTCGCGGCCTCCCGTCACCTGTTGATCGGGCCGCGACGAGGTCGAACCGGTCTGGATTCTGAAATCCTATTCACGACACGACCGCGGCGGGCAATAATAGAGAGACGCTCGACGCCGCTCGGTACGTCACGCGGGTTGCGTTCCAACATTTTTAATCGGGGAGCTTGGCTGGTGACGGTATCGGCCATATCGGTCGTTACAGTCGGCCGCGGGCACCCACCTGGTCGATCCAGGGGACGAATTTCAGTGGCGGCCGGCGGCTGTGGAGCGTCGCCTCGCTCGTTAGGGCGAGGCTTGTCTCGCACTTGCGGGTTTGGATTGTCTAGGAGAAGCTGGCGGCAAGGCCACATGCGCCTCACCCCTGAGTAGACTCAGTTGCTTCGGTCACGAACGCGGCGGAAAACCGGATGGATCGAGCGAGCGTATTCATAACGAGACCGGCTTGGTCCGTTGTAGGGATTTGCAAGAGCAATTGCGTTGTCGTTGCCGTTTGGCTATCCGGCCCAATACAGAAGCAAGCGTCTGTACGACCTGAGCGGTGTGCTAACGTTCGCGGCGCCGAGTTTCGCGTGTAGAGACAACCGGCGAATTCTTCTCAACGTTGTCGCCGCGGGACTCATAATCAATCCATCGACCGCGGACAACCGGCTCGGCGGTTGGCGGCAACGCGCATCGGGAAGAGCTGCCCCATTGGGAAACGTCAATGACGGTCTCCTGATAGACCGGATCGCGATCGGTGACGAGCGCGCGCTCGCGGAGTGTTACGACAGGTTTGCGGGGATAGTGAACGGTCTTGCCCGCCGCGCGTTGGGGGCCGCCGCGGCCGAGGAGGTCGTGCAGGAGACCTTCTTGCGAGTCTGGTCGAGAGCGTCCACTTACGCTCCCGAAAAAGGAAGCCTCAATGCTTGGGTATTGCGAATTGCAAGAAACCTCATCATTGACGAGCTCCGCCGCCGGAAAAGTCGCCCGTCCACGCGCCTGATATGGGAATCGATCGAAGATGTCGAAGAGCGCACCGCGCCCAAGCCCGACGAACAGGTCTGGCAAAAGGAGCTCCGGGCGGCGGTGAGAGCGGCCTGCGACGAGCTTTCGAGGGACCAGCGGGCCGTCGTCGCCCTGGCGTACTTCGGCGGGTTGACGCAGTCCGAAGTCGCCAGGGAGCTTGGCATACCCCTGGGGACGGTCAAAACAAGGACAAGGGCCGCGCTCTTCAAGCTTCGGGACCTGATGGCCGATCGGGACCTTTGGTCCTAGCCGCATGAACGACGAAAGGCTTCAGGAGTTGCTCGCCGCCGCCGCGCTGGGCCGTCTTGACGAAACCGAGCGCGAACAGCTTGACAGTGCGCTGGCCGAAAATCCGTCTATCCGGGGCCGGCTGGACGAACTCCATGAGACCTCAGCCTTGCTCATGCATGGCGCTGAACCGGTTATGCCTCGTTTTGGGGTCCGCGAAGCTGTGTTGAGCCGGGCCCGGGCCGCCCGTGCCGAAGGTTCCCCGCAAGTTGCCGCCGGCTGGAAAAACCCTCTCTCGCTGATACTTGCCGGCCTGTCAGCTTCGGCTGTGGCGGCGGCGGTGATCATCGCGTTGCTGCTGGGCGGCAGCCTTGTCGAAATGGAGGGCAGGGTGGCGGCGGAGCGTGAGCGTACGTCGGAGCAGGTGGCGGTTTTGCAAGCGCTGGTTGAAGATCGACGCACCGCCATTTCGCTCAGGGGAACGCAGAACGCCCCCGGCGCCAGCGCATTCCTCCTGATGACGAACGACCAGAATGTGGCCGTCCTCGTTTGCAGTGGTCTTAAGACACTGTCTTCGGACCGCGCCTACCAGCTCTGGCTCACCAACGCTGACCAGAAGATGAGCGGAGGCATGGTCAACGCCGACTCGGACGGCTTTGCCATGCTGATCGTGCGAAGCCCAATGCCGCTGTCCACGTTTCAATCGTTCGGAGTGACCGTTGAGCCGGTCGAGGGGAGTTCCGGGCCTACCGGCGACATGGTGCTGGGCAGCGACTTCTAGCCGCCTCTTTCCGGCGGTGACAATCTTGGTTTCGCAGCCCCGCGGGCCGGGATAAACGCCGGGATCACGTGGAAGATTGCGGGACCAGATTCTCGTCGAGGTCGGCCTCGTCCACCGAGAACCCCAATCGGTAAAGACGCTCGTAGTGGCCGCCCGCGTTAACGAGCTCGTCGTGAGCTCCCCGCTCTATTATCCCGCCGTGGTCCATCACGATTATCTGATCGGCGTTTCTGACGGTTGACAGCCGGTGCGCGATCACGATCGACGTCCGTCCGCGCATTAGGCTCTCCAGCGCTTCTTGAATTATTGCCTCGGTCTGCGTATCCACGTTGCTCGTGGCTTCGTCGAGGACCAATATTTTCGGGTCGTTCAACACGGCCCTGGCGAATGAGACGAGCTGCCGCTGCCCCACGGAGAGTCGGGAGCCGCGTTCCTGCACGATCGTGTCGTAACCGAAATCCATGTCCATCACCTGCTCGTGCAGGTTGACCACCTTTGCCGCAGATATGACTTCATCCTCCGAAGCGTCGGGTCTGCCAAAGGCGAGGTTCTCGCGGATGCTGCCGGAGAAGAGGAACGGTTCCTGAAGGACCAGACCGATCTGCGCTCGTAACGAGACCTGCGTCACGCTCCGTATGTCGAGTCCGTCTATTTCGATATGCCCGCCGGTTACGTCGTAGAACCGGTGCAGCAAGCTTGCGATAGTCGTTTTCCCGGAACCAGTGGCTCCGACCAAAGCTAGCGTCTGGCCCCGCGCGGCCTGAAACGACACATTTTGAAGGACCGGTTGGCCTTCGAGGTATTCGAAGCTGACGTCAGCGAACCGGACGTCGCCCTCGATCGGGGGCATGGCCGGGGCGCCGGGCTGGTCTTTTACCTTGGGCTCCTCGTCCAAAAGGCCGAATATCCGCTCGCCCGAGGCCATTGCCGATTGCAAGAGGTCGAACCTCATGCCAAGCTCCTGGACGGGCTGAAACAATCGCTCGATGTAGAGAAGAAATGCCGTCACCGTTCCAAGCTCCAGCGCGGAGTCGCCGAGCACGAGACGGCCGCCGAACCAGAGCACGATGCCCACCGCGATGGCGGTCAGCAGGTCGACTCCCGGAATCACGCTCACTCCCACGAGCCGCGAGCGCTTGTTGGCCTGGAGTACCCGCTCGGAGACTCCATAAAACAGAGCGTTGTTCTCGGCTTCACGGGTAAATGCCTGCGTAATCTTTACGCCGAGGATGCTCTCGGCCAGATTTGCGTTCGTCTCCGAGACCAGTTGCCGTACTTTGCGATACGACCGCAGCGCCTGGGCCTTGAAGACCGCCGCGCCGAGGAGCAGCAACGGCAATATCACAAGCGTGGCCAGCGCCAGTTGCCAGCTCAACGCGAACATCACGGCTACTATCCCGAAGATCATGATCAGATCGGTGACGGTTCCTACAACGCCTTCCGTCAAAATTTCATTGAGGGCGTTCACGTCGCTGGTGAAGCGCGATATCAACGATCCGGTGTTACGCGTGTCGAAGAACGACAGCGATAACGACTGCATCCGCTTGAACAGCTGCGTTCGGATGTCGTAAAGCACCCTCTGGCCTACCTGAGCCAGAAGCCAGGTCTGAAATCCAATGGCCAGCGAGCCGCCAGCGGTGGTTGCCAGATAAATGACGCTCAGCACCGACAGCAGGGTGAAGTCCTTGCCGGCAATTCCATCGTCGATCGCCAGCTTGACGAGCACCGGCTGCACCAGATTCATGGCTGTTATGCCGAGGGCCAGGAAGCCGGCGCCGATGGCTTTTCGGCGGTAAGGGGTCAGGAACGAGAGCAGTCGAAAGGCGATTCCACTGCTGAAACCCGCGCGCTCAACGTCTTCCTCGGTGCGGTAGTAGATCACCCGCGGTTCGGTCCGGCGGCTGGCCGGCCGTCGACTTTGAGCGCCTCGGCCGGAGACTGGAGCCGGTTTATTCGGTAGTAGAGACCTCCGGCGGTGAGCAGATCGTAGTGCGTCCCCCGCTCGACGATCTTCCCGGCGTCCATCACCACGATCTCGTCGCAGCTCATTACGGTCGATACCCTCTGACCGATCAGAATGGTAGTCCGCTCGCTAAAGGCTTCTCGCAGCGCGTCTCGAATGAGGCGTTCGGTGGCCGTGTCCACGCTCGCGGTGGAATCGTCCATTATCAAGACTGCGGCATTCATGAGCAGCGCGCGTGAAATAGTTACGCGCTGACGCTGCCCGCCCGACAGACCGACCCCGCGCTCACCGACGATGGTGTCGTACCTCTCCGGCAGCGCCTCGATAAACCGCCCGGCCTGTGCCCGTTCGGCCGCCGCGATTATCGAGTCCAGCCGGGCGCTTGGTCTCGCGAAAGCGATGTTCTTGGCCATGCTGTTCGAAAACAGGTAGGCGTCTTGCGGCACGAGCGCTATCCGGCTTCGCAACCAGTGCAAGTCGAGATCCCGAACGTCCGTTCGGTCAAAGGTCACGCAGCCGGAGGAAACGTCGTAGAACCGCAAAATGAGATTAACAAGCGTCGTCTTGCCCGAGCCTGTCGGGCCGATAACGCCCAGAGTTCGCCCCGGTTCGATGACCAGATTGATATCTTGAAGCTGCGGGGCGCCTCTTCCGTAGGCGAACGCGACGTCGACGAATTCCACGCGGCCTCGAGTTTCGCTGGGCGTAAGGGCGTCTGGTTTACTGGCGACTTCGGGTTCCGTGTCCAGGATCTCGAACAGGCGTTCCGCCGACGCGATGGCCAGTTGAATTCGCTGAACTATGAACCCGATTCGCCTGGAAGGCGGGGCCAAGCGAACGAAGTAGTAGTAGAACGCTACTAACCCTCCCACGGAGATGACGTCGCTGATAACCAGATAGCCTCCCAGCCAGATGACAGCAACCGTTCCCAGGCTCGACAGGAAGATCATCAACGGGAAGAAGACCGACCATTTTCGCATGGCGACCAGCATGTTCTGGTTGAGCTGCCGGACGGCGTCCGAGTACCGCTCGATCTGTCGGGGTTCCTGCGCAAACGCCTTTACGACTCGCACACCGGTCAGATTCTCGGTCAATACCGCCGTCGTCTCGCCCCTCTGAGCCTGTACTCTGCGCCAAAGCTGGCGAATGACCTTTCCGAACCTCAATGCGGTTCCAACCATTATCGGCAGCGTGAACATGGCGAGGAGCGCGAGCTGCCAGTTGGTCAGGGCCATGGCGATGAAGATGACTACGAACGTTCCGGTGACAGTAATGATCTGAAAGAGACCCATGCCGACGGCCATGCGCGCCGCCTCGATGTCGCTGATGGCTCGAGAGATCAGGTCTCCGGAATTCGCTCGGTCGAAATACGAGTACGAGAGCGTCTGAAGATGGCTGAAATACTCGTTTCGCATGTCGCGCGCGACTCTGTGCGACATGTACTGGATGAGGAAGTCATGTACCGCCGTGAGAATTCCGCGACCTATCAGTAGTCCGGCCGCCGCGATGGCGAACAGCAGTATCAGTCTTTCGTTCTGCTCGGCGATTCCCCTGTCGATCGCCAGGCGTATGGCCTGAGGCCCGGCCACGTCGGCGGCGATGGCGCCGGTCCACGCGAGCAGGCCCCCGGCGATGTACCGTCGGTGCGGGCGCTGATATTTCAGCAGCCGAAGGAGCGTCTTCAGGTCTTCACGTTTTGTTTTACTTGCTCTCGCCGCCGGCGGCTGCGCTTGTCACGCCCGCCGCTTCTTCCGTTTGTCGTTGTTGTTTGGGGCTGGGCGGCACATCGTCTGGCTCATTTTTTCCGGCGATGGAGACCCATCTTGTGTAAGCCGCCTTTATCGCAAAATAGACGAGCGCGCCGAACGGGATGCCGAATACCGCCCCCCAGAATCCGGCCGCCGCCGTTCCCACCAGCACCGCGGCGATAACTACCAGCGGGTGAATTCCCACCGCGCTGCCGATGATTCGCGTCTTAACGACGTTTTCGAGAACAAGCTGCACTGCCAGCAGCGCCACACCTACCCACAGCGCGGCGACTGGCGATGCCAGAAGCGCGACGAGAACCGGGGCCAGCAAACCCAGGATGGGCCCGGCGAAGGGGATGACGAGCACGAGGCCAGAAAAGATCGCGACGACGATCACGTAGTCGAGACCCGCGATCAACATAACTATTGCGACAATCAGCCCGTATAGCGCCGACTCGGATAGTTGACCGCGCAGGAATCCAGCAAACGTGACCTCGATGGCGTGCACTGCCTGGCGCAGCTCGGCCCCCCAGACGCCAGGCAGCGATTTCTCGAATCGGGTTAGCGACTTGTCCCAATCAAGCACCCGGTAGAAGGACACGATCAACGTCAGAAAGAAAACCAGGATCGCCGTGGCGATGCCGGTCAGCGCGCCGATCAGGCTGGTCACAGCGGTCGCGCCGAAGTCGGCGAAGTGCGAACCCAGGTCGCCCAGGGCGTCCTTCAGCGCCGATTCCGGGATGCCGATACTCTCCAGCCACTGCATCACGTCGTCGGTCAGACGCTGGACGTCGTCGCCGTGGTCGCCGATCCGCGTGGTCATGCCCGCCAGGTCGTGCAGCACTGGCGGCACGACGAACAAGGCTGTGGCGATGCCGGCTCCCGCCAGCGCAAGGTAGACGAGGATCGCCGCCGGAAGTCTCGGGAGTCTGGCGCGTTGGAGGCGCCGAACGGCCGGGGAGACGGCGAAGCTCACGATCCAGGCCAGCAGAAAGATGAGAATCGCGGTGCCGAACCGGCCGCCCAGATTCCATAGAAACTGCCCAAGCCAGACGACGGTCACGACGATGCCCAGCACGAGCAGTGTGTTTTGTAGTTTTTTGGAGTCCACGCAACCCTCGCGGCGCCGCAGGCTTGGCGAGTAAATCAGAATTCTCGCCGTCTAGAGACGATCTCTTGTCGAGCCTTCTATGTTCGAGCTACTCTCCGACTAGTCCACGAACCCATGCTATACCTTCGGTAACGAACTCTTCGGAAGTGTCTTCTCTGATCGTTGGCTCGAAGACGATCGACACATCGGGATTGGCGTTCGCGACGGCTCCAATCGCCCATTCCACGTCAGCGTAGCCGTCTTCCGTACGGTGGCAGGGATGCACGGGTACATGACCGAATTTGGCGAACTCTTCCGCGGAGCTGATGTTCCAGACGTGCATCGATCCGACGTGTGGGGCCAGAACACGCACGGCGGCGCGTTCGTCCCCGTTATGGATCTGCGACCAGCGATGCAGGTGCCCCGTGTCCAGACATAGTTTGAGTTGGGGGTTGGACTCGATCAATTCGGCAAAACTGGACGGCTGGTGGAACGTCCCGTGATATCCGAGAAACTCGATGTGGATTTCCACGCCACGCCGCTCTGACGCTTCCGACATCCTCCTGGCGGCCTGACGGGCGAGCGTCCGCGCGGAAGCGAAGTCTATGGGTTCTTTTGAGTCGGCTATGTGCGTGACCGCGAACCAGGCGCCTGTCTCGGCAGCGCGGCGCAGCGAATCATCCAGCCATTCGAACGATCTCTCACGAACGGCTGCCTCCGGGTGCAGGAACTGGCTCGATTGCGGCCGCTCGAACCCCCGCCACGGGGAAATGTAGGGATGATGCACGCTCAAGCCCACGCCGCGCCGGGCGATCCGGGCGGCCAGATCGCGATAGCCGTCGATTGGGCAAAGCAGCAGTTGCCAGTCGGTCAACCCCACGTTGTACATGCCTCGTTTGGCCAGTTTTGCCCGTCGCCAGTCGTGGAAATCAAAGCCTTGCCAAATGTCATCCATGTTCATGTGATACTTCAATCCTCGAGCTCGGGCGGCTCAGCGTGTGCCGTCAATTACAATCAAATAGAGCAGTCAGTTGGCGATAACTCATTCCGGCGGCCGCGATTGTTAACTGCCGAAACGATAGATGAAAAGCTCCACGCCTTGCCGGCCAGGCCGGGCGCGTATCTCTTGAAGAATGACGCCGGGCAGGTCCTCTACGTTGGAAAGGCGGCCTGCCTTAGAAGTCGCGTCAGGTCGTATTTTCGCGGCCAGCGGGGTTTCTCGCCCAAGACCCTTAGCCTTGTTCAGGCGGTGCAGGATATCGAGACCCTTGTCACCGATTCCGAGATTGAAGCTCTCCTTCTCGAGATCAATCTGATCAAGCGCCATCGTCCGCGCTACAACATCATGTTCAGGGACGACAAGCAATATCTTTACATAAAGATAACCACTGGCGAGACTTACCCGCGGGTGTTCACGACTCGAAAGATCACCCGCGACGGCTCGCGTTATTTCGGACCATTTACAAGCGCCAAGGCGCTTCGCCAGACGCTCAAGCTGCTGAACCGGCTTTTCCCATATCGAACGTGCTCCCTGGACATGAACAAAGAGTGGGACCGTCCTTGCCTTAAGTACCACATAGACTTGTGTAACGGACCTTGTATCCGTGTCGTTACGCCGCAGGTGTATCGGGGCGTAATCGATCAGACCATCGATTTTCTGGAAGGGCGCGCCGACTACGTGGTCGACAAGATGCGCGAGTCCATGAACGTCGCGGCGTCCGAATTAAAGTTCGAAGCGGCGGCGCTGATCCGCGATCGCATCAGGTCGATAGAGAAGGTGATAGTCGAGCAGAAGATGGTCGATCCGCGGCGCGGCGACCGGGACGTAGTGGGTATCGCCCGGGACGGCCGCGAGGCGATGGGGCAAGTGCTGACCGTGCGCAACGGCAAGGTTGTGGGACAAGAGACCTACAGGCTGCAAGTGACCGGCGGCGAGACCGATGAAGAGCTAACGTCCGAGTTCGTTCGCGAGTATTACCATCGCGCGCCCGAAGTGCCCAGGGAAATTCTGCTTCCGACCGACGTGGACGATCGGGAAATTCTGACCGCATGGCTGAAGACGCTGAGCGACGGCTCGGTGCGCTTGCGCGTCCCCAAGCGCGGCGTTCTGAAGCGGCTTATAAAGCTCGCCGAGTCCAACGCCGGCGAAACGCTTGAGGCGGACAGGACGATTCTTCTCAACAGCTCGCGACGGCTGAGACACGCGCTCCTGGAAGCGGGCCAGGCTCTGGATCTTCCCAGATTGCCCCGGCGGATCGAATGTTACGACATATCGCATATTCAGGGTTCGTTGACGGTCGCGTCCATGGTCGTCTTTGAGGACGGCATACCGAAGAAGGGAAAATACAGAAGATTCAAGATCAGAGGTTGCGCAAACGACGACTTCGCGGCAATGCGCGAGGTTATTGGACGTAGATTCAAGCGTCTGGCCGAGGTCGGAGATGAGAAAGGCGGGGGCGGACTCGGGGTCCGGGCGCTCGAGCGTGTGCCGTTAACCGACTTCGATCCCACCTCGCCGCTTCCCGAGGCCGCGGAGGAATCGGTCGGCACCAGCAAGGAGTGGAACTTACTCCCGGACCTGGTACTCATCGACGGCGGCAAGGGGCAGCTTTCGGCTGCGTTGAAGGCGATGAACGAGGTTGGCGTTGACGGCTTGCCCACGGCGGCAATCGCCAAGAAACGCGAAGAGTTGTTTTTGCCGGGCAATCCGGCGCCGATTCTGTTGCCGGCTTCGTCCGACGGGCTTCACCTGTTGCAGCGCATACGTGACGAGGCCCATAGATTCGCGGTCAGCTTCCACATACGTCTTAGGACGAAGGCCGGCCGGCGGTCCATCCTCGATGAAATTTCCGGGATCGGCCCCAGACGCAAACGCGCCTTATACCGAAAGTTCGGTTCGTTGAGCCGGATCCGCGAGGCCGGCGTCGAGGAGCTGGCGAGCGTCAAGGGCATGAGCAAGGCCGCCGCCGCCGCGCTAAAGGAATCGCTCTAGCCGGGTCCGGCCTCTCATAACTATCCGAGCCGGTCGGGCGACTGGAAGCAGCCATCGCTCCTCAAGTCCAGGTCGCGGCAAGCCGGGGGCGATTCGCGAAGTGCCGCTAGAGGGTCCAGGCGTGAGTGGAGCGGCGTTTGCGGGACGGCTTATTCGACAGCAACGGGCCGGCCGGTGCGGTTTGATTCGTAGGCGGCCATGACTACTTGGAGATTTCGACGGCCTTCTTCGAACGGAACGGGCGGGGGGCCGCCGGATTCGAGCGCGTCGGCGTATTCCTTGAATAGCGGAGTAAACGAAGAGGTTTCTTCCTTCGATACGTCCGGATAGCTCCAGTCGTCGCCCCGCAGCAAGGCGAGCTCTCGTCCGTCGTGATCGAACAGGATGCTTCCCTCGTCGCCGTGGATTTCCTGCACCCGCTTTGCGGCTCCCACGCTCCACCCAACCAGTATCTGGCTTGTGCCGCCGTTCGCGTGAGTCAATGTGGCGATCACCGTGTCCTCCACCTCGATATCGCGGACGAACGTTCCCAGGCGGGCGTACACCTCCGTGACCGGAGAACCCATATAGGCGGCGGCCGAGTAGAGGTTGTGGTAAGCGTTGTCTATCAGCGCTCCCCCGCCACCGGTGCTGGTGCGTGTGCGCCAGTCGGGATCGTAGGCTTTGGCGCCCTGCCAGTGGCTGCCCGAAAGCCCCTCTAGGCGGACCAGAAACGGTCTGCCGACGCTGCCTTCACGGAGTAGCCGCAAAGCCTTGCTCGAACTGGCCGAATAGAGGTAGTTATGGATTATGCAAGCGGGCGCGCCGGACTTTGCGACGGCGGCCATTATTTCGTCGGCTTCTTTCAGCGAGGTTGCTATCGGTTTTTCCATCAGGATCGCTTTTCCCGAGGCGGCGGCCGCCACGCAAGAGTCGCGGTGCAGGAAATGGGGGACGGCCATGTCGACCAGATCGACTCTGTCGTCTCGTAACAGGTCGTCCCAGGTGGAGTATCGGCTGCTTGAAGATACTCCGAAGCGACCGCCTATCAGGTCCCGCCGCTCTTCCGATGGGTCTGCGACCGCGGCGACTTCGAAACGGTGGCGTAGCTGATCAAATGCCGGCGCGTGCCCCTCTTCGACGATCCGCCCGCATCCGACGATGCCGACCCGTATCACGTTCGAGCCGCGCCCGTCGGCTGGCTAGTCGTTCTCGGCGGCGACGTCGAAGCCAAGAACTTCCGTCATAAAGCGGGTATTCACTTCCAGGCTCTGCCGCGGCGTGGTCTGCGAGCGGTCGAGTTCAACAGTCAGCCAGCCGTCGAAGTCCGCCTTACGCAGCGCCTCAATCATCGCGATGATGTCTACCGTGCCCTGGTCCAGCTCGCTGAAAAACGCCAGCGTCGGCGCCAGCCCTTCGTGCGGTACGGCGGCCTCCGGCGTGTCGAGCTCGGGCGAGTAGTTCTTCATGTGGGCGTAGACGATTATGTCGGCATAGGTCTCGGCCACCTCGACCGGATCGTCCCCGGCCTTGGCGACGTGGGCGGGGTCGAGGACCATCTTCACAAGACTCGTATCCACCTGGTCGAAAAACTCGGTAATCTCGTCCCGGTTCTGGATTACGGTGTTCCAGTGCGGATGCACTCCCACCGTGACACCCATGTCTCGGGCACCTTCGCATATTCGGGTAACGACCCGCGCCATCTGTTTGATCTCGGCGCTGCTTGGCCCGCCTTCCGGCCGCCGGCCCGGGCCGAGCACCAGATGATGGGAGTCCATGCGCTCCAGAAACCGCGCGACCTTGAGGTTGTAGTTAGTGATCTCGGTCTCGACGGCAGGATCGTGCATGAGGCCGCCGCCGTACAGTCCCGAGAGCTGCAAGTTTCGCTCGGCGAGCATCGACATGAGCTCGTCTTCGCGTCCGTCGAAATCGTCGACCACGTACGCGAACGTCTCCATGCCGCGGTATCCGAAGTCGCGGATATCGTCGAGCGCCGGAATCAGATTCTCGGCTCCCCACGTTATCTGGTGAACCGAACAGCGAAACCTGGCCATCTGGCGCCTAAGCCCAGTAAGCGGCGCCGGCCGGTTCGGTCATCAGGACCTCTTGCAGGAGCTTGACACCCTTTTCAAGGCCTTCGCTGGGCGACATCAGGCTGTCTTCGTGCTCGATGCTCAGAACGCCATCGTAACCGACCATGCGAAGCTCGCTGATCATGTCCTTCCACACAGTGAGGTCGTTGCCGTAGCCGAGCGATCGGAAGATCCACGAACGGTTGATCTCGTCCGTGTACGGTTTGGTGTCGAGCACGCCGTTCACCCTGGTGTTGGCCGCGTCCACGCGCGTATCTTTGGCGTGAAAGTGGTGCATCGCGCCGGCTTTGCCGATTTCACGGATCGCCGCCGTGGCGTCGATGCCTTGCCAGAACAGGTGACTCGGATCGAAGTTGGCCCCGATCTCAGGACCGACGGCGTCGCGGAGCCGCAGCAGCGTCTCCGGGTTGTAGACGGCAAATCCAGGGTGCATCTCAAGACCTATCTTCGACACTCCGTGATCGCGGGCGAACGCCGCGGACTCCTGCCAGTACGGAATCAGGACCTCGTTCCATTGCCACTCCAGAATCTCCGGATAGTCCGGCGGCCACGCGCACGTAACCCAGTTGGGGTATTTGGCGCCTTCGTGGTCGCCCGGGCAGCCCGAAAACGTGATTACCGTGTCAACGCCCAGCTTCTCGGCAAGGCGCATAGCGTTCCGCTCGTCCTCGACGTGCTCTGCGGCGATGGCCTTGTTGGGGTGAACGGGATTTCCATGCATGCTAAGCGCCGAGATTTCCAGGTTGTGCTCGGCCAGCATCGCTTTCAGGACGTCGATTTTGGCCGGATTGGAGAGCAGTTCCTTGGCGTCGCAATGGGCGTTGCCGGGATATCCTCCACACCCAAGCTCTACGGCTTCGACGCCCAGTCCCGATAGATATGTGACGACCTTCTCGAACGGCTGATCGCTCATCAGGACGGTTAATACGCCGATCTTCATATCTCTAGCCTCCCTTTGTTCCCCCGCGCCCAAGCGGCGCTAATAAGAAATCTCCACGCGTGAGCCTCCGTTGTCCGAAGACTTCGCGATCGAGTTCATAATGACATCGCACTTGTAACCGTCTTCAAATGTCGCCCCCAGCGGCGCCACGTCCTTGTCGTTGACTATGCAGTCGAGGAAGTGGTGCAACTCGTGAGCGAACGTGTGCTCCCATCCAATTATGTGCCCGTGGGGCCACCAGTGTTCCCAGTAGGGATGGTCGGCCTCGGTGATGAGCACGTTTCGGAATCCGTTGGCCTGCGCCGGCTGGGTGTCGGCTAGAAATACCTCAAGCTCGTTGAGGCGTTCCAGGTTGAATGAAATCGATCCCTTCGATCCGTTGATCTCAAACGTGTTCAGGTTCTTGCGGCCCATTGCGAAGCGGGTGGCTTCCATCGTTCCGATGGCGCCGTTTTGGAACTCGAAGATGCTGACGAAAGCGTCGTCAACGTCGACCGGGCCGGTCCTAGAGGAATCCTCCTCTAGCGGCCTCTCCTTTATGAAAGTCTTGAGCAGGCCGTTGACAGAACTGGGTTCGCCTATCAGAAACCGGGCCAGGTCGATTATGTGTGCGCCGAGGTCGCCCAGGGCGCCGCTTCCGGCTACGGCTTTGTCCAGACGCCACACCTTCGGAAACTGTGGATCGATAATCCATTCCTGACAGTATCTAGCGCGGAAATGGAAGATATCGCCGAGTTGCCCGGCCTGAATCAGTTCCCGCGCCTGGACGATTGCGGGCACGAAACGGTAATTAAAGCCGCACATGTGCTTGACGCCCGCCGCCTCGGCGGCTTCGAGCATGGCCCTCGACTCGTCCGGGGTCCTGCCGAGCGGTTTTTCGCAGATTACGTGTTTTCCGGCCTTGACTGCCGCGATAGTCGGCTCGGCGTGAAGATTGTTGGGCCCGCCATTGTCGAGGACCTGAACTTCGTCGTCGGCGATGAGATCGCGCCAGTCGGTGCAATGCCGCTTGAATCCGAAACGTCGCGCGGCTTCGGCAACGGGCCCCTCCGAGCGGCCGGCGATATTGACGAGCACCGGATTCGCCGCGGGCGGGTACATCATGTAAGCGAGTTTCTTGTAGCCGTTGGCGTGCGCCTTGCCCATAAAGGCGTAGCCGAGCATCCCGATGCCTATCGAAGGGATTTCTCCCCTCGGGTCGGAAACGCTCCCCATCGTCGTGAAACCGACATCGTCTGCCATGTGAAGCCCTCCGGTGAGCGGCCTTCCGTACGCGAAAGCCCTATCAACGTGGGCGAAAAACGTACCGCAAACCCCGCCGGTTAGCAAACGTCGGGCGATAGGCGCTCTCCGCTGTGACCTGATCGAGTATTCGGCTGCACGCCCGCTGACAGGCCCAGAACTGCACCGACTCCGTCACGGTGAGAATTTCCAACTTCAGGTGGTATCCAAGATTGACTTGGGTAATAGGCGGTTCTTAGCATGTTTCGTTCGGTCACCGGTCCGAATGGCGTAGGCGTCGATGTCGCGTGGAGGCATGGGGGGCCAGCGATGGAGCTATTGACAGTCAAGCTGCTCGCCGCACTTGGAGTCATTGCGATAACAGTGATCGGCGGCGCCATTCCGCTGCTCGCGGCCCGCCGGCAGGTCGGCTGGCGTTTCTTCTCATTGGGCAACGCCTTTGCCGGTGGAATATTCCTCGGGGTCGGATTCATCCATCTGTTGCCCGAGGGGATTCATGAGCTGGAGGAGCTCGTGGATTACCCGCTTGGGGCGCTGCTGGCAGTGGTGGGGGTTGCCCTGCTGCTGCTGATAGATCGGGTGATCTTCGACCATAGTCATGGCCACGGCGAAGTCCTATCGGGTGGGCGGCAACAGGGGGCGATCTACCCGTACATGTTGCTCGTGCTTCTGTCGATCCATTCGATTGCCGCGGGCATCGCCCTCGGACTCCAGGCGGGCCTGTCGACCACCATCGTCATTATTGTGGGAATACTTTCGCACCAGGGCTCGGAGTCTTTCGCGTTCGTGGTCAGCACTCACGCCGCCGGGCTCGAACCGAGACGCCAAAAGATCATGCTGGCGATCCTGGCCTTGACGGTGCCGGTGGGAATACTCATAGGCTTGGCGGCTTCCAACTTATTGTCGGAGCTGAGCGAGGTGAGGACTTTGATCGAGGGCGGCTTCGTGGCGTTCGCCGCCGGGACGTTCATCTACGTGGCGATCATCGACATCATCCACGAGGAATTTGCGAAACGAGAGGTGCGCGTGGCGAGGTTCGTGATGAGCGTCCTTTCTGGAGACGACGACGTACCCATGCCGACGGAGAGCGATGTCCGCGTGGCGAAGTACGGTCTGATAGTCGCGGGCATCGCCTTGATGGGAGTAGTAGCCATCTTCCCTCACCACTAACGCGGCTGGAAGCCCAATCGCGGGAGAATCTGCGTTTGAAGTCAAGGGCTCTAAGGCCGTGGGTGGATACTGGCACACCCACGGCGTCCACGGTATCAGTTGGCCTTTAGGCAGTCTAAGGGCGAATAACTGACTTTGATTGCTCGTTGATGGTTCGACAGGGCCTGTCCTGAGCGAAGTCGAAGGGCTCACGACGAACGGGAGGTCACCGCGAACGGGGGATTGTGTTCCGGCGTCTAGGTGCGTATGCCTAGGTTCCTCGTTGCGCTCGGAATGACATGTTGGTCAGACCATTGGATTCCCGCTTTCGCAGGAGTGGCGGTTTGGCGGGTTCACGGGCGTAGGCGGGCGGCGGGCTTTATGTGTTCGTCGAGGAGTTTCCGAATTACTTGCGGGAGATTCCGCTTGAGCGCAGTGACTAGTTAGCGGAAACCTACCGGGCCTTCGTGGTCGAGTGTCTCCTCGCGCGATCCTGGTACCAGCCGCAGGGCCGCGAACACACCCGCGGCCAGAAACGCGACGGCGGCGACATGCATCAACGGCAGCACGCCCGTCCAGTCGCCCAGCACGGTCGCCAGTCCCATTCCGCCCACCATCGTCAGCGCCTGGGTGGTGCTGAACGCGCCGAACACCCGGCCCCGATAAGCGTCGCCCACGCTGCGATGCAGCAGTGTTTGCGCACTTACGAAGAAACCAACCACCGGCGCGCCCAGGATCGCGGTAAGCGGAATGGCAAATGCCAGATTCGGCGAGTTGACTATGGCGACTACGAGCACCGCCATGCCGACTGCTGCCAGCGGAATAACACGGGAGGGTTGCAGATTGCTGCCAAACTGACTGAGAAGCAGTCCCGCGGCCAGCCCGCCGCCGGCCTGCGCCGCGAGCAGGGAGCTCAATTGCAGCGCGCCCCCGCCCAAGACCTCAGCGACGAAGACGATCATGAGCGCGTTCAGGATTCCCAGTCCAAACGTGGCCGTCCCGACTGACACGAAAACCGCCGAATGCAGGCGGTTATGCGCCACGAGTCTCAATCCGCTTCGCCATTCCGTCCAGATTCCGACAGATTCGTGCTCATCGGGCACCTCATCGCCCCGCCGCGACACGGCGATGAGCATGATCAGGGCAGCAGACATGGCGTAGGTGACCGCATCGAGCAGCAGCACGCTGCTAACTCCGAGAATGCCGATAAGCGCGCCTCCGAGCGGCGGGCCGATGAGCCGGGTCAGGTTTTCGCTCGTCGCGCTGAGCGAGTTCGCCGTTACGAGCTGACGCCTCTTTACCAGTTGGGGGACGATCGCGTTTTTCGACTGATTGAAAAATTGAGACACTGACGATTCCAAAAACGCGAGCGGAAATATCAGCCAGAGCTGCTCCGCGGCGATGACGCCCAGCAGAAGAATGACGAGCGCGGCCCGGACGAAGTCGGCGACGATCATGGTGCGTTTACGATCCCAGCGATCCACGAAAACGCCCGCCACCGAGCCGACCAGCAGTCTCGGGAGGGTGTTGCTAATGAACATCGCGCCGGTCGCCAGCGCCGATCCCGTCTGCTGGTACATGTATAGCGGCAGAGCGATGAAGATGACCCAATCGCCGGTCATCGAGATGAGCTGTGAAAGCCAGAGCAGCGCGAAGTTGCGGTTGCGGAGCGTTTCAATCATTTGCGCCCCCGGGCCTGGTGGTCAACGGACGGACTTCACCTTAGCCAAATCTCGGCGCTGTCCGGGTCCGGGTCTATGCAGAGACTTCGGCGTCCCGGCTCCAGGCGAGCTTTTCTTGCAGGTGGCTCATCAGTTCGGCGGTCGGAATTCTGTCCTGAATCAGCGTGTCTCTGTCCCGGACCGTGACCGCGCCGTCTTCCAGCGAGTCGAAATCGACCGTCACGCAGTAGGGCGTGCCGGCCTCGTCCTGCCGCCTGTACCGGCGGCCGATCGCGCCTGTTTCGTCATAGGAGGTGAGCCACTCGACACGGGCCAGGTTCTGCAGTTTCCGGGCCATTAATTGCAGTGGTTCTCGCTTGATTAGCGGGAAGAACGCGACCTTTATGGGCGCCAGACGCGGGTCCAGCTTCAGCACGGTTCGACGCTGCATCTTGCCGGAGGCTGACGGGACTTCTTCCTCGTGGTATGCGTCTGTAAGGAAAGCCAGAGCGCACCGGTCGACGCCCACGGACGGCTCCACCACCCACGGCAAGATATGCTGGCCGGTTGAGTCGTCGAAGTAAGTCAGATCCCTGCCCGATACTTCCTGATGCCTTCCGAGATCGTAGTCCCCGCGGTTTGCAACGCCCTCCAGCTCGGCTTGGCCGAATGGGTATTCGTACTCGATATCCGTAGTGCCTCGCGAGTAGTGGGCAAGCTCGGCTCTGTCGTGGGCGCGCAGATGAAGCTTGTCCGAATTCAATCCATAGCGCTGGTACCAGCTCAGCCGCTCGGAAATCCAGTATTCGAACCACTTTTCGTCCTCGCCCGGGGGTATGAAGTATTCCATCTCCATCATTTCGAATTCCCGGGTGCGAAATATGAAATTGCCGGTGGTGATCTCGTTTCTAAAGGCTTTGCCGATCTGGGCTATTCCGAACGGCAGTTTCATGCGGGAGCTCTGCTGGACGTTGCGGAAATTAGCGAAAATTGCCTGCGCGGTCTCCGGTCGGAGATAGGCGGTCGCGGCGTCGTTTTCAACGGGTCCCACGAATGTCTTGAACATCGTGTTGAACTGCCGCACGTCGGTCAGCTCCCCGCCGCATTCCGGACACGCTTCCGCATCGATCTGATCGGCTCTGAAACGGCGTTTGCACTGTTTGCAGTCGACCAGCGGGTCCGAAAAGTGCTCCAGATGACCGGACGCCTGCCACACGCCGGGATGCGACAGGATTGCCGAATTCAGTCCCACCACGTCGTCCCGCGCCGTAAGAGTGTCACGCCACCAGGCTTGCTTGATATTCATCAGGAGTTCGGCCCCCAGGGGGCCATAGTCCCACGTGCTGGCGAAGCCGCCGTAGATCTCGGAGTTCGGGTATACGTAGCCGCGGCGCTTGCATAGCGACACGAGCTTGTCCATCGAGTTCAGATTGTCACTCATACGTTCCTTTTGAGGTTGGTGCGCCTTTGGATTCGATTCCTAGACTGGCCGCGGAGCGCTGCGCGCGCGGGTACGGTCCAGCAGCGACGCCGATCTCAGGATGCCTCCCAGGACCTGGTTGAGGCAAGCAGTGTGTATGCGCTCCAGCTCGGCGTCGAGCAAGGCGTTCGAATTGAGCCGGCCGGCGGTTCCGATCTGCTGAGCATCAAGCCAGCGCATCACCTTCAGCGCTGGCGGCGAAATCCTCAGCACGGCGTCGCCGGAGTCGCAAGTGTGGCACATTACTCCTCCGAGGCCAGGCGAAAACTGATTCGTCAGCTCTTTGAGACCGCCGCCGCAGTTTACGCACGACTCCAGATGCGGCTGGTACCCGAGCCTTTTCAGGGCATGAAGCTCGAATTGCCTCAAGTGAATCGACCGGTGCTCGTCTTCCGAGGCGAGCAGTCGTATCGTTTCAAGCAGCAGCGCGAACAGCTCCGGGTCCGGTTCTCCAACCAGCGTAAGCCGGTCGACGACCTCCGCCGCCCAGGATGCTCTTGCGAATCGGTCGAGATCGTCCGACATGGTGGGGAAGATTTCTATAGCCGTCGCCTGGGTCAGAACGTCCAGATTCGCCCCGGCCGCCAGATAGACGTCTACGTGCGTAAACAGCTCGATGTGGCCGGCAAGGCGGCTTTTCGAACGGCGCACCGATTTCGCCACCGCTCTGCGTTTGCCGTACTCACGGGTATACAGCGTGACAATGCGGTCTGCTTCGCCGAGGTTTGACCGGCGAAGCATGATTGCCTCCGCTCTGTATGATTTCGACCTTTGGAGCCGCATGTATTGGATTCCGATCTCCAGGCGGCGAACTGTGAGAATGAAAATGTTGCGCTACACCTGGAGGCCATTATATGAGCCGCCAACCCGCCGGCGGTCAACCTGCGAGTCTCGCCATTTGACAAGCGATGACTGAGGCTGCGATTGGCCTGGTGCTGGTCTCGGCGGTTCTGCATTCGGCGTGGAACTACATGGTGAAGCGGTCCACGGACAAGCTTCTGTTTCTCTGGCTTGCAATCATGGCGGGGCTCGTCGTCTTCACTCCGGCGTTTATATTCGTCATCCGGGATAATCCGCCGCCGCCGGTCGCGTGGGTCTTCATCGGTCTGTCATCCGTTGTCCATGTTGTGTATTTCGTTTTGCTTGGCGGGGCGTACTCGCGAACCGATCTCTCGGTCGTGTATCCGCTGGCCCGGGGCACCGGACCGATATTTGTCGTGGTTCTCTCCGTCGTGGTCCTGCGCCAAGCTCCGTCGCTGCCCGGCCTGCTGGCGATACTCGCCATCGTCTCTGGCGCGTATCTGATTCAGGCAAGCGCGTTTACGGTCAATGCGCTGGGCGCGCCGCTCCGCGCCCTCGTTTCATCCGGGTCGAGATGGGCGCTGTTAACCGGACTGACTATCGGGCTGTATTCGATCATCGACAGCACCGGAGTCCGGCACGCGCACCCCATCGCGTACATGTATCTGTGGGCGGCGGGAACAATGGCCCTCATGGCTCCCTGGATGCTCGCCCGAATCCCCGAGGTTCGGCGGTTGAAGCGCGAGGCTGGGTGGATATTCGCGGCGGGAGGACTGATGTTCGGCGCCTATATTCTCGTTTTGACCGCTTTGCAGACTTCCAGCGTTAGCTATGTTTCCGCCGCGCGAGAGACCAGCATTGTGTTTGCGGCGGTTTATGGCGGACTGCTTCTTCGCGAGGGAGTCGGTCTGGCTCGAATTCTGGGAATCTGCCTAGTCGCGTCCGGGGTTGCGATTATAGGAATCACGGGCTAGCCAAGGGCTGCCAGCTTTCTCGATGGACCTAACATCCGTCTCTTCGCGGAATTGGTATGAAGGACGAGGCGTGGGGCCGGTCTAGGCTTGTGCGTCGCTCTCGCCATCGGGGGCGGACTCATCCGGAGTCCTCGTAACCCTGAGTCTCTGAATACGCGTGTTTTCGACATGCAACACCTCGACGCTCGCGCCGTCGACCACGATGCGGTCGCCTTCGTCGGGCACACGGCCCAGCGTAACGAAGACTAGCCCGGCGATCGTGTCGGCCTCGTCGAGAGTTAGCTGAAGGTCCATTTCATCGTTGAGGTCGGCGATGCTGAACTTGCCGTCAACCACCGCCTCGTTGTCGTTCAAAGCGATGAAACTGGTCGATTCGCGATCGGACTCGTCGGCGATCTCGCCCACGATTTCCTCGATGATGTCCTCCATGGTGACGATGCCCGCGGTATCCCCGTATTCGTCGACGACGACGGCCATGTGGACTCTGCTGTTTTGCATCTCGGCCAGGGCGTCATCGACCATCTTCGCTTCGGGAACGAAATAGGGATCGCGCATCACCGCTTCGACGATGTCGGGCGTCTGCTCGCTGTTGCTTATGCTGGCCGCGATGTCTCGCACGGAGACCGTTCCCACGACTCTGTCGATCGAGTCCCGGTAGACGGGTATTCTCGAGAATCCCCGCTCCAGCGCCAGCTTGAGCGCCTCGGTAACCAACGTTCCGGCCGCCACCATCACCACGTCGGGGCGCGGCGTCATTATCTGTCTCACGGCGCGGTTATGAATATCGAAAACGCCGTGGATCATCTCGACTTCTTCCTGTTCGATAGTCCCGCGTTTCTCGCCCTCTTCAAGCAAGATTCGCACTTCCGCGTTCGTTACGGCCGGCAGTGAGACGCGCCGGTGGGAACCCATGAGGCGCAGCAAGAACCCGCTCGCGCCCTCGAGCACGGAGACGATGGGAGCAAAGATGCGCGCGATAAGGCTGACGGGCGCCGAGATGCGCAGAGCGATACTCTCGGCGTTTTGCAACGAGAGAGATTTAGGGACTATCTCGCCTCCCACTATCGATACGAACGCCGTGGTTAGCGTAACTATCACCACCGCCACGGCGTCGTTGGGAATCAGTTTGGCAAGTTCGGGTCCCAGACTCACGGCTCCCACGGCACCCGCAAAAAACGCGAGGATAGTAATAGCAATCTGAATCGTTGCGAGGAATCTGTGCGGGTTGTCGAGAAACGCCTGAACGCGCCTGGCCCCCGCGTCGCCCTCGGCGACAAGCTCCTGGATGCGGCTCGGCCTGACCGATACAACCGCTGTTTCCGCAGCCGCGAAAAAGCCGTTAGTAACCGTCAAGGCAAGAATCGCTATGAGGCTGGCCCAACTAGAGGGTTCCAAGAATGGAACCACACCTCCTGGCGTGCGCGACGCTCAATGACGCCTGCGCTGGGCTTGTTGAACGCCTCAGACTTCTCAACTCGACTGTCTGACTAGCTGAACAACGCGCTTACTGACTCGTGACGGTGAATCCTGTCGATGGTCTCCGCGAAAATACGCGCGGTCGAGCATACCTCTATCTTACTATCGGGCCGCCGCTGATTTTGGATTGGTATCGAATCGGTTACCAAAATACTCTTGATCCTGGAAGATTCGAGCACCTGGACGACGTCTTCGGTGAAATCGGCGTGCACCGCGCAGGCGTGGACCTCTCGGGCGCCTCCCTCGAGCAGGGAGTCGGCGGCGGTGATTAGCGATTTCCCGGTCGAAATAATGTCGTCGATGATAATCGCCACGCGTCCCTTCACGTCGCCCACCAGATGGAGAGGCGTGACGGTGTCCGGCGTGTCGCGGCGCTTGAAAACCACGAACAGATCTGAGGCGCCGAGTCTGCGGCTGAAATCCTCAGCCCGCGCCACGCCGCCGGCATCCGCAGAGCCGACCACGGCGTTATCCAGCTCCAACTCCTTCACCATTTCGGCTAGCAATCCGGCTGCTCTCAGATGGTCGACGGGAATGTCGAAAAAACCCTCAATGGCGGGGGCATGGAGATCCATGGTGAGGATTCGGTCCGCGCCGGCCACCGCCAGAAGGTTGGCGACGAGCTTGGCCGAGATGGGCTCCCTGCCCGCAGTCTTCTTCTCCTGACGCGCATAGCCGAAGTAGGGAATTACGGCCGTTATTCGATCGGCGGAAGCCCTGCGAACGGCATCCATCATGATTAGTAGCTGCACTAGGTTTTTGTCGACCGGCGCGCATACCGACTGAATTAGGAACACGTCCAGCCCGCGAACATTCTCCTCGATGCGGACCCGCGTCTCGCCGTTCGGAAACGCGTCGACGTAAGACAGGCTCAACGGAATCCCGAGATGCTTGGCCGTAAGCCGCGCCAGGTCCGGATTGGACGATCCAGAGAAGATCTTCAGGGTTCTGGCCATTGTTCGGACTAGCCCTCGTTTTCGCTATCTGCAGGCTTTGTTCGTTTAAGCCGCGCCGGAACGCCGTATGCAAGCGCGCCGTCGGGGATATCACGGGTCACTACCGAACCGGCCCCGATCGTCGCCTCCCGTCCCACGGAGACCGGGGCCACGAGCATCGTCCCGCTGCCCACGAACGCACGGCGTCCGATGCGCGTTCGGTGCTTCCCGGTTCCGTCGAAGTTGCATGTGACGGCCCCGGCGCCGATGTTGACGCCGTCTCCAACGTCGACATCTCCAAGATATCCGAAGTGCCCCATCAGGGTATTGGCGCCGATTCTCGAGTTCTTTATCTCGGCGTGGTTGCCGATATGCGACCCGTCGCCAACGACCGCCTCCTGCCGAATATGCGAGAACGGGCCTACCGTAACGCTGTTGCCTAGTCGGGAATTCTCGACGACAGATTGTCGCACAACGCAGCCGTCGCCTACGGCCGAATCCACGATCTCGGTCGCTGGTCCAATTGAACAGTCGGCGCCTATCCGGGTGTTCCCGCGCAGAAACGTTCCAGGGTGGATTTCCGTATCCCGGCCCGCCTGCGCCGTGTCGTCGATGTAGGTCGTTTGCGGGTCGCGAACCGTGACCCCCGCGAGCATCAGCTCTTCGACCTTGCGATTGCGGATGATTCGCTCGGCCCGTGCCAGCTCAACCCGGTTGTCGCAGCCCATCCCTTCCGACGGATCGTCCAGCGTCAGGGATTCGACGTCCCGGCCCTGCGCGACCGCGGCGGCGACGAGATCGGTGAGCAGCGTCTCTCCCTTGGCCCGATCGGGCGCGAGCCGCGATACGTTGTCCCATAGCCAGGCCGATTCGAAGACCATGATTCCGGTGTTGATCTCGCTGACGCGAAGCTCCTCTTCGGTTGCGCCCGCCGCCTCGACGATGCGTTGCAAATTTCCGCTGCGATCTCGCAATATTCGCCCATATCGCGCCGGGGCGTCCGGGATCGCCGAAAGCACTACCACCGCCGCGTGCGAACAGTTGAGTTTGTCCAGCATTCGAGCAACCGTCCAAGGCGTCAGCAACGGAGTGTCGGCGAACAGCACAACTGTCGAGTCAGATTTGCCGCGCTGGGCTGGCGCGGCCTGTGCGGTGGCGTATCCCGTGCCATAGCCCCGCGCCCCCTGTTCGATGACTTCGACTTCGGGTATGAGGGCGCGCATTTGCGCGGCGCTTTCACTGCCGGCGACGGCCGTTATCGGACTCAGCGAGAGCGACGCGCACAGCTTTAGCGGATAGCCAACCAGAACCCGCCCCGCCAGTCTGTGCAGCGGCTTGGGTATCCGTGACTTCATCCGCGTTCCGTGCCCCGCCGCGAGGATGACGGCGGAGGCGTGGGCCGCGGCGGTCAGCTTGCGCTGATCGTTCTCATCGCTCATGTAGAGCTACTCCACACTCCCGCAACGCTCGCGCCATGATCCTGTTCCTGATTGCGGCATTTTTCCTGGCTGAGAGTCATTCCTGTTTGCGGGTGGACGGTTCGGCTGGGGCGGTAGGATTCGAACCTACGAATGCCGGCTCCAAAGGCCGGTGCCTTACCGCTTGGCGACGCCCCATTCAGTTCATGCTAGGAGCGGCATGAAAACAGCGTCAAGCAGCCGAACCTCAACATCGCCGCGCCGGCGAGCGCTCTCTGCCGTACGAATCTAGGGAACGTCGCCGGAGCCTGCGGTTAGCAGGTCTCCCGTATTGACCGGTCCCGGCCTGATCACGCGGGCATACCAGCCTCTGCGGCCTAGCATCGCCCTGATGAATTCGGTGGCCCGCTCCCGACCGACGTAAGGCAGAAGACCGAGATTCGTGCATGGTTGGCAGGCTTCGGTTATCTCTACTATCGCCTCACCGATCCGGACCCGAGTTCCAGGGGAAAGGTCGGCATAGCCGATTCCCGCAGTCGTTACATTCTCGCCGACGTGGCCCGGCTCCACGGGCCAGCCATCCGCCTGAATCTCGTTGAGCGTTTCCAGCGGCATGATGAGAACGGCCATATCGGGACTGCCGCCTTTGGTCTCAGTACGGTACCGGTTGAAGTCGCCGACCACACCGTTTGCCGTAACTTCAACCGATGGTACGGGTTGCTTGGGCAGTCCCCGCTCACCGGGAACCTTTGGTTTTACGTTCAAAGCGTGAACCCTGCCCTCTATCACAGCCATGACCTTTCCGCGCGGATACTCTCCAATTGGGATGATAGTTTAGGGCCGGTCTACGGCAGGGCGATAAAGGCATCTGAACACGTCTCAGGAGTGTGCGGGAGCGCGCTGCTGCGTTTCCGGGCAATCGGCGCGGCGGTCCTACGAACCTGGTGCCGAGAGTCGGAGTTGAACCGACGACACATGGATTTTCAGTCCACTGCTCTACCAACTGAGCTATCTCGGCGCGCCGCGATGAGGCGAAGTGAAGTCTGGCGCACGATCTGCAAGCCTGACCTGACTGTACACAATACCTTCGAGATTGTGGTTATGTCTCAACGTATCGTCAAAGTGGATGGCGGTCGTGATCGCTCAAAGCGGACCATTCGCCTCGCAGGCCGGCTCCCGTCTGGCTTGAACGCCTCACGGTGAGGAATAAGGGATAATATCGTTGCTGCGGCTGCGGCAGGCGAGACACGCCATTTGTGAGCGGGCCAGGGATTATCGGGTGATGACGAAAGCCAACTCGGTCGAGAATAGTTTTTCGAGCGAACGGCCGTCTCGTTGCGTTTTCGACTGTCCGGAAGTGCTTTCGCTGGAACGTCACGCGGCGGTTGTCAATCACGCTCTGTCGTGGATGGGATCGGCGTCCGACGAGGCGCGAAGGGCATTCAATGCCGCCATCAGCGCCAGCCCGATTACGGTCAACGGATTTCGAGACGCGTTGAAGGTGCCGAACCACATAATGCTTAAAGAGCAAGTTCTGGAAGCTGTAGCTATATCGGAGCGCATGGCAAGCGCGGTGTTGCGGTTGTGGGCGGAATCTCATCAAGCTCCCAGAGCCAAGGCTGTCCAGCACCTGAAGAGCGAGGGCATTTCGCTCGCGGCCGCCGATTCTCCGGATGAGCGGTTCAGCGGCGCCTGGACCTTCAATGAGTTTTCCCAAACGCGAGACCGTTTCGTCGAAGCTCACGCGTCGGATGGTTTTGAGGCAGAGGAAGCCGGACTAATGCTCTGCTATCTGTCGGGAAGACTCCCCGGGTTGGACATGTCCGACGAGGACGTTAAGGAACTCGATACGCATCACCGGTTCGATTTCTTCCTGAAATATCTGGATTCGCTTCCGCCCAGCGCCGCGGATTGGGAACAGGCGATTCCAGACTTTGTCGATTCCGTGAGGCAGATAGCAGCGTCCAAACAAGCACACCTGGACCGCATCGCCGACCTCCGCTCGGCCGTTGTTGAACTCAATGACTCTCAGCGGCGCTGGCTGGCGTTTTTTGAACGGGACACGGCGGGTTGGTCAGCCGGTCTGTTCGCGCCCGATTTGGACATAGACAAGGCGCTGGATTGGATTTCAGATCTGAAGTCGCTGTTCGAGGAATACCAGCCGATCCATTCAACCGCCCCCACGATGAGCGAGGAACAATCCCGGAGCAAGCGGCGCGACGGATTGCAGAAGCGGATCATCGAGTCCCTGGAGTCGCTTGACCAGTTCTTTAGCGCCGCTGGCGAACTGGCGGAGGATCCCAAATACGACCTGCGGCTCGAGCTGGTTGAAATGGAGGAAAGTAGCGGCTTGGACAACGCCGTCGCTCCGGCCGTCGCGTCGATTGACGGCTCCCCGGTCTCAACCGCTTTCGGTGAATCTCCAGACGCGCCGTCGGTTTCCTCGACCGTGACCGGCGAATCCGTCGGTCGAACCGGGGGCGATTACGAAGCGCTGCAAACCGAAAACCGCGATCTCCGGGAGGCGCTGGACGAGCTACGGCGTGATCTTCACGACAGCCGACATCTGGCTGAGTTTTTTCGGGGCACGCTTCGGGATGCTCGACGAGACCCGGTGGCGGATGTGTACGAAGTCCCGCCAATCGAGAGTCTTGAAGAGGCTGTCAACCTGGCGAAGAAGAGATTCGTGGGCAAGTTGAAGATATGGCCCAATTCAAAATCGGAGATCGAAGACAACCCCTTCGACAGCCCGCGGCAGGCGTGGGACGCCCTGGAATGGCTGGCGACCACCTACCGCGATTCGAGGATGGGCGAGACCGGCGTCGTGGACTTCGACATGTCGATTCGTCAAGCGTGTGGCTGGTGGTACAAGGGCCACCAGCACGAGAGCACCATGACCAAATATGAGGAGTGGTACAGCACCACGGTCGACGGCCGTGCCCATCGACTACGCGAGCACGTCGGAACCGGCAGCAGCCGGGACTGCCGTTACACCATCCGAATCGGCATTGATTGGGACAAGCGGCGGAATCGGGTGGTTGTCGGTTATATCGGCCAGCACCCCAAAACGGACGCTACCTGATAGCGCGCCTTGTCCACATAGTCAGTTGGCGCGGGGCGAAATTGGTGGGCGATGCAGGGCTTGAACCTGCGACCTCTACGGTGTAAACGTAGCGCTCTCCCGGCTGAGCTAATCGCCCGGCGTGACCCCCTGAGGCCGATGCTGGTACATCCGTCCGCGCCGTCTGGCGAGGCGATTGCGGGCTATACGCCGTGACGCGCGCATAGCCCGCCGTTCGCACAGAGGGCAGGCGCAGGCGCCTGCCCTCTCGCTATTTTCCGAAGCTAGGGCGCCGCCGCCGCCGCTCCGGCCGGGGCCGGTTGCCCCGCGTCAACGAATACGGGCAATCCAGTACTTGGACTCACGGGCACGTAGATCACGTTGCCGGCCTTTTGCTCCCGCAGACTCTCGATGTACAGGAATTGCAAGTATTCCGGAGTGAGAGTCGAGTTGATCAGCTCCTGCGCGTCCCTTATTCCCGTGGCCTCCTCGACTCTGCGGTTCGCCTCCTCCGTAGCCTCGGCCACTCGGAACCGGCGTTCCTGGATGGCCTGCTCGGCGGCAATTTTCGTTTCGATCGCCTGCTGAATGAGCGGCGGAAGCGCCACGTCTCTCAAAAGCACTCGCTCGACCGTCACGCCTCGAGGATCGAGGTCCACGATCAACTGGTCCTGGATCTGAATACCGACGTTTTCACGCCCCTCGGTATAGAGCGCCTCGGCCGTGTACTGAGCGACGACGTCTCTGATCGCGTTCCGGATCGCCGGACGGATGATGATTCCCCGGTAGTCGGGACCTATCGTGCTGAAAACGTTCGGGGCTTGGCTGGACTGCAACGCGAACCACACGGTCAGGTCGAGTCCGACGGTAAGTCCTTCCGAAGTAAGCGTCCTGACAGTGTCACCGGCTACCAGCGATTGCTCTTCGGCAACAGATCCCATCGTGAATTGCTGAGTCCGCACGCTCATGGTCTCCAACGCCGCCCACGGAGCCTTGAAGGTCAGTCCCGGCTGCCTCGGCCTGACATCGACAACTCCAAACGTATGGATGATTCCCACCTCGCCGACTCCCACAATCCGGATGCTGAAAAGCGCCAGTAGAAGCACTACGGCTATCCCCAGCACCGTAACTCCGAGTGCGGTAGATCCGATTCGCGATTGCCCCATCCTGTTTCCTCCTAGGCTGTTCGCCGCTCGATTTGCGTCGCCTCGTAATGGGCGCTGCCGCTTATTGCTTGGCTAGTGTCCGATATAGCCGGCATAATGTGATGGTATCACTTCCACGCTCTGGCGGTGGTCACAATCCCGAACAATTGATCAGTTGATAACGTCGCCGTTCGAGAACGGCGTTGGCTGTGAATTTGCAATCGAGATATTCGCACGCATCAGCCGTGATTGTGAATGACGACTTCGTCCGCGAGGTTGCGATATCTGTTCCCGCTGAATAAAGGATTCTGGTAAATCGCCTGCGCATAGCCTCCTGACACGACGACGCATTTTGAGCGGGATCGCGGGATATGCCGCGGTTTTGGCTATCGCCGGATGCGGCGGTGACGGATCGGCGGCTCCGGAAGCCGCGCCTCCACCAGAACAACCGCAAGCGGCAGTCCCAACCGCCGCCTTGCCGGTCGCAACGGCTCCCGTCAGCAAGGCCGCGCCTACCGCCAAAGCCGCGCCGACTGCCCGCACGGCGGCTACTGCCAAGACGGCCCCGACCACAAAGACCGCTCCTACCGCCGAGGCTTCGCCTACGACCGAGGCCGCCGTCACGAAAGAGGTTGACGAGCCGGTCGCCAGCGGGCTCAGACCCTTAGAGGGCTATGGCTTCCAGGCTCACCTTTACAATCAGGACCGATCGCTCATCACGCGCCTTGCCAAAGACGCCGGCTTCGACTGGCTCAAGCAGCAGGTAGTCTGGTTCTATACCGAGCCGGACCAGAAGGGCGGATACGACTGGCGCGAGCTGGATAAGGTCGTGAACGCCGTTCGCGAGGCCGGCCTCAAGCTTCTAATCAGCGTCGTCCGAGCGCCTGTTTGGGCGATTGGCGGTCGCGATCACGGGCCTCCGGAAAATCCGGCGGATCTTACCGACTTCATGCAGGCGCTCGCGGGCCGGTACCGGGGACAGGTTCAGGCCTACGAAGTCTGGAACGAGGCGAACCTTTCCCGCGAATGGGGATACGGCCGCCTGAACGCCGGTGAATTCGTCGAACTGCTGGGCGCCGGATATCGGGGGATCAAAGCGGGCGATCCCGACGCGGTGGTCGTTGGTGGCGCGCTGACGCCGGCCGGAGACGTCGATGTGCCCGATCAGAAGATTCAGGCCATTGACGATCTGCGGTTCTTGCGGCAGATGTACGAGTACAACGGCGGCGTGGTCAAGGACTATTTCGATGCCTGGGGAGTGCATCCCGGAGGGTTCAACAACGCGCCGGACCAGCCGATGGGAGCCGACCGCGGAGGAGGCTGGAACGGCCATCACAGCTTCTACTTCTTGCGGTTTACAGAGCATCGCCAGGTCATGGAGGAGTTTGGCGACGGGCACAAGCCGATCTGGTTCACCGAGTTTGGCTGGAGCACCGAAAACAGCGATCCGAACTACGGCTACGGCAAGGACAATTCAGAGCTGGACCAAGCGGATTTTCTGGTTCGCGCGTTCGACCTTGTCAGAAGCGGCTATCCCTACGTGACTCACATGTTCGTTTGGAATCTGAATTTTCAGATGGTCGTTCCGCCGGAAGATGAAAAGTATCCGTTTGGGGTTGTGTTGAGCGACGGCAGTCCGAGACCCGCTTTCGAAGCGTTGAAGGCGATGAACAAGGGGCGTTGACGGCCCGAACCTCGTTATAGTCTCGGTGTCCGGTCGCTTAGCGCTTTTTGGGGAGCAAGAGCATGGCTGATGAACGAATTGGTCTGGGGTTTATCGGCGCCGGGGACATAGTGCGGACGCGCCACTTACCCGGTTTCGAGAACGTTCCCGGGGTGGAGTTCGCCGCGGTGGCGAACAGGAGCCGTAAGTCGGCGTCACAGGTTGCCGCCGACTTCGGGATCGCGGAGGTCTGCGGCGACTGGCGCGACGTAATCGATCACCCGAAGGTCGACGCCGTCGTGATCGGGACGTGGCCGTACAAGCACAGCGAGTACGGGATTGCAGCCCTCGAGGCGGGCAAACACGTGTTCAGTCAGGCGCGCCTGGCCATGGATGCCGCCGACGCCCAGCGGATGGTCGCGGCAGCCCGCGAATCCGACCTGACGACGATGGTCTGCCCTCCGCCACACGGCATGAGAGTAGAGCCGACCGTCATGCGGATGGTTGGGGACGGCTTTCTGGGCAACCCGCGGCACGTCGTCGTCCGGGACTTTCAGTCCGGCTATGTCGAGGCCGCGTCTCCCTTGCACTGGCGTCAGGTCTCGGAGTATTCAGGAGTCCACACTCTGACTTTGGGCATCTTCGCCGAGATCGTCGGCAGGTGGTTCGGATACGTCGCCGAAGTATCGGCCGTCGATGCGACTTTCACGTCGCATCGGCCGCTTGCCGGCGGTTCGGGTTCGGGCGCCGTAGACCGGCCGGACTCGGTCTTTGTCGCCGGTCGAATGGAGAGCGGCGCAACCGCGGCTTTTGCGGTCAGCGGCGTCGTCGGCGCTCCGTCCGGAAATGTTATCGAGGGATACGGGTCGCGCGGATCGCTCCGATACCTCATCGATGAGGACCGCCTGTTGCAGGCGTCGGCTCCGGATTGGGACGAGGATGAGGTTCAGACCGCGCCCGCCGACGAGGGGGGCTGGCGGGTCGAGGAAGAGTTTATCCAGGCGATCAGGGAAGGCCGCAGCGGCAATCCTTCCTGGGAGGAAGGGTTGCGGTACATGCAGTTCGTCGAGGCCGTTGAAGAGTCGGCGCGCACAGGCCGGTCGGTGGCGGTCGCGTCGGTCTAGAAGTGATGGTCGAGTATCAGGATCGGTGGGTAACGGCGGCTGGCCTTCGAACGCGATACTGGGAGGCTGGCGAAGGCCCCCCCGTGATCTTGCTTCACGGTATTGGCGCGCACGCCGGTTTCTGGCGGGTGTCCATCCCGGAGCTTTCCGACAGCTATCGCGTGATCGCGCCCGACCTCTGCGGCAGCGGTCGAAGCGAAGCTCCACGCGAAGTTTCGCGAGCGGTTCTCGGCGGTTGGCTGGCCGAGTTCATCGACGCCGTCGGCGCATCGCCCGCGAGCCTTGTGGCGAATTCGATGGGGGGCGGGATTGCGCTGGCCACTTCGCTCGACCATCGCGAAAAGGTCCGCGCGCTGGTTCTCGTGGATGCTGCGGGATTGGGTGGAAACGTGGGCTACGTGTTCCGCGTCGCCAGCATACCCGTCGTAGGCGAGCTCGTGACGCCTTCGGATGCCAAAGGCATTCGCCGTGAGCTGCTCCGGCTTAGCTACGACGACGACTGGCTTTCGGACGATCTAATCGCGGAAACGGAGGAGTTGGCTCAGATTAAGGCTTGCAAGCGATTCTTCTTCAAAACGCTTCGCTGGGGGGTTAGCTGTTTTGGTGGAATGCGCCCGGTTACCGTGGTGGCCGACGAGCTCCCCAGTCTGTCGATTCCAGTGCGAATTATCTGGGGGCGGCAAGATGGCGTGTTTCCCGTTAAGCTGGCGAAAATGGCCGTGGAGCGAATACCCGGAGCTGACCTCGTTGTAATGGACCGTTGCGGGCACATGCCGCATTTGGAGCGGCCCGAGGAGTTCAATGCCCATGTCCTTCAGTTTCTCCGGTCGGCATTGAGGCCGGCGGCCGCGCCGCCCGGCTCAAACTGACGTTGTCGTTCGTTTCACCCGCTTCAGCTTAGACCTAGCGTAGGAACATCAAATGAAATTTGGCGTCGTGACGGGATCCGAGATGTTGGCAACCGCCCGCGAGGTTGGATTCGATTATGTGGAAATCCCCCTGGCGCGCGAAGTCAGCCCGCTGATGAGCGCGAGCCAAGGCGACGCCAAGGGCAAGTTGCTTGCGGACGCGCCGCTGCCCGTGGAGGCGGGCTGCGTGTTTTTCCCGGCGGAGATGAAAGTGATCGGTCCCGACGCGGACGAGGCCGCGATCTTCGAATACGTAAATGCCGTGCTGGACCGAAGTGCGGAACTGGGAATAGAAGTAGTTGTGTTTGGCAGCGGGAATTCCCGCAATATCCCCGACGGATTTCCGAAGGATCAGGCTGAAGAGCAAGTCGACGCGTTGTTGCAAATGATGGGCGACCAGGCCCAGGCGCGGGGGATTATGGTCGTAATCGAGCCGCTCAACACAGGCGAGTGCAACTGGATCAACTCGGTGGAAGAGGCGGGGCAGATCGCGGGACGTGTCGATCATCCAAACGTCAAGGTGCTGGCCGATCTCTACCACATTTCGGTCGAAAAGGAGGGCTTTCACGGCCTGCTTGGGGCTGGCTATGACGTGGTGCACGTGCACGTGTCGAGCGCCGACCGAAGTCCGCCCAGGGAAGATGGCGCCGACTGGACGTCGATGTTTAGAGCCTTGAAAGCTCTCGGTTACGACGCGCGCTTGTCCATGGAATGTCGTTGGAACGACTTCGATAAAGAGGCGCCGGACGCGCTGGCGTTCCTGAAGCGGGCGTGGGACGAGGCTTTTTGATTGCGGGCAAGGCCGCCGTTGGGCGCGAGTGCCGTCGAAGGGTGAACGGTCTATTATTCGTGGTTCGGCAGGCTCATCGCGCACGGTCGCGGGTTCGCCACCGAGGGGCCGCGGTTGCGGGAGTCCCCCAGGCAAGACCGGCGGGACCGAGAGGATAAGTCATAGACGATAGACAGCGGTGCAAGTGGGCCACCGTCAGCCCGGAAATGTCCGTTTATCACGATGAAGAATGGGGCGTCCCTCCGGCGGACGACGATGGCTATTTCGAGTCCCTGACGCTGGAGATATTCGAGGCCGGTCTTAACTGGACGCTCATCTTCAACAAGCGGGACGCCTTCAGGTCCGCGTTCGACGGATTTGCCGTCGGGGCGGTCGCGGAGTATTCGGATGGCGACGTGGAGCGCATCATGGCCTCCTCCGGCATCGTCCGGAATCGTCGAAAGATCGTCGCCAGCATCGCCAACGCTCAGAGATTTCGGGAGCTTCAGACCGAGAACGGCTCCTTTAGAAACTGGCTCGGAGGTCTTGAAGGTGACGAAGCCGCACTAATTGCCGAATTGAGAAAGCAGTTCAAGTTCGCGGGGCCCTCCGTCGCCCGCAGCTTCCTTCACGACGTGGGTAGGACTCCCGAGCATCACTCCCCCGACTGCTGGAAAGCCGTCGCCTGAGCTTTCCGCGCGGAGCCTTGCCGAGCCGCCTGCTTCAGCCATCAACAAACCGGCTCCGGTCGGTCTAGCGGTTCAAGCGCCGCGAGCGCCCGCGCTTGCACAATCACGAACCTGCGGAGGTGTTCAGGCGTTACAGTCATAGCGCCGATTTGCGGTCGGGACTTTCTTCAAACCCGGCCATCGGGAACAATTGTTTTCCCTGGAGCAGGATCGCTCAGGATAGCCGGGGTTATTGCTCCGCTCCGGTATCGGATCCTGAATCGAACACGAGGTGGGCATGGGAGCCATGGAGGCTTGATGAAAATTACGAATGTGCGGCTGAGGCAGGTTGAGGGCGAGCTGGACACCGGGGGCGAGTTTTGGGAGGAGCGTCTGGTCCGCCCCATCGATGTCTATCCAGAACACAAGGGCGAGTCAGGGGCCGACTTCCATCAATCGCCGAACTCGAACGGCGTCTACGACGTAAAGGCGGTCTTCGTATATGTCGAAACCGACGAAGGCGTTACCGGCGTGTTCGGACCCGTTGCCGAAGAGGACGCCTACTTTATCGACACACAGATAACGCCGCTCATCATGGGCGAGGACCCTACGGCCACGGAGCGTCTTTGGGACAAGATGTACAAGTTCCTGATACACAGCCGCAAGGGCCATCCGATGTTCGCGATCAGCTCCATCGATTGCGCGCTCTGGGACCTGCGTGGGAAATGGCTCGGACAGCCTCTCTTTAGGCTTCTCGGCGGCCCGGTGCGGGACTCCGTTCCAGCTTACGCCAGCGCGTTGGGATATTCGATCGAGCCTGCCAAGGTCGCCGCTCGGGTCAAGGAGTTCGTCAAACAGGGTTACACCGCGACGAAATGGTTCTTCCGATACGCTCCCGACGATGGCGAGCCGGGCATCCGCAAGAACATGGAGCTGGTTCGCACAGTGCGCGAGGCGGCGGGCGATCAGGTTGACATAATGTTCGACGCTTGGAATAGCTGGAACGTGCGCTATGCGCTGGACATGGCAAACCGCATGGCCGAGTACCGGCCCCGCTGGCTGGAGGAGCCGGTAATGCCGGACCATATTCGAAATTACGCCAGGATTCGAGCGGCTTCGCCGATTCCGATTTCTGGCGGTGAGCATGAGTACACGCGATGGGGCGCCCGCGACTACCTACGCGCTGGAGCGGTAGACGTCTTTCAGCCCGATACGTTCTGGGCGGGCGGGGTCAGCGAGATTGTCAAGATATGCGCGCTTGCATCGGCCTACGACATTCACGTTATTCCGCACGGCCATTCCGTGCCCGTCAACGCCCATTTGGCGCTCGCCGTCCCGGTCACGGTCACTCCCTTGATCGAATATCTGGTGAAGTGGAACGAAGTGCACCAATTCTTCTTCAGGATCCCTGTAAAGCCGGTCGATGGAATGGTGAGCCTCGGCGAGCAGCCTGGCATAGGAGTCGAGATCGACGAGAGTAAAGTGCTGGCCGAAAAGGAACTCTCATGGACCTAGACGGCGGGTGGGCAAATCCGGCCGGCGACTGGATTTTCCAGCCTTGAGAAAACTACCCCGAAGTTTCAAGCTGCATTGGGGAAACGGCGTGATCGCAGAGGAGGCGTCCGCTCAGACTCCACATCACGAACCGTGCATACAGCTGCTCGAGTTTGACGACGGTTCGCGCTCACTCCGATTTTGTTACTACAACCACGACGGCCGGTTTCAGCGAAGCCCGCTGATCGTGAGTGAAGACGCGATTGAATCACTCCGCGAGTCGATCAAGGCCAATCCTGGTATTCGCGATCTGATCGAGCAGCTCGCCGCTCCGTAGGCGGGCGTCTAGTTGAGAGTCTGACTCTCGGGCGCCCGCGTTCAATCGGTCTTGTTGTCGAGCCCTTCAGCGTGCTCGTAGATTACGACCTCGTGGTCCTTCATTGTGTCGTCGCCGTCGAACAGGAAATCGCCGGTGACGAACTTGCCGTCCAGTAGAGCGGGAAGCCAGTAGACGTCGTCCTCCCACATTTGATCGTAGGGAATCTCATTGAGCGGGAACCACGCCGGGACCATTTCATCAGACTCGATGACCTCGCCTTCCCAGGCATCGACGAGGAACACGTGAACCCGCTGGCTCCATTCTTTCCGGGCGGGAGCTTCCGGGAAGTAGAAGTCCAGAACGGCGGCCTTGCGCAGCGCGGTGGGTGAAATGCCAACCTCCTCCCGCGTCTCGCGGATAGCCGCCTGCTCGGTACTTTCGCCCGCCTCGACCTTGCCGCCCGGTCCATTCCACAGGCCCTGTCCGAACCCCCGTTTCTTGTGGCCGAGCAGAACGGCTCCGTCAGCGACGACAAAGCAAATAGTCGCAGGCCGCAGGGATTCCTTGAAATGGATTTTGCAGGCGGCGAGGTCTATAAGCTTCCCTATGGTCTTTCGGCCCCCGTGATGGCTGCGTGACCAAGAGGATCGCTGAACACGTAAATCCTCCGTCGTCGTCGACCTGTGCCAATAATGCAGCTACCATCGTCGTAAACATCTGACGCGCTGATCCCCCGTTTACCAGCGCCAACCTTTACTCCATTGAGACTCACCGCTCCTTGGCGTATCAACTGCTTGGCCTCGGAATTCGACTTTGCGAGGTTTGTAAGAACAAGCGCGTCCACCAGATTGAAGCCGCTCGCCAGTTCCTCTCTGGACACTTCGAACTCGGGCGCGCCGTCGGCTACTAGTCGAGTACCGCCAGTCACTAAATCGAACAGCGCCGCCGCCTCCCGCTCCGCTTTCTTGGTCTCTTCCGGACCGTGTATCAATCTCGTCATTTCATGCGCCAGCGTGCGCTGGGCGAGACGCTCGCGCGGCTGCATCGAGAATTGCCGTTCAATGTCTTCGATTTCGTCGATCTCCAGGAACGTGAAGAATTTAAGGTATCGCACCGCGTCCGCGTCGCTCACGTTCAGCCAGTACTGGTACCACTCGTAGGGCGAGGTGCGCTCACGATCGAGCCACAACGCGCCCGCCGCCGTTTTGCCCAGCTTCTCCCCGGTCGAGCTTTGCACCAGCGGAAAGGTGAGCGCCGCCGCGCCGTGGTCGCGGCCCGTCCTGCGCCGTATGAAGTCCACGCCCGCCAGTATGTTTCCGTACTGGTCCGATCCCCCTACCTGAAGACGGCAGCCGTGCTCGGAGTACAGGTGAAAGAAGTCGTAAGCCTGCAATATCTGGTACGAGAACTCCGTGAAGCTGATGCCCGATCTGGCGGCGATGCGCTGCTTTACCGACTCGCGCGACATCATCATGTTGACCGGGAACGCCTTGCCCACGTCCCTCAGAAAGTCGATGAGGTTGAGCTTTGTCAGCCAGTCGGCGTTGTTGACCAGGATCGCCGGGTTGTCGCTGGAGTCGAAATCGAGGACCTTCGCGAACTGCGGCATCTGCCCCTCGATGTTTCGGGCGATCGTTTCGTCATCGAGCAGGTTTCGCTCGTCGCTGCGGCCAGAGGGATCGCCGATCATTCCGGTGCCACCGCCCAGAACGACGATCGGCTGGTGGCCGGCGCGCTGAAATCTCGCCAGCGTGATCAGCGGCACCAGGTTGCCGAGTTGCAGGCTGTCCGACGTCGGATCGAACCCGCAGTAGACAACCATGGGTTCCTTGTCGAGCAATTGGCCGAGGTCCGGGGCGGACGTGTCGTGAACCAGACCGCGCGCTTCCAGCTCGCGGAATAGTCCGGCGGTCGGTTTCGTCCCGCCGCCGGCTTTATCGCTTGTGTGTGTTTTCGACTCGAGCATTGTCTTTTCGGTCCTTGTTACGTCGAGGCTCATGAACTCGCTCTGAAAGCAAAAAAGCAGAGGGGTTGCCTCTGCTTACCGGCCCGTGCGGTGCGGCGCGCTACGACAGCGGCATCGCCACGCGGGCCGGCCGAATATATACGCAGTCGCGCCGGGCTATCTTTGATCGTGTGATTATGTCTCGCTGCTTCATGTCAATGCGACTTTACTGGCGGCGGCGAGCGACCGTCAACACAAAACGGTCGCTCGGGTATGGCGGCATGATGCGATGATTCCAGCGGACGGGGAGCAACTTTGGAGTCGGCGAAGAAACATGACGTGTCGAGTGTACTAGCGCGTTGATCGTTTTCTGCTGGATGCGGCGCGATTGAGACGGATTACGTAATGGTTGAATACCGCGCCAGGTCGTTCGACGCGCGCGACGCAAGAAAGTACGACGTCGTCGTGATAGGCGCCGGTCACAACGGACTCGTTGCGGCAGCCTATCTGGCTCGGGCGGGCAGATCGGTGCTGGTCTTGGAACGTCGGCGCGTGGTTGGCGGGGCCTGCGTCACTGAAGAGCCGTTCCCGGGCTTCAGAGTCTCGACCGCGGCTTACTCGATCAGTCTTCTGCAAAGGCGCATCGTGGCGGAGTTGGGCCTCGAGGAGCTTGGTCTGAGCTGTTATGCGAAAGACCCAGGGATGTTTTTGCCGCTGCCCGACGGGCGGTATCTGATTCTCTGGCGTGACATGGCAGCCGCGCAGCGGGAAATCGCCAAATTCTCGGAACGCGACGCGGCGGCGTATCCGGCGTTCGAGTCGTTTTGGGAGCGGGTCGGAGCGCTTCTCAGGCCGCAATTGCTCAAGCCTCCCGAACCGCGGGAGCGTACGCTCGCCGGACTTTCGAGCGACGATGCCAGGATTCTCGAAAAGGTCCTCGATCTCAGCGTGGCCGATCTCCTCGACCAGTTTTTCGAGTCAGACATCATCAAGGGCGCGTTCGCTACGCAAGGCGTTATCGGAACCATGGCCGGTCCTCACACGCCGGGGACCGCTTACGTGATGGCGCATCACTACATGGGCGGGTTGTTCGAGGGCGCTGGAGTGTGGGGCTACGTCAAGGGCGGCATGGGGTCGGTTACTGCAGCGCTGGCGCGATCGGCCGAGAATGCCGGGGCGGTGATACGCGTCCAAGCCGAGGTCGCCGGAATCAAAACCCGATCCGGACGGGCCGCCGGAGTGGAGCTAACCGGCGGCGCGGTGATCGAATGCGGCGCCGTCTTTTCCAATGCGGACCCGAAGCGCACGTTTCTGGGCCTTGTCGACCGCGGTGACCTTCCCCAAGATTTCGTCCGGGAAGTCGAGAATATAAGGACCGACGGATCCGTGATGAAAATCAACTGCGCGCTGTCGGAGCTGCCCGACTATCTTGCGCTTCCGGGCGTCGCGCCGGGTCCGCAGCACGCCGGAACCGTCGACATTTGCCCGAGTCTCGACTACCTGGAAGCCGCGTTCCAGGATGCCCAGGCCGGCGAGCCGTCGCGGAGTCCGTTCATGGAGGTCTATATTCAGTCCGCGACCGACGGCAGTCTGGCGCCTCCCGGAATGCATTCGATGTCGATTTTCGCCCAGCACGCTCCATACGACCTGGCGTACGGCGACTGGCAAGACCGCCGCGAAGAGGTGGCCGACAACGTGATTGACACGCTCGCGGAATATGCTCCAAACGTAAAGAGAGCCATCGTCGGCAGGCAGGTACTCTCGCCGGTCGACCTGGAGCGAAGATTCGGTCTGACCGGCGGAAACATATTCCACGGTGAAATCCTGCCGGGCCAGCTTTTCTCGGACAGGCCCGTGCCGGGCTGGGCCGACTACGCGACGCTGCTGCAAGGTCTGTACCTCTGCGGATCCGGGGCGCATCCCGGCGGCGGAGTAACCGGCGCGCCCGGCTACAATGCGGCGGCGCGCTATCTGGCCCGGGCTGATGGGATGGGGGGTTAGCCGGTGAACGACCAGAAGCTGGAAGACGAGTTCCATCGGGCGATGCAAGATGTATACGAACAGGCCGCGAAGCTGGGCTATCGCGCTACTCGCTTCCTGCAACTCTTGAGAAGACGTGGTGGATTAGCAGCGGCCAAGCAATTGCTCGGTCGGCCTGGTATTTCACCGGGGCTTACGAGGCTGTGTGAACTTCAAAGTCTCGATATCTCTATGGAAGCGACGGTTCTGCAACCTCGATTCAGGAGCCTGTTCAGTCATGAGGAGCTGCAGACGGCGTGTAAACGTCTAAAGGACCTGGACTGGCATCCACCCGGAGTGCACTTCATGAAAGCCAAGTTCGGTCACGCCGGGATAGTCGTTCGAGACCTCGACTCCCAAATCGACTTCTACTCGCGGATATTCGGTCTGGAGGTCGAGACCAGATTCACGCGAGAAGGCTCGTTCATCGATAACGTCACGGGTCTGGAGCGCGCCAGGCTGGAGGTAGCGATTCTCGGCAACGAGGATCGGCCAAGCACAATCGAACTGCTCAAGTACCGGTCACATCCGGACCACTCGCCAGCTCGCGCGGCTAACGCGGCGTACTGTAGTCACGTGATGTTTGTAGTTGACGATATCGAGAGCGCCTGGCGAGAGGTGATCGACGCCGGCGGTCAACCGTTTTCGGCGCCGCAACTGGCCCCCGGCGGCGACAAGAGCGTTTTCTATTTCCGTGACCCGGAAGGCGCTATCCTCGAACTCGTCGCGTATCACGACGTCTAGTTTTTCGGCGGGCCGGAGCGAACTGTGACTACCGTATTCGACGCCCACGCGCACTGTTTTCCGCCGCTCAGCCAGGACACCGGCGACATGCCGGCCCGTCTCGCCGAGACCCAGCATCACATTCGGTTCGCGGGGGCCACCGACTTCCGGCGCACTCGTGACGACGCGCCCGTCGGAGAGCCTGTCCTCGTCGGCGAAGGCGACGGCGTGTCCTGGCTGCCCGACGTTGATTTCAGAATCGGACGCTATGGCCGCGTCGAGTTCACTTACGACGGTGAAGACTACTACTACCAGCTTTTCACGCCGTCGCTGTGGGACAACTCATGTCCGCCCGATTACATGATCGCGCAGATGGACTATGCGGGTGTCGACAGGGTGCTGCTTCAGTCGGACCGCATGTACGGCCGGCTAGATGATTTTCTGGCCGATTGCATTCGCCGGTATCCCGACCGGCTGGTTGCGCTCGCCCAGGTAGACGAGTGGTGGGGCGGCAGCGCCGAGCAGATCGAACGGGTCCGCCGCCAGATAGAGGAATCCGGATTCTGCGGACTCTATTTCAGCACCAGCGGCTTCTTTCATTGCGACTTCGAATTTGGCGTCAACGATCCCGGCCTCGAGCCGCTATGGGAACTGGTCGGCGAATTGGGAGTTCCGATCCACTGGTCTTCGGCGAGCAAGCGGCGTCCGCAAATGGAGACCTATCTCCGCGAGATAGAAGACTTCGATCGCTGGGCCAGAGCGCACCCGGACATACAGTCGGTGCTGACTCACGGACTTGAAAACCTGCGAATCGACGTCAACGCCCCCAATCGATACCACGTGCCTGCTCAGATAATGCGTCTACTGAATAATCCCGGGTGGAGCGTCGAGCTGATGCTGCACAAGATGAGCTTTGATGACGAATTCCCTCCTTATACGCCCGGGATCAAGGAGGTCGTTCGCGTGCTGGTTTCCGAGCTCGGGGCCGAAAAGCTCATCTGGGGTTCGGATATGCCGTCCTGCGAGGAGGTTGTGACGTACAAACAGTCGATGGTCTTGTTCAAGACTCAGTGCGATTTTCTTACGCGGGACGAGCGCGACGGAATTCTTGGGGGGAATCTGGAGCGGCTGTATCCGCCGTAGGCCGTCGCCAAAGGCGATAGAATCTCGCGTTTGACCCGATATCAAACTATGTTGGAGCAGGCGATGACCGATAAAGCCAGACGCAATAGCGCTGTGATGACGGAAGGGCCGGACCGCGCGCCGGCCCGATCGTATTTGAAGTCCATAGGCTTCTCCAGCGAAGACCTTACGCGGCCGTTGGTAGGCGTGGCTCACATGTGGATCGAGACCATGCCGTGCAATTTCAATCAGCGCGAGCTTGCCGCCAAGGTCAAGGAGGGCGTCCGCGCCGCGGGCGGCATGCCCGTCGAGGTGAACACAATTTCGGTTTCCGACGGCGTCGCCATGGGAACCGAAGGTATGAAGGCCTCGCTTATCAGCCGCGAGATCATCACCGACTCGATCGAACTCGCGGCGCGCGGCCATTCTTTTGACGCTCTTGTGGTGATCGTTGGCTGCGACAAGACCATACCCGCCGGGGCGATGGTGCTGGCGCGGTTGAACATTCCCGGCCTGGTGCTGTACAGCGGGAGCATTGCGCCGGGCAAATACCGGGGTCGCGACGTGACGATCCAGGACGTGTTCGAGGCGGTCGGCGCGCACGCGGCGGGAAAGATCAGTGACGCCGATCTGATCGATCTCGAAGACGTGGCGTGCCCCGGCGCGGGCGCGTGTGGAGGCCAATTCACCGCGAATACGATGTCCACCGCCCTCGAATTCCTCGGCGTCAGCCCGGCCGGATTCAACGGGATTCCCGCCACCCATCCGCGCAAGGCGGACGTGGCCGTCGAATGCGGCAAGCTGGTAATGCAGCTCCTGGAAAACGACATCAGGCCCAGGCAGATCATGACGAGGTCTGCCTTTGAAAACGCCATTGCGTCGATTGCGGCCACGGCGGGATCGACTAACGGCGTCCTGCATCTGTTGGCGATTGCTCACGAAACCGGCGTGCCGCTGACTATCGACGACTTTGACCGAATCGCCGAGCGAACGCCGGTGCTGGCTGATTTGAAGCCGGCCGGCAATTACGTCGCCACCGACGTGTTCGACGCCGGCGGCGTGGCGCTCGTGGCTAGGGAGTTGCTCAAGCGTGGATTGATCGACCCTGACGTGGCTAACGTCGACGGAAGCTGTCAGGCGGAGATCGCCGAGAATGTCCGCGAGACGCCCGGTCAGCGCGTGATCCGCTCGATTGAAGAGCCTTTGAAGGAGACCGGTGGCATCGCCATGCTGCGTGGCAACCTCGCCCCCGACGGCTGTGTCGTGAAGCTCGCCGGACACGAGCGCAACGAGTTTCGCGGCTCCGCCCGCGTGTTCGACTGCGAGGAGGACTGCTTCGCCGCGGTTCAATCCCAGTCGATCCAGGACGGCGACTTTATCGTCATACGTTACGAGGGACCCGCCGGCGGTCCCGGAATGCGCGAAATGCTTGGCGTGACCGCGGCGCTGGTGGGGACCGGGATGGGAGATTCGGTCGCTCTGATGACTGACGGCCGGTTTTCGGGGGCGACCCACGGACTGATGGTCGGACACGTCGCTCCCGAGGCGTACCGTGGCGGTCCGATAGGACTGCTGCGTGACGGGGACATGATCTCGATCGACGTCAAGCGGCGAACTCTCAACGTCGAGCTGCCCGAGTCGGAACTGGAGGCGCGGCGTAAACAGTGGAAAGCGCCTGAGCCGCGCTACAAGTCGGGCGTCATGGCGAAGTATGCCGCCCTGGTTACGTCCGCAAGCCTGGGAGCTGTCACCGTCCCAACGAAGCTCTGATCGCCGCCGTTTAGCGAGTGGTGTGGAAGACCTCCTCCATTTCGGCCCACCATTCGCCTTCCTTGCGCGTGGCAAGCGGCTCCTGCATTTGCTCCATGATGTCCCACCACTCGCGCATTCGCGGGGCCGCCGCCATATCTAGCAGGCGCTGGTCGTACTCGTTGGGCGGTCCGACATATTCGTAGTAACCGAACAGCAGATTGTCTTTCAGGAAGATCGTGTAGTTGCGTATGCCGGCTTCGCTGATGGCTTCCAGGATTTCCGGCCAGACCTCGCGATGGTATTTCTTATAGACTTCCAGCCGCTCGAGCTTGACGTGCAAGACGAAGCCGTGGCGCTGTGATTGCATAGCAGACCTCCCTTTTCGAAGCAGGGCGCGTTGCCCGCGCCGTCGTGCAAGGCAGTGTATCTTCGGCGGGGTTTCAGGGCGCTCGCAACGCTCTTTGGCCTTTCCTGACAGCGGCAGTCATTGACGGGATGACAGGGGTGTATATGTGAGCGCTTGGTCTTTTGGCGGTCTGGGTGAATAGTCCCGCGACCAGGCGTTGGGATCTGTTACACCGCCTAGCCATACCGCTATACATCCCTACGTTTCTGCTCTCGCTGGGACAGGGGATTCTGGTGCCAACGCTCCCCCTGTTCGCGCATTCGTTCGGCGTATCTTTCACGCTTGTAACACTTGCTATCGGCGTACAGGGATTCGGAACGCTGGCGGCGAGCGTGCCGAGCGGTTTCGCACTGGCGCGGGCCGGCGGCCGCCGCGTAATGATCGCCGGAACCGCCGTAGTGGTGGTCTCCTCCGTTGCGCTGCCGTTTTCGGGGCTCTTTGCGTTCGTCATCCTGTACCGGCTAATCGGTGGAGTTGGAGCCGCGCTCTGGACCGTTTCCCGATTCGCGTTCATCGCCGAGGCGGTACCCATACGTCAGCGTGGAAGGGCGGCCGCGCTCTTCGGCGGCAGCAATCGGGCCGGGATGTTTGTGGGGCCGGTGATTGGCGGCGTGCTGGCCGAGCGGGTCGGGATGGAAGCGGCATTGCTGAGCAGCGCCGCGGCCGCCGCTTTGGCGCTGGCGTTTGTGATGCTCCCCGGCGGAGACCAGTTGCACTCTCGATCCTACGTGCGGCGTGCGCCCTCGGCGGCCGGTCTGCTGGCGGCCGTGCGGCGGAGCCCCCGGGAGATCACCGCCGCGTCAATCGCCCAGCTCCTAATTCAATGTATAAGAGGCGGAAGAACGACGCTGCTTCCGCTGTATGGCTCGTTTGTCATCGGGCTTGACGTCGATACGATCGGCGTGATCGTCGGAGTGTCGTCGTTGATCGACATGGTCTTGTTCTTCCCGGCGGGAGTGATAATGGACCGGTTCGGCCGCAAGTTCGCTTCCGTGCCCGCCTTCGTATTGCTGTCGGCGGGGATGCTGTTGGTGGCGTTTTCATTCGACGCCCTCACCCTGTTCCTCGCGGCCGCGGTAATGAGCGTGGGCAACGGCCTGGGATCGGGCAGCATGATGACGCTCGGCGCCGACCTGTCGCCTCGTCAGGCGCGCGGCGAGTTTTTGGGTTTCTGGAGGCTGATCGGCGACTCCGGCAGCACGGGAGGGCCTCTCCTGGTGGGCGGCGTGGCCGATCTGTGGTCGTTGACTACGGCCGCGGTGGTAGTTGCGGGAGTTGGCGTGCTGGCGGTCTTGACCCTGGGTCTATTCGTTCCCGAGACTCTTCGCGCCGAAATCGGCAATCAGCGCGGACCATCGCCCTAGCCGGCGGCTGCTAGCGGGGCAGGTAGCGCGCAATCAGCTCGGCCAGATGGAGGACTTCCACTCCACTTCCCCGGGCCTTCAGACCGCCCCTCATCTGCATGATGCAACCGGGATTGTCGGTGACGATGATCGCGGATTCCGTGTCGCCCGCGCGGCTTAGCTTCCGGTCGAGAAGCCGCGATGACACGTCCGGATGGTCGAAGGAGAACGATCCCCCGAATCCGCAGCACATTGTGGAGTCGGCCATCTCGGTCAGCTTCAACCCCAAAACGTCGCGGATGATCCGGCGCTGCTCATCTTTGAAGCCGAGCACGTTATTGGTCTGGCAGGCGTCGTGATACGTGACCTTCGGTGCGGTTCCGGGCCTCGAAAACGATCCCTCGGGGAGCCGGGCCACTCGTTGCAGGAAGCCGGTAAAGTCGACGATGCGGGCCGCGAGCCGCCTAGCGCGCTCCGACCAGTCCGGATCATCGCGCAGCAAGTGAACGTAGTCGTCTCGTATCGCCACCGCGCAGCTTGCCGACGGGCTGAGTATGAAATCGGCCTCCACGGATTCGAGCGACTCGATGGTTTGCCTGGCCATGTCGCGGGCGGACTCTGGTTCGCCCGCGTTCATCGCCGGCAAGCCGCAGCACGACGGCGCATCGGGATATGTCACCTCGGCCCCGCAGGCCCGAATAACCTCGATCGCCGCCAGTCCCATTTCCGGGTAAAGCCAGTCCGTCATGCACCCGGGGAATAGAGCTACGCTGACGCCCTCGGCGGCCGAACCCGGAATGGTGCGTGGACGGATCGCATCCACCTGCTCGGTCCGGTCGCGCAGCGGGTTTCCGGTTACGGCCGGCAGTCGGCGCCATCCGGTCTTGATCCCCGGAACGGGCAGCCGTGTAAATTGCCCGCCCAAAGTCAGAGGAAGCTGGGCCTTGGCGGCGGCGCGCAGTCCCGCGCTGAAACGTCGTGGGCGGGCAATTCCTTTAATGATTGACCGCTTGATCGCGCCGCCTTTCTTCTCTTGCGTTACGCGATTGCGCACTTCTCCGATCAACCTCGGTAGTGGAATGCCTACCGGGCAGACCGTCTCGCAAGCGCCGCATCCCACGCACAGCGACTGCGGTTCGGCGATGTTTGCGAATCCGTGATGGTGACCGGTCACGACGAGACCGATCGGCCCGCTGTAGACGTACCCGAACGCGTGCCCTCCGACAATTCGAAACGGTGGGCAGACGTTGGAGCAGGCTCCGCACTTGACGCAGTTGAGCGCGGAACGGAAATCCCGGTCCTCGCGCATCGCCAGACGCCCGTTATCCACCAGGATCACGTGCACCTCTCGCGGGCCGTGCGCGCCCAGGGTGGGGATGCCCTCGATATCAGCGCTTCGACTTGGGCCGGTAGTAAACGAGACATAGGTGCTTATCTTCTGGCCGGTCGCGCTTCCTGTGAGAGCTGGCAATATGTCGGTGACGTCTTGCAGGGTGGGGACGATCTTTTCGACGCCGATGATGGCGATGTAGACGGGAGGCAGCGTTGAGAGCAGCCTGCCGTTGCCCTCGTTCGTAACCAGCACCAGGGTCCCGGTTTCGGCAATCGCGAAGTTGCCTCCGGAGATCCCCACGTCGGCTTCGAAGAACTCGCGGCGCAGCATATCCCGGGCCGCCCTCACCAGCGCTTCACGATCATTGGGGACTTCGCGCTCGGCCGCCTCCGAAATCAGTCTGGTCATCTGCTCGCGGGTCAGATGCAACGCCGGAGCGAGCGTGTGCGAGGGGCGGTCGCCCGCAATCTGGACTATCCACTCGCCCAGGTCGGTCTCGACGACTCGAATGCCGAGTTCTTCGAGATGTTCGTTGAGTCCAATCTCTTCGGTGAGGTTGGACTTGCCCTTCACGATCATCTTTGCTTCGCTCGCCCGGCAGATATCACCGGCCCTGTTGCGCGCCTCCGCCGCGTCGGCGGCAAGGTAAACACGGCACCCCGCGGCTTCCGCTTCGGTAGTGAACTGATCGATCAACTCTGGCAGCCGGTCGAGCGCCCGCGCGCGAATCTGCGCCGCGGACTTCTGCCGCGCGCGAAAATCCTCATTTGCGAACCGCTCGTTTCGGCGGCTCGCCAGCCCGGGCACAGCTCGGTTCAGCGCGACTTCCAGGTCGGCGGAATTCAACGCGGTCTTTAGTCGTTCTTTGAAAGTTGGTATGGACATACTTGGGTAGATGCTAAATCAGGGCCGCATCATATTAGCGGTAGAGCATTGCGAGGCGCCACGGAACCGCGGACTCGACGCGGCGCCGAGACGGATGCTTTGAGAGGGATACAATCCTCAAGTTCACTATTAGCCCTCGCCAGATTTGACCGGGCGCCGTTGGGCATGGCCCGGGCGGACGACGTTGGAAGGTAGCGCGAATGAGCTGGAACTTCGAGACAATTGCCGGACCGTTTACCTTGACGGAAGGTCCCGCGTGGGATGGCGATGGACTGCTGTTCACTGATATCGACGCTAGCCGGATCATGCGGTTCGACCCCGCGTCTGGCGAATGCTCGGTATATCGCGACCAGACAAACCGTGCGAACGGTCTTATGTTCGACCGGCATGGGCGTCTGCACGCGGGCGAGCAGGAAACCGGCCGCATAGTTCGCTATGAAAAAGACGGTTCGGTGACGGTGCCGGCGGACTCCTATAACGGCGCGAGGTTTAACAGTCCCAACGATCTGGCGATAGATTCCAAGGGGCGGTTGTGGTTCACCGACCCGCGTTACGGCGACCAGTCGGGTCTCCAGCTCCCGCACATGTCCGTCTATCGGCTCGATCCGGGCGCCGCTGGCGTTTGGGCGGTCGAGCGCGTCGTCTTTAACACCACGCGGCCGAACGGGATTCTCCTGTCCGCCGACGAAGGCACGCTCTACGTCTCGCAGTGCGGCTTTCAGCCCGGCGAGAAGCGCGAGTTGAGGGCGTACCCAGTCCGCGAGGACGGGTCGCTGGGAATGGATGCCGTGCTGCACAACTTCGCTCCGCACCGGGGAATCGACGGTATGTGCCTGGACGTGGAGGGAAACATAATCGCGACGGCAGGATCACGCGCGTCGGGACCAGGCCCCATGATCTATGTTTTTGAGCCCGACGGCCGCATCATCGAGACGCACCCGGCGCCCGTAGACTCGCCGACGAACTGTACTTTCGGCGGCCCAAACTTGCAGACGCTGTTCGTAACCAGCATCGAGGGTTATCTGCTGCGCGCCGAGACCGAACGGACGGGTCGATTGGACTTTCCCGAGTCGGGGGCATAGATCGGCATCCCGGGACACTGCTCGCCGGAGATTGACTGTTCGACCAGTCCACGCTGACGCCGGGCTAGAAATCCCTCCATGAGATCGCGGCGCGTCCTGTTCCTGGCAGCAGCGGCGCTGCTGTCCCTGAATACCGGACTGGTTGCGGCGAACCTGTTCGTTGGGAGAGCAAATCCTTGGCAAGGCACCTTGCCGCACGGCGCGGTTTTCGTTCTGGGAGCCGCGGCGTCGGCGGGGCTGATGCTGTGGCTGCTTCGCGAGGGAGCCGGTAGAAATCGGGTTCTCGACCCGGTGGTTGCCTCACTGCCCGGAATTCCGCTGGCGGCCGTATGGCTGCTCGTCTACCTGCGAGACGATCTAAACGCCGCGATTGCCGGCAGCTTCAACCTGCGAATTCTTCTAGGCGTGTCGTTGTTGATTTTGCCCGCGCTTGGAGTTGCGCTCTGGGAGCGTAGGCAGCAACGACATCTCTTCGTTTCGATCGGCGGACACGTTCGACGCCGAATCAGCGAGTCGCTGCTCGCGCTCGTCGCCGCCAGCGGTATTTGGGATCTCGTAGTGAAGGCAACGGTTGGCGAGTCGCCTGGCTCATGGATTTGGCTAGGGGTGTTTCCTGTATGGTTCGGCATCCTCGCGGCCATAGTCAGTCAACCACCTGTCGGCCTCACGCGCCGTGGGCTTCGAGGGCTGGGACTCGCGGTCTTGACGGCTCCGATTGGATTATCGATAGCCACCGAGTTCGAGAATCCCGTACGGCATCTGATCGTTACCAGCGGAGGCGCGAGAATTCTTGCGCTCCTGCTTCTGTCGCTGACGGCCTATCTGGCCTGGCTTCTCATCAATCTATCGAGCGAACCCGGCGGCGAGCGGATATCGATCACGCTGTACCGTCATCGGTCCGCCGCCATTCTGATATCGCTACTGGGCGTTGGACTGCTCCAGGCCGCCTCCTACGTCGCCGTGACCATGGACGACCTGGGGCGCTATTGGACCGCAGCCGACTTTCTTCAAAACGGGATTGGCTATCCAGTGTGGGCGGGGGACGAAGGAACCGCACAGGCTGGGTCCGGGGAGCCGTGGGTGGACCCACCCGCCTTTCCGCTGATGATTCTCGGCGGTTTCGCGGCCGCGGGACACTATTTTCACAGCGCCCAGATTCCAACCTTCGTTGCGAACCTTGTTCTCCCTGCCGCCATTTATCTGTCCGCTCGAACGCTGGCCGTCGGCCGGTCCGTTGCGTTCATTGCCGCCTCGCTGACCGTGTTGTTCCCGCCGTTTCAAATACACACTCTCGGAGCCGCGGAGCCGGACAGCGTTTTCGTTCTGGAGCTTGCGCTTGGAGTCCTGTTTCTGGCACGGGCTTGCCGGGCGAGCGCCGGGACTCCAGACAAACTTGCCCTTGGAATTGTCGCCGGGTCGATGGCGCTCACGCGCCCCGAGGGATTGATCTACGCCGGAGCCTTCACGCTGGCCTTGCCGATAGTGCGCCGGGACTTGCGGTCCTGGTTATCGCCGTTAATTGCGGCTGCCGCCACGTTCTCTTTCGTGTTCTTCATAGCTGCCGCCACGGACGCGTTTTGGCCAGCGCGGTCTTCGGGCCTGTCCCCAGATAACATCGGTACAAATTTGAATTCGCTCGTGCTGGTTGCGTGGCCGTATTACGCTCGAGTGCTTCTCATGGACGACCTCCGTGCACTGGTGCTCGTTGCGATCTTTGCGATCACGCTCATTCTGGGCGTTGCGCGTCTGGCCGGCGCAAATCGCGCCATGCTGGCCGTACCGGCGGCGTTGGCGATCAACGTCGTGGCCGCGCTGGCCCTCAATCCGTTTGCGCTGCGGTCTTCCGAACCGACCGAGTACTTCAGGCACCTGTCGTACGGTCTGCCTTTGCTCGCTCTACTCTCCGCCGTGGGCATCGACTGGGTTCTCCGCGCGCTCGATTGCCGTGGAGCGGTTTTCAGGGCGGCGCCATGGGCGCTCGCCCTCGCGTTGATTTTCGGCGAACTCTACCTTCTGGCGACACCTGAAGAGTTCTACCACGGCAACACCGCCGGAAGCCTTCTGCGTGGTGGAGATATCTACGTTCAGGCCATTGATCTTGTGCGTCATCCCATTGAACTATCGTGCGACGTTTGCGATCCGGTCCTCGGCGGCGGGTTCACGGGGTTCAGGCAACGGCTCTTCGACCACTACGGGACATACGACATGCACAGCAACACGGTCGGGATCAGCTATCAGGTGATTTCAGCCGTCTTCGTGTTTGTGGGGGCTGTAGCCGCGGCTGCCTCCCCGCGGCGATTGAAACGCCGTGCGAACGGTCTATGCGGAGATCCGCGGCGAGTTAGTTCGGGTCCCTGAACTCCCGGTCTGCGTCTATCCGGCGTAACTCATTCCGGTGTCGCGCAACGTGGTCGCCGTACCGGCGCCCTTTCCGCCCGCCACGACTTCGCCGAAGAACACGACGTGATCGCCGGGATCGATTTGGTCGACGACCCGGCACTCGATCCATGCGGTCGCGGCGTCCAGAATCGGCGTGCCGGTTTCTTTATACGAGACAGGCTCGCCTTCCAGCCGCCCCTCGCCGCTTGACGATTTTCGCGTGAATTTGAGTGAGAGGTCCTTGGAACCTTCGGGCAGCATCGAGATGGAAAACACCTTCGTGGCCTCGATGTTTGCGCGCGTGTGGGCGCCGGATTGCACGGCAACGGCGAAGACCCGCGGCTCGAACGAAACTTGGCTCATCCAGTTGGCCGTCATGCCGTTAGGCTCGCCGTCTTCGGACTTCGAGCCAACAACCGCCAGGCCATATACGACATCCAGCAATGCGTCGGCTATGGGATCTTGTTCTGTCACCGGTTTTGGCCTCCATGTACGTTAAGAAACTCCCCGCCCATTCTATGTTGGCCGCGTTGGCGGTCGCAGCTATGAAGTCCTAGAGGCGGGCCGCGCCGTAACTCATGGGAAGGTGCGTCGAGCCCATCAGGCGGCGGTCGATATTGCTTGCCGCGTCGCGGCCCTGCGCAATCGCCCAGACCACCAGCGACGCGCCTCGGATCATGTCGCCCGCCGCGAACACGCCCGGCACGCTAGTCTCCATGTCCCTGTTCACGGCCACGTTGCCGCGCGGGTCGAGGTCTACTCCGAGTTCGGCCAGCATTCCGTGCGGCTCCGGAGACACGAAGCCAAGTGCGAGCAAGACCAGATCGACGTCCATGTCGAACTCGCTTCCGGGAATCTCCTCCATCGAGGGTCTTTTCGACTCGTTCGCAGAATTCCATTCCAGTCTTACCGCATGAAGGCGCTCGACTCTTCCGCCGGCGCCTGAGAATCGCTTTGTCATGATGCTGTAATCGCGAATCCCGCCCTCTTCGTGGGCGCCTGACGTTCTCATCACGAGCGGCCATTCGGGCCACGGGTTGTCCCGGTTGCGCTGGTCGGGCGGCCTGGGCAGTAGCTCGAACTGAAAGACCCGTCTGGCGCCCTGACGGTGCGCCGTGCCCAGGCAGTCCGCGCCGGTGTCGCCGCCGCCGAGGATGACCACGCTCTTGCCTTCGGCGCTGACGCGCTGCTCCGGGGCGACCGCTTCACCTGCCAGAATCTTATTTTGCTGACTGAGATAGTCCATTGCGAGATGAATGCCGTCGAGTTCTCGGCCCGGGATAGGCAGCTCGCGGGCCAACGTCGCTCCGCCAGTGAGCAACAGAACGTCGAAACGCTCCCGCAGGCTGCGGGCGGAAATGTCTGCTCCCACGTTTACGCCGGTCTTGAATTCGATTCCTTCTTCCCGAAGAAGATCGACGCGGCGCTGAACAATCCGCTTTTCGAGTTTGAATTCGGGAATCCCCAACGCGAGCAGCCCACCGACGTAGTCGCTGCGCTCGAATACCGTCACCATGTGGCCCGCGCGATTCAATTGCTGGGCCGCGGCCAGACCGGCAGGCCCCGAACCGACGATCGCGATCTCGAAGCCGGTCCGCTCCTCCGGCGGTTGAGCCTTTATCCAGCCTTGGGCGAAGCCCTGCTCGACGATTTCCTTCTCGATGTATTCGATAGTTACCGGCAGCTCGTTGATGGCCAGAACACAAGAGGCCTCGCAGGGCGCCGGACAGATGCGACCGGTGAATTCCGGAAAGTTATTGGTGGCGTGAAGGGCGTCCAACGCCTTGCGCCAGTTTCCCGTGTATACGAGATGATTCCACTCGGGAATCAGGTTCCCCAGAGGACATCCAGTGTGGCAAAAAGGCACTCCGCACGCCATGCAGCGGGCCGCCTGATCGCGGCTGTGGTCCTCCGGCCAAGGCTGGTAAATCTCGTTCCAGTCGTCTACTCGCTCGGAGATTTGCCGCCGCGGCGGAGGCATCCTTGCGGTTTCCAGAAATCCGCTTGTCTTACCCGTTCTAGGTCAACTCCCCGCCGCCGCCGCGGCCTGTTCGCGCCGTGCGCTCCGCTCCCGCGCCAGGCGCTTGTAGTCGCGGGGCATCACTTTGACAAATGAAGAAAGCGATTCAGGCCAGGCTTCGAGGAGTCTCTCCGCGACCGAACTGCCGGTGAGCCGAAAGTGTTCGTCCAGGAGGCTCTTGAGAGTTTCAATGTCGTGTTCCTGTTCGACCGGTTCGAGGTCTACCATTTCGTGGTTGCAGAGCCGCTCCAGTTTTGCGTCTTCGTCGAGGACGAACGCCGTCCCGCCGCTCATTCCGGCGGCGAAATTCCTTCCTGTCGGTCCGATCACTACCACGACTCCGCCGGTCATGTACTCGCACCCGTGATCGGCTACCCCCTCCACGACGGCGGCGGCTCCGCTGTTACGCACGGCGAACCGCTCGCCGGCCCGACCGCGCATGAATACTCTTCCGCTCGTCGCGCCGTACAGCACGACGTTGCCGGCGATGACGTTCTCCTCGGGGACGAATCGCGCGGAAGCGGGCGGAACGAGTGTAATTGTGCCTCCGGACATGCCCTTGGCGAGGTAGTCGTTGGCGTCGCCCTCGATGGCAACGTCGATGCCCGAGGCCATGAAGGCCCCGAAGCTCTGTCCCGCCGAGCCTGTGAAGCGGCATTTGATGGTCGATTCGGGCAGACCCTCGCCACCAAAGCGCCTGGTGATCTCGGCGCTCAGCATGGTGCAGACGGCCCGGTTCGAGTTCTTCAGCTCGTGTTCGATCGATACCGGCAGGGCCTCGTCCAGCGCGGGGCGGGCGAGAGCGATCAAATGGTGATCGAGAGCGTATTCGAGGCGGTGGTCCTGCTCGGTACAGTGATGAATCGCCGCGCCGGCCCGGCCGTTTGGCGGCTCCAACAAATGCGACAGGTTAAGGCTGTCGTGATTGTCCCCCGTACCCACACCTCGAATCTTCAAGAAGTCGGTCCGTCCCACCATCTCGTCTATCGTTCGCACGCCGATCTCGGACATGATCTCGCGAAGATGCTCCGCCACCAGGAAAAAGTAATCGATCAGCGCCTGTGGCGATCCGGCAAAGCGCTTACGGAGTTCCGGGTCCTGGGTGGCGATTCCGACCGAGCAAGTGTTGAGATGGCAGTTTCGCAACATCACGCAGCCCATGACCACGAGCGGCGCGGTCGCGAACCCGAATTCCTCGGCTCCGAGCAAACAGGCCACGGCAACGTCGCGGCCTGTCTTGAGCTGGCCGTCCGTCTGGATCACGATCCGGCCGCGCAGGTCGTTTTCCACGAGAACTTTCTGGGTCTCGGCCACGCCGAGCTCCCAGGGCAGCCCGGCGTGCTTGATCGAGCTGAGCGGCGAAGCGCCCGTTCCGCCGCTGTCTCCGCTGATAAGCACGACGTCGGCATGGCCCTTCGACACTCCCGCGGCGATGGTTCCAACGCCCGCTTCCGCTACCAGTTTTACGTGTATCCGGGCGCTGGGGTTGGCGTTTTTCAGGTCGTGAATAAGTTGGGCCAGGTCCTCGATCGAATAGATGTCGTGATGCGGCGGCGGTGAAATAAGCTCGACGCCGGGAGTGGTATGGCGGACCCAGGCGATGTAGTCGTCGACTTTGAAACCGGGTATTTGCCCACCTTCGCCCGGCTTTGAGCCTTGCGCCATCTTTATCTGCAAGTCCGTCGCGCTGGACAGATAATCGGCGGTTACGCCAAACCGGCCCGAAGCGACCTGCTTGATAGCGCTATTTCTGGAGTCGCCGTTTTGGTCTGGCTTGTATCGGCGGTAGTCTTCGCCGCCTTCGCCGGTGTTGCTGCGACCGCCGATCCTGTTCATCGCGATGGCTAGGGACTCGTGAGCCTCGCGGCTTATAGAACCCAGAGATATGGCGCCGGTTGCAAATCGTTTTACGATTTCGCGGGCCGGTTCGACTTGATCCATCGGCAGCGGCTCGGGCGCCTTTTTGAAGTCCAGCAGGGCCCGAATCGCCGCGACGCTGCGTTCGTGCGCGTCTATGAGGCTGGCGAATTCCCTGTACGCCTCGACATCATTGTATTTCGCCGCGTATTGCAGCTTTGCGATGGTGTCGGGGTTATACATGTGGTATTCCCCAAACCGCAGCCACTGATAGTCGCCGCCCATCGCAAGCTCGCCGTTGGCGGCCACTTTGCGACTTGAATAGCCGGACGCGTGCCGTGTTCTCGCCTCCCGCTCCAGGCGCGCCATGTCGGCCCCTTGGATGCGGGAGGGAGTCCAGGTGAAGTAGCGGTCTATCAGGTCGCCGTTTAGCCCCAGCGCCTCGAAGATCTGGGCGCCCCGGTAGCTCTGTAGAGTCGATATGCCCATCTTGGACATGACTTTGCGGACGCCTTTGACGGCCGCCTTTTGAAATCTCGAAATCGCCGCTTCGGGTGGATCGTGATCCAGCAATCCGCTGGTCGCGAGGTCTTCAATCGTCTCGTGCGTCAGATAAGGGTTCACGGCGCTCGCCCCGTAGCCCAACAACAGAGCGAAATGATGCACTTCGCGCGGCTCTCCGGACTCGACCACGATTCCGGCTTTGGTTCGCGATCCTTCCCTTATCAGGTGATGATGCACGGCGGCCGTGGCAAGGAGGCTGGGAATAGGAACGCGGTCGACGCTTACCTCCCGGTCCGAGAGAATCAGGATCGTATATCCGTCCTCCACCGCGCGGGAGGCGGATTCCAGCAGACTGTCCAGCGCGGCCTGCATCCCGCCTTCGCCGCTGGATGCGTCGAAGAGGGCCGGCAACATGATCGTGCGGAAACCCGGACGATCCAAGTCTCGAATCTGCGCAAGCTCGGCGCTGGTCAACAGCGGTTGGGACAGCCGAAGCTGGCGGCAGTGGAGAGGAGTTTCCTCGAAGAGGTTCTGCTGGCAGCCGACAAACGTATCCATCGAGGTGACGAGCTCTTCACGAATCGCGTCCAGCGGAGGGTTGCTCACCTGCGCGAACAGTTGCTTGAAGTACGAGAACAGATTTGGCGCGTTATCGGATAGCACCGCCGGCGGCGTGTCGTTGCCCATCGAACCGACCGGCTCTTCGCCATTTTCGGCCATGGGCTGGATGAGCCAGCTCAAGTCCTCCGACGTGTAACCGAATGCCTGCTGGCGCTCTAACAGTGTCGAAGGGTCGCTTGGCGGGATCGAGTCGGGCGGCGGAAGGCTTTGCAACTCGACTTTGTTCTCGGCCAGCCACTGGCCATAAGGCTGACGTGAAGCCAAATCGGCCTTGATTTCCCCGTCATCCACGATGCGGCCTTGCTCTGGGTCCAGCAGGAACATCCGCCCTGGACTGAGCCTGCCCTTTCGCACGATTTTCTCGGGCGGAATCGGAAGCACGCCGGTCTCGGATCCCATGACAAGCAGATCATCACTGGTGATTGTGTAGCGGAACGGGCGCAGACCGTTGCGGTCGAGAATCGCCGCCAGCTTGTGTCCGTCTGTCGCGACTATCAACGCCGGGCCGTCCCACGGTTCCATAAGGCACGACTGGTATTCATAGTAGTCGCGCTTTTCGCGGGACATCCGCTCGTTGCGCTCCCATGCTTCGGGGATCATCATCGTCAACGCGTGGGGCAGCGATCTGCCAGTTGCCAGAAGGAGCTCCAGCGTGTTGTCGAAGGCCACGGTGTCGCTCACGCCTTCGTTCGCGACTGGAAACAGCATGTCCATGTCGTCGCCGAAGAACGGCGAGCTCATCATGCCTTGCCTGGCCACCATTCCATTTACGTTGCCGCGAAGCGTGTTGATCTCGCCGTTGTGAACGACGAAACGGTGTGGATGGGCGAGCTGCCAGGCGGCAAGAGTGTTGGTGCCGAAGCGCGAGTGGACCATCGCGAAAACCGAGCTCATGCGCGGGTCGCGCAAGTCCGGATAGAAGTCGGGAAGTTGAGAAGCGAGCAACATTCCCTTGTAGACGACGCGGTTGGACGAGAGGCTAGATATGTAGAAGGCTCCGTCGGCGTCGGAATCGGTTTCCTCAACCAGCCACTTGATCACCCTGCGTATAAGGTAGAGATCGCGTTCCTCGCTGGGCTCGTCGGTGAAGGCGCTTCGCCGGGCGGTGAAGAATTGACGAATCACCGGCTCGGTTTCTCTGGCGAACCTGCCTATGTGACGGTGGTCCACGGGCACGTCCCGCCATCCAAGGAATCGCTGCCTATAGAGGCCGACGATCTGCTCGATGATCTCTTCGCATTCGCGGCGCAAATCCGGGTCTTGCGACAGGAATACGCAACCCACGCCGTATTCGCCTGAAGGCGGAAGCTCGATTCCGATTTCCCGGCACTCCTCGCGAAAGAACTTGTCGGGCATCTGAAACAGGATTCCCGCGCCGTCGCCCGTTTCGGGGTCCGAGTTTCGGGCTCCGCGATGCTCCAGGTTCTCGAGGACTTCCAGGGCATCGCTGATTATTCGGTGGGAAGGGCGCCCCTTGATGTCCGCGACCACCCCGACGCCGCACGCGTCGCGCGCGTCAGACAGCGGTGGAGTGAGCCATTTGCCCCGGCGCGCATCCGGATCGCTGAAGGGGCGCCCGGCTTCCGGTAAAGTCAACGCCAGATCACCGTCGCAATTCCGGACATCGCCAAATTCGACTCAACTCGCATAGTCTCTCGCCTGCCGCGATCTTCGAGTCCGCATGTGGCGGAGTTGAAGTCGCGGACAGTGCCAGTTTCTCCCCGGTAAAAGAATGACCAATCGGACCCATCGCCGTCATTCGCGTTACGTCAACGTGTATGGACGTCTTTGTTCAGAAACCCCGGCGGCTGGGCTGCCGGCTCCCTCACATAGACGCCGCTCAACGACGAGGGCCGTTCACAATAGCGAGGGCAGCTATTTTATACCATCCGGCTCGAACGTTAGGACGACGCGCGCCAGGGGTTGGCGCGGCCCGGCGTGGACGCAACCCACGGCCGGTTTCCTACATGTCCAGATAGTCTCGGAGTGACTGGGCTCTGCGGGGATGGCGGAGCTTTCGCAGGGCCTTGGCCTCGATCTGACGGATGCGTTCGCGTGTGACGTCGAACTCCCTGCCCACTTCCTCGAGCGTTCGCGTGCGCCCGTCGTCCAGCCCGAATCGAAGTTTCAGCACCTTTTGTTCCCGGTCGCTCAGAGTGTCCAGCACGGCGCCAACAGCCTCTTTGAGCATCTGGTGAGACGCCGCGTCGGCAGGGGCCAGCGCGGAGGGGTCCTCGATGAAGTCTCCCAGGTGGCTGTCCTCTTCCTCGCCTATGGGCGTCTCAAGCGAAATGGGCTGCTGAGAAACCTTGATGATCTCGCGGACTTTCTCCGGGATGACGCCCATCTCTTCGGCGATTTCTTCGGAGGTCGGCTCGCGTCCCTTCTCCTGGAGCAACCGCCTTGAGATCCGCACCAGCTTGTTGATCGTCTCCACCATGTGGACGGGTATGCGAATCGTCCTCGCCTGGTCCGCGATGGAACGTGTTATCGCCTGCCGGATCCACCACGTGGCGTACGTGCTGAACTTGTAGCCTCGCCGGTAGTCAAATTTCTCAACTGCCCTTATCAGGCCGATATTGCCTTCCTGAATGAGGTCGAGAAGCGACATTCCGCGTCCGATGTATTTCTTGGCGACGCTGACCACCAGCCGGAGGTTGGCCTTGATAAGACGTTCCCGGGCGGCCATGCTGCCGGCCTCCATCTTCTTGGCCAGATCGACTTCTTCCCGGGCCGTAAGCAGATTTACGCGGCCGATTTCGCGCAGGTACATTCGCACCGGGTCGTCGAGCGCGCCGGACTTGAGCTCCTCTTCGGTGAGTCCGGTGGCGGCGGGAACGCGCATCGAGCGAATGCGCTCTTCTTCGTCCTGCTTGGCTACGAACTGCTGGCCGGGGTCCTGCTGGGAAGTGCTGTCCGCCAGAACGGACACGCCTTCGCTCATGAGGCTCTGATAGAGCGCGTCGATCTTGTCGAGCTCGTCCTCGGCTTCGGGAAACACGTCGAGGATGTCGTCGTAGGTGACGAACCCCTGCTCTTTGCCCTTTTTTATAAGGGCGACCATCTCGACGGTGAGCTCCTGCCCTTCCGCCACCTCCGCTTTTACTTGCGGTTCAGTTATCACCTAGCAGTCTCCTCGGCCCGAGGCCGTCCAGTCGAGTCTAATTCGCCCAGCGTCCGGCGCTCAGGTGGCGAAGGTCGATTTCAATCTTTCTCATATCCAGCAAGATCCTGCTCTGCCATTTGCCGAGCTCCGTTGCTTCAACGCTGGAATCCCCCTCGGAAAGAAGGAACTGTATGCGTTTACTCTCCGCACGCAATCTGTCCCGTCGCAGGCGCAGCGCCACGCTTCGCATCTCGCTGTATAAGGCTTCGCCGTGTAGCGGAGGGAGGCGCTGGCGCAACTTTTCCGCCGACTCGAGCCGCTCCAGCAAGGCCGGGTCCACGGCCTCGCGCTTGTCATCCACTTCCACGGCGGGCGCCGCTGAATCAAGTGTACTCAAGAACTGCGCCAGTAACCGATTTTCAGAATTCCTGAAATCCTCGTCATGAAGTTCATTGAGGATCTTCCCGAGATATTGAGGATTCGACAGCCCGCGCGCAAGAAGATAGTCGTCGAGCCCCGGCGCTGCCGGCTGCACGGGGGACGGCTGGCGGCGCGCGTTGCGACGGCTTCTCCTTCTCAGTCTGGACCGAATGTCTTCCTCGGGTATGTGCAGCAAGCGGGAGAGTCTGTTTACGTATAGCGACTGGACGGCGGGATCATCTATGCGTCGAATGATCGGCGCCAGGGTTTCCAGGGCCTCGCTTTGTCCCTTGAGCGTGGTGAGGTCAAGCTCCTGGGTAGCCGACCGGAAGAGGTGCTCGGCCAGGGGCGCGGCTTCGCGTAGCGCGTTTTCCCACTCCGACTGGTCGCGTCTAATGATTTCGTCGGGATCGGTGCCGGCTGGCAGCGTTGCGACCAGCACTTCTGTCTGGAAGCGGGCCTGATGGCGCACCAATCCGTATATCGCCGGCGTTTGGTCGTCGGAGCCATCAGCGGAGATCATCTCCAGTCCCCGGCGGGTGGCCGCCGCGCCCGCCGCGTCGGCGTCGAGGCAAATGACGAGGCGCTCCGCGCTGCTTCGCAGCAGGCCCAGTTGCGCGGGCGTCACGGACGTTCCCATGGCCGCCACGACGTTGTTGAAGCCGAACTGGTGAGCAGTCACGGCATCCATGTATCCCTCGACGATGACTACGGTTTTGCGGGACCTGATCATGGCCCCCGCGTGATTGAGTCCGTAAAGCACGGCGCTCTTGTCAAACGCGGCGGTTCGCGCCGTGTTGAGATATTTGGCCTGGTCGTCGCCCAGCGTCCTGCCGCCGAAGCCGATGATTTCGCCGCGGCCACTCGAGATCGGAAAGATCAGCCGGTCGCGAAACGCGTCGTAGAGTCCATAGTCGCCTTGCTTGCTTAATCCGGCTTTGAGCAGCGCGTCGGGGGCAACGCCGACTTCGAGCAGGTGTGACGTGCAATTGTCCCATCCGCTCGGCGCGTAACCGACCTGGAACTTGTCCATCACGGCGTCGCTCAGGCCGCGCCGCTCGACGTACTCGCGCGCCTTCTTTCCGGCTGGTTGATCGAGCAGAACGTTGCGGAAATAGCTCGCTGCCGCAACGTTGGCTTGCACGAGTTTGTTGATTTCGGAGGAGCCGGATTCGCGCCTGGTCGGCAATTCGACGCCGGCTTCGTCGGCAAGCTGACGGAGCGCCTCCCGAAATTCCATACTCTCTGTCTTCATCACAAACGTGAAAACGTCTCCGCCTTCACCGCAGCCAAAGCACTTGAAGGTGTTGGTGTCTGGGAAAACGAAGAAGGACGGCGTCTTTTCCGCATGGAAAGGGCACAAACCCTTGAGGTAACGCCCCGATTTCGCAAGCGTTACCCGCCGCCCAATCACCTCGGCGGCGGTCAGACGCTCCTTTATCGAATCAACGGCAGTCAATCGGGACCAAGGAGATGTAGATGCAAGACGGACTCACGCCTGAATTCTACGAACAACAGTCGGTAACGGTCGAATGACTACGAAGCAAACTAGAACCTGCTCTGCGACGAGCTGGGTTCATAGCGCAGGCGACTGGATTTCGGTACCGTCATTTGCAATTCGGGCTAGGAGTTCGGGTTAGCCCTCGCCGCCAGTCTTCCCGCCTGCCGAGCCTATCCCGACGCTCGTGGGACTACCATACCTTGCGCTACAACGTTTGAGGGAGGTCATATTGACGATCTCCGCGCGGGAGGAACGCTCCAGCCAAATGGCGACGTGGGCCATCCGGGCGGTAGTGCTGGTCGCGTTTCTGGACCTGTTCATACAGCTCCCGGTGATTTCGGCCTATGCGAAGTCGCTGGGCGCGGCGGCTTCGATGGGCGGCGCTATTGTCGGCATGTATTCGGCTTCGAATCTAGCCGGCAACGTTGGCGCGGGACTGCTTCTAGATAGGCTGAATCGCAAACGTCTGATAGCCGTTGGGATGATCCTCACTTCGGTGGCGCTCTACGTGTACGATTTCGTCTCGACCCCGGAGCAGCTTTTAGCCCTCCGCGCCTTCCACGGGCTTGTCGCTGGTGTCCTCGCTCCAGGCGCTTTTGCAATGCTTGGTGACCGAATGACCCTCCACCATACCCGCTCTATCGGAATGAGCGGCGCCCTAATAGCTGTGTCGGCAGTCATCGGCCCGCCGCTTGCCGGATTCATTCGCGACCTCTGGGGATTCGGAGCGGTATTCACCACAAGCGGCACGCTGATGCTGCTGGCCGCGGTGGTGTTCTTGATATCGGTACGTTCCATACCAATGAAGGCAATCGACGATCAGGCTGCGGACGGGAGGCGCTCCCCCACCCTGACGTGGCGGGGGTTGACTCCGGTATTCTGCGCCGTGCTGGCGATGACGTTCGGAATAGGCTCGCTGATAAATCACCTCCCGATAGCTCTTGAGGTCGCCGGCGCCGCGCCGCGTACTTCGGGTGTCGCCTTTGCGACGTTCTCGCTGATGGCGGCGGTAGTTATGGCTAGTCCGGCGCACAGAGTAATTGACGACCTCTCACGCAGGCTCGCAGTGTCGTTGGGGCTTACGTTTCTCTGCGCGAGTGGCCTGATTCTGGGAGTTTCCAACGGCGCGGCGCCCCCTGCTTTCGGAGCTATGGTAGTGTTCGGCCTCGGCTTCGGCCTCCTGTTTCCATCTCTGGGCGCGACGGTTTCAGAGGTCACCTCGAGCCGCCGGAAGGGTACCGCCTTCGGCATCTTCTACGCCGTCTACTCCTTGGGCGTCGTCCTTGGGTCTACCGTGTCCGGCATGGTGGCGGAGATGATCGCCAGCCTTGGCACACCTTTCTACGTCAGCGCAGCGGTCGCGCTGATAGCACTGCCGACGGCGATCTACATACGAGCTGCCCACCAAGGGAAGCACCTCGATTCAATCCATCATGACAGCGAAGTTGAGATGCAGGTGGAGCATCCGTAGGTGAGGGGCCAGTCCGGGAGACAAGAACGTATACCGGCCGTGTTGCGCCGCGGAGCCATCTGAACGGATAGGCGTCGAGAGTGTTGCTTCGGTAGTGCGGAGCTGCCCTTGATCTTTGTGGCGAGTTCTCCCCGCTCGAAGGTGAAGGCCTTGGCGCCGCTGGCGCCGGCGGTCTGTGGCTGAGAGAGCTATGTGGCCGGATGCGGTTGCAGGTCTGCCTATACTGCTCACTGAGCACCTGCGCTTCTAGCAGGATGTAGAAGATCTCCCGGTCCAGCAATTCATCGCGGAGCTTGCCGTAGCCGTTCTCCTACGGCGAGCCAGGCTTAATGTAGAGCGCGTTAGCTCCCACCTCGGCAAGACAGGTTCGGACCGCCCTGCCGTCATGCGTCTTGGTAGAGACGAAGTCATAGACTCACAGGTGGTCGGATCACCGGCGCCGCGCCGCGAATGGCCCCGGTCGCTGGGGCGCGCCCAGTTGGGCTAATTCCAGGACGGTCAGATTGATCCAGCGATCCGGCGCTGACGGATGTGAATCGACGGCCGCGTAGATCTGCGGCGCTCGTGGGCGGTATACCGTCGTTTCGCGAGCCGGGCGCACGATTCATACAATCCGAGCGAGCGCTTCGCCAAGGAGTTCAAATATGACTCGGGGATCAGCGGATGTAGTTGTAATCGGGGGCGGCGTCAACGGGACCAGTATCGCGATGCACTTGGCGCGAATGGGGGCTGGGAAGGTTCTGCTGCTGGAAAAGGGGCACTTGGCCGGCGGCGCAACTGGAAGGTCGGGCGCGATGGTGCGCGAACACTACCTGCACCCGACGTTGGTCAAGATGGCGATGGAAGCGAGTGAGATATTTCATAATTTCGGCGACGCGGTTGGGGGAGACCCGCGGTTCACGGAGACCGGCAGGGTGTTGCTGTTCGGAGAAGGGGACGCGGCGGCGGCGCGGGCAAATGTCCAAATGAACCGGGAGCTCGGAGTGAATATCCATACCCTCACTCTCGCCGAGGTATCGGAGATCGTTCCGCAGGTATGCACCGAGGGCGTTGCTCTCGGGGTGTACGAGCCGGACTCCGGGCACGCCGATCCGATGGCCACAACCTACGCATACGCGGAGCAGGCGATGAACCGGGGCGCCGAGATTGTGACCGGGTGTGCGGTCACGAGCATCGAGGTCACGGGCGGGCGTGTCGTCGGCGTGGAGACGGAGGAGGGGCTGATAGAGGCCGACGCTGTCGTGGCGGCGACGGGCCCCTGGGCCAACCGGCTGGCCGCCCCGCTGGGCGAGACGCTTCCGATCACGCCCCTCCGTGTGCAGGTGGTGCACTTGCGGCGTCCGCCGTGTCTAGAGTCGTTGACCGCTATCGTGATCGACTACACGACTGGCGCCTACTTCCGGGTGAATGCCGGGTTCAATACGCTGGTGGGCGGCCAGGCTCCGGAAGACTTGAGCGAGGTCGTGAACCCGGACGCTTTCGGCCTGAACGCCGACCATGAAACGATCATAAGATTCTGGGATCGGGCGAAGCTGCGCGTTCCTGATTTCGATGCCGCGACACCCATGGGAGGATACGGCTCGCTTTACGACTTGACGCCGGACGGGAACCCGATTCTGGACAAATCGGGAGTCGTCGAGGGGCTCTACTGGGCGGTCGGATTCAGCGGACACGGGTTCAAGCTGTCCCCGGTGGTGGGCCGGATGATGGCGGAGCTGGTGTTGCACGGGGAGAGCAAACGCCACCCGATTCGGGCTTTCCGGGCCAGCCGCTTTGTCGAGGACGACCTTCTGGAAGGCGAACACCCGTACGAAGGAATCAGTCACCAGTGAGTCCTGGGTGGGGCTGCGGCTTCACTTCCCGGTCAACAATAGGCACGCACACATGACCCCGTTCGACCTGCTCCCCATATCCAGCTTTCGCGAGGCGAGATAAGTGAACCGAGGCAACCTGCGTCCGAAAACTCGTCCTGAACGGATATTAGGCCCGACTCGACACTATGTCTGCTCAGTGCGGATCGACGGTCGATCTCATCGTGTACGGGGAACCAAGGGGGCGGCTATAGCCTGCCCATGGCTGACTTTACAATCCGCGGGCAAGTACGAGTGGATGCGCCTATTTACTACCGGGGGTTTCTGTCCGCTCAATGGTCGGAACGGCTTAAGGCTGTACTCATCAGGCCGGTCGCCGTGGCAGTCCCCCTCTACGCCGCGGCGACGTGGGACGATCCGATTATGGTCCCGTATTCAATGACGATTGATGCGCCGTTTCGCGATTCCGCAGAAACGGCGCTAGTCTGGCTTCTGAATCGAAATTTTGAACCGGGCGCTGAAACTGAAGGGGACATTGAGGTTCCAGACTCCACCGCTGACGACTCCCCCGATCCGATCCATTAGGCGGCAACGACCAACCCCAGAACCATCTCCGCTAGCTCTTTCTCGTAAAGTTGCTCTCGCGCTTCAGCGCCACTAATTTGGCGACTAGTGACGTCTACCAAATCAGAGACTCGGGATGGACGCTGGGGCCAAAGTCGTCGCGAGATCCTGCGGCGTCCCAGCAAGCCCCGACATGGCCGCATCGCAAGCCAGAGGAAATCTAAGCGCGGGATGCTGCCTGAGCGTCTTTTGCCGCTCGCAGGCCGAGCAATCAACTTTTTCTTCTAGACGGCGGCGAGATTCCGGGTCTCGGCCCCCGCCTCCGACAACGCCGCGTGGGCCGCGGCAAGCCGGGCGACGGGCACCCGGTAGATAGAACTGCTCACGTATTTGAGTCCCAGCGAATGGCAAAAGCTGATCGAATCGGGGTCGCCGCCGTGCTCGCCGCAAATCCCGATTTCGAGGTCCGGCTTGATCGCCCTTCCCTTGGCGACGGCGGTTCGCATCAGGTCGCCGACTCCAGTCACGTCGAGCACCTGAAACGGGTTTTCGGGGAGGATGCCGTCCTCCAGGTATTTCAAGAGGAACTTCACCTCGGCGTCGTCGCGGGATATACCGAAGGCGGTCTGAGTGAGGTCGTTCGTTCCAAAACTGAAGAATTCGGCAACCTTGGCAATCTCGTCCGCGGTCAGACAAGCCCTAGGCACTTCCATCATCGTGCCGAACTTGTAGTCGATGTCGAGTCCGGTTTCCCGATGGACGTCTTCCGCCGTGCGTCTGAGGTCTGCTTCGACGACCTTCAATTCGTTTATGTGGCCTATGAGAGGGATCATGATCTCGGGCCTCGTATTGATCCCGGCTCGCTTCAATTCGGCTGCTGCCTCAATTATGGCGCGCACCTGCATTTCGTATATCTCCGGATATACGATCCCGAGCCGGCACCCCCGTAGACCGAGCATCGGGTTCGCTTCGGCGAGCTCGCGCGCGCGCACCAACATGCGGCGGATAGATTCGGCTCGCGCTGCGTCCACCTCGGCCGGGCCAAGATAAGCCAGGTCGTCCTGGAGATCCTCGACGCCGTGCAGAAACTCGTGGAGCGGCGGGTCGAGAAGGCGGATGATGACCGGCAGATCGCGCATCGCCTCGAGGATTCCATGGAAGTCTCCACGTTGGATCGGCAGCAACTTTTCGAGGACCGCGCGCCGTTCCTCCTCCGAATGCGCCAGGATCATCTCCTGCATGAGCGGCAGCCGCCCGGCCTCCCGGAACATGTGCTCGGTTCGACAGAGACCTATGCCCTCAGCGCCGAGTTCGCGAGCAGTTGCGGCCTCTTCCGGAGTGTCGGCGTTGGCCCACACTTCCAGCCGTCGAACGCTGTCGGCGATCTTCAGCAGTCGGCCAAGCTCTTCCGTGAAGGCGCCCCGCACGAGCCTCGCCTCGCCGGCCATCACGGTCCCGGCTGTCCCGTCCACCGTGATGATGTCCCCATCCGCCACGGTCGTCCCACGAGCCCGAAAGCAGTTGGCCTCGAGGTCGATCTTGATCTCATCGGATCCCACCACCGCCGGCAGGCCGAGCTGCCGCGCGACTATGGCCGCATGGCTGGTGGCGCCTCCGCGTGACGTGACGATCGCCTGCGACTGCGCCATGCCGTGAAAGTCGTCGGGGGATGTTTCCGGACGGACGAGAATCACGCGTTCGCCGGCCCTGCCCAAGGCCGCCGCCTTGTCGGCGGTGAACACGGCCTTGCCCACCGCGGAGCCGGGCGAGGCGTTGAGACCGCTTGCGATGGCTTCGGAGTTGTCCGACGGGTCGATCTGGTCATGCAAGAGCGCGTCGACCTGGCCCGGTTCGACCCTACGGAGCGCCTCGAAACGGTCGATCATCTTTTCTTCCACCATGTCCAAGGCGATTTTTATCGCCGCGGCGGGACTACGCTTACCGGCCCGCGTTTGCAGCATGTAGAGTTCGCCATCTTCAATGGTGAACTCCAGGTCTTGCATGTCGCCGTAGTGCCGCTCAAGCCTGGTTGCGTATTCGTCAAGCCGGGCGTAAACGGCGGGCAGACTCTGCTGGAGCGCACCGATTTCTGACGGCGTTCGGATACCCGCTACAACGTCTTCACCCTGCGCGTTGAGGAGATATTCGCCGAATAGCTGTTTTTCACCTGTGTTGGGGTCGCGGGTAAACAAAACCCCCGTCCCGGAGGACATTCCCAGATTTCCGAAGACCATTGTCTGAACGTTGACCGCGGTCCCCCAGTCGTGCGGAAGACCGTGAAAGTTCCTGTAGTCGACGGCTCGCTTCCCGTACCACGAGTCAAAAACCGCATCAATCGCCCCAAAGAGCTGGGCGTGCGGATCGCTCGGAAACTCGCTGCCGGTTGCCGCGCGGATCAGGTCGATGAAGTCTTCGGCCACCTCGATCCAGTCTCGCGCGCTGAGCTCGGTGTCGCTGTCCTTTCCAAGCCTCTGCTTGTGCTGGTCGATGACTTCCTCGAACGCGCGACTGTCCACTCCCATGACGATGGCCCCGTAACCCTGGATGAAACGTCTGTAGGAGTCCTGGGCGAACCTATCGTCCTTCGTCCCCTCCGCCAAACCGCGCAGCGTTTCGGGGTTAAGACCCAGATTCAGGATGGTGTCCATCATTCCGGGCATTGAAACGCGGGCGCCCGACCGTACGGAGACCAGCAGTGGGCTACCAGGATCTCCGAAGACCTTGCCCGTAACGGCTTCGATCTCGGCCAGCGCCGCGCGCACCTGGTCATCGACGTTGTCGGGCCTGGCCTTTCCGGCGTCGAAGTAGGCCAGACACGCTTCCGTAGTGATGGTAAATCCCGGCGGCACAGGCATTCCCGCTCGCGTCATTTCCGCTACGCCGGCGCCTTTGCCGCCCAGCAAATTCCGAAGCGACTCGCCGCCTTCGTGGAATAGATAGACCCACTTATCTTCTCGACCGAGGGCGTCACCGGGCATTTGGTCGCTTCCTTCTGGGGGATGCAAGTGAATTCGACACGATGGCGGATACCACTAGTTCGCGCCTGTGATTTCGGGATGCTAACAGTCTAGTTGAAGCTGTCTCTTGCGATTGCTATTGCCGGCGGCGCTTGTGGTTAACTAGCAGCGTTTTGATATCTCCAGGCAACAGGGCCATTCTTTCGGTTGCGGCCGGTCACTTCACCGTCGACTATGCCGCCGCGCTGCCGACGATGATGTATCCCTTCCTGGTCGTCAGCCTCGATCTGAGCTATGCAAACGTCGGCGTTGCCGCCGCGGCGTACACTCTGTCCAATTCGCTTGTCCAGCCTCTATGCGGCTACGTAGGCGACCGGTTTGGACACCGTGAGGTAGCTGTCGTGGGCCTGGTGATGCAGGCCCTGTTCATCGGGAGCTTGATGTTCGCCTGGAGTTATCTCTCGCTGGTCATTTTGCTGATGTTCGCGGGCATTTTCACCGGAATGTTCCATCCGGTCGGCGCGGCTGTGGCGAACAGGGCGGCGCGCACTCTCAAGGGCGCGTCGGTAGGCACGTTCTTCATCGGGGGCATGCTCGGCTTTGCGGTCAGTCCGCTGATCGCCGCCAAGTTATTCCAGGAGTTCGGACTCATATATGCGGCATTCATGATTATTCCCGCCTCGGTGGCCGGCTTCGCCGTGTTCAAATTTGCGTCGGCGACGCCCGGGCCCGCTGGCGGAAGAGATGCCGTTGCGAAAACGGCGCCAAGCCTCGGGATGGACGGGCGGGCTGTTGGGCCTCTGATCTGGGCGGTGTTTTTCCGCTCGTACGCGTTTTCCAGCATCGCGGTGTTCATTCCGCTGTATTTCCGATCGCTTGGGTTCTCGATTCAGGCTGGGGGACTTGCCCTCACGCTTTTCATGTCGGGATTCGCGGTAGGGACGATAACGGGCGGCGCGGTCGCGGATCGCCTCGGCATAAAGCCGGTGATCGTGATAACACTCGGTCTGGCCACGCCCTTGATCCTGGTTTTCATATACGCGCCGGGATCGCTCGTCGCACTCGCCGCGATAACTCTGGCCGGTTTCCTCGTGGCAGGTTCGTTCACGCCGACGATCGTGATGATTCAGAACCAGTTGCCGCGGCTTCTGGGCGCGGCAACTGGCGTCGTGCTCGGCTTTACGTTCGCGGCCGGCGCGGTTGGGCAGTGGGCCACAGGCCGTCTGGCCGATTCCTTCGGATTCGAGACTGCGCTTTCGGTCGTTGCGCTGGCCTCGTTGACGGCGGCGCTTGGAGGGCTGTTTATCACCGGCTCCGTGCGACCGCGCTGGATAACGCCGCGCACCGCCTAAACCGGCTCGATTCAAAGCCGGCTCCGGGCCGGTCTGCCGGGACTTGGTTAAGTGTTGTCGGGCGGTCTGGAGCGTTGCTGAATCGCCTCCTTGCACGACAACAGCGCGAAGCCCGGCAACACAGCCATCCGCCTCCAGCGGCTAGGTTGCGTCGCCAGTCGAAAGGCCCACTCGAACCCCATCGCACTAACCAGTTTTGGAGCCCTGGTTACCCTTCCGGACAGGTAGTCGAACGTCCCGCCGACTCCCATCGCCACGCCGCACCGAAGACGCGTGAGGTTTCGCTGGATCCATAGCTCCTGAGAGGGCGCTCCGAACGCGACGAGAAGTACTTGAGTTTTCGCGGCGTTGATCTCGGCCACCGTCGCCTCGTCGAATCGCGGGTCGCTGCTCGTCGACGAGCAGCCGGCGATGTGCAGATCTGGCAGCGCGGCTTTCAGTCGGCTTGCCGCATCATCGGCCACGTCCTGCGCTCCGCCCAAGAGAAAAATCCGCCAACCACGGTGGCTGCCCTGCTCGCAGATGGCCTGCACGAGGTCAACGCCCGCAACCCGCTCGGTTATCGGCAGCCGCGACAGCCTGGCGGCGGCCACGACGCCGATCCCGTCTGGAACGTTCATGTCGGAACGCCCGAGCGTGCGCTCGAAGGCCCGGTCGCGGCGCGCGCGCATGATGAACTCCGGGTTTACCGTGCACACCATTCGCGTATTTTCGCTCTCGACCCAGGCGGCGATCCATGCTATGGCCTCGCCGAAGCGGACGGTCGAGATGGACACGCCCATTAGATCGACGCTCTCGGGTCGGTCTGCGGTGGGCGTCATCGGGCACTATTCGCGTTTTAGCTGCTTCAACACTGCCTCCAGCACCTGCTGGGGCGTGATCCAGTGCATGCAGAGAGTGTCTCCGAAAGGACAGTCCGCCGGCGCTCGCAGGTCGTAACACGGACTGCAGGGAATCCCCGCCGCGACGACAAGCGCATCGTCCGTGAACGGTCCGCTCAAGGCTGGATCGGTCGGGCCGTAGAGTCCCACGACGCGCTTGCCCAAGGCCGCGGCCAGATGAAGCGGACCGCTGTCGCCCGAGACCAGCACGTCGCATCTGGAAATCACGGCGGCGAGCTCGGCCAGGCTTGTTCTTCCGGTCAAATCGCGAGTTCGAGCGCCGGACTGGATGACGCCTCGCGCGGCCTTCCGCTCGAACTTATCGCCTACCGTTACGAGCCGCGCGGCGGTTTTCTCTGTTATCAGCGCGGCCAGATCCTTCCACCGCGCGGCGGGCCATATCTTCGCCCGGCCGTTCCTGGCGCCGGTGTGAATGACTATCAGCTCCGACTCGCCTTCCGGGATCATCCCGGCTGCCCGGCGATCGACATCGTCGGGTATGGCGAGCTCCCAGGCGGGGGGCATCCTTCGGTCGCGGTCCGCAAGCCCTCGTATCCAGTCAACCTCGTGCTTCGTGCCGGGCCGGCGCCGGCCCGGCAACTGGAAATCCAGACAACCCGCCGGCGCCTCTGATTTGTAACCGACTCGCCAGCGCGCGCCGCTGAGACCCGTGACGCACCCCGCCAGAGGTCCGTACAGCGATATGGCCAGATCGAATTGGCTTTCGCGAATCTTTCGTATGGCTGAGAGCGCCCTCCTCCACGCCCCATGACTCAACGCGCCCTGACGGTGCGTCACCGCCGACATGTCCACCGCCAGTGAATGGTCAACATAAGGGCATAGCTGCGCGACCCGTGACGAGACCGGGGTCGTCATGAAGGTGATCTCGGAGTTGGGAAAGACCGACTTCAGGTCCGCTGCGAGCGCCAGTGACATTACGGTGTCGCCGATCAGATCGAATCGGACCAGCAGGATCGAGCGCGGCGGCTCGGAAAACGGCCACAGTTTAGGAGCGTTCGGCGGCTGGCGGCGCCGAACGCTCCTGACGCGGGCCGCCGTCCCCGCAATCGCCAAGACGCCCCAGCCTAAAACCGCCTTGAGCCTGCGCCTGCGGCGGCCGCTGGCCGGAAGCGGGACGACGGGCCGCATCAGTCGGCTCCGGCGGCGTCGAGCCAGGACCGGCGCCCGGCTTTGCCGGAGTAACCTCCGCGAGTCTTGGCAGTTTCGATCACGGAAGAGCCGGCTTGGGAATCAGAACCGGATCGACGTAGCCGGCGAATCCAAGCTCCTCACGCACCTCGGCTGCCACAAACAGGCTGCCGGTGGCGACGATAGCTCCGCCGTCCTCCGAATCCTCGAACGCCGCCCGGAGCGCGTCTCCGGCGCTGTCTCGGCGTTCGGCAGAAATTCCGGCCTCCGCCGCCGCGGAGAGGATATCGAGGGAACTCGCGGAGCGCGGATGGGCCGAGGAGCAGGCATAGATCTTGTTCGCGACGGGTTTGAGGGTGCGCAATATCTCGACGTGGCGCTTGTCGGCGAGTGCCCCGAACACTATCGCCGCGGACGTGACGCCGAAAAGCGTCTCGAGAGCGCTTGCCAGATACGCCGCCGCGCGGCTCGTGTGCGCGCCGTCGGCTATAACCAACGGTGAACGCCGTAACACGTCCATGCGGCAGGGCCAGCGGCAGTTTTCGATACCGCGTCCGATCGCGTTCGCATCGATGTTGAGTTCCGTCCTTGCCAGCACTTCAATGGCGCGCACCGCCGCGCCCGCGTTGATCAACTGGTGCTCGCCCAGCAATGGGAACGAGACTGGCAGAGCTTGCGTGATCGTCGATTGCACCGTGCAGTCGAGGGTGGGTCTATTCCCGACCCAGCGAAAGCCGCCTGCTGGATCGCGGGGCGTCACGGCGCCGGCCTCGGCGACTACAAGCTCCGCCTCCGCTGCCGCGCTCCGCGCCCGAATGATCTCCATCGCCTCGGGGGCCTGCGGCGCCGTGACCACGGGCACGCCCGCCTTCACGATGCCGGTCTTGGCGTGCGCAATCTCCTCGATCGTGTCGCCGAGAATCGCGGCGTGTTCAATTTCGAGCGACGTGATAACGCTGACGACCGGCGAGATGACATTCGTGGCGTCCCATGTTCCGCCAAGCCCTACTTCGACGACCGCGAGATCGACGTTCGAGTCTCGAAAATGCTTGAGAGCCGCCACTGTCGCAAACTCAAACGTGGTGGGAGCGCCGAGGTCGGCGTGATGCTCGGTTAGCCAATCGACCGCGTCTCCGACACGCCCGACCAGGCGCGCGAAAACCAGCCTGTCGATGGGAGTCAGGTCAACCATGATCCGCTCTGCAAAGCTGTGCAGGTGCGGTTGCGTATAGAGGCCGGCGCGCAGACCCGCCGCTTTCGCTATGGACGCGATCATGGCCGAAGTCGATCCTTTGCCTTTGCTTCCGGCGACGTGTACGAATCGGAGACCTTGCTCCGGACTGCCCAGGAATTGCAGCATTCGCCTGACTCGCTCGAATGTGAACTCGCGAGGCGAGCGCGACGAAAACCCTATTCCGCGCTCCATGTCGGCAAAGCTGTAGATATATCTCAGGGCCTCGACGTACCGGGCATCGCCAGACGGCGCCAATCTAGGTGACGCGCCCGGGTGCCGGCGAAGGCGGCGGGCCGTCAGCCGCGCCGGGCTGCATCGGACCGGTGCGCCAGGCAGTCGAGCGCAACGATTCGATCAACTTCTCCGCCGGCTTCCATTCATCCACGGCGGGACCGCCTTTCAGCGAATCGCGCAAAGTCGCCATCGTCGAACGCTGTCCCGGCAAGACTAAGTCCGGCGCAAGGTCCGCAAAAGGCCTACACACGAACAGCCGCTCGGTCAGGCGGGGATGCGGAATGCGCAGGTCGGCTTCTCGGACCGCGGCCGATCCCATTGCGAGAATGTCCAGATCGATCCTTCGCGGCCGCCATCGCTTGGCCGGTTTCCGGCCGAGGGACCGCTCGATCGACGAGAGGAATTCGAGCAGCTCGCGGGGCGCCAGGCTGGTCTCGATCGCGCACACGGCGTTGAGGAATCTGGGTTGGTCGAGGAATCCGACAGGCTCCGTCTCGTACAACGGAGAGGCTGCAATGGGACGCGCCCCTGCAGCGATCAAATCGAGCGCTGTAACGATATTCTTGAGCCTGTCTCCGAGATTGGAGCCTAATCCCACGAAGGCAAGATTGTTAGGACTCAACTCACTCGATCGATCGATCGCGACGGGAACACCGCGATTATTATGGCGCAACTGTGTTTGTCCATCACAAACTTGCTAAGGGTTGCGTTCCGGGCGGGTAGAAGCCGGGCGCGCGGTTGGAAAAGCTGATGACTTTCGCTGAATCTCGGTCTGGAAGAGTCCACGCCGCCGCGGTAGTAAATTCGAGGGCCGCGGTTCTGATCGTGGGCGCCGCGGTAGGAGCGGCCATCGCCGCGGGCGGCAGGGCCTGGCTTGCGGTCGTCGCCGTGTTTGGCCTGGCGGCGGTTGTAGTCGGGCTGAGAGCGTCGGGGATCATCGGCAGACCTCACCCGTCCATTGGTCTCGCATTGCTCCTGTTATCGGTTCCGCTGCGATCGCTCATGGAAATCGATCTCGCCGGGATAACCGTGGGCCTCACGGAAGCCGTGCTGCCAATCGCGGTTTTCTGGCTTGTCGCGTTCCGGCGGCCCGGACCATTCGCCATTCCAAAGCCTGCCATGTTGCTGGTCGTATTCGTGGGACTGGCGGTGGTCACAGCTTTTTGGGCGCTCCGGCTGCCTCCCGCGTTTAAGGAATTCGCGAAATGGATTGAGGTGATTGTGGCGCTCCTGGCGACGTTCGACCTCGCGCGCAATCCGCGAGACCTCCGGCCTGTCCTGATTATGGGAGGCGCGGCGATGACTGCGGAAGCCGTCCTGGGACTCGCACAAACCGCGCTCGGCGTCGGACCGCAGTCTTTTCTAATAGGCAGAATAATCAGGGCGTACGGGACGTTCCAGCAGCCTAATCCGTTTGCCGGTTATCTGGGGCTGCATTTGCCGTTTGCGCTGGCATTTGCGCTTCGCGGGGAACGCTGGTGGCGGTGGACCGCGTTGTTGCTCTGGATCGCCGGGGTGGGCGCCGTAGCGCTCAGCCTGTCGCGCGGAGCGTGGATCGCCGTCGTGGCCGGCTCCGCTATTGTGATTTGGTATTCGGGAGGCCGCAGGCTGATTGACCGCAGGTTGGTGGTTGCCGCCGTGGTTATCCCAACTCTCATTCTCGCCTTCGGCCATTTCAATTTTGGGCTTGACGACCGGATACCCGAACCTGTTCGCCTCGCCGGAGAGGGATTTGCGAGCGCCACCGAAATAACGGAAGGGATCAGCGAGGGCAACTTTGCGATCTTGCAGCGGTTGGCGTTTTGGACCGCCGCGGGGAGAATGTTCGCCTCGAACCCCGTCGGCGGAGTCGGCCTGGGAAACTACGAGACTCGCTACCAGGACTTCAACCTCGGAAGCTGGGAGGACTCGCTCGGGCATGCTCACAATTTTTACCTGAACATGGCCGCCGAGACCGGAGTGATGGGGCTTGCGCCGTTCCTCGCGTTCCTTGCGGTTCTGCTGGTTGCGGCCCGCCGCGCGGCCGACTCGGCTCCCGTGCTGCGGACCGCGGCTATCGCGTCGCTGGGGAGCATTGGAGCGTTCGTGGTTCACAATATGGTCGATAGCGTATTCGTGGGAGGCATGGGCGTAGTGCTGGGCGCGGCGGCCGGACTGGCTCTGGCCGCGGACTATAAGAAGTGCGAAACACCGACGAGCGGCTGATCCGGGTGGGGTTCGATTTCACTTCCGGCGCCTGGCAAAGCGCCGGGATCGGTCGCGCCACTCGCGGACTCCTATCCGAGCTTCTCAAACGCAACGCCGGTTTTGGCTACCGACCGTTCTATCCGGGCCTTACGCCGTCAGAGCCGGCGAACGATTTCTTTCGCGGGACTCCCGCGCGATGCCGTCGAATCCCGCTGTCGGAACGCATGTGGCTTGCGGTCTCCCAGAAGTTGCGCGTACCCATGCCTCTGCAACTCGCGCTGGGCCGGTTCGACGTCTATCACGGACCTGACTTTGTGGTTCCCGTCTGGCCGGGTATGCGCTCGGTCGTCACAATCCACGACCTGAGCTACGTCACGCATCCGGAAACCGCGCATCCCGCGCAGAAGCGCTATCTCGACGCAGCGGCGCCGCGGGCGATCGAGCGGTCCAGGCGCGTCATCGCCGTGTCCGAAGCCACGCGCTCCGACGTGATCGAGATATATAACGTGAGACCTGAACTCGTGCACGTTGTCCACAACGGCCTCGATCCCTTCTTCAGCGAACCGAGCTCGCAAGAATCACTCGACCGCGCCAGCCGGCTTGTGAGTTCTTTCCCGCTTTTCGCGTTGTCGGTCGGCACGGTCCAACCGCGAAAGAACCTTCCCGCGATGGCCGCCGCGGTTGGTCTTGCCAGGCGGCGCGGACTGGATATTCACCTTGTGCACGTCGGCGCCGAGGGCTGGCTGTCCGACGAGGTCCATTCAGGCGTCGCCGAGGTAGACGACAACTTCGTTCATTTTCTCGGCCCCCTGGATGATCGATTTCTCAAAGCGCTTTACCAACTGGCCCGCGTAACGCTGGCGGTCAGCAAAGCCGAAGGGTTCATGATCCCGGTTATCGAGTCGATGGCGATGGGCACGCCCGTAATTACTTCGAATGTCTCGAGCATGCCCGAAGTTGCCGGGGGGGCTGCGTTGCTGGCGCCGCCGGACAGTCCCGACGACGTCGCGGACGCGATTGTTCGGGTGGTCGATCAGCCCGACCTCGCAGGGAGTCTTATAAGCGGCGGCCGGCTCCGTGCGGCAGAGTTCACCTGGCGGGCCGCCGCCGAGAAGACCGAAGCCGTTTATCGCGCCGTGCTGGATTCTTCCTGAATGTGCGTCCAACTCATTCCACCGCGGCCGCGAATTACGGTAATCTCTAGTGAGAGGAGGCGGGTAGAAACCGAGCCATGAGCATCGAGACTGCACTTCGCTTTATCGGCGTCGGGGCCGCGGCTTACGTCATCGGTTCGATTCCCTTCGCGTTCATCTGGACACTGGTCATCGCCAGGCGCGACCTGCGGAAGCTCGGCACGGGCAACATCACCGTTTACAACTCGTTTCAAAGCGCTGGCTGGCTGCCGGCAATTTTGACTGTCGTTTCGAACGCAGGCCTCGGATTCGCGGTTGTCTTTATCACAAAGCTCGTCGTGCCCGACAACCAGCTCGCCATCCTCGCGGGGCTGGTGTTCGTTACCGTTGGATCGATGTGGCCGTTGTGGCTGGCGTTTTCGGGCGGGATCGGAACGACGACCATGGGTTGGACCTTGATGTTTATCTGGTGGCCCTTGCCGTTTGCGATCCTGGGAGTGTGGTTTGCCAGTTTGGTCGTAACGCGCAGGACGTTTACAAGCTCGACTGTCGTTTACCGCACCTTGCCGATCATATTGGGAGTGGTAACCCAGTCGTGGCAGTTTGCCATCACCGGGCTGATCCTGTCGGCGCTTTTGCACGTCAAGCGAAAAGCCGAGCGAGACGACGGCATGGAGCTTGGCGCCTGGCGCCGGTTGGGGCTGAACAAAACCTGACCGAACGCCGTCCGGCGTCGGCGTGGTGTTCTGGCGATTGAACGTCAGCCTGAACGGGTACTTTCTGCGCCATCCGATGACCGGCTCTGGTCAGTACGCGGTCAATCTGGGTCGCGCGCTAAAGCGTCTGGCCCCCGACGACCGGTTCGATCTGGTGCCGATCGGTGCGTTCCATAAATCCCTTGGGCGGCCGGGCAAACTGATGTGGGAGCTGTCCGGCTGGCCCCGCGCGGCCCGGCGTTCGCAGGCCCAGATTGTCCATTCGCCATACCTGAGCGCCACCAGCCGTAAAGACCGGCACGTTATGACCGTTCACGATCTGATTGGATTTGTGCTGCGCCCTTACGCGCGCACTCCCTGGATGAGGATATACAACGCGCTTGCAAAGTCAGCGGCGCGCAATGCGGCGCTTTTGCTGGCAGATTCCGAACATACCGCCCGGGACATCACCCGCATCTTTGGCGTTTCGCGCGACCGCGTGCGGGTTGTTCCGCTGGGCGTTGATCCGGGCCTGGCGCCCGCGCCGCCGGAGGCGGTTGAGCAACTACGAAGCCGCTACGAATTGCTCGATTCGTTCGTCCTTTACCTCGGAGGCGGCGACACCCGAAAAAGCCTCGACACGTTGATGCGAAGCTGGTTTCTCACACCGCCGGGTAAACGTCCGCTTCTAGCGCTGGCGGGACGGATTCCGAATACGGGGTCTGCTCTGTTCCCCGACTACCGGAAGGTCGCCGCCGGGTTCGGGATTGGCGACTCGGTGCGATTCCTCGGCCCCGTCGACGAATCCGCAAAGGCCGCCTTGATGAGCGCCGCAGCCGCGTTCGTATTCCCATCGACATACGAGGGTTTCGGCCTCGAGCCGCTGGAAGCGATGGCATGTGGAACGCCCGTGATTTGTTCCGACAGGACCTCCTTGCCCGAGGTAGTCGGAGACGCGGCGTTTCTGGCCGACCCGGACGAACCTCACGAGTGGGTTGAAGCCGTGTCGAGTTTGCTGGGAGACCCGCGCAAATCAAGAGACCTGGTTGAAGCCGGCCGCGCCCGGGCAGCCGAATTCACGTGGAAGAAAACGGCTCGACTTACCCTGTCCGCATATTCGGAGCTGCTTTGAAGGTTCTGCTGATCTCGAAGGCCCTCGTCTCGGGTCCCTATCAGAAGAAACTCGAAGAACTTGCGCTCGAACCTGATATCGAACTCCGTGCCGTGGCGCCTCCGTACTGGCGCACCGGAAGCATGAGACAGACGCTCCGCCGCGTGCACGTGGCAGGTTATGAGCTGCGTGCGAGGCGGGCGCTTTTCAACGGCCGGTTTCACATTCATTTCTTTCCCGGCCTGGCGGGCGAGATCGAAGACTTTGGACCCGACCTAGTGCACGTGGACGAGGAGCCGTACAACCTTGCGACGCCCCACGCCATCCGGCTCGCGCGCCGCGCGAACGCGCGATGTGTGTTCTTTGCCTGGCAAAACCTCAACAGGCGGTATTTCCCGCCGTTTTCGTGGTTTGAGAGCTACTCGTATCGAAACGCCGCAGCAATCGCCGGCACCGAAGCGGCGCTGGACGTGCTCTCGGCCAAAGGCTTCGCGGGATCGGCAGCCGTGATACCTCAGTTCGGCGTCGACCCCGAGGCGTTCCGGCCTTCGGCGTCAGGCCAAAACGACCGCCCGTTCACGGTGGGATTCGTCGGGCGTCTGGTCGAGGCGAAGGGCCTGAAGACGCTATTGCCGGCGTTCGAGCGGCTCGGAGACCGGGGGCGTCTTTCCATCGCGGGAGACGGGCCGCTGGCCGACTGGACTCGTCGATACGCCATCGCGCGGCGCTTTAGCGATCGCGTGAATATCCCAGGTCACGTAGCGCCAGAGGATATTCCGGAATTTCTGAACTCGGTCGACGTTCTGGTCCTTCCATCCATACCTACGCCGACGTGGGTTGAGCAGTTTGGCCGGTCGCTCATAGAGGCGATGGCGTGCGAAGTACCGGTCATCGGCTCGGTGTCCGGCGAGATTCCAAACGTCATAGGCGACGCGGGGATACTGGTTCCGCCGAACGACGTCGATGCGTTGGCGGCGGCCCTTGCCAGCTTGCGAGACGACGCGCCTCGCCGCCGGGCGCTAGGCAAGAAAGGTAGACAGCGTGTCCTTGCTCACTTCACCCATTCCCAAATCGCGGCGGCGACCGCCGGGTTTTATCGAACTCTCATGCAATAAGAAGTCTTCCGACAGGCGGCTGATCCTCGGTGCCACGGAACGAAGGCGAGTAAGATTGAGTATAACATCGGCGCTTCACCGGAAACAGCTTGGCGGGATATAGAGACTGTTGCAAACAATCGATGCGTCCGAGCAATTATTAGCAATCAACCCTATTAACATCCCAATCAACAGCTTCTTGGAGGACTACCATTGGAAGCTTGGCATTATGCCGTTTTGGCGGGTGGCTTGGCCCTGCTGGGGCTCGCCGGCGGTTACTGGTTTCAGTTGTGGCTTACTAAACGACAGGTCGGCGAGGTTGCCCTAAACCTTGAATCCGAGCTTGCCCGTGTAGAGACCAAACAGCGCGAGATCATCGCCGACGCGCGGCAGCAGGCGGGCCGATATCGGCAGGAAGTCGAGACGGAGATTCGTGAGCGGCGCAACGAAGTAAGACAGCAGGAGCGGCGCCTTCAGCAGCGCGAAGAGACAATCGAGCGCCGCGTCGAGAAGCTGGACCGCCGCGACGAAGAAATGCGCTGTTTGAAAAACAGACTCGACCGCCGCGGCGCGGAGCTTGGTCGCTCACAAGAAAAGCAGGACCGAACGCTTCAGAAAATCGCCGAGCTTTCCAGGGACGAGGCGCGTGAGATCGTTTTGGAACGGGTCCAGGACGAGATTTCCAACGAGGTGGCCAAGGTCATCTACCTGGCCGAGCAAGACGCCAAGCGGGAGGCTGATCGCAAGGCTCGGTGGCTTGTGGGCCTTTCTCTCCAGCGGGTGGCTGCGGATCACACGGTCGAATCCACCGTGTCGGCGGTCCCACTGCCCAGCGACGACATGAAAGGCAGAATTATCGGTCGAGAGGGACGAAACATCCGCGCTCTCGAGGCGGCGACCGGCGTCGATTTGATAATCGACGACACGCCGGAAACAGTCGTCCTTTCAAGTTTCGATCCTGTTCGCAGAGAGGTTGCCCGAACAGCTTTGGCCAGGTTGATAAAGGACGGCCGGATCCATCCCGCCCGCATTGAGGAGACGGTCGCCAAGGCGCGTCGCGACGTAAATACGATCATCAAGGAAGAGGGCGAGCGAGCGGCATTCGACGTCGGCGTCCCCAATCTTCATCAGGAGCTAATCAAACTCCTGGGCCGGCTCCGATTCCGCCAGAGCTATGGGCAGAACGTCCTGATGCACTCCCTGGAGGTAGCGTATCTGGCTGCAACCATGGCGGGAGAAATGGGAGGCGACGCCGCGATGTGCCGGCTTGCCGGCTTGCTGCACGACATCGGCAAGGCCATCGACCACGAAGTCGAAGGCCCCCATGCGTTGATCGGGGCCGAACGCGCCAAGCGGTATGGCATCCCGAAACCGGTCGTCAATGCGATCGCCGCGCACCACTTTGAGGAGGAGCCTCTGACCTTCGAGGCTTTCGCGGTAGCGGCCGCGGACGCGATTTCAGCGGCTCGTCCGGGAGCGCGGCGTGAGACGGTCGATCTATTCATCAAACGAATGCAGACGCTTGAAGACATCGCAAACTCGTTCGAGGGGGTTGAAAAATCCTATGCGATTCAGGCCGGCCGGGAGGTTCGGATCGCGGTCCGGCCTGACGATATCGACGAGCTCGGCGCACTGCGTCTATCGAGGAACATCAGCAAGAAAATTCAAGATACGATGGCCTATCCTGGACAGATAAAGATAATCGTGATTCGAGAGACCAGGTCGGTAGGCTACGCTCGATGAGGAGACGTTGGTTGCACATTCGCCGGCCCGCGGCGGCAATTCGAAACGTGACGGGCCAGCGCAAAAACATGGCTGTATCCGCACAATTGAAACCAGCGGCTTGCGCGTGAACGGGCCGCTGTTTCCCAGACGGAGGGAGAAAGGTTCACACGAATGAGTGAAGTCAGAGTAGGAATCATAGGAGTCGGCAACTGCGCGTCGTCGCTTGTCCAGGGAATCAATTACTACCGGGACGCCCGGGCGTCAGATGAAGTTCCGGGCCTTATGCACGTCGATCTGGGCGGTTATCACGTATCCGACATCGAGTTCACCGCCGCATTTGACATTGACAGCCAGAAGGTCGGACGGGACTTGAGCGAGGCGATATTCGCCGGGCCCAACAATACCGTCAAATTCGCCGACGTTCCGGAGGTTGGCGTCAAGGTCTCCAGAGGCATGACCCATGATGGAATAGGGTCCTTCATGAGCGATTCGATCGAGAAGGCCCCGGGCAGTACCGACGACATCGTCACTATCCTGAAGGACACCGGGACCGACGTGGTGGTCAACTACCTTCCAGTGGGAAGCGAAGAAGCGACGAAATGGTACGTCGAGCAGATCTTGCAGGCGGGCGTCGGCATGGTGAACTGCATGCCCGTGTTTATCGCGCGCGAGGCATACTGGCAGGGGCGTTTTCGCGCCGCAGGCTCGCAGATAATCGGTGACGATATCAAGTCGCAAGTCGGCGCCACCATCGTCCACAGGGTGCTCGCTCGGCTGTTCCGGGAACGCGGCGTGCCTCTCGAACGAACCATGCAGCTAAATGTCGGCGGCAACGCCGATTTCAAGAATATGCTCGAAAATGAAAGACTGGCTTCCAAAAAGGAATCGAAGACGAACTCGGTGCAGAGCGTGCTGGATAAGGAGCTTGAAGACCGCAACATCCACATTGGCCCCAGCGACTATGTGCCCTGGTTGACCGACCGGAAATGGGCCTACATCCGGCTGGAAGGACGAGGCTTCGGCGACATGCCGCTGAATGTCGAAGTCAAGCTCGAGGTTTGGGACTCTCCGAATTCGGCGGGCGTTGTGATCGACGCGGTTCGATGCGCGAAGCTGGCGCGTGATCGTGGACTGACCGGCGCCGTCGAAGGGCCTTCAGCCTACTTTATGAAATCGCCGCCGGTCCAATACTCGGATGACGAAGCCCGGTCCATGGTTGAGGATTTCATAGCGGCGTCGGAGCTGGCGATCAACAATCCATCGACCGACCCCATGTCTTGATCCGGCTGTTCGAGCTGGCAGGGTGGATTCTGGACAGGTTGCCCACTCTGTTGGTGGTGGCCGTGGCGCGTCTTGCGGGCAAGCTCGCCTTTGAGGTAATGGGTAGGGTTCATCGAAACACGATCGCCAATATGTCGGTGGTGCTTGGGCGGCCGGAGACAGATCCCGCGGTCAAGGCGCTGGCCCGGGAGTCGGTCGCTCAGTACGCCGAGCATTCAGTCGATCTCTTGCGGTTTCACCAAGGCACTCGTTCCGAGTTGCGGTGCCGCGTAACATCGATCGAGGGATGGGAAAACGTTCTGGCCGCCCAAAAAGTTGGAAAGGGCGGGATATTCGTCACCGCTCATTTTGGAAACTGGGACGTGGCTGGCGCGACTGTCGCGTTCGACTATCCTCTTACCGTGATCCAGGAGACGTTTTCGAATCCCGAGGCGAACGAGCTTCTCCGGCGAATTCGGGCTGACAAGAAGGTTTTCGCCGTGCAGGTTGGCAACGCGGCCAGGCCGGCGCTGCGGGCGCTCCGAAGAAACGAATATCTGGGCGTTTTAGTGGATCGCCCAACGCCGGGCGAAGGCGTCGGGGTTAGCTTTTTCGGTCGGCGTACGCATGTCCCAGCCGGAATCGCCAGGCTGGCGATTAGAACCGGCGCGCCGATCCTCGTAGGCGGGGTTATTCGAAATCGGGATCGAACTTATTGCGCGATCGTATACCCTCCGATCTATACCGATGGCGACAGATCTTCAACGGCCAGCATCGAAGGCATAACTGAGGCTGTTATGAGTAACATTGAAACGATGATTCGCCGCCGACCCGACCAGTGGTATATGTTCAGGCCAATGTGGCCGAAGCATTCCAACTCGCAAAACGAAGTCGGGCATTCAGTCAGTTTGCCGGCATGATGGTCAACGGGCGTTCCAACAGACTGCTGAAAATCGCGCTCGTCTCGCCGTACGACTTCCCGTTTCCCGGAGGGGTCACAAACCACATTACGAACCTGAGCCTGCAATTCCGATCGGCGGGGCACGAGGTGCATATTCTGGCTCCTAGCTCCGACGATGACGCCGAGCGAAACATCCCCTATTTCTACCGAATCGGCAAGACGATCGTGCCGATGCGCAGCAATGCTTCGGTGGCGCGGGTAACGTTTTCACTAACGCTTGGACGGAGCGTAAAGCGGCTGCTGGCCGAGACCGACTTCGACGTAATTCACATTCACGAACCGATGGTTCCGTTGCTGCCCTGGTACGTGCTGAGGCAGTCCAAGAACTCGAACGCCCTCAAGATTGGCACTTTTCACACCGCGCGCGACACAACTACCGTCTACCGCACCTACAAGCCGGTGCTTCAAAAGCTGATCCGCATGCTCGATGGCCGGATCGCGGTTTCCGATGCCGCGCGCGACTTCGTCGGACGGAGCTTTCGAGGCGATTACCGCGTAATTCCTAACGGAATAGACGCCGAGCGCTACGGGCGCGACGTACCGCCCATGCCCAGGATGCCCCCCGATTCGTTCAACGTGCTGTTCGTCGGGCGGCTGGAAAAGCGGAAGGGTCTTGGTTATCTGCTCGAAGCAATGTCGACCGTGCAAAGGCTGCGCGACAACTCATCCCTGACTATCGTGGGCGCGTTTACGGAACGGCAGCTTCAAAAGTCGAAGAGAGCGGTTAGGGGCCACGGTTTGCGCAACGTCCATTTCCAAGGGTTTGTGTCCGAGGAAGACAAGCTTCGTTATTACAAGTCGGCTGACGTGTTCTGCGCTCCGGCTATAGGCGGCCGCGAAAGCCAGGGTCTTGTGCTGCTCGAGGCCATGGCGGCCGGAACGCCAGTGATCGCGAGCGACATCCCCGGATATCGTTCAGTGAGCGCCGACGGCCGGGCGGCGCTGTTCGTTGCTCCCGAAGATCATCGAGCCCTGGCGCGCGCAATCATACGGCTGATGACCTATCCGCGGCGTGCGGCCCAGCTGCGGGACGAGGGCTTGCAGACGGCCTCGGCTTTTTCCTGGGACGGCGTCGCGGCCAGAGTGATGGACTTCTATCGGGAACTTCTCAACCGGCGCAGCGGCGCGGGGTGGCCTGCTCTGATGCCGGCGACCGCGTCCGGCGCTGAATGATCGGAACGCGCGTCCAGAGTATCTCGCGCCGCGCCGCGGAAAGGGCTGTCTCGCCGCTCGCGGCTGTTGGCGTCACGCCTCTTATGTTGACGCTGTCGGGCTTCGTCCTAAGCATTCCCGCGGCCGTGTTTCTAGCCAACGGTCAGCACCTTGTCGGCGGTCTGCTGGTGCTCGTGTCGGGCGGCGTGGACATGCTGGACGGCGCGCTCGCTCGCGTTAGGAGCGAGGTCACGGTTTTCGGCGCCTTCATCGACTCGACGCTCGACCGTTACGTTGAAGTCGCGATCTACGCGGGTCTCATCTGGCATTTTTCCGTGTCCGGCCGCAACGTCGAGTCGATAGTCACGCTCGCCGCGGCAGCGGGTTCCCTGCTGGTCAGCTATTCCAAGGCAAGGGCCGAAGGCCTAGGTCTTGAATGCAAAGTGGGACTTCTCCAGCGTCCCGAACGATTGATAATTCTTGGAGTCTCCGCGGCGCTCTCGAGCTGGCTGTTGGTTCCCGCGATCTGGGTACTGGCGATCGTCACTCACCTGACCGCTTTGCAGCGAATCGCGCACGTCTACTCGATTACCAAGGGCAAATCCTATTAAGCGCCGGCGGCCTGTCTAGCCTGACCTCTTTAGACGGCCGCTTTTCTTGGCGTACGTGGCGGCGAGACTGAATATCCAGATTCCCAGGGGCACGGTCACGACCGAAATCAGCGCCAAAGGCCCGAGCGTTCCCCACAGTTCGGTAACCGGACTGCCCTCCAGTATTCCCGCGCGGATGCCCTCCAGAACGTATCTCGCAGGCGATACCCACGAGACCGCCTGAAGCCAGCCGGGCAGGACCGATATCGGATAGTAGATTCCCGAAACCAGCAGCAGCACCGCCGACACTATGACGGTCATTTGCGAGCCGCGCTCCACGTACATCAACGGCAGCGTAGCGGCCATGATTCCAACGCCCAGAAAACCAATGCTACCGACGGCCAGGAACGCCGCGGCCGTCCAGAAATTCGCTCCGGTAAAGTCCAGATCGAAGAAAAGCGAGGCTGCTCCGAGGACCAGTACGGTGCGGATTGCGGCGTATAAAACAGAGAATATGGACGATCCGACAAGCATCGTCGCCAGCCGGATCGGCGCCATGAACGTATATTCAATCGTTCCCTCCCAGCGCTCCCAACTGACCATGAACGCGGTGAGGTCGAACACCTCGTGGAGAAAGGCCCATACAAGCGTGCCGATAAGCAGATAGATGGTCAGAAGTCCGACATCCGCCGCGGGCGTGCCGGTAAGCTCACGCGCGCCGGGAGCTATATAGGTGACCGCGAGCACGTTGACGACGCTGTAGGTGAGCCACGCGATCTCCCAGCCCCAATAGCGCCGCGCCGCCCGAAAATTCCGTTCGATGAACGCCCATGCTCCCAGGGCGCTGGTGGCTGAAATTAGCATCTTAAAACTCCCCGTTGATTCGCGACGCGCCCATCAGCCTTGCCCCACGCGCTCTTCGTCGGCAATCTGATGACCAGTGAGCCGCAGAAATGCCGTCTCGAGATCGGTGGCGGGCAGGCCGTTGCCGGCCTGTGCAAGAATCGATGCGAGCGCCCCGTCCGCGACCAGCTTTCCCTCGGACATAATCGCCACGAAATCGCATAAGTTCGACGTTTCGTCCATGTCATGACTCATCAGTAAGACCGTGGCGTCGTGCGTGTCCCGCACTTCGTTGATGAATCGCTGGACGTCGATCTTGGACCCAGGGTCCAAACCGGTGGTAGGTTCGTCCAGCAGCAGCAAAACGGGAGAAGTCATGAACGCCCGCGCTATCGCCACCTTCTGTTGCATTCCCCGCGACATCTGCTCGAGCGGGCGGTGCGCCCTCTTGCTGTCGATGCTCAGGCGATCGAGGATATCGAGAATCTTCGGCGCGGCCACCGATCGTCTCATTCCGTAGGTCTGGGCCGTAAAGATGAGGTTCTCCATCGGACTCAGCTTTTTGAAGAACGATGGCTCGACCGACACCCGGCTGATCATGCGTTTGACCGCGTGAGCTTCGTGGACTACGTCCCTGCCGAACACCTTCGCCTCGCCGCCGTCGGGCAGAAGGAGAGTCGAGATCATCCGCACGAGCGTCGACTTGCCACAACCATTCGACCCCACGATTCCGTATATCTGACCGCGCTCGATGGTGAGGTTGATTCCGTCGACGGCCAGCGTCGCTTCCGGCTTGGAGCGGCGTTTCAGAAAATGCAACGAAAATCCGCCGCCGAAGCGTTTGGTTATGTTCTTGAGCATCAGGGGTACTTCCTGATGCGATTCGTGGGTCAATAAATATCTCCAGATGGGATTAGCAAAATAAAAAAGCCGTGGGTGCTTGCCCACGGCATCCAGAATGGCTTTTGCCTAACTAGTCATTTGCCATGGGCGGGGGCTGGTCGAAAACGGGGCATACCGATCCAGCGCACCGATCGAATGATTGGATGTCCGCGCATCGATACAACCTTCGCACGCTCAATTCAGTAAAGAACGATGCTAAGCGGGACTTTCGAAGGCTGTCAAGAAAATCGTTCAGGCCCCAAGGACGCACGGGACGTGGGCGACGAGAACCCACGGTGACTGTGCACGATCCTTCAGGCTCCCTCAGAATCTCGGCGAGCGTCGCCATGCTCCCGCTCGCGGCTGCCGCGCGAACGGAAATCTCGACACGATGCTGGCGGGGACCGTAGTTGCGATTCGGAAACGTTCTGTATTAATTGCATAATCGTTCAAGAACTCAATTTGCCTATACTGACAAAAACCTGACGAACGACTAAGCTAAGGTGATTGCGAGCGTAAGGATGCAGAGTGGCTCGAAGCCCGTCACCGATTTACATCGATACGACGTTAGCCGGATTTCCAATCGACGCCACGGGCAGAGTTGAGGTCCTAAGGCCCCCGAAGAGATCGCGCAAGCTGATCGCATTTGGCTGGTACGGCGGGAAATTCTCACACCTGGACTGGCTCTTGCCGCTGATTCCGGAAGGACGACACTACTGCGAACCATTCGCCGGGTCGGCTGCTGTTCTGATAAACCGAAAGCCCTCCCCTGTTGAGACCTACAACGACATTGATGGCGATGTATCAAATTTCTTTCGCACACTGCGAGACAGTTCCGACGAGCTGACGAGAGCTATAGGACTCACTCCATTTTCCCGAGAAGAGTTTTATCTAGCGTGTTCGCGACCCGATGCGTCGATCTCGGATTTGGAGCGGGCCAGGCGTTTTTTCGTCCGCGCTCGTCAAGTTCGGACTGGTCTCGCTCAGAGCGCCAGCCTGGGGAGGTGGGCTAACTGCAAGAACACGTCGCGGGCTGGTATGTCGGGAGTAGTGTCGAGGTGGCTCGGAAGTGTTGAAATGCTTCCGTTCATCGCTGAGCGGCTGCTCCGTGTCCAGATCGAGAACCGGCCAGCGCTGGATTTGATAAAGCTCTACGACGGCCCGGAAACGGTCTTCTACTGCGATCCGCCCTACCCTCATGAATCACGGGGCGATTCGTCGGCTTACGGTGACGAAATGACAGACGCGGAGCACGTGGCGCTGGCGGGCGCTCTACATAAAGCAGAGGGCAAGGTGGCAGTATCTGGTTACCGCTGTGATTTGATGGACGGCTTGTACAGCGACTTCAGGCGCATCGACGCTCCCGAGAAACTTTGTCATTCAGTAAAACGGCCCCGAACGGAAGCGCTCTGGACTAACTTTTCTCAATAGTAACGGCGAATGCCAGCGATCGATTACGCCGCCGCCGCGGATCTTCTCAGCGACCAGTTCGGAATCGTTGAAGCCAATCTCCTGAACGGACTCTCCAAAGAAGTCGACGGCGACGTCGAGAGCGCCTCCAAGAGAGTCTTTGATTCCAACACGCAGGCCTATCGGGAAATGCTGCTTGGATGTGTGCTGGCGCGAATTCAAAATGAGTCAATCGATCTACGGTCGCCGTATGTAAAGCAGGGGCCTACCGCCTATAACGGCAGGACTCTGGACGAACGAGTCGTCAACCCCTTTCTGCAACGTAATCGAATTCCCAGCACCAAGGGTCCATTACTGTCGGTCTTCAGAAGGTCTGTCCGGCTTGAGCCGGGTACGGGAGAAGGACTCAGAGACCAGGAAGGATTCGACGCGCTTCTGAAGCTGGTCGAACACCTTGAGGGAACAGACAACCCCGAAAGGCTCAAGTCCTTTTTGCGCCACCTTTTGGAACGATTCGTGGAGGTGCGTTCGAAATCCGAGATTCCCATTTCCAGGCTGCAACGAGTTAGTTTGAGTCAATACGACCAGCTTCTGAGTTCCTTTCTGTCTGTCTCCAGCGGCGGCCGGATTCCAGTCTTGCTGGTGGAAGCGACGTTTCGCGCCATCGCGACTGCTTTCGACCTCGATTGGGAAGTAATAGTCCAGGGGATCAATGTTTCCGATCAAGCAGCCGGAGCGGGCGGCGATATCACCATCAAGCAATGCGGAAGTGTTCTCCTGGCGGTGGAAGTAACGGAACGTTCGGTTGACCAGAGTCGAATGATTACCACCTTTCAGACGAAAATCGCCCCGAACGGAATTGAGGACTATCTATTCTTGGTAACCACCGATGCAGACGATCGAGCGATCCGCCAGGCGCATAGATACTTTTCGCAGGGATACGAAGTGAATTTTCTGCAGGTGAAAGACTGGATGTTGATCGTTCTCGCCACCATAGGCGCGAAGGGCCGACAACACTTCAACCGCAGTCTGGTCGGTCGTCTGGAAGATGATGACATTCCGGCTGGTCTAAAGGTTGCCTGGAACGAGGAGATCCTGCGGCTCACGACGGGCTAGGATTTCGCTTGTCACGGGCTCTGGCAGGTTTGGTTTAGGCGGCTGGCGCAGTCTACGGGCGCAGGACTTCGTCTCGAATTTTCCTGCGGCGGTCGAGACGGCTTCGAAGTTTGGCTACGGTCGAGTGAACGTGCACTCGAAACGGACTCTTTGCGGTTACCAGGCGGGCGGACGCCATTTTCGACAGGAAGTCGTCAGTTCCTGAAAACTCGTCGATCTCGTTATAGCAGCCGCCGATCTCGCCTTCGGTGTGCGCGTCGCTGCCGACACATGCAATCCGCCCGCTGGATTCCTGGAACCGGCGGGCCGCGTCGTTGTCACTGGACAGCACAGTGCGGCCGTTGAAGACCTCGACGAGATCAAGCATCCCGGCGAGGCTGGCGAGCGCCGCCGGTCGCAAGGCGCTGCCTCGCAAACGATCTGTCGGATGCGGCGCCATTACGATTCCCCCTTGCGAGCGGATCGCCTCGACCGCTTCGAGCGGCGGCAGTCCCCTGGGTATGCGCTCAGTCAGGAACAGGCCGATGATCTCCCCCTGGGTCGTCATTATTTCTTCACCCACGATCACGCGGATGATGCCGAGGCGCTCGGCCCGCAATGCTCCCTCGATCTCGTTGTGGTCTGTTATCGCGGCGCAGTGGATACCGCGATCTCGATATGTTTCTAGGACTCTTGCGACCGACGCGCCGCAATCGCTCGACCACTCCGTGTGGCAGTGCAAGTCGACCTTCAACAGTCCCCGTTCCGCCGAGCTAATCGCCGAGCTTTCGACCCGATGGCGTCTCACCGACCCACACCTCGCCATCGTCGAAGAATTCCTTCTTCCAGATGGGCACGGTTTCCTTCAGCGTGTCGATCGCGAACCGACATGCCGAAAACGCCTCGGCGCGATGCGCGGAGCCGGCGGCGATGAACACACTCACCTCACCGATCGGCACCTCGCCGATTCGGTGGACCATGGCAAGGTCCGCAACCTCCCACTTCTCGTAGATTTCGTCGGCTATCTCTTCCATTTTGGCCACGGCCATCGGCTCGTAAGCCTCGTAGAAGAGCCGCTGCACGGGCTTTCCGTCGGAGTTGTTGCGGGTACTGCCGTAGAACGTTGCAAGGCCGCCGTTTCGCGGGCTGCGAACGATGTCCAGTGCCTCGTGAAAGTCGATCTGGCCTTCCACGATCTTGACGAGCCTAGCCACCGCTCACCGGCGGAATGACCGCCAATTCGTCGCCGTGCCAAAGACTCTGATCGACCTCCACAAACTCCTGATTGACCGCGAATCTGAGACTGTCCTTCATTGCGGCAAGAACTGGGAACTCGCCCGCCAGGCAATCGAAGAGAGTGTCAACTGAGGCGCCTTGTTCGATCGACATTTCGTGAACTCTGACTCCGGCCGCTTCGGCCGCGCCCGCAAAGAGCCGCACGCTGACGACCGCGAGCGCGCGGGCAGGTCGAACCGTCGCATCAGTCGAAACTTCCACCATATCCTGCACGATACTACCGGGAGGCCTAAGTTGACCAGACTTCAATCGAGCGGCGCTAAGGACCGGTCCCGCCAAGCTCGGCCAAATACTCGGCGCTCAGACTCACGTATGACCTAGTGTTTCTGGACATCCGCTCGAATAGATCGTCGTCTACGGTTCCGATCTGCTTGGCGGGAACGCCCGCTATCAGCGCACGGTCGCCAAACTCGGCGTGCTCGCGGACGACCGAACCCGCGGCGACAAGGCATCCCGCTCCGACGCGGGATCCGGTCAGCAGCGTGCTGTTCATGCCGATCAGCGATCCGTTCCCGATGACGGCTCCGTGAATTACGGCCGCGTGACCGACGGTCACGTCATCACCCACCACCGACGGGAATCCATGGTCGATGTGCACCACCGTTCCATCCTGGATGTTGCTGTTCTTGCCTATGTGTATAGGTTCGTAATCCGCCCGCAGCACGGCGTTGAACCAGATGCTCGCGCCTTCAGCCACGAATATGCTCCCAACGAGGATGACCCCGGTCGCAAGGAAGACGCCGCCGGCGACTTGTGGTCTGTTGCCGTTGTAAGAAATGAGCCGCACGGAATCGTCTATTTTCGCAGCCGTCAGGATTGTTCGACGCGGGCGCGTAGCCCGCGTCCCATAGGACCTTGACGATTATCGCCGTTCGGAGCGCGCCGGGTCACCAGAGACTGCTTACTTCGCGGATGCTTGCGTAGCCTTCGCCGGACCTGCCGATCACGAGGTGATCGAGCACGTTAACCCCGAGCAGCTTGCCGCCCTCGATTGCCCGCCGAGTGAGATTGATGTCGTCGGTCGACGGCTCGGTGTCGCCGCTTGGATGGTTGTGTGCGAGGACCACCGCCGCGCAGTTGCGCCGCACGGCGGCCCGGAAGATGTCGCCGATCCGCGCCGAGACGACGTTGAGTGAACCCGTGGCCACCGTTTCGACGCCGACGACCGTATTTCGCGTGTCGAGCAGGATGACCCTCAGACTCTCCTGTTCCAGAATCCGGAGAGGCGGTCCTATCAACGCCGCGGCGTCGGCGGAGGATCCTATTCTGGGCTTGTCCTCGTTTCCAGCTCGGGCCAGCACGAGCCTGTGCCCGATTTCGAGAGCGGCTCTAAGCTCAGCCGCCTTCGCGGCGCCGATCCCCGAGATTTCCTGAAGCGCGAGTGTGTCGGCCTGGACAAGCCCCATCAGGCCGCCGAAGCGTGACAGCAGTTCATCGGCGAGATCGAGCGCGCTTCCGCGGCTGGTGCCGGTTCGAAGAATTATCGCGATGAGTTCCGGCGTCGAGAGGTTCTCGGCTCCAAGCTCTGTCAGCCGTTCACGTGGTCGATCCGACGGGGCCATTTGCGCTATGCGAGCGCGGTACATGGAGCGGGGCTGAGCTTCGGAGTCAGACGTAGAGGGGGCCTGGCCGGCTGCGTTCACGGCTCGCCGCAATAGGGACAAACGTCCCAATGTAGTTCCCGCGGGCGGCTACAATTGCCGCACGTCGCGCGAAGCTCGGCATGGCAATTCGGACACACCAGATAGTCTGCTTTTACACGATGGCGACAGGTGGGGCAGTACTCGGCCTCCTCGATTTCGCGAAGAAGCGCCTCCTCGCCCAAAGCACGTTCGTAAGCCTCGTCCAGGGTCTCCCTGGGGCGCATGACGAGGTATAGCGCCACGCCGAACGGTCCAAGCAAGACGACCATGAGAGTGGCGAACAGGCGAACGTAGATGTCGTGCGTTCTGGCGCCTATGTCGTGGTAGGCCCAAAATGCGGACGCGAGCCAGACCGACGCGAGAAACGCGCCTGAAAATGCGATTGCATAGGTGAGGTATCGGCCTAAGGCTTCCATTGACTACCAGATGGCGCGGACCGCGCCGCAATTTCGTTCGAAGTAAATTCTACTATTGAGACCCGATCACCATGCCACTGGTTCGGAGTCCGGCGAGCGCCTGCTATTAGCCCTCGTAAAGATATTCAATCACTTCCCGCTCGAAGCGCCGTGGCGGGACGTGACCGAATGAGCCTCGGCCGATCGCTTCGGCAAGCACCCATCGAGGCCGTCCCTCTATCACCTTTTTGTCGTGACGCATCGCCGCGTCGACGGCGTCGGGATCGGTTCCGGCGAAGGTCACCGGCAGTCCCGTTTGCCGCAGAAGGTCGACCTGCCGCCGTTCCTCCGCAACGCTCAGGAGCTCCATCTTTCGCGCGAGCGCGGCTGCCCCGGCGATTCCTACCGCTACCGCTTCGCCATGCAAGTATTTGCTGTAGCCGGTTGACGCCTCGATGGCGTGGCCGATGGTGTGCCCGTAGTTGAGCAAAGCGCGAACGCCCTTGTCGAGAGGGTCTTGGTCCACGATGCGCGCCTTGTGGGCGACCGACCGCTCTACCGCCATGGTTACGAGGTCGGGCCGGCGGGGATCGTCCAGCCGTTCTTCGAGAATTCCAAAAAACTCGTGATCGAACATGATTGCCGTTTTGATTACCTCGGCCCACCCGGAGCGAAGTTGATTTAGCGGCAGGCTGTCCAGCAGGGCGGTGTCCAGGAACGAAAGCGACGCGTTGTGGAACGCCCCCACCAGGTTCTTGCCGTCCGGGAGATCGACGGCCACCTTGCCGCCGATGCTGCTATCGACCTGCGCCAGCAGCGTGGTCGCGACCTGCGCCCATTTCATGCCGCGCAAGTAAGTGGCGGCAACGAAGCCGGTCAGGTCGCCTATCACTCCTCCGCCGAGCGCCAGCAGCGTGTCGCCGCGCTCGGCCTCCGACCGGTGCAGCCAGTCGTAGAGCCGCGCGGCCTGATCCAGCGACTTGGACTGCTCGCCCGGGGGTAATTGAATGCTCCGCACGCGCCGGCCCGCGCCGCCGAGTATCGTTTCGACCGATGCAAGATGGCGCTGCCCGACAGAAGTATCAGTGACCACAAACACGGTCCCGCGAAGGCCCTTGGCGCCGAGCTCGTCGGGTAGGCGATTTAGCATCGCCCTTCCGACCACAACCGAATTGGCGACGCTCATCGGTTGCCGTCCGCGTCCGTTACCCCCATGCGGTCAAGCGCCGCCAGGAAATCTGCCGCGAATTGACCGACGCGTTCCCGTTCGCCGTTGAGAGTAACGTGCGCGGTTTCGTAAAACGCCGCGCGCTCGGCGAGCATGGTCCGCAGCCGATTTTCAAGCCCCTCGTCTCCTTCGAGGAGCGGCCTTTTCTCGCCCCGCATTGACATCCTGAGATGAAGCGCACAGCTTTCGGGACTAGCCTTGAGGTAAACGGTGAGTCCGCCGTCGTGCATGGCGCTGCGATTGCGCGAGTCGAGCACGATGCCCCCACCGGTCGCGACCAGTACCCGGTTTTGCTCGAGCGTCGAGATTAGGGCCGCCCGCTCGCGCCGCCGAAACTCGCGCTCGCCAAAGCTCTTGAAGATATCGTCTATCGACATTGCGGCCTCACGAACGACCATGTTGTCCGTGTCAAGCACTCGCCAGCCGAGCTTGCGCGCCGCAATCCGCCCTACGGTCGATTTGCCGGACCCGCTCAGTCCAATGATGAATACTCGCTGAACAGGTAACGTCGAGCTGGTCAATGCGAATCTGAATCCGAGGCGAGAGCGGTTTGCGCGGCGCGCAACATCGTGTCAAGCGGAGCGGGTTTTCCGGTCCATAGCTCAAAACTCAGCGCGCCCTGGATTACGAGCATCTCGAGGCCGCCGATCGTCTGGCATCCGGCTTCGGCGGCTTGCGCAAGCAGCGGCGTCACTTCAGGGCGGTATACGACGTCGAACACCGCCTGGCCCGGTCTCAAGGCCGAGACCGGCAGCGGCGATTCGTTCGACGCGGGACCGCCGCTCATGCCCACGGAGGTCGTATTGACGATAAGCCCGCATTCCCTTGCCACCGCGGAGATGGCCTGGCTATGTAGATCAACTACCTCAAGCGCCCGCCCCGGCGCGACGGCGTCACACGCCGCTTGGGCGTTCGACCTTGTTCGATTCGCAAGGACCACGTGGTCGCCGCGTTCGATCAGCGCCAGCAGGGCCGCGCGGGCGGCGCCGCCCGCGCCCACGACCAACGCTCGGGTTCGCCGCTCGATGTTTGCGTTTGCCAGTACGGCCCCAATAGCGGGCACGTCGGTATTTTCTCCGAGCAAGCGTCCATTTTTCCAATAAATGGTATTTACCGCCCCCGCCGCGGCGGCAGTCTCGGCCGCGGCGTCCAGAAACCGCGGCACGTCGGCCTTATGCGGGATTGTTACGTTGAGTCCCGCCCAGCGGCCGTTCCGGACCTCGCTCATGCGGCGAGGGAGATCGCTTGCGCGAGATTCAATTGCGTAATAGGTGGCGTCGATTCCCAGTTCGTCGAACGCGGCCTGCTGAAACGCCGGCGAGACCGTGTGGCTGAGCGGGTAGCCGATGACTCCGTAACGGTCAGGCACTGTTTAACGAAAGTCGCTCGAGCTCGGACCAGAAAAATGGATCGCTTACCGAGGCGGAATCAGAGCCGAGCACTGTCGTGGTCCCGCTGGCGATTAGTCCGGCGACAGCGAAACACATTGCAAGCCTGTGATCGCCGTATGAATTTACTACCGCGCCGTTGAGGGGCGTCGGGCCTTCGATTACCAGTCCATCCGCTAGCTCTTCAACCTTCGCGCCCAGCGACTTGAGTTCCCGGTAAGTAGCGGATATTCGGTCGGTTTCCTTGAACCTTAGTTCCTGGGCGTCCCGAATCTCGGTCCTTCCCTCGGCTTGGGTTGCCGCCAGCGCGAGGATGGGTATTTCGTCCTGAACCACCGGAATCTGGGGTCCGCCGATTCGCGTCGCGTGGAGCCTTGAGCTTTGGATCCGCAACTCGGCGGTCGGCTCGGGACCATTTCGGTCCGGGATAATGTCGATTCGCGCGCCCATGCCGCGCAACACGTCAATCACGCCGCTTCGGGTGGGATTTATCGATACTCCCGACATGGTGAGTTCGGCTTGCGGATGAATAGCCCCGGCTACCAGCCAGAACGCCGCCGATGAAACGTCGCCGGGCACTCGAACGTCGATTGGAGACGGAGCCTGCCCACCTTGAATAGTCAACGTGAGCCCGGTTTCGTCGATTCGGACACCCTGCGACCTGAGCATCAGCTCGGTGTGGTTTCGCGACAACGCGGGCTGCCGGATCGTAGTTTCACCACTGGCCATCATGCCGGCGATGAGCAAGGCTGACTTGACTTGGGCGCTAGCGACCGGAAGCTCGACTTCGATCCCCGTGAGGCGGCCGCCCTTGACGGCGATCGGCGCATTTTCGCCGCCGTTGCGTCCGTGGATCTCCGCTCCCATCAGGCGCAGCGGATTCGCCACGCGGTTCATGGGGCGCTGGCGAAGCGAGCCGTCTCCCGATAGCACCGAGAATGCCTCCAGGCTCGCGACCAGGCCGAGGAGCAGTCTCATCGTGGTTCCGGAGTTTCCGCAATCGAGGACTTCGTGCGGTTCCCGCATCCCTTGAATGCCCGAACTGCGCACCAGAAGATCGGTATCGGACAAGAACCGAATCTCCACTCCAAGCGATCGCAGGCAGTCGGCGGTCCGCTGGCAATCACCGCCAAGTCCCGCTCGACTTATCCGGGCCTCGCCCTCGGCCAGAGCGTTGAGCAGAATCGCCCGATGGGTGATCGACTTATCGCCGGGGAGACGTACTTCGCCGCGTAAGCGCGTGGGGGCTGAGACTTCGGCTGCGTCGTTCGCGGTCGTGACGGCCATGATCTGGTCGGCCGCTAAGCGGCGGCGACTGCCGCCGGCCTGATGGGCCTGTCGACAGCTTCGGCGACTCTTGACGCTTGTTTCATCAGGTTGGCGAAGTTCTCGAAAGTCAGACTTTGCGGGCCGTCGCAAAGGGCCAGATCTGGGGTCGGGTGGACCTCCACCAGCGCTCCGTCGGCGCCGGCGGCGATTCCGGCCAAGGTCAATGCCGCGACCATGTGCCATCTCCCGGTTGCATGGGAAGGATCGAAAATCACGGGCAAATGCGTCAGACGTTTTATCGCTGGGATGGCGCTCAGATCGAGCGTGTTGCGCGTGTAGTCTTCGAACGTGCGAATGCCCCGCTCACACATCATCACGCGCGGGTTGCCCGCCGACATGATGTATTCAGCCGACATTATCCACTCTTCCGTAGTGCAGCTTGGGCCGCGCTTCAGCATCACGGGTTTATCGGTTTGGCCCACCGCATTGAGCAACGGAAAGTTCTGGCAGTTACGGGCGCCTATCTGAACTATGTCGGCGCACCTGGCAACCGACTCGACCAAACCGGGTTCCATCACTTCGGTTATTACGGGAAGCCCGCTGATGATCCTCGCCTCTTCGAGGTAATGGAGGCCTGTTTCGGCTAGACCCTGGAAGCTGTACGGCGAGCTCCGGGGTTTGTAGGCGCCGCCTCGGAGGACGGTGGCGCCCGCCCGCTTTACGGCGTCGGCGGTACTGATGAGCTGCTCACGAGATTCGATAGTGCACGGACCGGCCATCATCACAAACGAGTCCCCGCCGACGATGGTGTCGTTGCCTACCGGGATTAGGGTCGAAGGCCGCCCCTCGCCGCGAGCCGCCAGTTTGTAGGGCTTGTCGATCGGAATGACGCGTTCGATGCCTTTGAATACGGCCATTTGCTCGCGGAAATCCGGGGAGCATGACCCGATCACCCCAATGATCGTTGATTTCTCGCCCTCGATCCGGTGAGGCATTAGCCCCTCCAGTCTGATTCTCTCCTCGATCCGTTCGAGGTCTGACTGCGTCGAGTCACCCGTCGCTACGATGATCACTTTCTCTTGATTCTCCAGACCGGGCGGTTGGTGGAAGGCGGCCGCCCGAAATCGGCTTAAAAAACAAAAAAGCAGAGGAAACTCCTCTGCTGCCGGCTCGTGGCGTCTGCGGAACTCTCACATAGGCAGCCCCGCCGACCGAGCCGGCTTAGTAAAGGCGAAATACGCGGCGCTCCCGATGAGGATCGCGTTCAAAATCTTGCTGCCCATGATCGTGCGACTATAAGTCCGCTGATCAACGCGGGTCAAGACTGTTTTCGCCTGTCGACTTGGCTATCGGTCCGTGATCTCGGAGTCTGACTGCGGGTCCCGAGGCGACTCAGAAGGCGTCGGCATACCAGAACACATGTCCCGTCTCGGGAAATATGTTGGCAAGCTGTGACTTGACCGAGGGGCTGAGATTCGATTCGGCGACCGGCTCCAGACCGCCGCCAATTCCCATCAGCATGTACAGAAACTGCCGATCGGTCAATTCAAGTCTCTCGCCGCCATCTTCGGGCGCGCCCAGCGCGACCGTTCCCGAGGGAAACTCGATTCGCGCGGCGAAATCACCGACCGCCAGTGTGACGGGACGGTCCGCCAGAGGGTTATGGCGTCTTCTGCGGTGGAATTCGGGCAGCGCCCCCCTGAGTGTTCCCTCCAGGTCGTTGAGCCTCATCATCTGTGAATCGCTTGTCGTGAGCCGAATGTCCGCGAAGGCGGCGAACTCCCTGACCAGGGGTGATCCCGGCGCAACCCGGCCTTCGATCTTCCGGCATCCTGACTCAACCGCCCGGCGAACCGCCTGCGCGCACGCGACCTGAATGACTTCGTCGCTGGTGCCGCACACGTCCAGCAGCGCCAGGGTCTCGCCTTCGACGGCGGTCCGAACAAACCCCGCGGGGTGACCGATTCGGTGTATCACGTCCCACTCGACGTTCCCCCATCCCTCCAGCCAGTCTGGTTGCTTCAGGAAGTACTCCACGCTGCGGTCGAGCGGTCCGACCAGATTCGACATCGCCTGGTCCCAATATCCTGCCAGTAACCGCACCTCGGATTCCTCGAACGGCTTGACGATATACGCACGGGGGCCGGGTCTGGCCTCGGCGGGAACGTCCGCCTCCAACATGGTCGCCGGCACGACACACCAGCCCGCTTGTTCGTAAAGGCTTTGCGTGTCGGTATACAGCAGCGACAAAGGAAGCTCATTGTGCCGCATGTGCTCAATCGCATTTTCGAGCAGCTTTGCCGCGTGGCCTTTTCGCCGATGTTCGGGATCGGTGGCCACGTCGCCTATGCCGCCGAACGGAATGCGGCCCGCGCCGTACCGCATGAGCTTCTCATATACTTGTATGTGACTCACGATTTTTCCGTCCTCGAGAAGTATCGAACCTTGATCGTGCGAGTATGACGGATCGCCCATGTGCTGCCGCCGGAAATGGTTGTCATCCTCGCCATAGCTTCGAGCGAGCAGATCAATCAACTCATCGTAGATGTGCTCTGATACGGTTCTGATTTCGGTTTTCACTTCGTAAACTCACCTCGCGTCGACGACCTGGTTACCAGTCTGTCGCCAAATTGATTGTAGAAAGGTTCCCGCCCGGCGCCGAAACTTCTATCTCAATTTAGACCAACTCGCGATGAGATCTGAGTCTAAACTCATCAAATGGTAGTTTTGCGGAAGGCGCGCCCCCTGCGTGCGCTTGCGGATGTTAAACGAGTGCCCCCCTTCTTGAAGGTTCTCCGTCTCGCCGTTCCGCTATTGCTGATGCTGACTCTGCCGCTTGGCGCGGTGTGGGCGCAAACCCGGGCGCCGGTGGCGGTAGTCGAATTGAACGGCGTGATCGACTCGATAACTAGCCGGCACGTAGTGCGCGCCATCGACGCCGCCGAGCGGAACGGCCGGAAGCTCGTGATAATCGAAATGGACACTCCGGGCGGTCTCGACACGGCGATGCGCGAGATCATCAGGCGCATTTTGAGCAGTGAGGTTCCCGTTGTCGTATTCGTCGGCCCCGACGGCGCGCGCGCCGCTTCGGCCGGCCTCTTCATTGCGATGGCCGCGCACGTTGCGGTTATGGCCCCCAGCACGAATATCGGAGCCGCTCATCCGGTGTCGCTGGCGGGTGATCAGTCAGGCCAAAGTGAGGTGCTGGAATCGAAGATAACGAATGACGCCGCCGCTTACATCCGCGGACTCGCGGAGTCGCGGGGTCGAAACGCCCAGTGGGCGGAGAGCGCAGTTCGCGAGAGCGTTTCGATCTCCGCAGGCGAGGCCCTGGAGCTTGGAGTCGTAGACCTGATCGCGGCGGACGTCGACGAGTTGCTGTCGCTCCTCGACGGCCGCGTAGTCTCGATGCCTTCGGGCTCCATGACGTTGCGGACCGAAGGACTCGACTACGACCGGATTGGCATGAATCCGGTCGATTCGTTTCTGCACATCCTTGTTGATCCCAACATAGCGTTCTTGTTGTTCAGCCTGGGCGGGCTGGCGATAGCCGCCGAGATATTCAGTCCGGGACTTATCTTCCCGGGCGTGGCCGGAGCGATTTCGCTGATCCTGGCGTTTACGGCTTTCGGCTCCCTCCCCGTTAACTGGGCCGGCGTTGGCTTGATCGCGCTGGCATTGGCGTTGTTCACCCTGGAGGCTTATGTGGCCTCGAACGGCGTGCTCGGAGTTGGCGGTGCGGCGGCGCTGGTTTTGGGCGGACTCCTTCTCTTTCAAGCGCCCGACATCGCCGGACCGGCGTCGCCCGAGATTCGTGTGAGCAGGATTCTGATAGCCGTTGTCGCCGTCCTTGCGGTGGCTGTGGCGGTTATCCTCGCCAGGACTGGAATTGTCGCCAGACGAGCGTCGTCTGCCATGAGGCAGATTCCGTTCCCTGACGAGGTGGGCGAGACGCGAAGCGCGCTAAGACCTCTCGGCACGGTGCTTGTGGACAGCGAAGAATGGACGGCGGAATCCAGATCGGGCCGGGTGCCCAAGGGCCGTCTAGTTAGGGTTCGGGGCAATCGCGGGCTTACGCTTATAGTGGAGGCGGTTGGAGCGGACGTTTCCGGCCGGACAGCCGGGGGCGAGTCTGCCCGGCGCACCGTGAAACGAACCGCTGGTGACGAAGAAGGCAGAAAGGAAGGCTAAGCATGGGTGAATTGTTCATCGTCGTCCTGATTGTGGCGGTCATTGTGCTGTTCATTCTCTTCTCGGCGATAAAGATAGTCCGTGAATACGAACGCCTAGTCGTGTTCCGGTTGGGGCGGGCGATAGGGGTCCGTGGGCCGGGCTTCGTGTTGCTCATTCCAATAGTCGAGCGGGCGGATCGAGTCGACCTTCGAGAGCAGGTCGTGCCCATTGGGAGCCAGAACACGATCACGAAGGACAACGTAAATATCCAGGTTGATCTGCTTATCTACTACCGGGTTTTCGATTCGATGGCCAGTGCGGTCGCGGTCGCCGATTTCGCGGCCGCGGCGCAGGGCATGGCGATGACGACGCTGAGAGCGGTCATCGGCGAAACCACGCTTGACGACGCTCTTTCCCAGCGAGAGCGGCTGAACCAGGACTTGCGCTCAAAGCTCGACGAGGTTACGGCGCGCTGGGGCGTGAAGGTAACGGCGGTCGAGATTCGAGAGATCGACCCGCCGCGCGACATTCAGGAATCCATGAACAGGCAAATGACCGCCGAGCGAAACCGCAGGGCGATGGTCACGGAATCAGAAGGCCAGCGCGCCGCCGCGATCGAGGTGGCTGAAGGAGACAAGCGATCGAACATCCTGCGCGCGGAGGGTGACCGCGAGTCGCAGCTACTCCGCGCGGAGGGGTATTCGGAGGCGCTTCGCACGATTTTCGAGGCGGCGCGGCGGATCGATTCCAATACTCTCACGTTGCAGTACATGGAAGCTCTCAAAGCGATAGGCGCCAGCGATTCGACGAAGTTCATACTTCCGCTGGAGCTTACCGAGCTGATTCGACCGCTTTCCCAGGCGATTGCCAGGAATCCCAGCAACCAAAGCTAGCCGAACTCGCCCGATTCACGCGTGCTTACGCGGCATAAATGGATGTCGAAGCTCGACCCGCTGACCGCGCTTCGCCGGCGAATATCCACCGCAGACCTCGATGACTACGAAGCCGCGCTGGATGCGCTTGGCCGCGTATCGACGATGGCCGAAATCTACGATCTGGCGGACTTTGTGGTGGAGCAAGTCGAATCCGAGTTCGACTGCATGCATTGCGTTTCCGGCTGTAGCGAATGCTGTAGTCAATTGCCGCTGGTCACGTTCGATGAATGGCGGCTCATCGCGGGCTGGATGCACGAGAATCTGACCGGGCAGCGCCGGAGTCAGATTGTCGGCAATGCCGAGTCGCTGCTAGCGGATCAGGAGTCGGTCTTGCCGCGCTGGATGCGGCTGGGCGAGGTTGATCTTGAGTCGGCGGAAGCCGTGGACATCGTGGGCGAGATGTTCGACAACGAATCGACTACATGTCCATTTCTCTTCGACGGGCGTTGCTCCATATATCCCGTCCGTCCGCTCGTCTGCCGCTCTTACGGCAGGATGATGCGCACCGAGGACGATTCGCTTTATTGCCAGCCTATTCTCGACAAGATAGGCGTCGCGCTGGACGAGGGCGTGGACGTGGAGCTGCCGCTGTACCGTCCGTATCAGGAAGCGTCGTACAGCCTGAACGGTGACAAGTCCTATTTCACGCTCTTGCCGGTTTGGGTGCTAAGCCATCGAACCAGCGGCGGAGATATCTCGAATACCCCCGTGAACTTGCCGGCGAGCCGGGATTGGCCGGTTCTGGACACAAAGTGGGGCTTCGGGGAAGCCTTCGAGCAAGAGCGTTCGGTAAGCCCCTAGACGGGGAGCTGCCAGGCCAGGACGTTTCGCTCGGCGCTGGCGATGGCCAAAACGTCTGTTTCGGGCGCCAGGGCGACGGCCCGTATCGAGGTGAGCGTGGTTGCCTCGCCCACATATTCTCCGTTGGTCCTGAGGACGCTGACTGACGTGTCCGACGACAGTCCGCACACGAAATTGTCGGAAGCCGTCAGGGATCGGGGGGCGACCTCGTCGTTGAACCAGAGCGGCGAGCCCGCGATCGAATATGCGGCAATCCCGCGTGGACTCGCCGCGAAGACCGTGTCATCCCGTGAACCGATGGCGGCAAGGTCCGCCGGGAAGGGAATATCGGCGAAGAAATCGCCGCGCTCGTTGTCGTAAACCACCAGACCGTTGGCGCTGTGGACCACGGTGTGTCGGGCGTCCTGAGTCAGCATTATCCTTCGAATCTTGCCATCGACCCCGAAACGCTGAGCGAGATTACCGCTGCGCTGGATAAGAATTACCTGGTTGACGCCGTCTTTCGTGGACCCAACCGCGACGATGCCGGCGTCGGACGAAACGTCGACCGACGTGGCGCCTATGTAGTCCTGCGTAGGCCCCCAAAACGGACCGTTTGGAGTGTAGGCGAATACATGACCCGTCCCGCTGAAATTGGTGGTCCTCACGATGACGAATCCGTTGCTCGTCAGCATGGTCTCCTCGATCAATTGATTGTCTGGCCGGAGCGGCCGCTGCCAGACGGGTCTACCGGCGTCGTCGAGGAGGACGATGTCGAAACCGAAGACCGCCACGTTAGCTCCACCGGGATCTATAGCCGCGGACGACGCGGGTATGCCCGTGTCGGCGGTCCAGACGTGATCGCCCTCCCCGGAGATTGCATGTACGCGGCCGCGGCGGCTGGCCGCGGCGAAGAGACTGCCGTCCCTTGCGGCCGTAAGCGCGGAGGGATCGAAATCGAGCCTTTGTAGCCAAACGAGCTCCCTCCACGAAGCCGAAGTTGAAGGGCGTTGGACCTGGAGCCGGAAGGCGACGTCCGCGACCTCCTCGATCCTGGTCTCGAATCGACGTTCGATCCAGATGACTTCTTCCGCGAGCGCGTCCTCGAAATGGTCTACCCGCGACACTTCGACCCAATGCGGAAACTGGATCGACGGTTCCGCGTCGTCCTTGAATCCGCGGAGCTGCGCGCGGACCTCGGCTCGGGAGTCGAACGCGCCTACGAGAACGGCGTGCCGGCTCAGCGCCGTGGGGATGATTTCAAAATCGCCGAGATCATGGAGGAGCGCTTTGAGCCCTTCCGCAGCCTTGCCGCCGCCGACGGCGTTGGTAAAGCTGGTTATGTAGATTTTCGCCGCGCGGATCGCCGCAATTGCGTCTACGAGATGCTCCCGGCGCGCGTCGCGGTCGAAGCGGTCCACGGCGTGCAGTGCTTCAACGAGGCTGTCGGTGGCGCCGACCAGGTACGGGTGAATCTCGACGGCGTCCCGGGGCGGCGTTAACGAAATCACCCTCTCGGTGAGATCCACCACCTGGTTGGAGAGCGACTCGATTGCGAAGGCGTATCTCTCGGGCGTCAACGACTGCTGCGCGAGCGCGCGGCTGTTGACCTCGAAGAGACGAAGGACTTCGATGGTGCGGGCGGCGGTCTGAATGGCCGGTTCCCAATACGGTTTAAGGGTTGGTTGAGCTTCGGGCGTCCGCCGGACGCACGCTTCCAGCAAAGCCGGGGGGGCGGCTAAACCGATTGCGAGCGCCCGCCGCCTCCCGATCTTCCACGTGCCGCCGTCTGGACTCACCTAGTCAGCATTAGCAGGTTTGGACACAGTCGATTCGGCCGCGCAACACGACCGAAGCCCAGATTTCACGCGACGCCCACGGGCGCCGCGACCTTGCCTCTGAGCGACCAGGCGGTCGCGTCTGTTATTTCCACGTCACGGATATCGCCGGCTTCGACATCGGCCGCAGCTTCACAAAACACTAGTTTGTTGGTTCTCGTGCGTCCGGTCCAGCGCGGCTTGCCGCCGGGGACGGGGCTGGGGCGAAGTTCTTCGAACAACGCTTCCTGCCACGAGCCGACGAGGCGCGAGTTGATGCCGCGCGCGACTTCCTCCTGAACGGCTTCCACTTCGTGAAGACGATCCAGCTTTTCTTTGGGTGAAACGCCATCGGGCCATTTCGCCGCCACGGTGCCTACTCTCGCCGAGAACGCCGCGACGTGCACGACGTCGAACCTCAACTCCCGCAGAACGTCGAGCGTCCTCTCGAATTGCTCGCGGGTCTCGCCGGGGAACCCGACGATGACGTCTGTTGAGATCGCCACGTTCGAAACGTTTGCTCTCAGCATGTCGATCCGCGACCGAAAGTAGTCAACGTTGTAGCCGCGGCCCATGCGCTTGAGCACGAGATCGTCCCCGGCCTGAATCGGGAGGTTTATCTCTTCGCAAACGCTCCGAAGCTCACCCATCGCTACTGCAAGATCTTCGTTAAAGTAACGGGGGTGGGCAGTCAGAAACCGAAGCCGCGGCGCCACCTGTTTCCCGTCCAGAAACCTGAGCAGCGACGCGAGGCTTGCTTCGCCTTCGAGGTCCTGTCCGTACTTATTGACGATCTGCCCGAGGAGAGTAATCTCCCTGGCTCCCTCCTCGACCTTGAGTTCCACCTCGCGCAAGATATCGGCCGGGCCGCGGCTCTCTTCGGGGCCCCTACGGAACGGCACGATGCAAAACGTGCAGCGCCGGTTGCATCCATAGATCACGGTCACGTAACGGGTCACGTCGCCGGAGCCTGGAAGCGCGTCGGGATTGACGGCCTCCCAGTCGTCGGTCACGGGGCCGGGTCTTTGGTCGAGGAGCTCGATCAAAGGCGAGCTGTTGCGGGAGTTGAACACCACATCGAGAGTTTTGCTGAAGGGAGCTTTCTCCGCGTCGGGCGCGTTGGCGGTGCAGCCGGTGAGCGCAACGAGAAGGTCGGGGCGTTTGCGCTTTTCAGCTTTGAGCGCACCCACGCGGCCCCAGACCTTTCGGTCGGAATTGTCTCGGACGGCGCATCCGTTCAGGACTATTACCGAGGCGCGGTCGGGATGGCTGACAGGCGCATGTCCCTCGGATATGAGGTCGCGCGCCAGCCGCTCCGAATCGTCTTTGTTCATCTGGCATCCAGACGTCCAGATGTAGAACCTGTGGCGGCCGGAGTTTGAGGGAGTTTCGGGGTACTGCACTTTACATAAGGAGATCAACTGTTCGTCGCTATAATATCGCGATTTTCGCATCGGATCGTTGTTGAATTTTCTACGGATCGGTTCTGCGTATTTTTTCGGCCTGGCGCAACGCACTTGGACGTCATCCCAAGCTCTACGCGTGGATTGGTCTTTCTATCGCGATGACGCTGGTTATTTTGATAACCAGTTTGGGGGCGCGGCCGGGACCGCTGCAGATGCTCTTTCTGGCTCTCGTCGGAGTGCTTCTCGCGGGGGCTACTGTCGTATTGATCGATTGGGAAGATCGCGGCGGTCCAACTCACGAAAACGGCGGCCTGGGCGCGAGTGACCGCGACCTCGGCTAACCAGTGGTCAACGCTTGCGGAAACCGGGCGAATCCGGTCGTCACGAAGCTCAAAGGAATGACGTTATGGGGTTTTTAGGCGGGGGGGCCGGGGGCAGTGACGACGGAGGACTCTACTTGTATGTCCAGTCCAACAAAACGGGCGAGAAAATCAGGGTGAGAGTCAACTTGGGAAACGACTTGACGGAGCAGTTCGAGGACGCGGGCGACAACGTGAGCCATTACGTTTGCCACAAAGACGTAATGGGTAATGAGTCGTTCGAGATTATCAGGCTTCAGGTCGAGTTCGACCGGGGCCGAAACATGGTGGGCCACACGATCAATGGTGGGCGGCTTATCAGTGAGGAAGAGTATCTGGCCGACTCAGGGGGCGCGTCGGCGGACGATACGCCCGAGTAGCCAAGTTCCGCTCGGCGGCCAAACGCCATGACCGTAGCGGGAGCGGCCAGGCCGCCGACCACGGCGCTTGCGGGGCGGCGGCCGCTGCTGATCGCGCTTGTGCTCGCGACGGGCGCCGTATCGGGCCTGGCGGCGAGCGCTTCATCCCCGCCGATATCCGTAACGTGGTTGGTCCTGCTGGCCGTATTGGCCACTGCGGCGATTCGCCCCGACGTCGCTCTTCTGACACTGGCCGCGGTCGCATTCTTGCTCCCGTTCGCGGTAGTCCCGATTCGTCTTGGAGTTCAACCTCCCATCTTCGAACTGGGTCTCGCGGCTGTCTTTGCGTGGGTCTTGCTGCGAAGCCGGCCGCCTCTGGTGGAATTGCCCAATCTGTCTCCGGCGGATCCGCGTTTGTGGGTAAGCGGCTTCCTGGTGGCGGGTCTGGTTGCAACGGCCGTTTCGCTGGCGCGGTCGTGGGACGTTCAGCAGCTCCAATACGCCAGCAAGCTCGGCCTCGGAGTGGGTGCGTTCTATCTCGCCGCGAGCTGGTCGCGCCAGCGTGGATTTGCCCGGAAGCTGATGCTCGTAGTCGCCGTCGCGGGAGCTATTCAGGCATTGTTGGCGACCGCGATGTATCTCAAGCCCGAATGGTCTGAAGCGGTGTTCTCGTGGGTTGAATCGATAGGGTATTCGGCGTCGTCGTCCGCGGCGCGATACCTGCCAGATAGGGAAACGATTCGCGCCGTTGGAACGGCTGTCGATCCAAACGTGCTTGGCGTAACGCTGGCCGTCGCCCTGGTTGCGGGAGTATCGCTCGCTTTAACGTTTGCGCGTAGCCGTGCGGTCTTGTTGTGGATCGTCGTTCTAGTGATCGTCCCAGGGCTGGTTTTCAGCATGTCGCGCGGAGCGTGGCTGGGCGCCTGCGCGGGAGCATTCGTGTTGATCTGGCATCGGCGCCCGGCAGTCGCCTGGCTGCTGCTGGCCGCGGCCGCGGCCGCGGTTGCGGCTCCCGTGCGCATTGGGGCACTCGAGCATTTGCGATCGGGGTTTCTGGCCAGAGACCCTGCGGCGGCGCTCCGTATTGAAGAATTGCGCCAGGTTCCGCGGGTATTGGAGACTTCACCCGCGTTTGGCGTTGGTTTTCTCACCGAGCCGGTCGCTCGATATTCGCTGGAAATCTCCAACGCGTTTCTGTGGATCGCGGAGCGCACGGGATTGCTCGGGGCGGGCTTCTATCTGGCGTCCGTTGCCGGCGTTCTCGCGGCTTCGTTGCGGCGGTTGCGGGAGCGGCCGGAAATGGTCGGAATTCTTGCGGCATTCATCGCCGCCACGGTCTCCGGGTTGGTCGATCACCACATAGTCAGCATGCCCCATCTGACGGCGATGTATTGGCTCTTGGGCGGAAGTTTGGCTGGAATCTGTGCGGCGGAACCGGTACCGAGTCGGGCTTGACAGCCGCCTCGCATTGTTCGATTCCGCCGGAATCGGCGGTTACATCCGCAATCTCGCGACCTGGATCAGAAAGGTCCGGGGGCCTGACGTGGTTGTGCCGCTGATCGACTTTCGCGATTCAAGCTGGACAGGTCTGCGTAGCAGCGTGGTTGGACCGGCGCACAGCCGGCTGGGGGACGCGCTGTTCGCGATGCAGCTTTCGGCCACTGGCGTGGACTTGCTGCACGCGCCGGACCATGTTCTGCCACCACGGTTGCGAACTCCGTCGATTCTCACAATTCATGACTTGTCCTTTTGGGTGATGCCCGAAACGCACTCTCCAGGCAGCCGCCGCTACTATGAGGGTTGTCGGGAGTCTTTGCATCGCGCGGACGCGATAATCTGTGTCTCGGAATTCACACGAGACGAGTTGTTTCGCTTGTCGGACGTGGATCGTAAGAAGGTTCACGTGGCGCCGTCCGGACTTGCGGCGGGGTTTTCGGCTATCGACCCTCTGGCGATCAAACAGAAGCGGGGCAAATACGGCCTCGCCGGCCGTTATGCGATCTTCGTCGGGACCTTGGGGCTTCGGAAGAACGTCGTACGCTTGATCGAGGCGTTTTCGAAGGCTGAGGCGGCAAACGAGGTAACGCTCGCGCTTGCAGGCGCAATGGGCAACGCCGGCGAGGAGGTTCTTCGCACTATCAGCAGGGCGGGGCTCGAGGGGAGTGTGCGGTTGCTTGGATCGCCGCCCGACGAAGATATGGCCGCGCTTATCGCGGGCGCTGATTTCCTGGCGCTCGTGTCGTTGTACGAAGGATTTGGCCATCCGGTGCTTGAAGCCATGGCCTGTGGAACGCCCTGCCTGATATCGAATCGCCGCCCTCTCACCGACCTCGCCGGTCCGGCTGGATTTCCCGTAGATCCGCTCCAGGTTGACGATATCGCCGATGGAATTGACGCATTGCTCGAGGACGGACGCCTTCGCAGCCGGCTCGGGAGTGCCGGGCCGGGACTTGCCGCGCGCTATTCGTGGCAACGGGCCGCGACCCGGACGTGCGAGATTTACGAGAAAGTGCTGAATTGAAAGTCCTGTTTGTCTCGGCCTCCAATCCTTACGCGAAGACGGCGGGCGCCGATGTGCGTCTTCGCACGTTTGTGGAAGGCGCGGCGCGCCAGCATGAGACCGATTTGCTATGTCTGGCTGATCGAACGCGAATAGAAGAACCGGGGCCAGGCCCGTTGGCAAGGCTCGAGACGAGGAGATTTCGCGGGATCGGCCGGATCGGGAGACTGCTGCGGTCGGTGACTCTCCGCTTGCCCGATCTCGCGTTGCGGTCATGGTCCCGAGACATGGCGATCGCCCTGTATCGCCGTTTGCTGCTCGGCGAATATTCGGCCGTGCACATTTCGGGGCTGCAAATGGCGTATCTCGCCCCGGTGTTCTCGGCCGCAATGGAGTCGGATCCCAAAAGACCGGTATTGATATTCGACGATTTGAATGCCGAATATATCGTCCACCGGCGTATGTCGTCGGTTGAGACCCGACGGGGCCGATGGCTCCGAGCCGCGTACTCGGCGGCGCAAGGCTCGCTTCTTCGCGCCTATGAGACCAAGACGGTTCGAAGCGCCGACACAGTTATTTGTCCCAGTTCCGATGACCGCGACTGGCTGCGCGCGCTGGACGGCTCCGCCCGAATCCAAATAGCGCCAAGCGGTCTGGATACCGGTGCGTATCTTGAAGTGCCGCCGCCTCCCGAACGGCCCGTCGCCGTATTCGTCGGAGACCAGACCTATCACCCCAACCGGCAGGCGGCGGACTGGCTGGCATCGAAGATTGCGCCGGCGGTATGGAGAATGCTGCCCGAGGCGGAGTTTGTCGTTGTGGGGAAAGGGTATCGCCCCTCCGGGACGGTGAACGGCGTCAGTCCGTTTAAATATACGGGGTACGTCAGGGACGTGACCTCGGTAGTCGCGGCGTCGAAGGTCGTGCTGGCGCCGCTGCTTGCCGGAGGCGGGATTAAATTGAAAGTGCTTGAAGGGATGGCGGCGGGCCGCCCTGTGGTGGCGACCTCGATGGGAGCCGCCGGAATCGATGCCGAAGACGACCGGGACTTGATGATCGCGGACGGTGTCGAGGCTTACTCGCGGGCGCTTGTATCCGTTCTCTCAAGTACGGCCCGCGCCCGCGAAATCGGGAACGCGGCGAGGCGTCGGGTAACGGCCAAATACGATTCCGCGATTGTGGGATCTCGTTACGTCGAAGTCCTCGAGCAGACCATCAGGCGCACTGACGCTTGATGGCTTCGATTTCCGTATGCGCCACCGTTAAAAATGAAGCCGGCGCCGTTGAGGAATTGATTTCGGACCTCAAAAAACAGACCCGCCTACCCGACGAGGTCGTGGTGGTAGACGGCGGATCGACTGACGGAACAGGCCGGCGGCTCGCCGCGGAACTTGACGGATGGACGGCCTTAAAGCTCATCGATTATCCCGGCTCCAACATCGCTCAGGGCAGAAACAGCGCCGTCGCGGCGTCCTGCGGGGATATCGTTGCGCTGCTCGACGCTGGACTGCGCCTCAAGCCCGAGTGGCTGGAATCGCTCGCCCGGCCGCTCGAATCTCAACCTACGGTTGATCTGGTCTTTGGATACGTGCTTTCGAGACCCACCGGCTTTTTCGAAGCCGTCTTGGGAGCGGTGACGGTCCCGGACGGGTCGGAGATCGATCCGGACGAGTATCCGCCGAGCGCGGGATCGATGGCTTTCAGGCGAGAGTTCGTCGACGAGTGCGTTTTTCCGGAATGGCTGGATTTCGGTGAGGACATGTATCTCGACTTGAAGTGGCGCGCCCAGGGACGCCGTCTACTCCATGCGTCCGGAGCCGACGTTGGATTCCGTCCGCGCCGCGATTTACGGGCGTTCTTTCGGCAATATTTCAATTACGCCAAAGGCGACGGCAAAGCCGGGATGTGGTGGTCGCGGCACTTGATCAGGTATTGCTCCTACGCCGTGGGCGTCTGGCTTGGCTTGCTTGCGCCAAATCGTCCCATTGCCTTGCTGCTGCTGGCGGTTGCCGGAATGGCTTACCTGCGGCGTCCGTACGTTCGACTGGCCAGGTTGATTCCTCGCATGTCGCCGCAAGGGGCGTTGGCCGCTGTCGCGCTCGTGCCCGTGATTCGAGCGGTCGGCGACATCGCCAAGATGCTGGGGTTCCTCGTCGGTCTCGACGAGGCTAGAAGGACGGAGCGTCCGCCGCGGTGACCGGATATGAGTGAGGCTCGCACGGCCGGCAATCGACCGGACGTTTCGATAGTAGTAGTCACGTTCGACGTGCTTTCGAGACTTCGACGTTGCCTTCAGTCGATCCCTGCCGCTCTCGAAGGCCTGCGATATGAAGTGACCGTTGTTGAAAACGGTTATGGCGACGGCACCTGGGAATGGCTTGCCGGTCTCGAAAACGTTCGGGCCATTCGCGGCTCACCCGCCATTGGATTCGGCTCGGCGGTCAACAAAGGGCTGATGGAAGCTGACGGGCGCTATTTCTTGATACTGAACCCCGATACGCTGCTTCCGCCCGAAGGCGTTGCGCGCCTGGAGGCGGTTATGGCGCGAAGTCCGGACATCGGGATCGTAGGTCCCAAGCTGGTGCTGAGCACCGGCGATCTGGACCGCGCAAGTAGACGTTCCTTCCCCACTCCCCTAACCGCCCTGACTCGAATGTTGAGGCTCGACGCCGTCTTTCCGGGAAAGCCGGTGTTCGGCGCTTATAACCTGCTGCATCTGGACCCCGACCGCGCGTGCGACGTGGATGCTGTCGCGGGGGCGTTCCTGTTCATTCGCAGCGAGATATTTCGATCGCTGGGAGGGTTTGACGAAGGGTTTTGGATGTACGGCGAAGATCTCGACCTCTGCTATAGAGCCAACCAGTCGGGATGGAGGGTGCGTTACGAGCCTGAGGTCGAGGTGTTGCACGAAAAGGGCGCGTCGTCGTCGCGTCGCCGTCTGAGAACTCGGTATGAGTTCTATCGAGCCATGGCGCGTTTTTACCGAAAACACCAGGCGCCTCGACGAAATCGAGCGCTGAATCTGGCCGTTCTCACTGCTATATTTGCTCTGGGTTCGGCTGGCGTGGGCAAGGAAATCGTCAGGTACGCCGCCCGACTTGCAACTGGAAGCAGCCTTGATTCGTAGATGGTGCGTGTTGGCGGGTCTGCCTTGATGCGGGCGACGGCGCGACTACCAGGAATGTTCGGAGCTTTGCGGCGGCTACCGCTCCGGCGGGTCGAACTAGAGACGATTTTCGGCGTAGCGCATCCGGTTCTCGATATTTCGCTCGTCTTTGCGGCAGCCGTAATCGCCTACACATTGCATTTCAAGCTTGGCGTCGGACCGGACACACCGTATCAACGGGCCCCGTTCTTCTATCCGCTCTTCGGCGCCTTCGAGCTTCTGTTTATTGCATCAAGCTTTGCGCTTCGGTCGTATCGCAGCCCCGCGCGCCTCGGGCTGGTCGTGCGGTTATTCATGGCTTTCTCGGTCGTGAGTCTCGCGATGGTGATGACCATCACCGCCACGTACCTCTTGTTTCCCAACCAGCTCGAGCTGGCGAAAGTGATGCTGGCGCTCTTTTGGGTAACGGCCATCACGCTCGTATTCGCCGGGCGAACGCTCCTCGCGCGATTGGTGAGAATCCTGGCGGGTTACGGGGCCGGTTCCGAGCGTGTGCTCATTCTGGGAGCGGGTCCCGAGGCGCGTCAGGTTATCGACATTCTCGCTAAATATCCGGGACCGAAATACACCGTGGTCGGGCACCTCGCCGCCGGCGACGATACTGATTCAGGGGCGACCGATGCCCCCGTTCTGGGGCGCCTTTCGATTCTGCTGGGAGTCATCGCGGAACATGAGGTCGACAAGGTAATCGTGGCGATTCCGTCGCTCGATACCGAGCGCATGCTCGAGATCGCGAACGTTTGCGATTCGGAGAGGGTGGGCGTTTGGCTGCTTCCCGATCACTTTCAACTGATGCTCTCGCCGGTGGATGAGAATGAGCTGTCCGGTCTGCCGCTGATGGCGATCAACGACGTGCGGCTAAAAGGGGTCAGCCGCCTTGTCAAACGGATCGTGGACATCGCGCTGGCCTCGGTATTGCTCGTGATCCTGTCGGGGCCGATGCTCGTGGTTGCTCTGGCGATATGGGTCTTTGACCGCGGCGGCATTTTCTACGTGCAAGAGCGCACCGGCCATGACGGCCGGCGATTCCCCCTGATCAAGTTCAGGACGATGACCGATGACGCCGACCAGCAGGGACGAGAATGGACTGTGCCAGACGACCCGAGAGTCACAAAAATCGGCAGGCTATTGAGACGTTTCTCGATAGACGAGCTTCCGCAGCTAATCAACGTGCTGCTTGGCCAGCTGGCGCTGGTCGGCCCGCGCCCCGAGCTGCCGGTATACGTGCGGGAATTCGCGAGGCTCTATCCTCGATACACCCAACGGCACCGCGAGAAATCCGGCATGACCGGATGGGCGCAGGTCAACGGGTTGCGAGGTGACGTGTCGATAGCCGAACGCACGCTCTACGATCTCTATTACGTGGAAAACTGGTCCTTGGGTCTCGACTTTCGCATTCTTCTGCGCACGCTGGTGGAGGTCGTGCGCGGACGTGCGTATTGATCTGGCGTTCAGACGGCCCTCCCAGACGTTGGGAAATCGTATAGGGAGCGGGATTTCTCCGGGCCGCGGCGCTCTTGCCACGGCATTGCTCGCTCTGGGGCTGCTTCTGCCGTCCCTCTCGGCGTGTGATCTGGCGCCCGAGTCGTCGGTCGCAGAGACGCCTTCCGAGCCGGCGGTCGCTCCTGCTCTGGAGACCCTGCCAAACAACTGGGTCAAACTCGATCCGGCGCCCGTTTTCCCACCGGTGGCGTTTGACTCCGTGATAGTCAGTCTCGCCGGTAGTGAGACGGCCGGGCGGCGCTCAAACGCGAGTAACGCGGGATTCGCCACTCCGAGTGGAATTGCCGTTCAAGCCGGCGGCCCGGTCTATGTCAGCGATGTGACGCAGGGGACCGTTCAAAGCATTGATCTTGCGAAATGGACGCCGCAAGGCACCGAAACGGCAGCCGGTTCCGAGGCGGTGAGCATCGGAGGAGACCTCGTTGCGCCATCGAGGCTGATCGTCGACGGAAGAGGCCGCTTGATTATTGCAACGCTTGACCGCATCGTGCTGATCGAGCCCGGCCAAGCCGCGATCGTGGTTGCCGGAAACGGAGAAGCTGGTTTCGCGGGAGATGGCGGGACGGCGGCGAACGCGCAATTCAACGGCAATTCCGGAATGGCCATCGACTCTGAAGGGAATCTCCTGGTAGCCGACCGCGGCAATGGACGCTTGCGTCGAATCGACGCATCGGGGGGCGTTTCGACTATCGCCGGGACTGGCGATAACGAGTCCACCGGTGACGGCGGACCGGCGGTTGCGGCCTCATTGGACAGGCCGGTCGACGTGGCGGTTGGCCCCGACGGCTCCATATTCGTGGCGGAACTTGGCGGACACCGGATTAGGCGCATCGGGCGCGACGGCGTCATCAATACCTACGCGGGGGTCGGGATCGCGGGATTCGACGGTGACGGAGGCCCCGCCGTCGAGGCTTTACTGAATTCGCCGCGCGCTATTGAAGTCGATTCCGAGGGCAATTTGTACATAGCCGACTGGCGAAACAGCGTACTCCGCCGGGTAGCCGTCGACGGATCGATTAGCACTGTTGCAGGGCTTGCATCCCAAGGCGCGCTGCGGGAAGGACGTCCCGCGTTCGCGGTTGCGTTGCCGCCTCCCTTAGATCTGGCTCTCGGTCCCGAAGGAACCCTCTATCTGTTACTCCAGGGCACGAGGACGGTCCACTTGCTGAGGCCGCCTTCCGACGCCCGCGAAACAGACGACTGCTACGGCGCGGCGTCGGCGCCCGTCCCGCGCGCGCCCCTTATCGCCGACGGCATAGCGTTGATAGTGGCCGGTGATACCGATGCGGGATTCGCCGGCGACGGAGGCCCTGTTTCGGAAGCCCGATTCGCCATTCCGCAATCGTTTGCGATTTCCGATGACGGCCGGATCTTCGTCGCCGACTCGGGCAATCACCGAATTCGAGTCATCTCGACCAGCGGAGAGGTCTCCACTTTTGCTGGCACGGGCGAACCAGGCTACTCGGGTGACGGGGGAGAGGCCGATGCGGCGCGCATCTCGGGACCCAAAGCGATCGAAGTAGATTCGCGTGGCAACGTTTTCTTCTTCGACTCAGGAAATTTCCGTATTCGGCGAATCGACAGATGCGGAATCATCGAGACGGTTGCGGGCAGCGGTAAACCGGGATCGGACGGCGACGGCGGACCGGCGCTCATAGCCTCGTTCCGGGATGTGTCCGGGCTGGCCTTCGACGATCGAGGGAACCTATACGTGGCCGATCCCGCGTCGAACCGGGTCCGCGTTATTTCAAGCGACGGGTTCATAAGCTCTTTCGCCGGAACTGGACAACCGGAATCCGGAGCGGATGGCGGCCAGGCCGCGAATACGCCTCTCGACGGTCCGGCCGACGTGGCGCGGCACGGCGACGGCTCGATACTGATAGCGGAGCAGCGCGCCGGAAAGATCAGAAGGGTGTCCGCGTTCGGGGAAGTGACGACGCTCGCTGGCCCGGGGGCGGTTGAAGGCGAATTCGAAGGGCCGCTGGACCAGGTTCGGATACAGGATCCCGTCTCGCTCGTGACCGATGCCGACGGCAACGTCTATCTGGCGCAGCTTACGGCTGGGCTGGTGTCGAAGATCGCTCGGGACGGCGCCGTGACAATCGTGGCCGGCAACCCGGCGGGCACGGGCAGTCCGGGCGATCCCGCGGTTGAAGTGGCCTTGCCCGCGCCTCTGGTAATACAACTCGATGGTCGGGGCAATCTGTACGTGCTCGAGTCGGCCGGGCTGCTGTGGCGAGCCGGCGCTGGCTGACGCAGTCGGCGAAACACTCCGTTCCTTAACAATCGCCAAGCCTTGATGTCTGCGGCGCATTCTCCACATACGGCCCGCGGGGGAACTTGGCGCAGTTGATTCCCGCGTGGGCGCGAATGGCGAGGGTGCATCGGGAATGACGAATGGACCCGGCCCTCCAGAAGATGCCGCCGTCTTGCGCGATACGTAGCCAATACAAATCTTGACCGGTTTCGATGTCGTTGATAATGTTCCGGGTGTCGTACGCGGCACCGAGAGTACACGATTGGCTGGGTGAATATCCGCTGCCTGGACGGTAGGCCTTCGCAGCAGTTGCGAAGGTCCAGGCGAGCTAGTTGGGCGGTTTCGCAGTGACTACTTCAACTCAGGCCACACATAGACGAAGAGCAATTCTTCAGACCATTGTCGAAGACTACGTTGCGAGTTGCGTCCCCGTCGCGTCAGGCCGGCTTGTAAAGCGATACGAGTTTGGCGTGAGCAGCGCCACGGTGCGCAAGGACATGGCGCATCTGGAAGAAGAGGGGCTTGTCTTTCAGCCGCATCGTTCCGCAGGCCGGATTCCAACCGACGCGGGATACCGGCTATTCGTCGAGGAACTGCTCGCCTCGACCCACTTGCGGGCGCCCGAAAAAGAGACGATTACGTCGAGTTTTCGCGTTTCTCCGCTGGGAGTCGAGGATCTGCTTCAGTTCGCGGCTGCGGTCCTTTCCAATTTCGTCGGCAACGTTGCGTTTGTCGCTCTCCCCACTGGCGGTCCGGTAACGCTGAAAAAGGTGACGATCGTCCCTCAGCAGAGCGGTTCGGTGCGCATGGTCGCGGAACTGACGGGCGTTCCGCCGCAGGACCAGCTTATCCGGGGGCTGGCCCACAGCGAGCCTTCCAGCCTAGAGATGTACGGCCGGCAGATGAGTGATGAGTTGACCGGCAAGAACCTTGCGGAAGTCGAGAACTGGCCGGTCCCGCGCGCTCGGTACAAATATGAGATATTGTTTGTGCTCGTCTCGACCATGCGTGAGTTGGAGCGGCGGCGGTTTGGTTACGTTCATTACGTGGGCCTGGCCACGATGATTCGGCAGCCGGAATTCAACCAGGTGTCCCTGGTCCAGCGGGGAGTTCAAATGCTGGAAGATGGCGACCTGGTGGCGTACCTTGGCCCCCGGGCCACGGACGCGGACGGAGTATCGGTCCATATCGGCGATCGGGACAGCGCGGTCTTGCGGGATTACTCTGTCGTTCTGTCCAGCTACGACTCCGACGATCGCGGCGGCTATCTCGGAGTGCTGGGACCGAACCGCATGCCCTACCGGCGAACTATCGGCGCGGTCCGGCAAGTTACGCAAACGGTGGCCGGCGTAGCCGCGACGGCCGGATCCTAAACGCAGCCCGCGACCAACCTGACCTCGAATTCTCCTAACTTCGCTCGACAAGGAGTAGCGGCGTAGTGGAAAAACCGGAAACTTCAAACGACCCAACTGTCGAAGCCAAGCCCGGCGCGGCAGAAGATTCTATGCAAGAGGAGTCCGACGGGGCTCCGGCCCAGCAAGAGCTGGCTCGCATCGAGGAGCTGGAGGCTGAGCGGATCAGGCTGATCGGAAAGCTGGCGCGGGCACAGGCCGACCTGACGAATCTGAAGCGCCGGGCGGAACAGGAAATTGGCGAGGTTAGAAAATTCGCTAATCAAATCTTCGCCGCGGAATTGCTTAGAGTGATCGACTCCCTCGACCGCGCGCTAGGCGCGATTCCCGAATCACTGATGGGATTCGCCTGGATCGACGGCATCCTGATAACCAGAGCGCAGGTGAACGCGGTTCTAAAGTCTCAGGGGATCGAGCCTATCAATGCGACCGGCGAAATGTTCGATCCGCGCTACCACGAGGCCGTGTCGAGCGGTGCTTCCCCGCCGGTGGGCGAGGAAGCAGTCGTTCTCGAAGAATATCAGCGTGGTTATATGATTCACGATCGCGTGCTGAGACCTACGCTGGTGCGCGCCGGGAGCGCCGAGGTTTCAAACGGCCCGGATGTCCCCGGCGGCGGCCTTGACGGCGAATCCGAAGTCGAGACCGACGCGCCGCGGCGGACAGACTAGCCGCGCGGCGCCGGTTACCGCATAAACGACCCTACAAGTAGAGGCCAAACGCTAAATGGCAACGAAGGCCGATTTCTATGACCTGCTGGGCATTGGCCGGTCGGCGCCGCAAGACGAGATTAGGCGGGCATATCGCAAGCTCGCCCGTCAATACCACCCGGATCTGAACAAGGCGGCGGACGCCGAAGACAAATTCAAGGCGGTCCAGGAAGCCTACGGCGTCCTGAAGGATGAAAAGAAGCGATCCATCTACGACAGGTTCGGACACGCCGGACTCCAGTCAGGATTCAACCCTGCCGGCGGGCGGATTGACTTTGGAGATATGGGCGACATCTTCGAGTCATTCTTCGGGGCGACGACTCGGCGGGACACTCACGGGCCGCGAGCCGGTCGTGATCTTCAAACCGCGATCGAGCTCGAATTCATGGATGCGGTCAACGGCGTAGTAAAAGAACTCGATATCGAACGGCTGGAGCTTTGTGACGAATGCGACGGGTCCGGACAAGGTCTTGAATCTGAGGTGGCCACGTGTTCCGTCTGTAACGGCGCCGGCCAGGTAAGGCGCGTGCAGTCGTCGATATTCGGCCAGTTCGTCAACGCGGCTACGTGTGAAAACTGCGGCGGCGCCGGACGCGTAGTCTTAAACCCCTGCTCAAGCTGCGGAGGTGAGGGACGCAGGCGTCGGCGGCGCAAGACTTCGATAGACATTCCGGCGGGAGTAGACGATGGAACCGATCTGCGCATTTCCGGGGGCGGCGACGCCGGATACCGGGGCGGACCGCCCGGAGACCTGTTCCTTCGGATATCCGTCGACGAGCACCACACGTTCAAGCGAGAGGGTTTTGACATCTTCTCCAACCTGATAGTCAACGTCGCGGACGCCGTTCTCGGCGACGAATTCCAGGTTGAGACTGTCGCGGGACAGGAGCGTGTGAAGATTCGTTCGGGCACTCAACCCGGCAGCGTTGTCAGATTGCGCGGGAAGGGGGTCCCGCGGTTGCAGCGGCCTGGACGGGGCGATCACTACGTGCGGATCGATGTTGAAGTGCCGGGCAAGCTCACTAAGCGCGAGCGGCAGCTATATGACGAATTGAAGTCGATATACGGCGAATCCGACGAGAAGAAAGACTTCGCAAGCAAGGTCCGCGAAGCTCTTGGAGGATGATGCGCTGGCTTGAGATCGCCGTGGAAGCGGCTCCCGACTCGGCCGAGGACATCCGGGTGATTATGGCCAAGTGGGCAAGCGCCGCCGTGGCGGTGGAGGAGCGGATCGACGAGCATTCGGCCGAGAAGATCTGCCGCTTGACCGCGTACCTGCCCGATGGGGAGCGGCTGGCGGCAACCAGGCACGATCTCCTCAACGCTTTGTGGCACGTTGGCGGGCTTGGCATTGAAAGCGCGAGGATGCCAATTGAGCGGTGGACCGATGAAAGCGAATGGCACTCGAAGTGGAAGGCGTTCTTCAAGTCGGCGTGGGTTGGCCGGATTCTGCTGGCGCCCGCCTGGGACGACTCGGTTGGAAACGGGGAATCCGTGGTTCGGATAGATCCCGGAATGGCGTTCGGAACGGGGCTTCACGTAACGACCCGGCAATCGCTCCTGGCTATGCAAGACTGGCTGACTCCCGGCGACGACGTTCTCGATATGGGGACCGGATCCGGCGTCCTGGCGATAGCGGCGGCGCGATTGGGCGCCCGAAGCGTAAAAGCTCTCGACAAGGACCTTAAGGCTGTGGAGGCGGCGCGGGAAAATGCGTCGCTGAACGACGTGGGCGAAGTTGTGACTGTTGCTCATGGGTCTCTTGAGGAACGGGACGCTAACGGCGCACTCACGAGGAGGTTCGACCTTGTGGTTGCCAATATCGTGGCTGCGGTTCACTGCCGGCTGGCTGGCGCAATGATTGACGCGCTGGCGCCGGGCGGAACGTTGATACTCGGTGGAATCGTCCAGACGCGGGAGGCGGAAGTGGCGGCGGCATTTGGTTGCCGGGCGATGGAAGTCGTCGAGAGGGCTCACGACGGCGAATGGATATGCCTGACGCTCCAGACCATGACCGCGCGCGTCAAGTGAATCGCGGCGCTGGATCCGGTCGCTGTTCAGCCATGGAAGCGCGGGGCGAAAGTTGATGCTCGCATTCTGGACGGCAGGCTGTTCGCGCCGGGCAGGTCCGCGCACGGGCACGCATCGGACCGTTTTCCAGCCGCCGCATAGCCGCGGAGCTGATTGGTTCAAAAATGGGTAGACCGGGACCCACCGTCGCCGTCAAGACTCTGGGCTGCCGACTCAATCAGTCCGATTCCGACTCAATTCTTCGAGCACTGGCGGCCCGCGGTTTCTACCCTGCTCCGTACGGTCAACCGGCGGATGCGGTCGTGGTCAACACGTGCGCGGTGACGCATGTCGCCGACCGCAAGTCGCGCCGCGCGATCGCCAGAGGAGTCCGTGACAATCCCGACTGCGTGCTGGCCGTGACCGGCTGCTACGCGTCGGTTGACGCGGAAAGACTGCGCCAGTCATTTCCGGGAGCGCTGATCTTTTCGCCGGCAAATCGAAACGACCTGATCGATGAGGTCTCCAGGGCCGCAAACGCTCCCGGCGTTGCCGCGCCGGAGGACGGCAAGCTCCGATTCGGGGAACGAGACCGCATCCGGCCCATGGTCAAAGTGCAGGAAGGATGCGATCACATTTGCGCTTTTTGCATCATTCCCCGCGCTCGCGGCCGGTCGACCAGTCGAGCCGTCCGAGACGTGATATCAGACGTGATTCGGTTCGCAACGGCTGGAGCTCGCGAGGTCGTGTTGACCGGCGTCAGCATCGGGAGCTACCGATGTCCCGAAACCGGTCTCCGATTGGCGGGCATGATCGCTCGCGTTGCTTCCGAGTCCGGCGTCGCGAGGCTGCGATTGAGCTCCGTCGAGCCGATCGAATTCGACGATGACCTTTTCCAGCTGCTCGCCGACGGAACAATTTGCCCGCATCTTCACCTTCCAATTCAAAGTGGCTCGGACAGAACGCTGGACCGGATGCGCAGGAAGTATTCAAAAGCGGACTATCGGCGGATCGTCACGTTGGCGCGGGACGCGAATCCTGACGTTGCGATTGCAACCGACGTGATGGTCGGGTTTCCCGGGGAATCTTCAGGCGATTTTTCGGAGTCGTTCGACTTCATTGCTGCTACCGAATTCGCCTATCTGCACGTGTTTCCCTATTCGATGAGACCTCGCACAGTCGCTGCTCACATGAGCGAAAACGTGCTCGCCAATGAGAAGAAGGCGAGAGTTCAGGCAATGATCGATCTCGGCGAGCGCCAGAGGGAAGATTACGCACGGCGATTCGTGGGACGATCTCGAACGGTGCTGTGGGAGAGCGTCGCGGGCGGGCGCGGAACGGGCGTGACAGACAATTTCCTGAAGGTGAGCGGCCGGTCGGCGCATACGGCGGGGTCGCTGGAGACGGTGATGTTGGCTCCGGGCGCGTGGGGCGAGCTGGTCGCCATCGGGCCGGCCCCGCGGCGATCGCATCTTGCCGGATAAGATCACGGCATGAAATGCCTTTTTTGTGACATCGCTGCCGGCCGGACGCCTTCGGAAGTCGTCTTCGAGACGGACGAAGTCATGGCTTTTCGTGACATCAATCCGAAGGCCCCAGTCCATGTCCTCGTTATCCCGAAGGAGCATATAGGCGGCATCGGCGCCGTTGACGAAACGCACTCCGGTCGGCTGGAGCGGCTGATGCTGGCCGCGGTGCAGATTTCGCAATCCGAAGGACTGACGGAAGACGGGTTCCGGCTGGTGGTCAATCAAGGCCGCGATGGCGGACAAACGGTTGGCCATCTGCATGTTCATCTGCTCGGCGGCAGGCAGATGCAGTGGCCGCCCGGATGATCGTCGCCTGTTCACGGTTGGCGCTATTGCGAAATCTGGTATACTGGCGGCGAGATTCAGCGGGAGGTAATCCCTCGATCCGCGACGAAAACAAACAAAACTGGTAGACGCTCCCCCGCCCGCCTTTACGGCAGCCTAGGGTTAGGGTGGTCTATTTTTGTGTGTCGAACGGCAAGCGGCAAAATTAGGATTAACAGATCCCCCACTTTGAACGGCATTAGCTGATCCGCCGGTTCGCTTGGACCAGCCTGAGGAAGCAACCCTGTGTTGGCGGGGGCGGCTCGGTCGTTGAAACTCCGGACAGAAAGTATCTAGTTTCGATATCGATCTTGAAGCATGCAGGTCATTGAGCGCGTACCGGTGACGGCGTAGGAGCATCTGAAGCATGGCGATGAACGGCGCAGCGGAATTGTCGACCAAGAAGTTTGGGAAGATTCCCCCGATACTCGAAATGCCTGATCTGGCGGAGATCCAGAAGCAGTCTTTTCACTGGTTCAGGACCGTGGGTCTCAAAGACCTATTCGCCGAGATATCTCCCATACAGGACTTCACGGGCAAAAACCTCGAAGTGCATTTCGAGATGAAAGACGATCCCTTCGACGAGCCCAATTACGGAGAAGCCGACTGCCGCGGTCAGGACAGGACCTATCAAGCGCCGCTCAAGGTGACGGCCCGTCTCCACAACAAGCAGACGGGCGAGATAAAGGAGATGGAGGTGTTCATGGGTGACTTCCCGCTCATCACCTCGCAAGGGACCTTCATATACAACGGCGCCGAGCGGGTTGTCGTGAGCCAGCTTGTGCGGTCGCCCGGAGCCTACTTTACGGCCGACACTGATCCGGCGACGGGCCGAAGGCTGTTTGGCGCGAAGCTGATCCCCAATCGGGGAGCATGGCTCGAGTTCGATACGAGCGCCAAGAACATCATCAGCGTCAAGGTCGACCGCAAGCGCAAGATTCCGGTAACGGCGCTGCTGCGCGCCGTCGATTTTGACGCTAATGGCTACAGTTCGGACGAAGAGCTGCTGGAAATCTTCAAGGAAGTGGATGGCGATCCAGAGCGGCGGTTCATCGAGTCGACCATCGGATTGAGCGGCAAACGGCACGATCCGGCGACGGATCATGAGCAGGGATTGATCGAGGTCTATCACCGCTTGCGGCCGGGAGACCCGGCGACCAAGGAAAACGCGAAATCCCTGATCAAGCAGCTGCTCTTCAACTCCCGGCGTTACGATCTGGGTCAGGTTGGACGGTACAAGCTCAACAAGAGACTGGGATTCGACGAGGCTGGGGAGGAGCGCACGCTCAAACCTGACGACCTTGTCGCGATCGTGCGGGAGCTGGTGCGGCTCAACAGCCAGCAGGGCCGGGCCGACGAGATCGATCATCTTGGCAACCGGCGCGTGCGACCCGTTGGCGAGCTCCTGCAAAACCAGTTTCGAACCGGATTGCTGCGTATGGAGCGGGTCATCAAGGAGCGGATGACCATTCAGGACGCCTCTGAGGCGACTCCCGCCGCGCTGATAAACACCCGCCCCGTGATGGCCGCCGTAAAGGAGTTTTTCGGCGGCAGTCAGCTATCTCAATTTATGGATCAGACGAACCCGCTTTCGGAGCTGGCGCACAAGCGCCGGCTGAGCGCGATGGGGCCTGGCGGTCTGAGCAGGGAGCGCGCCGGCTTCGACGTCCGCGACGTTCATTACAGCCACTACGGACGGATTTGCCCCATAGAGACGCCCGAAGGCCCCAACATCGGGTTGATTAGCACGCTGGCCACCTATGCGCGGGTGAATTCCTTCGGGTTCATCATGACGCCGTACCGAGAGGTGCGAAAGACGTTGACAATCAAGGACCGGGGCATACTCACTGGACGCACGCTTACCGCTGACCTGATTGGCGGCGCGCGATCCAAAGTGTACGCCGAGAAAGGCGACGTGATAGGCAGGGATGTTCTGAGGCAGATTGCCAAACTCAAGAACGCGGAAACAGTCGAGTTTCACGTCATTCCGTTCGCCACGGACGTAATCGAGTATTTCACCGCTGACGTGGAAGAGCGGTACGTAATCGCTCAAGCCAACGCCAGGACCGACGAGTTCGGACAGATAGTTGATGAGCGAGTCGCCGTGCGAAGCGGCGCGGACTTTCACGAGTCCTCCCGGGACGACGTGGAATATATGGATGTATCGGCGCAACAGATCGTGAGCATCCCGACGGCGATGATTCCGTTCCTGGAGCACGACGACGCCAATCGCGCCCTGATGGGGTCCAACATGCAGCGGCAGGCGGTCCCGCTCGTGATTCCCGAGGCGCCTTTGGTCGCCACGGGAGTCGAGGGTAAAGCGGCCTCAGACTCCGGCCACGTGATTTTTTACGAGGCGGACGAGCCCGGCGCCGTTGAGCGGGTGGCTGCCCGCGACATCGTGGTGAGGGGAAAGAAATCTGGCAAAACCCAGTCATATCGGTTGCGCAAGTTCGAACGGTCGAATCAGGGAACTTGCATCAACCAGCGAGCCTTGATTAGCCGGGGCGACACGGTTCAGCCGGGCGACTTGCTTGCGGACAGTTCGTCGACCGATGGCGGCGTGCTTGCACTTGGTAGAAACGTGCTTGTGGCGTTCATGTTTTGGGAAGGTTACAACTACGAGGACGCCATCGTAATAAGCGACCGGCTAGTCCGCGATGACGTGTTCACGTCGATTCACATTGAGAAGTTCGAGGTCGAGGCCCGCGACACCAAGCTTGGCGCCGAGGAAATCACGCGGGACATTCCGAACGTCGCCGAAGAAGCGCTTCGAAATCTGGATGAAGACGGAATCGTATACGTCGGGGCCGAAGTCAGCCCTGACGACATCATCGTCGGCAAGATTACCCCCAAGGGCGAAACCGAGCTGACCGGCGAGGACCGGCTTCTGAGAGCGATTTTTGGGCGCGACGCCCGTGAAGTTAAAGACACCTCGAAGCACGTGCCCGCCGGCGACGCCGGCGTCGTGATAAACGTGAGACAGTTCACCCGGGAAGACGGCGCCGATCTCGACGCAGGAGTCAACCAGGTGGTCCGCGTGAGCATAGCGTCGAAGCGGAAAATCACGGAGGGTGACAAGATGGCGGGCCGCCACGGCAACAAGGGCGTGATCTCCCTGGTGTTGCCGCAAGAGGACATGCCCTATCTGGCGGATGGCACGCCCGTCGATATCGTGCTCAACCCGCTCGGCGCGGCGTCTCGCATGAACGTCGGCCAAATGCTCGAGACGCATCTCGGGTGGGCTGCGGGCGAACTTGGCGTTCGGTGCATCTCGCCTGTCTTCGATAGCGCGGGGGAAGCGGAGATTTCCGAAATGCTCTGCGCCGCGGGGCTGCCAGGCAACGGCAAGGCGGTGTTGTACGACGGTAGGACAGGTGAGCGGTTCGATCAGGAAGTCGTGATCGGAAAGATGTATATGCTCAAGCTCGCCCACCTCGTAGAGGACAAGATCCACGGTCGGTCCACCGGTCCCTACTCGCTCATAACTCAACAGCCGCTCGGCGGTAAGGCGCAGATGGGCGGTCAGCGATTCGGGGAAATGGAGGTTTGGGCGCTTCAGGCCTATGGAGCGTCGCACACCCTTCAGGAGATGCTCACAGTGAAGTCTGACGACGTGCTGGGCAGGGTCAAGACCTACGAGGCCATCGTCAAGGGCGAAACCATACTCGAGCCGGGAGTGCCCGAGTCATTCCGAGTGCTGGTCAAAGAGCTGCAAAGTCTGGGACTGGCGGTGGAGGTTCTGAACAAGTCCGACGAAGAAATCTCGATTGCCTCAGACGCAAGCCAGGAATACCTACCCGACCTCGATGGGATCAACATCGAGGGGCGCGAGTACAAGCTCTAAGGGGCGCGAATAGAAATGCTGGAAGTCAACGACTTTGATGCCATTCGAATCGGTTTGTCGTCTCCCGAGCAAATTCGGTCGTGGTCGTTCGGGGAAGTAACGAAACCGGAGACTATCAACTACCGGACTCTGAAGCCGGAACGCGACGGGCTTTTCTGCGAACGCATATTTGGTCCGACGAAGGACTGGGAATGCACCTGCGGCAAGTACAAGCGGGTCAGCTTCAAGGGAATAATTTGCGACAAGTGCGGGGTGGAGGTAACGCGTTCTCGGGTCCGCCGGGAGCGGATGGGCCACGTCGAGCTGGCGACTCCGGTTACCCATATCTGGTATTTCAAGGGCACTCCGAGCCGCATGGGGCAGCTGCTGGATATCTCGCCTCGCAATCTGGAAAAGATCATTTACTTCGCATCGTTCATCGTTACCGACCTCCATGAGGAAAAACGGGACGAGGCCCTTGAGGCGATCGACCGGGATTTCGAGGCCCGCCTTCAGGAGGTCAGGTTCGAGGTCGAAGACACCATCGCGTCGATGGACGAGGACCTAGACAATCAGCGTTCGGCGCTCGAGTCGCAGATCAAGCAGGATGTCGACCGGCTGCGAACCAAATCGGAGAAGGAAATCCGCGCCATCAAAGACGAAGCGGAGACGGTGCTCAAGGTCCTCGATGACGCGAAAGGCGAATTTGCCTCCGACGACATAAAGCTCAGTTGGCTGGAAGATCCCACGGTAGTGAAGGGCACCAAGATAACCCCCAAGTTCTTGAAGGCTATCGAGCCGGCCGCAGACGAGGCCATAGCTGCTGTGCAGGAGAAACTGGAGCAGTCGGCGCAGGACGCTAGCGAACGGCGGGCGGCTCAACTGGAGGTCGAACGAGACAGAGTCACCGACGCCCGCGCCAACCAGGAGAGAGCCATCGAGGAGCGCGCGGCGGAGACCAGGGACTTCTTCGAGCGTCGCAAGAGCGACCTGGGAGTACTCGACAAGCACCAGCTGCTCTCGGAGCTTCGATATCAAGAACTTATGGAAACGTGCGGAGACGTGTTCGAAGCGGCCAGCGGCGGGGAAGCTGTCCTGAAGCTTATTCTCAAGACGGATCTGGATGAGCTGGCGGCATTGCTTCGAACGGAGCTCAAGGCCAAGTCGATTCAACGCCGCCGCAAGGCTATGAAGCGGCTTCGGGTGGTGGAGGCTTTTCGCCGGTCCGGCAACAGGCCGGAGTGGATGATTCTGACCGTGTTGCCGATCCTGCCGCCGGAGCTCAGACCGATGGTGCAGCTCGACGGCGGCCGGTTTGCCACGAGTGACTTGAACGATCTTTACCGAAGAGTCATAAACCGGAACAATCGCCTCAAGCGTCTGATTGAACTCGGCGCGCCCGAGATCATCGTTCGTAACGAAAAGCGCATGTTGCAGGAAGCCGTAGACGCGCTCATCGATAACGGACGGCGCGGACGGCCGGTTACGGGATCGAGCTCGCACCCCTACAAGTCGCTGAGCGACCTTTTGAGAGGCAAGCAAGGCCGGTTCCGTCAAAACCTGCTCGGCAAGCGAGTGGACTACTCAGGCCGCTCGGTGATCGTGGTCGGGCCTGAACTCAGGCTGGATGAGTGCGGCCTGCCCACGCGCATGGCGCTCGAGCTCTTCAAACCGTTTGTCATGCGCCGGCTAGTCGACTACGGCCTTGCAAGCAATATCAAGAGCGCCAAGCGTGTTGTCGAGCGAGCCGATCCGGAGGTCTGGGACATCCTCGAGGAAGTCACCCGGAATCACCCGATCCTGCTCAATCGAGCGCCTACGCTCCATAGACTCGGAATTCAGGCGTTCAACATACGCCTCGTTCAAGGCAGCGCCATCCAGGTCCATCCGCTGGTGTGTTTTGCCTTCAACGCCGACTTCGACGGCGACCAGATGGCCGTGCACGTGCCGCTCTCGATGGTCGCGCAGGAAGAGGCGCGGAATCGCATGATGAGCACGCGCAATCTCCTTTCCCCCGCGGACGGGTCGCCGGTCATCAGCCCGACCAAAGACATGGTTCTCGGCTGCTATTACCTCACGCTGCCGCCAACAAGCGAGCCTGACAAGCCGAGAATATTCGGTGACTTCAACGAAGTGATGATGGCTTTTTCGTTGGGGAACGTGGGTCTGCACGAGAGCGTGAAGGTTCGCGTTGCGGCGGATGAGATACCCATCAGCGAAGAATGCCCCGAGGGATCGCTGCTTGGTACGACGCCCGGCAAGGTCTTTCTGAACGACGTGCTGCCGCTGGACATGCGATTCGTAAACCGGCATCTCGACAAGGGCGATCTAAAGCAGCTCGTCACGAATCTCTATTACCACCATGGTGAAGAGGTGACTTCGCAGGTTGCCGACAAGATCATGATGCTCGGATTCCGCTGGGCGACCCAGTCCGGCGTGACCATGGCTATCGGCGACCTCACGATCCCCCCGATCAAGGCGCAGATTCTCGAGGACGCCGAACGGCGCACCGAGGAACTCGACCAGCAATTCCAGATGGGAATGGTCACCGAACAAGAGCGGTACGGCAAGCATGTTCAGGTATGGGCCGAGGCCATGCGGAGCGTCAGCGACGCCGTGGAAGAGCACATGGAGAGCCTGGGGCCGGTCTACTTGATGGGCGCGTCCGGCGCGGCGAAAGGGAATTTCGACCAGATACGGCAAATCGCGGGCATGCGGGGACTGATGACCGATCCCGCGGGCCGAATAATCGAGATGCCGGTTCGGGCGAATTTCCGCGAAGGCCTCAGCGTCTTCGAGTACTTCATTTCGACGCACGGCGCGCGAAAGGGTCTTGCCGATACAGCGTTGCGGACTGCCGATTCGGGTTATCTGACTCGCAGGCTGGTGGACGTTTGTCAAGAGACGATCATCACTGTGGAAGATTGCGGGGCGGCCTCGGGTCTCGAGATTCGGGTAGACCCCGACCACGACGTTGGCGAATCGGTCCCAAGCCGATCGTTTGGCCGGGTGCTTTTCGAAGACGTAGTCGATCCGGACACCGGGGAGATCCTGTTACGCGCCGGTGAAGTCGTCGATCGGGAGGGGGTTACCCTCCTGGATAGCAGGAAGATCGATCGACTGGCTGTGCGATCGCCTATGTCGTGCGGAGCGCGCCGGGGCGTTTGCCAGAAATGTTATGGAAACGATCTGGCGCGGAATCAGCTTGTCGCGCTTGGAACCGCGGTAGGCATAATCGCGGCCCAATCGATTGGCGAACCCGCGACTCAGCTCACCATGCGCACTTTTCACACCGGCGGCACGTATCAGGCAGAGGACATCACGCGGGGACTACCGCGCGTGGAAGAGCTTTTTGAAGCTCGCGTCCCCAAGGGCCAGGCCGTTGTTTCGGATATCGATGGGGTGGTCGAGATCCTTCGGGAGGACGACACCATACGTCTTCGAGTCTCAAAAACTGAGGTGTTCGAAGAGTCTATCGACCTGAGCGCCGGGTTCGAGCCGTCCGTCAAGGACGGCGCCGACGTGAAGGAAGGCCATGTCGTTGCGACGCGGCCGGACCCTGTCGAGGCGAACGGCGAAGACAATGCTCCGACCGAGTTGAAGGCGCCTATTGCTGGCAAGGCGTCAATCGAGGAAGGCAAGATAACGATTCGTCGTGAAGAGTCCGACAGCGTTAAGTATCCGATAGTCGTGACTGCCAGATGGTCGGTTTCGGATGGCGACCAGGTTCTTCGCGGTCAGCGTCTCACAGAGGGGCCGCTCAATCCTCACGACATCCTTCGCACTCGCGGCGAGGCCGATCTGCACAAATATCTGCTGAGTGAGATTCAGGGCGTCTACCGGATCGTCGGCGTTCCAGTGCATGACAAACACATCGAGATCGTGATTCGGCAGATGCTGCGCAAGGTCCTGGTCGACGAAGCCGGGGATACGGAGTTCCTGCCGGGTGAGCTGATCGACCGAATGAGATTTGTTCGAACCAATGACGCTGCGGCGGAAAACGGCGCCGAAATCGCCTTGGGAACGCCTGTTCTGCTTGGCGTGACCAAGGCCTCGCTAAACACTGAGAGTTTCCTTGCGGCGGCCTCGTTCCAGGACACGACCCGCGTGCTTACCGAAGCTGCGATTCTTGGCTCGACCGACCGGCTGCGAGGCCTTAAGGAAAACGTCATCATAGGAAAGCTGATACCGGCCGGAACCGGCTTCAGAGCCAGCATGGCGGATTTCACGGTGCTGCTGGATGAGGAAGATACCGCGGGGGACGACGACTCGAACGTCGAGGATGTCTTAGCAAAGGTGGAAGATTCGGCCCCCGACAAAGCGCTCCTGGGTAGCGATGGAGAGGCCGCCGCCAACGGTCAGGATGAGGCGTTGATAGCTTCAGACGCTGCCGCTGAACCCGCGGATGCCGACAAAGAGGAGGTCGGGCCCGCGGATGCCGGCGCATGATTTTGTACCGACTTCGATTGACCGGTCCCCTGACAAGATGGTATCGTTAGCGGTTGGTGTTCCGGCTCGACGCCGGGGCGTGGTTTTGTGTTGATAATCGGCGTATTTAGGGAATAACTTTGCCCACAGTAAATCAGCTTGTTCGCAAGGGGAGGCGCAAAAGCTCCAAGAAGATTACGGCTCCCGCGCTCCACTTTTCGTATAACGGCCTTAGGCGGCGAATGCTAAGGACGGGCGGGTCGCCGCAGAAGCGGGGCGTATGCGTTCAGGTTCGAACGGTAGCGCCAAGAAAACCGAATTCCGCGCTCCGTAAAGTGGCCCGAGTCAGGCTGTCGAACGGTTTGGAGGTCTTGGCCTACATCCCCGGCGAAGGGCATAACCTGCAGGAGCACTCGGTTGTGCTAATCCGGGGCGGGCAGGTTAAGGATCTTGCCGGAGTTCGTTACCATATCGTTAGGGGATCGTACGACACGTTGGGTGTAGAGGGCCGCAAACGGAGCAGGTCGAAGTACGGGACGAAGCGCGACTCCTAACCCACAGCCGAGGATTGCCGGACCCGCAAATCCAATCAGCGGATGTGGCGTGCCGTCGTTGGCGCGCTATATCGGATGCTAGAAACGTGAACATGAGGAGCAGGATTAGAACAGACGATGTCTAGGAGAAGCAGGCCGCCGAAGCGGCCGTTGCAGCCAGACCCGCGATACCAGAACCGGGCGGTTCAACGCTTTATTAACGCAATAATGCGGGACGGGAAGAAGTCGCTGGCCCAACGGATCGTCTACAGCGCGCTGGAAATCATGGAAGAGCGATCCAGTGCAACCGGAGTCGAAACGTTCGAGGCCGCTCTTCGAAACGTCACGCCGCAGCTTGAGGTCAAGCCTCGCCGGGTGGGTGGCGCCACCTATCAGGTTCCGATGGAAATTCGAGGCGACCGGCGCAACTCTCTCGCCATACGCTGGCTTATTCGGGCGTCGCGAACCCGCCCCGGCAAGACCATGGTCGAGCGGCTTGCCAACGAGCTGATGGACGCGGCGAACCTTCGAGGTGAAGCCGTCAAACGCAAGGATGACAACCATCGAATGGCGGAGGCCAACAAGGCCTTTGCCCACTATCGCTGGTAGATAGGACGAAATCGAATCGAGATTGGCATGAAACCCTTGAACAGCCTTCAAAAAACCCGAAATATCGGGATCATCGCTCACATCGACGCGGGCAAGACGACCGTCACCGAGCGGATTCTGTATTACACGGGCCGCATACACCGAACCGGAGAAGTGCACGATGGCTCGGCCACCATGGACTGGATGGACCAGGAGCGAGAGCGGGGCATAACGATTACCGCCGCCGCAACCACCTGTTTCTGGGACGATCACCGCATCAACATCATCGACACTCCGGGGCACGTCGATTTCACCGCCGAAGTTGAACGGTCGCTGCGCGTCCTCGACGGTGGCGTCGTGGTGTTTGACGCCGTAGCGGGCGTGCAGCCGCAGAGCGAGACGGTTTGGCGTCAGGCCAACCGATACCGCGTCCCTCGCATCTGTTTCGTAAACAAGATGGACCGCCGCGGGGCGAGTCTGGAACGTACGGTCGAGATGATTCGCGAACGGCTCGGAGCGAGACCCATACTGGTTCAACTACCGGTGGGAATCGAGAGCGATTTTGCAGGGGTCATCGATCTCGCAAGAATGGAACTGATCGCGTTCGCTGCCGAGGCCGATGGCTCGCGAACGTTTGGTCCGGTCCCGAGCGATCAATTGGACCGCGCGCGAGCGGAGCGAACGCGCTTGATTGAAGCGCTCGCTGACCTGGACGACTCCATTGCCAACGCCTACCTCGACGATGAAGAGATCGAGGCGGAAGTGATGATGAGCGCGATTCGACGCGCAACGCTGAGCAATAGCGCAGTCCCCGTTTTTGTGGGGGCCGCGCTTCGGAACAAAGGCATCGAAGCGGTGCTCGATGGAGTGGTTGATTACCTTCCCTCGCCCACCGACGTGCCTCCAGTTGGGGGCTTCGATCCCAAAACGGGTGAATCGATCACGCGGCCCGCGTATGACGACGCGCCGCTGGCCGCGCTCGCGTTCAAAATCGTTTCGGACCCGTTCAGCGGGCGATTGTCGTATTTCCGGGTCTATTCCGGGTCCATCAGTCCCGGCGACTACGTACTCAACTCGACCCGCGGCGGCCGGGAACGAATCGGACGGCTGTTGCGTATGCATGCTGACAAGCGCGAGCAGGTAACAGGAACGGTCCACTCGGGAGAAATAGCTGTCGCGATCGGACTAAAAAACACCTTCACGGGCGACACGCTTTGTAGCAGGGATCATCCGATCCTGCTCGAATCGATCTCGTTTCCGACTCCGGTTGCCGAGCGGGCGATCGAGCCCAAGGGCCGCAGCGACGAAGAAAAGATGTCCGGCGCGTTGGCGCGCCTGGGTGACGAAGATCCTACTTTCCAAGTCTCATCCGACGCGGAGACTGGGCAGACCTTGATCGCTGGAATGGGCGAGCTTCATCTCGAGGTCATAATCGACCGTCTCAAGCGCGATTTTGGAGTTCACGCCAGCGTCGGCGCGCCGCGGGTGGCGTATCGGGGCACGGTGGCTCGCGTCGCCGAGGCCGAAGGCAAGTTCATTCGGCAAACGGGCGGCCGCGGACAATACGGGCACGTCAAGTTGCGAATCGAGCCTGCGGAGCGGGGGAGCGGAAATACCTTCACCAAGAAAATAATTGGCGGGGCTATTCCAATCGAGTACCTCGGAGCGGTTGAGACAGGCGTGAAGAACGCACTGGCCAACGGCCCCCACGGATACCCAATGACGGACGTGGCCGTTACGCTTCTCGACGGCTCCTATCACGAAGTCGACTCGTCCGACATAGCGTTTCAGATGGCGGGATCGATAGCCGCGCGCGAAGCCTTTTTGAAGGCGTCGAGCGTCGTGCTCGAACCGGTCATGTTGCTGGAAGTTATAGCTCTCGAACGATACATGGGAGAAGTCGTGGCGAATCTTGCAAGCAAGAATGCCAATATCAATTCCGCCGAAACCGACGGCGCCGAAGTTGTTGTCAAAGTTATGGTGCCGCTTGCTAACATGTTCGGCTACGCTGGCGAGTTGAGATCGCTGACTCAGGGAAGGGGAACCTTTACGATGGAGTTCTCGAGTTACCAGAAGATCGCGGCCTCGAAACTTGAATCGGAGCTAGCTGGCAGCTTTGGATCGTAATCACAGATCGCATAGAAGCGCGAAAAGCGCGGGAGTGTAGATGGCCAGACAGAAATTTGAACGCACCAAGCCACACGCAAACGTGGGCACGATCGGGCATATCGATCATGGGAAAACCACGCTGACGGCGGCGATAACAAAGGTGCTCGGTCTGAAGCAATTGGCGGACTTCCGTCCGTTCGAGAGTATCGATAACGCTCCGGAAGAGAAGCAGCGCGGCATAACGATTGCAATCCAGCATGTCGAGTATGAAAGCGACAATCGCCATTACGCGCACGTGGACTGCCCTGGTCATGCCGACTACATAAAGAATATGATTACCGGGGCTGCGCAGATGGACGGCGCGATTCTGGTTGTCAGCGCTCCCGACGGCCCCATGCCCCAAACCCACGAGCACGTGCTGCTGGCCCATCAGGTAAACGTCCCCTCGATGGTCGTGTTCCTGAACAAAGTGGACGCGATGGACGATGAGGAGCTGCTTGAGCTCGTAGAGCTGGAAGTTCGCGACCTGCTGAATGAGCGTAATTTTGACGGCGATGACGCGCCCGTAGTGAGAGGCAGCGCGCTCGCGGCGCTCGAGTCGGATAGCACCGATCCCGACGCGCCGGAATACCAGCCGATTTGGGAACTGATGAAGGCCGTCGACGAGTTCATACCAACGCCGCCCAGGCCGATCGAGCAGGACTTCCTGATGCCGGTCGAAGACGTTTTTGGCATTAAGGGCCGGGGAACCGTAGTGACCGGCCGGATTGAGCGAGGAATCATCCGAACTGGTGAGTTCATCGACATCGTCGGTATGAAGGAAACGCGGGAACGAGTAGTGGTCACGGGCGTGGAGATGTTCCGCAAGACCCTCGACGAAGGGCAGGCGGGCGATAACGTCGGCTGCTTGCTGCGCGGCGTGGACCGGGACGAGGTCGAACGCGGCCAGGTCCTGGCGAAACCGGGATCCATAACGCCGCACAATGAAATCGACGCCGAGGTTTACGTGCTCAGGAAAGAAGAGGGCGGCAGGCATACGCCGTTCTTCACGGGCTATCGGCCGCAGTTTTACATAAGAACGACCGACGTCACCGGCGAGATTCGATTGCCGGACGGCGTTGACATGGTCGTTCCCGGTGACAACGTGGAAATGAAGGTCAGCTTGATTAGCCCGATTGCGCTTGAGCGCGGGGTCCGGTTTGCGATCAGAGAAGGTGGAGTCACCGTAGGAGCCGGCTCGGTGACACAAGTCGTCAATTAGTTGTTAGGAACGTAATCTGGCAGAGAGAACGAGGCGCCGCCGCAGAAGGCGGCCGGCTAGGCGGCAAAGGATTAGAATCCGGTTGAAAGCGTACGACCATCGGATTCTTGATCACTCCGCCGTTCGCATAGTCGAAAATGCCGAACGAACGGGTGCGGAGGTCAAGGGACCGATACCACTACCCACGCGGATCAACAAGTGGACGGTGATTCGGTCGCCCTTCATCGACAAAGACTCCCGGGAGCAGTTCGAAATGCGAACGCATCGACGGCTGATCGACGTGATCGATCCAAAGCCGGAAACGATGGATGCGTTGCTGAACCTCGATTTGCCGGCCGGCGTAGACATCGAATTGAAGTCTTAGGCGTCGGGGAATAATGAGCTTGGGACTGATAGGGCGGAAACTGGGTATGACACAGGTCTATGACAGTGACGGGCGGTTCACGCCAGTAACTGTCATAAGAGCCGGCCCCTGCTTTGTCACGCAGATCAAGTCGGTCGACTCCGACGGTTACAGCGCGGTGCAGGTTGGATTTGAGGACGCCGGTAGCCGTGGTTTGAACCAGCCTGAAGCGGGCCATCTGGCGGCTTCGCAGCCTTTGAAAGTGCTCCGCGAGTTTCGCGTCGAGGAGGCATCCGATATAAACGTTGGCGATCGACTCTCCGTTGAACAGTTTGAAGCCGGCGACGAGGTTGCCGTTACCGGAACGTCCAAGGGTAAAGGCTTCGCCGGAACCGTAAAACGATACGGTTTTCGAGGCGGCCCGCGAACGCATGGCCAATCCGACCGGCTCCGGGCGCCGGGATCGATCGGCGCGGGAACGACTCCCGGCAAGGTATTCAAAGGGCAAAAGATGGCCGGGCAGATGGGCAATTCGCGAGTCACGGTCAACGGTCTGCGGGTTGTTCGCTCGGATGCGGAGCGTGATCTACTGCTGGTCAAGGGCGCGATCCCGGGCAAGAACGGCGGTCTGGTCATTCTTCGACCGATGGGGGCTTCGTGAGCGGGGAGGGCAAGGACCAACCGTATGCGGCGGTCCGGGTTCTCGACCCGGACGGTGCGGATGCCGGTGAGATCGAGGTTCCCGCCGAGATTCTTACCGACGCCCCTCACATGGAACTACTTCAGCGCGCCATAGTCGACCGACACGCCAACATGCGCCGCGCCAGTCAATCGGTGAGGAACCGATCGGACGTGCGCGGCGGCGGGCAAAAGCCCTGGCGGCAGAAGGGGACCGGCCGCGCTCGCCATGGATCGATTCGTTCACCGATTTGGCGGGGCGGCGGCAAAGCGCTCAACGTGGAGTCTCGGTCGTTCGCAAGGCGCCTAAACAGGAGGGAAAGGCGTCAGGCGTTCGTTTCGGCGTTTAGCCTCAAGCTAGCCGCCGGGAGAATGGCTGTGGTCGATTCACTCGAGTTGCCGAATCCGGGAACCAGGCAGCGGGTTAAATGGCTTGATAAGCTTGATCTTGAGGGCGATATCCTGCTTGTCGACGAAGCGCCGGGCCGCGACATGGTTCGTTCAACCGCGAACCTCCAGACTGTCAGCGTCGCTCGAGCCGACACTTTGTCTGCTTACGAGATATTAGCCGCGGACCACCTTGTATTGTCGAAGGCCGCATTGGCGGCGTTGCGAAGGACTGGCGATGATGGACTCGCGTGATGTCATCATTCGTCCAATACTCACTGAGAAGACGACTCTTTTGGCGGAGTCCGGGAAGTACGCTTTCCGTGTCCACGACAACGCCAACAAGCTTGATATCCGACGAGCTGTGGAGGAATTGTTCCGGGTGGACGTGGTAGCCGTGAACGTTGCGCGCATGAAGGGGAAATGGCGTCGTTTCGGTCAGAGCCGCGGCCGCCGGCCTGATTGGAAAAAAGCAATCGTCACCCTTCAAGCCGGGCAATCCATAGAATTGTTCCCCGGCGCCTAAGCTGGATAGCTGATTATGCCGCTGAAAACTTACAAGCCAACATCGCCGGGGCGTCGCAACTACACGTCTGTGGATGCTTCGGACATCACGACGGATTCTCCCCACAAGCCGCTCCTGAAGCCGCAAAAGAAGCGCGCCGGGAGAAACAACCAGGGCCGTATAACGATGCGGCGGCGGGGCGGAGGCGCGAAGCGTCGAATCCGGGTAATCGACTTCAAGCGCGACAAGCTCGATATTCCGGCCAGAGTCGCGTCTATCGAATACGACCCCAACAGGTCGGCTCGAATCGCGCTGTTGTACTACGTCGACGGCGAAAAACGCTACATCGTCGCTCCGATCGGGCTGTCGGTTGGCAGCGTAGTGACGTCGGGTCCCGAGTCCGAGTTGCGAACGGGCAACGCTTTACCGCTCGCGCATATTCCGGATGGCACCACCGTTCACTGCGTGGAGATGCAGGTCGGCGGCGGGGCCAAGCTTGCGCGATCGGCGGGCGCGTCGCTTCAGGTAATGGCTCATGATCGTGGATGGGCCACGCTGAGATTGCCGTCGGGAGAAATGCGTCTGGTCGACGAGCGTTGCACCGCGACCATAGGCGTTGTCGGTAACGAGGACCATTCGAATCAGTCGGTTGGCAAGGCCGGTCGCAATCGCTGGCGCGGCAAGCGGCCGAAAGTTCGCGGGGCGGCGATGAATCCTAACGATCATCCGCACGGCGGTGGTGAAGGCAAGGCATCGTCGGGCTTTCCGCCCAAGACGCCATGGGGAAAGCCGGCGCTCGGTTACAAGACGCGTCGGGGACGGCGCCGCAGCGACAAATTCATCTTGCGAAGAGGTAAGTAATGGAGGGGTTGCGCGTCGATGTCTAGATCACTCAAAAAAGGTCCCTACGTGGATGAGCGGTTGCTGAAGCGGGTAATGGAGCTGGACCGCCGCGGCGATAAAGTGGTTCTAAGGACGTGGAGCCGCCGGTCGACGATCTTTCCGGAGATGGTCGGACATACGATTGCCATCCACGATGGTCGCCGTCATGTTCCGGTCTACGTAACCGAGAACATGGTGGGACACAAGCTCGGCGAATTCGCGCCTACTCGCGTCTTCAGGGGGCATTCCGGCGCCAAGACAACCAGGCCAATCTGATGGCTATTGCCTGATTGATGAGCAGTTTGTAAACAATGGAAGTCTGGGCGAAAGCGAAATATCTTCGGGTTGCGCCGCGCAAAGTGCGGCTGGTAGCCAATGCCATTCGAGGGAAAGACGTAGAGGCCGCGTTTGCGATCCTGGCGTTCTTACCGAATCGCGGCGCGCCAATGGTCGCCAAAGTTGTAAAGTCGGCTGTGGCTAACGCTGAAAACAATTACGGACTCGATCCGGCGGAATTGTTTGTCTCCAGAGTGGCCGTCGATGACGGACCGCGTTTGAAGCGAATGCGCCCAAAGGCGCGCGGCCGCCCTGGACGGTATGTGAAACGAATGAGCCACGTGACCGTGGTGGTCGACGAGAGGGGCGCCTAATGGGACGCAAAGTTCATCCGGTCGGCTACCGCTTGGGCGGCTTTCGAAACTGGGACAGCCAGTGGTACGCCGATCGCGATTACACGGTGCAGGTGCTCGAGGACGTTCGCATCCGAGACTTCATAAGGAAATGGCTCGAGAATCCGCCGGGCGCGCAGCCGCGGCCCGGGCGCCGGTCGTTTGGAGCCGGTGTTTCGAGGATCGGAATCCGCCGGGCGTCCAACGTCGTTCGCGTCACGGTCCACACTTCCAGGCCAGGAATTGTCATAGGGCGTGGAGGCTCGAACAGGGATGCATTGCAAGAGGATCTCGCCAAGATTTCAGCCGGGCGAGTTTTCGTGACCGTGTCGGAAATCACGAATCCCGAGCTGGACGCTTTCCTAGTCGCTCGAAACGTTGCCGAACAGATTGAGCGACGAGTCTCCTTCAAGCGAGCCATGAGAATGGCCGCCGACCGGACGATGCGGGCCTGGGCGGGCGGTGTGAAGATCATGGTTAGCGGCCGGCTGGGCGGCCGCGAAATGTCGCGGACCGAGTTTGAGATCAGAGGCCGCGTTCCGCTTCAAACGCTTAGAGCGGATATCGACTACGGGCAGACCGAGGCGCGTACCACCTACGGCGCGATCGGCGTCAAGGCGTGGGTTCACCGAGGAGAATCGGGACGGTCTCGTGACGAGGGGCCTGAAGGGGCCGGATCGCCCGGCGCGCTTGGATCGAGAGTGTAGCTCCTGAAATGTTAATGCCCCGACGATCCAAGTTTCGCAAACAGCACCGCGGACGCCGCAGGGGCGTGGCCGCGACGGGAAACGCGCTCGCTTATGGTGATTTTGCCCTTCAATCCTTGTCTTCGGGCTGGGTGGATAGCCGCCAGATCGAGGCGGCCCGGCGAGTAATCACGCATCACGTAAAACGACATGGTCGGGTTTGGATACGGATATTTCCCGACAAACCGATAAGCAAGAAGCCCATTGAAACCCGCATGGGTGGCGGGAAGGGGGCGGTAGAAGAGCACGTAGCGGTCGTCAAGCCAGGGCGGGTCATTTTCGAGATTTCGGGCGTACCCCCGAATCTTGCTCAGGAGGCTCTCAGGCTGGCCGGCCACAAACTGTCGGTGGCTACGCGCGTTCTCGCCCGAGATCAGGAGCTGATCGTTGGCTAAGGTGGGCGAAGTCCGGTCCAAATCCGTTCCCGAATTGGCTGAGCAGCTTAGCGAGGCCAAGGAGCAGCTATTCCGCCTCAGGTTCCAACATGCAACGCATCAGCTGGACGACACCTCGCAATTGAGGTCGGTCAGGCGCGATATAGCGCGGATACAAACAGTGATAACGGAAAAAGCGCGCGCCGAGGTCGTAAACGGGGCGGGAGGAAAAGGTGATGGCTAAGGTGCGCCGGCGTCTTCAGGGAACTGTCGTCAGCAATAAGATGGACAAGACCATTGTTGTTCGGGTCAATTCGTACCGGCGGCATCGGATTTATAAGAAGCCGGTTCGCGTGCAAAGGAAGTTCCTCGCGCACGATCCGGAGAATATATCTGAAATTGGCGACGAAGTGGCGATCGAAGCCATGCGCCCCCTGAGTAAGTCCAAACGGTGGAGGCTTCGCGAGATCGTAACTCGAGCCCAAACCAGCTCAAACGAAGAGGCGGCTTCTGGTGATACAGCAGCAGTCTAAGATTCGGATCGCCGACAACACCGGGGCGAGGGAAATGCTCGTCATTCGCGTGCTGGGTGGAAGTGGCCGTCGCTACGCCCGGGTCGGCGACGTCGTGGTGGGGTCGGTCAGGGCCGCGGTGCCGAACAGCCCCCTGCCAAAGGGTCGCATCATCAGGGCTGTTGTAGTGCGAGTCGCCAAAGAATACCGCCGTATCGACGGTTCGAGAATTCGATTCGACGACAACGCCGCCGTGGTGCTTGGGCCGGCTGATACGCCGTCCGGGACGCGGATCTTCGGTCCCGTGGCGCGCGAGCTTCGCGAGTCGAAATTTGCCAGAGTCGTGTCGCTGGCTCCGGAGGCTCTCTGACAAACAAATGGGGACATTGAAGATAAAAAAGAACGACGAAGTCCTTGTATTGAGCGGAAAAGACCGCGGCAAGCGTGGCTCCGTTCGTGAACTGATACCGAGTAAGCGGCAGGTGATCGTCGAGGGGATTAACACGCTCAAACGGCACCGGCGCGCAACCGGGCCGGGCAGGCCATCTGGGATAATTGACTTCGATGGCCCCCTCCACATTTCAAACGTAATGCTCGTTTGCCCGAAGTGCGGCGATGCCGCGCGAGTTTCCAAGCGCGTGCTCGGCGATGGGACCATGGTTCGCGCGTGCGGCAAATGCGGCGAAGTGATTGACGAGTAGGGACGCATGGCCAGACTGAAAGACAGGTATCTAAACGAAATCAGGCCCGCGCTGATGAAGGAACTTGGCTACCGAAACGCAATGCAGGCGCCGCGAATTGAGAAGATAGTCCTGAACACTGGATTGGGAGACGCCATCCAGAACGCCAACGTTCCCGACAGCGCGGTGCGCGATATGTCGGTGATGGCGGGGCAAAAGCCCGTCGTGACGAGGGCGAAGAATTCGGTTTCGAACTTCAAGCTTCGGGCGGGGATGCGAATCGGTTGCATGGTGACGCTTCGCGGTACGCGAATGTATGAATTTCTCGACCGGCTCTTTTCGGTGGCGATCCCGCGCGTGCGCGATTTTCGAGGTTTGTCGCCAGATTCGTTCGACGGCCGCGGCAATTACTCGATAGGGTTTGAAGAGCAGCTCATTTTCCCCGAAATCGATTACACGACAATCGACCGCGTACGGGGATTTCAGGTTGTAATTGTTACAAGTGCTCAAACCGACAGGGAGGCGCGGACCCTGCTGGAAATGCTCGGAGCGCCGTTTCGCCGCGAAGCGGCTTAGTGAGAGACTGAAAGGCTAGAGGCGTTGGCCAAGAAAGCAAAAGTCGAAAAGTGGAAACGCAAACCGAAGTTTAAAGTGCAGTTTCATCACCGGTGCGCGCTTTGCGGCCGTCCCAGGGGCTACATAAGAAAGTTCGGAATGTGCCGCATCTGCTTCCGCACAAGAGCTCTTCGCGGGGAGATTCCAGGGATTACAAAGTCAAGTTGGTAGCCGCAGTGACAAGCAAAGGATTTAGGTCCAAAACCCAGTGAATACAGATCCGATAGCCGACATGTGCGCCAGGCTAAGAAATGCCAGTCTGGTTGGAAACACAACGGTTTCGATGCCTGCGTCCAAAACCAAGATCGGGATAGCGGAAATCCTCGCGAACGAAGGACTGGTCAGCCGTTGCGAGGTGGAGCCGGGGACGCTTCAGGACACGCTGAGGATCGATCTGAAATACGATGAAGACCGTCGCCCCGCGCTTTCTGGACTCAAACGGATCAGCAAGCCGGGACTTCGGATCTACTCGGGGGCTAGAGACGTACCGAAGGTCATGGGCGGTGTGGGGATTGCGGTGATCTCAACCTCGCAGGGACTGATGACAGGGCGCCAAGCCTACCGCAAGCGCATAGGCGGGGAGGTCATGTGTTACGCATGGTAAGCGTGCGAGCAAGTGAGGCGTTCGAGCTTGTCTAGAGTCGGAGCGAGACCCATCCCGGTCCCGGACGGTGTCAAGTGGTCGTTGAATCACGGAGGCGTGGTGGAGGTCTCGGGACCCCTCGGCCGGCTATCGCTGCGGATTGATCCGTCGATTACTCTCAACGAAGTGGAGGGGCGAATCCGTCTGGAGCGGGCGTCGGATGCACGCCGGCACAGGGAGATGCACGGGCTTTACCGCAGTCTGATTGCAAATATGGTGGAGGGCGTGTCCAAGGGATTCAGCAAACAGCTCGAGATTCAGGGAGTCGGTTATCGCGCGCAGATGCAGGGCGGCCGAATCGAAGTTCAGCTTGGATTCTCGCATCCGGTCTTCCTCGAAGCGCCGGACGGTCTGGACTATGTGCTCGAAGGGCAGAATCGAATAACGGTCAAGGGCATCGACAAAGAGCTGGTGGGGCGCGAGTCTGCCAGAATTCGCGCGCTCCGGCCGCCGGATCCGTACAAGGGAAAGGGCATTCGGTACGTTGGCGAAGACGTCAAGACCAAGCCCGGCAAAGCCGCCGTTACGGCGGGAATCGGATAGGAACTCGTCGGAAATGGTTGATAATGGATAAGAAGAAAAGTAGATCCCGGATGAGGAGAGTGCGTCATCGTTCGCTGCGCCGGCGTGTTTCAGGATCGCCCGAACGGCCGCGGCTGGCGGTTTTCCGGAGCGCGCGCCACATTTACGCTCAAATTATCGACGACGTCAGCGGCGTCACCATCGTTTCCGCTAGCACTCTGGACAAGGACTTGATGAAAAGCGTAGCTGGAGCAAAGACGACTCAGTCCCGGGCCGTCGGCGAGGTTTTGGCGCAAAGGGCCCTGGAGCGGGACGTGACGAAGGTAATGCTGGACCGAGGCGGTCACACCTATCACGGCCGGGTCGCCGCATTGGCGGATGCCGCCAGGGAAGCTGGTCTTGAGTTTTAGGGCGGTCTGTCGTGCGGTCTGACGGAATGGAGCAAAACCGGTACGAGGAGCGGGTTGTACGGATCAACCGCGTCGCGAAAGTCGTAAAAGGCGGTCGCACGTTCGGATTCAATGCGCTGGTCGTAGTTGGAGATGGTCAAAACCGGGTTGGCATTGGCCTTGGCAAGGCACGTGAGGTTGCCGATTCGATTCGAAAAGGCCAGGAGCGCGCCAGGCGCACGATGGCGCCGGTCCTGATTACAGAAGACGGAACCATACCTCATTACATTGAGGGCAAATTTGGAGCTTGCAAGGTGGTGCTGCGTCCAGCGGGTCCGGGCACCGGCGTCATAGCCGGCGGGGCTGTTCGCGCGGTCGTTGAGTCCGCGGGGATTCGTAATATCTTGACGAAGGCACTTGGCTCCTCAAATCCGATAAACCTCGCCAAAGCGACGCTCAATGCGCTCGAAGCGCTGCGACTACCCGAGGGCGTCAAACTACGCGAACCGGAGCGGACGGGTCGGCAGGGGGCGCTGGGACGTGATTGAAATTACCTGGGTAAAGAGCGCCATCGGCTATAACAAGGATCAGAAGGCGACGATCCAGGCTCTGGGGCTAAAGCGTCTCGGGCAAAAGGTGATCAAAGCCGACACGCCGGCAATTCGCGGCATGATTAGAGCGGTCGGGCATCTGGTGGACTCCAAACCGGTAGAGGAGCCGTAATAGAGCGTGGCGACTGAATCTCCAAATCTGAAACTTCACGAAATTTCCCGGCTTGCAGGGTCCAAGAAAAAGCGGCGCCGGGTCGGTCGCGGCCATGGTTCGGGACGGGGGAAAACGAGCGGGCGTGGTCAAGACGGGCAGATGTCGCGGTCGGGATCCCGCAAGAGATACCGATTTGAAGGTGGTCAGACGCCGATCATGATGCGCTCACCGAAACTCGGCGGGTTTAGCAATTTCAAATTCAAGAAAACCTACGAACCAGTAAACGTCGACGCGCTGAACGTCTTCGACGATGGCGCAACGATCACCGCCGCCGAGCTTTTGGGCGTGGGGCTGATTCACGGGCCGCAATACAAGATCCTCGGCGATGGCGACTTGACCAAAAGCCTTATCGTTCACGCGCCCAGTTTCTCGCAGTCGGCGGCATCCAAAATCGAAGCGGCGGGCGGGCGCGCCGTAACAGAGAGTGACAACGCGGTCGCACCCGATTCCGGCGGCCAACCTTAGAGATTCAAGCAGACTAACCAGATGATTCAAGCCGCCATCACCGCGCTCAAGCTGCCGGACCTGCGAAACAAGCTGATCTTCACGGCGCTGATGCTCTTCGTATTCCGCGTCGTGGCCCATATTCCGATGCCGGGAGTGCGCCTCGACATTCTCAGACAGCAGATCGGAGGGGAAGGGAATCAGATACTCGGGTTCCTGAATCTGCTATCCGGAGGAGCGCTTGAGAACTTCTCAATCGTCGCTCTGGGCGTATACCCGTACATCACGGGATCGATCATCATGCAAATCATGGTCCCGCTGATCCCTCAGCTCAAGGAGCTTTCGAAGGAAGGCGACGCGGGGCGAAAGAAGATCGCCCAGTACACGCGCATGGCGACCGTGCCCCTGGCGATGCTCCAGGGAATCGGACAGATACAGATTTTGAGACAATCGTCGCCGTCGCCACTGGCCGCGGACTTTGGAATCGTCGACACGATCGTGCTGCTCATCCTGATGACGGCCGGCACGTTGTTCCTGCTGTGGCTGGGGGAGTTGATTACCGAGCGCGGAATCGGCAACGGGGTATCGATAATCATCCTGGGTGGAATTATCGCCAGCGCTCCCACCGCGTTGGGGCGGTCGATATTCGGCGGCGACAATATGCTCGGCCTCGCGGCCTTCATCGCCATAGGAATTGTTATGATCGCGTCGATCGTTTTCATACAGGAAGCGCAGCGGCGAATACCGGTTCAGTATGCCAAGCGAATTCGCGGCAACCGGATGTACGGCGGACAGAGTACTCACGTGCCGATGAAGATCAACTCCGCCGGCATGATCCCGCTTATCTTCGCGTTTTCGCTGATGCTGCTGCCCGGAACGGTTGCGACCTACCTCAGGACGTCCGACGTAGGGTGGCTGTCGGCGCTGTTTACGACTTTGGCCAACTGGTTCAGTCCCGCGAATTTTCTCTACTGGGTATTCACGTTTCTGCTAGTCGTCGCCTTCACTTACTTCTACACCCTGGTCATGTTCAATCAGCAGAACCTTCCAGAAACGCTGCAGAAAAACGGCGGATTCATTCCAGGAATCCGGCCGGGCAGGCCCACGTCTGTCTATTTACTCAGAGTCCTAAACCGGCTCACTCTGGCTGGAGGGCTGTTCCTGGCGACGGTTGCGGTGATCCCATTCATCGTGGGCGCGGCGACCGGCGTTACCGCCGTTGCGCTCAGCAGCACGGGGTTGCTGATCGTGGTGGGCGTAGTGCTGGATACGATGAAACAACTTGAAGCGCAACTATTGATGCGCGACTATGAATCCTTCGTGAGCTAACCGGTTACCGTGACAGACTTCAATGACATCTACATCATGTTGGGACCCCCCAACTCCGGCAAGGGCACTCAGGCGATCTCCATAGCCCGCGAACTTGGCTTGAATCATCTCTCCAGCGGCGACGCGTTTCGGGAGGCTGCCAGCGGCGATTCGGAAGTCGGCAAGCTAGTTAGCGGTTATCTTAAAGCCGGCAGCCTGGCGCCCGACGGCGTTGCTATCGATGTCATATTGGAACGTCTCGAAGAGATCTCCGCGGACGGACGCGGGACCATTCTCGACGGATTTCCCAGGACGACCGGGCAGGCCGAAGCTCTCGAACAGCGAATCGGGACAATTGGTCTGACGATTCGCGCGGTTGTCTCAATTGAAGTCGGCCAGGAAGAGTTATTGCGCCGGGCGGCTCTGCGCGGTCGCGACGATGACCGGCCTGAAGTTGCGCGTAGAAGATTCGGGGTATACGAGCGAACCACCCTGCCGCTCGTCGACTACTATGAGCGCCGCGGCCTATTGGCGCGCATCGATGGCGAGCGTTCGATCAATGCCGTCACACGAGAAATATTGGACTCCGTCAGGGTTTTGACGTCGTGAATTCGTTCATCCGGCTAAAGACTCGCGCCGAGATCAGGAAAATGCGGGAGGCGGGCCGAATCGTCGCCGAAGTGCTCGAGGGATTGACCCACCGCGTACGGCCGGGTGTCAAGATCGCGGATTTGGACGCCTACGCCGAGCAGTGGATCCGAAGCAGGAGGGGAATCCCGGCGTTCAAGGGATATCCGCATTCGTCGGGGGATCCCAGGCGAGCGTTCCCCGCCACGATCTGCGCTTCGGTAAACGACGAGATCGTTCACGGGATTCCCGACGGGAGAATATTGCAAGAAGGCGATATCATAGGGGTTGATTGCGGCGTCATTCTGGATGGTTGGTACGGCGACGCCGCGCGGACCTATCCAGTAGGAGGTATCAGCGAGGAAGCCAGCGCTTTGCTCTCCGCGACGCGTGATTCCCTGGAAAAGGGAGTTCGCGCGATAGAAGTTGGAAGGCCTCTCGGCAGTGTGGGGAACGCGATTCAGAGCCACGTTGAGCCTCTCGGTTACTCGGTAGTCCGCGAGTTTGTCGGGCACGGGATCGGCAACAACCTTCACGAAGAGCCGAAAGTGCCAAACTACGGGTCTCGAGAGTCCGGTCCGACGGTTGAGGTTGGCCTCACGATTGCCATCGAGCCCATGGTGAACGCAGGCGGGATTGGAGCGAGGATAGATAATGACGGTTGGACGGTCCGTACGGCCGATGGCCGTCTATCGGCTCACTTCGAGAACTCGGTGGCCGTGACGAGCAATGGTGTGGAGGTTTTGACCGCGCTTTGATAGGAATTCGAGAGACATAGATTGGCAAAAAAGGACGTCATCGAGGTAGAGGGAGTCATTAAAGAGTCGCTTCCCAATACGGTATTCAAGGTCGAATTGGAAAATGGCGTACCGATAATAGCGCACCTTTCGGGCAAGCTGAGACTTAATTACATAAGGGTCGGCGTGGGCGACAGGGTAAAAGTCGAGCTTTCACCGTACGACCTCACTCGCGGCCGTATCACGTGGCGCCTTCCGATCGGGAGCTAGGCGTTTGAGTTCGATTGGGAGGCAGGCGTGAAAGTTTCGACATCGGTGAGACCTCGTTGTGACAAGTGCAAGGTCATCAGGCGCAAAGGCGTGGTAATGGTGCTGTGTGAAAACTCGAAGCACCGTCAGCGACAAGGATGAGATAGGGTTAGAAATTGGCTCGAATTGCAGGAATTGACATACCTCGGGAAAAAAGGGTTGACGTCGCTCTCACGTATATCTTTGGCATAGGCCAGACGACAAGCAAGAAGATTCTGCAGGGCGCCAAGGTGGATCCAAGCGTTCCAGTGCGCGATCTCACCGAAGCCGAGTTGAGCAGAATTCGGGAGCATATCGACCGCCGGGTTAAGGTCGAAGGCGAGTTGCGGCGAGAAATATCCTTGAACATCGGAAGGCTTCGCGAAATCAGCTGCTATCGCGGCATCCGGCACCGTCAAAATCTGCCCGTGCGTGGACAGAGAACTCACACTAATGCCCGAACGCGGCGGGGGCATCGCCGCTCGATTGGCATTAGGAAACGACTAATCAAGAAGTAGGGAAAAGAGGAGCGTAAGGGTTTCTTGGCCGAAAGACGTAGACGACGGCGGGATCAGCGCATCGTCCCGGAAGGACAGGCGCACATCCACGCCACTTTCAATAACACGATAGTTACGATCACGGATCCGGAGGGAAACGTGGTTTGCTGGGCGAGCGGGGGAAGCAGCGGATTCCGCGGTTCGCGCAAAAGTACGCCCTATGCCGCTCAGATGACGTCGGAGAACGCGGCGCGGCAGGCGCTTGATATGGGAATGAGGAGGATCGCAGTATTGGTAAAGGGTCCTGGCAGCGGCCGGGACGCCGCCATCCGCTCGTTGCAGGCCGCGGGGTTACAGGTGACGAGCATCGCCGACGTTACGCCCGTGCCGCATAACGGCCCCCGGCCTCCAAAGCGGCGCCGAATATGAGACCTGGGAGATCGAGGGCTTCAACCATGCTTGAGACGGGTAGCTGATGGCGCGCTACACAGGACCCTCGTGCAAGCAGTGCAGGCGCGAGTCGATAAAACTGTTTTTGAAGGGAGACCGCTGTTTAACTCCAAAATGCGCCATTGAGCGGCGCAGCGGAACTCCACCCGGAGCCGCTGGCGGCGGACGTGGCCCGCGCGGACGGCAACGCATATCCGAGTACGCCTCGCAACTCCGGGAAAAACAGAAAGTGCGGCGTATGTACGGCTTACTGGAACGGCAATTTCGCCGCCATTTCGCCCTGGCCGTGCGCACACCGGGCATGACCGGCGAGAACCTGCTGCGAATCCTCGAAACGCGTCTCGACAACGTCGTATTCCGGACTGGAATGGCGACATCGCGCAAACAGGCGCGTCAGCTCGTCAATCATGGGCACATTCGGGTCAACGGTCGAAAGCTCGGGATCGCCTCGGCGAGTCTAAAAGTCGGTGACGTTGTCTCGGTCAGGCCCAGGAGCGGCAATCTCGACGTAATAAACAACTCTCTCGAGCGTTCGGAGTCCATGGGCACGCCCGCCTGGCTTGCAATCGATACGGGAAATAAGGCGGCGAGGGTCGTGGCGCTCCCGGAGCGCGACCAGTTGGAAACCACGATTAACGAGCAGTTGATAGTTGAATTTTATTCGCGCTAGATCGACAGAGCTTCATTGGCGCGGGGCAATACCTTTGAGGAGGTACATTTTTGGTTTTTGAATCGGCGCAGCCGGCTATCCGTGCATTAGAGGCAGAGGCGGATCACGGTGAGTTTGTAGTAGAGCCGCTGCCTCGCGGATATGGCCACACGATTGGAAACCCACTTCGCAGAGTGTTGCTCTCATCGCTTGAAGGGGCGGCAATCACGCGCATAACGGTGGATGGAGTTCTGCACGAGTTTTCGGAGCTCCCCTTCATGCAGGAGGATGTTACGCAGTTCATCCTCAACCTCAAGAAGGTGCGACTGCGATTGCACGGCGACGGCCCTGTCAACGGGCTGATCGAGAAGACCGGGCCCGGCGCCGTAACCGACAGCGACATTCAGATCAGTCCGGAAGTCGAGATCGTCAACCCTGATCACTACCTTGCTACTCTCGACAACGACGAAGGCGAGTTGCGCGTCGAGCTGGTGGTTGAGCGCGGAGTTGGATACCAGGGAGCCGAAGAGCAGAGCGACCGTCATGAAATAGGTGTGATTCTAATCGACGCGCGCTACACCCCAGTGACCAAAGTTCAATATGTCGTTGAAAATGCGCGAGTCGGTCAGGCCACCGACTTCGACCGCCTGGTCCTCAATGTTTGGACCGACGAGACAATGCTGCCCGAAGAGGCGGTGGCGCAGGCCTCGCAAATACTGGTCGATTCATTCTCGATGGTCACCAGGGTCGACAGTCTTGAGATGCCTGCGTTGCCGGCAGAGCCGGGTGAACTCGGTGACAGTGACGATGGCGTCTTGCCGATCGAAGATTTAAGGCTTTCGAACCGGGCTTTGAATTGCCTGAAGAGGCATGGAATCGAGACGGTTGACGCGCTGCTTGACATGAGCGAGCACGATTTGCGCGAACTTCGCGGAATGGGCGTAAAGCTAATCGAGGAGATTCGAGAACAGCTTGCCGAGCAGGGACTTCAGATTAGAGACGGCGAGGCCGTGGCGGCAGGTCACGACTGAGAATGAGACACCGGAACAAGCGGCGCGGGTTCGGTCGATCACCCAGCCACCGTAAGGCGATGCTCAGAAACCTGGCGCGATCGGTGCTGATACACGGCAGTATCAAGACCACCGAGGCCAAGGCCAAGGAGCTCCGGGCGCACGTGGACAAACTCATCACCCTTTCAAAGCGTGGTGACTTGCACGCCCGTCGACAGGCAATCGCCCGGATACAAGACCCGTTCGTCGTAGAAAAGCTGTTCGGTGAGCTGGCGGAGAGATTCAAGGACCGCCCTGGCGGGTTTACGCGAAGCTATCGCCTAGGGCCGAGAGCGGGCGACGCCGCCCAAATGGTCCAGATAGAGCTGCTCTAGCACTCATGGCGACCGTAAAGCTCACGATTGAATACGACGGCTACCGGTACGCGGGGTTCCAGTCGCAGCCCAACGCACACACAGTGCAAGACTGTTTGGAAGCGACGCTCCTCACCATCTCGGGGGACGCCATTCGCGTTCGGGCTGCCGGACGCACCGACAGCGGCGTACATGCCGAGGGACAAGTCGTGGCGTTCGACTACGGCGGTGCTCTCGGAGTTGACGATCTCAAGCGGGCGCTGAACGCTTCGCTCCCTCGCGACGTGAGTGTGTTGACCGCAGTCGAAGCGCAGCCCGGGTTTGATCCGCGCCGCGAGGCGTCGGCAAGAGTTTACGAATATCGGATACTTAACCGCGCGGAGCGCTCGGCGCTTCAAAACCACCGGTTCGTTTGGGTTCCTCAGCCTTTAGACCTCACTCTGATGATGCAGGCGTGCGAGGCTTTTGCAGGACGGCACGATTTTCGCAACTTCGCCGCCGGGGAATCGGGTCGCGTATTCCGACACGTCTTCGAATGCGTGTGCTGGCGTCAAGCCGATCTGGTTTTCATTCGAATTCGCGCCAATGCGTTTGCAAAGCGGATGGTGCGGCGAATCGCGGGGGTTCTGGTCAATGTCGGTCTCGGCCGCTGGAAACCTCGGGCCGCGGCCCAATTGCTATCCGGGGACGAGAGTTCCATCGTAGCGCCATCGTTACCCCCCCACGGTCTCTATTTGATAGGCGTTGAGTACGGAGAGAGAATAGACGTGCATGAGCAAAGCGTAGGATATGCGGCGACTGTGATGGGCAAAAATGCGCGCTAGGACGCATTCGGTCAAAGCTGGGGAGATTCAACGCCGTTGGTGGATTGTTGACGCGAGCGGTCAAACTCTCGGGAGAGTCGCGTCGAAGATCGCTACCGTCCTGATGGGCAAAGATAAGCCGACCTACGCGCCGCACCTGGAAAGTGGCGATTTTGTCGTCGTTGTCAACGCAGAACAGGTCCGCACCACGGGCAAGAAACTGCGGAACAAGGTCTATTACCGTCACAGCGGGTATCCGGGAGGTCTGAAGTCCGTTACGCTTGAGCGAATGCTGGCCGACCATCCCGACCGAGTCATAAGGAGCGCTGTTAAAGGAATGCTGCCCAAGAACAAGGTGGGACGGGGCGCGTTTGGGAGGCTTCACGTATACGCGGGGAAGGACCATCCACACGGAGGTCAGGAGCCTCAACCGCTTGAGGGGATAGGCACGCACGGTGACTAGCAAACCAGAGCGGTATTACTACGGTACCGGACGGCGGAAAACGGCGGTTGCGCGTGTGCGACTCTTCGCGCACAAAGGCCCGATAACTGTGAACGCCCGGCCGTTCGAGGAGTTTTTCCCGATAGCGTTCCACCAGCTTTACGCAGTGGAGCCCATTCGGCTCGTGGAAGGCGACTTCAGCGCCAGCATCAAGGTGTCGGGCGGCGGAGTCTCCGGTCAGGCCGGCGCCGTGCGACACGGTTTCGCGCGCGCTCTGCTTGAATTCAATCCCGAACTTCGCCCCGAGCTAAAGAAGGCGGGCTTTCTCACCCGGGATTCACGAGCCAAGGAACGAAAGAAGCCAGGGCTCAAGCGAGCAAGAAAAGCGCCTCAATACACTAAGCGTTAGCCGCGGATTTTCCGGCGGCCGCTCAACAGGCGCGGAGACGCCCGGCGTGGCGTTGACTTCGAGAGGCGAGTTGCGGCTCGAAGGATCAATACGGAGCTGCCGGCGCGACCTCGCTTGCCTAACAGTGACGACGGGGGCAAACAATCTGAACCTACTGGCTGCCGGCGGGTTCAGGCAGATCCGCTTCGGGTAGATCGTCCAGCGATTCGATTCCGAAATACGCAAGAAACCGGGCCGTAGTCGCGTAAAGCAGCGGCCGTCCTATTTGCATCCCCCTACCCACGGAAGCAACAAGCCCCCGGCTGATAAGCAGCGCTAGCGGGCTTTCGGAATTGACGCCGCGGATGTGGTCGATCCGGGCCTTGGTGGTCGGCTGGTTGTAGGCGATGATCGCCAGGGACTCGAGACTTGCCTGGGTGAGCTTCGGAGTCGCATTGAGTCCCAGCAGGTTTCGGCAGTATCGCGACGCTTCGGGCGCCGAACACATCTGATATGAATCGCGGTGAACGATGATGCGAATCCCGCGGCTAGCGTAATGCGCCTTCAGGCTGCATAGCGCTCGCTCGATCTCGGCGCATCCGGCGCCAGTAGCATTTTGCATTTCCTCGGACGTAATTGGCCGGTCGGCGACAAAAAGCAGCGCCTCGACAATGCGCTCGAGGGTGGGATCTTCCGGGAAGCCAGGCGCTTCCCGCGATATAGGGGGAGCGAGGTTCGACGCTGGCGCCGGATCGACGCTAATCGTGGTCATCGAGCGTCGATATCGTGATCGGCCCGAATGCCTTTCTTTGACGCACGTTCACGCTGCGCTGGGCCACGAGGTGAAGAACGGCGACGAATGTATTTACGACCTCACTTCTGGAACTGCATTCAGACATCAATACGTCGAACGTGACCTCTTGAACCCGCGTGAGGGTCGCTCTTATCGACTCCACTCGTTGTTCGAGATTTAAACGCAATGACGGCACGGTAACCGTTATGCCGTTCTCGTCGGGGCGCCGGCGCATTGAATCGAGGGCGAAGACCAGCTCGGATATGTCCTGCCAGTTGTCGGGTATCTCAGGCGCGAGCTGCGGCTGCGGCGCTATTCGGGGAAATGACGGCATCTCGCTTTGCTGAATTTCGTCCAGCTCGGCAGCGAGCCTTCTGTACGCGCTGTACACTCGCAGCCGGTCGGCGATTCCCATTGCCTGGTCCGCGTCCTCATCGTCGATTTGCGACGGCAGGAATGCCTGAGACTTCAGAAACAGAAGTTGGGACGCCACCACGAGGAACTCGGACGTGGCTTCGGCGTACACCGATCGGCGTTGAAGGTCCTCCACGTACGACAGATACTGCGAAGTCACGGCCTGTAACGACACGGTCGTAATGTCGAATCCCTGGTTCGCGATCAGGTGCACCAACAGGTCGAATGGCCCGTCAAACGAGGCCAGCTCAAGATTGAACCGGGCGAGCGGCGAGGCGGTGGTTCCGGTTCGCCAGCTGCCTAGCATTGGGAGTCGACTTTCATCAGTAATTCGGACTCGGCCATCGTCCTGGAATTGCCGCCCCGCACAATCGCCACGACCTCGGGATCGCTTCCTGCCGCTTCGAGAAATCGGGCGCCAACCTCGGCGTGATTCGCAAGATTGCAGACGCTGGCGCGAAACGTTCGGGCGGGAGCGTGGCGCCATTGCGACAGATCGAAGCCTAGGCTTTGGGCAAGCACCAACGCGACTCTATGGCTCAACCGCGGCTTGCCTTTGCCTACGTCGTGCAGCAGCGCCGCCGTCTGAAGCGCCCGATTGGCCGGGGTTATTTCCGCAACCCGTCTGAAGACATCGAGGGAGTGGGCGCGGTCAAATGCCAGCATTCGATTGAAGAGCTGTAACTCGCGCCCGTTGAGCAAGGCCTCAACCCTCGGGGGTAACTCCGATGAGGCGGTTGGGAACAGGGCTCGCAGGAACTGACCGACTCTGTATCTAAAACCCGACAAATAGATTTAGGAGGTACTCCGTTGGCGGGATCAGCAAGCCCTCGAACAGTCTAATGTTCAGGAAGGGACCGAGGATAATCACGCCGAAAAGTATCAGCGGGCCGTAACGGCGAAGCGGTTCCAGCGCGTCCGCTGTTTCGCGCGGAACTACGCCATACAGAACTCCAAAACCGTCGAGCGGCGGAATGGGAATGAGGTTAAAGACCGCCAGCAGGATGTTGATGGTTATCGTGCCGATCAGCACGTATGCCAGAAATTCATTGTTGGGCAAGATTCCCGACGATTCGTCCACCACCTGCGCAAAGACAGGACCCAGCAGAGCCGCCAGCGCAAGGTTGGAAGCCGGTCCTGCCGCCGATACGATGGCCGTGCCTCTGCGGATGCCGAATCGAAGGTTGAGCGGATTGACGATGACCGGCTTCCCCCAACCCAAGCCGACGACTACGAGCAAGAGGGTCCCCATGAAGTCGAGATGGCGCAGCGGATTGAGAGTGAGCCGTCCCTGGCTCTTTGGCGTCGGATCGCCCAACCACGTGGCCGCCAGAGCGTGACAGGCCTCATGGATGGAAATGGCCACAATGAAGCCGATGACCAGAGATATCAGCCGTTGTGGATTGTCGGCCAGGCTCAGAAGACCCATTTCTATTGTCGATCCTTCCAATGTCGATCGAATTGCATGTAGAGATCGGGGAATCGCTCGGGTGGGACAAAAACCGTCCCAGCTACAAGGTTAGCCTCTGAATACGCTTTGCGTGAGCCGTGTTCCTGACTACGTGGCGGCCTGTCTGCGCTAATATCAGGTTTCTACCGGGCTTCGACCGGCCCCGGTCGGAATTGGCCCAATTTGCAGTTTGTCGCGCAGCCCGGAGGCTGAAACCTAACAATCTTGAGTGCGAAAGAGTCAATCGAAAAAGGGCTGAATTACGCGAATGCGGGGCGGTGGGGCGAGGCAATAACCCAATTTGACGCCGCGCTGCGTCTGGAACCGGAAAACACAGTCGCGCTTAGCGGACGCGCCCTGGCGCACATCGGCCAGGGAAACTCCGACAAGGCTCTGGTCGACTTCACGGCCGTCATCAAGGCGGATCCGGGCGACGCGGACGCCTTCTTCTCAAGAGGCAGGCTGTATGAGGACAAACGCGAGCTGCGGAAAGCAATTGCGGACTACCGTGCGGTAGTCGAGCTGAGCCCCGAACGGAAAGCAGGCTTTTATAGCAGGGCTCGCTGCTACGAGGCGCTCGATCAGCCGTCGCTCGCGGTCCACGATTACGACTCGCTTGTCGAGCTTGATCCAGGCGATCCCGGTCCTTACGTGCTACGCGGCAAGATTCGCGGGCGACGCGGCGATCTGGCGGCGGCGGTCAAGGATTTTACGTTGTCGGTCGAACGGGATCCCTCGCGCAGCGACGCTTACTACAATCGCGGCGTCGCCAACCGAAAGCTCGGCCATCTACACTCTGCGATCAGAGACTACAGCCGAGCAATCGCGATAGATCCCAGGCACGTCAATGCGCTGAATAACAGGGGCAACGCTTTCCTGGCGAACCAGCAGATACCGGACGCGATTGAGGACTACACCGCCGCGATAGATGCACAGCCCAACCGTCCCCAATCGTATTACAACCGGGCTAGCGCCTTCATGCGCATCGGCGACGGGGCGAGCGCCACGGCTGACTTCCGCAAGATTGTCGAGTTGAGTCCGAATTCGAGCCTCGGAGCGAAAGCCAGGCAGCGCCTGGCAAGGCTTCGGGTATAGCCGACGCCACGGTCAATCCGGACGCGTCAAAAAGGCGTCCGGGGTCGAATCAGGCATTCGGTGATGTTATTGATCGACCGAGCGAAGCTCTCGCTTGATCAGTCTGAGCGCGACTAGCCTGGATACCGCGGCAACCGCCAGTCCAGATAGCCACTGGCCCGGTTGGGTGTCACCCGCCGCTTCACTAGGGGATCCGACGTGATATTCGACAAGGCTGAAGCCCGAGACGAAGAGAAGCACAACCGTGGCCGTGCCGGCCACAATGGAAAGTGCCGTCAGGCGGAATCGCCTTGCCGTAACCGCCGCGTGGTTTGGTTCGAAAAACGTCTCCAGTCGTCGGTGTAACCAAAGGACTATCACTCCGCCTCCGAGAGCTACGACTGCCTGGTAAACGACGTAGGGATAGTCTGCGAAAGTCGTACCTTTCGAGAAGCTATATTCGGCGCCCGCCACGGCGCCTATGCCCACGTTTAGAAGCGAGGCGATTCCGACCGCCGCTATCAGGACGGCGAATAGCTGAATAATCTGGACGTACCACGTCCCAACAGCTCGAACCGAAAACGTAACGTAACCTGACGCGTGCGCTCTCACGGCGAGATACGCGATGATCGCGCATATGGCGACCACTACAATTAGCAGGCTCAAGCCGACGGCAGCCAGGATTGCCACACCAAGCTCCGCCAGCTCGGCCAGGGGGCCTAGTGGATTCAGGATGATTAAAAACCTCCCAGTTCGCTGATTCACTACGATTCTAGGGGCACAAAGCAACAGCCGCACCGCAAAGCAGGGTAACAATGAAGATCACCAGAATACGAGCTATCCCGGTCAATTCCGGCATGGGGACTCGGAACTATCTAATTGTGAAAGTCGAGACGGACGAGGGGATTTATGGGTTGGGTGAAGCGGGGATAACCGGCAAAGAACTGGCCGTCGCGGGCGCAATTCAACACTTTGACGAACAGTTGCGCGGCGAAGACCCTTCGCGGATCGAGCATATTTGGCAACGTCTATTTCGCGGCAACTTCTTCAAGGGAGGCCAGATACTGACGGCCGCCATATCGGCAGTGGACCTGGCGCTCTGGGATATCAAGGGCAAGGCTCTCGGTCGACCCGTGTGGGATTTGTTGGGTGGAAAGTGCCGAGAGAAGGTCGTTTGTTATGCCCATATCGTCGGCGAGAGCCCGGAAGAGCTTGCCATCGACGCCGTAAGTAAAGTCCGTGACGGGTTCAAGTTTGTCAGGCTTGGCATCCCCGAAGAGCCGGGCGGGATACTGGAACCGCGGCGGGCGGTGCCGCAGACAGTCGAGATGCTCGCGGCGGTGCGGGAGGCCGTTGGGAACGACATTGAAATCTGTGTCGACTTCCACACGCGGTTCGATCCAATCGACGCGGTGAGGTTGTGCGACGCGGTCGAGCCATACGATTTGTTCTTTGCCGAGGACCCGGTGCGATCGGAGAATCCGGACGCCTACGCGTTTGTGCGGCGGCACACCAATGTCCCCATCGCGGGAGGTGAGGAGTTGGCGACGAAATGGGAGTTCAAACCGTTGATCGAAAGGGATCTGATCGACTATGTCCGCGTTGACCTGTGCATTGTGGGGGGACTGACGGAGGCGAGAAAAATCGCGGGCTGGGCGGAGGCCCACTATCAAAAGCTCGCGCCGCACAACCCGCTCGGCCCCGTCTCCACGGCGGCCTGCGCCCATCTCGACTTCGCCAGTCCGCTTTTCGGAGTGCAGGAGCTGTCGCGAGAGCCGGGCTATCTGGCCGATCTTTTTCCTCAGCAGCCTCCTTTTGAAGATGGCTACTTGCTATTACCCGAGAAGCCTGGGCTTGGGGTTGACATAAACGAAGAAGCAGTCGCGGATCATCCATTCCAGATGCCCTCGGCTCATGAATTGCGCATGGACGACGGTTCGGTAACCAATTGGTAATGGCAGGGGACGCCGTCTAGTGGTAGCTTTCTGCAGGACTCGGAGCCGAAGACATAAGGTGTGCAAGAGGTCTTAAACATGGCAATTGATTCGGGGAATCGCTGGATGCCCCCATCTCCGCACTGCGAGAGGATTATCGAGGACCTGGAGACAGGGCGGCTGACGTTGAAGGAGCGCGGGCACGGTTTGCCTCCGGTTGTGGTGCACGAGGATGGCGGTCACATCGACCTCCCCGATATTCGATGGGACGGATCGAGATGGAAGCTCGCTGAAACGCCGTCAGCGAGTGGGCGTCAAACCGCGTACAGCGACGTTTGCGGTTGCAGTTTCGAGGCGGCGGATACCATCAAGGCGGCGGACGCACTGTCCGACCAGGACGTAGCGCGCATTGGCGAGCTTGAGCGAGACGTGGACTACATGGTCGACCGGATGGACGGCCGTCTTCAGAAATACTCCGACTTTGCCGCAAGTCTGGAGTCGATAGCGAGGAAGATCGGGGAGATAGCCCGCCCCGATCCCGGCGACGTTGGGGATTCTTTCGAGGAAGCTTCCACGTTGCTGAGGCCGGGCCCTCTGAGCTCCGAGTCCAGGCAAAGGCTGATAGATCTCACGGAGCGGGCGCGGTTGGTCGCGCAGGCCCAGGAAGACACGATGAAGGAAAAGAAGGTGTTGGCCATTCAGGCGCTTCTGGCTTTCAAAGCGCTGCGGGGCGCTCGGAACTGGGACGAGACAATTGAAGAGGTGAGTTCGGCTGACGCATCCTGATCGCCGAACCCAAGCGCGTCGGCGACCCTTCAGTAGCTAGAAGGCGCTGCCGTCGCGCAAGTTCCACCCAAGCCAATAGGCAGGCGCGACGAGCGTTTTGTTTCGGGAGTCCGCTGGAGAACCAGCCCCCGGACGGCTGAATCGGGTGGCCTGGCGGCCGCTAGTCCTCTTAGTCGTTGCCCTGAAGAGCGGCCACGGCGGCCATGTCTTCGAGAGTGGTGGTGTCGCCTTCGACCTTCCCGCTCGTCGCAATTTCGCGAAGCAAGCGGCGCATGATCTTGCCGCTGCGGGTCTTTGGCAACACGGGCGAGAACCTGAGAAGCTTCGGTCTGACGAACCGGCCAATTCGCTCGCCCACGAAGTTGACGAGCTCAGCCTGAAGGTCGTCGCTCTCTTCAAAGCTGCCCCGAAGCGTCACGAAAGCCGCCACGGCCTCGCCCGTGATCTCGTCGGGAAAGCCGATGACGGCCGCCTCGGCCACTGCCGGATGCTGGACCAGACAGCTTTCCACCTCGGCCGTGCCGATGCGGTGTCCGGCTACGTTCAAAACGTCGTCAACCCGACCGATAATCCAAAAGTAGCCGTCTTCGTCTCTGCGGGCGGCGTCGCCGGCGAGATATACGCCGTCAATGCGCTTGAAATACTGGTCGAAGAACCGGTCGCGGTCACCGAATTCGCCATCGTGCCCCGACTGCCCCCAGCCATCCTTGTAAATGCCCCGGATCATCGACGGCCACGGCTGTTTGATGACCAGCAGCCCCCGCTCGTTTGCGGCAACGGAGTTGCCGGACTCGTCGACGACGTCGGCGTCCACCCCCGGGAAAGGCAGTGTCGCTGATCCCGGTTTGGTCGTAATCGCTCCGGGGAGCGGCGTAATCAGAATGCCGCCGGTTTCGGTTTGCCACCACGTGTCGACGATCGGGCATTGGCCGCCTCCGATAACGCGTCGGTACCAGAGCCAAACCTCGGGGTTAATTGGCTCTCCGACGGTGCCGAGGAGCCGCAGGCTGGAGAGATCGTGCTTTTCGGGCCATTCGTCGCCCCACTTGATGAATGCTCGAATGGCGGTCGGCGCGGTGTAAAAGACAGTCACGTTGTACTTGTCGACGATCTGCCAAAAGCGGTCAGGGGCCGGGTGATCGGGGGCGCCCTCGTACATCACGCCGGTAGTCGCGTTTGCGAGGATGCCATAGACGATATAGCTGTGTCCGGTCACCCATCCGATATCCGCGCTACACCAGTAGATGTCGTCGGGCTTGAGGTCGAAGATCCATTTGGATGTCAACGCCGTCTGGATGAGGTAGCCGCCGTGCGCGTGAACGACTCCCTTGGGTTTTCCGGTCGTGCCGCTGGTGTAGAGGATGTACAGCGGATGCTCGGCCGGGACCGGCTCTGCCGGACAATCCGCCGACTGGCCCTCGGTCAGATCGTCCCACCAGATATCGCGCCCGTCCGCCATCTCGATTTCGTTTTTACAGCGTTCGTAAACGACTACGTGCTCGACAGACGGGCACTCACCCTCGACGACCGCGCCATCGACATTCTGTTTGAGGGGGATTATCTTGCCTCTTCTCCAGCTGCCGTCGGCGGTGATGATCGCTCTGGCGGAGGCGTCCTGAACGCGGTCACGAATTGCGTCGGAGCTAAAGCCCCCGAATATGACGCTGTGCACGAGTCCAAGCCGGGCGCAAGCAAGCATCGCCACAGGCAGCTCGGGGATCATGGGCATGTAAATCACCACGCGGTCGCCGCGCTCCAGTCCAAGGCTCTTGAGGCCGTTGGCGAAGCGGCAAACGTCATCCAGCAAGTCACCAAAGCTGACTGTCCGCATGTCTCCCGGCTCGCCCTCCCAATGGAAGGCGACTTTGTCGCCGAGGCCGTTTTCGACGTGGCGGTCGAGGCAGTTGACCGTGATGTTGAGCTCGCCGTCGACAAACCATCGGGTGAACGGCAAGTTCCACTCCCGGAGTTTCGTCCAAGGCTTGGTCCATACGAACTGGTCCGATATCTCGCGCCAAAACGATTCCGGCTCTTCGAGACTCCGGCGATGCAGCTCCTTGTATTGTTCGAAGCTGCCGATGTGAGCATTGCGCGCGAATTCATCCGGCGGCTCGAACGAGCTTGCCTGGACCTGATCTCGGTTTGTGTCAGCCATTTAATCCTCCAACTCCACGAGCGGCCGGGTGACAGCCCATGTGCGCCAGTTTCGGCCGAACCCCTTGCCTGTAGTTTCAGCGGATTGCGGGAGTCAGGCCTCCGCGAGCGCCGGCGTGGACATCATGGTGCTGTCGGAGGCAAATATTAGACGTTCGACTTTAGACTGTCACGGTGAGATCGCTTTGGCTCCGGACTCTCCGCCTGGCTGAACCGGCCGGTCTTCGCATTCGGGGCGAGGCGGTCGCCTAGCAGTCTCGTGGAGGGTTTGATGGACGTATACGACCGGCTCGGGATCACCAAAATCGTTAATGCGCAGGGAAACGTCACGCGGATCGGCGGATCGATAATGGCCCCGGCGGTGTTGGAATCCATGGCCGAAGCGTCCCGGCATTTCGTTTCCATCGAAGTGTTGAACGAGAAGATCGGCCGGAGAATCGCCGCCCTGATGGAAATCGAAGCCGCAATGGTGTGTTCGGGGGCGGCGGGCGGACTGCTCCTCGCCGCGGCGGCGTGCATGGCGGGATCGAACGAGGGAAAAATCAAGCAACTACCCGACACGACGGGTATGCGAGACGAGTTTGTCGTACAGGCTCTTCACCGAAGCGAATACAACCAAAGCGTTAGAGTGGCCGGAGGAACGTTAGTGGAAATCGGTGGGCCGCAAGGCGCGACGGAAGAGGAGATCGCCGGCTCGCTGGGGGCCGATACGGCGGCCTTTTTGTACAACATCTTGCCTATTGCGGGAGTTTGGCAACGCGGCGTTTCGCTTGAGCGAGTGGTTGCGATCGCTCACGAACGCGGGGTTCCCGTAATCGTCGACGCGTCTGCAATCCTGCCGCCTTTGAGCAATCTAATCGACGTGCCGGCGACGGGCGCGGATCTGGTCACCTTCAGCGGCGGCAAAGGTCTGGAAGGTCCTCAGGGAACGGGGATATTGTGCGGCAACGCCGGACTCATCAAAGCGGCGTCAATGAATGCGAACCCGAATCAGTCGGTGGGCCGGTCGATGAAGGTTGCCAAAGAAGAGATGGTCGGGCTGCTGACGGCGGTGGAGCGGTATTTCGCGAGAGACCACGAGTCCGACCGGAAACGGTGGCAGGCGATGTGCGAACGCATCGCTTCTGCTGTCGAGACTATCGGCGGGCTTAGGGCGGAGGTCATTTTCTGGGAAGCCAGAGGCATTCCGGCGGTGCGGCTTGCCGTGGACGAAGACGAGCTTGGCCTGTCCAAGGAAGATTTGCTGGATCTACTGCGGGCGGGAGACCCGCCGGTTTACCTATGGGGATACGCTGGCGAGTTCTGCATGGCGCCCAGCACGCTTAAGGACGGCGAGGACGAGGTTGTCGCCCAGGCTCTCCGGCGCGCGGCTAGCCTGGCTTGATTGACTTTTAGCTAACTGCGACGAGTCGCGAACAGGAAGTCAGGTTTGCCATGAGCTTGACGCATTGCTCGGAATCGGACTGCCACTTCGTGATCGTGAGAAAGCTCTACTATTTGGACGCCTTGGCCCGCGCCGCTATGACTTGTTCCTGAAGGTGCGTCGGGACTTCCTCGTAACGAATGAACTCGATGGTGAACGATCCGCGGGCCTGTGTGATTTGACGCAGGTCCACCGCGTAACGCTGCACTTCGGCCAGCGGGCTCTCGGCTATGACGACGGTGTACCCGTCGGTCTGGTCGGTACCGCTCACACGCGCCCGCTTCGAGTTCAAATCGCTGATGATCGCACCGGTAAAGTTATCCGGCACGGATACTCTGAGCTCGTAGACGGGCTCGAGGATCGTCGCGCCCGCCCTTTTTGCGGCTTCCCGAAAGGCAATCGCTCCCGCGAGCTGGAACGCCTGGTCCGATGAATCGACCTGGTGCTCTTTGCCGTCAACAAGGCGGACCTTGCATCCGACGATGGGATAGCCCGCCAGAATTCCTTCCGACATCGCGCCCCTGATTCCCTTCTCGACGGCCGGCACGTAACTTCTGGAAATGGCGCCTCCGACGATTTGGTTCAGGAATTCGAACTCGCCGATGTGCAGCGAAAGAGGTTCCAGCACGATCGTGATGTCTCCGAATTGACCGTGTCCGCCGGTCTGTCTCTTGAAGCGGCCGTTAGCCTTACTCTGACGTCGGACGGTTTCGAGGTAAGGCACTTGCGGAACGGTGATGTTCACCTCGGCGCTGAACTTGCTTTGCAGCCGCTCGACCGCGACGTTGAGATGGCCGTCGCCTATTCCCCACATCAGGGTCTCGCCGGTGGCGTCTTCGCGCGTCACGCGGATGGTGGGGTCTTCCTCGGTCACGCGGGACAGCGCGGTTCCGAGCTTGTCGAGGTCGGACTTCGTCTTGGGAGTGATCGCGAAGGCGATCGCCGGATTGGGAAATGCGATACCCGGCAACGCTTCGGCGTCGCGGCTTGCCGCGAGAGTGTCCCCGGTCAGGGTCGAGGCAAGTTTGGCCACGGAGCAGATATCGCCGGCGACGACCGTTGTGGCGTCGATATGCTCCTTGCCTCTGGGATATGAGAGCGGACCAAGCCTCTCATCCGTTCTCTTTAAGATATTTCGGACCTGGAAATTCGAAGTCAGCTCGCCTGAGTAGACCCTCAGGAACGTAAGCCGTCCCATATTTGGGTCGACGATTGTCTTGAACGCGAGGGCGGCGGCGCCGTTTGCCGATGAGTTGCCGACCACTTTGGGCTGCGGCGCCAAAGCCGCGAGCGCATCGAGCAACGGCGCGCTGCCGTAGTTACGCGCTGCCGACGTGCAAAAGACAGGAAATAACTCGCGAGCCGCGACCCCGGTTTTCAAAGCCGCCGTCATTTCGGCTGAGGTTATTTCTTTGTCCTCCAGGTATTTCTCGGTCAAATCGTCGTCGACGGCGGCGACCGCTTCCACCAGCATTTCCCTGGAATCGCCGGCCTGATCTTCGAGTGCTTCGGGTACGTCTTCGCGGCGATGCTCGCCGCCGTCGAATGACACGCCTTGCATGGCGGCAAGATCGACGATCCCATTGAAATCCCGCGCGGAGCCGTAGGGGATCTGCATGGGTATGACAGGGCCGAACGTCTCCGTGAGCGATTCGACCACGGCGTCGAAATCGGTGTTGTCGCGGTCCATGCGATTGACGACTATGAACACGGGAAGGTTCATAGCCTTGGCGTGTTTCCAGCCCAGCTCGGTCCCGACCTCGATGCCGCCCGTGGCGTCGACCAGAAGAAGCGCGGCGTCGGCGATGCGGGTGCCGGAGGCAATCTCGCCGATGAAGTCAGGATCGCCGGGCGTATCTATGAAGTTGAGCTTGGTCTTCTTCCACTCGCACGTAACGACCGAAAGGCTCAGCGACGTCTTGCGCCGGATTTCGTCGGGCAGAAAATCGCCGAGCGTATTACCATCATCGATAGTGCCTAGTCTGCTCGTTGCGCCGGACGTGTGAACCACGGCCTCTACTAACGATGTCTTACCAGCGCCTTTTTGTGACAGAAGCACGATATTACGTATTTGATCGGTGGCATACTGTTGCATCCGGGGCTACTCCAAACTCGAGTCCAACAGGGGGACCCGAATATATCCGGACGAGTCGGAAGATTGCAGATTCGGGGCCTCTCACCTTCAAGGCCGCAATTATAGACGGCTGTGTAAGGCCGAAATCAATCGGTTTGACTATGCGCCCCACCCGAGCTCTCCAAAGCCGTGGCAGTCCTCGCGCCGGGTTGTAGACAGATTGCCCAAACGAATCGTCGTCAAGTGTGGCACCTCGCTCCTGACCAAGCCGGGCGTGGGCGTAGATGAACGCTACATAAGAGCGCTCGGCGCCAACGTGGTCGAATTGATGCGCGACGGAATCCAGCCGGTTCTGGTTATTTCGGGCGCGGTCGCGATGGGAAGGTCCATTTTGGGAGGTGATCGGTCGTCGAATTCGACCATCTCTCGTCAGGTTCTCGCAGCGGTCGGACAGTCACCACTAATGAGCGTATTCGAGGAGGCCTTCCGCGCATTGAATACAACCGTGGCGCAAACGCTGCTGTCACGCGCCGCGCTCGAGGACAGGCGAGGATATTTAAACGCCCGCAACACCCTTCTGGCATTGCTGGACCGCGGCATCGTACCGGTAGCCAATGAGAACGACGTGGTTGCGACGGAAGAGTTGCACTTTGGAGACAACGACACGCTGTCCGCGCTGGTTGCGAATCTGATTGATTCGGACTTGCTGGTGATGATGACGAATGTCGAAGGCTACCTGCGGCCTGATAGCAACGGCGTCATGAAGCTGGTTTCAGCCACCGATCGAATTACCGACGAAATGATTGCCGACGCCGGAGGGGCTCCGTCCCCCGCGGGGACTGGTGGAATGAAGACGAAGCTGCAAGCTGCGGGAATGGCAACGGCTCATGGAGCGATGGCCGCGATCGTAGACGGCCGCAGTCCCGGGAATCTCCTCCGATTCGTTCGTGGTGAGCGTATTGGGACGCGGTTCTCGGCCACTGGCTCCCGACGCGAAAGCCGAAAGCGCTGGATGCTCACGGATCTGGCGCTGAAAGGGCGGGTTCGCATCGACGAGGGCGCGGTCAAGGCGCTGGTGCGGCATGGCAGGAGTCTTCTGCCGGCGGGAGTGACAGGGGTCGAAGGGGTATATGGGCGGGGTGATTTGGTGGCCGTCGTCGGCCCCGACGGTTCCGTTGTTGCGCACGGCCTTACGAATTACGGCATCGAGGACCTCTCGCGGGTAATGATGCGGGACTCTTCGGCTATAAGGAATATCCTTGGCTATGAATACGGGGAAGAGGTCATCCACAGAAACAACCTAGCTTTGAAATCTTCGACAGACCGTCGTTCAAGGGACTGATGGCAGATCGATTCCGCCGCGCTGGGGGTTGACGGCTTAATGGACGGTATTTCGAAAGAGCTTGTAGACAAGGCCACGCTGGCTCATCACGCCGCGCGGTACCTCGTCACCTTGTCCACCGCCAGGAAAAACGCGGCGCTGCGCGCCATGGCGTCGGCGATCAAGGAGAATCTGGATCGAATTCTCGCCGAAAACGCCAAGGACGTTGCAATCGCGAGCGAAAACGGCGCTGACGAACATATCCTCGACCGGCTTCGTCTAACTCCGGAACGTGTCGACGCGATGGCGGACGGCATCGCGCAGGTCGTCCTGCTGCCTGATCCGATTGGAGAGGTGATCGAATCACGGATCGTCGAAAGCGGCCTCGAGGTTTCGCGTCGACGGGTCCCGCTGGGAGTCGTCGGAATAATCTACGAGGCGCGTCCAAATGTCACGGCAGACGTTGCCGCCCTTTGCTTGAAGTCGGGGAACGCGCTCGTGCTGCGCGGCGGCAGCGAGGCCCTGAACAGCAATCGGGCGCTCGTGGCGGTCATCTCGGAGGCGGCAGGGGAACAAGGGGCGCCGGCCGGCTGGGTGCAATCGCTTGAAAACATGGACAGGGCTATCGTCGGACAGATGCTGCGACTGAATTCGCTAATTGACGTTATCGTTCCGCGCGGCGGAGCCGAGCTGGTGAGCTTTGTAACGCAGAATTCGACCGTACCGGTCTTGGAAACAGGATTCGGCGTTTGCCACACGTATGTCCATGAGCGCGCCGATCACGACAAGGCCGCCAGGGTCGTCTTCAATGCCAAAGTTCGGCGACCATCCATCTGCAACGCCCTCGATTCGCTGCTTGTGGACAGGGGGATCGCCGCGGAGTTCCTGCCCTGCATCGCCCGGGAGTTCGATCGGGCGGGCGTCGAAATGCGAGTCGATCCGAAGGCCGCCACGGCGATTGCGGGGGTTGCTCCCACGACGGCCGCCAGTCCGGAAGACTACGACACGGAGTTCCTGTCCAAGCGGGTTGCCGTCAAGGTCGTGGATGGACTGGACCAGGCGATTGAGCACATCCGGGAGCATGGCTCCGGTCATTCAGAGGCGATATTGACGGAGGATTACTCGGTGGCGCGGCGATTTGTCAACGAAGTGGACGCGGGGGCCGTCTACGTTAACGCGTCGACTCAATTCACCGATGGCGGCGAGTTCGGCCTTGGAGCGGAGATTGGCATAAGCACTCAAAAGCTGCACGCTCGAGGGCCGATGGGACTTCGCGAGATGACGACCTACAAGTGGGTTGTGATCGGCGATGGACACACCAGACCTTAGCTCGACAGTGAGTTAGGGACACGGAGCGCCGCGGAAACGTCCCGGGTTCCGATCAGGAGCGATGTCGAGAGGACGGAAACCGGACCTGGAGCTGAAATTCTGATAGACGTGTCCGGCGTCGGTGCGGCTATTGGCCGGTTCCCGATGATAATATCTCCACACGAGGTGAGATTTGGGTTTTCCGTATTTGAATGGCCGCAATCGTTAGTCTCAACGCTTCGTCCGCATGGCAACCGGGCGCATCAGCGCCGCCGCCACGTTTGAGAAGCGCCCGGCATTTCCGCACCCGTGGCCAGACCTAGAAACGTATCGCGCCGCGCCCTGCTCGGGGTGGCTGTTCTGGGGGGCGGCTTTGCGCTTGGCGCAGGTTCGGCGGCGGCGACGCGTATCGCCATGCGTTATCAGGGAGAGTTTCTGCCGGGATCAAAGGTCGGCGGAGTGGATATATCCGGTCTTACACCGGAGCAGGCCGTCGATATGCTTGCTTCCCGCTGGCGAGCATATATCGCCTCGCCGGTCGTCTTTGCGGCTCCCGATCAAGACTGGAAGCCTTCCGCGGAGGAAATCGGGATAGGCGTCGATTACCTGACGCCGGTCCGCGAGGCATACGGGTGGGGACGAAGGGGCGGGATTTTTCGCAGAGGAAGAGAAAACGCGTCCGCGACCGCCCTCTCGAGGGATTTCCCGATCGAATTCACGTTCCAGCGTGGGAAGCTGAGACGCTATCTGGCGGGGATCGCTTCCCGGTACTTTCGCCCGGTCGTTAACGCCTCCGTGGAGGTCAAGGACGGCGAGATAAGGCTTCGCGCCGGTGGTCGGGGTGTGGAGCTGGACTGGGAAGCCGCGGTCGACCTCGTCGATCCGCCAGGGCCGAACGCGGGGCGGCAGCGAATCACTATACCGATCAAAGAGACGGAGACGGCTTCCGATCTGTCGACCGCGAACGTCGAGGATCTGACCAAGACAATCGTGAAAATGCTCGAAGACCCGATTGTGCTCGATTTCGAGGGCAATGGCTGGCTGGTTGACCAGCAGACGTTGAAAGACGCCCTGAAGCTCGAGCAGGTGGGAACCGAGGTAGTCCCCACGTTCGACAGATCGAAATTCGAACCCCTTTTTGATGAGATCGACGGCCGGCTTGCAATCGCATCTAGCGATGGCTCATGGGAATACGATTCGGAATCGGGGCGAATCGTGGAATTTGTGCCCTCGATTGACGGCCGCAGGCTCGACCGTGGTTCGCTGGCCAGCGGAATAGTTGATGGCGCGAAATCGGGAAACCGAAGAGTCGATATTCCGATCGTTGGCGTTCCCGCGTCCCGAACCGCGGTCAAAGACCTGGGAATCGATATCCTGATCGCGTCGGGGGAATCGTTCTTTTTCAATTCCCCGTCTTTTCGAATCCACAACATCGAGGTCGGCGCCCGGCTCCTGGACGGTTCGCTGATACGGCAGGGAGAGGAGTTTTCGTTCAATAAATACCTGGGGCCGATTGAGTACGATCGGGGCTTCGTCGACGGGCTGGTAATCATTGAGGACAGCACTGTAGATGCGATTGGCGGCGGAATATGCCAGGTCTCGACGACTATGTTCCGGGCAGCCTTTCTCGCCGGTTTGCCGATCACAGAGCGACACAAGCATCTATACCGGGTCAGATACTATGAGCACGGAAATTTCCCGATCGGATTCGACGCATCGATTTGGCAGCCTGTGCTGGACCTTCGATTCGCCAACGACACTGAAGGCCCCATCATGGTTCGCTCGCTCTTCAGTCGCCGCGGCCGATCGCTCAAGTTCGAGTTGTGGGGACGCAGGCCCGACCGTACCGTCGAGATCGCTGGACATCACCTCTCCGACTGGGAGGATGCGCCGCCTGATGAATGGGTGATCGACGAGGAGCTGCCAGAAGAGACCACGCAACAAACGGAATGGGCCGTCAGAGGCGTGTTTGCAGTTTTAGAGCGCAGGGTAACGTCGGCTGCGGGCGCCGTTTCAAATTCCAGTTTCCCGTCCAGCTTCTTGCCATGGCCGAATCGATACGTGGTAAGTCCGGACGTCGCCAAGGAAGAAGCGCCCGACATTTACGAGGAATGGGAGCTGGCAAAAGCTGCTGAGGAAGCCCTCGAGGATACCGAGGGTGAGACTGCCGTCGACACCGCCGAGGAGAGCGCCGAGGACACTGCCGCCAATGCCGCCGAGGGCAGCGCCGAAGAAACCACGGTGGAGACCGAATCAGTCGAGTCGGAGGAACAGCAAGCCAGCGGGAACGAATAGGAAATTCCCAGATGGCTGGATTGCGAACGACGGCGTTGCCCTTATGCGACCCTAGCTCGCCGGCGGCGCGCGAGCGCCAGGATCGATTTGAGCGGCGTCGATACACTATGTCGACCATGCGGGGCGTGGCGCAGTCCGGATAGCGCGCGTGCTTTGGGAGCACGAGGTCCCGGGTTCAAATCCCGGCGCCCCGACCGGCGTCGGTCAAGAGCGTTGCAATGCAGTCTCCGTGATCATGGACGGTTGTAGTTCGCTTGTGTGAGAACGTTGCGCCTATGCTTGGTGCTTGTGACTCCGCGTCGATTTGCGGCGCCGGTTGAAGTTGGCAAAAGGAGCGCCCGTGAGCGAGCGTCCTGTTATCGGCATTACGTTGGGCGACCCCACCGGGATCGGACCGGAAATCGTGGCGAAAGCGCTTTTGCGGCCCGAGGTCTACGACGAATGCCGCCCCCTGGCTATCGGAAGTTCTTCCGCCTTTGGTCGCATTGTCCACATATGCGGACTCGATCTCACGATCCGGCGCATCGGCTGCGTATCCGAATCGAAATTCGAGCCGGGTTCGGTCGAGGTATACGACGCATGGGGAGCGGACCATTTAGAATTACCGTTCAAGCGCCCTACCGCCGAGGGCGGGGAGGCAGCGGTAACCGCCGTGATAAAGGCGGTCGAGCTGGCGATGGCCGGCGATATCGACGCGATGGCGACGGCTCCGCTGCACAAGCTTGCGATGAGGATGGCGGGCTACGATTTCCCTGGTCACACGGAGATAGTCGGGCAGTATTCGAACTCACCGAGTCCGAGGATGATGCTCGTGGCCGGCAACCTGCGCGTGGTCCACGTCTCTACCCATGTGGGGTTAGGGGATGCGGTTGACCTCGTCGAGCGCGAGCGCGTGCTGGAGGCGATTGAAGTCTGCCACAACGCTCTGCTTGCGGTGGGGCTCGATAGTCCTCATATTGCCGTCGCGGGGCTAAATCCTCACGCCGAGCCTGGCGGTATGTTCGGCCCCCAGGAAGAACACGAGATTGCGCCGGCGGTGGAGGAGGCCAGGGCTCAGGGTATAAACGTCGAAGGCCCCTTGCCTCCGGATACGGTCTTCGCCAGGACGCGCGACGGCGACTTCGACGGGGCGGTCGCCATGTATCACGACCAGGGACACATCGCAGTAAAGATGCTCGGATTCCACCACGGCATAAACGTGACCGTAAACACGCCGGTTATCCGCACGTCGGTTGACCATGGGACAGCCTACGGGCGCGCCGGTGAGTGCCGGGCAAGTGACGAGAGCATGGCTGCGTCCATACTTCTTGCGGCAGAGATGGTCAAGACAAAGCGCCGGCTTGAATCGGTAACTTCAGGCGACGTCATGGTCACGAATTAGCTGGTTCGCGCGTTGTGATTGTGCACCCCGCCGGCATTTCGGACCGGGTGTAGACGCAGCCACGAGTCGCGGGCATAATGCGCAGTTATCAGTAGGGCAAACGGGAGGCTTGGACGCTCTGCTGGCGCCGTGACTCTGTTTAAGATTGGGCCAGATTGATATCGTCCAAACCATTCCGTAGACCTTCCCGCAGCCGCGGGGAATATCTAAGTCTCGCCGGAGCGTTATCCGCTTTTGGGATCGCCGCGATTCTCGGAGTCGTGGTCTGGGCGTACTCGGGCGACGAGCCCGAGGGTGCCGCAAAAACCCAAGTCAACGGCGCGCCCCAAATCCAGGAGCCGACCGCCTCAACTTCGGTGACGCCGAGTTTCAAAGAGAAGGTTCGTCAGGCGGTTGCGCCGGTCGTCGATCTTCCCGCCAAAGTGACCAATCCGTTGGAGTTCATTCCGGACTGGCCCGCCGAGGAAGAAGTCGCGTTCTTGCTGTTGGGAACAGACAGGCGTGAGGACGATCCGTTCGCGAAAACAGACACAATCATGGTGCTGAGGGTCGATCCGAACTCTCGGTCGGCGGTTCTGGTCTCGATACCCCGCGACGTCTGCCTCGAGAAATGCGAAACCGAACCGTACCGAATAAACACTGTGCTCTTCCTTGAAGGGGCTGACAGTTTGCGAGAGCGTGTGGCTGATCTGGTCGGATTCCCGATCGATTACCACGTGACGATGGATTTTGACGGGTTTGTGGAGATTGTCGACCTTTTTGGGGGAGTCGACGTTAGTGTCGAGCGTGATATTTTCGACTACAAGTATCCAAACGCGAGCGATGACGGGTTTGATCCATTCATCCTGAGGGCGGGCACGCACCGGCTTGACGGCGATGCGGCGTTGAAATACGTGCGTACGCGGTGGGAAGACCCGGAGGGCGATTTCGGCCGCATGGAGAGGCAGCAGCAGTTTCTTACGTCGATTCGCGATCAGATTCTGACGCCTGAGTCGATAGTCAAGGCTCCGGCGCTGGTCGGGCGCGTCATCAGTATGTTCGAGTCCAATTTGCCCATTGCGAAAATCCCCTCGTTGGCAAAGCTGTCTTTGCAGATACCGCCGAGCGCGCTCAAGGTCGCCAACATCGACTACACGGAAAGCCGCGTTTATCCGGCGGAGGGTGAAAACGGCGCGAAAGTGTTGATTCCCAACGTCGGCCTGATTCAGCGGTATATCGCCCAGGTCGCGGACGAAGCGAGGCAGGCCGGCAGCGTGGGACGTAATCTGGAATACGAACCGGTTGCCCGGCAACAGCTAGAGCCCTGAGGTCGGCTGGCTTGTCGCAAGCAACGCCCGGCGGCCTTGTGATCGTTTCCTACAACATCCGCGGCGGCCGCGACGTTAACGACCGGGCGAATATCGACCGGCAGTTAGACTTGCTGAGGTCGCTCAGTCCCGACGTGGCGGCTTTGCAGGAGGTGGACCGCGATTGGGAGCGGAGCGGCTCGGTCGACCAGTGCGAATACTTAGCCGCCGGCCTCGGGATGCACGCCGTATACGCCCCAAACTTGCTCGGTGAGTGGAATTCGGAAGCGCACCCGGCCCAATACGGCGTGGCCGTGTTATGGAAAGGCCACGCCCGCTCGAATGGAGGTAACGCGCTGCCTGGTCTGCCCGGGCGGGAACCGCGTGGGTTCGCGTGGGTTGAGCTTGAGCATGAAGGGAGGCCGTTCGTCGCCGTATCGACGCATCTTGGCAGGCGCGCAGTGGGGCGGCTTTGGCAAGTCGAATCGCTGCTCGACTGGGTATCGAGGCGGAGCGCGCCGGTGCTACTCGCCGGCGACTTCAATATGGGACCCGACTCGTCTGGATACGAGTCGATGACCGAGCGGTTGAACGATCTCACTCGTGGGGCGACTCTTCTTACGTTTCCGTCGGATACGCCGTCGCGGCAGATCGACTATATTTTCGCCTCCCACAGTGTGCGATCCATTTCCGCGCTGACCGTGGATGTCACGGAATCCGATCACCTGCCGGTCGTTCTCCGAATCGACTTCTGAGTGCCTCCTGGAGCTTCGCGCTAGAATCCCGGCGGTCGTGGTGTTGTGGAGGTTCGATTGCTTACTCTCGATGCGGACGCGCGTGTGGAGATTTTCTCCATAGGCACGGAAGTGATCTTAGGCAGGATCCAGGATACTAATTCGTCGTGGCTGGCCGAGCGGATTGTCGCCGCCGGCGGCGATCTGGGCAGGATCACCGCGGTCCGCGATGTTCCCGACGAAGTGGAATCGGCGCTGCGGGACTCGATCGACCGCGGCGCGGGGCTCATCGTGACGACGGGGGGACTGGGACCGACGCCGGACGACCTGACCGTGGAGATCGTTGCGAAGATCGCCGGCTGCGGGTTGCGGTCGGACGAAGCCGTAGTCGCCGATTATAGAGAGAGACGGCAGATTCCCGCGACCGAGGAGCTAAACCCAAGCATGGTAAAGATGGGCTCCGTGCCCGAAGCGGCTCGCGTGTTCATCAATCCGGTCGGCTGGGCGCCCGGCTTCGCAGTCGAGGTCGACGGTTCGGTGGTGTTTTGCATGCCGGGGCCGCCGCGTGAAGTGAAGGGGATATTCGAGGCTCATCTTGCCGGGATCGTCAGTCAAGGCTATCGGGGCAAGGTAGCCGTCCGGCGGGTGCGAATCGAGATGTTCGAGTCGCAAGTTTCCCCGCTTCTGCAAGAGGTTATGGGCAAGTTTCCCAACGCCTACCTCAAGGCATACGTGGCGATGGGAGACGGCGCCGGATTGCCTGTCGACGTAGTAGTTCGCGGAGCCGACGGACTTCCGCCCAGCCGGGAACTCAATAACGTCCTTGATTTCTTTGCGTCGCTGGCCGAACTGCATGGCAAGTCGCTTGAGGCCATAGACTGAGCTGCGGCTGTGCGCGCTAACCGTCGCGCGCAGATAGTGGCCGACTTTGCGGAAATCGGTCGAGACATGTTTATTGGTGGCCTGGTCGGCTCCCACAGCGGAAACATGAGTGTTCGCGTGGACGGTCGGGTGGTCATAACGCGAAGCGGGGCCCGTTTGGGACGGCTTGCCTCCGCCGATCTCGTCGAATCCGGAGTGTCGGACGAGAGCGTACCGAACGAGGCTTCGTCAGAGGCGAGCGTGCATCTGGCAGTGTATGCGACCTCCGATCACCTGGCGGTCATTCACGGACACCCGGGTAACGCTATCGCTGTCTCCCTGCTCGAAAACGGCGCCGAGTTCACGCCGCGGACTCTAGAGGCCTGCCATTACATGCCTCGGGTTCCGATTGTCGATACGCCGGCCGGAAAAGCGGTCGAAGCCGCGGCGGGTGAGATTGCGCGAATGCTCGCGAAACACAAAGTGGTCATAGCTCGCGGGCACGGCGCGTATTCAGCAGGCGCTTCACTGGAGGAAGCATTTCAGTGGACCTCCGTGCTCGAAGACGCCTGCAAAGTGGCGTTGGCGCTAAATTGGGCCCGGCTATAGACCTCGGACAGGGTGCCGGATCAACCTCGCGTTGACCCGGAAATGACAAGCGTGTCTTCTGAAAACAGCAGAGTTTCCACCTCTATGGGGGGACGGGGGAATCCGGCATCCAGTGATCGTTCGGCGAGGCCGACGAGAGCCGCACGCAACGGCCCCGGCAAGAACAGACCGCCGATCTGGACGCGAATCAGCTCGAGGCTGCGTACGCCCGTTTCAATTCGAAGACTGATGTCGTTTCGAAACGGGAAATCGAATCTGCCTATGCGCATGGTCCCGACGACTATGAGGGTGTTGTCTTTGAAATGCGCGCGCAAGTCTCTGAACTCGGCGAAGAGTTTCTTGCCCGCCCAGGCGTGGATCTTCGAGGCAAGCTCGGTCTCAGATATAGAGATATGAACCGGAATGGAGACACCGGTCTTCTTGCTTTGATCGATCGTCGAGTTGACTTTGGCCAGCCGTATGTTCAGTTCCGAGCGATCGCGGTCGCGCACTATGATCTCGCTCAGGTCGGAAGTGTCGATTTCTGGTTTCGAAGCGAAGAAAGCAACTATGGCCAGGGCCGCAGCCATGGCGATAGCTGCGTAAAGAAAAAAGCGGATGCATCCCAACATAATGCAGAGTCTAGAGGGTTGACGCCGAGTTGAACGGGCAGGGCGGCCCGGGCGCTCACATCGATAGCCTCTTTGGGGTTCGTGGTTGACCGGGCCGCGGCGCCTGTAATCTGAGTTAGGGAAAGGGGGCGCCGTCTGCCTGAGAACATAATCGTCAGCTCGGCTCCGGGTAGAGCCGGCATCGTCGGAAATCCCAGCGACATGTACGGCGGCGCGGTGATATCGGTCGCGATCGAACGGCGGGCGTTCGTCGCGATTGAGCCGTCCGACGAGTTCATTCTAAATTCGTTGGACGCGGGAATTTCGCAGACGATTCGGGCGCGAGACGATCTTGCCCTCGCGCCGTACCCGCACCCGGATGAGCTTTGGGACCTGGACCTAGGATCTATCGAGTCCCGGCGCCGCCTGACCTATCTCAATGTTCTAAAGGCTGTTCTTGCCGGGCAGCCCTGGGGAAGGCGGTCGGCCAGGATTACGTGCTGGAGCGACATACCCGCAAATGCGGGCCTTTCAAGTTCCAGTGCTCTTGTTGCGGCGGCGCTCCACGCCACAGACCGATTCCTGCACACAGAGCGCGACAGGTACGACGCCGCGGAGACGGCGAGATCGATCGAGTTTCAACGGATGGGGATAACGTGCGGATATCAGGACTTCTACGCCACGACGTTCGGCGGACTGTCGTACATGGATTTTGAAGGAAAGGAACGCTGGCTGGGCCAGAATCTCGAACCCCTGGCGACGGTTGAGACCCTCACCGAGGCTAGCGGAACGCTGCCGTTCGTCATAGCCAACACGGGTGTCCGGAGAGAGTCGAGCTCTCCACACCGTCCGTTGCGGCAGCGCTGGCTCCACGGCGACCGCGACGTAGTCGACGGTATGTCCGCTATTGCGAACATCGCCCGGAATGCGCGAGAGCTGTTCGAACGTCGGGATTGGACGGGCGTAGCCGAATCGATGACGGACAACCAGCAGATCATTCGCGGCCTGGGCGGCTCGGGCCAGGCGGTCGAACGGCTTCGGCGTACCGTCTTGAGCCTTGGGGCTGCCAGCGCGAAGCTCGCCGGCGCCGGTCATGGCGGCACGATCATTTGTATCAGCCGGGAACCCGAGGCTTTCGCGAAGCGGTTGACGGGAACGCATGGGGTCGAAGCCTTTGCGGTAACTCAGGCTGACAAAGGCGTTTCGTCTGAGGCGCCGGATGCGGCGATGGTCCGACTTGACCGTCGGCGGATCACCGGGGAGCACTGACTTCTCGCTGTTGGGAGTTGCAGTTCGGTGACGGAGAGTCATGAGGAGAGTGGGATTAGTGTGGCCAGGCCGCCAAGTCGCTAAGATCAGGGCGCGATTGGTAATTTGCCGGTTCAGAAGTCCGGCGGAAAGCGGCGAAGACGATTGATTCGAGTATTGCGGCACTTTTGGTGGGCGCTCGGTCAACTCTACTACGAGCTCTTGACCGTGACTCTCAAGGTGAACATTCTATGGACACTTACGGTGCTGCCACTCATCCTTCCAGCGACCCTGGTGGTCGTGGTTATGTCGCAGCAGGAGGCTCGCGAGAGTATCGCCGACCGGATCATTCCTCTGGAGCTTTTGGTGATTGCGCCCGTAATGACGGCCATAGTGCTGTTGGTAGCCGGGCCCGGAACCGCCGCTTTGTATCACAGCTCCCACAGATTTATCGAGCTTGAACCGGTGACGTTTGCCCTGTTTGGGCGAGGCTTCAAACGGTTTTTCTTCCGGGGCTGGCTTTTAGCGGTAACCGATTGCGCGGGGCTTTTCGTCTGTCTGATCGGGTTCTCGTTCTACTGGTTTTCCGGAGAGCTGTTGCAGCAGATCATTGCGGTTTTGTTCATTTATCTGCTGCTGTTTTGGATACTGATGCAACCATACTTGTACGTGCTCATGGTAAGCCTTGATCTCAGCGTCTACCATACGGTCCGAAACGCTGCGGTGCTTGTGATCGGCAACCCCGGAGCGACTGTCGGTCTGGGGATCATCACCCTCCTCAGCGCGATCTTCGTTCCGATTTTCAATATCGTCGCTCTCATCGTTGGGCCGTGCGTCGTGGCATTTACGGGCCATCGCGTCGCCGCGGATCTGCTTGAGGGTTATGGGCTGGAGGCGGAGGGCGACGACGGCTAAACACAGGTTTGCGCGGGGGCGCGTAATAACACGAAAAATGCAATGTCCTCGATAACCGTTGACGGAGTTAAGGTCTGGTTGTCGACCAACGACGCCGTAAGCCGGCTTATGAACAGATCGAGCAATCTCGGTCTCGGAATCAGTGAGGAAGGGAACGGCCCGAAGGTAGTTGACGGGCGAGTCCTGGCGCTGGACGAGGTGAGCTTGTCCGTGGAGGACGGCGAAACGATAGCTGTCGTGGGTCCGTCCGGGTGCGGCAAGACCAGTCTCTTGAGGACGCTTGGCGGACTGGTTCCGGTGAGTTCGGGCGCTGTGTACTTCGACGATGAGGACGTCACGGAATTCCCACCCCGAGACAGACTGATCGGTATCGTCTTTCAGAACTACGCCCTCTATCCGCACATGGAAAGCAAGCGTAATCTCGGATTCTTCTTCAAGATGCACAAACGCGATCCCGAAGTGCCGGAGCGTGTCGAAACAACGTGCAAGATCATGGGCGAAGGTTTCGAAGAGCTGCTCGACAGAAAGCCAAAAACGTTATCGGGCGGGCAAAAGCAGCGAGTGGCGATCGCACGGTGCATCATCCGAAATCCCCGGCTGTTCCTATTCGACGAGCCGCTTTCCAATCTCGACGCAAAACTCCGCTCGCAGACCCGGATCCAGATCAAGAGGCTGCTGAGGCGATTTGGAATCACCGCGGTCTACGTAACCCACGATCAAACTGAAGCGATCGCCCTTGGCGATCGCATTGCAGTCATGCAGGCTGGGAAAATCGTACAGATTGGCACGTACAGTCAGATCTACGAGCGCCCGATCAGCAAGTTCGTCGCGGGATTTTTTGGCAGTCCGCCGATGAATTTGCTGCCCGCATCGGTGCGGGAAGGACGATTGATCTGCGGCGGTCGCGAATTCCAGGTCGACGGTGATTCGCTTCGAGGACTGAATGGAGAGTCGGTCACGCTTGGAATCCGCCCGGAGCACCTTGAACTCGGAAACGGCGACGGGGGAGCCAATTCACTTGCGCTTGAGGTTGATATCGTCCAGCGAATGTTGAGCGACCGCAGTCAGCTGGTCACGTTTCGAATGGGCGAACAGGACATCGTCGGCAAGTTCGATATCGGAGAAGATTTCGACCGAGGGGCGATGGTGATGGTCAAGTTTCGCAGAGACCTGATTCGACTTTTTGACAACCGTAACATCTGCGTCGTTTAGCCGTTACGCATATTGAAGCGCGTCGATGAAGATTCGCGATTGAGGCCCATTGAGGGGCTGCGAATGCTATACTGAGCGGAGATCAGACGGTCTTTCCGAGAATGGTGCGAAGTGGGCGTTGTCCCACTTTTATTTTTCGTTCGACCCATTTCGAGGTGGCGCGGATCCCTCATCGAGTCGGCTGAATCAAACTAGGCGGGGGGCTATGAAGAACGAGTTCGAGCTGGCCCTTGCGCAGATTGCAGCCGAAAAAGGCCTTAGAGTGGATGATGTACTCGAGGCCGTGCGCGTCGGGGTCGAGTCGGCCTATCACGATATGCCTGGGGCCGCTCAGGACATTGAGGCGCGGGTTGGCAAAGAGGGAACCTTTACCGTGTACGCCAACCGGACCGTCGTTGACCAAGTGAGCGACGTGGCGACCGAGATATCGCTGGAAGCGGCGAGCGAACTCGACAGTTCAGCCAAGCTCGCCGAAGTCGTTCAGGTTGACATAACCCCGGCGGGATTCGGCAGGATAGCCGCGCAAAAGGCCCGGCAGACGTTGTTTCAAACGCTTCGAGAAGCTGAGCGCTCGCTTGTGATCGACCGTTATGTCGACCACGTGGGAGAGCTTCTCGTCGGGCGAGTGACCCGCATGGACAATCGAGGGGCAATTCTGGAATTCGGGAGAGCGGAAGGCATTCTGCCGCCCAATGAGCAGATCCCAACGGAGCGTTATCGGCCGGGGCAGCGCATTCGGGCGTACCTGGTAGGCCTCAACGATACCGGCAGGGGGCCGCTGTTAAGGGTCTCCCGTCGGCATCCGGACTTCGTAAGGCGGCTGTTCGAGCGCGAAATTCCGGAAGTTGCCAACGAGGCCGTTGAAATTATCGCGATTGCCCGGGACGCGGGCGTTCGCTCAAAGGTCGTGGTGATGTCGAATCAGGACGGGCTCGATCCGGTTGGGTCGTGCGTTGGCGTTCGCGGAGTCCGGATTCAGAACATCGTGCGCGATCTCGTGCCCGAGAAGGTGGAGATAATCGAATACCACTCCGATCCACGGGCGTTCGTCGCTAATGCGTTGAGTCCCGCCAAGGTCCTGGAAGTTTCTGTAGACGTTGACGAAAACCTTGCCGACGTCCTGGTGAGTCCGGACATGGTCTCGCTTGCCATTGGCAAGGAGGGGCAAAACACTCGATTGGCAGCTCGCTTGACTGGTTGGAGGATAAACATAAGGGACGCTTCCGCGCCGGACCGCCTGCACGTGGAGGCGGCGCCGGGGGTTGAGGAAATGCTCGATACCCTGGGAGTGCTGGCGGACGATGTCCCCGAGTCCGGCGTCGGCGAGGAAGACGCCCAAATACCGGTCGCCGTAGATGGGTCGGATACATCCGACCGGAATCAGGAATAGATGATGCGCAGGCATATCCCGCAACGATCGTGCATTGTGTGCAGGCTCAAAGCGGCCAAGGACAAGTTGCTCCGAATCGTGCGGCTTCCCGACGGGTCTTTGAATTTGGACGTGAGCGGACGTCTTTCAGGACGCGGCGCCTACGTTTGTGACTCGGTCAAATGCTGGGAGACGGCTGTTGAACGAGGCGCCATCGAACGGGCGCTCAAGGTTCGGTTAGAAGCCGGCGCCATCGATAAACTGCGTTCCGAGTTCCGGGATATCGCTTTGCAGGTGGGGGTGTCTTCGTGATGGTGAAAGTCCCGGCGATTATGAATAGTGAGTTTTACAATGCCGCCGCGTAGCAGGTCGGGGCGCTATCGCCCGCCAAGACGACGGCCCCCAGGGCGCCGCACTGGTCCGCAGCAGGAGGCCCCGGGAGCGGCCGAGCAGGCTACGGCGGTTCAGGAACGTCCATCCAAAGTCACGCTCTCGGATTCGACGACCGTTCCGGAACTCAGCGAGCTCATCAATATGAGCCCGTCAGAGGTAATTGGCGAGCTGTTCCGTCGCGGGATAGTCACCAACATCAACGCGGTTCTCGACTTTGAAACCGCGGCGATATTGCTCGCCGACTTGCAGATTGACGCTGAACTCGCGACGAAGACCGAAGCCCAGAAAGACCTCAAGGTCGCCGAGGAGGACATCCCAGATCCTGATGGCGACATCGGCCCGCGACCGCCGGTAATCACTGTTATGGGGCACGTCGACCATGGAAAGACGACCTTGCTCGACACGATCAGAAAAGCCAGCGTCGCGAAAGGTGAGATCGGCGGCATAACCCAGAGCATCGGCGCCTATCAGGTTCAGGTCGAAGATAGTCTGCTCACGTTTATCGATACGCCCGGCCACGAGGCGTTCACGGCAATGCGGGCGCGCGGTGCCGACATAACCGATATCGTCGTGCTCGTTGTCGCCGCGGACGACGGCGTAATGCCGCAAACGCGGGAAGCGATCGGTCACGCTCGAGCCGCGGGCGTTCCGCTTGTCGTGGCAGTAAATAAAATGGACCTCGAATCCGCCAACGTCCCGAAACTTCTGGCGCAACTGGCAAACGACGAGGTGCTGGTCGAATCCCACGGCGGAAACGTCGTTCACGTCGAAATCAGCGCGGAGCAAGGCGACGGGCTGGACGACCTTCTTGAAGTACTCATGCTCACGGCCCAGCTTGATGAGGCCACAGCGCGGATAACCGGTCCGGGCCGGGCGATGGTCATGGAGACTCGTTTGGATCGCAGCATGGGGCCGCTTGCCAACGTTCTCGTTACCGCCGGTGAGATCAAGCCCGGGGACTCTTTCGTGATCGGGACTGAAAACGGAAAAGTGCGCGCCCTCCTCGATCCCGGCGGTCAACGCGTAAAGCAGGCTACGCCGTCGCAACCAGTAGTGGTGATGGGGATTAGTAGAATGCCCAAACCGGGCGACGTGCTGGCCGTGGTCGAAAACGACCGTGCGGCCAGGCAAATCTCGGAGTCAAGGCGGCTTCGAGCGCAGCGAGAAGACACTTCAGTCGCTGTCCGGCTTGGCCTCGAAGATCTCGCCATACAGCTTTCGAAAGGCCAAATCCAGCAGCTTGACCTCATCGTCAAAGGCGATACCGACGGCTCGGTCGAGGCTGTCGTCAGCTCGGTCGAGTCGCTGGGTGACGACATGGTAAAAGCCAACGTCGTCTATGGCGGCGTAGGCAACATCACCGAATCGGACGTCAATCTGGCGGTGGCGTCGAAGGGCGTTGTGATCGGTTTCGGCGTCAAGTCCACCGCCGCGGCCGACGCGCTGGCCGACGCTCACGGGATAGACATCCGGACTTACAGGATCATCTACGAGCTGATCGAGGACGTGAGTCTCACTCTCGACGGGATGTTGAAACCTGAGATTCGGGAGATTATCGACGGCCGGCTGGAAGTCCGGGGCCTGTTCAGGTCCGAGCGGAGTATGAAGATAGTTGGGGGCATGGTTACCGAGGGTGCAATCACGCGCGGCGCGAATATTCGAGTGATGCGAGCGGGCGATTTAGTCGGCACCGGAGCGATAGAGTCGCTCCGGCGGTTCGTTGACGTAGCCGACCAAGTTGCCGCCGGATACGAGTGCGGTCTGGCGCTTTCAGTCAGACCGGCAATACAGCTGGGCGATCTCGTCGAGGCCTTTCACGAAGAAGAGTTCCGGCCCGGGCGCTAACCCCCCTTAACCCCAAACTTGATGGCTATGAGCAGGCGGGCCCAGCGTGTGGCCGCACAAGTGACTCGCGACGTGGGTGAGATTCTGCGATCGAAGGTCAACGATCCGGATCTCGGCTTTGTGACCATAACCAGAGCCTTTATCACCGCGGACCTGCGTCATGCCCGGTTGATGTGGGCGGTGCTGGGCGGCGATGAGCAAGTCTCCAAATCGCGAGCCGCGCTCGCCCGCGCGTCGAACCATATTCGAAGGGAATTGGGGCTTGTTCTGGAATTGCGGCATATCCCGGCCCTGGAGTTTGAGATGGATGCCGCCTATTACGATGGAAGCGCCGTTTTGAGCGTCCTTAGCGATCTGGACGTGGAGCCGCTCGACCCGTCTACCGAGACCGGCGGGTAATGTCGCCGCCAGAGCCGCCCCGCCCGGACGCTTATTTTCTGAACGTCATAAAACCTCGTCACATGACTTCCGCCAAGGTTGTGAACACGATCAAGCGCGCCGGAAAGTTTCGTCGCGTGGGTCATGCTGGAACGCTCGACCCCCTGGCGGACGGGGTGCTGCCGGTTGCGGTGGGTGGCGCCACCCGCATGATTGCGTTTCTGCACGGCTTTACCAAGTCGTACGTTGCAGTTGTGATGTTTGGAATAGCCACCACGACCGACGACCTGGAAGGCAGGCCGGTTGCTCGGTCCAGACTTCTGCCCTCGCCGAGCCGAATTCGACGCCAGTTGCGGCGGTTGGTCGGCATAACGATGCAGGAGCCGCCATCTTATTCCGCGGTCCGGGTGGCGGGGAAAAGGGCCTATGCGGTCGCGCGCATGGGAGAGACTCCTGTGCTGGCCAAGCGCGAGGTGCGCGTCGCCTCGGCGCGATTGCTCGAGGTCGATTTCTGGACGGCTCGAGACTTGAGTCGCGCGGGGCTCGACTGGACCGTCGGCGAATCGCGCGAGTCGAGCCGCGGGAACCTGGTTGCCGCGATTGAGGTCGAGTGCGGTACGGGGACATACATCAGGAGCATCGCGCGCGATTTGGGCCGCGCGCTCGGTTCCGGCGCATGCCTGGCGGGGCTTACGAGAACCAGAGTCGGGCCGTTTTGCTTGCCGCAAGCCTACTCGCTGAAGGAAGCCGTTCATTCGATCGAGAGTGGATTCGTCGGCAGAATCGCATACGCTGCCGATACGGCGGGATTGGGTTCGGCGGGTTTGGCCTTGGGATTCGATGGGATGTCGCGGTTTCTGCATGGCTCGATGATCGATGTCAGGGGATCGACCGGCTGGAATCGCGTCTACGACTGTGCGGGACGCTTTCTCGGAATGGGTGAGGTTGAAGACGGCAGCCTGCTGCGGCCCAAAGTCGTGATTCAGCGGCCTGAGGTGCGCACGGCTTGACCGAAATCCTGCCGGCGGACCGCGATTCTGGGATTGACGGTCCAGCCGCAGTCACCATCGGAAAGTTCGACGGCGTGCATGTTGGACATCAGGCGGTGATAGACGAGACGGTGCGTTCGGCGCGGGGAATCGAAGGCGTGTCGGTCGCAATCAACATGTGGCCTCATCCGGCAACCGTCCTCGCGCCCGGCGTAAAAATCTCGCTGCTGACCACGATCGAGGACCGGCTCGACCTGATCGCCCTCCGGGCGCCAGATTACGTGCAAATCGCGAAATTCGATATTCACTTTTCCAATCAGCTCGCCGCCGTCTATCTGTCGTCGCTCTGTGATCGCTTGGGTATGAAAGTGCTAGTGCTGGGGCAGGATGCCCGCCTGGGGCGCGACCGCCACGCCGGGATTGACGAGCTTAAGGAAATAACCAGCCGGCTGGGCGTGCGTCTGAAGGTTGTTGACGTCGTGGGTTCGGGCGAGCGGATCGGAAGCGGACTGGTCAGGAAGGCGTATTCGCGAGGGGACGTTGCGACTGCGGTCAAGCTTCTGGGAAGGCTGCCGAGCTACAAGGGGATCGTCGAAAAAGGCGATCGTCGAGGGAGAGAACTGGGCTTTCCAACGGCCAACCTCAGGGTCCCCTCTGATTTGGTGTTGCCGGCCCCTGGCATCTACAAGGGGTCGACTGTTGTCGTCGGCCAGCCGGAACGCGGTCGACTGAGCGCAGTCATAAGCCTGGGAACCCGTCCGACTTTCGTCGAAAACGGCGACCTGCTGCTGGAAGTCCATCTGCTCGACTTCGACGAAGACTTGTACGGGACGGAGTTGCGCGTCTTTTTTGAAGAGCTGATTCGCCCCGAGGCCAAGTTTTCGAGCGCAGCGGAGCTTGTTGATGCTATGCGCGGCGACGTTGCCGCTGCGCTGGCTTTGCCAGAACGGAGCAGCCATTTGTACGAACCGTGGGCTCCCTATCGGCGGACTTGACTCGGCGCCGAATTACTTATCAAGCGAAAGTGCGCAGACTCATACGCTGGCTGCCGAAGCGTCCTGGCGCGGACCGTTGGCCGCGCTAGGCGGAAGGACTTCCCGCAGCCAGCCGGTAGGCTGAATCGATCAGTTCATCCGCCAGCAGGCAATCCCGCGCCGAGGCGAATGGCGGACGGCCTTGTTTCCAGGCGCTAAGGATTTCCATCACGGTGTCGCGGTAGCTGGCGCTGGCATCCAATTTGGTAACTATCGGATCCTTGCCCGCTCTCGTTTCGACCATTCTGTCGCCGTTCCAAAGCAGGTGAGCTTCCGATCCGGCGATCCTCCATTCGCCATCGGTGCCGTCAACCGGAAAATTGCAACCGGCCTCGACGGTGCCAATCACTTCGCCGCCTCTGAGCGTAACAATCGCGTAGTCCTCCACAGGAAGGCGGTGCACGGCCGAAGACATAGATGCGGCGACCACCTCGACTTCGGGTCCCGCAATCAAACGAAAGACATCGAACGCGTGTCCTCCGAGATTCCTGAGGCAGCCGCCTCCGCTGTGTTCGGAGCCGAGCATCCATGCCGATCCGCAGTCGATATACCGTTGGGGCGTGGGCCGAATCATGCGGAACTGGGTGTGGGAAATCGTTCCGAACTCGCCGCGCCCGACCATCTCCACCGCTCGCCGCGCGAACGCCGAGCGCCGGATTGCGTATGGCACGGCGACAAAGGCCCCCTTGGCCTCGGCCCGCTCGACGACCGGCCGCAACTCCTCGGCGGAAAGCGCCATTGGCTTTTCCATCATGAATGGATATCCGGTGTCCACCAGATAGCCCGCCGTCGCCGCCATTTCGGAGTGCTTGCCGAGGGCTACGACGAAATCGGGCTCAGTTTCGCCGAGCATTTCTCGAAAGTCGGTGTACGACGGGACTTCGAACAAACGGCCTCTTGATTCCGCGATAGCGGAGTCCGGGTCCGACACCGCGACTAATTGGACGCCCAGGTCGCGCAAGTGATCGACATAGCGGGCGTCTATGACCGTGTGCCAATGACCGACGCCGACGACTGCAACCCTGATATCAGACAAATCGATCATTTTTTCTACTTCCGTCGTGATGGACTCCGGCGCCCCTGCTCGACTCGATCGCGCCGGGTTCAGACTAGTTTAAGACGGCCGCCGGCGTCGGGGCGCGGGACCTCGGTTGGCAAAGACCGGCGATCAACCTGCGTTCGTAACTTGTATGGTATTCTGTTCGCCATGTTGTCGCAGGTCCGCCGTATCACGTCGATGGGGCGGCTCCGAATTCTCGAGGTGGATTCGAAGTCAGCCTTGAGCCGCGTCAAGGGAATGTCCTTTAGATGGGGTCTGAATCCGTATCGAGGCTGTCAGCACGGCTGCTGGTACTGCTATGCGCGCGAGACGCACACGTACCTGGATCTCGGGGCCGGTGAGGATTTCGAGCGAACAATCATCGTGAAACGGAATGTAGCGGACCTCTTAGCGGTTGAACTCACGTCGACAAGGCGTCAACGGTCGGAAATCGCGGTCGGCACGGCAACGGACCCATACCAGCCCATCGAGGGAACTTACATGCTCACGCGTCGATGCCTGGAGGTGCTGGCGGATCGACGGTGGCCCTTTGGACTCATCACCAAGAATTCAATGGTCATCCGCGACATCGACTTGCTGAAAGATTGCTCGCGGCGGTGCGCCAAGGCGACCGTTGTTATCAGTCTGCCTATTCTTGACGATACCGTCTCGGCAGTCGTCGAAGCGCGAACGGCTCCGCCGCGGCGGCGGCTGATGACGCTCCGCAGGCTTCGCGACGCGGGAATCTCCACTGGGATAAACCTTGCGCCGATAATGCCCGGGTTAACCGATTCCGAGTCGCAGATACGCGAGGTGTTTCGAGCCGCGGTGGACAATGGAGCGGAATTTGTCGGCGCTGCTGTTCTCCGTCTCAAACCGATCGTAGGCAAGCATTTTGTCGAGCAGCTTGGCGCTCGCCGTCCCGACCTCGCCAGGCGCTACCGGAAGTTCTACAACGGAGCCTACGCGCCGGGGGAGTACCAAAGACGGATTATGCGAATAGTCGAAGACGCGCGGCGGGACGCTGGACTTGACGTTCGTCCAATGCCCGCAAACGCCGGCGATTCGGGATTTGCTCAGCTCCCGCTGCCCTTGAGCGCCGGTCGGTCGACCAGACGGTAAACGAATCGAAGGCCTGACCAGATATCCGAGATGGCGCAGACCTTGGTGTCGACGAGGCCTTTGCTCAGCCCCACCTCCCGAACAACCCTATCTGTGAGGTCCGTCTCGACGCCGGAACGGCGCTTGGGCCAAGCTATCCAAAGCGATCCAGCCGGCTGAAGCCGCGCCGCAAGGCCGCAAAAGTGGTCCTCAAGCAGCAGCCTCCGCTTGGTGAAGAAGACGACAACGTTGAGTGCGTCGTCGTCCGTGGAACATATCCGCACGCCGTCGGGAAGCTCGCCCAGGATCTCATCAATGTCTTTCGGGGGATAGACGAGAGCCAAACGGGACGAAGGCTTGATCCCCAGTTTCTTTGGGAGCGGCGTTCCCGAATAGCCTGTCACGGTGAATGGCGCTGTCAGCTCGTCAGGATTTCGCCGCCGTCGACTCCGATCACGTTCCCGGTGATCCAGTGCGTGCGATCGTCACATAGCGCGGCCATTGCGCTCGCCACGTCTTCCGGAGTGGTCAGCCGGCCGCTGGGATTCGCGAGACTTGCGCGAGCGATCAGCTCGTCGCTGCCGCCAATTACGCGGGCTGCCGGCGTATCGGTGACGCCGGCGCGAATGGCGTTGACGGTGATGCCTTTCGGGGCCAGCTCGAATGCCAGGCGCCGAACGTGTGCGTCGAGCGTGGCTTTCACCGCGGAAACGGCGCCGTAGTGGGCCCAGATTTTGGTGGCCCCCTCGCTGGTCATCGCGAAGACCCGCCCGCCTTCCGCCAGGATGCCTCGTTCCACTAGCCCCCTGGTCCAATACACCAGACTGTGAGCCATTACATCGAACGTCATCTCCATCTGGGCCCGCGAGATGGTGCGAGAGCTCCCGTCCGACGTATACGGCAGCAGATTTCCGAACGCCAGCGAATGCAGAACGGCGCGGAGACGCCCGTGCGAATCTTCGCCAAGCTCTTCGCCGATCGCGGCGATCACCGACTCGCGGGCGTCGTCTTGCGCCGCGTTGGAGTTGAAGAAACGGGCTTTCCGCCCGTGCGACTCGATGTCGCTGACAACCTTATGGGCAAGGGGAAGAGTTGCGCGCCGGTCAAGGTGGACGCCGAAAATGTTGAGACCATCGGCCGCAAACGCCCTGCAAGCCGCCGCGCCAAAACCGCTCGAGGCTCCCAGGACGAGCGCCCAGTCCAACTTGTTTGAGTTTGTTGATGAGATGGTATCTCTCCACTTGTAGCGACCCGCGCTGGCGGGGCGGGTATGAATACGTCGCGATTTTACAAGAATCTCGACTCCGCGGATGAGAAAACGATTTGGAAACGGAACGCTGGATTATTGTCCGCAGTGAATTTCGCAGGCAAAGCGGCTGTCGGGGCAGCGTCGGATAGCTACTCTTCCGCCGCCAGGTGGGCTTGGCCTCCGATCAGCTCCCCGAGCCGGACTTTGGGACCCTCGAGGGGCGCCAGGATTCCGACTTCCCGTCCAAGCCGCACCGACGCGCTTCGAATTTCATCTACGATACGCTTCCACGAATCGGAAGCTCCGTACGAGAGATTTAAACGCGACAGCCATGCCCGCTTCAATCAACTCGGCAATGCCCCCCCCCCGCGCTTGCGGGGCAAATGGCGCGTACTAGCTTCGCTGTCCGCATGGCGGCCTTCTCGTTGTTTATCAACGCGTTATGTCTGATCAACGGATTGTGAGCGTAAAGGCCGCACCGAAATCCGTGACGCTCCGGGGGCGTTTGAGGCGCCGCTCATCTATTGGGCTGTTGCTCGGGCTGGCTTTGACGGCGGCCGGCTGGTCGATCATGTGGGGCGTAGACACATATTTCAACGCCCTCGCCTTCTGGTCCCTTTGGACAGGCGCCAGCCTGCTTGCGTGGACGTTGGGGAAGACCGCATATCCGGGTCTGCGGAGACATGTACAGCTCGCCGTTCTATCCGTTCCTTTGTGGTGGTGGTTCGAGCTAATTAACGAAAGAGTGCAGAACTGGCGCTACGTCTTGAGTTTCGACTACGGGCCAGTGCAATACGCGTTGCTAACGTCCGTGGCGTTTTCAACGGTGGTTCCGGCGATATGCGCCGTCGGTTCGATGATCCGGCGGGCGCGTCCGCGGCATGAACCTCGCGGGTTGGACCGCTCCGGCAATCGCCGCTTCCCGGCGTTTCTCATCGTGACCGGGGCCGTGCTGCAAGTCGCCGTAGTGGTGTTTCCCGCCCAACTCTTTCCGCTTGTATGGGTTGCGCCGGCGTTGATATTCGATGGGCTGGTCGCCTCGACGGGCGGTCGAAGCCTCGTCTGGGACCTCATGTCAGGGCGTTGGACCGATTTGTTGATTATCGCGGCCGGGGGACTTATCTGCGGTTTCCTTTGGGAATTCTGGAATCACTGGTCGATGCCGAAGTGGGAATACGAGATCCCATACCTTGGCTTCTGGAAGATTTTCGAGATGCCGGCGGCGGGATATCTGGGCTACGTCCCATTCGCCTGGTCGGTAGTCCAGCTGGTGCGATGGCTGGACTGCCTTTCGGTCAGATCGAACGGCGGTTTGACGACGGCAATCTGGAAACCGGGATAGAGGGAGCGCAACCGCCCAGCTGCGCGGTTCGGGGGACACGCCGGAGCCGGCGGGGGGAGTCGAACCCTCAACCTGAGCTTTACGAAAGCCCCGCTCTACCATTGAGCTACGCCGGCGGCACAGGGATAACATCCTTATTGTAAGGGTCGGACAAGCGGAAGGGCGGTGCTGGGCCGAACAGCGATTCGACGAAACGCCGCCACGGGCCTTGCGGCGCATCGCGTACAATCGGCGAAGGAATGTCTTACTGTTCGATTACGCGAGCCGGGGCGGTTCGACCGATCCGCAGAATCGGCGAGGAGGCGGCTTTGGAGGCTGTAAAGACTGGGCAGACGGCGCCGGATGTCGAATTGCAGAACGTTGACGGAAACAACGTCAGCCTGAGCGACTTTCGCGGCGTACACGTTGTGGTTGTATTCTTCAGACTCGATTTTTCTCCCGTCTGAGCGGATGAATTGAGCGCGTGGCGGGACCACGCGGACGAGTTGGAATCCAAGGGCGCGAGCCTGATCGGAATCAGTGTTGACAGCAGATGGGCGCACAAGGCCTTTGCCGAGCAGTTGAAGCTCCCCGCCCACTTTCACCTTCTAAGCGACTTTCCGGACCACAAGGCGGGAGAGCTGTACGGCAACTGGAATGCTGACACCGGAACGGACGACCGAATGACGGTAGTGGTCGATCCGGAAGGTGAGGTGACGTACCAGACATTCAATCGTGAGAATCTGGCGCGTGATCCGAAGGAGGCGCTCGCCGCGATTCCATAGTGAGACCGGCGCAGCCGTGTGCGGCTAGAGGGGCCTCCGCACGGTCGTTGAACGGCTTCTGTTCACAGGACAGATTCCAAATACTGCGGAAGCCCTCCTTCGTCTACGTGACCGATGACGAAGTCGGCCGCGGATTCTGCGGGGCCGGTTGCATTGCCCATGGCGATTCCGATTCCCGCCCACCGCAGCATTTCAACGTCGTTCACGTCGTCGCCTATGGCGATGACCCGATTGCGGTCAACACCGAGCTGATCGGCCAGCCAGGATAGCGCCCACCCCTTCGACGCATCCTTTGCCAGCACTTCGAGCACAAGCCCGTCGAGCCGGGGACTCTGCCACGGGATTACGCGGACCGTATCCGAGTGGGCGGCTTCCAGATCGTCTGCAACGGACTGGAGCGCAGGCTCCTCGCCAAACACGACGAGTTGCATGGCTTCCGCCAAGTGACTAAAGCCGTCGAGCCGGACGAACGCGGACGGATTTGAAGACGAGTAAAGCTGCAACTGGCGGCTGGCGGAAGTGCAGCCGTCGACGAACAGTTTGTGGCTGCGCCCTGGAGTGTCGTACCACACTCCAATTACGCCATGGGCGCGAAAGAGGGCGAACAAATTAGCGGCGGTTTCATGGGGGATGAACCGGCTCTTGAGCACAGCTTTGTCGGCAATTCGTCGAACTACCGCGCCGTTGCTCTGTATCAAGTACCGGCAGACCTGAAGCGGCTCGATAACCCGAATCGCGGTCGGCCACCGGCGCCCCGTGGCGATGACGATAGTCGCTCCCCGCGCTTCGACGGCCCGGATGGCTTGCATTGTCCGGTCGTCTATTCGTGAAGAGTAATCGCAAATCGTCCCGTCGACGTCCAACGCGAGCAGGTCGAACGAGAGACCTTTTCCGTCCGTCATGCTAGGCAGATATCCGCATTAGAGGGGATCCCGGGAATCGCCGGACTCGGCGTCGTCCAGAGCCGCGAATTCTTCTTCGTGGGGCGTTTCTCCGGCTTCCATCCGACCGAGCAGTTCGTCGTAACCGGGAGGCATTTCCTCGCCCATTTCCCGGGCCATGCTTCGCGCCATTCGCGCGATCGCCCGTGGATCGTCCTGGTCAGCGCCAGCCTCAGGCAGACCGTCCGGCCCGGAGTCGCCCGACTGGGCTGATCCGCGAAGCACGGCAATCTTCGAAATCCGGCGCTCCAGGTCGAACTTGCTGCAATCGGGACAGGGGAACTCGCGAACGGCGGCGAACGATCGGAAGAGCCGGGACGTACGTTTTCCGCAGTTGCGGCATTGGTAGTCGTAAGCCGGCATTAAGCCAACGATCCGCCCGCGGGGGCGATTTCAGCCGCGTAATGGACGCATGCGGTCCGCAATCCGCACCGCTCGCAACTCGGCCGCCTCGCTCGACAGATCGTTCTGCCGTGGCGGATCAGATTTATGTGGAACGGATACATACGCGCCTTAGGCACGACGGATTCCAGATATTGCTGGGTCCGTGGAGGAGATGAATAGTCGGGAACGAGCGCCAGCCGTCGAGCCAGGCGCTGAACGTGGGTGTCCACGGGAAACGCGCGGCGTCCGAGCGAGAACAGCAAGACACACGCCGCGGTCTTGGGGCCAACGCCCGGGAGTGAAGTCAGGTAGTCTCGCGCCGTGTCGGTGTCGGCGGCAGCCAGCCAACGGAGGTCTTCCTCGCCTGAATCGCCCAGCACCTCGGTCAAAATGTTTTTTATTCGCGGCGCCTTCTGATCCGCCAGGCCGCCGGACCGAATGGCGTCGGCAATTTCTTCCTCGGACGCCTCGGCGACATCTCGCCAGGACGGAAATGTTGATCGCAGAGAGTCAAAGGCTCGCCGGCTGTTGGCGCCGGAGGTGTGCTGGGACAGAATTGCGCCTATCAGTTCGTCGAGCGGCCCCGGGCGGCATTCGTTGACGGGCGCGCCATATTCTCTGACGAGCCAAGCATAAACTTGCTCCAGCTTTGCCTGACCCTTGGCCTCACCATTCATATTGGATCGTCAATCACGCTGCGAAACATTAGGACTAGAGTTTACGACTCTCGAACCATACCGCGCGCGAAGCCGGCGTTGGGCTTCGCCGGCGATGAGGTTACGCTCGTTTGCGCGCGCCCGCCGGGTAGGGCGGTGGCCGCGCGGCCGCTCCCTGGCAGCCGCGTCGTCGCGCGCCCGTCCAGGATCAGGAAATGAGCCGTCGGGAGGGTAATACCGAGCAGCTTGAGGCGCGTGTCGAATCTTGTTGGTTAGAACGTTGTCACTCGCTAACGAACCTGACAGACAACCTGGGCAGGCGAGTAGAAGTCGTCTACGGCGGGCGGCGGTCCCCCGGCGCGGGTCCGGACATCGAGGACGCAATAATCAGCTTCGATGGCGGACCGGCGCTCATCGGCGACCTGGAGGTTCATGTAGACCCGAACGATTGGTTCGTCACGGTCACGACGGCGACAGCGCATATTCGCAGGTGTTGTTGCACGTCGCCTGGCATGAACCGGGAACTTCGTTCCAGGGCCCGCCCACGATTGCGCTGGGATCCAGGATGTCGATTCTCGACCTACCGGCGCGCGGCGATCGCGTAATCGCCGGCGACTGGCCTTGCGTCGAGAATTTCAGGTCTGCGGGCGATAGGAGAGTGGCCAAAATGCTGGCCTGGCAGGGCTGGGAAAGAGTCATGGAAAAATCCTACGCATGCGAGGCAGACATCGAAGTCACGTCAGTGGACGAGGTTCTGTACAGCCGGGTGCTGGACGCGCTCGGATACTCGCAAAACCGCGAGCCGTTCCGGGCTCTTGCGAAGCTGTTGACGTGGGATGCTCTAAAGCCTTTCGCTGAGCCGGGGGCCGAGCAACTGCTGGTCGCCGAGGCCGTGATGTTCGGGACGGCCGGTCTTCTGCCCGCGCAACGGGCCGGAGAGTCGGGAACATTTAGCGATGATGAACGCAGCGCACGCCTCGCCGACATCTGGCGAACGCTGCTATTCCCGTCTCTTGACGGCAAGTTGTGGCGCTTTCACGGCGTGCGGCCCAGCAACTGGCCTACGCGGCGAATAGCCGCCGCGTGCAGGATTTTCTCAACGGGTCTGTATCGTTCACCGGGTGAGGCCCTGATGCTCGCCGCGGCGGACGCCGTTGAACGAGGCGCGCCGGATCGCCTCGAGATACTGTTCACGGCGCCGGTCGCGCCCAGCGACTATTGGGCGGGAAGAATCGACTTTGGGCGTTTGACGCAAACATCTTCAACCGCGCTTTTAGGAAAGAGCCGCGCGCGGGAGATCATGGTTAACGTCGCCATGCCGATGGCCGTCTGCGTGGCGCGCTCTCGGGGAGACGATTCCTTGGTGGCGTCTTTGCGTGATGTGTATCTTGCAACGGGCTCGGTGAGCACTAACCGGCTCACTCGCTATATGGCGAGCCTGACCGGAGCGGGCGAGTTTGAAGGCGTGAGCCGGGCGGCGCGTCAGCAAGGGCTGCTGCACATATATCGACGCTGGTGCAGAAGCAAAAGCTGCGGAGATTGCGCCGCGGGATACGACGGGGCGAAGAGCCTATCACTGGCCGCCGACCTTTGCCCGGAGAGCACTGGCTGATTCGAGGATCGTGCGGACGGCGTCGTCAGGAGTCGATCTTCCCCAGAGCACTCGCAGAACCTCGTCCTGAGTCCAGTGCTCCCACGTTTCGAACCAGGGTTCCCAAATGCCGTCGGGCGGCCGCCCCATCGATTGAACGCGATTCAGGAACTCCAGATCGATCCAGCGGCCGACGGCGTCTTTCACTCTGGCGTCGTCGAGCACCTCCGGATAAGCCGGCGGAAGCCCTTCGTTCTGTGCCCAGAAGCTGGAGGAAAAGAAGTCGCCGCGACTATCGATGCCGCCCAGGTGAAGTGCCAGAAGCGCGGAGGATTCGACTTCCACGGCGCCAGTGGGGATGGCGTAGAATGGCGTCCAGCTCACCGTTCCTGTTCCCGGGCCGTCGAGTCCTGGAACCGTAGCAAACCCTATGTCCGGACCGCCAAGATTGTCTCTCGCGGCCGCAAATTGACGGGCCGTGTATGTACCGACGAGGGCAAAAGCATGATCGCCCGACGCAATGGCCGAATACGTGGTCGCGTTGAGGCTGGGATCGATGACCAGGTCCTCCACGAACATCCGGCGGAGGATGGTCAAGAGGCGGACCGCGGAATCCGATCCGCCGCCGGAACCGTCGCTCGAAAGCAGGCGGCCGCCGCTGGCAAACAGCATCGCCCACCATGGCAGGTTCGCGTTGACCTTTGGAGAGAAGTTCAGCGAAAACGGGCTTGTCGATATCTGTCTGTCGCGAAGTTCACGCCCGAAGAATGACAGCTCCTCCCACGTATCGGGAGGGCGCCCGCCTATACGATCGATCATCGACCGGTTATAGGCCAGAACCATGACATCGGAGTAGAACGGCAAGCCGGCAATCGATGTCCCCGGGCCTATGGCGGCGCGCGCGGCAGGCCTTAGCCGGCCGGCGAGATCTGAAAACGCAGCGATCTCCCCGAGCGATCGAATCAGTCCCCGCGACCACCACGCTCCAGCCTGTCCCTCCCTGACCTGGACGACGTTGGGCGCGCTCGAAGAAACGAGCATTTCGTCGAGCCTAACCCGGTAGTCATTGAGCACTTCCACGAACTCGACGTCGATGAACGGGTTCTGCTCGCGAAACGCCTCGAGCGCGATGTGAAGCAGGTCTTGACGGAAAGGCCATCCCGTCAGCGTGAGTCCGATCCGGCGCGGCTGGCTGGTCGCCGCCGGCAAAGCCGTGGGTTGTGAAGCGCCCTCCAATGATTCCCCCTGGTCGCATCCGCCGAGAAGCGCCGCGCCCGCAAGCCCCGCGATAGATTGAACGAAACGTCGGCGGGAGCGCCTGGACGCGGCGGGTAGCTCAGGCTTTGGAGCCTGGCTGATCTTGCTATGCACGGGTTAACAGCAGCCTGCCAGCCGTGTATTCAGACTGGAGTCGTCTGAACGTGAGCGCCGCGTACTGAGCCTCGTGTTGCAAATTCAGCGGCGCCGGGGCTGTTTGGAAGGTGCGGAGGGATGGAATTGCTTGGGGCGACACCATATCTACGATATTTGGTTAGAAGTAAGTTGACAAGATGACACTCAACTTATATTATATTTGTGCCTAAAAACCATCGGGAAATAAATGCCTAAATCTGACACGTCTGCTTCGAACGAGAGCCAGTCAACCGCGGGCGCCTTTGAGCAAGACGTTGTAGCGACAACTGGCGCTATCTCCGAATTGCCGGTAGTACCGCTGGTAAAGACCGTCGCATTCCCCAAGGTTTCTATTCCGCTTCATGTTAACCGTCCGGGGTCGCTATGGGCGATAGAAGAGGCGGAGAGGCACGACGGGATTGTAGTGCTGGTTACGCAGCGTCGCCGTGATTGCCAGAAGCCGAAACCGTCCGGGCTGTATTCGGTTGGGACCACGGCGCGCATCGTGCGGAAGTACAAAGTGCCCGACGGTGGTCTTTCGGTTCTGTTCCAGGGGTTGGACAGGGTCGAACTTCTTGAGGTTGGCGACTATGAGGGGGGAATGGTCGCGACCACGGTCGAATTGCCGTCTGTGAGACGCGAGTCCATCGAGCTGGAAGCGCTTCGGCGGATGGTTGCGAATCAGGTGCACGAGTATGCGGACAAAAGCAACGGCCTGTCGCCGGAGGTCGTCGCCGTCGCCAAAAGGGTGTCCGATCCTGGGTGGCTCGCCGACCTGGTGGGGTATCACGCTCCGATGCGAGTGCGGCGGCGTCAGAAGATTCTGGAAATGGTCGACGTCTACGACAGGCTGTACGAAGCGAGCGTGCATCTCTCCGAGCAAAACCACATCCTGGACGTCAAGGGGCGCATACAGTCGAAGATCCAGGACGGGATAGAGAAGGTCCAGCGGGAGTTCTATCTACGGGAGCAGCTTAAGACCATTCAGCGCGAGCTGGGGATTTCGACGGGACAGGGGGAAGACTCCACGGAATTGCGGGAAGCGATTGAGGCGTCGTCCATGCCCGAGCACGTGCGCGAGAAGGCGCTCAAGGAAGTCGACCGGCTTGAAGCCACGCCGCCGGCATCGCCGGAAATAGGCGTTATTCGGACGTATGTCGACTGGCTTTTGGAGCTGCCCTGGGGGGAAGCTCCGCCCGAGAAGGTATCGCTCAGGCGCGCCCGGCGGATTCTGGACAAGGACCACTACGGCCTCTCCAAGGTAAAAACTCGCGTTCTTGAGTATCTCGCCGTGCGTGGACTGTCCTCGTCGTTGCGGAGTCCCATACTCTGCCTCGCCGGCCCGCCGGGCGTGGGCAAGACGAGCCTCGGCAGGTCGATAGCGCGCGCGCTGGGCCGGAAGTTCGTCCGGATATCTCTCGGCGGGGTTCGCGACGAAGCGGAGATCCGAGGCCACCGTCGAACATACGTGGGGGCGCTTCCCGGGCGGATATTGCAGGGAATGAAACAGGCGGGAACGACGAATCCCGTGTTTGTTCTCGACGAGGTCGACAAGATCGGGCGCGATTTTCGCGGCGATCCGTCGTCGGCGCTGCTCGAGGTCCTCGATCCCGAGCACAATTCGAAGTTCTCGGACCACTACCTCGAACTGGGGTACGACCTGTCTAACGTAATGTTCATCTTGACGGCCAACGATGCCGGTGCGATACCGCCGACTCTCCGCGACCGGCTTGAGAGCATACGACTTTCCGGGTACACGGAAGACGAGAAGCTTCACATCGCCCGGGGTTATCTGTTGCCCCGGCAGCTTCGCGAGCACGGTATCAAGAAAGACCAGATCGTCATGGGCGACGCGGCGATACGGTGGCTGACGCGGAATCACACGCGCGAAGCGGGTGTCCGGAATCTGGAGCGCGAGCTGGCGAAAGTATGCAGGAAAGTTGCCCGCCGTCTGGCCGAAGGCAAGACGAAGGCCGCGAGGATCACCGAATCGCGGCTCGAAAGCCTGGTCGGCAAGCCAAAGTTCGTCCTGGAGGATGAACGGCATGACGATCTGGTCGGCGTGGTCAACGGCCTGGCCGTGACACAGTTTGGCGGTGAGGTGCTTTACATAGAGGCGGCCTGGACGGAAGGAAAGGCCGGATTTACCTGCACGGGCAATCTCAGCAACGTGATGGAGGAATCGGCCAAGGCCGCAAGATCGTACGTCAGGGCCAAGGCTCAGGAATTCGGATTTCAGCCCAATCTGTTTGAGAAGAGCAGCGTGCATCTGCACGTGCCCGCCGGGGCCGTGCCCAAGGACGGGCCTTCGGCGGGTACGGCGATGGGAACCGTGCTCATGTCGGCCCTGACCGGCGTGAAAGTGAGAGGCGACGTTGCGATGACGGGCGAAATTACCCTTCGCGGCAGGGTTTTGCCCATCGGTGGGGTGAAGGAGAAGGTGCTTGCGGCTCACCGGCTCGGAATCGAGAAGGTGATTCTGCCGTCGGCGAATGAATCGGACCTTGATGAGATACCGCGGCGAGTCAGGAAGAAGATGAGTTTCGTATTGGTGGATCAAATGGACCAAGTATTGGCGGCGGCATTCAAACCGGAAGACTTGCGGGGCCGGGGCATGGCCCTGGCGGGCGCGGCGGCAAACTAGGGAGATCTGCGTAATGGGCAAAGTTGTAGGAATCGATCTTGGCACCACGAATTCGGTTGTCGCCGTGCTGGAGGCGGGCGAACCCACCGTCGTTACTAACAGCGAGGGTTCGCGGCTGACGCCATCGGTGGTTGGTTTTACCAGCAGCGGCGAACGCCTTGTAGGGCAGCTGGCAAGGCGGCAGGGAGTCCTGAATCCGGAGAATACGATCTATTCCGCAAAGCGGTTCGTTGGACGTCGACATGACGAAGTTGTGTCCGAGCGTGAAGCCATCTCGTACGACGTTACCGAAGGTCCGGGCGGTGAGGCGAGGATACGCATACCGCAGACAAATCAGGATGTCACGCCGGAAGAAATCTCGGCCATGGTCCTGCAAAAGCTGAAAGCGGACGCCGAGAACTTCCTGGGCGAGGAGGTCGACAAGGCGGTCATTACGGTACCGGCCTACTTCAACGACTCGCAGCGCCAGGCGACCAAGAATGCCGGCACGATCGCGGGTCTCGAAGTGCTGAGAATTATCAACGAGCCTACCGCCGCCAGTCTCGCCTACGGTCTCGATAAGAAAGAGACGGAAACGATTCTGGTATGGGACCTGGGCGGCGGAACTTATGACGTTTCGATCCTGGAAGTCGGCGAGGGCATCTTCGAAGTCAAGGCAACAAACGGCGATACGCACCTTGGCGGAGACGACTACGACTGGCGGCTTGTCGAATATCTGGCTTCAGAGTTTCAGAAGCAAGAAGGCATAGACCTTTGCAAGGACAAGCAGGCGCTGCAACGCCTGGTCGAAGCCGCCGAAAAAGCCAAGATAGAGCTTTCAACAACTCCGCAGACGGATATCAACCTTCCGTTCATCACCGCCGACCAGACTGGCCCCAAGCACCTCACGGTATCCGTGACGAGGGCGAGGTTCGAGGAGCTGGTCGACGGGTTGAACAAACGGCTTGTGGCGCCTTTCCAGCGGGCTTTGAAAGACGCTGGCATAACCACCGAGCACCTGGACGAGGTGGTTCTGGTCGGAGGGTCAACCCGAATGCCGGCGGTGCAGGAGCTTGCCAAGCTCCTGACCGGCAAAGAGCCGAACCGGGGGGTTAACCCCGACGAGGTAATCGCCATGGGCGCCGCAATTCAGGCGGGAGTGATAACCGGCGACGTCCGGGACGTTGTTCTTCTCGACGTTACTCCGCTGTCGCTTGGCGTCGAGACGCTTGGCAGCGTGATGACGCAGCTAATACCGCGCAATACGACGATTCCCACTAGCAAGTCCGAAACGTTCTCCACGGCCGAGGATGGACAGACGGCGGTGGACATTCACGTGCTGCAAGGTGAACGGCCGATGGCGCCAGACAACATGACGTTGGGGCGGTTTCGCCTGGATGGCATTCCGCCGGCGCCCAGAGGGGTCCCGCAGATCGAAGTCAACTTCGATATCGACGTTAACGGGATTGTCAACGTCAAGGCGAAAGACCTCGGCACGGGCAAGGAGCAGCACATAACGATCACGGCGTCTACGAATCTAGCGGTCGAGGAGATCGAGGGGTTAGTCAAGGAAGCGGAGATGCACGCGTCGGAGGACGCTTCGAGGCGGGAACTGGTCGAGCTGAGGAACTCCGCCGACAGCATCGCGTATCAGACGGAGCGGCTGATCAATGACAGCTCCGACAAGATTTCTGACGCTGACAAGAAGAGTCTGGAAGAAGCGATCCAGAAAGTACGGGACTTGCTGAAGGAGGAGGACACGGAGATCGAACCGCTGCAAGCGGCCGTGGCCGAACTTGAGAGGCTCCGCATGGAAGTCGGGCAGCAGATATACCAGGCTCAAGAGACGCCCTCGCCTGATGGCGACGCGGATGAGCCGGCCGAAGCCGAGACGGCCGACGTTGGCGCGTCCGACCAGCCGGTGGACGACGACGACGTGGTTGACGCCGAATTCAGCGCCAGCGACGAAAGGTAATGCAGCAGCCGGGCAATCAGGACGGACCTCAGCGAATGGATCGGACGGGATCCGAGGAATACCGTGAAGCTGACTTCGCCTCTGCCGAAGACGGAGATTCGGAATCGGTCGAACAGGAACTGGCCGCGGCCAGGGACAAGCTGGTCCGACTGCAAGCCGACATGGAGAACTACCGCAAAAGGGTGGACCGAACGATTAATGAGATCGTCCGGTCGCGCCGGGCGGATGTGTTGCGGGCGATGCTGCCGGTTATCGACAACCTGGACCGCGCGATCGAATCAGTTGATCCTGAGACTGCCGATGCGGCGGGCGTGATCGAAGGAGTTCGGCTCACGAGGAAGCAGATGGCGGACGTTCTGAAGGGGCAGGGTGTGGAGCCAATCGAAGCAGGCGGCGATTTCAATCCGAATTATCACGAAGTCGTTGCGACAGTGGCCGATCCCGACCGCAGCGATGGCGAGATTGTGGACGTGGTCCGCGCGGGCTATTTGCTGCAGGACCTGGTTTTGCGGCCGTCTATGGTTCGCGTGACCAAGAATCCGACGGATAACGAGGTGGGGGCGGATTAGAAGCGTGAGGATCGGGTAAAGCGATGGAATACCGGGACTATTACAAGGTCCTCGGTGTCAGCCGGAACGCCTCTGATGACGATATCAAGAAGGCCTACAGGCGTTTGGCCCGAAGATACCATCCGGACGTCAATCCGGGCGACGACAAAGCCGTCACGCGGTTCAAGGGGATAAACGAGGCGTATCAGGTAATCGGCGATGCCGAGAAGCGCGCCAAGTATGACCAGTTTGGATCGAATTGGGAGAAATACGGTTCCTTCGACGAGGCGTTTCGGCGGACTGGCGCGGCCAGCGCGGGCAGGAGCGCTGCCGGAGGCTTTGACTTCGCCGGTTTTGGTGGATTCAGCGATTTCTTCGAGGCACTGTTCGGAGGAGGCACGGCGGCTCCGGGCCAGCCGGGCAGGCCGGTTCGCAGCCGGCGTTCGGCCGATATCGAGCATGATATCGATATCCCGCTGGGTGAAGTGATGAACGGGACGACCCGGGTTCTGGGTTTGCGCATACCGGAGCTTGACGGAAGGGTTCGCAACCGCAGATTGGAAGTCAAGATCCCCAAGGGCGTACGAGACGGTTCGCGAATTCGAGTTGCCGGCGAGGGTGGATACAAGTCGGACGGCCGGCGCGGTGATGTGTTTCTAAAAGTGAGAGTCTTGCCCGAAAACGGCTTCGAGCGGCGCGGCAACGACGTGGTCACGACCCTACCGGTGCATCTCAGTGAATCGCTGCTTGGTTCAGACGCCAGCGTCAGGAAGCTCGACGGCTCGGTATTGACTGTCAAGATTCCGCCCGAGACCGGCGACGGTTCGTTGCTGAGGCTTCGGCGACAAGGGCTGCCGGCGCTCAATGGGTCGGACCGCGGCGACCTGCTCGTGCGCGTCAAGGTGAAACTTCCCAAGAACCTCAACCCGGAGGAGAGACAGCTGATTTATCAATTCGGAATGAGTCGACAGGAGCGGCCCGTCAGGCCGACTTAAGGCAGGGATCGATTCAGCGTGACCTTCACAGACGACTTTGATTTAGCAGAAGGCCCGAATGAGCGTCCGAGCCGTTTTCGCGCGGGCGAAGGTCGCGTCGAGGACCCTAGAATGCCGGCGTTCTTTATCGGAGTCGTGGCACAGCTTACCGGCGCTCACCCGCAAACCCTGCGCAATTACGAGCGAATCGGGCTGCTGCGGCCGGGACGGTCTGCCGGCGACGTGCGCATGTACTCCCGCCGCGACGTTGAACGCGTTCGCAGAATCAGGCGGCTCACCAAGGATCTGGGCGTGAATCTGGCGGGCGTCGAGGTGATTTTGAATCTGACCGAGAAATTAGAGCTTATGCAGGAACGCTACGACCAGAAGTTTGACGACATGGAACGGCGGCATCGAGACGAGATCAACCGACTCAAGGCGATTCTTCAAAGGTTGACGCGCTAGCCGGGACTTCCATCAGAAAGGCGAAGGGAACACCTATGGAAGGATTCAGCCGATTCACCGAAAAAGCTCAGGAGACCCTGTCGCGCGCCCAGAGCATTATGGTTGAGATGAGTCATACCCAGCTCGATCTCGAGCACGTGCTCCAAGCCCTGTTGGAGCAGCCCGAATCGCTCGCAGTGCGAATCCTGCAGCGTATGCGGGTAAATCCGGACTTCGTGCGAAGCCGCGTGAACCAGTTGCTCGACCGCAAGCCGAAAGTCAAATTGGAGGGCGGTCCCGTCGTAACCGAACAGGTGTATCTGACGCCGCAATCGAAGAAGCTGTTCGAAGAAGCTGGTGAAGAAGCGAACCGCATGCGCGACGAATACATCGGCAATGAGCATCTTTTCATGGCCGTTCTTTCGGCAAGATCGAGTGAGGCGCAGAGAATCCTTGCCGAGCTGGGCGTGACCAAGGGAAAGATATACGCTGCGATTAGAGACATCCGCGGATCGCAGTCGGCTTCTGACGCCACGGCGGAGAGCCGATATCAGATTCTGGAGAAATACAGCACCGATCTGACGGCTGCGGCCCGCCAGTCGAAACTCGATCCGGTCGTAGGACGTGACAGAGAGATATCTCGCGTAATGCAGATTCTCTCGCGGCGGACCAAAAACAACCCGGCGTTGATCGGCGAACCTGGCGTGGGCAAGACCGCGATAGTGGAAGGGCTCGCTCAGAAAGTCGTTGAAGGAAACGTTCCCGAAATTCTCAAGAACCGTCGAGTGCTGGCCCTGGACATGGCGCTGCTCCTGGCGGGGTCCAAGTTTCGGGGTGAGTTCGAAGAGCGGCTCAAGGCGGTAATCCAGGAAATTGTGAACTCGCACGGCGAGATAATTCTCTTCATTGACGAGATGCACAACGTAGTCGGCACGGGCGCGGCCGAAGGCGCCATCGACGCGGCCAACATGCTCAAGCCGGCGCTGGCTCGGGGAGAGCTCCAGGCAATCGGCGCGACTACGCTCGATGAGTATCGAAAGCACATCGAGAAGGACAAAGCCCTGGCGCGGCGATTCCAGTCGATATTCGTGGGCGCTCCCAGCGTCGAAGACACGGTCAGAATTCTGCACGGTCTTCGAGACCGGTACGAGGCCCACCACAACCTGAAGATATCGGACGGCGCGCTGGAGCAGGCAGCGTATCTCTCGAATCGTTACATCACCGACCGGTTTCTTCCGGACAAGGCTATCGATCTCATTGACGAGGCCGCCGCCAAGGTGCGAATCGAGATATACGACATGCCCGAGCCGCTTAGGGAAGCCGAGAGAAAGATACGGCAACTGCGGCTCGACGAAGAGGCCGCCTGGCGGGAACGTGATTACGAAAGGGCCGCGAATTTCAAATCAGAGCTGCTCAAGCTCGAAGAAAAGCTCGAAAACGCCCGCGCCGACTGGCTGGCGGAAAAGGACCTGGACGAAGTAGTTGACGAAGATGAGGTTGCCGCGGTGGTTGCCAGCATCACCGGCATCCCCGTAACCAGCATGCTCGAAGAAGAGGGTGACAAGCTGCTGCGGATGGAGTCGACGGTCCATGAGCGGATTGTCGGTCAGCACGAGGCGGTCACCGCCGTAGCCGACGCGCTTCGAAGATCGAGATCGGGGCTTGCCGATCCTGAACGGCCGATGGGGTCTTTCCTGTTTCTTGGGCCAACCGGCGTGGGCAAGACGGAACTCGCCAGACAGCTCGCCGCATTTATGTTCGACGACGAAAACGCCATGGTTCGCGTGGATATGTCGGAGTACGGGGAAAGGCACACGGTCAGCCGCATGGTTGGAGCGCCGCCGGGTTACGTGGGCTACCAGGAGGGAGGACAGCTTTCGGAGGTCGTGCGCAGGCGTCCCTATCAGGTTGTGCTCTTCGACGAAATCGAAAAGGCCCATCCCGAGGTCTTGAACGTTCTACTGCAGATTCTGGACGAAGGCCGGTTGACGGACGGCCAGGGACATACCGTTGACTTTCGGAACACGATTCTCATCATGACCTCGAATGTCGGGGCGAAGGCGATTAGCAAGCAGGACAATGTGGGTTTCCGCCCTCGGCCAACCGACGCCAGCGCCGAGGAAGCCGACGAACGTGACTACAAGGAAATGAAGTCGCGTTTGACCGGGCAGCTTCGCAGGAGCTTCAGACCGGAGTTTCTGAACCGGATCGACGAGAGAATCATCTTCCGATCTCTAACCAAGGACGAGGTTAAGCGGATCGTCGATATCGTGATCGGCGACCTGCGCGACCGGCTTGTGGATCGCAAAGTCGGGCTGCGCGTAACCACCGCCGCCAAGGACCGCATCCTGGAGCTTGGTTGGGATCCCGACTACGGCGCGCGGCCGTTGCGGCGCACTATCCAGAGGGAAGTCGAGAACCGCATCGCAAAGCTCATCCTCGAGAATCGCTGTCCCGAAGATTGCGAGGTGGTCGTGGACGCCCAGGATGGCGCGATAGTCGCGGAGTCTCAGGGTGGAGTGAAGGTAGAGCCGGACAAGGTTACGGTCGAAGCCGGGATCTAGTTCGCAGATCAGAACACAATCGTCGAGAGACTTCCACGACTTCTCGGCGTTTTGAATCGCACCCTATTGGCCCATAATAGAGGTCGGAAAGTTGACTCGTTGAAGCCCGTGGGCGCGATCGGAAGCTACGAATGCCAGTTCTAGCGATAAACGGCGGGACTCCCGTCCGTGAACAGCCATTTCATCCCTGGCCGGTAACGGACAAGTCCGACGCCGATGCCGTGGCGGCCGCGGTGCTCAGCGGCGAGTGGAGTCACCTCGACGGCCCAAACCTGCTCGCGTTCGAACGGGAGTTCGCCGAGCTGCAGGGAGCCGGATTCGGTATCGCGTGCAACGGCGGAACATCGGCGCTCGAAATCGCGCTGCGGGCCGTGGGAGCGGGCGTGGGGGCGAAGTTATCGTTCCCACCTACACGTTCGTGGCGACGCCCGTGGCGGTGCTGCGAGCCGGTCTGACGCCCGTATTCTGCGATGTTGAGGAAGACACGTTCAACATTGACGTAGCCTCGGCCGAGGCATGCGTAACGAACCGCACGCGAGCGGTGTTGCCCGTCCATTATGGTGGGCGCGCTGTTGATATGGACGCCGTCTATAGCCTGGCGGCCAAACATGAGCTAAAGGTTGTTGAAGATGCGTGCCACGGATGGGGCGCAAGCTGGCGAAATCGGGGGCTAGGCTCCTTGGGAGATGCTGCCGGATTCAGCTTTCAGGCGAGCAAGAACCTCACAAGCGGCGAGGGCGGGTTCATAACCGCCAACGATGATGAGATTGCGGATATCGCCAGCCGGATTCGTCATGGCGGCGACGGCGAGAAGGCTGGGAGGCCGGTGGTCTTGCCTGGGAATTTCCGCATGAGTGAAATCCAGGCGGCGCTCCTGCGCAGCCAAATGCGGCGGCTGCCGGAACAGAATCGGGTTCGCATGGAAAACGCGGAATACCTGACTGACCGACTGTCTGAACTAGGCGGCATCCGCGTTCTGAAGCGCGATCCGGACGTAACCAAGTCCTCGATTCACGTGTATCTCGCCCGGTTCATCTCGGACGAATTTGAAGGGCTTTCGCGAGATTCCTTCATTGAGGCCGTGAACGCGGAAGGAATACCCCTTCGGACCGGGTACAAGGCGCCGCTGCAAGACTACGAGCTTTTCTCGAGTGGCATCGAATCTGTTCAAAGCGGGAACGGATATTCAAATTGGGCACCGGATGGAAACGTCGACTATTCGAACATGGAGACGCCCGTCGCCAGCCGCCTTTGTCTGAAAGAAGCCATCACCCTTTCCCAGCCTGTTTTCCTGGGACCGCGTTCGGATATGGATTCTATCGTCGAGGCGATTGCGAAGGTACACGAGAACGTGCGCGAGCTGATCGGCGCGGGCGCCACTTTCTAGAGTCTTAGGCGAGGCTGCCCGGCCTGGAGGTAACTTACTTGAATACGGCGCTGTGGACGTATCCGTGGGACTTGGCTGACGAGGGAATAGACCGGGTTCTCGGCAATGTTCGAGACGTAGCCAGGTGCAACGCGGTTAGCGTCGCTTCGGCCTACCACAATTTCAAGCAGCTTCGTCCGCACGCCCCCGCCGGACAGAAGATATACGTCGGTGAAGGGGGAGTGGTCTATTTCCATCCCGATCCGTCCCACTACGGTCGAATCACCCCTGTCGGTTCCGCGCTGTTGAGTGAGATCGACGTATTTCGCGAATTGTGCGACCGGCGGAAAAGTCATCAGCTCGACGTCAACGCGTGGACAGTCATAATGCACAACTCCCGCCTTGCGTCGACGTATCCGGACGCCGCCGTACGAAGCGCCCACGGCGACGCCAGCCCTCACCTGCTTTGCCCCGCGCATCAAGACGCCCGCCAGTTCGCGGTGGGGTTGTGCGCGGACCTCGCCCACAACCATGAACTGAGGATCATCGAGCTGGAGGCGATCGGTTTTTTGGGATTCGAGCATGGCTATCACCACGACAAGATCGGGGCGCCGCTCGGCGAATGGGGCAACTATCTGCTCGGAATCTGTTTTTGTGATAGCTGCGGCCAGCGCGCGGAGGCGGAGGGTGTCGACGCCAAGCGGGTCAGATCACTGGTCCAGTCGGAGCTTGATGGAATTTATGAAGGCGAGGCCGACGTTCCACCTGATCTGTCGAAAATCGACGGCCTGGCGGCATGGGAACGGGATGAGCCTGAGTTCGCACGATATATGCAGGCCGGTGAAAACACGGTAGCTTCGCTGGTTAACGACGTTGCGAACGCTTGCGCCGGATCGGGCGTCAAGATCGTCATTCAGGGAGAAAGCTGGGAGCAGTTTCTGAGTCTGGACACCATGGCGGCGATCGTTTCGAATATCGATGGATTGCTGGTCAGCGGCTACGACCTGACCCCCGACCAGGCTGACCAGTTGATGGAGCGGAGCCGGGATTGCGTGGGCGATAAGGAGCTAATCGTTGGAATTCAAGCGCATTATCCGGAAATCCCGAGTTCCGACGAGTGGCGCGCCAAGGTGCGCGTGTGCATCGAAAAAGGGGCCACCGGATTGAATTTCTATAACTACGGTATTAGCACCATGAGCCAGCTCAAAGGCGTGGGCGCGGTTCTAAGCAATTAGACGCGACGTGCGCGGGCGAGGCCGGGCTCCGGCATCCGGCTAACGCAGCCTTGGTTTGGCGGACGGCTCACTTTGGTTTTTTGGATTTATGCTATTCGCGGTGTCAGAATCGCGTAGGGATTCAGAACGGGACCGCTAGGAGGACAAGCGTGGCAGACATAGTCAGGCGCGCGGAAGCGCGATGGGACGGGGACCTAATCCAAGGCAGCGGCTCATTCACAGTGGGCAGCGGGGCGCTTGGCGAGCAAGCCATAAGCTGGGGCGCTCGGACCGAAGCGCCGGGTGGGAACACTAGCCCGGAAGAACTGATCGCGGCATCGCACGCAAGTTGTTACGCGATGGCTTTTTCGCACACGCTGGCCGAAGCCGGAAGCCCGCCCGATAGTCTGACGGTTTCCGCCGAAGTATCGTTCGTCCCGATCCCCGAAGGCGGGTTCCGCGTGGGGTCCAGCTCCCTGACGGTGAGCGGAAAGGTCCCGGGAATCGATCAGGCTCAGTTCGAGGATCTTGCCGCGCAAGGCGAGGCAGGCTGCCCGATTTCGAACGCGCTCCGTGGCAACGTCGAAATATCGGTAAGCGCTACGCTGGAATAACACGCGACATACAGTTAAAGCCTTCAGGCTGACTGACGGTATCGAAAGAGCAGCGGTCGCCGGCGCACGCGCCGGCGACCGCTGCTTGCGTCTCTAGGCGGTTAGCCGTTCGACTCGGAATTCCTGAGGAACAGATACCAACCGACTGCGGCTGCTACCAAAGCTCCGGCGATTGGTCCTACCCAGTAAACCCAGATTGATCCATATTCGCCCGTGATGACGGCGGGGCCGAAATGCCTGGCTGGATTTAGGGCGGCTCCAGTGAGCGAACCTGCTATCAACCACGACGCCCCCAGCGTCAACCCGATGGCGAGCCCGTGGAATCCGGCGGGGCCTTTGCCGCTTACGGCCGTGGCAATGATGACGGTGACCAGCAGGAATGTCGTTATAGCCTCCAGCAGCAAGCCCGAACCGTCGCCGATTGACGAGCTGATGGCGGGAAGCCCCAGATTCGTGTCCCCCTGCGCCCTCACGGCTGCATGAAGGAGTGAACCGACGATGGCGCCGACTAGCTGAAACGCTATGTAGAGCACGGCGTCGGTTATCGAAATCTTGCGTAGAAACGCCAGCGCGATCGTGACGGCGGGATTGATGTGACATCCCGATATGCTCCCGAGCGCGTAAACCAGGACTACCAGAATGAGCCCATGCGCCAGGGCTGCGACTACAACGCCGGCGGAATCGACTCCTCCAAGTGACTCGAACGCGACAGCTGCGGCCATCGATCCGACGAAAATGAGAGCCAGCGTGCCGATGAATTCCGCGACGTAATTGCGAAGCTTGAAGTCCATCCGAATGTCTCCTCCTGACACGACCCCTTAACCCGATGCGGGCCGTCAACGCCGCCATGATTCTAGTCTCTGTGGCCGCTCGTGGATAATCGCGGATATTGGTGGTCCGTTGGGCAGCGATGGAATCCAGGGGGAGCGCCGAACGTAACGTTGCCGGTCAGGTGGAGACCGCCGCGTGGTCTGCTGGTTGACGGTACTGAAATGAGGTTGACGCCGTTTTCTTGGAGGTAGGCATTGCCGCTGTTGGGCGGTAACCTTCTGATAGTTTGCGGAGCGCCGGATAGGGCGTGGAATCGACGCTGGCGTCCGGCTAATTTCGGAAGGGTAAGGATTTGCGACAGGTTTTCATGAGTGGCAAAGTAGCTTCGGAATGACGCCGATCGGGGATTGCTCGAAGTCACGGCCCGTCCTGGACCGCGCGGGCATCGAAGCGATCCTGCCGCATCGCGATCCGTTTCTGTTGATTGACGAGATCCGCGAGCTGGAGCCAGGCGAGCGCGCGGTAGCGGTCAAGCACGTGCGTGGGGACGAAGCATTCTTTCGCGGGCACTTCCCGGGCCGGCCGGTGATGCCGGGCGTGCTCATCGCCGAATCCCTGGCGCAAACCGGCGCTTGCGCGCTGCTTAGTCTTGACCAATTCCGGGGCAAGACGCCTTTGTTCGCGGGAATCGACCGGATGCGGTTCCGAAAACCGGTTGTTCCGGGCGACTCACTAGTGCTTGAAGTGACGGTAGATCGCTTGAGACGGCGTGTGGGGAAGGGGACTGCCATTGCGAGAGTGGGAGGCGAAGTGGCGGCCGAGGGTACGTTGACCTTCGCCATCGCCGACGCCGACAAGGAAATGGGTCTCTGAAACGGTCGCTGGCTGAACGGGCCAGGGATGCCGGCACGACCACGGCATGCGGCGCGATGCGAGTTTTCTTCCGTGGAGCGGAGCAGGCGCTCTTCGAGACGGACGCCAGCGCACGGTCTTCGGTGCTGATAATCAAACCGTGCAGTATCGGCGATGTCCTGCTGGCGACGCCGCTTTTGAAGGCGTTGCGGGACGGTTTGCCAAACGCGAAACTCTCGCTGGCTGTAGGGACGTGGTCGAAGGTGGCGGTTGCCAACAACCCCGACATAGACGAAGTCATCGACTGCGCCGATATCGGGCTGCCCAGGAAGTACGCGCTCGGAGCATATCTGGCGTTTGCGAGGCGGCTTCGGACTCGCGGGTTCGACGCGGCGTTCGTGGCCGACCGGTCGCCGATGATGACCCTGCTTCCGTTTCTGGCTGGCATCCCGGTTCGGGTTGGTCTCGATAGCCGCGGCAGAGGCTTTGCCCTTACTACCAAGGTGGCGGTTGGAGAAGACTCTCACGAGAGCGAGCTGTATCTGGACCTTGCGCGCGCCGCCAGCCTCAGCGTAGGCGAATCGACGCCGAGATTCTTTCCAGCTTCGGGTGATATTTCGGCGGCCGAGCGGATCTTCCAAGAGTGGGGACTCAAGCGCGGCTCTGTCCTGGTCGCGGCTCCCGGCGGCGGTTCGAATCCCGGTGGGCGGCATCATGGAAAGCGGTGGGAACCCGCCTGTTTTGCCCAGGCGGCCGACCGCCTTACTGAGCGGGCGGGACTGCGCACGGTGATTGTCGGTCGGGAAAGCGACGCCGAACCCGCGCGGGCGATGTCGAGTCTGATGCGCGAAGACGCGGTCAACCTGGTTGGGCAAACGTCATTCGGGCAGCTCGGAGCGATCTTGCAGCTCGCGTCGGGATATACGGGCAATGATTCCGCTCCGTCGCATCTGGCTGCGGCGATAGGGATTCCGACCGCGACGGTATTCGTTGACTCCGCCATCGGACGATTCAGGCCGCTTGGCCCAAAGTCGCTGGCCATGCCTGCAGGGAATGCGCGAGAAACGATCAATGCCGTCGTGGAGGGGCTGATGCGGCTTATGTCGGTAGAGGGCCGCTCTGCGATGCAGTGGCGTCCGGACGCCGGTCCCTAGCCGCCGTTCCACGGGAGCGGCGGTTGCCGTTGCTATAATCGCCCAGGCCCCGGAGGGGTGGCCGAGCGGTTTAAGGCGGTGGTCTTGAAAACCATTAATCGAAAGATTCGTGGGTTCGAATCCCACCCCCTCCGCCCGCAACCGAGGCCAATTGGAGGAGTCGCATAGTTGGTCTAGTGCGGCCGCCTGCTAAGCGGTTACCGGTGCTTAAAGCCGGTCGAGGGTTCGAATCCCTCCTCCTCCGCCAGTAACGAGACGTCGGCGACAGCCCCGCGGAGTGGCGTTTTCGCCGTGCCCTGAGCAGACGGAATCAACCGCCATGCGAGCCTGTTCCAGCGGACTTCGCGGCAAAGACTGAACAGCCGCCGAACCGTGTCAAAAAGTGATTGTTTTTGAAAATCACCCTGTCAAGATTGAAAAATGAAATATTCGGGCCGTGATCGACTGGCAGCCGGACGCGCTGATTCGCGCCCCTGCCCGCCAGGACCGCATTGCGGTCCGGAGCCCGTGAGCGGCTTGAGGTTTGGACCCTACGAAGCGCAGGCCCGAAATGCGTCGTCGCAGATTTGCAGGGTGCGGTCCACGTCCTCGTCGGTGTGGGCTATCGAGATATACACCTTCTCGTTTGGAATGAGCAGCAGACCGCGCTTTATGCACTCGACGGCCCAACGGCGGCCCAATTCCGTGTCGTGCGCCTGCAAGTCCATCCAGGTCTTGACGTTGTCGCTGTCGATGAACCGGATCCCGAATACGGCGTCCTCTCCCAACGCCTGAGCGGGGAAACCATGACGGCGTCCGGCCTCGGCGATGCCGGAGCGGAGCCGCGATCCGACGTGGTGCAGGCGGTCGTAGGCCCCAGGCTGTTCGAGGATGTCCAGCGCGGCGAGACCGGCGCTCGCGGCAACGGGGTTTCCGTTGAAGGTACCGCTTGCCCATGCGATCTCGGTGATCGAGCCGACCCCTTGCGCGTCGAACACACGCATAATGTCTGCCCGGCCGACGACCGCCGCCAGCGGGAAACCGCCCGCCATCGCCTTGCCGTATGTCGCAAGATCGGGAACGATGCCGTAGCGTTCCTGGGCGCCTCCCCAGGCAATTCTGAAACCGGTCACAACCTCGTCGAATACGAGCACTATGCCGTGCCGGGACGTTGCTTCCCGGATCGCTTCGAGAAAGCCCGGTTCAGGAACTAGCACGCGTTCGAGAGGCTCGACGATAACGGCGGCCAGCTCGGCGGCGTGGTCCTCGATAATCTTTACCGCCCGGTCGGTCTCGTTAAACGGGGCGACCAGCACTTCCTTGCCGACCGAGGCGGGTATTCCTCTCGAGTCGGGCAGTGAGCTCGGATAGTCGCTGGGTACTCGAGGCACGGTTCCCCACAGGGAATAGTCGTGCATGCCGTGCCAGCCGCCCTCGAATTTCAGGATCTTGCCCCGGCCCGTGTAGGCTCGCGCGCCGCGCAGCGCAACGTGAGTAGCCTCGGTCCCGGTGGTCTGAAACCGGACCTGCTCCCCGCAAGGAACGTTTTCGACCAGCCGCTGGGCTAGTCGGATTGCGGGTTCGTTGAGGAGAAAATAGGAGGTGCCGTTGGGGATTTGCGCGGCCGCGGCCGCGATGACCGAAGGATTGGCATGGCCGATCAGCATAGGCCCGGAGCCAAGCACGTAATCGATGTACTCCCTGCCTGTTACGTCGGTCATATGGCTGCCGCTGGCCGATGCCAGCACGATGTCGACCTCGTCGGGCAGCCTGAAGTGACCGAGTCCTCCGCCGGCCAAGAACTGCTTGGCCGATTGCAGGAGGTCTTGCTGCTTTGTGGATTGGGCGTCGGCGGTAATCGTCTGTGTCATGCGGGCACCTAGTACTTTGAGTTCTCTCCGAAAAGCGACGCGATTGTTGACCAAGGCGGCTCTGCTGGTGGAGTTGCGCGTCGAAATCTTATCCTGCCGCCGCAGCGCACGCAGTATCGAGCAGGGCGTAATCGCGGCAGGGACCGAGAACCTGATCATGCGCCGCCCGAAGGTTGGCGCGGTCCGTTGGATTGCGCGGTTGCCGCGCACATTGGCAAACCACACGTCGAACGGGAAACGTCGGGATTTGGTCGGGTCGCGCAAGTCGGGTAGCGTACGCGCTGAGCAGGGCTTGAGTTCGCTGCGTTCTTACGCAGGCGTGACCGGAGAAACGTATTGATGTCCAGCAGAATAGTAGTACCGCCATCGGAGATCGATTTCGAATCGCGGGGACGCCGTGATTATTGGGTGGCGCTTGAGCACGACAGCATCTGGGGCGAGTGGCGCCTACCGCTTACCGTGATTGTCGGCCCCGCGGCCAAGAGCGGCAAAGGGCTGGTCGCTTTTGGGTCCACGCACGGCAACGAGTACGAGGGGCCGGTTGCGATAAAGAACCTGATGCGGGAAATCGACGCCGCCGACGTGATCGGGCGCATCATCTTTATCCCCGTGCTTAACGTTGCGGCGTTTAAAAGCGGCGCGCGCGAGAGCGTGGACGACGACGGCCTCAATCTGAATCGGGCGTTCGTCGAGCGGGCGGGCGAGGAGCCGGGGATTTCGGGCATCACGCATCGGATAGCCAAGTTCGTCAGAGACAACATTTGGCCGAACGTCCACGTCGTGCTCGACATCCATTCGGGCGGGCGCGTGGCGCGGTATCCGCCCGTGATGCTGTTTCATCCTGTTGAGGACGCTGAGCAAGGACGGTTGACGATCGAGACCGCGCGGTTGTTCGGGACACCGTTTGTTTGCCTGTTCCAGGACCGGACGCCCGGTCTGATGTTGAGCGAGAGTGAGCGGCGCGGAAACGTCACGATCGGATCGGAGCTTGGATGGGGGCAATTCGTCAGCGTCCAGACCGTTCAGTACGCGCGGCAGGGAATCGTGGGCGCGGCGATTATGCACGGGCAGCTTGCAGGCGAGGTGTCGCCCGCGGGTCATCACGCGACCGGCGATCAAAAGCTAATCGAGGCCGTCGACCGCGAGTGCTATGTTCCGGCTCCATGGCCCGGGCACTACGAGCCTCTCGTCGAGCTTGGCGCGACTGTGAAGAAGGGGCAAACGGTGGCGCTGCTGCACGACTACCACCGTATTGACGACGAGCCATGGCCGGTGCAGGCCGGCCTGGATGGCTATGTACTCGGCCAGAGCGTGACCGCCGAGGTCGTGCCAGGTCAGCACATTCTCGTCGTAGCTCGGGACATCAGGCGCGGCAAGTACCCCGGAGTGTAGCGAACGCGGCAGTGGACGGCGGCAGGCGAGCTCGCCGCAGTCCCGATTGTTCTTCAAGTGGCGCTATTCCTGTTTGGCGCTGATCGCGCTCGTGTTTGCCATCATGGAGCGGCCTCGAGAGGCGCCAGCGGAGACGGCTTGAAGAGCTGGCCTAACGCAGGCGGCATGTTGCCGAGCGTCCGATGAGCGACGCCGCAATGCGGATCAGGCTCCGCCACGAGCGGGGCGAATGGCTTGAGCTGTTGAATCAGATCCGCTGCGGTGGTAAATAACCTGGTGAGCTATCCCGCTTCCCACTGGCACGGTCAACCCGGCTACGATTGGCCTGGCTGAGTAGAAGTAAGCGAGGTAGTGCGTCGTGTCGTGGAAACGGCTTTCAGAGAACCTTTACGTGTGGTCCGACACCTGCAACGTGTACTGCGTCAAGGACGGTGACCACGGCCTGTTGATCGATGCAGGCTCGGGCGCGGTCGTCGAGCATATTGGCGAGATCGGCGTGCGCCAGATCGATTGGGTGCTGCACACGCACCATCACCGGGACCAGTGCTGGGGAACGGGCAAGCTGCGCGACGCCGGAGCCAGGGTCGCTGTCCCAGAGCATGAGCGGCACCTATTCGAGGACGTGGAGCTTTTCTGGAGACACAAGCGGCTTTACAGCAACTACAACGACCGAAACACGTTCTTCTCGGTGGGGAAGAACATGCCAGTTGAGGAGTCGTTGGCCGACTACGAGACGTTCACGTGGCGCGGCCTGGAGCTGGAGATCATGCCGGCGAAAGGCCATACATACGGAAGCAGCATGCTCGTCGGCGAGATCGACGGACGAGACGTGGCGTTCACGGGCGACCTGATCGGGGCCGGGGGCGTACTGTACCAGTATCACGCCATGGAGTATTCGTACGGCGACCACGCGGGCGCGCTGTTCACGTTGCAGTCGTGCCAGGCGTTGCGCAAGCGCGCGCCGCAACTGGCGCTGCCGTCGCACGGGGAGGCCATCACGGATCCGGTGGGAGACTGTCTTCGCCTCGAAGAGCGTCTGATGGATCTCGCGCGCCTGGGCGGAGGAATGCGCTTATTCGGGACGATAGGCGACCACGGACTCGACTTTCTACCGGATCCTCGCTTCATCCAAATATCTCGACATCTTTTGTGGAGCGGTCCGCAGGCGTGCTCGAACTTCTACGTGCTGCTATCGGAGTCCGGCAAGGCGTTCTTCCTCGACTATGGGCATTCGTACTACGCGCACATGAGCGTCGGGGCGGACCGTGAAGACAGCGACACGATGCGGTTTGTGGTTCACCACCTGGATGAGCTGCGCGAGTCCTATGGCGTGAAGAAGATGGACGTCGTTATGAACAGCCATATTCACGACGACCACACGGCGGGGGGCCCATATCTCGTCCGCCATGAAGGCACAGATGTCTGGGCGCTGGAGGAGGTGGCGCAGGTGCTGGAGGATCCGGCCGCCTGGTGCAGCACGCCCTGCACGCTGAGGACGCCGATTCCGGTGAGCCGGAAGTTCAAAGACGGCGACCGCTTCGAATGGGAGGAGTTCGAGTTCGAAATCCATCACGCGCCGGGCCAGACCGAGTTTCACATGGTGCTCGCCACGACGGTCGACGGTCAGAAGGTCATGTTCACCGGCGACAACGTATTTAAGGCGCAGGCCCCCGGAGTGACCGGCGGGATGAGCGCTCAGATCTATCAGACCACGGTCCTCAGGAACAGCCTTCAGCTATGGATGCATCGAAAGTGCGCCGACCTGATGGAGAGCATCGCGCCCGACGTGGTGTGCCCCGGACACCGCGACGTAATGCCCTGGGACCAGCGGAAGACCTTCGAGTATCGGGACTTCATCGCGCGAAAGGAACGGGTAGTGCGCTCGCTGGTGGATGAGCCGGCGGACCGCTACGTGGACTTGTGGTGGGCGCGGTTGCTTCCCTACGACGGCAGCGCGGCGCCGGGTGAAACTATCAAATACCGCCTCTTGCTGAGGAATAACCTGGGCCGGGATGCGGTCTTCGAGGCCCGCCTGTTGCCGCCCGAGGGCTGGCAAACGTCCAGCGAATTCGCTGAAATCCGTCTGGCAAGCGAGGAGTGGGGAGAGCTGTCGCTGTCGGCCGCGGCGCCGCGCGAGCCGCAGGTCCGGAAGCTGCTGACGGTGGAGATTCGAATCGACGGCGAAACGCAAGGACCGGCGACCGAGGCGCTGGTGACGGTCTCAGCCGGCGGCTGACTACCGGCAAGATTGGCTCCAATCTGATTAGTCCGGGTTCTGGCAGCGACTCAGCGCGGAGAGTCTGCGAGTGTGCGTTTCCGACCTGAATCCGGTCTGTCCTGGGACTTCAGCTTAGACTGAGCCGGACCGGTCGATGCAGGCCGGAAGGGAGGCGATGATGCGAAGAAATTCAGTCAAACGCCGGCTGCGCGATGGCGAAACGGTCATTGGGACCATGGTCCAGGAAGTCACTAACCCGTCGATCGCGCAGATTCTGAACGCCGTCGGATTCGATTTTTTCATGCTGGACATGGAGCACGGTCTGTTCAACCTTGAGACGGCCGCGCAGATTCTAAGAGTGGGACGACTCCTCGACATGTGTCCGCTGGTTCGGGTGCGAAGTCCGGAGTACGACCTCATTTCGGCTCCGCTCGACCACGGCGCTATGGGGATCATGCTGCCAAGGGTTGAAGAGCGCGGCGAAGTCGAGGCGCTGGTGCAAGCGGTCAAGTATCCGCCGGTCGGCAAGCGCGGCTGCTCGTCCGACGCGCCCCACTCGGAGTATCGGTTCGGCTCGCTTGCGGGGTTTGTCGACACTAACAACGATGACACGCTGGTGATCGCGCAGATCGAACGCCGGGAAGCGATCGATCGAATCGACGAGCTTCTATCGACTCCGGGGGTCGACGTGGCGCTGATTGGCTCCGAGGACCTGTCGGTCTCGCTTGGCGTGCCGGGAGAGACGCAGTCGCCCTCGGTGGTGGAGGCAATCGAAACGGTTATAGCGGCCGCCGAGCGGCACAACGTCGTGTCGGCGATCCATCTCGGCAGCGTAGAGTCCCTGCAGGCTTGGGCGGCGAAGGGAATGCGTATGCTGATGTACGGCTCGGATCTTCAGTTTCTGATGGAAGCAGGCGAGCAGGGGCTGAGCCGGCTGCGCGCTTCGCTGGCGAGCTGATTCATCCCCGATGGGCGCCTTCCGACGAGAGAGACGCGGACCGATTCGCTAAACGACGGCGGGCGACGGCGCGGTATCTAGCATTTCGGCGCAGCGCCTGGCCTGAGATACGAAGTCCAAGCCAGCCATCTCGCTGAATCCATCGCGCAGGCGGAGATAGACGGGACCTGGCGGCTCGGTTGCGAGGGCGTGTCCGTCTATCGTGCGCACGGGCAGCATGACGAACGAGGTAGCGCTGAAGAAGGCTTCGTCGGCGTTAGTCACGTCGTAGGCGTCGATATTCTGTTCCCGAAAGGGCACTCCGACTTTCGCCGCGACGTCGATGATCGCTCCGCGAGTAATGCCGAGGAGGATGTTGCGCGGTTCGGGCGAAATCAGCACGCCGTCCTTGATAATCATGAAGTTCGATCCCGTGCCCTCGGTTATGAATCCGTCCTCGTCGGTCAGCAAGGCCCAGGCGTCCGGCGAGACCTGTTTGGCCTGCCGATCGGCGAGCCTGTAATAGAGCCGGCTGGTGTTCTTGATCTTGGGGTCGATGAGACGAGCCGGGACTGACTGCTGCGCGGGTATCACCGCGTCAACGCCCTCGTCATAGAAATGGGCGCGTCCGGCCAATGAGGCCGTGAGCGGCCGGACGTAGATGAGAACCGATGGCCTGCCGCCGGCATCGCCTGTCCCGTTGGAGATGTAGTGATTGATCCAAAAATCGTCGTCGGGTCCGAAACGATGGAGATTTCGGTCGATTGTCTCGAACGTGGCTGCTTCGAGCTCGTCGGGGGTCATGCCTGAATCGATCTGGGCGCATTTCAACGAGGCTTCCAGGCGCTTCAGGTGGCCCTGCTGGCCCGTGAGGCGGAACGGCGCGTGCTTGAAGGTGCGGGTGACCTCGAAGACCATGTGCCCGAAGCCGACGCCCGAATCGAAGATGGATAGCGATGCTTCGGATTCCGGTACGAAATCCCCGCTTTTGTAGACAAGGCGCTCGTCGGTCATCTCAATCCTCCCGGCTGCGACTCGGACCGTATGCAGATTCTAGTCGTCCGGAGGATTGCCGGTAGCAGGTTTCGCAAGGCTTTGGTAGATGTCAACAAGGTAGGGAACCGCATCCCGCGGCTTTGACTGCGGTTTGCGGGCCGCCGCCCCGTTCAGAGGAAGGCTCGCTTACACCAGGCGCGAAACGGTCGGAGAGACGGATCGGTCGCAACTGACCGACGCGAGATTTGACGCTAAGGCTGTTCCAAGGTGGCGATCGAGAAGACAACGTGGAACGGAACGCAGTAGATGACTACGCTCTTGAAATCGTCCAGGTTCGTAGAGGGCGAGATTTCGTAATTCTGATTTCCGATATTGCCTTTCAGGGGTCCGAGATCGACGTATTCTCCTAGATCGCCGCTCGAGGCTGGTGACGGGTTTGGCGACAGCAGGACGCTTAGCGCCGGGCCGTTGGTCACCATGAAGTCTTCGAAGCGGAGAACGGTTCGGTCGTCCGGCAGAAGAAATATCTTGGCGGCGCCCGAACCCTTATGAAAGCTGTCGGCGTCTATGAAATTCCCCGTCAAGATGGCCACGGGTGCGGTTTGAGCCGGCATCGGTTCGTCCATCGAATGATCGGGCATCTTCGCGGCGACGGTCATGACCTTGTCCTGGACGGCCTGGCGATCTTCAGTCGAAAGGTCCTCGAGCGTCGCCTCGGAGGGCATCGCCTCGGCAAACTCGGATTGCATCCGAGCGACTTCGTCGGGGGGCATTTCCGCCATTTCGCTTTCGTCTGGCATCTCGAACGGGAATGCCTCGTCGACGACGCTGTCGATGAAAAGCGGCGATATCAGCCACCATCCGACTACCGCCCCGACGATGACGACCACGGCTCCGGACGGGAACAGGACGCGCCGGTGGCGCATCACGAACTGCCTTACAGACATGTCGCGGCGGTGAGCGGAGGAACTGGCTGAATTGGCAGAATTGGCATGGTTATGGCGCGGGCCGACGGTGTGTGATGGGCGACGCGCCCAGTTGACAACGAAATCACCCTGCCACGCAAGATTCGAGTCACCTTCATTCTTTGGCGATGATACACCCTGATCCGTCGAAATCCCGCGTCCCTTTCGGACGGCCTGGCGCAGACGAATGGCGGGAAAGCCGGTGGACGCCAGGATGCGCTCACCTATAGTGAAGCCGTGAGCTCATCAGCCGTAGCAACCTTCCTTGCACTGCTTACGCTGCCGGCGATTTTGCTGGTCGCGGGGGCCGGTCTCATCGCAATTGGCGCTCGCCTGTCGACGACTGCCGCTGATGCGCGCGCATGGCTGATCCTAGAGTTCGGCGGCAACGCGGTCGCGGTGGCCTGGGTTGTGAGCATCGTCGCGACTTCCGGAAGCCTTTACTTCTCGGAAGTCGCGAGATTCACGCCGTGCGAGCTTTGCTGGTATCAACGCGTCGCAATGTATCCGCTCGTGGTCGTGCTGGGCGTTGCAACGTTTCGAGAGAACCGGCTGATTCGGTGGTATGCGGCGCCCCTGGCCGGCGCCGGCGCGCTCGCGGCGCTGTATCACTATGCGCTGCAGCGCGTGCCGGCGCTCGATACTGGAGCCTGCGCCGCCGAAGCTCCTTGCGCTCTTATGTGGGTCAACGTGTTTGGGTTTATCAGCATTCCGTTTATGGCTCTTACGGCGTTTGCGTCTATTCTGGTTTTGTTGCTGGCTTTCCACCGTAGCGCCCTGGATCTGTCATCGTGAACACTCGAACTCGAGGTTTGCTGGTCGCTGGCGCGCTTGTCGCCGCGACCGCTGCCGTGCTGGCCGTCCTTTTGACCCGCAGCGCGGGCCAGGGCGACGGTGTGAATGAGACGGCTGCGGGGGACCCGCAGATTACGGGCGATGCCCTCGCCTCCTACGATCGAGGCGCGCCGGACGCCGCAATCACCAAGCAGGCGCCGGAAGTGCGGGGCGTCGATTTCGATGGCGGCTCCGTTGAAATTGTGAACGACGGGCGGCCGAAGGTGATCGTTTTTCTCGCGCACTGGTGTCCTCACTGCCAGGAGGAGGTCCCGCGCGTAAAGGCCTGGGTTGACAGCGGCGCAAAGCCCGACGCCGTGGACCTGTACGCCGTTCCGACCTGGATCGATGCGGCGCGGCCAAATTACCCACCCGATGCGTGGCTCGAACGTGAAGGCTGGACGTCTCCGGTGCTGGTCGATACGAATGACGCGGTGGCCGATGCGTTTGGCGTACGCGGCGTCCCGTTCTGGGTGTTTCTGAGGTCTGACGGGACGGTTGCGCTTCGCATTGCGGGCGAGATCAGTCACGAGGAATTGACCCAGCTATCCGAGGCGCTTCGCTAGGCGGCCGCCAGCATCCGGTTACCCGAGCGGGTATTCGCGTCTAGTTCAGGTCTGACAACCGCGGCATGACTTCTTCGGCCAGGAGAGTCATCGAATGCGTCCACTGCTCCCTGGGTTGCCATTCGTGGCCCATGGCAAGCAGCGTTCCGAAACCACCAAGTTCCTCGTACAAGCCGCGAATCTTGGCGGCTACTTCGTCCGGGTCGCCCACGATCCAGAGATTGTCGAGGCAGTATTCGGCGGTGATCGCGGAATCCGGCATCTCGGGATCGATCTTGGTCAAATCGAGCATGTTGTTCTTGGAGAGGAGCTTTTGAAAGTACTGTCGAAAGTCGCGGGCGAGCGTTCCGTCCAGGACTTCGCGGCGCGCGCGGTCGGTAGAGTCGGCGACGTAGATGTCGCGGGCGACCCGCCATTTGCTCCGGTCTGGACTTCGACCGACGTTGGCGGCCCCTTGCTCGACCGACTGCCAGTGGCTCTTGAGTATCCGGGACGGGACGATGTTGATGCTCATCGGAATCCAGTCGCGCTGGCCAGCCAAAACTAGAGTATCGGAAGACAGCGATACGCCGGCGACGCCGATCGGCGGATGCGGGAGCTGGTATGGGCGCATGTGAACGCCCAATCCGATGTCGTCTTCGGGTTCCGGTATCGTGAAGTCCCAGAACCTGTTCTTGTACCGGCCGGGTTTGGGGTCGGCCCAGATTTCCAGGACCAATTCAATGGATTCGCGAGACATGGTCCGGTGATCGCCGGTTTTAGGGTCGAAACCGAAAACGGTGAAGTCGCCGGGAAAACCGCCCGAGCCGACTCCCCAGTAGAACCGTCCCTTCGCCATGTGGTCGAGCTGTGCGATGCGGTGCGCGATCAGAAACGGGTTGTGATTCGGCATGCACGAAACGCCGGTGCCGAACTTGATCTGCCGCGTGACTGGCAGTGCGGCCGCGATGACCAGGTCAGGCGCGGGGATGTTCTCCCATTCCGACGTGAAGTGCTCGCCGATCCAGGCCTCCTTGTAACCAAGATCGTCGAGCTTGACCAATTGGTCGATGTCGGATTCGACAGTTTGCGCGAAATCGGCGCCGGGAGGATGCAGGGGCATCGTAAAAAAGCCTAGCTCCATCAGCACACCTCCCGTTGGTCGGCCCGTTCCCGATGCCGGACGGCTCCGATTCGAAGATCGGGCATGTTATAGCACGCCGCAGGGCGCCCGGCGAACGATCACGGGCAGTTTTCGGGGTTCACGCGGCTGGAGCCGCTTCCTCGCTGCCGACCGCGTTCGGGAACGTGTAGGTGTCCCGGTAAGTCAGAGTGTCTCTTTCGATCAGATGGATGATCAGCGTGCCATTCCGGTAGCCGCCAGCAAACATGAACGGCCCCTCCGGATCGATCCACGCCCAGCTAGACCGGCTTGGCAGCTGAAGTGAGGTCACCCAGCGCGAGCCGGTGTCGTCGAGGACGACGATCTCGGCCCGAAACGGATTGACGAGATAGAGCTTTCCGTCGGGATCGCGGACGATGCGCGTGCTGCCCGGGTTGGTCGACAGCACGGGGCCGACGCTCAGGTCGTCCAGGCTGAACTCGTGAAGCGTGCCGGCGGCCGTTAACAAGAAAGTGTCGTCTTGCCCGGGGACGGGCGGAATTGCCTGTATCACTGGCGCCGGCGCTCGCTCGGCGTGTTTCGTCACTTCGCCTGTAGATAGGTCGAGAGTGCGAATTCTACCTGTGAACCGGTGGACGAGATACATTAGATGCTGCCCGTTCGGAAAGACCGGAATCTCGGCGCTTGAGATCAGCCTGTTGAATATGACCTCGTCCGACTGAGGTTCGACTACGAGTATTCGCGATACGAAAGATACGAGGCCGGAAACGGCGTGTGAATGGACAACGTCGCCTCTGTCCGTCTGGCCGACGTATCGAACGGATATCGTGCTTGGATAGCCTTCTATGTCGTAATTGGCGGACTTCAGAGCCCTGCCCAGGGAGAAGAACTGACGGGGCACATCGATTTCGGAGGTTGCATCGGCGGCTGAATCGTCGATATCCACCGGCAATAAGTGGCCGAAGTAGATCCGACCGTTCTCGCTGATCAGCGGCAGCTCCCGGTCCGGCGGAATCGGGACCTCATGCTCGAACGTCAAACCGGTCCACCTGTCGATACCGACGAATTTGGCGGTCTCCCCGTCTACGCTCATCGCGGCGGGAACGTACATCCGTCTGATTGGCGCCGGGTCCAGCGAAACCAGATGCCGGGGTTCTCCCTCGTCGCGAACTGTCAGCGTACCTTTGGCTTCCCGGTAGCCAAGGCGCTGGACCTTTATTTTCAGGGTTCCCGGCGCGAGTCCGGAAAAGATCGCCAGGCCGTCCGGCCCGGTTGCTCCGTCCGTCACGACGCGGTCAAAGGAGTCGCTGATTTTCAGGGCCGAATCTGCAAGCGGCGTCCCGGATTCGGCGTCGACGACGTGAACGATTACGGAATTGGGGTAAGGCTCGATCTCGAATCCGGCTGAGACATTGCTGATCGGGGCGTCATCCCGATCGATGGCCTCGGACGTCACGAGGAATCCGCGGGTGTCGGGATTTACGAGGGCCGCGGGAATGATGGTATCCAGTCGGAACGTTCCGTTTCGCGACGCCAGCAGATTGGCGAGCCGCATTCGAAGCGGGGCGACGCCTGCGGCGCTTGACGGGCGGGAGAGCGATAGTGATATTCGCGCCCTGGCCGGCCAGTTGCGGCCTTCGATTCTCACGGTGCTTCCCGGCAGCCCGTGAGCGGGGATGAGCTTTAGCTCGGCGCCCCGAGTTCCCACGCTGGTGGTCGAGCCGCCGAGCGACGAGCCGTAAGCGCCCAGTCCAACAACGGCGACAACCGGGATGAGTATCAGGGCGGCGAGCGCCGCTGACGCCGCCACGACGATTCGCGTTCTCATGCGACCGAGCGAGCCTTGCTGAGCTTGTCAGAGACCCGTTCTATATCGCCTCGGCCATGTCGCGGTAGGCGCCGGCCATGGTTTGATTGGCTTCGAGAGTGCGCTCGAGGTTCGCTGCGAGTCCTTCGAGACCCTGGCGGGGAATGGCAATCAGGCACAGGTCGGGAGCAATCTCGGTGAACGTGCGCATCCCCATGCACCCAAGCGACATGGCAGCGCCTCCGCTGCTATCCGCGGATGGAAGCACGGAACAAGCGGGGCGGCCGAAAACCCTGCCATTTTCGCCTGTCCAGGTTGTGGCTCCAGTCGTTTCCTGCAGGAGCATGGCCTGGAAAGGCGTAGTCCAAACAAGCGCCACGTCGGGTTCAACCGGGAAATCGGCGAGCGGTCCGTAGACTGCCCCGGTGCTGGGTGATTGGAATGTTGGGATCAGCTCGACCTCTTCAGGTTTGAGGTAATTGAGATCGCACATCCCGCCGACGAGGTTCATAAGCTCGCCGCTCTTGGCTTCGGAGAGTTCGAATCCCATGACCATCGCGCCGATCGGGCAGTTCATGTGAGCTTCCGCGCCGGCATAAAAAACGCTCGTTTCCGCCCTTCTCCAAAACGTACATGCCGAAGGCACGGTCTCGGTCGAGGCTTCCACTGACGCGGGCCTTTCGTTTGTGCGGGTCATCGCGACCGGCGGGTATTGGAGGTTGAGACTCTGCTGGAGCAGGTTGGCGAGCGTTCGATAGTCCATTGGCTTCGGTTTCCTCCGATGAGTTCAAATGATCAAGAAATTCTACCAAACACCAAGGCTTGCACTCTTTAGTTGAAGGTTGGGCGAATCCGACGGGTCGGCGCTCGATGAGCTCGCGACACTATTCAGAGGTGTTTGAGCCGGAAGTTTGGCTGAGAAGTCTGGGCCGAGATTTGGCAGACTTGGCGGAGTGGAAACTGTTCGATGCGCGGCGCTGCCGGCGATTCGGAGCATGGTCGGCTATGCGCGGTTTCCCGCGAGACGATGAGACGGCCAACAACAGTGAGAATGACGAACGACGCTCGGAATAACTTCGTAATGAGAATCGCTAAAGCGGTCGTATTCGCAGCGGCTCTGCTGGTTGCGGCGTACCCGGCGGCGGTTGCGGCCGACGGACCGGGCGGCGTGTCCGGCGTCGTGACCAACGGCACTGCCGGGAGCACGGTTCCGCCCGCGCTGCCGGTAACGCTGACGAAGTACGTGGCCGGAATAGCCGTGGAGACAACCCGGACCGCAGCCGACGAGAACGGCAGGTTCGTTTTTGAGGGTCTGGAGACGGATAGTCAGATCGTCTATCAGGTCCGAGTTGAGCACGAGGGCGCGCAGTTTGTGGGCGGCCTGTTTGCATTCTCGGATTCCGACGTCGTCGAGGTCGGGATAACGCTATACGAAGTCGACTTTGACGATCCTGGAATCGAGATAGCGCGTCACGTGATCGTATATACGCCGCAATCCGATACGGCGGTGCGGGCGCTGGAGATCGTGACGCTCACGAATTCGAGCGATCGGGCGTTCGCCGCGAAGCCGGATGCCGCAAGCACACTTTCGTTTGCGCTTCCTCGGGGGACGTTCGACTTCGTAGTGATGCTGGGATTCGACCCCGAGCAAGTCGAGTTCGCGGAAGATGCCGTTTCAATCGGACGGCCGGTGTATCCCGGCTCGAATCAGATCAGCTTTGCTTACTCGTTCCCGTGGCGTCTGGAGGGTATTGATATTCCGCGACGGGCGCCGTTCAGGACAGCTGAGCTTGTGATTATGGCTCCCGCCGAAGAGCTGACTCTGAACGCGGATCGAGTCCGGCGCGCCGACGACGCGACGATCGAAGGCCGCGAGCTGTGGGTATGGCGAAGCGTCGAGCCTATAGCCGTGGGAGAAGACCTCACTCTCGCCATAAAGCCGCCCGGCCCTTCTCTGGCGTCCAGGGTTTCCGCCGTCGCCTCGGCGCAATGGGGAGTGGCGTCGGTTGGCGCGGCGCTCGGATCGCTGGCGGTTTATCTGGCGATTCGATTCCGACGGTTGAGGCCGGCTCCCAGGCAAATGTCACGGGAAGACCGCGCCCGCGCGCTTCTAGAATTGCTTGCGGAATCGAAGCACGGCGGCATGACCGGCGAGGAGCGGAGGGTTTGCAAGGACGAGCTGATCCAGATTCTCGACTCGGACGACAGGCTCGCCGGAAAGCTATTGGGTCTGCCGCCGATTCCGGATTAACCGCGTTTTGGGGAAGCGTTGACTTAGAAGCCGCGACAACTCCGCCGGGTGCAGGTTCGAGGGGCGATTTCGTGGCCGCATACGGTCCACTCGAACCCCGCCCTTCGAAGAAGCGGGGGTGAGCTCGAAGCCGCCTGGGCGCTAAGCCCGAGACTCTTCCGAGAGCGCGTCTACTTCCACTTGATCGTGCAGCCGACGGCCTCGGTTTGGGTGACGGCGGGATCCGCGCCGGCCAGCACGGATTCGATGGCATCGCGCAAGTAGTGACTGCCTACTTTGGTTTCGTCCTGGTTGTCATCCACGGCGCCGTGGTAGCGCAGGTTTCGTTCCGAATCGAACAGAAATACTTCCGGTGTTCGCTCGGCTCCGTATGCGTGAGCCACTGCCTGCGATTCGTCGTAGAGGTATGGGATTGCGTAGTTCTTGTCACTGGCTCGCGCCTTCATCGCGTCGAAGCTGTCGTCGGGATACTCGGCGGCGTTATTGGAGTTGATAGCCGCCGTCGTCACGCCGCGCTCGGCGTATTCGCACCCGACGTCGAGAATTCTGTCTTCCCAGGCCTTCGCGTACGGGCAGTGGTTGCAGGTAAACACGATCACGGCGGCCTTGCCGGCGCCCAAGGAATCGAATGAGTAACTGGACCCGTCGGTCGCGGGAAGATCGAACGCCGGGGCCATCGTTCCGAGTTCCATAGCCGTCATGGGGAAACCTCCTTCTACTGGTCTGCGTTTACGTCTTGGCGATTCGCCGTCAGGGCGTCGATCAATCGGGACCGCTCGGGCAGGGGTTGAAGGCGGCCGTCGGACCATCTGTACGTTCGGCAGGTCAATGCCGGCCGTGTGCGTGCGCCGTCGGGGTCGATGTCGCGCCCGTCAATCCGAATGGTGGGCGAGCCGGGAAATGCCAGCTCCTCCGCCTCGCTTCTGGTTTCCACCACGCGCTCGACTATCTGGGCCTCCAGATCAAGCTCGCGCAATACGCCGGCAAGCAGCTCGCGGGCTTCCGGGTGCGACGGGCATTCCGGGTACCAGAGGAAATCGATTCTCATGGACGCGTCTCGAAGCCAAACAATCGGTACGCCCAAGGATACATAGCTCGCTGAAACCCGGAAGCTACTTGACCGGGTTGGAGAGTACACCGCAACCTTCGAGCTCGACTTCCACAACGTCTCCGGGGCTCATGCGGGATGATTCTCCCGAGGTGCCGGTGAAGATAGCGTCGCCCGGCTCCAGGGTCATGTAGCGAGTCACGAACGCGATGATCTCGTCAACGCCGTAAATCAGCTCCGAGGTATTGCAGCTCTGCACTGTTTCGCCGTTGAGACGGGTCCTTAAATCGAGATTCGAATAGTCCAGACCGGTCGCGATCCAGGGGCCGAACGGAGAGAACGTGTCGGCCGATTTGGCTCTCCACCACTGAACGTCTTTGTCGCCGCCGCCCTGCCAGTCGCGTTCGCTAACGTCGTTGGCCGCGCAAACGCCGAGAACGTAGTCTCCCACGCCTGACTCAGGGACGTTGCTGGCGCGGCGACCGATTATCACGGCCATTTCGCCTTCATAGTGAACGTTTTCCGCGCCCGTGGGAATCCGAATCGGCTGATCCGGGTCGAGGGCTGAAGACGGGGTCGCGAGGAACGGCTGGGGCTTGTTGAACGGCGGACTCTCGCCTATGTGACTCAGGTAGTTGCCGGCCACATTTATTATCTTCGAGGGGGCAGTCGGACACTTGACGACCACGTCCGCGAGCGCGGTGGTCTGCCCGGTGCGGTCCAGAGCGCCGAAGAAGTCACCGTCGATTTCGGCTATCTGGCCGTCCTCCAGAATGCCGTGACGCGACCGGCCATCGACCTCATAGCGAATTAGATACACGGCGGCTCCCTCCGGCCAGTCATACGCACAATGGCCAGCTTGATTCGATAGTTATAACGTGACGTTGGTATGAATTTTACTTGCGTTTGCCGCCGGGCTGGTGGCAGATTGGACTTTCGCCGGCCCGGAGTCGAGGGGCGGTTTTCTGATCGGTAGAACGCGAGCAGGCGACTGGTGGCGCTATCGGGCTTGGGCTGTTAGCGTACCGCCCGACGCATGACGGAAGGAAAGGCGTTGCTACGGTGCCAGGCAAGATAGCCGCTCAGTTGTATTCGGTTCGCGAGTTCACATCGAACCGCCGCGAGTTCGAGGCGTCGCTCGCGAAACTCAAAACGATCGGTTACGACGCGGTGCAATTCTCGGCCGTTCTGGCCGTTGAGGGCGATGACGCCGACACGTCGCCCCGGACCGCCCGCGCGCTTATGGAGGACAACGGACTTGACTGCATTGGCGCGCACCGCGGCTGGTCGGCGCTGCGAGATGAGACCGACAGGGAGATTGAATTCCTGGAGGCTATCGGGTGCGGATTTGTTGCGGTCCCGATGCTTGGAGGCGAATACGACCCTTACCAGGCGGAATCATATTCGCGCTTCGTAGACGACTCGGCGGCCGTTATAGAAAAACTCAGGTCGCATGGCATTTTGTTTGGGTACCACAATCACGCGCACGAGTTCATAAGGTCCGCGCCCGGCGGCGCTACTTTCTATGACACCTTGATCGAGCGCGGCGGAATGCAACTGCTCATGGAGCTCGACGTGTATTGGGCGGCGTTCGCCGGAGTCAATCCGGCGTCGATCTTCGGGCGCATACAAGGACGCGCGGCCTACATTCACGTGAAGGACATGGAAATGCTCCCCCCGGAGGGTGGAAGCCGCGCCGCGCCGTTCTACGCGGCAGTCGGCGAGGGTAACCTTGACTGGGGTTCGATCATCCCGGCTGCGCAGGCGGCGGGCACGGAATTCTGGATCGTTGAACAGGACGCCGCGCGCCGCGACATTTTCGACTGTATGAGATCGAGCTACGACTTCCTGGCGCAGCGGGTCTAGCGGGGACGGCCTGAAGACGGGTATTTAGTCTCTCAGCAGCTCTCGACAGTCGAGATCTTGGACGGCGGTTGAAAAGCGCTCGATCTGGCGGGCTAGCTCCGTTCGCGCATCGGACGAGGCGTCGACTGATATAGCCTTCATTACGAGATTATTCGTGACAAGCCGGAGCCGGCCCCAGAGGAGACCGAGACGGTAGTCCCGCAAACAGTCCGCGTGGGAGTAATCCATTACACCGCCACTGGTCAATGCGTCGTGGTAGGTACCGAGAAGACGCATCTCGACGGCGCGGCGCGCGTCCGGATCCAAGCTCCCGGCCAGCAGCCTGGCGACGTCGACAGGACCGCGAGCGAGGCAGACAAACTGAAAGTCCATGAACGTGATTGTGGGTCTCCCTCCGCTCGGGCCCCGGAATAGATTCCCGACGTGAAGATCGTCGAGGACTACGGTTAGCGGTCCGCGCGATAACTGGTTGCGAACGAGCCTGTACTCCCGTTCAGTGAGAACTTGCGATTCGGAATCGATAGTCGGGCGGTAGGCCAAGAGCCTGGGCAAGCCCGGTCCTTGCAGCGTGGCGTGTTCGGAGTTCTCCAGCCGCTTCAGAAACGCCGGTCGATTGCGTCCTCGTCCGTCCCACGACGCGGCGTGAAAGGCGCCGAGTTGCCTGAGCGCAAGCTCCGCGTCGTTAGGGGAGCAGGTGTCTTGTTCGAAGCGGCGTTGTGCGACTTCGAGGTCCTCGATTAAAAGTACGAATCTCGAAGACTGCACGTCGTGTTGACTGTAATAGCAGAGCGGCGCGCGCCGCGAGATGCCGGTAGAAACCGATTTCCGCGGCCGCGAAGGGGTTGGCAAGCTCTCTCGACACGGGATTGACGGGGTGGAATTTGCCGATGATCGATCTCGGTCCGGCGGAGCCGTCGGGAGCGAAGTCCGGACGGATGCGGACGATCCGGCTGAGCCTGCCGCGCGCAAGCAGCGTCCATTCGAGCGCGTCGACGGTCGCATCGGCCAGAACGCCCGATTGTCGCAGCGCCGCAGTGAGCCATTCGGGCGTGATTGCATCGGGACTGGCTGGGATCGTCAGCAGGCTGGCCGGGGACCTTTGGGGCCGGTCGACCAGCTTGTACTCGTGTAGCCGGATAGAACAGATTCGGGGATGTCGAGCTCGCCCGCCGCCCGCAGAAAATCGCCGGGTAGCTCCGCTCGGCACGTAATCCGGGAACCATCGCCGCGGTCGGCGGAGATCTGCCAGGCGTGGAGCATCTGCCGCGGCGCGCGCCGCGGCAGATTGCGAGTTGACGAGGACGGGGCCGACTTGCCGTAAGTCGCGTCGCCGATCACCGGATGTCCCACCGCCGCGAGGTGGACCCGGATCTGGTGAGTTCTGCCCGTTATCAGGTCCAGCTCCAGGAAGCTGGCGCGGTCGGAACTAGCCGCGACTCGGAATCGGGTTGTGGCTGCCTTGCCCGACCAGTCGACTTGCATCTTTCGGCGGTCGGAGGCCTGGCGCCCGAGCGGCGCCGAGATAAGCCCGGACTCGTGAGCCAGCGTGCCCTCGACCAGCGCCAGATAGGTTTTGGAGACCGTGCGGTTGGCAAACTGTTCGACGAGGCTGAGATACTCTTCGTCTGTCCGCGCGACCAGTACGATCCCACTAGTATCCATGTCCAAACGGTGAACGATTCCCGGACGGTGCGGCCCGCCAACGGCTGCTATTTCGGGATAGCGCGAGAGAAGCCCGTTGACCAGAGTGCCGTCGGGCCGTCCCGCGCCGGGATGCACCGCAAGGTTGGGCGGCTTGTTGACGGCGACGATGCCCTGATCTTGGTAGACGACTTCAAACTCAATATCCTGTGGGGCCGGAGCCGCCGGCCTGTCCTCGCCGAACCAGACCGCGATCTCATCTGCCGCTTCCAGGCGGCGGGACGGTTTTGTCGGGTCGCCGTTTACGAGCACCGAACCGGTCCTTATCAGCCTGGCGGCGCGGGTGCGGCTCAGGCCGTCGCGTTGGCTAGCGAGCCATTCGTCGATCCTGCGGCCCGCATCGGCCTCGGCAGCCACGATGGCAACCGCTTCCTCGCCGCGAATGGTTCGAGTGCTGGGTCCCGTCGTCAGACGACCTACTCCATGAAGGGCGACGGGGCGGCGGGTCGTTTTTCCACGCGCCCAAGCAGCAGCAAGACGACAAACGCGACTATGGAGATGTTTATCGCGGCGTCGGCGATGTTGAAGACAGGCCACCAGCCGAAGTCGACATAGTCGACTACGTAGCCAAACCGAAATCGGTCGATCAGGTTTCCGATGGCGCCGCCGAAGATCAGCCCGAACACGATTCGCGTGGCGAGGCCTGGCGATTCGATCTGACGGGTGAAGACGAGGAGAATCGCGCCTATGGCTACCAATACAACAGGTGAAACGAGCCACGCGGGGACGCTGTCGGCGAATAGGCCGAACACGAATCCGGAGTTGTGAACAAGGCGGAGTTTGACAACCGGCTCGACGATCCAGATTTGGTAACCGGCCTGTGATTCCAAGTAGGACGTAAGGAGGGCCTTGACGATCTGGTCGAGGGCCACAATCAGAGCGCCGGTGAGGGCGGTGGGTATCACCGATCTGGCGTTGGCTAGCAAGTTGAGATTGAAAACGGGGCGAGACGCCGCCGACCAGGATCGCAGGGCTCGGCCTCCGCTGAAGGGCGTTTGTAACGTGGTCGATGTTAGCATGACAAATCTATGAGATCGGATTTTCCAGGCTCAATCAAACGGTATCCAGTAGACCCCACAACGCCGCGACGGTGGGAAGCGCAGGCCAGTGCCCGCGCTTGACCGGCAGTATCAGATCGTCGCCCTGGAAGTGCTGGAGACTGCGCTGCTGGCGCTGTTCATTTTCTTTGCGACCAGGCTGGTGATGCAGAACTTCCGCGTCCAGGGACCAAGCATGAACCCCAATCTGTTTACCAGCGAGCTTGTACTGGTCAGCAAGCTTTCGTACATGAAATCGACTCCGAGCCGCGGCGACGTGGTCGTTTTCCGAAAGCCCGGCGGCCACAGCGAGGACCTAGTCAAGCGGATCATAGGTCTATCCGGGGAGGCGATTGAAATTCGCAGGGGACGAGTATTCGTCAATGGCCTGGAGATCGACGAGAGCGACTACATATCTCGCGCCGGCAACGCCGTAGTCCCGCCGGTAAGAGTTCCGGCGGGCAGCTACTTCGTGCTGGGGGACAATCGATCGGTCAGCGAAGACTCCAGGCGATTCGGCTCGGTGCCGCTGGCGGCGATTGTCGGGAAGGTCTGGGTTATTTACTGGCCGTTCGCGAAATTCGGCATATTCCCGGAGCAGACCCCAACGTCGGTGCCGGCGCCGGTCCGCTCGCTGGGGTCGCCTGAAGACAGGCTTGCGGCTTAAGGCTACTCAGCGCGGCCACGCCGCGACGACGCGGCTCTTGGTCCGTTCCAGCGTTTCGGGCATCACCTTTGTCTGGCCTATCGCCGGCATGAAGTTTGTGTCGCCCGACCAGCGGGGCACTATGTGGAAGTGGAAGTGTCCGGGAACGCCGGCTCCGGCGGCCGAGCCAAGATTTAGCCCGATATTGAATCCGGTGGGCTTCATCGCCGACCGGAGCGCGGTGACGCCTGACTGAAGATTGGCGAACAGGTCGGCTTGCTCTTCGGGTCGGAAGTCAGTGATGTCTCCAACGTGGCGGTAGGGCAAGATCATCAGGTGTCCGCCGTTGTACGGATACAGGTTTAGGGTGGCGTAGCAATATTTGGACGTTGCAACGATGAGGCCCGGAAGCTCCCTAGCGTCCTCACGGGTTAGGCAGAATGGACAGTCGGCGTCGCCCGGCGCCTCGGACTCGATCCAGTCCATGCGCCAGGGGCTCCAGAGTCGTTCCAAATTGACCTCGGCATCGTGAACATCCGCGGTTGCCTGTCAAAGATTACATCGCCGGAGCTTGCCGGGAAGGACTTGAAGTAACGATTCGATTTGAGCGTATCGTAGGCGAACTGGGCTTGGAGTCTCGCCCGTCAAAGGTGATCGATCGCCTCCTGGCGTACGGCGATCGCTTGCGTCAAATCGCCGCCCCTCGAGGTCTTATCGGAAAATCGACCGTAGGCGATCTGGAGATCGTTCATCTGGCCGACTCGCTGGCCGCGGTGCCCGCGATCGAGGGCCATATTACGGACCGGAGCGGCAGGCTTGTGGACGTGGGCTCGGGAGCGGGTCTGCCGGGCCTGCCGATCGCCATCGCGATACCCGATCTGACGGTCGTGCTGCTCGAATCGTCTTTCCGCCGGCAGACCTTTCTACGTGAGACGATAGAGGCGCTTGGCGTTGCCAACGCCCGCGTTATGCGCGCGCGCGCCGAGGATGCGGGACGCGATCCCGATCACAGGGAGCGGTACGACCTGGCGGTCTCGCGAGCGGTGTTGCCCACCTCGCCCGCGTTGGAGCTGTGCGTGCCGCTGGTGCGAGTCGGGGGGCTGGCGGTTTTGTACAAGACGGCAGGCCAGGCGCGGAGGCTTGCGGAGTCGAGCGGCTCGGCAGCGGCGCTCGGCGCTCGCGCCGGCGGGACGGTCGAATACAGCTTGCCGGATCTGCGGCAGAACCGGGTTCTCGCCTTCTACGAGAAGGTCTCGCCGACGCCGTTGGCATATCCGCGGCGATCGGGAGTGCCGGCAAAGCGTCCGTTGTAACTCTGGCAGGTCTGAAAATGAGGGGCCGGTTTGCGCGCCGGCCAGCCGGTTGCAGACGTTAAGGAGCCTTTGAGTATGCCGCCGAAGGCTCTTTGGCGTAGGCCGGGAATTCGGTGTGAGTAGGTGGCGCTCGGGCTAGCCGGTGACGACGCCCAACCGTTGGCGAGCGTTCAGGCTCGCGCGAGCAACGCTGCGGTCGGGTACTGGAGCTGTCCATTCCAGCGCGGTTCCCGCCCACGACAGACCGGCGCCAAACGCGACCATCAGTATCTTGCTGCCTGGTTCTATTCGGCCCTGGTCGATCGCTTCGCATAGCGCAACGGGTATGGACGCGGCGGAGGTGTTTCCGTAGCGATCCACGTTTACGAAAAACTTCCGTTCGGGGACATCGAGCTCGCGGATCGCCGAATTGATGATTCTGATGTTGGCCTGATGCGGAATGAAGAGGTCGAAGTCGTCCAACGGCACTCCGGCCCGACGGGCGGTGTCGATGGTGCAATCGACCATGGCTTTTACGGCGAATCTGTATACCTCGCGGCCATCCATCTTGAGATAGTGATCGCCGTCGGCGATTGTTTGAGCGCTTGCCGGGAAGCGGCTGCCCCCGCCGGTGAGATACAGCGACATCGCGCCGGAGCCGTCAGAGCCGAGCAGGGTTTTTAGAATTCCGCCGCCGTCCTCCGATTTCCGCAGAACGGCGGCGCCCGCGGCGTCGCCGAAGAGCACGCAGGTCGCGCGGTCGCTCCAGTCAACCACGCGAGACATGGTTTCCGCTCCAACGAGCAAAACGTTGTCGAGGTGGCCGCTAACGATCATGCCGTCGGCTAGCGCGAGTCCCGAGAGGAATCCGGTGCACGCCGAATTGATGTCGAGGGCGGCGGCGTTCGGGGCGTCAAGAGCGTCCTGTAGAAGATTGGAAACGGCGGGAAAGCCAAAATCGGGGGTAAGGGTTGCAACGATTATCATTTCGATGTCTTCAGGGCTGAGATTCGCCGTATCGAGGGCCTGTTTCGAAGCTTCAAGCGCGAGAGTGAAAGTCGATTCATCGTCACTGGCTATGCGGCGCTCGCGGATTCCGGTGCGTGAACGGATCCACTCGTCGGTGGTGTCCACGATGTTTTCGAGGTCTTGATTTGTACGGATTTGGTTGGGCAGCGACAGACCCCAACCTGCAATTATGGTTGATCGGCCCAAAATATCTCCCGGATGCGAACAGCGGCGTCGAAGCTGGGCGCGGCTCTTGTAAGGGGATCATTCAAACTGGGGACACGAGAGTATAGGCGCTTGCGCGCCGGTGAAGCCCGCCTGGCGAGAACGCCGCCGTTGGTATAATTCGACGCTGTCGGGTTCAGCGAAGTTTCTCGCCGGTCTGCAATCCGGCCCGTTTTGTTGACGATTCTCCGGACTGGATAGCCGCCCTTGGCATTCGATGTAGCCATAACCGGGATGGGTGCCTTGACGCCGCTCGGCGTCGGCGTGGACGCCATGTGGCGAGGCCTTTTGGCGGCAAAGTCGGGAATCGGCCGGATCTCTATCTTCGACCCTTCGGAATTTTCATGTCAGATCGCCGGCCAGGTCACCGATTTCGACCTGGCCGGCGCTATCGGCGACCGGCTCGCGCGGCGCACGGATCGATTTGTTCAGTTCAGCATAGTCGCCGCGAAGCAGGCGCTGGTCGACGCGGGGCTGGAGCTTACCGACGAGCTTCGGGATCGAGTGGGCATTTATATCGGCAGCGGAATCGGCGGTATAACAACCCTCTACGAGCAAACTCGGATTCTCAGGGAACGGGGGCCCAGGCGTGTATCCCCGTTTCTGATCCCGATGATTATTCCAAACATGGCGTCCGGCCAGGTCGCGATTGAAACGGGCGCCACCGGTCCGAATATGTCGCATGTTTCAGCCTGCGCGTCGGGCGCCCACGCAATCGGTGAAGCCGCCGAGACCATCGCTCGGGGTGACGCGGTGGCCATGGTGGCTGGAGGCTCCGAAGCCGCGATAACGCCTATCGGCCTGGCGGGATTCTGTCAGGGAAGGGCGCTCAGCACGGGCCGGAATGATGATCCGGAATCGGCCTCGAGACCATTCGACGCGCTCCGTGACGGATTCGTTCCATCCGAGGGGGCGGGGGTGTTGGTTCTGGAGGACATGGAGTTCGCTCGCAGGCGCGGAGCGCGGGTGCACGCGCGGTTGACAGGGTACGGAGCGAGCGCCGACGCATATCACATAACCGCGCCGCCTGAAGACGGCGCGGGCGCGGTGCAGTCGATGGAGCGAGCGCTGGCCGCGGCGGGGGTAGCCGCTTCAGACGTGGACTACATCAACGCCCATGGGACTTCGACGCCGATAGGCGACATGGCGGAGACCATCGCCGTGAAGAGGGTTTTCGGGAAGCGAGCCTGGAGCGTCCCCATCAGCTCGACGAAGTCGATGCTGGGACATTTGATCGGCGCGGCCGGATCGACGGAAGCGATCATATGCGTCAAGGCGCTGCAGGACGGAGTTATCCCGCCGACTATCAATTATGAGCATCCGGATCCGGAATGCGATCTGGATTACGTGCCGGGACAACCGCGGGCGCTGCGATTGGAGACGGTGCTCAGCAACAGCTTTGGATTCGGCGGACAGAACTCGTCGCTGATCTTCCGCTCGGCATAAAAAGTGTTGGAACCTCCATGCGAGGCCGGTGACAGCCGCGAATGCCAGGACTAGCAAGCCTCGCAAGGGCGCTCCTGAGCCGCGTTCGAAATACGTCGGTGCGCGAGGTGGAGGTGAGATACGGCGGATTGCGCATCCGGCTTCGGCGAGGCGCTGGCGGCAGGCCCCGGAAATTGCGCGAATCACCAGAGCGGGAGGCCAAACCCGCCGTTATCGACGAGCGGGCTGGTCTCGTGGACGTTTCCACGCCGGTGACTGGCGTCTTCTATCGAGCGCCTATTCCGGGTGGAGAGCCATTTGTATCGGAAGGCGATATCGTTCACGAAGGCCAGATCATTGGCGTTGTCGAAGCGATGAAGATATTCAACGAGGTCGTGACCCACGTCGCGGGCAAGCTCGCGAAATTCATGGTTCAGGATGGACAGGAAGTCGAACAAGGCGGTACGGTCTCGTTGATCAGACCGCAAGACGCCGCGACATCGAGTTCCAACGGACCGACCTATGCCTAGAGGAGTAGCGAAGCAGTGAAGGGTCTGGCAAGACATCCCGGCGTAGCCGTGTTGGCGGATGAGAACAAGATCGTCCGCGACGCAGGTCTTATCGTGGGCGGGAGCTTTTTGCTGGCGCTGTGCGCTCAGATTTCGATACCGCTGTGGTTTACGCCGGTGCCGATAACTGGTCAGACCCTGGGCGTTCTGCTTATCGGCGCCGCGCTGGGGAGCCGCCGCGGAGCGCTGTCGATAATGCTCTATCTGATCGAAGGCGGATCCGGGCTCCCGTTCTTTGCGGGCGGCGGTTCGGGATGGACGGCGTTCTCGGGACCGACCGGCGGTTACCTGATCGGGTTTGTCGCCGCGGCGTACGTAGTGGGATGGCTGGCGGAACGCGGATGGGACCGCCAGTTCTGGACCGCCGCGGCGGCGATGCTGGCGGCGGAGTTCGTCATATATCTGTTCGGCGTGCCGTGGCTGGCCTATTTCGTGGGCCCCGGCGATGCGCTGCCGCTCGGAATGTTTCCCTTCATACTGGGCGACATCGTGAAGCTCGTCATTGCGGCGCTGGTCTTGCCGTCGACGTGGAGTTTCGTCGGGCGGCGTCGGTCGCTCAGTTAAGCCGACCGGACGGGAAACTCGCGACGTAGCGCCACGCATGATTTTGGACAGGCCAATCGGATATGTACAATCTCCCTTGGACACGTGCGCTTCCCGAATTTACGTAAATCATTAATCCGGCGCATAGACAGACAAGCCTCCGATCGAGGCCAGGGACCCGCCTAGAAGTGCAAGGAGAGAGCTTTGGCAGTATTTGATGATGTGGTCGGGGTAATCTCGAAAACACTCAAGGGAGTCGATGCGTCGAGCGTGACGCTGGAGACCCGGTTCGAGGACGATCTGAACGCGGACTCCCTCGACCTCGTCGAGCTGATAATGGAACTCGAAGAGCACTACGACCTGGCAATTCCCGACGAAGACGCCCAAAGCATTTCAACCGTCGGCGACGCGGTGACGTACGTCGAAAAGCGTCAAACGGAAGGGTCGGGCGACTAAGGCGCTTCAAACGCCGGCTTTCACGTAACAGGCTGGTTGCTCTTCTCCAATTTATCGCTACCGGCTGGGGCTTCGCCCGAATACGCCAGTTGGCCGCGCGCCGGCTCGACTCCGCACCGCACAAGAAAGGCGCGCTGATCCGCCATGGCTGACCGCGAACGCCGAGCCCGATTCGGCTTTTGGTCGTTTCGTCGGTCTCCTTGACCGGGCGGGGGCTGTGTGGGCGTCGTCTAACTAGTACGTTGACGCTGGTCTGTGTTGAAATTGGCGCGGTATCGGCTCGGTTAGGGAGAGGGATTCCGGATTGGACGGCTCCACCGCCGCTTTTCGCGAGGTAATGAGAGGCTTTCCGACCGGCGTAACCGTGGTTGGATCGGCCTACGACGGGAAGAAACGAGGCATGACTGTCAACTCCTTCACGTCTGTTTCACTGAATCCCCCGACGGTACTGATCTGCATCATGAAGGAATCGGGGTGTCACTCGATAATCGGTAAGTCGGGGGTCTTCTCGGTGAGCGTGCTGGCCGAAGACCAGAGCGAGCTGTCGAGCAAATTCGCCGATCATGACGAGGTCGACGTGCATCGATTCCTCGGCGTCGACCACCATATCGGGGACATGGGGGTTCCGCTGGTCGACGGGGCTGTTGCGGAGATCGAATGCGCGGTCGAAGACCGGCTCAGCACAGGCGATCACACGGTATTTGTCGGCAAGGTGATGTCGGCGAAGGTGACGTCCGGCAAGGCTCCGCTAGTCTTTCACCGATCGCAGTATGCGAAGGTGGGCGGGGCCGTCGCCCGGTTATAACATCCTGGCAACCGGCCTTCTATTTAACGCCAGACCTCGACGATCCCGCGCTCCGGGTTCATTCTGATCCAGTCGCCGGTCTGAATGACTCGATGCGCGGGCGGGAGCAGCGCTTGCATGATGGGCATCCCGGCGAAGATGGCTCCCTGGACGATAACCGGATTGGTCGAGTGCAAGATGATCCCCAGCGGCGCAACCTGTCGAGAGGCCATTTCACGGAGCATCCAGGACGTGGCGATTCCGCCTTTTGACACCGGAGCTATGAGGATCACGCCCACGACGCTTTCGCTGAAGAGATCGTGTTGTTTGCGCGAGAAGACGCCTCGCTCGCGATTCAGGTCGTAGCGGGCGCTGAAGCCGTGTTGCGAAACCAGAGCCCGTCCCTCGGCGATTGGCCCGTATCCGGGCTTTCCGGTCAGAACGAGGTCCGGATCGCCGGAGCGTTCGCTTACCACGGTATCTTGCCGGTGACCGCGGCCTCGACGCATACGCTAGTTGGCCGGAACACGGGGTCAAAGCCGTAGCCGGCAATGATGTTGGCAAGCTTGGCGGAGTCCGTAACCAGGGTGCGGTACCCAAATATTTCGGCGAGCTCGTGGGGCGCCATGAGATAGAAGCAGACGCCCGTTAGCAGGCAAGCGCCGGACTTCTCGATCGAGCGGGCGTAACCGAGACGTTCGGCTTCCGACTTCACCATCGCGCTCGTGGTTACGTACACGCGAGTGACCGGGCTAACGGTGGTTCCGTCGAACAGAGACGCAAGCTCGGCGATTTCGTGCAGAGAAAGCTGCGGGGCCGAAAATACGACCAGGTCGGGCTTCTCGGCGCCCGCCTGGAAACCGCTGTAAACACGTTGGATATCGCCGGGATTTACCGCAAAGCTCTCGACCGGCTCCATTCCCCCAAACGCTTCCGCCGCGGTCCTGGCCTCCGGAGTTACGCCGACCAGGTGGAACATGCCGACTGAGCCGTAGCTCGCCATCGCCGCACCCAGGTGTTTTAGATCGTCGGCGGAGGGGCGCAGTCCGCTCCCAACCAGCGCCGGGACTTTCCAGTAGTCGTTAACGCGTCTGCCGACGAGACATCCCAGAGCGCCCCAATCCGACCTTTGGGTCGGTCTGTCCCGCACGTCAACCCGGACCGTCGCCCGCCTGTGTTCAGGGAGATGAAGTCCGTAGCGTGGAACGCGTCCGGTGATTGCCGCGGCCACCGAGGCCGGACCCGCCTCGAAGTTCGACCGCGCGCCTGCGACCGAGTTGGCGTAGATCACAGTTCCGGTATCGCCCCAGGCCAGGTGTTCCCCGTAGAGCGGACTATCGACCGTCTGGTAGTTGATGCATGTATCAAACCGGCGGGCGCCCATTCGGTCGAATGCTTGCACGATTCGGCGTTCGCGCTCGGACCACACGGGCGGCTGCCCCATGTCGTCCGCACGCTCGAAATCGACGCTGCGAGGATTTGTGGTGGTGGGAATCGCGCAGCGGCCCCCCGCCGAACACAGACGATCCATGAAGTCGATGCCGTCGTCGCGCAGCGCCTCGGCGTCGGCGGCTATGTGCGCGGACCTTACGGGCACGAAGTCTGCCGCTCCGAAGAACTGTCCGAGTTCCAGTTGAAACTCGATTGCCCAGCGCGCGGCCTCGCCCTTGTCTCCATCGAGCAGCGCCTGCTCTGCGGGTGTCAGTGTGATGTGCTTACGGCTCACTCATCGTGATTGGCGGGAAGTTGCTCGCCGCTTGCGTTGGGGGATGGTTCGGGGCAAGGGCGTTGACAGTGGGTGTTGCTTGGGGCTGCGGATTCCCGCTTTCGCGGGAATGGCGAAAAAGGACTGGCAAGGGTGGGATGGGCGATAGCGGGCGTCATTTGCAAGGAATACCGGTATGGGGCAACGTAGAGTCATCATGACACTCCAAGACCGCGCAAGTCCCGCGCGGCGCGATCCCAGAGCTTTGCTGAACAGGCCGTTCGTAACGTTCGTGATCCTGTTCAGCCTTGGCGGCGCGGGCTGGATGCCGACGTTGAGCTTTCTCTCGGTCTTCATACGCGACGAACTGGGCGGCAGCATGCTTACGGCCGCGATGGTGTTTCTCGTAATTCATGGTGTCACGTCGACACTGGGTTTGACCAGCGGCCTCTGGATAAACCGGTTTGGCAGCAAGTCCACGTATACGCTTGGCCTGGCGGGTATGACCGTCCTGCTTGCGGCTCTCGCCTGGGCGCCAGATTTTCGATTGGTGATGGCCGTCGGTCCAGTGACGGGACTGTTTATTGCCTATCACTGGACGGGACTTCAAGCGTACGTTATCGAATCGAGTCCGCAACCCTTGCGGGGTCTCGCCAGCGGCATAGTGAGCTTCGCGATGGTGCTCGCGCCGGGCGTTGCCGGGCCTCTACTCGGAGGGCTGGCTGCCGGTTCCGGATACCGCGCTCTGGGGATGACGGCCATGGCGCTTGTCGGGTCCGCGTGCGTGCTGTCGGTTCTGTTTCTTCCGAATCTCCGCCGCCGCGGTTACGCAACTCGTCAGAACGGCTTGAGGCTCCGAGCATATGTGGGTCTGTTTCGAAACAGAGCGGTCAACTGGATGCTGGTGGTGCGGGCCGCTACGAGCATGTCGTTCGGCATATTCACGATACTGGCAGGCCCCAAGCTCGTCGATCTGGGAGGAGGGCTCGAGGCCGTCGGCTTGTTCGTGGCAGTTGGAGCAATTGGCGGCGGGGGCGCGCAGCTGGTGATTGGGAGACTCTCCGACGCTATTGGACGGAAGGCCTTGATCGCCGGAGCTCTGGTATTGGGCGCTCTTTCGGCGGTCTTGTTTGGAATCTCGGACAGCCTGGGTTTACTTTTGCTCGCCTTCACGGTCCAGTGGTCTTCGCAGAGCGCCTTTCAGACGCTGCTCGTCGCGGTAGGCGGCGACATTGCGCCGCCGGGCGAGATGGGGCGTGTGATGGCGTTGCAGACCAGCTCATTCTCCTGGGGGCTTGTCGTGGGGGTGCTTGTGGCGGGGTTTCTGTCGCCGGTCTCGCCAGCGCTTCCTTTTCACGTTACCGCCGTCCTGCTTCTGGCGGCTATTGTCGGCGCGTTCAAGCTGTCAGCGCAGGTCGAGAAGGCCTCACGGCTCGATGCCAGAGGCCAACCCGACCCCGTTGCGGCAGGCTAGATCGAAGCCCCGCGTTGGCGGTTGAAGGCCGCGGGCAAACCGGGGCCCGACGATGTCTACAGGTGAGCCGAGATTGACTGCGGACTTTATCAACAGGCAGCCCAGACAGCGCGACTTTGCCTATGTCTGGCGCTGGATGCGGCTTGATCTGCCACTGCGCATCGTTCCGTTTGTGGCGCTCCCGGTTGCATGGAGCGTGGTCTGGGGATCGGGAATCGGAACGGTGGGCTTGCAGATACCGTATGGTCCCACCGGCTGGATTTGGATCGGACTGCTGGCAGTCGGCGTCTTTGCGGCGTGCGTCGTGTTCGTTCGCAAGGCGCTTAACTGGTCGGCGAGCTCAACACCGGGCGCAATGGCTCTCGAATTACCGTTCTTCCTGATTGTGAATCCCGTCGCCGAGGAGATTTTGTTCCGGGGTTTCTTTCAAAGCCGGCTGGCAACACTCACCGGATCTCCTGTGGCGCTCGTTGTCGTGTCGTTCGTGTTCGGGTTCCATCACGCATTCGCCGGATTCGGGTGGCGCTTCCTGCTCTGGGCGACGTTGGGGGGTCTGCTTTTCGGCACCGTGGCGCAGCAATTCTCGTCGATAGCGCCCGCCATCTTGCTGCACAGCGCCGCCGACCTGGGGATATTCCTGATCGGACCCTGGATCGCGGCGAGGCGTCGTTTGCGCCCCGGTCGAACGCGGGCGGCGGCGGGGCTATAAAATCGAATGGCCAGTAAATCCGCAAGTGCCCGTAGCTCAGTCGGATAGAGCGTATGGTTGCGGACCATAAGGTCGGAGGTTCGAGTCCTCTCGGGCACGCCAGCAATGATCCCGTGGTCGGGACCGGCGCGGCGCCGCTCAGCGGTACGCTTGGGCCTGCATGTTGAACAAGGCCGAGTAGCGTCCGCCAAGCTCCAGCAGCGCTTCGTGAGTCCCCTGCTCGATGATCTTGCCGTCGTCGATGACGATGATGTTGTCGGCCATCCGCACGGTGGTGAACCGGTGAGAGATCAGGATCGCCATCTTGTCGGCGGTGAGGTCGCGGAATCTTTCGAACACGTCGTGCTCGCTCTGGACGTCGAGCGACGACGTCGGCTCGTCGAGGATCAGTAGCTGCGCCTCGCGCATGAATCCGCGGGCGAGCGCGATCTTCTGCCACTCTCCAATCGAGATGTTCACGCCGTCCCTGAACCAGCGCCCGAGCTGCGTCTGGTAGCCGTCGGGCAGGCCTTCGATTACCCGGTGCGCGCCGCTCTTGCCGGAGGCTTCCCGCACCCGCTCCTTGTCGCCCATGGCCTCGATCGAGCCGTAGCCGATGTTTGTGTAGGCGGTTTCCTGGTAGCGTCCGTAGTCCTGGAAGATCACCCCGATCTGCCGGCGCAGACTTGCGGTATCGAACTCACGGATGTCAATGCCGTCAATTCTTATCGTTCCGGAATTCGGCTCGTAGAACCGGCAAAGGAGCTTGATAACCGTGGTCTTGCCCGCGCCGTTGGAGCCGACGAACGCGGCCGATTCTCCCGGCGATATCCGAAAGCTCACCCCTCTCAATACAGGTTTGTCGGTGCCGGGGTAAGTGAAATGAACGTCGTCGAACTCGATGCCTTGCCTGATCGGCTCGGGAACCTTGACGCCGCCGGACGCGGCGGGAATCAGCGGCTCGAATTCGAGGAACTCGAAGAAGTTGTTCACGAACAATCCGCGCTCGTAAATGGACGTGATTCCCTGCAATAGCTGGGTAGTCGAGTTGACGGTTTGCTGGTAGGCCTGGAAGTAAAGCGCCAGGTCACCCAGGCTGACGCGCCGGAGCATTGTCTGAAACATGATGAAACCCAATATCGCCGCGCTGCCGGCGGCGCCGAGCGCCTGAAGGGCGAACCCGGCGGAGTTGCTGCGCAGCGTGAGACTGGTGTTTTCACGATAGAACCGTTCGAAAGTCTTGCGGTAGAGGTTTATCAGGTAGCGGCCGAGATCGAAGATGCGCAGCTCTTTGATGTAGTCGTCGTTGGTTATCAACCAGCGGAAATAGCCCAGACGCCTGACCGTGGGGGAACGCCAGGTTTGTAGTCGAAACCGCTCGCGGCTGTAGCGAACTTCGATCACGAGCGCCGGCAGGGTCGTAATGAGCACGACGACAAATACCCACCATTGAAATCGGAGCAGCAGCACAATCATCGATATGAGCGTTATGGAGTTCTGAACGATTCCAAATGACTCCGAGACGATCTGCATCGGACCGTCGCGAGCTTCGCGTTGGGCGTTTTCGAGCCTGTCGTAGAAGGCGGCGTTTTCGAAATATGAAATGTCGAGCGACTCGGACTTGTTCAGGATCATGAGGTTCGTTCGATTCGTGAAGAGATCGCCCAGGATCGCGCGGGTCGCAGCCTGCGCGTTTCTCAGGAGAAAGCCGCCTGCAGTGATAACCAGGAAGGCAAGCATGAGAGTGATGATCCCGCGAATATCCACGGTATCCACTCCCGAGGCGACGGCCTCGCCGACGTCGTCGAAAATGAGCTTGGATATCCAGGCGGTCGCCGCCGGGATTAACGCGCTCGCGCCCGTGAGAAAGCTCATGAGCACGGTCAACCTGGGGCTCGTCTCCCAAACGAGCTTGAAAACGCGCACGGCGTTTTGCAGCGCCTCGCCCAGTTTCGCGACGTGGAATTCGGGAGCATCTGGACGTCGTCGGTGCATCATCCGTGCATCAATTGGCGCCTCGGGTCGGTGCGGTTTCAGTCAAACTAACAGATTGGCTTGTTCAAAGGGGCGCTTGCGCCGTGGGTTTTAGAGGGGCGTCGATATTGTCTGAATGGAGACGCCACGCGCCGACGCCGGGCTATGCTGATAGCTTGACGAATCCCAGCATGACACAATACCGCGGCTTGAATCCGAATCGCCATTTGATCCGACCACGCACGGGCAAAGAGAGGCGCTAGTAATCGACATGCGGCCGCCGGGCGAGTGAACACCAACCTGAGCGGCAAGGTGGCGTTGGTGGCAGGCGCGACGCGCGGGGCTGGTCGTGGTATCGCAATGGAACTCGCTCTGGCGGGGGCGACGGTGGTAGCGACAGGCCGAAGCAGTCGGGCCGCAGGCCCCTCACCGATGGCGCGCCCCGAGACGATCGAAGAGACGGCGGAACTAGTTCAGGAGGCCGGTGGCGAGTGCATTGCGCGGGTGGTCGACCATATGGATTCAGAGCAGGTGGCCGAGCTCACTGGTTGGGTCGCCGGCGAATTGGGAAGGCTGGACGTGCTCGTCAACGACATCTGGGGTGGAGATCCGTTAACCGAATGGGACAAGCCGTTCTGGGAGCACTCGCTGGAGAAGGGACTTTCGCTGCTCCGCACGGCGGTCGAAACGCACTTGATCACAAGCTGGCACGCCGCGCCTCTGCTTATTGAAAGCGGCGGGCTCATCGTCGAGATAACTGACGGCACGGCAGATCAATACCGCGGAAATCTATTCGACGACTTGGTCAAGCACAGCGTGAACCGGCTGGCGCTGACAATGGGAACGGAATTACTAGCGCGCGGCGTGACCGCGGTGGCGGTTTCGCCGGGGTTCTTGCGTTCCGAAGCGATGCTAGATTCCTTCGGCGTTTCGGAGTCGAATTGGCGAGACGCCATCGAGCAGGTCCCGAACTTTGCGTTCTCCGAGACGCCGACGTTCGTGGGGCAGGGGGTGGCGGCGCTGGCGGCAGATCCGGAAGCGGCCCGGTTCAACGGGAAAGTGCTGGGCTCGTGGGACCTCTGCGACGTCTACCGATTCACCGACATAGATGGCGCCCGCCCCCATTGGGGCAGGCACATGGCGGACGCCGGACCAGATTGATCCCGTTGGCATTGACGAGGCAGCAGCGAGACTGCGAGAGGTGACTCGCTCACCTGTTGAATCTCGTCGACACCATTAGGAACAAGTCGCCCTTCGTCCGCAGGTTTCATACGAGAGTGACTCGTAAGGCGGTTCGCGCTGTTGGGAAGCATCGACCGCCTTGCCCACACCAGCATCTGTATTGCCGTCTGGATATCGTTCCGACGCCCTGCGAGTATCCGTGTCTCCGCATGTCCACGCATTGATAATGGCGACCGCGATGGCTACACACATCCGCCGAAAGCTACGGCGCCTGACGTAGTTACAATGCCAGACTTGAGCAACCGCGCCTCGGATAAGGGAGTGCATCCATGAAGTCTGTTAGATACGGGTCAACCGATTTGGTTGTTTCCCGCCTTTGTTACGGCACAGGCCCCATCGGAGGAATCCTGAACGACTTGCCGGACGAGCGGGGCGCGGACTTGCTTGAATATGCGTTCGATCGGGGCGTGAACTTCTGGGACACGGCCCAGGGCTATGACAGTCACCGGCACGTTCGCGCCGCGCTGCGGCGGGTGGACCGCGGCGCGGTGGTCATAAACACGAAAACGGGCGCGCAAAGCAAATCCGACGGCCGGGCGGCCATTGAGCGCGCGCTCGACGAAATGGGTCTCGATTACGTCGATTCGATGATGCTGCACGGAGTGGAGCATCCGGCCGATTTCGAGAGCCGGCGCGGCTGTCTGGAAGCTCTGCTCGAGGCCAAGGCCGATGGGCGCGTGAGCCACGTGGGGGCGTCGACCCATATCTACACCGGAGCGGTGCTGGAGCTCCTGGCGGAAACCGCCGAGATCGAGATCGTGCTGTGCCACATGAACATGGAGGGGCGGGGACTGGTCGGCGGTGACGTCTACGCTCATCGCGCGCTGGTGGAGCGGCTGCACGAGTCGGGCAAGGCCGTTTCGATAATGAAGGTCATGAACGCGGGAAAGGTGGGGCCGGACGACGCCGAAGAGTGGATTTCGTGGTCGTTCGAGTATCCCCACGCCCACAGCATCAACCTCGGAATGTGGAAGGAACGCGAGATCGACTTTGCCACGCGAATTGCGGGCAGAGTGGGACCGAAGTCGCCCGTGGCGGCCGGGGTCTAGAAATGACGTCGAGTCGATTTGCGGGAACCGTGCGCGCTCCTGAGTTTCCGTCCGGGATCGAATGGGTCAATACGGATAGGGCGCTGTCGCTGAGCGATCTGCGCGGCCGCATCGTTCTTCTGGATTTCTGGACCTTCTGCTGAATTAACTGCATCCATGTACTTCCGCAGTTGCGGAAGCTGGAGCGGATGTTTCCCAACGAGCTGGCGGTCGTTGGAGTTCATTCGGCCAAGTTCGACGCTGAGCGGCCGACCGAACACGTGCTAAGCGCGGTGCGCCGGTATCGCGTCGAGCATCCCGTCGTCAACGACGCCCGGTTCGAGATTTGGCAGAGCTATGCCGTCAGCGCATGGCCGACGCTGATGTTCATCGATCCCACGGGACGAGTTGTTGGAAAGCACCAGGGCGAGTTCGACGCTGAAGCGGTGGCGGGAGTCATCGACCAAATGGTGGAAGAGTTCCGGTCGCGCGGTTTGCTGAAATCGAGCCCCATGCCCGCCGTCGCTTCGAATCTCGAACCGGCAATGCTCCGATATCCGGGCAAGATTCTTGCCGACGAGTCTTCCAATCGAATCTTCATAGCCGATTCCAATAACGACCGCATCGTCGTTTCGGACCTTGCGGGAGACCTGCTGACCACGATCGGCGGGGCCGCGACAGGCTTGAGGGACGGCGGATATGACGGCTCCGAGTTCAATCAGCCCCAGGGCATGGAACTGGCCGGCCGGCACCTTTACGTCGCCGACACCGGCAATCACGCAGTTCGGCGGGTAGACCTCGAATCGCGCGTGGTGAGCACAGTCGTGGGGACTGATGACGGGCTGAGATCGCCGTGGGACTTGACTTTACATAACAATTTGCTTTACGCGGCGATGGCGGGATCGCATCAGATATGGCGGATCGATCCCGACTCGGGAGCGGCGTGGCCCCATGCCGGCACCGGAGGCGAGTCGATCAAGGACGGACCGCTCGGATCGGCCTTGCTGGCTCAACCGAGCGGAATCACGAGCTACGACGACCGGCTCTATTTCGTGGACAGCGAGACGAGCTCCGTGCGTTTTGCCGCCGGGGGCGACATCGGGACGGTGGTCGGTACGGGCCTGTTTGACTTTGGCGACGTGGACGGAAGGGCGGACGCCGTGCAGCTTCAGCACCCGATTGGAATTGCGGGCGGCGAAGCGGGACTCTTTATCGTCGATTCGTACAACCACAAGATCAAGGCCGTAGATCCGGCGCGCCGGGTGGTTACGACGGTGGCGGGCGACGGCGTTTCGGGGCATGTTGACGGCCTATTAGAGACGGCGCGATTTTCGGAGCCTTCAGGCTTGAGCGTTGGAGCCGGGAAGATTTGGGTGGCTGACACGAATAATCATGCCGTGCGAGTGGTGGAGCTTGAGAGGCGGATGGTGGAGACGGTGGAGATTGTGGGGCTGTAGGGAATTGGGGATTTTTTGCTTGTGGATCGTGGATTCCGGATTCTCGCGTGCGCGGCGATAACGATCCGGGCGCTCGCGGGGGTTAGAATTCTCCGGCCCGGCAGGCGGCTTTTTCGAGGCTGCCCGTCATGGGCGCCGTTGTGTGTGGATTTCAGAAAGGAAAAGTCATGAGCGCCAATCCTGTTCGCGACAAGATTATGCGGGGCGAGGTATCGCTGGGATCGTGGTTGAATCTCGTGTCGCCCACTTCGGCGGAGCTAATGGCGCGCGCCGGTTATGAGTGGCTGGTCGTGGACGCCGAACATTCGCAGTGGGACATGGATTCGACGGCGCATGCGTTCAGGGCTATCCAGGCGGGAGGAGCGGTGCCGCTGGCCCGCACGTGGTCTCACGATCACACCGCGATAGGCAGACTGCTCGACGCCGGGGCGATGGGGATCGTCGTGCCGCACGTCAGCACGCCCGAACAGGCGGAAGCGATAGCGAGCGCCATGAGATATCCACCGGTCGGGACGCGGTCGGCGGGCTCGGGGCGCGCCCAATTTGTGATCGACGACTACCGCAACGAGATCAACGACGCCATATTGGTGATCCCGCAGATCGAGGACATGGAAGGCGTTAACAACATCGAAGCGATCATGTCGGTGGAAGGGGTGGACGTGGCTTACCTCGGTCCCAACGACCTGGCGATCTCCATGGGATTGACGGCCGACCAGCACTGGAAGCATCCCGCGCACCTCGACGCGCTCGCAGCCGTTCTCGAGGGCGCCACGAAGTGCGGAAAGCCGGCCGGTCTGCCGGTAATGGACATTGAGTGGGGCAAGCGGGTTATCGACCAGGGCTTCCTCATGGTGGACCTTTCGAACGATCTGCGAATGCTCCAGACGGCGGCTACGAACTGGTTGAACGAGCTTAGCTAGCGGGAGGGCGCGCCGGCGTCAGCCGGTATCCTTCGGCTTGCTCCGTGGTCTAGGAGCCAGCTCCGCAACGCATAATCACCGTCCCGCCTAGTCCGGCGGCCAGAGTTTCGGCGGCGGACCCGCCGGGCGCCGCCAGCTCGACGTAACCGGAGCTGCCCGCGACGGCGATGAGCTTTTGATCTGACGAGAAGTTCGATTGCACGCCCGCCGCCTCGACGCCGCCTATCGAAAATGTGACGCGCCCGGCGTGGTCGGGAAGCTCGTCCGATCGCATGTTCGTGATCAGGTTGCCGAAGCCGTCGACGTGCAATACCTGAAGCCGGGTAGTTCTATTGTCGAGCGGCTCGGGTCTGGCGATAGAAAGCCGAACCAGATCAGCGATCCGGACGCCCATGTCGGACGCCGCGGCGCCTGACGACAGATGCGCCGCGACGGGAGCGAAGATGTCCCTCCCGTGGAACGTGCCGCTAACGTCGTCCAGCCAGAAGTCCGGGTTGTCCAATTCGATGATCGCGTCGTCCGCGCGGGGAGTGCGGCCCTCCCATTCCGGGTAGAGGATGCCGTTATCGGGCCCAACGAACCACGAACCGCTGGCGCGCACGGCGACGGGGCGGCGCTCGGTTCCCACGCCGGGATCGACCACGCACAGAAAGATCGTCTCGTCGGGGAAGTACCGGCGGCTGACATGCAGCAGGAACGCGCCGTGGGCGACGTTTTGCGGTTCCACGTCGTGGCTGACGTCGACTATCCGCGCACGCGGGGAGATTCCCGCGATTACGCCCTTGACGACTCCAACGAAGTGATCGCGCGTCCCGAAGTCGGTTAGCAGTGCGATAAGAGGTGGGGAGTCGGGTGAATTCAAGCCGGTTGCACGCTACCGGCGGATTCGAGGCCATAGGCCGGCGCCGCTAGAAGAGCGCCGCGCCGGATGGCCCCGGCAACCGCTTCGGCCGCCATGTGGCCGATTGCGCTGATATCGGCATCGACCAGGTCGTAACCGGCGCTCACGCAAAACAGCGTGTCGCCGTCGGCCATGGTATGGGCTGGAGTTACGGCCCGCGCGATTCCGTCGTTGGCCATCGGGGCGACTTTCGTCGCCCCGGCCTTGTCCAGGCGGGCGTTTGTGGCCACCACGCCGATCACAGTGTTTTCGGCTATGGCGCCGGACCACGAATCAGAGCCGGGGTGTGGCGCCGGGGCTGCCCTGCCTGACAACAGGTTTCCGTGGGCGTCGACGATGCTTCCGACCGGATTCGGCGCGACGAGCGCGCCGACGCGGATATTGCCGTCCTCGAGAAGAGTCGTACCGATACCTGTTTTCAATCTGCCTGCGCCGGACGAACCAGACGTCGCTCCGGTTCCGGCGCCCACGTTGCCCTCGGCGACCTCGCCGTTCGAGGCTGCGGCGTAAGCGGATTTGCCGGCGTCGTCGTCCGGCCAGGTGTTGGCGTCGCCCACGGACAGATCGAATACAACAGCGGCCGGGACGATTGGCACGACTCCGGCCGACGTTTGATAGCCCTTGCCCGCGTCTCGCAGCGCCGACGCGACTCCGGACGCGCTGGCGAGACCCAGCGCACTGCCACCCGTGAGCACGATGGCGTCAACGCGATCGATGTGGCAAACGGGATCGAGCAGGGCGATTTCACGGGTACCGGGAGCGCCGCCGCGAACATCGACGCCGCATACGGCGCGCGGTTCGAAAACAGCGACGGTACAGCCCGTGCCGGCCCGGGCATCGGTCCAGTGGCCTACCGCCACACCGCCAACGCCTACGATGCCGGCGCGCTTCCCGGTCAAGCGTCTATCGCTCCTGCGGCCTGGTCACGCGGCGGCGCGCTCGCTGTCGAAACCGCCGGTTTTCGGCTGCCAGCGCAAGCTCGGGATCGAGGTCGAGACCGGAGGTAATTGCGACCAGCGCAAGCATGAAGCGCCCCAGCGCGGTCTCGCGCCCGGATTCGGGAATGCCTTCCAGCCATCGTTCGAAAGCGGCCAGTGGTTCCCGAGCGACGTCAAAGTCCGGAGTTGTGGCGTTCAGGCGCTCAGCCCTGCTCCACGCTTCGCGTGCGTACGCCAAAGATGGCAGAGACTTGGGGACGCCTTCCAGAAAGTCTTCATGTCCTCGCTCCTCGGCCTTGATGCGCTCCCAGTTGGACAGCACCGCGTCGGCGCTATCGAGCTTGAGGTTGTCGAACACGTGAGGATGACGCCGAATCAGCTTTGTGGATATCGACGAGACCACGTCCGCGAACGTGAAATCACCGGATTCGGAAGCGATCTGCGAATGGAGGGCGACCTGGATCAGAACGTCGCCAAGCTCGGCGGCCAGCTCGGGGCCGCCTCCGCCGTCGATGGCCTCGACGGCTTCGTACGCCTCTTCAACCATGTGCCGGCGCAGCGACTCGTGAGTTTGCTCCCTGTCCCAGGGACAGCCGTCGGGCGCGCGCAGCCGGGCCACGATCTCCAGAAGCGATCTGATGGAGCGAGGTTCGTCCATCGCCGCGAGAGGTGAGGTGATGACGGAACATGGATGGCCGGGCGTGGGAAGCGTGGATGGGTCCACTTCGTCCGCGAGCGTGGCCGCGGTGGGGGCTGAGTTCCAGGGCGCGACGCTGAGCCACAGGCTTGCCGATCGACGGCGTAACCGGTTTGCGATTTTCTGGAGACTGGACGATCCGACGATCCCCGTGACGACGCAGGTCCGCGAAAGGTCCGCATCGTCGACGTCACCGGCGAAAATGACCGAATAAGGCCCGTGGTCGGGGCGGTTTGTCCACCACAGCGGCGGAGCTTCAACAAGCTCCAAGTCGAGCACAGCCGCGCGGCATTCGCGGACCAGAGCGCCGGCTACGGGATCGTCTCCGAGCGGCGCGCCTGGGCCAACGTACGAAACGTCCGATAGCTCAGCCTGATCGAGGACGGTTCGGACGGCTACTTCGACACATACGTGGTCTGTCGGCGTGGGAAGGCGGCGGACGCCCTGGACGGGCAGCCACGCGAAGGGATTGGGGGAGCCGGACATTATCGAGTCGAGACGCGCGGCGTCCGGTCCCGTTCCTGAAATTGTTATTCGAGCCATGATCCCCCCGTACGATGCCTACCCTACGATAGTAATATCAGGATGGTTCCAGTGGCTTCAACCTGTAGGTGAGCCGACGTTGACAGCCCTCCGAAAAACGCCTCTGCACCAGGTTCACGTCAACCTTGGCGCCCGCATGGTCGAATTTGCGGGATGGCACATGCCCATCCAGTACGGCGGACTGATAGAAGAGCACCAAAGCGTGCGGACTTCGGCGGGCGTTTTCGACGTTTCGCACATGGGCGAGTTCACCGTTTCGGGCGCCGAGTCATTCGAGTTTCTTCAATTCGTCCTCACCAACAACGCGGCGAGGGTGCGTCGGGGACAGGCGCAATACACTCTAATGTGCTCCGAGTCGGGCGGCGTGATCGACGACGCCGTGCTCTACCGCCCCGACGACTACATGATGGTCGTCAACGCCGCCAACGTTGAAGCCGACTGGGAATGGCTTTCGCGTTTTGTGGACGGGTTCGACGTTCGGCTAACGAACCGTTCGGAGGAATACGCGCTCCTGGCGGCGCAGGGTCCGAACGCCGAGACGCTGCTCGATCCGCTGTGCGATATCGATCTGTCGAGCCTGCGGCGATGGAGAATTCGGGCGGCGGTGCTCGACGGCCGGGGAGTTCTAATCGCGCGTACGGGATACACGGGCGAGGATGGATTCGAAATCTTTACGGCCTCGTACGACGCTATCCGGGTTTGGGGAGCTCTGACGACTGCCGGGTTTGCGCCCGCGGGCCTGGGAGCGCGTAACACGTTGCGGCTGGAAGCCGCGATGCCGTTGCACGGCCAGGATATTTCGACCGAGATAAACGCGCCGGAGGCCGGATTGAGCGGAGTCGTGGACATGAACAAGGGTGACTTTGTGGGAAGGAAGGCGCTGCAAGCGGCGGCCGACAAGGGCCTGAGTCGCGTGTTGAGAGGTTTGAAGATGCTCGACCGAGCCATCCCTCGCGAACACTGCGCGGTCCGCACCGCGGCAGGCGCCGGGATCGTTACCAGTGGCACCTATTCGCCCACGCTCAAGGTCGGCATAGCCATGGCATTGCTGCCGCCATCGGTCGAGCCGGGCGATCCCGTCAGCGTGGAAATCCGCGGCCGGGAACGCGAGGCTGTCGTGGCGGCGCTGCCGTTCTACAGCCGCTTCTCGGAGCGCAATGCGGGAGGCAGCTAGAATCATGGCGATTCCAGAGTGACCCCGCCCGGAGGCCGCATGTACCCGGACGATCTTCGATACACGCGAGAGCATGAATGGGTGCGCCTTGCCGGAGACGAAGCGACGGTGGGAATAAGCGACTACGCGCAGGGAGAGCTGGGGGATATCGTTTTCGTGGAGCTTCCCCAGGAGGGCGACCAGTTCAAACGTTCCGACAGTTTCGCGATCGTGGAATCGGTGAAGGCGGCCTCCGACGTATACAGTCCATTGTCCGGCGAGATCGTGGCAACGAACGCCGAGCTGGTCGCCAAACCGGAGCTGGTGAACGAGGACCCTTATGGGGCGGGCTGGATGATCCGGATAAAACGGAGCGACGCAAGCGAGACCGACGAGCTCCTCGACGCCGCTGGATACGAAGCGCTGATTAGTGAGCTACGCGCCTAATACGCCGGCAGACCGCGACCGTATGCTGGCGGCCATAGGCGTCGATTCGGTTGAGCGGCTGTTTGCGGATATTCCCCAGTCGCTGCGCCGACCGGAATTGGACGTTCCGCCGCCGCTTGCGGAAGTCGAAGTCGTACAGCATCTGCGGGAACTGGCGGAAGCAAACCGCGACCTCGATCACCTGACTTCGTTTCTGGGAGCGGGATGGTACGACCACCACGTGCCCGCCTTTGTGGACCAGCTTCTTCTGAGAAGCGAGTTCTACACCGCGTACACCCCCTATCAGGCGGAGATAAGCCAGGGAACGCTTCAGGCGATATACGAATTCCAGAGCATGATTTGCGGTCTCACGGGCATGGACGTGGCCAATGCCTCGCTTTATGACGGCGGCTCGGCGGTGGCCGAGGCGGTAAACATGGCGATCAACGCCACGAGACGCAAGACCGTGCTGATGGCGGATACCGTCGATCCGGTTTACAGGGCAATCGTCCGCGCCTACACGCAGCCGCGGGACGTGACTTTGCGGACGGTCAAGGCATGGTCGCCGCGGGAGGACGGAGTTCTGGTCGAGGAGCTTGGAGCGCTTTATGACGCTATCGACGAAGCGACGGCCTGCGTCGTACTGCAACGGCCGAACTTCCTTGGCTGGATAGAAGATACTCGGGCGCTGGTCCAAAAGGCGAAGGCCGCCAAAGCGGTTGTAGTGATGGTTGCCGACCCCGTTGCGCTTGGGGTCCTAAAACCGCCGGGTGAAATTGGAGCCGACGTGGCGGTTGGCGAAGTACGGCATCTCGCCGGCCCGCCTTCATTCGGCGGGCCGGGGGCCGGGTATTTCGCGACGACCAAGGCTCACATGCGGCGGGTTCCGGGAAGAATCGCAGGCCAGACCGTCGATGTCGAAGGCAAGCGCGGCTTCGTGCTGACTCTTCAGGCGCGGGAGCAGCACATCAGGCGTGAGCGGGCGTCGTCCAACATCTGCACGAACCAGGCGCTCGTGGCGCTGGCGGCTGCCATTCACCTGGCCGGTCTGGGACGAACCGGTCTCCGGCGGCTTGCCGAACTCTGCGTGGGCAACGCTCACGCATGTGCGGGACGGGACTGGCCCGATGGTTTTGCGGTTGCGGTGGAGCGGCCCTTTGTCCGAGAATTTCTCCTCAAGTGCCCAAAACCCGCCGGCGAAGTAAACGCTTCTCTGATGGAGCGGAACATCCTGGGAGGGCTTGATCTCGGCCGGTTCTGGGAGGAATTGGAAAACTACATGCTCGTCGCGTTTACCGAAAAGACGGGAGCGCGCGCGCAGACTGATTTGCTCGAGGCGTTGCGGAGCGTGAAATGAGGCCCGTCCGCCTGATCTACGAATATTCCTCGCCTGGCCGCTCGGGGGTCGCTCTTCCCGAGCCTGACCCAGACGCTCCCCGAGTCTCCGAGGCGCTACCGCTGGAAGAGCTGAGGACCGATCTGCCGTTACCCGAAGTCTCGCAAAACGACGTGATGCGGCATTACGTGGGTCTCTCGCAAAAGAACTTCTGCATCGACACCGACATGTACCCGCTCGGCTCGTGCACGATGAAGTACAACCCGAAGGTGAACGAACTGACCGCCCGGCTGCCGGGTCTGGCTGCAATTCACCCCTGGCAGCCGGACGAACAAGTGCAGGGGGCGCTGGAGCTTCTCTATGAGCTGGAACGCCTGATTTTGGCTATCACTGGTTTCGAGGCCGCCACCTTGCAACCGGCGGCGGGCGCTCAGGGTGAATTTGCGGGGATGATGATCATCCGAACGCACTTGCTTCACAAGGGCGAGCGCCGGAGCAAGGTTCTGATACCAGATTCAGCGCACGGGACAAATCCCGCCACGGCCGCGATGTGCGGCTACGACGTTGCTGGCATCGCCACGGACGCACGCGGCGAACTTGACATAAAAGCACTCGAAGCCTCACTCGACGATGACGTGGCTGGGATCATGATGACCGTCCCGAACACGCTAGGCCTGTTTGAGAGCCGTATCCAGCGCATCTGCGAGCTGACGCACGACGCCGGGGGCTACGTCTATTGCGACGGGGCGAACATGAATGCCATGGTCGGGTGGGTGCGTCCCGCCGAGCTTGGGATCGACGTGATGCACCTGAATCTTCACAAGACCTTCAGCACGCCGCACGGTGGAGGCGGTCCGGGGGCGGGGGCGCTGTGCGTTACCAGCGAACTCGAACCGCACCTCCCGGTCCCCAGAGTGGTCCGAAATGAGCACGGCTCGTTCGAAAGGCGCGACGACTTTCCTGAAAGTATCGGGCGTCTCCACGGCAATGCCGGCAATTTCGGAAACCTGGTCAGGGCCTATACCTACATACGCAGCCTTGGCAATTCCGGGCTGCGGGAGGTCGGCGAGCTGGCGGTGCTCAACGCTAATTACTTGAGAGCAAGGCTCTCGGATCTGTACGAGCCGGCCTACGACCGCCCGTGCATGCACGAAGTGGTTTTCGCGGGACTGAAGGATCCAGGCGAGGGCATACATACGCTGGACGTGGCGAAGCGGCTAATCGATTTTGGATTTCATCCGCCGACCATCTATTTCCCGCTCATCGTTGGCGAGGCTCTGATGATCGAACCAACCGAGACGGAGTCGATAGAAACGCTGGACAGGTTCGTCGATGCCATGCGGCAGATAGCCTGTGAGGCCAGGGATCAACCGGACCTACTAAAGGAGGCGCCGACCAGCGCTCCGATCCGGCGGCTGGACGAAACTAGAGCCGCCCGGCGCCCCGATTTGCGTTGGACTCCTGATAGTCACGATTAGGCGCCGCGGCGTCCGGCAGTTCGTCGAGCACCCGATCGAGCGCCTCACCGAAGTCCACGATCCAAAGGCTGAGATCGTCGGCATGCCGGTAGACCGTCCGGCGGCCGTCCGGAGAGAGCCGCCACTCGAAGTTCGAGATTCGTAAGTCCTCTGGTCCGTTTTCAGTAAGCTCGACGGTCTCGCCGCTGGCAATATCGGCCCACCAGATCGCATGGTCGCCTTCGCCGCCGGGACGCGGTGGAATGATCAGTAGTCCCCGGCCGCCGGGATGCCAGCGATAACTTCCGGTGACGGCAATCCGACGTTCGGTCTCAGCGGTGGTTTCGTAGACCCAAAGACCGGAATCCGACGGGTCTTCCGCAAACGAACGAACAAACGTAACGAACCGTCCCCCAGGAGATATCGAGGTTCGCCTTATGAAGTCCCCGGTGACTATTTGCCTGAGCTCCCCGGAACCCAGGTTGTAGATCCATATTCCGGACGGCTCATCGAGCGTTTGCCTGCCAGATAAGAGGACGCGCTCTCCATCGGGGAACCAGCCGATGGGACCTCCGAACATTCGCGTAAGGAGGCGGACGTCCGATCCGTCGACCGAGGCCGTATAGATCGACGCCAGGCGCGCGTAGCTTGGCAATGATCCTGGCTGCCGCACGCTAAAGAGAACGCGGCCTTCCAGGGGGGAGAAGAGGAAATAAGGCCCGCCCAGCGGAAAATCCCAGGTCTGATCGAGCAGCGTGTCGGTAAGTACGGCGGAGTTTGGCGCGCGAGTTTTCTCAATTTGGTAGCGGCCGGACGGTGACGCAAGACGCGGCGCGAGCGACTCGAACGTCTTTTCCAGGGTCGCCGTGTCGAGCGACCATAGTCCTTGCCGGCCATCCCGTTCGAGGTCGAAGAACGTCACGCCGGCCCCGCCGTTGCTCCACGAGAAGCCGCTGCAACAGCCGGCTTTCGTGATCGCCCGGTTGTCGATCCGCGCCGGAGCGTCCGATGGGAGCGCCACGCTCGAGGGCGCCCCAGCGCCTCCTGCGGCCACGACCGCGGCTCCCAGTAGTAGGGCGGCGGCGGTCGAAAATAGTCTTGGCCTACGGTTTTTTCGGCGCATTTCGATCGGCTAGTCCGGGGGCCATGCTTGGGGGTAGTCGTTTATCAGCGGACCGCCGAACCGGATGTCCGGCTGGTGGAAAAGCGATTGCCAGCGACGCGGCGATTCGAGGTCGATCTCGAACGTGGGGTTGGAGAAACCAAGACCCAGGCTCGCGTCCTGCCAGGGCGCGTCGATCAGCGGAATCGGATTGGTCGCGACTCGCATCCCGTCCTTTCGTATTTCGAGGTGAAGATGCGGCGCGCGGTTGCATCGAACGGAGTCGATCCAGTCGCCGACCGTGCCGACCAGGTCACCCTGCTTTACCCGCTGGCCCACGAAAAGGTGTGTGGTGCGGTGGCGCAGGTGTCCGTAGAGCGAGAACAGTCCGTTCTCGTGACTCAGAACAAGATTGTGCGGGGCCGACCCCCAGGGGCCGTCGATCGAATACACGGTACCGTCACCGATTGCCAGCACCGGGGTGTCGCATTTAGCGATGCGATCAACGCCGAAATGAATACCCTGTCCCTCGTTGTAAATGCGTTTGCGCACCCGGAACGCCCCAACCGTATTTCCGTAAGGCTGGCCCATATACCAGGTATTCACGCTGGGCGGTCCGGCGAACGGCGGATGGAAGATCGGACGGCGGGCGCCGGCTTCCGGGGATTCGGAGGTAATGGACCCCATAACGGCGGGCGCCGCCAGCAGCAATACTCCAAAGCGGCGGCGGTTTAGGGTTTTTCGTTGCAACTTACCAACCGGAATCTCAATTTTGCGTCTGTCGTTGATACCACACCGGGTCTAGCGCGTCGCCAATGGCCCCGGCCTGGATGCGGACAAGGCCTGTAGAGACGCGGTCGCCGCTGGTCGGCATTATTTCTCAATCCGTACGAAACCTCTGTGTAAAACCCTGTGCAGCGCCTGGGGAAATTCAGTGGAGTTCCTGTCAAAAAGATATGCAAAGGTTGTGGATAAGCTGAGTATGCGCCCGCCCCGCGGTAACACGAGAGGCTAATCGCCAAAGACCTCCGCGCACTGATGGATTACCGATCCAGCCTTGTCCCGGTCTTAGCTGAAGGCTGTCTGGATGGCTTGCTCGGCTTTCACGCGCGCCTCGGTAGCGGCGTCGAGCGGATCGATTTCCCGGTACCGTGGGTTGAATAGCTCGACTTCGGCCGGTCCCGCGTAGCCCGCGCGATCGAGCGCTTGTAGGAACTGGGTCAAAGGGATCACTCCGTCGCCGGGCATGACGCGGTCGGGGTCCAAAAGCGTCGATACGTCGTCGTGAGGCGCGTCGTTGATATGGACGGCTTTCACGTTTCCATTTGCCAGGGCAGGGATATCGTCTGGCGTCGAGCCAGAGCAGAAGAGATGGAAGCTGTCGGCCAGAACGCCAATGTTCGTTGCGCCCGAGGCCCGTGCGATCCGCATGGCTCCGGAAACACCAGTCAGGAACTTGAACGGCTTTTCTTTGAACATGTCCGGACCGCAGAACTCAAGTCCGAGGCTGAACCCGTGGTCATTGAGGACATCCGCGATGACGCCGAGGCGTTGGGACACGAGATCGAGCGATTCGTCTTGCGGTCGGTCGGTCCGGTTGGGAATGAACGCCGCGCAGTTGCCGGCTCCGGCGCCGGCGGCGAAGGCGGCGCTGACCTCAAGCTGGCGAAGCCCTTGGTCGAAGTCCTGTTCGGAGGCGAAGACGGAGGGAGCGCCGCCCCAGCCGCTGGGTTCGAGGCCGTGGCGCTTCAGCAACGCCTTGGCTGCGCCCGGGTGGTTGTCGCGGTCGAATTCGAGCGCGCCCGGCACGTCGAGGGCGGTAGCGCGAAAGCCCGCCTCGCTGGCGAGACGCGCGCGCTCCTCGAACGACAAACCCTGCTTTACCGTGGCCGGGTGGAATGACGGGTAGATGGGCAGATCAGCCATAACGCAAATCCTCGTAACGTGAAGGCCGGCTAGTTGCCGGTTCGGTGGATTTTATTGCTTCACATCGATTGAGCCGCCTGCGCTTGGCGGCGACCGCCTCGCGGTGGCGCCAGCGGGCAGCACGATAAACGCGATCAGCAGCAAACCCGCGGCAACGGCGTAGATCGGATGGACTCCGAAGACGGCGGCCGCCGGCAGGGCGAGAAGCGGTCCGAGCGCTGTGCCGGCGTCCCGGAACGTGGCGAAACCGCTCATGACAATCGTCCAGTCGTCGTCGCGGGCCAGATCCGCCGTCCATGCGGAGAGGGCGACGTGCAGCCCGGCGGCTGCCGAAAAAACGATTATCGATCCCACGGCGATGCTGACGAGCGATCCGCTAAAGAACAGGACCATGAGACCGACGACCATCAAGGCCCCGGTGACAATGGCGGTGAAGCGGCGGCCGGACCGATCGGAGAGCATCCCGAAGACCGGCGCAAGAAGTGTCTCGGCGGCGAATCTCATGGCGACCAGGACACCGGCCACGGCGGCAACGCCGGTTATCGCGCCGAAGACGTCCACGGTATCACCGTAAGTCGTGAACAAAAGGAAGCCGATAGTCGGGACGACCGCGCCCGTGCCGGCGAGCGAGCCGACCAAGGCTATGAAAATTACGCGGAATTCCGGCGACCATCTAAAGAGGGCGGTGATGTCGCGTATCTCGACCTTGCGATTGGGAACGCGGCCAAGGCGGTCGAGGTACTTCCCCACGCGACCCGACAGAGCCAGAGCAAGGAAGCCGGCAAGCCCGAACGCGATAGCGGTGGCGCGGAATCCCACCGACTCGGCAAGTATTCCGCCCGCGAGCGCTCCGGTCATACTCCCCAGCCACGTAACGGACTGAAACATGCCCATTAGGCGTCCGCGGTTTCTCTCGGTCGAGGTGACGAGTACGGCGTTGTATGCACCCAGTCTTAGCAGCGAGAATGCGGCGCCCCAGGCAAGCCGCGCAGGCAGCATGGCGGCGAAGAACGGGAACACGCCGTAACAAAGCGTCGATCCTATCGCCAGCGACGAACCAGCGATCATGCTGCGGCGCGCGCCCCATCGGGCGAATGCTCCGGCGGCGCCGAAGTTTGTGGCGATTCTCACCCATCTGTTGACGCTCAACAGAACTCCAACAAGCGCTATGGGTATGCCCATCGACGCGGCCTTTGCTGGCAGCACGGCGTAGAGCATCGCGTCTCCCAGAAGGGATATCGCCAATGCGATCGAGACGGTGAATACAGGTCTAGGCAGGGTATCTACGATCGAGCAGCCGCGCCACTACGGCACGGTCGGAGGCCGGTGCGGATTGTATAGGAATCGCCGGCGGGGACCGGGGCGTACCGACCGCGGATGTCTCTTATACTTCGCGCATGGCGGCGGGGCTGGTTAAAACGACCGACGTGTCTGCATCAAGCCGGCCCCGCAAATGAAACACAGGTGGTTTGATGCTTGATCCTGAAGTCGTCGAACATGTTTCCCAACTTGCGCGGCTGACCCTCTCGGATGACGAGAAACACGAAATGCGAGTGGAACTTTCAAAGACCCTTGAGCATTTTCGGGTCTTGTCCGAGCTCGACACGAGCGCGATACCCCCCACGGCGCAGGTGATTCCCATCGAGAACGTCATGCGCGAGGACGCCGCCGCGGACTGTTTGCCGAAGGCTGACGTTCTGGCGAACGCGCCCCGGACCCGCGGCGACTATATTCGAGTGCCGGCGGTGCTCAAAGAGTTTTGAAGAAGTGAGGACCAGGAATCGACGAACTTTGTAGCCTGACCGTCCACGAGGCGTCGGAGCGGCTGCGCAGTGGGCAATTCTCGTCGATCGAGCTCACACGCGCCGTGCTCGACCGGATCGACGACGTCGAAGAAAACGTCCGAGCTTTTATCACTCTGACGCCCGATCTCGCGACGCGGCAGGCGGCGGAAGCCGACGAGCGGCTCAAAAAGCCCGGCGCTCCGCGGCTGTGCGGCATACCCATTGCGCTCAAGGACGTTCTCTCGACGCGAGACGTCAAGACCACGTGCGGTAGCAAGATACTGGGGGACTTCATCCCTCCGTTCGACGCAACGGTAGTAAACATGCTGCGCGACGCGGGGGCGGTGACGGTGGGCAAGACCAACATGGATGAGTTCGCAATGGGCTCGTCCACCGAGAATTCGGGGTTTTTCCCAACATTCAATCCCTGGGATCTCGACCGCGTTCCGGGCGGTTCCAGCGGAGGATCGGCGGCGGCGGTTGCCGCGGACGAATGCATCGCGGCGCTCGGCAGCGACACCGGCGGCTCGGTGCGGCAACCGGCCGCGCTCTGCGGCGTGGTGGGCATGAGGCCGACGTATGGACGGGTGTCGCGCTACGGTCTGGTGGCGTTTGCCTCGTCGCTGGATCAGATCGGGCCGATTACGAAAGACGTGACCGATTGCGCGATTCTGATGAATGCGATTTCGGGTCATGACGGACTCGATTCCACCTCGCTACGGAGTGAAGTTCCCGATTACGAATCCGCTCTCGATGCCGACGCGGCCGGGTTGACGGTCGGATTGCCGCGGGAATACATGGCGGCGGGCGTCGATGACGGCGTGCGGAGGATCGTATTGGGCGCGATCGACCAGCTCGCGAAAGCGGGAATGGAAATAGTAGACATTTCACTGCCGCATACCGAGTACGCGCTTGCCACGTACTACGTGATAGCGCCGGCGGAAGCGAGCGCGAATCTGGCCCGCTACAACGGCGTCAAATACGGCTATTGCGATCCTGATTCCGACAGCGTCGAAGCGCTCATGATGAACAGCCGGGGAACGGGCTTCGGAGCGGAAGTCAAGCGGCGAATAATGTTGGGGACGTTTGCGCTCTCAAGTGGCTACTACGACGCCTACTATCTGAGGGCGCAGAAAGTGCGAACGCTGATAAAGAGAGACTTCGACCGGGCGTTCGAGACGGTCGACGTGATCGCCACGCCCACGTCGCCAAGCGTGGCCTTCGCGGTTGGCGAAAGGGTCGACGATCCGATTTCTATGTACCTGTCCGACGTTATGACGCTGCCGGGGCCAATGGCCGGGATACCGGGAATCTCGGTTCCGTGCGGATTTTCCGACGGGCTGCCGGTGGGTCTTCAGTTCATGGCGCGGCCGCTCGGGGAACCGGTCTTGCTGCGCGCGGCTCATGCCTATGAGCAACTTGCCGGCGTCGGGTCAGCCATTCCCCGGAAGGCGGTTTGACGTCGGAGTGACGACACAAGCGAATGGCGGATACAAGGTTGTAATCGGTCTGGAAGTTCATGTCCAGCTTCTCACCGAGAGCAAGATGTTTTGCGCGTGCCCGGCGAAGTATGCGGACGCGCCGCCCAACACCGTGGTTTGCCCGATCTGCCTGGGAATGCCCGGTGTGCTGCCCGTAATAAACAAGCAGGCCGTCGAAATGACGATTCTCACCGGTTTGGCGCTTGACTGCCGCATCCCCGGGCACGCGAAGTTCGATCGCAAGAACTATGCGTATCCCGATCTGATGAAGTGGTATCAGATATCGCAATACGATCTGCCGTTTTGCATCGGCGGTCACCTTGACGTAACGGTGAATGGGAACAACCGCCGACTCGGGATAACGCGCGTGCATCTCGAAGAAGACACCGCCCGAATGATTCACGGAAGGGACGAGGCCGGAGAGGACTACAGCCTGCTTGACGTGAACCGGTCCGGCGCGCCCTTGATGGAGATCGTTAGCGAGCCGGATTTGAAGACCGCGGCCGAGGCCCGAGAGTATTTGATGAACCTCCGGAACATCCTCATCTACCTTGACGTTTCCACGGCGAACATGCAGGACGGGGGCTTCCGCTGCGACGCCAACATATCGGTGTGGCCACCGGACCGTGAAGTGGGCAACTCCAAGGTCGAAGTGAAGAACATGAACTCCTTCCGGTCGGTGTATCGCGCGCTTGAGTTCGAGGAGGAGCGCCAGATCGCGGTATGGGAAGCTGGCGACGGACCGCCAGAGCAGGAAACGCGCGGCTGGCACGAGGCTTCCGGGACGACGGTCTCGCAACGCACCAAGGAATACGCACACGACTACAGGTATTTCGCGGAGCCCGATTTGCCGCCGCTGGCGCTTGACGACGCTTGGGTCGAAGCGATCGCGGCGCGGATGCCCGAGCTCCCGTGCGTGCTGGAACGCCGGCTGGTCGAGGACGTCGGGCTTCGGGCGGGCGACGTCCGCCAGCTAATCAACAACCGGGAATTGCTCCGATATTTCGAGAAAGCGTCCGCCAGTTACGATGACCCTCAAAGGGTCGCCAACTGGATCACTCGCGACCTTGTGAAAGCGCTTGGCGACGCAGGCGAAAGCCCCGCCGAGTCGCCGGTTGGACCTGGAGACCTGATCGAGCTTCTAAAACTCGAGGACTCCGGCCGCGTAAGCGGAAAGATGGCGCGAGACATATTCAGGACGATGTTCGAGACCGGTCGCGGCGTCGCGGACATTGTGGCCGAGCGAGGCGAACAGATAACCGATCAGGATGAGATCCGGCAGGCAGTCCAGAAGGCCATTCGGGAGAATCCGAAGGCGGTCGTCGACTTTCGGGCGGGGAAAAAACAGGCGGCGGGTTTTCTGGTTGGTCAGGTGATGAGAGCTACCAGGGGACGCGCCAATCCAGCCCGCGTAAACGAGCTGATCGCCGCGGAACTGGATTGAACGCGCGGCCCGAGCGAATCAAGGAGCGGCTTGGCGGCTCGACATCCCGCTAGAATTGAATTCGGAATCGCACATCGGGCAAAGGAGCCTAAGCAATGACGACCGCCGTCAGTTCCGAGACCAGTCACTCAACCGACCTAAATTCTTACGAAGCCGCTCTCTATCGATTCGACGCCGCCGCCGAGCGTCTTGGCCTCGAGGACCGGCTGCGCTTGATCCTTCGAAAGCCGCGGCGCGAGCTCACGGTAAATTTTCCGGTCGAAATGGACGACGGCGCCGTAAGAATGTTCAGGGGCTATCGCGTTCAGCACAACCTGCACCGGGGTCCGGCCAAGGGCGGAATTAGATACAGCCCGTCGGCGGCGCTTGACGAAGTGCGGGCGCTGGCGATGTTGATGACGTGGAAGTGCGCCGTCGTCGACGTTCCATTCGGCGGCGCGAAAGGCGGCGTTCAAGTAGAGCCAAAGGATCTGTCGCTTCGGGAACTTGAGAAGCTGACGCGGCGATATGCGACTGAAATCGCAATATTGATCGGGCCTGAGAGCGACATTCCCGCCCCGGACATGGGGACCAACTCGCAGGTGATGGCGTGGATCATGGACACGATCAGCATGCACCACGGATATTCGATTCCGGCGGTGGTGACGGGCAAACCGGTGAGCATCGGCGGATCGCGCGGGCGCTCGACGGCAACCTCCGCGGGACTCGTTCACGTAGTTGTGGAGGCTGCCGGGAAGCTGGGAATTGATCTTGAGGGAGCCACCGTGGCCGTGCAGGGCGCGGGTAACGTGGGTATGGGCGCCATTGACATCCTTGCCGGGATGGACGCCCGAGTCGTTGCCGTAAGCGATAGCCAGGGAGGCGCGATTAACAGCCACGGGTTGGACGTGGACCGCGTGCGAGCCGCGGCGGGTGAGGGCATGCCGCTGGGTGAAATGCCCGGCGTGGACGCAATAACCAACGCAGAGCTGCTGGCGCTGGACGTGGACATACTCGTCCCCGCCGCGATAGAAGGGCAGATAACCAGCCGAAACGCCGGCGCCGTGAAGGCAAGGCTGATTGCAGAGGGCGCCAACGGCCCCATCACTCCGGCTGGTGAGGAGATATTGCTCGACGCCGGGAGTGTGATAGCGCCGGACATTCTGGCCAACGCCGGGGGCGTGGGCGTGTCGTACTTCGAATGGGTGCAGGACTTGCAGGGCTTCTTTTGGACCGACGCCGAAATTAGCAACCGGCTGGCAAGCATGATGCGAAAGGCCTTCGGGGAGGTGTGGGAGTTGCACCTTCGAGAAGATTGCGACCTTCGGACCGCGGCGTACGTGCTGGCGATTGGCCGGGTTGCAGAGGCTGCCAGCGTTCGAGGACTTTACCCGTAGCAACGGGCGAGTGGCCGCAGGAAGGATCGTGCCTGGTTTCCGCTTGGGTATGGAGCGCAAAGGCGCGATACGATTGAAGCGACAGGCTTGTGTGGAAGGACTGATTTGAGCCCCGAAGCCAAAAACGGGGGTGTACTCAAGGCTCTGCTCGAATCGGGGGTCCGGAGGATAACCGCCCAGCGTAAGCTCGTCGCTTCGATCATGGACGAGGAGCGGTCGCATCCCGACGCGGATGAAATATACCGTCGAGCGCGGGCTGTCGATCCCAGAATCAGTCTGTCAACGGTGTATCGAACCCTGGCTCTGCTGAAGTCGGCGGGACTTGTTCAGGATCATCGATTTGACGAGGAACATGCTCATTTCGAGACGGTCGTCGACAAGGCGGATCATCAACACATCATTTGCCGGGAATGCGGCGACGTTGTGGAATTCGAGCTCAGCCTGGACCCCGCGCAGCGCGCCGCTGTGGAAAACGCTACCGGGTTCCAGTCTATTTCCGAACGCATAGAAGTCATGGGAGTCTGCGAGCGCTGTCGAAACGAAGACTCACGGCGGGCATAGTCCGGATTGCCGCCGAGGTCGGGATTCACCGAACAACAGTGACTGCCTAGACGGTTTTGGTGTTTGTAGTGATAAAATCGCTGTTACCCACGAACAAGAACCGTGCGCGTATCTTTGAATTGTGGGAGGTGGCCAGACTTGGGACGGAGTCGACGGGGCTGTGACGCGTTTCGAAAGGACAGTCGGGTGACCGGGAAAAGACCACGCGGCACGTATGGCAGCCGCAACGAAGTGCGGCAGATCGCGCAGCGCATTGCGGGCGAGCTAATTGGCGCCTGGCCCGGCGCCAGGGTGACGGTGGACCTCGATAGAGTTGACGAAGAGGACGCCTATCTGTGGATCGCTCCGGCTGACCCGGCGTCTTCCGAGAAGATGGCATTTATGGCGCTTGAGCTTGTGAATTCGCTGGCGGCGCGTTACGGATTGTGGATCGTGCCCAGGATTTTGAATGGCGATTCAGCGTGGGACACGACGCCCAGGCTGAGAGTCCCGGCCAGGGCTTCAAGCGACCGCTGAGTATTCGGACGCCGCGCCGGAATTAGCTAGCAAGCCCTAAAGCCGCGTGCGGCGGCTCCGCGCAATTTATCGGTTACCGCTCCCCGCCTGCGAGACCGACAGGCCCTTGAGCGCAACGCTTTTGCAATAACTCAACATTGCAGCCGGCGAACGTTGGGAAGCCCAGCTATCGCGATAGCGACCAGGACCATGCCAAGAGCGCCTGAAACGGTCAAAGCAGCTGGCGCGCCGGCAGCGGTGGCGATTGCCGCGAGAGGAAGCGTGCCGACCGGCATCAGCCCCCAGATCACGAGTTGAACGGAGCTCATGCGCCCTCGGAATTCATCGGAAACTATTAGTTGGGTGATGGCTGAGCTGGTGGCCATAATCATGCCGCCACCCATACCGGCCAGCATAAGGCAAGCAAGCGACGTCCAAATGGCATTTGAGAGCGAGAACAGAAGGACGCCCGTGGACGTAATCAGCCCGCTTGCCAGGAGTATCACGCCTCGTCTTCGAAAGCCTGAAGTCGCCGCGGCTATGAACGCGCCCACGACGCCGCCGATCCCGTTCGCCGCCATGAGCAGTCCGAGACCCGCCGCTCCTATCTTCAAAACGTCGCTCGCCACGGCAGGCAGAAATTGCGTGTACGGGTAGATGAACACCGCATAGAGGATTCCGACCAGATATACGCCGCGAAGCCTCGGGTCGCTGACCGCCAGGCGAAGTCCGCTTCGGAGATTTTGTATGAAGCTCTCGGACGATCCTGAACGGCTTACCGGCGGGGTGCGGATTCGACGGAAATTGAACAGCGTCCACGAGAACGTGGCGGCTTGAAACAAATACGAACCTCCGGCTCCCATCGCGGCTATGAGCATTCCGGCAATCTGCGGCCCCACGATTCGGGACCCGCTGACAGTGGTTGCGTGGAGGGCGATGGCGTTAGCCAGGTGGGCTTTGGGAACGACCAGGGCGGTCAGGCTATAACGGGCGGGAACGCTGACGGCGATCGCGATTCCCGACATCGAGGCCGTGGCAAGAAGATGCCACGGCTGAATCAGCCCGCTAAAGACAAGCGCCGCCATCACCAACGCCAGGGTCATCGAGAAACCTTGAGTAACGACGAGCATCCGCTTCCGGTCGATCCTGTCGGCCAGAACGCCGGCGACCGGGGACAGGAGCAGCATTGGCACGGACCGGCAGATGGCCGCGAGACTCAGGAAGAACGGCGATCGGGTGAGCTCGTAGATCAGCCAGCCCTCGATGGTCATCTGCATCCAGAATGCTATCGAGGAGCCTACGCTGCCTTGCAACAGCGTCCGATAGCCTGAAGTCTGAATCGCGGGAAACATTCCGAGAACCCGGCGGCCGAAGCGATCTAATAAAGCAGACGCAGGCGCATCGGCCGCGGGCGCCTCGTCCGGACCTGATGCGCCGGCTGACGCTGTCAAAGGCGTTTCGGCGCGGGACGCGCGGGCGGATTTCCTGACGGGAGTAGCTATGGAGCGCCTTTCGGTAGAAACGTCTGGCGGCCGGTCGCGCGACCTATGTATGGTGGGGACCTGGGATAGGGCTGTCAAACGCAAGCGGGCCGCGCGCGCCGTGCAAGCGTCGTCCACGCTTCGTCTTATGTCCGCGGCGATAGCGCATGTTTACGCTTGGTTGGATTGGACAAGGCGGGGGGTTTGCAGATTAGTCCGGCGGGGACGACCATTGTTGCTCGGAGACGCCGGACTGAAACGCCACTGGAGGAATTGAAATGGCCGATTTGAGGGGGCGGAGTGTCGTGATAACCGGCGCGGGACGTGGAATCGGTCGCGCGATCGCCCTCCGATTGGCGCAAGATGGCGCCGATCTGGTCGTGAACGATCTCGACCCGGCTCCGGCTGAAGAGACAGCCGCGGAGGTTCGCGAACAGGGTGTAAGGGCGCTCGTCGACAACGGGGACGTGACCGACGAGTCCGCGGTGGCGGCGATGGTCGGGCTGGCGGTAGCGGAATTTGGCAAACTTGACATAATGATCTCGAACGCGGGCGTTCATAAAGTAATGCGGATTCTGGATGCCTCTGCCGAAGACTTCGACAGAATCATGCGAGTGAACGTTCGCGGCGTTTTCTTGTGCGCGCGGGAGGCCGCGAAGCACATGGTCGAGAGAGGATCGGGCAAGATCATCAACGCGGCGTCGGTGTCGGGGCACCGGGGAGGTCCGTTTCAAAGCGCTTACGCGGCCAGCAAATTCGCGGTCGTCGGGCTTACCCAGGCGCTGGCCCGCGAGCTTGGCCCTCATGGAGTGACGGTCAACGCGTACTGTCCGGGAATCGTCGATACTCGCATGTGGGCGGGAATCGACGTCGAGCTGTCGAAGGTCCTGGGCGGTCCGACAGGCACCGCGCTGGAGCAGGCGCTCGCGACGGTTGCGCTGGGCAGGCAGGAGACGCCGGAGGACGTGGTCGGCCTCGTGAGCTATCTCGCGTCGTCCGATTCCGACTATATGACCGGGCAGTCGATCAACATATGTGGTGGAATTCACATGTATTAGCGCGTTCATCGACTTCATCGAAGCGACGGACGCCATAGACACATGACGATCGGATTACACGCGCCGGGCCGCGCAACTAGGGTTTACGATGAGGGAGGCAATCGCGGCAGGTTTGATTGCCAGCGCCGGGCTCGGGCGGAGCGTGCGTTTGAAATGCCGGTTACGCTGAGTGGGTGACTCACAGGCGGGAGACTCGAAGTTGCGTGTTGCGATCGGCGGAGACCACCACGGCTTCGAGTACAAGAACATGTTCGCCCGGTCTCTCAGGGAACGGGGATTCGAGATCTTCGACGCGGGGCCTCATGAGCTTGACCCCGCTGACGATTATCCGGACTTCGCGATTGGCGTGGCCAAGGCGATTCAGGATGGCAGGGCGGACCGGGGGATCGTCATTTGCGGAAGCGGCGTCGGCGCCAGCATCGCGGCCTCCAAGCTGCGCGGCGTACGGGCTGCCGTCTGCCACGACATCTACTCCGCGCATCAGGGAGTAGAGCACGACGACATGAACGTGCTTTGTCTGGGATCGAAGATCGTGGGAACCGAACTGGCCCGCGAGCTGGCCGACGCTTTTCTGGCGGCTTCGTTCACGGGCGAGGAGCGTTTCGTTCGCAGGCTGGGCAAGGTCGCCGAGCTTGAGTGACGGCCCAACCCGGAGCGGCGGCGACATCCCGCCGTCGGGCTTGAAAGGAGCGAGGACAATGTCGATGACCCCGATTCATAAACTTGGAGACTTGGGGCAATCAGTCTGGATAGACCAGATTAGCCGGGAGATGATCGAGTCGGGCGAGTTGGCGCGGCTCGGAGACGGGGGCGTTACCGGCCTCACGTCCAATCCGACGATATTCCAGAAAGCCATCGACGCGAGTTCCGACTACGACGACGATCTGTTCGCGCTGGCTGGACAAGGGTTGGGTCCGGAGGCGGTTTTCGAGTCGGTCGCGCTTGACGACATCCGCGCGGCGTGCGATCTCATGCGGCCCGTTTATGACGCGGCGGGCGGCGCCGATGGATTTGTCAGTTTCGAGGTTTCGCCCCATCTGGCGCACAAAACGGCGGAGACGGTACGCGAAGCCAGACGCCTGTGGGCGTTGATCGACCGCCCCAACGTGATGATCAAGGTGCCGGGAACGCGGGAGGGCGTGCCCGCGTTTCGTTCGCTCGTGGCTGAAGGGCTGAACATCAACGTCACCCTGCTGTTCGCGGTGGACTCCTACGTTGACGTTGCCAACGCCTACGTCGAAGGGCTGGAAGCGTACGACAAGGCCGGCGGCGACGTCGGCGCGGTAGCTTCGGTGGCGTCCTTCTTCGTAAGCCGCGTTGACACGGCGGCCGACAACGCTCTGCAAGCCCTGATCGACGGGGGGCAGACCGGTCTGGAGGACCTGCTCGGACAGGCGGCCGTGGCGAACGCCAGGATCGCCTATTCCCGCTATATGGATATTTTTCAAGGATCTCGCTTCCGGGACCTGAAGAAAAAGGGCGCGAACGAGCAGCGCTGCCTGTGGGCCAGCACGAGCACCAAGAACCCCGCGTACAGCGACGTTCTCTACGTTGAGGAGCTAATTGCTCCCAACACAGTCAACACGATGCCGCAGGACACAATCGAAGCCTGGAACGACCACGGCGAGGCCCGACTGACTCTCGAAGATGGCCTCGATGGCGCGCCGGACATAATCGACCGCATCGAGGCGGCGGGGATTTCGTTCAAGGAAATTACCGACCAGCTAACGGTTGACGGCGTCAAGTCGTTTGCCGATTCATACGATCTGCTGCTGGCGAACGTGCGTGAGAAGAGCGCCCGACTGACAGCCGCGGCAGCTTCATAGGTTGACCGGCGACGGCATAGCCCCGCCGGTCAAGCGAGCGCTCGACCGGCTATCCGGCGACCGGATCGTCTCGCGCATCTGGGACAAGGACTCAACTGTGTGGCGCGACGATTCGCAAGACCAGAGCGAGCTTGTCGACCGGCTGGGCTGGTTGGACTCACCATCCCAAATGCTTGATGAAGCGGACGCTATCGCCTCGTTTGCCGAGGAAGCGCGCGACGGCGGAATTAGGCGCGTCGTAATACTGGGCATGGGCGGCAGCAGCCTCTGTCCCGAGGTGCTCCGTTCGAGCTTTGGATGCCAGCCGGGTTTTCCCGAGCTAGTGGTTCTGGATTCGACGGCGCCCGCGGCTGTCGAGCGCGTTGCGCGGGGAATAGATCCCGCGCGAACGCTATTCATCGTGTCGAGCAAGTCGGGCACGACGACGGAACCGTTGAGTTTTCTCAAGTACTTTAACGAGATCGTCGCCGGGGCGGTGGGACACGGCGCAGGCGCCAACTTTGCGGCCATTACCGATCCGGGAACGCCGTTGGAGAGCCTGGCCGGGGAAATGGGGTTCCGGCGTATCTTCAGCGCGGCGGCGGACGTGGGCGGCAGATATTCGGCCTTGACCCACTTCGGTATCGTGCCCGCGGCGCTGATCGGCGTGGATATCCGGAAGCTGCTGAAGAGCGGCGAGGCGATGGCCCGAAGCTGCGCCCCGGACACGGCTATTGAAGAAAATCCGGGAGCGTTGCTGGGCGCGGAGCTGGGGGGATGGTACGGAGAAGGCCGCGACAAGTTGACGTTCATAACCTCGCCCGCGCTCGAACGCTTTGGACTGTGGGCCGAGCAGCTCATAGCTGAGAGCACCGGAAAAGATGGGCGGGGAATACTGCCCATCGCGACGGAGCCGATGACCGGCGCCGGGTCGTACGGCGATGATCGGCTATTCGTCTATCTGCGCCTGGCCGGCGACGACAATGCGGCTGCCGACAGGCACGCGGCAGACCTCGAATCGGCGGGGCATCCGGTCTTGAGAGAGAATCTGGCGGATCTTTACGAACTCGGCGCGTCGTTCTATCGCTGGGAGTTCGCGACGGCGGTTGCTGGGTCTCTGCTGAACATCCATCCTTTCAACCAGCCGAACGTTCAGGGCAGTAAAGACAGCACGGTTCACATGTTGAGCGAATATGAGTTGGCGGGCCGGCTGCCCTCGCTGGAATCGGATCAGACGCTTGAGGGCCTGGTAGAGGGAGCGAACGCCGGGGATTACGTCGCCATCATGGTCTATCTGGATGAGTCGCCGGAAATGGATGCGGCGTGCGCGGAATTGCGGAGGGCCCTTCTCGAACGTCACCGCCTGCCGAGCACTCTGGGCTACGGACCGCGATTTCTTCACTCGACCGGCCAGCTTCACAAGGGCGGGAAACCAAACGGGCTGTTCCTGCAAATAGTTGGGGCCGACCACAAACATCTGCCGATACCGGGCGAATTGTACGGGTTCGACATTCTGGTCGCGGCGCAGGCCGCCGGCGATTTTCAGGTGCTGAAGGCCCGTGGGTTAAGGGTTGCCCGGATGGAATTGTCAGGCGATTATCCGACGCAGTTGCTCAGGTTGTCGGCGGGGGTCTAGCCTCATCGCCATCGGACCAGATCGGAGCAGCCACGCCGGAACGTGATATTTGAACGGCTGGTGGGAGGTCTTGTGAATTGAACCTTGGTATTTATGGACTGGGCCGCATGGGCGCGAACATGGCAAGACGCCTCATCCGCGGCGGAATCGAAGTGGTTGTGTTCAATCGCAGTCCCGGACCGGTCGAGGTGCTCGCCGGCGAAGGCGCTGTCGGAGCGTCGTCCATCGAAGACCTCGTCGACAAGCTCGAGTCGCCGCGCACGGTCTGGCTGATGGTGCCCGCGGGCGCGGTAACGGATACCGCTCTCGACTCGGTGACTCCGCTGCTGAAAAGGGGCGACATCGTCATCGACGGTGGAAACTCGAACTACAAGGACAGCATAAGGCGAGGCCGGGCCCTGTCGTCGCAGGGGCTTCGCTTTCTGGACGTTGGAACGAGTGGCGGCATCTGGGGTTTGGAACGTGGTTACAGCATGATGATCGGCGGCGACCGGAGCGCGTTCGAGCAGATCGAACCTGTGTTTCGGACGCTGGCGCCGGGAGCGGACCGCGGATACGGTCACGTGGGGCCGACGGGAGCCGGCCACTTCACCAAAATGGTCCACAACGGCATCGAGTACGGCATGATGCAGGCGATGGCCGAAGGCTTCGAGATCATGCACAAGAAGACAGATCTCGACCTCGACCTGGCCGCGGTGGGTAGGATATGGCAGCACGGCAGCGTGGTGTCTTCGTGGCTGCTCGATCTTGCAGTCGCGGCGCTGGACGACGACCACGATCTAAGCGGACTTGAGGCCTATGTCGAGGACTCCGGCGAGGGGCGCTGGACGGTGCTGGAGGCGCTTGAACTGGATAGCGCCGCGCCCGTGATTACGCTCTCACTCTTGCGTCGATTTCGGTCGCGGGACCCGTCTCCGTTTTCCGATCGCATGCTCGCGGCCTTGCGTAATCAGTTTGGCGGTCACTCGGTGAGGACAAGAAGGCAGGACTGATGCCAATCGGCGCCACGGTTGTTATTTTCGGGGCTTCAGGGGACCTGACGCGCCGCAAGCTCGTACCGGCGCTGTTCAGCTTGCACCGCAAGGGACGTTTCCCGGAGGGCGTCAGGATTGTCGGATTCGCGCGAAGCGAAATGACCGATTCGGATTTTCAGGCCCGGATGCGCAAGGCAGTGGCCGAATCCGATTCTCCGGACTGGGCCCGGTTTGAGCCTTGTCTCCACTATGTTTCGGGCGACGTAACGAAAATCGACGACGTGAGGGCGCTTGCCGGCAGGTTGTCGGAATTCGAGGGTGGCGAGGAATCGAACCGCGTCTATTATTTTGCGACCGCGCCGCGCTTTTATCCCATCATCGTTTCGCACCTCGGCGAGATCGGCATGGCCGCGGAATGTTCGGGCTGGCGGCGGGTGGTCATCGAGAAGCCGTTCGGCAGCGACCTGGAGTCGGCTCGGTCGTTGAACGAGGGTGTGCACGACGTCTTCGACGAGCGACAGGTCTACCGGATCGACCACTATCTCGGCAAGGACACTGTTCAGAACATACTGTTCTTCCGGTTTGCGAACGCGATTTTCGAGCCGATCTGGAATCGGAATTTCGTCGAGCAGGTGCAAATAACAATGGCCGAGGCAGAGGGCATCGGGCACCGTGGGGGGTATTACGAATCGTCCGGCGTGCTGCGCGACATGTTCCAGAACCACTTGCTGCAACTCCTGACGCTCGTGGCGATGGAGCCGCCGGCGACGTTTGACGCCGACGCGCTCAGGAACGAGAAGGTAAAGGTCCTGCAGGCGGTTCGCCCGATCTCAATCGACAACGCCCCCCTGCATACGGTCCGGGGGCAGTACCGCGGTTACCGGGATGAAATCGGGGTGGCTCCAAACTCCAAAACGGCGACCTACTGCGCGGTACGGCTGTTGATTGACAACTGGCGCTGGCGGGACGTGCCGTTTTACGTGCGATCGGGAAAGGCGCTGGGCAAACGCGTGACCGAGATCGCGGTGCAATTTCAAAGCCCGCCGCACATGCTGTTCGAATCGAGCGTTGGATCTACCATCCGGCCAAATACGCTGGTTCTCCGCATTCAGCCGGACGAGGGCGTTCATCTGAAGTTTGAGACCAAGGTACCCGACTCCGATCGGAACGTGCGGTCGGTTCACATGGACTTCAGCTACAGCTCGGGAATGGAAGAGGTGCGTATTCCCGACGCTTACGAACGGCTGCTGCTGGACGCCATCGAAGGCGACGCGTCGCTTTTCACCAGGAGCGACGAGATCGAGCTGGCCTGGCAATTGACCGATCCGGTCACGTGGGCGTGGGCGGCCGCCGACAGCCAGCCGCTCGCTCTGTACCCTCCGGGGACGTGGGGGCCGCTCGCGGCGGAGGACTTCCTTCGGGAAAACGGTCACGAGTGGATTTACGAAGCCACGGCGAAGGCGTGACCAGCATGGTTGCCGCCCCGCGTCGGCCGGGCCGGATGTCCGATCGCGCACGGTCGAAACGCGGCATGACCACCGCTAGCGACACGGGAGCCTGAGACGATGCGCTGGGCCGTGGCGGGATTTGGCGAGATTGCCGAGAAGGCCGTCGCGCCCGCGATTCTGAGGCATCAGGGCAGTGAGCTTGTGGCGATCTGCCGCCGGTCACAGGCGGAGCTTGGCGAATACGCGCGGAAATTCGACGTACCCGAGGCGTTCACCGACTATCGGAACATGCTCGATTGGGGCCAGTTCGATGCCGTATACGTCGCGACTCCAGTCGACTTGCACGCGCCGCAGACTGTGGAAGCTCTTGACCGTGGGTTCCACGTACTCGTCGAGAAACCGATGGCGTTGTCCGCGCGCGAGGCGGAATCGATGGTCGCGGCGGCCGCGGCGGGAAGTCTGACATTGGGCATCGCCTACTACCACCGGCTGACGCCGCTAAATCTGAGACTACGGGAAATCGTAGCGTCCGGTGAGCTGGGGGATCTGGTGGCCTTGCACGGCAATGCATCGTCGTTATTCAGCTTGCCGCCCAGCCATCCAAAGTACTGGCGGGTGAACTCGGCGCAAAGCGGCGGCGGTCCGCTGGTCGACGTGGGAACTCACCGTCTCGACGTGTTCCACGCGCTGGCGGGCCCCGCGTCGAGAGTGGCGGGGTTTGCGGATCGACGTCATATCGATGGCGACGTGGAAGACGTGTGCTCGGCGGTTATCGAATACCGATCGGGCGTTCAGGCCACGCTGTCGTCGCTTTGGTGCGTCAGCCCTGGGCGCGGCGATTACGAAGTCATGTGCACCCAGGGACGAATCTGGGCGCCGGACATCAGAGGGGAAAGACTCGTAATCCAGACCGGGGAGGGCCAGCGGGAGCTCATCGCACCTTCCGACGAGCTGTACGATCTGCCGTTGATAGAGCGGTTTGTCGACGCGGCAGAAGGAAGATCGAAGTTGGAGCTTTCGGGAGAGGCCGGCCTCGAAGTGCAGCGCATAACCGATGCGGTTTATGAGTCGGCGTCTAGCGGGAGGATGATCCACCTGTAGTCGAATAAGGGGCCTGGGGGCGCTCGACACGCGTTTTGCACCGGGGCCAATCGACCGGGCATTGTGGAGGATCGACCGAGCCGCGCGCGGATTTTCCTTCCGCGCTTTCCAGATGGCGATACCATCATTGAGAGATGGGTAACGACCGATGGCGGTGGATGATGGGGCGATGCCTGCTCGTTATAGGCATTCTCTCGATAGTTGCATGTTCATGGGGCTGCTCGGCCGGGGGAGACTCGCCGGGCGGGGACCGCGCCGCCAGTTCATCGGCGGCTGAACCGACGCAAACGGCTGCCGGGATCCTGGCTCCAACGGACACGCCGCCTCCGTCGCCGAAAGCCGCCGTTGCCGTGACGGCGACGCCCGTTCGCAGCGCCGTGGAGACGCCCACTCCGGAGGCCGCGAATGTTACGCCGATCCCAGTCACGGCGCCAGCCGCGGAAGTCACGCCGACCGCCGAGCCGCCCGACGAAGAATCGGGGTTGCTCCGAAGGCTGAAGCGAAGCGCGCGGGAAGCGCTGCTCAAACTCGTGCCGGACTGGCAGGACTCCGGGCGCATAAACCTTCTCTTGCTGGGCATCGATAAACAAGACACTCGCGAGGGGAATACCGACGTGATGATGCTTGCGAGCGTCGATCCGGGAGCCAGATCCGCGTTGCTTCTGTCGATACCCAGGGACCTTTGTGTCGACGAGTGCGAGTCGCAGCATGACAGGCTTAACGGAGTGTACGAACGAGAGGGGCCTGACGCGCTAAAGGGGAAAGTCTCAGAGATTCTGGGCCTTCCGGTCGACTTTTACGCGGCGGTGAACTTCAACGGGTTCGCGGAGGCGATCGACCTTCTGGGCGGCATCGAGTTCTGGGTGGAGCGCGACTTTGACGAGATGTTCGAATTTCTTGAAACTCGCGAGCAGCTTCGTCTCCGGCTGGACTCTGGCTGGCATGTGCTGACCGGGCGTCAGGCTCTCTTGCTTGCCCGGTCGCGGAAGTTCGATCCGGGCGGCGACTATGCTCGAATCTGCCGCCAGCAGCAGATCGTGCGTCAGATTCGGGAGAAGGCGCTTTCCGTGCAGATAGTGCCGCGAATCCCGGAGTTGTTGCTCGGACTGGGCGAATGGTTCGAGACCGACTTTCCGGTTGCAAGCATGCTTTCGTTTACCGAGCTTGCAATGACTATCCCTTCCAGCAGGCTTCATTCGCAGGCGATTACCAACGAAAACGATATGTTGGAAACCGTGACGGGCGTGGACGACGCCCACTTGCTGCGCCCCGACCTGGACTCAATTCGTGACTTCGTAGACCAGGTCTTGCTGCAATCGGTATCCGACAAACCGGCTGGCGTGCCGGTCTACTGCCCCGCGCCGCCGCCGCGCTAGGGACGAGTAGTGGCAGAGCGAATCCGTTACAGGGCAATTGCGAAGCTGATGATCGTATTCGCCGCGGTCTTGGGGCTGGCCGCGGGTGGTCCGACGGCCCGGCAGGCATTGGGCGCGGAGGCGCCGGAGGTCGTTTGGCGCACGGATGATCTGGCTCGACCTCGCGGCGTGGACGTAGGCCGGCGCGGCGTCATCTACGTGGCCGACACGGAGAATCACGTCGTCAAGACGCTCGACCGCAACGGCAACCTGCTTGCGGTGTGGGGCGAGGTAGGGGATGGGCCTGGAGAGCTTCGCTATCCACGCGACGTTGCGGTCGCGCCGGACGGACGTGTTTACGTGGCGGACACGCTGAACGACCGGATACAGGTCTTTACGGCGGATGGAGACTTCGAGGGGCAGATTGGAAATGGACGCGGATCATTGCCGGGCTGGCTGGATGGCCCCAAGGCGGTGGCTGTGGACGGTTGGGGCAACGTGTATGTAGCCGACACGTTTAACGATCGGATTCAAGTATTCGACGCTGACGGGGCGGTGCAGTTTGAATGGGGCGGCCCCGGCTCGGCCGACGGGCGGCTGCGGAATCCGGGTGGCATCGCGGTCGGCAAATCGGGGCTGGTCTACGTTTCCGACACCTTTCACGATCGCGTTCAGGTGTTCAACGCGGCGGGCGGATATCTTCGAAAGTGGGGTGTGACGGGCAGCGGGCCGGGCGAACTGCTGAGTCCTCGCGGAATTGACGTTGACGAAGTGGGGCGAGTTTACGTGAGCGATTCCGACAATGACCGCGTCCAGGTCTTTGCGCCTGATGGAAGCCACCTCCAGACGTGGGGATCGCGAGGTGTGGATCGGGGCAAGTTTCGAGGACCCAAGGGGCTCGCGGTTGGACCTGGCGGCCGCATCTACGTGGCCGATCAGCTCAACGGCGCGGTCGCGGCGTATGAGGCCCTTTTCCCGCCGGAAGAAGCTCTCCGATCCCATGCCGGCCCCGGTTTCAGCATCGGACCGGCGTCGGCAACGGCTTCCGAACACGTACTGTCAACGTCCCACAACCTGGTGACTCTGCGATTGCTGCGCGAAGGCGAGCCGCACGTAGCGGACTTCCTGGGATTTTTCAGATACACCGGCGGCTTCCGGCGGTGGGGAGACCCGGTTTCGGAGGTATTCGAAGAGCAGGCCGGCACGCTTACGCAGTATTTTCAGTGCGGCGTGATTGACTGGCGATACAATCCGGAGACACAAAGTTTCGAGTTCCAGCGGCGTCTCGCGTGGGAGGTCATCGGGGGAGGGATCGGCTACGGCGTAGACATGGGCTTCGAGCCCGACATCGTCAATCCCAATCCGGGCGTGGCGTCAGGACCGTGGGGGCATAGGGTCTCGAACTTCGCAGTCGACGGCAGTTTCACGGGATTTCTGGACTTCTATTCGACTCACGGAGGCGAGGCGAGTTTCGGATATCCGAAAACCGATGCGAGACCCGACAGTGGAGCCGCCGGAACGCTTGTCTGGCATCGCGGATTGCCCGGACGGATACGTCAGTATTTTCAGGCCGGGATTCTCGAATACAGTCCAGACCGGCAACCGTCCGTCGTGGTTCCGATGATCGGATACGACCTGTTGTGGACGCTGTACGGGGGAGACGGCTGGCGAAATCTGGCGGGATTCGAGCGTGCCGGTGAAGTTCAGGTTGGGGCGGCGTTCGGCGCTCCTTGATAATCTGTCTGATGGTGAGTGACGGCTCATCCGGGAGACGCGGGCCATGCGCGACGGGCGTTGCTAACCGAAATAACGATAAGAACGAGTGTGCAATGAGGACGGTCAGAGATTAAGAATTCGCGGCTGAACGCAATGGAGAAAGGCGCGGACCTTCACACGCACACGACTGCGTCGGATGGATCGGAAACTCCGGCAGCGGTTGTGGCGATGGCCGCCGAGGCCGGGCTGGAGGCCCTCGCGATAACCGATCACGACACGATGGAAGGCATTTCCGAAGGCGCCGCCGCGGCGAGCGAATTGGGCGTGTTGCTTGTGCCGGGTGTGGAGCTTTCGACGGAATTCGTGGGTCCCGGCGGCAGGAAGCAGGAGGTGCACGTCCTCGGCTATTTTCCCGACCCGAGCAGCGAGTGTCTGGCGAAGCACATGCTCGACTCGAAGGACGAACGAGCGGGCCGCGCCCGGCAAATGATCGAAAAGCTCAACACGCTTGGATTGAGCATCACCTGGGAACATGTTTTGGAGATCGCCGGGGAGGCGCGGATCGGACGACCTCATATAGCGCGAGCCATCATGGCGGCCGGGTATGCGACAACCTGGAATGAAGTATTTGATAAATGGATCGGCAACGACGCGCCGGGCTACGTTGGGCGGTCGAAGCTGAGTGCCGCAGCCGCCGTAACGATGCTCGGGGACGCCGGAGCGGTCACCTCGCTGGCCCATCCCATGTACGACTTTCACGGTGGGGCGCTGGACCTCGACGCCTTGCTGCCGGAGATGATGGAAGCTGGATTGCGGGGGCTGGAAGTATACTGTTCCAACCAGTCAGCAAGGGTGACGGACAAGTACCGACGCGTAGCCCGAAAGCTCGAACTGCTTGCCACGGGCGGAAGCGATTTCCACGGGGATAAAGTATCCGCGGGAGTGAAGGTCGGAGACGCGATCGCCGCTCCCGGAGTGCTGGCTGCAATATGCGAGCTGGGGCGGGGCGTAACCGCAGCCATTCGATAGATCGGATCGAGGGCAGTCGCAAAGCTCCCGGAGGAGGCGCAGGATGGTAACGGCGGAACGTCGGTCTGCGCACGTGCAAGCGACACGACCCAGTCTGGACGACATGGACCTCACTCTGGGAAAGCGAACGCGTCTGCACCGCATGCTCTATGACTACGGTCCGGGCGGCGGCACGCTGCTGGTCTTGCCGGTCGACCAGGGCCTGGAGCACGGCCCGCGCGATTTCTTTGCGAACGAGCAAAGCCTGGATCCAGCTTACGAGGCGAGCCTCGCCAATGCGGGAGGCTATTCAGGGATAGCGCTCCAGTATGGACTTGCATCGAAATACATGCGGGAAATAGCCGGATCGGTTCCCCTGATTCTGAAGCTGAACGGACGGACCGAGATTCCGCCGTCGAACTCTCCCCGATCTCCCCTCACTTCCAGAGTCGAAGACGCGGTCCGGCTGGGCGCGGACGCCGTCGGCTACACGCTCTACGTGGGGTCCGCGCAGCAGGAACAGGACTTCGAGACGTTCTCCCAGGTCAGGCTCGAGGCCGACCGAGCGGGGATGCCGGTGATCGTCTGGGCGTATCCGCGCGGCGGCGACGTTGACGCCAAGGGCGGGAAAGACTCGCTGTACGCAATCGATTACGCGGCGCGAGTCGCCACCGAGCTCGGCGCCGACGTCGTGAAGGTCAACTTTCCAAGCACGGGACAGGATGGCATGGTTGGCCCAACGTTCGGGGCGCCAAAGCCTTACGATTCCGATAATTGGACCTTGGAGGAGGCGGTGGCAAAGATCGTCCAGTCCGCGGGTCGAACGCTTGTAATAATGTCCGGCGGCGAACAGGTGGAAGACGACCTGCTGCTGACTCGCGTTGAGGTCTCGCTGGCGGCCGGGGCGACAGGCTTCATTTTCGGTCGAAACATCTGGCAGCGGCCTTACGACCAGGCGCTGTCGATAGTGGGTCAGATAAAGGACCGAATGGCCGGTTACGCCCTGCCGCCGAGCCGGTCGACGAATTCACGGGCCAACGGGATTTAACGTTGCTCGGGACCGGATCGATGAAAATGGAACACCGCGAGGGCCGCCATATGAAAATCAGCCGAGGGCAATCCGCCGCACCCGGTCGGACCGCGGATCGCGGCGCCTGGTGATGTTTACGGAACCGGACTCCGCGAAGCACGCGGACCATCACGTGGGGTCGGAATCGACTGAGGAGCACCGGCGCGCTGCTGAAGAATACAGCGAGCTCGACACCGCAATAGTCGTGGTGAGCGATTCCCGCTACGAGGGTGCGGGCGCCGACACGTCGGGGGATATGGCGGAACGTCTAATAAAGCGGTTTGGCCACAAGGTGATCACGCGTACGCTCGTGCCTAACAGCCCCGACGACATAGCAGGTAAGTTCCACGAGCTGGTGAATGGCACAGCCAAGTTCGTCGTCTTTTGCGGCGGTACCGGATTGAGTGAAAAAGACCTGACGGTAGAAACGATAAGCCCGTTGATGGACAAGATTCTCGACGGCTATGGCGAGTCATTCCGGCGATTCAGTTGGGACGAGATCGGTCCCGCGGCGATGTTGAGCAGAGCGATGGGCGGCACTGCGAAGGGTTGCGTGGTGGTTTGCACGCCCGGGTCGACAGCGGCGGTCCGGCTGGCGCTCGAGGACATCCTCTTGCCCGAGCTCGACCACATAGTGCGGGAAGCCAACAGATAAGCTCCGCCGGCGCGCCGCACTGCGCCAACAGGCGGCGGGGCCTGGGTTATGCCCCCGCTCGAAGTCTAGTTAGCAGAATCCGCGATCGCCTCGGGCCGCCGTCTCGTCCTGGCCGCGGAGCTTGGGACCCAGTCGGGCATGACCTGCTTCATCGCCCGAACCGATCCCGCCCTGTCACTGACGAGGGTCCCGTCGAGATGGTCGATTTCGTGCTGGAGGGCTTGCGCGAGTAGTCCGCGGGCGTGGATTTCGAGATGTTTCCCGTCTATGCCGGCGGCCTCGGCGACAACGCGTTTAGCTCGCGGGATTGACGTGGTGAACCCGGGCAGGGAAAGGCAGCCCTCGGTGAGCTCCTCGTATTCATCGAGTTCCAGCACGACCGGATTCGCCAGGCGAAAAATCTCGGTGGCGTCCCAGTCCCAGTCTTCGTGGTCGTCCGACTCGTGGCCGGCCGGCACTTCGATCACGACAAGCCGCAGCCCCACGCCGACCTGCGGGGCCGCGAGTCCCACGCCGTTGGCCTGACGCATAGTCGAGATCATCGCCTCGAACAGGTCGGTTTCTCGCGCGCCAAGGCTTTGGACGCGGGCGGCGCGTCCACGCAGCCTGGGATCGCCGATGTTAAGGATGCGCAATGAGAACTGAACGTCTGAATGCGGAAGCGCCGGCGCACCGTTTGTATTGACACTTGCAAGAGCGCGTTCGTACGCTTCGTACCGTAGCTTGAGCGGCGTAAAGGGTTGATGGAAGAAACTCGCGCCGTTCGACCGCGCTCAGGGCGAACGGGATACAACTGCCTGAGCTTCGGTGCATCACAATGATATGTTCACTCCTCAAAGGGGACGATAGTGAGTGAGACTTACGCAAGTCCAGTCGATTCTTATGAGATGACGACTCTTGACAACGGACTTCGAGTCGTTTCGGTGACCTTGCCGCACACTATGGCCATTTCGTTCTCGATCTATTTTGCGACCGGTTCGAGATACGAGAGCGACGCCAGCGCGGGAATTTCCCACTACGTCGAGCACATGCTGTTCAAAGGGACCAGGAGCTGGCCTTCGGCGCGGGAAATCAGCGAAGCGGTCGAGGGGGTCGGCGGACACCTAAACGCGGCCACGGGGCAAGAGATCGTTCACTACTGGGCGCGGGTCCCGGCTCCAAAGCTGGAGCTGGCCGCGGACGTCGTCTGTTCGCTCGTTCGGGAGCCGATTCTCGACACCGAGGAGTTCGAAAAAGAGCGCCAGGTAATCCTCGAAGAGCTTGACATGACGCGAGATGATCCGCATTCGCGAATATCGATGCTGGCTGAAGAGGTCACGTTCCCCGGCCATCCCCTCGGACGCGACATAGGCGGCCGGCGTGAAAGTCTGGAATCCCTGACCCGAGACGACCTTGCCCGGCACATCTCGAGCGAATATGTGCCCCGGTCGGCGGTGGCCTGCGTTGCCGGCAAGATGTCGCACGGCGAGGCCGTCGCGATTGTCGAGAAATTCCTTGGCGACTGGGGCCGCGGCCGGTCGATGCAACCGAGGAACGTTACGCAGGGGCTGGCGTTCGGCAACGCGGTGCTGAACGAGCACCGCGATATCGAACAAGCCAACCTGTGCCTCACGATGCCGGGCATAGCCTACGAAGACCCTGATCGCTGGACGCTGTCGCTGGTCAACGGGATTCTTGGGAGTGGAATGAGCAGCCGGTTATTTCAGAGGATTCGGGAGGATCTCGCGCTGGCTTACGCGGTCCAGTCGTTTTCGCAGTCGTACTCCGACCAGGGCCTTTTTGGAGTCTACGCGGGCGTCAGTCCACAGCGCGCGACTTCAGCCGTCGACGCCGTGCTCACGGAGTTGGGGCGGTTTGCGGAAACGGTAACGCTGGACGAATTGAATCGGGCGCGGGAGTATCTGAAGGGGCGGCTTGTCCTCGGAATGGAGGATACCCGTGGAGTGAGTTCGTGGGTTGGCCGGCAAGAGGCTCTGGTGGGGCGAATAATAACGGTTGCGGAGGTGCTGGAGAGCATCGACGCGACCAGTCTGGACGACGTGCGCAGAGTCGCCGAGCGGATGTTCGATTCCAGCAACTACAAACTTGCAGTGCTCGGTCCGTTCGAGTCGGAAAAGGAATTCGCGGCGCAGCTCGAGGCTGCCTGACGAGCGGCAGGCGGGGGCGCCGAAGGGGCCGGCGGACAATCCAGCGGCTTCGCCTCGCTGAACGAGACGAATGGCTAGAGGAGAGGCCTTGCCTACCTTCATTACCGGCGGAGCGGTGCTGGCGCCGTCAGGACGCATCGCGAGCGGCACGGTTGTCGTTGGAGATGGCCGGATACTGGAAGTGACGGACCGGCGCGCCGCGCTCCCGACCGGCGCGACGAGAATCGACGCGCGCGGACGGTACGTCTCGCCCGGATTTATCGATACGCACACACACGGGTTTAACGGTCATGACGCCATGGATGGCGCGGTTGCGGTTCGAGCCATGGCGGCCGAGCTGACGAGTCACGGGGTGACGGGTTTTCTCCCTACGCTGATAGCCCGCCCGCCGGGCGAACTGGTGGAAATAGTAGGGCAGGCCGCCGCCGCTGAAACCGTGGGCGCCTGCGTCTATGGCGTTCACGTCGAGGGGCCGTATCTGGACCCCGCGATGCCTGGGATGTTCGATCCGGAAGCATTCCGCGAGTTTGACGAGCGCGAGGTCGCCGACCTCAAGGGAGCCGCCGGGGAATTGCCGGTGGTGATGACGGTTGCCTGCCAGGGAGAACGCGCCGCTGTCGCCAAAGCGCTCATGGCCGAGGGAGTAATCCCCTCGCTCGGGCATTGCGCCGGGACCTACGAAGACGCGGTGCGGGCGGTCGAGGCGGGCGTTCGCCGGGCCACGCATTGTTTCAATGCAATGACGGGCTTCCACCATCGCGATCCGGGGATCCTTGGGGGAGTTCTGGCAAGCGGCGAAGTGCGGGCCGAACTTATTCTGGATGGGCTTCACGTTCATCCCGCGGCGGCCTCGCTACTGCTCTCGCTCAAGGGGCAGGAAGGGGTGATTCTCGTGACGGACTCGACGGTACTGTCGGGTTATGCCGACGGTCGATACGAATGGTCGGGCTACACGATCGAGATATCGGGGGGCGCGGCCCGAATACCCGCCGGAAACCTGGCGGGCAGCCTGCTATCGATGGATCAGGCGGTGCGCAACGCGGTCGGTATGTTGGGGGCGCCGCTCGAACAAGCCGTGGAGATGGCGAGTCTGACTCCGGCCCGCTCGACGGGAATCGACGGAGTCACCGGCAGCCTGGTCCGCGGGAAGAACGCGGATATCGTGATTCTCGACGCTGACCTCGTACCAGTGATGACGCTCGTCAGGGGCGAGGTGGTCTGGCGGAACTGATCCGCGATAGCCGAAGGCGCCTGGCGCCGTACCGCTTGGAAACCGGGCCTTCGGGACAGTCAGTTTGCGTTAGTAAGCGCCTTCGGATTCCGTGACCTCGGCCAATATCTCGACGTTGGCCGGCGGCGTGAGAGGCGCTACCGAGCAGGCCGTGCTCAAAATGTAGCCGCCGCCTTCCTTGCCTATCGCTATTCTGCGGCGGGCCTCGTTGCGGACGTCCTCCTGCGTGCCGAGCAGCAGCGTGCTGACCGGGTCCATGTTGCCTTTGATGAACGCTTTGCCCTTTAGCAAGTCTTTGGCGTCCTGGAGCTCCACGGTGCCGAGCGGCGGCGGGTCGAGGGTATCGACTCCCTGAATGCCGGTCTCGAGCATCAGGTCGAGCCGGTCGCCTATATCACCGCAGGTGTGGGTGTAGATCGGCAGGTCCGGATAGTCGGCGTGAATAGCCTCGACGACCCGCCGCTCATACGGCAGCACGAAATCGGTGTAGTGCTTTCTCGATATGAACCCTCCGCCGGCGAACGCGTCGGAGATCAGCAGAGCGTCCGGACCGCACGCGGCCTGTCGCTTCCCCAGATCGGCTGCTCCGAGCGTCAAACGTTCCAGACAGGCATGTACCTTGCCCGGATCAAGGATCATCGCCATCAGGCCGTTCTGAAAATTCAGCAGTTCCAGAAACTGGGCGAACGGCGAAAATATCTCCGCGTGAACCGACGCGCTGTCGCCGGCTTTCTCAATGACCGATTTCAGTGTGTCCTGGTGGAAGGGATCGAAGAACGAATCGAACGGGCGCGGTTCTTCGTCGAATCCCCAGGTGAATGGATAGGTCACGTCGGTCAAGTCCCACGGTTCTACGTAGTAGAGCGTTTCGGGATCGAGATCCTCGAACGTTGGAAAGTAGCGGTCGCCGTTCCCCAGGAAGTAATGCGGGTTGTCGTCGTGCGGAATCCGCGTGTAGTTTCCATTGTTCCACCAGACAACGTCCTCGCGTTCGCCTCTTTCGAGGCGGTCGACATGGTTTTCGAAGTGCGGGTCGCGCCCCGGCAGGTTGACGAGGATGCCGTCGAACCCGACTCGCCGCTGCATCCCGACCAATGCTTCGGCGAAGCTCTCTGATCGATACCAGATGTCGAACGGGTCGAGACCCGAATTGATGAAGTAATAGCCGATCGAGAGCTGGCAAAACGTTGGGACCCGATCGGGTGGCTCGCAGGCGCCGTCATAGCCCGATCTTATCGCCCGATCAACTCGTTGCTTGGACGTTAGCCCCATGTTTCGGCGCTTCCCCGACTTGGTAATGTCCGCAGCGTCCCTATTATGCCCGCTTGCGAAACACTGGCAGCGGAGCGCCGCGCCGCCGGAGCCAGCCTCTGGCAATTATCGCTTCGACACAGCCAGCGAGCGGGGACATAAACGGAAGCGGTGACTACAAAGAGAGTGCGAACAATGGCAGCGGAACCGGTGGAGCGCGCACCACTGGAAATATCTATGTATTTCGCAGTTGTGCATCGTTAACCGTCAGAAAACGCCCATCCGAAAGTCCGTCGCACGTCGTCTCGATGATCCGCGCGACATGCCGCTTCAGCCGCGTCGGGATCAGTGAAGGTTCGCTGGTAGATTCCGACGTTATGGTAGTTCCCCGAGTGCGCCTCAACTATGTCATTTAAATGTCGGCACGTTGTGGGCCAACCTTTTCCCCGAGCAGTTCCTGCTCGGATCGGCAATTGCGGCGATGCCGGCGCAGGCACTGGCGTTTGTCTAACGACAACAACCCTGGTAACCGTGGATGAACTTCCAGAACTGGAACCACTCGATCGGTGACAGTGTCTTACACCGGTACTGCGGTCGTAATGACAGCCATCCGCGGCGAGTCCTCCACCATGCGCGAGCACGACAGTAATGGTTGTAGCCGCGAGAACGGTCATGATTCCCAGCGCGAAGATTAGTCTTGTTTTCAACTGAAGGCGCCTCCTGGCTCAATTCCATCTTGGGTTCTGTAGGCAGTCAGATGCCAACCATCCTGTTCTTGGAATGCCGCGAGCCTGCGAGATTGTTAACCAGCAGGACAGTCCCTATTTCCTAGACCTGTCGCCTTTTGCCCCGTTCCCAGTTGCGCCGAAGTTGCCCAAAGCGCCGTGAGGATGGGTACGAAGGGATTGTCGCCGAGCCTATTGACTTGACGTTTCGGGGGATGTCCTCGAAACGGAATCCGCTTAAACGCCCTGGAATTCGTCGATTCCGAGTCCGCGCAAGTCGGCCATGCGACCATCCTCCTCGGCCTCGTAGAGCCGCCATATCAGCCGCAAACCTTGCAGGCTGCCCCGGGCGTCGGTGAGCGGCGTGGCGCCGGTTTCGATGCAATCGAGGAAGTGGGCAAGCTCGTTATGCGTAAACTTGCGCCCCTCGACGTGCATCAGCGTCTCGGTATCTTCTCGAACGGTCTCGCCGCGCACGTTCTTGTGACCGAGCAGCTTGCCGCTCTGGAAGTCGATCTCGAGCATCCCCTCGGTGCAGTGAGCCTGGAACGAATAGCCGAGCTTGGTTCCCCGGGCGCCCCACGTGCCGAAGTGATAGCCGAGCCGGCCGCCCTCGAACTCGATCACGGCATTGCTGGTGCCATCCTTCTCCATCCACGGAGTCCCGAAGTTGGTTCCCAGGTGGACGCCACGGACCGGCCGGCCCAGAAACCAGAGCAGAATGTCCACGTAGTGGCACCCGTGACTCATGAATTCTCCCCCGCCCAGGTTCTTGGCGGAGGAGCGCCAGTGATCCGGCCCGAACTGAGTTAGCTGCTCTGTCCAGATGGACATCTGAATGACTTCACCGTAAAGCTTGGCGTCAAGCAGCTCCTTCATGCGCGCGACCAAAGGGTGAAAGCGCATGATGTAGGCGATCATAAAGACGCCCTTGGACCGCTCGGCCGTTTTGACCAGGTCAACGCACTTTTCGTCGGTGTTGGCCATAGGTTTTTCGAGGAGCACGTGCTTGCCGGCCTCGAGAAAGAACTTCGCGCTCTCATGGTGGTAGTGGTGGGGCACTGCGATGAGAACGGCGTCGACGCTGTCCACAATGTCCTTGTAGTCGGTGAACGGGCGGCATCCGTCGAATTCGGCGCAGACGGCCTCGGCGCTCGCTATGTTGTAGTCAACGGCGGCTGTCAAAGCCACCCGATCCTCAAGCATGTTGAAGCGGGAGGCGTGCTGCCGGGCCATGTTGCCGCAACCAACCAGTCCCAGACGAATTTTGGACACTTGCGCTGCTCCATTCCGTACCGACGCGACGCCAGAAAGGATAGCGGTTAAGACGGCGCCGCGGAGACTAGCTCCGCCGGCAGTTCGGGGTCTTGTAACGAATCCTCGTTTTAGGGAGTTTCATTCGGCTCGCGGGCGGATCAAACGTCGGCCCAGTCGAGCGATTTTGCGACAGCCTTTCGCCAATCGCGCCGCCTTCGGACTACATCTTGACCTCGCGAGGGAGCGAACTCCCTGTCGAGCCGCCAGATTGAACGCAACTCATCTTTGGAATTCCAGAATCCGGTCGACAAGCCAGCCAGGAACGCGGCGCCGAGAGAGGTGGTCTCGATCGCGGTTGGCCGCAGCACGCGGACGCCGAGAAGATCGGACTGCATCTGCATCAGGAGATTGTTCGCTGACGCGCCGCCGTCAACGCGAACGTCGTCAACGACCAGGTCGGTTTCCAACGCCATAGTCTCGGCGACGTCCGCGACCTGGTGCGCGATTGACTCCAGCGCGGCTCTGGCGACGTGCGCCCGGTTTGCTTTTCGAGTGAGACCGGCTATTAGCCCCCGCGCCCGGGGGTTCCAGTAAGGCGCGCCGAGGCCGACGAACGCGGGGACGAACACGACCCCGGCGGTATCCTCCACCTCCGAGGCCAGGCGCTCGGAATCTTCCGACGAGTCGATGATCCGAAGGTCGTCGCGAAGCCATTGGACAACGGCTCCGCCTATGAACACGCTGCCTTCGATGGCGTATTCGGTTTCCGAGCCGATCTGCCAGGCGACGGTCTCAAGCAGGGAGCTCTTGGGGCGGCGAAGTTCGCCGCCGGTGTTGGCGAGAAGAAAGCAGCCGGTCCCGTAGGTCACCTTCAACATGCCCGGTTCAAAACAAGCTTGCCCGAAGAGCGCCGCGTGTTGATCTCCCGCCAGTCCCGCAATCGGAACTCCTGCCGGGATTCCGTCAATATCGGCGGTAACCGCCGCGCGACCGCTCGTCGGGACGATTTCGGGCAGAACAGCCGATGGAATGTCGAAGATCGAAAGCAGCTCGTCGCTCCAGGCGGCGAGCTCGATGTCGCACAGCATGGTCCGCGACGCGTTCGACAGATCGGTGACGTGCGATTTTCCTCCGGTGAGGTTCCAGACGAGCCACGAATCGACTGTCCCGAATTTCAGCCGCCCGGAATTCGCCAGGTTTGCGAGGCGGGCGTCGGACTCTAGCAGCCAGCGAATCTTGACCGCCGAGAAGTAGGGATCGAGAACCAGACCGGTCCTGGACCTGATATAGCCCGCGTGCCCCTGCTCGTCGAGGTCGCGGCACATCGCCGCGGTGCGGCGGTCTTGCCAGACTATGGCGGGCGCGAGCGGCTCGCCCGTGGCGGAGTCCCACACGATGGTGGTCTCACGCTGGTTGGCGATGCCGATCGCGGCCAGCGATCGCTTGTGTGATCCCAGGGCCTGGGAGGCGGCCTGGAGCACCGATTTCCATAGCTCACGGGCGTCCTGCTCCACCCACCCATCGGCGGGGTACGCGCACGTCACGGGGGCGAATCCGCGGGACCGAATGACGCCGGAGCGGTCCACGAGCAAGCAGGTCGTGCCAGTCGTGCCCTGATCGATGGCAAGTATGAATTCGCCGGAGGACAACGGAATCTGACTTCACCTCGAAGCGTTTGGAAGCCTACGGTAGCATAGGTAGGTTGCCGCTGAATGACCACCGCTCAACCTTGAAATCGGGAGATGTTCACATGGTGGTTCGCAACTGGCCCGTCAACAGAAAGGCTGCCAAGCGCCTCTATTCGGCCGGCGGCGTACCGTTCCGAATGTCGGCTACCGGCCCCCAGCTCGTGATGTGCAGGAGCTTCGCCGGTCATTGGGTGTTGCCTAAAGGACGCCCGGAGTCCGGCGAAAGTTCGGAGGAAGCCGCGCGCAGGGAAGTATTTGAAGAAACCGGACTGTCGACGCGCATAGTTTGTCATCTGGGGGACGTGCGATACCGGTTCAGGGCCAACGGCTCGAATATGACGAAGCGGGTCGATCACTACCTGATGGCGGTTACGAGCGGGACATTGCGGCACAATCCCAAGGAGCATCTGGAATGCAAGTGGTTCCACCCCGAGAGCGCCCGGCGGGCGGCATACTTCGAGGGTGATATTGGAATCCTCGAAAGAGCCGAGGAGGCGATCGCCCGCTCGAGCGCCATCGACGAGGAGCCGCGGGCGGAAGGCAGTCGCGAGAGTACCGTCAGATAACCGAAGCACCCCGAAGCCCTGGGGAGTGAATGGCGTCTCGCGGTACGTTCTGGCCTTGCTGGCCGCGGTGTTGGCGGTCGTCGTCGGCTGTACCGACGGCGGGGCGGCGCACGGCGAGTATTCAGGTGCGCAAGGCGGCAATCTTGCGGCGGCAAGCGAGCTGGCGGCGGCGCCGCGTGGAAATTCGGCTCCGGACCAGGTCTTGCGTATTGCCGGATCGCGCCCAGTAACTCTCGATCCAGCGCTGGCGCGCGACTCCGGGTCATCTCAATACGCCGTCGAGCTTTTTGCCGGACTGGTCAAGCTCGATTCGGAACTCAACGTTGTGGCTGATTTGGCCGCGGACTGGGAAGTGCTCGGCGATGGAGACGTTTTCAGGTTTGATTTGCGTCCGTCGCTGAAGTTCGCGGACGGCAAGGCTTTGCAAGCGGACGAAGTGCAATCGTCGCTTGTCCGGGCTCTGTCGCCGCAGACGGAATCCCAGACGGCGCTCACTTACCTGGGCGACATCGAGGGCGCTCGCGAATTCGCGGAAGGATCGGCCCCTGGTTTGACGGGAATCCGGATTCTGGATTCAGAAACGATCGAAGTCCGCCTGGTCAGACGCTCGGCGTATTTCCTGTATCAGCTTAGCCAGCCGGTCTCGCTTGTCGTAGACGCTGACCAAGCCGCCGAACCGGGGTGGTTCCGCTCGCCTAATTCGAGCGGGCCGTTCAAGCTCGCGGCCTGGGAGCCTGGCGAGGAGATTGTGCTGGACAGGAATAGCAACTATCACTCGCCGCCGCGACTTTCGAGCGTTCGGATCGCCCTGATCGGAGCATCCGAGGCGTTATTGCGATACGAGACGGGTGAACTCGACATCGTTCACATTTACGGGGGAGACGTTGAGAGATTTCGCGATTCGAATGATCCCTTGGCGACCCATTTCCAGCGCGCGCCGCAGTCTTCCCTGTTCTATCTCGGTTTCAACACCGAAATACCGCCTTTCGACGACGTTCACGTACGCCGCGCCTTTGCCAAGGCGATCGACGTTGGGAAGATCACGCGTGTAAGCCTGCGCGGTAATCAGAAACAAGCTAACGGGATCTTGCCCGAAGGATTCCCGGGGCATGATCGTTCGCGAACGGCGCTCGACTATGACCCCGCTGGAGCTCGCGCCGAGCTTGCAAAATCCAAGTACGCGTCCGCCGACGCCTTGCCCGATATCACAATGCTGGTCGCGGGGGGCGGATTGCTGCTGCCGGCTCACGTGGAGGCTTCGCTGTTCCTGATCGGTGAAAACCTGGGGGTGGACGTCGCCGTCCGGACGCTTGAGTGGTCGAGCTTTCTCGATCAGGTATATGGAGACATGAGCGAGTTCCAGATGTATTCGTTGGGTTGGGGAGCCGACTATCCAGATCCGCACAACTTTCTCGACTTGATGTTTCACTCGCGAAGCGTTGAAAACGTGTCGCGCTATTCGAATCCTGAAGTCGACGGCCTTCTGGAAACCGCTCGGGAGGAACTCGACGGGGATCGAAGGCTGCGTCTGTACGCGCGTGTCGAATCGATTGTCGTCGACGAAGCTCCGATAGTCCCGTTTTGGTTTTCAGTCGATTATCTCCTGGTCAGGCCGGGCGTTCGCGGACTGCGTATTCCGGCCAGCACTCAGGAATGGATGTCTTCCGTGTGGATAGCCGAGTGATCTCTAGACGCGCGCGAAGCTCGATGTTGAAGCGTCGCTGCGCAACAAGGGTGTCGTCGTTGATGCTCGTCGCCGCGGTCGCCGCGATGCTGGCCGCCGCGTGCGGGCCGCTGCCGGAAGTCGAGGCGCCGGGCGAAGCCAAAAAACGAACGTTGCAACTGGTAATGACCGAGCCAGGCAGCATCGATCCCGCAACCGCGGCGGGAGCGGGGGCGCTCACGATAGTCAATCTGCTGTTCGAACCGCTTACGAAAGTGTCGCGCGACGGGGGCGTCGTGCCGGCGGCGGCGGAATCCTGGGAGATTTCAGGCGACGGGCGGACGTTTCGTTTCCGGCTGCGATCGGAAGCCAAGTGGCAATCGGGGAAGCGTTTGATAGCCAGGGACTTCAGATACGGCTGGACCCGCAACCTCGATCCGGCGGTGGCCGCGGATGAATCGCATCTGTTCTACCCGATTGCCGGAGCCCAGCGCTTTGCGGAGGGGGCCGCCGAAGATGACTCCGAGGTCGCCGTCAGGGCGGTGACAGCCGGCGAACTGAGAGTGGACCTCAACCGGCCGTCGATGTCATTTCTCGCTCGCACCGCCACGTGGACTTTCATGCCACTCCCCAGGGAGGCCGTTGAGGGATGGCGAACTCGCTGGACGGAGGCGTCGCATATCGACACAAACGGCCCGTACCGGCTGGTCGAGTGGTTCCACGGGGAAAGCATGAAGCTTGTTCCGAACCCTCGCTACTGGGACTCCTCGCGCCCTCGTTTCGACGAGATTCGCGTGAAGATCGTGGCCCCCGAGGAAGCTGTCATTCCGCTGTTCCGCAATCAGGTCGCGGACGTGGTCGAGCTGGATGGTCGGGAACTTCAGGCTGCACGTGACTCCGGCGATCTGGCTGCCCGCATGGAGATGTTTCCGATGGCGGAGAACTGGTTTTTGGTTCTCAACGTCAACAAGCAGCCCTGGAGCGACCCGCTGGTTCGCGCGGCGTTTTCCCTGGCGATAGACAGGGAGGATCTCGTTGGCCGGGTTTTTGCTGGAGCCGCGCAACCTTCGCTGAGTCTCGTTCCGAGAGCCTTGTCGGGCAGCTGGAGGAGCCAACCCGGTATATCTCCGGATGAGGCCGCTGACCAAGCCCGCAGGCTTCTTGCGGAGGCGGGATATCCCGACGGCGCGGGTTTTCCGCCGATAAAGCTCTCGTATCACCTTACGAGTCAATGGGAGCGGCTGGCGTCGCATCTGGCATCCCGGTGGTCGGACGTGCTTGGGGTGGAAGTCGTTCACGACGTTATGGAGTGGAGGGAGTACATGGATTTCTCGGAGTCGCCGGGGGAATTCGATATGTACCGTATGGGCTGGGACTCCGACTATCTGGACCCGGAAGGCTGGCACAATGCGCCCTGGCACTCGGGCAGTGGCGTCTTGCGGTCGGGCTGGTCCAATGCCGAATACGACTCTCTGGTCGAGACGGCAGACCTCATGGCAGACCCACAATCGAGGCGAGAGGTCTACTTGAAAGCGCAGGCGATTCTCGACGCTGAGTCACCGGGCATTCCGATTGCGGAGCGTGGCAAGGCTTATCTGATTCAGCCTTTCGTAACCGGCGTATGGGCTTCGCCGCTAGGCGGCTATCTGGTGTTCGACGACGCTGTCGTCGAGCGGCCTGAGTAGGCTTTCCTTCAGGCGGATCCGGCCAGGTCGCGCAGGTTGCGGCGCGCCACTCGGCGGCTCCGAGGATGCCCACGGTTTCGCCGAGAGTCCACGGTTCGATTCTGAGGTTCTGCCCGAATCCCGCGAGCGCGCGCTCGTAAACGATCTTGCGCAGGGGCTTGAAGAGAATATCGCCCGCGTTGGCCACGCCGCCGCCTATTAACACCAGCTCGGGATTCAGCACGTGGACGAAATTCAGAACTCCGGCCGCGAGCGCCTGTACCGCCTGGTCAACCATCTCGACGGCGAGGTCGTCACCAAGCCGCGCGGCGTCGATAACATCCTTTCCGGTCACGCGGCCCCGCTCGTCGAAGGCATTTCGGAGCGACGATCGCCTGCCGGCGGCAAGAGCCGCGCCGGCTTGATGGGCGATACCGCCGCCCGACGCATACATCTCGACGCATCCGATATTGCCGCACTGGTGATACTCGCCGTGCAGGTTTACAGTGACGTGTCCGACCTCGCCGGCATTCCCGGTCGCGCCCAACAGAAGCTCACCGTCCACCAGCACACCCCCGCCAACACCCGTGCTGACCGTCATGTAAACCATGTCGCCAACACCTCTGCCCGCGCCGTAGGCGTGTTCGGCGAGGGCGGCTAGATTGGCGTCGTTGCCCAGAAACACCGGAAAACCGAGGCTGTCGCCGAGCGGCCCGGCAACCTGAATATTCTCGAAGCCGGGGATGTTTGGCGCGTGCAGCACAGTCCCGGTCTTGTGGTCGAGGGGCCCCGGCGCCGCAACTCCCATCGCGCGAATGTCGGCCGCTTGAACACTGGAGGACTCGATGGATGTTTCGACACTGTCGATGACACGTTCGAGAACGGCGGAAGGACCCTGGCCGCGGGGCGTCTGGGTAGAGTTCCAGCCTTCGACCGTACCGTCCGGCAGAACGATGGCGCTGCGTATTCTGGTACCGCCGAAGTCGACCGCCGCGAACACGGCGAGATCGCTGTCGGCGTTCATCCTCTACTCCGTTCGAGTGTTTGCGCGCCTGCCGCCGCGGCGGCGGCAGGCGGGTTGTGGATATTATCGCGGAGCTCCCGCAATTCGTCCCGGCGACGTCTGGCGTAGACGATAGCCGCGAGCGTTGCAATGGCTGCGAGCACGCAGAGCGCGGCGCTCATCGCCATCGCCACGCGCAGCCCAAACGGGCCGGCGACGGCGCCGACCACCGGTGGGAACGCGATTGCTCCGACTCCGGCGGCGGCCACCAGAAAGCCGGCCAGAGCGCCCCTGGTCGACTTCTGCGTCAAGACTCCCTCCGCGAGCGCGATGGGGAACGCTCCGGCGACAAACACTCCGACAAGCCCAAAGCCCGTCAAGCTCCAGGCTGGATTGTCGATCAGTGAAGCGACGAGCGCCAGGGGGCCTGCCACGGCCATCGAGAGCGCCAGGAGCGGAAGCGGGCTGATCCATCGGAGTAGAAAGCTCGCCAGTATTCGACCAACGATCATTCCGCCCCAAAGGGTCGATACAGAGACGCCGGCAAGCCCGCGCGAAAAGCCATGCTCAAGCTCGAGAAAACTCGGCAGCCAGCCGCTTAGCGCCACCTCAACGCCCACGTAGAGCGCGAGAACGGCCATCATGAGAAGAACTAGCGGTTGGAGAACGCCGTGCTTGATTGCCTTCAAGGAATGTGGCGCGCCGTCGGCGGGCTTTGCAATTCGCGCGAAAACGAAGGGGACCGGCGTGGTGCACGCGGCAATTGCCAGCGCGCCGAGTATCAGCCGCCAGTCGACGTCGCTTGCGAGCGCAAGCCCTGCCAGAACGGGGCCTACAAGGGCTCCGACGCCGAAAAACAAGTGCAGGAAATTGAGCCACCTGGCCGCGCCGTCGGGAGTGTGGTCGACAAACAGCGTGTTCAGCGGTCCGTCGAAAAGCCCCATTCCCAGTCCCGCAACGAGTCCGCCAGCTAGCATCAGAGGCCAAGTTTGAGCGAGCGGCATTGCGCCGATGCCCGCCGCCATAATTGCAGTGCCAGCAATTATGAAAGCCCGCCGGCCGCGCCGGTCGGACATCGGGCTCCCGATTAGCGAGGCGACGACGTAGCCTACGGCCATGAACGGAAAAATGAGACCGAGCTCCGCGAGACCGAGTCCGAACGACTCGCGAATCGGCTGAAGAGTAGGCCCCAGAGCGGTGACGGCCAGTCCATATACGAAGTAAATCCAGGCGCCCGCCAGCGCGTGATACAGCGGTGGGGACGACGCATTCGCAGACCTGGTTGAAGACACTATTCGATCAGCCGCGGGCGCACGCTATCAAGCCGACGGTGATCGTCAAGAAATGATGTCGCCCAGGTTGCCATGCGAGTCGAATCGCAGCGGGGCCGCCGCGCCCGACGGCAGCGCGGCATCCGCCAGGCGCATTTCTTCGGCGACGGGCGGTGTGACTGAAAAGCTTTCAAGCTCCAAAGTGTTCTTTATTCGACCCAGACGGAGATCGGGTCCGGCCATGCGTTGGGCGAGGCCGATCGCGGCTTCGAGGCAGGCGCGGTCGTTTGCCATCGTCAGGGGAATCCGCACCATGAGCGGCGCCAGGGCGGTGAGGGCGTTGACGTACGTCTGCTCAGTGTCGATTGCGTCCACGAGAGCCTGTGTGGTGAAGTCGGCGAGACCGATCCCCACGGCGTTACCGTCGGATGTGTGACGTAATCTGAGAACAGAGAGAAACCCATAATCCGGCGTCCGCTCGCCGCCAATTCGACGCCACATTCCGATTACGTTGGTGTCCATGCCCGTGCCGGATATGTCCTTGCCGATCTCGTCGACGATGAGCAGATCGAGCTGGTTGGTCGGGATGCGGGGCAGAATCCGCTTGGCCTCGATCAAAAGCTCGCGGTCCGCCTGGTGAAATTCGTTCGGCGCGCAAATCCGCGCCAGATATGGTCGATCGAAGGCGTTCTCCACTAAAGCCACGCCGAACAGGATCTTGCCGGAATCTATGATGATGTCGGCCGCTTCCGGGATTGTCTCGGCGAGACCGGCCTCGTGAATGCTGGCCGCCCCCGCTCGCTTGCCTAGACCGACGGACAGCATCTTGCAAAGTCCGCTCTCTATGTCGGAACGGAAACTCGTGTGCGGTTTGACGCGAGCGATGATGACGACGTGATCGGCGTGGAAGGCGTTGAGATCCAGATGAACGTCGACCCCGCCGGGGGTTGTTCCAAGAAGGTGAGTTTCCATTGTCGCGCGGACGGGCGCGCCGACGTCGGATTCGGTTATTCCGCGCTCGGCCAGCACGTGTCGCTGACCGTCAGCCGTGCCGCCGCCGTGGCTGCCCATCGCGGGCACTACAAACGGACGAAGTCCGCTCGACTTGAGTTCGCGGACCACGGCCGTCGTAACTTGCTGAATTGGCGAGACTCCGCGGCTGCCCACGCCGACCGCCACGCTCTCGCCCGGCTTGGCCCGGCCCCCGGCCAGACTGGCTCGTATACCGTCGACCAGCTCACCTTCGAGGTCACCCACTTCACGGGCGTCGAATTCCTGCTGCATCGGAACGAATTGGGGCCAATCCACGTAAGACTCCGGTACGGGCGCGACCTGACTTGAACTCGAAATATAACGCATGGAACAGGGCAAGCGCCGAAGCGCTTTCGATTCATGGGCGGCGGTTTGGTAGGCTCAGGCGGCAAGGCAATTGATGCAAGGTGTTTCGTGGAGCCTGACATTATGCGATTCGCGATAATCTCCGATATTCACGGAAATTTGGCCGCGCTGGAAGCCGTCGCGCGCGACCTCGAATCCACGACCGTGGAGGAAGTCTACGCGGCCGGCGACCTGGCCCTGTTTGGACCGCGTCCACGTCAATGCGTCGCGATGCTCCAGCAAAACGGGTGGGCGAGCGTGCGGGGCAACACCGACAGAATGATCGCCGATTTCGACGGGCTGGCGGCCGAGGGGAGTCTCGATCCTGAAACCGGCGTCGGGAAGATCGTCGCGTGGACGCGCGAACAGTTAGGTCGAGAGCTGGTGGAATACCTCGGCGCGCTTCCGCCGAGCATCGCGATCGAGGGCCGCGCCGGCGCGGGAAGGTTGAGCATCTTCCACGGCACGCCGCGGAGCGACGAAGAGGGCTTGATCGAGGACGACGGCGACGATCGACTGCTCGAGTTGACGCAGGAGGCCGAAGCGCGCGCCATAATTGGGGGTCACACGCACAAGTCGTTTACCCGAAGGATTGACGGCACACTGATAGCGAACGCGGGATCGGTCGGTCGATCCTACGAAGGCCGACCGGGCTATGCGACGTATCTGGTACTCGATGACGGACACGGAGCCTGGACGGTCGAAATCCGGCAGGTCGGGTACGACCATATGCGAAATTATCGCGCCATCGAAGAGGTGGGCGCGCCGATTGGACGCAAGTTTGCCGAGCCTTTCAACACCGCAATTGCACCGAGCTAGAGCGGCAGGCGTTCCAGCGTCGACGCGGGAACTCGGCCAGCGCTCCAGGTTTCGCAATTGAGCGGCCCGCCCGGTCCTAAACCGCCGTTCGGAAGGCGCTTCTGCCGTTATTGCGGCGGGAAGATGCGGGTTACGGGCGGCGGATCACCGATCAGGTTGAAATGCGGAGAATGCGCCCGGCCCGATTACATCACGTCCAAACCATGCGCCGAGGCGGTCGTGGCCGAGCGGGGCAGGATTCTGCTCGTGAAGCGCAGCATCGAGCCTTACTTCGGCTACTGGGACATTCCGGGCGGGTTCCTCGAAGATGGAGAACACCCCGAGGACGGCGCGCGTCGGGAGGTTTTGGAAGAAGCCGGAATCGAGATCGAGCTTCAAGGGCTGATCGGCTTATACGTCGAACGCTATCCAGGGGACGAGATGCTAAACACGCTGACGCTGGCCTACGCCGCCGCGCCCCGAGGCGATCCGAGGCCCGAGCATGAGACCACGGCAGTGAGGTACTTTCCGGCGGATGCGATCCCCGAAAACCTGGCGTTCGATCACGCCAAACATACCATCGAGGACTGGCGGGCCGGCGGGTTCGGAAGCGGATAGCCGCCGGGTCTGACAGGTTCTTTCGGCTCAGATAGGCGCGACGCGCTCCGGACCGTGATTCATTGACTCGACAGCGGCGTCGTAGCTGCGCAACAGCAGGTCAGCCTTGATGTCCCGGGTGGCTGGCGAATCCCACAGATTCTCGAATTCATTCGGGTCATTTTTCAGATCGTATATCTCGCCGACGCCCTTGCCGTGGTAGACGACGAGCTTCCAGCGATTGTCGCGAAACATGGTGGCGTACGTATGGTCGGGCAAGTCGACGGCGTCGAAGTATTCGCAGCGAACGTGATCGCGGTGCCTGTCGGTGGGAGCGTGTCCGAGCAGAATGGGCAGCAACGACTTGCCGTGCATGCCTTCGGGAACCGGTCGCCCGGCGATTTCCAATATCGTGGGCACGATGTCGGTCAGCTCCACCAGCGCGTCGCTGCGGAGTCCTGACTGAATGGTTCCGGGCCAGCAGAAGATCAGGGGAACGCGGGAGAGGCCTTCGAAGAAGCGGCATCCCTTGAAGATCAGGCCGTGATCGCCGAGCGCCTCGCCGTGGTCGCTGCTCAGGATAATCAGCGTGTTCTCCGTCTCGCCCGACCGGTCGATCGCGCGCAGGATGCGGGCGAGCTGGTCGTCGACAAGCTCGATCATGGCGTAGTACCGAGCTTTTTGAGCCTTTGCGTCCATCTCCTGGGGCGTCGATGGCGTGGACTGGAAATCCACTCCCGACGCCGTCAGTTTCGACTGGTTGGTCAAATCGGATTCACGGAATAGAGGACCGGGCATCGATTCCACGTCGACCCGCTCCAAATACGATTGGGGCGGGTCAAACGGCGGATGCGGGTAGTAGGGGTTGACGCTGAGCAGCCACGGACCGTTGCGCGGGCGCTCGATGAACTCTATCGCCATGTCCGAGCACCAGGTCGTCTGATGATGCTCGGCCGGCACGTTGGCCGGGTCGGCAAGCATCGAATCGAGATCGACGCCTCTGGCGCGGAGCCATTCGACGTAATCGTGACCACGCGTCCAATCGTCGCGCGGGGCGTGACTGTACCTGGTGTATGAGTAGCCGTCGTCGACGCGGGGCTCGACGCCCCCGGCCGCGGTGGCAAGGTGAAGCTTGCCGACCAGTCCGCACTCCCAGCCCAGTTCCGCGAGAGTCTTGGTGATGAGGGGATAACTTTGGGGGAAGAATTCCATGCCGTTTTTGTTGGCGCCCACGGCGCTGGGATACATACCGGTTAGAAAGCTGGCTCGACTTGGCGTGCAAATGGGGCTCTGGCAGTAGGCGCTTGCGAAAGCGGCGCCTTGTTCGACCAGAGAATCCATCGCCGGCGTATTGACGAAAGCGTTCCCCAAGGCGGCGATAGTGTCGTATCGCTGCTGGTCGGTGCAGTACCAGAGGATGTTAGGACGGCGGTTCACATTTGCTCGCATTAAGCCGGCGGATCATAGAAGCACAACTCCGGCACGTGAGGAGAATGCAGCCCCAACGGCGGCGGATACTACCACGCGCATTGGTCCGGTACATGTGAGACAGCGGCCTCCTCTCACTCATGGTATCCTTCCCGCTCTCGCTTTCGAAGGCTCTTCAGGGGAGGTCCGAATCCCGCGCAAGGACTTTAGAGTTGAACCGGTTCGGAGCCTGGTCGTGATCGGGGAGAGCAATGCCTACGGCATGAGCGCGACCGACCCTCGCAACGAGTGGGTGCAAACGGTTGCCAACCTGATCCGTGATTTCCAGGAGGGTTCCCTGCATGTGCTCAACAATGCAATCCCCGCCAACGTCGTAAGCCGGGAGAGCATCGGCTATAGCCCCGATTGGAAAGGCTCGCTGCCTCCGGCACTGGATCGTTACGAGGAAGACCTGATTTCGCATGAGCCTGATCTCGCGATTATCGCCTATGGCCTTAACGACTCGCGGTGCGGCAATCCGGTCGAGGACTTCATACGCGACTACGAGCAGATAGTGCGCGACGTTCGCGAGCGGACGAGCGCGTTAGTCGTATTGGTCGGACCATACTGGAACACTCAGTACGATCCAGAGCTGTGGTTCGGGCTGGATGAGAGGCCCGGCTTCGGCAAGTTCGACAAGGCAGGCCGCGACCTGGTTGTCGCCTACATTGAAGCCATTCGGAACGTCGCGGAAAGGCATGATTGCCTCTTCGTTGATCTCTTCACGCCGTTCGAGAGCTCTATATGGCTCCTCACCAGTGATCAGTGTCACTACTCTGACGTCGGCCAGAGAGTGCTGGGCCACGCTGTATTTCAGACGATTGCCGCAAACTGTAGTTTTGTGGGGGCAAAGAGTCGCGCAATCGAGCGGGAAGGCGGATTCACGGTCAACAACACGGGGGGTACGCAGGGGCTGAGCCGGATGCGAAAACTCTGGCACGGCAGATGATCCATAGACCGTTGCTAGAATGTTCCGCATTCGGGAGACTTCACGCGGGCTAGACGTACGGGGAGTGTGTGATGGGACTCCGCCCGGATCAGATCACCAAGATACGCGAAGACGGCTACGTGGTCGTCGAAGATGTCCTCAGCCGGGCGGACCTGCAACCGGTCATCGAAGAAATCTCGGAAGCGATCGACAGAGAGGCCCGCGCGCTAGTGGCCCGCGGTGAATTGAGCCGCTCCTACGCTGAAGAACCGTATGAGAAAAGGCTGACTTGCATAACGGCGGAGACGGAGGCCATCTATTGGAGCATTTACAGCGGCAACCTGCATGGCCCGGGCATTTTCGACCTCATCACTAACCCCAAGCTGCTGAATCTTGCCGAGTCGCTGGTGGGCCCCGAGATCATCGCGTCGTCGGTCTACCGGTTGCGGCCCAAGCTGCCCGGCTTCGCCCATGGCGTCGTGCCTTGGCACCAGGACTCAGGGTACTTCGAGCCTTATTGCGACGACGAGCTGGTCCTGACGATGTGGATTCCCCTGGTGGACGCCACGCCCGCGCGAGGCTGCCTGCGCGTGATGCGTCACGCCCATATGACAGGTGTAGTTCCCCACAGAAAAGCAACGGACGGGACGGGATATTTGGAGATTCCGAAACCTCACTTGCCACTCAACGAAATCGTCACCGTACCTTTAAGCCTCGGCGGAGTGCTGCTCCTCACGAACCGGACGCCGCATTGCTCCGGCGACAACGCGACCGATGTCATACGTTGGAGCGTGGACATTCGCTACCAGAGCGCCGACCTCCCCACGAACTACGATTCCCCAAGCGGCTGGACGAACGAAGAACTTCCACACGACGCGCCGAGCGCCTGCTACCCGCCGGAGGCGGATTTTCTGGTCAGGAGCCGTCGACGTCCCTGGGAGGTCGTGCGGGACTCGAAAACTTTTTCCCGGATACGTCAGAAGCACGTGGAGATAGCGAGTCCGGCGACCGTTCGCTGGGCTTAAACGAGCGCGGCGTCTCTCACGCGCTGTAGTCGTTCGCTTCGTTCGCGTCGTTCGCGTCAGCTAATAATCGAGCGAGGCCCCGCCATCAACTTGCAGGGAATGGCCTGTGACGAAGGACGCGTCTTCGGAGGCGAGGAAGAGACAGGCCCGCCCGATTTCTTCGGCTGTCGCCATACGCCCGATCGGGTGAATGGCGTCAATCTGCCTGAGGGAGGCGTCACTATCGGGCATCGAAGACGCCCAGGCGTGCATGAGCGGAGTATCTACCCCCGCGGGGAGGACGGCGTTCACTCTCACGCCAACGGGCGCCAACTCCATCGCCAGTGCTTTCGTCAAGCCTATCTGCCCCGCCTTGGTGGCGCAGTATGAAATTGCGTGGTTCTGTCCAAGTATCCCCACCATAGACGACATGTTGATGATGCATCCGCGTGTCTTGCGGAGGTGCTTCACGGCGTACTTGCAGCCCAGGAACGTGCTGGTGAGGTTGAGGCGCAGCAAGCTCTCGAAGTCTTGCAGGTTCGTTTCGTCAATCGTCATTGCGGGAGGATGCCATCCAGCGTTGTTGATGAGCACGTCGAGTTGACCGTAACGCTCGACGGTCGTTTCAATGGCTTTGGCAATCTGCGCGGGCGCCGAAACATCTGTTTTTATGAACAGGGCCTCCCCGCCCTTGTCCTTGATGTCTTTGACTGTTTTCATGCCGGGCCCTTCGGTCCGGGTTGCAACTACAACTTTGCACCCTTCGCCTGCGAAAACCAGGGCACAACCCCGCCCAATCCCGCGCCCTGCGCCAGTAATGACAGCTACCTTGCCCTCGAGTCTCGCCATATTTGACCTCCCCTGATCCGCATCGTCGTTGCACCCCATCTTCAGAGGTCCTCACAACGTGGATGGAAGTTTGCCCGTTCTCCCGCAATCGGTTCCGCCGCCCTAGGCTCGTGGATTCGCGGCATCCATTATGTTCTCAGCCAGTCTTGTCTGGCGTCACAACTGGTGGTCTTCATTGCCAATAGCCAGCAAACAGTAGTCACGGCATGGCCGGGCCGCAACGCGCCGTGTCGGGACTGTTGCACAAGAAGACGGTCCCAACGCCCTAGATTGGTGCAGTCCTACCGTTTTGACTACCGCAACCCTAGAGTCGGGAGCGCGTGCAGAAGAAATGGCGATACCCTTCGAGCACCTAGTGACTGAGAATCAGTAATGGAATCGCCGGTTTGCAGGCGCTAAGTCCAATATTGCCTGGAAACAAGCAGAAAAAAAGGCTGATGCAACGATGTCAGGTTTGAGCGGGCGAGTGGCGTTGGTGACGGGCGCTGGAAGCGGCATCGGAAAAGCCATAGCTTTGAGGCTGGCCTCCGATGGCGCCGACATCGCCGTAAACGATCTAGTCCCTGAACGCGCGGAGCAGGTTGCCAGCCTCGTCCGCGATGTTGGAAGGCGGGCGTTGTCAAATCACGCCGATGTCACTGACGCAGACGCCGTAGGCGACATGATCCGGGGTGTTGCGTCTCACTTCGGGAGCCTTGACACTTTGGTATCCAATGCGGGGATCATCGGTACCGGGAGCTTTGTCGAAACGTCGCTTGAGGATTTCGAGCGTGTGATGACCGTCAATGTGCGGGGGACGTTTCTCTGCGGAAGAGAAGCCGCAAAACACATGATTGCTCAGGGTTCGGGGAAAATCGTCAACGCCGGTTCGGTGGCCGGCCGTCGCCCTACTCCCTTTCACGCGGCCTATGGAGCCAGCAAGTATGCCGTCATCAGCTTGACGCTAACGATGGCCAGGGAGTTGGCGCCGCACGGGATAACGGTGAACGCCTATTGCCCGGGGGTTGTCGAAACACCGATGTGGGAGCAGATCGATAGGGAGCGCTCGCCGCTTTTAGGGCTGGGCGCGAGCGGTGCGCTTCGAGAGATAACCGACACGATCCCATTGGGTAGAGCGGCAAAACCGGAGGAAGTTGCCAGCCTTGTCAGCTTCCTCGCCTCAGGGGACTCTGACTACATTACAGGGCAATGCATCAATGTTTGCGGGGGCATTGTGATGTTCTAGCCGCACTTGCCTCGCGCGTGATTGATATGCGTCAGGCGCGGTTGGATTCGAAAGTCGCTGTTTCAGACGATCCCGCTACTGGAAATGCCCTGGTTTCAGTAAAGTCCGTTCATCAGGAGGAAACCGACACGGGACGGAGCAGGTGTTCCGAGCAGCGGGCTAACGCCATTCTAAAGTGGGAAGAGGCTGGGTGCGGGCGGCGGAGTTCTGCCACAGTTACGGCGCCGACGTCCGGGCGGTCTACTTTCTCAGGGCCGCGATCTCCCTAAGGCGCGTCACCTCGATCTCCGAGAGGAGGCCGTCTGGCTTCGGACCCACGTTCAGAAGAACGTTCCCGCCGTGCCGGTTGGCCTGAGCCAGCTCGGCCAATAGCTGGTCCGCAGACTTGTATTCCTTGTCCCGAGGATTCCACGCCCAGGTCTCGCTCATGGTCATGCAACTCTCCCAAGCACGCTGGGGCTCGAATTCGCCCGGGACATATCTCTCAGGAGTATCGAAATCCCCGCCGTACCGCACCCACTCCAGCGGAGTGAATCCGCCGATAAGCCCTTCGACCGGGGCCCTTAGCGCCAAGCGATTGTTGATCACGATCTCGGGCTGTTTCTCATGGACGACGGCCAGCAATTCGTCGGCTTTCCACTTAGGCCCGGCCATGACCTCGCCGTCGTCCGCTACATAAGAGAAGTCGAACCACATCACGTCGATTTTGCCGTAGCGACTAAGCAACTCGTTGACCTGGTTGTGCAGGTAAGTCACGTACAGGTTCCAGTCGCGCGGCTCGGCCAGCGCTTTCTTGTCGTCGCGCAGAGGGTGAAAGTGATCGATACGGTAGTGAGGGTGATGCCAATCGATCAGCGAATGGTAAAAGCCGACCTTCAGCCCGGCCGAGCGAAAGGCCTCTACGAAAGGTCCCACAAGATCCTGGCCGCCTGGCGTATTGCCAACGTGGTAATCGGTCTGATCGCTCGGCCACATGCAGAAGCCGTCGTGATGCTTGGTGGTAAGAACCGCGTAGCGCATTCCGGCTTCCGCGGCCAGTCGCGCCCAGGAATCAGGATCGTAGGCGGAGGGCTGGAATTCGTCCATCCAGCGCTCGTAGACCACTGATTCAACCTCTTTTCGCCCCAACCCCCACCCTATTTCGACGCCGCCGACGGAGCTAATGCTCCAGTGAACGAACAGGCCGAAACCGGCTTCCCGAAACCAGGCTATATGTTCCGCGCTTGTCATTTATCCAACCTCTTTTCGATCCAATCTAACGTCCCGTTAAACCTGTAAGTGCGATTCCACTGACGAACATTCGCTGCGCCGCGAAGAAGATCGCGATAATCGGCGCCACCATGATCATCGAGGCGGCCATGAACAGGTTCCATTCGGTTCCGCCGACCTCGCGCCGGAAGAGCGCGATGCCTAGGGCCAGCGTGCGGTTTTCCTTCGAGTTCAGGTAAATCAGCGGCCCGATGAAGTCGTTCCAGTGCAGCATTATCGAGAACACTGTGACCGTGGCCAGCACTGGTTTGCATAGCGGCAGAATGATCTTAAAGAAGGTGTGGAACGTGGAGGCGCCGTCCACACGCGCCGCCTCCTCCAGTTCTACGGGAAGGGTGAGAAAGAACTGCCGAAACAGGAAGATGTAGAAAGGATGCCCGCCGAGCCAGAAGGGCACGATCAGCGGGAGGAACGTATCGATCCAGCCTAGGTTTTTGAAGATTATGAACTGCGGGATCAGCATAACCACGCCCGGCAGCATCAATGTGGCCAGCATTAGGGAAAAAGCGACAGTCCGGCCCCGGTATTGCAGGCGCGCGAAGGAATAGCCGGCCATGGACGCCGTCAGCACCGTTCCAGCCGTAGCTATCGCGGTGATGACCGCCGTATTGCGTAGATAGAGACCCAAAGGCTCGTAATTCCACGCCGTTATGTAGTTGTTCCAGGTGATGGGCTCGGGTAGCCAGCGAATCGGGAACTCAAACTCCCGTCCGGCAAGTTTTAGCGAAGTACTTAGCATCCAGAGGATGGGCAGCAGCGACACCACAGAGACTGCAATGAGAAATGCGATCAGGGCGAAAAAAGAGACGCGCCCCAGAATTCGCTTTCTATTTCTAGAGTTGAGAATTCGCCAGCCCCCGGCCAGGGCCGGCGAGAAGGCTCGGACCGCCATAGTGCGCATGACCTACGCCTTATCTCACGCCTCGGAGTAAACCCAGCGGGTCGATAGGCGGAATTGGAGGATCGTAAACGCGACGATGATCACGAACAGCACCCAGGCCAGCGTTGATGCGTAACCCATCCGGAAATAGAGAAAGCCGTTGTTGTAGAGGTGAAGCACGTAGAAATAGGTGGACCGAACCGGGCCGCCGTTCGTAATTATGTAGGCTTGGGTGAATATCTGAAACGAGCCGATCAGTCCGAGTACTGTGTTGAAGAAGAGGGCCGGGCTAATCATCGGGATCGTGACGTGCCAGAATCGCCCCCACCGGCCGGCGCCGTCGATCGACGCCGCTTCCAGCAACGTTTCCGGCACGCTCTGGAGGGCCGCCAAGGAAATGACCATCGCAGGGCCAACGGTCCACATGCTCATGATGATGAACGCCGGCTTTGCCCACTCCTCTGTGCTCAGCCAGCCCACAGGGGGGAGGCTAAACGTCTGGAGCAACTGGTTGGCGAAGCCGTATTCGACAAAGATACCCAAGAACACGATGGCGGACGCAACCTGCGGCGTTACCGAAGGCAGGTAGAACGTTGTCCGGAAGATGCCGATGCCCTTCATTCGATTGTTGAGCAGAATGGCCAGGCCGAGAGCGGCAACCACGTGCAGTGGTACGGCGATCAAGGTGTAGTAGGCGGTGTTGCCCAGCGAGGTTGTCACGAGGTCGTCTTCCACCAAGCGCCGCCAGTTGTCGAGACCATTGAACTTCCAGGGCGTGATGAGGTCCCACTCCAAAAATGCCAGGACCAGAGACACCGCCATCGGGATCGCCGTAAAGAAGGCAAAACCTAGCGCCCATGGGGCGATCAGCAAGTAGCCGTCAAGGGTAGTTCGACGAATTCGAAACCGGCGTCTACGTGGGGCCTTAATTGCGGCCGCTATCGTTCTCTCCGCTCTGAGCCGGCCGGCGGCCACGCCTGAAGGTGCGCATCCAACTTGGAGTCAGCGGCGGGGCGGAAGCGAGGTACCGGCCGCCGCCCCGCAAATCGCTGCCTAGACCATTACTAGGATTTGATTCCTTCCTGGAGAATCCTGTCCACTTTGGGCTGAAGCTCGCTCAGCGCAACCTCGGCGGATTTCTTCCCCAGCACGACTTCGTCCAGCGCCGCCGCGATCAACGATGAAATCTCGTTGGCATTTGGCGGATACTCGAACTTTTCGCCTTCGAGCGATCCCTCATGGTACATGTTTGGGTCTTCCCAATCGAAGAGGTTGTTCAGATACCCGTCCCAGGTACGCAACTCGGGCATGGTCGGATTGGTAAACCCGAAGGTCGACAATATCTTGTGACCTTCCGTTCCCAGGAATTTCAGGACCTCCCAGGCTTCGTCCTGGTTCTTGCTGTTCGTAAAGATTCCCATGGAGTTACCCGAGTTTTGAGTGTGGCGCTTGTTGTCCACACCTACGGGGAACGGACTCATGGACTTGGCGAAGTCCAGCTTGTCGTAGCTGCCGACGGCCCACTTGCCGCTCATGTTCATTGCCGCTCGTCCGGCATTCCACGGCCCACCCGGAATAGCCTGGCTCTCGGTGGCGCTAGGGGCGACTTTCCACTTCGCTATGGCGTCGGCCATCCACTGCACGGCGGCCGCCCATTCGGGTGAATCGAGCTTGCTCTTTGTGAGGTCGTCGTTCCAGAAGTCGCCGCCGAATGCCCAGATGTACATGGGCAAGAAGAACGAGTTGGCGATCGGGATGCCGCTGATCCCGTACATCTTGTCCACTCCTTCCCCGGACGTGAGCTTCTGCGCGTATTCGAGGTAGGTGTCGAAGTTCCATTCAGTCTTGGGAAGCTTGCCGGGATGTTCGAGACCGCCCCGTTCGAAGAGATCCATGTTCAGGAATTCCATTATCGGCCCGAAATAGTAAGGCAAACCAATCAAGGTTCCTCTGTGGGTGGCGTCGAGCAACGCCGACCCGTACCATCTCTCCGGGTCGAGACCGTCCCTCTTCATAAGCGGCTCCAGAGGGACTACCGCTTGCTTTTCACCGAATGTGCCGAGCCATTGATGAATCACGCTCGCCATGTCGAGGTCTACGCCGCCTGCCAGCGCTGTGAGCACCTTCTGCTCGGTTCCGGGGTACGGCACGGCCGTTTCCCGAACGACCAGATGGGTTTTTCCTGCTCGAGCTTTTTGAAGACCGCACGCCACATCTCAGGCGTTCCGAATTGGTTATAGAGAAGGGTAAGGTCCACGCGTTTGAGCTGCGGCGGGGCCTCCTGAGTCACGATTCTCTCGACGATCTGGGTGACGACTTTCTCGACCTCGACCGCAACCTCTTTCTCTATTACCCTTTCTTTCTCAACGATCTGAGTGACGACTTTTTCGACCGGAACTTCCTGCGTCACGACCTTTACGACTTCTCTCTCGACGATCTGGGTCTCGCCGCAGCCGGCCAGCGCCGCGGCTGCCGCTCCGGAAACACCTAAGGCTCCGATACGGAGTATGTCTCGCCTGCGCATGCCTCTGGATTTTTTCATTGAATCCCCCAGAATGTATTGGCTTCGTCGCAGTTTTCGATTGGGATGAACGAATGGCCTCATTCGCCTCCGCTACTACAACATGGGGAAGTGTCACTCACTTTTTGTCGTGTGCTGCGCCGTTGACGGAAGAAGCTGTTGACAGCGGGGAGCAGCGTCCCAATGCGCGTACGTTAGAGAGACTCCGCGAGAGGCTTATACAGGACAAGCGGCGCGTTTGACCATCCCGCCAAACTCAAAGAACTCCCGCGCCCCGCCAAACCGAAGGCCGAATTTTGGCGAGCCCTTTCAATTCCCAAAACCCGGCAAACTTGGGACACTTCCCGGCGCACTGCCTCGCGATTGGACTCTTATAGATTCGTACCCTGGGAACCCGATGGCGGCGTTACGCGGCGGCGCCCGCGCGCGTTCTGGAGTTGGTATTGTGAATCTATGTTTTGTCAGAGCGGAGGGTTGTTGCAAGTGGCCGGTCGACCGCGCGCGGCGGCAGTCTCCAGGCGGCTCAAACAACCGCCATGGTATGGACGGCTGCGGAAGTTTGGCGTGACGGTTAGTCGGGCGAATTTGGAATCTCGATTAGAGCTTTGGGACCGGTGACGAGGCCGGCCGCGCGGGTCACGATTTCCACCGGGGCAATCCTGGCGGCGCTTGCCGTGTTTATCGCGCTGCTGATCATTTCGCCGGCGGTCCGAGGGTTCGCGGAAAACGTTCTGCTGCGATTCAGGGAGCGCCCCTTTTCCGTGGTCCGTATCGACGGCGATATCTTTGCGTCCGGCTTGCAAGGATTGGGATTGAGCCCTTCCGAGGCGGTTGCTATCGAATATGAAACAGCGGCCTCGCTGCGGGCTGCCGGGTCGGGCGATCCTCGAATTCGGCGCGGTCTGCCGAGAAGGCCTGGAGGATTTTCCTCCGAGCCGTACCGAGCCGTCTGGGGTCCTGTCTCCGGCACTCTGACGATGCGTCTCGAAGGGCTGCCCGTTGCAGAGTTTGGCGGTTCGAGCGCGGTGGGCTATCGGTTTGAAATGCCGGCGGCGGCGGTGATTATGTACGCTGACGACGCGGCGACACTCGGCGCGCTGCAAGGACGCAGCGCGCCGGCCGGCAATGGAAAATATCTGGTATATGGGGAAATTGCGATTCCGGAGATCGCTCCGCAAGGGGTGGAAAACTTGCCTGCAATGGCCAATGCGCTAGCGGAGTTTCGAGTGTTGCCTCCGCGGTTTCGCGGTCAGCTCCGAGTCGTGGCCGAGTGGCTGGGATTCTTGATCCCCACCGCTGAGGACGTCGACGAGATCGAGGGGCCGCAGCCCGTTTTGATTGAGGGGCTGGAGGTTGGTGAGATCGTGGTCTGGGAGAATGGCGGGCTGATTGGAATTCTCATCGGAAACGTAGGCGGCGACGTGATGCTGGAGATAGCAAGGCAACGTGGCTGATTCGGTCCCGGCGGTCTCCGTCGCAAACTTGACGAAGACGTATGGCAAGGTTGTGGCGGTCGCGGACGTGGACATGAAGCTCGACGCCGGAGACGTATTTGGCTTGCTCGGCCCCAACGGCGCGGGAAAGACCACCCTGGTGAAGATTCTCGTCGGTCTGGCCCGAGCGGATTCAGGATCGGCGGCGGTGTTCGGACGCCAGGCCGGGAGCCTGGGCGCTAAACGAGTGTCGGGATACTTGCCCGAGCTATTCAGATTTCCCGACTGGATGACTGCCACCGAGTTTCTGGATTTTCACGCCAAGCTCGCCGGGAGCCATCGCGCCCACGACAAAAAGACCTCGATGCTCCTGGAGAGAGTAGGGCTATCTTCGCGGGCCGATTCGAGGCTTGGCACTTTTTCCAAAGGAATGTTGCAGCGGGTTGGTATTGCGCAGGCGCTGGCGGGCGATCCACAAATCGCTTTTCTCGATGAGCCAACGTCGGCGCTCGACCCCATTGGCCGCCGGGAGGTCCGCGATCTGATCCGCGAACTCCGCAACGACGGCGTAACGGTGTTCCTGAATTCGCATCTGCTTTCCGAAGTTGAAATGGTATGCGACCGGGTGGCGATTCTCAGCAAAGGCCGGGTGGTTGCTCAGGGCAAGCTGGAGCAGTTGCTTGGCGAGCGTGTCTTGACGGTGCGGGTGGGTGAATTCGAGCAAGACAAAGTCCGCGAGCTGCTTCCGGGCGTTGACTTTCACGTCCGAAATGAAGGGCGGCTGGTCTTCAACATCGCTGACGAAACCATGGTCCCCCGCGTAGTCCGCGCGATCGTAAACGCGGGAGCGGACGTCTATCACGTGTCGATTGAATCGAATTCGCTCGAAGAGCTATTTGTAGAAATGGTCGAGGCGACAGACAAATGAAGCGCGCCGCGAATACGGCTCCAAACGGCGCCTTGCGGCAAACGGCCTGGCGTACGTGCTGACTATCGCTCTGGCGACGTTGCGAGAAGCGGTTCGCCGCAAGATCGTGCTGGCGGGACTGGTGCTTACGGCCGGATTCCTGATCCTGTTCGGACTCGGAGTCTGGTTTGCGTTTCGGGAGCTCAAGTCGGACGGCCCGGTCGGTCCCGTGGAGCAGGCGATATTTGGGGGATTCCTGCTCTCCGGCGGCATGTGGGTGCTCAATTTTGTCGCGGCGCTGCTTGCCATCCTGACGGCGGTGGGGACTGTTTCGGCGGAAGTGAGCGACGGCACTATGGCGGCCCTGGTGGCGCGGCCCGTTTCTCGCTGGAGGATATTGATTGGCAAGGCCCTCGGTCTCGGCCTCATGCTGGCCGCGTTCGTCGCTATATCAACGGGCGCGGTCACCGCGATTGTGTACGTTATCGCGGGCTACGTTCCGGCAAGTCCGGTCATTCCCCCGCTGCTGATACTTCTGGCGGCATGGGTGGTGCAGTCGCTCGCTCTGCTGGGAACGACCCGATTGCCCACGATCGCCAACGGAATCCTGGTCTTTGCGCTGTTCTCAGTGGGGCTGATTGGCGGGATCGTCGAGCAACTAGGCTCCGTGCTCGACAACGGGGCGATGGTCAACATAGGCATCATAAGCAGCCTGATGATTCCGAGCAGGGCGATATTCGACATGGCCAGCGCCCGACTGATTTCGGGGATTGCGAGTCCAACTCCGAGCGGAGCGGCCGGCGGTCCGCTCGCGCTGGCGAACCCGCCGAGCATGCTGATGGCGATCTATGCGGCAGGGTATTGCATCGCGGCGATGATGCTGGCGATTCGAAGCTTCAGCACCCGCGATTTGTAGCAGACAGCACTCCTGGCCCACAGTCTAAAGATCGCGTCGTTGGGTATTATGTTTTTTGAAAGGCGGGTCTGCATGGCAAGAACGCGAATCAAGTTCACATATCCAACTTCAAAGATTCAGGAGCCGATCATCTATAGGGTTTCCCGTGACTTCGAGTTGATCAGCAACATTCGGCGGGCGGAGGTGACGGAGAAGGTTGGCTGGGTGGTTCTCGAACTGGAAGGCGAGCAGAACGATATAGACGCGGCGCTGGCGTGGGTGAGAGACCAGGGTGTTCGGGTCGACCCCGTCGAGGGCGACGTAGTCCACTGACACGCTCGCAAGACCGCTAGTTTACGGCGCAAAGGCTCGTCATCCTGCGGACTTTGGTCGCTCGATTTTCGATTGTGTCCGTCGGGCTGTTCCTGGCTGCGACGGTTTCGCCGGCGCTGGCTCAAGAGACTTCAGAGGCGAGCCGCGTCTACGACACGGCAGCGGAATTCCGGCTCATTCACGAAAGACTCGGAGGGGCCGAGTCGCTTGGCGCGGCGATCAGCCGTCCGTATTACCTTGGCGACATGCTGGTGCAATACTTCGACCGGGCGCGGCTGGAGCGGGCCGGGCGGAGCTCGAGCGAACCGTTGGGAGCGACGCGAGTCTCCGACCTGGGCAGATACCTAGCGCGATTAACCGGCGAGTCGATACGCCCCGCATTCCAGCCGGTCCAACCCGCGGGCAACGGGCTGTTTTTCCCCGAGACGGAACACAACATCGCCGAACCGGTTTTAACCTACTGGAGGAATCATGGCGGGCTTGAGAGATTCGGCCCGCCCGTTTCCGAGCGGCACAGCAAGGGATCCCGCTCGATTCAGTGGTTTACCAAGGCAGTTCTGGAAATCCGGGTCGAATCGTCCGATGCCGGAAGAATAGAAATTTGGGACATGGGCCGCGAATACATGGCGTTTCCCCGTTACGAACGCGACCAGGTTGAATCGGTCGCGCCACTCTATGCGATCGACGTGGATGACCCCGCCGGCGGGCTGGACGCGCCGATCGTCTACGTGCACCAGGTGCCGGACCAACGACTGTTCGAGAGCCAGATCGTGGGACTAATCCAGGCTGGTTACACCCCGGTTCCGCTGGCCCGGCTCGTGCGCTCGCTAACCTGCTGCGCGACGCTGCCGGAAAAGCCCATCGTGTTTACGTTCGACGACGGCTGGGAGAGTCAGCTCACCAAGGCGCTGCCTGTGCTGGTCAAGCATCGAATTCCGGCCACGTTCTTCGTGCTTCCGGGATTCGACGTCAAGCAGCCAGACCACATGAGCTTCGACGATTTCAGGACGCTCGCGGATGCCGGCATGAGCGTTCAGTCGCATACGATCAACCATGCTGAGCTACCCTCGCTTCTCCGCCGCAACCTAGGCGCCGCCGAGGCGGAGGTAGTGGAGTCGAAGCAAATCCTGGAGCAGTTCGGTGGCGTGGACTACCTGGCGTACCCGTTCGGAGCGTTTGATCCCGATACCGAGGTTCTTGTTATTCGAGCGAACTACGCCGCCGCGTTGTCGACGCGGTTTAGGCGCATACATTTTCCGGCGGATCTCACGCGTCTATCGCGAATTGCAGTCAACCCGTCGGCGCCGGCGTCCACCGTGATCGCGGATCTTAATCGCGCGAAATAGCTGGACGAGCGCCGGTTGCGATTTAGATTCAGGCGTCCAGATTCTTATTCGCCGGCGGCCGGGAAACACACTCCGACCACGCCAGGTCCGGCATGAGCGCCGACAACCGGGCTGAGCTCGCCTTCGTACCAGCGTTCCACGTCAAACCTCGACGCCACGAGGTCCTTGAGATGCGCCGCGCCGGTCTCGTTGCGGACGTGCAGGATGCCGCAATAGGCGAGCCTGCCGTCGGACTCGTCGTCTATGTATCGAATCAGACGGTCGACCGCCTTTTTGGCCGAGCGGGCGCGGTCGAGCGGCTCGACGCGACCGTCGTGGATGTGAAGAACGGGCCTAATTCGGAGCAGCGACCCTACAAACGCCTGGGCGCCCCCGATCCTCCCGCCGCGCTTCAGGTATTCCATCGTTGTCAAGGCAAAAGCTATCCGGACCTTGGGAATGAGTTTGTTGATTGCCTGAATGATGATGTCGCGGTCGGATCCGTGACGCGCCATTTCCGCCGCCACGACGGCTAAATGTCCAAGGCCCACGGCGACGTTTTGGCTGTCGACTACGTCGACGCTGGCGTCTATCTCCTCCCGAATGGCGGTGCGAGCCGATTCGCAGGTCCCGGACAGCTTGGAAGAGATATGAATCGAGATTATCGAGTCGGCTTCCTTGGCGAGCTCTCGATAGATCTCAAGGAACTCGCCGGCGCTGGGTTGAGACGTAGAAGGAAAAGTGCTCCCCGTCACAAGCCGCTCGTAGAACTCGCCGCTGGATATGTCGACGCCGTCGCGATACGCGTCGGGGCCAAAGCGCACCACAAGGGGAATGGTCGCGATACCGAGTTCTTGCTTTTGAGCTTCGGTGATCCCGGCGGTGCTGTCGGTTACGATGCGTATAGTAGCCATGTTCAACTCTGCCCTTCGTTCAGTCTGCGGATACGGGTGCCCCAAGGTAGCAATTCGAGAATTTGAAACAGATCGTCCGGTGGACTCGAATAGGACTCGCGGCGGCAACTCTCACGCTAGTCGCGTTCATCGTTGCCGCTGCTATTTTCTGGACGGTCATGTCATTTGTTCTGGCCGCGCTTTACGTAATCGCCGCCGCCGTGACGGTATTGCTGGCCGGTGCGTTCGGCGGCTACGTAGTGAAGCGGCGTCTACGACTTTGATTCAGCGATAGTGTAGCAACTTGACGCATTATCGCGGCGAACCGTTACCTTTCGCGACCGTGGGCTGCGGAGATTCGCTGGGTGGGGGAGTGGGGCGGAGACGCGATAACGCTGGCTCAGGTTGATACGAGACTCATATCCGAAAGCAAGCGCGGGATGTATTGCCGTCGTCTTGAATTGAAAGATTTCCGAAATCTGGGTTCGGTCGAGCTTAGCTTCGGACCCGGCGTCGTTCTGGCGGTCGGCGCCAACGCGCAGGGAAAGTCCAACCTGCTGGAGTCGATTCTCACGCTTTCAACGGGCCGGGGCCGGTCCACGCGGCCGCTGGCGGACCTCATCTATTCCTCGGCTGGAGAACGGCGGCCGTTTGCTCGGGTCCGGTCGGACGTGTCGGGTCAAAACGGCTACACCCGGCTCGAGCTGGTGTTCTCGGCGCTTGACACCGATGGCGTCGCAGACCGCTCGCGGCGCGGTCGAACCGCGCGCCGCGCGACCGTTGATGGCAAGCCGACGCCGCTATCAAGATTCATAGGGCGGTTGAAGGCGGTCTATTTCTCGCCGGAAGACGTTGACCTGCTGATCGGGCCGCCTTCGTTACGCCGGCGGTTTCTGGACATCTCGGCGTCGCAGGCCGACGAGATGTATCTGCGAAATCTCATGGACTATAACCACGTTGTGACGCAGCGAAACGCGCTGCTGCGCGAAATCAGGATGACGGGCGGCGGGGCGTCCCGCTCACTTGAATTCTGGGATATGAAACTCTCGGAACTTGCGGCGCCGATAGTGGAGTCGCGCAGACAGTTTGTAAGGCACCTGTCGCTATGCGCGGCGGAGTTCTTTTGGCGGCTGTGGGATGGGGGCGAGCCGCTTGAATTCAGCTACGCGATCGAAGCGGCCGCCAGTCTGGAAAATGCGTCGATGCTGGAAGCCCTCGAAGCCTTGCGGGAACGCGAGATCGGAGCTGGGCAGTCGCTGCTGGGGCCGCATCGCGACGACCTCACGATCACCCTCGGCGGCCAGTCCGTCGCCGGATATGGATCGCGCGGTCAGCACCGTCTGGCGGTACTGAGTCTAAAATTCGCGCAGCTCCAATGGTTGCGCGACGCGGCCGGAGAATTGCCGATATTGCTGCTCGACGACATCTTCTCCGAGCTCGACTCGCATCATCGCGCCACGGTTGCAAGTCAGATTCCGGAAAAAGCGCAGGTTTTCGTGTCGTCGGCGGATATCGCAAGCGTTCCCCGATGGCTGGCCGATTCCGCGCGCCTGCTTCGCGTAAATGGCGGCTCGGTTGAATGGAAACAGGTTGATGCGGCGCCGTAATAACCGCGAGGGCGAAGACCGGTCGGTCGGCTCGTTGCTGGAAACGATGCTCGAGACGCCTGCGATACGACGGGGCATCGAGCGCGCGCGGGTTCTGGACGCCTTCCCCGGCATTGCCGAATCCGTGTTGGGAAAGAACGCCGCGGCCGCCTGCCGCGCCGTTCGGATGACCGATCGCGCTTTCGTCGTTGAAGTGCTGGACAGTATCTGGGGACAGCGCGTGCAGCTCTCGTCGCGAGCGCTGCTTGCGGCGCTCATAGATGCCGGCGCGCTCCCGGGCGTAACGCGGATACTTACGCGTCCAATGCCTCATCGACCGGCGGTTGAAGCGGCGGGTTCACCGTCAGCCAGCGCGCCCGCGGCGCGCTGCGATCGATGCGGCGTGACGAGCAAAAGCGGGAGGTACTGCCTGGCTTGTAGGGCCGAGGCGGATTTCTGGAATACCCGGCTGGACTGAACACGAACTCGCGCGAGCAAGGTGGAGTCGCCGAGACAAGCGAGCCGCCGCCGCGGGATTCCCTGGGGATCTCAATGACGGGTGGCATGCGGGACTGGCGCTCGTTGCGGCCTACTGTCTAAAAACCGGTGGCAATTCCCTGGCGCCATACGGGCCGCAAGTCGTTGGACGGCGTATCCGCGACGTTCCAAAAGAACTGCCCACGCGGATCCAGTATGTAGATCCCGTAGGTCCCCTCGGCCGACCGCCTGGACGCGAAAGCGATCAGCCTGCCGTCCGGGGACCAGGCCGGATTCCTGTATTCCCAGCCGTCACGGATAAGCGGGGTTATCCCCGAACCGTCCGCGCGCATGGAATACAGCCCCTCGAATCTTCCGGAATGAACGGCGAATATGATCGTTTGACCGTCGGGGGAAACGTCGGGATTTCTGGCGTTTCCGGGAAAGTTGGTCAGCTGCACGGCGCGGCGGTCCGTCAACGACATGCGGTAAATGTCGAAGTCTCCGTCGCGGTCTGACGCGAAGACAATCTCGCGTCCGCCACTTGTCCAAACCGCATCAACGTCGGCGCCCACGGACTGCGTAATGCGAACCAGGCCGGTCCCGTTGACGTTGACGGCGAAGACGTTGTTCGCGCCGAATCGGTCCGAGCTGAACAAGAGCCTGGAACTGTCTGGTGAAAAGCTGGCGAAACCATTGAACTGTCCAGAGTTTGTCAACTGCCCCACCCCCGATCCATCGGAGCGGGCGATGAAGAGGTCCAGGGTCCCGTCGCGGGAGCCTGTAAATGCGATGTGCCGTCCGTCGGGCGACCATCCTGGAAGTACGTCAATCCAGCGAGACATGGTCAGGTTTACGGGAGCCATCGGCTGCCTGCCGTGCGACGCGGCCCAGATATCCGTCGGTCCTTCCGAGATGCTGGACGAGTAGAAGAGCAGCGTGGCTTCCTCCGGAACGGGTTGTACAGAGCCGGCTGGCGCCGCGAACCTGGCGATGGACGGGTCCCTGTCGGCGCCGTCGCCGGAAACGAGCATTGCGGCCACCGACCCGTCGATGGGAACGACGTATATGTCTTCGTTGAAGGCTCGCTCGCTGACGAAGACGACGAACCGACCATCGGGTGTGAAGGACGGCGAGTGATCGTGCCCCCGGCGGCGAGTGAGATTCTGTGCTGACGAACCATCCGGGTTGGCAACGAAAACGTCGTGTCCGAACTCGCTGGACCTTGAGAAGACGATGGACTCGCCGGACGGCGACCACGCCGGGTTGAATTCGGAAACTCCGCTGTGAGTGATCCGGGTCAGGCCGGCTCCGTCCGGGCTTACGGAAAAGAGCTGATAGGGGCCTTCGTGATCGGATGCGAAGATTATTGTCGCGCCATCGGGAGACCAGTCCGGCGTGATCTGGCTGTATGGCAGCGTGAGCAATTTGCCGTTTTCAGCCGACGCAACGTCGGCGACGTAAAGCTCGGTGTCGAAGTCGGCCCAACCGCTATAGACGATTTTCGTTCCGTCGGGAGACCAGGAGAGCGACCCGGCCCAGACCCCTTCGGGGCTGATGGTGCGCTCGTCACCGGTCGACAGGTCTCGAACGACGATCCTGGGCAGAGTCAACTCGCCCGCGGACGGCTCACGCCGCTGATCTACGGGGGGCGCGAATTCCCCGCGCGCAAAGGCAAGCATGGCGCCATCTGGCGAGACCGCGGGGAACCGTTCGACGTTGTCGGTGCTTGTAAGCGCCACGGCGTTCGCGCCGTTCGACGCCGACGAATATATCTGCGTCGAGCCGGTCCGCTGAGAGCTGAAGACGAGCCGGAATTCGCTTTCGGACGCGAATGGAATATTGGAAGGCGAATGCGGCTGGGCTGAATCCGCCCTGGGCAGCAGCCCGGCTTGCTTGAATATGTCGCCGCCGTTAACGAACGTGACGGCGCCGGGCGGCTCGCCTCCCGGAACGTCTTCCACCCATAACTGCATGACGGCTCTTTGAAAACGCTGAGCGATAAACGGCCCCATGCGCTCCGGCTTCGACATCGGCAAACCGCGAAGGTCGATTGCGTCGCCGCGGGACCAGTTGGGTATCAGACCCGGATTGGGGTTGGCGAAATAGGCATAGCGCAGAGTCTCGTTTTCAAGCCAGCCCAGCCTGATTGCGATGGCTTCTTCGTGGGTAGTCGCGCCGTCGTCGGCGATAGGTCTCGGGACGCCTTTGCTTTCGAGAAAATCATCGAGCCCCGCCGCCTCCAGTATTTCGTAAAGATTGGCCAGTCTGAGACGTCCCTCGAAGCGGTCCCAGTAGATCAGCGACTTTTGGGTGAGCTGGCCCCAATTCAGACTCGCCCATCGGAAAGCCGTAGACGTTGGGTAGCCGAAGGTGGACACGCCGCCCAGGCGGTCGAACTCGGACCAGAAGTACTCCGTGCGGATGCCGAGCCGCCGCTCGTCCAGGACTTCGAAACCCGTGCCGAACCCGGCTCCGGTTTGAGAATAGAAATGGCCCATCTCGACGGGATGATCGGCTGGGCCGTGGTCGAGGGAGGCAGCGCGCGCGCTTGCGGCGGCGGCCAGAAGGAACACGAGCAGCGCCGACTTCGCGGTACGTTCAAGATGTGCCCACATCGAATCAATCCAGCTTGGCCAGGCAACGCACAAATGCGACCAGGAGTCCGGCTACGCCGCTAGGGTACACGCAGACGCAGCGGGACGGTCGCCTTGCCGGAGCCGGAATTCTTCGCCGCTTGGTCTCGGCAAACAGGCTCCTCGGAGCGCGAATCCCACTTGGGGCAAAATGTGATCTCAAATTGCCCAAAGAAAATCTGGAGCGAATCGATGCGCATTACTGAGATCGTCGCCGAAATACTGAGATACGAGCTCGACCGTCCCATGGCCGACGCGCAGGTGTACATTCCGGCGCGAATCTCGACGATCGTCAGAGTGCGGACCTCGGACGGGCTGGAGGGAATTGGCGAGGCGGCATGTTTCGGCGGCGCGGAGCAGGTGGTCTGCAAGATCGTGGAAACCCAGCTCGCGCCGCTTCTGGTCAGGGAAGATCCGGAAGATGTCGAGCGGTTGTGGGAGAGGATGTACAGCGGGACGATCCAGCTTGGCAGACGCGGAGTCATCTTCGGGGCGATAAGCGGAATCGACATAGCCCTGTGGGACTTGCTGGGCAAAATCTGCGGTAAAGCCGTCTGCACGCTGCTGGGCGCGAACGACAGATCGTTGACGGGCTACGCCAGCGGCGGTTTCTACATGGAGGGCAAGGGGCTCGATGAGCTCTCGGACGAGTTTCGCGGTTATCGCGAGGCCGGCTATCGAGCAGCCAAGATGAAGGTAGCCGGCCAGCCGATGGGGGTGGACATTGACAGGGTCCGAACGGCGCGCGACGCGCTTGGACCTGAAGCCCGCCTGATGATCGACGCCAACAACATGTATACGCCCAAGGAAGCGATCGCGATGGCTCGAGCCGTGGAAGGCCTTGACATCTACTGGTTCGAGGAACCTGTGCGGACCGACGATACCGAGGGTGCGGCGATGGTCCGCTCGGCCACGGCGATGCCAATCGCCGGCTACGAGACGGAAGCGTCCCTCGACGGATTCAAGCGCTTAATAACGCACGGCGCGGTTGACTTCGTCCAACCGGACGCTATCTGGTGCGGAGGGATCACCGAGTTTCGGCGGATAGCGGCGCTCGCGCGAGCCTGGCACCTGCGGATGGCGGCGCACAACTTCGCGGGCGCGGTGTCCGGGTTTGCGAATCTGCACGTTTCCGCGACGTTGCCGCACGGTCCGATGTTCGAGATGGACCAGAATCCGAACCCGCTGCGGACCGAGATAGTCGCCTCTCCGCTGACTATCGATTCCGACGGCGCGGTAGGAGTTCCCAAAGAGTCCGGATTGGGATTCCAGCTTGACGAGTCAGCCGTCGAGCGGTACCGGGTGGCCTAGCCCGCGGCTCCGAGCTGGGCCAGGGTTATGCGCTCGCCGCCCCGGGCGACGGATTCTTCGGCGGCGATGCCCAATACGGCGGCCCAGTAGCCGGCCTCGAGTCCCGCGGCGGGATCCTGATCGCTGGCGAGAGCGCTGAAGCAGTCCTCCAGCAGTCCGACGTCGCCTCCGCCGTGGCCGCCCTCGCGGCGTTCAACGGGACGGGTCTCAACCGTTTCGCCTGCCGCACGCGTCAGTCGCAGACTACGGCTGGTTTCGGTTCCGTCCAGCTTGCCGTTTGCGCCCCAGACGCCAAATTCGCGGCCGGTGTAACTGGCGAAGAGGCAGAGTGAATACGACGCCCGCGGCCCGGTGTCGTATTCAATGTAAGCCGCCGCATGGTCCACGGTGTCCTTTTCGGAATTGAAAACACATGTATCGGCGATGTATCCGCTGGTAGCCTCGGCTTCGTAGTAGAGGTGTGCGTTGTCTCCCTGGGTAATGTCGGTGTACTCCGGGCAAGTTTGTTTGGCGTCGCAAGTCAGGCAGCGCTCGCCCGCCCAGTCCTTGGGCGAATAGACGGCAATGCCGCCGGTGGCCGCAACGGCAGTAGGGCGCCGGTCGAAAATCCAGTTGATGGCGTCTAGCGCGTGGCAGCTCTTGTGAACGAGCAGGCCGCCGGAATTGCGGCGCAATCGGTGCCAGCGCCTGAAATAGCTCCCGCCAACGCGGTTGTCTATCGCCGTGAGGAAACTAGGGGCGCCGATCTCGCCGCTGGCAACAGCCTTGCGAAGCGCGGCGAAAAAAGGCGTATACCGAAGGACGAATCCGACCATGAAAAGGCGGTCGGACCGGCGCCCGGCGGCGAGCACTTTGTTGCAGTCCTCGATGGACGTTGCCAGCGGCTTTTCGCAGATGACGTGCTTGCCGGCGTCGATGGCCTCGAGCGCGATACCGGCGTGAGTGAAGTCCGGCGTGGTTATGACGACGTCGTCGACGTTCGGGTCGGCTATGAGCGCGGAGGCGCTGGGGTAGGTCGTTGCCACGCCCAGGGTCTTGGCCGCGAAGGCGAGCCGGGTCGGATCACTGTCTGACAGCGCGGTGATATCGGAATGATCGCCGAAGCGCTGGCGCAAATTGCGACCGAATGCATTGAGGCCGCGCGACCCCGTGCCAATTATCCCGAATCGAATCATGGGCCAAGCAACTACCTTGTCAGAGTTCTCCCTGGACGCGAATCAGAACACTCATGGTCTTTTCGACTGCCGCAAGCGGGTCCTCAAGATTACTCTTCACTTCGACGGAAACCGGCCCATCGTAGGGCGATTCGTGCAGCGCGCGCAATATCTCGCGCACGTCGTCGATATCGAACAGGCCATCCGTCAGAGCCAGATGAAGGTCGTCCTTGCCATTATTGTCGTCCACGTGGACGTAGCCCAGACGGTCTCCCGCGGCTCGAATCGCCTCGGCGGGATTCTCGCCGGCGATGAGGCAATGGCCGATGTCGATCAGCGCGTGAACGTTGGCGTGACCGCTCTGCCTGGAGAATTCAATAGTGCCGGCGGCTGAGCTCAGAATGGAACGCGGCACGTGTTCGATGCAGAACCGCAATCCATGAGCTGCCGCTTCGCCGGCCAGAATGACGACCGATTTCTCGAACTCCCGCAGATTCGCGCCGTTTTCCGGGGGCGGGCCTACGTAGACCGCTTCAGCGCCGAGCCTGGACGCTTCGCCGATGCTGCTTTTGACGTGGTCGATGGCGACGCGGCCGGCCCGCGACGCCGGGTTGCCCAACCGTCCGTCCGGCGGCATCAAGTGATCGGCGGCCAGGCATTTGACTTTTACCTGGACAGTGCCGGAGAGACGGCTTAGTTCGGTCGTGAAGCCGGGATCAACGTCGACGCCGTCGACGCCAATTCCCGCGAGCTTGCGGGCCGCCTCGGCGGGCGGTTCGCGCAAACCCCACAGGCATGCCGAAACGACCAACTGGCTACCTCCAGCCGTTCAATTGAGCGGGCGATTCCCGGTCAAACATCGCACGGTCTGCAATCTCAATCCAAGGCTGAGGCGAGGTCTGGCCACGTAATGCCGGGATTCCCCCGGGGACTAAACGTCAGAGTCCGGCCGCCTCGGCCTTTTCGACCACCAATTCAGCCATCTTCAGTGTAGCGGCGTCTACCATTTCGCCGTCGATGGCAATTGCGCCCTTGCCTTCCTCCAGAGCCTTGCCGTATTCGGCGACGATCCGACGCCCCTTGGCGATGTCGTCCGAGGAAGGCGTGAAAACGTCGTTGGCAACGTCGATCTGGTTCGGGTGGATGGCCCACTTTCCATCACAGCCCAGAGCGAGCGCCATCTCGCAGGACTGCCGGTAACCGTCGAGGTTGGCGTAGTCGGCATACGGACCGTCGATCACTTGAATCTCGGCCGCTCTGGCCGCGACGACGATTCGATGTATGGCGTAATGCCAAACGTGCCCGGGATAGTTATCGCTGGCGCCGATGGAGAGACCTCTGGCCTGGACGCTCGCCGAATAGTCGCCGGGGCCGAAGATCAAACATCGCAACCTCTCGCTGGCGAAAGCGATCTCGTTGACGTTCACCATTCCCATGGCGGTCTCGATCTGGGCTTCTATGCCGATCGCTCCGATATCCAGACCGTTGTTTTCCTCGATCTGGGTGAGAAGCGTGTCGAGCATATAGACATCCGCCGGGGAGTTGGCTTTAGGCAGCATGATCGTATGAAGCGCTTCGCCGCCGCCCTCGACGATTTCGATCAGATCGCCGTAGAACCATTTAGTGTCGAGGCCGTTGACCCGCACGCACACAACCTTGCCGGACCAGTCGAACTCGTTGAGAGCCTGGACCACGGTCTTTCGAGTTTCGACTTTGGCGTTGGGGGCAACGCTGTCTTCCAGGTCCAGGAAAACCTCGTCGGCGGTGCTCTGGCTTCCCTTTTCGAGCATGCGGATATTCGACCCTGGACTGGCAAGCTGACACCGACGTAGTTCCAAGAGTTGCCTCCTTACTTTGCATTATCTCGTGTATCGGTTGTCCGGCGGTACGCGCTCCCGGCCCCAATGTGAATTGGGGGACAGCGTGATCGCGTTTGTCGAACGAGATTTTAGACCTTAAAGGTTGCGGAAGTAGAAAACCGGCGTCGGGCGGTGCTTGCGGCTTGCCTGCCGCTCCCCCGCGTCTGACGTGCGCTCGCTACGTTCGTGTTTTGTATGGTATATTGCGGATCCACTGTTTTGATTTGGTGAGAAGCCTGGTTTACCGCTCACGAGTGAACGTGGGGCCGGCGAAGGAGCAATTCAGCGAGCCGTGGGGAAGCCTTTATTAAATATCTCCAAAACCTCGGAGGCCGTGCGGCGGGGAGGAGCGCCATCGGCGGAAGACAGGATTCCATGCGCCCCTCGCTCCGATCCTCTCGCGGAGGGAGGGGAGGCATACCGCCAGGCGGTGCGGCGGAAGTCGTTGCGAAAGGCTGTGCTGGAGGTGGAGCGGCGTTGGGGAGTTCGAGCTTCGGGACGGCTGTTCGCCGGGCGTTATACCCCGTTGCCAGGACTGGCTACCGGGTTGCCCAGGCTGGACGCCGCCACCGGCTTCGGGGGTCTGCCCTGCGGCAAGCTGACCGAGCTTACCGGCGAGTCCTCCAGTGGCAAGCTGACCCTGGCGCTGCGCGCCCTGACGGCCGCTATCCACGGCGGCGGCGTGGCTGCCTATATCGATCTGCCGGGGCAGTTCTATCCGCCCGCGGCGGCCGCAATGGGAATGGACCTGCGGCGCCTGGCGGTAGTGCGCCCCAGCGACGGCAAGGGCGCACTGAGAGCAGCCTCTAACCTGCTGAACAGTGAAGCGTTCGATGCCGTGCTGCTCGACATGGCCGGTGAGGACGCGCATCCGAACATGCTGGCGCGGCTGGCGGGTCTTGCGGGCCGCGCCTCCTCCTCATGCATATTCACCACTGAACGGGGACTGATGGGACTGCGCTTCTATTCGTCGTTGCGGCTGAGCGTAGTTCGGCGCGGGTGGCTTTGGCATGAGGGCCCCCTGGGCCTCGCGCCTGCGGGCGTGAGGCTGCAAGTCAGCGTGCTCAAGAGCCGCAGCGAGGCCGGGCTGCGCAGGCTCGTAATCGATTGTCCGTTCAAGGGGAGGCAAGTTGAAGAGGAAGACGGTCTGCATACGCATACCGCATTTCCGGACGTCGCTGGAAACCAGGGAGCGTCCGGAGTGGCGGTCGCTGCCGCTAGCCATCTTCGAGCCGCTGGCTAAAGACCGCCGGCTCGTCGAGGTCTCGCCGGCCGCAGAGGCGGCCGGCATTCGACCTGGCATGGCTTTCAAGGAGGCCCAGCTTAGGTGTCCGCAGGGCGTCTATCTTCCGGACGCCCCGGAGAGATATGAAACGGCCTTTGGCGAGGTGCTGGAGACGCTGGACCGTTTTTCGCCCTCGGTGGAGGACTCGGGGGTGGGGCTGGCCTTTGTGGACGCCGGTGGTCTGGACCGGCTTTACGGCCCCGACTCAAGTCTCTGTGAACGGATCCGCGGGAAGATATACGAGCACGCCGGACAGACCGCGCACATAGGTCTTGCGGGCGGGAAGTTCGCGGCGGAAGTCGCGGCTCTCGCATCCGAAGCGGCGGGATTCAACATTGTCGATTCCAGCGACCGCGACTTCCTCGCCCCACAACTGGCGAACCTTCTGCCGCTCCCGGACCAGGCGCTGGAGCAGCTGCGGCTGCTGGGTGTGCGCACGATGGGTGAATACGCCGCGCTTCCGCGCAATTCGGTTCGTTTACGTTACGGAGTAGAGGGTTTACTGGCCTGGCGGCTGGCGCAAGGGGACGATCGACGGCCGGTCGAAGGCCGGGAGCGTCCGCTGGTGCTGGGCGACGAAGTGCAATTCGAGTGGGAGGAGCACAACCTCGACCGCATAACGTTCGCGCTGCAAGGACTTTCGGAGCGGCTGGCGGCGCGGCTGCGATTCAGGGGCATGATGTCACGGCGGATACGGGCTGAGATAGGCCGTTCCGACGGCGTGTCGAAATCGTTCACGCTAGATCTGCCAGAGCCTTCGGCCCAGGCGCGCACCTTTCGTGACGCCGTCCGGTGGTATCTGGATGCGAACGAGGCGTCCCGCGAGCAGAACTCCAGCCTCGACGAGATGCCGCTCGACGAGCCTGGGGTGGTATTTATACGGATGCGAGTGGACGGGCTGGTGGCTTTTGAGGGGAAGGCGCTGGGGTTGTTGCCGAATCGGGCCGACCAGCTGGAGCGGGCCAATCGCGTTCTGAGCCGCTTGCAGGTGGAGTTGGGAGAGGGAGCGGTTTACCGAACCGAGTTATGCCTGGAAGAACGCCTGCCGGAACGCGCTTTCCGCAAGGTCGACGCCTACTTTGAAGATACGGACGTTAAGGGGTCAAAGCCTTTGGCCCGAAACCCTCACCCTCCCGAGGAGCGCTATGCCGCCGGTTCGGGCGGCATGTTGCGACTCTTCGACAGGCCGGTGGAAGCGCGGCTCGTTGAGGGCGGGTCTTATTCGTTAATGGACTGTCACAGCCCTGACTCTCCCTCAGAAGGAGAAGGAGATCGGCTGGAGCCGCTAAAAGGCTCGCGGCGTCTGGAGATTGCGGGCATTTCCAGAAAGGTCGTCGCTTGCCGCGGGCCGCACAAGCTCACGTCGGAATGGTGGGAGGCGCCGTATGAGCGCGACTATTTCCGTGTGTCTGTTGACGGCGGGACAGTGCTGTTGGTTTATCGAGATTTGAGGTCCGGGCGCTGGTGCGCGCAGGGAATGGTTGATTGAACAGCCCGCAGCCGCGCTACGCCGAGCTACACGCGCATACGAATTTTTCTTTTCTCGATGGCGCGTCGCATCCCGAGGAGATGGCCGCCATGGGTAAGGAGCTTGGACTTGCCGCGCTGGCGGTGACTGACCACGACGGCGTTTACGGCGCGGTTCGGTTTTCCAGAGCTGTTGCGGAAGTTAACGAAGCGGTCGATGCGAAGCCGGAGTTGAAGGCCATCGTCGGTATGGAGATCACGCTCGAGGGCGGCTCGCATCTGACTCTTCTGGCCCGAGATCGACAGGGTTACTCGAATATATGTCTGATTGCGACCGAAGCTCACCGCGATCGCCCCAAGGGACACGCGGAGCTTTCATTGGACTTTCTGGCCCAACACTCCAAAGGGCTGATCGGCCTTTCCGGTTGCAAACACGGCGAGATTCCCATGGCCGCTTTGGCGGGACATACAGACCGCGCAGCCGAGCTGGCGGGTGTTTACGGATCGATGTTCGAGCCCGGCGGCTTCTATTTGGAATTGCAGAATCACCTGCAGGAAGAGGACATCGTCGTTGGCAACCGGCTTATCGAGGTCTCAAGGCGCGTCGGGATACCGCTTGTCGCCACGAACGACGCGCACTACCACGATCGCTCTCGTAAGCCCCTCCAGGACGTGCTGGTGTGCATAAAGCACAAGAAAACCCTGAGAACCGCGGGACGGCTCCTGCGGCCCAACGGCGAATACTGCCTGAAGCCGTCCGCGGAAATGATGCGGCTCTTCGACGGCGCGCCCCAGACGATAGCCAACACTTTGCATGTCGCGGGCATGTGCGATTTCGACCTGAGCAAACCCATCGAATACGGGCTGCCGAAGTTCCCGACTCCCAAGGGCGATTCCGAATATCAATATCTCGAAGAGCTGGCGTGGGAAGGCGTTGACAGCCTGTACGGCCAGGTTACCGATGAAGTCAGACAGCGAGTGAATCGCGAACTCAAGCACGTCAAGGAGAACGACCTCGCCGGCTACTTTTTAACCGTGCGGGAAATCGTGCAGTTCTGCCACGACAACGACATCCTGGTAAACACGCGGGGGTCGGCTCCAAGCTCGATTCTTTGCTACGCGCTGAGAATCTCTTTGATAGACCCTATAGGCGCAAACCTGATGTTCGAGCGTTTCATGTCATCCCAGCGCGGCGAGCCGCCGGATATAGACCTCGATATCGAGCATCAAGAGCGCGAGCGGGTGATCCAGCACGTATACGAGCGCTACGGACGCGACCGGGCCGGCATGGTGGCCAACGTCATAGCCTTCCGGGGGCGGTCCGCCATCCGCGACGTGGGCAAGGCGCTTGGATTGCCGCTGGCTCAGGTAGACCGACTGGCCAAGCACCTCCAATGGCATCACTCATCCAACATTGAAAAGGAGGTTGGAGAGGGTGTTGAATTCCCCACTGAGATTCCCAACCGGGTTGCCTTGCATCTGGTGGAGCTTTGTAAACAGATCGACGACTTTCCACGCCACCTCGGCATCCACACCGGCGGCATGGTCATTTCTTCCCGTCCGCTGCCGGAATCGGCGCCCATAGAGCCCGCGACCATGAAAAACCGCACGGTGCTTCAGTGGAGTAAGGATGATTGCGCGGACGCGGGATTGATGAAGATCGACCTTCTGGGGCTGGGCGTGATGACCATGATCCATCGCGCCTTCCGGCTGCTGGAGCGGCAGCGCGGGGAGAAATACACCCTGGCCAGCTTTAGGCCATACGACTCCCCCAATGTCGAAAAGGAAGAAGAGAAAGACATATATGACGCAATATGCGCCGCCGATACGCTTGGTCTTTTCCAGATCGAGAGCCGCGCGCAGATAAACGCGCTGCCGCGCACACGGCCGCGGGTGTTCTACGACCTGGTGATAGAGGTGGCTATCATCCGGCCCGGTCCAATGACAACCAAGATGCACCGGCGCTGGATATTGCGGCGAGCCGGCAGGGAAGACAGCCGCCCCGTTTGGTCCGGCCTCAAGAAGGCTTTGGAGCGCACCATGGGGTTGCCGCTATTCCAGGAACAGTGCATGCAAATGGCCATGGACGCGGCGGGCTTTTCGCCGGCCAAAGCCGACGCTCTGCGCCGCGCCATGACCCGCAAGCGCTCCCTCCAGCACATCCAGGCTCTCAAGGATGATCTTATGCACGGCATGGCCCGCAATGGAGTGCCGGAGGATGCCGCGGAGCAGATATATCACCAGATCGAAGGCTACGCTGGTTACGGCTTTCCTGAAGCCCATTCCTGGGCGTTTGCGATTCTGGTGTACGTCTCCGCCTGGCTCAAGGTGCGCCGCCCCGCCGAGTTCTTGTGCGCCATCCTGAATTCCCAGCCTATGGGTTTCTATCATCCGCACACGCTCATTGGCGACGCTCAGCGGCATGGCGTCACGGTGCGCTCAATGGACGTTCAGCGCAGCCGTTTCGACTGCACCATGGAACCCGACGGCGCCGTTCGAATGGGGTATCGCTATATAAAAGGGATGGGCGAGGCATACCGGCAGAGACTGGACAGTGAGATCGAGCTTGGGAAGTATCGATCTCTGGAAGACTTCTGCCGCCGGACGCGTCTATCGATCGGCATACTCAGAAAGCTGGCCACCGCGGGGGCTTTTCGCAGTCTTGGCGTCGAAAGACGGGAAGCGCTTTGGCGCGTCCAGGCGTACGCTCCGGCCGAACATGGCGACGAGATACCCGATCTGGCGGATGAACTTGAAGAAGAAGTCGGGCTGAAACCCGCGGATGAAATGATGCAGATGCGTATGGACTTCACGGCCACCGAACTGTCCACCGTATTTCGGGGTACTGAGTTCCATCGCCCGGCCCTGGAGCGCGCGGGCGTGTTGACGGCGGCCGAATTGGAGAAGCTGGCGACCCGGCTGCGAGACAAACAGCCGTCACGCGATTGAGCGGTACCCGCGAATGGCGCGATGAGGCGGTGCATCGCGGACGAACTGGTGACGGAGTAAAAATTCATGGTTGAAGATCAGAAGGCCAGGATGTCTCCGCAAGCGGAGAAGCGCCGCAAACGCGGGATTGATTCCATTGGCGCCCCCAGAGCGCGTCTGAGCCGGGGGCATCCACGTAACCAGACCGCGTCGGCCTTGCAGAATGCGTTCGACGTGGGCGGCGAGCCCGGAGAGGAAGTCCGAGGACGGTACGGGGAACACGCACGGAGTGCGGGGAACAGCTACGACGGCATGGGTACCGGGATGCAGGCGCCGGGATTGGGCGACGCGGCGATTCTCAGGTCCTTTCATCAGCAAGCGCGCACCGGCGTCTACGTAACGGTGGCCGGGATAGTGATAAACCGTCAGCGGCCTGCTACTGCGCGTGGATTCGTATTCATGACGTTAGAGGATGAGACCGGCCTGACCAACGTCATCGTCAAGCCAAGTGTCTTCAAGCGTTACAAGCACGTGATCCTGGATGAGCCCGTGATAGCGGTTTACGGCGAGCTTGAAGACGAGGACAAGGCGATCCACGTAATGGCGGAGCGTATCCTGTCTCTCGGCGAGTCATACATCGATACTCCGCCGTCGCACGACTGGCACTGATACCGCGATCATCGACGCGCATCCAGGTAGTTGACATAATCAGGCGGGAATTGCCGGCTTCCCAACGCGAACAAGGGCCACTTCGGTAAACTCAGTAACGTTGACAGCCCACTGAAATGAAGTGCGGCTCGCGGGGGTAGCTCAGTTGGTAGAGCGCTAGCCTTCCAAGCTGGATGTCACGGGTTCGAGCCCCGTCCCCCGCTCCATCGAAATCCCAGGTGGTAACCAACAGGGCCATACCTGGCAGAAGAGCACAAGCTCCACCCCTGGACTCCGCCCCAACGGCTCATTGACGCTTTGTACGCTGTCAGCGGCAAGTTCCCTGACATGACCTCGCTTCGGCGACGTCTCGCGAGGCCCCGCCGGCCAGTTCCCGGACGCTAACACTCAGGGCCAACTGGATCCGGCCGGTACAGGGTCTTGAAGTTCAGAGAGAGAAAAATGCAGCCTTCATTCAAATAGGACGGGGGGGGCTGGAGTGGAAACGCGCCATGTCCCGGGCTATGTCGTGTATGACCGCTTTCTGAGCGGGATCGTTGATGGACGTGTGACTGGGTTTGAATTACTGGACGTTGAAGTGCGGGTAGCGAAAATCTCCATGGGTTGGTCCCGTTCAGGCTCCAGTCGCGGGCGCTGCGCGCGCCTCTATTCATCTCAATCCGGGGAGGTGATTCTGTAGCGGTTCTGACAGTTACGGTTGGACACACGAAACGACGAAGCATTGTTTTTCATGATGGGAGGACGTTTAGATGGCTAGTTTGAGCAGAAGGAAACTTCTTGGGACCGCGGGCGTCGCGGCATTGGGCGTCGTGGGCGCCGCCGCGATAGGCGGTTGCTGAGAGACCCAAGTTGTCGAGGTCGTAAAAGAAGTTCCTGTCGAGAAGGTCGTCACGCAGATAGTCGAGAAGGCCGTCGTTCAGGAGAAGATAGCCGAGAAGCTGGTAACCGTAGAAGCAATGGAGATGCAGCCGAAGCAGATTACCGGCGAATTCGAATACTGGGACTGGTGGAACCCGGCTTCAGGCGTAGAGACGAAGAACTGGTTTGAATGGTGCAAGGCGGACTTCGAGGCGCAGAATCCCGGCCTGAAGATCAACTTCCAGTTTGTGCCGTTCGGCAACGAGTACGTGCAGAAGTACCAGGCGGCGGTTGCCGCGGGCAATCCTCCGGACATCATGCACTCGTCCATCATCTGGGCCAGGGACTTCTACGACCTTGGGACGCTTGATCCGTTTAACGATCTCATCAAGACGGACTCCACGATGACGATGGACCATTTCAACGACGGGGCACTCTTCTACAACCAGAAGGACGGCCAGATATTCGGGATCCCGATGGAGGGGCCAGACGCGTATGTGCTGTTTTACGACAAGGACATGCTTCTAGAGCAAGGCATCGATCCGTCGTTCGACTCGGTTTGAGACTGGGACACTTTCCGCGAAAACGCCAACAAGTTCACGATCCGTAAAGATGACGGTTCCGTGGACAGGTCGGGTTTCCTCGTTTCCATCCCGCACGGCGGCGCCTTCTCCGTTTGGCAGCACGTGCAAGGCAAGACTTTCTACAATCTGGATCAGTCGGGCCTCGCGATAACGGACGGTTCGGCAAAGCGCTGGATCGAGTACAACATGGCGTTGCTGAACGACGACAAGGTCTCGTTGCCGTTCGGTCCGGAGCGATAGGACTTTCAGCAGTATCTGCAAGATAAGTCGGCTTTCGTGCTCGGAGGGACTTGGGGAATAGCTCGAGTTCGCAACGGCGCGCCGGACAAGAATTTCGACTTTGTTCCGTTCCCCGAAGGCCCTGGCGGGGACGGTCCGGCGACGACTACCTGGTACAACATGGTAGTCATTCCGGCGAAGGCCAAGATGAAGGAAGCCGCGTGGCGCTGGGCCCAGTACTACGCCGGAATCCAGAGCTTCAAGGACCGGATTCGGATAATGAGCAGGTTCGCGCCCCGCAAGGCGCTGTACGTCAGCGACGAGTGGAACAACGAAGTCAATCGAGAGCCGTTGCTTACGAGGGTTCCGCGTATCGCCCCGACGGGCGGCGCCTACCCGTTCATCCGGTACAACGAGGTGAACAACATCGTCAAGCCGAAGCTCGAGTCGATCTTCGTCGAAGGAGCCGACATCGACGCGACGCTGCAAGAGATCGAGGAAGAGGCCAACCCCATTTTCGCCGCCGCGGGTGGGGCGTAGGGGATAGCGCACAAACATCACCGACCGGAGCGCGGGCACGCGCTCCGGTCGGTGAACAGTTCGCTTGATTCGGATCCGTAGGGATACGAGACGGAATGGCAATTAAATTGCTGTCCGGGCGACGTCGCATTCGCGGCCGCGTGTTCCGGGACACCGTTTCCGGTTATTTGCTTATATCGCCGGCGGCGTTGTTCCTGCTCCTGTTTTCGTTTATCGCGATTGTCGTGTCGCTCGTCATCAGCTTTTCGGACTGGAGCCCGCTGAGAGACGAGTGGTCTCTCGTCGGAATCGACAACTATAAAAGAGCTTTCGCGAATGAACGCTTCTGGAAGTCGTTCCGCAACACAGGCCGGTACGTCGTGTTCCTGGCGCCCGGCGTGGTGCCGACATCTCTCGGACTCGCTCTTATTGGCAATCACGCGCGGAGGCTCCGCTCCGTTTTCCGCACATTGTTCTTCGTTCCAGTAATTACGCCTGGCGTCGTGGTGGCGTTGATTTGGATTTGGATGTTTCGCTCGGATGGCGGCGTCAACGAGGTTCTCAAGTACTTCGGGATCAACGGTCCCAACTGGCTGTTGAGCGCGTTTTGGGCTATGCCCGCGATCATCATCATGACTGTATGGAGCCTCATCGGCTATTACATGATCATCTTCCTGGCGGGACTGGCCGATATACCGGAGGTTTTCTACGAGGCGGCCAAGGTCGATGGGGCGAATCGCATTCAGACGCTTCGCCATATAACCCTGCCGCTTCTGCGCAATCCACTCATCTTTGTAGTCGTCACGCTTGTGATTGCGGCCTGGCAGGTCTTTACACAGATGTTCGTAATGACCCAGGGAGGGCCGGCAAGCGCGACTGAAAGCGTCCAGTGGTCGATCTTCTTTAATGGATTCCAACGATTCGACATGGGCCTGGCGTCAGCTATGTCCTGGATCCTGTTCGCGGTAATACTCGTGTTCACCGCTACCCAGTTGAAACTCTTTCTCTCAAGGCAGCTCTACTAGGCGGACCAATTGGCAGTTCTTGAAAAGGCGATACGTCAGGAAATTGAGCGGATAACGCGTCGATCGCGTATTCAGGCGCTAGTCGCGGACATGTCGTTCATGGTTGTCGTATACGGCATCCTGACCATCCTCGCACTGATAACGGTGCTCCCATACTTCTGGATGGTCATCAACTCCTTCAAGACGATGGATAACTTCTATACAGACCCATAGGCTCTCTGGCCGAAGAAATGGTCGCTCGATGCATATTTGAACGCCGTCGGGATCGGAAGAGTAACTGTCTATCTTCGAAACAGCTTCGCGTACTCCGCGGTCGTGCTGGCAGTTCAGCTCTTCATAAGTTCGCTGGCGGCATATGCCTTCGCGAGGATCCAGTTCAAAGGCAACGGCATTGTCTTCCTTGCATTTCTCACGACGATGATGCTGCCGGGATCGGTTACGTTGATCCCCACCTACGTGCTTGTCTACTCGATGGGGCTCGCGAATAGTTTTGTGGGGGTCGTGATTCCGAGTTTTGCCGGAGCGTTCGGCATATTCCTCCTTCGGCAGTTCTTCATGAACATTCCGTCGGAGCTTGAGGACGCCGCATTGATTGATGGCGCAGGCAGATTCCGAATCTACTGGCAGATCATAATTCCCTTGGCCAAACCCGCGATGATCACTCTCGGCGTCTTCGTCGTTTTGTCTGAGTGGCAGTCGTTTATATGGCCGCTCGTCGTTTTGACCGACTACGAGAAGTACCCGATCACGGTCGGATTGAACCTGTTCAAGAACGAGCAGCAGGTATTCTGGCCTTACATCCTTGCCGGTTCCGTTATCGGGTCGGCGCCGCTGATAAGGATCTTTCTGGTTTCTCAGAAATTCCTAATCGGCGGCATCACGCTTTCCGGACTGAAGGGATAGAGGCCCGCTATCCCCATACGTTTCGTGAGGTCAGGGCAACAGGAATCCGGATATCAAATCGAACGACGGATGGCTCTGCCCGTCTTCATCGAACCGGGTGAGCAGCAAGCGGCGGATGTCGGCGGCTTGACCGGGCGAGACATCAGACTGTGGTTCGTCGAAGGACCCGAGGTCGGCATTCAGCAGGTTGCGGGCGAGCGCGCTCGCCGAGTCGAAGGAGAGCCGTCCCGATTCTCTGAGCTCGGCGGCGAAAGTGAGTTCCGCGTCGCGCAGGCACGGCCTTTCGCGCCGAGCGAAACAGACAGAAGATGTGAATCGATGGTCGCCGGGCGCTGGTGTATGCAGCAGTATCAACAGGTCAATCGATGATCGCCGATCGCCTCATTTCGCGCCGCGCGATGCCGGCGAGTGGAGTCAAACGCGTTGGCATTCGGGACAAGGTCGCGACCGTAGAAATCAATGCTCGACTTTGCCGAGGGCGCGGCGCCGTGCATCGTTCGCACCCGCCTTGCGACTCTGCCGCCTCGCAAACTTACCGCTATTATTGCCGCCACCAAGCGATAATGGTCGTGAGAATGTGCCGGCCGCATCGCGCTCCGCGGGCCGCCCGATGAAATAGGGTGTTGAAACAGTGTTGACCATCCTGCAACTGGCTAGACCAGCCTGCTATCCCCGGCGGCGCGCAGCCCCGCTCTCCGTAAACGTAGTATGAGTCGGCAATACATCCGTTCTGAATTTGGCCGTATAGCTCCGGCTCTGACGGCTCTCCCGTTATTTCTCGCGGTAGCGATCCTCGTCTCTTGCGGTGGCGGTGGCGAGGCGGATCAATCGCAAGCGCCGGCCGCAGATGCCAGCCCGACCGCAACCTTGCCTCCCGGAATGGCGAGTTCAATACAGCGCCAGTCACGCCTCATGCACCACATGCTCCGGACAACCTGGGATCAGCTCGGGGACGAGCGGAAGCAGCTTATGGAGCAAGGATTCGAGAAAGGCTAATTCGAACTCGATGCTCCCAAGTTAACCGGAGAGTGTGAAGCGAATCTGCAAGCATTGAAGTCGCGGCTGATAGACGTCCTAGGAAGGCCGGATTATCCCGCCCAGCAGGAGATTCTCGATCTTCTTCTATCCGGAGAAGCGCAATCATGCAGACTCAATGACCTGGAGATCATCGGCTACTACGAGAGGTTGAGAGCGCTCACGCGGTGACTTTGGGGATGGATATCGCCAGCCGCGAGGCGTGGCCTTCCGTTTTGCGGGTGCTGGGTGAGTGCGGAATCATAGATTTCAGCGTACTTCGAGACGGGACGACGCTCTATTTCCTCGATGGAAGCGGTGGACTTTCGAGGGTCCATGAAGGTCCTCAACGAGGACCTGGAGCGCACCCGCTGGAACCGCGCTCACAGTCATTTCTTCGAATCGGCCGTTAGTCTCACCGGCGGGGAGGCCGAGTTGCCGCGGGTCCCGGAAGTACTTCGATTCGAGGCGGCCTGCGCGGACAGCGGGAATTAGCGCAGTCAGCTCAAACCCGGTCGGACGCGGCCTCGCCGTCGTGGTTAACTCCAGGCGAATCCGTAAAGTCTGGCGCGGCGGAGATGAAATCGAACGGCCGCGACGTCGGTAGGGCACAAGTCCCCGCCCGTCCAGCGAAGCTCAGCGGTCTTGGAATCGCCCCGCCAGGGTGTGAAATCGTCCAGCCCAAAGCCAGCGACGGGCTCGCCCACGCGATCCAGCAGCTCGACTCGCAATACACCGTCTTTGACGGTGCTGGCGTTGATGGATAGTCGCTTGCCGCCTACGGCGAGCGGATGGGTGGTCAGGCTTGCTTCGATATTCCCGCCAGGACCCGATACAGCCGCCCAGTAGCGGTTGTGCTCCCAACGCGCGCGGCATATTGCGCCGTTGAATTGCCAGATGGAAGGCTGGTTTTGCGAGGCGTCGCCGTGCAACCCCTCCAGCGCGCCGTAGTACACGAACATGCCGCCGCCGTCCTCGACGAGGTGACGTGTCGGCCAGATCATGCCTCCTCCGTAGTCCCCGAGCGGAGCTAGCGGAAGACAGGGTAGACGGGCGGGGCGGCGCCAGTGCCGTCCGTCGGCGCTGCCCGCAAATTGCAGGTCGATGGTCTGGGTGAGCGGGTGGTAGCAGGTCGCGATGCCGAGATATCCGCCTTCGACGGGCGTTGAGGTCAGCTCCATGAATTGGAGATCTTGGGGATCGCGCCAGTCGGGCGCCAGGACGACCTCAGGCGGACTGAATTCCAGGCCGTCCGCGCTGGTGCGCCGCACAATAATGCGGCGTCTGGGCGACCCGACGTCGTAAGGCGCCAGGCCGCCGGGGTGCATTGGCTCGGCGATCTTGTGATACGCGAGATAGCCGCCGTCAGGGTCTTGGTATATGAAAGCGCCGTCCGCGGTGCCCGAGGCATCGCGGTAGTTCACGTTGCGGGGATGGTGCTGGTGTACCAGCACAGGCCCTGCTTCGGGCGTCCATCTAATTCCGTCGGGGGAAACGTATCTATACATCCCGGGCGGATGACTGGACTTGCCGGCCGGAAGCGGGAGTCCGTCAATGACTATTTCGGTCTGCAACCAGGGTGATTCGCGCCTGTCGAACCCGTACGCCGGCAGCCGCATCAGATACATCTCGTATCTGCGATCCGGGTCCGCCGCGGGATCGACGAGCACCGACGCATACAGATTGATGCCTCCCGAGTCGGCGTCGATGAGAACGTTGGTGCCGTCGTGGCCGGGATAGGTGCACAGGTCGAGCGCCGGGCGGGTCCAGTTCACGCCATCTTCGGAAGTGGCGTATGTCAAGCGCCAGTCGTGAGTGCCGAAGGGAGCCGACGAGTACCACGCTTTCCAGAGATCGTCGATGGGGTCTTTGAGAACGGTGCCGTGGCTGAACACGACTCCGCTGTCCCAGGGAAACGCGGGTTCAATTAGAGGATTGTCTGGATCGGGCCTGGCCTGTTCGATTCTCCAGCCGATCCGGTCCGCCTCGGCGACATCGTCCTCGAGGATCATCGCTATGCAATTGGTCCGCCGAAGAGACTGATAAGTACCCGATTGTGCAATGAAATCCGACATAGATCACACTCCGACGCAAGAGTTGCCCAGTCGACCTGGAGTTTATTCGAGCGCCGATCTCGTGGGCGCTTCGCCCTGGGCTGGATCGGCGGCGGGTCGAATTTAGTATGGCGCGGCTCCCCTCATGAAGTAAAGGGACTGGAGTTGCCCGACGGGGGCGACACTCATCGCCAGATTGGCGCTGGACCGCCGGAGCTGGCGAAGCGGCACAACCGTTTGACTGGGAACTTCATCGTAAGTTAGTTTGCGCCGCGACCCGGTATCTCCGGCGGTAACAAGGATGAGCGACCCGGTTCGAATTGCGTTCGTCGACTGCGGCGGACATGCGACGCAGAACCTGAACCCAAGCTATCGGCGCGGACTCAGGCCGGAGCCGGAAGTCAAGCGGCCGACTCCGTGGCGGAGCATTGGGTCGGACCCTGAATGCGCCCGCGGCGAGCTTGTGGCGTTTCGGAGGGCATCCCGCCGGTGCGGGTGCGCGGGATGCAGCGGGCGTGGTTGGAGCCGGTGAATTCCGCTGATCGGTCAGCGAAGCTGGAGGCACATGTCCATGGCTAAGTTTCGCCGCATAGGTACAACGTATTTCGAGTACGGCGACCATCGGGTGAAAGACCGGGCGGAACGCGAGCGTGAAGCGGTTCTGGAGACGATCGGGCGGGCGGGGGAGCTCGGCGTCGAAATCCTGTTATTTCAGGAGCTCTTCGGATTCGTCGCGTCGGATCGTGATTCCGCCTCGGACTTGCGCCGCTGGGCGCCGGCAAGGACCTTGAAACCGCCCGCGCCGAAGACCACTTATGCTGAAGTCGCCGCCGCCGGGCTCGGACAACGCCGCCATCGAGCTCGCCGGAGTGCCGGTAGCGTTTTCCATCTGCTACGACGTCCATTTCGACGAGGTGTATCTGAAGGCGCGCGACTCCGGTGCAAAGCTGGTGTTGTGGTCGTCTATGTGGATGGGCGGAACGTGGTTGATCGCCCGCGCCGTGCGCCATGGCTTCTACGTCGTCTCGGCGACCCCGAACGGCTGCATGTACGTGGACATGGACGGAACGATCATTACCGAATCTCCTGCCATCTACCCACAAACGACCGGGCAGGCGAACCTGATCTTCGAGGACCTTAACTTTGATCGTGAGGTCTTCCACTGCAACCTTGCCAGCTATCCGATGACCGAATCCTTCGGGAAGCTGAACAGGCTTGTGGAAATATACGGGGACCGAATTAAGATCAGAAACCGCCCACAAGACAGCACCTGCATAATAGAGACCCTCGATCCCGATCTCTCTATCGAGGAGGTGAAGGCGAAGTTCCAACTGCAAAGCTGGCACGAGTACATCGCCGCCTCGACCGCCCAGCGCAACGAGGAGTTGCACAAGATCCGAAGCAGCGTGGCCGTCGGGGTCTAGGAAAAACCTCATAGCGCCCATGCGGATCACTCCAGAGGAGGCGACATGGCTGAGATCAGGCTGAAGGTTCGCTACTACCAGGACAGCACCCCGGCAGGCGTCCCCTGTCGCGAATCGGCGTTCGTTCGCCGCGAGATCGAGATGGCGCTGCCGGTCCACAGACTGCGATGGTGCTCGTCGACATCTGGAACGTTCACTTCATCGAGAGCTACGTGGAGCGGGAGCAGCAGGTAGTGAACGATTTCATACTTCCCGCCATCCAGGTCGCACGGGAAACCGGCCTGCCCATTATCCACGCCCCCAGTCCCGAAGTCGCCCGGCTATATCCGCAGGCCCAGCGCATCCCGCCTGGGATTGCCCCTCTCAAGTTAGACGACGGACCGGATTGGCCGCCGGAGGCGTTCAGACGGCGGCATCAACCATCCCTCGACGGAGCGGATAACCCCTATTACGCCTACCGTGGTCCGCGCAGCCAGCCCCCCGGTATGGACGTGCATTGGAAAGAGTTGGAGCCTGAACTGGCGATGCTGCCGACGGTGGAGGTGAAGGAAAGCGACGACGTGATCGCCACCGGGGCGCAATTGCACCACGTTCTGGCGGAGCGGAAGGTGCTGCATCTAATCTACGCCGGGTTTGCGACCAACTGGTGCCTGCTCGGGCGCGACTACGGCATACGGCACATGGCGCTAGATGGCTACAACATCATCGCGCTCCGCGATTGCACCACAGGCGTGGAGTTCCCGGACACGCTCGACAATCTCTTCGTGACCGAAATCGGCGTACGAGAAATCGAGCAGCAGTTCGGCTTCACCGCGTCCAACGAGGATTTCGTGTCTGCCTGCAGGGCTACGTCCAGCGCCGCTACTTTCCCCAATAGCCAGCAATAAGAGACCTGATCAGGTCGGGGCGGTCGGCGTAGCAGCTTTCGGTCGAGCCCAGCACCTGGGGAGGTCCTCTGGCGATGGGGCCGCACCTGCTGGACCTGGTGATGATGGCGCTGGACGACGAGCAGTTCATTCTGGACGCGTCTCAGCCCGGCCGCACTGTCACCGTACCGGGCGGCGTGACCGATAACGATCTGAAATCGCTCCGCAACAACCTGACTCGATAGATCTGCTTAAGCCGTTGATTCCATTTCCAGCGGCTGGGGGTATGTAAGTGGGGAGCGACCTGGGCGTTGCGATTGTTGGATGCGGCAATCGAAGCGTGGAGCACATGAACGCCGTCGATACGGTAGCCGGCCTTCAGGTCGTATCGGGCGCCGATGAGCAAGCGGCAGGGCGGTCCCGATTCGCCGAGCGCTACGACGCGCCGGTGTTCGACAGATTCGTCGACCTGCTGGCGAGTTCCGTGCCGGATATCGTGGCGATATGCACTATGGAATATCCCCGCTACTACTTGACCATGCAGGCCATAGAAGCCAGCGTGCGCGCGATCGTTTTGGAAAAACCAATGGCCAGAACCGTGATCGAGGCGCGGGAGATGGTTGCGGCTGCGGAACGTAAAGGAATTCATTTGGTGGTGTGTCGCCAGATGCGCTTCTCCGACGAGTTCGTATCCGCAAAACTGGCCGTTGACCGCGGCTCTATCGGGACGCCGTATCTGTACAGAGCGTCGTCGTTCGGTCATTTGATGGAGCAAGGGCCGCACATGGTCGACATGATCTTGTGGCTCGCTGGCAACCCGGAAGTCGAGTGGGTTATGGGGCAGATCGCGGATGTCGAAACCGGCCGGTCGTCGGTTCATCCGGCGCCGGCGTTCGTGCTCGGCTACGTCGCCTTTGCCGGCGGAGCGCGGGCGATCCTCGAATGCGGGCGCAGCTCTCAGCGCGCTATCGAACTGCCCGACGAGACATGGCTTCAGAAACGGGTGCAAGTTCTGGGAACGGACGGCGTTATCGACTCGATAGTCGCCCACCACTGCAAGATCATGAGTCCATCGCAAGCCGACTGGAAGACGCTCGCCAAGGGGGACGCAAGCTGGAATCGAGCGACCGCCGCCTTCTATGAGGAGTTGCGCGACGTAATCAACGACGGGGGCATCCACAGGAACGGCGGCGCCGTTTCACTGCGGGGTTTCGAGATCATTCACGCGATATACGCCGCGGCGCTCGCGCGCGACCGGATTGAGATTTCACCAGACTTCGACAAGACTGCGCTGGAGGAAATCATGGCTTCCGGGCCGGAACGATGAGGATATGGAATTACGAAGGGCGAGGCCGCCCGCGGCGATTCTATTTGGAGATTCGGGGGATCGACTATGCGTTTGACTGAGCACATCTATCTAGTTGGCGGTGGGGACGTTGGTTTCGGCATAAGCCACCCCATCGACTGTCATGTATACGTCGTCACCGATGGCGCGGCGGCAATCTTGATCGATTCCGGCGTGGGCATCGACATCGATCCGATCCTCGAGAATATCCGTGGCGACGGGCTGTCACTCGACTCGATCGAGCGGGTGCTGATAACCCATGCCCACGCCGATCACTCCGGCGGCTGCGGCAAGTTGCGGGAACGGCTCGGACTCGAAGTGTGGGTCCCGAAAGGTGTGAGAAGCCGCCTTGAGGAGGGGGACGAGGATGCGCTCTATCTCACGCAGGCAAGGAAGGCGGGCCGCTATCCAATGGACTATCGCTTTCAGGCCGTGGAAGTGGAGCGCGAGGTCTCGGAGGGAGACCAGATTTCGGTTGGGTCGCTGACGCTGAGGGTTGTGGAAAATCCTGGGCATTCCCGGTCGCACGTGGGCTACATGCTTGAATCGGCCGGGCGGTCATGCCTGTTCGGGGGTGATTTTCTGTTCCATGGAGGGAAGATCATGCTCCTGAACACGGCCGAATGCTCGATTACCGATTATGCGAACAGCATGGAGAAGTTCCGCGGCGCCGGGCTGGACGCGCTGCTTCCGGGACATGGAGCTATTTCGCTGAGCGGAGCGCAGGCTCACGTCGACGCGGCTCTGGCCAGATTCGACGAGCTTGCCGTGCCGCCTAATTTCCTTTAGGCGGCGTATCGGCGTACGCTTCGAATCAAGTGATAGCCGGCGTCTGAAACTCAGATACCCTGTCCGACCGCGCGCGGTCGGATTCGTCGAGCTTCCAATCTATCGCCCCGACGTTGTCTTCCAGGTACGCCATCCGGCTGGGGCCGATAACGGCGACCGTTACTTCGGGATGAGACAGGACCCAGTTGATCGCCACCTGCGTGGCGGGTTTTTCGCAGCGGCGGGCAATTCTGACGATCTCGTCTATGACGTTCATCGCCTGTTCGGTGATCGCTCCGTCGAAGTCATCTCGCCTTCGGACGTCCCAAAACGTCTTGGTGGGGGGCGGCTTGCCTTTGGAATAGCGACCGGAAAGAAGGCCGACGGCGAGAGGACTATAGGCCTCGATCGCAACGCCCTCTGCTTTGCATAGGGGGATCACTTCCTTCTCCAATTCCCGGTGGAGGAGGCTATACGGATTCTGGATGCATGACGGTTTGGCCGCGCCGAGGCGGTCGGCGGTTCAGAGAGTCTTGCACAGTTCCCACGCGGCGAAATTGCTCACGCCCCAGTACCGGATTTTGCCTTGCCGCACGAGGTCGTCCATGGTTGCCACAGCCTCAGCGAAGGGAGTGGTCTCGTCTCGAAGGTGCAGTATGTAGATATCGATGTGATCGGTACCGAGCCTGGCAAGCGACCTCTCTACTTCCCTCATGATGTGGTATCGCGAGCTGCCGCCGTCGTTTGATCCATCACCGACGGCGCTCCCGACCTTGGACGTAATAACCACGTCATTCCGCTTGCCTGCGAGCGCCCTGCCGAGCACTTGCTCGGATACGCCCGTATACCGGCGGTCGTCCATTGGTCCGTAGATGTTTGCGCAATCGAAGAGCGTGACGCCTAGATCGAATGCGCGTTCGATTAGCCTCTGCATTTCGCGCTCATCCGACTGGCTTCGAAATCCCAATCCAAATGCGATGCGAGAGACCTTGAGGCCTGACGCACCGAAATTTACGTATTCCATCGGCGCCTCCTCATTCCACTGACGAAAGTGTAGGCCAGCGCGGTCGTTGACGGCTTATCGCTGGACACTTTCGGTGCTCTGAGTCCTGACATATCCCCGACGCCATCCGCCTCCGCTTGTCCGTCCGAAGCCCTCCGCGCCAAGTCGGCGCTGGCCGGAGGAGCGGTATGCTGGTTTCGTCGTCGCGGTTGCCGGCGAATCCCACAGACTCGCGCCAGCCGGCGATCATCTCCGTTGAAGGAGGCGCCATGTCCAACCAGCAGGCTCCCGTCGCGTGGGTCACCGGCGCTGGCCGAGGCATTGGCCGCGCTATCTCCCTGCGCCTCGCCGCCGATGGCTTCACCGTTGCCATCAACGACGTCGATGCCGAGACGCTGGACGCCGTCCGGCAGTCGATACACTCCGCCGGCGGGCGCGCCCTACCAGTCCCCGGCGATATCACCGAGGAAGACACCGTCCGCGGCATTGTCGCCGATATCGTCGGCGAGCTTGGCAGCCTTGACGTCCTAGTGGCCAATGCCGGCGTCATCCACATTGGCTCGTTTCTAGATACCACTCTGGAAGACTTCGACCGCGTCCTCAACGTCAACGTTCGCGGCGTCTTCGTGTGTGGCCGCGAGGCCGGCCGCCAGATGATCGCGCAGGGCCGAGGCAAGATCATCAATGCCTCCTCGATCGGCGGCCGCCGCGGCGGCTCCGACCAGCTTGCCTACTCCGCCAGCAAGTTCGCCGTCATAGGCATGACCCAGTGCATGGCCAAAGAACTCGCCCCTTACGGCATCACCGCCAATGCCTATTGTCCCGGCATCGTTGACACCCGCATGTGGGACCACATCGACACCGTCCGTTCCGAAGCGATGGGTATGGAAAAGGGGGCGGCTCGTGAGACGATGGTGAAAACCATTCCCCTCGGGCGTCAGGAACGGCCCGAAGACGTCGCCAATCTCGTCAGCTTTCTAGCTTCCGCCGACTCCGACTACATCACCGGCCAGGCTATCAACGTCTGCGGCGGCATTCACATGCAGTAGACGCCCGACAACGTCGACTTTACGCCGGGGCGCTGACGCTCATCAGCGCTTGAAACGCTTATTCGTATTCCACGAGCGCCATTGCCAGCGTCTCAAAGGGCTCGAATCCGATCTCCACGTACGGCCCGGCTGTCTCGTACGGCATCGGCTCGCGGTCGGGTATACGGACCACGCCGCTCGCCTGTCGACCGGGAGGCGCCTGCACCTTGATTGTCGCGCCAACTTGGACTGCCGGAAGTTGCGTTTGCATATTCAGCATTCCTAGCAATAGACGCTGGTTCTTTGGCTGATCGAACAGCGTCACCTCCACCGACCGGTGCGTTTCCGCTTCAAACTTATACGGCGCCGGCAAGAGCCGCTTCAACAGCGCCAGAACGAGCCTTGCATTTACCTGCTGGGTCCCGGACTCGATCGGCGCCGCAATCCAGACAGCCTTCCCCTTACCGTAAGAATGCACGACGATTCCTGGCTCCGCTCCCGGCGCGACCGCCGGCGGATCGCTGATGATCGAGGCAAAGCGGCTGCCTATGGCGCGTCCGGCTTCGGGCGCGGCGAACGGCAGCGTTACCGTAGCCAGTACCTCCGCTTCCGGCAGCGCCTCTGCCCGTATCATCGCTCCCCCGAAGATCAGGTGGTCCTGGGGCCAGATTGTCTTCGCCACTTCTTCATCGGCGGGCGTCAAATACGTGACCCTTGTCCCCAACGTTCCCTTGTAGCGGACGCCCAGCACGTCCTCCAGCAGATAACGAGGCCCGGCCTCGTGGAATTGGTCCAGCGACGACGGCCCGCTGGCGTAGAGCACCCCGCCGTCTTCCACGAATTGTCTGAATATCGCGGCTTGCGGCTCGGTCATCTCCAGCACGTTGGGCACAATCACCGCTCGATATTTACTTAGCTGTTGCAGGGTGGCGTTAGTTACCATCCCGAAGGGAACATGCCCCTCTCGCAGGATGTTGGCTATTCCCACCATGGCGTCTCGGTGCGGGAGTTCATCCATCGCCTTAAGCTCGGCAACGTGCACACCGTTTTCGTCCGGGTTGTACATAGACTCCTTGTCGTAGTAGATCGCCACGTCCGCCAGCAATTCACCTCCCAGGAATTGTTCGTAGGGGGCTCGCTCAGTGTTCAGGCCGCGCATGAAGTCATAGACCGCGTTGTTCAGCGTGCCATCGGCGTTTATAGCGTCTATCAGCATTAGAGCCGCCGAGTGAAGTGTGGGTACGAACGACTCGACCCGAATTTGCTCCATCGGCTTGATTGTCACGTGGTCGGTCATGCCGATTGTGCGGGAAGTGGCCATCTCAAACGGGCGATCGCGGGTCAGGCTGGTGTACGCTTTGCATACCAGCGAGTGAGACGCCGGGCCTCCATAGAAATCTCCGGTCACGAAGTCGCAGGCCTCCGCCAGCTCGAGCGGCGCTCCGAGCCGCCAGTTGTGAAACACGGTCGCGAACTGGTGGTAAACGGAAATGGGGCGGATTTGCTTTACGGTGCGGGTCATGTCATTAACGAAGTCCAGCAGCCACGACTGCCTGGCGCCTTGGAACTTCCTCCAGCTCGGGTCGTCCCAGTCCACAATGCGCGGCGGCTCGGCGTTGTGCTCGTTCCGGAAGCGGGCGGTGCAATGCGGGCAATAGCAGACATCGGGCCACATGGTCATATCGACGAAAATGGCCTCGAATTCATAGCTGCCGACCAGCTCCCTTAAGAGGTCGCGAATGTAGTCCCGGTACGGAGAGTTGGGGCAGGCGAACCCGTAGCGGCCCTGCATGATCTTGTCGTCCCCACCGGCGGGCCAGACTCGCCAGTCAGGATGCTTCTCATAAGCCCAGTTGTCCCAAATTACGTGGAAGTAGCAAACGGTATGGAGACCATGACGCCGGCACTCTTCCAATACTTCGCCGAAATAGTCGCGGCCTCCCATGTTCGCGTGCATCTGCCCCACTTTCGTGGGCCACAGACACAGTCCCGCGCAGGAGATCGCGTATTGCTCAAAAGACTGGAAGCCGGCGCGTGCGATTGTTGCGACGCAATCAACCGGGTCAAAGCGGCTTAGCAGATCGGGATGCCAATCGGGAACGTGCATGTCCACGAGCAAACGGCGATAAACGTTATCCGGCCATTTGGTTGTCTGACTCATCCCCCCACCTTCAGCTTCCCTGGGCCGGTCCCCAGCGGTCGCAATCCTTGATCGCCGCCTATCACTTCAGCGCTGTTGCCTGGGGCTTTATCCTGTCACAGATCGTAACCCACGCCCCAAGGATCAATCCCCGGCCGGCGTGACGGGCGGTTTCCCGTTGGGTCTTCGTACATCTCGTTCGCATTTGTGTCGTCGACATTCGAAGGATGGGACGCCGCGCACTCTGGCGATGACGCACCCGCGATGTCTTGTGAGAGCGCCTAACGGATCGTTCGCTTGCTGGCGACCCGCCCGTAAACGGCGGAGTAAAAATGTACCGGCTGGGCGGGATTTAGCGCTGAGCGATGGCGCTTGAAAACTGGACCACCCGCGGTCTTCCATCAAGTTCCTCGGAACTTGATGGAAGGTATGGAGGAGCCGTATTAGTCCCAGCAGCATTGGCATGGGCTCCGCAGGCAGGATAGCCGCTAGCGTCTGTGGACCAGAGTGCTATGCGGCCGGATGCCGTTCGAGCTCGGTCTGAACTGCAGAGTCAGCTTCCCGAAAACGCAGACTATGTCTGCTTAGTGTCGAGCTGCGACTCTATCCCCGCGCATAGGGCGAACCCGAAGACGGACGGCTTGGCCTGCGCATCGCCCTACCCCATCCGCACGATTACGGATCTGGTTATTCACCCCCATTCGAGCAGTTCGCGAACCGCTCTTCAGCCCAAATGGTTGCGGTCCAATTGAGCGAAATATCCTGCGCACTAGGCTTCGAGATGTTGTCGCACGACCCAGTCCTGATATTCCGGTCGAATTCGCCAGTGCGCCCGCTCATCTCCGCGTACTGCTGGCCCGTCCTCTTCGCCAACGCAAAATGTAGAGAACACGAAACTGTCACAACGCCCCTGGCTATCCACGCGAACCGTTAGATCGACCGTGATTTCTGCTCCGGCGGGCGCCTTGTCCTCGACACGTGTGATTGTCGCATTGATCAGCTTCAAACCGTCCATCAAACTTCGGATTTGTCCGGCGCGCTGATTCACAGATGTTTTGTCGAAGCTGAGTGTCATTTGGCTCATACGGCCGTAGTTGCCTGCCTTCCAGACCTGCAAGAAGTCAACCATTGCCGCTTCTGGCTCATCCGCGTTCATGGCAGAACGAGTCTCTGTGGATATGCAAATGCGCTTCTCAATCACCGGTCGGGGAACCCATTCATCGATGCGCCGTTTCTGCTTTTGAACCTCGACGGATCGGGCGAGTGCCTCGCGAAAAGACCGTTCCGGTTCAGGTTCTCTAGTTTGTGCCTCTTCACGGGCCTTGATCACATCCGCGATGTTGGTCAAAAGCGACCAGCATTTAGCGGCGATCAGTCGATTTCCGTAGCCGAGTTCCCGGCCGTGGAGGATGCCGTTGCGATAAGGAAATGTGAGGTCACCAATATTCGTTTTTCGTCGTGCCCCACACATATTCTGGATGAGTCCGGGCAAGCCTTCGGGATGTCCTGCGAGGGCGTGCAGTTCGGTGAGGTCTGTACCCTTCGCGAAGATAGACTTGCCGAACGCATCCGTTCCGACACCATCTGCGAATAGCGTCGATCGCGATCGGCCACAGGAGCTTCCCGAGGCAACCGGTCCACCTTCCCGCTCTGGGTCTTCAAATCTGACGTCGACCAGCCGTCTAGCGAGAGGTGACCGCTGGGCGACCTGGCTCGTGCCCACTAGCCTGGTCCGGCTGCCCAAAGTACGACGGCCGGTGTCGCGCTTGGGTGGTTTCGCTTACGCCCCGTCTCATTTGCGGGTGGGGGACTACCATTCCGTTGCCCCGTCCTCGACCGCGCTCCACCTGGAGGTTTCGAGTGTTTCTCAAGCATCGCCGCCGACGCGTCCTCTACAACGATGATGCCGACCAGCAGTATGTTCGCTCGTTTGTTCTTCCCGATAAGGAGTCTTATGGTTACGACATAGTCGACGACCAGTCCTTCCTCGACGCCCGCACCACGCCCACCTTCGACACCCATGTCGATACCTACGTCTGGTGCCTTGGCAACGGGGCTGATCCGCCCTGGGGCGGGAGAGACGATCTTTATCCCTGCCTTTCGTCGAACGGATACGCGACCGATCTGATCGTGCAGGCGTGCCACGAACACGGTGTCGAGGTCTGGGGTTCCCTCCGTATGAACGACCTGCACGACGCCACCCGGGCAGACAGCCTGGGCGAGACCAGCGACCCCACCAAAGCCCTCCACCCCGAATGGATGATCGAGCCGGAGGAACTGCGCCCTGAGCAATCGGGGCCTTATGGCGAGCTTTCAGATGGCCTGTCGGAGCACTATCTCTGGTCGGCCTTCAACTTCGAAGTGCCCGGTGTGCGTGATTACCGGTTGGCTTACATCGAGAAAACCGCTGGCGAGCACGATCTGGACGGATATGAACTCGACTTCACCCGCTTCACTTGGTATTTCCCGCTGGGGCGGGAGCGTTCCCTCGCACACCTCATGACCAATCTGGTCCGCCGCGTCCGAAGGTCGCTCGACGATATCGGCGGGAAGCGCGGACGGCCTTACACGCTCGCCGTCCACGTCTTCGATTCCATCGAGACGTCCCTCAGCCTCGGGCTTGACGTGGAGACCTGGGTGGACGAGGGACTCGTCGATGCTTTGGTCGTGGGTACCGGCTATCTACCGTATGTGCTCGACGTAGATGAGTGGCTCGAGCTGGCCGAGCCCCTCGGCATTCCCGTGTACCCATCGTTCAACACCAACGCCATCGAGGACTGGCGTACATCGCTGGGCGGTCTCGCCACCTATCACGAGGCTCTCCGGGGAATCTGTGATTACTACTGGTCTGTCGGTGCGGACGGCCAGTACCTCTTCAACCACTTCTGCCAGCGCAACTGGCAGAATGTCGAGCGCCACGGCGGGATCGATTTGGAATACATCTACGCGCCTCTGCTGGAGCTCGGCGACCCGGCTGTATTGCGTGGTAAGGACAAGCTCTACGCCATACAGCCCAATTACGAGCAGGCGATGCATCAACAGGCCTTGGGGCCTGCTCCGCTCCCGATTGCGTTGGACTCGCTGGAGCGCTTATTGCCCCTTCAGATCGGCCCGGACGGCGACAACCCCGACGCCAAAACCCGTGTCAGGGCCCATGTGACCGGTGGTTCGGAGCGAACTCGCGTCTGGCTCCGCCTCAACCACACGCTCCTCGAGGCCTCCCGGAACGGTGAATGGGTCGAGGCCGATGTTCCGCGTGGCGTTATGAGGTCCGGGGCTAACGTCCTTGGAGTTTGGTGCGACGAAAAGCTCGTTCAGTCCCGCAACCCCGTGATCCTGCATCGGGTTTTCGTTTCCATGAGTTACGACTCGCGAGGATGATGGGGTGACCCGACCACAGAGTTTGTAACAGCTCTGCTCCAAGCCGCGAGGCCGTCAATGCCCTCAGAATTCGAGTGATCAGATGCGCTGCACGCGATTTACGAATTTGGATGCATCGATGTGGGAGCAGACGCCGGATGGTGCCGATAGTGGAGCTGTACTAGCCTCCATGCCGATGTCACTATCACCCGATGCTGGGCTTCGGGCGCTTCGAGTCGGCAGCGCGCTTCTGCACGGCGTTCGACGAGCTGCGGCAGTACTTTCGTGTTCGGAGTCGGCGTGCCAAGCACGTCGCGCTTGGTGAGTAGCGACTGGTCTTCGTAGAGCGCTGGCGCTCGCTGATCGCCGACATGACCACGGCGTAAGTCGAGGCGGCCCCTGGAAGCACTTCGTCGGACGTCTTCGGTGCCCTGAAACTTGACGGATCCCCGTAGGGTGGTTGATACGTCATAGTTGAATATCAGGGTCGAGGCCGAGCTACTCTATCGTTGCGTGCCCTGATAACCGTCAGGTCGCCGCCGTGATAGGACCCTGCTTTGATAAAGTTTGTGGAAGAAACGTAAGGACCGTCAACGGTGTCGACACAGCAGGTAGCCCTGGTCGTGCCCGCGTGGAATGAGGAAGACTCTATCGGCGCGGTGCTGTCCGAGGTCCCAGGCGAGTCGGTGGATTTCGTGTTTGTCGTCACAGGCGACAGCACCGACCGCACAGCCGAGGTTGCAACGGCATTTGGAGCCCAGATTGTCCCACAGTCAACTCCCGGTTATGGTGCCGCATGTTGGGCAGGCGTGCGCGCCGCGCAAGGCGCCGGTGCGCGGATTGTCGTCTTCCTGGACGGCGATTATTCCGACCCGCCAGCGGCGCTCCCACAAATCCTGGCTCCCTTGGTGAGTGGCCAGGCTGATCTCGTCCTTGGCTGTCGAGATCTGACGAACCATCCGAAAGCTCTTCCGCTTCATGCCCGAATCGGAAATTGGCTGGTGCTGACTGCGCTGCGGCTTCTGCTGGGACGACGCCTGGGCGATTTACCGTCGTTCAAGGCTATAGGGCTTACCCGCCTTGAGCAGCTGGAAATGCGCGAAATGACCTACGGCTGGACCGTCGAACTGGTGGTTAAAGCAGTGCGCGCAAGGCTGCGCATCGTGGAAATACCCGTTAGCTACCGGCCGCGGCTCGCCGGAAAATCCAAAGTATCGGGAACGGTGCGCGGTACCATCGGTGCTGCCTGGCATCTCTGTGCGTGCGCAGTTCGTTACGCACGGTGGAGTCCTCCAACTCGTAGCGCGGCCCCAGGGGATCGGTCCGTGTGACGGCGACTCGCGGGGGAGTGGTTTACGTGGTCGCCAAGGCGCCGCATGCCCACGAAGCGAAGACGCGACTATGTCCGCCTCTCAATCCGGAGCAGGCCGCCCTACTGGCCGAAGCCTTTTTGCTCGACACCCTAAACGTCGTGCGGCACGCCACTCTCCAGGCGCGCATCATCTGCCGCGATGCTGCTGAACAGGCGACGCTTGAAGGGATCGTGACTGGCCTGACGCCGGTCTGCATCCAGGCGGGCACCGGGCTGGGCAACGCGTTGGAATCGGCATTTCTACAGGGGCTTGCCGACGGATTTACCGCCGTGGCGGTACTGGGTGCAGACAGCCCAACCCTATCTCCGGAAGTGCTGCGCCAGGCCTTCAACATCCTTGTAGACGACGCGGATGTTGCGCTTGGCCCGTCGGAGGACGGAGGCTACTATCTGCTCGCAGCTTCCGCCCTGCATACTCAGCTCTTCCGCGACATGGAGTGGAGTACTAGCGAGGTCACGAGGAAAACACTCGCGCGTTGCCAGGCTGCCGGGCTGAGGACCCACCGCCTACCGACGTGGTATGACGTTGACGACCCTACCTCGTTGGCCCGACTCCAGACCGAGCTCCTACAGACGCCCTCCGGCGTGGCCTCTAACACCCGCCGCCAGCTGGCCGCTTATGTTGGGTTTGAATCGGGCCCCCTACCGACGCACTCATGATCTCCAAGATCGAGTGCCACGCCGAGAGCGAATCGACCTATGGCTCGACCTTTACCCACCGTCCGGTGGCCGCAGCATTGGTGAGGGCGTCAGCGAATCGGTGCGTAGCCTCGGCCTCCGCGAATCCGGGGAAGCGTTCCTCGTTCTGCACGGCAGCCACGAGCCGGTCCATGTGATATTCGGCGAATCGATCGTAATCCGCTTGTAGGTCCGACGGCATTTTTACCCTTAACCAAGAGCCCTGGGGTCGCCCTTCAGCCCGGCATGCCATGCGCACGTCGGTACGATCTGAATCCAGTTCCACCGTAATCGCTCTTTCGTGACCAAATAGACTCCAGCGCAGACCGTTGTGCCACCCCAACGCGCTGCGGCTAAAAGTCGCAGACACCAGGACGTCTGACTCGGTGCGCGCCGTAAACCCCCATCCAAAGTCCGGTCCACTTCCAGCGACCATCGGCGCGGCGCATACTTGAGATATCGGACCGATTCGGGCCAGGGCTCCAAGACCGGCTATCGCGTCGAACAAGTGGACACCGCTGTCGAGCAGGGCGCTCGACCGTGAGAAAACCGGAAGGAAGTTGTGGCCTTGCAGAAGCGCGAAATCGCAGTGCAGCGGCTGGCCAAGCCCTCTTTCAGCAAGCAATCGTTCCGTGAGGCGATATCCCGGCATTGATCGATACGTGAAGTTCACGACCGTTCTAACGCCAGCCGCCGCAGCAGACTTGCGCAGTTCGGCTGCCTCACTAGTGTTGGCCGCAAGCGGTTTCTCGCAGATCACCGCGCAGCCGTCCTGGATTGCGGCCATGCAGATATCAAAATGAGTTTCGACGGGGGTGTTGACGAAAACGGCGTCCACTTCGCCACTCCGCACCATCTCTTCAACGCTGTCAAACGCGAGCACATCAGGCCCGAGAGTCGCGGCCGTCTCCGTTGCCTTATCCGGGTTACGGCTGCAAACCGCCGCTAACCGGGCCCGCGGCGAGGCTGAAAGTCCGCGCAGTAAGAGGCGTTTAGCGCGCTCATTCACTCCAACGAAACCAACGCGCGTACGAATGTCTGGGGCCATAGCGTTATTGGTATTGATATCATAGAACCGATTGCCAACTAGATTGTCGAGAAGATTCCGACACAGTGGCCAAGGTGCTTATTACCGGGGGCGCGGGATACGTTGGCTCCGTGGTTACAGGCGCTTTTTTGGATGCCGGGCACGCCGTCACGGTATTCGATTCACTCGCCGCCGGCGGGCAAGGCCTCCTCGTCCACGTGCCCAACAGGCGACTTTGCTTTATCAAAGGGGACGTACGCGATCCCCGCGCGATGAAGCTGGTGGCAAAGGGTCAGGATGCCGTCATCCACCTGGCCGCCATCGTTGGATTCCACGCGTGTAACGCCGATCCGCAACGTGCTGAATCGATAAACGTGGACGGTACCCGTGTTCTGCTCGACGCCTGTGATCGAGGTCAATGTCTCCTATACGCGTCCACGGGTAGCGTCTACGGCGCCGTCCCGGATGGTCTTTGCGACGAGACGATCGAGCCAGCACCGCTGTCCGGGTATGGACGCACGAAGCTCGCGGCCGAGAAGATCGTTCTTTCCAAGGGCGACGCGCTAGTCCTTCGGTTTGCAACCGCGTTCGGTATGTCTACGCACATGCGACTTGACTTGCTCGTAAACCAATTTGTGTATTCCGCAAAGAGCCATGGGTTCATCGTGATCTACAACAAGGATGCCCTCCGCACTTTCATCCACGTGCGTGACATGGCTCGAGCGTTGCTTTTCGGCTTAGAGCGCTTCTCGTCTATGGCGGGTCACGTATATAACGCCGGATCTGAACATCTCAACCGCACCAAAGACGAGATTGCCCAACTCGTAAATGCGCGACACCCGTGTTTCCTGACATACGGGCCGATCGGAGCCGATGAAGATCAGCGAGACTATGCAGTCTCCTACAAAAAGCTGCGTTCACTTGGATTCGAAACGCAGGTGACAATGGACGAGGGAATCGATGAGCTGCTCCGTGGCATGGACCTCGTTGAGCACAGAGGGCCGTTCGGCGCGATGTAACTCGCCCCTGCTGCAAGATCGTGTTTGGCGATAATTTGACGTGTAGGCCCGCGGTCATCATTTGAGGTTTGGCATTTCCCCTCAGCCAACACCGCACAAAATCGGCGGGCGCCTCGTCCTAGTAGTATTGCCCTCATGGGCTGGATACGAGCGGGGTCATGGAGCCTCGCCGCCTCGTTGGCGGCAATGGGCCTAATGTTTTGGGCTCGTACCGCATTTCAAGTCCGCACGCTGCCGGAGCGGATTATGGAGTGGGTACTCATTTTCGTCCCGCTAGACGCCTTCGAGCAGGGTATCCGTACGTTTGGGCCGCAGGCCAAGGTATTAGCCCTGTACGGCAGCACGGCCGCGATGTTCGCTCTCTTACTGGGCCTGGGACTTCTTGCGCTCCGTCGCCGCTGGTCAGGTGTCGTCATATTGGGCATCGCGCTGACACTCTTCCTGGCCACGATGGCTGGCATCATGCCACTAACGGGCGGCGGCTTCTTCGCCACGGACCAGTTCCAGCATCCTTTGCTGGTGAATGGCGCATATCTCAGCGTCGCCCTCGCATACGCTACGGTGCTGCTCGCTGGTCAGGTTCTCGTGCGGTTTCCTGCCAGTGCCGACAGCGTAACTCCGACGCCTTGGAGCCGCCGTGCGCTTCTGGTGGGTGGGCTAGGCGCTGTTGGCGGGTTCGTGCTGGCGTGGCGGCAGCAGGCTATCGGAGGGGGAACTATAACGAGCTCGCTGCCGGTGGCCAAGTTGCCCGACCTCACACCGACAGTGCCCTCCGGCGAGTCTTCTGGCCTACCGGCCACGGCCACGCCAACGCAATCCGTAATCTCATCCGGCGCAACGACATTGACGCCTGAACCTGTGGCGCAAACGACCCCCACTCCCGCTGCCGCAGCGACTGCGCAGGCGCCACCAGCGACCACTCCACAGACGCGCGTTACGGCGATCGCCACTACCGTGCCAGCGGCTAAGACTCCAGCCGCCGCCCCACAAACGATCAACTCTCCAACAGCGACGACGACCCCGTCGCCGGCGGGGACTCCGGCATCGACATCAACCGAATCTCCGACTGCCACAACGGTGCCATCGCCAACGGCAACCCCGGTTCCGCCGTCGCCGACTCCCCCGCCCCCCCCGCCCGTCCCGGACGCGGAACCCTTCCCAACCCCGGGGCAGGGACGGAATCTCGTAAGAGACAAGGATGGAGCGTTGACGAAGTCCGTGCGGGCGGAGGGAGAATTAGCAGCGCTGGTGACGCCATCCCACGCGCACTACGTGGTCACCAAGAATGCCGTGGCCGATCCCGTGCTGAACGCCGAAAATTGGCGTCTGATCATAGATGGCGAAATGAACCGCCCGGTGCAGCTGGACTACCGCACTCTGCGACAACTGCCGGCGGTGCAGGTATTCAAGACGCTCGAGTGCATCAGTAACTTCACCGCGATGTGCCACCTCGCGTTCTTTGGCTGCGATCTCATCGGCACGGCTCAATGGAAAGGAGCGCGTTTGCGGGATGTGCTTCAGCTGGCTGGCGGGCTCAAGCCGGGTGTCGTGAGCCTCCAGATGCGCGGCGCCGATGAATACTCCAGTTCTATTTCTCCGGACCTTGCCGTCGACCAAAACAGTTTGTTGGTGTACGAGATGAACGGGGAGGCGTTGCCGCGCCAGCACGGCTTTCCCGTTAGGCTCCTTGTACCGGGTCGCTACGGCATGAAAAACGCCAAGTGGTTGGTAAGCATTCGTGCGCTACGTAACGAGCATGTTGATTGGTACGCGCAGCGAGGGTGGAACCGACTCGGGGTTGTGCGGACAATGTCGCGGATTGACGTGCCCGGCGACTCCTTTCAAGTTCCCGTGGGACGCCATCAGATCGCCGGTATTGCCTACGCTGGTGACCGGGGAGTTGTCGGCGTTGAATTCAGCAGCGACGGTCAGGCTACCTGGCGCCCCACGGTGTTCTTGGATCCTCCTCTTGGTCGCGACACGTGGGTTAGATGGCAGGCTGAGTTCGACATCGCGGCCGGACAGAAACTGACGCTCACCTCCCGCGCCATTGACGGAACGGGCGCGGTGCAAACGGACACGTTCAATTTGCCGCAGCCCAACGGTGGCAGCGGACGCCACTCGATAGAAGTTACAGGCGCGTGAACCGCGCTCTTTGCCGCATGAAAATGGAGTGCGCAAAGCGCGGTTCTCCATCACTCGATCGCATTGGCAAAGCTTGCTAACGAGGCACTGCCGCTTACAACCAGCCCGGCCGATTTCCCATTTAGGGGTCGGAGCGCCGGTGAAGGTAATCGCACCGAGTCAGGCGATCGTGGCGATTCCTGACCGCCTGGCCGCTAAGCCGCAGCGATAGGTAGATCTCCAGGTGTTGAGTAATTTGTTGCGTTCGGCACGCTTCACTCACGTTCTGCTCGTTCTGATGATCGTTGCCTACGCCATGACTGCGGGTGGTTTGGCCTTGCGTCGCCATAGCAACCTGGAAAGCCACGCCCTGGATATGGGCTATGCCGACCAGATAACGTGGAACATGGCGCACGGCCGTCTGTTCCGGTTTACCGTCTTCCGGGGCGAGGTGGGTAGGGAGTTGGAGCGCCTTCTGGAATATGGGCCTGGCGCCGATCGCGACTCGCTCTTCACCTACCATGTCGAGCTGCTGTTCCTCCCTTTGGCCGTGCTGTACCTGATTTATCCAGGACCAGAGAGCCTGATCGTGCTTCTTACCGTCGTCCTGGCGCTGGGCGCGCTGCCGGTGTACTGGATCGCCCGGCGGCACTTGAGAAACCGCTGGGCAGCACTTGGATTCGCCGCAACGTATCTGTCGTTTCCGTCTATTCAGGCGGCGAACCTGGCCGATTTCCATATCGTCTCAATGACAGGATCTCTGCTGTTGTTTGCCTTGTATTTCCTGCTGGCGAAACGCTATTGGGCGTTTATTGCCCTCGCCGTTGTGTGCACCGCCGCCAGGGAGGACGTCGGATTGCTGGTGGGGATGATGGGATTGTACGCCTGGCTCGTGCAAGGACAGCGCCGGCTCGGTATTGCCGTGGCCAGCCTCTCTTTCGCCTGGGTAGCGTTCAGCTTCTTAGTCATAATCCCGCACTTCAACGGTGGTGTGCCGTCCCTTTTCGCCGCTCGCTATGAGGACGCGAATTATCACATTCGCGCTTTCTTCACTGAGAGGGTCGGAGACAACCCGATCGGTCCGGTACCCCAATACACGGTGACCTACATAGTGAACCTGCTGGCGAGCACAGGCTTTCTCGCGGTCGTAGCCCCGATTCAACTTGCGCTGGCAGCGCCGGCGCTGGCTATCAACGGTCTGTCCGGCTCGACCTGGCAGCATGGCGGCGGCGCGCACTACTCCGCGGAGGTGGTTCCTGCCCTGATAGTGGCCGCGATCTACGGTACGGGGTCGCTGGCCCAGAGGTGCCAGCGCTGGTTCAAAGTGCCACCGGCGACTGCCGCGCTGGGGATCACAATTATCGGATTGGGAGTCGCCCTGGGCCAAAGCTGGCGCCAGGGTATCCTGCCGCCGGGACAGCGCTTCGCCTGGCCCTCCGCGTCGCCACACGCAGAGCGCCTGCAGCCGCTACTTGCCGACATTCCACCGGGCGCCACCGTGTCGGCCCAAACAAACGTCTTCCCCCACCTGTCCGGACGGAAGAAGGCCTATGTCTTTCCGACAGTAGACGACTCGGAATACGTGCTGGTCGACGTCGCCGGGTCCTCCGACCCCCTTAGTCCAGACCAACTGTTCCATGAGGTTAACTCATTATTAGTTAGCGGGCAGTATTCGTTGCTGTCGGGTGACGACGGCTTTTTGCTCTTCCAGCGGCAGCCGCCGGATACGTCGGCTAGCAAGGCGCAGGCGTCAAGTGTGCCACCTTCGTTTTACTCTTTTGCACGCGCGTCTTCAGAGGACCGGTTTAAGCCGGTGCGGGCTACCTTCGATGGCATGTTGGACGTCGTCGGCTATCGAGTGGAGTTGTTGCGCGAAGTGCGGTTTTCGATCCGCCGCGCCCGCCTGGTGGTGTACTTCCGGGCGCAGCAGCCTCTAGATCGCGATTATCGCTTGACGCCGTTCGTGGTTGATGCAGAGAACAACACACGGCTAGTCGACAACGGAAATGCTGTGCAGCTCTGGTATCCCACTGACATGTGGCAGCAGGGTGAACTGATCCGCGTGGCGTACCCTCCCATAAGTTACAACCGAGGGGCTCGGGTCGGGATTGGCGTCCGGCACAATGAAACTGGCGACGTATCCCATCTAAGCGTTACCAGCCCAACGTCGCCAACCCTGCACGCCGGGCACGTGCTCGTGCTCGGTCCTCTGCCATGATTGGCGCGCCAACCGTGGATGTCGAGAAGGCGGGCGCTACATGAATCCCGATATGTTCCGTATGTTCGAGCAAGCGGCAAACATGCTCTTTCCGGGGCTCAAGAACCGCACGCCCGTTTCGAGCCAGGAAGCGGCAGCGGCAGTTCGGGCCCTTGCTTACCGATCTTGGACCCTACGCCATACCACGCGCTGAGCGCAATACGTCCTGCGCCTGGTCCTTGAGTCGTTTTTCAAGAATCAAGCTACCCGGTTGATCTCGAACTTCCACGAGTCTCCCGCAACGTCTACGGGGACCGAACACTATCCGGCCATAGTGGTCGAGCTTCGGCTATTTTTGTCGGTTGGGCGCCGTCTGCGACGGGAAAGGTCCCGGCCCTGACGCTGCGTAGCTGTAGCCCCAAGCTGAAACTGCGGGGTGAAAGTTCCTGATTTTGTGTAGCTTGGTGGGCCCATTTCGACGATAGACAGAAACTATCTTTGAGTTGTGGCTGGGGGCTCTGTGAAACTCCTCAGCCCGGGGTCGGCTGTACCTTTTCTTGCGGTCTTGAGTTTGAGAGCACCGTGGTATCTGTTCGCCTGAAGAAGTACCAGAAGTTTCCGTAGAACATCCTCTAGTCGACCTTCTCCGCAAACTGAAGAAGTTTCAGAAGTTTCTCGGCAGGCAGCGCCATGCACTCTGCACTTGCCCGGTTAATGACATCTAGGACCTCTGACTGCTTTGAACGATCCAGGAAATCGGCGACTGCGGCGACGAGTGCCGCCGGTAGGTTCGGCCGGGCAGGACGCGCGGCCCAAGCCGTCACGCCAGCGCCTTGAGGCAGCCGTTGTCAACCGGCTCCATGGGGGTGAAGTCGCGGTTGTTCTGGTACCAGGGACGCTCGGTGCCCGTGCAGGCGTTGCTGACGGCGTTGTAGTTCAGGTACATGATCGCCCTACGCCACGGCGACACGTTGTTGGCCGAGCCGTGCAGCACGTTGCAGTGGATCAAGGCGACCGACCCAGCCGGTCCGATCAGAGGCTCGATGCCGCTCTCTTTGGCGAGCCGCTCCAGGTCTGTGTTGTCGATAGTGTGAAGGGCGTACCCCGTACCCTTCGCGTCCTCGTGAAGCTCGGAGTCCAGCAGGCCGTGGCGTTGTGAGCCTGGGACCACCAGGAGAGGCGACGTGACGGCAGTGCAGTCGTCGACAAAGATCGACCCCATAACGCATCTCGGCTCGGGCATACCGTCGATCATGTGCCAGGGCGGGTAGTCTTGGTGCCAGTCCCACGACGCGCCGCCGCCGAAGCCCGGCTTGGGGTTCAGGCGGCTCTGATGCAGATAGACGTCGTCCCTTAGCAGCTGTCGCACCGGGTTGAGCAGGCGCGGGAGCAGCGAGAGACACCGGAACGGCTCGGAATAAACGTGGGCGCCGAACGCAAGCCTCGCCACCGTCGGGTCGTCCTTCTCCGGGACCACCTCGGGGCCCCGCCGGCTCAGGATCTCCGGCACCGTCCCCTGTAGGATCGCCACTTCATCGCTATCCAAGAGGGCGGGGAAAAACAGGTAGCCCCGTTCGTCGAACTCGGCGATCTGCGCGCTGTCGAGCTCCATCTTGTTCCTTCGGATATCCGCGCGCGCTCTGCGGCTACGACGTGGGAAGTACTACCGGCGCCTGACGCTCAATAGACTCTAGCACTGCGAGGGCGAGCGAGAGGGACCGCGCGCCATCCCGACCGTCGGCGATGGGCTCCTCCTCGCCTCTGACGACTCGGCAGAAGTGCTCTAGCTGTCTCGTCAGCGGGTTGGCGCGAGCCACGGCTTGCCGCGACCTGACCATCGGGTGCTGCCAGCCTGACTCGTCCGCATCGGTGTACCGCCACACGTCCATTTGCGGAAAGGCTAGCGAACCCGTCGTGCCGAAGAAATAGTAGCAGTTCTCGTCGGTGTGAAAGTAGTCAGGGTTCTCATGAGTCGTGGACTCGTACGACCACGGCGAGGGCGTCGCGTCTGAGCCGACTATCGACCCCAGAGCGCCGCTCTCGAAAGACACCGAGATGGTCACGGAGTCCTCCACCTCGAGACCTCGGGCCGCCGAGCTCGCGTTGGCGAAGACCTCGGTGATTTCGCCGCAGACGAACCGCATAGTGTCTAGCTCGTGGACCAAGTTGATGAGAGTCGGACCGCCGCCGGGGCGCATACGCCGCCACTCTACGTCGAAGTAGTCGCTCGGTTTCAGCAGCGCCCAGAGCATGGAGACGGCGACGAGCTTCCCCAGCGCCCCTCCCTGGACGACCGAGCGCGCTTCCTGAATGAAGGGACTGTGGCGACGGTGGTGGCCTACCAGGACCCGCATCCCCGTCTCTCGCGCAAGGTCGATGATGCCGTCGGCTCCCTCGACCGTGTCGGCAATGGGCTTCTCGATGAGGACGTCCACCGACCGTCTGGCGCACGCCTCGACACCGGCGGCGTGGTCACCGTTGGGGGTCGAGATCACCGCGCCCTCCGGCCCCTCGCGCTCAAGCATCTCATCGAGGTCACCGTAGAACGGGACGTTGAGCTCGTCGGCCAGGGCGCCCCGACCGGCATCGACGTCGCAAATGCCGACGAGTGAGCAGGCTCCGTTGGCCGCGATAAGCTCCGCGTGCCTCCTCCCCATCACCCCGGCGCCGACAACCGCCAGACTTACGGGTTTCATTCTCTCAAGACTGTCTTAGTGTCTTCGTAGCTGGATTCTTGCAGATGCATTGCCAACGCACGTTCTGTTGAGTGCCTTACAGCCTCTGGACAACCTCGTCGGCGAAGCGGCTGACTGCCTCTATCGTCCCGTCTCCGTCAGACGACGGTATGGAGAGCACAAGGTGCTTGAGGCCGCCCTCTTCCAGCATGTCACGCTCTGTGCCAAAGGTGTTTGTGATGACAATCTCGGCACCCGCTTCTATGTATTCCTGATGAATATCCCTCACCAGCACCACGTCCCAGCAACAGTCCCCCTGGAGGAAGCCGTTCAAGCCAATGATGAAGCTGACTCCGGCGACGGCGAGCGAGACGGTCTGAATCAGGATTGTCATGCGTCCTCCTCTGAAGGTGTAACGACTGGGGCCGGCGGTGGCGCTGCGGTGCGTGCTGGGGTGGTGCTGACTAGCCGGCAGCGGTGGGCCGCCACAATGACGGCGGCTATGGCGATCATGGCAGCGATCAACCGCCATGTCTGCTTAGCGATCGACCACAACGCCGGGCGCAGCAGGTTCAGCGACCGATTGGCAAACAGGAGTGGTCGGGTTCTTAACTGATGCAATCCGCGTTGAACAGCACAGTTGAAGGTGACGACAGAGCCTGTTGGTTGAGGCCGTTGTCCGAGAGCTAGCGCGCTTAGAGTTCATAGGCGCGCCTGGACCCAATCCACGACTGCTCTGGCGACCCGGACTGCGTCGCGATACTCCCCCTCAGAGACGGGATCGGCAACGTCGGGATAGCGAGAGGCGGTGGCATATGGGTTGAGCTTCTCTGCTTGGCGGATCGCTTCCGGAATCGTCTCGCCGGCCTCTTCGAGCAAGGTGAGCAGGAGACCCAAGTCGTGCACATAGGGGAAGTCGACGCCGCGTGCGATCAGGAGAGCCTTTACGGCCTTTTCGGCCGCCTGCTGGGCATCGAAGCAGAGGTCTTCAAGGTAGACGCCTGGGACTCGGTTGGCGGCCTTGATGAGATTGCTGCGGGCGCGGTTGATCCATTCGCGGGGATCGTCGGGCGGGAAGCGCTCAGGCGGCTTCATAGACGACGGTACCCTCCTGCAGAGCCGGTTTGATGACAAGGGCGTGGCTGTCCTTGTAGCGCTCCAGGTTGGCCGGTGCGACGACGATGGCATCGACGGCGACTCGGATGCCACGCAGATGGCGGTAGATACGAGCTGCGAGGCCACGCACATCCTGGGTGTCTTTGACGACCAGGAGGTCGACGTCGCTGTTGGGACCCATTTCGCCGCGAGCGGCGGACCCGAAGAGAATGATCTTGTCGGGCTGGGCAACGGCGACGATTCGCTGAACGATGTCGTCCAGCGTCCGATGATCGAGCGTTCGGCTATTCATGGAGCATTCGCTTCGCCGCAGGGCAAAGCGGCCGGGGATGCAACTCGTAGGAATTGCGCACGGCAGTCGAAATTGAATTAGAGGAGGTCAAATGCAAACAAGCACATCCCGCGGGACCATCTCGCGCTTGTATGTTAGTCCGAGGAGCGCGTGAGTAGGTCCGGCTGGCAGTTTGATTGCACGGGGCGTCCGAGGCGAGCAGCCGCTCTGGAGCGTAGGCTTCGACGGTATAATCGAGGAGACTCTGAAGGCGGAATTGCGAAGTGTTCGCCGGGTTGGCGGGAGCAGTTACTCAGCTAGCAAAAACAGGTGCTAGGGGACTAGCAACCATTACCAAACACTACCTTTGCTGGCAAAAAAGTTTTGGTGGTGGATGGTGGTCAAAATCTGAGGAGAATCGGGGCGGGTCAAGCGCCGTTCTGGCCATCGGGGAGGCGCGCGAGCCGCGTCAGATCCGAGCGCCAGCACTCAATTTCACAACCACCGAATCGGCGTCGCCGATCTGGCCGAGGCACTGCAATACCGCGTACGTGCGGATGGTTGACTCCGCCAGGGAAAACGGGGGCGGGCCAGCGGCGGCCGCTACGGGACTGACGGCGGATTGAGCTGAATTGGAGCGTTTGTCCGCGTTTCCGAATTCAGGGCAGATCCCGTGAAAGATTCAAGGCTGATTGTCGGTCTCATGTCAGGCACCTCGCTCGACGGTGTCGATGCCGCGCTGGTGCAGATTCGTGGGTCGGGAAACAAGGCGGCCCTCGAACTCAGGCAATTCATGTCCTTTCCTTATCCCACCGAAGTCAGGGACGTCATTTTGCGGGTCGCCTCCGGGCAGCCGGTTGCGGCGGGCGTCATCAGCCAGCTCGGCGTCTTGTTGGGCGGCCTCTACTCGCAGGCAGTCAAGGACGTTTGTCGGGCGGGCGGGGTGCCGCTTCACCAATTGGATTTGATCGGATCTCATGGCCAGACGATCTACCACCAGTCCGACCGCAGCGAATTTTGCGGACATCAGATCGCCTCGACGCTACAGATCGGCGAGGCCGCGGTTCTGGTCGAGGAGACCGGCGTGACGACGATCTCGGATTTTCGCCCCGGCGACGTTGCCGCCGGAGGGACAGGCGCGCCGCTTATCCCGCTCGTGGACTACGTCCTATTCCGGCGCCCCCGACTCGGTCGGGTGCTGCTCAACCTGGGCGGCATCGCCAACCTCACGGTGTTGCCGCCCGCGGCCGAGCTGGACCAGATTCAAGCCTTCGACAGCGGGCCGGGCAATATGGTGATCGACGCTCTGGTCCGGCGGCTGGGTCGGGACCAAGAAGGGTTCGATTCCGGGGGGCGCCTGGCAAGCTCCGGAAAGCCTGTCGCCTCCCTACTGGAGACGTTGCTTGACGATCCTTACTTCCGCCGCCCACCTCCCAAATCGGCGGGACGCGAGCAGTTTGGGGAGGATTTCGTCGAACGAATGCTGGCCGCGGCGGGGCCGTCGAGCGCGGCGGACCTAATCTGCACCGCTACGGAACTGACGGCCCGAACCGTCAGCGACGCCGTGATTCGTTGCGGCGAGGCTCCGGTTCAGTTGGACCAGCTCGTTGTTTCCGGCGGGGGAGTCCATAACGCCTATCTCATGCGGCGCTTGAAGGAGCTCTTGCCCAATATCGAAGTGATTCCCGTTGACGTATTGGGGATTCCCGCCGACGCTAAAGAGGCCGTTGGATTCGCGCTTCTGGCGAACCAGACGTTTGAACTGGCCGCCGGTAACGTTCCTTCGGCTACCGGCGCTCGCCATCCGGTTGTCCTGGGCAAGGTGACCTACGGCCGGAACTATGCGGCGCTGCGGGGGTATTCGTGATGGGAGGCTTGCCAGGGCACCGCGATACGGCGCGTGGGCGGAACGGCATCGCAGGCTATGACTGATCTGAGCGTGTCGCTCCGATCTCCCTCGCCGGGCGTGCTGGTTGTCGCGTGTGTGGCGGCGGCGCTGACGCTGACCATAGCGGTATCGCGCGCTTCGGCGGCAGCGCCGGGCGGCTGGCCGACGACCTGCCTAGAAGTCAACGATATCGTCGAGGCTCACCTGGATCGCCCCGGCAACGTAGGCATCTATCAGCGCGCCTACGGCGATCAGGCTGAGGCGCATTGCCAGAACGATCACCGCGCTGACGTGCAGTCTGCCTTCGCATGGGCACTACCTGCAATAGCTTCCGCGCCGTCAAGCGAGCCAGCGCCGGGCGGCTGGCCCACGGCTTGCGTAGGTCTGAACGACATCGTCGAAGCTCATCTAAATCGTCCCGGCAACGTGGGCATCTACGAGCGCGCCTATGGCGATCAGGCGGAAGCGAACTGTAGAGCCGACCACCGCGCCGATGTGCAAGCTGCCTTCGCATGGGCGGTCCCAGTGTCGGCGCCATCGCCAACCGCGCCCCCTCCCGAACCCACCCCGGCTGGCGGCTTACCGACCGCTCCGCGCAACCTAGCCATTCAGCCACTGGACCCAGTCACTCGCAGCGACGACGTTCGGGTGCGCGCCGCCCCTCCAGCCGATGGCGGCGGGTTGCCCTTGCAGGGTTACCGCTGGAGCGTCACGGGAGCTACTGTCCGGGGCGGAACCCTGGCATCTTCGGGCGGCGCCTTCGATATCACGCTGTATGACCTGACCATCGGTGAGCACACGTTCGCCGTCAATGCCTTTAATGCTCGCGGCGACGGTCCGTACGCATCCTTCAACTTCACGGTTACCGCTCCGCCCCGCCGCGATCCGACTTTGCAGGCGGCGTTGGACCTTCTTACCTCAGGGGAACACTTGGCGTCGCTGTGGACCGAGCTTCTTGAAAAGCCAGAAGCAAGGGCAACCGAGATCGTCTTCGGCACGCTCCCTTCTTCCGCTCTCGCTCGCTATAGTCCGGCGAATAACACGATCACAGTGAATTCCGACCTGCGCGGGGAGCGGCTGGAGGCGCTGGCTACAACGCTGGCGCATGAGCTCTGGCATGTAGCTGCCAGGTATGCGAACCGCTATCCGCAAACCCGGGAGGGGTGTTTTCAAAACGAAACCGATGCAGCAAAGGCAGCGGCTAGCATATGGGCATCTTTTGGCCCGCCGACGCCGCGGACGGATTACGAGTGGAGCATCTACTTTCGGTATCTCGACTGGCTCGGCGGAACACTCGAATCAGACGTTCGCGACAGGTATCAGGAGCAGTGCAACCGCAACGCCGCGTGAGCGGTTTCTAGCCAGGTCGGATCTTGCACGTCCTTTGGGAGGTAACCACATCGCGTTATGTGACGATGGCGAAGTGTGACTGCATGGATCCCCGATCCGGCCCCAGATCAAACTGAGTGCAGGTATTCTCGCGGGAAATGATGGTTGGGAACGGGATGAAAAAGGCCGATTTTGAAAATTACCCAGCGAACTTCGAAAACGCGTTGATTTGACGATGGGATAAACGTAGCGTACTTGGGGTCTGGATTCCCGTCTGCGCGGGAATGACGATTGGGACGCAGCTGAAAAACGGGAAGCTGAAACCCTAAAGATGCCAGTGAGTTTGGTACGAACCGAGCGGTTCCGAGCGGGGTTTGATGTCTGAATCCGGCAAATACGCGGGTGACGAGAAGTACTGGGCCGCGCTGGCGACGCTGACCGCCATCGGTCCCGCGGCGATGCTGCGGCTGCACGACCGGTTCAAGGACATGTCGCTTGCATGGAACGCGTCCCGGTCGGAGCTGATCGAGGCGGGAATTCCCGCAGATCGGGCCTCTTCCCTGATCGACGAGAGGAACCGAATCGACCCTGACGTCGAAATGGAAAGAGTCGAATCGGCAAACGCGCATCTGATCACGTTCGGTTCGGCGGCGTTTCCGCCTTTGCTGAGGGAGATACCCTCGCCTCCAGCGGTCTTGTATACGAAAGGCGGCTTTACCGAGCAGGACTTGACGCGCACGATTGCGATAGTGGGAACGAGGCGCATATCGCCGTACGGAAGGCAGCTAACGCGGCTGCTGGCGGCCGATCTTGCGGCGGCCGGACTCACCGTCATCAGCGGGCTTGCGTTCGGCGTAGACGGCGAGGCGCACCGGGCGGCGCTGGATGCCGGCGGTCGCACGGTTGCTGTCCTCGGCACCGGTATCGATATCGTCTATCCCGCGAAACATCGCGGTCTCGCCGAGGAAATCGCGGAATCGGGCGCCGTGGTGACCGAATTTCCGCCTGGAACGAAACCGGCGGGGGAGAATTTCCCGCAGCGGAACCGAATAATCAGCGGGCTGAGCATGGCGACGCTGATCACCGAGGCGCCTGTGAAAAGCGGCGCTTTGATAACGGCGTCATTCGCGAACCATCAGGGGCGGGACGTGCTGGCGGCGCCGGGCGACGTGTTCTCGGTTAACAGCGCCGGCTGCAACGCGCTGATTCGCGACGGGGCGGTGATGGCCCGGAATTCGGACGACGTGCTCGAGACGATCAACTTCGCGGCGCGCGCGATTCAATTGTCGTTCGAAGTCGAGCCGCCGCCGCCGATGCGCGAGGACGAGCGGCAGGTCGTCGAGACGCTTTCTCTAAAGCCGATCCACAGGGACGAGATAACCCGAACTTGCGGCTTGCCGGCGCACAAAGTGGCGGCCTTGTTGACGATTATGGAAATGAAGGGGTTAGCCAAGGATGTCGGAGGCGGTCATTATGTGCAGGCGCGGATCCACTCGGTCCGGGCTTGAGCGGTTTCATCGGGAGTGAAAATGCAATTAGGCAGCGGGGATTACGTTTACGAGGTCGAAGAGGGTTGGGCGAAACTGCCCGACGGCTGGGACATGAAGCTGGTTGCGGGCGTGGGGGTGGATTCCCGGGACCGTGTCTACGCCTTCAATCGGGGCGACCATCCGATGATCGTGTTCGACAGCGGCGGGAACGTGGTCGCGTCCTGGGGGAGGGACACGCTTAACTTCGCCCACGCGGTTTACGTCGACGCGAACGACAAGCTGTGGCTTACGGACCGGTACGGCCAGGTGGTCTGGAAGTTCGACACCGATGGGAACCTGCTTCAAACGCTCGGCACGGTCGGCGAGCCCGCGACCGGCGGCGGCCCGTTCCACGATCCGACCCAGCTTGCGTTTGCTCCCAATGGCGACATGTACGTTTCCGACGGGTACGTCAATTCACGCACCCACAGGTTCTCGGCCGCGGGCGAGCATCTGAGCTCCTGGGGCGAGTTTGGCGACGCGCCCGGACAGTTCAACTTGCCGCACGGCGTGTGGGTCGATCCGCGCGAGCGCGTCTGGGTGGCGGACCGCGAAAACTCACGAATCCAGTTTTTCAATCTGGACGGACTGTTTCTCTACGAATGGGACGGATTCGCGCGCCCCGCCGATTTCTACATGGATCCGGACGACGTGATGTACGTTGCCGAAATCGACGCCGGCGTGGCCGTCGTTGACATGGACGGCAAGATTCTCAGCAGGTTTGGCGAGCGCGGCGACGGCCCGGGCCAGTTTCTGAGTCCGCATGGCATCTGGGGCGACTCGCGCGGAAATCTGTATGTCTGCGAGGTCGGACGCGAAAACAGCATTCACAAGCTGCGCAGGGTGTGAGCTGAGCCGCGGCTGGGGGTGAGGTCGGACCGCCGCTAGGCGTGACCGGCGCTGCCGCGCCCGCATCGGGCGCGGCGGGGATACGGGATCACCGCTCCCGATCTGGCTGAGCGCAGATTTTTGAAACATGCAAATGATGCTGGTCTCCTTCGAATTTTCTTAACAACCGCCCGGTAGCTTTGACGGGTAGCAAGAATCAAATATCGAAAGTAGACAGCGTGATGACGTGGAAGCGTTGGTTCATTGGCATTGTCGTGGGCGCCGTGATAATCGGGGCGATCGTGGGCGGGGGCGTCGGCTGCCTCGGCGACTCTGAATCAGGCGAGAGCGGCAGCGGGGCGGAGTCCGGTGAGCACGATGCCGGCGCGGAGTCGGGCGAGGGTGGCGAAGAGGCCGGTGAGCACGACGGTAGTTCGGAGTCGGGTGAAGGCGGGGAAGAGTCCAATACTCAGGTAACGCCGGGCGAGACCCATGACGAGGTTCGGGCCGGCGCTCGATTGATCCTGTCGTATGACTCGACCACCAACGCTTTCACGGGCAGCGTGGAGAATACGACGGACGCGACGCTAACCCGGGTCAGGGTCGAGGTTCATCTCTCGAACGGGATCGAGCTGGGACCTACGACTCCGGTTGACATGGCTCCCGGTCAGGTAATCGATGTCAATCTGCCGGCGGGCAGCCAGCCCTTCGAGTCATGGAGCGCCCACCCGGAAGTTGGCTGACAGGTCGTCATAGCGCCGCGACGAGTCCGCGCGTTGGGTCGCGCGCGCTTCGACGGAGCTCAGGGCGAACGGGTACGGCGGCGGCCTCTCCTACTCGCGGAGACCGAAGGCTTCGAGGATGCCATGGGCTTTGTGGACGGTCTCGTCGAATTCGGCGTCCGGCTCGGAGTCGGCGACGATTCCGCCGCCCACGTGAAGCTGGACAGATCGATCGACTACCTGCAAGGTCCTTATGGCGACGCTGCCTACCAGGCTTCCATCGAAGCCCGCCGCGAATACGGTTCCGCAATAGACGCCGCGCGGGTGGGGTTCGATTTCCTGGATTATCTCGGTCGCCCGAATTTTGGGAGCGCCTGTGACCGACGCGGGCGGCAAGCACGCCTCAAGCAAGTCCACCGAGTCACGGTCGAAGTCCAGCTGCCCGCGAATCTCGGAGGCAAGCTGCCATACGCTGGGGTGGGCCTCGACTGACCATAGCGTCGGAACTTCAATGGCGCCGGGCAGGCAGACTCGACCGAAATCGTTGCGGACGACGTCGACGATCATGACGTTCTCCGCCCGGTCCTTGGGGCTTTTTCGCAGAGCCTCGGCGATGGCGGCGTCGTCTTCGGGGCGGCGGCGGCGGGGACGCGTGCCCTTTAGCGGTCTGGATTGCACCATTCTGTCCGTCTTGCGCAGGAACAGCTCGGGAGAAACGCTGACGACTTCGACGCTGTTGCTCCGCAGGTAGGCCGAAAACGGTTCGGGATGGTGACGCGTCAAGCGCCGAAACAGATCGAGCCCGGTCCCTTCCAGTCGCGCCGAGATGCGGCGGGACAGGTTGACCTGATAGCAGTCGCCGGCGGAAATGTAGTCCTTGGCCTTTCGGACCCATCGAGCGTACCGCGCTCTGGAGGCGTTCGAGACGGGAGCATCGAGTCGAGCGCGCCGGCCCTCGCGAAGTCTCAACCGGAGGCGGTCCGTTATCGCCGCGACGACCGAGCCGGGATCGTCGTGGGCCGAGCCGTTCACGATCAACGTCGTCAGGCCGGTGAGCGCGTCCCGAGCGACAACCCAGCCGTAGAGGCCCGCCCACAGATATCCCGCCGGCGCCGAGCCGGAGTCGCGGTCCACCGGGCGGTGCAAACTGTCGCCGCCTTCGTATGAGATGTAGCCGATTGCGCCGCCCTGAAACGGAGGACCGGCGGCAGAGCCGGACTCGTAAGTCTGGAGCGCGCCGCGGAGCCGATGGAGGAATCCGGTTCCGCGGTCGAATGTCGACGTTTCGGGGGCGGCGGAGATCGTTCGGATCGGGTCGGCGGCAAGATATGACCACCGCCCGTCGACGCCGAATTGCCGGCCGCCTTCGAGCACCACCAGCCCCGGCATGTCCTGGAACGCCCAGGCGAGATCGCCAAGCCTGGGCTGGATTCCGAGATCGATGGAAACCGGGGGGGCGGCCGAGCGGGCGCGGGAAGTATCAAGAGCGGGCGGAGTCAACATACGGCTATTTGATCCGAGCGGCCTGGAGGGAATACGGGAGAGCTTGTGGACGGGCGCGTCAACTTGGTCGGCGCTGCCGGGCCGTCCGTCCTAATGCAGGTACGCTTCCCGATCGCGGCCTCCATACTCTTGCTGCGGATGATCGCCGGCGATCCCCTCATACGGCGTTCCAAGCGCCGCCTCAGGCAGCGGGTCTTCGGTTTCGATCAGGATGTTGAGCAATAGCTGCGCCATCTCGGCCCGCTTCGGCGCGTATTCGGGGCGGTCGTACAGGTTTTCGAGCTCGAGTGGATCGGCTTCCAGGTTGAAGAGCTCGCCGTAGGACCTGCCCGCGTAGTGAATCAGTTTCCACGTGTGAGTCCGCGCCATCTTGACCCCGCCGGCCTCGGCGAACGCCCACTGGCGCCAGTCGACCGAGTCTTTGCGAAGCAGGCGTCGAATGCTGCGTCCCTGGATTCCGGGCGCTCCGGAGACGCCGGCATAGTCGAGAATCGTTGGCATGATATCGGTGGCCTGAATCAGATCGGAGATGATCTGTCCACCTCCGATTTCCCGCGGATAGCGCAGAATGAAGGGGACCCGAACGAGGTGGTCGTACAGCATTCTGCCCTTCCAGAGCCGGCCTTTGTGCCCCAGCATTTCGCCGTGATCGGACAGGAAGATGATGACGGTATCGTCCAGCACGCCCCGCGATTCGAGCGCGTCGAGCACTCCGCCGATTTCCCGATCGACCAGACTGATGCAGCCGTAGTAGTTGGCGATTACCTTTCGGAGCTTTTGCTCGGTTAGAGCCGAGAAGTCCCGCTGACCGGAACTCGTTCGAAACTCCGGGATTCGGGAGTGCTGAATGTGGGGGAAATCCGGCGGCACGTCAACCGACTCCGGCGGGTACATCGAATCGAATGGTTCGGGCGGGTCGAATGGCATGTGCGGGTTGCAAAACGACACCCAATAGAAGAACGGCGCGCGGTCATCTGCCGAAATTATGCGCCTGGCGTTTCGACCGATGTAGGTGTCGACATAGTTGTCGTCGCCGAGCGGGAACGTAGACGCTCCGTAATTTTCGGGGTTCCCCCATTGCCTGGTGTGCTCAAAATATGCGCTGTCGAGTCCGCGTTCGCGGAGGCGGGTCCGGTATTCGTCGTATTCGGAGTACATCTTGCCCTCGACGAAGAACCGGTCATCGAAACCGTGGAGCTTGTCCAGCGGCGTAAAGTGCGTTTTGCCGATCGCGTGGGTGTGGTAGCCGGCGCCGCTGAGCGTGCCGGCGATGGTGGATTCGCGATCCGGCAGGTTATGCCAGTTCCATTTGACGCCGTGGGCGCGCGGATAGCGGCCAGTGAACATGGTCGCGCGGCTTGGCTGGCAGACCGGGCTTTGGACGAAAAAGTGCTCGCAGCGCGCGCCCTCGCGGGCCAAACGGTCGATGTTGGGCGTCTGCACGACAGGGTTGCCGGCGCAGCCAAGCGCGTCCCAGCGAAGCTGGTCCATCGTGATGATGACGATGTTCGGTCGATCAGGCATGGTCCCAGATTGTAGCCGCGTGGCTCGACGCGGCAAGCCTTGCCTGGCGGAAGAGGGAACTCCTGGACCGGATTCTCCAGGGGCGGCGCGCCGCGACGGAGTTTGGGAGCGGCGGACGTCGACCGTCCGACGGTGCGTCTACAGCGGTCGCCGCGCGAGGGAGAAGGACTGGCCCGTGGGTCCGCCCGGTTGCAGGCTGGCGAGCCAGACGACGAGCTCGGCTACTTCGGCGACGGACTTGACGCGCTCGCTCGGGCTGAACGGCGGGGGCCGGTCGCGCAACTCCTCCAGGACGGCCTCCTCAGACGAGGTGTCGGACGCCCACGTAACCATCCTTGTTGCAACAGGCCCCGGGACCAGCTCGTTTACGTCTATGCCGCGTTCCCACAGCTCGAGGGCGAGGCATCGGGTAAACATCGAGACGCCCGCCTTCGACACGTTGTACGGCGTTGCGTTGGGGTGAGCCTCGTGCCCCATTCCCGATCCGACGTTGATGATCTTGCCGCCTGACCGCATCTGTCCGACAAGCGCGCGCGTGACGTAGTAAGTTCCGAACAAGTTGATATCCACTATCTGCTTCCATTCGGAAGGGTCGCTCTCGGCGACGCTGACCCGTCGAGCGCTCACCCCGGCGTTGTTCAGCAGGAGGTCCACGGCGGGAAAGCCGCGCTCGACCTCGTCCGCGAAGCGGCATACCTGAGTCCAGTCGGAGACGTCGGTCGCCGATGCCACGACCTTGCGGCCGTGCGACCGCAGTTCCTGAGCGAGCGCGTCGATCTCGTCCGCGGATCGAGCGCAGATGGCGATGTCGGCGCCCGCCTTTGCGAGAGCGCGGGCGGAGGCCCTGCCTATTCCGCGTCCGCCGCCGGTGATTACGGCAACTTGTCCTGACAGATCCGCATTGACCATGAGTTTCGCCTCCAAAACCATGCGGCGATGGATCGCTCGATACGACTGCGCGGCGCTTGAAGCTGATCGGAGTCCGCACCTGGCGAGACGGACCGACGTTCGCGCAGGCGCCGCATGGCAATAGGATAGGAGCTAAGGCCCTGCCGGGAGTCTGCGATAGGAGACCATCTCGAAAGAGGTCTGAAGCGGCGGGCCAGCGGAATTCCCGGAATGGGATTAGACCGGTCCCGCCCGCACCGGCACCGCGCTTTGCGGCAAAATATAAGCGCTTTGCAGACGATTAGATCGTTTTCATGTAGCAGCGCTGCTGCGACAACCCGAGGAGGAGTGAGAGGCTTGAAGCTTTCAAGGCGCGCGTCCGAGTTGACGGAATCGGCTACGTTGGCGGTTAGCGCCAAAGCCGCCCAGCTGGCTGGCCAGGGTATCGACGTAGTCAGCTTTGGGGCTGGCGAGCCCGATTTCGACACCCCAGAGCACATCAAGCAGGCCGCGTGGGCGGCGTTGCAGGGTGGCCAAACAAAATACGCCAAGCCCGCTTCGGGCATCGTGCCGCTAAAGCAGGCCGTGGCCGCGAAATTCAAGCGTGATAACGGCCTTGAATATGACGCGATTTCTCAGGTGTTAATTACCGTTGGCGGCAAGGAAGCGCTGTTCCTGGCGTTCGCGGCGATCCTCGACGAGGGCGACGAGGTTATCCTGCCGGCGCCGTACTGGGTCTCGTATCCGGAGCAGGCCGCGCTGAGCGGCGGGCGGTCCGTGGTAGTGCAGGGCGAAGTGTCGAACTCGTACAAGATCACTCCCGATCAGCTCGAATCGGCGATTACGGACCGAACGCGGGTCTTCGTTTTCAATTCGCCCAACAACCCCGGCGGATTCATGTACGAGCCGGCCGAGGTCGAAGGGCTCGCCGAAGTCCTGGAAGGCCGCGACATCGTGGTGTTGAGCGACGAGATGTACGACCGCATCGTTTTCGGTGGCCGCGGATATAAGAGCTATGCGAGCGTTTCGGAACACGCTTACGAACACACGGTCACGTTCAACGCCGGTTCAAAGACATATTCCATGACCGGCTGGCGGATCGGGTATGCGGCGGGTCCGGCGGACTTGATCAAGGCGATGTCGAACTTGCAATCCCAGACCACCAGCGGGACGGCCACGTTCGTTCAGCACGGGCTGGCCGCGGCGCTCTCCGGCGACCAGTCGGCGGTGACGACCATGCGCCGCGCGTTTGAGGAGCGCGGCGCGCACATCTGCCGTCGATTGAATTCGATTCCCGGCGTGGTTTGCCCAGAGCCTTCGGGCGCCTTCTACGTCTTCCCCGACGTATCGCGGTGCTATGACAAGCTTGGGGTTTCGGGTTCGATCGAGTTTTCGAGCCGCCTTCTCGAAGAAGCGCACGTGGCCGTGGTTCCCGGAGAGGCGTCGGGCATGGACGCCTGCGTTCGCCTGAGCTTCGCCACGAGCATGGAGAACATCGACCGGGGAGTCGACAGGATCGCCGATTTCCTGAAGTAACCGAGAGTTTGGGAATCTGGTGATAGGGAATCCGTCCGTCGAACTGGCGGGACGCGGGCCGGGTCGAATCGATAAGCAGGCGGGAGCGCCGTGAATCCCTTCAGCCACGTAGACCTGCGGGTTGCGGACATCGACGCGGCGCTGGAGTTCTACGGAAGGCTGCTCCCGGCGCTCGGTTTTACGCTGCGCTTCGGCGGGCCGGTCTGGAAGGTCTTCGCCACCGATGCGGAGCTTCCCGCGGGGGCGTTTTTCTCGATCGTGGAGGACAAGAGCCACCAGCCCAATGCAAACCGCATCGCCTTCTGGCGCGAGAGTCCCGATGCAGTGGACCGCGTCGGTGACGTGTTAAACGAAATCGGCGCCAAAATCGAGAGCGGGCCGGGCAGCGTCCCGGAGTATATGGGCGAATACTACGCGGTCTTCTTCGAGGACCCGTCCGGCAACCTGTTGGAGGTTGTGCATCGCGTGATGTAGGCGGCGGCCGGTCCGGGGCGATCCAGCCGCGCACGGGACTCGACGGGCTGGGGCCCGCCAGGTTACTTGCGCCGCGCTTCCTCGTAGATGCGGATGAAGTCGTCCACGGGCACTTTCGCCACAACCCGACCGACCAGCTCCAGGGGCAAGTCGTCGAGCCGCTTGAACCGCACGCACGACTTGCCCATGTTCAGCTTCTTGCCGGTCGCCTTCCACTCGTCTTCAAACCAACGGGAAATGCTGGCGTGGCTGTAAACGCACATCAAGTAGAGCGAACAGTAGTTCTTTTGAGACGCCAGGGAGATGATTCCGAGCGGCTGGCGGTTGTAGGTGTCGGGGTACCGTTCCAGCGGGACGACGTAAGAAATCATCCCGTACTGCATGGTCTCCTGGTATCCGTCGGGCAGATTCGCCAGAATCTCGGTCCTTACGGCGCCTACCAGCTCGCGGCGTTCTGGGGTCAGGTCAGACAGATACTCGGAGACGGTTTTGGCTTTGCTGGATACCACTGGTTCTGCTTGCGGGTCAGTTCTGGCTCGGCTTGAGCAAGACAAGACTGGCCGTTTGGCCGTGGATGTAATTTACGGAGCCGATCGGGCCAAGCTCGCCCGCGCAGAAAAAACCGGCCACGGGACAGTCGCCGCCGAGCGCCCTGGCCACGACGCTTACGTCGCCATCGGGCCGGTTGAAGAGCCGCTGACCGCGGCCGTTGCAGCTAAATAGCAGAGCCGCCGAGGCGGGGGTGGCGAAGGCCTGAGGACTCAGCATCAGCTCGAAATCGTCGGTCGCCGACTGAGCATCCCGCACGAAAAACCTGATCAGCTGGCCGGGTTCGACCAGGTCGGTGACCGCAAGCGCGCCGCTCGATGGGTCCGCGCCCGCGATATTGCGTATAAGGAAGTCGCCCGGACCGGGGTCGTCGCCGGAGCCGGCGGCGGCGATGCCCATGAGGATGCCGTTTTCGACCATTCGCCTGGTCTCGGGGGCCAGCTGGCTGAAGATGCCGCGAAGGACCTTGAGCGGAGGCTCACCGCCGAGGCTGGTAATGACGTTGCGGTCACTTTCGGTAATGGTGATCAACGGCCCGATGCCCTTGCATCCCTGAGAGACGATTACTTCGACTTCGAGGTCGCCGGCCAGTGCAAGTCCAACCGCGCCGGTTGTGTGAACACACTGGTCGAGGGCCAGCACGTTCATTCCAGGGCTCGCCCCGGCGCTGGCCAGGCCGCCCACTACCGGTACGCCTGGATAGACGTCGTTGAAGAGAGCCAGAAGCTCGCGCGTGGGCGTGGAAAAAGGCTCTGCGAGAAGGACGAACACCGCGGGCGGCGTTTCCACACCGACGACCGCCCTGAACGTCGAGGAGTCTTCGAGCGAAGCGCGCACGTCGCTCTCGCTGAGATGAAACGGGTTGATCGAAACGTTGGGCAGCGATCCGGTGATCAGAGTCACGGCGGCCCGGCCTTCGATTTCGTGTCCGCCGCCGATTACTCCGCCGGCGGTGCACGCCAGAAAGTGGTCTGGCTGGATCGACTCGCGGATATCGGGAATGAGCTCGGCGGCGCGGGTGGGATCCGATGAATTGACGAAGGCAACGGCCAGGTCGATCGACTCGCCACCGCCGGTGAACTGGCTCGTCAAACCATCGACAACCTCTGCCCGGTCATCAGACGCGAATGCCGCCGAGTAGAAATTCATCTACGACGTGATTGGCAAGACCGCGGCGGCGAACAATCTCTCCCGCGCGCGAACTGTCACGGTCGGCACGTCCGAAAGCCCAGGCGCGGGCCGCTCGGGTTAGGAGTCGTCCTCAAGGCCCCCAAGCTGGATCCCCATCGGCTGTGCGATCTCGACGGGCTCGTCGTGCGTTTCGCACGGCGCGTCGAGGGGGACGTCGGTGGGCCTGCCGGACTGCCCGACGATGCTCTTCTGAAGCAGGTAGGCTTCGACGTCTTCGCCGCTTACGTCCGCCAGCATTACGCCGTCGATTTCGACGCACGGCTGGAACTGCTGACCCGACGCCATGACCATCTCGTAGAAGTTCTCCGGGTTATTGATGATGTCCTTGTCCTCGTATTCCAGACTGTATTTACCAAATACGGCGCGGACGCCGTTGCTCCAGCCGCATGACGGCTTCATCCACGCGACGATCGTCGGATCTTTCCGCTCCAAGGGACCGGTCCTTTCGTTCTTTGGAATTGGGGCCGCTACTCATCCACGCGAGCGCAACTGGCACACTATCCCGCACAATTCTACGAAGTGTAGAGGGCGCTATCAACGTTAGCGAGTCCTGAAAGCCATTTGCCGTCAGACAGGCGGACCCGGCATTTCGGCCACCGACCACAGACCCGCGCCTTGCTGGGCGCCGTCGACCGACAGGGTTGTCCCGACGATCCACGACGACCGCGGCGAGCACAGAAAAGTGACGGCATCGGCGACTTCCCGCGCGGTACCCAGCCGTTTGTATGGGAACTGCGACCTGGCGAATTCGTCCATAACTTCCGGGATGTCGAGGGTCCGTTGCCACCAGCCGCCTCCCTCGAACATGATCGATCCGGGAGCGACGCAATTGACCCTGATGTTGTACTGCGCCAACTCCAGCGACAGACAGCGGGCAAGAAATATCTCGGCCGCCTTGGCGACTCCATATTGGGCCGGAACGCTCTCCCAGATGCCCGATATGGACGATACGATGACGACGCTTCCGCCGCCGGAATCTTGCATTAGGGGAACGGCGGCCCGGATCGATCTGACCGCGTGCATGAGATTTACGTCCAGGGTTGCCTGCCAGTCGGCGTCGGTCGATTCAAGGAGACCTCCGCCCTGGCTGCCGCCGACGTTCGCCACGAGCGCGTCCAGTCTGCCGAACGTCTGTTCGACGGACTTGACCATTCGGACTATGTCCTCGGCGGCGGTCATGTCGGCCTGGATCGTGTGGGCGGTTACGTTCTTGTCCGATATTTCCGCGGCGGTGGCCTCCAGGGTCTCGGGCGTTCTGGCCGCGATGGCTACGTTGCATCCTTCGGCGGCCAGGGTCAGCGCGGCGGCCCTGCCCAAGCCGCGGCTTCCGCCGGTTACCAACGCGGCTTTGCCTAATAATTCAAGATCCAAAGCTCCGACCTCCTCGACGGCTGGTATGTTTCACGATGATAGTGAACGGCCAATCGGCAACGCTGGAGCTTGGTTACTTTTGCGCTGGCCGCCGGTGTTGGCTGGATGCGAAGGAGCAAGCGCACGGAACGTAAGCCATGCGACTGGCCGGACCGCTGGGAGGGAACTTGATGAAAACCGTTGTGCCGGACGATCACCCCGCGATATTCCTGGGATCGAAGGCCGAGACGATGCTGCGCGGTCTCGGCGACGTTGCGATCTTCAACACGCGGCCGCGGACGAATGATGAACTGGTTCAGCGGATTCGCGGCGCCGAGGCGGTGATAAGCATACGCGGAGCGGTCGCCTATCCGAGGGAAGTCATCGAGGCGTGCGCGGAGTTGAGGATCCTGTCAATTTGGGGAACGGGGACCGATCACGTGGACCTCCCGGCGGCCAGGGCGCGGGGGGTTACGGTTTGCAATACTCCGGCCGTGTCGGCCGTCTCGGTGGCTGAACACGCGCTGGCGCTGATGCTCGCCGCAGCCCGCAGGCTGCCCGACATAAGCGCCGAGGTGAAGGCCGGCGGCTGGCCCAAGGCCATGGTTTCACAGCTGCATGGAAAGACGTTGGGGATCGTCGGCCTCGGCGCGATAGGCCGGCAGGTGGCGCGTCTTGGGGCGGGGATCGGAATGCACGTGATCGCCTGGACGTTCCACCCCGACTACGCGCTCGCAAACGATCTGGGTGTAGAACTCGTGGAGCTTGACGAGCTGCTCGGCAGCGCGGACGTCGTTTCGCTGCACGTGCGGCAATCCCCCGAAACCGAAAGAATGCTGGACGCCGGCAAACTGGCGTTGATGAAACCCGGCGCGATTCTGGTGAATACCGCGCGCGGCGAATTGATCGACGAACAAGCGCTGGTCACGGCGCTGAGCGAGGGGCAATTGGGCGCGGCGGCGCTGGACGCGTTTGTCGAGGAACCGCTGCCCGCGGGCAACCCTTTGCAGAAGGCGCCTAATACCGTGCTTACGCCGCACTCGGCGGGACTGAGTCCCGAGGCCCTGGAGGCGGGGCTTGTGATGGCGGTCGAGAACATCCGGGGCTTTTTGAACGGATCGCCCATAAACGTGGTCGAATAACGCCGCAATTTACGAGGCGGGCGTCGGCCCACGCAGTCACGCCTGGAATATGCGGCGGTCGCGGTTTAGCGCGGCATTGTGGAAACAGCCGGCGCGGGCCCAAATGATCCGCGGCCGGACTCGCTCAGGCGCGAAGCTCCGCGACGCAGGCGGCCGCGCTTTCGGCGACGAACGTCGCATCAACGCCGATGTTGACGAACTTGAAGCCTTCCGCGATTCGCCGTTTGCCCATTTCCATAGTGCCGCAAGCGTATCCGGGAATCTTTCCGTTCTTTTGACACATCTCTAGCACGTGGGCCACGGCTTCATTGTGGGCGGGATGGACGCCCATGTCGCTTACGCGAAGCCCCATCGACAGGGCGAGGTCGGACGGCCCGATCCAGCAGCCGTCGACGCCTTCTACCGCGAGAATCTCGTCGGCGTTTTCGACGGCCTGGGCAGATTCGATCTGAACGGCCAGAAAGACCTCGTTATCAACCTCGTCGAAGTAGTCCCCGCCATAAAGGGCGGTGATGGGTGATCCCGCGTTGGACCTGGAGCCTCTTGGCGGGTACCTCATCGCAGCGGCGGCGGCCTCAGCTTCGGCCCTTGTGTTAACCAGCGGAACGATGATTCCCATCAGGCCGTCGTCCAGCAGGCGGCCGATCATCGTGTAGTCGTTGATGGCGACCCTGGCCACCGGCGCGGCGCTGCCTCGCAAGATCGCCAGGACAGCCGATCTGACCGCGTCCGGCGACCAGAATGCGTGCTGCGTGTCCAGAAGCACCCAGTCGTAGTCCGAGTTCGACAGAATCTCCGCCGACCATGGGGACAACAGCGCGGCCCCGACTCCGAGGGCGGGCTCTCCGCCGAGCATTTTTCGTTTCGTATCGTTGGTTCGCATGTTTACGAGTCCTTTCACCCGGTATTACTTCGACCAGACCGCCGTCCCGCCGCGGACGGCAGCCGGCCGGGTACGCGCAGCCAGGCCAGCTTCGATTTGCGAGCAAAGCGTAGCCGAATGCGCCGCGACTTCTGAAATCGCAAACGAGTCAGCAGGGTGGGCGATTTGGAAATCTGACGATCAGGATGAGATCAGACGTTCGATTTCGTAATACTCGCGAACCGCGGCTGGGACCTGTCTAAAGGAATAGGCGTTGATCAGGTTTCCGCACATTCGACTTACGATGGACTTCGACGTGACGGGCTTGAAGTAGTCATCGACGAGGGCGAAGCCGCGGCCCTCGACGATTCGCTTGCAGTCGGGGCGGCTCAAGAGCCTGCCTCCATGAAAAGGATCGAGAAAAATCTCGTCGTCGGCGTCTCCGAAGCGGATGATGAAGTGACCGGGCAAGCCCACGCCATCAACTCGCAGCCCGGCATTCGATCCAACGACCATGTAGATAAGGCTGAGGGTTATGGGAATGCCCGACCGGCGATCGATAACCTGGTCGAGAAAGCTGTTTGCGGGGTCGTAATAGTCGTCGGAATTCCCGGTGAAGCCAAGCTCGCCCGACATGAAACCCTGGAAGGCTTCAACGTTGAACGCCGTTTCAGACATGGGGCCGAGCGTCAGCGCCAGGTCGGCGGAAAACTGATTCAGCGTCATGACGTACGAATCGACGTCGAGGTCCGGGTTGTCGATTCCGGAAAGCGCCAGCGCCGCGCGTTCGAGGGATACGGTCCGCGGGGCGACGGCGAACTTGCGCAGCTCCGACCTGAACCCGCGCTTGTTGATCTCTCTCAGAATGCCCCACAAGCCGGCCCGGGTCCGCGGTGACGCCGACGACGCATACGTCCTTAGCATCGGGGCGGCGTCGGCCTCCAGATCGAGGAGCTTGCCACGGGCATCCGCCCGGACCTTCGCGTCGGACGCGGCCAGGCGCTCGATCAATTCATCGACGTTCAACTGATCGTGCGTAAGAAACGGCGCAGCGAATGCCCTCGATCGCGGCGGTTCGCTGGTTGCCTTCGGCTGGGCCGGCTCGCGATGCGCCTCCAGGAATCATTGCGGCCTTGCCGCAGGTTGATGATTAACTTCCTTCAATTGCCGGTAGCATCTTAAACTTGGTTAGATTTGAAGCGCATGTCGATGCGGGCGTGCGAGTGGAAGGCTCGGCGTGGAGCGTGGATTTATGATTGGGCCAACGGAGGGCCAATGCCACTAAACAAGCTGTCGTGGATGATTGGCGGTCCACAAGGCAGCGGAATCAACCGTTCCGCCGAGGTTTTCGCCAGAGCGTGCGTTCGCAACGGACTGCACGTTTTTTCCAATATTGAATACCACTCGAACATCATGGGCCGGCACAGCTTTTACCGTGTTCGGGTCAATGACAAGCCAATACGTTCGCACGTGGACTACGTCGATCTTTTACTCGCCCTTGACGAGGAGACGCTCGTCGGCGACGTGAACGGTGACTACCAAACGCACCGCGGTCATATTCACGAAATAGCCCCTGGCGGCGGCGTGATCCTCGACGCGGCGCTGGGCGTCTCGCAAACGCAAATCGGCCGAGACGAAGTGCGGATGTTCGCAATACCGTACACCGACCTTCTCAAGGAGGGCGTGGGGCGGGCCGGACTGGAATACAACGCCCGGCGGCATGACATCATGAGAAACATCGTCTCGGTGGCCGCGTCTTTTGCGCTCGTGGACATGGACACGAACGTGATCGTCGAAATTCTGCGCCAGCAATTGCCGGCGCGCCGCGCGCATCTGGTCGAGGTGAACGCGAAGGTCGTGGAAGCGACAACTCAATTCGTGAAAGCCGAGTTCGGGGACGACTTCGGTTTCACGCTCCAGTCGCTGGATAAACAGTCCGACAGGATGATCATCCGCGGCGCGGACGCGGTCGGTCTCGGGAAACTGTACGCCGGCTGCTCGTTCCAGACGTACTATCCGATAGCGCCGGCAACCGAAGAGAGCGAATTCCTTGAATCCGTCCAGACTCAATTTCCGATAACGATATTGCAGGCCGAGGACGAAATCGCGTGCATCAACATGGCGGTGGGCGCGGCTCACGCCGGCGCCAGGGCCGCCACCTCGACCGCGGGACCGGGGTTTTCGATGATGAGCGAGGGACTTGGACTCGCGGCGATGACGGAAGCTCCGGGGCCGGTCGTTTGTCTTTACCAGAGGGGAGGGCCCAGCACGGGGCTACCCACGCGGCACTCGCAGGCGGACCTGAAGTTTGCTCTGAATCCCGGTCATGGCGAGTTTCCGCACGTGGTAGTGGCGCCGGGCGATATTCAGGAGTGTTTCGAGTTCACCTTCAAGGCGTTCAACTACGGCGATAAATACCAGATGCCGGTCGTCGTGCTTCTGGACAGGGTCCTGGCAACCAGCTTCTGGACCGTCGACGAGATAAGCGTCGAAGGACTGGAAGCGGACCGGGGCGAGCTGTTTTCGCAAAATGGCGCGGCCAACGGCGCGGCGCCGTTCAAGCGTCACGCCGTGACGGAATCCGGGGTAAGCCCGCGCAGCATTCCCGGCGAGCCCGGAGGGCTGTTCGTGACGACCAGCGACGAGCACACCGAATCGGGCAAGATCAGCGAGGGCATCGAAAACCGTCTTGAGCAGATGGACAAACGAATGCGCAAGCTCGACCTCATGGCGTCAGAGACTCCGGCGGCGGACAAGTGGACGCTCCACGGTCCCGAGCAAGCCGACGCGACTATCGTGTCGTGGGGGTCGACAAAGGGCGCGATCATCGACGCCATGCGGATACTTGACGAAGACCTTGGGATCAAAGTCAATTTCCTGCAGATTCGGCTTATGAAACCCTTTCCGGCGGAGGACGTTGCATCCCTGCTGGCGGCGGCGAACAAGCCGATGCTGATTGAGGATAATTACTCGGGACAGCTTGGAGAGCTCATAAGAGAAAAGACGGGGATCAGTATTGAATCGAAAGTCCTCAAGTACGACGGCAGGCCAATATCGCAAAACGAGGTCGAGGAGGGCGTGGCGCAGGCCGTCCAGCTCGAATCCGGACGCCTGGTAATGAGCCATCCGTGACCATGCGAGATTTGAAGAAACGTTCCACGCGACGGTCTGACCAGGGAAGGTAGCGATGGCGGTAGCGGAGTTGCAGCGGGCGGATTTCAAAGTCGATGCGCAACCTGACTGGTGCCCGGGGTGCGGTGACTTCGGCATCCTGAATGCGATTCGCCAGGCGCTTGCGAACATGAAGCTGGAGCCGCACAACGTTGCGATGGTTTCAGGGATAGGCTGCTCCGGGAAGACGCCGCACTACATCGGCACGTACGGCTTTCATACTCTGCACGGCAGAGCGTTGCCTTTTGCGGCGGGCGTCAAGATGGCGAACCGCGAACTGACGGTGATCGCCGTGGGCGGCGACGGCGACGGTTACGGAATCGGCGCAGGCTATTTCGTAAACACCGGCAGGCGCAACCTCGACTTTACGTACATCGTGTTCAACAACGGCGTGTACGGTCTGACCAAGGGGCAGGCGTCGCCGACCTTGCTGCGCGGCGAGCAAACCAAGTCGATGTCCGAGGCCGCGATTCAGGACGGCATCAACCCAATAGGGCTGGCGATATCGTCGGGTTACACGTTCGTCGCCCGGGGCTACTCCATGGACCCGCGCGGGCTTGCCAAGCTCATCGAGGCGGCGGTCCGCCACCGGGGAACGTCTTTTATCGACGTGCTCCAGCCCTGTCCCGTGTACAACGACAAGCAGACGGTCGAGTGGTACATGGGGCGAGATCGAGAGGACAAGCAGCGCCGCGTCTATCAGCTAATCGAAGAGGGGTTCGACCCTGTGGTGCGAGATCCTGCCAACGTCGACGAAATCGTTCAAAAGAAGCAGATCGCGCTCGCCAAGTCCTACGAGTGGGGAGATCGAATACCGGTAGGCGTGCTTTTCCAGATCGATATGCCGACCTTCTCAGACGGACTTGACAGCCGCCGCCCGGATGGATCGAAGGGCGCGCTATTCAGGGAAGCAGCGCCGCACCAGGACTTCTCTGGCGTTCTTGACCGGTTCCGCTAAAAGACCCGCCTAAGACTCGCGAATCCCGCTCGCCGCCGAATACTCCGGCGGCCGCCACTCCATGTTCGGATCGAGCGGATAGATCGGGCGCCGGATTGCCTTGAAGGGCATGGACGGCAGGTCCTGACAGATCGCGCCGGGAGTCATCGCAATGAAGGACGCCGCTGCGGCTTCGGCCAGTTCGGGCTGCAAATAACCCAGCTTGACAACGATCAACTTGCACTCCGACGGCTCGATTCCGAGCCTTCGAAACTGATCCAGACGGTGGAAGGGCGTGCGCCGGTCGGTCACGATTACCTTGATTCCGCCAACGTTCAGCACCCCCTGCCGCCCAAGCGCCGATTGAAACGGATAGCCCGCGCCAACGGTTTCCAGCCGTTCAACAACGCCGGCGACATCGAGCGGCTTGCCGTAAATCCTGTCGAGCTTGCCGCCCAGCGACACCGATACGGCGCCGCCGATCCCTGCTTCGGTCATCGCGTCCAGCGCCGCGGGATCGGGAACGCTGGCAAACACGGCTTCGGTCACCCGACGCGCAACAAGCCGCTCCAGGGCCTGGGTGAGGTCGCCAACGCCTCCGCCGGTGGGGTTGTCGCCCGAGTCGGTAATGAACGCGGGCCGGGTCGCCGTCTGTAGCGCTTGCGTAATACACTCGTCCATCGATCCGGCGGTCATGCCGTAGTGGTAGTCGTTGCGGTGATTCCAGAATTGACCGGCAATACGGGCGGCTGCCTCGTGGCGGCGTTCGGGGGAAGTCCCGCAGGCCAGGGCGTTTGCCATCGTATACGGGCGGTCGGTCCAACAGTGGCCGATGAGAAGCGAGGCGTCGATTACTTCCGGCTCATGATTTAGCGTCTCGAGCATCGCGTATACGGTCGCCATGGGCTGAAAGTTCGTATTCGTTATATCGCCCGGCATCGCCATCGGAACGCCGACGCGCGTGGTGGAGGGCCGGATTCCGTCGCGCAGGCATCGGACCAGCAGATCGACGGCCCGCCGCCGGGTGTCGACCGCGTCGACGTGGGGCGCGGTGCGGTAGGCGGTGGCAATATTCAGGTTGCGGGCCATCCGATCGGTCACCTTGCCGTGAAGGTCCAGGCTGCACGCGATGAGCTTGTCGCGACCGGCGATATCCCTGGCGGACTCGATCAGGCGCCCCTCGGCGTCGAGCAAGCCGTCAACTTCAAGAGCGCCGTGCAGATCGAAGTAGACGGCATCGACCCGGCCCGCCTCGCGGAGCCTTGTCAGGAATTCCCGTTCGAGCTCGGCGAACGCGTCGTTCTCGACGTTGCCTCCCGGAAGCGCGCCGGCGTACAGCGCGCCCGTGAATTCGACGTCCGGATACTCCTGGAGAAACGGATAGCGGCCGCTATCGAGCAGGTCGCCGCCTCTGAAAACGCCAAAGTCTGCCAGCGTCGTGGGAAGACTGTTGAAGGTCGAGTTTTCGGAGGCTATCCCGCCGATTGCGATTCGCATGTGTTTCTCCCGCTAGCGATAACTTGAGGTGAGGATTTCAGCGGCGGCTCCGGGAGTAGTTTCCGGTGAGCAGTACTTTCAGACGATACAAGGGTAACCACAGCAGCGACCGGCGCTGATTCTTCAAGTGCATGCGCCAACCGGGTTTGAGGTATTCCAGTCCGGTTCGGGCCACGCTGGTGCGTCTGGACTCGATGGCGGCGCGCAGGTCTTCCGGCGTCTCGCCTTCGAACAGCGTGACAACTTTTCCGACGTCGCCGAAGTGGGCATCGGTTCCCCCTATCGCGGCCCCCAGGCGCTCGCGGTGGGCGTCGTAGAAGGTGAGCAGACGATTGCGGGACCGCTCCGAAATGTACGGAGAATCGAGCTCGATGCCGTCAAACGTCGTTTCTTCCAGCCACTCGGTTATCACCTTTATCGAAGCAGACGATGGCAGACCAAGCGCCGGGTGGGCGATAACCGCCAGGCCGCCCCGCTCGCGAATGGCCCGCACCGTGTCGGGCACGGTGCGAAATAGCGGCACGGGGCTGTCCAGAAAAAGGCCGACGACATGGTGCTGCCAGCGGGTGGTCACTTCCTGCCCTACGACTACGCGCGGGCCGCAGTCCGCCCCTTGAGATTGGGCCCGTAAAGCGCCATGAATCATGTCGTGATCGGTGATGGCAACGACTCGCACGCCGCGCGATTTGGCAGTTTCGAGTATTTGACCGGAAGTCACTACTCCGTCGCTGTAATCTGTGTGACAGTGCAGGTCGGCGGCGGACCATCCGGCCGGGGGCGCTATTCGGCCGGAACGGTCTACGTCGACGGAGCCGGCGGTCAACGGCCCTCCGGCATCAGGCGATTCGACGCCGGATAACGCTGTAAGCTCAAATCAAACGAGTTTCGCCGCATCCGGCGATTGGCGGGCATGACGGAATCCAGGCGGGCGGCCTCGGTTGAGATCCGGGGACATCGGTTCGAATGGGGAGTGCGCACGTACGTCGCCGCCATCATCAACGCGACGCCGGACTCATTTTCGGGAGATGGGGTCGGCGGAGACCAGACCGAGGTCGCGCGGCTGGCCAACGCCGCGACCGAGGCGGGCGCCGACATCATAGATATCGGGGCTGAATCAACACGTCCGGGAGCGAGGCCCGTGCCGGTCGACGAGGAGCTTGCGCGGCTGATTCCCGCGATTCGGACCGTTCGAGCGGAAACCGACCTTCCCGTGTCGGCGGACACCTTCAAGGCGCGGGTGGCCGACGCCGCGCTGGACGTGGGCGCAGATTTAATCAACGACGTTTGGGGACTGCGGCGCGATCAGGAGATGGCGGGCGTCGTGGCGGAAGCGGGTTGTCCGGTGGTGCTGACGCACAACCGGCGGGCGCGGCCGCGGATTGGGGCCATAGGCGGACACTACCCAAACTCCGAATATGACGACCTCGTGCGGGACGTGATCGGCGACTTGACCGACCAGATCGATTTTGCAATCGCGTCGGGAATCGACATGGATCGGATAATAATCGATCCGGGAATTGGTTTCGGGAAGTCGCCGCCCCAGAATCTCGAGCTTATTTCGCGCCTGGCGGAGCTGGGCGCGCTTCGCCGTCCGATGATGATCGGCCTCTCGCGGAAGTCGTTTATCGGCTTTGCGCTCAACGATGGAACCGCCGACCGCACGTCGGGCGGGGCGGCGGCGACCGCGCTGGCAATAATGGCAGGGGTTGACATAATTCGTGTGCACGACGTGCGTGCAATGGTCGCGGCCGCTAGAGTAGCCGACGCGGTCGCGCGCGATAATTCGCGGCGGATCGTCGAGACGTGACGGCAATCGCGCCCGGACGCGGGCCGGCAAAGAAAGTTAAGCTTCCAGGGGATCGAGACTCGGAAGCGTTGGCCCGGGCAACCGGCCAGAGTGAGGCCGCAATTGATTAAGGACCGCAGTCTTCTTCTACGGCTTAGCCTGGTCGTGCTAGGCGCGGGCACGGTTGTCTTTGGGGTGATATCGCTGCTCGCGCCCAACTACGCATTTACGCAACTGGGCCTTTCCGACCTGAGCGAGTCCGGGCTTTTTCAAGGCTCGCTTTTGGGGGCCGTCATGGTTCCGTTGGGAGTGGGTCTCGTGCTGGCCGGACGCCACCAGACGAGCGGCAGGATGTGGGTGGCGCTGGGCCTGACAAACTCGGCCGCCGCGATGGTGGTGCTGGTGTTTTTCCTCGGCAAAGGGACTATTTCGGTGGGTGGGGTCTGGCCGCTGATCGTGGTCTACGGCATTGGTCTCGCCGGAACGGCCATTCTCGGACATCGGCAGCTTCGTGGACGGGAGGACGTGCGAATGGTCCGACCCGATCGCGAGTCGCCGACCGCGCAGGACTCGTACCGCGTGAACCTGGAGTCCGAGTCGGACCGAGAGGACATGCTCTACTAGGGCGTCCGCCCCGGTACGTTAGACGGTTTCTCCGGGAGTTACGCCTCGTCAAGCCGGTCTGCCAGACGGTGCAAACCCAGGCCGTTGCTCCCTTTGACGAGCACCACGTCGCCATCCCGTAGCTCATCCTGAAGGCGGCTTGCCACGGCTGCGATCGCCTCATAAGTCGATGCGGGATCGGCGGGATCGGATTGATAGTGCATTACCTGGCGGGGATCGACGCCCGACAGGACCGCCGCCTCGCCTATCATTCGCGATTTGTCGCCGATCGTTATCAACCGGTCCAGAAAAGCCGCTGAAGATCCGACCTCGCGGTGGTCGGTATAGGTGAACTCGCCCAACTCGAGCATGTCGCCCAAAACCGCGATTTTGCGGCCGTCGCCAGCCGCGTTCGCCAGTTCCGAAAGCGCATATTGCATCGAATTGAGGTTTGCGTTGTAGCTCTCGTCGAGGATAGTGGCCCCGCCGACCGCCCGGACTTCCATGCGGTGCGGCGGCGGGGTGAACGTGCGGAGTCCGTCCATGAGCGTGTCGAAGTCGACGCCGAGCGCTTCGCCGCAGGCAACCGCCGCGGCAAAACTGTTAGCCAAATGACGGCCAATGGCGGAGACCTCGATAGTTCCCGATCTGGCGCCTGACAATACTTCCAGGCGGCTGCCTCGAAGCCCCTCGAGCGCCGAGTAGCGCGCCGAAACGCCTTCCCTCGCCGACTCGCCAAACCAGACGACGCGAGCGCTGGTGCGCTCGCGAATCGACTGCGACCAGCGGTCGTCGCGGTTAAGGACCACTACTCCGCCAGGGCCTATGGATTCGGCAAGCTCGCCTTTCGCCTTCGCGACGTTTTCGGCGGAGCCGAAGAGGCCGACGTGGGCGCGGCCAACATTGCTGATAATCCCGGCGTCGGGCGCGGCCATCGAGCAGTATTCGGCTATCTCACCGACTACCTGGGCGCCCATCTCCACGACGGCGAACTCGGTCGCGGAGTCGATTTCCGAGAGCGTGATCGGGACGCCAAGCTCGTTGTTGAAGCTGCGAGCGGACTTGACGGTCGCGCCCGCGGTGGAGAGCGCGGAGGCAAGCGCCTCCTTCGTGGTGGTCTTGCCGTTGCTGCCGGTTACGCCGATGACCGCCGCGGCGCTGGAGCGGCGAAGGTGGGAGCCCAGCCTGCCCAGCGCGGCTACGGAGTCTTCGACGACCACCTGACGCGTAGACGGCCACTCCCGGCTGGGTTGCTGGAGAATCGCCGCCGCCGCGCCGCGGGCGAATGCGTCGTCGACGAATCTGTTGCCATCGCCCGATTCGGTGCGTATCGCGACGAAGAGGCGGTCGGTCAGCTCAAGCCGGGAGTCAATCTGAACTCCGTTGATTTCTACGTTTTCGGCGCCTTCGGGCGGTATGCGCCCAAGGGCGGTTAAGACGTCGGCAACGGTGAACAACGGCTGCCCTGACTCGAACCCCGCGTGCGGCTAGTCTTCGGCCTCGATTTCGTCCAACAACGCGCGGAGGTATTCAAAGTCCTCCCGGGTCTGGACGTTGCGGTCGCCCGCTCCCGAGTATTCGAGGCAATAGGGACCCCGAAAGCCGGTGTTGTACATGTCGCGGATGATGACTGAGTAGTCGAGGTCGCCGCCGCGAAGCGGGTAATGGTAGTCGGTTTCGCGGCCGAACCGGCGGCAGTTCTTCAAGTGAGCATAGGCGAGATAGGGAGCGGCCGCCTTGACGGCTTCGGCCGGCGGCTCGGCGTGGTCGTATCCGTGCATGTTGGCGGGATCGTAGTTGATCTTGAGTCTGGGGCTGCCGACCGCGTTGATTATTCGCAGCGCGGAGCCGACGGTGTCGTGAAGCATGTTCATGTGCAGCTCGAACACAATGTCGATCTGGGCGGACTCGGCGGCCTGCGCGATGAGAGTGGCGGCCTCGATAGCCCGATCGTAATGAGCGTCTGTCGCCATGGCCGAACCGCTGTCGTGATAAGAGCCGCTCGGCGCGGAAAGCGGACCGATCCAGCCGTTAATGAGTTCAAACTCCAGCTCCGCGATAGCGGCGACGTAATCGCCGCACGCCGCCAGGGTCTCGCGGCGAGCCGCTTCGTCGTCGGTCGTGGTGTCCATCTGCAGCGACCCGACCGCCAGTTTGACTCCTCCGGACTCGGCGATACTCTTGAGCTCCTTCTGACTCTCCAACGGGTTGTCGCGGTGGCGGAAGTGGCCGGGGAACGCCTCTATTCCGTCGAAGCCGAATTCTCTGGCGCGCCGCACCGCAAGCTCAAAGGGCTGTTCGCGGTAATTCCAGCCGTGAAGAAATATCTTCTGCATTTTCCACCTCCCAAGACTCCAGTTTCCGTACCTGTTTCATTGCGACGCCGCCGGTTGAACAAGGGTCAACGCCAGCTCTGCCAGTTTTCCCTCAGTCGGGGCAGCATCTGAGTGATTATTTCATAGCTGATGGTACCGACTCTATGCGCGGCTTCGTAAGCCGAAAGCGTTTCTCCGGCCTGAGTTCCGATCAGCACGACCTCGTCTCCCTGTTTGACTCCGGGGATATCGGTTACGTCGATCATGAACATTTCCATACAGACGTTTCCAATCACGCTCGCCTTGCGCCCCCGAACGAGCACAGGCCCCCAATCATTGGGGCCGCGACGGAACCCGTCTCCGTAACCGGCTCCAACCACGGCGATGATCGAGTCGCGCTCCAGCTTACCCGCGCTTCCGTAGCTGACGTAGGCGCCCGCCGGCAGCGCTTTAACCTGAGCGACCCTCGCCGACATAGTAACCGCGGGAGAGAATCCTCCGGGCAGCGGGGATTCAAGCGACGCGTCAAGCCCGTAAATGGCGATACCGCATCGGACCATGTCGTATCGCGACTCCGGTATGTGCATGGCGGCGGCGGTATTGGCGGCGTGAACGACGCCGGGGTCGATCCCCGTCGCGCGGATTTCGGCGAGCGCCCGGTCGAAGACAGCAAGCTGCGCCCTCGCGTGGGTCTTGTCGGACTCGCCGGCGCGGCCCAGGTGAGTCATGACGCCCGCAAGCTCAAGTGAGTCCGAATCGGCGATGAGTTTCGCCAGGCCGCAGGCGTCCTCGGGCATCGCCCCCAGGCGGCCCATTCCGGTGTCCAGCTTGAGATGGACCGGCAACCTGGCGCCCATCGATGAGGCCGCTTGTTGCAAAGAGACTACGCCCCGGCGGTCGAAGACCGTCGGTTGACAGCCGGCGCTGACCGCCCAGCGGGCGTCGGCAGGCGGTGTGTGACCGAGCACGACGATGGGGGCGGTGATCCCGGCGCTTCGGATATGCCGCACCTCCGAGACTCGGGAAACGGCCAGTCCCCACGCGCCGCCGCGAAGCGCGGCGGCGGCGATCCGCTGGCTGCCGTGTCCGTAGCCGTCGGCTTTGACGACGGCCATCAGCCTGACTTCACGCCCGATGATTTCGAGTATGCGGCGGACGTTCGACTCGACTGCCCGCAGATCGATTCTGATCCACACGGAGCCGTCGGCGTTGACGGTCTCCATCCCCGAGGCGGGTCTGGCAGGGGAGTTGACGTCGGTTGTCGTTTCGGTAGCGGGAAGCGCCGCCGAGATCGCTTCGGCGATGCCGCAAACGTCTATTTCGAAGGCGGCGGCCACGGCCGCCGCCGCGATCGCGGTCTCCAGTTTGAGAGATACGTGGGCCGGCAGACGGACGGGGGCCTGGCTTCCGTCAACCGAGAGTGTGAATTCGGTTGAGTCGTCGGACTGCCGGATATCGGTTGCGGCAACGCGGGAATCAGTATCGATGCCGAAGGTAATCACGTCTCGCCCGCGCCGATCGCCGATCGCCAAAGCGGCGCCGTCGATCGCGGAAACAATGACGTGACCGTCCGGCTCAACGGCTTCGGCGAGGGTCTTGTGAATCGGGTCTACGTATGGCGGGGATTCGCTGTCGCCCGCGCCGCTCTTGACGCTCGGGAGCAAAAGGGCCGCCCTGGGCGACGCCGAGTTCGCGAAGTCTTCGACCAGCTCCGGCGGACATTCGGATAAGTCGATCAGCGCCACTTCGTGGCCTGGATGCAGATTGCCCACCGACAGCCACAGGTTCGAGGCGTCTTTGACGGGCGCGGCGGGGCGGAACACGTCGAACCGGGTCGAGAGAATCTCCGACAGCAGCGCTGTCAGTGGCGCGTCGCGTCTGCCGCCGCCTATCGCGACGATCCTGGCGCCGAAGTTGCGTATGGCGAATTCCGCATATTTTCGGATGGCGGAGTTCGAGTCGGGCACGGTCAGGACAGGGGCGTTGGGCGACCCGCGCCAGGTCTCGCAGAGCGCGGCGGACGCCCCGGCCTGGAGGGCTTGCTCCACGCGCTGATGGCTCTCGTCATCGAGCGCGACGTACAGATCGCCCGGCGAAGCGCCCTGAGCATCGGTGCAGAACCCGAAAAACCGCTCGGGGACATTCGGCGCCGGCCGGGCTCCGGTGGCGGAGATGAGATCCGCTAGATGAATCAAGCTAACCCGCCCGGCGGCGGAACGAGAGAATGAAGCAGTCGCGTCAATTTGCTGGAGAGTCCAGCTTCCGCGGCACGTCTTACCGCCTCTTGCACGTACAGGTTTCGCCGGTGGAGTTGCACCATGGCGAGCTCGTGGTGTCCCTCCCGTTCGAATTTCGCTCGACGCAACGTCAGGGTGCCTGCGTAGTCGATGCATCGGGCAACGGCGGCGAGGTGAACTCGCGTTTGAAAACCGGAATTCGGGTCAACCCGGCCCGCCGCGCGCGCGTAGCGATTGATAAATGAGGCCTCGTTCCGGCCAAGATCGACCAGCGGGTACGAGAGGAGCTCGGACAGGTCCATCTCCGCCGGTCCGGTGGACAACGTTTCGAAATCGACGATAGTCGCGTGACCTGTTTCACTTACGCACAAGTTGAGGGGTGAGTAGGAGCCGTGTATGACGCGCCTCCGCGACTTCAACAGCGGAGCGACGACTGCGCGGTGAAACTCGGCATTTCGTTCGGCGGCCGAGAGCGGCAGCCTGCCGTTGGGAGCGGCGCAACGCTCTAGAGCGATAGCGAATCTGGCCATCATCGTCCTGGACGTAATTCGGTCGAGGTTGGCGCTGTAGCACAACGCCCGAAAGCTCGGCGCGTGACGATCGGTTTGGCGATGAAGCACCGCCAGCGAATCGATTGCGCGAATCATCAGCCTCCGGCGGGCCTCCGGCGGCGAGGCTTCAAGTTCGACGTGAAGCGTAACGTCGCCAAGGTCTTCGAGAACGAGAAAGGCGCTGTGCCCCTCGGTGATGCAACCGCCGTGGATGGTTGGGACGAGACCGGGCGCCAGGCGTCCCAGCAGATTCAGGGCGCGCTCCTCTCGCCGGAATCTATGATCGAAATACCGGTCCGTCGCGTGGTGGTAATACTTGACAACGTAGCTCTTCGGTCCGGGAGTGCTTGCGGGCAACCGCAGACGCCAGAGCCGGTGCCGGGACTCAGGGGTAACAAGCTCCCATTCGACGTGTTTGAGATCGACCGCGGTTTCGAGTCCCAGAATCGCCAGTACGCCGGGGGCGAATGGACGCGGCAGAGTTTCGGTCAGCACGCTAGGGCGTCTTCAGTCTCGGTCGGGTCGACATCGCCGTCAGGTTGAAATTCATCGAACATGCGCCGCGCCGTGACGGGATTCATTTTTACCAACAGCGGCGGCGTTTCGACCGGGCGTTCACCTTTGGCGCAGCGTTTTGCAGCGACCACGGTCGATAGCCGCGCTCCGAGGATTCTGTCCGGGCGACCGGCGCAGAGCTGGAGCTCGGCCGCGCTTCCGGCGCCGGCCATATGGAAGAATGCCGGCCTGAACATGGATGATCCAAACCACAAAATGCCGAGGACGATCAGGGCGGCGACGTATGCGGCTATCACGACCGCGGGCGCGCCGGTAAATACGGCTATGGACGCCAGCACGGCCAGCGCTGCTCCCATGCCGTAGAGGAGAGTCGAGATTCGGCCCCGCGACATTCCGATCAGCTCGAGGTGATGGTGCAGCGGCGCCGCGACGAACGGCAGCGGAAATTCGGAATAATGCACTGTTTCCCTGTCAGGTCCGCCCAGGAACTCGAACCGGCGACACAGAGGCACAAGTATTTTGGCCTGCACAAACGACGAAAGACCCTCCACAAGATAAACGCCGGCGACGATTGGAAGGATCAGGTCAATTCCGACGGCCAGCGCCGATCCGACCATGAGCGCGCCGATAGCCAGCGCGCCGGAGTCGCCCAGATAGGCTTTTGCCAGCCGGCGGGACGATCCGCCCTTGGTCCAGTTTGACGGCAAGTTGAACATTAGAAAACCAAGACATGCGCCCGTAAGCGCGACCGCGGCGGGGCCGCCCGTGTGATTGACTCCCGCCGCCGCGGCCATGGATACCGCCGCGAGCACGGCCAGTCCCGTGGTCAGGCCGTCGATGCCGTCGCTGATTCCGGCGCCGATGGTCACGGTCAAAAGCAGCGCTGCGATCCAGAGAAACGTCAGGACGCTGCCCGCCGCCCCCGATCCGATCCAGTGCGAGAGCGAGAGCGGCGAAGCCGCGTTCGCGTCTACGTAGGAGACGAGAATGGACGCTCCGACAAGCGATCCGGCCAGCGCCTGTAAGAAGCTTGTGCGTTCCGAGAAACCGGCTCTGGAACCCGATCGTGACTTGAGAACGTCGTCGGCAAAACCCGGCGCGAAGAAAAGCAGCCCCGTAAGGAATATCAACCACGGAACTTCCGCGCCCAATGCCGCGGCGACTAGAAACGCTCCCCCTACGGCCAACATGATTGCAGCGCCTCCAACCAGGGGGAGTCGGGTCGAGACTGCCGCGCCGGGCCGGTACAGCCCTTGCTTCGATTCGACCGAAATGAACCTGGGGAAGGCGTGTAGACCGACGGCAGTGCAGGCTGTGGCGAGGGCAAACGCCGCCGCGCCGATTGCGGCGAAGTCGAGCGAATCGCCCGTCAGCGTGATTCAACTCCGGCTGCAACCGCCATCAGCCGGCCTCCGCGAGCACTTCCTGATAGATGGACTCGATTTTGCGCGCGCCCGTCTCCCAGGAAAACCGTTCACAAGCCCGGCGCCGCAGACCTGCCCCGAGTTCCGCCCGCAGGTTGGCGTCGGTCAGGAGAATCAGGATTTCATCGGCAAGCGATCGTGAATCACCGGATCGCGCGAACCTGCCGAATTGCCCCAGTAGCTCGCGAGCGACAGGCGCCTGGTATACCACCGTGGGGATCGCGCACGCCATGTAGTTAAGCAATTTGCCGTTGCCCTCGGTTTCGGAGAGCTTGGGAGATACGGCTACGTCGATAGCGGAAAGATATGCCGGGGCGTGGGCATAGGGAATCCGCCCGGTGAAAGTGACGCGCGAGCCTAGTCCCATCCGGTCCGCCAGCGCGCGATAGGTGTTCTCGCCGGGGTAGCCCATTATCAGAAAGTGGCACGCCGGAAACTCTTCGAGCACCCAGGCGGCGGCCTCCAGCAGGTCCGTGATTCCCTGATATCCGGCGAGTAAGCCCAGATACCCGACCACCAGGGTGTTATCCGGAATCTCGAGTTTGGCCCTGATTTGCCCGGCCCCGCCTTCGTTTGAAGCTCGCGGCTGGAACACGGTTGCGTCGACGCAGTCGGTAACCTGTATGACCCGCCCAGGCGGTATGCCAAAATCCTCGATCAGGACGCTTCTGGAATGCTCGCTGCTTGTAATGATTCGGACGGGCAGTCTGTTTATAGCCCGCTCCAGCGCCTCGAACACCGCTTCGAGCGGGTCGTTGGGCGAGATGAAGCCGTGGTCAAGCATTTCCGCCCGCAGGCTTCCCTGAAAGTCAAACACGAGCGGGATGCCCTTGAGTTTCGCGATAATGCTGCCGATGAGCGCGCCTTCGTGAAGATGGGCGTGAACGATATCGAAGTTTCGGGACAGTCCGCTAGTCACCGCGGCCATCAGCAAGAGCGGGTCGAGGAGGAACTTATTCCAGTGAGAGCCGACGTGAGCGCCTCGCTGCCACGGAATGCGCGGACCGCGCACGACGGCGCTGCCGGCTGGCGTTTCGCCGCTCGGATACGTGAATACCGTGCTCGCGTGTCCGAGACGCTTCAGCGCGCGCACCTCCTCGAGTATGCGGACGTGGCATCCGTAATCCGAAAAGTAGGGTGTGGGAGCCAGTTGAGCAATGCTATAACTCAAGCGGAGTTTTTCACCTTCACGAATGTGAGAACCGCCGGGCGACGGGACCTATGCGGAGTTATCGTAACGAGTACTTGATCTCGCCGTGAACAATGGCGCGAAACCGGCAGAGCGCGGAGCGTGCTTCGAATGCACGACGCTGGCCCCGGAGGAGACAATCCTCATCGGCAGCGATTTGGCAACGATACTCTCCGCCGGAACGGTGATCTTGCTGAGCGGAGAGCTGGGGGCGGGAAAGACGGTATTCGCTCAGGGCGTCGCCGCCGGGTTGGGCGTAGCCGCGCCGGTGACTTCCCCTACGTATACGCTTGTGTCCGAATATCAGGGCAGGCTGATCCCCTTCTATCACATGGACCTGTACCGCCTGGGAGGCGGCGATCCGTTCGAGGAGCTGGGCGCCGAGGAGTACGTGCACTCCGACGGAGTGACCGCCATCGAGTGGCCCGAGCAGGTTCGGAGTCGGTGGCGTGGAGATTGTCTGACGGTGTCGATAAGGCATCTTGGCGGCGATAAAAGGAAGATTGAAATGGCCGGCACGGGGGCGAGATCGAACGCCGTCCTGGAGAATTACGTCGAGACGTTTGCGAGATCGGGTACGGATGGATAACACTCGAACGCTGACTCTGGCGCTGGATACTTCAATGGAGGTTTCGAGCGCCGCGCTGCTGGACGGCGCGAACGTTATCGCGGCTCGCACCTGGCGGGCGGGCAGAAAGCACTCAATCCACCTGGAGCCGAACGTTAGGGCAGTCACAGACGGCAACCTTGAGCGCGTTGGGACGGTGGCGGTCGCGTCGGGACCGGGCGGATTTAGCTCCCTGCGCACGTCGATGGCTTTTGCCAAGGGGCTGTCCAGCGCGCTTGATATCGGGTTCGTTGCGGCGCCGACGCCGCTCGCGCTCGCCTACTCCGCGCCGGCGGACGCGGAATCGATATTGACGCTGATACCGGCGGGGGCTGGTCGATATTTCGCGCAAGCATTCGAGCGCCTCGGCGGTTGCGGTCGTCTTCGGGACGACGAAGTTCGACGGGATCTGTTCGAAGCAATCGGCGACTGCCTGGTGGTTGGCAGCATGGCGTTGCCGGAGATAATGAGCGGTCCCGTATTCGTCGCGGGATGCATCAACGAGGAAGACCTCGATCGAATGCGTGAATCCTCGAGCTGGCCGGTCGAGTTCGACGCCGAGCTGACTAAAACTGGTCTGGCGGAGTTCGTCGGGCTGGCGGCGCGCCACAACTCCGAACCGGCGCGCCCCGTCGATGCCATAACCGCAATCCCGCAATACATGCGAGGCGCTGGAACTACCATTCCGGCGCGTGGTTGGGCGAGAGCCTGATGGTAAGCACTGCAAAATCGAAAACGGGGCGGGAGACGTGGATTGTCGAACCTATGCGACTCGAAGACCTCGACAGGATCCGGCAGATCGAGCGGCGGTCGTTCAGCACTCCCTGGCCGCGAAACTCGTACAGAAACGAGCTGGTCGAGAACAGGATGGCGCATTACGTCGTTTTGCGGTGTGAAGGGCCGGATCTTGCCGGACGCGATCCGGAGGCGGTCGATAAACGGCCCGGTTTGTGGCGGAGAATATTGGGCCGATCCGGCGACCGCGAATCGAAGAACGTGGTCGGATTCGCGGGGATATGGTTCATGGTGGACGAGGCCCACATTACGACGGTCGCCGTCGATCCGGAGTGGCGCGGCCGCGGCCTGGGAGAGCTGCTGTTGCTGGCGCTGATCGAGAAGTGCATTGCAATAAACGCGAGCCTGATAACCCTCGAAGTTCGCGCGAGCAACGACGTAGCTCAGCGCCTTTACTACAAGTACGGTTTCTATTCGAACGGAGTCCGGCTTCGGTATTACAGCGACAACGGCGAAGACGCCCTTGTGATGTGGTCCGACGAAGTCGAAAACCCGACTTTTCGCAGGCGGCTGGAGAAAAATAAAATGGCGCTTCGCGAACGCATCGAATGGAAGCAGACATTCTGAAGCGTTGCCAGTGATCCTCGGTATCGAGACTTCATGCGACGACACGTCCGTCGCGGTGCTCGACGGATTCACAATTCGCTCGCTCATCACTCAATCGCAGCTGGCCGACCATGCCCGTTACGGCGGCATAGTGCCGGAAATCGCCTCGCGCCGGCATATCGCGACGATCGCGGCGGTCCATCAGGCGGCGCTAGCCGAGGCCGGAGTGCGTCCGGCCGATATCGATTGCGTGGCGGTTACGCGCGGACCTGGCCTTTCGGGAGCGCTGGTCGTCGGGCTGAATTTTGCGAAGGGTCTGGCGATGGGACTGGGAGTCCCGCTGATAGGCGTAAACCATCTTGAGGCTCACGTCTACGCGACGTGGATCGGGGGTGAAGAGCGGGGATTCCCGGAGCTTCCCGCGATTTGCCTGGTCGTCTCCGGCGGCCATTCGGAGATCACGCTCATGCGCGAGCACGGCGACCATCGCCTGATCGGGAGAACCCGTGACGATGCCGCGGGCGAGGCGTTCGACAAGGTTGCCCGAGTGCTGGGCCTCGGGTTTCCCGGCGGCCCCGCGATCCAGCGGTTGATCGATGCCGGCGGCGACGGTTCGCCGACGCCGTTTCATCTGCCGCGGGCGTGGCTGAAAGGTTCCTACGACTTCAGCTTCAGCGGGCTCAAAACGGCGGTTTACCGAGCCAAGGCGGGCAAGCTCGGTCCGACGGAGACCGGGCGCATTTTCCGGGACGGAGGTCAGAAGGCGTTTGAACAAGGCGACGCCTCGGCGCACGTCAGGATGGCGTCCGGCTTTCAGAGCGCCATCGTTGACGTGCTCGTGGCGAAGACGGCTGCTGCCGCCCGTGAATTCGGAGCGAATTCGGTAGTTGTGGCCGGCGGCGTGGCGGCGAACCGGCTACTGCGAGACACGATGCGGGCGGCGGTCGACGCGCCGCTCTTCCTGCCCGAAATCCGGCTGTGCACGGATAACGCGGCGATGGTCGCGATGGCCGGGGCGTTCATGCTGCAACGCGGCGAGATTGCGTCTCCGGACCTCGACGTCGATCCGAATCTGTCCCTGACCCAATGAGACGGGCGGGCATACCGCCATTTCACGTTGTCAGATTTGTGACTGTCAACCAAGTCATTGAGGGAGTTGCAGAGTTTGAAGGAGGTCTGGCCGCGGCCTGTAAAGACGGCTGAGTTGATTCGTTGCCCGTTCGCGGCGCCCACTCCGACAAGCCTGCACTGAGCCGTTCGACAAGCTCACGAGAGGCCTGCCGAAGTGCTCTGGACAAGCTCGGTCGAACTACACTCGGCCCCTGGATTCCGGCCCCGTATCGGAGTACGGGGCAGGCTCTTCGCCGGAATGACAGTAAAGAGGTCGGGATGACGGAGAGAGGGCTGGGATGACGGAGAGGGGGCTCGGGATGATGGAGAGAGGGCCAGGATGACGGACAGCCTCCTATCGTCATTCCGGACTTGATCCAGAATCCAGTATCAGTGCAACTCCTCACTCAAGTCCGTCCATTGCGGATTCTGTTCCTCGATCAGCCGTATCTTCCACGCCCGTTTCCCTGGCCTCTGGATGCCCGATCGAGCCGGGCATGACGGAGGATGGCTGAGGCCGAGGCTTAGATTCCTCGCTTCGCTCGGAATGACAGGAGAGAGCGCTCGGAGTGACAGCAAAGCGGCCTTCAGGGTGACAGCCGCGGGTGCCTAGCCGGAGCGTTTTTCCTCGATCAACTTGACATAAAGACCGCAATATTTGTTCGCCGCGTGGCTCCAGGAAAAGTCCTGAGCCATACATTTGAGCATCAGCGATCTCCAGTCGGCCGGCCTGCGGTACAGCTCGAAAGCGCGGGCGACGGCGGCGATGAAATCGAGGGGATCGAACTTGTCGAATCTGAAGCCGGTTGCGCGATTCGCGCCCGCTGAAACGTCGACCACGGTCTCAGCCAGCCCGCCGGTCGCTCTGACGACGGGGACCGTTCCATAGCGCATGGCGATCAATTGAGTCAGACCGCAAGGCTCGAAACGCGAGGGCGCGAGCAGCACGTCAGCTCCGGCGTAGACTCGTTGAGCGAGCTTCGTATCGAAACGGATAAATGCTCGGGCGGCGCCGGGGCGGGCGTTCGCGGCGCGGGCCAGCTTGCTCTCGACGTCCGAGTCTCCGACTCCAAGGACTACGAGCTGGCCGCCGAGCCGGGTTAGCGCCGGCAGCGTATGCGCAACGAGATCGACGCCCTTCTGATGTGTTAGCCGCGCCACGACCGCCGCCAGCGGCTTGTCGGGCCGCTGTTCCAGTCCGGCCTCGCGCTGCAAAGCGAGCTTGCTCGCCAGTTTGAGATCGCAAGATGAAGCGTCGAAATTTCTGGCGATCTCGGGGTCGGCGGCGGGATTGTAGACATCGGTGTCGATCCCGTTGAGGATGCCCGACAGATCGTCCTTTCGCTGGTGGAGCAGCCCGTCCAGCCCCTCCCCATATTCGGGGGTGAGAATCTCGTCGGCGTACCTTTGGCTTACGGTGTTTAGCTTGTCGGCGAAGGCGATGCCTCGCGCCATGAAGTTGATGGCTTCGGATCCATGCGGATAGCGGGGCGGAGGAGGAAATTCGCGTCCGGCGAGTTCCAGCGTGTCCGGGCCGAAAGCTCCCTGGTATGCGAGATTGTGAATCGTGAACAAGGTCCCCGTGTCCGCGAAGAACGGGTCGCCGCGGTAGATCGTCCTTAGCCAGTTCGGAATGAGGCCGCTGTGCCAGTCGTGGCAATGGATAACGTCGGGCCGCCAGTCCAGAAACTTGAGCGTTTCGAGCGCCGCGCGGCATGTGAAAACAAATCGCCGGCCGTCATCGACGTAGCCGTAAATCCCATCGCGCTCGACGTATCGCCCGCCGGCAACGAAGAAAACACGGACTCCGTCGAGCCGCAGGCTGTAGACCGAAGCCGGTTCCGTCGACTTTCCCATCGGCACGGGCAGCCGTTCGATCTCGGTGGCCGCGTCGAGTTGGCGCAGGTCGATGTGACGGTACTTGGGGACGAATACGCAGACTTCGTGTTCGAGTTTTGCGATGTGTTTCGGTAGAGCCGCGAGCACGTCTCCGAGGCCGCCGGTTTTTGCGTACGGCGCTATCTCGGCCGCGATCATTGCTATTCGCAATCCGCGGTCCAGCCTTTGAGCGCGGGTTTCAGGGCTACGCCCTTCGACAAGCTCAGGATGCGTGACATACGGGTTGGAGGTGTCCTGACACGCTGCCCCTCTGGATTCCGGCTTTCGCCGGAATGACGAGTTGTGTGGGATTGGGGTTGTCGGGCGGTTTCTGGATTCCGGCCCTATATCGGAGTACGGGGCAGGCTCTTTGCCGGAATGACACAGGTGGCGGTCAGTGTCGAAAATGGCGTTCGCCGCCGGTGAACACCAAAACGGCGTTATGGCGATCGGCCATGTCGATGACGGCCTGATCGCCTTTCGAACCGCCCGGTTCGATGATCGCCTCGACGCCCGCGCGCAGCGCGATTTCGGGGCCGTCGTCGAATGGGAAGAAGGCGTCCGACGCCAGGACGCTGCCGGCCGCGCGATCGCCGGCGCGGCGCACGGCCATGAATACGCTGTCGACGCGGCTCATCTGCCCGGCGCCAACTCCAACCAGACTTCCGTCCCTGACCAGGACGATGGCGTTGGACTTGACGTGTTTCACCGTTTGCCACGCGAATCGAAGCTGAGCCATTTGCGCGTCCGTTGGCTGACGGGCGCTGACGACGCTGGTTTTGAAATCGCCGGACGGAAGTGAATCGCTTTCCTGTATGAGATACGCGCCGGGTACGGAGCGCACCTGAACGGCGGACAGCGGAAGCAGACGGCTGCTTTCGGATTGTGACGGCGCGGGCACTTTGAGAATCCGCGTGGACTTTCGCCTTTTGAGCCTATTCAGGGCATCGGGGGCGAACTCCGGAGCGACTATCACGCTAAGAAAAACGCCGCGCATGGCCGAAGCCATGGGGGCGTCGAGAGTCCGGTTGGTCGCAATGATTCCGCCGTAGATCGAAACCGGGTCGCCTTCGTAGGCGCGGCGGTAGAGATCCGCCAGCTCGCCCGCGCCAGCGGCAAGCCCGCACGGGTTGCCGTGCTTGATAACGGCAACGGCGGGCTCGTTGAAGTCTGAAACCAGGTCCCAGGCGGCGGCGGCGTCGAGCACGTTGTTGTAAGAGAGCGCCGGGCCGTGAACCTGCTCTATGGCGGCAAGCCCCGATCGATCGAGGCCCGTCGATCCGAAACCGTAGAAGCCGGCTTTCGACTGGTGTGGATTTTCGCCGTAGCTCAGATTTTCGATCCTGGTCATTGGGACGGCCAGTTCGGATGGCGGCGGGCCTGCGCCGCGTCCTGAAAAGTATGCCGCCGCGACGGCGTCGTACACGGCGGTGTGGCTGAATGCTTTGGCGGCCAGAGTATGCCGCAGCTCGGCTCCGCCGCCGGAGTGGAGTGCGTCGAGCACGGCTTGATAATCACCCGGATCGACGACGACGAACACGCTATCGGAGTTTTTCGCCGCGGACCGAATCATGGCCGGACCGCCGATATCGATTTGCTCGATGATTTCGGCGTGCGGCGGCCCCTGGGCCACGGTTGCGGCGAATGGATAGAGATTGCACGCCGCTACGTCAATTCGGGAAATGTTCATGCTTTCGATGGTCCGCATGTCGGAGGGCTTCTCGCGCCGCGCCAGCAGACCGCCGTGAATGGAGGGGTGCAGCGTCTTTACCCGCCCATCCAGGATCTCCGGCGATCCGGTGATCTCCGAGACCTGCCGGACGGGAACGCCGGCGTCATCGATGGTCGCGTGTGTTCCACCGGTAGAGATGATCTCGAATCCGAGATCGACAAGCCCGCGCGCGAAATCGACTATGCCGATCTTGTCGTAAACGCTGAGCAAGGCGCGCTTTTGGCTCATCTGGCGGCCTCTACCGTCTGCCGCTGGACCGGCTTTGGGAGTACGCAGACCCGGCGGCCTTCCACCCGTACGCGGTCCTCGGCGAACCACTGAATCACTTTGGGCAGCGTCTTGTGTTCTTCGACGAGGATTCGACGCGCCAGCGAGTCCGGGGTGTCGCCATCGAGAACGGGAACCGTCGCTTGCGCGAGGATCGGACCGGCGTCGACCTCGTCGGTCACCAGGTGCACGGTGCAGCCGGACACCTTGACTCCGTGTTCGAGCGCGTCGCGCTGCGGCTTGGGGGCCATACCACCCGCGAACGCGGGCAGGAGGGAGGGGTGGATGTTGAGCATCCGATCCCTGAAGCGCTCGACGGTCGCGGGCGCGAGGATCAGATTGAATCCCGCGTTGACTACCAGGTCGATATCAGTTTCGACGAGCGCCGCGTGGATTCGCGCAAGCTGATTGCCGCGGCTTCCGGACGCCTTCCTGGTGACGCAGGCGGTGGGTATTCCAGCTTGCGCGGCCCGGTCGAGCGCGAGACAGCCGGGCGTGTTGCCGAGAACCAGAACGACCTCGGCGTCGAGGCTGCCCGAATCGATGGAGTCGAGAATCGCCTGAAGGTTGGATCCACGCCCTGAAGCGAGAACCGCTACTCGCAGGCGCCGGGTCACCGTAGTACGCGCACCCTCGGCGCGCCCGGTTCGTCGGCTCGGACGGCGCCTGCCAGGGACGCTCCGGGAATGCGGTAGACGAACTCGTCCACGTTTTCGACCGCGCATATGACGGCCATTCCGATCCCCATGTTGAATACGTGACACATCTCGTCGAAATCGATACCGCCCAATTTCCTTATCAGCTCGAACACCGGCGGAACCTGCCACGTACCCCACTCGAGATCGACGCCGAGAGAATCGGGCAGCACCCGCGGAATGTTATCGAGCAGCCCGCCGCCCGTTATGTGGGCCATCGAGCGAACTCTGGGCAGGAGTCCTCGCAAGTCTTTTACGTACGAGCGGTGGACGGCCAGGAGCTCGTCGACGAGCGGGCGTCCAAGCTCCGGGAATACGTGATCGAGCGAGTAGCCGCTGAATACGCGGCGCGCCAGCGAATAGCCGTTTGTATGCAGTCCATTGGACGGCAGCGCGACCACGGCGTCTCCGGACCGGACGCGGTTGATGTCGATCAACGCGGCTTCCGAGGCGACTCCGATCATGCACCCCGCCAGATCGAATTCATCTTTTTGATAGACGCCGGGAAGCTCCGCGGTCTCGCCGCCGAGCAGCGCGCAATCAAGCCTGGCGCAGGCCCTGGCCGCGCCCTCGACGACACTGGCCACGACGTCCGGGTCGAGCTTCGAAGAAGCGAAATAGTCGAGAAACGCGTAGGGCAATGCTCCGACGACGAGTATGTCGTTTGCGCCGTGATTCACGATGTCCGCGCCCACGCTGTCGTAGCGGCGGGCCTGGGCGGCGATCGAGACTTTGGTGCCAACCGAATCGATGCTGGAGACGATCACGGGATCGTCGATGCCTGGCGGAATCCGCAACGCCCCTCCGAATCCGCCGATATCGCTGACGACCAGAGGCCCGTGCGTGGAGTGGACGGAGTCCTTTATTCGGTCCACGACCGCGTTACCCGCCGCCAGGTCCACGCCGGCTTGCTTGTACGAGGGCGCGGTCTGGCTGTCAGCCAAGTTTGATTAGGGCGGAAGCCTCGGTTGCGGCCGCAGCCTTGTCGCCGATCGCGGTTTCGGGGTTTGACGCCGGCGCAGAGCCGTCCGGGGGTTGTGGTTCAAATATCATCTTGTCCATTTCGAGCTGGACCGGGATCGGGTAATTCATGGTCAGACAGCCGGTGCAAAGCTGATTTGCGGGGACCTTTGTCGCGGCGATAAGAGCGTCAACACTGAGGTAGGCAAGCGAATCGGCGCCGATGTGGGCGCAGATTTCGTCGACCGAGGTGTTATGCGCGATAAGGTCCTCGCCGTGCTGGATGTCGATCCCGTAAAAGCAAGGCCACTGCATCGGCGGGCTGCTGATCCTGACGTGGACTTCGCTGGCGCCCCCCGAGTTGCGGATGAGATTGACAATCGCTTTCGTGGTGTTTCCGCGCACGATGGAATCGTCCACGACGACCACGCGCTTGCCTCCCAGCACCGAGTTCAACGTGCTGTATTTGAGCGCAATGCCTGCCTTGCGGATTCGGTCGTCCGGTTGAATGAACGTGCGGCCTATGTACCGGCTCTTCACGAGACCTTCCGCATAGGGAATGCCGGATTCGCGCGCAAACCCGATGGCTGCGGCGGTGGCGGAGTCAGGCACTCCTATTACGACGTCGGCGTCGGCGCCGTGTTCTCTCGCGAGCGCTCGGCCAAGCCGGTTCCGGGCGTCGTTTACGTTCGACCCTTCGATGTCACTGTCGGGCCGCGCAAAGTAGATGTACTCGAAGACGCAGAGCGCCGTAGGGGGGTGGTGACGGGTGCTGCACGTTCGAGGGCCGTCGTCGTCGATCTGGAGCACCTCGCCGGCAAGCAGGTCGCGTTCGAACTTGGCCTTGAGCGCCCCGAAAGCGCACGATTCGGAGGCGACTATCCAGTTGCCGTTGTAGCTGCCCAGACAGAGCGGTCGATTGCCGAGATCGTCGCGCGCCGCGACAATCGCGTCGCGGCTGAGGAAAACGAGGCTGAACGAACCCTTGAGTTTCGGAATGACGGATACAACGCGGTCTGCGAGGGTATCGCCGGCGGCGACAGCCACCAATTGCAGGATTAGCTCGCTGTCGGTTGAGGTCGAGAAGCCAAAGCCCGACTGTTTCAACTCAATCCGCAGGTCGCTCGAGTTTACGAGGTTTCCGTTGTGTCCCATGGCGATCGGGCCGATGTCGCTTTCGATCATGACGGGCTGAGCGTTTTCCACTCTGCTCGACCCCGTAGTCGAATAGCGCGTATGGCCGATTGCCGCGAAACCCGTGAGCATCGTCAACGACGGTTCGTCGAAAACCTGGGAGACCAGCCCCATGTCCTTGTGGGAACGGAAACCCGTGCCGTCGGTAACGGTTATTCCGGCGCTCTCCTGCCCCCTGTGCTGAAGCGTGTAGAGACCGAAATAGGTCTGCCGGGCGACATCCTCGCCCGGGCCGTATATTCCGAAGATTCCGCATTCATCGTTGAGAATGCGTGACTCGGGGTTGTAGTCGTAAACGAGGCGCTCGCTCGACAATCCCTGCCCCCAAACATCGAGTGGCGAGCTCAATTCTAATGCGCCGACAACGTGCCGGACAAAGCCGCCGATAGTCCGTTTGACCATTTTTCGCGCGCAATAGCCAGCCGAATCACCGCGTCATCGCCGAGAACTATGTCTCCGCCTCCCACTCGACCGATTACTTCGAAGGGAGCGCCCCGAGCTAATGCCAGGGACTGTGTTTCCTCCAAATTCCGGCCGGCCAGCGATACGAGGACTCTGGAGGGAGATTCGCCGAACCAGAGTTCATCGAATCGGCCGGACTCCGGCCTGGCATCGACCACCGCCCCAACGCTCCCAGCAAAGCACGATTCCGCGACCGCGACCGCGAGGCCGCCGTCGGAGATGTCGTGCGCCGAATGCAGAAGCCGGGCCTGAATGGCCGAAGCGCAGGCGCCCTGGACGGCCAGCTCCCTGGACAGATCGATATCGGGGCGGCCCTCGATCGCGCCGTGAGCTACCTTGAGGTACTCGCTCCCGTCGAGTGAACCGCGGACGTCCCCGATAACCGCGATCAGGTCGCCTCCGCCGGCGAAGGCGATTCCGACACGCAGGTCGACGTCGTCGATTACACCCAGCATACCGATCACGGGAGTGGGGAAAATTTGAACGCCGTCGGCCTCGTTGTAGAGACTCACGTTGCCGCCGGTTACGGGTATTTCGAGCGCGGCGCAGGCTTCGGCTATGCCCTCGATGACTTCGGTTAGCTGGTAGTACACGTCGGGATTGTCCGGCGATCCGAAATTGAGACAGTTGGTTATGGCCAGCGGGCGCGCGCCCGCGCAAACGACGTTGCGGGCCGCCTCGGCGACGGCCATGGCGCCACCTCCCCGGGGATTCAGGTAGCAGACTCTGCCGTTTCCATCCGTCGAAAGCGCGATGGCGCGGTCGGCCCCCTTGAGGCGCAGGACCGCGGCGTCCGCGCCGGGGCCCGCGACGGTGTTCGAGCCGACGGTCTGATCGTATGTGCGGTATACGCACTCCTTTGAAGCGATGTTCGGGGAGGACAGCAGCGACAAGAAGGCTGCGGCTACGTCGTCGGGTTCGGGGATTTTGTCGATATCCAGGTCGTTCACAGCGGACAGGTAATCGGGCAATTCGACGGGCAGTCGATACTCGGGAGGTGAATTCAGGTGCTCGATGGGTATGCGCGCGACTGGCCGGCCGGATTCCGCAACGGTGATGTGCCCGTCGGACGTTACGGCTCCGATGGTGTCCGAGTGCAGCCCCCATTTGTCGAAGACGGTGATGATCTCCTGTTCCCGACCTTTCTCCGCGACGACCAGCATTCGCTCCTGACTCTCGCTGAGCATTACTTCGTACGGCGTCATGCGGGCGGCCCGGCGAGACACTTTGTCTACGTCGATCCAAACGCCGGCGCCGGTTCGCGCGGCGGCCTCGACCGACGAGCTCGTCAATCCGGCGGCTCCGAGGTCCTGAAGACCCACTATAGCGCCGGTGGCCAGAGCTTCCAGGCACGCTTCGATGAGCAGTTTTTCAAGAAAGGGGTTTCCGACCTGGACCACGCCGCGCGCGGACTTTTCCGGATCTTCGACCGAAGCGAAGGTCGCGCCCTGGATGCCGTCTCGACCGGTGTCGGCGCCGACCAGGATTATCGGATTCGCTTCTCCCACCGCCCCGGCGCGGGTCAACTGGTCGTGGCGGAGCAATCCCACGCACATGGCGTTGACCAGCGGATTACCGGCATAGCAGTCCTCGATGACCACTTCGCCGCCGACGGTCGGGATTCCCACGCAGTTGCCGTAAGAACCGACGCCGCCCACTATTCCGCCGGCCAGGTAGCGGTTGCGAGGCGTGTCCAACGGTCCGAAACGGAGCGAGTCGAACAGCGCCATGGGACGCGCGCCCATGGTGAAAATGTCGCGAATTATCCCGCCGACGCCCGTCGCGGCTCCTTCGAAAGGTTCAACCGCGCTGGGGTGGTTGTGGCTTTCGATCTTGAACACAACGGCTAGGCCGTCGCCGATATCCACGGCTCCGGCATTCTCCTCGCCGGCCTTGACCAAGAGCGACGGCGACTCCGTGGGCAGCCGCCTGAGCAGGGCGCGGGAGTGGTTGTAGCCGCAATGCTCGCTCCATAGAGCGCCGAACATTCCCAGTTCGAGATCGTTTGGCGGGCGCCCCAGCCGTTCCAGAATTCTGTGATATTCGAAACGATTGAGCGCGACCGCCTCCAGGGCCTCGTCCGTCACCGGGGCGTCGACGGCGGACTCCACGGGCTTCGCTAGGCCGCCAGGGAGCGCCAGATCATAGCGCCGTCTCGACCGCCCAGGATGGCTTCGGAGCATCGCTCGGGATGCGGCATCATGCCCATGACGTTGCCGCGTTCGCTGGCGATCGCCGCGATGTTCGACAGCGACCCGTTGGGGTTGGCTTCCGCGACGGCTTGCCCGCGGCAATTGGTGTAAGTGAAAACGACGCGGCCATCGTCCTTGAGTCGGGAGATGGTCTCGGCGTCGGCGAAGTAACTCCCCTCGCCGTGGGCGATGGGCATTCGCAATATCTGGCCGGGGGAGCATTCGCTGGTGAAAGGCGTGGCATTGGAGTCGACTCTGAGTTTTACCCACTCGTGGCGAAACCGCAGGCTGTCGTTACGCAGCATGGCGCCGGGCAGCAGACCCGCCTCAAGGAGGATCTGAAAGCCGTTGCAAATCCCCAGCACCCGAACGCCTCTTGCGGCGGCGTCGGATATTTCGCGGAGGGCCGGCGCAAATCGCGCGATGGCCCCGGCGCGAAGGTGATCGCCGTACGAGAATCCGCCGGGAATGACTATCAAGTCGTATCCGGTCAGATCGGTGTCGCGATGCCAGCGCAAGTCGGTGGCGAAGCCCGCGACGGTCTTGAGCGCGTGGAACGTGTCCATGTCGCAATTACTGCCCGGAAATACGATCACGCAGGCCTTCATGCCGGCGTCCGCCTCGCTCCGTGGACGCTAACTTCAAACTGTTCGATGACAGGATTGGCGAGGAGGCGTTCCGACATGTTCTTTGCCAGATTCGCCGCCTCAGCCTCGCTCGCGGCTTCGATGGCCAGCTCGATCAGTTTGCCCGCCCGCACCTTCGAGACGCCCGCATAACCGAGGTCCCGCAAACCCGCCTGAATGGTCTCGCCCTGTGGATCGACGACTTCGGCGAGCGGACGGATAACCACCGAGACCTGGTAGCTATTTCGATTCACTCGGAACTCGTCAGAAGTTCCAGAGCGTCCAGATATTTGCGGGAGGTGCTGCTGACGACTTCCTGGGGCAGCTCGGGCGGCGGCGGCTCTTTGTTCCAGCCCGACGCCTCGAGATGGTCGCGAACAAACTGCTTGTCGTAGCTTGGCGGCGACGTGCCGACCTGATAGGTCTTGATGTCCCAGAACCGTGACGAATCAGGCGTCATGACCTCATCGATCAAGACGATCCGGCCGTCGACGATACCGAACTCGAACTTGGTGTCGGCGAGGATTATGCCGCGGCTGCGGGCGTGATCGTGCCCCAGTTGAAACAACTGCAAGGTGAAGTCTCGGATCTGCTCGGCGATATCCTGGCCGACTATTTTTACGGTGCGTTCGAAGTCGATGTTTTCGTCGTGACCGGTCGTGGCTTTGGTCGCGGGCGTGAAGATGGTTTGCGGAAGCCGGTCGGCCTGCCGGAGGCCGGACGGCAGCTTGATGCCGCAGACTTCGCCGGTGCGCTGGTAGTCGGCCCAGCCGGAGCCGATAATGTAACCCCGCGCCACACATTCGACGGGGAGTGGATCGGCCTTTTTAACCAGCATCGAGCGGCCTTCAAGTTCGTCGAGGTCAACGTTCGAGGGCAGCCCCATTTGACCGACGTCGGTCGTAATGAGGTGGTTTTCGACGACTGATCCGGTAAGGCCGAACCAGAAAGCGGACAGTTGCGTCAAAACCCGTCCCTTGTCGGGTATGGGCGTCGGCAGCACCACGTCGAATGCCGAGATTCGATCGGTGGTCACGATGAGCAGATTTCCCGCGTGCTCGTATATGTCTCGAACCTTGCCTCTTGAAAGTAAGCGCAGTTCACTAATTTCAGTCTGGACGATCGTTGCCAAATCAGCCTCCGTGGTCGTTGCTTGCGTCTAGCCCCAAGCGTGAATATGCCGTATCGATCCATTTCAAATGCCGGTCGGGTTGGAAATAGCCGCGCAGGCTGTCTGCGTCGATTAGCTCCGTAACCTGCGAGTCCGCCGCCAGCAGCTCGTTCAGAGGCGCGCCCTCGGTGAAAGCCTGCATCGCGTGTTTGTGAACGGTTGCGTAGGCCGCCTGACGCGACATGCCCGCTTCGATCAGCGCCAGCAGGACGCCCTGCGAATAGATCAGGCCGTGAGTGAAGTCGAGGTTTTCGCGCATTCGCGCGACGTTGACGCGCAGCCCTCCGAGGATGCGGGCAAGCTGCCAGAGCATGAAGTCCAGCGCAATGGTCGAGTCGGGCAAGATTACCCGTTCGAGAGAGCTGTTGCTCATATCGCGCTCGTGCCAGAGGGTCATGTTTTCCAGAGCGGCGTGGGCATTGGCGCGCAATAATCGCGCCAGTCCGCATATTCGTTCCAGCCGGAAGGGATTGCGTTTGTGCGGCATGGATGAAGAGCCGTGCTGACCTTCGCCGAAGTGCTCCTCGGTCTCGCCGATCTCGGTGCGCTGGAGACTGCGCAGCTCGGTGGCGAATTTTTCGAGCGATCCGCCGATAAGTGCCAGGGTGGTGAGAAAATGAGCGTGCCGGTCGCGCTGCAGGATCTGGTTGGAAACGTTCGCAAACTTCAGCCCGAGGTTCGCGCAGGCGATTTCTTCGACTTGAGGCGGCACGTTGGCGTGCGTGCCGACGGAGCCGGAGATTTTACCGCAGGCGATCTGCTCCCTGGCGTCTTCGAGACGGCGAATCTGTCGGCGTATCTCGTCAACCCATACCAGCAGCTTGAATCCGAAAGTGGTCGGTTCGGCATGAATGCCGTGGGTGCGCGCGATTGTGAGAGTTTGCTTGTGTTCGAGCGCGCGTTTCGCCGTGACCGACTCGAGCTTTCGGAGACGACCGAGCAACTGATCGGCCGCCGCCGCGAGCTGTAGCGAGAGGCCAGTGTCGAGCACGTCGGACGAGGTGAGGCCGTAGTGCAGCCAGCGGGATTCCGGACCAAGCGATTCGGCCGTCGCCGCGACAAACGCGTCAGTTTCGTGATCGGTGGTTTTTTCGATCTCGTCAACGCGGTCGATCGAGAACGAAGCGCCGCGGATTTTCTCGATGTCCGCTTTGGGAATGGTCCCGATTTCGGCCCACGCTTCGCAGACCGCTATCTCAACCTTGAGCTGGCACTCGAAGTACTGGCGCCTGCTCCAGATCGCGCCCATTTCGGGGCGGGTGTAACGCGGCGTCAATTGCTCGCCAGCCCGTCCGAGTCGGCCAGCACCTTGCGAGTGAGCTCGGCGCGCTGGCGCCGGAGCGAATCCGCAAGGCCGTCGTCGTTCAGGGCGAGCACCTCGGCGGCGAATATGGCGGCGTTGCGGGCGCCGGCGGTGCCGATCGCCATTGTCGCAACCGGGATTCCGCCGGGCATTTGCACGATGGCGTGCAGCGAGTCGACGCCGCGCATTTCGCTGGTCGGCAAGGGGACGCCGATTACCGGAAGCTGCGTCCAGCTCGCAACGACGCCCGGCAGATGAGCCGCGGCTCCAGCCAGGGCGATGATGATTTTGACGCCATTTCCGGCGGCGCTTCGGGTGAAGTCCCTGGCCGCGTCGGGCGAGCGGTGGGCCGACAGTATCTTGATCTCAGCATCAACGCCGAGACTTGCCAGAGCCTCCATCGTCTCGTTGCCGTAGGCCAGGTCTGACTTACTTCCAAGCAACACCGCCACGGGCGGTTGAGTATTCGAGCCATCCATCAAGCGAGAATCCTTTCCGGATCGGTTGCGGCAATATCGGTGCGGTAATGTGAATTATTGAACGTTATTTTGCCTATCGCCTCGTAAGCTCGTTGGCGCGCGTTGCCGAGATTCGCCCCCCGTCCTACGACGGAGAGAACCCGCCCGCCCGCCGTCTCGAGACTTCCATCGCGCTCGGCGGTTCCGGCGTGAAATACCAGCGCAACTTCCCCGGCGTCGGCGACCCCCGTAATGCGATGGCCGGTTGTGTACTTTCCGGGGTAGCCGCCGGAAGCGGTCACAACGCAGCAGGCCGCTCCATCGGCGGTTTGTAGCTGAGCTTCCGCCAGCCTGCCCTCGGCGGCGAGCAGCGCGACTTCCGCGAAGTCGCAGTCTAGCAAGGGAAGGATGGCCTGGGCCTCGGGGTCGCCTAGACGGCAGTTGAACTCGATCACGCGGGGACCGCCGTCGGTGACCATGAGTCCCGCGTAGAGAAACCCCACGTAAGGAGCGCCGCGCCTGGCGAGGGCGTCGAGCGTGGGGCGCATGATGGTCCGCTCAATTTCATCGGCCAGCGTTGAGTCCACCATGGCGACGGGTGAATAGCAGCCCATCGATCCGGTATTCGGCCCCTCGTCGTTGTCATGAATCCGCTTGAAATCGCGCGCGAACGGCAGCATCTTCAGCGACTGGCCGTCGGTTATGGCGAACGCCGAGACCTCTTGTCCGAACAGACATTCTTCGATGACGACTCTTTCGCCCGCGCCGCCGAAATCGCGGTCGATCATCATGGACTGAACAGCCTGACGCGCTTCTTCGGGCGACTGCGCGACGGTCACTCCCTTACCCAGGGCGAGGCCGTCGGCTTTGACGACAATCGGAAATATCGATCGGTCCAAGATCTCGAAAGCCAGATCAGGGTGATCGGCTACCTCGAACGCCGCGGTCGGAACGCCGGCTTCGACCATCAGATCATTCGCCCAGGACTTGCTCGATTCGATGCGCGCGGCGGCGGCCAGCGGCCCCAGACATCTGACGCCGGCGGCGGCGAGGCCGTCGGCTACGCCGCCGGCGAGCAGGTCTTCCGGTCCTACGATGACTACGTCGATTTTGGCGTCGATCGCAAAACTTGTCAGCGACTCGTGATTCGCAGGGTCAATTTCGAGGCTGGCGGCGTGAAGCGCCGTCCCCGGATTGCCGGGCGCGCAGTAGAGACAGTGCAAGGACGGACTTTGCGCGAGCTTCCAGCATATGGCGTGCTCGCGTCCGCCGCCTCCCAAAACAAGCACGTTCACGCCGCTGGCGCGCTCCTCGTTACTCCCATTCGATTGTTCCCGGTGGTTTTGAAGTTACGTCGTAGACGACTCTGGTAATAGCGGAGACCTCGTTGACGATCCTTGTCGATGACTTGGCCAGCACTTCGTTGGGAAGCCTGTACCAGTCGGCGGTCATGTAGTCGTCGGTGGCGACTGCGCGAAGCGCGGCCATCTCGCCGTAGGTGCGGCCGTCGCCCATCACGCCCACAGTTCTTACGCCAGTGAGGACGGCGAAGTACTGGCCTATCGCGCGGTCGAGGCCTTCGCGGGCCACCTCTTCACGAAATATCCGGTCCGCGCGCCGAAGCGCCGCGAGTCGGTCGGGCGTGATCTCGCCCATGATCCGCACCGCAAGTCCGGGGCCGGGGAACGGCTGGCGCCAGACGATGGATTCGGGCAGTCCCAGCTCGATCCCGACCTGCCTGACTTCATCTTTGAAAAGACGCTTGAGCGGCTCGATGACCTGAAGGCTCAACTCGTCGGGTATTCGCGTGTTGTGATGGGTCTTTATTTTTGCCGACCCAAGGCCGGCGGTTCCGCTTTCTATAACGTCCGGGTACAGCGTGCCCTGGACGAAAAACCCGACGTCCTCGAGCTTCTCCGCTTCGTCGATAAATACGTTGAAGAACTCGTCCCCGATTATCTCGCGTTTGAGCTCCGGGTCGGTTACCCCGGCGAGCCGCTTCAGAAAGCGGGCGCGGGCGTCGACGGTGATGACGCGCGAATGCAACTGGTTGGCCACGGTCTCCTGGACTTCTTCGACCTCGCCCGCTCTCAGCAAGCCGGTATCGACGAAGACGCACGTTAACTGCTCGCCGACCGCCTCGTGCAGCAGCGCGGCGGCAACCATCGAATCGACCCCGCCGCTCAGCGCCAGTATGACGCTTCCGCCGCCTATTTCGCCGCGAAGGGATTCGATGCCGCTTTCAACGAAGGAGGCCGGCGTCCATGCCGGCCGGCTTCCGCACACTGTGGTCGCAAAGTTCCTGATTAGGGCGTGGCCGAGCTGCGTGTGCTTGACCTCCGGATGAAACTGCAAAAGCAAAATGTCGTCGTCGGCGTTTCCAATCGCCGCCCATTCCGAATTGTCGGTCCGGGCAAGCTGCTCGAATCCGAACGGCGGCGCGGTTACTTGATCGCCGTGGCTCATCCAGACGCGGGATCTTTCAGGGAAGTCTTTGAAGAGCGGGTTGCTTCGGTCGACGATTTCCAGCATCGCTGGACCGTATTCGCGAGTTGTGCCGGGCCGCACCGAGCCGCCCAGCGTTCGACTTACGAGCTGCATCCCGTAGCAGATTCCCAGCACCGGAATGCCCAGTTCGAGGACGTAATCGGGGAGATCTGGCGATCCGGTCTCGTAAACGCTGGCGTCGGATCCCGACAAAATGATCCCCCTCGGATTGAGGGACCGCACGCGTTCCATTGGAGCGTCGAAAGGAAGTATCTCACTGTAGACCTCGGACTCGCGAACACGCCTGGCGATGAGAGGCGTGTATTGAGAACCGTAGTCGAGCACGACGATCGTATCGAAGCCCACTTCAGGCTTGCGAATGACCGGGCTGGCGGTGGTTGGGGGCGACACGCTAACCGGCAACGCGGCAGGGCCGGTAGCGGCGCATTTCGTATATGCGCGGGAAGCGTAAACCAGCGGATTGGCCTAGCTTTTTCACACTTGAATTATACGGGCGGAGCCTTGCCGGCGGCAAAACGCCGCCGCGTTTTGTCGAGTTGTTGGATCCCGCCCGCCAGGCGTTGGGGCTGAACCGGAGCGCGGCTTTGGCAACGACCGCGCTAACCGGCGCGAACTTCGAGCCCGTTGCTGCAAACGCGCGAGGTGAAGCTCCGACAGCTAACGCCGGCGGCTTCGCAGGCGGCTTGCATCGCTGCCCCGACGCCGGCGGCGTCCGATTCGGCGAAAGCGATAATTGCCGAACCCGAGCCGCTCAGGGCGGCGCCGACGGCTCCGGATTCGTAAGCGGCCTCGATCATCCGCGTTAAAGCCGGGTGCAGTGATGAACGGTGGGGCTGATGCAGCCTGTCGCGCATTGCTTCGGCGAGGAGCGCGTAGTCCGGCCGCTGCAAGGCCGCTACCAGGAGGGCCGCGCGGGAAACGTTGAATACGGCGTCGGCAAAGTCTACGCTCGACGGCAAGACCGACCTGGCGCGTGCGGTCTCGATTCGCGTTTCGGGTACGGCCACGGCGATCTCGAGATCGCTGGGAAATGGCGCTTTGGTCCAGACCGGCCCCGACCCGGCTTGCGCGATAACCGAGAGTCCTCCAGTCAATGCGGGTATCACGTTGTCCGGATGTCCCTCCATGGTCGCGGCTTCCTCGATCAATCGAGACTGGCAGACCTCGATGCCGGTGGACCGACACGCGGCCACGATTCCGGCCACCGTGGCGGCAGCGCTGCTGCCGAGTCCGCGCGAGACCGGGATCCGCGAAACCTGACGCACCGACCGATGACGAAACTCCGCGCCGAGCTTGCTGGAATACCTGATTGCGGCGTCGAGAACCCGGTTCGATTCATCGGTCGGGGTTTCTCCGGCCGCCTCGCCCGTAACCTCGACGGACACTGTGTCGGAGACCTCGAATCGGTATTCGTCGTACAAGTCCAGGGCAAGACCCAGCGCGTCGAATCCCGGTCCGAGGTTGGCGGACGTCGCGGGCGCGAGGATCGTGAACGGGTTGTCGTTGCGGTTCAAGCGCGGTCCCGGATGCCGACGGCTACCCGGCGCGCGCGCGCGGGCAGCCCGACGCGTGTGGGCCGATTGAACATCGGAACTCCCCGGTGCATCGATACGCTGACCAAGGCCCCCAGCGCCATAAGAGTAACCACCAGAGAACTGCCCCCCGAGCTCATTAATGGCAGGGTAATGCCCGTAACCGGAGCTATTCCGATATTCATGCCTATGCTGACAAATACTTCGAAAACCAGCAAGAGCAATACGCCGGCGGCCAGATAGCGGCCAAAGTCGTCGCTGGCCCGAATCGCCACGACAAGCGCGTAGGCGAAGATGATGCCGAAGAGTGACAAGACCATCATCGAACCGACGAAACCGAGATGCTCGGCAATGACGGCGAATATGAAGTCGGTGTCTCGAACGCGCAGGAATTCGAGCTGGCTCTGTGTGGCTCCGGCGCTGCCCCTCCCCCACAATCCGCCCGAGCCGACGGCGATTCGGGCCTGCAAGACGTTGTAGCCGGCGCCCAGTGGATCGATGCTGGGATCGAAGAAGATCACGACCCGCTCACGCATGTACGGCTTCATAAGAAACCAGGCGAGCGGCGCGGCCGCGATCGAAAGCAGAACGACGGCGGCCGAATGCATAATCCGCGACCCGGCGATGAAGGCGATTCCGAACCAGATGACGAAGAAGATCATGGCAGTGCCGAAGTCGGGCTGCAAAAGAGTGAGCGCGATAGGCAGGGCTGGAATCAGAGCGGACAGCGCGAATATGCGGAATTTAATCGGCTCGCCGCGATACTTCGCGAAGAATCTGGCCAGAAGAATGATCTCGGTGAATTTGGCCAGCTCGGACGGCTGGAACTGCAAGGGGCCAGCGAGAAACCAGCGCTGCGCCCCGTATCGGGTTACGCCAAAGAAGAGCACCAGTACGAGCAACAGGACGCTCACCGCGAACAGTACCCACGCGATCATGCCAACGGCGCGATAGTCCAGGTACGCCATCATGGTGAACAGGGAAATCCCAACCAGAACAAACACGGACTGCCGGACAATTTGGCTGTCCATGCCCGCGGACGGCGGCAGACCGATCCGCGCGAGAGTCATGAGTCCCAGGGCGATCAGACCCAGGATCGACAGAACGACCGCCGAGTCCATTGGGCTTGGGTGCGGGCGGTCCATCATCCCGAGGGACCGTCCTGCTTGTTGAGGGGACCGTATTGCATTGGAGGAACGGCTTCCGTGAAATAGAGCTCCACCAGGTCGCGCGCAACGGGCGCGGCGGCCAGAGAGCCTTCGCCGCCGTCCCTGATCAATACCACGAAAGCGATGCGCGGAGAGTCGGCGGGCGCGTATCCGACGAACCACGCGTGGCTGGGGGAATTGCCGTCGCGGTCTTTCGGCCCGGCGTATTCGGCGGTGCCGGTCTTGCCCGCCATCGTTACGACCGGGGTCCTGGCTCGACTGCCCGTGCCCTGAGGGCCGTTGACGGTTTCGATCAGCCCTCGCTGGATCAACGACAGATTCGTCGGGCTGACGCCGATCTTGCCGATCTCTTCGACCGGGGGAACGTTGACGACTTCACCGTCGGCGTCCTCGATCCGATCGACGATCCTTGGTTTCAAGAGCGTCCCGCCGTTACCGATGGCGGCGTACATGTTGACAAGCTGCAAGGGAGACGCCTGCATCAGCCCCTGGCCGATGGCGGCCTGGTACGTGTCGCCGGTTACCCAGGGCGCGCTGAGGTTCTCATTCTTCCACTTGTGATCGGGTACGACTCCGGCGGCTTCGTTGGGAAGGTCGATGCCGGTGGGAGTGCCGAAACCGAAGGACCGGCCGAACTCGGCGAGTCGACGTTCGCCGAGTCCTTTGAACTCGGTGTACGGGTTGCCCCCGGAGATGTTGTAGAAGTAGATGTTGCAAGACTCCGAAATCGCCCGGTGCAGGTTTACGGTTCCATGGCCGGTGAGCAGCCAGTCGTAGAAAACCCATCCGCTGGGCAATATCAGGTGGCCGGCGCATTCAATTGACGTTGACGGCTCGGCGACCTTTTCCTCCAGAGCGCCGGCCGCAGCCACAAGTTTGTAGGTCGACCCCGGCGGATAGAGGCCGGAGATGGCGTGGTTTAGGAGCGGGCGGCGCGAATCGTTGGCGAGCCGCTGAAAATCGTCAACGGATATGCCTTCGGCGAACAAGGCGTTGTCGAACGAGGGATAGCTGACCATGCTGAGAACGTCGCCGTTGCTGGGATCCAGGACGATGGCGACGCCCGCGCCGCGTTCGCCCAGGTATCTGCGCATCAGCTCGGTGGCGCCTTCCTGGAGATTGGCGTCGATGGTGAGGAAGATATTCCCGCCGGATTTCGGCGGGGTTGCGGCCAGTTCGCGAACTTCGCGTCCGAGAGCCTCTATCTCGATCAACCGCCTGCCATCCTCGCCGCGGAGCTGTGCCTGAAAGGACTTTTCAATTCCCGCGAGGCCGATATCTTCGTCGAACCTCGCGCCGCGCTGCGCGAACTCGGCCGCCCGTTCAGCGGGGATGGGGCCGATGTAGCCGACGATCGCGCCGAGACTTTCGCCCCTCGAGTATTCACGCTTGGTCGAGTCGCGGATTTCGATCCCCGGTAACTCTAGGAATCGTTCGGCGACTATGAGGGCCGTTTCCCGGACGACCTCGCGCGCGAGCCTGACAGGCTCCGCCGGGTCGGAACGTCCCAGGGAAATGGCGAGCTCGATTTCGTCCCGGTTTTCGTCGGTTAGCTCGGCCAGCACGGTTGATACGCGCGGCGTATCGACCTCGGCAATATCCGCGGGGGTTGCCCAGATGCTAAAGACGGGCGTGTTCTGCACCAGCTGTTTGCCCATGCGGTCGAAGATCAGACCTCTTATCGGAGGGACCGATACGGACCGGGTACGGTTGGTTTCCGCCTGACTGACAAACTCGGATCCCCGAGTGATCTGAAGCTGCCAAAGCCGTCCGGCAAGCGCGGCGATGCTACCCCCGGCCAGTGCGCCGATCAGCAGCGACCGGCGGCTTTTGCTCGCGGGCTTGCCCGTTCCTCTTAGGGATGACTCTTGCGACTTTGACATGGATATCTTCGCCAGCCTGAAAATTGGCGGGCTTGCTAGCTCATCGTGTATCGGCGCCGCGCTCGCGTGAGGCGCTCGAGCAGGGTCATGGGACGGTATATCAGCACGCAGGCCATGAGGTTCACGGCGACGGCGGCGGGCGTTGTCGTAACGATGGCGCTCAGCCAGTCGACGGAGTAACCCTGCACGGCGAGGATCAGCATCATCGTCGGATAGTAAACGAGAGTCCCGAGCAGGCACGCCAGCAGCGCCCACACCAGGTTTGTTCGGAACAGCCCGGCGCCGCCCATGGAGGCGACGAAGGTCGCCAGACTGAGAGCGAGCATGTTAGCGCCGGCGGGGACTCCGCTGAGGACGTCGAGCAGGAATCCGGCCCCGAAACCCCAGAACATCAAACCCGGGGGCCTGGCGATCGCGGCCCAGGTGGCGAGGAGAACGAGCACCAGATCGGGAATTACGCCGAAAACCTCGAATCCGGGGGAAACGGAGCTTTGCAACAGCGCGGCGAGCATAATCAGCAAGGCGACGATGTATCGCCGGGACGAAGCTTCGGTTCCCGGGACGCGTCTCCCCGATATCAGGCTGCGTCGTCCGCGCGCGAGCATTCTAGGCGCCTTCGTCGGCCACGATGATCTGAATCGTATCGAGCCGGCTGGTGTCTACGAACGGCCTTACGTCGGCTTCCTTCAGGACGCTCGCGCTGGTCGTGCGGATATTTACGACCTGGCCGACGAGGATGCCCTTGGGGAACCCCCCGCCCAGGCCTGAGGTGACTACGAACTGGCCGGGTTCGATCTTCTGATTCTCCAGAATCTGCCCCATTACCAGGTGATTGCGCGACCGGCCCGCGGCCGATCCGTCGGCGTCGGTGTCGGCGCCTTGAATGCTTACGTTGACCACGCTGCTGACGCTTGTGATGGGCAGGACTTTCGCGGTGTTGCTTGTGGTTTCAACCACGCGTCCAACAAGCCCGCCTCGCCAGACCGCGGCCATCCCCTCCTCGATACCGGCGGACTCGCCTTGATCGATCAATATCGTATCCAGAAGATTGGAACTGTCACGCCCAACCACGCGCGCCGCGACGAGGGTTAACTGGGGGTTCTGACGACCGTATTTGGCGGCCTCGCGCAGGGCGACGTTTTCGCGGGCGGTGACTCTGAGACGGGCGATTTCCGCCAGCAGTTCCGAGACCGTGGAGTTGAGACGTTCATTGTCGGACCGCAGCTCGCCAAAGCGGCGCAGGTCGTCGAGAGTGGCGGCGGCGGAGGACGAGACTCCGCCGATCATTCGTTGAACCGGATTGGATGCGCGCAGAATGATGTCTTCGACGGGCGACAGCGCCCCGTTGTTGTGCAGGACGGAGAAGCCGAGCGAGAGCGCGGAAAGCAGTATGAGCCAGTAAAGCGACGCGCGCGCTCTCATTGGTCAGACTGTCTTTGAGTCACTACAACGGGTATTGGTTGTCCGTTATGAAAATCTCGCGATAGGCGGCCAGATTTTGAAGACAGGAACCGGTGCCGCGAACCACGCACTCAAGTGGACTGGGCGGGACGACGACGGGAATATCGGTGCCTTCTTCGAGACGCTTGTCCATTCCGTTGAGAAGCGCTCCGCCGCCAGCGAGATATATGCCGTGTTCCATGATGTCGGCTAGCAGTTCGGGGGGCGTTGCTTCCAGCGCCAGTTTCACGTTCTCGACGATCTCGTCGATCGTCGGGGAAATGGCCTCTCTGACCTGGCCACTCGAAATTTCAAGGGCGCGCGGAAGGCCGGTATTCAGGTCTCGCCCGCGAACGAACGTCGTGCTGTCGGCGCCTTTGTCGGAGGCGCATCCAATCTGAATCTTGCAGGTTTCGGCGGTGCGCTCGCCAATAAGGAGTGAATGATCCGCTCGGACGTAGTCGACGATCCGCTCGTCGATTTCATCCCCGGCGACCCGGATCGAATGACTGATCACGATGCCGCCGAGTGAAATTACGGCTACTTCCGTCGTGCCTCCGCCGATGTCGACAATCATGTTGCCGGCGGCTTCTTGGACTGGCTGTCCGACGCCGATCGCGGCGGCCATCGGCTCCTCGATCAGATAAGCCTCGCGGGCGCCGGCCTCGAGCGCCGCCTCGTGGACAGCTCTTTTCTCAACCTCGGTCACGCCGGAAGGAATGCCGACGATGACTCTCGGACGCGGCAAGAACGGCGTCTCGTCATGGACGCGGTGGATGAAGTACCGGAGCATGGTTTCGACGGTCTCGAAGTCGGCGATGACGCCGTCGCGCAGAGGCCGGGCCGCAACGATGTTGGTGGGGGTGCGGCCGACCATCTTCTTGGCTTCGGTGCCGACCGCCAGAACCTTGCCGGTTCTGGTGTCCGTCGCCACGACGGACGGCTCCGAAATGACCACGCCAACGTCGCGGACGTAAACGAGCGTATTAGCCGTGCCGAGGTCTATTCCGAGGTCGCGGGAGAACAGACCGAGAAGCGCGCTTATGGGGCGAAACATCTAGACAACTCCCCGCCCCCTGGGCCTCCCCACTGGCGAATCAACCATGCTGACCGTCGAACTCCAGCGCGATTCGAAGTGTAGCGCCGAGACGTGTAATGATCAGACAAAACGGCGGTTTGATCCTACATACGGCCGGCCGATAGCTGTTCATGCTGGAGAAATCCTAGCCTGGCGGTCCCAGAAGAGCGGCTTCCACAACCTGGCCCATGTGCCTTGCCAGCACGAAGTTCAGATCGCGCGTCGCCTTGTCGGGAACGTCGTCGAGTTCGCGGGCGTTGGCCTCGGGCATTATGAATTGCTTGAGGCCGGCCCGATGCGCCGCCAGAATCTTCTCCTTTATCCCTTCGGTGCGGAGGACTCGCCCTCGCAGTGTAATTTCCCCTGTCATCGTGGTGTCCTTGCGGACGGCTCTTCCGGAGAGGGCGGAAGCCAGCGCGGTGGCAATCGTTATTCCGGCGGACGATCCGTCTTTCGGTATTCCGCCGTGGGGAATGTGGACGTGAAAGTCCATGCTGTCGAACTTCTGTTGGTCGATGCCGAAGTCGGCCGCGTGAGATCTCAAATAGGTCTGGGCCGCCTTGACCGACTCCTTCATCACGTCGCCTAGCTGTCCGGTTGTCATCAGGCTGCCGCTGCCATCGTTGATGATGACTTCAATAGGTATGAGCTCGCCGCCGGAGGCGGTCCTGAACACGCCGGTGGCGGTGGCCACCTCGTCCTTTTCCTCGGCGGCGCCGAACCTGAACTTGGGCGGCCCGAGATATTTCGAAATGGAGCGCGTGGTCAGCTTGACGGGCGATTTGTCGCCCTCGGCAAGCCTGAACGCCCGCCTTCGACACAACGTCGCTATCTCGCGCTCCAGGCTGCGGACTCCGGCCTCTCGCGTGTATTCGCGAATGATGCGTTGCAGGGCGCTCTTGCCAACCTTGAGGTGTTTTTCTTCCAGTCCGTGTTCGCGGAGCTGACGCGGCACCACGAATTTCTCGGCTATGGCGGTTTTCTCATCTTCGATGTAACCGGGGATCTCGACGACTTCCATGCGGTCGACCAGCGCGGGCGGCAGGCCGTAGAGCGTATTCGCGGCGGCTATGAAGAGCACCTTTGAAATGTTGTACGGAATCTCTAGGTAGTGGTCCGAGAACGCGTGGTTCTGCTCGGGGTCGAGCACTTCGAGAAGAGCGGTTGTCGGATCGCCGCGAAAGTCGATGCCGAGCTTGTCGATTTCGTCGAGCATGAACACCGGGTTGATGGTTCCGGCATCGCGCATCGTTTGCAGAATGCGGCCCGGCATGGAGCCGATGTAAGTTCGCCGGTGTCCGCGAATTTCCGCCTCGTCGCGCACTCCGCCCAGCGTGACGCGGACGAATTTGCGGCCCATCGAATCGGCAATCGCCTGGCCCAGACTCGTCTTGCCGACACCCGGCGGGCCAACGAGGCAGAGGACGGGGCTTCGCATTCGTCTGGCGAGCTTCCTGACCGAAAGGTATTCGAGAATTCGCTCTTTGACTGGCTCCAGACCAAAGTGACTCTCGTTCAGAACTTGCTCGGCCACCTTGACGTTCAGGCGATCTCGGGTCCGCTTCTTCCACGGCAAATCGAGTATCCATTCCACGTAGTTGCGGATTACGTTTATCTCCGGGGAGCCGGGAGGCATGGAATTGAGCCGGTCGATCTCCTTCTGTATCCGCTCGCCGACCGCCGCCGGATACGATCCCCGCTCGAGCCGGTCGGCGAGCTCCTGGGCTTCGCGAGCGGCGAGGTCGGTCTGGCCGATCTCCTTGGTTATCGCCTTCATCTGTTCTTTGAGAACGTAGGCGTGCTGGGCCTTCTCGACCTTGGCGTTTATCTTCGACTCGATGGACTTGCCGGTTTCGAGAAGCTTAATTTCGTTTACGACGATTCCCTGCAGGCGCTGAAGGCGCTCCGGCACCTGTTCGAGCTCGAGCAACTCCTGCAACTGCAGGAACGGAATATCCATCGAAGACGCGACCACGTCGGCCAGCACCGAGGGACTTTCGGCGTTCATCGCCCTTATGTAGACGTCTTCGGGCAGGTGATCGCTGAGATCGACGACCTTCTTGAACAGCTGCAACATCCCGCTGTACATCGCCTCCGACGCGGGCTCCTGTTCGGAGGATTCGCGAACAACCGAGCCGAGCGCCCGAAAGTACGGCGTCTCTTGCGCAAACTCCTGCACGCGGATGCGGCGTCGTCCTTCGACTAGAACGCTTGTCGTGCCGTCGGGAAGCTTGAGCATTCTGGCAACGTGGGCCTGAGTGCCTACCGTAAAGAGATCGTCGGCGGTGATCGACTCCTTTTCCGGGTCCTGCTGCGCGATGACGAGAATTCGCTTGTCGTCGGCCATTGCGGCCTCGATGGCGGCGATGGATATATCGCGTGACACCAGCAGGGGGCTCATGACCTCGCTGACGGGAAACAAAACCGTGCCCCGAACGGGGAGAACAGGCAAGTCCACCGGGTCGGGCCCATCGTCATCGTCGCCGATTTCAAGATCGACGTTGATGATCTCGCCCTCTTCGAACTGATTTTCGGAGTAGCTGCGATCCGGATCGCCGGGAAGCCAGACTTTTTCTTCTTCGCTACTCAAGTTAACTACCTCGCAATTGGAGTTACTTTTTGATCGATGCCGAGTCGGCGCAGGAGCGCCCTGGGGTTTTCTTGGAGAACAATAGCGGCTTCGGACTCCGACAAGCCCGCGCCCCGCGCTATCTTCCAGGCGCGGTCGGTGGTGAGAACGTCGCCTGGCTGATGAGCGTCGCTGTTTACGATCATGGCAGCGCCCGTCTCACGGCAGACCGAAGCCACGCGCCCGTTGGCGAGTCCGTGGCCGGAACGCCCCGAGAGTTCGACGAACTTACCCGAATCGCGGACGATTTCGGCGGTTTCGTGATCGAGGAGTCCTGGATGGGCGATCACGTCCACGGCGTGAGAATCCGCGGCGGCGCGGTTCGTGCCCGGCGGCACGTCCTCGGAAATCGTTTCTCCGTGAACCACCACCAGCTCGGCCCCGAGCTCCTTGGCGCGCAGGGCGGCAAGGTCGATTTCGGAAGGCGGCACGTACGTAAGCTCGACGCCCGGCAACACCCTGATGTCCCAGGAGTCCGATGCGGTTGAACAGCTCCCGACCAGCGAGCCGAGCAACCAGTCAAGGTCCGCGAGCCCGGCGTGGTCAGTAATTGCGAGAACATCGTAGCCGTGGCGGTAACACCGATATGACAGTTCAAGCGGCGACAGCGCGCCGTCGCTCAAAAACGTATGGGTGTGGAAGTCGTAAAGCAACTGCTACCGTCCAATCGCTGCCCGTACATTATGAAGAGGTTCGCACCTAGATAATTATCGCAGGTCGGGAACGCCAGGGCTGGACAGATTGGAGCAAACAATGCGACCGCGCTCGCTTCGCGGCCCCGCCGACCTCCCGTCGGGAGCTAGCCCTGGAGTCCGGTGAGAACTCATATTCTACCGGCGATCGCTTCACTGGACGCTCCGCGCGGCCGAAGCGGGAATTGACCACAATCGGGTTCGAATCGGGGAATCCCAGCCTGTTTCCTTTGCGGTTGGCCGGACTCCATACTTGGCGGTGGACAGGCGCTCCGATCACTGGATAGTTCGGATATGCGAAGGCAGGCGTTACCGTGGCGGAAAATACTTCCGGCGAATCCGTGTTCGAGTATTACAACCGCGGCTACAACGTGGGCGTCGGCGGCGCCGTCGTCAAAGATGGACGGTTGCTGCTGGTGCGTCGGGCAAGCGCCTACGGCAGAGGGAACTGGCAAATTCCCGGCGGGTTTATCGAGCGCGAGGAAACGATGGAACACGCCGTAGTCCGGGAAGTTGAGGAGGAGGCGGGAGTTACCGCGTCTCCGCGAGGAATACTGGCAATACGCAACAGGCTGTTCGATGGATCGAACAGTACCTACGTGGTTTTTCTAATGGACTGGACCAGCGGCATACCGCGGCCAGACGGAACGGAGACGGACCGCGCCGAATGGGTTGCGCTTGACGAAATCAGAGATCTCAAGAGCCGTCCGTCGATAAACCTAGTTTTGGCGGAAACGGCTCTGGGAGAAACCGCCAGCCTGCTCAGAGGCGCGCAACTTCGTAGTTCGGACGGCGAAGCGTACACGCTTTTCGTGGGATAACAGCTTCGATCATGGCCGTGCAATCTGGAATCGACGGCTGAGGTGGACGTCTGGCCGCTCGTTTTGCTGGCTATTCGGACGGTTCACGCCATCGCGGCGGCGGTCTGGGTCGGCGGCGGGATCGTTTTGCTCGTTGCGATAATGCCGGCGCTCCTCGACGCGGAGGGAGACAGGCCGGCGAAATTGGCCGCCGGCCTGGCCGCCAGGTTCGGCAGGGTCGCCGGCGGCGCGATCGGGGTGTTTGTGATAACCGGCGGGGTCTTGACGTTCGAGCGGCTCGCGCAGCCGGGCGTGACCGCGGCCTACGGCGCGGTGCTGGGATTCAAAGTAGCCCTTTCTTTTCTGGCGTTCGGCCTCGTGTGGCAAAAGGGGGCATGGCTGGAAGGCTGGGAGGCGAAACCGATCGGCGGCCTCATCAAGTCGCTCAGGACAAGCCGAAGCGGGATGGCGGTTGTTATCGGGTTGGTGATCTATTTCATCTCGATACTGGCGCAATATCTCTTCGAGCAAAGCCTCCTGAAGGGTTAAAGCACTTCACGGTTGACCGATCCCTGGGGATCGCGCCAGTCCGTATACTGAGCAACGCCATGAGAGTTTCCGGATTGAGTGGAATTGAGCCGGCGAATGGCGGTCGCGGCGGCCGGCGGAGGTGAAAGACGCGGAGTTGATTTCTTCCGAGGCGCCTCTCCACAGGTTTCGTTTACCGCCGCTTCGCTTTCTGATTCCGTCGGCTGTCATCGTGCTGGCGGCGGGATTCCTGATCTGGTCGGCGACCCGAGCCGCTGCGGTCTACTATCTGACTCTCGACGAGGTGTTGGTCCAGGGGCAGTCGATATCGGGAAAAGCGATAAGGGTGCAGGGGACCGTAAAGGACGGCTCCATAGAACGAGCTGAAGGCGCTCCGGGAATCAAATTCACGCTTACGGACAATGTGCGGGAGATTCTGGTGGTCTACGAACGAACGCCTCCCGATCTGCTTGGCTATTCGACGGAGCAGCGGTACCAGGATGTCGTCGTGGAGGGGAGGATCGACGGGGCGGGAGTCTTGCAAGCCAGGAATTTGCTCGTAAAACACGGCCCCGAGTTCGAGCCGGTCGAATCGCTGGAAGCGCAATGATTCGCACACTCCCGGCAAGTTGTATTGCAAGTTGATCGACGTTCGGAGCCGGCCGCAAGCGCGCAATCGGTAACCTGCCGGTTAGGTCGGGCATTCGCGCTCAGGGATGTTTCCTTCGAAGTATTCGCGGGCGAGCGGCTGGCCCTTCTCGGGCCGAACGGTTCGGGGAAAACCACCCTCCTCAAACTATTAGCCGGACTCCTTACGCCAACCGTCGGCACGGTAGTGGTGTGCGGACTGGATACCGGGCGAAGCCAGGTCGCGTTCCGCCGGGGCGTCGGTTACGCGGGGCATCGTCCCCACCATTACGCCGATCTGACCGTAACGGAAAACCTGGCCATCGTCGCCAGGACTTTCCTGGTTGACGATCCAGTTTCCAGAATAGACAGGCTGACCAGCGATCTCGGGATCGAGTCTCACCGGCACTTGCGGGCGGGAACGCTGTCCCGCGGGCAGCAGCAGCGGCTCGCCCTGGCGATTGCTTTGCTGCCGCGTCCGCGTCTGCTCCTGCTCGACGAGCCTGAAGCGGCGCTGGACGCGGCGACGCGGAGCAGGCTGGGATGGATATTAGAAGCTCATGCCCGCGACGCCGGAATCATATTCGCCACCCACGATCTGACTAGCGCGTCGGAGCTGGCTCAACGCGCGCTGATCCTCAATCGCGGGAGTCTGGTCGGAGAGTTCGCCCTCGAGGCGGGCGGCGCGGATGGACTGCGCGAGAACGTCGCGGCGGCGCTTCGCGCCCCGCGCGCCGGCCGTCCGCGCGCGGGAAGCCGGACCGAACCGCGAGCTGATGGACAGATTGCGAATGCCGGAATTCGGGCTGTGGGGCGAGCCGGTAATCTTAGGCAGATGGGCGCCTTGATGAGTAAAGACCTGCGGCTCGAATGGCGGACGCGCGAGATCGTTCCCGCGCTCGCCGTCTTGAGCGTTCTCATGGTCATCGCCTTCAGCCTGGCGTTTGTCGCTCCAGCCGAAGACGTGCCGGCCGTGGCGGCGGGCGTGCTGTGGGCAAGCCTGATTTTCGCGACCCTGATCGGTGGTCCAAGGAGCTTCTCCGCCGAACGCGATCAGGGAACTATCGAGGCGCTCGTGCTCGCGCCGATACCGCGCGCCGCTATCTATCTGGCCAAAGCGACCGCGAACTTCGCTTTCCTGACGCTGGTCGGCTTGTTGACACTTGTGAGTGTCACGGTCTTGTTCAACGTCGAACTGATCAAATGGGAGATGCTGGGACTGCTAATATTGGGCGCCGCCGCGCTTTCGTCGGTGGGTTCGCTCTACGGAGCGGTAACGGCCAACGTCCGCGCCAGGGAGCTGCTGATTCCGGTGCTGCTGCTGCCTGTCGCGTTGCCTGTTTTGATCGCGGGAGTCGCGGCCACGCTGTCGGTTTTGGACGTGACGAGCGATGCGTCACAATTCCCGTGGGTTGGACTCCTCGCTGGATTCCTCGCCATATTGGCGAGTTTGGGGGCGATTCTCTTTGATCACGTGCTGGGCGAGTAATCGTCCATCAGGGGCGGCAAGATGCTGATGGAGCGTGACGTCGAAGCCGGTCGCCCCGGTCTCTTGCGGGGAGCCGGTCTGGGAACGCTGATCCTCGTGGGCATCACGGCAGTTGTGATGACGGCGGCCGTCTACATGATTTTCATCTACGCGCCGACGGAAGCCGTGCAGGGCGAAATTCAGCGGCTCTTCTACGCGCACATGTCGACGGCGCTCATCGGATACGTCAGCTTCTTTCTGGTGTTTCTGGGCGGGGTGATCTATCTGGCGAGAGCCTCGGTCTGGTGGGACCGGCTTGCCAGGGCTTCCGCCGCGATCGGCGTCGTGTTCATCACGATTGTCTTGATCACCGGCTGCCTGTGGGGCACAAGGGTGTGGGGGGCATGCTGGACGTGGGACCCACGTCTGACGACGACTCTGATTCTCTGGTTCATCTACGTTGGCTATCTGATGCTTAGAGGGTATGTCGACGACCCGCGGGCCAGGATGCGGCTGGCCGCGATAGTCGGAATAATCGGATTCGTCGTCGTGCCCATCAACCATCTGTCGGTGTACTGGTGGCGCACGTTGCATCCGACGCCCACCGTCATTCGCCCGGAGGGCCCCGGGCTTTCGGCAGCGATGCTGGCGACGCTGCTGGTGACTCTGAGCGCCTTCTTGCTGCTATACGTCGTTTTGCTTCGACATCAACTGAAGCTGGAACACCTTATCGACGAGCTTGAAGAACTGCGGTTTCGCAGATTGCTCGAGGAGCCTGATCGGTGAATGAGAATTCGATGTTTCTTCTGTTCCTGTTCATCGGCTATGCCGTGGTGTGGTTGGGAATAATCGCCTACGTCATGTACGTCGGCGCGCGGCTTCGAGCGGTAGAGCGGGACCTGGAGTCGTTGCGCGCTCCGACGCCAGACGCGCCGGACCTGTCGTCCGGTTCGGATATGGACCAAGACTAGGCGGTTAAGGCCGACGCTATGCGGAGATCATGCTCGATCTCGCCGACGTAGGGCGCATCGCCGTCGCGCTCGCGCTCGGCCTTGCGGTCTACGCGCTCGGCGGGTCACTGGTTGCGATCAGATTCAACGCCCCTCAAATGGCCCTGAGCGCACGGAACGCAACCGGCGCGGCGGCGCTGGTTACGACCATCGCTATCGCGGCGCTGGCCGTGGCGTTCATGACGCGCGATTTTTCCATACGGTTCGTCGCCGAGAACTCGAGCCGGGCCATGCCCGCCGGCCTGACCCTCTCCGCCGTCTGGGGCGGCCAGGCCGGATCGCTTTTGTACTGGTCGTGGATTCTTGCGCTTCTGTCGGCGGCGGCGAGCTTTCGGGTCTGGGCGAGCGGCCTGGAGCATCGCGTGTGGGTGATCGCGACTCTGGCCGTGGTGCTAAGCGTATTTCTTGGTCTGGTGACGTTTGCCGCCTCGCCGTTCGAGGAACTGCCCGCGGCGCTGCCGGACGGCAGGGGGCTGAATCCGCTTCTCTGGGATAGCGGTATGCAAATTCATCCGCCGCTGCTGCTTGCGGGGTACGTGAGCTTCACCGTGCCGTTCGCCTTTGCGATAGCTGCGCTGGCGACGGGACAGGTCGGCCGCGAGTGGATCCGCGCGGTCAGAGGCTGGATGCTGCTTGCGTGGGCGCTCCAGAGCGCGGGACTCCTGTTCGGCGCCTGGTGGGCATATCGAGTGCTGGGCTGGGGAGGCTACTGGGGATGGGACCCCGTCGAAAACGTGGCGCTTATCCCGTGGCTCGTCTCGACCGCCTATCTCCATTCCGCGATAGTGCAGGAACGGCGTGGAATGCTGAAGCTATGGAACGTGTCGCTCGCCATCGCGGCCTTCGTCTTGGCCATTCTGGGTACGTTCGTCGTCCGAAGCGGAATCCTCACGTCGGTCCACTCGTTTGCGAACTCGGACATCGGGCCGGTGCTTTTCGCTTTTCTCGGAGTCGTATTGCTGGGATCGATCGCCCTGATCGTCTACCGGCTGCCGGTGCTTCGAGCGGACAGGCATTTTGAAGCGGCGACCTCGCGCGAGGCAGGGTTTCTCTTCAATAACCTGCTTCTGGCGACGGTCGCGGCGGCGACGTTCTGGGGGACGATGTTTCCACTCATATCGGAGATATTTCGCGGGACCAAGATGGCGGTTGGCGCGCCGTTTTACGATCAGGTCAACGGCCCGCTGATCCTGGGTCTGATCGTTCTGGCGGGGGTTGGGCCGCTCCTCGCCTGGCGCAGCGGAGCCTCGCGGCGAGTGTTGCAGCGGTTTGCTTGGCCGGTGGCAACCGCCGTGCTCGTAAGTGCGCTGCTGGTCGCCCTTGGAATGCGAGCGGGACTTGCCGTTTTGGCTTTTTCCGCTTGCGGCTTTACCGCGGCTTCGATCGCCTATGAGTTTGGCCGCGGAATACTGGGCTACAAGCGAGCCCGGCAAACGGCGCTCTGGACCGCGGCGACGATGGCTTTACTCTCCAACCGGCGCAGGCACGGCGGCTACGTGGTGCATCTCGGCATCGTTTTGATTGCGGTCGGCGTGATCGGCTCGGCGTTTTTCTCGGTAGAGAAGGCCGTATCTTTGGCTCCCGGCGAGTCCGCCGCCGTGGCCGGCTACGAGATTTCGTTCGAGCGGTTAGTCTTTCGCGGTTCGCCGGACCTCGAGACGGTTGATGCAATCGTTTACATATCGAGGAGCGGTTCCACGCAATCGACGCTGGAGGCCGGCCGTCGCATTCATCGAGGCTGGGAGTCTCAACCGGTTTCGTCGGTCGGCATCGCAACGACGCTGCCGCGGCTTGACGACGTATACGTGCTGCTTTCCACCTGGGACTCCGAGACTGGCGGCGCAACCCTGCGCGTGATCGTCAATCCGCTCGTCAGCGTTATCTGGTTCGGCGGGGTCGTTTACTTTGCGGGCGTTCTAGTCGTCGCGTCGCCGGGCGGCTTTAGGCGTGGGGTGCGGTCGTTCACGCCTGAGCGCGCGGCGCCCGAAGCTGTGAGGGCGGGAGCCTGAGACCGCTTTGCGCCGCCTTGGCGATGCTGGTCCTCCTGGCGCTGTCGGCCAGCGCAGCAGCCGCTCAGGACCCGTACGAGGAGCGGATGTGGGAAATAGCCGCCAGGGTGGCCTGTCCGGTTTGCGAGGGGCAGTCGGTAAAAGACTCCAACGCCCAGCTCGCCCGTGAGATGCGCGCCTTGATTGTCGAGCGGCTACGGTTGGGAGACGATCCCGACGACATTGTCGAGTTTCTCGCCGACCGATACGGCGAGGGCATCCTCATGGATCCTCCAAAGGCCGGACTTGGGCTTGGCGTATGGATCGGCCCCTTCATCTTCCTAGCCGCCGGGATAGGCATGGTGGCTTACTTGCTCACGCGGCGATCCTACGGGGACGGCGGCGGCGAGTCGCAACTTGACGAGCATCTGGCGGAAGAGCGCGAGCCGAGATGAGCGCCGCCCTGCTTGGAATTCTGATCGTGGGATTCGTTGCTTCGGTCGGAGCGATGACGGCGCCGCTGTGGCGCGGACGCAGACAGGCTGAGGCGGAAGATCGCGAAACGGCCGTGCAACGTGGAATCGACGCCGAGATTCAACTCGCGGTCGACGAGCTGAGCGAAGTCGACGCCGAATACGCCGACGGCTATCTGGCTCAGGACGAATACGTAAGCGAACGGCGTCAGTCGGCGGCGCGATTACGCGAGCTTCGCCGCCGTCGGCAATACCGGATATCGATGCTTGGACGCGCGATCGACGCTCGCGTTGAAGCGTCTAGTTCGGAGACGTCGAATCCGGTCGAGCTCGAAGGCGCGGATCTGGCTAGAGAGCAATCCCGACTCCCCGTCACCAAGTCGGTGGAAGCGCCGGCATCCCGCAGAGGGGTTCTTGTCGGCGTGAGCAGTCTGGCCGCGCTGGCGTTCGTAACCGGTGTGATCGTACTGGTTTCGCTGGGGCGCGCCGCGCCGCCGCGGACACCCGTGGCGGAGGTCGTGCTGCAAGACTATCGAACGCTCGTGGGATTCGGAGGACGTGCCATCGACGGGCTGATCCTGGGGCATGGGGCGGGAATCCATCTGAGCGGGGACGGCGGCAAGAGCTGGGCGGAGGTTTATGGCGGCGGCCCGGTGAACTCGCTGGCGGTCTCGCCCGGCGTGGTCTACATCGCTGGCAACGGGCTGTTTACGGCGACGGACCTTCAGTCGGACTGGCGGGAAATCACTCCGCCGGACAGCAGCGGAGAATTTATCGCGGCGACCGTCAGTCCCGCCGCGGCCTACGCCATAGTTGCGGTTGATGACTCCGGAGGCGTCTTTACGAGCGCGGACGCCGGTGAGAGCTGGCAGCGGCTGCCGGCGGCGGCTCCGCCATCGACAAGATCGCTGACAATATTGCCAAGCCACGGATTGATGTATATCGGAACGACCGATCAGGGCGTTCTGGCGGGGGATGGGCGAGATGAATGGGCGAGCGCCAACGGCTTCGTGAATGGAGCGCTTCCAACGGTACATGCCCCGTCCATCGTCTACGACGCTTTGAGCGGGGACTCTTTCGAGGGGGTGAACGGGAAGTTCGAGGGCGCGTTGTACGTTGGGACCGACCGCGGAGTGTTCAAGAGTATCGACGGCGGAATGTCGTGGAACCGGCTGGCGCTCGACATCGCAGTTCGCGCGCTGACCGTCAGCAGGGGCGATCCGAGCGTTATCACAGCCGTTGACGCGCGTGGGCGGGTGTTTCGGAGCGCGGACCGGGGACTATCGTGGAATTATGGCGTTCGCTAGCCGCGCCTGATAATAGCGCCGCGGCGATAATGACACGGCCAACGTTGCGGCTGCCGGGGCGTCGAGCCGTTCGGTCGGACTGTGCTGGAGTCAATGGAGATCGGATAGATGTCTAGAGTGATACGAGTAACGGTTTGGAACGAGTTTCGACACGAGCTTTCCGATCCCGAGGTTCAGGCCCACTACCCCGATGGAATCCACAAGACTGTCGCGGGATTTCTGGAATCGCTGCCTGACGTGGAAACCCGGACCGCCACGCTCGACGAGCCGGAGCATGGCCTTACCGAGGAAGTCCTCGACGCCACCGACGTGCTGGTCTGGTGGGGACACATGGCTCACGATGAAGTCGAAGAGCGAATAGTCGACCGCCTGCAAGTCCGCGTGCTGGAGGGTATGGGGCTGATCTGCCTGCATTCCGCTCACCTTTCCAGGATATTCCGGCGTCTTATGGGGACGGGCTGCAATCTGCGCTGGCGGGAGGCGGACGAGCGGGAACGGGTGTGGGTTATGGAACCCGGTCATCCCATCGCCGAGGGACTGGGCGAGTACTTCGAGGTGCCGGAGTCGGAAATGTACGGCGAACGGTTCGATATCCCGTCACCGGATACGCTGGTCTTCGTGAGCTGGTTTCAGGGCGGCGAAGTGTTTCGGAGCGGGTGCTGCTTTCACCGCGGCAAAGGCAAGATCTTCTACTTCAGCCCCGGTCACGAGACGTACGGAATCTATTACCAGCCCGAAATCCAGCTTGTAATCGGCAACGCCGTCCGCTGGGCCGCGCCGGTGGGGTCCGTAGTGCCTTCATTCGGCAACCGCGCTCCGCTCGAAGAGCTGCCCTCAGGCTGATCCCGCGGCGCCGGCCGGTCTAGAGCCGGTGGTGGGCACGGGGCAGCCAGGTCGCGGCGTCGATTCGCAGCGTCTCGCCGCTCACGTAGGAACCCATGTCCGACGCGAGATACAGAACGCCGTTGGCTATTTCCTCCGGAGTCCCCAAGCGCTTGAACGGCAGGTCTTCCGCACCCTCCTCAATCTCCTTGTCAGTAGCGTACTGCCGTTCGCCGGGCGTATCGATCCATCCGGGCTCGATCAGATTGACGCGTATTCCGTGCGGAGCGAGCTCGGAAGCCATGGTGTAGGTAAGGCCGCGCAACCCGTTCTTGGCGGAGTTGTAGGGCGCCGATCTCGGCGGGTTTCTGATCGCCTGAATCGATCCGATGAAGATTATGCTGCCCGGCGACTTTCTGCGGATTAGATCGCGGGCGGTGTGCTGCGCCATGAGAAATGCGCCTGAGAGGCTCACGTCGATGGTTCTCCGCCATTCCTCGAAGGGCAAGTTCACGACAAGCTCGCGATAGCTGTAGTAGGCGCTGTGCACGGCCACGTCCACGCCGCCGAAGGTCTCGATGGCCTGTTCGAACAGGGCGTCGACGTCGGATTGAACGCCCAGGTCGGCTCGCACCACGAGCGCCTTGCGTCCGAGGTTTTCGACCATGCGGCCGACTTCCTCGGCTTCGGACCTGGAGTTGCGGTGGTTGATGACCACGTTGGCGCCGGCCCTGGCGGTCTCGATCGCCACGCCCCTCCCGATACCCTTCGAGCTGCCAGTCACCAAAACCGTCTTGTCTTCGAGTCCCGTAACGCTCACTCGTGCTTTCCTTTCGGCATAGAACCTAGATCATCGCATCCGGCCGCCGGTCGAAAATGGCCCGACAACCGTAACCTCGCGACTAGAATCACCCGGTGGTCATGCGCTGTCACGTTCGGCCAGATACAAAGGTTTACATCGCCGGACTTGGAAAATGCAACGGGAGGGGTCGATATGGAGAAGCGAAGACTGGGATCGACGGACATGCACGTAACCCGATTAGGCTTCGGCGGCGCGAGAATCGGGTACGAACAATCGACGGATGACGAAGCCGCTCGCCTGCTCAACGGGCTGCTGGACGCGGGCGTCAACTTCATCGACACGGCGGCTTGCTACGTCGGCAGCGAGGAACAGATAGGAAGGGTTATCGCCGGTCGCCGGTCCGAGTACTACCTGGCCACCAAGGCCGGGCACGTCGTAGACGGCGCAACGGGTGAGGCGTATTCTGAGCAGGTTGTTTCGGAGAGTATCGAACGCTCGCTGAAGCGCTTGAATACGGAAGCGGTGGACCTCGTGCAGATTCATAGCTGTTCGGCTGAGGTGCTGCAACGAGGCGAGGCGGCCAACGCGTTGCTAGAGGCGAAGAAAGCCGGCAAGACCCGCTATATCGGATTCAGCGGCGACGGCGACGCTGCCGCGGAAGCAATCGGCATGGGGATTTTCGACACGTTGCAAACGTCGTTCAACCTGGTCGATCAAAGCGCCGCCGCCGAGATTCTTCCCATGGCGATGACGCGCGGAATGGGCGTCATCGCGAAACGGCCTATCGCAAACGCGGCATTTGGCCGGGAGGCGTCGCCGTCCTCATACGCGGACGAATACTGGCGGCGCTCGTTGAGCATGTCCGCTCCGGCGGACGCGCCCGACGATCCCATCGAGTTTGCCTTGCGGTTCACGCTGAGTCTGGACGAGATCGATACCGCCATCGTTGGAACGTCCAGCGCGGAGCACGCGCTGGCGAACCTGGCGCTCGCGGCGGCCGGCCCGCTCGACCCGGCGATGGTCGCCAGTTTACGGAAGCAGTTCGCGGCGCTGGGATCGGACTGGAACCAGCTCACCTGAGTGCTGGCGAGTTTTGGCTGAATCCGTTCCTGGGCGCGCTTGCTTGAATTTTCACGGCTGCCGCTGTCGAGCCTGGCGCCGGCCCGGCGGCGCTTGAGCGCTCGATAAATAACTGGAGGCCCCAAAAAGGGGCCTCCAGTTTGACTACGCGGGGGTGTTAGCTGTCTTTTACCAGGCCGACCATATGCCCCTCGGGATCGGCAAAGAAACCAATAACGAGGCCCTCCATTACCGTGGTTTCGGGCATCAGCACGCTTCCGCCGAGACTGACGGCTTTGTCGAGATGGGCGCTTACGTCATCAACGGCAACGTAAAAGGTGACGTGTCCGGCTGATCCGTCGGGCGTTTGGCCTATACCGCCGCCAACACCATCCGGATCACTGACGATGCCGTAATTCATCGGGTTGTTCGTGTCGAATTCCCAGTCGAACAGATTCCCAAAAAACCCTTGAAGAGCTGCCCCGTCTTTACCCGCCACCTCCCAGTGGATGACTTTGTTGCGCAATGACCCCTCCGTGTCTATTCGCGCGGACGCAGTAGCGCGATGCAACTAACTCTATTGGTAAAAGACCGAGTTGCAAGGAAGTCGACAACTGGCCGTTGTCGAGGCTCCGAATTCCGGGAGCGGATGGTGTGTTCCGGCGTTTCGAAACAGGGAGCGCGTTTTGCGTTGCGCGGGGTGCTTGCCAGCCCGGACTCGAAGACTCAGCCGCGGAAGCGGTGAGGGGACATGCCGGTGTGTCCGGTTCGCGCTCGGAAAATGCCGCCGGCGTGAGGCTGCTCGCGCAGCTCTTGCTCCGACATAAACTGCGCTGCGGTGGTGATGTAGAGGTCGCCTAGGTCCGGTCCGCCGAACGCGCAGGATGTCACGTTGCTTGCCGGGAGCCTAATCTCGAGGTCGGCGACGCCTTCGGGATCGTATCTGCGCACAACTCCGGCCCCATAAACCGAGACCCAAATGAACCCTTCCGAATCGACGGTCATTCCGTCGGGAATCGCTTCGTCGTCGGTGATCCGGACGATCGTTCGGCGGTTACTGATGCGACCTTCCACAGGGTCGTAATCGAAGACGTCCACACGCCGGAGCAAGCTGTCGGTGTGATACATCAGCGTGTCGTCCGGGCTCCATCCCAGACCGTTTGACAGGGCGATGCCAGACAAGACTTTTTCGACCTTCCCGTCGACGCCGAGCCGGTACAAGGCGGCCACGGGTTGCTCGATGTTCATGTCCATGGTTCCAGCCCAAAACCGGCCCTGGCTGTCGCACTTGCCGTCGTTCATGCGGTTGCTGGCAATCTCCGCCTCGACGTCGGCGATAGACGACACGTGGCCGTCGTCGTCGATTAGCGCGAAGCCGTCTTGAACGGTGAGGGCAATTCCGCCGGCCTCGCGAGGCACGGCGGCGCCGACCATGGTTCCAGCGTTAACCATCGAGTCCTGGCCGGTTTCGGGGTCGAACCAGTGGATCTCGCCGGGAGTGATGTTGACCCACAGAAGCCGCCCGGAGTCGGCGTCCCAATGGGGGCCTTCCGCCAGAACCGCGCGCGCGTCCAGGGCTAATTCGGCTTCCAACGTTCGCATAGAGTCCCTCCCGATTCTCGACCGTCCCGGAAGCTTGTCAATACGACGCGATCTTGGCAAACCGAGCGCGCTGGCGGCTTGTGGGGGCGGGTTATGACTCAAACGCGAGACGGCTGATTTTGACCGCTGATTTCGGCGGCTCATTTCGACGAAAGATGGGGCCATGGTCGTAGCGTCGTCGCCAAGCGGCGCCATCGCACTCTCAATGTCATTCCGAGGTCCGCCGAGGAATCTAGCGTTCAGTCGTCGAGGCGGGGATTGGCCGTTGCCGAGGCCGAGATTCTTCGCTGGCGCTCAGAATGACAGAAGTAGAGTCTCAGAACGACTAGAGTGGTGGCGCAGAACGACAGAAGCAGCGGCTCGGAACGACAGGGGGGCTCCGAGTGACCGAGGAGTGTTGGGAATGGCGCGAACCGCGCGCATCCGTCCGCGAACCAGCGCATGCCCTAGCCACGGGGCGGACTTTTGATTAACCTAATCGCCATGTGTGGATCAGGATGAGGTTTGCATGAACGAGCACGAAAAGTATCTATTCGACCTGCAGGGCTACATTGCAGTGCCCAACGCCCTCGACGCGGAAGCGCTCGACCGGCTTAACAGCGCTCTTGACGAGCGTATCGCGGCGGAAGTGCCGGAGGATGCCGACACTCATCGATTTATCGATTGTCTTCCGTGGGGGCAGCCCTACCTGGACCTGATCGACCACGAACGCATAGCTCCCTACCTCGAGACTGTTGTCGGACCGGGATACAGACTCGATCACACCTACGTTGACATCATCAGGGCCGGCCTTAGTCCTATCGGCGCGACCTTGCATGGTGGGGCGGTTCCGTTCAGTCCGATCAATTTTTTCCAGTTCAGCGATGGCCGGTTTTACAATGGTCTTTCGGTTGTGGCCTACAACCTCGCCGACGTGAATCCTGGCGACGGCGGGTTCGCCTGCGTGCCCGGCAGCCACAAGAGCAATTTCGCGCTCCCCGAGGACTGGACGGACCTGACCAGGTCGCAGTCGCATCCATCGGTCGCGAAGATTACCGGAGCGGCGGGAACCGCCATCATCTTCACGGAGGCGCTGGCCCACGGACCGCTGCCCTGGACGGCCAGCCACGAGCGCCGGACGATCTTCTACAAATTCAGCCCGCATTCGGTGGCGTGGTGGGACGAATATCCGACGCCCGACGGCATCGAGGGTCTGACCGCCCGCCAGCGATCTATTCTGGAAGGCCCCAACGCTCGATATGGCTGGCGGCCGCGCGCTCAATAGTCAAGCCCGCGGGCTAATGGAGTTGCTCAGGCGCGGGCGGCGGGCGGGCATCTGACGGCAGCCGCCCAAGATTAGCGGTCGTCTGGCGGCCACGTGGACCAGATTCCGGGTCGACGGCCTGGAGCGTCCCGAGACTACAGCCCGGGGCGACCGCTTGCCGCGCTAGGTCTTGATCTCGAGTCCGCCGAAAAGCACGAGTCCCCGAATCACTAGCAGTTTGGCGTCACTCGAGGATGAGCCGCTTCGGCGGGAATCTTCGGACCCTCCGAACAAACCCAGGGCTTCGATTTGTACTCGCCAATCGTCGGGCACTCTGATGTCGATTCCGCCGAACATAACGAGAACGTCGAGAACGGCGGGCGGTTTGGAGACCCGCGCGTTTCTCAGATCGATGTCCGCGCCTCCGAATGCCACCGTGATCTGCCCGTCGCGCAAATCCGTGGCTCCATAATCATGCTCGGCGCCCCAGAATGCCGAGAATACCTGCACCCGTCCGTCCGTGGAGGCACGGGTTCCCCGGCGGGCGGGGAGGGCGCGGAAGACGATGACGAGGCCGGCGATGATTATCGCCAGGGGCCATAGAGAGTTCCAAAGTTGCCCGCTCAATACCGCCGCCTGAACGACAACGCCGATGCCGATCAGGATCAATGGCCCCCAGAGATTGCGCAACCGGGACGATACCAGCGCCCAGACTCCGAGAGCGATTACGATCGAAGGCATCCAGCGAACGGGATTGCCGATATCCAATATCTCCGTCTGATTCAGGATCAGCAATATGCCGAAGGCAATTAGCGCCACCCCCACGAAGGTAGCGCCCGAAGGGGTTTTCATAGACACAGGCTCCACAGATGGGACGAAGGTTGTCTGATTCTCAACAACGCCGGTAACTGCGCCGGCAGCCAGTATGAAGAATCATACTCCGACACAATGGCAGGCAGTCGGACGGCGAAAGTCCGATATCCTGAATTTCCGGATTCCCGTACATCCAGGCCGCGACCGGATCGGTTTTAGGGGGTTGATAGTGAAGTACAAACGGCTGGGCCGAACCGGCGTCTACATATCCAACGTAACACTTGGAGGCAGCTTCTTTGGCACTCGCATAAGCGAGACTGATTCACGGCGGATTCTCGAACGGTCGCTGGAGCTTGGCATCAACGCGGTCGATACGGCCGAGTCGTACCTGCAACCCGTTCCCCAGGCCAGCGAAACTGTTCTGGGAAGAATCCTCAAAGGGCGGCGCCACGATGTTTTCCTGTCCAGCAAGGTCGGCCCCAGCAGGTCGTGGGAGAAGTCTAGGGTGAATCTGGGCTTGACGCGCCGCGTCGTAAACCAGGCTGTCGAAGGCAGTCTCAAGCGTCTGCGAACGGACCATATCGATCTGCTGTTTGCGCATTTTCCCGATCCTGCGACGCCGCTCGACGAGACCCTTGCGTCCATCGACGACCTTATTCGAGCGGGGAAGGTCCGATACGCCGGCCTTTCGAATCATTCCGCGTCCAACGTAACCGAGGCGTTGTGGATAGCCGATCGGCTCAATCTGCGTCCGATCGTCGCCACCCAAGATTTGTACAACCTCTTTGAGCGGGTGAATGAGCACGATCTTTACCCGACGTGTCTGAAACATGACATCGCGGCGTATGCCTACGCTCCGCTTGCCGGCGGCTTGCTCTCGGGAAAGTATTCGTTGGACATGGTCCGGGACTCGACCAAGATCCCGGCCGAGGCGCGCGCCGGATATTACGGTAAGTTCACCGACGACTCCGCGCCCACGAGATCGTCTCCAAAACTAACCGAGCGCTCGCTCACCACGGTTGAACGGATAAAGTCGTGGGCCGAAACACGTGGCCACACGGCTGCTAACCTGGCGCTTGCCTGGGTACTGGGCCATCCGGCGGTGACGTCACTCTTGCTTGGGGTAACGACGATTGAGCAACTGGAAGAAAACGTCCCGGCATTCGATCTAGAAGTGTCGGAGGCAGATCGAGCCGAGATTGCCGAACTGGTGCCGAGAGAGTCGTTGAATGTCGTCCGACCGATGTGGTAGCTCGCAAAGTTAGTAGTTCACGGGAAGGCATGCGGGGCAGTGTCCCGAACTGGTCACTTCACCGGATCCCGGCCCGAATTCTGTACTAGTTGCCGGAAGCCGTATCCAGATTTTCTGGACGGAATACAGTGCGATGCCGGATGTCGTAACGTCCAGGGTGCTTTACCGACAGATGACCATCCGCGACCATACTGGACAGCGGCGCCCCTTCGTCCGCAGCGGCACGTTTACGAGGGTATGAGTCCGGGCGGACTCGTAAATCCCCCATCATGATCGCGTGCGATTTGATGCACACATGCGCGTCCTGACGGTTGCCTGATTCGTCTCTTATTCAGGCGGCCATCTCGTCCATCTGCTCGACGTCGGCGTTAACCTCCGGCAGATCGCCGGGGCCGACTTCGAAGCTCTTCCCGGTGGAGGAGACGACGGTCAGAGAGTGAGCGGCGACTCCCTGCGCGGGGCGCGGCTCGATCGAAATCATTCCATTCTCGCCCGCAATCACGAACGACCGGTCTTGCAGGGGGCCGACGTGTCCGATATCGCAGTCGATCGCGATTCGAGTTCCGTCGCCGACAGACGCGATGCCCATGCACAGGTCCTCACATATCGTGCCGCGCTCGTAGTGGTCGGTGTCGCGCTGCACGTTCGCCAGAACCCATTTCGCCTTTGGGTCGCCAAGGACAAAGAGCGTGTAGTTGATCTGGTCGGTGCCGCGATTCATTAGTCCGCCCGGATCAACGCCGATGTACGCGAACAAGGGTTCGCCGATCGCTGCCTCCGCTATAAGCGACCGCGCCTTGACGTGGAGATCCATCCAGCGCCACTCGTGTCCGATTGCCAGTCGCACATCGTTTCGCTTGCACGCCTCGAGCATCGTGCACGCCTCACCCATGCTGGACGCCATCGGTTTTTCGCAGAGAATCGCGCGTGGGTTGTACCGGGCGGACTGGATCGTCATCTCCGCGTGGAGTTGCTGCGCGGTGGCGATACTCAGCAGGTCGAGCTGTTCGGTATGCAGCATGTCTTCGAAGTCGGCGTAGAGCCTTTCAACGCCGAAATCTCGTCCCGCCTGTTCGAGTGTTACTGGATCCTTGTCGCACAGTGCTACGAGCTCGGTGTCGTTGCAGGCGTTGTATGCCGCGGCATGTAGCGCACCGATGCGACATCCGACTTAACGCTGCGAACTCCCGTGGCAGCCATTTCGATCCATACGAACCGTCCTGCGAATGCCTGTGATCGCGAGTGTCTACTTGCCTGTCAGTCCGGTAAGCGCGATTCCGCGGACGAAGTATTTTTGAGCGAAGAAAAAGACGAAGAGGATCGGCAGAAGCATCAGAAACGACGCCGTCATTAGCATGTTCCAGGGTGTTGCGCCGCGAGCGCAACAGCCGATGTACGTGTTCAGGAAGAACCTTACACCGAGAGCGAGCGGTCGCCACGTAGGCTCGTTAATGAATATAAGTGGGAAGAGAAACTCGTTCCAGTGATGGATGAACGAAAAGATCGCTGTCGCGGCCATCGCCGGTCCGGAGAGCGGCAAGATGAGCTGCCAGTAAATCCGAAAGTACGAAGCGCCGTCGACCAGCCCGGATTCATCCAGCTCGCGCGGCAGTTGCATCATGAACTGTCGAATCAGAAAGACGTAGAAGGCCCCCCCAAAAGCCCCTCCGCCGAACCAGAACGGAACGATCAACGGCACCGGATTGTCGGTCATTCGCAGCGTTTTGAACAATATGAACGTCGGCACTAGCGTGATGATGGTAGGCATCATCAACGTGCCCACGAGGATGACAAACATCACGTTCTTGCCGGGGAAATTCATGCGGGCAAACCCGAAAGCGACGAATGAGCAGCTCAGGAGCGTCCCCACGGTTGCCAAAATCGAAATGAAGAAGCTGTTAAACGTATAGCGAGCGATGTGCGGAATGAGGGTCCAGACTTCCACGTAGTTGGACCAGATCTGGGGGTTTGGATACCACACCGGCGGGAATAGGAATTCCTTGCCGGGCTCCTTTAGAGACGTAATTACCATCCAATAGAGAGGGATTGACGAAATCACGCCGACAGCCAGAAGGAGCGCGTAAATCGCGACCATCCGAATCCGGCTTCGCAGGTGCGATTGCCCTGTGCTTCGAGTGGTTCCAGCCCGGCCGCGACCGAGCGCAAGGGTTCCCATCAGCTAGCTCTCTCCGCCCTCGTAATAGACCCAGCTCCGCGCGACGGCGAACTGGATCAAGGTGAAGATGAGGACTATTGCCAGCAGCACCCAGCCAATCGCGGCGGCGTATCCCATCTTCAGATTCAGGAACGCGTGCTGGTACATCCACAATACGTAGAAGAGCGTGGAGTCTATCGGCCCGCCGCCGGTGGCGATAAACGCGACCGTGAAGACCTGGAAAGAGCCGATAATTCCCAGCACCAGGTTGAAGAAGATCACAGGCGTAATCATCGGGAGTGTCACGTGCCGCAAGCGGCCCATGGGGCCGGCGCCATCAATCGAAGCCGCCTCGACCAGCACCTGTGGAACGCTTTGCAAGCCGGCCAGGAAGATCACCATCTGACCGCCCACGGTCCACAAACTCATGAATATCAACGAGGGCTTCGCCCAGGCCGGATCGTCAAGCCATTTGATTCTCTCGATGCCAAACCAGCCGATGATCTGGTTGAAGACGCCGAAATCGGGGTTGTAAAGGTACATGAAGAGAACGACGCTCGCGACGGTCGGGGTGACCGTCGGTAGATAAAAGGCCGTTCGAAATATGTTTATTAGCGGCATTTTCTGGTTGAGCAATATAGCCAGAAAGAGAGCCAGAACGAGCTGGGCCGGAACGGCCAGGAAGGTGTAATACGCCGTGTTACCGAGAGCGGTGTAGAACACGTCGTCCTGCACCATTGTCGTGAAGTTTCGGAGGCCGATCGGCTTTGGAGCGGTAAGCAGGTCGTATTTCGTGAAGGAAAGATACGCGGCGTAGACAAGTGGATACGCGGTGAAGATCAATACGCCGACAATCCACGGACTGACGAAGAGATAGCCCCAGGCGTAGTACTTGAAGCGGCCTCGGGTGATCCGTTTGGCGGGTCGAACCGCGGCTTCAGTCGCGGTCAGCGGTAGCACCTTTCAGGACATCCCGCCGGCGGTGGGGCGCAAACACGGTTGACTGTCATTGAAGCGATTCGAACTCCTTGGGGCCGTATCGAGAGGCTTTACAGAGCGTCGTATCCGCCGCAAATGATTTCCCGTAAAGCCCGCCGGTCGGGATCATGGAACCGGATCCATTTCGCTTGCCTTAGGCGGCCATGGTCCCCGCGAATGGGGACCATGGCCCGCTCTAAGATCTCGCTCCGAAGCCAATTACGGAAGATTGTCCACTAAGACTTGATCGATCTTTGGTTTCACATCGGCAAAAGCCTCTGCGGTCCCCTTGCCCAGGACGGCCTCGTCGTACGCCTTCTTCGTCAGCGTGTTGATTTCCTCGTACCCGGGTGGGTGGTAGAAGGGCTTCCTGTCTTGCAGCAGGTTAGCGTTATGAACTTCCACGTTATCCCACGGCACGATCGAGGCTTCCCAGACGGGGCTGGCCATGTGGGACTTCAGCCACGGCGCGGTATAACCCACGGCGACCATGTCCTTCGCAACTGTTGAAGTCCAGTACTTGAGGACTTCCCAAGCCTCGTCCTTGTTGGGGCTCTTGCTGTGAATCGACAGCGCGTTGCAAGCGTTTCTCGACGTGTCGTCCCCATTGGGGTGCTTGTACATCGGAACGGTGCCGGCGCGGAAGTCCGGAGGAATCCGCGTGGTCGTCCAGCGGCTTGCCAGATAGAACGCAAGCCTGCCGCCAATGAACATTCCCTCCGCTCCGCCGAAGCTCTCCAATGTGGATCCCGCGGCGAACCTTTCGTCCTTGACCCGGTCGATCATCCAGTCCCACCCTTTGAGAGAGGCAGGCTCGTGCATGAGCGTCTCGGTTGGGTCGTCGCCTCCCACTGTGGGGTCGGAGTTCCAGATCTTGCCTCCGGTGCCCCAGTTCCACAGGTACCAGATTTTGAGGGCTTTGGGGACCTCTCTATCGGCGAAGATCCGGTCCTGGCCACTGCCGCCCAGAGCAATGGCCGACTCGCCTATCTTCTCGTAAGTCTCGATGGTCCAGTTGCCCTCCTGAAAGAGCTCCCAGGGATCGCCCAACCCGACCTGCTCCATGAGGTCTCGGTTATAGACGTAGAGCAACGGACCGTTGTAGAGAGGCAGCGCCCATACTTTGCCCTTCCAGCGAAACTCGGCAATAGGCCCCTCAAGATAGTCGTCGAACTCGAACGTTTTGTCGCTCGCGATGAAAGGATCGAGCGGGTCTATTACACCCTTGGCCGCGAAATTGGCGTTCAACTGTGGATGGTTGTAAGCAATGTCGGGGTTATCGCCGGCGGCCATGGACGTCAGAGTCTTCACCGGTATGTCCGACCACGGAATGACGACGTGATTCACCGTCACGTGAGGGTGGAGCTTGTTATAGAGCGGCACATGCTCCGCGAAGATCGGGTCGACGAGCGTATGAGGCTCGGCCCACAGAGTTATCGTCACGGCCTTTTTCTGCACTGCCTCGGCCTGGACGATCTTCGTTACGACCTTCTCGACAATCTGCGTGACGACCTTTTCGACTTCGACCTCGACGATCTGGGTCTCGCCGCAGCCCGCCAGAGCCGCCGCCGCGACCCCGCCCGCACCGACAACTAGTCCCGCCCTCAGAAGGGCTCGTCGGTTGAGACTCTTACTCACAGCCATAATCTTCTCCCTGTAATTTGGCGATCCGCAACAGCGAACGGACGACGCCTGGATTCTGCGTCGAGAATTCTACGATGTGGAAATCAAGCGCGGAAATGTTCGCGGCGATGCTGGCCCGAATGTTCTTCTAAACCCCCTCCGCAGCCACCCCGGAAATAGCAAGATTCCCATCACGGCGGATTCAATCACACGCCTTCGTGAGTGTCAATGCCATCAGCGCCGCCGCTGATTGTGGTCATCTCGATGAGACAGGCGACCTTTCCACGCCGCGCCGACTTCGTCGTTTTCCCCGGCCAGAGGCGCCTACTCACCGTCGCTCCGCGTGCGTCCCAGGCGGGTCCGAGATTTCCGACCTAAGTTGGAAGTGCCGTCTCGATGCGCCTTTGCGTCTCGTTCACAAACTGCTTCGCCATGTAACGGCTCTGGAAGCTGATTGCGGGACCCGTTCCAACGTGCATCATCTTTCCTTCGACCGTTCCCTCAAGAACAAACGCGATCCTGGTCAAATCCCGCTCCAGAGCCGTCAGATTGAGACGCCCGGACATATCGATCCGGGCGTCGCCGGCGACTTCTTCGCCCGACGCCCTTCCTTCCAGGTGCGTGGCATCTTCTTCCGTGATTTCCGCACGTATCTGGAATAACGCCGACTTGACCACCACCTGCGCCGCAACCACTAGGTCGTATGTTTTTTCGTCCCGGGGCTCGACGCTGGCGACTCCCGGCATGCAAGGTCCTACCTTCTCAGGGTTTCGCATGAATTCTCGTGCGAATTCGATCGGCGCCCGCACTGTGAACTCCTCGGAAATGCGCAGATTGTGCGTTCCCATGTTGACCCCTTCCATTGACCCTGACAGGTTTCCCGATGATGGCTCGGAGAACTCCCATCGGCGCACTCGAACGGGACGGTGGGGGCCTCTAACCTTGGACGTTAGCCCAGCCTCTTGGCTGAATGTTACAGTCTGCCGGCGGGAGTCTGGCGTTACGCTCCGCCGACCGGGACCCGGCTGCGCGAAATCCTGGGCGCACGTCGGAAGAGAGGATTGATCTCAATGACCGAGCCTGCACAAAGCTTCCCCAATCTTTTCTCCCCGTTCACGATTAACAAGATGACGTTGCGCAACCGGATCACAGTCCCGCCGCACTTCGCTGGGCTGTGGATGAGCAGCGATGGCGCGCCAAGCGACGCCTTTGTCGCTTACCTCGCGGAGCGGGCGAAGGGCGGGGCCGCTCTGGTTGGAGTCGGCGCCACCGTGGTCCGCGCCGGGGACCATCCCGGTTATTACCAAAATCTGGACGATTCGTTCATCATCCAATACAAGAAAGTCGCCGACGCCGTACACCGGCATGGCGCCAAGTTAATCGCGCAGTTCTGTCCGCGCGGGCCGGACATTCGCTACCAGGAAATGGGCGAGCCATTCCCCCGGCCGGCGGCGGCCGGGCCGCTGGCGTCGGTTCCATATCCGGGAGTGTCCGCCGAGTGGCACGTCTCTACTTACAGCGCCGAAGACCTGCGGGAGACGGCTTTTTGCACCGGACTTGCGGCGGCCCGCGCGAAAGCCGGTGGAGCCGACGCCGTCGAAATCCACGCCCACGAGCATCACCTGCACGCCCAGTTTCTGAGCCCGGTCGTCAATAAGAGATCAGACGAGTACGGCGGCAGCTTTGACAACCGTTGCAGGTTTCTGATCGATACCCTCAGAGAAATGCGTGGCGCCGTCGGTCAGGATTTCGTAGTCGGCTTGCGCATGTTGGCGCGCGATCTACATCCGGACGGCTGGGTTGAGGACGACTCCGTGAGACTGATTCGGATGGTCACCTCGGAACGGCTAATCGACTACGTGAGCCTGACGGCCGGTGTGAGATGGATGCACATAGGCCCCATGTATCGGCCCGACGGCGAGTTTCTCGACCAGGTGGGATACATTCGCGAGCAGATAGACGTTCCCGTAATCCACGCCGGGCGGCTTACGGACCCTCACGTTGCCGAGAGCGCCATCGCCTCCGGCAAGGTCGATCTCGTTGGCATGGTCAAAGGGCATATTGCCGATCCGCATTTTGCCAACAAGGTCCAAAGCGGCAGGCTGGACGAGATCCGATATTGCATCCGATGCCTGTATTGCTTTGACATGGAAGGCGCCAAGTGCATTTACAACCCCATGACCGGACGTGAACTGGAATGGGGACCTTTGAAAAATGCTCCCTCCAGCAAGCGCGTCGTGGTCGTAGGTGGAGGTCCGGCTGGCATCGAGGCGGCGATGGCCGCCGCCGCACGCGGCCACGAAGTCACCGTGCTCGAGAAACGCGACCGCGTGGGAGGTGAAGTCTGGCTGGCGGGAGCAGCGCCCTTACGCAAGAAATACCTTCAGATAGCGGAGTTCTATGACAAACGTGCGAAGACAGCCGGATTCGACTTGCGGCTCGGAATGGACGCTACAGCCGAAAACGTCTTGGAGCTGCGCCCGGACGTCGTGATTGTCGCTTCAGGATCGAGAGTGAAACGGCCCGACGTGCCTGGAGCGGAGGGTGGCGGACTGCTGTCCGTGCCGGACGTCCTGCATGGCGGCGCCGACGAAGCGCGGTACGTGATGGTAGTTGACAGGGAGGGGCGCGCTCCGGCTTTCGTAGCGGCGGATCACCTGAGCTCGAAGGGAGTTCAGGTCGAGTTCGTGGCCGCAACGCCAACCGTCGGGCAAGAGATGGGAGAACTGGATATGGCGGGATTGTACGGCCGCCTTGAGGACAAGGGCGTGTCCTTCCGGGCAGGGCTGGATTTGCTGCGTCTCGACGGCAACGAGGCAATACTAAGAGATGTGTTTAGTGGCCAAGACGTGAGGCTGGGGCCCTTTGACGCGGTGGTGCTCGCGGCCGGCAGCGAGCCGGTAAACGATCTCGCGGCGGCGCTTGAGGGATGCGTTGACGAGGTTCACGTGGTCGGCTCGGCGAACGAATCGCTGTCCATCATGGATGCGACGGTCGATGGCGCGCGCGTGGGCCGGCTCGTCTAGAGCCAACGGCGAGCGCCTCTCAACGGCTGAGGCGAATCAGCGCCCAAACGCCTAAGGGTCTTGTCCGTTTCAGGCCGGGGCCTGGTCGGTCCGCAAGCGCCCTCACGAGCGATGCGCTGATGGAACAGCAGCGGACCTATTGCCAAATACGCCCTAGCCAGGCTGTTCGAATGCAAGACCCCGGCCCAATTCCTGGGCACTGGAGTTTGATCCAGCTAAACGCATTGGCAGAAGCGAGGCTGCCGCGTAACGTGTAGTGGTCCACTAGATGTCCTTGACAGGGGGCGATTGACATCGCAATGATCGGCTCTAACGCGCATGTGGCGAGGACGGGGAAGGCGCTAAATGAAGCTTGAGATGTTCCACTTGTGTCCCTACAGGGATCTCCCGAAAGACTTTCGGGAGAAGCACCACAGCGTCTGGGTAGACGTACCATCACATCTGTTTGATGCGGAAACCGCGCACAGGATTTATAACCAGACCCTGGACGAGCTCAAGTTTGCCGCCGAAATGGGATACGACGGCATCTGTGTCAACGAACACCATCAAAATGCCTACGGCATCATGCCGTCGCCCAATCTAATGGCGGCGGCGATGTCGAGAGAGACCCGTGATGCTGCGATCATCGTGATGGGAAACTCCATAGCGCTGTACAACCCGCCGATTCGGGTAGCCGAAGAGTTCGCGATGCTGGACTGCATCAGCGGCGGCCGCCTGGTAGCCGGCTTTCCTGTCGGGACGTGTGCGGATACCGCATATGGTTACGGGGTTAGCCCGGCGTCGCTGAGAGACAGATATGCCGAGGCCGAGGAGCTTATCCTGCGGGCGTGGGAAGACGAGGATGTGTTCTCGTTCGACGGCAAATATACGCAGCTTCGTTATGTGAACATCTGGCCGCGGCCGGTCCAGAAGCCGCGTCCGCCCGTCTGGGTGCCGGGGGCCGGATCGATCGAGACCTGGGATACGTGCATAAGCAAAGGGCACCTTTACGCGTACCTTTCTTATTCCGGTTTCAAGCGCGGCAAGAAGGTGATGGACGGGTTCTGGAAGGTCGCCAACGACGCGGGGATCGACAATCCGTATCACGCCGGATTCCTGCAACTGGTGTGCGTTGCCGGCAGCGAGCAGGAACTGCAGGACAAATGGGCGGAGCATGCGGAGTACTTTTACAACAAGATGCTCTACGTTTACGAGGGTTTCAACGACGCTCCCGGATACAGAAGCATAGATACGATACGGGCGGGACTGCTGGCGCAAACGCTGTCAAGGTTCGGTAGGCCGAGCGTGGAGCCCAAGACATTCGATGAACTGCGGGAGGCCGGGAACATCGTCGCCGGCACTCCTTCGCAGGTGACCGAACAACTGGAACAAGTGATCAAGGATTTAAGAGTCGGCCACCTGATGATCCTGAACCAATTCGGCTCGGCGCCGCATGAATTGGCGCTGGAGAACATCGAGCTTACGGCGAAGAAGGTGCTGCCAAAGCTTCGACATCTGTGGAGCGATTACGAGGATCACTGGTGGCCGCAGAATGCCATAAGGCGGGCAGCCACAAGCACGGCAGTCACAGCGTGACGCCGGATCGTCGATACAGAATCAGTCTTGACGGCGGCGGTCAACAGGTCGAACTGGTGGACTACGGCGAAGGCAGCCCTGTCCTCTATCTGCACGGGCTGCTCAGGCGCGACGACGATCCGCTCCTGAACGAGCTGGCGAAGCGGCATCGGATCGTGGCGCCATTGATTCCCGGATACGGGGCATCCACGGGCGGCGAGAATCTCGCGGACATGCACGACGCGGTGATCTACTACCTGGAGATCCTGGATACGTTGAGCCTGCGCGATCTGCCGCTGATCGGCCACTCGCTGGGCGGGATGTTCGCGGCGGAGCTGGCGGCGGCGTCGCCGGAACGATTCAGCCACGTCGTCTTGCTGGCCCCGTTCGGGCTGTGGGACGACAGCGCGCCGACGTTCGACTTCTTCGCGGCGTTGCCGGAAGAGCTGGCCCGGGCGTTCTACTCCAACGTCGATTCGGAAGAAGCGCGGGCGCTGGCAAAGGCCCCGCAGGAGGCCGCGACCGAGGTCGACCCGGACACGGTCGAGGGCCGCGCGGTTATCGAATATTTGGTGGAACGGGCGAAAACGATGACGTCGGCGGCGAGGTTCCTTTGGCCGATCCCGAATCGCGGGCTTAGCCGGAGGCTGTTCAGGTTGACGATGCCGACGCTGGTCGTGTGGGGAGCGGACGACGGAGTGATGCCGCCGAGCTATGCGCGAAGGTTTGCGGAGGCGATCGGGGACTGCAAGACAGCCGTCATTCCGGGAGCGTCGCACATGTTGAACGAGGAGAAGCCCCGCCAAATCGCCAGGGAAATCTCAAGGTTCATCGATACGCAATAGGCGAGGGTTACGTCCGCGGCAGCCCTCGTCGCCCGGATGGGTCCTCAAGACGCGCACGGCTCCATCACGTCCAGCGCAGCAGTACTCCCACCTGCATTTCATCCCACTCGAACATACGATCGTAGGCGTCCGCAAACTCGCGAGCCGGGAATCGATCGGTGATGAGCGGGTCGAGCCTGAGGCGGCCCGTCTCCAGCAGTGACAGGCAAGCTCTGGCGTCGCTTCCAAAGCCCCAGTAGCCGGGCGAGTTATCGTGCTGGGGTCGGATCGAATTGTGAGCTCCGATAACTACAAGACCCTTCTTGTGGACTTCGCTGTAGAAATCCACGTTCTCTGCCGTGCCCCGGGTACTTCCCAGCAGAACGACCCGCGCAAGACGGCCTGCGAAACGGAAGGCATCGAGGATCGGCCCTGGTGCGCCGGTAGCCTCTACGACGACGTTTGGCCCGCTGTAGGGTCCGGAGTTTTCGATGGCGCCGCGCGCGCTGTCCGTTCGCAGATCGATGGGGATCGCCAGGCCGCAATCGGCGGCCAGCTTCAATCGGTGTTCCGAGATGTCGGCGATAAGAACCTGGGACGCGCCGGCTACGAAAGCGATCTGTGCGGCCAGCTGGCCGATCAGTCCGGCGCCGATGACGAGAACCCGCTCGCCGATCTCAATTCGGGCCTTGCGTATGCCCTGCGTTGCGATCGCCAGCATCGTAAGAAAGGCGGCGTGTTCTTCAGGAACTCCCTTGGGTACGACGACCGCACTCTCGGCGGCGGCGATCACTGCCGAGGCGTGCTCGTTCATGACGTGAACTGTCGATCCCGCTGGAATATTCGCGCCTTCGCCCGCCTCGACGACCCTGCCCACCTGGCTATAGCCCGTCGCCCGCGGCCATTCGCGCGGAGTTCCCTCCAGTCCGAGGGCGAATGCCCGTTCCGTACCGGGCGACAGCGCTGAAACGCCCATTTCGACGAGAATCTGACCTTGAGCGGGTCCGGTCAGTTCCACTTCCCGAAGTTCCACGCGCCCTATGCCGGCGACTATTATCTGCCGCGCCTTCATCGATATCTCATGGTTATGACGGCGCCCCCATCATCGATTCATCCAACGTGGCGGGCAAGTGCGCCCCAGCGCTCGCGCGGTATCCGGGTTTCACGAAAATGGGGCACTGCAACTCCCGGCGGTGGCGACCGCAACTGGCGCGGACAGGGCTGATTGGGCACGCCGAAGAGGCCGTTTCCCCGCACATTCCATTGTAGTCCCCGACCGCTAAGCCCTGCGTGGTTGGGTCCGCGTAGGCTGCATACTTACAGCTATTCTCGCCGGCAGACAGTCCCCACCGGTCGTTGCGGAGGTCTGTCCTCGTGAGTCCAATTTCACTCTCGGAGAGCCAGGGGGGCGACGTTCCTGGCCGGGTGTGGCGGGTCCGATCACCATCGAGCCGGTGCACGGCTACAACCACGTAACTGCGACGCCGACAATTTCTTTCTAAAGACCTGCGCGAAGTCATGGTACGCACCGGATCGCGCCTGGCGCGTCTTTCCCGTAACCCACGAAGCAGGCGCATGGCGATGCCCGAAGGCACACGACTTGTAACGCCCGATGTCGCGGTAGAGGCGAGGAGTCTCGCCAATCCGGGCCCATATCGGGTCGGTTAGCGAATTGGTTTTCGCCGGAGATGGGTGGCGGCATGGCCTTGAACATCCCTACACTTTGGCAGGAAGGCATCCAAAAATGGAGGAGTGGGACCACATGGCGCGATTTGAGATTCCGCTTTACGACCGAACCGAAGAGATAGAGCTTCCCGACGCCTGGCAGGTCAACTACGCGACGATCGCGGGTGCGCCGACACTTGGGGCGGACGAGATGCGCAAGGCGCTGGCGAATCCCATAGGCGCCGAGCGGCTTTCAAGTCTCGCCCGCGGAAAGGGCGCGGTCGTCGTGGTGGTCGACGACAACACGCGGCCGACGCCGGCGTGGCAATTTCTGCCGTACGTGATCGAGGAGCTCCACGCCGGCGGCGTGGAGGACCATCAGATAACGATCCTGGCGGGACTTGCCCTGCATCGCCCAATGACACTCCCGGAGTTCCGGAGGAAAGTGGGGCAGTCGGTCGTCGATACCTATCAGTGCATTAACCCCTCGCCGTGGGAGGACCTTGTCTATCTTGGGGATACCGAGGCGGGCATTCGGGTGAAGATGAACTCGGACTACGTAAACGCCGATCTGAGGATTACCTGCGGCGGGATCATTCCGCACCCCACGGCGGGATTCGGCGGCGGCGCCAAGCTAACCATGCCGGGGGTGAGCAGCTACGAAACGATAACCGCCCATCATTTGTCCGATCAGTTCGACGACAACGCCGAGCGGGGGATAGTGGACGGAAACGCTCACCGGATAGAGATCGAAAACATCGCGGCATTCTGCCCGCCCGATTTCGTGGTAAATCCCGTACTGAACCGGGATATGGAGGCAGCGGGGCTGTTCTGCGGTCACTACATTCGCGCACACCGCGCGGGAGTGGAGCTGGCTAGAAAGCTGTACGCGGTCGAGGCGCCGCCAAACGCGGACATGACCGTGATAAGCGCGGCGCCGCAGGACTCGGAGATGATGCAGGCGCTGAAGGCGCTGGCGGATGGATTCGGAGTAATACACAGCGTGCGTTCCGACGGCGTAGTGCTGTGCGCGGCGGACGCCGTGGAGGGATATGGGTACCACCAGATGCGGGAACACAGCAGGAGGACCGAAGGATCCAAAAGACGGGCAAGGCCGGGATACTTCCTGGATCGGCAGATGTTGTGCTATTCGCCCAATATCAGCCCGGCAGAGTTCAAGGAGGAAGCTCCGGAAGGTTTCGAGCTGTTCCGCGATCTGGCGGGCGCCATTGAGGCCCTGGAGTCGCAGTCAAATAGCCGGTCGCCGGTAGTGAACATATTCCCTCAAGGGGCGGTCAGCCTGTATTCAGCCCCTTAGGTCGTCAGCTAAGCCGGAACTGGGGAGACCGGCCGAACCTAACGTTTGGGCTGGAATTCTCTCGACCGGCGAGAGGGAGAGTGAGACGACTGCTCAAAACGGCGGCCGTCAGCTAGTCGAGGCCCTTGAAGTCGGCCTGCACATGACCGGCGCCCTGACGCTCCGATTCGGCCTGGACATGCTGGTTGAGATTGAAGAGACATCACCGTGAGATGCGCGCCCTCAGGCAGTGCCGATCACCCGGACGGAGTATGCCTGAAATGATTCTCGCCCCCGAATCATCCAGCTTTTTGGTCGCCAAAACAGGAGAATCAAGGGTCAGAACTACACACTCAGGCTCCGACGTCGTATTCGCCTGTCCCTGATTTTACGATCGGGTTATGAGTCGCCCCACCTCCAGAGTGTTGCCGCGGTATCTCCGAGCACCCACCGGCGCTCGCTTTCCGACAACCCGATCCGACTGCGGAAGACGTCGATATTTTCTGAGTAAGTGCCGCCTGGACTATAAATCCAGGTCGGAAAGTTCGAGCCCCACATGCACCGTTCGGGGCCGAATGCTTCGACGACTTGCCTGACCATCCAATGGTGGTTGGAGTAGGGCCAGTCACCCTCGGCCGCCACGTCGAGAAACGTGACCTTGGCGTACACGTTCGGGTACTTCGCCAGGGCGATTGCGGGATCGATCGCGGGGCCCTGCGGTCGCAAATCGGGGGATAAGTAGCCGCAATGATCGAGAATGACACGCAGTGAGCTGAATTCTTTCAGCCTTGTTTCCACTTCGGTGTATTGGTCCTGAGTAACGCAAAGGTCGACCGCCAGGTCCAGGTCCGCCGCCGCCCGCCACAATGGAGTGGTGACGGGATCATCGCAGGCGATGTCGTTGAATGGCCTGCCGTGAATGCGAAGACCGCTGGCTCCTTGGGAAACCAGACGCCGCAGTTTTTCAGGTCCATCCGGGGCTTTAGGATCGACCAGCACCACCGTGGCCAGCCACTCGCCGAAACCGGCCAGGCAGTCCATCGTATAGCTGTTGTCCCATAAGTAGATCCATGGCGAAATAGTCACCGCCCGGTCCACACCGGCGGCGTCCATCTCGGACTTGAGCTGCTCCGCGGTAGCGACGACGTCCCGCACCTCAGGGGGTTCGGATTTGCGCGGATACGATTCGAAGTCTTTGGAAAACAGGTGTGTATGTGAATCGACGATCATTTCGGTGGCTCCTCCTTGATGCACTGTCTTTTGATTCTTATGGCCTCGCAAGCTGGTTGCGCGCCGGCGTCGCGACGCTTGAACGTTCGGATTCAACACCGAACCCCGGTTCGAGACTCCAGCTCCTTAGAGTCAGGTTTCATCTAGAGCGTTAGGCGACTCGGGACGCTCAAAGCCTGCCCCGCCGTTACCCGGCGCTCATTCCCTATATGTTTGCAGGAGTATGCTCTGCGCGCGAAGGGCCGTGCGCTGGGCAAGCTCGCTAGGGGAGTGCGGTCAGGCGTATGCTCTGCGCGTGAAGGGCCGTGCGGGTTGACGGGGGAGAAGCGCCAATGGATGTCGTGACGGACTTTTGGTTGAACGACCCGGACGATATGGCGGACAGACTGGACCGCCTTGCAGAGCAGTCCGAATTCCCGGTTCAGTCCTTCCGATTCGGGAAGAGCTGGCGGGGCCGCGATCTGGTCGGCATTCGAGCAGGCGGCGGCCGGTTGAATCTCCTAGTCGTGGCCGGTATGCACGCCGGTGAGCACCCCGCGCCATACGGCATTTTTTCGTTCATCCATACACTCTCGACCGGTCGCGACCTCGACGGCCGGGATGTCTCGAAATGGGTTGAAAGAACGCTGGCGGAACAGACGATAACCCTGGTCCCCTACCTGAACATCGACGGCGGAATCCGGATGTCAGAGACACTTCCGGGCTGCTATCTGAACAACGAGTTCAAGACCTCCGATACCGAAGCATTCGACCACTGGGTACTCGATCCCATGCCTTATTTCGGTCTGCGGCGGCGGCGGAACCTTTACTTGACCGATGAGCAGCGGCGAATCTGGACGGAAGAAAAGGGCGGCTATATCGGGCAGCTCTTCAGCGACCAGGGTGTGGATTTGTGGGAGGACTGGAAGAACTTCCGCGCGCCTGAAACCAGGGCCCTCCGAGACTTGATCGAGCCATTGCGGCCAGACTGCATATTCGAAATGCACTGTCAGGACTCGTTTCACTCACAGATGTTCGTTCCGCTCTCTTCGGCTGAGGGGGAAGATCAACTGACACAGCTTCGGTATGGCGAGGAGATGATGACCGCGTTGATGGCGGCCGGAATACCGACCAGTACGCAGTCGTGCCGTCCCTATAGCGTCCCGCCGGACTGGAACGAGTTCCCGGACTATGTCTATCGAAAGTACCGATGCTTGTCCCTTTTCGGGGAGGTGAACATGAGCCACCTCTTCGACCACCGCCGCGACGATTTTGGCGATGATCCGCTATACCGCCGCGGTCTGGACAAACCGTTGCCGACCCAGGAACAGATCCTGAGGGGCGTTTGGGTCTGGTTAAAGGCGCTAGTAGACATGGGCGGGGCCAGGGAATATCGGTAGCGGCGGCCGCGCCCCGCCGCGGCGTCCTCCAGGCTGCCTGTTCGACGACCCGCGGCCGTCATCCCACTCTCACGCGCGCTCATCCTGATCGTCGTAGCCGCGGTCGCCATGCGGGTTCACGTCCAGGCTATTCCTCATCGAATCGATGAGCCTGTTACCTTCTCTCCCGGCATCTCCCAAACGCCTCCTGAACCAGTGATACCGATTGACTTACAAAATCACACACGTTTAGCATGAGGCGCGATAGGTTCGCTTGGCACTTCAGTAGCATGGAAGCGCTGCTTGATCATTTCGCCAGGGAACCGGGAGGGGAGTGACCATGGGCAGAAATAGGGCTTCGCGGCGGACTCTGCTGCGAGAACTGGCGTTGGGAGTCGGAGTTGTCGGAGCGGCCGCGCTAGCCGGGTGCGGTGAGACGCAGATAGTCACCGAAACGAAGATCCAAGAGGTCATCAAGGAAGTGCCGGTCGAAAGGGTCGTCACTCAGATCGTCGAAGTCGAGAAAGAGCGAGTCGTAGAGAAAGCGGTCGAGGTCGAGAAGGTCGTCACTCGGATCGTCGAAAAAGAAAAGATAGTTGAGAAAATCGTGACGGTTGAGGCGACGCCGGTAAAAGTCACCCCGGTAGAGATCGTCTTGTGGTCCTTCGACCCGCTGCACGTAAAGCACTTCACGCAGGTGGCGAGCTTTTGGAAAGACAAGTGGGCTCAGTACGAGCTGTCGTTCGAGTTCCTGACCGTCCCGTTCGACGAGCTGGTCACAAAGCTGCTCGCCAACATGTCCGCCGGCGCGGAGCTACCCGACTTGACAGCAATCGAAATCGGTCAGTGGTCGAAATTCATGAAGGGCGACATAGCAGAGAGTCAGCTCGTCGATCTGACGCCCCTGATAGGCGATGATCGCGCCAAGTTCATAGAAGGCCGCTGGACCCCGTATATCAAAGACGGAAGGATATATGGCGCCGAGAGCGTACCGTCGCTTTCCTACTACTACTACCAGCCTGCGCTGTTCGAGAACGCAGGGGTCGCTCTGCCGATCGACACGTGGGAAGAGTTGGCCGACAAGGGCAGGGCGATGAAGTCGGCCGGTCACAGCATGATGCCAATTGACACCCAGGGCGCCGTTCTGTTCTGGATCATGTATCTGCAACGCGGCGGCTTCTTGTTCGACGGATCAGGCGACTTCGTGTTCGACGAAGACAAGAACCGAACCCTCGCGGTCGAAACGCTCAGGTTCATTAAGGACAACATCGACGCAGGGATCTTCCTGGGCATGAATGCTGGAGATTTCTGGGGGCAGGGCTCGTATGCCGCTTACCAGGACGCATCCCTGGCCGGCGTCACAATGCCCGACTGGTATCTAGACCTGTTTCTCAAGTCCGGGGCGAAGAACATGGAGGGGCAATGGCGTGTCCAAGCGCCCCCAATGTGGTCGGAAGGCGGTCATCGCACCGGCGTTCTGGGCGGTTCCGGTTTCGTCATCCTCCAGAATGGGCCCAACTACAAAAAGACTCCCGATCTGGTTTGGGACCTGCTTAGAACCTCGTACCTTTCAAAAGAAGGGCAGCTCTTGCGCTGGGAGGGCATTCACTACTCGCCGACAATGTACGACGCCATCGAGGACCCGCGCTTTACGGAACTCCAGGACCCCTATCTGGGCGGACAGCGAATCGGTGAAGTCTACCTCTACATGGCGCAGAGCGTCCCGGTTCCCTATCCGAGCCCCGTGATGAACGAGGTGAGGACCGAGCTTGCCAATCAGTTGACCGACGGGTATTCAGGGGACAAATCTCCCGAGCAGGCGATGGACGACTTCATCCGCAACAGCGAGGACATTGTCGCCAAGGCAGCGCGTTAGGCGCGCCTGTCAGTGACAATGCCGTCCTCATAGCGAAGGCGCCGGGTACAACGTATTGCGCGATCTGCGGTAGACAGATCCGTCGGAATCGCGCAGAGCCGGGTCAATTCGCCAACCGTGTTCGCGACCGGGAGCACGAGTGAACAAACTGCCGTCAGGTTCCAGTGCTACGTAGCCGATCCGGTCGATGGAAGGTCTGGCGACGGTTATGAGGGATGGATCCACCGGACCGCTGGATCGGCCCCGCTCTCCGGCCGCCTCGAGCGTGACGTAGCTACGTGGCAGGGATGCATGCGGCATCGGACGCGTCGCTCGGGCCGGCATTGCCTGAGACGCGCCGCTGGTGGACGCGCAATCAGAAGCGGCTAGCCCCTTTTGTCTTCATATCGCCCTTCTACATCCTGTTCTTCGTGTTCTTCCTCGGACCGTCGATCTTCGCGTTCTATCTGGCGTTTCACGAATGGACAGGATTAGGTGCTCCGAAGTTCGTCGGCCTTCGAAATTTCCTGGACCTGGTGGAAGACAGGACGTTTCGTCAGGCGGTCCTCAACTCGGCCTTCTACTCCGGGGCCAGCCTCTTTGTCATCACGCCGTTATCTCTGCTGCTGGCTGTCGCGCTCAACTCCAGGTTCGTACGGGCGAAGATCGTATTCCGCACTATCTTCTTCCTTCCGATACTGACGTCGACGATCGCGATCGCCCTGGTTTTCGTCTTGCTTTATGGGACTCGCTACGGGCTTCTCAATGCGCCCCTGGTCGCGCTGGATCTGGGACCCATCGACTGGCTGGGAAGCAAAGTCTGGTCGAAAAACGCCGTTACCGGCCTGATTTTATGGCGTTGGGTCGGGTTTAACATGATCTACTTTCTCGCCGGTCTCCAGGCGATACCTCAGCATCTTTACGAGGCGGCGAAGGTCGATGGCGCCAATCAATGGCAGAGCTTTCGTTTCATAACCGTGCCGATGCTGCGGCCGGTGATTCTCTTCGTGGCGGTAATCGTGCTGATTGGCTCGGCGCAGATATTCGATGAGCCTTACATTCTCACGGAAGGCGGGCCGGCGGAATCCAGCACGAGTCTGGCGATGTACCTATATCGGGTCGGTCTTCACTTCTTGAGTTTTGGATATGCGTCGGCGATCGGCGCCGTGTTCTTCATCGCGATTTTCGCGTTCTCATGGATGCAGCTTCGAATTCTTGGTGTTTTCCGTGACGACTGAAATCCGATCCGTCGAAGAGTTTCGGTTCCGGAAGGCTGATTTGCTACAAGGATCTACCGGTCATGGCTGAAGTCGCGGCAAGGTTCCGATCACGCATTGGTGTGGGGGCGATCCATGCGGTATTGCTTCTCGGCGCCGCCGCGGCTTTGTTTCCCTTTCTCTGGATGGTGCTTGCATCGTTCAAGTCGAATACCGAGATATTTAGATATCCACCGACGTTCTGGCCTCAGGAGCCCCAGTTCGAAAACCTGAAGCTCCTCTTTGACGAGAAGCCATTCGCATCCTGGTATTTCAATAGTATCTGGATCGCAATTGTCGGCACGCTTCTAACGCTTTTCTTCAGCTCGCTGGCCGGGTTCGGCTTCGGAAAGTACAAGTTCAAGGGGCGAACGGTCCTTTTCGCGATTTTGATCGGATCGCTGATCATTCCGTTCCAATTGATCCTTATCCCGCTCTTCGTCCTCATCGGCAAGCTCGGGTGGATAGACAACTATCTCGCCCTCTTCGTCCCATTCGTGGCGCCCGCGTTCGGAATATTCCTGATGAAGCAGTTCATGTCCCGGATTCCAGACGAATTGCTCGACGCGGCGCGTATCGATGGTGGATCGGAGTTCTTGATCTACCGCGTAATAATCGTGCCGCTGCTGCGTCCCGGACTGGCTGCGCTGGCTATATTCACCTTCCTGAATTTCTGGAATAGTTTTCTATGGCCGCTGGTCGTCCTGCGCGGCGACGATCACTACACGCTGCCCGTCGGGATGGCCACCTTCTATGCGCTTCTGATCCGCGTCGAGTACGGCGCGATAATGCTCGGTTCGACGCTGATATCCCTCCCCATCATTGTTCTATTCTTGTTCATGCAGCGGCATTTCATCTCCGGTCTCACGCTCGGATCGGTACGAGAATAGGAATTGAGGCCGCGCCATGCCGACGTTGCTGGGAGGGGAGCCATGTCCATTCCGCGGAGCCGATGCCAGGAAGATCGGTCCGACGTTCTTGAAGCCGCGCAATGACTGATACAGACGGGCTCGGCAGAATCGAGCGAGTCAGCCGCTTCTTCCCAGCGCACGAACAGCTTAGACGCCGCTATGACAGCCAGAGCCGGCGGCTCGCGGTCGATACCAGCAGCCGGCAAGCATTCGAGACCTGGCGGAGCAAGACTCGCGACCACCTGCGCAGAATTTCCGGCATCGACGCGCTGCGCGCCGCGCCTCCGGAAGCGCGCGTTACGGAGTCCGTGCCCTGCGACGGCTACGTGAGACAACGTGTCGAGATTTATACAGAGCGCTCGGTCGTGATGACCATGTACGTCCTCGTGCCAGAGGACTTGAGGCAAGGCGAGCGGCGTCCGGTGGTCATTACGCCGCACGGCCATGGCAGCGGCGGCAAGCTGAGCGTCGTCGGCAGAACCGACATACCGGCGATCGCCGACTCGGTACGGGATTACAACTACGCCTACGGACATCGCTTCGCCCAGCGGGGCCTGGTCGTTTTCGCGCCGGATTCGCGCGGCTGGGGTGAGCGTCGCGAGCCGGTGCGCCAGGTTGATAGTGAGGATCATTTCAAGCGAGGCTCGTGCGCCGAGCTCAACTTTGTTGCAATCAGTCTGGGCCTGTCGCTATCTGGCATGTATGCCTTCGAGCTGATGAGATTGATCGACTACATCCAGTCCAGGCCCGACTGTGACCCGGATCGCATAGGCTGCGCGGGGTTGAGTGGCGGGGGCCATCAAACCTTGTGGCTTGCCGCGCTGGACGAACGCATTCGCGCCGCCGTAGTTAGCGGGTACTTCTATGGGAGCCGCGAATCGTTGCTCGACAGGAACGACAACTGTGCCTGCAACTACGTACCCGGCCTCTGGCAGGCTGTGGACATGGGTGACATGGGCGCGCTCATCGCTCCGCGACCTCTGCTCATCGAGGCGGGTGACCGCGATCCTCTCAACGGCGCCAGCGGGCTGGAGAACGTGAGATCGCAGGTGGAAATTGCGGGGTCTGCCTACAGGTTTCTCGGCGCCGATGCGAACCTGGTTCTCGACATACGCCGAGGCGAGCATCAGTGGTTTGGAGATCTGGCCGAACCGTGGCTAGTGGATCGGCTAAGGGAAGCCTGAACGTCCCGGCAGGCCGAGTTTGGGGAGTGGGGCGTTTGCGGTGTCGTCGCGTCGGGTAGTGTGACGGTAATGAGAAATCGGTCAATCGGGGAACGGCATGACTGGTACTGATTCGAGCCTGAACGGTAATGCGCCGCTTCGGCGCCTGGTGCTTAGGGGCGGTCGCGTGTTCGACGGCAGCGGCGCCGATCCGGTCGAAGACGCCGTCGTCGTAGTCGAAGGCGAGCGGATTGCGGCGGTCGGACCCGAGAGCCAGGTCTCTATCGACCCTGCGGACGAAACGATCGATCTTCGCCCCTGTACCCTGCTTCCCGGCCTCATCGACGCACACGTTCACCTCTGGGGGCGCAGTCCGGGCGACGCGATGCCGTGGGCCAGCGGGCCTATCGAATATCGAGCGCTCAGATCGGCCAGCGAGGCCAGAAAGTTACTGGAGGCGGGTTTTACGTCGGTCAGAGATTTGGGATCTCAAACCTCCGTCGTAGTCAAGCGCGCCATAGACGATGGGGTTGTGCGAGGTCCCCGAATGAAGGCCGCCGGAATGGCCATCGCGCGCACTGGTGGGCCGTGGTTCGGCATCGATCCGTCCTGGCATTGGGTGCGGCCCGCGGATGGCATAGACCAGTGCCGGAGGGCGGTTCATCTCTCGATCCGCGAAGGATCGAGCGTCATCAAGATCGGAACGTCGACTTCCCACGAACCCGGCGGCGCGTGGGGCGAAGTGCCCACGTACACCGTTGGGGAGATCGAGGCCATGACAACCGAAGCTCACAAGTGGAATCTCCGGGTGGCTGCTCACGCGATGGGTACGCCAGGCGTTCGCAACGCCGTGATGGGTGGGGTGGACACCGTCGAGCACGCCTACAACATCGACGAAGACACGCTCGGCCTCATCGTGGAACAGGGCGTGTTCGTCGTGCCGACCCTCCGGCTGACACATATCAATCCGTTCCCCTGGGCGCGGCAGACGTACCGCGACCAGATCAGGTCACTGCGACGCGCCTACGAGGCGGGAGCCAGGATTGCGCTTGGCAGCGATACGGGAGAGGAGCGAACCCCGCACGGCAGCGGCAACGCAGTCGAGTTCGAGCTCATGAGTGAGGTCATGGAGCCCAGGGACGCGCTGGTGGCCGGGACGCTCACCGCCGCGCGGGCTATGGGCTTGGAAAACGAAATCGGTACGCTCACGACCGGAAAGTACGCCGACCTGGTCGCTGTTCGGGACAACCCTCTTGTGGACGTTTCGGCCCTGCAGAACGTCGAGTTCGTGATGCAGGGCGGGCGTGTGGTTGTTACGCCGTAGTCGACCGAGCCAGGCAACGCGATTTGGCTTTTTGATGATAACTATTTGGCACAGATTCCGAAGCCTGCCTGCGATGGCCGCCTTTACAGATCTCGCGGACTTGCACGGAAACGCGGGCCGCATCCCGGCCGCGTTGCAGATTGCCGGTGGCGGCAAAAGGCTGGTGAAATGGGCGTGGCTCTATAGCCGCGTGCGCCCTCGCGAACCCCTCTATTACAAGCCCCCCACCCAATTCCTCGGCATTGGCATGTGATCCAACCAGTACCTGTCGACGGAAACGATGCCACTGTCTCGCATGTGCTGGTCCACCGAGCTGCATTGACTTCTAATTGATGCAGGCGTAGATTGCGCTCAGGCTTGGTTCTGAATGCATCTTCAGAGGTGCTGGGTTTTCTAATGTGTACGGCGATTGGGGGCGTGTAATGGGTTTCGCAAAGACCTTGACGAGGCGACGAGTTCTAAAGGCAGCAGCTCTTGGAAGTGCGATCACCGCATCGGCGGCGGCTTTGGCTGGTTGCGGCGAGACACAGATCGTCACCGAAACGAAGATTCAAGAGGTCATCAAGGAGGTGCCGGTCCAGAAGATCGTCACCCAGATCGTCGAAGTCGAAAAAGATAGAGTCGTAGAGAAAGAGGTCGAAGTCGAGGTCGAGAGGATCGTCACTCAGATCGTCGAAAAAGAAACGATAGTTGAGAAAATTGTCACGGCCGCTCCGACCAAGCCCGCGCAGGTCAGCTTCGATTGGTTTTATATCGCCAACGCTCCGGGCGCCGTCACGCACATCGAAGATATCGTGATCCCGAGGTTTAGCGGAGAGTATCCCCACATCACCGTCGTACCGGAAGGTAAGCCTTGGGGCGAGTACCTAACGAAGATAAATACGTTGATGGCGGCAGACGCTGTTCCAGATCTGATAGTGATGGACGATGTATTGCTGCCTGCATACTCGGCCCGCGGAGCGATCATGCCGTTGGACGACTTCTATAAACGCGATGGTCACTTGCTCGAGAATCTGGCTGACCGCGCCGGCAGCGTCGATAATCGGGTTGGGAAGATCTACGGTGTGAACCGCATGGTCAACCCGACTTCCGTTCTCTACAACGCGGAGCTATTCGAGAGCGTGGGCGTCGAGGCGCCCGATGATGACAGCCCATGGACATGGGACGAGTGGATCGAGAACTTCCAGAAGATGACCTGGGACAAGCAGAACCGGCACCCCGGTCAATCCGGCTTCGATGTGGAGAATGTCGAGCAGTGGGGCCTTTATCTAAAGCAGGCCATTCACTCCGAATGGATACCCGCCATAAGCGAGAACGGCGGGGAGATGCTCAGTCCCGACACCACGACGTCGGGGCTTGACTTGCCGGCGACGATCGAGGCCATGCAGTGGGTGCATGATCACGTCTGGAAGTACCAGATCGCTCCGACCAGGGACCAGATAACGGGATTCGGAAGCGAGTACGACATAACGTTCGTCAGCGGGGCGGCCATGGCGAAGGGCCATATCCTCGGCCAGGAGGCGCCTTACCCTGCGCCTGACCAGGCCAAGTATGAGATCAAGGCGATGGTGCATCCGTTGGGCAAACAGCTTGGCGCGTGTGCAACCGGCCACCAGATGATGATCGCGAAGGGCACCCAGAAGGCCGAGGAAGCCTGGGTCTTTGCCGTCTTCTCCGTCACCGACGTGCCGTCGAGTATTGGCATATACACGGTGGCAAACTACGGTCTATGCCCCGACAAGACGACCTGGAAACTTCCCGAAGTTCAGAAACGCGATCACTATCCTCGCGACATTAGCCCGTACTTCCACGTGATCGAAGAGGATTACGGTCGTCCCATGCATCCAAACCCGTTCTTCGGCGAGTGGTACGGAGCGTTCAACAAGGCCAATGACGAGGCTTCCTACAACCGGTTGAGCGTCGAAGACGCCATGGCGCTGGCCCACGAGGAGACCCAGGACGTTATAGACCGATTCTTCAAACTTAACCCTCTGTATTAGGTATCGACTCGGTCCCGTTCGGCGGGGCCGAGGAGAACAAAGGGCCCCGCCGGACCGGCAGCGTGCTTGCTGGCAGGCAAGACCGCCTTTTGCAATTCCATTTGAAGGCCAAATCGTGGGGAAATGGTATTAGCTGCAAGGACTGAGCGCCCGAGAGCCTATAAAAGGCTGACTCGAATCCTCTCGAAGTCCAACGTCAATGAGGGGATCTGGGCGTATGTTCTGCTCATCCCCTATCTGGTCAATTTGCTGCTGTTTACGGCCGGCCCCGTAATTGCGGCGCTCGTCCTCAGTTTCACTCATTACGACCTCTTGCGTCCCCCAATTCCGGCTGGATTCGAGAACTACACTCGCGCGTTTGGGGACAGGGACGTCCAGGCTGCTTTCCGCAACACGGCCTACTACGTGGCGGCCTACGTCCCGATCACAATGACCTTCGCACTGTTCATCGCCATCGCATTGAATCAGAAGATCAGGGGGATCGTGTGGTACAGGGCGGCGTTCTTCATTCCGGTCGTAACCAGCGGCGTCGCCACGGCCATCATGTGGCAGATCGTTCTAAGCAAGTTAGGCATCGCAAACTACCTTCTCGGATTGGTGGGCTTTCGGCCTGTTGACTGGTGGGGATATGAGCGCGCCCTCGGCTCGATCATCATGATGGGTGTTTGGGGCGGCCTGGGCGTCTTGATGATGTTCTGGCTTTCGGCTCTTCAGGGCATTCCCGTTCACCTGTATGAGGCGGCGTCCATCGATGGGGCAGGCTGGTGGGGGAAGTTCAGACACGTCACCATTCCGATGCTTACTCCGATGGCGCTTTTTCTAATGATCCTCGGAGTCATCGGCTCATTCCAGGTATTCGTATCGACCTTCGTTATCACGGGTGGAGGGCCGGGCAATGCCACTCTGACGTTAGCCCTCCTCATATACCAGGAGGGTTTTGCTTACTTCTATATGGGTTATGCCTCCGCATTGGCATACTTGATGTTCGTAATCGTGTTCATCGTCACGATGATCCAGTGGCGCATGCAGCGCTACTGGGTCTTTTACGAGTAGGCGAACGACTGGATGGCTTCGACGGGATACCAGCCGGCGCCCAGGCAGATTCAGCCTCAGCCGGTCAGCACAATCGCCACCGAGCCGACGGCGGCCGCGAGGATCAAACGAATTGCGGCCACGCTCGGACTTTTGATCGCGGCTTTTGTGTCCAGTGTTCCGTTCTACTACATGTTGAACCTGGCGCTCCAGGAGAAGGGCGGGTATGGGCTGTTCGACTGGCCGCCGCGAATGTTTCCCGAGTGGCCGCTGCAACTCCACAACTTCCCTAACGCCCTCTCGCAGAGTTCCTTCGGTCGCTATTTTCTTAACAGCACCATAATCGCCGTCCTGTCTATGGCTGGAACCGTCTTGTCATCTTCGATAGCGGGGTATGTCTTTGCGCGAATGCGCTTTCCGGGGCGTGACATTCTGTTCATCGTGATGCTGGCGACGCTGATGGTGCCCCCTCAAGTAACCCTGATTCCGCAGTTCATTCTGTTCAAGTCGTTTGGATGGTACGACTCCTGGTATCCCCTCTGGGTCCCGCACTGGACTGGCACCGCCTTCGCGATCTTCCTCATGCGCCAGTACTTCAAGACGCTTCCCTCGGAGCTGGTGGACGCCGCGAAGATCGACGGCGCCAATCCGCCCATGATCTTCTGGAAGATATTTATGCCCCTGGCCAAACCGGTGCTGGCCACGGTTGCCATTCTGGTATTTCTGGGATCGTGGAATGACCTGCTGGGTCCCGTTATCTACCTACAGTCGAACGATAACTACACAGTCCAGGTAGGACTTGCCTTTTTCAGGGGGCAATACACCATGGACATCGTTTCGCTGATGTCGGCCTCGGTTGTCGCGGTTATCCCGCCCATCGTCGTCTTTATGCTCACGCAGCGATATTTCGTCAGAGGGATCGTGCTGACCGGGCTGAAGGGATGACTGGAGGCCGGCGGGAAGGCAAGATCGCCGGGATCTGCGGCCTCGCGGACGGATAGCCAAGACGGCGTTGGGGATGGGCTCCGGAGTCCCGCTTCGAGAACAGCGCTAACCAGCTCTGGGGAACTTCTTCCCGGTAAGGAAAGGACATCGCGGCATGGAATGGTACGAGCGGGCTACCGGTTTTTGGACGTGGCCCCGGCACGGACGGCCCATGACCCGTCAGTGGGTGCGCGAGTCCGTCATCGAGCGCGCCCGGGAATTTGGCGCCGAATTCGTCATTTTCGGGATCCATATTGGCGGTTATATGGCGTTTCGGAGCGATATCGCACCGCCCGTGCCCGACATGGAAGACGACGTGCTAGGCCAGCTCTGCGAGGATGGTCACGCGGCGGGCTTGAAAGTTATTCCCTACTGGATGACCACCAGCGGCCCGAACACCGTCCAGCTGCTCGAGCACCCGGACTGGATCGTCAAGGATTGGGAAGACAAGGGAGACCAGGTTCTTTGCTACAGCTCTCCCTTTGGAGACTTCGCCGAAGCCCTGACCCGAGAGGCGCTGACCAGATACCCGGTGGACGGGATGCTCTACGACCAGCTCACAGCGGGCCGAGGCGTGCAATCGACCTGCTATTGCATCTACTGTCGAGAGGAGTTTCGTCGCACCTACGACCGGGAGATGCCGCGCTTCCCCCATCGGGGCAGCTACTACGATCAGCCGATCGTCGAGGACCCGGAGGCGCAGCGGGTTTTACGGGATTTCCAGATCCGCAACGCCCGGCATTTCTGCCGGCGCATCCAGCGCGCGTTCGACAACATTCGGCCTGAAGCGTTTTACATTCAAAACTGGCTGTTCGGCGGCATGGCGGAAGAGTGCGGCGAATTCGTCGACGGCCTCTTCGGAGAGCGTCACATCACAACCGATGTCAACGAGGTGGCGATTGCGCACCGACTCATGAGGGCCTATGGGCAGAAGCCGGTTTGGGGCAATTACTCCTACTCCTATCATCACCACGCGACCTTCCGTTCCGTGGAGAGTACACACATGGCTCTCATGGATACGGTGGCGTCCGGCTGCTCGGCGACGCTGTTGGACCTGAACGCCACAGACGACAACAAGAACCGGTACGAGGACATGAAGGAGGCCATGCGGCAGGTTCGATGGACGACGGACGCGCTGAAGGATTCGCACCACGTCAAGTACGCGGCCGTACTGCATTCGCGCGCTTCGGAAGAATTTGCCCCTGACGACTTCGTGCCTTCGTTCGAGGGAACCTTCGAGGTTCTGGCAGAGCAGCAGATCCCGCTGGAATTCATAACTGAGAAGTCTGTTCAGAGCGGTGGACTGGAGGGCTACAAGGTCCTGGTGATGCCGAACACGGCATACGTGAGTGATGCGACGGCGGAAGCGGTAACGGCATTCGTTCAGAACGGTGGGGGCCTGGTGGCGACTTATCGGGCGGGCATGTTTGACGATAGAGGTCAAATGCGAGCGAACGACTGGTTCGCCGCGCTGGCGGGAATTCGCCGGAGCAAGATCGTGGCGTGGGATATGGATACCTCGTATCCGTCGATGGACTCGCAGGTCTACATTCCGAGCGTGGACCTGGCTCCCGGGCGCGGCTATTTCTGGTACTTCCGTCCGAATGATGACACTCCTATCGCCGAGGGAATCGAGGAACGGCTCCTGCATTTTCGGGCGCCCTTTGTGAGTATCGACGCCCTTGACCGAACCATGATCGCCGCCACCATCCTTGACTCCGACCAGAAGCTCGTGAACATGCAACCGTACAATCGGCGCGGGCTTTTCCCCGGAGAACCGCGCACCCCTCTAGTGACGCTGCGTGAGATGCAGGGGCGCGTCGCCTACGTGGCCGCGCCGCTGGAGCCTGAGCGTAACCGCGTCGAGTGCTACGACATCGACCGCTTATATCGCAACGTGGTCGCGTGGGCTGGTGGTGACGTTCCCGTCGAGACCTGCCACGTTCCGCCAACCGTCCAGCTATCTCTAAACGAGAGCGACGATGGCAGCCGTCTGGTGCTCGTGCTCGTGAACAAGACCACCCATCCGCTGGCCCGCGGAGCTCTTCAAGGCGGGAGCATCCGCTACGTGGTGCCTGTATCGAACCTGGAGCTCAGCATCGCAACCCAGGGGAAGCGGGTTTCCCGTGTAGTCACCGCTTCCGGACAGAAAGTAGAGTTCACACAAGCGGAGGGACGGGCGAACATCCTTGTGTCGGAAGTCCCCGTGGCTGAGTGCGTGACTCTGGAACTGGCCTAGGGACTCGCTACCCAGGGTCTGCCGGCCGAGGGCGCTGGCCGCGTCGAGCGGTCTCCCGTCGACGGTCGGCGTCAGGTAACATCCGGCGCTTGGACCGCGCGGTCGAATCCGCGACCGGGGTTGGCGGCTTGCTGCATCCCTCGCTGCCGATGCCTGCCTCGGACCTAATGGCTGATGGCAAAGCCCGTTAGACCCAACGCCTCAAGGACATCGAGGAGCCGTGCGGACGCCATGTAGGGGATCTGGCTCGCCCACGAGCGTCGCGTCAAGGCCGGGCCATTGCCGCAACCCCGGCGCGTTAGCTGATCACCATCCCGTTCCGGGCCGACCCTTGCGAAGGCACGACGGCGCGTTACGTCGCAGGTGAGTCCGTAGGTTTGCGGAATGTTGGCAAATGTCGTCCTGGGGCCGTTTTACCGACGTTTAAAGTTACGACAGCCGACTCTGTGAAATAGGGTGACCCGCCTGGGAATCGAACCCAGAACTCACGGATTAAGAATCCGTTGCTCTGCCAATTGAGCTAGCGGGCCGTTGGAATTGTAGCAACGGAGCATCCCTGTCGGGTTGCCAGGCTCTGCGGAATTGGGGCCGTGCCGGGCGCAAAGGCTCCAGGCGAGGTCGGCTTGCCAGTCAGGCGACCGAAGTGGGGGCGGTCGTCGGAACGTCTGCTTCTGGAGTCCTGACGGCCTGTGTTCTGAAGCGGCGGAGTCTATCCGCCCAGCTTTATTGCGGCGATCCTGGCCGCCAGTTCGTGCTCCGACTCGGCATTGACCACGAGATCCGTAAACTCTTCTGCCGTTAGGGTTAGCTCACCGAGCACCCGAAGGTCAATTGGTCACGGATATATGTAGTCGCCGATTGATCCGTCAAACTGGGCCTGCGCCTTGTCGGACATTCGCGCGATCCAGGGAACGGAACTGATTACATAGTCGCGAGGTCGGGGCCTGAATGGTTCTTCGGCCAATTGAGGTCTCCGTAAATTGACTTGCCAGCGCCTGCCGAAAGTTTAACCGAGGGCGCTTCGCAGCCTGTCGGCGGTCGGATTGGGATACAGCCGGGTTTGCGCGAGGTCGCGGAGGCGGGATAACCGGTCGTCGGGATTGGGCCAGGCTTCCAGAAGTATGCGGGACGCTGGCCGCTCGGGCGTTGTCAGCGCGCGTTGCAGACGTTCAATCGAATAGAGCGCGGCGGCCAGAAAGTGCGCGTCGAGTAACGCTCCCGCAGCGTGTCCCTCCCAGACGTCTGCGCCGAGCCGCTCGTAGATCCGCCCCGCGCGCTGGTCAAGCGCGGTAACGAAGTTTCCCGCCTCGCGGCCGGCGCCTGTGGCGATCAGATATCCCACCATGCGCCGCTCCGGCCAGTCGCCCCCGATTGCTGAAAAATCGACGAAAAAAGGCCCGCGCGGACAGAACATGATGTTCGAGGCGTTGTAGTCGCGCGACCCGATCGTCCAGACGCCCGCGCACACCTGGCGCTGGAGTTCCACCGCTGCGTCTTGCGCCGTGGAAGGCGCGCGCCCCGAGGCCGCGGCCACGGCGCGAGCTGCCGATCTTACCGATTCGAACACTGATTCGGTTTCGCCAACGAGCGCATTCCGCGCCGACTCGCTTCTGGCCTCCCCCAACCCTTTCCGCGCCGAATCGATGCAGACCTCGATCGCGAGAAACTCGCGCATCACTTCTTCGACGTCTACTGAGTCGGGGCCGTCGACGGCGAGTTTGCGCTCCAGCGTGGGCCCCTCAAGCCATTCAGTGGCGAGCGCTCCCCGGGTTGCGTCGAAGCCCACGACGCGCGGGACGTTGCATCCAAAGGAGCCAAGTCTGCGAAGGACCGCGGCCTCGGCGGCGATCGTGTTTCGCGCAACGCTCCCAGGTGAAGGGCCGGGGGCAAGTTTCACCGCTATCGCCTCTCCGCCGCCTAGCGTCGCCTTGTAGACGCCAGGCGGCCGGCTGGCGCCTGACGCGACAGGCCGCACGTCGGTCGCGACGGCTCCCGGCAACAAGCTACAAACAAGGTCGGGAACCCGATCCTGGTCGTACACGAACTTACTTCGAGATGCTGGGGAATTCGTATACGACGCTCAGGCGTTGAGTCCGCTCGACTTCCAGGTCGAGTACGGCTGCGATGTCTTCGGGGCGGCAAGCGGCGCCGTGGCCCAGCATTAGCCGCATGTCGAGAGTGTCTCGGGCAGCCGCTTCCAGATGTATGACGGCGCGCCTCGCGTCGATCTCCCGGACTTTCTTGCCGCGAGCTATCTGGATCTGGACGCTGTCGCGGTCCAAGAAACGGGCGATCCGGTCGGCAAGGTCCGGGGGCGGATTCCTAATCAGCGTTTTGTAGTCAGCGGCCCGCGCCGCGGACATGAGACTGGTCTTGGTTATGGGTACGAACTCGGCGGCAATCGCGGCGAGCCCCGCGGGAAGGGACTTTTCGAGACCCGACGTTATGGACTCCAGCGGAACTGCTTCTTCAAGGTCCGCATCCAGTAGCTCTCCGCGGGCTTCGTAACCTACGGGCAGCGGCGGGCCGAACCTCAGCTGCGGACCTGGCGAGAACCCTTGTGAGTAAGCGAGCGGAAGCCGGGCGCGCCGGAAGGCCCTCTCCCAGGCGCGAACCGTGTCGGCGTGCGAAAGATAGCGAGCGGTCCCGCTCTTGCTGAACCTAATTCGAATACGCAACGTACGGTCCTGGGCGAAACAGCAACGCTCTGCTCATGAGGAATTCAAATAGCCGGATAGGTAATATTACGGTTGTGTGACATTATTCGTCGCCGGCAATTCAAGTGTCTGGACGCGGACGTTGCAGGTATTAGTTCTCAATCAAGATTATTCGCCTCTGAATATCTGTCATTTTCGACGCGCTTTCGTTCTCGTCGAAAAGGGCAAGGCCGAGGTTCTGGAGCGGTACGCGCGAAACATCAGAACCTCGACCGCCAGGCTGGTCCGTCCTTCGGTCATCAAGCTCAAGTACTACGTCCGGCGGCCGACGCCTAACGTAAAGCTGACTCGCCGGGAGATCTTCGCCCGCGACGGCTACGCTTGCCAGTATTGCGGCGAGGTCCAGGCGCAACTGACCATCGATCACGTGATGCCTCGCCGTCTGGGCGGCAAGCGCCGCTGGGAAAATCTGGTGAGCGCCTGTCAGTCGTGCAATCGCAAAAAGGGCGGGCGGACGCCGCGAGACGCGGGGATGCGATTGAACCAGATCCCGAGTCGGCCGGCGCTCACCGTCGAAAAGCTGATATTGCAGCGGGCCAGCGGGCGGATCGACCGCGCCTGGCTGCAATTTCTACCCGCCGGGCTGCGCCGGATCACCTAGAGCGGCCCGCCAGCTCCGCCAATTCGCCGACCTTTTGTCTTTGTAGCCGGCGCCGGTTAGTCGGTCTACCTGGAAGTACCGGCGCTGGAGGAACCGGAACCAGCCGATGACGATTTCTCATCGTCCGCGGTCTCGCCAGAGTCGTCCGCGTTCTCGTCGTCTTCAGATGCTTCCCCGTCCTCCTCGTCGTCCTCCATATCCTCCGGTCTGGCTTGTTCTCGGAATTCCCTGATGCTCTTACCGAGCGCGCCACCGACTGTTGGGAGACGGCCCACGCCGAAAATGATGATCACGATAACCAGGATGATTATCCATTCAAGCGGACCTACGCCACCTATGAACGGCAAGACCTTCTCCTCTCGCTTCCCAATTCGGGAAAACACTACAACGAACGATTTGGTTCGAGTTTATTCAGACAGCCAGCGAACTGCGCGCTCGGCTAACGGCGATTATACAACGACCCGCGGCGCCCATGGTCATTAGTATGACAGGCCGCTCCGACGACTTGCGGACGCGCCGGATTCACCCGCGAATATCACGCTCCGGATGCCTGGGTCTGTGTACCGCTTTTTCCGGCTCCGAGGTGTTGGCAACCTCACCCCCTCGGCGCGGGGCGTGAGTTGTAAACGCCGAATCCAAAGTCCAGAAGCAAGGCTGCGTCGTTAAAGTGCCGATCCGCGCCGAGGACAATCGCAATTAGCGTCCGGCCATTCTGCTTCGACCCCGCCACGAGCGCATAGCCCGAATCGCCGGTCCACCCCGGCTTAACGCCGAATGTCCCCGGATACTCGGTCAAGAGCCGGTTCAGGTTGGTGGGCGCGTACCAGCCATGCTGTGCGCTGCTTTCGATAACCTTCCGGTTCGTTGCCACGATTTCGCGAATCAACGGTTGCGAATCGAGGGCGAATTCGGTCAGCGCGAACAGGTCACGGGCGGTTGAGTAATTGTTCGGATCGTCGAAGCCCGCGGGATTGGCGAAGCGGGTATCGCGCAATCCGAGCTCGGCGGCCACCGAGTTCATTTTTGCAACGAGCCCGTCTACGCCGCCCACGCCGTCCGCCAGCGCGTAAGCGGCGTCGTTGCCGGAATCGAGCAATAACCCGTATAGCAATTCCTCAACTGACAGCCGGTCGCCGGGTAACAATCCCATCCTGTTGGGGGGCATGGCCGCCGCCGCGGGAAGGATCTCGACAATCTGATCGGGCGGCGCCAGCGAGAGCATCGCGAGAGCGGTGGCGATCTTGGTCAAGCTCGCAATGGCAACTCTGCGCCCGGAGTTCCGCTCGGCGAGAATCTCGCCCGTACCCAGATCGACGAGCAGGTACGCGTCGGCGGTGACTATTGGCGAGGGCGGCAGTCCTTCATTCGAGACGAACAGACGGTCGACGCCCGATCTGACCGCCGGTTCGGAAACTACTTCCGCCGCCGCCGCGGTTGATGTCGTCGCCGGCGCGCTGCTTTCGATCGCAGGCTCAGACGGTTGATTATTCGCCAGAGTACAGACTGACAGCGCTACGGCGAACAGGGCTCCAATGATCAGGGCGGAGATCAGGAGCGGAACAGTCTCCGAGCGATTGGACGACCACCGGCTGTTCCCGCTTCCTCGCAGGGTTTCGTTGAAGAGCGGCGGCGACAGATCGGCCCGGGACTTTTCGCCGCCGTTTCGAGTCTGCGCGGCGGGGGCGCAAAGAACCCGTTCGAACTTGACTGTCGAATATCCGCGATGTCTGCCGCGGCCCGCCACGTACGTATCCATTTTGGATAGGTGGGCGCAATGGCCTCAGCCCCCCGATTTAGGCCCGATTGCTCCGTATGTAGTCCAGGCTCCTTTTAAACTGGTCCTCGCTTATCCACCCTTCGGACATGTAGAAGTTGAGAATGGTGGTGAGTTTCAGGATGGGTATCAGATTTATTTGATGGGAGTGAAGCCGGCGGTCGGCGCCCTGATCGCGGTCGATCAGCACAACGGCGTCAGTGACCGTTAGCCCCGCGCTCCGCAGCGCTTCGGCCGTGGCGATCACCGATCCTCCGGTGGTGATCAGATCGTCGACTATCAGAACCGATTGACCGGGCAAGTACCGGCCTTCGATCCGTGATGCGTCGCGGGCTCCGCCCGGGTTGACATAAATCATGGGCTGATCCGCGATGAGCGAGAAGGCGGTTGCGACGTGCAATCCCCCAAGCGGGACTCCGGCCAGCAGGTCGAACGGGCCGCAATGCGGATGCAACATGGCGGCGCGGGATGCCGTTTCGGCGTTGATGAGGTTGGCGGCGGTCCGCAGCGCCCGCGGATTGCTGACGAGGACCTTGGGATTGAGGAACACCGGCGAGTTGACGGTGCTTCGACCGATTGTGAAGTCGCCGAACTGAATCCCGCCAAGTTCGTAGATCGTCGTCGCCAGCCAGAGGCTGGTCAGTTCGTCGGGAGAGTCTGCCGGCATTACCTTTGTCAACTCGTTGAGTGGACCATTTAAATCGAAAAACCGCGCCAGAGGGTCCAGCCGATCCGTTTGCCTCCACGCACGGTCTGCGGATTATTGTCAAGTTGCGGGCGCAGGTCAAGTGTCTTCGGGCAGACAACCGTGGGCGTGGGGGGTTGGCTAGTAGACTTTTCTCGGGGTTAGAACTGGTTGCTATGGCACAGGGTGTCAGTTGACGACGTGTAGAGAAGAAGTATTGATGGTGGCGAGAGCGGGGGCTATTAAGACTAAGAATATGAAGAAGTAAAATTAGATGTAGCGTATCTAAAATCGGAAGGAGAGGCGAAATGACAGTCGAGAGTCAGCTTGATATAAACCAAGCGGCTTATGAGAAAGTCCAAGATCAAATGGAGAGGAGGTATATGGGTCGCACAGTCCTCATGCACGATGGCAACGTCGTGGAGGTCTATAACGACGATGAAGACGCTTACAAGATCGGATGCGACAAATTTGGGTTGGGGGACTTCTCTCTCGTTAATGTCGGAGAGAAGCCAATCAACCTCGGTTTCTTCACGATGTTTGTCAACCCTCCCAAGATAGGCATAAGAGAATAGCCAACCTTGTCGGCTCAGTCGTAGATAGACAAATACTCCTAGAAGTCATCGTCGGGAACCCTGAGGACGAACATAGTTATATTGCCCTGCTGGATACTGGGTCACAACGAACGATGATCTCTCCGAAAGTCGTGAAAGAGGTCGTCTTGCGGTCCTTTGGCTACGTCGATATTATTCCAGCGACTGGCAAGCCTGTCCCGACGCGCCGATACCGAACCCACCTCGGAGTCCCCCTCACTTCAGCAGACGTCGGCATACAATGGATAACCAGCCGAAAGTTCGAAGTTTGCGAGTTGCCGTTCCAACCTCACAACTTTGACGTATTACTTGGTATGGATTTTCTAGAGCACTATATCCTCACATTACAAGGCGGCTCGTTTACGCTAAACAGCAAGTACATTCATTCGCCCCCCTAGCTCCTCTGGCTAACCTCCTTAATAGTCCCCGCGAGAGCGCTAGTTTCTAATGGACATGACCCTTTTCGCCCGAAAGACGTGATTGAGGAGATGCGGAAACGCCGAACCAGGTTCAAGAAGAACACGATCAGCACCCATGTGTCCTCACGCATGTGCGCGAATGCGTCGGACAATCACCAGACCGTGTATGACGATCTTGCTCGTGTGGGGCGCGGTTTGTAAACGCTGAACAATCGCTAGTTACATCTTGCACTTTCCCGATAGAAGGCCGGTTCCGTGGGTGACGATATGACCCCATACCGGTTCATCGCCAAGTGGCGCGCGTCGGAGCTGAAGGAGCGCTCGGCGGCGCAGGAGCACTTCATCGACCTGTGCCGGCTGCTGGACGAGCCAACCCCCGCCGAAGCCGACCCGACCGGCGAGCATTACTGCTTCGAGCGCGGCGCGCGCAAGGAAACCGGCGGCGACGGCTGGGCCGACGTTTGGAAGCGGCATCACTTTGTCTGGGAGTACAAGGGCAAACGCGCCAACCTGGACGCCGCGTTCACACAGCTCAGACAATATGCGCTGGCGCTGGAGAACCCGCCGCTGCTGATCGTCTCGGACATGCTGCGGTTCCGCATCTACACCCACTGGACCAACAGCGTCAGCCGGGTCCACGAGTTTGGGCTGGACGATCTCGCCGACGCGGCAGTGCGTAACAAGCTCAAGTGGGCGCTCTCGGACCCGGAGCGCCTGCGGCCCGGCGAAACGCGGCAGGCGCTCACCGAGCGGGCGGCGGCGGCCTTCGCCTCGCTTGCCCAGGGATTGCGGGAGCGAGGCCACGATCCGCGGGTCGTGGCGCATTTCGTCAACCGGCTCGTGTTCTGCATGTTCGCCGAGGACGTTGGTCTGCTGCCTGACGGCATGTTCACGCGGATGCTGGAGCAAGCGCGGCGCCGGCCGGGTGAATTCGTCGATCTTGCCCGTGACCTGTTCGGCGCGATGGCCAGGGGCGGCCGGGTCGGCTTTGAGGAGGTGGCCTGGTTCGACGGCGGGCTGTTCGACGACGATTCGGCGCTGTCCCTCGAGCAAGCGGAGATTGAAACGGTGCTCGCGACGGCGGATCTCGACTGGTCGGAGATCGACCCGTCGATCCTGGGCACGCTGTTCGAACGCGGGCTCGACCCCCGCAAGCGGGCGCAGTTGGGCGCGCACTACACCGACCGCGACAAGGTAATGCTTATCGTCGAGCCCGTTATCGTGCGTCCCTGGCTGGCCGAGTGGAAAGCGGCGAAAGTCGAGATCGCGGCCTGTCTGGAACGGCTGCGCGGCTTCACGGTGCTCGATCCCGCCTGCGGTTCGGGCAATTTCCTTTATCTGGCGCTGCACGCGCTCAAAGACCTGGAACACCGCGTGCAACTTGAGGCGGACGCGATGGGCCTGCCGCTGACCTTCCCCGAGATCGGGCCCGCCAACGTCAAGGGAATCGAGATCAACCCCTATGCCGCCGAGCTGGCCCGCGTCTCGGTGTGGATCGGCGAAATCCAGTGGATGCGGCGTAACGGCTTTTCCGAGTCGCGCAAGCCCATCCTCAAGCCGCTCGACACCATCGAATGCCGCGACGCGGTTCTGACGGAGGACGGCGGCGAACCGGCGTGGCCGGAAGCGGATGTCATTATAGGAAACCCGCCGTTTCTCGGTTCCGGACTTCAGATTTGGAAGCTCGGTAAAGACTATGTGTCTCGACTCCGAAGGGCCTACAGCGGGCGCGTACCGGGCGGCGCAGACTTGGTCAGCTACTGGTTCGCCAAGGCCCATACGCAGATAGGAGCCCGAGGAGCGACACGGGCGGGACTCGTCGCGACCAATTCCATCCGGGGCGGGGCGAGCCGACGGGTGCTCCAGGCGGCGACCGAAACGCGGCGTTTGTTCGAGGCGTGGAGCGATGAGCCGTGGGTCAACGAGGTGGCAGCAGTGCGAGTGTCGCTGGTCTGCTTCGCACACACTGATGACCAGTTCGTATCAGAAACGCGGCTCAATGGACACCACGTGGAAGAGATATACGCCGATCTGACGGCGCGGCGGGATAGCGACGGCATCGATCTCACCCGTGTCCAGACGCTCCCTGCGAATGCTGGCGTCGTGTTCAAGGGCGACACGAAAGGTGGTCCCTTCGACATCGCGGGAGATTTGGCGCGCGAGTGGCTCCGTCTGCCGGCGAACCCGAACGGCCGGACCAACGCGGACGTGCTGAAGCCGTGGACGAATGGCAGGGACGTGACCCAGCGACCAGCAGGCAAGTGGATCGTGGACTTCGGTTGGACGATATCAGCCGGCGAGGCGGCGCTGTACGAGGAGCCATTCCGCCGGGTGCAGGCGCGCGTCTATCCAATGCGTCAGAAAAATCCGCGCGAGGCACGCCGCAAGTACTGGTACCGCCATTTCGAGCCACCAAAACGCATGTGGCAAGCGCTCGCTGGCTTCTCCCGCTACATCGCCACGCCGCAAGTCGCCAAGCACCGCCTGTTCGTGTGGTGTGACGTGCGCATCTGCCCCGACAAGCAACTTGTGGTGATCGCCCGCGACGACGACACCACCTTCGGCATCCTGCACAGCCGCTTTCACGAGGCATGGTCGCTGCGACTAGGCACCAGCCTGGAGGACCGTCCGCGTTACACGCCCACCACCACGTTCCAGACGTTCCCATTCCCCGAAGGCCTGACGCCCGACCTCCCCGCCGCCAGCTACGCCAGCGACCCGCGCGCCATCGCCATCGCCCAGGCAGCCCGCCGCCTCGTCGAACTCCGCAACCGCTGGCTCAACCCACCCGAATGGGTCGACTGGATCGACGAACCCGCCCCCAACTACCCCAGGCGCCCGGTCCCCCGCGGCGAGGCGGCAGCGAAGCAACTGAAGACTCGCACGCTGACCAACCTCTACAACGAGCGCCCGCAATGGCTCGCCAACGCCCACGCCGCCCTCGACTCCGCCGTCGCAGCCGCCTACAACTGGCCGGCCGGTATCTCGGACGAGGATGCGCTGGGGGAGTTGCTGGCGATGAATCTGAAGTAACCCGACCTAGCGTCGACGTTTGTCCGATTACGTTCGTTGCGTTGGCCCGCGTGCCTGCGAGAATTCGTATGGTTGATGGAGTTTCAAGCTACGGACAGTGAGCTGTTAAACACCGGTAAGACTGCTGTTAACGCTCCACCACGAACTGTCTTGGCTCTACGTCCAGACCGATGGAATTCCAGAAGTCGCGTTCGAACTGAGAGATGAGATTGGGAATCTCACTCGGTTCTCCCAATGAGTACTGGGGATACTTCGTGGAGTGCTTGAGGACCGCCTCTTCCCAGGCGCCGGGGTCATATCCTCTTACTGATACATAGTCAGATTGATTTTTCACTTCTATATCGATGGCATATTCCGAAGATGGAGAGGATGCTTGATGTCTGACAGCATTGGCCCAGACGATCAGATTAGCGTACACAGCTACCGGCCAAGAAGGGAATAACTTAACGACGCTTTGCATGCCACTTCGTAATCTCTCGCAGTAGACGAGACCGATTTCAATCAACCCATCGCAGTGGATTTCTCGGTAGATGTTGAGATCGACGGTGTCGGAGCCGCTCGAATCTTCCCCCCGCGCAGCACGTAGTCTTGGTCGCCAATTTGGATGGAAGCTTGGAAAATCAAGTGGAATTTCCCTCCCATTCTCCAAGATCAATGAAACTTCGCGCCAAGGTGTGCATAGATCTGCCACGCCGTAAACGCGGTCGAATCGGATATCTTCTCCTACCGGCGCAGCCGTCGCCCGGATGCCCCATGCATCATCAGGTGTAGTCAGGCGGTCGAACTCCTTTTCGAAGAGCTCCGAGCGCGCCTCAAGCTGCCGCTCCAGTCGCTCAAGTCCCCGCGAGAGGTTCAGCGTGAGGTCCTGGATTTCTCGCATGGTCATCTCCTCGCACCTGTCAGAGCGCCGGATCGGGCATTTACCGGTCGGTATTACTCGGTGGGGCGCCATCCGTGAGCGGCTTGTACGAATAACAACAACGCCGCAATCGCCGTCGGTCGGCACGGCAAATATCTCAATCAGGGGAATCTGCGGTTCGACGCAGTCGCGGAACTTCAGCTTCAGGCGCTCGGCGAGGTCTGCGCAGCGTGGGATGGGCTTGATTTCGGCGGCGACGGGTGGTCTGCTCTCGGATTCTCGGATACCCAAGAGCAGCGCGCCGCCGTAGGCGTTCGCGAACGCGACGGTTTCTTCGAGTATCTGGTTTCGTGCTTTCTCGCCAATTCTATCCCTGTGAGTTATCCATCTGTCTGGAGACCCGTCTTTGGTCGACAGGGTTTCCTTGAACTCGATCTGATCGCTTTCGGGGACCTCGGAGTCGATCAGTTCATTGAGGTCACTTACGCCAATCTGATCTGCAGGCTTGGAGAGCACGGCGATCATCGGATCGCTCCTTCATTCGATGTCAGCAACGCGATCCCGCGGCTGATTTCGCGTTTGGGCAGGAATACGGACGGGGCGTCGCGCCAGACTTGCAGGGCGGCGATAAGCCGGTCATCGCCGCAAATGCCTACCGCATGAAGCTTGTCGATTATCCACAGCACTCCGTGCACGCGCACGCCCTCTTGGCAATCTCTAGAATCTCCGACGCGGTCGGGTTGGGTTTCTTAGCAGCGAACTCATCACCATTCACCTTGAACTCGAACTTGCCCTGGGACACGGGACACCTCTGTGCCTGAGTGTGGTTTACAAACACGTATATTATACTACGAAATGTAAACCGAAAGGAGGGGCGTATGTTCAGCGAACGTCTCAAGCTCGCCAGAAAACGCAGTGGCCTATCGCTCCGGGCGTTGTCCTCACGCATTGGGGGCATCGTTACAGCCCAGGCTATCGGCAAATATGAGCGCGGCGAGATGATGCCTAGCTCAACCGTAGCGCTTGCTTTGGCAAAGGCTCTCGACGTTTCCATGAGCTACCTCTTTAGCCCTTCGAAGGTCTCTTTGGAGTCTGTTGAGTTCAGAAAGCTGGCTTCAACCAAGGTTAGGGAGCGGGCGGCGGTCGAGGCGGATGTGCTCGATATCATGGATCGCTATCTCCAATTGGAGGAACTGCTGGGCATCGATAGCGGCAGGCAGGATAGACCCGACGGCGCGCCTTATAGCATCGACGCCATAGAAGACGCCGAGCAAATCGCCATGTCAGTTCGCAAGGCCTGGAATCTCGGCGGCGATCCGATTTCGAATATGACTGAACTGCTTGAGGAACGTGGGATCAAGGTCTTCAAAGTGGGCCTACCTGAGTCGGTGGACGGACTCACCTGCCACGTCCATCGTGTAGATGGAGACGACGTGCCGGTAGTGGTCTGCTCCTCCACGAAATCCATAGAGCGTCAGCGGTTGACCATCGCTCACGAACTAGGCCACATGGTCCTGGACATTCCGACGGGAGTGTCTACCGAGAAAGCATGCCAAAGGTTTGCCGGTGCTTTCCTGGTACCCCGAGAAGAGCTTATGCGTGAAGTAGGTCACCGGCGTGTCAGTTTCGGTCTCGGCGAACTCTTCGAGATCAAGCACATATTCGGCGTCAGCGCCGCAGCTCTGGTAGTGCGAATGCGTGACCTGGGAATTATCACCAAAGCGACGATGGTGGGAATTTTCCGCGGCATCGGACGAGGTTGGAGAAAGGACGAGCCACGCGGCCTTAAGCGAACGGAGGCTCCCAGGCGCTTTCGCCGTCTCTGTTTGAGAGCGTTGGAAGAGAGAGTGATTTCAATGTCCAAGGCGGCCGAGTTGCTCAGACTGCCCATCAGCGAAATCGAGCGCATTATGGGGGGTAAATGAGGATCGCATAGACGTGAAGGTCCTCGTCAGCGACAGTTCCGTATTGATCGAGTTCGCCAAGCGCGAACTGCTGGACAAGATGTTCGAGTTAAGGTTCCAATTCGCGGTTCCAGACTTGCTGTTCGACGAGGAACTAATTGACTTGGGTGTGTACAGCCGACAGGACTTGCTCAGCTTTGGCCTCAAGGTTGAAGCTCTGGATACGGAAGGGGTAACAATGGCAATCTCCATTCAGTCGAGGCGGCAGGCCCTGAGTTTGGTAGATTCATTCGCTCTTGCCTTGGCTAAGCAGCAGGGATGGGAGCTCCTCACGGACGACAGGGTCATGCGTAGCTTCGCTCGGTCAGAAGGCATCCCTCATCACGGTACCCTGTGGGGCATCGACAAAATGGATACCGCCGGAATCTTGCCGGCAACCCAGGTCGTCACGACGCTTAAAGCGATGCAGGACGATCCGAGATGTCCCGTCTCAAAGCGTGAATTGGCTATTCGTCTTAATCGGTTGGCTGATTGAGTTGAAATTTACGATCTGCCCGCATCAGGGGCTGCTGGCGCTAGTGGCCATGCTGCCTGAGGAACCTATTTCCGCACTCGTCGGACTAACATAATGGGTGGTATCAGGATTGGGGACGGCTCGGGATCGCGATGGTTTCTGAAGCGATTATTTCGACGATGGTGGACCGGATAGTCGGACGGTTTCAACCGTCTCGCGTCGTGCTTTTCGGTTCTCAGGTGCGGGGTACCGCAAGCAAGTGGAGCGACGTGGACCTGCTTGTCGTAATGGGAAACGTGTCCGACAAGCGTCGAGTTGCGGTCGAGATACGGCGGTTGCTGGGAGATCTTCCGGCGAGCAAGGACATCGTGGTAACCACGCCCGATGAGATCGCAAGTCGAGGTCAAGTGGTGGGGACCGTGCTGAACGCGGCGCTTCGCGACGAGAGGACTGGATTCCGGCGGACGCCGGAATGACGGTAGGGGGCGTTGGTTGTAGCGGTGCTGGTTGTGGAGGCGCTGGTTACGGCTCTGAGTCGCCGGCTGATTCAGCGCAGCGGGGCGGCGCAGAGCTGGCCGCCGTCCAACCAAAGCGCGTTACGGCCGCGGGGCAGGCTCAGGCCGTCTTTGCCGATGTTGCGGTCATATATCTCGCCGTAGTTGCCCACGCTCGCGATCACGTCTTGCATGAAGGTTACGGACAGTTTCAGGTCGTCCTGGCCAAAGCTGCCCTCGACGCCGAGCATCCGCTTGATTCTGGTGTCGTTGCTGTTGAGCATCTCGGCGAGGTTGCCGCTGGCGACGCCGTAGGCCTCGGCGTAAATCAGCCCCGCCATTACCGTGTTCACCACCGCGCCCCACAGTTCGTCGCCGTGCGGCACGATCGGCGTTAGCGGTTCTTCCGAGATTGTCTCGGGCAGGATGACGTGGGCGCCCGGATCAGGCAGGGTAGTTCGGAGCGCCGCCAGTTGCGAGCGGTCGTTCGTGAAAGCCTCGCATCGCCCTGACTTGTAGGCGTCCAGCGCCACGTGCGTGTCTTCTAGCACGGACGGCGTATATTCCATATCGTTTTGCCGGAAGAAGTCGGCCAGATTGCGCTCGGTGGTGGTGCCGCCGATTACGCATACTGTCGCGCCGCCCAGGTCGTAGGCCGATTCCACGCCCAGTTCTTTGGGCGCCAGGAAGCCCTGACCATCGTAGAACATGGTGTAGGAGAAGCGCCCCCACTGCGCGTCGCGGGTGGTTGTGCGGGTGAGAGTTCGGACCAGCAGGTCAACTTTGCCGGACTGGATGGTGGGGCCGTGTTGGGCAGCGGTGATGTATTCGATCTCGATCGCTTCGGCGTCGCCGAGCACGGCGGCCGCTACGGCGCGGCAAAGGTCGATATCGAATCCGACGTTGCGGCCGTTTTCGTCGAGCGATCCAAAGCCCGCCACGTCCTTACGGCTGGCGCAAATCAACCGCCCGCGTTCCCGGACGGTTTCGATCCGGCTGGTCGACGCTTGCGCGGCCCTGGCCGCTGACTCGCCGCCGCCGGCGTCGTGACGCTCGCCGCCGCTTGCACACGCCGCCAGGATGAGCGCGCACAGCGCCAGAATTAACGACGCTTTGGCCGGTCGCAGCTTCATTTACGTCATCCTTGTCTCTGCGTGTGGAACCCTGCTCGCTACGAGTGGGCGATTGTGCCAGCGTCGAATGGCGAGAGCAAGCTTCAGAAGCAGCGGGAGCTGGTCATCTTATCGGCGCCCCTCGTCTCAAGCAGGGTAACGGATCCGTGGGCGACGGGTCTTTCACGCCGCGATAGTTCCCTGGCGCAACGGGCGACCAGCCGCGCGGTCGATTGCTGCGGCTAGAGAATCTGCTCGAGGAACGTGCGGGTGCGGTCTTCGCTGCCGGCGCTTAGTCGGGTGAGGCGTCGTCAGTAGAGGGCGCTTGATTCGAAGCAGGCCGAGGGGATTGAACTGACTGCAGAGTGGCTATCGGCTCGGGTGCTGGCGGACGTTCGGTGATTTGGGATTGGGTTGGGTTCTGTCCGCCCTTTTCAAGGCGAACATCTCGAAACGAAATAGAATCGCGCGCATTTCGAGCGGAATCACGCTCTCGTGCCATTTTTCGCTTCCTCCTCCTCGCTACGATTCTTCCCGCAGTATGGAAACTCGATATGAATGTTGTGCCGATCGCGAGCGAAGTATAACAACGGGACCTCGCCCAAACGATGCCCGGCAAGAAGACGAGAGCAAGCTGCACCATGAAGATGTCTATTGGCGTACTCTCCGTTCGGACAACCTGACGAGCGGCGCCGTGTTGAAGATCTCGGGGGTGCCTAGCTCGACGAGCATTCCTTCGTCGAAGAGGGCCATGCTGTCTGTGGAACGTATCCCCGCACTCGTCGGACTAACATAGCGGGTGGTACAAGGTTTTGGGGACGGCTCAGGATCGATATGACTTCTGAAGCGATTATTTCGACCATGGTGGACCGGATAGTTGGAAGGTTTCAACCGTCTCGCGTCGTGCTTTTTGGTTCCCAGGCGCGCGGTACCGCAAGCAAGTGGAGCGACGTGGACCTGCTTGTCGTAATGGGAAACGTGTCCGACAAGCGTCGAGTTGCGGTCGAGATACGGCGGTTGCTGGGAGATCTTCCGGTGAGCAAGGACATCGTGGTAACCACGCCCAATGAGATCGCAAGTCGAGGTCAAGTGGTGGGGACCGTGCTGAACGCGGCGCTTCGCGACGGGACGGTCGTATATGAACGACCTTGATCCCGCCGCACGCGAGGCTGGCCGCTGGCTGCGGTTTTCGGAAGAGGACTTAGACGTTTCCTTGCGCCTGCTATCGAGTTGTCCGTCCGCTCCCCGTCACGCCTGCTGGCTGGCCCAACAAGCCGCGGAAAAGGCGCTGAAAGCGGCCCTGATACTGGAAGGGATCGAATTCCCGTTTACACACGACCTGGACGCCCTGCGCGACCTGCTCCCACGCAGTTGGCCCGTGCGCGATACCCATACCGATCTGGCTGAACTGACCGAGTAGGCAGCGGAGGCGAGATATCCGGGAGACCGGCCAGATCCGACCGATGCCGACGCAGCTCGCGCGGAGTCGGAGGCGCGCTCGGTTCATAACTCCGTAACGGCGGAATTCAGGCGTCGCGGTGTATTTGCCGAGTAGGGCTGCACGAAGCCGGGGCTAGAGAATCTGCTCCAGGAATGTGCGGGTGCGGTCTTCCTGGGGGTTGTTGAAGATCTGGTCTGGAGTGCCCAGTTCGACGAGCATGCCTTCGTCGAAGAAGGCCATGCGGTCGGCGACCTCGCGGGCGAAGCCCATCTCGTGGGTTACGCACAGCATGGTCATGCCCGTGGCGGCCAGCTCGCGCATTGCGTCCAGCACTTCCTTAATCATCTCCGGATCGAGCGCCGAGGTGGGTTCGTCGAACAGCATGATTTCCGGCTGCATGGCGAGCGCGCGGGCGATGGCTACCCGCTGCTGCTGACCGCCCGATAGCTCGGCGGGGTATTTGTGCGCCTGCTCCGGAATCCCGACGCGTTCGAGCAGTTGCATCGCGATCGTTTCGGCGTCGCGCCTCGGGACGTGCCGCACACGCTGCGGCGCCAGCATGATGTTGTTGATCGCGGTCATGTGCGGGAAGAGATTGAACTGCTGAAACACCATGCCGACTTCCCGGCGTATGGCGTCCAGGTTGCGGACGTCGTTGGTCATTTCGATGTCGTCAACCACGATCGTGCCCGATTGATGTTCTTCGAGGCGGTTGATCATGCGGATGAAGGTGGACTTGCCCGATCCCGACGGGCCGAAGATGACGAGGACTTCGCCCCGCTTGACGCTCATGGTTACGTCGCGCACGGCGCAGAATTCGCCGAACCACTTGTGGACGTTCTCGCAGACGATGATGTCGTCGCGCTCTTCGAGCGGCATCGAGAGGTAGTCTGGAGGAGTGCTGGTTTCGGCCATAGTTGGTCTCCCGCGTGGTCCGCTTAGCGCCGGCCTACGCCGAGCGCGCCTTCAATGCGTCTGCTGACGTAAGACATCGAGAAGGTAAATACCCAAAACATGACTGCGATGAACAGGTAGACCTCGCGTCCGTTGTCAATGAACTCGAGGCTGCTGTCCTGAAGCGCCGAACGGCCGATCTCGACGAGGTCCAGCATGCCGATGAAGAAGACGAGGCTGGTGTCCTTGAACAGGCTGATGAACTGCCCGACAATAGTCGGGATGATGTTCCTGAGTCCCTGCGGCAGAGTGATCAGCAGGGTTGTCTGCCAGCCTCGCAGTCCGAGCGCGCGCGCCGCTTCCGCCTGACCCGGCGCCACCGCGGCCATGCCGCCGCGCACGTTTTCGGCCATGTAGGCCGAGCTGAAGAGCGTAATGGTGATGGCCGCCAGATAGAGCGTGCTGATGTTGAAGTTGGAGGGGAGCGTGAGCGGCAGGATGTGCCGGGACATAAAGAGCAGGGTTATCAGGGGGACGCCCCTGACTATCTCGATGAAGCCTACGCACGCTACCTTGACCACCGGCAGGTCGCTGCGCCGTCCCAGCGCGAGCGCGATGCCTATGGGCATGGACATCGAGATGCCGAAGATAGCTAGCACCAGGTTCAGCATCAGCCCGCCGATGTACTGCGGATTGACCGGTGGGAGACCGGGAACGCCTTCGACGCCGCGGATCAGCAGCATGGATACGACCACTATCGAAATCGTGATGGCGCCGAGGCGTTTGGGGCGGTGTAACCCGAACCGCCCCACGGCTAGGTAGCCCAAACCGATCGCGGCGGGATTCAGCAGCAGGAGAATCCGGTTGAACAGCGTCATCTCTTGCGGCAATGCGGAGACCACGAAGATGACGGCGCCGAGCGCCACAGTGAAGACGCGAGCCACGCCGCCCCATATTCGCCAGGAAATCCCCAGCAGCGCGGTGATCAGCAGGAGGCAAACCTCGGGTCGCCAGTACTCCTCGGACGGATAGAGACCCACGAGGTAGAGCGGGACCCGGCTGGTAATCACTTCCCAATCGGCCGTGAAAATCAGCCATCCGACGACGTTTACCCCCACCCAGGCCACCGCCACGGCAAGGACGGACGTCAGTATGCCGTTGAACCAGGAGCTGAAAAGGTTCTGGCGTAGCCAGCCTTTGTAGCCGACGGTCGACGCCGGCGGCGGCGGCGGCGGCGGCGGCGGGGGCATGGCGTTGGCGGTGACCGCGGCGCTCACGTGCCGCTGAACCTGATAGAGCGGTTGTAGAGGTTGCCGATCAACGAGAAGGTCAGACTCATGGCGAGATAGGTAAGCATTACCATCGTAATCAACGAAATGGCGGGCGCGATTTGCGTCATCGTATTAGCCACGCTCACGAGGTCCTGGTAACCGATCGCGGCGGCGAGGCTCGAGTTCTTGGTCAGGTTCAGGTACTGACTGATCGTAGGCGGGATGATTACCCGCATGGCCTGGGGAAACGTGACGTAACGCAAGGTCGATCCGGTCGACAGACCCATGGATCGAGCCGCCTCGGTCTGCCCCTTGCCGACCGATTGAATGCCGGCTCTGACGATCTCGGCAATGAACGACGATGTATATACGACCAACCCGACCAGCAATGCCGTGAAACTCCCGCCGAGCTGCGCCCCGCCCTGCGGGCGTCCAAACGTACCCTCCGGCGTGGGAATGGAGATTGTCATGGGCGATAGAACAACGAGCGCGAGCACGCTAACGCCGATGGCAAGAGCGGCGCCGGCCAGTATCGGGTAGCTCTTCTTGCCAGTTTCGGATTCACGCTGGCGCAGACGTCTGGCGGCATAGACCCCGAGGATTACGCCGATGGCGGTGGCGAGAGCCCACGGCCAGAATCCATCCTGTGGAACCGGCCACGGGAGAAACAAGCCGCTGTTGTTGAGGTAGAACCTATCGAAGAAGACGTAGCTCTCCCGCACTCTCGGCAGGCTGAGCACGATGAGAAGCCAGAACAGCAGTTGAATAAGCAGAGGAATGTTGCGGAATATCTCGATGTAAGTCAAGGCGATTCGGTTCAAAAGCCAGTTGGACGACATCCGGGCGATTCCTATCAAGATGCCGAGCAGGGTCGCCAGAACTACACCCAGCAGCGCCGCCTTGATCGTATTCAGGGCCGCTGCCGCGAATCCGTAGAGATAGGAGTCCGACGGGTGGTAAGGAATGATCGTTTCGTCGATGGGAATCTGGGCGGCGCGGTCGAGGAAGCTGAAACCGGCGGGGATTTCCCGCGCCTCGATTTCTCGCGACACGTTGATAAAGAAGAGTGTCAGGGCCGAGACGACCAGCACGGCGGAAACGATTTGCGCCACCCACCGCAGGACGACGACATTGCGCCACAGCGGTATCCCCTGGACGTACAGGAGCTTATTCATTAGTCGGATGTACGGACCACGAGAGCCTGGGACCGGGCGGGATTACACCAAACGTCATGGTTATGAAAACAGGGGGATGCGCGCGCATCCCCCTGTCTCTTCGCTTGAGTAGGCCCGATCAGCGCAACGGCGGAGCGTATATCTGGCCGCCATTGAGCCAAAGGTCGTTGCGGCCGGCCCGAGGCAGATCGATTCCCTGCGGTCCCAGGTTGCGGTCGTATATCTGACCGTAGTTGCCCACGCTCGATATCACGTCCTGCATGAATGTCTCGGACAGACCCAGCGTCTCCTGGCCGAAGCTTCCCTCGGTTCCGAGCAGGCGCTTGGCCTTGACGTTGTCGCCGCTTGCCATGCTTGCGACGTTGCCGCTGTTGATTCCGTAAGCCTCTGCGTAGATGAGCCCGGACATTACGGTCTTGACAATGTCGAACCACTGCTCGTCGCCGTGCGGAACGACGGGCGTCAGCGGCTCCTCGGAGATCGTCTCGGGGAGAATCACGTGGTCGTCCGGGTTCGGCAGGGCGCTGCGGAGAGCCGCCAACTGCGACCGGTCGTTCGTGAACACGTCGCATTGACCTTCCTTGTAGGAGTCAAGCACAACGTCGGTGTCTTCGAACACCTTGGGGTTGTATTCGAGGTTGTTCTGACGGAAGAAGTCGGACATGTTCAACTCGGTCGTGGTGCCGCTGGTCACGCACACCGAAGCGCCGCCCAGCTCGTAGGCCGACGTGATGCCCAGGTCGGCGGGGACCATAAAGCCCTGACCGTCGTAGAACATCGTGTGCACGTAGTTGCCCCACTGCGAATCGCGGGAGGTTGTCCACGTAACGGTCCGCACCAGCAGGTCGACCTCGCCGGACTGGATCGTCGGGCCGCGTTCCGCCGCCGTGATGAAGTTGATCTGGATCGCTTCCGAATCACCCAATACGGCCGCCGCCACCGCGCGGCAGAGATCAATGTCAAAACCTACGTTGCGGCCAGATTCGTCCAGCGAGCCGTAGCCCGGCACGTCGTTCCGGCTTGCGCAGATTAGCGTGCCGCGTTCCTGCACGGTCGCGAGACGGTTGGTCATCGTTTGGCCTGCCGCCATAACCTCTTCGTCGCCGTTGGAATCACATGCCACGAGCGCGAAAAGCGCGACGCAAGGCACCAACAGCAGCAGTCTCAGCTTCGACAACAAATCCGCATCCCCCGATCGGCAGACAGACAGCCTCCAGTCCATGGAAACTTTACATTTACGAGAGTCAAAATAGCAAACGTGACTTAGGTGAAACGCATGTGCCGATTCATTGCATACGAGAGAACTGCCCAGGCCGTGAGTCCAGCGACGAGCGCCCCCGTGCTCCACGTGGGGCGGAAGTCCGTGCCGGCGCGCGGATGACGGGCCGCGATGATCGGGAATTATCTGCGCATTGCCAAGCCCTGTGGAGCGTTTTCGGAAATTGCGGCTGTGGGCGATGCTCTAGGCGGTGAAGCAGAAAGGGGGAGACGATGGGGACGATATCGTTGAACAGGCTGGGAGCCTGGTCGTTGATCGTGGGGCCTGTGCTGGCGTTTGTGTTCTTCTTGATTCAGCCGGGCGTCTTGTTCATCGAAAGGGCAGATCCGACTGACGGGATGGCGTCGGTCGCGGCGCTGTCGTCGAATGGCGCGCTCACTAACCTTACGGCGCTCGTGGCGCCGCTTGGTCTGGTGATGACGGTATTCGGGCTCTACGTCGTGCAATCCGGCGTCAGGGGCAATGGCTCAGGCGACGCGCTATCGCGAAGCGCCCTCGCCCTGATTCTGACCGGCAATCTCGGATGGGTCATGTCCAGCGGGCTGTTGTTTACCCTGGCCGGCGCCGAGGACGCTGCCGGCCCCGTTGCGCAGGCTGTTTTCGCCGTGAGATCCGGTATTACCCTGGTATCGAGCGTTGCTGTCGCACTGGGGTTTGGCCTATTCGCCGTTGCCCTTTCAACCAGGGAGGATTTCAACAAGATCGCCGCGTTGATCGTAGCGGCGGTTTCGATCGTCTCGCTGCTGGGCTTCATTATCGCGATTAGCGACTCCGGCATGGCCCGGACGGCGATAACAATCGCCAGAGCGTGCTACCTCGTCTGGGTGGTTTGGAGCGTTAGTCTCGGCATTCGCCAGCTCAAACAGGGTATGCCGGCGTCGGCGTAGGCGAGAACTGAGCGGCTGCCAATGGGCGCCGTCGGAAGACGTCCGGCGCTCTGGATCGATCTAGTTTGTCAGACAGATGTTTGTCTGCCAGCCGTACCGTGCATGGAGAACAGGTATGACTGACCTGGAGATCCGGCGCTACAGGGAGTCCGACCAGCAGGCCGTGGTCGACCTGTGGCGAGAATGCGGGCTGGTCGTACCCTGGAATGACCCTGTGAAGGACATCAACCGCAAGTTGCGCGTTCAACGAGACGTGTTTCTGGTCGGATCACTGGGCGCCCGGCTCGTCGCTACCGTTATGGCCGGATACGAGGGGCATCGCGGCTGGATCAACTATCTCGCGGTCGCCGCGGATTGCCGCAAGACAGGCTTCGGGCGCCGTCTAATGAAAGAAGCCGAGCGACACCTGAGAGCGATTCGTTGTCCTAAGATCAACCTGCAAGTCAGACGCTCGAACGCTGGTGTGATCGAGTTCTACAGGGCGATCGGGTATTCGGTGGATGATGTCGTCAGCATGGGGAAGCGGCTCCATGAGGACGCCGGGCTTCCGCGGGGAGCCGCTTCCGGTGGATAGTTTGTCGGGTCAATGGCGCCGATACACCGCCCTCGGCGTCTAATCGCCCGAACGGAGTACGGCTACGGTGATTCGCGAGCTTAAACGAGCCGGCGTCAGGTCGGGCGCCGTGCTCAAGGCGATGCAACGCGTGCCGAGAGATGAGTTCGTTCGACCCGAGTATCTGGCGCTCGCGTACGAGAACCGCCCGCTCCCGATCGGTGCAGGCCAAACGATTTCTCAACCGCTGGTCGTAGCTCACATGACCGAGGCGGCGCGAATCAAATCCAAAGACAAGGTTCTTGAAGTGGGCACGGGATCGGGATATCAGGCGGCCGTGCTGGCGGAGCTGGGCGCGCGGGTTTTCAGCGTCGAGATAAGCCCGACGCTGGCTGAGTGGGGCGCCGAAAACCTGACGCGAGCGGGCTATCGGGACGTTCGATTGCTTGTCGGCGATGGGTATCTGGGATGGGAGGAGCACTCCCCTTACAGAGCGATAGTCGTCACAGCCGCGCCGGACCATATTCCAAAGCCGCTTATCCGGCAGCTCGCCGTGGGGGGCCGTCTTGTCGCGCCCATTGGGGCTGCCGGCTCGACGCAGGACCTACTGCTGGCCGAGCGTCGCAAGAGCGGGCTGCGCACCCGGAATCTGGGGCCGGTGGCGTTCGTCCCCATGACCGGCGAAGCCGTAAGCTTCAAAGCGACCTGATCGCGGGCGAATCCGAACCGCCGGCTGGCGGCGCGCCGGAAGGCTTTTACAAGTCAATTCCCTTTAGAACGCCCCTTTGGCGCTCGGCCCGCTTGACGATGGCATAACATACGGCGGACTCCGACCTGATCGGAGGCTCTTGCCAGATTCAGTGGGAACCGGTGACCATTGGCGATACACGTCGGCGTGGATGTGGGCGGAACGTTTACCGATGTCGTCTTGTACGACGATCGGACCGGCGACGTTCGGGTGGCAAAAGTCCCGTCTACGCGCGACGATCACTCCCAGGGTCTGCTTGACGGTCTTGACGCTTTGCCGGTGGACCCGGCGGACATCGACCTGCTGGTACACGGGACGACCGTAGCCACCAACGCGGTCCTCGAGCGATCCGGCGCGCGCTGCGGTCTGCTGATGACCCGGGGGTTCCGCGACGTAATCGAATTGCGGCGGCGGGACCGGCCCGACACGTACGGCCTCAAAGGCCGGTTCGAGCCGCTGATAACCAGAGACCGGCGCCTGGAGGTGACGGAGCGGACCGACTATCGCGGGGAAGTGCTGACTCGACCGGATCGTGGCGAGGTGCTCCGCGCCGTCGAGGAACTGCTGGCTAATGACGTGGAGGCGATCATCATCAGCTTTCTCCACTCATACGCCAACCCGTCCAATGAGAGGCTCGTAAAGGAGCTGGTTGAGGAAGTCTGGCCGAATCCCTACGTAGTCGCGAGCTCCGAGATACTTCCTGAGATCCGTGAGTTCGAAAGGACGAGCACGGCTGTTCTTAGCGGTTACGTACAGCCGCTCGTCGATCGATATCTCCGGTCGTTAACCGACAGGCTTCGGTCGCGCGGCTACGCGCGGGACGTGCTGATCGTCCAGAGCAACGGCGGTTTGATGTCGCAGCGTCTGGCGCGCCGTTATTCGGTCAACACCGTCCTCTCGGGCCCCGCCGCCGGCGTGATTGCCGCGCGGCAGGTGGGACTATCGACGGGCGACGAGAATCTGATTGCGTGCGACGTCGGCGGAACCAGCCTCGACATAGCGGTCGCGGCGCGGGGAGGGGTTGCAACCGCGCAGGACATGGACCTCGAATACGGCCTGCCGATTCGCACCACGATGCTCGACGTTCGATCCGTCGGCGCCGGCGGCGGCAGCATCGCGTGGATCGACAGGGCGGGCATTCTTCAAATCGGTCCCCACAGCGCGGGCGCCGATCCGGGTCCGGTCTGCTACGACAAGGGGGGAACCAAGCCGACGGTGACCGACGCCAACGTCGTGCTTGGAAGAATCGGATCGGAGCGGCCGATCGGCAGAGAGTCCGGCTGGGTTTTCGACAAACGCGGCGCCGAGACGGCCATTCGGAAGACGATAGCCGAGCCGCTGGGCATTTCGACGATGGCGGCGGCGTGGGCCATTCTTCAAGTCGCTCACGACCGAATCGCTGCGAGCTTGCGTCTCATGACGGTCGAGCGAGGACACGATCCGCGTGACTTTGCGCTGGTCGCGTACGGCGGGGCGGGCCCGCTGCACGCATGCGCCGTTCTGCGCGAGCTGGAAATCTCCAAGGCTCTAATCCCGCCCTGGCCGGGCATCACTTCGGCGTTGGGGTGCATCACGGCGGACATACGGCATGACTTCACCCGATCGCTAAACGCCCGTTTGGACGAAGTCGACGTCGCCGGCTTCTATAGTGATCTCGAACGGCAAGTCGTCGAGGGGCGTGAGCTTATCGAGCGGGAAGGAGTCGACGTAGCTTCCGTGGATGTTGCGTACCAGGCGGATATGGCCTACGAGGGACAGGTTCACGAGGTGCGCGCGCCCCTGCCCGCGCAGCGTTGCGATAGAGACGGCATCCGCGAAGCGTTCGAGCGGGAGTATTCCGCGCATTACGGTAACAAGCTAAGCGGCCGCCCCGTGCGAATTGTGACAACCAGGGTCTCGGTAATCGGCGTGCGGCGGCGTTCGGCTGAGTGGAGCGGATTTGACTCCGAATCGACAACCCTGGACGAAGCCTCCATAGGCCGAAGGCCGGTCTACTTCGAAGACGGTTTCGTGGATTGTCCGGTCTACGAGCGCGAGCTTCTGGGCGCCGGTATTCGGATCGATGGTCCAGCGGTGATCGAACAACCTGACTCGACGACAGTGGTCGAGCCTGGCATGTCGGCGGTCGTGGGACCGGGCGGAACTCTCATAGTGCGGGTGCGCGCATGACAGTCGATCCGTTGACGCTGGCGGTGGTGAAGGGCGCGCTCGAGGAAATCGCCGAGGAGATGGACTGGACGTTGAAGCGGACGGCGTTTTCGCCGGTCATCTCGGAGGGCAACGACTTGGCCAACGGCATTTACCACCCCGTCACCGGGGAGGTGATCGTTCAGGGTAAATGGGGCCTGGCGCTTTTCATTGGCGTGATGCAGTTCACCACCGAGCATGTGATTGCGGAGGTTGCCAGACGGGGAATCGAGCCTGGGGACATCTTCTTCGTCAACGATCCCTACTCCGGCGGGACCCATCTGATGGACGTTGGGATGGTGAAGCCCTTCTATTACAACGGCGAGCTATTCGCCTATCTGGCTAATCGCGGTCACTGGCCGGACATGGGCGGATCCGTCCCCGGAGGATTCGGCGCCAATTCGAGCGAGGTCTACCAGGAGGGGCTTCGAATTCCGCCGGTAAAGCTGTTCAAGCGGGGCGCGCTCGACGAAGACGTTTTCCGGATCATTACCTCGAATATAAGGGTGGCGGAGGAAAGATCGGGCGATCTGCAAGCCCATCTCTCGGCCTTCACGGTAGGCGAGCGCCGGTTGACCACGCTGCTTGACAGATACGGCGTCGAAACGGTCTGGGCCTGCATCGAGAGTTTGAAACAGCGGTCCGAACGCCAGATGCGGTCGTTTCTGGAGGAAATACCCGACGGCGTTTATGAGTACGAAGACTTTATGGATAGCGATGGAATCGAGGACCGCCCCCTGAAAATCGCTTTGAAGCTGACGATCGAGGGCAGCGGGGCGTTGCTTGATTTTTCGGGTAGCTCACCACCCTGCCGGGGGCCTATGAACAGCGTGATAAGCACGACCAAGTCGGCCTGCTTTCTGGCGTTCAAGCACGTGTTCCCCGAGATCCCGGTTAATTCGGGGTGTTTCACGCCGATTCAGTTTCACGTACCCCATTCGACGTTTCTCAACGCGCGGCTGCCGCGGCCCGTGGCGGGTTGCGCGTCCGAAGTGTCTCAGCGTGTAGGCGACGTTGTGATGGGAGCGCTCGGACAGGCGATTCCCGAACGGGTTTCGGCGGGGATATTCGGGACGATCTCGAACCTGTCGATCGGCGGCACGGATTGCGAGGTCGGCGGCTACGTGATGTACATGTTCAACGGCGGCGGCTATGGCGGACATGCCGATGGAGACGGTTTGAGCTACGGAAGTCCGGTTATCAGCGTGGCGCGCTCTCAACCGGTTGAGCTTTACGAGCAGCGTTATCCGGTGCGGATTCGAGAGTTCGCGCTGCGGGAGGAGTCGGCGGGCGCGGGCAAATGGCGGGGAGGCTTCGGAGCGGTGATCGAGACCGAGTTCGTCAGGGGTGAAGGAACCGCCTCGACGATTGGCGATCGCGGGAAATTCGCGCCGCGCGGGATCGAAGGCGGCTCGGACGGCAAGAAATGTCACATCGAGTTCAACCGGCAGGGCCGACGCTACATAAGTCCGCACCTCACAAAGGACAGCAACATCATGCTGACGCCGGGTGACGTGGTGCGGCTGTTCACGCCCGGCGGCGGCGGATACGGCGATCCGCTGGAACGCGTCCCCGCGCTGGTGCTGGACGACGTGTGCAACGGACTGATAAGCCGCGCGACGGCCCTCGAAGACTACGGGGTCGTTATCGTTCCCGAGTCGATGGAAGTGGACGCTGCCGCCACTGAAGCCGAGCGCGGCAGGCGGCGCTCGCGGAAAGAATCGGCCTAGACGCCGGTCCCCGTCGGGAAGTGTTGCCGGCCGGGCGTAGTGTCAGTTCAACGCGGGCTAAAAGGGTGCGGTCTGCTCTATCAATACCGCGTGGCGCAGACACCGCGGGGCGGGCTAACGGTATACGGTGTCCCTGGCTTTGGTTTGCAGCTCGAATATGGTGGCCCCGGTGTACACAGCGCCGGGGAGCGGTACTCGCACCGTTTGGTCCTTGACCTTGAACTCCCTGGTCGGCTCGCCTCGAATCAGCGACCATTCGAAGAAGTCGAAGTCGCGCACGCCCATGAGAGGCCACGCGGAAACGGCCGCGTATTGAATCAGCCATAGACGGCGCGGGTCGGACGAGCGGTTTGAGGCCGAGCCGTGCAACAGCTTTGTATGGTGGATCGTCACGTCGCCGGCCTTGATCTCGAGTGGTACGGCCTCGCTCAGGTTGACGGACTCCCGTGACGGCGAGATCGCACCGATGAATGCTCCGTCCTGGTGATGATCGAGAACCGGCCCCAGGTGAGAACCGCACATTCCCATCAGGCATCCGTTTTCCAGGGTTGAATCGTCGAGCGCGATTCCCACCGCGAGCAGATCGTCGGTCGTGTGTGGGTAAAAGGCGAAGTCCTGATGCCACTCGACCGGACTTCCCGCCACGGCGGTTTTCATATTCAGTTTGTCACCCTGAAAGCGAACGCCGTCGCCGAGCAGCGGCTCAACGAGATCGGCCAGCAAATCCGAACGCATGACTTCTTCGAACAGCGGATGGTTCAGCGTCGGGCTTTTGAGTCTTCGCAGCAGCGGTCTTTCCGCCGTGTGGCCGGGCTCCAGATCGAATACGGCGTCGTGCTCGGTGACGCTTCGCGATTTTTCGACGAATTCGTCGACCACCTGCCGCAGCCGCGCGATCGTCGATTCCCCAAAGACGTTTTCGACGATCAGACAGCCGTCCCGTCTGTACGCGCCGATGTCGGATTCGGTAAGCGCGGGACTTACCGCCCTCGCCGCCGTCTGACTCACAACCACTTCCGAAACCCTCTCCACCTACAACGCCGCTAATTACCCGAGGCGAGTATATCTGCCGAGGGACCGGTGGGCGGGTTGGCGCCTACTGATTTATCACTTATCCAGTTGAACGCCTGAATTATTGAGCGTTAGAGTCTAGAGTTAAACTCCTATTTAAACCCTTGAACTATATTCATAACACTCGAGCGATTCGGCTCCACGCCATTCGCGCCGGACTGGTTCAACCACTGCCAACGTGATACGGGACCCGCTCTACAAGTCAATTCTGAACGGCTTGGCTGGATGTTTGGATCCGGCGGCATTTGAGCATTGCGCGCAGGATCTTCTTCGGTGCCTTTACCCGAATTTAACGCCAGTCGAGGGCGGACGTGACCTTGGTATGGACGGGATCGACACGTCGAGTCCTGACGCCCCGTTCTTCCTTACCGCGACGACAGCGCAGAACGTCAAACGAAATTTGGTTGATAGTCTTCGAAGCCATAGACGCCAAAGTTCGAGCATCGCTGCATGGCGCGTGGTTGTTGCGACCAGCCAACCCGCAACAGGGTCATTGCATGAGGATTTGCGCAAGGCAGCAGACGACGAGGGCTTCCAACTGGTAAATCTCCACGGGCAGCGGGCGTTTGCAGATCTGCTGTACGGGTCGCCTAAGTGGACCCGTGATTTGCTTGGTCTCAGCGGCGCGCCTTCCGCACTTTCCGCCGTTCCGTTGTCGTCGCGGCTTCAGAGCGACCTTCCCCTAGTTGGACGTGATGCGGATGTCCAATGGCTAGTCGAGAGCTCAGGCGACGTCGTCATCTCGGGACATCCGGCTTCGGGAAAGACGCACCTGCTTAGGCAGTTTGTTGATCGCGGCTGGTTGTTCGTGGTCGATCCAGATAGAGGAAGGATTGCGAATGACATACGCGAGTTAACACCGGAAGTTGTAGTCCTCGACGATGCTCACGGTGATCTGGATTTATTGCGCAGCGTTCGGCAGATTCGAGCCGATATACATGCCGAGTTTCGTATCTCCGCCGTGACTTGGCCGGGGGACAAGGAAGGAGTGTTGCAAGCTCTCGGTGTCAGCGGCGATTCGGTTCTCGACCTGCAATTGCTCTCTCGTGACGAAGTTCTGGAAATCGTCAAGGCGGCTGGGATTGGCGGCCCCGTCGATCTACAGCGGACCATTGTCAACCAGTCAGGCGGCCGCCCCGGACTGACCGCCACGCTATGCGATCTTGCTTCGCGCGGCGATTATGGTTCGCTCTTCTCTGGTGCATCGCTGCTTAACAAAATCAGAACCCTAATTGATGACGAGGCGGACACGATTCTGGCCGTCGCGGCGCTGACGGATGACGGCGGCGTTTCACTTGAAGATATTCGTTCGATACTTGAGTTGGATATGGGCAAGGTTCGTCGCATATTGACAGGTTTAGGCCACACGGGGGTGATTCGGGCCGGCTCCCTGACAGGGAAAGCCACTATATGGCCGTTTCAATTGCGGTACGCAATTGTCGGGGACGCTTTTTTCTCATCAGAAACCTATCGAAATCTCCCGTTGGATCCCGTGATGGAACGCTTGGATGAGCGGTCAATCGTAGGCTCACTGGTTGGCGCAATCCTCATGGGCGCGCAAATCCCGAAGAATACGATCGAGCCGATACTCTGCCGCAGCGGACTAGCCAAAGACTTTGCGCAGTATTCGCGGCTTGGAGAGCGACAGGCGCAATTCGCCCTTGCGGCACACCCCGAAGGGCTGAAGGAAATCGCGCCTTATTCGCTCGAGACGAATCCAGCAGAGACGCTTTCTCTGTCCCTTAGGCAGGCCGCAGAAGATGACCAGATAAGGGACTCAGATGATGGTCTACTCGGAATCGTAAAACGGTGGATTGAGTCCGCTCCACATTACGAAAATTTGCAGCTCGAACGCCGGAAGCTGCTGACTACAGCCGCGATGAGATACTTGGCTGATAATGGCGATCCCCAGACCGCGCTTCGTGCATTGTGTTTGGCGATGAGTCCAAGATTTGATTCCGCCACCTCGGACCCAGGTTCAGGGTTGTCACTCACCATCACAAGTGGACTAGCATCGCGTACGTGTCTGGATGGGCTTGTCCAACTGTGGCCGGCTGTTCTGGACGCCATTCCAGCGCAAGGTCCTCAGAATTGGTCATCGCTCTTCGAGATGCTGCACAACTGGGCCTTTTACGCGATCTTGCCAGAGTCGCCTCCCGAACGCATAGGGGAATTTATGCGATCACATGCTTCGGCGATGGCCGCGGACCTAGCTGACAAGTTCTCGGAACATCCGGGCATTCTCATACGCATCCGCGAGCTATCGCACAGGGCTGATCTTGGCGTAGCCGTCAGGATTCCAGACCTGTTTGCGACGCTCTATCCAATTCACCAATCTTCCGACGATTTCGAAAAGGAGTCGGCTCGTAGGAGCGAGGCCGCACGCCGCTTAGCCGCTGATCTTGAGCCGCGTGGTCCTGACTATGTTCTTCCCCTCATTCTGAATGCCAACTGCAATGCTGCGGAAACTGGACGCACTTTGCCCGACGAAACTCTGACAGTCACTCAAGCGATTGCCGCACGTGCTGCTGATCCATACGCATGGGCTGAGCGAGCGGTTGACCTGGGGTTGACGTGGATGTTGGTTGAGCCATTGCTGCGGGAGTCGCGGTTGAAGGACCGTGAAGGGGCGCTTCCTTTGACGCTGCGCGCGCTGACGCTGGAGACCGTGCAGTTTGCGGCAATGTCGGTCGTTCTCACTGCGGACGATCCGCTTGAAGAGGAAATGGAAGCGACGCTTGATCTAGCACCTCAATTCCGTGGCGGACTCGCTACCCTGGTTGCTCGAGGGCAGATTCCCAAACGAACCGTTCGCCAGTTGCTGGCTCATCTTTCACCCGATGTCGCGGAGACGACGGCAGTCCATCTTTGGAAACCCAACAGGAGCCCGCGCGTTTCGGACGATCTCGTCGAAGACTGGCGGGCGGCAATGTTGCGCGCGCCCGGAGTAGATCTATTCATTTCAGATATCTTTGAGCATGAGACGGATCTGTTCGCCGAGTGGTTAATTTCGCTCCTCAGATCCGACGCGTTACAAAACGCCTATGCTCTTGAACATACGTTAAGTGACGCCTTCAATAACCTTTCGGCGGATCAACGAATTGACGCGCTGTCGGTTATAGAGACGACAGATGCATGCTTCTTCGCAGCATGGATCGTCTCGGAACTTGTCGGAGACGATCCTTCGTTATTCCAGCAATTGCTGGCGATGGATCACCCGGGCGCAGTGCATGAAGCGGGTTTCGGGAGCGTTTCCGAGGCGAAGATCAGGGTCGCTTGTGCCGTCGGCTGGACACCTGAGCGCATTGCAAGAGTGATCATGTGGCCTGGGGTTCCGATCGTAGAGTCAGGTCCTTATTCAGACAACCTAAAAACGAAGCTCGGTTACTTTGAGGGTTTGGCTGAATCTGAGGATTCGGAGATCGCCGCCGTGGGGCGGGCGGGATGTGATATTTCCTCTAGCCTAATCGACCAAGAATTGGAACGGGAGCGGGATGAAGAGGTATACGGGCTGTAAGGGACAAACGTATTCGTGGCTAACGCTAGTTGCATTGAGATATTCGTCGCGAACAAGTCATATTCTCCTTCTAGCACGTCTGACGTCCGCTCCCCTCTGCCGTGTCTAGTTCGGTATCTCCCCGCTACCGCGGCAACTCTGGTTTCCTGGAGACCCAGATAGACGGAGCGGTTGCGGAGGCCCGAAGCAGAGCTAGACACTGTCGTCTATCAATCACGGTATTTTCGCGTTGCCGTCCACGACAAATCGGTCATACACCCGATTCGCTAACGGCCTGCGATGTTGGAGAGTTCGGTTCGTTCGGAATCCGAGAGGACCAGATCGAAGCCCGCGGAGTTTCTTTCGAGCTGGTCAAGCCTGGTTATGCCGATGACGGCGGATGTTACGTCGGGATTGCCGAGCACCCAGGCCAGCGCGGTGTGAGCCGGATCGTAACCGCGTTCTCCAGCCCAATTCGCTATGCGCGCCGCGCGGCTGATCGCGCCGCCGGTGACCTTTGGCGCGGACGACGCTTCTCCGGACTCGTCGGTGACGCGCTCGAAGTAGCCGGCCCGGTACGACGACGGAACCGAATCGCCGCCGGCCATGTCGTGGGTGTACTTTCCGGTCAGGAGTCCGCCGGCCAGCGGCGCGTAGGCGAAGGTTGCCAGACCGCGCCGCCTGCACAGGGGATAGAGCTCGGCTTCGTTTCGGCGCTCCATCAGGTTGTACAAGTCCTGCGTGGCGACGACCGGCCCCAAGTCCAGGCGGTCGGCCACCGACAGCGCCTCGGCAACCAGGGAAGCCGGGTGATTCGAGAGTCCCGCGTGGCGAATCTTGCCCGCCTCGATGAGATGATCGAACGCGGACAGCGTCTCGCTGAGCGGAGTTCCGGGATCAGGCGCGTGCGCATAGACGAGATCGACACAATCGGTCTGCAACCGCCGGAGACTGCTTTCGACGGCGCTTATGACCATTGCGCGGCTGAGTCCGCAGCCGGACGGCTCACCACTGCGGTCGCCGGTTGGATCGACCTTGGTGGCGAGAAAGACTTCGTCGCGGCGGCCGCGCAGGATCCTCCCCAGAGTCGTTTCGCTGGCGCCGGGGGTTGGCCGGAGGTATTTCTCCGCCGTATCGATTACGTTGATGCCGAGGTCCAGCGCCCTGGTCAGTATCCGCAGGCACTCCGCTTCGGGAATAGCTCCGCCGAAGAAACCCGTGCCCAGGCTGATTCTCGATATTTCGACGCCTGTGTTTCCGAGTCGCGCGAAGCGCATCAGTCGTGGCGCCCGCCGGCTGCCGTCGCCGGATGCAAGTCAGCTTGCCGGCGGAGCGATCGCACGGATTCGATCCAGCTCGGCGCTCGTCAATTCGATGTCCGAAGCGGCGGCGTTTTCCGTGGCTTGCCCGGGTGACTTGGCGCCGGGAATGACGCACGAGACCGCTGGATTGGCAAGCGCGAAGGCGAGCGAGATTTGAGCCATTGACCGCGACGCGTCAACCATTGGCCACAGCTTCCCGGCCGATTCGACCATCTGGACGAAACTCCGTCGCCCCTTGCCCGCATTCCATTCCATCCGCGCCTGATCGTTGAATCTGGCGTCCGGGGCAAACTTGCCGCTCAATACTCCCTTTGCCAAAGGCCCCCGAATGAGGGTTCCGATGTTCCGGTCGGCGCACAGCGGGAGCACGTCGTTTTCATAGTCTCGCTCGACCACGCTGTAAGGAACCTGCACAACTCCGCAGCGGCCATGCTCGTCGAACGCCAGCACGTCGTCGGTGAAGAAGCTCGACACGCCGTAGGATCGAATCTTGCCGCGCTCCTGAAGGCGTTCGAACGCTTCGAGGAAGACGTCCCTGTTGTCGTGACGCCGGACGTGACACTGATAGAGGTCGATGTAGTCCGTCCGCAGCCGGTGAAGGCTCGCGTCGCAGCAAAGATAAATGTGCTCCGGCGTGGCGAAATTTAGCGGTTCGCCATCTCGTCCGCCGATGCTTCCTGCCTTGGTTGCGATGAATGCCTGGTGACGCTGGCCGACAAGCGCCTTGCCCAGTAACTCTTCACTGCGGCGCGGGCCGTAGCTGTCGGACGTATCGAACAGGTTGATTCCGGAATCGAGCGCCGCGAATACGGTGGCCTGAGCCTGGACACCTTCCACAGGCCCCCACTGCCCGCCGAGGCCCCAGCACCCCATGCCGACCTCGGAGACCTGCCAGCCTGTCTTGCCGAACGTGCGGTATTTCATTGGTCGGACGGTTGGCGCAGGGCGCCAGACTTTACAGGAGCATGGCGCGGGCGAAGGCGTAAGAATAGAGTCGAATTCATCACAGACAGAGTAGCACCTGACTCTGCCGACGCGGTCCACCGAGTTCTCTTGGCGATTCCAACCCGCCCCGCGCCACCGGCCAGTAGAGGCATGTTACACTCCTACAGTCGAACTGCGCTACGGCGCGGTGCGTTGAGTGATTATGCGGAACCCCTCCAGGCCGCCCGCGAGTTGCGGCTCTGGGCTGAGCTGGGTCACCCTCCTTCAATTCAACACCGCAGAAGAACGCACAAGACGGGATTATCACGATATTTTCGCAAAGTTCCCATACAGGGTTATGGGGTGCGAAAGGGATCGAATGCGGTGCGGAGCCACCGGGAGAAATGAGTTCATAGAGCATGGAAATATATGTGGGAAATCTCTCTTACGACACTAGTGACGAGTCGTTGAGAGAGATGTTTGAGCGATTTGGGGACGTTAGCCGGGCAACGGTTGTGACCGATCGGATAACCGGACGTTCGCGCGGATTCGGGTTCGTGGCGATGGACAACTCGGATCAGGCCGGAGCCGCCGTCGAGTCGCTCAACGGCACAGTCCTTGATGGGCGGCCGCTGACTGTAAACGAAGCGCGTCCGCGCCAGCCGAGGCAGCGTTCAGGTTCGGGTGGATCGGGTGGATCGGGTGGATATGGATCAGGTGGATATGGAGGGGACCGCTACTAGAACAAAGCGCCGCGTTAGCGGCTACTAAAACTCGCAATCAGATCGGCGCCCGGGCAAAGTCCGGGCGCCGATCTTTTTATTCCCGGCATCGAGGGCGGCGTTCAGGGCCGCGCTGGACAAGCGCACTACGAGCGCGCCGATTCCCGGATTGCGCGATCGGTTCCGGTGGCCGTGACTCCGCCGCCCCGAACTTTCAACGAGCGCTATCCCGCAAGCTCTTGAGATGTCTGTCGCAGGGGTCGCGACTCCGACATCGGCCTTACGCGTCTGCGCTCGCGACGGCTCCGATCGCTGCTTCGATGGTCTGGTCGACGTCGGACTCGGTGTGCGCCAGGGAAGCGAAGCACACGCCACGGATCATATAAACGCCTCTCAAGTGCATACCGGCGTAGAAGGCGGCTCCGCGCGGGTCTTCAGCGTCCGCCGGTAGCACGCGCAGCATGGGCGGATCCCCGGCTACGGTCATCCAGCCGCCAGTGGAGGCAAATACGTCGCTCAGACCTTGCTTCAGCCGGCTTCCGATGCGCCACAGATGGGCGATCCCGTCGTCGCGCTCAAGGCGGCGAATCGTCTCAAGCGCGGCGGCTATGGAGAGTCCGTCACCGTGGAAGGTTGCGCCCATGCGCGCGTCGCCGGACTCGAAAATCTCGCGCCGTCCGACGACGGCCGATCCCGGATAGCCGTTGGAAAGCGCCTTGCCGAAAACCGTCAGATCCGGTTCGATGCCGTAGTACTCCTGCGCGCCGCCCAGGGCATAGCGGAATCCCGTTTTAACCTCGTCCAGGACGAAAACCGCGCCGTAACGATGGGCGAGATTCCGGACCGCGTCGAAATAGCCCTCGCGCGGACCGTCATCTTGCACTGACTCGATGAACACGGCGGCGATGTCGGACGGATGGGCCTCGAACGCGGCTTCGATTGCTTCGAGATCGTTGTATTTGACTTCGATTGTGAGGTCGGCGACTTGCGAGGGAATGCCTTCGCCGCCCGCGCCGCTCCAGTCGAGCCATCCGTGGTAGCCGCACTTGACGGCCATGGTCCGGCCGGTGGATGCGCGGGCATACCGTAGCGCGGCGGAGCAGGCGGACGATCCTCCGATGAACAGCGAGACCATCTCGGCCGACGGCACGCGCTGAACCAGGGCTTCGGCCAGCTCGATCTCGTCGGCCTCCTGAATGCTCGTGACGGTGCCGCGAGCGATCCGGCGTGTTATTGCCTCGTTGAACTCGGGGTCGGAGTGCCCGAGCACGATCGGGCCGAAGCTCATCACGTAGTCGATGTATTCGTTGCCGTCGACATCCCAGATTCGCGACCCAAGCGATCGCGACGCGTAGCCCGGTCCTCCCACGTCGAGCGTGTCGTGCGGGTTGCGGTGGCCCTGGTGACCGCGCGCCAGGACTTTCATGGCCCGTTCACGAAGCGCGTGGGACTTCATGACGCGCTGGGCGGCTTTGCGCTCCATCGTCGGCGTACTCGTCATGGCTGGACCTCCCTTGGGCGGGCGCCTTTGGCGTTGAGGACGACTGTGGATTCTTTCATCGGCTAGGGCCGCGCCTCTCGCACGGACTCTTCGAGCGCGCGGACGAATCCGCGCGCATGTTCTGCATCGCGAGCCGGATGAAGCGACAGGCGAACTGTCTCCACGGCGCCGGCCCGACCGTGCGTGGCGCCCCAGCCGCGTGACCGGAGGCCGTTGTAGATCTTGCCTACGTCGCACTCGTCCGAAGCGATGTTGACTACCGCGATCATTGGTTTTACCAGCAGGCGGATTCCGTCTATCCGCTCAACGCCTTCGGCGACAAGATTGACCACGTTAATCAGACCGCGCGCGGATTCCGCATATCCGGCTCGGCCCAGATGCCGCATTACCGCCCAGGCCGCGGCCGCGTGATCGCCGGGCTTGGTGGCCGTTAGGTTGTGAATGACGGTGGTTTGAGTGGGAATGGCGTCAAGCATTGCTTCGTCCCGAACGAGTAAGAACCCGGTCGCGACCGGCAGCAGCCCCAGCTTGTGTCCGTCGGTCATGATCGAGCTGACGCCTGGCAGTTTGAAGTCGAAGGCCGGGGCCTCGATGCCAAGGTCGCTGAGAAACGGCAAGAAAAACCCGCCGAACGCGCCGTCGACGTGAAGGTACAGGCCGTGCCGCTCAGCGATTTCCGCAAACTCGGCAACGGGATCGACGAGACCCAGATGGCCTTCCGGCGCCGAGCAGACCAGCGCGACCGTGTTGCTATTGATCGCCCGCTCTATCTCTTCCATTCGAGGACGATAGTCCGAATCGAGCGCGACCTCGTTGACCTGAATGCCCATCAGTTCGGCTGCTATTCGAAAGCTGTAATGGGCCGATTCAGGCATTACGACTTCGGGATTCTTCTTCCGGGCCAGATTTCTTGCCAGGCGCAGAGCCGAGACATTCGACTCGGTGCCGCCGCTGGTTATGAAGCCCACGGCGTCCGGCTTGCCAAAGAGCGACGCCATCATGCGAACGGCTTCCTTTTCCAGCCGGTAGGTCGCGGGTTGTTGTACGCGGCCCCACTCGACAAAGAAGGTTCCGCGGGCGACCTCGGCGGCTCGCCGGGTTATGGGGTGGGGCGGCCCAACATAGCTCACTCCGAAGTTCTTTTCGACCTCGTACGGATTCTCGCTGATTACTTCGCCGAGATCTTCGATCACCGCATCTTCCGGCGATCCGCGCTCCGGGAATGGAATAGGCGGCGGCAGTGGAAATTCCGGTCGGGTTGGGCCCCTCTCAAACTCTTCGGCCATCGCGAGAAACCTTTCCGATCCAGGCGCTACGGCTTTGTGGGCGAGGCGCGGGTTTCCGCACTCCGACCAACATGCCGACCGAGGTTAGAAGCATATCCCGAAGCCGCTCGCGAGTCGCGAAAGCCTGGCCTGCAAACCTCCAGGGTAACGAAGCCTATTCGGGGGAAGAGAATCGAGACAGCACGTTTTCGGTGATCCGGGACACATTGTTGTCGTAGTCGTTGTGAGAGAGGCAGCTCATCCAGGCTATCGATCCGACCGAAAATACAGCTCCGCCGTTCTTCGTTTCGAAGTAGACCATGTCGGCGCGGATGAAGGGATGTATCTTTCCTTCTTCTGTCGGGGAGCCCGGCTTAACTCCGTCGATTCCTCTGGGGAATGCCAGTTGCTCATCTTGCATCGCGGAGTACAGCTTCGAGTGGTTCATCGACGAAGCCAGCAGCAGCGCGTGGCGCGGCGTTCCCAGGCTGAAGTCGAGACGGTCTATTTCGTATCCGGCCGGACCGTGGTTAACGACTAGCGACGGGAAGTCGCCGACAAGTTCGTTATCCTCGATGCCGTCAAAGATGAACTCGGCCCTGGGGTCGAAACTGTCGGGCTGCCGCACGTAATAGGCGCCGCGGTCGAATCCAGCCGCGCACGTGCCGACGCCCAGCATTTGCTGCGGCGCCCTGCCGCGGTTGCGCCAGGTTCGCCGGTCGTGGCGTGATGCCGCTCGCCGGGCGGCATTTCGAACGGCCAGCTTGTCCCCCAGCGGCGGACTTCGTAGACGTGGGGTCTGGCCGGATCGACTGACGTGACGCCAAAAAAGCCGTTGCCGCCCATGTACATGAGTCTGCCGCCGCCATCCAGATAGGCGCGCATGGCGTCGAGCATTTGAGACGTCCAGTATTCGTGATGGGAACCTGTCAGAACCATCCGATAGGGAGCGAGAAGGTCGGCGCCCTCGGCGTGGAGATCGTCGTCGGTGAGCACGTCGACCGAGAACCCGCGGGCGTCGAGCCAGTCGATCAGATACAGGTCGGCCGGAAACCGCGCCGGGGCGCTCCACACGCGATAACGGAATTTCGGCCGCATGTTCAAAATGGGGCGCAATCTCGAAACGCAGCTAGTTCCGGAGCCGTCGGAATGGAGGTCGTACAGACCGGGCAATCCGTTTTCGGCGGCGTACCGATATTCCTCGAGATGCAGGCTTGTGTCGGCGTTCGGCACTCGAACGGGGTCCCAGTGTCCCGCCATCACGTCTCTGAAATTGGAGTAGACCGTGTAGTGGACGGTAGGGGCGAGAAAGGCGATTCGGGCTGTTGACTTGCCTTTGGGAGGACGAACGAAGAAAGGCAGGTAGTCCTCATCGTCGCCAGCCCGCAATCGAGCCGCGTAAACGCCGCTTTCGAGGTCCGGGGGAATCGTAAGCTCGAAATCCGCTTCCCAGGCCGCGTCTTCGAGGTCGTCATCGTGAAAGTAAATCGCGCCGTACTCGGCGGGAGCGCGCCTGAAGTCCATTTCGGAACCTGTCCAGTTGTAGCCCGTGACGGCGCGTGTTGGCACGTTTAGGGCGCGTCCGTGAAGCTGGTTCCGGGACGTATCGGCGACTTTGTCGGAATCGAAGTCGGCGCCGAAATTCCACGCTCCCACCAGGGAGTCGTCGAATTCGAGCGGCGAACGTCCAGATTCGAGAGCTTCCAGCTCCCCGGATGTCAGCGCCCGGTCGAACAGTCCGGGACGGTCGATCTTGCCGTTGAAGTGATTGCTCGTCAGCAACCGCCCTGACCGCTCCGCCTCGAAGCATCCGGCCATGATGAGAGGCGCGCCGGCGACGTTGGTCAACCGTTGCCCTACGGATCGTTCGACCGAGACTCGCTCTTCCTCGACCGGCGAGGGGCGAACCGGCGATTCGTAAACGAAGACGCGCCGCTCGTCGGAGTCGTAGCCGCAGGCGGCGAAAGACCAGTCCCGGGCTCGAACGGGCGCGCCTGTGCCGATCCGCTCCACCCGACCGCGACCGTCTCCCAGCCAGATGGACAGACTTCCCTTCCCGTCGATGAACAGTCCAAACCCCTCGCCGGTTGGCGTGCACCAACGTGTAAGCAGGCCCTGCTCGCCGCGTTCCGGTGTGGTCGGGTATATCCAGGCCGTGAGGGTGAAGCTGCGAAGCTCGCTAAAGGCTGGACAGTCGGGCACGACGACGCAGGACCCGCTTCGAATGGCTTGGTGGCGGCCTTTGTATTGGGCGTTGATCGCGGAGCCGACTTCCCGCTCTTTGAATCCGGGGCCGGCGGGGTTCTCGTCGCCGTGAATCAGGCGGACCAGATCGGCCCGGTATTCGGAATGATTGCAACTGACCATGAACCGGATGGTTTCATCCGGGGCCACGCTTAACCTATCGGTGTATCCGACAAGATTCATATTGACGATCCACGCTCGCCTTGAGCGGCCAGGGTAATTCTCAAGCCGCCGATCTTCTGATGCCGAATAGTGCTATATGCGCGGGCAGATTCCAAATCGGCGCGTACCTAAAACGCTAGCTAAAGACAGGTGCCAGTTTGCTCCGCGGAGTCTATCTTCCTCCAGATCGAATAACCGGTAGGATTCCCGTTGAGATGAGATTTTGACCTTGGGGATTGCCCGCTAGATGGCATTGATTTCTCGCCTGCGCCAGCAGCGGCCGGTTCGCGCTTCGGGCACGCAGATGGCGGCCAGCGCGCGCGCATTTCTTACGAAAAAGCGTGTGCTCGGCCTGGTAATTTTCGCCGTGCTGCTGGCGGTTTTCCTGGCGTTCAATCGCGCTCCCAAGCTGGATGAGGTTCGGGCCGACCTGGTTGCGGCAACGTCGCCGGCCGCCCGCTGCTTTCAGGGATTCTGCGTCGACGCGGATCGCGACACGGGGCTGCTGTCTCGATGGTGGGAATTTTCGCTCGCCTATCTGAGGCTGGTGGCCGTGGGGATGACGTTTGCATTCCTTGCAGCCGGGCTGGCCGAAGCGTTTCTGCTGCCAAAGACGGACAGTATCGGCTTCGCCCGCGAGGACATGCGGGGGATCCTCAAGGGGTTTTTCATAGGCGCGCCGATGACGCTTTGCTCGGCGTGCATCGTTCCTGTCTCGGCGGCCTTTCGACGCCGCGGAGCGGGACTCGGTGAGACGATCGCCATCGTTCAGGCCTCGTCCACGCTGAACGTCCCGGCGGTCGTCATGACGGCGCTCGTGTTCAGTCCGCTCGTGGCGGGATCGCGAATAGCGCTGAGTCTTCTGGGAGTCTTGCTGATCGGACCGGCGGTAGCGTGGATGCTGGGACGGCGGAGACTTCTCCCCGAACCGGGCGCAATGACCGAACTCGCCGCCCCCGAGCCCGACGCGTGGTCCGCGGTGATTTCGGAGGGGCTCAGAGACTGGGCTTCGTCGAGCTTCCGGTACCTCGTCAGACTCGGTCCGATAATGGTTATCGCCGGATTTCTGAGCGCGCTTGTGATTCAGTTCATCAGCCCGGAGGCTGTCTCCTGTTGCCTGGGGGACAACCTCGCGGGGGTGGCGATTGCCGCTACCTTCGGGATCCTGATTAACGTGCCGCTGATGTTCGAGATTCCCCTGGTGGTGGCGCTGCTGCTGATCGGCATGGGGACTGGTCCCGCGGTGGCGCTTCTCTTCACCGCCGCGGCGGGTGGACCGATCACGTTCTGGGGGCTCTCGAAGGTTATGCCGGTTCGCGCCGTCGCGGGTCTCGGAGCGGCAACATGGTCGCTGGGCCTGGCGGGCGGATTGGCGGTTGTCGCGATGGGGGCATACGTCGCGGCGTCGCCGCTGTCGTCCCTGGCGGGGGAGCGGGAGACACCCGCCGCGGCCGCCGGAACGGTCCGGTTCACCGACGTCACCGAGGAGGCCGGGCTTGTTTACAAGCAGCAATCCATTCAGCCGCGCGGCATGTGCCTGCTCGGCGTGCGCAACCTCTCGCTGTTCACAATGCTCGACGGAGGACTCAAGGGATCAGGTCCCGGCGACTTCTGCTTTCCCGAGCGTATGAGCGGCGGCGCGGCGGCGGCCGACTTCGACCGCGACGGACACACCGACATCTACGTAACCAGGCTCGACGGCCCCGACATCCTGTTTCGCAATCGCGGTGACGGCCGCTTCGAAGACTGGTCGGCGAACGCGGGTCTCGACGCGTTCGATCTTCATTCGAACGGCGCCGCGTGGCTCGACGTCGACGGCGACGGCGATATGGACTTGTATGTCACCACGATCGCCGACAAGCGGTTCTACCTCTTCATCAACGACGGCGCGGGACGTTTCACCGAGGAAGCGGTGTCTCGCGGCGCCGCCATCGAGACCGAACAGCCGCACAGCGGCTTCAGCATCGCGGTCGGGGACTACGATCTCGATGGCTGGGTCGACATTCACGTAACCGAATGGGGCGCGTCGTCGCTCATCCCGGCCGGCGATCTCTCGCACGCGCGGCTCCTGCGCAACCGGGGGCCGACCGCGCCCGGCCACTTCGAGGACGTTACGGTCGCCGCCGGCGTGGTGCTGGATGACGTTAGATCGCAGAGCGAGGCAAGCATCGAGGTGCTCGGCATGGGTCAGGCCTCGCGAGGGCCTTTTGCGTTTGCGTCGGCGTTTACCGATCTCGACGGTGACGGCTGGCCGGACCTCGCGATGGTCTCGGACTATGGACACACGAGACTGTTCTGGAACAACGGCGACGGGACGTTCACCGACGGGACCATTGCCGCGCGCGTCGGGTCTGACAAGAACGGCATGGGGTCGACCTTCGGCGATTACGACGGCGACGGCGACCTCGACTGGTTCGTGACGTCGATATTCAGCGCGTCCGACGAGTGCCAGACCCCGGAGGGTTGCGATCCCCGCGGCGCGACCGGCAATCGACTGTACCGCAACGAAGGCGGGCGCCGGTTCAGCGACGCCACCGACCTCGCGGACGTGCGCGACGGAGGCTGGGGGTGGGGGGCGGTCTTCTTCGATTACGACAACGACGGCGATCTCGACCTCTCGATGGTAAACGGGATGCATCACGGCGACACCGCGAATCCTCAACTTGACTTTATGAGGCTGTGGGAAAACGCCGGGGAGGGTCCGATGCGCGAAATCGCGCGGTCGATTGGTCTGGATCACGAGGCCGCGGGAAAGGGACTCGTTACGCTCGACTACGACGGCGATGGCGATCTGGACCTGTTCGTCGTAAACACGGGCGGCGCCCCAAGGCTCTATCGCAACGACGGCGGCAATGAGAACGGATGGATCCGACTGCGGCTCGAAGGGGTCGAATCGAACCGGGCGGGACTGGGGGCCAGGGTGACGGTTAGTCCGATTCTGGGCGGCCCGACCCAACTTCGCGAGATCGGAGTGCGAGGCCACTTTCTGGGGCAAAGCGAGATCACCGAGCACTTTGGCCTTGGTAGTGAAATCGACAGCGTTGACCGGATAACGATCCGCTGGCCCGCGTCGGGCAAGATCACCGTTTTGGAGAACGTTCCGGCAAACGCGACGATCGTCGTAAACGAGGCCGAGAACGGCTTCCGGCTCGTGGAGCCGCCGGGTTAGACTCCCGTCCACGGGGTTTCCGCCAGGGAGGCTCGGCCCTTAAACTTCCTGGCGAAACCCGCCGACGGTCAAACCGGATACAAAACGGTGATGTGTGAAAAGCCAGTCCCGGTGAACATGCTCTCGTCAGGCCGCCGCGCCGTCCCTCTGATTCGGATCGCGGTCGCGTGCCAGTAAAGTCCGCCGGCGAGTTGCGGGCCGTGGCCGAACGGGTCTTGCGGAATGCGGGTGCCGACGAGGCGGCGGCGGCGCGAGTGGCCCAGGGGCTGATTTCGTCCAACCTGGCCGGCCACGATTCACATGGCGCGCAGCTTCTCCTGGCCTATGCGAACGCGATTCGGGAGGGTCAGGTGGTTCCGACGGCCAGACCCGAGATAGCCAGGGAAACCCCTAACACGGCCTTGGTCAAAGGTAATTGGGGATTCGGTCACGTTTCCGCCAAATATGCGCTCGACATAGCGGTTGAAAAGGCGCTGAAAGAGCGTCTCGCCTGGGTGAACCTTGTCGAGGCCAACCACACGGGACGCGTGGGAGAGTATGTCGAAATGGCCGTGGATCGCGGCGTGGCCGCCCTTATCACGGTCGGAGGCGCGGGCGAGGAAACCCCGATGGCCGTGCCCTTCGGCGGGCGCGACGCGCTGTTGGCGACCAACCCCATAGCGTTCGGATTTCCCGGCGGCGACGAGCCGCCGCTGATTGCCGATTTCGCCACGACGACCATCGCCGGCGGCAAGGTCTTGCTGGCGCGCAACCGGGGAGAAACGCTGCCCGAAGACTGCATCGTGGACCGCCACGGCGCGCCGTCGACGAATCCCGATGACTACTACGACGGCGGCGCGCTGGTCTCGTTTGGGGGTTACAAGGGCTACGCCATCGCGCTGCTCGTGGAATTCCTGGGTCGGATTCTTGGAGCCTCCGACGACTACGCCGAATCCGAGCGCGGCGGTCCGATGTTTCGCCGCGGCGCCAGTTTCCGGCACTCGGGCATGTCCATTTTTGCGATCGACCCCAGTACGTTCGGCGGCGATACGGCGACGGCGGCGAAGTCGGGCGAATTCCTGAATAAGGTCAGGGCGTCGCGGCCCGCCGAGGGCGTCGAACAGGTCATGGCGCCCGGGGACCCCGAGCGTAAGACCAGGCGAGCGCGCGAGGCGCGGGGCATTCCGGTGCCGGGCGAGATTTGGCAAGGGATCATCGATCTCCTGGAAGACCCGACGCGGCGGCCCGACGTTCCGTAGCCGTTCGTGGACGCCCGCCAAATTCTGGACACGACCACCTGCTTTGCGCCGCTGCTGACTGATCATCTAAAGATTTAAATCCGGTGTTTTTCCACGAGCTAGTAACATCGCAACTGCCCGACCTCTCGCGTTAACGGGAGAATTTTATGGATCTCATTGACCACCTCCGCTCGCTTGCCGCCCGCGTCGAACGTCTCCTCGACCACACACAAACTGAGGAGGCCACCAAAACGGCCTTTGTGCTGCCGTTCATCAATGCGTTGGGCTATAACGTGTTCGACCCGACAGAGGTCGTACCCGAGTTCACGGCTGACGTTGGCAACAAGAAAGGCGAACGGGTCGACTACGCCATCATAAAAGATGGCAGATCCATTATGGTGTTCGAGTGTAAGCATGTCGCCTCCGAATTAACGGAGAAGCACGCTTCGCAACTCTACCGGTATTTCACGACTACTGACACTAGGTTCGGCGTTCTAACGAACGGAGTCATCTATCGCTTCTACTCCGATCTCGACGAGCCGAACCGCATGGATGAACGACCGTTCTTTGAGTTCGATATCCTGAATTTTTCACCGCACACCGTCGACGAGCTTAAGCGGTTCACCAAGCAGTCATTCGATTTGTCCCAGACAATCGAAGCAGCTGCCGACCTTATGTACACAAAGGAGATCAAGCGGGTTCTGGCGGATCAAACTCGCCGACCGTATCAGGACTTCGTTTTGTTTATTATTTCCCAAGTCTACAAAGGGCGCCGGACGAAGGCCGTTCGCGAGCAATTTGCTGACCTCACGAAGCGCGCGTTTGACCAGTTCATTAACGACCGCATCAACGACAGACTGAAATCCGCCCTCGAACGGGAGCAGGCGTCTGAGTCCGCGCCTGCCGAAGAAACCACCGACCAGGAGACGTCCGTTGTGGCCGAGGATGACAGCGGGATCATCACCACAATCGAGGAGATTGAGGGGTACAACGTTGTCAAGGCGATTCTCAGAGACATAGTAGACTCTAAGCGCATTTCCATGCGCGATCAAAAGTCGTTCTGCACAGTTCTATTGGACGACAATAATCGTAAGAATATCTGCCGCATGTGGTTCAACACAGCAGACAAACAGGTCGGCATCATGGATGCGTCTGGCCAGAGGGTTAGACATCCCATCGACTCGATCGATGACATTTTCAACCTCAGCAACCATCTGCGGGAACGGCTCAGCACCTTGCTGGCTTCGGACAAAATGCCCACTGCATAGAGGATGAAACGGCCCAGTCGCCCAGGCTAAGTACAGTCCGGGAACTCACTCCAGCCGCAGACTCCGATCCCCCAAGTAATTCCGCATCCCCATGCGCGATTCTGAGCGCACGCGAGAAATTTCAGACGCACGTCACCAGACGCGATGACTGAGACGCTGGCGGTCCGAACCTCGATTCCGGCTCAACGCCGAAATGACGAAGCCATAGCCCCGAAAAATCTCTCAGCCTCGCTCGTCCATCCTTCCCCGTCTCGGATCCCGGTCGCCACGGTCACCGCCGGAACTATTTGATATCCGGTCACTCCATATCAGTTGTATGTGGATATCGGCTTTTATCAGGCGAGCGGGATCAATGCGCCCCGATCCTCGTTTGGTGCAATAATCGTCCAAATCGTTTCCTTTTTTGAAGACCCAGGAGTCAGGCGGTATGGGCAATCTGGCACTTACGGGCGGCACACCTGTTTGCAGCGGATCGTGGCCCAAGTGGCCCATGGTGGACGCGGGCGGCATGAGAGCGGTCGAGGAAGTGCTGCGAGGCAATCAGTGGTCTCGGGGCAACGGGGAGCGGTCGCGCCGTTTCGAAGATCGTTTTGCCAAGTACCAGGGGGCGGCCTACGGTCTTGCCGTCAGCAGCGGGACCGCCGCCCTTGAGGTCGGTTTGCGCAGCTTGAATCTCACGCGGGGCGCGGAGGTAATCCTGTCGCCCTTCACCTTCATGGCGAGCGCGACATCCATTCTGATGGCTCGCTGCGTTCCGATCTTCGTTGACGTCGATCTGGAGACGTACAATATCGACCCGTCCAAGATCAAGGCGGCTATCACGGATCGCACCGAGGCGATTATGACCGTGCACTTCGGTGGTTTGCCGTGCGACATGGGACCGATCCTAGAAATCGCGCGCGAACACAATCTCAAGGTCATCGAGGACTGCTCGCACGCCCATGGTGGAACGTGGAACGGCAAGGGCCTGGGAACGATCGGGGACGTAGGCGCCTTCAGCCTCGGACCGGCCAAGAACCTTACCGGCGGCGAGGGCGGAATCGTATTGACCGACGACGAGACGCTCTACTGGAATTCGGTGGACTACCACGATCTGTGGGCAGGCTCCATCAGGGAGCGGACGGGAGTCTTTCGCTATCTGTCGTGGAACTATCGGATCTCTGAAGTGATAGCGGCGTTGCTGGACGCCAATCTTGACCTTCTGGAAGAGCAGGCGGCGCATCGCTCGTCCAACGGCGACTATCTAAACGAGCTGCTCGGCGGGATCGAGGGAGTCATCCCCCTGCGTCACGATCCCTACGTGACCCGAAACTCCTATCACATCTACACGTTCAGATATCAGCAAGACGCGTTCGACGGACTTCCTCGGGAACAGTTCGCCGAGGCGTTGGCGGCCGAAGGCGTGCCAGTATCGACGGGTTACAAGCGCGACTGCCGGGACCAACCGCTCTTCCTTGAGCCGGAAGTCGATCTTCAAGACGCGTGGCCGCGCGAGGGAGCGGTCGACGTCGATTACGGATCGATGCGTTGCCCGAACTCGGAGTGGCTGTGCCGCGAAGAGACTATGTGGATCGGCCAGTCGGTGCTGCTCGCCGACCGCTCGGCAATGGACGGCATTGCCGAGGCAATCGAAAAGGTCAGCTCAAACCGGGCGGAGCTAATGGAAGCCGCCGTCGCCACGTAGCTCTAGCAAGACCGGCTTACCGGTTGTTCGCGGCGGGTCTTTCGGTGATTTGTCGCGGTTTGCTCGGTAGACGGCGGGTCGCTGACGGGAGGCGCAGCCGAGTCGCGGCGGCGCCGGACGTGGTTTTGCTGGCGCTATCGATTGCACTGCTTTCGGTCGTAGCCGTTGTTGGCGGCGCGTGCGGCGAGACCATCGATCCGCGGTCCCGGCTCTTCGTAACCGTGCATGTTGTGGAACGGCTTGCAGATGGTTCCACGGTTCCCGCGTCGGGGGTCGAAATTCACTATGAAGTGTTTGGCCGGATCAGGGGACCGGCGAACCCGCCGCTCTTGCACAGCTTCACAAATTCGACGGATGGCAATGGGCTGGCGACTACGACCGCTTATTTCGATGGCGCCTCGGTCGGCGACGTAAATCTTGTGTTCGTAACGGCGACACATTCGGATGGAAGGAGCGCGTTTCGGCGCGCCAGGGTCAGGATCAACGTTGATCTGGGCGACTGGTTAGAGGGTATTCCCGGCGAATGGACCGATCCCGCCGCCGTAGCGGTTCGGTTGTGCCAGGGGGACGAACGCCAGCGCGACTGCGAGAACGAAATCGAGGAGCGAGATCTCGTCGGCTGGGGAACCACCGTGAGTCTGCGGCTGAATCCGGGCCCTTAGTCGGAGGGTCCGCGCAGACGGTCGAGCAGCCGCTTCGCGTTCAGCCCCAGCAGCTTGCGCTTTTGAACCTCGCTCAGCCGGCAAGAAGCAACTCTTCCGATGCCGGGGGGCATGGACATGAATATGTGGTCGGAACCGAACAGGACCTTATCCTCGCCGACCTCGTCGACGAGCATCTCCAGGACGTTGTGCGTCATCGGACCGCAAATCTCGACGTAATAGTTGGGATATGGCCGCACGGCCTCCCCGTATATCTTGAGACTCTCGAAGTCGCCCGCGACGTGGTAGGCCACGAATGTGGTATCGGGATATCTGGCCGCCATCGACGCCAGTTGCATCGCCGAACCGTTTTCGGCGTTCGCGCCGCAATGGGTCACGACAATCAGACCGTGATCGCTCGCGAATTCGTACACGGGCTGATACCCGTCTCCGTCCAGCTTGTACGCGTGCGTGCTGGGGTGCAGCTTGATGACCCGCATGTCGTACTCGTCCAGACAGCGTTGCAGCTCGGGGCGTATTTCCTGGGGGTAGTGAGGATTGGCCATCGCCGCTCCCTCGATCCGTCCGGGGAACCGCCGCATCGCCTGGCCGATGATGTCGTTGCCCCGGCGGTATTCGCCGACCATGCCGAGCGTGTGGTGCGTAACCGACGTCGTTATTCCGAAATCGTCCATCCGCGCCACGAGTTCATGGGCGCTGTCCTCGGAGAACCAGTAGTGGAACCACCGTCCGAGGTGCGTGTGAAAGTCGATGATCGTCAGGTCGTGGTTCAGGCCGTAACGCAAGATTTCGGAAACGGTCGGTTCCGTGCTGTCGGTCACGGCGCGTCTCTCCCATCTCGCGAAAATCCGCGGGCCGGGGCTTGCGGGTTGGCGCATTCCGGTGCGCGGGCGCAGCTCACTTTCTGACGTCCTCCAGCAACCTTTCGAGGTTCTGAGACGCGATGATCTTCTTGGCGTCGTTGCTGATCCTCGCTCGCGCGACCGATATTACGTGCGCGCCCGGCGCATATCGCGGCAGGCCCGTGCCGAACAGAAGACGTTCGGGACCGAAGCTCTCCACGACCCGCTCGATCCGCGCGGTCTCTTCGTTGTCGGAGGTGTCGACGTACAGGTTCTTGTGAATCGACCAAAGAGGCCACAGATGCCGGTTGGCGCGGAAGCTGAGCTGTGGAACGCTGCTGAGGATTAACGGCAGGTCGGGATATGTGGAGCACAGGTCGTGCACCTGATCCCAGCTAATCTGCGATCGGGCGATGAAGAGCGGCATTCGCCTCGCCTGCATCTCGCTCAGCAGCGGACCGGCCGACCAGCTCGCCAGCGAGAAATTGTGGCCCGCATCTTGCGGGGGCATCATCTTCTCGGATGGGAACATCCGCGCGGTTAGAACGCCTTGCGACAGCATGTTGTCGAGAAGCTCGCGGGGCGGTGGAAACTCGCCGGTGTGATGCGGCAGGACCACCCACTGCGGCAGCAGGCGCGGCTCGCCGCTGAGCGCTTCCATGAGGAAACGATTGCCGGATTCGGGATCGTATTCCCACGCCGCGATGTGATAGACGACCGCCGAGTCGATACCGGAGTAATCAAGCGTTTCCAGGATTTGCGGGACCGTGTGCGGCAAGTCGGGCATGGGCGGCGCCGCGTAGCGGCCTAGCGCGCAATTGCAGTCAAAGAAACGAATATCGTCTCGCATATTCCCGCCTGAATACGTGGCCTTTCTTTGGCGCTCCCGGTCGGCGAGAGCGCACTCGATTCGAGATTTTGCCGCTTATCTGGCGTTTCGGCGCGTCAAATCCCCCAGTCGCGCCGGGCCGTCTCGATTGGAACAGTTGTTTCGCCGAGGATTTCCGAATCGTCCTCAAACGGATTGTCGCCCATCCACCTGGTGTCGATAGGGTCGGAGGCAAGCTGATACCGGCTGTCCATGCTCAGTCGATATCTGCCGGTCTGATTTGCGAGCGAAGCGTGCGCGGTAAACATTCCGAAGATGACCACGTCGCCGGCCCGGTAGGAGGTCGTCTTCCACTCGCCGCCGTATTTGTCGACGAGTTCCACGGGGTCGTTTGAGAGGTTTCCGTCAATTCGGTCTCGGTAAACGTCCATGCTCCCGTAGGTATCTCTGACCTTGTGCCAGTTCTGCGAGCCGGCGCAGACGGCGAGTCCGCCAAGTTCCAGTGAGACATCCCCGAACGGGCACCACACCGTGTAAAGATTCTGAGTGCCCTTGCCCATGTAGACGATGTCGTAGTGCACGCTGGTGGACCGTCCGGACCCCACGATCCGAATCCATTTGTAATCGAACGTGGCTGCCGGACCGCCAAGGAAGCGTTCGAAGAATCCCATAATCTCCGGCGACTCGGAAACCCGCTTGACCGCGCCCGCCCGGCCGAGGGTTGATGCCAGATCGAGCATTCCCGGGATTTTCTCGTCGGCCCCTATTCGGGAGGACATCCTGGCGTCGTCGAGCGGCGTTCCCGGTTCGAGCGCGCCCGCTTGACCGACAACTTCGAGTATCTCGCGGCGGGCATCGAGCACGAGGTCGCGGCTCTGGAGTCCGCGAATCAGAATGTAGCCGTCGCCGTTCAGCCGTTCGCGCAACCTCTGCGGCTGGCCCGTCAGATCGCTCGACTCCCGCATTTCCCGGAGATAGCGGCCGCCCATCTCCAGTTCCGTGCCGGCGAGCTGAACCTTCATTTCGCACTCCGTAAGGCGACGGGCTTCGACGGACGCATTTGAGCTACGCGTAGCTTACCCGTATGCGGTCGGCGCCTTCGGACGCGATCACGAAAACGTAGTCCTTGCCCTGGATATTCTCAACGTGCAGATCGCGCTCCTGGCCGTCGATTTGCACTCTCGACGCGCGCAGGCCGCCGTGCGACGTGGGAACCGACAGCGTAAGGCCGTCGATTCGTTCGGGCGTGGCAACCTGGAATGTCAATGAGGACGAGTCTTCGTCCCACCGCACTTGATCGATAACCGTGTCGCGGCGACTGTCGTTGAAGTGGACCCAGTCATCGGCTCCGATCGCGGGCGCGCCGAACTCCCTGGCTGCCTGGAGAGTGCCTTCCAGCCAGGGCGGCGTATAAGGCCTGTCCCAGTCCGTCCGGGCGTAGACGGGATGGAAGTATTGATGAACAACGGTATGACCCGATTCGACCGCGTCTTTCAGATATCCCCTGCTAACGTCAACCGCTTCGTCAACCGTCGAGACCGGATGTGCGCTCTTGTGAATGAGAATGAAGTCGTCGCAGGTGAGCGTCTCCTGCTCGTAAACGTCGATAAAGGCCCCGTCTTCATCCATGAATCGCATCGGGAGGCCGCTGCCCGTCAGGTAGCCGTCTCGATAATCGTGCGCCGCTCTGTAGTTCAGGTCCAGGCGGACGCCGTTGCGTTCGAGGGACCTGGCGGTGTCGACCCATCCCGTCCAGATTACGCAGTGATGGCGGATCGTCAGCGGCGTAAAGCCGTATCTGTTTCTAAACTGATGCGTTTCCCAGGTTATGCGCTCGTCAAGCTCGTCGGGCGATGGCCTGGGGCCTGCCCAAACGTGCTGCCCAAAGCTGTGCCCGCGCCCCATCCAGTCGGCAACCTCCGCGGGAGCCACCTTGGGGTGGTCGTCCATCATCAGGTAGGCGGCGTAAGGCGCATCGTACTTTTCCATGAGATCGATCATCACCAGCAGCTCGTCGTGGCGCATGGAGTCGCCGTCGCCGTTGATGAACTGCAACGCCCGCGCGGCGTGAGGGTAATACCACAGGCGCGGCAATGGCCCCGCGGCTTCGTGCGCCCACTCCACGGCCCGCGAGAACATTCGCTGCTGAAAGTCAGCCTGCGGAACGCGCCTCAGGTCGAAATCGAGCAGTCCCGTGAACATGTCGGCGGGCGTGTAAAAGCTCGAGGGGTTTCCGGGCCACGCTGGTCCGGTGCTGCTCTGCTCGGGGCGTCCCTGATGAAAGATGACTGTCGAGGCGGCCAGATCGTAGGCGAACACCGCGAACCGCCCCCGACCGAACGTCCCGGTCGCTATCGCTGGCGAGGCCCCCGCCTCCTCCTTGCTGCCGAAGAGCGCGATAGGATTCGCGCCCGACGCTTCATAGAACTCGGCGCCTCCATGAAACTGCATGTGGGACGGCAGCATGGCGGGGCAAAGCGGGTGTTCGGCGACGGGCCATATGTACCCGCCGGCGTGGGACCCGCGAGGCTGCAATCCGAGCGCGAGTGCGAGCTCGGCTTCGGGCCGCATCAGTACGGCTCCGCCGCCCGACCGGATGTAGGTGAGCAGATCGTCGCGGAGATCGCGGCCCAACGGCACTTGCGCGACCACGACGCAGCCCGACTCGTCGGGCCGGGGCATCTCCCGCACCTGCTCGGGCGCCATTATCCGGACGGAGTTGAATCCTTCGGCCGCCAGTATCTCGATCAGGTATCTGGAATGCGGGTGCTGCGCATCGAATCTGGAGATGACTAAAGGTTGGATACCTCTCATCGACGGCCTCCCGTTGCGGCGGTTGTCGCGGTCAGTACGCTTGCTCGATTACCCGAGTGCCGACCTAAAGGCGGGCCGCGGCTCTTGCCGACACCAGGATTCGCCGCCGTTGCCGGCCGCACGATCCCATCCCGGGCGCAGCTCTAGCCCTTAATTCCGCTCAGCACCACGCCTCGGACGAAATACCTCTGGAACGACGCGTATAGCACGAGCACCGGTATCACGCTCATCAGCGCGCCGGCCATCAGCAGCGCCCACTCGGTCCGATATTGGCCGCGGAAGTACGCCAACCCGACCGGCAGGGTCATCTTCTCAGGCGTGTTCAGGTAAATGATGGGGTGCAGCAGGTCGTTCCAGCGGTAGAGGAATACAAATATCGACAGCGTCGCAAGCGCGGGCTTGGACAGCGGCAGAAAGATTCGCCAGAAGATGGTCCAGTTTCCCGCGCCATCGATGCGGGCCGCATCGTTAAGCTCTGATGGGAGCGTCAGGAAAAACTGCCGGAGCAGGAACGTGCCGAATGCGCCGCCGGTGAAACCCGGCACCCAGAGCGGAAAGTGAGTGTCCAGCCAGCCCAGTTTCTGCATTACCAGGAATACCGGGATCATGGTCACCTGAGCGGGCACCATCATCGAGGCAAGCAGTACGACGAACACGGCATCACGACCGGGGAACTGCATTCGTGCGAACGCAAAAGCCGCCAGTCCGCACACGAGCACGGCGCCGATCACATTGAGGATCGCAACGTAGAGCGTATTCCAGGACATGAGCACGAACGGCATCGAGTTCACTACGTCCCGGAAGTTTGTCCAAATGAAGGGATCGGGAATCCATACAGGCGGGAATGTGAATATGTCGCCTTCGTGCTTGAACGAACTGACGATCATCCAGAGAAACGGCATGGCCATCAAGGCGCCCAGCGCCGTAAGCGAGAAGTATGACGAGATGACACGCAAGATTCGAACGACGCCAAACCAGGCCGTATGGTGCCGTACGACGATGTCGGGATCTCTGCTGACTACGGCTTCGGCCATCTAACAGCTCCGGCGGCGCGTGAATCGGCGGGCGGTCATTCGTAATGCACCCATTTCCGCTGCAGCGCGAATTGAATAACCGTGACGACCATGACCGCCAGGAAGAGCACAAACGAGAGCGCCGACGCTATGCCCATGTGGAACCACTGGAACGCCTGTAGAAAGATGTAGTAGGCGATGGTCATCGTGGCGTAGGCGGGGCCGCCCTGGGTAAGCACGTAGGTCTGCTCGAATACTTGAAACGAACCGATCAGAGAGATGATCAGCACAAAGAAGGTCGTAGGCGAAAGCAGCGGCAGGGTGATGTGCCAGAAGCGCCTGAACCGGCTCGCGCCGTCAACCTCGGCGGCTTCGTAATACACCTCTGGTATGCCTTGCAGGCCGGCGAGCAGAATCACCATGTTGTAACCCAGGCCTCGCCAGATCCCGAAAATTATCACTGCCGGCATCGCCCACTTAGTGCTGCCCAGCCAGGCTGGTCCGTCGACTCCGACCTTTCCGAGCAGCCAGTTGATGACTCCGAAATCGGGGTTGTACAGCCACAGCCAGACCATGGCCACCGCGACGATTGACGTAATGCCGGGCAAGAAAAACACCGTTCGATAGAACGTCATGAACTTCAGCTTCTGGTTCACCAGCACGGCGGCCAGAAGCGAGATTACGATTCCAAGCGGCACGGAGACGAGGGTGTAGTAGCCGGTCTGGACCATTGAACGGGTGAAGAGGTCGTCCTGGAGAAAGAGATCTTTGTAGTTGGATACTCCGATCCATTCCCATGGGGTTAGCGCGTCCCAGCGCGTGAGGCTTATGAAGAACGCGGCCAGGACGGCTCCATGAGTAAACAGGACCATGCCCACCAGAGTAAGAAATAGAAAGGGCATGGCCTGCCACCATTGGTGGAGGCCGCCGCCGCGCCGCGGCCCGAGTCTTGCCAGGGACCGGGCGAGGGAAGTTTCAGATAGTGCCAAGGCTCAAATAAACGCTGCCGTCAGCGGGCGGGCCTCGACGAGAAACTCGCCAGACCCGCCCAACCGCCAACGGTAATTAACCTCTACTCTATTGCCGCGGGCCAGGGAACCTTGTCGAGAATGACCTGGATTTTCTCCGTTGCCGCGGTCGCGGCGTCCTGGGCGTTCTTCTCACCCAGGAACGCGGGCGCGAGTTCGTTCGAGAAGGCTGCACGCCACTCAACCCAGGAAGGACCGAAGTCCGCGCCCTTCATGTACTGCACGGAATCGAACAGGTACTTGTAGCCGGGAACGCGGCCCTTCTTCTGGAAGTCTTCGCTCGTCGAGATGGCTATGTTGCTCGCAATTCTGCCGAGCGGGAAGTTGTTGTACGAACGCTCGTCGCCTATGGCGAACTTGACAACTTCCCAGGCATCCTCGAAGTGAGGCGAGCCGGCCGAAATGGCCCAGCTATCCGGTCCACCGTAGATGACTCTCTTTTTCGGCCCCATCGGAACCATCATGAGGTCAAAGTTCAGATCGGTGGATTTGAGATACGCGTCGACTTGCCAGCTACCGGTGATGTCCATCCCGAGTCGCCCGGTCGTAAAGAGCTGGGCTCCGCCGCCGACGTCCGCCGCCTGGGCAGCCGTGGGCCCGATTCCCTGCTCGATCCAGCTCACGCATCTGGCGATCATTTCGACAGACAGCGGCCCATCCAGCTCGCAGGTCTTGAAATCGGGACTCAGGACAACCCCGTCGTTCGAATTGATGAACGCATCGAGGAACGCGTTTGAATTCTGGCCCCACAGGCCAAACTGGGTGGTCTTGCCGTCCTCCACCTTGGTCAGCTGGGCTCCGGCCTCTTCCCAGTCCCTGAACGTCCAGTTCTGCTGGGGATAGTCGACCCCGGCGTCGTCGAACAGATCGACGTTGAAATACAAAAGCGATACCACGGTCTCCATGGGCATCATGTACTGGTCCGGATGCCCCTTGACCGGGTATCTGCCCTGCTGCCAGATGTCGGTGTAGTGCTCGGATTCGTCGATGTCGCGCTTGATCACCGGACCCATATTGAAGACGAGACCCTTGTTGGCCCAGTCCCAGTTGATCGCGACGCTCTGGCCAAAGAAGTCTGGCAGCTGGTTTGAGACGGCCTGCGTTTGCATCTTCTGCCAGTATTCGCCCCAGGGGGTGACCTGCCAGTCGATCGATACATGCGGGTTCCGCTCGATGAACGGCTCGCCGACCTCTGAGGCGTACTCCTCGACGGTGCCCCACCAGGTGTTGAACTTGAGCGCCACGGCGGCTTTCTTTGGCTGCATGGCCTCGACTGTAACGACCTTCTCCTGGACGACTACCTTCTGGACTTCGACCTCTCTGGTTACGACCCTCTCGACGACTTTCTCCTGGACGATCGGCACTTCCTTGACGACCTCGACGATCTGAGTCTCGCCGCAGCCGGCAATGGCTAAAGCGGCGGCGCCGAGACCGGCGGCGGCGCCGATCTTAAGGAGTCGACGCCTCGAAACGCTGCTAGTCATATATTCCGTATTCCCTCCGCTAAACTGCTTGCTCGCAGAAAACCATTGCCAATAATACATTGAACAAGATATTGCAAAAATCGCGACAAAGAAACCAAAATGACCGTGGGCGACGTCTCGATATCCGCGAGAAATGGGCGAATCGCCGGCGGGCTGGCGCCTTCATCGCGTCAATGCGTACATCGGTAAAATAAACGGAGGGAATTATATACTTTTCTATCCGACTCAGGTATAATCAGATATAGATTTGGAGGGTAGAGAGATGCCAAAGCGAAAAGGCCCAGGGAAGTCTCACCGACGCGGGATGCCGCTGTTTGAAGCTGTCAAGCTGTTCTCGGATGAAGAAAAAGTAGAGCAGATGTTTGTTGAAATCCGTTGGCCGGGTGGCGTCTGCTGCCCGAATTGCGGATCAAAAAAGGTTAAGACTCGACCAACCCGTAAGCCTGCCCCGTACCGCTGCTATGACTGCAAAAAGGATTTTTCAGTCAAAACCGGAACAGTCATGCACAGTTCAAATCTGTCACTCTCAAAATGGGCACTCGCCAGTTACTTGATGCTGACAAACCTCAAGGGAGTTTCCTCGATGAAGCTCCATCGAGACTTGGGGATAACGCAGAAATCAGCCTGGCACCTCGCACACCGGATTCGGGAAGCGTGGAGTCACAGCAACGGCAAACTATCTAGCATCGTCGAAGTAGATGAAACCTACATCGGCGGCAAGGAAAAGAATAAGCACGCCAGCAAGCGCTTGAAATCGGCGAGTGGACGCGGGACAGTTGGCAAGACGCCAGTGGTTGGAGCCAAAGATCGCCTGACAAAGCAAGTCGTGGCTCAGCCGGTCGATGGGGTTGATTCAATCTCCTTGAATCAGTTTGTAAAAGAGGCCACTGCGCCGGAAGCAATTATCTACACAGACGAATGGCGCGGATATCACCACTTGCCGCGTATCCACGAGTCTGTCCGGCACGGCGCCAAAGAGTACGTCAACGGGATGGTCCACACAAACGGGATGGAATCATTTTGGTCGATGCTAAAGCGCGGCTACGTCGGCACCTACCACAAGATGAGCGCCAAGCACCTGGAGCGCTACGTTAACGAGTTTGCCGGACGGCACAACAGCCGCTCCCTCGACACCAAGGATCAGATTGCCGCGTTAGTCCAGAAGATGGACGGGAAGCAGTTGCGCTACAAGGATTTGATTGGGCCGGTAGAGACTCGGATGCCTAAGGGGATTTAAGCTTGCGACCAAGGGTGAAGAGGTGAAGGCTGTCAAAAGCTCTTTCAATCATTTCCTTAACAGCGTACCTCGCAGCACGCTTAAGCGACCAACTCGCTAGCCCAACAAGCGAATCCCTAACTTTGCGTCTGTTGTTGGGGTGGACTTCTACATTCGCACTCATGCCACCTGCGCCTGCTGAGAAACTAGCGCTGATTTCTAAGGGTGGAAGTTTTTCTGCCTGTCCCTTTTCCATGATTGCCTTTATTTAGACTTCCCGGACTTCTCACCTAGCGGCGGAGTAGTCACCAGCGCCTTGATTGCTTCCTCTAAGGTCGCAGGCCGGTTGTCTGGTAGTTGTTCGCGCTTACTTCCCTTTGACTTTGCCATCTGGTGACTCCAAATGCCTTGTTTTCAATTACCATTCTGAAACAGACAACTAATCGCACTATAACCGACTTTACTGACTTTTACGGCGATTGCTTCAAGATTTGGGATTGACTTGGTAATGTTGAGTTGAGGCAGGGAGCAATAGACAATCCCCTCTCCTATTACTCCCTGCCCTCAACTGGCCGTTGCTCTGGGAGGGCGCAGGACCTTGTAACCCATGCGCCGGCAGTTCGATTCTGCCCATCGGCTCCAATCCTAGTATACCGAACAAAATCTGATCATCGCTAGGCTGAGCCTCAATTTTGAGCGAGCCCAAAAGCCGGTTAATCTCCTACTCGTCGAAACCGTCTTGCTGCTTCTGAACAGTCTTGGAAGGGATGCGTGTCGCGTCCCTCTTGCGGCTGTTTAGAGATTGACGGTTTCGACACCCGCGCATCCTTTCATCGTGAGAGGGACACCTATGAAGCGGCTGTTCAAAATCGGGTGCATCGGAATCGCTGCCCTCATAGGGCTGATAGTCGTCATCGGGATATTTGCACGCGGCTCCGAGGATTCCGGGGAAGTCCGGGAATCGACGCCAGCACCTATTCAGGCTACTTCGGTTGCTACGGCAACTGAAGCAACTAGAGTCGTTGTAGTCGAAGTTACCGCTACGCCGCTTCCCCCTACTCCAACTCCGAGTGTTAACCCGGTATCAATCAACCCAACAGCCCACGGCGTCGAAAACCTACCGGAAACCCTGCCTCACAACGTCACTCTTTACACAGAAGGGCCCAGCACCGAGCTTCCTTGCTTTGCATCGGTAACAGTTGGCGACTCGTCAAATCGAGATCAGATTGAGAGATATCAGACATTTACAAAGGCAGGAAGTTACAGAGTCCCAGCTACAGTAAGCGGCAAAAAGGTCTGGGAGTTCAACACCCAGTACTGTAAGCCGTGGTCAGTATCCGGCGACTCCAGCTAATCGCACAAAAATCAATCTATAGTCACGTTAGCTGGCATCCCCCAGTTGCTACTAGGGATGCTAGTGGAGGATTGGTTGGCACGCACCAAAGCGCCGCCGGAAGCGATAGCGAAGGACCGAGACTGCAAATGTTCACATACCATGTGCTGATTGAGGGACGCAGCTCTATAGATATACGTGCCGATTCCCACACCTACAGCGGCAGAGGGCTAAAACTCTGGCGCGACGACGAACACATTGCTACATTTTCGACCTGTGTCGGATGGTGGAGATACGCCCAGACATAGAGTAAGGCGCTAACTTGCTACAATTAGGTCTTTCCGAAGAAGGGGCGGGGAGTTGGTGGAAACCTTCAAATCGTGGGGTGCCTCACTAGGCGCGTTGGCAGCTATTGCCGTAATACTTCTCACCTTATGGCAGCTTAGTCAATGCGCGGCTGAGAGCGCTGCCCTTGCAATCAAACCCTTGTAGGTGAGCCGCTTCCCGTCTGTTCCGTGAACCATAGCGGGTAGAACGGTATATAATTCCCTAAACGGAAATAGGCGGCTACCGGGAAATACCGCGGTTGCCGTTTCGATGGATGGATCTCGTAGAAGCGCCGTGCGGAGTGAGAAATGATCTGGCGAGGACTGAGCAAGCATCCGTTTCGAGGCTGGCGGGGCGGCGCGTTCGCGACGGCTCTGTCGGTGGCCGTTATCGCGCTGGCGGCCTGTGGAGGATCGGGCGCCGGGGATGCGGAAAAGGGGCTGCTTACCGTGGTGCGTGTGGAAGAGCGCCTCGAAGACGGTTCGTGGGCGCCTGTCGCTGGAGCGAAGGTCTCGTTTGAGGTTTTCCTGGCATCCGGTCCGACGCTGGTTTCCGCGGGCAACGTCGTGAAATATGAGGACTACGAGGCGGAGGCCAGCCCAAACGGGATTACCGCAGTGCTCAGGCTGGCCGAGGGCAAGCTGCCCAGAGACATCGGGATGGTGTTCGCCCAGGTTGAATTGCCGGATGGACGAACACAGTTCCGGCGGGTGAAATCCGAGGATAGATTCGATTTCAAGACGTGGTATCAGAAGTTCGGAGCTGACGACGCGCCGGACGCCACGATCGTGGAGCAAATATGTGAGTCCGCGCTCGACTTCCCGAATTGTATCGAGGCGCTAACCGGGAACGATTTGAAGGTGTGGGGCGCGGGATTGCTCCTCAGGGTTCGCTAGAGTGTTTTTGCGCGCGTCTGGACCCGTGTCTCGCAAGAATGAAACGCGGGATCCAAACGCAGATGGCCTCGGGGGCCGAGGGCGGGAACGATCGGCGTTTCCATGGCGAACGCCCGTCAGAGGTCTGCTGGCGTGCCTGCGGCTGGCTGTTGGCGCAGCTCTAGTCGCGGTGGTTGCCGCGGGCGCCGCCGCCTGCGGCGACGAAGCGGCGGCAATGCAGGAAGGCATTCTTACCGTCGTTCGCGTGGAAGAGCGGCTTCCCGACGGGTCATGGGTTCCCACCGAAGGCGCCGTCGTGCAATATCAAATCTGGGCGGGCACGACCCACAATTCGCAGGTGTCGCTGTATCACGAATATCAGGACACCACCGACGCGCAGGGCCTGTCGGCCGTGAATCGCGATCCCGGCGAGAAGCAGCCGGGCGGAATAGGAATGATATTCGTCGACGTGACACATCCCGACGGCCGCAGCAACTTCCGGCGCGCGCCCGCTGAGGAGCTATTCGATTTTCAGGACTGGGCGCGGCAGTTCCCGTCCGGCGCACTGGAGGCGGAGGATGTGATTGACCAGGTTTGTTCGACAGCTATTGATTTTCCCGGCTGCGCCGACAAGCTCGAGCGTGAAGGGTTCAAGACATGGGGGGTGGGGTTCGTTGTTCGGTTGCGGTAATGGCGTCCGGGTTCCGTTCCAGCTACTTCTCACGTTGCCGGCGTTGGCCGCCAACTACGGCCGGCGAGCCGTCAGCGCCGGCGTTGGCAATCGATTGAGTAAACCTTCTCCGGATGAGCGCCGCCGACTCGGCCCTCCGTCGCCGGATAGATTCATTCCGCGCCCGGCGCTGATACTCTTCGTCGGGATTCTGGCGGCGGCGTTTCTCGCTTGCGGAGGCGACGGCGGCGGAGCGGTGGAAAACCGCATTCTCACCGTCGTGCGCGTGGAAGAAAGAGACGCGAACGGAGACTGGGTTCCGGTCGAAAACGCGCGGGTTCTCTATGAAATCTACTCGCCGCGCGGATCGACTCCCGCCGAGCCTCCTCCGCTCTTTTACCAATATGAAGGGACAACCAACTCGCAAGGAATCTCGACGATCGGGAACGATCCCGAGGGCAGAGTCGGAACAGACATAGGAATGGTTGTGGTCGACGTGATACATCCCGATGGCCGAACGTCGTTCAAGCGAAAGAAGGTCGAGGAGAAGTTCGACTTTGCCGAATGGTCAAAAGGGTTCATGACCGAATCGGCGCCTCCCGGTGAAATTGCCGCCGCGATCTGCGCGGACGCCGTTGACTTTGAGACTTGCGAGAACAGCCTTGCGAATAACGATCTGAAAATGTGGGGAGCCGGAGTAGTCGTTCGCGTTAGGTAAAGGTGTTTGACGTCCGGCATTCGAGCCAGGCCTCGACGTATATGAATAGATGTTTCGCGTTCCAGTTGGATTGGCGTCGGGCGGCGGCGTTGGCCGTGATCGTCTTCTTTGCGGCAGGGTTCCTGGCCTGCGGCGAGGAGGCGCCCCAGGCCAAAATAATTCTGACCGCGGTTCGCGTGGAAGAGCGGAATTCGGACGGCGCCTGGTCGCCGGTGGCGGACGTGCACGTCGATTATCAAATCTGGGCGGGCCGGGCAAACTCCAGCGCCGACGTCGTGCTCTTTTATGAATATCAGGACTTCACCGACCAAGCTGGTCTCTCGGTCGTGGCCCAGGCCGCCGACGACAGGAAACCGGCAGATGTCGGGCTTCTGTTCGTCGAGGTGACGCATGACGACGGCCGCACGGGCTTTCAAAGGAAGCAGGTCGAGCCTGAATTCGATCTTCTGGAGTGGTTCGGGGCGTTCTCGCCGGAGCCGGTTGATGCGGACTCCGTCATAGGCGCGATTTGCGCGACGGCCATCGAACTGGCTGACTGCGCGAAATATCTCGAAGAGCGGGATCTGGTCGTATGGGGCAGGGGAATCCTAATTCGGATCAGATAGGAGTGTGAATCCCCGCTCACTGGCAACCGAAATCGCAAGCCGGGCCGCAGGACGACTCCCGAAGCTCTTGCTTTTTGTGATCTCGGCAGCGCTAGCGGCCGCGGTTCTGTCGGGCGGCTGCGGAGACGAAGCCGCGGGCGACCCGAAAATCCTTACCATCGTCCGGGTAGAGGAGAAGCTGCCCGACGGGTCCTGGGGAGCAGTTTCCGGCGCCGGCGTCTACTATGAGATTTATGCGAGCCGGGCCCCCGACGGCGTGCACATCCCTATTTATCAGGAGTATGCCGACACTACCGATGAATGGGGGTTGTCTGCCGTGCTGCGCGACTCCGACGGCAAGAACCCGGGCGATATCGGGCTGGTCTTCATTGACGTTACCCATCCCGGCGGCCGCACCTTGTTCCGCAAATCGAAGATCGAACAGCACTTCGATTTCTCGGCGTGGTTTGCTACGTTCGCTGCGGACGAGCCGAATCGCGCATACTTCATCGACCGAATTTGCGACACGGTTTCCGGGTTTCCCGATTGCGAAAGAACTCTGGAGCGAAACGAGATGATTGCGTGGGGACGAGGCGCGTTGATGCGCTTCCGGGCCGACGACTGAGCAAGCGCGACGCGCGCGGGATGCCTGGCAGCCGGCGGATGGTCGTTCGCCGGGGGCGGAGTTCTTGCGGGTAGCCACGTTCCGCGCATGGCGTTTGCAGCTTGTCCTTGTCGGGTTCGCCGCACTGGCGGCGGGCCTTGCGGGGTGCGGCGACGGCGCTCAGACCGCCAGCGGCATCCTGACCGTGGTCCGGGTCGAAGAGCAATTGCCAGACGGTTCCATAGCCGCCGTAGCCGGCGCGCGGGTCTCGTTCGAAATTTACGGAAGCCGGGCCCAGGATTCCATTCGACGGCCGCTTTACCACGAGTTTGAAGACACTACCGACGCCAACGGACTGGCCGTAGTGTTTACAGACCCGCTCGAAAAGGCTCCCACCGACATCGGACTGCTTCTCGTTGATGCCGTTCATCCGGATGGGCGAAGCAAATTCATACGCGGTCAGGTCGAGGCAAAGTTCGACTTTTCGGAATGGTCGGAATCTGCATGGTCCGAGACCATCGACCGTGAAGCGCTGATCGATACCTTCTGCGCCACGGCGATAGATTTCCCGAACTGCGAGCCGACCCTTGAGCGCGGCGAGCTCACGACCTGGGGATTGGGTCTGGCGATTCGTCTCAAGCCCGGCAGCTAGCGCCCGAAGCCAACACCTTCGGGCAGGAAATGGATCACTGGCATCGTAGGAGTTGCGCCCGGGGGCAGGCTCACAGCCAGCGCCGGGCGGCCTGTTCCATCCGTGACAGGACTCGCGCCGTGCCGGCGGCCACGCGCCTGATCGGGATAATCAGCTCATTAGGACCCTCGCCGACGGCATAAAAGGCCAATAGAAATAGGCCCGCGAGGCAGAAGTAAAGATCGTAGCCTTCGCGAATCGCATCGGGGTCTATGGACTTGCCGAGCCACTTCTCCAGGGACTTCGTGTAAGTATCCAGCAGCAGATCGGCGGGAACGCGCTCCGCTCCGAGCAGAGCAGGCAGCCAGTTCGAGCGGCCGAGTTCCATGCCGGGAGTGCCCACGCCGACCTGGTCCCAATCGACGAGAACCGTCTGCCCCTTGCCGTTTAGCTCCCGGTAACCGAAGTTGTGTGCGCCGAAGTCGCCGTGTATCAGAGTTTGCGGAAGCGACTCGACTTGGGCGTGAGTTTCCTTCCAGCGTTCGGCGAGCCGGCGAATCAGCGCCAGTCTTTCGTCCGTGTACAAATGCCGGAGGTCTGGATGCCGCGCCGCCCTTTCGAGATTCGATTCAAGCTGCTCGCGCGCCAGACCCTCCCATAGAGTGGTGTCCTGAGTTACTGGCGCGAGCCAGTCGTGGCGGTCGAGTAGATCGGAGCGCTCCCACCACTGAGCGTGCAACGCGGCCAGATTTGTTACCGCGCGAAGCGAATCGCCGATCGACTGCTCCGGTCCCGGAATGAAGTCGCCGAGGTCTTCCATGAAAATCCAGCGCTGCCCGGTCTCGTCGCGGTCGATGACGTAAAGCGGCTCGGGCCGGTGCAAACACTCGGGGAGCGGCCGCTCCAGCCGACCCTTATAAAAGTTCATTTCCCTTATCTGGTCGGTTCGGTAGCGGTCGATGGCAGCTTGGGGGGCGTCGGGCGGGAACTGATATGTCCCCAGCACTTTCAACACCAATGACGCCGCCGTTTCGCCTGCCGGCGGCGACCGTACGATGTGGATGCGCTGAATGGAAAGGCTTCCGAATCCCCGGGCGCTGGGCTCCAGTTCGAAGCCTGCGACCCGCCCCGCCCCACCGCCCGATTGCGCGTTTACGACGCGAGTTAGGAATTCCGGAGTTAGCTCGGCGAGGGTTGCGGGATCATCGGGCTGCAAGTCTGGACCACCTTCGCGCTCAGGTTCGATTTGCTAAAAAGACACAGCCGGCCACGCCTGTCAGACCAGCCTCGCCGGATCGGAAAGCGAACCGGCTATGTGGTCGAGCAGACGGGCCGCGTCGGCGCCGTCCGCCACGCGGTGGTCAAACGTCAGCGACAGCCACACCGTCGCCGCGCCGCCGTCGCCTGGTCGAATCCTGCCAATACCCAGGATCACGCATTCGGGTGAGTTGAGAATCGGATTGAAATAGTCCACGCCGAAAGCGCCCAGGTTCGTGATCGTGGCGGTGCCGCCCGACAGGTCTTTCGCTTCCAGCGTGGCGTCGGCGGCTTTTGCGGAGAGCGTTTGAAGCTCCTTTGTCAGTTCCACCAGCGGGCGCTTGTCGGCGTTGTTCAGCACCGGGACCAGCAGGCCTCGATCGGTATTGACGGCGACGCCGACGTTAATGTCCTCGAAAATGTCTACGGCGCCGTCCGACATCGAGGAATTGAGCGCCGGAAACTCGGCCAGGGCCGCCGCCAGAGCCTTGACGAACATTGCGTTGTACGAGACCCGCACACCCAGCTCCGACTCTCGCAAAGCGAGGTTCTCGCGAGCTCGAAGCAGCGGGGCGGCGTCGCATTCGCGATTGAGCGTAACCTGTGGAATCGCCGCCGACTCCTGCATGTGCCGCGCGGTTGCGGCGCGAACGCCGCTGAGCGGAACGCGCTCGCTGACCTTTCGCGAACCGGGCGCCGCGCCGGCCTCGATAGCGGCCCTGACGTCGGCTTCCACAATGCGCCCGCTGGGCCCGGAGCCTTGAATGGAGTCGAGGTCCAGGTTGTGTTCGGCGGCGATTCGTCTGGCGATGGGCGTGGCTCGCATCGGCGGGCGGCGCCCGCCGGCGGGCGCGCGTCCCGCGCGCGGTTGTCGAGCCTTCGGCGTCGCCGCCGAACCGGCTCGCTGGCTGGTCTCCGGCAGTTCTTCGCCTTCGGCCAAAATGTGCGCCAGCGGCCGGCCGATCTGGATCGACTCGCCGACAGCCGCCGCCTGCTTCAGGCGGCCGGCAGAGGTCGCTTCGATCTCCTGCACGATCTTGTCGGTCTCGACCTCGAGAATCACGTCGCCGGCCTGAACGTCCGATCCGTCCTCCCGGAGCCACTTGACAACCGTGGCCTCCAGCATGGTCATTCCCAGGCGGGGCATCACTACCGTGTCAGCCAACTCCAACCCTCCATATAGATTCTCGCGAATTCACGCGGTTTGGCGACTCGGCCAGCAGCGGCGCGCTTTATCCGCTTCAGAACGCAACGAGCATTTCGTTTACCGCCGCGACGATCTTCTCGGCCGTGGGCGGCAAGTGCTCCTCAAGCGCGGCGCTGTAGGGAACGGGCACGTCTGCTGAATGCAGGGTCGTTACCGGCGCGTCGAGATATCCGAACCGGTTTTGCGCGACGCGGGCGGCCACGTCGCGGCCAACGCTGGCGACGGGCGTGTCCTCGTCAACCACGAGGAGCCGGTGAGTTTTCTCAACGGAATCGTAGACGGCCTGCTCGTCCAGCGGATTGATGGTCTGCAAGTCCACGATCTCGGCCTCCAGGCCGTCGGCGGCCAGGGTGTCGGCGGCTTCCAGACACAAGGGCAGCGCGCCGCCGATGCTTACCAGCGTCAGGTCCTCGCCTTCACGCGCCACGTCGGCTTTGCCGATCGGCACCGTGTACGCCTCCTCCGGCACGTGACCGCGGACCGATCCGAGGAATCGGTGCGTCAGGAACATGACGGGATCGTTGTCCCGGATCGCCGCGGTCATCAGACCCTTGGCGTTGTACGGCGTGCTCGGAGTCAAGACCTTCAAGCCCGGAAAGTGCGCCACGACCGAATACATGGTTTGGGAATGATGCACGCCGGCGCCGCCGCCCTTGGGCAGTCCGGGAATGGCGCGCCCGCCGTACGAGGTCTTGAAAACCACGGGGCAGGCGTAGCCGCCGCCCGTCATGTAGCGAATCTTGGGCGCCTGATTGACGAGCTGGTCGTAGCAGCAGCCGATCAGGTCGATGAACATTATGTCGACGATGGGCCTCGCGCCGGCCATGGCGGCCCCGACGCCGGCTCCCGAAAAGGCCATCTCGGCGACCGGCATGTCGATCACCCGCTCCGGTCCGAAGTCGATTATCAGGCCGCGGTTGCCGCCGTACGCGCCGCCAAGGTCTTCCCAAAACTCGGGTCGACCGGCGGCGCCCACGATGTCTTCGCCCATGATGAACACCGACGGGTCCCGGGTCATCTCCTGACGGATCGCTTCGTCAATCGCTTCGCCGTAGCTAAGCAGCCTTTCGCTCATGTGCTCCCCCCCACCGTAGATTCAGCGAAGACGTGTTCGAACAGCTCGCCTGCTTCCGGGTTGGCGCTCGCTTCGGCAAATTCGACCATTTCGTCCATGAGTCTCTCGATGTCGGCGTCGACGCCGTCCAGGTCTTGCGCGGCCAGACTCTCCTCGGCGAGGACCCGGCTTCGGAATGCGGGTATCGGATCGCGGTCGCGGAACTTGTCCACTTCGGCCATTGTCCGATACTTGCTGTGATCGTCCTTTATCCAATGCCCCTCGTACCGGTAGGTAAGCGCCTCGATGAACGAAGGTCCGCCGCCGCCGCGCGCGCGTTCGATGGCCTCGCCGCCCGCTTCGTAGACCGCGAATACGTCCATGCCGTCGATCTTCACGCCGGGGATGCCGTAGGCCGCGGCCCGGTCGATTATCTTTCCGGCTATCGCGTATTCGACGGGTGTCGTTACAGCGTACTGATTGTTTTCGCAGACGAAGATCACGGGCGCGTTCATGATGGTCGCCAGGTTGATCGACTCATTGAATACCCCGCAGCCGACGGCGCTGTCGCCCAGATAGGAAACGGCCACGTCGTCGCCCTTGCGCAGGTTGATCGCCATCCCGGCGCCCACGCAGTGGGCCATGCTCTGACCGATTATCGGATTGACTCCCAGCACGCCAAGGCGCGCGTCGGTGATGTGCATCGAGCCGCCGCGGCCGCGGTTTGTGCCGGTCACCCGACCGTAGCATTCCGCCATCATCGCCATCGGATCGACGCCCTTGGCCAGGCAATGCCCGTGCCCCCGATGGTTCGATCCTATGTAGTCGGAATCCCTCAAATGCGCCGAAAGTCCGGTCGCCACGGCCTCTTGACCTATATAGAGGTGGCCGGTCCCGAACGGAACGCCTGAGTTCAGAAGTTCCAGGTATTTTTCTTCGAAACGCCGGATGAGCCGCATCGTGCGGTATATCCAGATGAGCTTGTCCCTGTCGATTTGAAGCGGCATGGCGGCCAACCTCCGGCCGTGTGGCATGAACCCTGGGACTTGTCCGATCTCGGCGGTCGAGCGAACGTCGTCCCTAACTTGCCAACTGAATAATATCCAATCGGGTGTTATTCTTCCCGCCGCCGCGGGGCAATCGGCGTCCCGGCGATTCTGGAGGGGAAAATGGGCGCGGTGTCGGTAGACCGACTTTCGATTGATGAAGCCTTTGAGAGCAAGTGCGCAAGGTCGCGCGAGAGCTACGCGCGGGCTGTCCAGCTGTTTCCGGGCGGCGCGACGCGGTCAGCCCGCGGCTTTGCGACGTGGCCGCTGTCGATCGACCGCGCGCGCGGGTCGCGGATCTGGGACGCCGACGGCAACGAGTACATCGACTACTACGTGGGCCTGGGATCGACAATCCTCGGTCACGCTCATCCCGCAATCGTCGAGGCTGTTCAAGCGCAGGTCGAACGCGGGACTCAATACGGACTGGCGCACGATGCGGAAAATCAGTGGGCGGGACTGGTCGCCGAGCTTGTCCCAAGCTGCGAGCGAATCAGATTCACGAACTCCGGCTCGGAGTCAACCTACATTGCGATTCGGCTTGCGCGCGCGTTTACCGGACGCGAAAAGATTCTGAAGTTCGAGGGGCATTACCACGGCTGGTACGACTCCGGGACCGTCGGTACGTGGGAGCCGTACGACGACCCACCGGTCGGCGGCATCTCGCCGCGGGTGCTCGATACAGTCGACGCCGTCCCCGCCGGGCGGATCGACCTGGTTCGCGACCGCCTGGCGAGCGATCAGTACGCGGGCGTGATTCTGGAACCAACAGGCGGCAAGTCGGGAATGTTTCCAATCGACCCGCGGTTCGTCGCGTCGCTCCGGGAAGTCTGCGACGAGCATGGCGCGCTGCTCATCTACGACGAGGTCGTTACCGGTTTCCGGGTATCGACGGGTGGGTTCCAGGCCGCCAGCGGCATACATCCCGATATTTGCGGGCTGGGAAAGGCGCTCGCCGGAGGGCTGCCGTGCGGCGCGGTGGCCGGGCGCTCGGAGGTTTTCGAGAGCATGGGGTCACCGGGTGGCTCGTTGCCCCGAAGCAAGACGGTGGTCCATTCGGGCACCTTCAACGGTAATCCGATAAGCGCCGCGGCCGGAATCACCACGCTGATCGCCCTTCGGGACGGCAGGCTGATTGCGGAGATGAACCGGCTTTCCGATCTGCTCAGAATGCGGCTGAACGAGCTTTTTGCCGGGAAGCGCCTGCGGATGTGCGCGTACGGTTCGTACTCAATGCCGCACGTCGCGCTCTCGCGCGAGCCGTTCGACCTGAGCGGCAACCTCGACGAGCAGGTCCTGGAACACGGGATTACGTTTCAGCACTGGTCTAATGGACTGGGCGGACGCCTCTACCATGCCATGCTGCTCAACGGAGTAAACGTCGGGCGCTCGATCGGGATGCTCAGCTCGGCGCATACGGAGGAAGACATACTCGGCACGGTGGCGGCATACGATCGGGCGCTGGACATGCTGATCGCCGAAGGCGACCTGGCCGATTGGCAAGACTAGTCGCCAGCCGCCAGCCGCATGATCCGCGCGGCGTGACGCGGCCATTCATCCAAACCGTCGCTTGACCTCTGAAATGGCGATTCAGCCGGCGGTGCGGGCGGTGGGCCTGCACAAGCGGTTCGGCGATCTGGCGGCCGTGAGCGACGTTTCGCTCTCGGTCAGTCCCGGCGAGATCGTGGGGATGGTCGGTCCCAATGGGTCCGGCAAAACGACCACGATTCGTATGCTGCTTGACATAATAAAACCGGATGAGGGGCAGGTATCGGTCTTCGACGCCGATCTAACGGCTGAGGCGACCGAGCAGATCGGCTATCTGCCCGAAGAGCGGGGCCTTTACCGGGGCCTTCGCGTGATCCCGACGCTCCTCTATCTGGCGCAGCTCAAAGGCATGTCCCGGGAGGATGCGTTGAGTCGGGTCGGCGAGGTCCTGCCGCGTCTCGGGCTGGAACCCCATCAGACCAAGAAGGTGCGCGAGCTAAGCCGGGGCCTTGCGCAGCTTGTCCAGCTTGCCGCCACGATCATTCACAGGCCGCGATTCCTGGTGCTCGACGAACCGTTTAGCGGTCTGGACCCGGTTAACGTCCGGCTAATCAAAGACTTCATCTCCGAGCTGAGCGGCGAGAACGTTGCGATCATGCTTTCGACTCATCAGATGACCGACGTCGAGGAGCTGTGCGACCGCGTGATCATGATTAACAAAGGCTCGGTCGTTCTGGAGGGCCGGCTGTCCGAGCTAAGACGCCGGTTTGCCAGCGGCGAGCTCTTCATCGCAAGCAGTCCGGCGCCCGACGGCCTTGAAGGTGTAGTCGAGTCGAGGGCGCATGGCGTGGGTTACGCCCTCCGGCTGGCCGCCGGCCAGACGCCGGAGAGCGTGCTGCGCCAGTTGCTGGACCGGGGCGCGAACATCGACCGCTTCGAGCTCGCAACTCCGAGCCTCGAGCAGATATTCGTGCGCGTCGTCGAGGAAGGCCTTGGGTAAGACCTGGCTCGTGGCCCGCCACGAGTTCTCAATCACCCTGGGAAGGCTTGGCTACCGCATCTCGCTGGCCGCCGTGCCCGTGGTGGCGCTGGTTGCCTTCGTTGGCATCCTCATCTTCCAGACGGTCAAATCCGACGATCGTTCCGTCGAGCCGGACGCGTCGGCGTCGGCCAAGGTGGGCTACGTCGACCTGAGCGAGGACGAAGCCGGCGGCCGGATATTCACTTCGTTCCACCAGCAGGGAAGAACGATCTTCGTCCTCTATCCCGACCAGGCAACCGCGACCGGCGCGCTGCTGGAAGAAGACATCGACGATCTATATGTATTCGCTCGCGATTACTTGCGGTCCGGGAGCGTGACGAGGGTGGAGAAGAAGCACTCCGGAATCGATGTGGACGACAGTCCGGGCGCGGGTTCGCTGCGTCGCTTTGTAGTGAGCAATCTGCTGGATGGTCGGGTGGACGCCGAGCTTGCCGCCCGCGTCGCCCAACCCTACCGGCTGACGACGGTCGAGGTAGACGAGGCGGGCGAGGAGGCGGCCGGGAGCGGGCTTGACTTCAGCCGGCTGGTGATGTTCGGGGCCTTCGGTCTGCTGCTCACGGTCTCGCTGTTTACCTCCGGCGGGTATCTCGTTCAGAGCGTGACCGAAGAGAAGCAGAATCGCGTTATGGAGGTCCTGGTCTCGTCGGTAAAGCCGGACCAGTTGATGTTTGGCAAGCTCGTCGGGCTGGGCGCGGTTGGACTGCTGCTGGTGGCCGTCTGGGCGGTATCGGGATTGATTTTCCTGCTGATCCTTGGCCGTGTCGTGGACATTCCGGACCTGGACCTGACCTTCTCGCTCGGCGCGCTGATTCTGGCGCTGGCCTACTTTCTGCTCGGCTACGCGTTCGTCGGCACGCTGATGGCGGCCATCGGCGGAGTAACGACGAGCCCGCAGGAGGCGAACAACATTACCGTTTTCGTCGTGCTGCCGGCAGTCTCGCCCGTTTGGTTTGCGAGCTTTCTCATACAGGACCCCGAGGGCGTGGTTGCGCGGATACTCAGCTTCATTCCCTTCACGGCTCCGGTCGCGAGCATGATCCGCCTTGCGTTCGGGGGCATGGGAGCTATCGACGTTGTAATTAGCCTGCTGCTTCTGTCGGCCGGCGTCGCCGCCGCGGTTTGGCTGGCCACCCGGCTCTTCCGCGCCTACCTGCTGATGTACGGACAGCGCCCCCGGATAGTTGACATCCTGCGAACCGTGCGGGGTCGATAGGAACGTAGGCTTCCCGCCTTGTTAGCCGAGCGGCCAGTCGCCGTGAGATTCGATTCGGTCATCGATGCGGGCCATGATCCGCGGTGTCTCGGCGAGCGCGGCGCATAGGCGGCGGTAGTGGGTGATATCGTCGAAGGCTAGAACACGGTCCTTGCGATCCTTGAGCCACTTTTCCGCGGGACGGTAGCCGCCGATAGTGAAAGCCCAGGTCTCCGGCGTAACGCCCTCGAAATACTGGATGCGGTTGATGAACACCCGGCCCGGCGCACTGCTTGCCGGAGGCGCGTAGCGCAACTTCGAGACCTGGTTGTTTCCGGCGATGGGAAAGGCTGGCTGGTCAACGCCATCCGCTTCCATCAGATGTAGCGAGGCGAGGCGTTCGCCGAGACCGACAAGAGCCGTAAACAGCGCGCGGTTGCTGGTCAGCGGCACTCGCGGGAAATCCGACTTCAGGAAGTCCGCGTAGCGGCGGCGGTATTCCGGGCTGTGCAGCACCGCATAAATGTAATTGAACACCTCCTCGGGTCCGAGCGAAGTTTCGAGATCGCCGGGACCGTAGGGAACGAACTCGAGTCCCACGGCGGAGCCGAGCGCCTCGATGAACTCCGCGCCCAAATTTGGTTCGCGGGTCATGCCGACTTCGCTTTGCTCCAGCGACGGAGTGGTGTAAAGGGGAAAGAGCGAGCTTATATCGTACGTCGCCAGTGCCTTGTGCCCAATGATAGTGTTGGACACCAAGACGCTCCAATCTCGTTGGCACTGGCGCGTCGTAGCTAGTCCCATATTCGGGCCAGACAACATGTGGCGCATAACCTGCGGCCGTGGTCTGCAAATGAATCCGCCAGACTTGCCGGAATAGAAGGTGAACCGCCTATCAAATGGCCGGTACAGGATCGGAGCAATCTGCCTATCGATATCTGCGTGTGAACGCACGTCATCCTGTGCCAAGGGAATCTTCCAGTCCTGAGAGTCTTTGCCGAGGCTATAGCGGACTCGCGCTTCTTCTACCGGAAGCTCCACGAAGTCGGATGCAATGCGCCGCATTTCCTCTGGTGTCCACTGGATAGCGATCTTGTCCCGTGCGGTCACGATGCCGACCGAGTTAACTGGGAACACTTCCGACACGCTCCAACCGGTTTCGTACTCCTCGGCAAGCGTCTCGTCTCGAGGAACAAATAGATATCGAGGCGATTTCGGGGTGAGTTCGGCCCATTGAGTCGTTTCCATGTCGTTGGCTGCCAGCCAGCCGTATTTGCCGCCGTCTCGCCCCGACTCACGCTCGCCCCACAGATCGGCATGGAAAACGCGGGCAGGGCCGACTTTGCCGTCCGCCCGCTTGACGAAGAGTCCGATGGCGACGCCCTGCTGGATGTCGAAGACGTTCTCGTCGTTCCCGCCGTCCGGCGTGCGCTCCCTCTTCTTCGAATTGCCGTGCAGGTCCAGCAGGTAAATCTCGTCGAACGTATCCATAAGGCTCCGGCGCATCCCGCGGAAGGTCGGGTTGTCCAGGTAGCTGTGATTGGTAACGAAGCCGAGCACGCCCTCGCCGGTCCGTTCGATCCGCCATTGGGCAAAGCGGATGAACTTCACGTGGTCGTCGTTGAGCCATTTAGGGTTGCGCTCTCCTAGAGGTTCGCCGTCGACGTGAAAGTAGCTGCCGGTCTTTTCCGTCCCGTCTCTACCTCGAAGCAAGTCTCTGATCCACCTCCCCTTGTTGGCGGAGTGGCCGGAGTAAGGCGGGTTTCCCAATACGACCATCACCGGCTTCTCACGCTTCACGGCGTCGGCGCTGGCGGCCTCCCGCGCAATTTCGTGGGCCAGGAGCAAGAGCTGGCCAGGAAGTGTCTCGTGAGCCTCTTCCAGCGTATTGGATAAAAAGACGTTCAGGCGCTCCCCGTGCGGCATTGCGAACCTGGCGTCGGCCCCGGCGATTTCGAGCGCAAGCTTCAGGTGACATATGGCGTAAGGGGCCATCAGCAACTCGAAGCCGAACAGCCGCGGCAGCAAATGTTCCCGAACATAATCGGGCCATGCGCCCGCCAGTCCCTTTGCAGTGATCGTAGTTCGTATGGTGGCGATAACCTCCCGAATGAAGGTGCCGGTGCCGACCGCGGGATCGAGGATCAGCACGCGCGGACTCTCTTCTCGCTCGCCATCCGGCGTCTCAACGGTGATTTTGTCCGTATCGGCAAGCCCGTCGGCCAGGTCGGTCGCGCAGCAGGCGGTCCGCACTACGCACGATGTAGGACACCACTGGTTCGGGCGTGTAATAGACGCCGCGCATTTCGCGCAGGCGAGGATCGTACGCGGCAAGGAAATCCTCGTAGAAATGCACGACAGGGTCCTCCGCTACCCTTCGACCGCCGAAATCGGCAAGGATGGCGCTCATATCCGCCCGGTCTAGCAGCCTCGCCAGGTCGTCCACAATCCATGTGATGCGCGGGTCGATGCCCGGACCGGCAATGCGGCCGAAGACGTCCCGCAAAAACGGCGTCGTTTCCGCAAAAACCGCGGATTGACGAGTGAACGGCCCAGCCGCCGGTTCGTGGCGGCAGCTCGCCGCGAAAAGCCCGTAGGCTGCCGTTTGCGCCTGCAAGTCCGCGAAGTCTTCAGGCGGGAGGTCGCTGATCAGAACATCTCGGTATGCCTGAAGCAGATCGTGCAAAGGCCCGGACGCGCCTTCCTGAGCGAGTATGCGGTTTATGCCGTCCCGCATCAGCCGCGCCTTGGCCGCCATGCGTATGGCGAGGTCACGCGGAGTGTTAATTAACGGGACGTCGGCGACGAAGAACGCGTCAAGCAGTGTCACGACTTGTCGGGCGCCGGCTGCGTCGTACGTGATTACGTCGCTGCCACTCAAGCGCCCCAGGCTTGCCGACTCGCGCAAGGTTCCTTCGGTGTACCAGCTAAACTCCAGATAGTCGGTCAGAATCAGGTTCGGCAGGCCGTCGCGGTATCGCTTGAGTTGCTCGCTGTCGGTGACGCTGTTCAGATTGACGCCGATGGCCTTGCATTCAACGTGACCTATCGGGACCCCGAGTCGTTCCACGATGAAATCGGGCGCTCCGCATTCGACCTGTGCTGGCTCGTTTAGTGCGCTGACGCCTTGCCCGCCTAACGTCTCAATCAGCGTCTTGAACGATGGGCGGTAGCTGTGCTCGGTCGCCTGGCCGGTGGCGCGCGTTCTCCGAACTTCCCCGAGATATGCGCGGAGAGCGTTTGTTGCGTTCACAACTGTCACGGCATTTCTCCCTGGCCGCCTCCAGCCACGCAGTTCGCGGTGTCAAGGTTGCCTGACTAACTTTGGGACTTCAAGTCAATTCGACCTGCGCGAATCTTCGTTCGGCGCTGGGCGTACCGGATACGAGTCTCCGTATCCGATGCTGAAGCGATACCCCTCAGTCCGCCCATCGCGTGGTAATGCGCGGGTAGCGGGAGAGACTGCCGGAGAGCACCAAAAAGGCCTTTGCGCTCAGGCCCGGATTGGCGTCGGCCACTCCGGGGCTGGTGTATTATTTCGCTTGGTTTTGGGGATCGGGGCGTTCGGGCGTGCCGTGGCAACTTGCGCGAACGATTCCGTCGGACGGAGGGAAGTGCGATGAGGCTTGCCAGGTTGATAGTTGTTGGCGTCGTGTTGGCGGTCGGCTTGGGGTTGACGCTGGTCGGCTGTGGCGAGACTCAGGTGGTTGAAGTCGTCAAGGAAGTGCCGGTTGAAAAGGTCAAGGTCGTTGAAAAGGTCGTCGAAAAGGTCGTTACCGAACCGCCGCCGCAGGCGCCCCTGATCGTCGGGCATCTCAACGCTTTCACCGGCTCACTGTCGTATTTCGGCGAGGCTCACCAGACCAGCATCAACCTGGCGGTGGACCACTTTAACCGTGCCGGCGGCATTCTGGGCGGCCCAGTGGTGCTGATAAACCGCGACACCGGCGTGAACCCGGTACAGGGCGTTGACGCGGCCCGCGCGCTGGTAGACGTCGAGGGCGTCGTGGCGATCGTTGGCGCGCTGGCCAGCGGGGTAACCATCCCGGTCGCAACCTCGGTGACCGTTCCCAAGGGAGTACTGCAAGTCTCCGGCGCCTCGACCGCGCCCAGCATCACGGTGCTGGAGGACAACGACTTCCTGTTCCGCACGTCGCTCTCCGACGCCTCGCAGGGCGTCGTGCTGGCCGATCTGGCGGTGGAGCTGGGCTACAAGTCGGCGGGCATCCTGTACATCAACAACGCCTACGGCGAAGGCCTGGCGCAACGGTTTACGGAAGCTTTCACCGCGCAAGGCGGCACGGTGACGGCGTCGGTGCCCCACGAAGACAGCCAGCCGACGTTCGTGTCCGAACTGGAAAAGGCCACCGAAGGCAACCCTGATGTCCTGGTGGCGATCAGCTACCAGCAGATTGAGATTTACCTGCGTGAGGCGCTGGAAGGCGGCTACGCGGATACGTTCCTGTTTGTCGACGGGACCAAGATTCCCGAGGCTTTCGAGGTCATCGGCTGGGACAAGCTCGAAGGCAGCTACGGCACCGGCCCGGGTTTCGAGGCGAACCCTTCAACCCAGGCTTTCATCGACGCCTACGTGGCGACCTACGACAAGGAGCCGGGCCACCCCTTTATGAACGAGACCTATGACGCCATGGCGCTTATCGGTCTCGCGGCGGCGAAGGCTGGCACGACTACCGACGCCGCGGCTATCCGCGACGCGATTCGCGACGTCGCGAATCCTCCCGGCGAGATAGTCAGGCCTGGCGTTGAAGGCATTCGGCGGGCGCTTCAGCTCATCGCCGAAGGTAAGGACATCAACTACGAGGGGGCCGCTGGCTCGGTGGACCTGGACGAGAACGGCGACGTCATCTCCGGTCATATCGAAGTCTGGAAGATCGAAGGCGGCGAGATCGTCTCCGACCGCCAGGTGGCGGTCACGCTGGGTAGCTGACCAGTCCCGACGGCGCGCGTCTAAGGCGATCAACGCTGGGGACGCGGGAGAATCCCCGCGTCCCCGGCGCTTGCTTTCTCACCTTGGAACTGGCTGTTCCGGGGTCGTCGCCGCGGCCGGGTCTGGATGCGCGGAACACCGCGCGCGCCGCTCGGCTGTCGGAGGCAACCGGGCGCCTGCCGGTCGGGAAGAGTAGCCGCGCTCTGCTCAGCCAGCCCGATGCCGGGGTCGGTCCGCGAGAACTACCGGGCGGCGTTGAGCGGGTTGGGTCCGTCCCGGGCGGTTCCGGCTGGTGGCTGGCGGCGGGCGATGCGGCGCTCCTGGCCGAGGATTCCGCCCGGACGAAGCAGCATGATGACCATTATTAACGCGCCGATCATGAACAGCCGGAAGCTGGGATCGGAGAAGACGCCGGGCAGGAACTGCGTTCCAGCCCAGACGCCCCAGACCACGAACGCGCCCAGCACCGCGCCCGCGTTGACGCCCGAGCCTCCGACCATCAGCATGGCCCAGATGATGAAGGTCGCCAGCAGCGGATCGAAGGTCAGGGGCGAGAGAAACCGGACGTTGTGTGCGAACAGCGCGCCACCGATTCCCATTATTACGGCTCCCAGAACGAAGGCCTGGAGCTTGAACCTGAACACGTTCTTGCCGCTGGCTTCGGCTGCTATTTCGTCCTCGCGGATGGCTCGCAGCACTCGGCCCCAGGGAGACTTGACCGCTCGTTGCACCGCCAGAAAGAGGACCGCCAGCACCAGGACTACGACTACGACGTAGAGATAGTCGTAGTGTTCTGGAGACACCCAGTCGCCGAGAAACGCCGGTATCCGGTACAGGCCCTTTGAGCCGTTCGCAACCCACTTTTCGTTGAGGAACAACAGCCGCACGGTCTCGGCGATTCCCAGGGTAGCCATCGCCAGGTATTCGTCGCGCAGCCGCAGCGTGGCGAAGCCGATCAGCAGCGCGATTACCCCGCACACCGCCGCCGCGGCTCCCAGGCCGAGAAAGAACCAGAGGTCGATTCCCAAGTCCAGGAAGCCAATCTCGGACCAGTTGCCGCCGAATTTGAAGTCCTCGAACTGTGCCGGGTCCGGGGGCGGCGAAGTCATCAGCGCCGAAGTGTACGCGCCGAGCGCGAAGAATCCGGCGATGCCGATATTGAACAGGCCGGTGAATCCCCAATGCACGTTCAGACCCAGCGTGAACACGGCGTAGATGCCGGCCGTGATGATGAACCCGACCAGGTAATTGACGATCCCCAGTACGTCCACGCCGCTAGATCCTGATTCCGGATCCGCCGAACAGGCCTCTTGGCCTGGCCAGCAGCATCGCGATCATGATGGCAAAGGCCACCGCTGGTTTGTAGCTGGGGTTGAACCACTGGGTGGAGACCTCCATCGTCACGCCGATCACGAAGGCCCCGATCAGCGCGCCCCAGGGGTTGCCGATACCGCCGAGCGTGACCGCGGCGAAGAGCGGGATAAGGAACTTCCAGCCCATGATCGGCAGCAACTGGGCTTGCAGCACGGCAAGCAGAATGCCGGCCGTCGCGGCCAGCGCGCCGCCCACGATCCAGGTCCACCAGACAACGTGTGTGGTGTTGATGCCAGTTACGAGCGCGAGCTCCGGATTGTCGGCAGTGGCTCGCATGGCCTTGCCCAATTTGGTGCGGCTCAGCAGGAGATATACGCCGACTACGAGGATCACGGTCACGATGGCGATGAACACGTTGTCGGGCGGGATGCGCACGTCCATGGGCAGGTGGTAGACCTGCCGCGACTCGCGCGGATAGTTCTGCGTGCCGCCGCCCCAGACGAGCTGCACGATCCCGCGAATGGCTATGGCGGCGCCGAGTGAGGTAATGCCGAGCAGGGCGGAACTGACCCCGCGCTCTCTGAGCCGGCGGTAAACCAGTGTGTCGAGCGCGATCGCGCCCAGGGCGACGGCTGCCGCCGCGATGGGTAGCGCAATCAACACCGGGTATCCAAAGGCGAACGGGCCGAACCCCGCCCCTTCGATCCCAATCGCCGGCAGCGCGCTCCCAACGAGGAAGAACGTCAGGTACGCTCCCAGCGTCATGTAATCGCCGTGGGCGAAGTTACCCAACTTCAGAATGCCGTAGACGAGCGTCAGGCCAATGGCCCCCAGCGCGATCACGGCTCCGAGGAAGACGCCGTTGACTACCAGCCCCATTTTCACCAAAGGCGAGAGTCCCAGCGCCAGCGTCACACCGATGATGACGACAGTGATACGCGCCGGCGTCCAGGCCGGGCCGATTCGTTTAACCATATTTGACAGCGCGCGCACCGGACTCCCCGCGGCCCTTGTGCAAAGAGACGTGACTTAGGCTAGACAATTACTGGTGTCCGCCGGCCCGGGCCGATGAAACTGGTGACTGATACGCATCGGTCGATGGAAACGGCTAGAGAATGCCAATTCGCGCTCATCCTCCGAGATACAGGCGGGCCACGTCTGGATTGTCCAGCAGCGCGCTCCCGCTGTCTTCCAGGCGGTTTTCGCCCGACGACAGGACATAGCCTCTATCGGACATACGCAGCGCGTCGCGCGCGTTCTGCTCGACGAGCAGCAAGGCGACTCCGGTCGCGTTGATATCCCGGAGTCGCTCGAACACCATCCGCACTACCGCGGGCGACAGTCCGGCCGAAGGCTCGTCCAGCAGCAGGAGCACGGGGTCCAGCATCAGGGCGCGGGCAATCGCCAGCATCTGGCGCTGCCCTCCCGAGAGACTGCCCGCGTTGCCGCGTGGGCGTATCGCGAGATCGGGGAAGAGTTCGAACATCCTGTCGATGCGTTCGCTGTAATCGTCGTCGCGGACGAAAGCGCCCATCTCCAGGTTCTCCCGAATGCTCAGGGATGCGAACACATTCGCGGACTGGGGGACATAGCACAGCCCGGTTCTCACAATCCGCTCAGGAGGCTGGGAGGATATGTCCGCGCCTCGAAAGGTCACGCTTCCGGTTCGGACCCTCACCAGGCCCACAAGGGCCTTCATAAAGGTGGACTTGCCGCAGCCGTTGGGTCCAATCATCGTCACTATCTCACCCGTGTCCACGGTTACGGATACGCCATGCAGAATCTCGGTCTCTCCATACCCGGCGACAATCCCCGAGGCCTCAAGCAGCGCCACTGAAGGAACCTCCCAGATAGGCTTCAAGCACGCGTGGATCTTGCTGTACTTGCAAAGGCGACCCGTTGGCGATCGCCGCTCCGTTCGCCATGACGATAATCGGGTCGCACAGGGTCATGATCAGCCGCATGTCGTGCTCGATGATTACGAAAGTGATGTCGCGCTCGACGCTCGCCAGGAGGATGCTGGCGGTGAGGTCCCGAAGGAGCGTCCGGTTGATGCCGGCGCCGGGCTCGTCCAGCAGGACCATCCTGGGCTCGGCCATCAGGGTGCGGGCGAACTCCAGGAGCTTCTTCTGACCGCCAGAGAGATTGCCCGCGTATTCGTTAGCGAGGTGAGACAGGCTGACGAACTCCAGCACTTCCAGCGCCTGGGACTCGATGCGGCGCTCCTCGCGGTCCACCCTCCAGGGAATCAGCCACGATGTCCAGACGCGCTCGCCAAGTTGAGGGGCCGGGACGAGCATCAGATTCTCGAGCACCGTCATGCGCTTCATCTCCCTGGGAATCTGAAACGTGCGCACGAGCCCCAGCTCGAAGGTCTGGTGCATGCTCGTCCCGTCGATGCGCTGACCGCGGAACAGTATCTCGCCGCTGGTCGGCGAGATCGCGCCGGACATCAGATTGAACAGGGTTGTCTTGCCAGCTCCATTGGGGCCGATCAGGCCGGTGATATGGCCCGGCATGATTTCCAGGGAACAGTGATCCACTGCCCGGACTCCGCCGAAGTCCTTCACGACGTCGCGCACTTCGAGGATGGGTTTTTCATCCATCAAATCGTCTCCGGTTTCCCCTGGCGGAAGGAACGATCGCTGAGTGACTCATCGAACTATTGAGACGCCGATTGCCCTAACGAGGGCGATTCTACATGGCGTCTGGCGATGTCGCGCGGACTCGCCGGTTACCGTTCTGCCGTCCGGCAATAAACAGCCCGCCGCCTTAAAGGGGACGGGGCGAAGCGAGGGACTTCTTCGGCTCCGGTTCTCTGCGTTCTGCCTGTCAATTCCGAATGAGCCGCACGTCGACATCCGTGTCGAGCGCCGCCCATGCCCGGTCCGCGGTAACTGCCGGCAGTGCATGGCGGGCCGCCAGCTGGAGACAAGCGCGGTCGCCGAGCGACAACCCCCGACTGCGAGTGCCGTCGCGGATCCCCGCGGTGGCGTAAGCCTGTTCCGCGTCAAAGGGAATAATCTCCAGGGCCATGAGGGCTATGGCTCGCCGCACTTCCGGCAGGCTCGCCCCCAGATCGGCAAGCCGGCTGCCGACCTCAGCCACGTTGACCGCCGAGACAATGGCGTCGCCGCGATGGCGAGCTACGCTCTCGGCGCCCGGCTCGTCGCGAAGAAAGGCGAGGATGGCGGAGGCGTCGAGCACGGCCTGGCTCATCGGTCGCCGTCCGCATCGACTTCCCGGCGACGTTCCCGGAGGAGTTCATCCACCAGGCTGACGCCTTCGGGCACGTAGCGGGCGACCACTTCCCGGACCCTGAGCACTTCGGTTTCATCGCCGATCAAGCGGAGCTCCTCGCCGTCGAGTCGCATGAAGACGGGGTCGCCTTCGGCGATCCCGAGGGCATCGCGGTATGCCGCCGGGATCACCATCCGCCCGCCCGGGCCGACGACGCTCCGCACCTGTGCGGGCGGCGCGGCCGGATGGCCTTCGGCTGCGACCGGCTCCTCCGGCAATGGCGACCTCAATCGGGACTCCATGAAGCCGGCCGCCACCAGTACGTTGCGAGCGTGCTGGTAGCGGATGCCTAGATACTTGCTGATTTCGGAACGGCTGTAGCCCGCGCGAAACAGCGCCCGGATCTTGTCGCTCTTCGTTGTCAGTCCGGTAACGATCCGATCCTCCGGTGTTTGTTTGGACATATAACCATGGGTCATAGTCAACTCCTCATCAAACTAACAGATAGCTGTCATTGGATATATGTTAAGTGATAACTCCGAATGACTGTCAATAGTTATAGGTATCGGGCACTGTATCAGTTTGCATCAGGACTGATCAAAGCGCCGCCTGGGTTCGATCGAGGGCGGGACGGGCATCGTGGGCGCTGCGCCGTCATGGAAAGTGACGCAATGGGACGTCGGCCCGCCGGCGGCGTGAAGTGGACTGGCGAGCCGTCGGTTGGCGGCGGTCAGGCAAATGGATATCCGGCTTGGGCAGCCTGGTTAAGGTCTGCGGTAGGGTGCTCGGCTAGCCGCGGGCGAAGAAGACAGTGACTGATGTGCTGACGATTAGCGCACCGTCTACCACGCTTTCACCTCGGACTTCGATGCGGACAGGTCCATTCGCGTAGATGCCCGTGAGGGGGATCGACTTCGCAAACGTGCCTGGTCCGTCGTAATCGCCTTCCACCGTAATGTACGACTCTCCGACCATTGTTCCCGCCTGATCGTAGATGCGATAGGTCAGGTTCTTTTCGAAGGGCATGATGCTGATGCGCCCGCGCAGATCCACGACGCCGCCGACCGTCGCTCCGCTCGCCGGTGCTTCCAGGACAAGTTCGGGAATGCGTTCACGGCTCGTTCTTCCGTACGTCAGTGGAGCGGCCTGCAGGATCACTTGCACCGCCGTGCGAGCCAGCGCCGAGCTCTCGGTCCAGTGCTCGTCAATGACCTCGATGCGCCCCGGCCCGCCCGCGCCGGCGTTGAACTCGATCGGCTCCGCGAAGGCGCCCGGTTGGTCCAACTCCGCGGTAACGGGAATCCGGCCCATGCCGATCACGCCGCCGCGAGCGTCATACACCAGATAGACGAGGCCGCCGGAGACTGGGAGCGTGCTCGTTCTGCCCCGAACCTCGACTCCGCTCGCCACCGTTTGGCCTGAAAAGGGCGCGTCGATTACAAGGGACTGACGCGCCACGATTCGACCCGCTTGCAGCCGCAACTTGCGGGTTACGTTTAGGGACGGGCAGCACAGCCCGTCACCGGGGCCGTGCGTGAGCATGTTCACGGAGATTTCGCCGCTTGAGATGGTCAAACTCTCCACCGGCACGCGGTCGCCCAGTAACACGCGCCCCGCCTGCACCGGCGCACCTCCCCGGTCGAGGACGGCGACCAGATTGATAAACGTACCGCTGCCGCCATAGTTGATGTAGACGACAACCACAGCGTCGGCGATCCCATCGTCGTCAAGATCGCCGAACGCGACCATGTCGTCGGCAAGGCCCGCGTGTACCCGTTCTGTCGCGCCCTCGCCTAACTGGATTGATGCCTCCCCGTCGTCGAATCGAATCGGGGTCTCCTCGTCGCGGATGAGCGGCAGACGGTATTTGGCGTTGCGCAGTTGTTCCAGGGTCAACCCATGCGTCTCGACTCCCGTGGAGGTCGCGGTTTCCCACGCAAGACGCTCGGTGTCCAGCCGCTGCTGCAAGCCCTCCGGACCGTTGATCCAGGTTCGCTGGCCGTCTGAAAAGCCCGTCCAGTTGTCGGCTGCGCGCCAGACGAGCAGGCCGTTAGTCGTCTGCTGCCGCGAGTCGCCGCTGTCCGCGTTGTGCTGCTCGTTTTCCAGGCACTCGCCAACGACGTTCGGGATGAGGTCGCGCAGGGTCTTGAACCCCAGTTGGAACACGCACTCCTGAGCTTGAGCGGGCTGGTAGGAGAGCATGACGCCGGCAACGACAATTAACGATGCAAGCCCCATCTTCATCGACTTCATCGGGCGATGCCTCCCACTCGCATACCGTGAACCGATTCAATGTCAATTATATTTCGGAATCCACCGTTAGCTCTAGTCGCGGCTCGGCTTTAAGAGCTTGAAAGCCGCGCAAGTTGTAGGCCAGCGCACGCCATGCCCGCGGGCATGGCTCGAATTCAACCGCTCCGGCGCGGCGCTGGTAGCGCGCTAAAGCTCGACCTTTTCCCCTTCGAGGTCGGAAGATCGCTTTATCGCGTCGATAACGCGCAGAACGTCGACGGCGGCTTCACCCGGTATCGCCGGTGGACGTCCTTCGGCGATCGAGTCGGCGAATTCGGCCACCTCTTCAACGTACATGTTGCTCATCGGCGTGGGCCAGTTTTCCGGGACGATGGGCGGTGTTTTTACTATGTAAGTCCTGTCCTGGTACGCGGCATTGACCTGACTCTGAATCCAGACCTCATTCGTCGGGTAGTCGCCCCTGACTCTGCCGTGCGTACCCATCACGTCCACGTAGTCCACGACGGCGCCGGAATTTTGACTGCAAAACGCCTGCGCGACCAGGCCGCCGGCGAACTCGAGGGTGAACCAGGAGGTGTCGTCGGTGCCGTTTTCGGGGACGTAGGTGACCATTCCGGCCACGGTCTCAGGCATCTCGCCTGTGAGCCAGAGAAGCTGGTCGATCTGGTGTGAACCCAGGAAAAGAAGCGCGCCCCCGCCGCGATCCGGATCGGCAAGCGGTCCTTCTCGATACCGGCCCCCGGCCTTCCCGGAAGTGATGCCAACCATTTCACCCACCGCGCCCGAATCGATCTGGCGTTTCATTTCGACGCGTGAGGGCAGATAGCGAAGGCAGTAACCCACCATCAAGTTCACGCCGCATTCGCTTGCCGCGGCTACGACGCCGGCGCCTTGCTCGGCTGTCAGGGCCAGCGGCTTTTCAACGTATATGTGCTTTCCGGCGTGGGCGGCCTGCGACGCGGTTTGCGCCAGGGCGTCGTGACTCGTTGCGACCAGCACCGCGTCTATGTCGAATTCGAGCATCTTCTCCATGCTGGTGACGCTGTGCCGGTAACCGATCCAGTCCTTCGCCCGTGACGCGAGCTCCGGTACAAGGTCGCAGCAAACGACCATGTCGAACCTGCCGCTTTCCCTCGCCGCCCTGCCCATGTCGCGGCCGTGACGGCCGGCTCCAACGACTCCCAGCTTGATCTTTGCATCGCTCACCGACATCCTCCGTCATCTGCATATTTCCCGCGGCGGGCCCGTGAAGGCGGTTGGATTACGGCCGCTTTTTTCGGTCAATCCTTTATTAATATCGCCCAGTCAGCGATCTCGATAGGCCGACTTTACCTTGACGGCTTATATTCACCCATCTACTATGCCCGATGAGTACTGGTTCGTCCGCCAGTGGGGAGAATTGCGGGGGCGTGCCTAGCCTAGGAGATGAAAAGTGGGACGAGACACGAAAAAGGTCGGCGCTCTAGATCGCAGACGGCTCTTGAAAGCCGGTGTTCTCGCTGGCGGAGGTGCGCTTGCCGCGGCGGCGCTGGCGGGCTGCGGCGAGCCGCAGATCATTGAGGTCATCAAGGAAGTGCCGGTCGAGAAGGTCGTTACGCAGATCGTCGAGAAGGCGATCATTCAAGAGAAAGTCGTAACGAGGATCGTCGAGAAGGTCATCACCCAGGCGCCGGCTATGCGCCGGAGCGGCACGGTGACCTACTGGTCGTGGTGGGCGCCAACCCTGCGGCTTGCCTTCGGGGCATGGGACGAGTTCCTGAGAACCGATTTCGAGAAAATGAATCCGGGGATCAACGTCGAAGTGCAGTTTCTGCCGTTCGGCGACCTGGTGACGAAGTCGCTGGCGAGCATGGCCGGCGGCGACGCGCCCGACGCGCTGCATGCGTCGGTGGCGTTCGCACGCGACCTTTACGACAAGGGCGCTCTGGTCTCGATGAACGATTACATCAAGGTCCAGCCCGAGTACTCGATGGACAACTACTTCAAGGGGTCCACGTTCTTCAACCAATACAAGGGGCAGGTGTTTGGCATTCCGGGCGAGGGGCCGGAGTTCACCGCGCGCGCTTACAACGTCGAGCACTTCGAGGCGGCCGGGCTTGAGTCCGACCCGCAGGCGGTCCAGCTATGGACGTCCGAGATGTGGGTCGAGGCGGCGCTAAAGCTAACCGAGCGCGACGGCGACAAGGTGACTCGGTCGGGCTGGGTCGCCATCAACCAGAGCGAGGAGAGCTGGGCGGCGAACTCATACGCGAACGGCGTTCCCAACCTCTATATCGACGAGGGTAAGGCGCTGCATCCGGAGCTGACTGAGCGGGGCGCCGAGGTGTTGCAGTACGAGTACGACATGCTGCACGTTCACAACGTGTCGAAGCCAATTGCGCCGGATCGCACCGACCGCCCGGACTTCTTCCGCGGCGAGGCGGCGGCCCTGTACATGGGCAGCGGAAATATCGGCGAGATAAACCAGCAGCAGCCGGACCTCAAGTTCGAAATGGTGCAGATGCCGCGTTATCCGAACTGGGTAGACCGGCAGGGCGTCACGTGGACGAACATGATGACGGTGCCGACCAAGGGCAACACCGATCTCGGATTCGAGTTCGCGGCCTGGTACGGCAGCCTTGACGCCGCGATCGGGCGGGTCAGGATCAACAACATTCCGTCCGCCAGAAAAGACTTCTACAATACGGAAGGTTGGGAGTTCCTGAAGAAGGGGCAGCCGCAGTGGGGCAGTTTCTACGAGGGGCTCAGGCCGATGGATAACGCGGGTCCGTGGCCGTACATTCGGCGCGGATGCCTGTCGCAGGTGATTCGACCGCTAGGTCAGGCCGTGATGCTCGGCGACAAGACGCCGGATGAGGCTGTTGCTGAGATATTCGAGGCGTCGATCGAGTGTCTCGAAGACGTGCCGTAGAGTTGTAATCGAGCGCCGGAAAATCCGACGCAACTGATTATCAAGGAGCGCTAGCGATGCAAGGGGTCGGGGCCATGCGGGGTTTAACCCAGGGTCCTGGCCTCTTTGCGCGCATGCTCAAGCGAATGCAAAAGAGCTGGCACGGCTATGTGTTCATAGCGCCGGCCATGACGATCATCATCGTCTTTGCCTACATCGCGATGATTTTCTCGCTGTACGTGTCCTTCCATCGGTGGGACATCATCAATCCCGAGAAGCCCTTCGTCGGTTTCGACCACTACTTGCATGCGCTCGACAACAAGACCCTGTGGAACGCCTTCAAGAACACCGCTTACTTCACGTTCGTGGCGGTTCCGATAATCACCGTTTTTTCGCTGTGCCTCGCGCTGTGGGCGCATTGGGCTCCGAGGGGTCGGGGGTTTTTCAGGACCGTCTATTTCATCCCGACGATCACGCCGATGGTCGTCGTCGCGCTGATCTGGCTGTGGATATATTCGCCCAACGGCCCCTTTACCAGACTTCTCGAACTCCTGAACATTTCGCCGCCAAACTGGCTGAACAGCATGGGATGGGCGATGCCGGCCGTGATCTTCATGACGATTTGGGCCGCCGTCGGATATTTCATGATTATCTTCATCGCTGGCCGGGAGGACATTCCGCCCGTTTACTACGATGCGGCCAGGGTCGATGGAGCGACGTCGTGGCAGCAGTTCTGGAATGTAACGCTCCCGCTGATGCGCAACTCCGTGGCGTTCGTCTGGGTGATTCTTACAATCGGCTCGTGGCAGGTTTTCACGCAGATGTTCGTGCTTACGCGCGGCGGACCAAATCGAGCTACCGAGTCCGTTCAGCAGATCATCTACCAGGTCGCTTTCCAGAACTTCAGGATGGGCAGGGCCGCGGCGATTTCGTGGTTTCTGTTCGCGGTGATCTTTGTCTTCACCGTATTTCAGCTAAAGCTGTACCGCTCGCGTCAGATCTATTAGGGAAGCTCCGTGGAAGCCGACGCCAAGCTGACTGAGGAAGGTTTGATGGTGAGGCGGGAGCTGTCGTCGCGAACTATCCGAGATGCCAGGTCCGTCTGGTTCGTTCGCATTGGCAAAGGCTTCATATTTTCGCTTCTCACGATTCTCGCGGTGACGATGCTGCTGCCGTATTTCTTCGCTCTGTCGGCAGCGTTCAAGACCGAAAGCGAGTTTCTTCTCAACATCTATCGGCCCTGGCCGGAACAGTGGGTCTTCGAAAACTTTCAGGAATCCGTCGATCCGTTTCGGGGGCGGATGGGATTCTACGTCCGCAACAGCGCGGTATACGCCGTCGCAACTCTGGCCGTTCAGCTATTCATAAACGCGTTCGCGGCGTTCGCATTCGCGCGGCTGAGTTTTCCCGGAAGGGATGTTCTCTTCATCATGGTGCTGGCGACGATGATGTTGCCGTTTTCGGTGATGTTGATTCCCGTATATCTGCTCGTGCACTGGATGGGTCTTGCGGGTCAGACGTATGGCGCGCTTGGCAATATGCTGGGCGTGGTGCTGCCGAGTTTTGCGAGCGGGTTCGGCATATTCATGCTGCGCCAGTTTTTCCTGAATCAGTCGGCGGAGCTCGAAGAAGCCGCGCTGATCGATGGGGCCGGCTGGTTCCGCGTATTCTGGACCATCGCCCTGCCGCTTGCGCGTCCGGCGCTGATTGCGCTCGGGATATTCATAATCGTCTCCGAATGGAGCAGTTTCATCTGGCCGCTCATAGTCCTTGACAACTGGGACCTGTTCCCGATCACCGTTGGGCTAAGCATGTACAAAGACCTTCAGTACGACAACTGGACCGGCACCTTTGCGGCATCGGTGGTAGGGACTGCTCCACTGGTCATCATTTTCCTGATACTTCAGCGGCACATCGTCGGCGGAATCCAGCTAACCGGAATAAAGGGTTAGACCCGCAAACGGGTGACGGGGCTATCCACCTTGCCCGGGGAGTCGTCGGGTGATTCGCAATCGCGCGCCTGCGCGGTAAATCCATGAGCGAAACTCGTTGCGGTTTGATCGGCTACAGCCTCGGATGGGAGCAGCACGGCCGCCGGCACGGAACCTATATCAACTCCACGGACGGAATGAAGCTGGCCGCCGTATGCGACGTCAACCCCGCCGCCGCCGCCAGGGCCCGACGCGACTTTCCGGGGATCGCAACCTTTCAGACCCCTGAACGGCTCCTCGCCGAGGCTGAAATCGACGTCGTATCGATTCTGACGCCGCATTACCTTCACTATCCGCTGGCGCTTGCCGCGATCCAGGCGGACAAGCACGTCGTGGTCGAAAAGCCGCTGTGCTTCACGGTGCAGCAGGCCGACGCGCTGTTCGAAGCCGCCGAAGCCCGCGGGCGGGCTGTCGCTACCTTCTTCAACCGCCGCCGCGATGGGAACTTCCTGGCTATCCAGGAGATTGTCAGGTCTGGCGGAATCGGCGATCTGAAGGAAATACGGCTGGTATCCGAGAGCAGAGGATTGCACGGAACGTCCTGGAGAAACTCGAAGTCGAAGTCGGGGGGACTTCTTTACAACTCGCTGGGCGCTCATGCGTTCGACTGGATTCTGCGACTGCTCGAGGGGCGGCGGGTGCTAAATGCCATAGGCGCGCTGATCCCGGCGCCGGACTCCGAGCTCAACGAGCTGCACGCTCGCGCCTGGTTGCGTTTCGATTCCGGCGCGCTGGCCGACGTGACTATTTCGCGGATGTCTTTGACCGGACAACCCCTCTGGCAAATCTCGGGAACCGGGGGAACCATCGTCGACACGGGCAAAAACGCCACGGCGAATTATCTTTATCCGTTTCCCGTGACGGCGGAAGCCCCAGGCTCGTTCATCGTTCGCAAGCTCAAGGACGGAGGAGTCGACGAGCGAGTAGTGAAGTATTCAGATTCGGCCTGGGGCAAGTACTATTCGGATCTGGCTTTGCACTTAACCGGCGGCGGGCCGGAGCCGGTCGCGAGGCGTGACAGCAGGCGCGTCGTGGCGCTGATGGAAGCCGTGGAGAAATCCGCCAGGAGCGGCTCTCCCGAGCCGGTCGACGGCGAATAGCCGCGTACGCGGTCGGCGGTCGGGGCCAGGCCGCGCGTAGCGGTTGTCGGCGATTGGTCCGTTCAAGGAGTTCGCTCGAATTTTCAACATTCGACTTGGAGCGGTAACGGCCCTCAGGAACGGCGCCTTTCGCGCGCCGCGCGGTCTGGCGCCGGCGTTCAACAAAAGGCGAATACTGGGGCTTGCCCTGTTCGCGGTGATGCTCACGCTCTTCCTGGTCTTCAACCGGGTCCCGAAACTCGACCTCGTGGAGCAAGACATGGTCGCGGCCACGGCGGAGACCGCGAGATGCTTCCAGGGATTTTGCCTCGAACGCGAGCCGAACGAGTCGTTCCTGTCCGGTTGGTGGACGTTTTCGCTGACGTACCTGGGGCTCGTGGCGGCGGGAATGATCTTCGCCATCCTCGTTGCGGGAGTCACCGAGGCGTTTCTGTTTCCCCGGTCGACCACGCCCGGAATCTCCAGAGGAGGGATTAGGGGAGCGCTGACCGGCTTGGTGGTTGGAACGCCGATGACGCTTTGTTCGGCCTGCATCGTGCCCATCAGCTCCGCATTCCGACGAAAAGGCGCCGGGATCGAGGCCTCGCTTGGCATTCTGCAGGGATCCTCCACCCTCAATCTGCCGGCATTGATTATGACGGCGATAGTTTTTACGCCGCTTCTGACCGGATCGAGAGTAGTGCTGGGGATCGTTGCCGGGCTTCTCGTCGGCCCGCTGGTGGCGGTCGCGATTGGAAGGCGGGCAAAGACGCCGGCGGAGTTCGACTCCGGACTGGAACTCTCTGCTCCAAACGATGCCACCTGGCGGCGGGCGCTAACCGAAGGTCTCGGCGACTGGGCGGCTATCAGCGCCCGCTATGCGATTCGCCTTGGGCCGCTGATGGTGGCCGCGGCGTTTGCAACAGGTCTCGTCTTGCAGTGGGTGAATCCACGGATCGTGCCCTCGCTGCTCGGAGACAGCATTCAGGGCGTGGCCGTGGCCGCGACGATCGGGATTCTCATCAACGTTCCGCTCATGTTCGAAATTCCGCTCGTGGCGGCGCTCCTGCTCGCCGGCATGGGGGCTGGACCGGCGGCGGCTCTGCTGTTCACCGCCGCCGCGGCTGGTCCATTCACGTTCTGGGGCCTTGCGAAAGTCATGCCCAGGCGGGCGGTTGCGGCGCTTGGCGCGGCAACGTGGGGTTTTGGAGTTCTCGGAGGACTTGGCGTTCTGCTCCTCAGCACTCTGGCGCCGGGTCCCGTGCTGGCCGGGCTTGAATCCAGATCGCACTCGGCGAGCGCCATGCAGGCGCCGCTGGCGCCGTCGGGACCTGTCGTCTTCACGGACGTAACCGAAGAGGCCGGGCTGATATACAACCAGTTCAACTTTCGCCCCACGGGCGAGTGCCTGCTCGATCAGGGGCCTGACGGTTATCTGCCGAGCCAATACTGTCTACCCGAGAGAATGAGCGGAGGGGCCGCGGCAGCCGACTACGACAATGACGGCCTGGTCGATCTGTTCGTGACGCGCCTGGACGGTCCTGACATGCTGTTTCGCAATATGGGCGCCGGGCGGTTCGAGGACCGCACCGCGTGGGCCGGGCTGGATCGATTCGACCTTCGATCCAACGGCGCGGCCTGGATAGACGTGGACAATGATCGGGACATGGACCTCTACGTGACCACGATTGCCGACACCCGCTTCTACCTTTTCATCAACGACGGCTCCGGCAGGTTTACCGAGGAGGCCGTCGAGCGCGGCGCGGCGATAGCGACCTCCGAAGCGCATATCGGCTACAGCGTCGGCGTTGGCGATTACGACCTGGACGGCTGGCTGGATATGCACGTCACGGAGTGGGGGTCCGAGTCGCTGCTCGCGGAGGGCTCGCTCTCGCACGCGCGGCTGCTGAGAAACCGCGGCGCGCAGGCTCCGGGCCATTTCGAGGACGTGACGGTTAAGGCGGGAGTCGTAATGGACGAGGTCGAATCGCAAGTTGTCGGGACGGCGAGCGGCGAAGGGGTTGGTTCGTCCGGCCCGTGGACGGGACCGTCGCCAACAGGCGCGTTCTCCTTCGCCTCGGCCTTTACCGATCTTGACGGGGATGGATGGCCCGATCTGGCGGTGACGTCGGACTTCGGCACCACGCGTCTGTACTGGAACAACGGCGACGGGACCTTCACCGACGGCACGCTCGCCGCTCAGATAGGTTCGGACAAGAATGGCATGGGCTCGACCTTCGGTGACTACGACGGCGACGGCGACCTGGACTGGTTCGTATCATCGACGTTTCACGAATTCGAGCGATGCCAGGTCTCAACCGGATGCGACCCGTGGGCAGCGACCGGCAACCGGCTTTATCGAAACGACGGCAACCGCCTCTTTAGCGACGCGACTGACTCCGCCGGCGTGCGCGACGGCGGCTGGGGATGGGGCGCGGTGTTCTTCGACTTCGACAACGACGGCGATCTCGACCTTGCCATGGTGAACGGAATGCGCGAGTCGGAATCGCCCTCGGAAGCTGACCTGGGCTATTCGAGGCTCTGGCGTAATGACGGAAACGGCGTGATGACGGAAATCTCCCAGAGCGCCGGCCTGACCGAGGCGGCTGCCGGCAAGGGTCTGCTCACGTTCGATTACGACGGCGACGGCGATCTCGACCTGTTTGTGGTCAACAACGGCAGCGTGTCGCGGCTGTACCGCAACGACGGCGGCAATGCGAATTCATGGCTCCGGATCAGGCTCGTGGGTGAGAGCGCGAACACGCGCGGAATAGGCGCCAAGCTAACGGTCAAGGTTCGGGATGCAACGGCTCCCCAGATCCGCGAGGTTGGAGTCCGCGGTCACTTTCTCGGACAGAGCGAGCTTGCCGAGCACTTTGGGCTGGGCCCCGGAGCGGACCGGGTTGAGCAAGTAACCGTCACGTGGCCGACCACGGGAGAAGTGACCGTCCTGCGCGACGTGCCCGCCAACGCAACGATAGTCGTGCGTGAAGGCCAGCCCGGATACGAGATCGAGTAGGCGGCGGACCTTACGCGCGCTGCCTAATTGAACTGAGCCAGCAGGGCCTTTTCGACCTTGGCAACCATTGTGCCCGCGGCGTCGTAGACGCTGCCTACGTCGTATCGGATGCACTGCCCAAGCAGCAGGTGCGCCTCTCGTTCGGATAGTCCGTAGCCGTCGCACATCCATCGAATCAGTTCGGTCGTCGCATGTCGAAGAGCCTGATCGAGTTGTCGCGTGTTGCCGGCCGCCATTATGAATTCGTCATCTTCAGCCCGGGGCCAGTTGATCGACTCGCCGCGCAATACGTCCAGGGTGAAAGTCACGTCCATCGAAGTCTCGATGCCGGTAGCGACGATTTCTCCGTCGCCCTGGATCGCATGACCGTCGCCGAGACTAAATAGCGCCCCCTCGGCGAACACTGGAAAGTAGACCGTTACCCCTTCGACGAAGCCTCGGTAGTCCATGTTTCCGCCGTACGGTCCCGAGGTCGCGGTCGAGATGGCCTGGCCTCGTTCGGGCGCCACTCCAAAGCAGCCGAGCATGGGTTTCAATGGAAGCTCGACGCCGCCCACGCGGTTGCGCGGGGTCGAAAGCCTTGCAATGCCGGCCTCCAGATCCAGACTCCACCAGGCCCGTTCGACCGTGTCGTCAAAGGTGGGTTCGTAGCCGAAGTCGGTGGCGTTCGGCGCGATTTCGGCTCTCGTGAATCCGTTGGGGCGGTTGGGCCACAGCCGGTCGATCTTCACGGCGAGGGTGTCGCCCGGCTCAGCGCCGCGAACGGCGAAAGGGCCGGTCTGCGGGTTTCCGGCAACCCCGCAGAATTCGCCGCTCTTATCGCCTCCCGCAGCGTCGACCGTGGTCGTCGAGATGGTGTCGCCGGGGTCGATTTCCAGCGCCGGAGGACGCGTGCCGAGCGTGCCGTAGTACGTTTTCGGCTCGAATATGTGGGTGGCCATCGGATGCTCTCCGTTCGCTATCGCTCGTGCGCCGTGATGAATTCCAGCACGGCTGGCGTGCCTTCTTTAGTCTTGCCGATTCCTCGTTCGAGCGCCGCGATTACCTCACCGGGATCCGATACCTTTTCGCTGTAAGCGCCAAGATCGGCCGCGACGGCGGCGTAATCGCCAGAGAGGTGCGCCGAGCCGTAACTCTCGGTGGCGACCGGCATCACCCTGTCGTGACCGCCCATTATGGAGTTGTTCAGGACAATGGTGAGAATCGGGATGCGCAGCCGGGCGGCTGATTCTATGTCCATGCCGGCCATTCCGAAGGCGGCGTCGCCCATCACGTTCACGACCAGCTTTTCGGGCTCGGCAAGCTTCGCGCCCATCGCCAGACCGAGGCCGGTTCCCAACTGCGTGGAATTTCCCCAGCCGATATATCCGCGCGGCGTCGTCGCCTGATAGGTGAACACAAGCTGGCCCCGGGGCATTCCCGAATCGTGAGTGACGATCGTGTTGCCGCGGTCAACCAGGTTGTTCAGGTCCCACATGATCCTGTAGGGGCGTATCGGCTTCTCGTCGGACGTGAAGACAGGCAGCCACTCGTCAAGCTGGGCCATCCGCTCAGCCTGTATTTCGCGCCTGATCGCAGTGGGCGGGCGCTCGTGATTGTCGGACAACCGTTCGCGCAGAGCGTCGATCAACTGGCCCGCCGCCAGCTTTGCGTCGCCGAGTACCGGCACGGCGGTGGGATAGGTCTTGGCCAGGTCATATTCGTTTATCGTCGAATGAATGAGGGGCTTGCCCGACGGAAGCGGGGCGAGCATCAGCCCCTCGGAAAGACTGGCGCCGATAGCCAGTATCACGTCGCAGCTTTCCAGAAAGCGCCCCGCGATGCTCTCGCTTCGGTTGGCGACGCCCAGCGATAGCGGATGAGTTTCGGGAAAGGCGCTTTTAGCCATCAAAGTCGTGGCGACCGGAGCGTCGAGGGTTTCGGCCAGCTTGATCAGCTCACCGGCGGCGCCGGCGTAGAGCACTCCCTGCCCGGCGATGATGCAAGGCCGGCTGGCGGCGGCCAGAAGTTCGGCGGCCGATTCGATATCGCCCGGATCGGCCATTGTCCTCACGGACGGGGCCGGCTGATAGTCCAATTCGTGGGACGGGTGTTCGCCGGAAGCTATTTCGCGGGGGACTTCAACGACTACCGGCGCTCCATGCCCGGTCCTGAGAAGCGTGAAAGCCCTGCGCATGAATTGCGGCAGGCGGTCGTATCGGTTGACCATCCCGACCCATTTGGTAATTCCCCGGTAATGCTCGACCGCCCCGAAAGCCGGCTTGGTGTCGGCGAAACTCTGAGATTCGGTCAGCGGGAGCACGAGGATTGGCGAGGAGTCGGCATAGGCTTGCGCAATGCCGCCGAATGCGTTTTCGAGGCCCGGTCCATACTGCACGGCGCAGACCCCCAGCCGGTTGCCGTTGGAAACGCGGGAGTATCCGTCGGCCATGTTGATGAGCGTGCGTTCGGTGCGCGTGATGATGGGGCGGATACCGACTCTGGCGCAGGCCTCGATTATCGGCGTGGTGGGAAAACAGAAGAGATATTCCGTCCCTTCGCGTTTCAGGATTTGGGCGACGGCGTCGGCGCCGGTCACGCCTCGCGCCTCGCGATGTTCAGTTCGGGAGCTATGTTCATGACGTACCGACGGCTTCCTGGCGGGCTACGCGTCTCTCGGAGATAGTTCGACGATCCGTCGTTCCCGCGACGACTCGTGGATGGCCAGCGCGACCTCGACGTCGGCGCGGCCTTCCCTTCCATTCATCGACGGCTCCCGATCCTGGCGGACCGCGTCAACGAAATCACGATCTTCCAGCACCCTGCGGAGCGTGGTCCGGCCATGTTCACCTTCGTGGATTCCGATGATGCCTTTGTAAACCTCAGGGGCGGCGCTGTCGAGGCGATGAATCAGAAGAGTCTCGTCGTCCTGGGCGATAACAGTTCCCTCGGCGCCCAAGGCTCCGCGCTCGGTGAACGAATAAGGAAATTGAACGCTTCCATCGACCCGGCCCATACACCCGTTCTCGAAGACGAGTGTCGCATACGCCGTTACGTCGTAGTCAGGGAGTCTGGGGCTGTAGTAGACGCTGGCGTCGACCGAGACGACTTCGCCTCCGAGATAGCGGATTGTGTTTATTTCGTGTGTCTGCCATTCGAAAACGAATCCGCCGCTCTTTTTCGGATCCCAGCGCCACTGGGGGTCGAAATCGAGCGATGAGTTCGAGTACCGGTGACTCCATATTGAAACGGGTTCGCCGATTTCGCCCGCCTGAATGATTCGCCGCATCTCCCGGTATGCGGGGTAGAAGCGGATCATCTCGCCAACGCCAAGCTTGAGGTTGCCGCGGTCGGCCGCCCGTATCATCGAGTCGGCGTCCGAAAGCGAAAGCGCCATAGGCTTCTCGACGAAGACGTGCTTTCCGGCTTCGAGGGCGGCGAGTGAGTTCTGACAGTGCAGGTACGGCGGGGTGCCGATCCATACAGCGTCCACCTCATCGGCGGCGTCCTCAAACGACGTGAACGCCCTGCCGCCGAATTCCGCGGCCAGCTTTTCAGCGCGCTCCTTCAGCGGGTCGATCGTGGCCGTTATCTTCACGCCCTCGATCCTGCTGAGGGCGATGGCGTGGGCCACGGCGATGATGCCGGCGCCTACGAATCCGACCCTGAGATCAGCCATACCGGAATCCAGCGTCTAGTAGGGCCGGGATCCCTTTGGCGGACTCTCCATGAACGGCTCCGAAAGCTGCCGCGCCTGCTCGATGACGTCTACGCCGAGCTCCTCGCTGAACGCTCCCATCAATTCTCCGGTGATGGGTCCGGGCTTGCCGTCGGCGATAGGCGCGCCGTCGAGCATTACGCACGGCATTACGCAGTAGGGCGTGGAAGTGAAGAACGCTTCGTCAGCCGTGTGAACGTCGTAAGCCTCGATATTCCGCTCCACGAAATTGAGGCCCAGGCCGGGCGTGAAGTCCTTGACCGCGCCCCGCGTAACGCCGCGAAGGATGTTTCGGGGTTCGGGCGAGATTACGTCCCGGCCCTTGATGATTAGGAAGTTGGCGCCGCCGCCCTCGGTTATGAATCCGTCCTCGTCGAGGAATATCGCGTTGGCCTTGGGATCGATTCGGGCGGCTTGCCTGGAACCCTTGGAGTAGTGGATTCGGTTGCGGTTTTTCATCTTGGGGTCCAGCAAACGCGCCGGTATCGTCTGCTGCGGCGGGATGATGGCGTGGACTCCGTTAACAAGCGAGTCGATGTACCCGTGCGAGAAGGGCCCCATCGGCAGGTACGTGATTATTATCGTGCGCTCGTATGAGTCGTTGGCTCCGAGGTTGAACGGTTTGGACATGCCGCGGGAGACGTCGTGACTGAACATGAAGTCATCGTTCGCGCTGATCGTGCTCAAGTTTCGATCGAGCACGTCAAGAGTGACGTCTTCCATCTCGTCGATCGTCATCCTGGGATCGATGTCTATGACCTTCATCGACGCGTACAGCCGCTCGAGGTGCTGGCGCAGCCTGAAGCACTTGTGATTGAAGGTGCGGGTCGATTCGAAAACCCACTCGCCGGAGCGTACGCCGGCATCCCAAATCGAAACTCGAGTCTCCTCTTCCGGCACGATGTCGCCGTTGAAGTAAGCCACACGTTCGTTGACTGCCACCGTTGCCCCCTTGATGTCCTGTTTGGGCATCGAATCTGGACGCCGCTCGCTTGCCGCTATCGTGCTGCGATGGTACCCGCATACGGCGGGGCTTGCCAACGCCGGGCGCTGGTCCCGGTATGAGAGGAGGCCGATCTTTCGGCTCGAATCGTAGATCGCCGCGAGAGGCGGGACAATGTTGTTTTGAAGCGCGGTCGCATGGTCGCGGAGCCAGGCGGATACCGCTCTGGCAGGGTCCGGACGCGAATGGATCGGCTTCATCGCGCAGTCGTGGTTCGACCCTCCGGCAAGCTCAGGGCGGGCAGGCTGACCGCGCACGGTCAGACACGACTCGCGGGACAGGCGTTGTTCCGTGCGATCCCCGCTCCCCTCCCGCCATTCCGGCTTGCCTTTCCGTCATCCCATCCCCTTTCCCGTCATTCCGGCGAAAGCCGGAATCCAGCATTTCACGTAGGGGCGGGTTTCATATCGGCTCGCCGCAGGCATCCCTCGTTCGGGGTGTTCGGGCAGGTCCGAAACGGATGACGTTCAATGATTTATTGAAAATTGCGGTAAGGGCTCTGACTGGCTGATCAGGTACAGGCGGTAAGGGGCGGGTTTCAAACCCGCCTCTACGTGAAATGCCGGATTGCGGCTCCTGGATTGCGGCCACTGGATTCCGGCTTCCGCCGGAATGACGGGAAGGGAGATGGAATGACGGTAGGGCGAGGTTTGGGCACTGAATTCCGGCTGCTGGCGTTTGATTTCTTGTGTCTGGCTGATGGGTTGGAAGGCTCTGACCGGCTGATCAGGCGCAGGCGGTAGGGGCTCTGACTGGCTGGTCAGGCACAGGCGGTAGAGGCGGGTTTCAAACCCGCCCCTACGTGAAATGCCGGATTGCGGCTCCTGGGTTCCGGCTTCCGCCGGAATGACGGGAGGGGAGCGAGACTGCGTATGGGCGCACTTTCCAGCACCGTATCTGAAGCGCCGTATCTGAGCGTCGGATCTGAAGGGCCGGATCTGAAGGGCCGGATCAGATATCGTCCATGGGAAAGTTTATGTACGCTTTGGCGGGCAGTTCCTCGGATTGCTCCGCAGGCTGTGCGGGTAAATCGAGACCCAGCAGCTTGGCCTCCCGCTCAAGCACCTTCAGCGCTCTGTCAACGGCCCCGAGGTTTCCTCCGCGGGCCGCACTCCAAATACCTTCCAGCAGGGCCTCCAGCCGTGCGACGTGCACCTTGCGAAACTCGCCTGCCGCATCCACAACTGCCGAGTCCAGCGCGGTCTTGACCGCTTCATACGCCCCCGACGGCGAGGCGTACCCAACCTTCTGTGCAATCTCGAAAAAGCTCAGCCCCTGGAGCCTCAGCTCCAGCGCCCGCCGCTTTCGCTCCGTAAGCCGAACACGCTTCGGTCGCGTGCCATGTTCGGTCCAGTTCGATTTACCCATTTCACCTGATTCATTTCCTCGAAAGGCCCGCGATCTCCAGAATCACCCCCAATATCCCCATCGTCCACCCACCCCCGCATACCGTCATTCTGAGCGAGCGTGTCATTCCGACCGAAAACTGTCATTCCGAGCGAAGTGAGGAATCTGCCATCACTGAAAGCCCGCTACACGCGCAATCACCAGTCCCGCGCCCCGACCATCGTTCGTTAAGGCGGGTTTCAAACCCGCCCCTACCGCCTGTGCCCGAGCCGCCCCTACGACCTGTGCCCGACCAGCCAGTCAGAGCCTTCCGACCCATCACCCAGACACAAGAAATCAAACGCCAGCAGCCCAATCCTCGCCCTTCGCCATCCACAGCCGCTATCACCCCCGGCGGCCATCGTCAAAAACACCGTATTTCAAAGTTCACAGGGTAATTTTCAGAAATCGCTGCCGTTTCCTACACCTCATGACCTATCTCGATACCGGCAGCGGGTCGATTCAACCGCCAACCGGCGGCGGGCGGTCAGGGCAATACGTCAAATCTGGTCAAAAGCAAAAAACGCGGTCAACTCCGCGAAAGTGGACCCGCAATAGCCCAGGCCTCAAACCGAACTCCGGCTCGACGTTCCTCTATTCAGCCGACTATCCCGCCGTGGGCTTGTTGGCGGAGGGCTTGTGGTCCCCCTCACCCTAAACCCTCTCCCTCGATGGGGAGAGGGAATAGATTTAGCATCCCCCCAGGGAGTGTGGTTCCCGCTTCTCGCCCAAGGAGGAGAGGGAATGGATTTGGCATCCCTCCCAGGGAGCTTGGTTCCTGCCTCTCGCCCAAGGGGGAGAGGGGATGGATTTTCGCTGTGCGCCCGTCGACTCTTCGATACCGTTAGAGCGCGGGGCGAACGGTTTGAATAGGCTTGTAACGTATGTCTGACGTAATCCGCCGAATTGCAGCCTGCGCCGCAAGGCGGGACAATGTTGCCCTGAAGCACGCTTTTATGGTCATGGAACCAGGCGGATACGGAGTCCGGGAGGGGGGCTAGATGGCGACTCAGGAATTGATCGAGCGTCTGGAGGAGAAGGCGAAGTTTCTTCGATGGCGCAGCGTTGAAATGAACATCCGCACGGCGCATCCGGGTGGGGCGCTTTCTTCGACTGATATTTTTACGGTCCTCTACTACCACGTTCTGAGAGTCGATCCTGAAAATCCCTCTTGGCCGGATCGAGACGTGCTGATAAATTCGCGCGGTTTCGCGTGCGAGCCGCTCTACGTCGCGCTCGCCGACAGAGGCTTCTTTCCCGAGTCCGATCTTGCCATCGCGGAGGAGCTGGGCAGCCACATGCACGGCATGAGCGCCACTACCACTCCGGGCGTCGAGTTTTCGGGCGGGTCGTTGGGGCACGGCCTGGGATTCGGCGTGGGCGTGGCGCTGGGGAAGCGCGCCCGCGGCCTCGAAGGGCGGGTGATGGTCCTGACGGGCGATGGCGAGATTCAGGAAGGGGCGAACTGGGAAGCGGCCATGGCGGCCGGACATTACAAACTCGAGAACTTCGTGTGGATCGTCGACCGGAATCGATTTCAGACGAGCGCGCGAGGGACAGAGAACACAATGTCACTGGAGCCTTTGCATACGAAGATGGAGGCTTTTGGATTCGCGGTGCGCCGGATAAACGGCCATGACGTCGGAGAGCTGGTCGATACGCTGGAGGGCTTGCCGCTGGAGTCCAGCCGACCCAGCGCCGTGATCTGCGACACGATAAAGGGCAAGGGCGTGTCGTTCTTCGAGCAGAATCGAACGCACGCCGGCCGCTTTGGCAGGAATCTCGACACCGCTCTGCAAGATGCGGCAATCAAGGAAGTTCGAGGGTACTAACGTGGCGACCGCAACGACCCGCCCCCAAAGCATTTCCGAATTGCTGCTCGAATATGGCTCGAAGGATGACCGAGTCTGCTACGTGGGGGGCGATACCATCGACGCCGCGTTCGCGGAGGAGCATCCCGAGCGCGTAATCGACGTCGGAATCGCCGAGCAAAACGAAATGGTGGTAGCCGCGGGCATGGCCGCGGCGGGAATGATCCCCATAGTCAACGCAGTGACGCCATTTTCGCCGCTTCGGAACTACGATCAGATCCGGACCGTCCTGGCGCGGCACGACGGGAACGTGAAGATAATCGCGCGCGCGCTCGGCATACAGAACATATCGCACGGCGCCACTCATCACGACTACGAAAGCCTGGCGCTGTATCTCACGATTCCTAATCTGATCGTCCTGGCGCCCGCCGAAGACTGGCAGATGGAAGCGGCGTTCCGGGCCGCGATGGAAGTGGAGGGGCCGGTCGTGCTGATGGGGCCGAGCACGACGTACGACGTGGGCGCCGATGGTGACATGGCGCTTGAGTTGGGAGAGCGCCCCTTCGAAATCGGCAAGGCGGAGTGGCTGAGCGCAGGTTCCGACGTTGCGATCGTTTCGTTCGGGCCGGCGCTGCGGTATTCGGTTCAGGCCGCGGACAGGCTGAATGAGTCCGGGATATCGGCGGGCGTGCTGAATATGTGCTCGCTCAAACCCTTCGACGACGGGGCCGTGGTACACGCCGCGAGTCACTACAAGGCTGTTTTGGCCGTTGAGGAGCAGACGATCTCAGGCGGACTGGGCGCCGCGGTGGGAACGGTAATCGCCGAGGCGGGCATAGGCACGAGGTTCAAACGGCTCGGTATTCCGGACCAATACATGGAGCAAATCGGCGATTACACCGAAATGCGCGCGATGATCGGTCTCAACGCCGAGGGGGTCGCCGACGCGGCCAGGGAGCTGCTGGGCTAAGGCTCGACCGTTCCGTAAACGTCTCCGGCCCAGACGCGGAGCCGGTCGGCAACGCGCCGCGCGGCTTTGCCGATTTCCGCCGTGCCGGAGACTGTTTCGGCGACCGTGATTTCAGCGGGCGTTGCGCCCGAATCGCGCGCGACCGCGCGCAATTCCATCTCGCCGCCGGTTGACTGAACCAGTTCCGGCGCAAACGTGAACCGTGAGCGTTTGGAGACCTCCGGTCGCGCCAGGCCAAACGAGACTGCGCGTTCGAGCCCGTCTGCAAGGGCCTGGTCCACCGCGCCGGCAAGCGCCGGGTTTCCACGGCAGGGTTCGAGCCAGGCGTCCGCGACGCGGTCGCGGTCGGAGACGAAGGCGCGGACGGCGCGCATGAAGCGGTCCGGTTCCTCGGCGAACGGGAAGTGACCGCTTTCCGGGAAAACCAGCAATTGCGCGTCGGGATTCGCCTCGGTTATTGCCCCGCTCTGCCGCATGGCCGGCGTGTCGTACGCGCCTGTTATCACGAGCAGGGGAACGGACAGCGATTCGATGGAGGGCAAGGCGTCAATCCGGGACCATTCCCCGGTCAGCTCGAACTCGCCTTGCGGCTTCCACAGGTCCCGGTACGTACACCACTGAAAACGTCTGGTGCGCGAATCGTGGCGAAAGCCCAGCATCAGCTCGAATGGCTGGTGGTTCGAGCCGAGAACGTTTCGAGCGGCGCGCCAATAGGCCTCGCGGTAGCCCGAGCCGGCGTCTTCGAAGATCCCCTCGGCGGCCTGGCGATCAAGGTCTGCCCTGGCAGGCTGTTCGGCCGAATCGCGAATCCGCCGAAGGTCTTCGGCCAGCAGCGGCGCGCTGACGGTGGGACTTATCAGGATCAGCCTGTCCAAATACGAGCCGGGGCGGCGCGCGCAGGCCAGCGCCGTGAGCGCTCCCGAGCCGTGGGCGACAAGCGTGAGGCGGTCGAGACCTTCGGCTTCGCGGACGGCGTCGATGCTTGCCGCCATGTCGTCGGGCGTCGGCGGTTCGGCGCCGCTCCATGCGTCGGAATGACCCGTTCCGACGGGATCGATGAACAGCATCCGGTGATCTAGCGACAGCTCAGAAAGCGAAAACCAGTCGGCGGCCCCGTCCCGGCGACCCACCTCTATCGCGGACCCGCCGGGTCCGCCGGCGAGGACGGCAATCGCGGGACCGCCGCCTCGGGCTTCGTAGGCGACTTGCGCGCCGTTTTGGCTCACGGGTCGGCGTTTGGGAATGTGATGTTGCTTCGATTCCGCGAGCGCTCGTAGCTTGTCGCGGTCGTAGATCCGGCCGGCCTGGATAACCATGTCGATCTTGCGGGTGTTGGCGATGTCGTCCAGCGGATCGGCGGTCAGAACGACAAGGTCCGCCGTCTTGCCGGCTTCTATCGTGCCCTGAAGATGGGCCACCCGCAGCGTTTCGGCGGCGTGCCGCGTGGCCGCGAGCAGGGTTGAGTGCGGAGTGAGTCCGCACTCGACAAGCAGCTCCAGCTCGCTATGCAGTCCGAAGCCCACGGCCACGCCAAACGGGCTGTCCGTGCCGGCGTGCACCTTGCCTCCGGCGCGATGAAACTCCCTTACGAGTTGTTTCTGCGATTCGTACCAAAGCTCGGCGCGCCGGCCGCTTGGCTCGGCATTCGGCGGGCGGCCGGCGACCTGGTGGGGATTTTCGAACACCCGCTCCAGATCGGGTAGCAGGCTCGGGTCGCGGTAACCTCCCTGGCTGCCAGTGCAGGCGAGGGTGGGGCAGAAGGCAACTCCGTTTTCGACCATTTGGTCAAGAACGCCGTCGCTGGTTGCGAAGGCGTGTTCCAGTGTGTCGATGCCGGCCTCGACGCCAGCTTCGAGCGCCCCGTGGCAGTCTCTGTGACCGCGGTATTCGGCGCCCACGTTTTCCGCGCTGTACCAGGCGTTTATGAAGTTCATGCAGCAGAGATGACCCGCTATCCACGATCCGAGCCGGTGGGCTTCGTCAACTGCCGCCGAGACGATTTCGGCGGGCGTCGACTGGTATAGCTTGATTCCGTCGGCGCCGCGGTCGAGCAGCGCCCGAACCGCCACGCGGACCTCGTCGGGCGTCGTAACTCTGATAAAGCCGCGGCGGCACGGAATGCTGCCCTCGATGATCTCGCCTACCGCGAAGATTCGCGGCCCCGGAAGCTCTCCGCGTCGAATCTTCTCGCGCAGGCCAAACACCCACTCCGAGTAGTTGCCGAGGTCGCGGACGGTCGTGACGCCGGCGGCTACGCATAACTCGGTCGAGTTTCCCGGGACCAGGTGAACGTGCATGTCGACAAGACCCGGAATCAGGAATTTGCCGCCCGCGTCGACCTGCCGAACGCCGTCTGGCGCGGGAATCGAGCCGGGCGGACCGACTTCGGCGATGACGCCGTTTGCGATCAGGACGTCGCTCCGCACGACGCGGTCGGTGTCCGAGCCGTCCCATACCGATCCGCCCCGAAGCAGCGTCCGTCCGGACACTTGCGCGACGCGCTGGCTCTGGAGCATCGGAGAATCCTCTCGCAGCGGCTTTCTAGACGGCGTCTCCCATGACGCCCGGTACGTGGGCCGCTTGCCGCGGCGGCCAGGGAATTTGATCGGATCGCATCCGTTCATACGCCGACCTGGCTATCGAGTCTGCCTCGTCCAGCTCGCTTTCCGGCAGGTTCCAGTCGAGCGCTTTTATCGCCTCGTCCACCTCCGACGGCTTGCGGAATCCTATAAGCGCCGAGCTGACGGCTGTCTGACGGCGCTGCCACCGAATTGCCAACTGCGGCAGCGTGCCGCCATTTCGTTCCGCCAGGGCTTTGAGATCGTCCACCGCGCCGCGATTACGACCGAAGTGCTTCTCCTCGAAGAACGGCAAGCCGTCGGGGTGACCGCGAGATCGTATCTCGTCGCTGAATCGGGTTACCGCGTCAAACTGCCCGGCGAGCCAGCCGTACGCCAGGGTGCCGTGCGTGAGGATTCCAACGTTCGAGTCTTCGCAGAACGGCATGGTGGATTCCTCCGGCCCCCTGTCGAGCATGTTGTAGCTAATCTCGTTTGCCGTGACCGGACCCAGCCCGCCGGCTCGATCGAGCAGCGGCCGCTTGAAGTTCGAGACTCCGATATGCCTGGTCTTGCCTTCCTCCAGAAGCCTGTTCAGCTCCTCCATCGAGTCTTCTATCGGAGTGTTCTCGTCGGGCCAGTGAATCAGCAGCACGTCGAGGCAATCGGTGTTCAGGCGTCGAAGGCTCTCCTCGGCCGAACGTCTGATCGCCTCGGGTCGGGAGTCGCGGTAGTGATGACCCGTGGCCGGATTCCCCAGGAGGCCGCATTTTGTGACGATCACCACGTCGTCGGACTTGGGCTGGATCGTTTCGGCAAGCATTTCTTCGGATATCCCATAGACTCTCGCCGTGTCGAAGCAGTTGATGCCCGCGTCGAGCGCGCGATGAATAGCCTGCTTGGCGTCGTCCATGGCGCTCGGCCAGTAGCTGACCGTCCCGCCTATCGGATAGCACCCGAACCCGATGAGCGATACCTTGAGTCCCGACTTGCCAAGCGTTCGGTATTCCAGCTCGATCCCGCCTAGTTTCAGTCTGTGCGGCGCACGCGGTCAAGCTAACACCGCGCGATGCGCGATTCAAGCCGGGGCGTGTACGCCGTGGTCATTCCCAGCCTGGGTTCTGGAGAGTATGCTTCCGTTCAATGCGGGATGGCAGTCGTGAATAACCGACCTGAAGTCGGGATGGGGGTGAGTGAGCGTGGCGATTAAGGAGCCGAAGCCGCAATCTCGGATCATCTGGGACTCTGAAACCCTCGAGCGGATGAACGTCCAGGTAGATGGTCAGTTCGATGCCGGATTTCTGCGCGTTCCGGTAGAGCGAATGCGTCTCCGGCGCTACGTCGAATTCGAGAAGCTGGCGATGCTCGCAATCTGCGGTCAGATGCCGAGCGTGCCGGTTTACGCGGACATCGGCAAGCTTTCGGAGATCGCATACGAAAACGTCCTCCTGGCCATGAGGCTCGAAGATCGCAACCACGAGCATCCCGGCGGCAAGCGCGAGCGCGTCGACGAAGAAGTGTTCGCGGAGTTCGCCCGCTGCCTCGATCATCCTGATTCGCTTGCCGAATTCTATGGAAATCTCTTCGAAGTTCTCGGCAAAGCCCAGTTGGAAGCGTACAAGCGGCATCGCGGCGAAAGCGACGAATTCTTCAATCGCCCGACCGCCAAGATTCTGGACGATGCAGGCGCAACAAAGCGGGCGCAGGTCAAGTGGGGCGGCGACAGATACAGGGAGATGCTGCGCGGCATGGACGAAGCCCGGAGGTCCGCGGTCCGAAAGCGGGTTAGGGCGTTCCGGTCGATGCTGACGTGGGCCGGCGGGGTCGATGGCACGTTCTCCGGCCCCAGGCCCGGAGTCGAGTTGGGGGCCATGGAGCCGATTCCCGAGAACGTTAATTTCGATCCGGACTTCAAGTTCGACAACGGCTACATGAGTCGCGAGGACACGCTCTACTGGCGCGAAAACCGGATCAAGTTCGACGGCGTGGACGAAAACGGGAATGAGGTCACCGACCGCGGCTATCAGCTTTACAGTTACTGCTGCGAGATCGACGTTTTCCTGCAGTTTGCGATGATCATCTACCGGGCGTCCCGCGATTTGCCGCTGGGTTTCTATCGCGACACGACCCGTCAGCTATGGGACGAGTTCAGGCATACCTCCATGGGCCATAGGGTTATGAGGCTCAACGGCATCGACCCGATGGATCTGATCAGACCCATGCGCTGGACCATCTGGCGTCAGATGTCGGTTGCCGAGAATTACGCCTGGATCACCCAGACCGGCGAAGCGTGCTCGCTGGTCGGCAAACACAAGCAGCGAAAGAACTTCATCAGCGACGGCAGGTTCCACGAGCAGACGTTGATCGAGTGGGATATCTCCGACGAAAGCCAGCATGTCCGCTACGGAGCGCGCTGGTTCAGGGAGGTCCTGGGCGACGACGAGTTCGAGGGCAATCCGAAGCAGTTCGTCATTCACGCGACCGAGAAGTTCAACTGGCTTTACTATCAGCACATGAAGAGACTTGACATAATCCCGAAGGGCCTGGCCGAGCCAAAGCCGTACACGGGATGCGTCGAGTACGAAACGCTGGGGGCCTAGCGGCAGTACCAACCAGCCGGCGCGGGCGGGTGTGAAGCGTGGATCGACAAACTCACCACGAACCGGGACAGGCGAACGCGGCGGTAGGTCTCTCTGGCGAGCGGTAACGGCGTCACCTGGAAGAGCGGCGTTCGGGCGGTCCCCATCCGACTGCCGCCAACTGGACGATCAGGGAGCCAATGGATCAAGCGCGCGTCTTGTATCTGAACGGTGAGTTCGTCCCGGAGTCGCGCGCCGGGATTCCCATCACCGACGCGGGCGTGCTGTACGGTCATGCCGTCTTCGAGTACACGCGCACCTTTAATCACGCGCCGTTTCGACTTGGCGAGCACCTGGAGCGGCTGTATGCATCGATGCGTTACGCCGAGATCGACTGCGGCCTGACTTTGCCGGAAATGGAACGCGTGACGCGCGAGACGGTCGATCGAAATCGCCATCTTTACGAGGCGGGCGACGACATAGGCATTTCGCACAACGTCTCCAACGGGCCGATGGCGGGCTTCGGGCCAGCGCCTCCGAGCGGCTTCAGGCCGACGGTGCTGGTCTACACGTGGCCCCTCTCGCTGCGCAGTCCGGAAATCGCGGCGGTCTATGAGTCCGGGGTCGGCGTGGTCGTAACTTCGCAGCGAACGGTCCCGGCCCGGTTGATCGATCCGAAGTCGAAGAACCGGAGCCGCATTCATTATGCGCTGGCGGACCTGGAGGCCCGACGGGTCCATCCCAGGGCGTGGGCGCTCTTGATGGACGACGATGGATTTATCGCCGAGGGAGTGGGCGCCAATTTCTTCATTGTGCGGGACGGCGAGCTTATTTCGCCCGAACCTCGCAACATCCTGCTGGGGGTGACGCGAGCGGCGGTGATCGAGCTGGCGGCCGGCCTGGGAATTCCGTTTCGGGAAACAAATATCGGCCAGTACGAGGTCATCATGGCTGATGAGGCGTTCTTCACGACGACTCCGTACGTCATCGTGCCGGTGCGGAAAGTCAACTGGCGGCGAATTGGCGACCGCGCGCCGGGACAGGTTACCGTGCGGCTCACGCAAGCGTTCAAGGAGCTAGTGGGACTCGACTTCGTGGAACAGGCGGAGCGCTTTCGGGCCGCCGCCCGCTAAGCGCGCGGCAGATTCCGGGAACGGCTATGCGCCGGCGCCCCGTCCGGCGAAGCACGCGACCCTGAATTCGACATGCGACCGGGCGCGGTTTCGGCCGCGTTCGCCAAAATAGAAACCGAGCAGGCGGCGGGCGTCGTCCAGCGTCTCGAACTCGAACGCTGTGTCGATGAAGGCGACCTCGAATCCCAGCTTCACCCATGCACTGATATCCGCAACTGACCCCTCGCCGCCGAGCGCCGTGAATTCATCATCGCCGGCATTGTCGACTATCACGATTGGACCGCCCGCTTTCGTGACGCGGCGAATCTCGGACAAACCCGGGGATATGTCGTGATGGCCCGCAAAGAAGTAAGCCCACGTCGCGTACGCGCCTTGAAACGAGGCGTCGGCAAAGGGGAGCGCCTGAGCCTTGCCCCGACACCAGCGCAGCGGTCGCTCCGCGCGGATCATTCCCGCGGACGGCTCGAGCGCCGCGACGGTTCGAGAAGGCGTCGTCAGCGCTTCGGCGGTAAAGCCGTCTCCCGCTCCGACATCCAGCACAAGACCGCTTTCAGGCAATGTTTCGTCGAGAAACCGGACCACCTTCCCGGCTCTGTCCATGCTGGTTCGCTCGATTGCGAACAGCTCCGGATCGGTCGCGCCGTAGAACGGAATCACTCCTTGAATAGCGCGAGCCGCTTCCGGTTCGTCGGGCGCGAACTCCGCCTCCGGGGAGTGCAACGTTAAGTCGGCCGGTCGCTATGAGCAAGCATCGGCGTTGAGGTCATTGGATGTCCTCAACGCTCACGCTTTCTTGACTCGGCAAGCCGCCTGCCGTCAACGGGCGGATCAGGAATCTCGCCGGCGAACAAGGACGCGAGGCGATCGACCATGCCGGGGGGTGAAAACCTCTCGGACGACTGGTTGATTTCGTCGAAAGTCCACCAGCGATAACCGGTAGTCGCCTTCGCCTCGATACCGGTGAGCCGGCTGATATCCACTTCGGGAGTGTCGCGTAACCGGACAAGGTAAAAGCGGTGGAGGCTGCGGTAGATTTTGTCCCGCCAGTTCCAGAGATTGGAGCATTTCCACACCACTGGACCGAGCTCGTCAACCTCGATACCGGTCTCCTCTCTGAGCTCGCGCCGCGCGGCTTGCTCGTAGGATTCGCCAGCTTCGAGTCCGCCGCCAGGTGTTGCCCAGAATGGTCCGCCATCGCCTTCGAGGCGAAAGAGTAGAACTTTGTCGCTTGCGTTGATGACGATAATCCGAGCGGTCGGGCGGTCTATCGGCTGGCTTTGCGGCATCGCTTCGCTGTCAGTCATGTCGATCTGAACGTCCCAGCCGCTCCGGGCGTTACCTCGCTCGAACATCGAGTTTGAAGCATGACACCTGTGCTAAGTTGCATCCTGATCGACCGCGTCGAGCCGGTAATCATAGGCGCCGGAGCTGACCATGCAACCAAACTACGAAGTCGACATGAGGTTGAACGTCAAGACCCCCATGCGGGATGGCGTCGAGCTCTCTTCCGACATTTACCTTCCGAAGGCTTCGGGCAAGTTTCCCACGGTGTTGATGCGCACCCCTTACGACAACAACATGTCGAACATGATCGAGAAAGGCATGAAGCTTGCCAACAGCGGCTATGCCTGCGTAATGCAGGACGTGCGAGGCCGCTGGGACTCCGACGGCGTTCATTACGCGCTGTTCAATCACGGCCCGGACGGTTTCGATACGCAGGAATGGATAGGCCGGCAGGAGTGGAGCGACGGCAAGATCGGCATGTCCGGCGGCTCCTATCTCGGATGGGTGCAGTGGCAGAGCGCCCCTCACCGCAGCCAGTATTTGACGTGCATCGCGCCCAGGGTCATGTGCTGCGATCTGTACTCAGGCCTCATTCACCCTGGCGGCGCGTTTCAGCTTAGCGTTGCGCTTACGTGGGGAATGCGGACAAATGGCCGAACCGCGCAGAGCATCGAGTATCACAACTGGACCGAGGCCTTTCGCTCTATCCCGGTCGTCGAGATGGACCAGCTGGCGGGCCGCGAACTCCAGTTTTGGAAGGACTGGGTCACTCACACCGAATACGACTCCTACTGGGATTCCGTCAACGTCGAAAACAAGTGGGACGAAATCGCCGCTCCGGCGCTGATTATGGGTGGCTGGTACGACCTGTACTCGCACAACACGTTTATCAACTTCAACGGCCTGCGGCTGCATGGACGCACGCCCGAAGCCAGGCAAACGCAGTTGATCGTCGGTCCGTGGCCGCACTCGCTCAGCGCTTCCACAAAGACGGGCGACATCGACTTCGGCTCGAACTCGCTGTATGACCTCGATGGACTGGAGCGGCGCTGGTTCGACTACTGGATGAGGGGCATAGACAACGGCATCGTCGACGAGGCCCCGCTCAGGCTCTTCATAATGGGCGTCAATGAATGGCGGGATGAGTTCGAATGGCCGCTCGCGAGAACCGACTGGCAAAAGTGGTATCTGCATTCTTCGGGCAACGCCAACACGCTGCTGGGGAACGGCGGTTTATCGTCCGATGAGCCGGACGACGAGCCTGGGGATCATTTCGTATACGATCCCGATTTCCCCGTACAGACCGTGGGAGGAAACAACTGCTGCTCTCCGCACATCGTGCCCTGGGGGCCTTACGACCAGCGCGACGTGGAAATGAGAGCCGACGTCCTGTGCTATACCAGCCAGCCGCTGGAATCCGACCTCGAAGTGACGGGGCCTATCAAGGTCGTTCTATATGCGGCCACGGACGGGCTGGACACCGACTGGACCGCCAAGCTGGTGGACGTCTCGACCAGCGGTTACGCCAAAAACCTCTGTGATGGAATCATCCGGGCGCGCTACCGCCAGGGCTTCACGTCGCCCACGCTGCTGGAACCTGACCGTTTGTATGAGTATGAAATCGATCTGGCCGTCACCGGGAACGTGTTCATGAAGGGGCACAGGATCAGGGTAGAGGTGTCGTCGTCCAATTTTCCGCGCTTCGACAGAAACCACAACACCGGCAACGACCTTGGAGCTGATACCGAAATGCGGAGCGCGAGCCAGACGGTCCAGCACTCCAGGGCTTATCCGTCGCACATACTGCTGCCGGTCATTCCGGCTCGGTAACCGCCTGTTCGCCAGACTCCAAGCGGAAGAATAGGGGGGTGACTTCGCTAGGCGCCCCCGCGCCCCCACCGCCATTCCATCCCCTCACCGTCATTCCCCCTACCGTCGTCCCCTCACCGTCATTCCGGCGGAAGCCGGAATCCAGAAGGGGCGGGGCGAGGGGCTACTATGTGTCCAGACTGTGAACGCCCGTCGACTTCACCAAGGCAGGACGAGCGGCAAGGCGAATGAGACAATCTGGTCCATGACTGACCCTCACCCGGCTTCGATGCAAAACACCGCGACTTCAGACCGTCCGAAAGAGGTTGTCGATCCCGTTGCCATGACGGTGATCTACAACCGGCTCGTCGGCATTTGCCGGGAGATGGGGACGACGATGATGCGGGCCTCGTATTCCCCGATATTCAGCGAGAGCCTCGACTTTTCTTGCGTGCTCTTCGACCGGCGGGGACGCATGTTGGCTCAGAGCGAGTTTTGCCCCGCCCAGGTGGGCGCGATCAGGTTTGTGGTCAAGTGGCTGATAGCGGAGGTCGGCGGGGAGAATCTCCGGCCCGGCGACGTGGTGATTCACAACGATCCCTATCGCGGCGGAGCGCACCTTCCCGAGCACGTCGTAATCAAGCCTGTCTATTACGATGGCGAGCTTTTTGGATACGTCTCGAACATTGCCCACATGGTCGAGATCGGTGGAATGGCGGTGGGCGGATTCGCCGCGACCGCGACCGAGGTCTATCAGGAGGGCCTGCGCCTTCCGCCGGTATGGCTGATGCGGGAGGGCGAGTACAACCATGACGTGTGGCGGGTCATCATGGCGAACCATCGCGCTCCGCGGTATTCGTGGGGCGATCTTCACGCGATGATGGCTTCCCTGAACGTTGCCGAGCAGCGGGTTCACGAACTGCTCGATCAGCACGGCGTGGAGCGGATCGAGCGGGTCAGCGATCAGTTGATGGACTACGCCGAACGGTGGATGCGCCGCGAGCTTGGCTCGATCCCCAACGGCGAATACACGTTCGAGGACTTCATGGAAGACTCGCGCGATCCACCCGTGCGCGACTGGATACGGGTGACGGTGGTGATCGACGACGGCAGCCTGCTGGTGGACTTTACCGGCAGCGACCCGCAAGGTCCGCATGTAGTCAACTGCACCTACGGCGTCACGGCGTCCGCGGTATACAACGCGATCTTCCAACTGGTTGACAACGACATTCCTCACAACGAGGGCGCCTACCGACCGATAACCGTCGTGGCGCCTCCCGGCACGGTTACAAACGTGGTAGAGCCGGCTCCGTCGGTGGGCGGCAACACCGAGACGCATCCCCGTCTGTGGTCGATAGTGCTCGGCGCGCTTTCCAAGGCCGTTCCCAAGCTCGTGGCCGCTTCCACGGGGGGTACGGCTTGCAACTTCCTGTTTGGCGGAGTGCATCCCGATACCGGGCGGTACTACGTGCACTACCACTTCGACGGGGTGGGGTGGGGAGGCCGTCCGGGGGCCGACGGCAATGACAATTCATGCATTCCAAACGGCAATTGCATGACAACGCCGGTCGAGATATTCGAAACTCGCTATCCGTTTGTCGAATGGTCATACCGTCTTCGCAACGACTCCGGCGGCCCGGGCAGGCATCGCGGCGGACTCGGTTCCGAGCGCGTCCTCGAAGTTCGCGCCCCCGAGATAACCGTGTCGGCCCTCTACGACCGAATGACCAGCAAGCCCTGGGGCCTTTTTGGAGGAGGCGGAGCCAGGATGTCGAGGCTGCTCGTAAAGAAGGCCGGCGCCGAGGACTTCGTGACGTTTCGCGAGGCATACGGAACCGCCAGCAATTCGCGAGTCGCCAACATCAAGCTGAAGGCCGGCGATCAGGTGATGCTGTGTAGTCCCGGCGGCGGCGGCTACGGCCCTGCCGCCGAGCGCGAACCCGAGTCGGTTCTGGAAGACGTAACCGAAGGATTCGTCTCCGACAGCGAGGCGCTGGAAAGCTACGCGGTCGCTATCGAGAGCAAAAACGGCGCGCGGCGCGTCGACTGGAAGACAACCGAGCGGCTGCGGAGTTAGCTTTGAGCGGGAGTAGCCCCGTGCGACCGGTTATTGGCGATCGCTTCGAGTATCTCGCGCGGCTCCAGGGTCTCGCTAGATGGAGGCAACGCGAGGAAAGCCGCTGAAGCGAAGTCGCCGCGTATGCCCGGTCACGTCGCTTTAGACATCGGCCACGGAGCCATCGGGCAGCCAGTGGATTTCCCTGGTGATCAAGTGGTGGGGGTGGGCGGCGACGAAGTCTTCGTCCAGCTCGACTCCGAGGCCCGGACGGTCCGTCAATTCGAAATATCCGTCCTTTACAACCAGCGGATCCCGAAGCACCTTCTCGAAATACGGTGGCTTTCGGGCGTGCTCGAGAATCAGAAAATTGGGCATGGCCGCCGCGGCATGAATTGACGCCGCGCAGGCCACGGGGCCGTTAGGGTTGTGCGGGGCCACCTTGACGTAGTTGGGTTCCACGTAGGCGGCGATCCGGCGAAGCTCCGAGATTCCGCCGCAGTAACAGACGTCGGGCTGAATTATCGGGACGGCCTGAAATTCTATTAGCTCCCGAAAACCCCATCTCGTGTAAAGGCGCTCGCCCGTCGCGGACGGCACGCCTGGAACGGCAGCGGCAACTTTTGCATACACCGCCGGGTTGTCGGGCGGAATAAGCTCTTCGACGAAAAGCAGGTCGAACGGACTGAGCTTTTCGAGACATTTAACGGCGGTGGCCGGATTGAGCCGCCCGTGAAAATCGATCATCAGGTCCATCTCCGGTCCCACAGCCTGCCGAATCGCCGAGACATCCGTGACGGCCGCGTTTACGAGGTCCATGTCCGAGGTCAGGCCGTGAGGGGCTTCCGGTCCGAACTTGAATCCGGTGAAGCCTGCCGCTTTTGCGGCGACCGCCTGATCGACGACCGGGCCGGCGAAGTCGGGCCGCACGTAGCAGCGCACGCGATCGCGAACCGGACCGCCGAGCATTTTGTAAACGGGGAGTCCGGCGGCCTTTCCGGCGATGTCCCAGAGAGCGTGATCGACGCCGCTGATCGCGGCATTGAGCACCGGGCCTCCGCGCCAGAACGGATGCCTGAACATTTGCTGCCACAGGTGCTCGACGCGAGTAGGGTCTTGCCCCACAAGAAAGTGACGCATCCGGTCGATGGCGGCGGTAACGGCCAGCTCCATGCCGAGCAACGTGCATTCGCCGAGTCCGGTGATATCCGTGTCCGTCTCGATGATGACGAAGGTCCAGTTTCGGTCCAGTCGGGTGCGCTCGTCGCTGGGCGCGCCGACGTGCCGGGTCTTGATGTCTGTGATTTTCATTGATCGGTCCTGCCTATGTTCGCCAATGCACGGTGGAGAGTTCCGCTCGTCCGGGAATGGGCGGCCTGGACGGTCGGAGCGGTTCGACTACGTCTGGGGGCGCTGATCGTTGCGATCCAAAGGGAGGCTGACGGCCGAGCCTTCGGCGGCCGAAATGTAGGCCGCCTGGATGATCTCGACGCAGCGTAGCCCGTCTTCGCCGGTCAACACTGGAGCCTCGTCGTGAAGAACCCATCCCGCGAAGCTCGACCACTCCCTGATGAACCCGACATCGTGTCCGTAGCCTTCCAGGAACGTCGTCTCCATGGGGCTGCCATCAAGCTGATGGTGGACGGCCACCTGACGCGGGTCGTATGCCATGCCGCCGTTCTCGCAGACGATATCGTAGCCGAACGCGGTCCGATAGGTTCCCATCGGAAAAAGCGTCGAGACCTGTAGCGCGCCGACCGCTCCGGACCTGAATCTCAACGAAACCGAGATTGCATCCGAGTAGTCGGATAAATCCGGATCGACCTTAGGCCCCTCCATCGCGAATACTTCGTTGACGTCGCCCAGCAGATAGCGAATCGTGTCGACGTCATGCACGCCCGCCCAGTGAAGCAGTCCTCCGCAGGCTTCACGGCTGGACCACCAGCCGCCGATGCGCCGACCGAAGTATCCGTTTACGTTGATTGCCAGCGGACGTCCAAAGCGCCCTTCGTCCAGCAGCCGCTTCAACTCCTGGTAGGCGGGGCGGAACCGGCGTTTGTGACCAACCATCAACTTGATCCCGTTTTCGGCGGCGGCGGCGATTATTTCGTGGCACTCGCGTACGTTAATGGCCATCGCCTTTTCGCAGAATATATGCCGCCTGGCGGCGGCCGCGGCGAGAGCGATCTCGTGATGCGTGTTATGAGGCGTGAATATGGCGACCGCGTCGCAATCGCAGTGCCGGAGCAGTTGATCGTAAGAACTCCATGATGGCGCGGAGTAGCGCCTGGCGAGCTCCTCGGCGGCGGCTTGATTCACGTCGGCCACGCCCGCGATTTCAATATCCGGAAGACGCGCCGTGATCTTCAGAATTTCCGTCCCGAAGCTTCCCGCTCCGATGACTCCCAAGCGCATTCGACGCGACGCTCTGTCTGTCAATTCACACTACCTCCGCGTCATCGATTGAACTGGCCCTACATTATCGGAACCGCCATTCGAGATGTGGGGCGGCGGCGTAGTTGTCGTCCGGGCTCACGAGGGAGTCTCACCGTATCCCGCTCCCTTCACCGGAGAGGCGCGGATGCTCGGGCCAGGCCGGGCTTGCTGGCTGGCGCGGAGGGAGAGTTGAGCCTAGACTGCGGCTAGATTGGGTACACCGTAGATCGGGGAGACTCCCTTGACACGCGCCCACGTCGTGATCGGTCCGAACGCGCCCGAGATGGAGCAGTTCGCCGCGTCGGAGCTAGGCCGGTATTTGCGGGAGTGCTTCGATGCCGAAGTTTCCGTAGGCCGCGAAACGGTCGATTCCGCCGACGTTCTCTTCCTGGTAGGCAGTCCCTCCACCAATCCGGCGGTCCGGCGCGCCACGGCGCGGCGGGCGTTCCCGCAAGTCAGCGATCAGGGGATCGTTCTGCGACGCCTGCGTCACCGGGGTCGCCGGTCGTTCCTCGTGGGCGGAGGCAGTCCCAAAGCGACGTTGTGGTCGGTGTATGAGCTGGCCGAACGCTGGGGCGTCCGGTTTCTCCTTCACGGCGACGTTATTCCGCGGCGGCGGGCGCTGTGGCTGCCGGATGTAAATGACGTGCTGGAACCGGAGTTCCCAATCCGTCAGTGGCGGGTCGTAAACGACTTCGCGTGTGGGCCGGAATCATGGGGAATCGCGGACTACCGGCCAGTTCTGGATCAGCTCGCCAAGCTGAAATTCAATCGAATCTACGTCTACACCTACGCATACCAGCCGTTTGTGCATTTCGCCTGCCGGGAAGTGAGCCGGCAAGCTGGCACACTCTGGTTCGGGTTCCGTTACCCGATCACAGACGACATGCTTGGGCGGGAGCTCTTTGACGACCGGGCGGAATTCTGGAATCCGGACCTCCCCATCGGCGGCGAATACGAGCAGCTCGCCGCGGCCGCGGTGGATCACGTCCGCCGGATCATGCGCCATGCGAAATCGCGGGGCATGGACTCCGTGTTGCTCGCCTGTACATACGAATTCCCAGCGGAATTCGGTTCGGTGCTGGGCGACTTTCAATACTCGCGGGCGCAGTGGGGCGAGATCACGATCGTACCGGGCGAGTCGGTCGCTCCGGACGATCCCGCACTGACGGACCTCGCGGGTTCGGCGCTTCGCGCCGCCATAGACACCTACCCGGAGGCCGAGAAAGTGTCGCTCGATATGCCCGAGCAGCGCCAATGGGTGGCGGGTTACGAGAGCGCCTGGCGGGCGCTGGACGATCGATACGGAATCGAGCGCGTGGCAAGCCTTCAGTCGGTGCTCGCCGAGGCCGCGACCAGAACGGTCTATCCGGGAGGCGCGGCGCGAGCGGTAAACGAGGTCAAGGGCGACATCGTGAATCTCTACTTCTACGATCGCCTGCTTCGCGACACAGACGCGATCGAAGGCTCCAGCCGTCCGGAGATCAAGTTCATCTTCGACAGCGTCGCCGATGAATTGATCCCCGTGCTCAAGGCGATAGTCCCTCCCGGTTCGGAAACGCAGAACTTCGTTGACTACACGGCGTCGAATATCCTCAGACGGCCGGGTGTTCTCGCCAAATTCCCAGACGAGTCGCTGCCGGCCACGCTGATATTTACGCTGCACGACGACAACGTGGGCGTGCTTCCGCAGCTAACCGCGAGCTCTCTGCATGATCTGTCGACCGAAATGAAGCGGTATGGCTGGGCCGGATTCACGACTCGCTACTGGATGATCGGCGACCATGACCGCACCGTTTCGTATCTCGCCCGCACTTCTTGGGAACGGACGATTACGCCAGACGAAGTTTCCCGCGATCAGGTTAATAGAGTCTGCGGCCGCGGCTGCGTGGAAGACATGCTAGCCGTCTTTCACGAGGTTGAAGCCGCGACCGTTGTGCTGGAACAGCACGCGCTTGGAGTAGCGTTTCCGGTTCCGGGAATGATGATGAAGCACTGGACCGACGAACCGTTTTCGGCCGGTCTGGCCGAGGTGCGCGGCTGCTACTCGCGAGCGTTGAGCGCGGCGCGGTCGGCCAGCCGCAAGACGGCGGAATCGGGCCGCGAGTACGTGGATTATTGGGTTGGGCGGCTCGAATTCGGCGTCGAATACCTCAATGCGGTCGAGCTGGTTCGCCGCGCCGCCCGTGCCGACGCCGGGGGTCTGGGCGGCGATGCCGCCGAGCTGGCCAAGGACGCCCTGGACACCGTGAGGCGAGCAATCGAGGCGCAGGTTAGGGTGGCTCGCGATCAATCCGATCGCGGGGCTGTTGCCGTGCTCAACGAACACGTGTATCGTCCGCTCCGCAACAAGCTCGAAGAATTACAGAAGGGTTGACAAGCGCGTCGCCGGGACTCGTTGACCGGAGCTTGCCGCGCTACAGCGCCTGCACCGCCAGAAAGTCGTTGCTCGCCTCACCGAAGCGGCGAACGCCCTGTTCGAGTTAAGCAAGGAGAAGACGCAAGTGTCCGAGACCAGCGCCCGCAAGGTCATAACTCATCACGTGAATCCGGTTACTCGCGCCCTCAGGGAGGGGCAGGTCTGCGTCGGCGCGCTCAGCATATCGTTCGGCTGCGCGCCGGTGGCCCAGATCTTCGCGCAAGCGGGATTTAGCTGGTACTACATGGACATGGAGCACGGCCAGCTTTCCTACGATCAAGTGAGGGAAATCAGCTACGCTTCGAAGCTGGCGGGAATCGTGCCGGTGGCGGGTCCGACGAGCCTGGCCGACCACCTGGTGGCGCGGCCGCTCGACGCCGGAGCGATGGGTGTCGTGGCTCCACACGTGGAGACGGCGGAGCAGACCGAGCTGGTCGTCAATTCCTCGCGATATCCCCCCATGGGCAAGCGCGGCCTGATTTCACAGGGACCTCCGTCCAATTTCGAAGCCGCCGACGCCGCCGAATGGGTCGAAGAGCAGAACCGCGAGATTCTCGTGGCGGTAAAGGTCGAAAGCGGCGTCGGGATCGACAACGTAGACGAAATAGCATCGGTGCCCGGACTGGACGCGATCATCATCGGGCCGGGCGATCTTTCGGCCACGCTTGGAATCCCTGGACAGATGGACCACCCGGACATGATCGACGCTATCGAGAAGATGCTGGCCGCAACCAAACGGCACGGAATCGCGGGCGGTCCGCACGTGGGCACGCCTGAGCAGGCGGCTCACTGGGTCGAGCGAGGCGCCACGTTCATGTCGCTCAACTTCGATGGGGCCATGTTGCTGGAGACATCTCTGCGGACGGTCGGAGAATTACGCGGCTACCTGGGATCGCGGTTGCTCTAGAGCTGTAACGCGACGGCCCCGGCGGGCTTCGCCCGCCGGGGCCGTTCTTTTCGCCGAGACCGCTACCCGCCGGGAGCGGTCAAGCTGCTGGGTTCGACCTTATGGTCTGCCTTTGGCTCCGACAGCCACCGTCGTCCGGATGTAGCGAACTGAATAGTGGGCGTCGTCAGGGTAATTGTCCTCTGACCATGCCGGAATGGCGCCCGCGCTCATAACACGCACTTCGCTGGATGGCGGAATGTCAAACGTGCCTGAGCTCATGCCCGCAACGGGGAGGTTCCGGTAGTGCCCGCCCGCGTTCACCAGGTCCACTCGAAGGTGCATGCCCCACAAGTTGTCGATCCTGTATCGAACTGGCAAGGCCTCGGGCAGCTCACCCGAGTGCGCTTCGCCGTCGATCGTCTTCGCTTCGAGAAGCAGCGTGCCGGGAGGCGTGCAGGCGCTTCCGATCACTACAACCTGGACGATGGGGTCGTCCTCGCGAATGATGATTCCGTCACCAGGCGTATTTGTCGTGGCGGAGCTCCCGTCGGTCGGCTTAATTGGAAATAGCTCCATGCCGTGCTTTTCACCGCCAATCCATACCCGGTCCACTTCAACGTTGGGGTAGTTGAACGGAACCGCGTACTGATAGGTTCGGAGGTTCAGTTCCTCCCTCTCTCGAAGCGCATCGTCCGGATAACCGGCGATTCGGCGCTCGGACATCTCTGTCGTCATGACGTTTCCCTCCGCCCCACTATTGAAAAGAATGCACGCGGCGGAAGTTTAGCGCGATGAAGCGATGCGAACCAAAGTCCGCGGCGGCTGTCAGCGGCTGGTGAAGAGCGCAGGGCACGCGCCTTTTGTAATTTCCGCGAAAGTAGCAATCCAGAACAAGGCGATACATCGAGGCCCCCCGAACCGGACCTACCGGAGGAATATCGAAGTAATCGGGGGCGGCGGGTTTGTTTCCGGTCAGCGATGGGAGCACAATCTAACGGGAAGTTCGAGCTCGAACGGCGAGCGCCTGGGCCGGGATTAGTAAAATGACAACCGCTGAGATTTTGAAGACCTCGCTGGCGTTGGACGGCGGCGCTCCCGTGCGTTCGGATGACGACCCGCTGCCGACGCCCCGCCCCCGGATAATTTCGCCCGAAGCCGCCGGGCTGGTGCGCAAGGTCCTCGATAGCGGATTCACGCTGGACCTGATAAGCGAATTCGAGACGGCGGTGGCGGAGGCCTCTGGAGTCAAATACGGCGTTGCGGTGGCGAATTGCACGGCCGCGATTCACTCGGTCATCGGCGGTCTTGGGATTGGGCCCGGCGATGAAGTCATCGTCTCCGCTATCTCGGACTACGGCTCGGTGGCCGGAGTCGTGATGCAAGGGGCCAAACCGGTGTTCGCCGACGTAGACGTTCGCACGGGGCTGGTCAGCGCCGAAACGATCGAAGAAGTCATCTCTCCACGAACCAGAGCCATTATCGCCGTTCACTTCTACGGTCTGATGTGCGACATGGACCCGATCGTCGAGCTTGCGCGCGAGCATGACATCGTGGTCGTCGAAGACGTTTGCCAGGCCATCCTGGCCGGCTACAAAGGTCGGATCGCGGGCGGTGTCGGCGACATCGGCTGCTTTTCGTTCGACGCCGGCAAGCTGCTGCCCACCGACAACGGTGGCATGGCCATCTCGGATGACGCGGAAGTCATAGCCGCCATTCGGAAGTTCGCGGTGGATCGCGGCGCGGATCCTGGGCCGTTGGGCGGACGCGAGCACAACGGTATCGGATTCAATTATCGATTTGGTGATATGGAATCCGCCGTGGGCCTGGCGCAGCTCAAGATTCTGCCGGATCAACTCAAGCGGCGCGTCGAGCTGGCCGAGCGTTTCACGGCGAAAATCGAAGACATCGAAGGAGTGATAACGCCTCGGGTTCCCGAAGGACACGTCCATCTGCACTGGCTGTACCCCTTGCAGTTCGATCTCGAGCAATTTCGGGTCGACACCACGCAGATGGGCGAGGCTCTCTCGGCCGAAGGTCTAAAGTGCTCGACCGCCATGTACTATCTGATCCCGTTCAGTCACAAGTTTCTGTCTGATCGGGAAGCCGACCTCGAACGCCTCGTTAACGCCCGAACTCACCTGGAAAGAACCGTGCGTTGGGGGTTCACCGAAAAATACACCGAGCGTGACGTGGACGACATGGCCGCGATAGTCGCCAAGGTCACGGATGCGTACAGACGCTAGATCTCGCCCAAGCCTTGCGGGGGCGACGGCGGCCGCGCTACAGGAGTGTTGTTAATGACGACTTCGGATGGTCGAGGCAGTGGTGGGTTCAAACTGGGCATGTTCCTCAACGAGCTGCAAATGCCGTTTGACGAGGCGCTTGCGACGGCGGCGGAAATAGGCGCCGAGTGCGTTTGGTTCGATCACATGAGGGATGGACCGGAGCTTGTGGATCTGACCCGGGCCGAGACGGACGACATCGGACGGCGGGTCGAAAGTCACGGCCTCGAGATCGCGCTGCTGAGTCCGCGCAGCCCGTTCAAGTTCATCCATCTGACCGAGCTCGACAGCGACGCTCCCGAGGACGCGCCCAGCGTAAAGAAAGAGATGGACGACGTTGTCCAGACAATGAAACTGGCGAACCGGCTCGGCGTTCGGGACGTTTTGATCTACACGTTTGCCTGGCCGGGCGAATATTCGGCGGACAAACCCACGTGGCCGATGCGGTGGCTCACGCGCGGCGGCGTGATAGCCGAAGTCGATATGGACAAGCTGGCGCGGATCTTCTCAAGGGTCGCGGAGCATGGCGAGGAGCACGACGTTGACATCGTGCTCTCGATGATGCCCTGGAACTACACGAACACGACGTCAAACTTCCGGCAAATCGCGGAGCGCGTCGGGTCGAGCAGAATAAAGGTAATGTGGGGCGCCGCCGACAACTTCAACTGCGGCGAATTCGACGTGGCGACCACCGGATTCAACAACGTGCGACCCTATCTGAACTCGCTGCACCTCAAAGACGTACACGTCGTAGACGGTTTCAACCTCGACTTCGAGTACCGGCCGCTGGGCGACGGCGACGTGGATTACGTGACTATTTTCCGCAGCCTCAAAGAGCATGACTGTGACGTGGTTCTCGCGGCGGCCACGCATTTCGTGCCGCCTAGCGGCTCTCGCAAGGAAGCGATGACCATCAACTACGCCAAGCTGAAGGCCTTGCTGAACGCGGCGAGTGAAGCGAGCTGACGCCCTGCGCCGGCGGGCATTGTTGGCGCGGTTGAATGGGCCGCGAGCTGGCGTAACAGGCGCGGCGTCCAATGGGTAAATCCAGACCGGAGCCGGGATCGGGCCGCGCTCGCATCGACCGTATTGGAGGCGAACATTTGGAGAACTTCTCTGTAGAAACCGAGTACCTATCATTGCCGCATTCGGCGACTCCGCGCGCGCGGCGCTCGAAGGTTAGCTGGCGCGGACGGCCGATTACGGTATTGGCCCAGGGGGAGTATCGGGCGTACCTGTTTCCGGTCTGGACGCCGAAGGGCGTGCCGGTCACAGACGAGTCGCCGCTCGACCATCCGCATCACAACTCGATAACGGTGGGGTCGGATCACGTCAACTGTCACTTTCCGCCGCTGCTACCCGAGGTGAGCTCCAGGATTGAATACGGCAACTACAACCTTTACGTCAACGATACGTTTCAGGGAAGGTCGCCGGGACGGGTCCTGGCGACTTCGACGGAGAGTACCGAGGTTGCGGAAGACCACTTGCGAGTCGTCCAGTCGCTGTACTGGCAAGGGCCGATCGAGTGGGCCGCGCCGGATCGCCGGAATCTCGCGCAAGAGACTCGCATCATCGACATATATCCCGGCGAAAAGGCCAATATCATCGACATCCGGTCTCAGTTGCGACCCACCGAATGGGAGTTGAGCATCGGTCCGACCCGTCACGCCTACTTCACAATTCGTCTTGCCGAAGGGCTTCGCGAAATCGACGGCGGAAAGTCGAGCGACTCCGAAGGACGGAACGGAGCCGCGCGGATCAGCGGACAAAAGGCCGACTGGGTAGATGGCTCGGGACCCGGCCCTCACGGCGAGTGGGCTGGAATTGCGACGTTCAAGTTCGCGTCGGCGGGGGACGTGCCCTGGCACATCTTCGATTGGGGGACCATAAACTTGAACCCGATCTTCGACGATACGTGGCGCGTGAAGCTCGGCGATGAACTAAATAACGGAATAAGAATCGTCGTTCACGACGGCGACGCCGACGAGGCGGGAGTGGCGGAGATTTACGAAGCGAGCCGGAGCGTTCTACTCGGTTAGTCAGCGGACGGCGCCTGGCGGCCGGCCGTTATTGTGATGGATAGGCCTGTTTATGAAACTGATTCGGTATGAGATGGGCGGCGAGGCGTCGTACGGAGTCCTGGAGTCCGACGAGTCTATTCGCGAATTGACAGGTTCGCCTTTCGACACCTTCGAGGTTGGCGGCCCGGTGGCGGCGCTGAGCGACGTGCGGGTTCTCGCGCCGGTCGAAAACCCGGGCAAGGTGATAGGCGTTGGCCTGAATTACGTGTCACACATCGAGGAGAGTGGACACGACACGCCCACGATTCCAATGCTTTTCGTAAAACCGACTTCGGCGGTAATAGCGCCGGGCGATCCGATCGTCTGTCCGACTGGCGTGGAGGAGGTCGAGTACGAGGCCGAGCTCGTGGCGGTTATCGGCAAGACGGCCAAGAACGTTTCGGAAGAAGACGCGCTGGACTACGTCCTTGGATACACCTGTGGCAACGACGTAAGCGCGCGCGCGATTCAGCGGGCCGAAATGGCGATGGGTTGCCTGTTGATCTGCAAGGGATTCGACACGTTTGCGCCGATGGGTCCGGTGATTTCGACCGATATCGACCCGTCCCAACTGGGCGTGAAGGCCCGTCTCAACGGCGAGGAGCTCCAGAACGCGAATACGTCGGACCTGTTGTTCTCGGTACCGCGGCTGATCTCATACATCAGCGACGCGATGACGCTGCTTCCGGGCGACGTCATATACACCGGCACGCCTGCGGGCGTCGGTCCGATTGCGCCGGGCGACGTGGTCGAAATCGAAGTCGAAGGCGTAGGCGTGCTGCGCAACCCGGTTGAAGCGGAGGCGTAATCGATTGACAGTTGTGCGTCTGGGCCATCCGACCGGGAAGGCCGCGGGTCGATGACCGCCGGTTCGAACGTCTATCGAGCGGGCATCGTCGGGCTGGGCTGGACTGGCTGGATCTACGACGTGGCGACCAGACCCGCCACCCATTTAGGGCCGGGCGCGGTTCCGAAAGGGATGCCGGAGCTGCGGTCCGACCGCGACCCGCCTCCGACGGCGCACCCGGGCAAGGAGGGACTGCCGGATTCGCACGCCGGCGGACTCGTCGCGCATCCGCGAACCGAGCTGGTCGCCGGCTGTGAAGTCAACGAGGAGCGACTGGAAGCGTTCGGGGCGCGTTATGGAGTTGACGCGCTCTATACCGACTACGGGGAGATGCTGCGAAACGAGCGTCTCGATTTCGTGTGCGTGTGCACGAGGACCCACGACCGGCCCGAAGTGACCGCGCTTGCCGTCGAGTGCGGCGCCAAGGGGATTCTGACCGAAAAGCCGATGGCGCATTCGCTCGCGGAGGCCGATGGAATGGTGGAAGTCTGCCGCGAGGCGGGCGTGCCACTGGCGTGCGGTCCGATCAGCGTGGGACATCCCGCGTTTCAAACGGTCAAGCAGTTGATCGACGACGGCGCGATAGGCCGCGTTCTCAGTTTCGAGTCCGACTCCGTTCTGGCCCAGCACAACGCCTGGATGTACCTGATCGACCGCGAGGCCGAATGGGTCGTAGGCGTCGCGGAGAACGAGGCGGCGGTACAGCAAGATGGCGAGTTCAGCGGATCCGGAATCATTGGATTCCGCGACGGTCTGCACGGCTCCATCCGGACTGGGGCGCCGTTCGTCCGCATAACGGGTGAGACAGGCGAAATCACCTTCAACTGGAATCGATTCCAACTGTTCCAGGATATTGAAGGCCCCGCTGGGATTGAGCGCTTGCAGGTTGCCCTGCCGGAGCCGGTGTTTTTGGGGGAGTGGTCTCCGCTGTACTCAATTGACAACGTAATACAGTGCGTCGAGAGTGGAGCCGAACCGAGGGTCAGCGGGCGGCGCGTCAGAAACGCGATGGAAATCCAGATAGCGATGCGCGAGTCCCACCGGTCAGGCGGCGCGCGGGTGAGTCTGCCGCTGCAGGACCGGTCGCTGGGGATGGTTTACGAGTGGTTTCGGTAGGCGTCCCAGGGGACTTTCTACTATTCGAGGTCTTGGATGACCGCCGCCGCGGCGTTGTGACCGGGCATTCCGGACACTCCTCCGCCGGGATGCGCGCCCGAGCCGCATAGGTACAGACCCGCCACCGGCGTTCGATATGCCGAGCACTCGCGCAGGGGGCGGAGGGCGAGCATCTGGTCCGGCGTCATGTCGATGTGATGCATGCTGCCGTCGGTTATGCCCGCCATAGCCTCGATATCTTGCGGCGTATGAAGATACGAGCGTTCGATCGTCTGGCCGAAGTTCGGGGCGAATTCCTCAATCTGTTTGATGATGCTCGCCGCGGCTTCGTCGCGGAATCCGTCCCAGTTCTGGCCGTAGGGGCGGATGGGCGCATATTCGACCCAGACCGACACCGCATACTTGCCGGCGGGCGCCGAAGCGGTGTCGTAAAGCGACGGGCAGATGACCGACAGATAGTATTCGTCGGGCAGGCGGCCCGTTCGGGCGGCGGTCCAGGCGCTGTCCAACACGTTCACACCGCTGCAAATGCGAGCCTGGGCGTAGTGGTGCGGCAGCGGCCCCTCGCCGGGTAGAGCGATCCAGTCCGGCAGACCGCTGGCGGCGCAGTGCAGCTTCATATAGCCGGCGTCCGCGTGCAGAAGCCGTACGCGCCGGGCGAAATGCGGTTCCAGGTTGTCCGATCCGACAAGCTTGAGAAACGTCTTGCGGGGATCGGCATTGGACAGCACGACCCGCGCCAGAATCTCGCTGCCGTCTTCCAGCTCCACGCCGACGGCCTGATTGTCGCGAATAATCGTCCGGGCCACGCCGGTGTTCGTTCGAAACTCCGCGCCGGCGGCTTCCGCCGATTCTCGGAGCGCCGTCGCGACCGCGCCCATGCCGCCTCTGGGATAGCCCACATTGCCCGTGGCGGCGAGCTGGTTGGATACGGACGCGTGGAACGCCCAGTACAAAAGCGCTCCGGGGGCGTCGGTGCTGCCCGAATCGAAGGTGGAGACCGTCGCGGCTTTCATCTCGTCCGACTCGAAAAACTCGTCGAGAAGTCCTCGGGTAGTGCCAGTGACCAGCTTGTGAAACATATCTTCTTGGGCTGTGCCCTCGAATCTTCGGGCGAACTCGCCGAACGTCGGGGGCTGCGTGAGGAGATACGGCTCGAACATCTCTCCGGCGTCCGCCCAGAATTTGGTCCACGCCGGATACGAAGCCGCGTCGCGACGGGAGATCCGCCCGATGGATTCGACGGTTCTGTCGAGGTCACTCGAAAAGAGCAGGTGTTGCCCGGAGGCGAATGGCTGAAACATCTCCGGTTCCCGGTTGTAGACGTGCAGGCCGTGGCTCTCCAGTTGCATGTCTTTAAGAATCTTCGGGTGGAAGAGGACGAAGCTGTGCGCGCAGGTGGAGAAGTGAAAGCCGGGAATCAATTCGTCGGTCGCGCAAGCTCCGCCGACCTTGGAGTTGCGCTCGAGCCCCAGAACGCGCAGCCCGGCTCTGGCCAGGTAATAGGCGGCCACGAGTCCGTTGTTGCCGCACCCGATGATTATCGCGTCGTAATCCATAACCAGTCGATCAGTCACCCTCTATGCGCTGCCCTTCCCGGTTCGGCCTATCGAACCGCGCTAAAGCATCCGGTCGCCAAGCAGCTCGCGGGTCTCGCGCACGGTTGCGCTGGAAATCTCGAGCAAGAGCCCTCCGTCCGACGTGAACGACATGAACGTTGCCCCCTCGTCAGCCCATCGAGCGGCATCCTTCGGACTTCTGCCGAGATGCGGGCCGCCCGCGATACCGTGCCGTTTGACCGCCGCGAGCATTTTTCGCACGCAGTCTTCGATGTCGGGATGGGTGGTCTGCCCCGGGATGCCGAGCGACGTTGAAAGGTCGCCGGGGCCGATAAGTATCGCGTCAAGACCGGGCACCGAGGCGATCTCGTCGATATTGTCGATGCCTGTCCCACTCTCGACCTTCACTGCCACCAGAACCTCGCGGTTTTGGGCCTCGATCCACTCGGCCGCGTCGGTCGATTCGAAGCTGTTGAAAATGCCACGGTTCAACATTCCCCTCGTTCCGACGGGTGGATACCGGCACCAGCTAACGACCTGCTCCGTTTCGTCGGCGGTCTCGACGTGGGGCGCGACCACGCCCATCGCTCCCGCGTCGAGCGTGCGCCCAACCAAATGGTCGGCCAGACTTGTGGGTCCGGCGATGGGCACGATTCCGCTGATCTTGGCGGCGATGCTCATCTGGGCGATGTCTTCATAAGATGACCGGCTATGCTCCATGTCCATGTAAAACCAGTGAAAGCCCGCCCGTCCGAATATCTGCGCTACGGCAGGCGAACCAAACGCCACGCTGAACGCGCCGATGCATACCCGCCCCTCGCGAAGCGCCCTGGTTACGGGGTTGACCCACGGGCTGATGGCGTTGAGTTTTCCGGTCGAACCCATCCGTGATGTCCTTTCTCGATCGTCTGTCACTATTGCCGGTGTACCAGCATAGAGCAGTCGCGCTGACTGCCTGCGCCCGGCAACGTGAGTGGAGGAGCCAGGGCTATGGTGGCGGCGGATGGCGGAGTCCGGGCGGTGTGCTACCGATGTGCGTAGTCTTACGTCCTTCTGGATGCCGGATCGAGTCCGGCATGACGGGTTGTCTGTCGTCGCATGACGGGTTGCGTGTCGTTAGGCCCTCGACGTTCCATGCTGTCCGCCGCCCGCGCCGGGATTTGGCCGATCGAGTCCTTAGGGATACTCGGTTCACGCGCCGGCGAGCAGGTCACCGCAATCAAGGTCCGTTATGGCCGAGGCATAACGCTCCAGCTGGACTTTTTGAATCTGGACGGCCCGATCGCCGCCGCGCTGTTGCAGGCGCTGGGCTTCGATAGCCATCAGGTCCGCGAGATTCTGGAGATGGCCTAATCGATAGTCGGTCAGGCATTCGTCAAATGCGTAGCCTTCGACTCCGTTTGCCAGCAGGCTGTCGTGGTACGACCGCAACAGCTTGATCTCCGACGACCGGCGCAGCTCCGTGTCGAGACTGCCTCCGTAGAACCTGGCGAGGTCCAGAACGCCCCGCGCCCTCACGATAAGCTGGAAATCGACAACCGCAAAGTCGCCTGACCCGGGTTCCGGCGAAAACAGCACGTGCCGGATTTTGATGTCGTTGAGGGCGACCGTGAGCGGCGGTCGGGATTGTAGATCGAACAGGTACATGTAACGTTCTTTGATGACGGCTCCGATTGCCCGGACCGACTCTGGCAGCGGTCCGTCGAAGCTCCGCACCGGATGGCCGGCGATCGCCACGCTGAACGACTTGTTGAACGGTTGCAGCCAGTCGAGTTGGTCAAGTGCAGGACTGTCCCACCATTTGGCGTGGAGATTCGCCAGCGAGTCGGTAATCCGCTCGGCCTCCGCGACCGTGCAGCCCGGTATCTCGTCAGCTACTCGATGTCCCCCCAAGTCTTCGAGCAGCAACAAGCTCCTGCCCGAATCCTCGTCGAACGTGCTGAAATAGCGGCGCGGCGTGCGCAGTTGGATGTTGGGCGCAACTTGTTCATAAAAGCGCACCTCGGTCCGGTTCGCCTCGGCGACGAACTCGCGGAGCTCGATTTCGGACGGATGGAACTTGGTGACCATCGACACGGGAGCGCCTGGCTCGCCCCGGTCGTATTGGAGGACGATTCGATTGAGGCGGCCGAGGTTGCCCTTGCGGACGGCCGCCGGATCGACTCGCACCGACCGTACGGCCGCTTCGGTTATGACCCCGGTATCGCGCAGCGCCTCGGTCAGCCAACGAGGAGTCAGTTCCTCCGGTCCATCGGGAATGTTCATTTTGGTCAAGACGCGGTTACGTCCGGCTCGGAAGCTGGACGCCGGAGTTCGATGAGGCTGAATTTCGAGCGAGTCTGGCTGTATTCGGCGGGCGGCCGGGTGAAATTCGAAATCGGAGTCATATAGCATGTGTATAACATCGCGGCTAGTTATTTGGGAGGAGACGGTTCGATGGCTCAAGCAATGGTGGCGGGGGGAATTGTCAAAGTGCACGGCCCGGACGCGTCACTCGATCCGTGGCCTATTCCCGCGGAGCAAGTCGTCTCGGGCAACCCCGAAGCGAACGGAAGCGTGTTGTGGCAGTCGGAATGCAAGCGACTGCTGAACGGCATCTGGGAATGCGCGCCTGGATCGTTTACGTGGGATTACACCTGGAGCGAGACCATATACCTGCTCGAGGGGCACATTCTGATAACCGACAGCGAGGGCAACAAGACCGAAGTCTCGGCGGGCGACCTGTTCTTCGTGCCCGCGGGAACGAAGGCCACCTGGGAAATAACCGAGCACGTCCGCAAGGCTTACCACATTTTCTCCGAAACACCTGTCGAGCTGTAGGTCGAAATTGAGGCCGGTGATCGGCAGTACACAGTTCGAACCGGCCCCGGCCCGGTAGCAGGCGAATGACGTTGGCATCGCAGTCCGGGGCGCGGTCGTTCCAGGTTCCGCAGTTTCTCCGCGTGGGCAACGGGGCGCTCGCGTCGCTGGGAGAGGCGCTGGCCGAGCTTGGCGCGCGGCGCGCCCTCCTCGTTACGGATTCCGTTATGGGGAAGTCGGAGTGGATTCCGCGGATAGTCGAGCTTTGTGACGCGCAGGGCGTGAGCGTTACGAAAATCGACAGCGTCGCTGCGGAGCCTACCTCGATTGATGTTGACGATGCGCTGGCCGCGGCTCGCGCAAGCGGCTGTGACTCGATGATCGGATTTGGCGGCGGCAGCGCGCTGGATACGGCCAAGTCGGCGGCGCTGCTGGTTGTGAACGGCGGCTCGATCGTCGATTACGAAGGGCGTCACAAGTTCCCCAAACCCGGGATTCCGGTGGTGGCGATCCCGACTACCGCTGGAACGGGAAGCGAAGTGAGCCGCTACGTGGCGATAACCGATCCCGTGCGGGACGTGAAGATGCTGTTGACGAGCGACTTTCTGCTGCCGACCGCCGCGATAGTCGATCCCGCTCCCACCGTAACGATGCCCGCCGGCGTAACCGCCGCGACCGGAATCGACGCGCTTACCCACGCAATTGAGTCGTACGTGGCAAAGACCGCGCATCCCATGTCGGACGCGATGGGGATTTCGGCCATAACGGGCATTTCGAGCAGTCTCGTGCGGGCCTTCAACCAGCCTGACGATATGGAGGCGAGGGGGGCGATGTCGGTCGCCGCCTTGCAGGCGGGAGTCGCGTTTTCCAACGCGTCGGTCGCGCTCGTCCACGCGATGGCCAGACCCTTGGGCGCGCACTTCCACATTCCACACGGCGTATCCAACGCCATGCTTCTGGAAACGGTGATGTCGTACAGCATTTCCAGCGCGCCCGGGCGGTTTGCCGCCATCGGACGCGCGATGGGCGCCCGCGACGGGCGCGACTCGGACGAGCGCACGGCGCGGGAGGCGGTCAGACTGGTTGGGAATCTGTGTCGAGAGCTAAAGATCCCGTCACTCGCCGAATGGGGTGTCGAGGAGGAAACCCTGAAAGGGCTGGCCCCCAAGATGGCCCAGGACGCCGTTGACAGCGGAAGTCCCGCCAACAACCCCCGCGTGCCCTCGTCCGACGAGATAGTCGAGCTGTACCACCAGACTTACGAGCGATAAGTCGGCCAAGTAAATCGCCCACGTAGGGCGATTGTGTCTGAGCGCTTCGCCAAGCTCAGCACAGGCGAAGGGTTTTTATGACGTGAGCTTGCCTTGCCCCCTGTCGTTCGCCGTGAGGTGAGTCGAAGGGCGCGACCGCCGTTCATGGTTCGACAAGCTCACCACGAACTGCAGAGAACGTCTAACGACCAGCGGGAGCGGCGCGGTTATGAATCGGCGAACTGGAACCCGTAGAGCTCGGCGTCGCGCAGATAAAACTTGAGCTTCACGCCGCCTGAGATTTCGTTCACGGTTTCGCGGCCTGACCATTTGACCGGGTGACGCACGGTGTCACCGGTAAACCGCTCGCACCGGTCGCGTGAATATTCATGCCAAACGTTGTTCCAGCCGTCCATGATCTCAACGTCAATAAAGCCGTTGGGGCCGCAGCGGCCGTTGATGAATAGATGCGATCCAGTGGAAAACAGCGGTTTCGTCTCGATCCAGCCTTCCCTCACGGTTGCGTCGAGAGAGACGTAGCCGTCGAGCCGCAAGGTTGCCAGACAGAGATGGTGTCCGTTCTCCGAGTAGCTGGCGTCGTGGGCTTCGGGAACGTCGGGGCGCTGATCGTGCGGCATTATCCACCAGTCGTGGTGGACGTTCATCCCGCCGTAGTAGAACCACACTTCATCGCCCACGATCAGCGGCTGATTCGGCGTTTCAGCCATAAACTGGTCGTAGCTCCCATCCCCGCCCCGCGGCACAAATGGGCGGTGGTCGAGAAAACGGTTCCAGTTGCGACCGTCCCGGCTGTGATGCAGGTACATGTCGAAGGTGTTATCCACCTGGTGCAGAACGTTCAGAAGACCGAGGTGCATCTCGCCGGCGCGCCAGGGAACGAAGCCGTAGAAAGCGTCGTCTAGATTGTCGTGCTCGTCGGGGTCCCACAGGAGTTCCGCCTCGGACCAGTTCTCCAGGTCCGGGCTTTCGAGACGGTATATGCGCCGCCGCGTACCCCAGACGCCTTCGGGACGGCCCGGCCAGACGGGCGCGAACCAGCCGTCCATGTCGGGATGACCGCTCCCGCCGGCGGCTCCGCCGTAACGCCCCCATAGCACGTATTTGTTGTCCACGTCGTCGTAGGTGAGGATCTCGACGTCGCTGCGCCAGCCTGGAACGATCGGATTGTCCGCGTGAGGCGTCCAGTCGATTCCGTCGGCTGAGTAGTCGAGTCTCAGGCCGCCGGGCGATCCTCCCCTCGTTGACGTGTCGAGGTTCAGATAGACCATCTTGTAGCGGCGGGCGGGGTCTTGGGCCAGAGGGTCGAGCATGATCGACGGGCAGCCCTTCATGACGACCGGCGGATCCAAGACGGCGTTGGTGTCGTGACCGTCGATAAAGTGCTTGCCAAGCGCGGGTTTTTCCCAATTCAAGCCGTCCGTGGATTGCGCGTAGAAGAGGCGCTCTCTGCTGGGCAGGCCCTTGGAGAAATACTCGTAAAAGTCCTCGTACCAGCACTTGTACAGGTCGTCGACGGGGTCCTTGATTACGTTGAAGGCGCTCGTGCGGAAGTAAGTAGTGACTTCCCAGGGTTTGTCGCGCTGGATGATCGGGTTGGCCGGATGTTTGACGGGAGTGTGCTGACGGCGAGTCACGTTCTTCACCACGGCTATGACGTCGTCGTCGATGAAGAGCTGCCGCGTGTCTCCGACATCCTTGTTCACCGTCTCGCGTGAATATGCAACGTGCATGTTCGCTCCCTATCATGGATCCTGCGCGAGATGAGCGCGGGTAGCGAATATAGCACCCGTGGAGAGTTAGGACGCGAACATTGCGTAATCGAATTGATCTGACAGTTGTTGACAGGGATGGCCGCGAAGCGCCGCTGCCGGTCGAGGTAAAGGCCGTGCGTGGGGCCGGGTTTACGGGTCGCGACCGGGATGCCGTCCGTCGCATGAACGATGACCGCCGTCGAAATGGACAGTCCTGGACCGCCAAAGAGTTGTGGACTTACCGGATCAGCCCCTATCTGCTGACCACCGACGAATCGATCGAGGTTCAGGGGCCGCTGACCGGCGGCGAGGTCGAAGTGGTGGCCTTGTTCACGGCCGAGGGTGCGTTCGTCGGAGTGGGCAGCGATCAATGCGACCGCGAGATGGATGCCTACTATCTGGAAAAGCCCAAGCAAATGTGTCCGCATCCGTTGAGCCGGAAGGTATGGAATCTGGACGACGTTCGGGGACACTGGGACGAGCTTCGGCTTGAGTCCCAGGTCCGGGTAGGCGATGCCGTCGTGGATCTGCACAGATTTTGCATGTCGGAGCTTGTTCCGCTAGAGACGTGGATTGACCATTGCGACCTGCGGGCCGGCCCCTTCGCGACGGTGTTCTACTGCGGCACGGGCGCCACGGTCCCCGAGCTGAACAGCGAACTTCAACGTTTGGGACTCTCACCGGAAACCGCCCACGGAGTCGGCGACGAGTTTAGAATGCGGATGTACGATCCGGTCCTGGATCGAGAGATCCGGCATTCATACGCAGTCAGCGTTCTCGGCGACGACCTGGAGGAGCGGAGAGCGTAAGCGTCGCTGTCGGGCGAAGCGGCCGCGTAGGCAGACTCGAAGTTCCGGCGCTAGCGCCCGGTCAATCCGCTGAGCGCGATTCCCCTGATGAAGTATCGCTGCACGGCGAAGAAGAGGACCAGAATCGGAAGCAGCATTATCACGCCGGACGCCATCAACTGGTTCCACGGCGGAATGGCCCCCGTGGTTCCCTCCACCAGGAAGGTGCGAAGCGCCAGGGCCAGCGTCCGCCACGTCTCGCGGTTGAGAAAGATGAGCGGAGCTATGAACTCATTCCAGTGCGCCTGGACGGAGAATATGGCCACGGTGGCAAGCGCCGGACCCGTCAGTGGCAGAATGATGTTCCAGTAGATTCGGATGTATGAGGCGCCGTCCGCCAGGGCGGCCTCGTCAAGCTCCTTGGGCAGCTGCAGCATGAACTGGCGGACCAGGAAAATGAAGAACGCGCCGCCGCCGAACCAGAACGGGACGATGAGCGGCAGCGGCGTATCGATCCAGTGCAGATACCTGAACAGCACGAACTGAGGAACGAGCGTGACGATCCCAGGCAGCATCATGGTGGAAAGCATGAGAACAAAGAGAGGATTGCGTCCGGGGAAGGTGATTCTCGCGAATCCGAAGGCGACCATGGAGCTTGTAATGATCGTGCCGATCGTGGCGAGGACTGTTACGAAAACGCTATTGAGGAAGTATCGATGAATCCCGGTGTCGACCCATACGTCGATGTAATTGCTCCATGCGACGGGATAGGGGATCAGCTCGGGCGGAAACCGAAACTCCCTGCCCGATTCCTTGAGTGAAGTGGATAGCATCCAAAACAGCGGAATTGACGATACGAGGCCGATTGCCGCGAGCATCGTGTAGCTCGACGATAAGAGCGAGACCCGGCGCAGGTTGTAAAATCGGCCGCGCCTGCGAATCCGCCCCGCAATGACGTTCGTATTCGTCGTCATCGCCTATCTCACAAAGTGGCTGAGCAGGTCGGTTCGAGGGTTTGTCTAACGCCCGGTCAATCCGCTGAGCGCGATTCCTCTGATGAAGTATCGCTGCGCGGCGAAGAAGAGGACCAGAATCGGAAGCAGCATTATCACGCCGGACGCCATCAACTGATTCCACGGCGGAATCGCCGCGAAGTCGGACGCGTCCACCAGGAACGAGCGCAGCGCCAGAGCCAGAGTTCGCCACGTTTCGCTATTGAGAAATATGAGCGGAGCTATGAACTCGTTCCAGTGAGCCTGGACAGAAAATATGGCTACCGTGGCAAGCGCCGGACCGGTCAGCGGCAGAATGATGTTCCAGTAGATTCGGAGGTAGGAGGCTCCGTCCGCCAGGGCGGCTTCATCAAGCTCCTTGGGCAGCTGCAGCATGAACTGGCGGACCAGGAAAATGAAGAACGCGCCGCCGCCGAACCAGAACGGGACGATGAGCGGCAGCGGCGTATCGATCCAGTGCAGATACCTGAACAGCACGAACTGAGGAACGAGCGTGACGATTCCGGGCAGCATCATCGTGGACAGCATGAGAACGAAGAGCAGGTTGCGCCCGGGGAAGGTGATTCTCGCGAATCCGAAGGCGACCATGGAGCTAGTAATGATCGTGCCGATAGTGGCGAGGACCGTGACCAGAACGCTGTTCAGGAAGAACTGGTGAATGCCGGTGTCTCCCCAAACGTCGATGTAGTTGCTCCACGCAACGGGGTAGGGGATCAGCTCGGGCGGAAACCGAAACTCCTTGCCCGATTCCTTGAGTGAAGTGGATAGCATCCAAAGCAGCGGAATCGATGACACGACGCCGATTATCGCGAGCATCGTGTAGCTCGACGATAAAACCGAGAATCGGCGCAGGTTGTAAAACCGGCCCCGCCTGCGAACCGCCCCCGTGGTCACTGTCGTATCCGGTGTCATCGTCGAGTCCATTGGCTAGTTCCCTGCGCCTTCGTAGTAGACCCACTTGCGGGCGATCAGGAACTGAATCAGTGTAAATATCATGATGATGGCCAGCAGAACCCAGGCTACGGTTGCGGCATAGCCCATTTTGTAGAATTCGAAAGCCTGCTGGTACAGCCAAAGCACGTAGAAGAGCGTGGCGTTAATCGGGCCGCCGGCGGTGGCGATAAACGCCACGGTGAACACCTGGAATGACCCAATTATCCCTATGACAACGTTGAAGAAGATTACGGGCGTTATCATCGGCACGGTCACGTGCCAGAAGCGGCGCAACACTCCCGCGCCGTCGATCGCGGCGGCCTCGATCAGAGTCTCAGGCACGCTCTGAAGTCCGGCCAGGAAAATGACCATCTGCGGCCCCACGGTCCAAAGGCTCATGATTACGAACGCCGGCTTCACCCAGCGTGGGTCACCGAGCCAGTAAACCGGGGGAATGCCCACCAGGCTCAATGCCCAGTTGAAGAACCCGAAGTCCAAATTGAACATGTAAACGAACAGGATCACTGACGCCACTGTCGGCGTCACGGTGGGCAGGTAGAAGATCGTTCGGAAAGTGTTGATTCCACGAAGCTTCTGATTCAGCGCCAGCGCCATTGCCAGCGCCAGCCCGATCTGAAGCGGCACTGAGATAAAGGTGTAATACGCGGTATTGCCGAGCGCAACGTAGAACAGCCTGTCGTGGACCATCCGATTGAAGTTGGCGGCGCCTATGAATTTGGGCGGCGTAAGCAGGTCGAACTGGGTGAAGGAGATCACGGCAGAGTAGATCATGGGATATGCAGTGAAAATCAGAAATCCGAGAACCCATGGAGCTACAAAGAAGTAACCCCAGGCGTAGCGAGTCGCCCTGGCGCCTCCCGACCACAGACGCCGCTGCGGGCGCGCGGGCTCGACGTTGGTGGCAGTCATAAGTTCGAACTCGAACGCGGCAAGCTCACGCTAATGTCCCTGAGTCCACTGTGTGCGGATTCCGAACACTGGCGCCCGAGGCCGGCGGCCCCGGGCGCCAAATATGCGCTATGCCCTACTACTGGTTCTCCGCCAGTACCGCGTCGATATCGGGCTTGACGTCGTCCATCGCCTGCTTGGCGCTCTTGTTCTCGAGAACAATCTCGTCGTAGGCGGAGCCAAAGAGCTTGTTCATCTCGCTATAGCCGGCGGGCTGAGTGAACTGCTGCTTGAGGCCCTCGAACGCGGCGATGTACGCCTCGATGTCTTCCCACGGCTTGAGGGAGTTCTTGAACAAGTCGCTGCGCCACAGAGATTTGCGCGTCGGTCCGCTGAATCCAAGCGAAACGTGAACCTTGACGCCCTCGTTGGCGATGTACCTGGTCAGATTCCAGGCCTCTTCGTCCTGCTTGGTGCCAGAAAAGATTCCGTAGCCTTCCGGCGCGTCTCTCGACTGATCGTCGCCGTTGGGCATCTTGTGCATCGGAACCAGGCCAGGATTGATCTGATCGGTGATCTTGGTGAAGAACTGGCGGTGCGACTGATAGATTGCGATCTTGTTGCTGAACAGCATCGCCTGGTTTCCACCGGGGAAGTTGCGAGCGAACTCTCGCGGAGGGGCGATCCCGTCGTGCAGCAGACCTACGGCGTACTCCCAGCCAGCGACTGCCTCGGGGCTGTTGCCGACAAAAGTCTGGGGAGACAAATGGTCGTCCCAGACCGTGCCGCCGAATCCCCAGGCCCACAGGTAGATCAGCTTCATGGCTGACGGAATTTCGTTGGTCCCGAAAACCTTGTCCTGACCTTCGCCCGTCACGGATGCGGCGGCCATCTCCCGGTACTTGTCGATGGTCCACTCGCCGGCCTGGAAGAGCTCCCACGGGTCGCCCATTCCGAGCGGCTCCACGAGGTCTCTGTTGTAAACGAACATCCAGGGGCCGGAAAACGTGGGCAACGAGTAGATTTTTCCGTCGATGGTGTTGGCTTCAATGAGTCCATCATTGAAGTCGTCGGCGTCGAACTCCTTGTCGAGATTGATGAACTCGTTCAGCGGCTTCAGCGCGCCCTTCGCCGCGAACGTCGCCGTCGTCTCCGGGTGGTTGTACATCACGTCGCCCGGGCTGCCGCCAGCGATGCTGGTGAGTATCTTGACCCGATAGTCGCCCCAGGGAATTTTGATGTAGTCGACGTTGACGTGCGGGTTGAGCGTCTTGTAGTTGTCGATGATCAGGTCCCGAACCTTGTCGATGTCTACCCAAACGTAGTCGAAGAAGACGACAGTGACGGCGGCCGGCTTGGGCTTCTCAACCTCGACCGTAACAATCTTCTCTACTTCAACTTCTCTTATGACCTCAACTTCGACGATCTCGGGCTCGCCGCATCCGGCAAGAGCCGCCAGCCCCAACGTGCCGGCGCCGGCCGCAAGGCCGGTACGCAGCAACTTTCTTCTCGAAAACAATTTTCCAGTCATGCATTTCCTCCCGTTAAAACGGTTACGAGGCATTGAAATTACGCCTCAATGTACGGCTGATATTCCGAAACTGGCGATCAACTCCGGAGAATCCGGTGAGCGCGCACGAACAACAGCCGTGTTGGTCCTAATCCGGCTAGAGCTCTCCAACACCCCTTTTTTGACGTTACTCGCAGCGAGTGAACAACCCAGACGGTCTGAATCCCGTCGCTGCATCGCTCCCCGCGAGCGCCCATGACCGATTGATCCGAAGTGTACCGCAAAGCATCGTCGCGGTGTCCAGCTAGTATGTGCCGAGGATCAAGCTGCCACGCGTCCGCAATCGGTCGAGGGACTAACGACCTGAACTTAACATAATAGCGGCTACGGCGGGGCCGCCAGGCTACGGGAGGATCACGTGCACATTCTTGCGACGGTGCCTATCGACAAGGTCGCTCATGCTCGATTGGGCAGTGTATTCCCAATTCTGACCGCCGAAAATGACGATCACGAGACGCTGTTGAAGTTGTCCGAAGAAGCGATCGGCATCATTTCGCGTGGTACGGCCCCGATTGACGGAGAAATAATGGACGCCGGGCGAAAATTGCTTTTTGTTACCCGGACCGGAGCCGGCTTCGAGAACATCGACATCGACGCCGCGACGGAAATGGGAATCCCGGTGGTTCACGCGCCGCTGCTGGGCGATTCCGTCGCTGAAGCCACGTTCGCGATGATCCTGTCGCTTACGAAAAGGCTCCCCTACTGGCACGAATCGCTCCTGACGGGCAATTGGGACCGCAGAATCTTCGAGCGGACGTACGAACTGCGCGACAAGACGCTAGGCATTGTCGGATTGGGGAGAATCGGCGCCGAAGTTGCGCGGCGCGGGCACGGGTTCAAGATGCGCCTGACCGCGTATGACCCATACCTGCCGGAATCCAGAGCGCGGGAGCTGAACGTCTCGCTGATGTCGCTTGACCAACTGCTGGCGGAATCGGACGTTATCACCGTTCATGCGGTTTCGACCCCGGAAACCGACGCTCTGATAAACCGCGCGAATATCAGGAACGTGAAGAAAGGCGCATATTTTCTAAACTTCGCCCGCGGGGCGCTGGTTGAGAACCTCGACATCTTGCACGAGGCGCTGCTCGATGGACGGCTCGCGGGCGTCGGGCTCGACGTGTTTCCCGAAGAGCCTCCCACAGATCTGGACCACCCGCTGCTTTCACATCCGAACTTCGCAGGGTCTCCGCACGTGCTCGCGTCGACGGTGGAATCGGAGGCCCGGTGCTACCGCTCGATGTGCCGCGACGTGCTGTCGGTGCTTCGAGGCGAGCGGCCCGAGTGGTGCGTGAACCCCGAAGTCTTCGATTCGCCAAACCTGCGCACTGAGGGACGCATCGGCGGTGACCAGATGGTCCAGACTAGAGGCGCCTGATGAATGTCAATCCGCTCACGGACGTCTGGAACTCGGGGCGGGCCGCCGTTGGGACGTACGTCATGTACGACCGCGAGATTACGACCGTCCAGATCGCGGCAGCCGCGGGACTCGACTTCATCGTGTTCGACATGGAGCACCGTCCTCATGACTACGAGACTATTCATGACATGGCCCAGGTCGCGAGACTCGCGGGAATCGCTCCGATTGTCGGCCCGGCGGAGATAGCCGAGTATCCAATCTCGCATGTTCTCGACATGGGCGCGTCCGGAGTAATCGTTCCGCACGTGGAAACGCCCGAGGAGGTAATGCTCGCGGTAAACGCGGCCCGGTATCCGCCGCGTGGACGCCGGGGACGGGCGGGAACAGCCGGTCACAATCTCTATCACGCTCCCGAATCGACCGTGAACGAGCTGCAACATTACGACTCTGACGTTTCGCTGTTTCTAAAGGTTGAGGCGGAGCACGCAATCCATCGGATTGACGAGCTGCTGGCGCCAGAAGGTGTGGACGGCGTGATGATCGGTCCGCTAGATCTATCCATCAACATGGGTATTCCCGGTCAGACCACTCACCCGCGTCTGCTGAAACTGGTCGATCGGGCGCGGGACGCGTGTCTCGACCGGGGCCTGCGTTTTGGGGACTATGTCGGAGGGCCGGACGACGTGGCGGCGGCCGTCGACGCCGGAGCGAGCTGGGTGATCGTGGGCAGCGAGATGGATGCGCTAAGCGAGGCCTGGCGCCGCGCCGCGGCGTCGGCGCCGCGAATAGCGGGCCGGGTTGCTTAATGATCCGCCACGGAGTCTTGCGGTTAGTGGTCGAGGCTTAGGTTCTTCGCTGACGCTCAGAACGACAGAAGTGGCTCAGAACGACTGACTTGGCTCCGAACGACTGATCGCGGTTAGTCGGCGGTAGCTTTGACCGTGCCCCCCAGACTTCCCGTCAGCTACGATATCCGTTATTCGACCCCGCGACATAATGCGGCGCGGACGTCGAGCCTGGAGTCGAACGTTGCCCCGGGGCGTTGGGCCGTCCACGGCGACAGCGTGCCGCCGAGCACGGTAAAAGTTAGTCGAATTCGGCGGAACCATGGCCCACGGCTCTGAACAACAACCTATATGGAGGCCCAGTCCAGAGCGGATCGACAAGTCCGAGATGACTCGCTTCCGGCGATTCGCCGAGGAGCGAACGGGCCTGAGATTTGCCGAATATGCCGATCTGCATGCATGGTCGGTGAGTGAGTCGGCCGTCTTTTGGAAGCTGCTGGCGGAATTCAGCGGTGTCGTATTCGACCGTCCGGCTCACACTATCAAGGGGCCCGACCGGATGCCGGGCACGGAGTGGTTTGTCGGCGCTCGTCTGAACTACGCGGAAAACCTGCTGCAATACCGCGATGAAAACACGGCCATCATCACCGTGAACGAGGCCGGGGTTCACGAGCGCTACTCCCACGCCCAGCTCTATCAGGCCGTCGCGAAGTGCGCTCGGGCTTTGCGAGGACTCGGGGTCGGTCCGGGAGATCGCGTGGCCGGGTATACGGTGAACGGCCCCGAAGCCATAGTCGCCTTGCTCGGCTGCGCGGCGGTGGGAGCGGTCTGGAGCTCGTGCTCGCCCGATTTCGGCCCGGCCGCGGCCGTGGACCGACTTGGGCAAATCAGACCGCGCCTCCTGCTGGCCAGCGACGAATACCGGTATGGCGGCAAGCAAATCGATTGTCTGGATACCGTTCGGCATATCGAACGGTCGGTCGGCGCGATAGAACGGGTCATCGTGATTCCGCATGGATCGGATCATTCGCGGGAGCTGGATCCGGGCTGGCTCGAATGGCGCGCGTTTCTCGGAGAGCGTGGCGCAGGGGAGATCGACTTCGCCTATTTGCCGTTCGATCATCCGCTTTACATCCTGTTTTCATCCGGGACCACTGGCGCGCCGAAGTGCATCGTTCACGGAGCCGGCGGCACTTTGCTCCAGCACAGAAAGGAACATCTGCTGCACACGGGGCTTGGCCGCGACGACGTTCTCTTCTACTTCACGACCTGCGGCTGGATGATGTGGAACTGGCTGGCTTCGGCGCTGGCCGGGGGCGGCGCCATCGTTCTCTATGACGGATCGCCGGCTTATCCCGACCTCAACGCGCTTTGGCGGATGGCCGCCCAGACGGGCGTTACGGCGTTTGGCGCCAGCGCATCCTTTATTGAAGCGTGCATGAGGTCGGGACTGTCGCCTCGGTCGGTCGCTGATCTTTCGCGTATTCGAACGGTCCTTTCCACCGGATCGCCACTCTCGGCGGAAGGCTTCCGCTGGGTGTACGAACATGTTGATTCCGACCTGTTGCTGGCTTCCATATCCGGCGGGACCGACATCGTCTCGTGCTTTGTGCTCGGTAATCCGAACTTGCCGGTCTTCGCCGGGCAGATACAGTGCGTCGGCCTGGGATTGGACGTGGCGGCGGTCGACTCGTCCGGCGAAGCGATAGTCGGCGAAAAAGGCGAGCTGGTTTGCCGGCGCGCGTTTCCATGCATGCCGATCTATTTCTGGAACGACCCCGACGGACGAAAATACAAAGAGGCCTACTTCGCGGATTATCCGGGCTGGTGGCGCCACGGCGACTACATGGCGATTAGCGAGCAGGGGGGCGTAGTCATATATGGGCGAAGCGACGCGACGCTGAACATTCGAGGAGTCCGAATCGGCACCGCCGAGATATATCGGCCGCTGGAGTCGCTGCCGTGGATTGTGAATAGCCTGGCGATCGAACAGCACATCGGTCGCGACGCCGAGATTGTTCTGTTTGTGGTTCTCAACGAGGGCGTCGAGCTTACGTCCGAGCGTGAATCGGAGATTCGCTCCGTGATCCGGCGGCAGGCCTCGCCTCGTCACGTACCGGGGCGCATTCATGCGGCGCCGGACATACCCGTCACCCGCAACGGCAAGAAGGCGGAGCTTGCCGTAAAGAATGTGGTCGAGGGGGACAGGATTCCCAATCTCAACGCGCTGGCCAATCCCGAGTGCCTCGACGCGTTTCGACAATACTCCGTCGGGCTGAAGCCGGTCTCCGATTGACAATCCGCTCGTGTAGCGCTCAACTCGCAGCAACCTACAGTGGCGGGATTGCTGACCGCGCATTGAATGTTCCTAGAGGTAACGCACGCATTGAGGGGAGACTGGGCTGCTACCAATGAGAGTGACGTATTGCTGGGAGGCTGGGAAGCTGGACGTCCGGGACTTCCGCACGAACCCTTACGGCGCGCTGCTAAAAGCGGGGCTCGAAGCGCGGGGGCATCGGGTCGTTGGCGCACCTTACTATTACCTTAGTTTTCGCGACCTCGTCGCCAACGCGCGCGCCGATGTGCTGCACGTCAACCATCTCTACCACTACTACAAACACCGGTGGCGCCTGATTTCGCTGCTTCGAATGGCGCTGCTGGCGCTTTGGATCGTCCTGGCTCGAATACTGGGAATGCGGATAGCGTGGACGCTGCACAACCTGTACCCCCATGAAACCAGATCACGCTGGATTGACAGGCTTGCCCGGCTTCTACTTTGCCGGACAGCCGGATCGGTGATCGTTCATTGCGAAAAGGCGCGCGCCGAACTGGCCCGTGAATTCGGTCGGACTCATAACGTTCACGTAGTGCCACACGGAAATTACATCGACGCCTACCCTCCGGCCATCCCCAAAGAGGAGGCCAGACTCGCCCTCGGCCTGTCGGCCGATTCGTTCATATTTATGTATTTCGGCAACGTTCGCGCCTACAAAGGGATCGAGAGTCTGATTACGGCCTTTCGCGACGCCGACGTGCCCGGCGCTCATCTGGTAGTCGCCGGCAAGAGCTGGCCCGACTCTGCCGGGGCCGGTGTAGATATCGCGCGAGAGGCGGGATCAGAGGGCGGAATCACGACTCTGCTCAAGCCGCCTGGCGGGACGTTCGACGGGGAGGAAATATGCCAGCTCATGAGTGCCGCCGATCTGGTCGTATTGCCCTTTAGACAGGTACTTTCGTCGGGCTCGGTAATGCTCGCGCTCTCGTATTCGAACCCGGTCGTTTGCCCGCGGCTGGGCTGCCTTCCGGACCTCTTGCAAGATTGCGAAGGAGCGGTCCTGTACGAAGCCGGCTCACGCGAGGGTCTGGCGGAGGCTCTGCGAGCAGGCCGCAATCTCGACCCGAAGCTCGCGTCTCAGGCGGCGCTGAACTGCGCGGTAGAGGCGAACTGGTCTTCCATCGCCGAGAAAATGGAACGGGCCTACAAGGCGGCCTGAACCGACGGTCTCGTGAGTAATTGTTGGCGTCGGGAGCCGGGTCATGCTTTGTCAGGCGTCGTGTAACGCTGGCTGGATATGGTTAACATAACTCATGCCCGCGACGCCTGACCCGTTTGATTCGCCCGCTGAATCCTTGAGGCATTAATCGCGCCATGTTCGGTACGAGGCGAAGAAAGGTCGTTTTTCTGAGGCGCGTCCTGCGCGGGCGGCCGCCGCTGGGTTTTGTGGATATCGGCTCGGGCGGCCCCCTTAAATATCCGTGGACTCTTCTCGCCGTCGATCAGATCAAGAAATTCGATTTCGACGCAAATCCGGACACCGAGAGCGGCGGCGACGCCTGCATATCCAATCGCGCCGGCGAAGGCGTGCTGCACATCGCGCGCGATGCCCGTTCGTCTTCGCTGCATCCTCCATCGGAGGAGTTCATGCAATGGTTCGGAAACGACACGATGCGGGTCGTTCGCGAAGTTCCGGTGCGGCTCGAAACGCTTGACAGTCTGTTCGCCGGACGCGCCGACGAAATCGATCTGATCGATATCAACGCCGAGGGGCACGATCTGATGGTGCTCGAAGGAGCGCAAGGCATTCTGACCGACGGGCTGGTGAAGCTGCTCAAGGTGGAGTTCGAACTGGCCGGCGCCTGGGAGGGTCAGGGCTATCTTGGCCAAATCGACGAGTTCATGCGCGGCCAGGGCTATGTGCTGGCCGATCTGCAAGTCGACTTCGCGCGTCCCGCGAACGTCAAGAACATCGCCATCAGCGGAGAACCGATTTGGGGCAAGTCGTTCTACGTGCCCGGAGCCGCGCGCTGGGAGGCTCGCCGCGAGTCGGTGGAACGCCCCGCGTTTGTCCGCGACGCGCTAGGCGGCATTGCCGCCAGCGTGCTGTTTGACCTGCCAGGACGGGCGGTAATTCTGGCCGGGATGCTGGAAAGCCACGAACGCCCCGCGATCCTGAACTCGTCGCGATTCGGGATCGACTGGGTCTATCGCAGCGCCGCGCTTGAGTCGGTGGGGCGATCGTTAGCCCGCCTCGGGAGAGATGCGTTCCGCTGGGTTGCAAACTGATCGCCGGCAGCTTCCGGATCGAGCGGGCCTAGACTTCGGCGGCGCGCGGCGAGTGCTTCCGCGTAATCAGTCGGAGCGAGGATCGAATCCGGCGCCAGGCGCAAGCGACGAGCCGGCGGCTGGTTGAGGATTATGATATGGACGTCACCACGAGGATGCTGGAGGCGAGAGTTATGGGGCTTGAAGAAAGACGACCGGTTGGAATCTGGCTGCAAGGGGACCCTGAAGAAGTCGAGGATTATCTCGAACTCGGCATCCATGGCATCGTGACCAATACGATCATCCTCGACGATCTCGTTGACAAATACGGCCCCATGCTCGGACTCATCGAGCGCTATCTGGAGCTGCAAGACGACGGCCCGGTCGTGGTTGAAATCGACGGGGACACGACGGAGGACATATTCGCAGTATCCAGGGTCTTCGGCGGTCTGTCGCCGCGCGTCGTGATGAAAATCCCGTGCACGACCAAGGGGCTGCGCGCGGTGGCGCGGTTGAAGGCGGTCGGGCAGGACTCGATGGTGACGACAACCTTCTCGGCCAGCCAAGCCGTGGCCGCCGCCTGCGCCGGCGCTGAATACATCGCGCCTTTCGTTGGCCCGACGATCGATTCGGGCGCGGACGCATTCGACATTGTGTCCGACATCGTGCGCGTCATTTCCGAGCGGCCCAACGGCCCGTACCTGCTGGGCGGAATTATTCGTAACGCCATCTCGGCGGACGTCGCGATTCGCGCGGGGTGCGACGGAATAGTCATTTACCCGCACACATACGAGGAGATGCTATTGCATCCGGGCACCGCTGAGTGGAACGCGACGTTTAGAGGCAAGTGGGACAGCATGGAAGCCAAGGGCGCCCTGGTGGGCGTGCTGGACACGGCGAGCGCCGACGGCCGCGCCGAAACGGCGATTGTCTAAACTCGCTCGGAAACGCCCCGCTTGCGATCGAGAATCTGGATGGTGCACTGTCCAGCGCCGGCCACGTCCGGCGGATAGTCTGATCTCTGATTGACAATCGCAAGAGCGCCGTCGCCAGAGCCGACTTCATCGAGGACACGGCAAGGGTGACGGTGAAAGGCGAGTAGCATGACCGAGATCGTGGACAGATGGATCACTCCCGGCCCGCACCCGAACGGCCTTCAGGCGGCCGAAGACGGACTTTGGGTGATCGATCAAGCCGACAACCACCTGTACAAGCTGGCCTACGAGGATGGCTCGGTACTGGCCCGGCTGCCGACCGAGACCGATCGGTCAAGCGGCGTCACCGAGGGCGGAGGCAACGTGTGGGTTGCCTCTACCTACACTGCCCGCATCCATAAACTGGACAGTGGCGGCGCGACCGTCGAGCACTACGACACGCCCGGCAAGGGAGTCGTTGCTACCCGCGACCCAACGTCCGCCAACGTGACCGGCGCGCATGGACTGGACTGGCTCGACGGGAGCAACATGTGGATGGCCGTGCCGCCGGCCAGGAAGCTTTTCCTGGTCGATCCAGGGACTATGGAGGCGCGGCGCTCGATTCCGACGCCCGGAGCCCGACCGCATGGCATCTTCGTGGTGAACGGCGATTTGTGGTGCGCCGACACTCAGATGCGAAAGGTACACAAGCTCGACCCGGAAAGCGGCGCGGTCAGATCCGAGATCGACGTGCCAGACCCGGAGATCCACGGGATGACCCTGCACGACGGCAATATCTGGATCTGCTGTGCGGAGACACGCCGGGTCTGCACGATTCCGCTGCCCCAATAGCTTCGTGGTGACGGTCGCGGGAATGCACGGGCTGGATTCCGGCTTTCGCCGGAATGACGGAGGAGGAAGGCACGGACTGGATTCCGGCCCCGTATCGGGTTCGGGCAGGCTTTTCGCCGGAATGACGGAGGGGGCGCGGATTTCGTGGGAAGGACGAAATTGCGAACGGCGTTCCGATTACAAGCTCCATCGAACGTCGCGTTTGAGCAGTCTGCCCAGAATTCTCGGTAGAAAGGCCGACAGTTTCACGAGCGGGACCAGTGCTGACGGCACGGTCGGATGGCCCTGCTCGTCGCGGCGGCGACGCTCTTCGATCCATAGCTCCTTCTGGAGCGGATAGACCGCCGTAACGAGAAACGGCCGGACGAATTTGATGGCGACCCACGTCAATGATGGGATCACAGCCAGCATTGTCGACTTTGGGCCGCCGTCGAGGAGCAGCAGCAACCCGATGATGACTGCCGCAAGCGGGACCGCCGTCGGGGCCGACGACACGACGAACACGCCGAAGACCTTCGGGAAATAGCGACCGCTAAGCCGCCATGACTCAAGCGCGGCCAGCGTGCCGGGCATGTTTTCGTGCACGGCAAGAAATGGCGCCAGCAGCGTTCGGCTGTGCACGTAAAGCGCGACCACGCCTATAACGAGAAACCAGAAGAAGTCGGCCACGGTCTGGCCGGTTGCGTCGAGCGGCGCAAGCTCCGCTTGCCAGCGAAAGAGGATCACGAGCGCGCCGACGGGCACCCAAAACACGACCGTCGTGTGGGCATTTGTCCACAGGTAGCGGGCCAGCCACGCCTGCCCTTTCCGGATCGCCTTCGCGACTCCGAGATTCTCTTTGGCGAATCCCGCGGCGACAGTGACCATGATGACTACGGGCGCCACGGACGAGGAGACGGCGTTGAGCGCGAATATGGCGACGGAACCGCCCGGCGTTTCGCCCGCTTTCAGCAGCGTCAGGATCGCCGCCAGACCAGCGGGAAGCGCGAAAATGACAAGGAGCTGGACGTATAGCCACGGCTTGTCTCGCAAAACCGCAAGGCCGGCCTGGAAGTAGTGCTTGCCGCTTCGCCAGCCGGTCGCGACCGCGCTCTCCGATCCGGCGGATTCGGCGCCTCGGGGCGACGCGCCTTTTGACATCGAAACCGGGCTAACCGGTCATGGCGCGCGGCGCGCGCCCGATTACGCGGCGGCCCTCGCCAATACGGGACTCTCGTGCGCCTTTGCATCCCATGTCGGGGGGCCTACTCGCCTTCGTCACGTAAGTGGCCGGCGGCTGACTCGAATTCTTCGGGATAGTTCACGTTCACGGATGACCGGCCGCCTGGGTCGATGCGAGCGAACTCCTCGTCCGTGACGACGCGCAGGTCGATCAGGGAGAAAAAAGAACGAATGCGTCGGTCACCGGCGCGCAAAACCTCGCGAATCGCGCCGGCGCAATCCGTCTTGTAGATTGCATGGAGCGTTTCGAACCGTCCGTTTATGCGCGGAACCACGGCGTCGTGACTGCCCACCAGCGCGGCGAGACCTTTGACCGTTTGCATGTCTACGAACGGCATGTCGCACGCTACGACGAAGACGCGCTCGTTGCTCGAAGCCAGGAGCGCCGAGAGTATGCCGCCGAGCGGGCCGGCGTCGGGAAACATGTCGGCTACCCTCTTCGCGTCGACTCCGGCGCGGGCCGGACCGCCGACGACCAGCGTTTCGTCGCACACCGGTTCCAGGGCGCGATGCACTAGCTGGAGCATCGTCAATCGCTCGCCGGAAGGCAAAGTCAGCTTCAACTCGGCTTTGTCCCGCCCCATGCGCGTGCTGCGGCCACCGGCCAGGATTGCGCCGGTAAGGCGCGGTGTGAGCCTGGTCACGGGCAGGCTACCGCGGTGGGACCCGGGTGGCGCGCTGTTGGAGCGCGAGGCTGCCAAGGCCGGGTCTCGTTCGGGCGCATCCGCCGCGTCTCCTGTTCGGGTTCCGTCGATCGTGTGTGTTCGACGATAATACTCATTGAGTCACTCGCCTTCCGCGAACGCGAGCGGCGCGATTCGTTCGCTAAGATGCAGTGGATGTGGTTACCGTAATTATTCTCTTGCGTGAAGATGCGTGAAGACTTCCATTGATTCTGACGTGGACCGCGAACCATTGATAAGGCTTTCAGTTGATGGTTCGACGGTCACGGTCCCGAGCGGCGCAACAATCCTCGATGCCGCGCGGGCCGCCGGCGTCGATCTACCCACGCTGTGCTATCACGCCGAAATCGACGCGTCGGCTAATTGCCGTTTGTGCACGGTGCAGGTGGATACCCGCGTCAATGGCCAGTCTTCGTCACTCGAGAGGGGCGCGGTAGAGCGCGGCGAGGGCAAGCTCCTGCCGGGCTGCCGCGCGCTTGCCGAAGAAGGACAACGCATCCACACCGGGTCGCCCGACGTCGTTCGAACGCGTAGGGGAGTCCTGAGTTTCCTGACCGCGGGCGTCGACCTGAGCGATTCGCCCAAGCTGCAAGACATGGCGTCCGAATACGAAATCGGCAACGGGCGGCTCATTTCGCGGGACCCAAAGCCGGTCCTGGTCGACAATCCGTTCTACGTTCGCGACTACGAAAAATGTGTCATGTGCTGGCGTTGCACGGACGTGTGCGGCGATGAAGTGCAGCACACGTTTGCGATCGAACCGGCCGGGCGAGGGTTCGATTCGATAATCGGCACGATCAACAACGCCGGGATGAAGGACACGACGTGCGTGTTCTGCGGTAATTGTGTGGGCGTATGTCCCACGGGCGCCTTGAAACCCAAGATTTTGTGGGACCTGGAACAGCGTAGCTCGCCGGTTCTGGAAACCGAGGAACGCGTCGTGGAAACTGTCTGCTCATTCTGCGGCGTGGGCTGCAACCTCGAAGCTCACGTTCGCGGCAGCGCGATCACGCACGTGACCTCGGCTGCCGACAGCCCCGTAAATCAGGGCTGGTTGTGCGTAAAGGGACGCTACGGCTTTGACTACATCGACTCGGAAAAGCGCATCACGACACCGCTGATAAAGCGGAACGGTCAGTGGGAAGAAGCCACCTGGGAGGAGGCGCTGAACCTGACCGCCGAACGGCTTGCCTACCACCGTGACACGCACGGACCCGACTCGCTCGGCGTCTACGCTTCATCCAAATGCACGAACGAGGACAACTATTACTTGCAGAAATTCGTTCGCGCCGTTTTGGGCACCAATAACATCGACAACTGCACCCGCCTGTGCCATTCGTCGTCGGTCGCGGCGCTAGGCATGACGATAGGGACGGGGGCGTTCACCAATTCACTCGATGAAATTGCCGAAAACGATCTCATCTACGTGACCGGCTCGAACACCACCGAGACCCACCCGATAACCGCGCTAAAGATGAAGAAGGCGATCAGGAACGGCGCTAAAATGATCGTCGCCGATCCAAGGCGTATCGAGCTCACCAGGTTCGCGGACGTACATCTACAGTTCCGGACGGGAACGGACGTGCCGCTGTACAACGCTCTCCTGCACTGCATCATTCGCGACGGCGCTTACGATCGTGAATTCGTCGAGGCCAGGGTCAAGGGATTCGAGAAGGTTGCCGAGGTCGCGGCTCACTACACGCCTGAATACGCGGAATCGATAACCGGCATCCCGGCCGCGACTATAGAAGAAGCGGCCAGGATTATCGGCGCGGCCGACAAGACGGCGTTCTACTGGGGACTCGGAATTAGCGAGCATACGCACGGAACCGAGGCGTGCCTCACGCTAATAAACCTCGCGCTCGCCACGGGGAACGTCGGACGGCGCGGCACAGGCCTCAATCCGTTGCGCGGACAGAACAATGTTCAGGGCACGAGCGACGTCGGCGCCATCCCCATGTACTTCAGCGACTACCGGTCGGTCGAATCGCCCGAGCACATCGCTTTGTTTGAACAAGCCTGGGGCGTGCGGCTGCCGCGCAAACAGGGGTTGACCACCGTGGAAATCGCCGATGCCGTTGGAAACGGCGAGATCAAGGCCTTGTTCGTGATGGGCGAAAACCCGCTAATGTCAGACCCAGACCTCAACCACGTCCGGGAAGCATTCGGGGATATAGATTTTCTTGCGGTGCAGGACATCTTCATGACAGAAACCGCGGAGCATGCCGATGTCTTTCTGCCGGCGTCATCCTGGGCGGAGAAAGAGGGTACCTACACCAACACCGACCGCCGGGTCCAGCGCGTCAGAAAGCTCCGCGAGCTGCCAGGCCAGGCGCGCGCGGATTGGGAAATCATTCACGACCTGGCGGCCCGAATGGATTACGACATGGGGTGCTCCAGCCCCGCGGAGATCTTTGACGAGATGGCCCGCCTGACGCCGTCTCATGCGGGATTGAGTCACGACCGAATGGACCGCGAGGGTGGTATTCGGTGGCCCTGCCCGTCGCCCGATCATCCTGGAGAGTTGTGGCTCTTCGGTGACAGATTCCCCACGGAGGATGGCAAGGCGACCATGCATCCGGTTGATTTTCGGGAATCCACGGAGATACCGGACGAGGACTATCCGCTTATCTTCAACACGGGGCGGGTGCTCTATCACTGGCACGGCGGGTCGATTACGCGCACGGCCAAGGGGTTGGACGAAATCTATCCCGAAGCCCTGATCGAGATTTCGCCCGAAGACGCCGATTCGCTCGGAATCGGGAAAAGCGGGAAGGTCAGGGTGAGCAGCCGCCGCGGTACGCTCGAATGCCGCGCCTGGATTACCAAGCGAGTGCCGCCGGGCACGGTCTACATGGGCTGGCACTTCCACGAGTCGGCCGCGAATCTGTTGACGATAAACGCGCTGGATCCCATCTCGAAGATACCTGAATACAAGATCTGCGCGTGTCGGGTTGAGTCGATTCACGAAGATTCGGTTGTGTATTCCGATTCTCTGCGAGCCGCCCGCGCGTAGCCGGGCGACGACTTGTTGTTAACCGCACTTCGTCCATTCTGTTTCTGGGTAGGGGCTGCGAACACCATTGACGCGGCGCGGCCGCGTTGTCGCCGACGCGGATACCAACGCCTGTGTGGTCCATGATCGCCGAGTTTAGGCGGTCTGTGCCTAAGCGAATCCCGCCGCCGGTCCTTGTCGCTGGACTGGCGCTTGCGACAATAGCCGCTGTTTACGCACGGAGCCTCGACAACTACTTCCAGTCCGACGATTTCGACTGGCTGTACGTCTATGGCCTCAGAGCTGCCGAGACTGGAACAATGGGCGCCGTGCTTGCGCTTCCCGATCCGGCGGCGGTAGACCCCAATGACCCTTTCACCTGGAATTACCGACCGGTCACTGCGCTAGTAGTAAATATTCTCTTTCGCATATTTGGGGTCGGCGCGCCGTCCGGGTATCACGCGACGCTGTTGATAGGGCATCTTGTGTCATCGGCGCTGGTCGGCGCGATTGCTTCCCACCTGACAGGCCGCCCGTGGATTGGGGTGGCGGTGATTGCGGCGTTCGGGCTGCACTTTGCACATGTGGAGACGGTGGCCTGGTTCGGCTCGATTGCTGAGGTCACAGCTGGGGCATTTGGGTTGGCAATGGTGCTCGCCTTCCTGCGATTTCGCGATTCGGATCGCAAATGGTGGGCGTGGATTGCAGTTGGGACCTATGGTTTGGCGTTGGGAGCTAATCCGACAGCTGCACCGGTTATCGGTGTCGTGGTGTGCTAGACCTTTGGCGTCTTGTCCGTGGCGAGCGACGGCATTGGGGAGCGTTTTGGCCGTACATCCCACTTGCGACGTTCGCCGTCGCCTACCTAGTAGTCGAGACGGCTGCGCTGAGCGTCGCCTCGGAGGGCGGTGGCTACGGCTACAGCCTTGGCGGGCATGTGCTGCTCAACTTGATGTGGTACCCGGTGGTGCTCATTGGACCGTTTACGGAGTCTGAGCTTTTCGATTTTCACCGTGCGATTTTTGCCGTGCTGGGCGGAAGCGGATCGTTTGGCGGGATCGTTTCCACGGCGCGATTCGGGCTGATGCTCGCCGCCCACCTTGCCGTATTAGGCGCGATCATCCTCATCGCCATCCGCGGTCCAGGTTGGGCTAGGGTAGCCGTCGGCTCGATGCTCTTACTTGAAGCGCCATTCGTTCTGGTCGGCGGAACGATGTTCCACTTCGCATATCTCCCCGCCGCGTTTGGTCTGACGCTGGGCGTGGCTGCCCTGGCGAGCCTTGCGCAGGCAGTCGCGGATCGCTCGCGAATAGCTCACGCGTGGATCGTTGTTACCGTACCTTTGCTCGTTGCCGTAGCTCTGCTGGCGCGACAGACGCATGAGAACCTTGACAACTGGGAGTTGGCTGGGCGCAGCCACAGGCTTGTGCAAAGCGCACATAGCAGCCTCGGCGATCCCGATCACGGCGTGTTGATTGTTGCGACTGGGCTACCTAACACAGTGCGTGGCGCTTATGTGTTTCGTGAAGGATTTCAAGCGGCTTTGCGGGTCACTTACGGTCGTCCCGATCTCAGGGTTCAGGTGTTTAGCAAGCCAGTTTTCGAACGGCTCTTATCACAGCCAGCCACTGACATGAAGAGATATTTCTTGGTATATGAGCCCAATTCGCTCGCACTCAGACTTGTGGGTCAAAAATGAGAGATAGGCGCCTCTAGGATTCCGCTCGGATTGGAGCGACCTGTCACCTTCACGCCTCGCGGGCGGCAGAACGACTCGGCAGGTCGCGACCTGTAAGTCGAATCCCATAGGGCTGGTTGGATCGATTGCGCGTCGTGGTCAACTCTTGCATACGGCTTCAGACTGCGAGACGGCGTAGGATGAATCGCGCTGGACGCGTCCCCCAGCCGCTCGCGACGCCTTAGGGAACTACGGTAAGTTCGGTGAAGTCTTCCATCCCCAGATCGAGCAGGGTTGACGCCGGGACCCGACCGTCGCCGCGCCACTCACGCTTCGCATAGTAGGCGCCTAGCAGCGCTTCGGGCGGGAGTCCGCCGGACTCGCCGTCAACGGGTCCGCGCAGCCGGTTCGGGAGGGCGTCGCGTTCGGGCGTGAGGCCTTCGCGGACGTTAAAGACCCGCCGCGCGGCGGCGGTGCGGGGTCCGATGCGAGCCATCTCGCGATAAGCGCCGCCCTCTCCCTGGACCATTTTGACGATCGCCGCGCATTCCTGCTCGAGGTCGTCGAAAGCGGCTCTGAAGAACTTGCAAACGCCGAGCGCGTCGAGCAGCGCCTGTCTGTCTTCCCGCGCCAGCGTCTGTTCGACGGCGGACGCAACCGTCTCGGGTTCTTCCCGCTCCCATGGGGCGCGCTCCGCATCCATCCCAAGTCCCGCGCGGTTGTGACACGCGCCTCTGGCGGATATAGCCAGGCCAAGCCCCAGGTTTTGGTGACGGCGCGGGTCATATCCGGGCATTTCGAGGCCCTTGATTTGCATCGACCACTCCTCGGATCCCGCTCCGACGGCCCGCGCCGCCTTCAGACTGCCTTCCGCGAGCAACGCCCCGACGCCTTGGCGTCTCGCGATCAGCTCGATGCACTCGAGCAGCGCCGCGCCGTCGCCGAACTGGAGGCTCGGATCGGTCTTCGGGTCAAGCTGCAAGACGCCGCGCTGGGCGGACTCCATCGCCCAGGCGATTGTCGCGCCGGCGCTCACGGTGTCCATTCCGTAATCGTCGCAAAGCCCGGCCGCCTCGGCAATGACATTCAGATCGTCGATATTGCACAGCGGACCGAGGGCGTAGACAGTCTGGTATTCGAGCCGGACCGGCCGGCCGTTGCGTTCGACGTGAGGGCGTTCGAACCGGTGCTCGCACTGGACTGGACATCCGATGCAGCCGTGGCGCAGTTTGTCGGAACGTTGCAGCAGATCGTCGCCAAGCCCCCGATAGTCTTGCCCTGCGTCAGTCGCCTGGAAGTTGGCTTGAGGCAAAGCGCCCTTGCCGATGAGATTTGCGACGCTTCGAACGCTTCCGGACCATCCATACACGGCGACTTCGGGGCGCTTGAACCGTTCGGCGAGATCCCGGATGTATGACGACAGGCGATCGCGGTCATGGACGACGGTCCTGTTCGACCCGCGGACGGCCAGAGCTTTCAGATTCTTCGATCCCAGCACGGCGCCGAGGCCGGTTCGCCCGGCAACGCGGCCTGTGTCGTCGGCGAGGCTTGCGTATCTAACGAGGTTCTCGCCTGCCATGCCGATTGACATAAACGAGAATCCGCGATCTGGAATCTCGCCGCGCAGGGATTGAATCGCTTCAGGGATATTCAGCCCCCACAAGGCGCCGGCGTCCCGCAGCTCGACCTGGTCGTCGTCGATCAGGAGATAGGTCGGTTTCGGCGATTTGCCGGAGATCACGACGGCGGCGAATCCGGCTCGACGCAGCGCCTCGCCGGACGGTCCCGAAAGTGTGCTTTCGCCGATGAGTCCCGTCTGCGGCGATTTGGCCGCGAGCGAGAGCCGGTCGGAGCCTGGAACGGGCGCTCCCGTCAATGCTCCCGGGGCCATGACGACCAGGTTTTCGGCGGAATAAGGATCGACCCGAGGAGACAGCCGTTTCGCAAGTATGGCCGCGCACAGCGCGGTTCCGCCGAGAAAGCGATCTCGCTCGCGGCGGGGCAGAGGTTCCGATCGAAACGACCCGCTGGACAGGTCGACCGACAGCAGCTCGCCTTGCCGGTCGCTCCAGTTTCCCAAAGTCCGAACTCGCTTAAAGATCAATACGACGGCGCGGTTCCATGTCGATTGTAAATCCGTCCGTCGCCCCGCCGCGAAGAATCCGAGCTTGAAAATCCGCAGTCATCCCCGCCGCATGTCAAGCGTAGAAGGCGACGGTGGAGCCGGCTTGGCGCTAGGTCGCCGGATAGGGCGGCGTGTGCATGTCCCACACCCTGCCCATGGCTCCCATGGGGAGGCTGGTCACCATGAAGCGCACCGCCGCGGCGATGTCGTCCGGCGTTGAATATCGGGGATTGGGCGCTTGCCCGATCGGGGCCGGACCAGGCCCCATGCGGGTATCGGTTATGGGGCCTGGACAAATCGTAAAAACTCGGATGCCGAAATCGCGCACGGACTCGGCCAGTTGCTGATCGAAGGCGATCAGGCCCGCCTTCGACGCGACATAAGCGCCCGCGGCGGGCGCCTGGTAGCCGCGCAGGCCGGCTGTTGAGGAAACGCCCACGATAACGCCGCTGCGCCGCTCGATCATTCGCGGGACCACGCTCCGGACGAACAGAAATGCCCCGCGCAGGTTGACCGCGATGACCTGGTCCCAGTCCTCGACGGGCGTTTTCCACACGGGGGAGCCGCGAATGATCCCGTGATTGTTGACGAGGATGTCCACGGCGCCGAATCGCGCTATCGCTTCGGATGCCGCTAACTCGACCTGAGACTCGTCGGAGGCGTCGCAGCGCAGCGCGAGAGCGGACGCGCCCGCCTCCTTTTGGACCATCTGCGCGGTGTGGTCGATTTCGGACTCGGTCCGGGCCACGATAACGATATTTGCGCCTTCGCGGGCCAGGGCCATGCAGATCGCTCGCCCCAGACCTCGACCTCCGCCGGTCACCAGGGCGGTCTGACCGGCTAGCTTGGGGCCGTCTTGTTCGGGGAGTTCAGCGTTGGGCAATCACGTCCGCCGCGAGTTTCCGATGCCACGAGCTGGAAGGTCTGGTTGTTCTCAAGCGGGCTAGCCGGCAACCGTCAGAACGGGATAGTCCTCGTCTGGGAAGGGCGCGCCTTCAAGCTCTTTGGAATCCCGACCTTCCCGTTGAAATCGATGTACGGTTTCCGCCGGCATCAGGCGGGTTATGTACGCGCGCCGCGGCGTGTCGGTGTTATTGGGGCCGGCGTAGTGCATCGACAGCGAATGATGGAATACGGCCTCGCCGGGCTGCAATTCGACCGCGACCGCTTTGGACAGGTCGATCCCGCGTTTCGCCGCAGCGCCGCCTTCGTAGTCGTATCCCATGACTTCGCCCCAATGATGGCTTCCGGGGATGTATTGCATACACCCGTTTTGAACTGTCGTCGGGTCTAGCGCGGTCCACGCCGTTATATCGGGAAGCGAGGTCGGGTGGTCGGGATAGTCCTGATGCCACTCGGTGGTGCGCGAGCCGCCGGGAGACTTGAACAGGACCATGTCGGACAGCAGCCGGACCTTGTCGACTCCCAGCAGCGCGGCTGCTATTTTCGCCCGCCTTTCCATCGTGGCGAACCGCTCGATGGTTGGGCTGACTTTCCATAGTCCGCTTATCTGCACGAACTTTTCCTCGCCCACGGCGGTTTCGCTTGCGCCTCCAAGGTCCTGCCGCATCATTGCGGACTGCTCGCCGGCGATGAACCGCTGGACTTCGTCGCGAAGTTCGTCAAGTTCTTCCCGCGTGAGGATCGGACCGTAGTTGAGATAGCTGTTTTCCCGAAAGAAGCTGATTTGGTCGTCAGTAACGTCGAACTGTTCAGTTGCCATTTTCGGTCATGTCGTAGCTCTTTCGAACTGGTGCAAAGGTCCGTTGCGGAGCATGTCTTCCGCGCTGCCGATCAAGCAACAGGCTGCGCTCCGGCGGGCGGATGAATCCGTCAAGCGTATCCGGCGAAGAGATCGCCAGAGACAGTCCCGACCTTGAAGCGGCGCGGGCGAAAAGCCCGCGCCGCCCCGGATCTCGGTCTCGCATGAGTCCCGATATCGACTTAGCCCGGAACGTCTTCGAGGAATTCGATCGACTCTTCGAATATCCGGTCGATGGCCTCTTCTGGCGTCAGGTCTCCGAGGTTGACTCCCTGGCCCGCCACGGCGGTGGAGGAATTGAACGAAGCCGACCGAACGTACGGATATGGCCCCGCGGTCTCCGCTCCTTTGAGGACTTCGAAGAAGTTCCCGTACTGGACGCTGATCCCCTTATGGACCTGCCACTGCGGAGATCGGAAGAGACCGAGGTGAGACGACGGCATCCCCGTGAGATCGATTCTGGCGATCGCGCCCTCTTCGGACGCGTACCAGCTTGCGAACTCGAATCCGGCTTCGGGGTTCGGCCCCTTGACGGGAACAACCATCATGTTGTTCCAGAACGTGCCCTGCAGGTCCTTCCAGTTCGGCCCTCGGGGCACGTGCACCATCTCGAACGGGAACCTGCCGCCGACTTGTTTGGTGAATTCCTGGATGTCGGCGACGCTCATGTACACGTTCGAGTTCAGGCCGTTGAAGAAGTCTGGCCTGTCGGTTCTGTCCGGAGTTATCGGCTTGGAAACCTTGTGGAGATGCAGCATGTCGTATTCAAACTGGAAAGCCGGCGGTCCAAGCTCGCGGAACCTGGGGTTTAGCGCCTTGCCCTCGTCCATGTAGATACTGTCCATTCCGTCCGCATAGCAGTACCCGCACAGCTGCTGGTGGCGGATGTTGTTGGCCACCCATCCTGACTGAGTGATCTTGTCGCCGTCGCGCTGCGTCAGCTTGAGAGCGTTCTCGACCGCGTCTTCGCGAGTCCACGAATTCAAGGCGACCGGGTCGGCGTCGATTCCGGCTTCCTCGAGATGAGTCACGTTGTGAGTGCGGCAGTCGAGGTCGGCTTCGCCGGGAAGACCGTAGATCTTCCCTTTGAATTGATTGAAGATCGAGGCGATTCCGACGTAGTTCTCCATGCTGCGCTCGGGATACGGCTTGAGCCAGTCGTTTAGCTCGAGGATCGCGCCCTTGTCGTAGAGGTCGCGGGCGTGAAAGACGGATGAATGCAGCGCGTCGGCGGCCTGGCCGGCGGCCAGGCTGGCTATGGTCTTGGTCAGCAGCTCGCCGAACGGCAGAAACGCAACGTCTACTTTTATGTGGGGATTGCGTTTTGTGAATTCGCCTCGCAGCCATTGGTCAAACGGCCCAAAGCCCAGCCGCAACTGCGGCGCTAGCCACGTCCAGTAGATAATTTCGACGTTTTCTGGCTTGGGTGCCATCGCCTCGACCGTGACGATTTTCTCGACGATCCTCTCTTTTTCGACGATCTGCGTGACTACCCGCTCGACTTCCTGGGTTACGATCCTTTCGACCTCGACCGCAACTTCTTCCTTGACGATCTTGGTTACGATTCTCTCGACCGGAACTTCCCTGATGACTTCCTGGATCTTGGTTTCGGTAACAATCTGGGTCTCTCCGCATCCGGCAAACGCCGCCGCGGCTGGGAGTCCCCGAACGAGATGCGGAGACTTCGGGAGAGTAGTGTTCTGCCTGCGTTTTCGCTTCACAAGGCCGCCCGCGCGCGCGTGGGAGCTCGTCCTCAACCGTTTCCTGGAATGCGCGAACGAACAGGCCGCCCGCGCGCGCGTGGGAGCTCGCTCGTCGTACTTTTCGAACATTTGCTCTAGTACAGGCCGCCCGCGCGCGCGTGGGAGCTCGGCGGGCATCCAATAACGCAACAGGATTATCGGAGTCATCTCAGCGTTTCGGGCAGCCGCGTTCGCCGAGGTTGAACCAGCAGGCCGGGCAATCGTCAGTTCCTCGGTTTGGCGCGGCGCCAATCCGCTCCTTTTTGACGACTGTTTGCGTAGCTAGAGGTCCGGGATCACCTTGTTTGTCTACCGCTTTCGATCCGAAGGCTCCTCGAAGATCGTCGAGGGCCACGCGGCGGCAACTTCCGCCTGATGCTCCATCAGCCACAGCTTTAGCGGGACATCCTCGTCAGTGGGTTCGTAGCGGCGGTAGTCGCTGGTCGCCGCGCCGAGCAGCTGCCTCCGGATCGAGTTAGCGTTTTCGAGCATTTCCGCCGTTATGGTCATTGGGTCCCGGTTCCGAAGCCACCGGTACGAATACCCGTACACCATCGTCTTGCGCGTTTGCTCCGAATAATTCGGGGTCGCGGCGTGCCATAACCGCCGGTCGAAGTAGACCGCTGCGCCGGGACGGGCCAGTATCTCGATCGCTCCCTCGGGCTGGCCTGTCCCGTCGGACGGAGTCCGAATGTCCCGCTTCAAATGGCTTCCGGGGATAACGCCGAGATTTCCCTTGCCCGGTTCCGACACGTCGGTGAGGTGGTAGAAGACCTTGAGCGAGAGACGCGGCGGCACTTCCAGCTCCAGGGTGTCTCGCGTAATGCCGGGCGAGTCCTGATGCCATATAAACGTTCTGCCGCGTGGGCGCTCCGCTTCGGTGACCGGAGGCGTCACCTGGAAGTGCGTGTGATACAGGAACAGGTTCCAGCCCAGAATGCCCCAGACTTTGGGGAAAGTGTTTGGGTTGTCGATCAAATCGATGAACGCCGGGTCCAGCGTCAGGAAGTCTGATATCTGCAATCGGCCGGGAATGTCGAGGCTGCCCTCTTTGCCCGTGGCGCGTTCCGCGTAGATTCGGTCGATCACCTGCGTGTACGTGTCGATTTGCCCGGCGGAGAGGGCGTCCTCGACGAGTATGTAGCCCTCGCGGTCGAATTGCTCGCGCTCCTCGGGAGTTAGCGAATGGGCGAGACAATCGGGATCCACTGGGTAGTCCTCGTTCCACCGAGGCCGTACTCATCAGCCTCGGAGCCGCCCGCGGGCGGCTCAAGCGCGACTACTATTATAAGGGCGGTTCGAGCCAGGGTACGCCGGCAATGCGCAAGCGGTTCGGCGGGAATGCGGGTCTATGGAATACATTTCGTTAGGCGCGACAGCGCGGCAAATACCAAAAATCGGGTTCGGGACCTGGCAGTTTCGCGGTGGCGCAGGCGTGCTCAAACGCGCCGCCGAGCTGGGCGCGGGCTTCGTCGATACCGCCGAAGCATACGGAACCGAGCCGATCGTTGCGCGTGAAATCGCCGGGTTCCGGGACGATATGTTCGTGGCGACCAAGGTTTCCGCCGATAACCTGCGTTACGACGACGTGATCGAACATGCCGAGGCGAGCCTCCGGCGTCTCCAAGTCTCGGTAATCGATCTCTATCAGGTCCACTGGCCCAATCCGGATATACCGATCGCGGAGACGATGCGGGCGATGGAAACTCTCGTGGCGGCGGGCAAGGTTCGGTTCATCGGCGTAAGCAACTTCTCGACCAGTCAGATGAAGGAGGCCCAGGATTCGCTGAAGGCAAATCCGCTGGTTTCAAATCAGGTCCGTTACAGCCTGTTTTCGCGTGAAATCGAGGACGACGCGCTGCCGTATTGTCAGGAAAACGACATCACCGTGATTGCCTATACCCCGATAGCTCGTGGCGATTTCGATTCACCGGACGGCGCGCTGCGCCAGGTGGCCGCGGAAATCGGCGCGACTCCCGCTCAGGTCATGTTGAGCTGGGTGATCTCCCACGAAGGAGTGATGGCGATACCGAAAACGGATTCGGTCGAACGGGTCGACGAAGCCGTGGCGTCCGTCGATATCAACTTGAGCGCTGACCTGACGGAGCGGTTGCTCTAAGCGCGGCGCGCGCATCGGCCGCACTTCGTTTTGGATAGACTCGTAGCGGACGTCCCCGGGGGCTGTGGCTCGGCTGCTTCGAGAAGACTGGCGAGTCGAACACCTCTCGACGGTATCTTCATTGTCTCCGGACTCTCTGAGTCAGGACATCTTCTGGAAGGACCCAGGCCACATGAAGCTTCTGATGTTCACCAAGCACTTGCAGGACCTGCCGCTGGAGAAGATGGCCGACGTTGTTAGCGAGCTTGGATTCGACGGGCTTGACGTAACAACGCGAACCGGCGGCACCATCGCGCCCGAGAACGTAAGCGAGCAACTTCCGCGCGTGATCGACTTGTGCGGGGCGCGCGGGCTTGAAATAGGCATGCTCACGACGGAAATCACGGCGGCGGACGACGATCACGCCGAAGCTATCTTTCAGGCCGCTTCGGACGCGGGGATCAGATTTCTGAAGATGGGGTACTTCCGCTACGGAAAGTTCGGCGAGCTATCCGGCCAGCTTGACGAGATCCGCGGGCGGCTCGAAGGGCTGGCGCCCATGGCGCGCCGGTATGGGGTGACGGTCTGCGTTCACACTCACTCCGGAATAACCGTTCCGCCGAGCGGAGAGCTGCTCTACATTCTCCTGCAGGGCTTCGACGCGGATGAGATCGGCGCCTACGTCGACCCCGGCCACATGACGGTCGAGGGCGGAGTCGAAGCGTGGAAAATGGGCTTGGACCTTCTAGCCCCGCAGATCAGACTCGTGGCTGTCAAGGACTTCGGCTGGGTGACCGAGGACGATCCCGGCCTCGGGAAGCCGGCGTGGCTGAGCAAACTCGTACCGTTGTCGGAGGGCGTCGTACGCTGGCCGGAGGTCTTCTGGTGCCTTCGCGAAATCGGATATGACGGCTACCTTTCAGTGCACAGCGAGTATCAGGGAGCACATAGCTTTCGGGACATGACCACGGACGAAGTGATCGACCAGACGCGCCTCGACCTCGATTATCTGCGGGACGTAATCGCTGATTCCGCCGGAATCGCCTGATCCCAGGGAAGTCTGTGTGTAATCGACGCACATTCGCACGGCGGTCCGCGGCCTGCCCGATGTGAATCGGGCGATAATGCGCTGTATTCACCGCACCGACGGAGTCAGCCAGGGGGGAGGGGCGCATGTCAGGACGGCTTAAAGCAGGCACGGCGAAGGTGGATATAACGGCCCCGTTTACGGTGCCTTATCTGGGATTTGTTCCCCGGCAGGCATATTTCGAAGGCGTGCACGACCGGCTGTGCGCCCGGGCGCTTTATCTTGACCTGGATGGCCACGCGGCTGCCGTAATCACGCTCGACATGCTCGGAGTGTCGAAGAATCTGCCCGACGGCGACCTTCGGCGCCGGGTGCTGGATCGGGTGGGCGAGCGTCTGAATCTGACCTCGGACACCCTGTTGTTTTGCGCGTCGCACGCTCACTCGACGCCCGAGCTTTCGGGGATTACCTCGCTGAGCCACCTCGATGCGGCACGCGCCTGGTTGAATGACCTCGCCGCCGACCTGGCTGGTTGTCTGGTCGATGCCGCGAGCGCCTCGCAGCCGGCCGAAGTCAGAATCGGCCGAGGCGCTATCGAGACCATTTCCGCCAACCGGCGCGTGCTCGACAAAAATGGAGCCCTTTACAAGCCGCCGGATCGCATTCCGTCCGAGGACATGGCCCGACCAGCGCCGATCGATCCGGACGTCAACGTAGTTCGCTTCGACTTTGCGGATGGCAGCCACTCGGCGATATTGAATTTCACGTGTCATCCAACGACGGTACAGGTAAATCCGCTAGTTTCCGCCGACTATCCGGGCGTAGCGGCCAAAGCCGTCGAAGACAACTCCGAAGGGTGCCGCGAGTGCCTGTTCATCCAGGGAACCTGTGGAGATATCAACCCGATTGGCGGCAGCAACGTTCCCGACTTCGAGGCGGTGGAGCGCAACGGGGACGCCCTGGGCCGTGAGACGGTGAGAGTTCTGGATGAAATAGCGCGCCTGGAACCGTCATCCGAGGAGCCGCTGAGAGTCTCGGTTCGCGATGTCGAATTCCCCAGAAGAGATCTGCCAGGCCCGTCGCCGCTGAGTGAGCATATTCAGGACGCGCTCGCGAGCGCATACGATTCCCTGCGTCGCCTGGGTGAGGCTGAAAGCAGGGATCGAGTGGATGAGCTGGCTGAAGCGGCGATGCAGTCGGTGGTCGCCTCGCGGGTGATGACCGAGCGGTTGTCGGAGATCGCCAAGGGGCATGATCCGATCGGATCGACCGTCCACGTGCTCCGGCTTGGCGAGTTGGCGATAGTCGGCATACCGGGAGAACCGTTCTCGAGATTAGGGATGGCGATCAAGTCGAAATCGCCCGCCGGACTTACGATTTGCGCCGGTTATACGAACGACTTTGTCGGCTACCTCTCGGATAGCGAATCGTTCGCTGAAGGAGGCTACGAAGTGTCGTTGGGTCCCTGGTGCCCGGTTGGGCCGAGAGGCGGCGCCGTGGCCGTTCGAGCCGCGCTCGAGCAACTCGCCGAACTCTGGGCCTGAGTCTAGCTGGCCTCGGAGTTCCGGCTGGCGGCCGTCGTTTCGGCGCGTGGTATGTCTATAACGTCCACCACGGTAAGAGTGTTGGAGTCGATCACCTGTACCGTAAAGACGTTACTCGGCCAGCTCAGGGTCGTGCCGAATATGAACGGTCCCGACCGGTCAACCAGTATCGAGTCCATGTGCAATTGAAGCGGAATGACGGCTTCGACCTGCCCGGTCTCCAAACTCGAAACAACCAGCTCGCGTGAGCGATAGGCCGACGTGATTAGTTTTCCGTCGTTCGTGACGGCAACGATAGCCTGCACGTCGCTGCTTTCGAAGATCTCGGAGACCTCCCCGGTAGCGGTCTGTAGTTTGTAGACCGATCCGTCGACGCCGGAGAGAATCAGATTCGTATTGTCGGCCGGATCGACGATCGCGCCGATGACCATCGTGGGAAGATGCCGCGCAATCGTCGACTGCTCCCTGGTTAGGAGGTCGAAAGCGTCCACGGAGCGTCCAGCCCAGTTGACAAGGTACAGCCGCGATTCTGTCGGTGACAGCACCGGCGGCAGAAAGTAACGGGCGACTCGCTGGCGGAATACGATTTGCCCGGAGTCGGGATCGATGACATAGAGGTGCGATCCGGGGACGGATAGCTGGTTGGATGCCCGCGAGTCGACGACATCGCCAATTGTCGACCTGCCCAGGTAGGAATGCCATATCCCCACCCACATACCCTGTCGAAGGGACTGCATCCACTGTCCAACCGCCCCCAACGCCCACAGCGAGTCCGTATCGCCCGCCCGGGCGCCGACGGCCGCGGAATCTTGATCCACGGAGAGGAAGAAGCCCTGATAGAGATTCCAGGACGGGACGGAGGCGGGGGCGAATCTGCCGGCGGGGACGGTGATGCGTTCACGAATTGGGAGTCCGGAGGCGCGGTCGAGACCGACGAGGGTGGTTTCGCCGTCGTCGCTCAGCCCGTAGGCATAGAACAGGAGGCGTCTGCCGGCAGACTTGCGGAGGGCGATGCGGAAGGCTGCCTGTCCGGCGTCGGGAACATTGATGGATGCCTGGGCGATCTCGTAATCGACCTTGCGGACGGTGAGCCGCAATTTACCTGGGCGGATTCCTTCAAACAGAACGTCGCCCGCGTCACTGCTGGCATCGAGGGCGATCTGCTGTCCGAACGAGTCGTCGATGCGCACGACGGCTTGGGGCGAAGCCGCGCCTGTGAGAGAGTCTACGACGCTAATGGTGACCTGGTTGGGGAAGGGATCGAGCTTGAAGGGGACGGAGAGGACGGCGGGATGGGGCCGAGTTGACTTGAGTCCGACGGCCTGAATGCGAACGCTTTGGGTACCGAAGGGGATGACCGAACCTGGGATGGTGGTATCGAACTCGAAGGCGCCGCGGCGGGAGGTAATGATCTCGGCGAGGCGGAGGGGCTTGGATAGGGAGTCGGGGCTGGTAGACGGGCGCTGAAGCTGGATGGCGACGTTGGAGCGAGGCGGCCAGTGCTTACCGGAGACTTTGAGGGGAGACCCGGGCAGGCCGTGAGAAGGGAAAACGAGCAGTTCGGCGTCGCCGGGGCCTGAGGCGGTGGTAGCGCCGCCGAGGGATGAGCCGTAAGCGCCGAGGGCGATGACGGCGGCGACGGGCAGGAGGATGGCGATGGCCAGCAACGCGGCGATGCCAACGGCCAACCTGGTCCTCACGGGAGACGTGCCTCCACGGCGGCGCGATTAACACTCACTTGACAGACACTCCATCCTGGCCGCGCCTGACCGCGTCGTTCACGGCCTGACCATCAGCGGCATGTGGACTTGGTTCGGTCGAGCGAGCCGCAGGAAGAAGTGTCCCAGCCCCGATGCTCCCAGCATGAAATCGGGGCTGTACTCGCCCGGCTCGTCCGAGCGCCAGCGGCGGTTTGGTGGATCGCCGTCGCCGTATTCGGCGGCGAGACTGCCGAACTTGCGGGCTTTGCCGGCCCATTCGCCGTCGCCGGTTATACGGGCAAGCTCGACGAACAGCTCGCCGTTGCCGGCAAGTCCGTGGCATTGACTCGGATTCTTCCTGACATCTCCCGCCGCAGCGGTGGAGGCTCCGCATCGCATCGCCCATTTCCGGCAGGAATCGTCTCCGGTGATATCGTGCGTCCGGCCGAAAAAGAGTCCTATTCCCGGCGCGCCGTGGCACCATTGAAACCTCGGCGATTCCTCATCTCCCGAGTGTGACGGCCAGCCGGCTCCGTGCTCGGTGTGGACGGCTGAGGCCTGGAGCCATCTGGCCGTGCCTAGCGCTCCGTCGCGGAAGCGTTCATCATCTGTAAAACGATAGAGTTCGGCGAGGAAGTAACCGATGCCCGCCGCTCCGTGCGCCATGCCCATCTGATACGCGGCGGTCTTGCCCAGCTTGATCAGCCAATTGCGCTGATCGCCTTCGACGTCGGCGCCTTCGAGCAAATGCTCGCCAGCGCTTACGGCCTCGTCGAGGTAACGTGCTCGCGCGGTTTCCTGGAAGCAGCGGAGCAGGAAGACGCCGATTCCCGCGGCGCCGTACATAAGCTCGAATCCGCCGTAGGTCGTATTCGTGAGAGCGTCGGCTCGCCTCAGCGCCCGCGCGATGAGACTGTCGTCGCGGGCGGCTCGTCCGGCGTGCAGCATAGCGAGCCCGTGGCCCGAGAATCCCGAATAAAGTCCCTTGTACCGCCCGATGCCGCCGTGATCGGATTGCATCGTTTCATCTATCCATCTGGCCCCGTCCCGCGCCAGACCGACGTGGATTTGATCTCCCGTTACCCGGCCAAGATCGGCCAGAAAGAGAACGATTCCGGCTACTCCCGAAAAGACCTCCGGACTGTATTCGGATGACCCGAAGTAGCCGATGGTCGACCATCGGCTGCCGGCGTCGGTACGCTCGGCCTTGGACGAAACGTAGTCTCCGACGCTGACCGCGAGATTGAGAAAGTGTTCTGAATCGGTAGTCAGCATATGCGCCCCCTGCGCCCATCGCCTGACACTGTTTGTATTCTAGGGAACGACGCGCGGAACTCGCCCAACCACATTAGGCGTCTCGCGGCCGCCAGGCGCTGGCTCCGATAGCGATGGGCGAAATCTTCGCGGAGCGCAAGCCTGCGGGCAAGCAGGCTTGCGGGAACATGGGACCATAAACTCGGTACTGGAAGTCGGACGGCGGCGTAAACGCCAAAATGACGTGAGCGGCCAAATGGTAGTAAGTGACGAACAGGTCGACAGCCCCGCCCCCGTCGGGGGAGTCGGCGCTCTCTCTCGCGGGCAAGTGCGCCGGGACGCGCTGCTAGCGATCGCCGTGGCCGCCGTCGCTCTGGGGGTTGCGTATTGCGGCGGATCCGAATCCGCACCCAAGAGCGAACAGAGCAGCCGAGGAAGAGACCCGTCCGCGTTTCCCAAAGGCGAGACTCGACCGGCTCCCGACTTTGCCCTCACCCTTTACCAGGGGCAAGGCGAACTCGGCGGAACGGACTTGCAAGTGAGTAATATTCTTGCTCAAGGCAAACCTCTGATACTCAATTTCTGGGCCGGACTCTGTCCTCCATGCAGAGCCGAGATGCCGGACTTCGAGGCGGTCTATATGGCGAGCAAGTCGCAGATCACGCTCGTCGGCATCGACGTAGGGCGGTTCGTCGGCCTGGGTACCGTCGAGCAGGGGAAGTCGCTTGCCGCCGAGCTGGGGGTCACGTATCCGCTCGCCACGGCTAAGGACGCGACCGTTCTCGCAGACTACAAAGTGCTCGGCATGCCCACGACGGTGTTCGTCACGCCGGACGGGATGATCCAGCGGGTATGGGCGGGTCTGCTAAACGAAGAGACCATGCTGGAGCTGGTCGACGAGCTAATCGAGGCTTCATCGTAAACCAACCGGAAACGAGCGTCCCGAACGACTCGCCCGCCGCCCCGGCGTCGGTAACGCCGGAACTCGCCGATCGGAGTCCGCCCGCGGGAATCTTGTTCGCCTACGGACTCCCGGCGTCCGTCATGGCCGCGCTTCTCGGATTGCTGATCGTCGTTCAGTCAGGCGCCGAGGCCAACGTGGCGTCCGCAGCGGCGGCGCTCCCCATCGGATTCGCCATGGCTGCCGGGATCGTGGCGAGCGTCAACCCGTGCGGATTCTTCATGCTCCCGACCTACGTTGCATATCAGCTTGGGACGGAAGAAACCGGCTTCGACCGCATAAGCGCTGGACGGCGCACGCTGCGCGCGCTCGCGGTCGGGGGCACGGCCACGGCCGGATTCGCCGCCGTCTTTCTTGCGGTCGGGCTGATCGTGGCGGCTGGGGCGGGTTGGATAGGCCGCGCGTTCCCGTTCGCCGGACTGGGCGTCGGGGTTCTGATGCTTGTATTTGGAATGTACCTGTTGATAAGCCACCACTACGTGGGCATTCTCGCCGCGAGCAGAGTGACTGTCACGCCGAAGCGGAACATCCGAAACGCGTTCGTGTTCGGCGTCGGTTACGCGATCGGCTCGCTGGCGTGCACGCTGCCTATTTTTCTGGCTGTCGTCGGCACCGCGCTGGCTGCCGGCGGATTCCTTGCGTCGTTCGGGCAATTCGCTTCGTACGCGCTGGGAATGGGAATCGTGATAGTCGCCGTGAGCGTCGGATCGGCCCTGTTTCGCGACGCCGTCTCGAAATGGCTCCGGGGCGCGCTGCCTCACGTGCATCGAGCCGGCGCGCTCTTCCTCGTCGGTGCGGGCGGTTATCTGATCTATTACTGGGTCGTATTCGCGGGGCTGGCGTAGCGAAGGGGGAGATCGATACGCCAGGGATACTCGCCGCCGCCCGCTGGCGGATGGCGTTGACTCGCAATGTAAGCGGCTCAAGCTGTTGAATGCGGTCGATGACCTCGAACAGATTACGGGCGCGGGGGTTACCGTTCGGCCCGAACATGCGCATCAGACTCTTCGGCGATTTCGGCGGGGTTACCGTTGTGGAGATCATGAGGGCGCGAGTGGAATAATGGCAGGATTCCCGATACGAGTTCGCGCCAACGCGGTTGGGAGGGGCTGAATAGTGGGTGATTGCAGGTATTGCGGAAAACCGGCGGGTTTCTTGCGCAAGCAGCATAAGGAGTGCGGGGAAAGGCGCGAGCGGGCCAGGGACTCTATCAAGGACCTGTGCGTGAACGCCGCTCTGCACGGCGCGGACTTCGACGCGCTGCCTGGCAGGATTCGCGAGACCGCGGCGGCGGGATTCATCAAGATGTCCGACCGTCGACTCAAGAAGGCGCTCGCGGATGGATGGTGTGGCGCCGTCGTGGAGGCCATGGAAGACCACGCGCTCTCCACCGAGGAAAAGCGGGGCCTGAACGGCTACCGAACGCGGTTCGGTCTCACCGAAAACCAGCTCGACGGCGGCGGGCATTTCGAGCTGTTCAGGAAGCTGGCGCTGCTCAACTCACTGGTCGATCGCGGCGTGATTCCACGGCTCGACCGCAAGGCGGCCAGGTCCCGGTTCGGCGGGCTGCCGTTCAATCTGATGAAGAGCGAGGCGCTGGTCTGGATGTTCAGCGACGTTGGCTACATGGAGCAGGTGACTCACCGCGAATTTCGAGGCCAGTCGATGGGCGCGAGCTTCCGCGTGGCCAAGGGCGTGTATGTGCGTCCGGGCAATTTCCGGGGCAAGTCGGTCGAGACTAAGTCCATGGAGCGCACTGACTCGGGCGTGCTGGGCGTCACGACGAAGCACATCTACTTCAAGGGCGGCGAGAAGAGCTTCCGGGTCAGGCTGGAGAAGATAGTCTCGTTCGAGCCTTACCAGGACGGGCTGGGCATCATGCGGGATACGGCCCGGGCCAAGCCGGAAACGTTCATTATGGATCCGGTGGACGCTTGGCTCTCGATCAACCTCATCGAGGCGTTGCTGGATATCGAAGACATCGCGCTGCCCGCCCCCGGCTCGCTGACGCTGGACGATATCGTGGACGAGGCGCCCGATGACGACGATGGCGGCGACGCCGGCCTGTTTGTCGCGGGGGCGGGCGTGTCGCAATAGGCCGCCGCGCGGCGCGCGCGATGGGCCGCATCCAAAGATCGCCGAGACGGCATGAATGATCGCAGGCTGAATTAACTAGACCACTCCAGGGAGCCGGCGCGCGAGCTGCTATTGCGTCTCGGACGTACCAGCGGCGGGAGTTGCTGGCAAGGCGCACCTGGCCGAACTCCGGGTCGAAGTCCAGCTTGTGGACGAACAGCGTGCGACCGGCAGCGGCGCGTTGAGGCGTCGAAGCGGCGATGAAAAATCTGCTCAATGCGTTTTTCGACGTCAGATGCGTCCTGCTGGTTCACGACAGGCATGGTTTGGCTGGATTGCCGATCGCGGGTTTCAGGTCGAATTTTCGGCTGTTCATCTCACCACAGAAGGCGGGAATTAACGTTACCGGGCGTTACGATGGTTTTATTGGGAGCGGAGTGGTGGGTATGCTCTGAACCGCCTAGTGGGACCGATTAGTCGCAGGAGTAGACATGCCGTCATTTGCGAGCGAGGGGCTGCGCATTTTTGCGCGAGACGTTTTCATTGCCTGTAACGCGCCCGAGGACATAGCCGAGGAAGTCGCCACGGCGCTCAGCCTTGCCGATCTTTCGGGGCACCCTTCCCACGGGGTGATCCGCGTACCCAGCTACATTGACGAGATGGACGCTGGGCGGGTGGCGCCGGGCAACCGTCCCGTTGAGCTTTCGCGCACGGCCAACACCGTCCTATTGGACGCCAATTGGGGATTCGGCCATCCGGCCGCCGCTCAGGCGACCCGCGAGGTTGCGGCGATGGCTTTGGAAAGCGGCCTAGCGCTGGCGGGCTGCATTCACCTGAATCACGTTGGGCGGCTCGGACAGTGGGCTGAGCTGGCGGCCGATCTGGGAATAGTCATGCTGATGTTCACCGGGGGCGAATACACCACGATGACGGCGACGCCTTTCGGTGGGATGTCGCGGAGACTGTCCACCAATCCGATGTCGGCCGCGGTGCCCTCGGCGACGAAGGGGAGCATGATTCTCGACTTTGCCACCACGGCGTCGGCGGAGGGAAAGCTGAGGGTCGCCAGAGCCAAGGGCGCGCAGGTACCGCCGAACACGATCATCGACAAGCATGGCAATCCCACGACCGATCCCGAGGAGTTTTACGACGGAGGGATGCTGCTCCCGTTTGGAGAACACAAGGGATACGCGCTATCCATGCTGGTTCACGCTCTGGGAAGCTGTCTGACCGGCGCGTGGAGTTCGGAGCGCGCCAATAAATTCGGCGCGACTTTGATCGGGATCGATCCGGCAGTGTTCGTTCCGGCGGACAACGGAGGCGCCGGAGTGGACCGGCTTTTCGATCAGATGACCTCCGCCAAGCCCGCCCCCGGATTCGACGAGGTGCTCATCCCGGGCGATCCGGAGCGGCGCTCGAGAGCGCGCTACTCGAACGAAGGAGTGGAGCTGTCCGAGACGACGGTTAGCGAGCTTCGGAAAGCGGGCGCGGCGCTGGGAGTAGACACTTCGGTGCTCGACGCGCCGGTCGGGGGATAGATCCCAGGTTCGGGGCCGGAGCCTGTAGGGGCGGTTCGCGAACGGGCCCGGCGACTTGCCATATTGAGCGCTTCGGCAAGCTCAGCGCCGGGGACAGCGAAGAATCTGAGTTTCGGCAACGAATGATCGGTGGCTTGACGACCGAGTGCGAGATTCCTCGCTCCGCTCGGAATGACAGATGCTGGCGGGGGTTCCGGCGAGGTGTGTTAAGGCTCCGGTTCGTTGGCCGGACACAGCCATCCGAGGAAGGGTTTGACGACCGAGTGTGAGATTCCTCGCTTCGCTCGGAATGACAGGTGCTGGCGGGTTTGAAACCCCCTACTACTACCCCTACTACTGCTACCGCTATTACTACTGCTACTACGAATGACGGCCGGTAGACGGCGCGGTCCAGATCCACTAGTACCTTCGGCATACCTCGACTTGAGATAGATAGAGATTTCGGTCGACGACGCCCCGCGTGGAATCCAATTACTTTTAGAGTCGGGTTCCTTGCATCAAGAAAGGGGGGTGTACGGATGGGAAAGCGGCTCTACCGGAGTGAGTCCGATCAGATGCTGTCCGGAGTTTCGGGCGGTATGGCGGAATATTTCGACATCGACCCGGTTATCGTGCGGCTGCTCTGGGTCACTCTCAGCATTTTCTCGGGTGGTTTGCTGATCGTCGTCTACATAGCCTTTTGGTTGGTCATGCCTACGTATTCGAGTCTCTATGGCGACGCGCCGATAGATGATTCCCCCGACGCCAGAGACTACGAATCCGAAACTCCCGACGACGACGAAGATGAGAGCTCGAGCACCGATGATTCCGATTCAGGCGACTCTCCCGACCGGGCGCCGGAAGCCACAACGGAACCTGCGACCGTCACGCCGGCACGCAAATCGCGGGGCCGGCGAGTGAGCCGGCGTGTCGGCCGTCGAAGGCGCGGCGGACGATCCGGAGTTGTGATAGGCGCAGGGCTTGTAGTGGGCGGTGGAGTGGCGCTTCTGAACAACTTTCTTCCGTTGTACGACGTCTGGCGACTGTGGCCGCTGATTCTTGTCGGCATTGGACTGGCTGTTCTGGCCGGACGACTGTCCAATGGCCGCTAACCCAAGGCCGCGGCGGGGCTTCCTGTTTCCCGGACTTCTGATCGTCGCCGGCGTGACATTGCTGATCGCGATGCTCGGCGGCCTGCCTGACGGGTATTTGAGAGCGCTCGTTCCATTCTGGCCTGTTGTGATCATCGCGGTGGGAGTCAGCTTGCTGCTTTCGCGGATTCGTCCGTGGATCGGTTCGACCGCCGGTCTGGTCGTTATCGTCGGGACGCTGGCCGCCGCCTGGCCTCTCGCGGAATTTGAGTATTTTGGCTTGGAGGGAACGGTCCAGGAGTTCAGCGTTCAACGCCGTGACGCGCTCTCGGCCCGCGTGGGGCTGGAGATCGGGGCTGCCGGGCTTGACCTCAGGGCCACAGGGGACCCGGCCGTTCTGACGAGCGGCACATTCACAAGTTGCGGTGAGGAGTCGCTTCGCGTAAATGTCAGCCAGCACGACCGCGAGCGCACCGTGCGCCTGTCGTCGGCAGATTATTCCACTCCCGGCCTTTTCAAGTGCGGTCGTTCGTCATGGGGCCTGCATGAGGCCTGGGTAATTGCGTTGACCGCTGTCCTACCCACCGCCCTCGAAATAAACAGCGGCGTGTCGGATGCCGAGGTTGATCTCGAAGACCTGCGTATTACCAGACTTGATATGAAAACCGGCGCGGGCGACGCGCACATTACCTTGCCGCGCGCGCCTGGGCACATGTCGGCATACTTCGACCTCGGCGCCGGGAGACTGCATATCGACGTTCCGAAGGACGTCGCGATCCGAGTGGATGTCGAAGGTGGCGTTTTGTCTTTGGAGATAGACGAAGACCGGTTTACGCGGCGCGAAGCCCAGGCTCTGGCGGTTGGATACGACGAGCTGTATGTTTCCCCGGACTTTGCGACAGCGAAAAATCGAGTGGACATAAAAATAAGGGCCGGAGCCAGCGAGATCTCGGTGAAATCCATCCGTTGACCTCCCACTGCCGCGCCCAAACATGCTCAACCGGCGGAGGACGGAGCGTGGTGGGATGACGAAAATCGGCCGGGAATAGACTGGTAATTGATGCTGATGGAACGTGACGGCGGGGTGCGATCCCCTCACCCTACCCCTCTCCCTCCAAGGGGAGAGGGGACAAAAGGCGGTTGATAGTCTTATAAGCGGGTTTAACTGCTCACCCTATCCCTCGTCCGCCAAAGGGAGAGGGGACAGATAGTCAATCCTGGATAACTGTTTGGCCGGACCGGCGGCTGACTGACCACGGTGCGCGGACCCCGTTTCCGAACTATCGCATCTCAGATAACCGTTCTTACGGCGGTGCCTGTCACGCTCGTGCTGCTGGCTGTCGCCGCCCTGTCACTCTATTCGAACCAGCGCACTCGACTCGATGGATACCTGCGCGGCGACGCCGAAATCGCGATCCTGCTCGCCGCTCCCATCCAGGGTGTGATCGAGAGCGCCTCCGGTGAGGCGGCTGGCGAATCTGCCGCTCGGGGGCCGGGTTGGCAATCGCTCGTCGGTCGATCCCTTACGGCGACCGCCGGATTGGCGGTCGCGCTTGTAGACCCGGCGGGAGTTGTTGCCTACCACTCCGATCCGGAGCGGATCGGGCTGGCGATGGGTGCGGGAGGTGATGAATCGGGCGATCGGCTTTCCCCAACAGCCGGCGCAATGGTGCGCACGGCCCCCGATCTCCCGACCGCGATCGTGGCTTTCGCTCCGGTTGGCGACTCCAAGTGGCTCGTCGCGACCGAACGATCGTGGAATCCATGGATCGAGGCTTTCAGCGGATTCGGCGGGTTGGTTGTGATACCGGTGTTCGTGGCGGCGCTTCTTTCGGTCCTGCTGATCGGCCTGAGCACGATGCGAATCACTCAGCCCGTTCGACAGCTGCTGGCCCGCGCCCGGCGGATCTCGGCGGGCGATTTCCGCTCGACCGCACCTATCGCCCGGACCGGAGACGAAATCGAAGAGCTAGCGATTCAGTTCGATTCGATGGCCAATCAGCTCAGATCGCTCTACGGATCACTGGAGCAGCGCGTGGCCGACAGGACGTCGGAGGTGCTTAGCGTTCTGAATCTGGCCCGATCGGTTAGCCAGACGTTCGATCCCGCCGAGATCGCGCGAATAACCCACGAACAGTTGCGGGCGCATTCCGGAATCGCCGAGGCTCAAGTCTGGTCCGAGAGCCGCGACGCCGAGCCGCTCGGCCTGGCGTCCGAACCGCCCGAATGGACCTCTGGATCAGCGGCGCATGTATTTTCGCTGGGAGCGCCAGAGACAAACGCCAGGCTCGGAGTCCTGACCCACGCCGCCGACTCCGACGAGGACGTTCTTCGGTTTGTGGAGGCTGTGGCGGCGCAGGCCGGCGTGGCGCTGCACAACGCTGTCCTCTACAGACAAGCCCAGGCCACCGCCGCCGTGGAGGAGCGAAACCGGCTTGCGCGTGAGATTCATGACACGATTTCCCAGAGCATCATAGGCGTGATAGTGCAGCTCGAAGCGCTGCGCACGGTGGACGAGGACGACCGCGCAACGCGGCTGGAGCGCACCCTCGAGCTCGCGCGAGGCGGTCTGCGCGAGGCGCGAAGGTCCGTTGAGGGCTTGCGGGCCTCGATTCTCGATTCGCAACCGCTGGACCGAGCGATCGCCGCCGACGTTAGCAGGCTGGAAGAGGGGGGCGGCCCGCGCGCCAGATTCGGCTTGTCGGGCGACGCCGGGCAAATCCCCTCGCGCACGGCCTCGGAACTCTACCGAATCTTTGAGGAGGCGCTGGCCAACGTCCAGCGTCATGCCGGGGCCTCCAACGTGCTCGTCAACCTGCTCGTCGACTCCGGCGAAATCCGGCTGGTTATCGAGGACGACGGCGTTGGCTTCGACGCTGGAGCATCGAATCCCCGTGGGCACGGACTTGCCGGCATCCGCGAGCGGGCCGCGAACATCGGCGGCGAGCTTGCGCTCGGAACCGAACCGGGCGAGGGTACGAGGGTGCAGGTAATAGTTCCCCAGGCCGCCGCCGCGGACTGCGAAAGCGGTCGTTCCGCTTGATCACGATTTTGATCGTGGACGACCACCCTATCGTGCGGGAAGGGCTGGTTTCGATCGTCAACGCCGAAGACGATCTGGACGTGATCGGTCAGGCTGCCAACGGCAAGCAAGCGGTGGAGTTTGCGCTCGAACACCGACCCGACGTTGTGTTGATGGACCTTCGAATGCCGGTGATGGACGGAGTAGAAGCCATTCGACGGCTGCATAACCAAGCGCCTGATTCGAGGCTGGTGGTGCTTACGACTTACGACACCGATGAGCTGGTCTACGACGCGATTCGCGCAGGGGCGCGCGGATATCTGCTCAAGGACGTTGCGTCGAGCGATCTCACCGAGGCCATCCGGACGGTGCATCGCGGGGGATCGTTGCTGCAGCCTGTTGTTGTGGAAAGGCTGCTTGACCGGCTCGGGCCGGAGGACCTTGAACAAAGCGACCCGTTCGAGAACTTGACGCCGCGCGAGCTGGAGGTCTTGCGGTGCATGTCAACCGGCGCCCGCAATCGAGAGATAGCCGAAGAACTGGTTATCGCCGAGCGGACCGTCAAGATTCACGTGGGCAACGTTATTGCCAAGCTGGGCGCGACGAATCGCACGGAGGCAGTCGTTACGGCGCTGGACCTCGGTATCATCCGGCGCGCCGGCGGCGGCTAGCGCAGCGCTCCGCGCCGCCGCGTCCGCCTCATGATAAAACCGTATGCGTTTTTGGCGCCGAGGATTCAAACGTGGATCGGGTGCTCTATCATTCCTGACTAACGCAAACGACGAAGGGACGGGACTGATTCGATGACGAAATTAGCGATAAACGGTGGGGCTCGTGTTCGAACGCAGGAACCGCTGCCCTGGCCCCGAGCCACCGCCGAAGACGAGCAGGCCGTGCTAGAGGCCCTTCGCGACGCGCAGTGGTGCCGCATAAGCGCCGATCGGGCGCATGAATTCGAGCGCAAGTTCGCGGACTTTCAGGGCGCCCGTTACGGCATTTCACTAAACAGCGGAACGTCGGCCCTCGAGCTGGGACTGCTCGCGACGGGGATCGAGCCCGGTGGCGAGGTGATCGTGTCGCCATATACGTTCATGGCCAGCGTGACCTCAGTCCTGGTAACGAGGGGAGTTCCGGTTTTTGTCGATATCGATCCAGATACCTACAACATCGACCCGGACCTGATAGAGGCGGCGATAACCGATCGCACGTTTGCGATCATGGCCGTTCACTTCGGGGGCCGAGCATGTGACATGCAGCCGATACTCGACATCGCCAAGAGGCATGACCTGAAGGTGATCGAGGATGCGTCGCACGCTCATGGCGCAACCTGGAATCATCAGGGACTCGGCTGCGTAGGAGACGTGGGGGCCGTGAGCCTGGGCAGCGGCAAGAATCTCAGCGCGGGCGAGGGCGGCATACTTCTGACCAACGACGAGGAAGTCTACTGGAACGCCGCCCAGCTTCACGATCTCTGGACAGGCGGGCTCGTTCAGAGGTCGTGCGACTCGGGGGGAGGCAGTTTCATCGCGGGCAGGGACTGGACGTTCCCGCAGGTCGCTCCGAACTACCGATTTTCGGAGATTCTGGCCGCGCTGCTCACGTCGGGGCTGACCAGACTGGAGGAAGAAACGCAGATCCGCGCCGACAATGGACACTACCTCGACGATCTTCTCGAGGCGAATCCCCTGACTACGATTCTCCGTCGGGACGCTTACGTCACTCGAAATTCACACCACATCTATTCGTTCAAGTACAACGCCGGCGCATTCGATGGCTTGCCGCGCGCGAAGTTCGTTGAGGCGATGCTCGCCGAAGGCATTCCAGTGAACATCGCGTATCCGCGCGGCTGCCATAAACAACCCGTGTTCCACGAGTTCAAGGACAACACGGCGTGGCCGTACAACCGGTTCCCGCTCGATTCGAACGTCGACTACGCGGCCGTGGAGTGCCCCGTGACCGACTATCTTTGCGAAAACGAGACGGTCTGGCTTTCTGGCTCCTACATGCTCGACGCGGGCCGCGAGGGGATGGACCAGGTCGCCGAAGCGGTCGACAAGATCGCCGCGAACAGGGCCGAGCTGATGGAAGCGGTCGCAGCCGGATAGCTCACCGCCCCGCAATCGAGGCCGGCAAGCCGGAGATTTCCGGCGAGTCGGCCGATCTCGACGCCGGCGTGAATCCCTTTGAGCGAAAGCGGACCGGCCACTTCGCCGACCGTGATCTCGATATCGTCCGGCGCCCTCGATTGTTGCGTCTATCAGGTCTCGCGATCCGTCCGCGCCGAAGGCCGCGACAACCCGAATCTCGTCGCGCCGCTAGGGCCTGACCGTGATCGAGCCGCGGAGGTTCGATATATTGAGTTTTGCGGCCGGACCTGTTTACAGGGGTCTTTCCATTGGATTCCGATCGTGCATCGTCGCGGTCTCCTCGCTCTCGATGTCGCCACGTAAGCGGCTTTCGAACGACCTTCCTCGGTTCGATCACGCGCGGTCATTGTCCGGTCAACGAGCGAAGCGCCTCGTCGACACCGATTTCGCCGGCGCCCAGCCTGCGGAGAACGTTGCTGCGCGTCCGGTTTTCGAATTCGATTCGAGGCATCAGATGGACAAACAGCCGGAATAACAACGCCGGACATGCCGAAGTCCACGCCCGGCAGAAATATGCGACGGCCTCGACGCGATGCCCGCTAGGCGGTGTTTTCGCCCGTGTTACCTTCCGGTTCCCAGGTGGCCTTGAGGGTGGTCTCGGGGAGCCAGACGTTGACGATCAACGCGATTCCAAGGACGACCAGTCCGATTACGAACAGCGTCGTTATCGAGCTGGAGAGCGCCTCGCGCATTAGCTGCAACAGTTCGGGCGGAAGAGTCATTTCGCCGCCCGTTCCCGCGGCGAGCGCCTGGGGGTTTTCGACAACGCTTGCGAGCTGCTCGGCGGGAATCTCGCTTCGCGCGGCGGCGGGCATATCCTGGATGAGGGATTGAATCTCGCTTCTGAAACGGGTCGTCATCACTGCGCCGAAGGCGGTCGCGCCGATCGTCCCGCCGATTCCCCTGAAGAACTGTAGCCCGGACGTGACGGCTCCGAGCTGCCGGCGGTGGAACGCGTTTTGGACCGCGATTGTATAGAGCGGGAAGGTTATTCCAAGGCCCGCGCCCGTCAGCACCATGTTCAGCACCGCCTGGGCGTTGCTGGTCGTGGGGTCCATTCGCGAGAGCAAATAGAACCCGACCGCCATCGTGCCTATTCCCACAAATGCGAGGAACTTGTAGCGCCGCAGCTTAGACATGGTAAGACCGGCCGCGATGCTGGAGACCACCATTCCGAGCATCATCGGCGTGAGCACCAGTCCTGACTGGGTTGCGCTGGTCCCGATAACGAACTGAATGAACAGCGGCAGGAAGAGAATCGCGCCAAACATGGCCGATCCCGTCAGGAACATGCTGATCGCCGAGATCGTGAATACCCGGTTACGGAAGAACTCCAGGGGAAGCATCGGGTCGTCAATCCGCCGCTCGACCAGAATGAGGGCCGTCCACCCCGCCAGCGCGGCCACGGCCAGACCGATGATCTGCGGCGAAGTCCAAGCGTATTCGTCACCTCCCCAGAGCACGATTAGGAGCGAGGTGACGATGGCGGTGGCCATCAGCGCGCCGCCGAGATAGTCGACGCTCCTGCGGACGGTGCGGTCGGTAGTCTCTTTCAGAGCGAAGAAGAGAACGGTAAAGGCGACCATCCCTACGGGCAGGTTGATGTAGAAAATCCAGCGCCAACTTGAGTTATCGACGATATAGCCTCCCGCCGACGGCCCGATGATGCTGGCTATCCCCCACACCGCGGAGAACAATCCCTGGATTCGCCCGCGCTGGGCCGGGGGATATAGGTCGCCGATGGTAGCGATCGCGACCGGAAACAAGACTCCCGCTCCTAGGCCCTGCACTCCTCTGGAGAGGATTAGCTGGAGCATGGACTGCGACGCGCCCGACAGCGCGGACCCGATCATGAACACGACGATTCCGATTAGGTAAATCCAGCGCCGCCCGTAAACGTCAGACAGCTTGCCCGCGATCGGCGTGATCGTTATGGAGGCGAGCATGTAGGCCGAAAAGACCCACGCGAAAAGCTCCAGTCCGCCGAGATTGGCAACTACGCGTGGCATCGCCGTGGCGATGATGGTTTGGTCGAGCGCGGCGAGCAGGAGGCCGAGAGCCATGCCTCCGAGCACGAATCTAGTTCGGCGCCTCGATCCGAACCGCGACGCGGACCGCGCGCCGGTGTGGCCGGGTCGGGATTCGAGCCGTCCCGCGGCGGTGCCTTCGACCGCGCCGTCACTCAATTTGTGATCGCCTGAATCTCTGAGACTCGGGTCCCGGAGTCAACCGGCAAGGCGCGGCCCGCGCCGGTTCCGATTGCGGGACTTTGCGGACGACCGCGGTCCGACCACGCGGCTGCTCACTGGGTCAGCTTGTTCAACCCTCGGAGGCCCGCCGTCTTGTAACACTCGGCGAACGTCGGATAGTTAAACACCGTGTCCACGAAATAGTCGAGAGTGGCTCCGAGCGCGATGACCGCCTGTCCTATGTGAATCAATTCGGTCGCCTGAGACCCGAAAATGTGCACTCCCAAAATCTTGCGGTCAAGCGGGTTGAACAGCAGCTTAAGCATTCCGAATTTGTCACCAATTATGTTGCCGCGCGCGATCTCCCGGTAGCGGGCGATTCCGCTTTCATAGGGAATTCCCTCGATTGTCAACTGCTCTTCGGTCTTTCCGACCATGGATATCTCCGGCAGCGTGTAGAGACCTATCGGAATCAGCTCCGGAACCGAGCTGACCGGAAGGCCGAAAGCATGCCGCGCGGCAAGACGGCCCTGTTCGGCGGCGGTCGCGGCGAGCGCGGGCTGACCGATAACGTCTCCAACGGCGAAGACGTGCTCCACCTCGGTTCGAAAAGCGTCGTCCACCTCGAGCCTTCCGCGGCTGTCGGGTTTGATGCCCAAGGCGTTCAGATTCAACGTGTGCGTGGACCCCGTTCTGCCGATCGAATACAGGAGCGTGTCGGAGATAATCGTGGCTCCGTTCTTAAGGGTGGCCGACGGCCGCCCCGACTCGTCGAACTCAACCGAGCTGACCATGTGCCCCAGCCGCATGGTCACGCCGGTGTCCCGCATGTGGAACTTGAGCGCGTCGGCTACTTCGGAATCGAGGAACTCGAGCAGATCACGGCGGCCGTCGATGAGCACTACGCGCGTGCCCAGAGCCGAGAATATGCTCGCGTATTCGCAGCCGATTACACCGCCTCCGACGATGATCATCGAAGGCGGGACCTCACGCATATCCAGAATGTCGTCGCTGTCCATGACGCGCTCGGCTTCGAAGGGAATATTGGCCGGGCGAGCCGGATGCGAGCCGACCGCGATGACGACGTTTGCTGCATAAACCTCGCCCGACGTCGGGCCTACGATGTCGATATGGTGCGGGTCCGAAAAGCTGGCGATGCCGGTCAACATCTCCACGCCGTTGCGAATCAGCGCGCTCTGCGTGACCTCCGCCTCGGACCGAATCACGTGCTCGGTACGCTCCAGCAGGTCCTGCATCTTGATGTGCGACATGACACGGTAGGACTCGCCGTAAAACGTGCGCTGGTTCACGCCCGTCAGGTAAACCACAACCTCCCTAAGCGTTTTCGAGGGGATTGTGTTTGTTAGCAGCGAGTCGCCGCCGGCTCTTTCGTGCCGGTCGATTATGAGCACGCGACGGCCGACCTTGGCGGCCTGGATGGCCGCGCTTCGCCCGCCCGGCCCCGAGCCTATGACGACGAGGTCATATTCCTGGCCTTCGATCATCCGTTAGTCCATCCGGGCGCTACATGTGAGCAGTTGAGCCTGGCCTCGCCAGTTTTACACATCCTGATCCCGTCTATGGCAATTCGCAACAACAGAATCTCGACACGCCGCGGCGTCAGGAGACCATCGCCGCGCGGGACTGTTCGCCCGCGTGATAGGAGCTTCTAACGAGCGGCCCCGCCTCGACGTGGCGGAATCCGAGTTTCATGCCGAAGTCGCGGATCGTTCGGAACTCGTCGGGGTGGTAGAACCGTTTCACCGGCAGGTGTTTTTTGGTGGGCTGCAAGTACTGCCCCACAGTCAGTAGATCGCAATCGCTTTCTCGAATATCGAGCATGGTGCGCTTCAATTCATCCATCGACTCGCCCAGCCCCACCATCAGGCCCGACTTGGTGGTCATCGAAGGGTCTATTTGCTTCACCTGGCGAATCAGTTCGAGCGAACGTTCGTAAAGTGCCTTCGGTCGGGCAATTCGATAGAGCCGGGGCACGGTTTCGGTGTTGTGATTTAGCACCACCGGCTTCGCGCGCACCACGGTGGCGAGCGCGTCCCAATCGCCAAGGAAGTCCGGAATCAACACCTCCACCTGGCAGGACGGAGTGCGATTCCTGATCGCGCGGATGCACGCCGCGAAGATCGACGCGCCGCCGTCGGGCTCGTCGTCGCGATTGACCGACGTGATTACGGCGTAGTCGAGGCCGAGCTTTTCGACAGCCCTCGCCAGCCTCAGCGGCTCCAGCAGATCGAGGGGCTGGGGGCGTCCCGACGTGACCGCGCAAAACCCGCAAGCGCGGGTGCACGTGTCGCCGAGGATCATGAAGGTCGCGGTTCCCGCGTTCCAGCACTCACCGATATTCGGGCAGCGGGCCTCCTCGCAAACGCTGTGCAGCTCGTGCTTCCGCATGAGCCTCTTCAGATGATCGAACCGCTCTCCGCCCGGATATCTGGCCTTGAGCCACGGCGGCTTTGGCCGGCGCACTTCAGCGGCCATTGCCAACACTCGCCTGGACGACAGAGTCCGAATGTTCCGAGACTTCGGCCAGATCGACCTGGAACAGCTCCGAAAAGGCATCCGCGAACGCGTTCTCGACCTCGCGCATTGTGGGGGGAAGCCCGGCAAGGCTACTCATCGAAGTCACCGGCGCATCGGGCAAGCCGCACGGAACGATCGCTTCGAACCAGTGCAGGTCGGTGGTCACGTTGAGCGCTATGCCGTGGCTTGTGACGCCGCGCTGGATACGCACTCCGAGGGCGGCTATCTTTGCGCCGTTCACCCAAATCCCCGGTTTGCCTTTCGCGCGGCTGCCGGCAATGCCGAATGTATCCAGCGTTCTAATCAACGTCGATTCGAGCGACTTCACGTAGTCGGTGGGCGGGATGCGGCGCGCGCGAAGATTCAGTATCGGATAGGCGATCAGTTGACCCGGCCCGTGGAACGTAATGTCGCCGCCGCGGTCGACGTCAACGATCCGGGCGCCGCGCGCTTCGAGAAGCTCGGAAGGCGCCAACAGGTTCTTGCGCCCTCCCCGCGCTCCCATCGTGTAGACCGGTGGATGCTCCAGCAGCGCCAGACACTCCGGCGACCGCCGCTCCCGCACAGACTCGGCCCGGCGCCGCTGCCAGTCGAATGCGGTCAGGTATTCGATCAACCCGAATCGATGCAGGAGAATTGAGTCTGAGATCTTCTCGGCGTTCATTGCGCGTCAATAGTAGCGCGTTGACCACCTTGACTTATGAGCGTATAGCGCGGCGCGCTTCAATTTCCCGCTGTCTCTCGTAAGATGTATGCATGTATGGGTGCAGCGTGGATTCAGATTCATGCTTTGCGGCGTCTATTGCTCGGATCGGGTATGGATTGGGTCGGGGCGGAGTTGGTTAGTATCCGAGGCGCTTCCGTTGATTTCCAGTTGAATTCGGAATAATGGTCAGCACGATTCGCGCCGCACAGAACGTCGATGGCCAGGCTGCGGTCCGAGACCTGGAAGTCGGGGATTGGATCGAATCCCTGCGAGACGTGCTGCAACTTCGCGGCGCGGACCAGGTTGAGCGGATACTCCGCGAATTGCAGATCCACGCCCTGAAGAACGGCGTTCCTCTGCCGGTCACCGTCCAGACTCCCTATGTAAATACCATTGCGCCTGAAGAGCAACCTCCGTATCCCGGGGATTTGGAGCTGGAGCGCGCTATAAGGCGCGTGCTCCGCTGGACTGCCATGGCGACGGTGGTGGAAGCCAATCGCAAGTACGACGGCATAGGCGGGCATATCTCCACCTACGCGTCGGCGGCAACGCTGTACGAGGTCGGATTCAACCACTTCTTCCGGGGGAACGACCATCCGTGTGGAGGCGATCTGGTCTATTTCCAGGGGCATTCGTCACCGGGTATCTATTCGCGCGCGTTTCTGGAAGGGCGGGTTTCAACTCACGAGCTTCAGAACTTCAGACGGGAGCTCGCCGATGGCGGCGGGCTGCCTTCGTACCCTCACCCGTGGCTTAAACCCGACTTCTGGCAGTTTCCCACGGTGTCGATGGGACTCGGTCCGATCATGTCCATTTACCAGGCGCGGTTCATGCGTTATCTCGAAGACCGAGGACTGAAGGAACCCACGGACGCCAACGTATGGGCTTTTCTGGGCGACGGCGAGTCTGATTCTCCGGAAGCGTTGGGCGCGGTGACGCTGGCATCCCGTGAGAAGCTCGACAACCTGATCTGGGTGGTCAACTGCAACTTGCAGCGACTGGACGGACCCGTGCGCGGAAACGGCAACATCATTCAGGAGCTGGAGGCCATCTTCCGCGGCGCGGGCTGGAATGTGCTCAAGGTCATCTGGGGGTCCGACTGGGACGCGCTATATGCCAATGACCACGACGGTCTGCTGGCGAAAAGAGCGGGCGACGTCGTTGACGGCGAATATCAAAAGTACATCGTCGCCGGCGGAGGCTACATTCGGGAGCATTTCTACGGCGTCGACAAGCGACTGCTCGAAATGGTCGCGGACAAGACGGACGACGAGCTTTGGTTCATGCGGCTGGGCGGTCACGACTCCGTCAAGGTACACGCCGCCTATTCCGCCGCCGTAAACAACAAAGACTCGCCCACGGTGATCCTTGCTCGAACCATAAAAGGCTACGGGCTTGGCGAAGCCGGCGAGGGCAGAAACATCACCCATCAGCAAAAGAAGCTGAACGAGGACGAGCTGCATATCTTTCGCGATCGTTTCAAGATCCCTCTATCCAACGAGGAGATCGCAACGGCGCCGTTGTACCGGCCGGACGACTCAAGTCCCGAGATGAAATATCTGCACGAGCGGCGAAGCGCGCTCGGCGGGTACGTGCCCTCCAGAAGGTCGGAAGCGCCCTCGGTCAGCGTTTTCGACCACGCGGCTCTCAACGAGTTCTATGCTGGCACCGGCGACCGCACGGCCTCGACGACCATGGCGTTCGTGAGAGTGCTGTCGAAGCTGCTCCGAGACCCTGTGATCGGCGATCTGATAGTGCCTATCGTCCCGGACGAAGCCCGCACCTTCGGCATGGAGGCGCTGTTCCGGCAGGTTGGAATCTATTCGCGGCTCGGTCAGCTCTATAAGCCCGTGGATTCCGACAGCCTGCTCTACTACAAGGAGTCGACAGACGGCCAGATCCTGGAGGAAGGCATTACCGAAGCCGGATCGGCGTCATCGTTTATCGCCGCCGGCACCGCCTACGCCAACCATGGTCTGCCGACAATTCCGTTTTATATCTATTACTCCATGTTCGGCTACCAGCGAGTTGGCGACCTGCTGTGGGCGGCGGCGGATTCACGCGCGCGCGGTTTCCTGATTGGAGCGACCGCCGGACGCACGACGCTTTCGGGGGAGGGACTTCAGCACGAGGACGGTCACAGCCACGTTCTGTTCTCGGTCGTTCCGACGTGCAGGTCGTACGACCCGGCGTTCGCCTATGAGATCGCGGTGATCGTCCGCGAAGGCATCCGCCGCATGTATGAGCAGGGGGAGGACATCTACTACTACCTGACCGTTACCAACGAGAACTACTCGCACCCGGCAATGCCCGACGGCGACGACGTTAGCGATGGAATCCTCAAGGGCATGTACCGCTTCAGGTCTTCCGAGGGACCGGACGGCGGGCCGCGAGCTCAACTTCTTGGCAGCGGCGCCATATTGAACGAGGTCATCAAGGCTCAGGAGATGCTGCGCGAGCAGTTTGGAGTTGCGGCGGACGTATGGTCGGTCACTAGCTACAACGAATTGCGGCGTCAGGCGCTTGAGATCGAGCGCTGGAATCTTCTGCATCCCGGCGAGCCGGCCAGATTTCCTTACGTTACCGAATGTCTGTCCGGGAGTTCCGGGGTAGTCGTGGCGTCGTCGGACTATCTGAAGAGCCTCCCCGACTCCATCGCCAAATGGGCGCCCGGTCACATGATGTCGCTTGGGACCGATGGATTCGGCCGCAGCGATACGCGCGAAGGATTGCGAGACTTCTTCGAGGTCGATGCCCGATATATAACCCTGGCCGCGCTCTCGGCGCTCGCTCGCAAGGGTGAGATCAGTTTTGAAGTCGTGAAAACGGCGCTAGAGGACCTGGATATCGATCCTCTCAAGCCGAATCCATTTTATGTCTGACGGCCCGACAGATTCTCCGGACCACGCTGGTTAGAGCTGTGTCCACCGACTTAACGCTGCCGGAACTTGGCGAGAACATTGAGGAAGTCGATGTGCTGTCGGTGCTTGTTAGCGAAGGCGACCGCGTACTCAGAGACGACCCGATAATCGAAATCGAGACCGAGAAAGCGACGATTGAAGTCCCGTCGTTTCTCGCTGGAACGGTGTCAAGCATCGCGGTGAGCGCCGGCGACACGGTCAGGGTCGGGCAGGTGATCCTGACGCTCGATGAATTGGAAGACAGCGGGCCGCGGACCGACTCTAAAGCGGAAAATGCCCGCCCGGCCGAGCCGGCCGGCGGCGGCGCAACCATGGCGGAGCCAAAGCCGGCGCGGCCTGAGATCGCCATACCCGCTCCGTTTGTCCCAACGGCTCCGGCGCCGCATATCCCCGCGGGCGACCAGGGCGGGATTCCGGTGTTTGCTTCGCCGTCCACGCGGACGTTTGCGCGTGAAATCGGCGTGGACGTTAGGCGGGTGGAAGGGAGCGGACCGGGCGGCCGCATCTCCGACGAGGACGTAAAACAGCATTCCCGGATGCGAGCTTTCGCCGAGCCCGCCGCCGAAGCCGTACGGCCGCTTCCAGACTTTTCCGATTTCGGGCCGGTTGCACGGATGCCTATTAGCAGGGTCAGGCGGACCATCGCCGAGCACGTCGGACAGTCTGCATCGACCATCCCTCACGTAACGTTGTTCGAGTCGGCTGACGTTACAGAGATAGAGGAGTTGCGTTCGCGCTACAAGTCGAGGGCGGAAGCGAAGGGCGGCAAGCTGACGATCACCGCCATCATCATCAAAGTGCTCGCGGCGGCGCTAGAGGCGTTCCCCATGGTCAACGCGAGCCTCGATACCGCCAGGCAGGAAATCGTATTGAAGCGCTACTTTCATATCGGCGTCGCCGCCGATACCGACCGGGGCCTGGTTGTGCCAGTGGTGAGGGACGTCGACAAAAAGAACATAATCGAGATCTCGGTTGAACTGACCCAGCTCGCCGAAAAAGCGAGATCGGGCAAGCTGTCCCTTTCGGAACTAAGGGGAGGCAACCTCACCGTAACCAATCTGGGCGGCCTGGGCACAGGCCACTTTACGCCGATAATCAATGCTCCCGACGTTGCGATTCTTGGAGTTGGTAGAGTAGAAGGGCGGCCGGTGTACCGTGAATCCGGCCTTGAACCGAGATTGATCGCACCGCTCTCGCTGTCGTTCGACCATCGAGCAATTGACGGCGCCGACGGGGCCAGGTTCATGCACTGGGTCGTCGAAGCGCTCAACGAGCCGCATCTATTGACGCTTGAAGGCTGAGCGACTGGCCGGCCTTATAGAACACCGGAGGCACGCAGCGCCTTGAGTCAAACAACCGAAAGGATTCGCGTCGCGGTAATCGGGGCGGGCCCCGGCGGCTACCCGGCGGCGTTCCATGCGGCGGACCTTGGCATGGACGTCACGCTCGTCGACACCCAACCCAATCCTGGCGGAGTTTGCCTGTATCGCGGCTGTATCCCGTCGAAAGCGCTGCTTCACGCGGCGGGCGTGATACGCGAGTCGGAACGCGCCGCGGAACTGGGGATTAGATTCGAGCCGCCCGAGGTCGACCTGGAGCGACTCCGCGGCTGGAAGAACAAAACGATTAAACAACTGACCAGCGGACTCGGGATGCTGAGGGACCGCAGGAAGGTGGATTACATTCAGGGGCGGGCGCGATTCCTCGACGCGCGCTCCCTGGCCGTGGCCACAAGCGGCGGGGAGGAACGCCGCGTCGAGTTCGACTACGCGATCGTGGCGACCGGCTCGCGGCCAGCGACGGTCCCGGCGCTGAATCTCGATTCTCCGAAAGTGATGGATTCCACCGAGGCGCTCGCGCTCGATGACGTTCCGAATTCGCTGCTAGTCGTTGGCGGCGGCTACATAGGTCTGGAGCTGGGAACGGTATACGCGGCGCTTGGAACCAGCGTAACCGTAGTGGAGATGACTTCCGGGCTTCTTCCGGGCGTCGACCGCGATCTGGTCGACGTGCTGCAACGACGGCTGGAAGCCGATCTGGAGCGGATTCTGCTGGACACGAAGGTCGTCGATATCGCCGAGCATCGCGACGGCCTCAAGATTGAGCTCTCGCCCGGGTCCGGTGAATCCGGCGGCGAGTACGAGAAAGTTCTGGTCTCGGTGGGACGCAAGCCGAATTCGGAGAATCTTGGGCTCGAATCGACGGACGCCCAGATTTCCGATCAAGGGTTCATCGTGACCGACGGTCAGCGCCGGACCGCCGAGGCAGGCATCTTCGCAATTGGGGACGTCGCCGGGGAGCCGATGCTCGCGCACAAGGCCACCAGCGAGGCGCGGGTTGCGGTAGACGCAATAGCGGGGCGTCCGGCGGTATTCGATCCGAGCGCGATACCCGCCGTGGTTTTCACCGATCCCGAGATCGCGTGGTGCGGTCTGACAGAAACCGAGGCCAAGAAAGCGAACCTAAGAATCGAAGTGGTGACCTATCCTTGGGTTGCCTCCGGCCGCGCGGCAACGCTCGACCGGCGAGACGGGATTACCAAGCTCATCGTCCAACCGCGGACCGAACGCATTCTGGGCATGGGCATCGCCGGACCGGGCGCGGGAGAGTTGATCGCCGAAGGCGTTCTGGCCGTCGAGATGGGCGCGCGCGCGCAAGACCTCGAATTGACGATTCATCCGCACCCGACGTTGTCCGAATCTCTAATGGAATCGGCGGGCGTGTTCCTTGGCGTCAGCCCGCACTTTACCGCCCGCAGACGGAGCTGACCGGTGCGGCATAGCGCGGCACGCGGATCACGGCCCCACGCCGGGGCGCGCCGGATAGTCGACGGCCCAACCGCGAAGCTCGTTCAGCGACTCACACACCGGATCGACAGGGCGCGGCACGCACGCAGAGACGTTTGCGACTCGTGACGCGGTTGCCTTTTCTCATAGCCGCCGGAGTACTCACCCTCGTGATTACGCTCGTCGGCGCGAGCTTGATCGCTCCACTATTCGGCGAAAGCGTGCCAATCGGGAGCATTTTTGGGGATGTGGTGAGCCGCCCTCGAGTGGGTTATGGCCGTTATGGCCGCGTGCCCGATATCAATACTGGAGTGTTTCAATCCACTCCGACTCAGATTCCGTGGGCGAGCGATCTAGGCCTTGGCTCCGCCGTCCACAGGCCCGACTCGCAAGAGGAGCTGCGGGAGGAACCTGGGTCAATTGATTCAGGGTTGCTGGTTCTTCGGCATCTTCAGGAGCAAATCCCTCAACTCCAGGCCGTTTACGAGGTGCTGGCGACCTCGAGATCGAGGATAACGGTTACAGCCTTGCGCGGGGGCCTGGGGCGATACTTCAGCCAGTCCGGCGCGATATCGATCGATGAGGCGGTGGTGGAAGAGTCGAATTACGCCGTGGCGATAATTCTTGCGCACGAGGGCCAGCATGCTCTCGATCACCGTCAAGGTCGCCTGGGACTGGATGAGAGGTCGTGCTACAACGCCGAGGCCAGGGCCTTCGATCTGGCGATATTCATCTGGCAGTCGTTATGGGGAATGCAGGGAAAGACCGGCGCGGTGTCGGAAATCGAATCGGATTTCAACCGAATGGCCTCCATTAAGCAGGAGGATCCGCTGGGTTACATAGAGCGATTGATAGAGCTATACGGTGACAATTGCGGGTAACCAAAACGCCGTCTGACGGCTAGAAGGTCGGCTGATACAGGTCGATTACGCGTCCGCTTGCGGCCAGCGGCAGACTCTCGATGGCAAATATCACCGCGTTCGCCACGTCGGCAGACGTTACCGAGCGCGGACCGGGGCTAGCCGGCGTCGTCGTCCGCGCGCTCGCGCCGGCATCGCTTACAGGGCCGGGGCATACGGTGAATACACGCACCCGAAACTCGCGCAACGATTCCGCCAGGGACTCGTTGAAACCAACCAGTCCAAACTTGGAGGCCGCGTAGGCTCCCATGGAGTGCACGGGCGCGCCTCTCAGACCGGCCGCCGACGATATACCGACGATCACCCCCGAGCGCCGCTCAGCCATCTGCCCGGCCACGGCGCGCGCGAAGAGAAACGGTCCGCGCAGGTTGACGGCGATTACACGGTCCCAATCGTTCACGTCCGTCTTGTAGGCAGGCGAACTGATAGCAAATCCGGCGTTGTTGACCAGGACGTCCACGTGCCCGAATTCGTCCATCGCCGCCTTGACGACGGCGTCCGCCGTCGCTTCGCAGGCCGCGTCCCCGGAAATCGCCAGCGCCCGCGACCCGGCGTCGCGCGCGGCGGAGGCCGTCTGGTCTATCTCCGATTCGGTGCGGGCGGTCAGAACCAGATTTGCGCCGTCGGCGGCGAGGGCCAGCGCGATGGCCCGCCCGATTCCTCTTCCCGCGCCCGTTACGATTGCGGTTTTGCCGTCGAGATTTTTCATTGCAGTTTTCGCAACTCCGCCTGCTCCGCTACCCGCCGTTCAGAGTTTCGCCATCAGTCGCGGTTGCTGGCCGCGTCCGAGGCTCTCAGGGTGAGGAGTCGCCCGTCCCTGGCTGCCTCGACGCCATTTTTGTAGACCGAAGTCGGCTTGCGAAGCGCAAAGATATTGTCGGAGGCGTCGCCCTCGACGACGAGCAGGTCGGCGCGCTTGCCGGGTTCAATGGAGCCGATTTCGCTCCCAAGGTCGAGCGCCCTGGCCTGCGCGGACGTGGCCCGGCGTATCGCGCCCTCAGCCGTGTCGTCAAGCGCGACCATGCCCGCTATTACGCTTAGGGCAAAGTCGGCGAATTCCACGGTCGCGACTCCCGCGTCGCTCGACGAGGTCACCGATATGCCGCGGCTGGCTGCGTCCCGATAGGAGTCGTACTGATCGTGAAGCTCATCGATTGATTCGGAAGGCACGGCGTCGAGGGAGTCGAAGCCGGCGAATCGATTTCGGTCGGGCCCCGTATAGGTGGCGTTGATCGACTGTGTTTCCGGATTCATGCGTTCGATTGCGTCGGGACGGTAATCGAATCCGTCATCGGCGGTCCACCGGAAGTGTTCGAATGTATTGACTCCGGCGTCGATGGCGTACTCGCAACCGTCCGCCCCCAGCGTGTGCGCAGCTACCCGCTTGTTCAGCCGGCGGGCGTCCTGTACGAGCGCCGTGAGGGTCTCCAGCGAGTATTGAGGCCTCTTCAGGTTAGATATCGGCGTCATGCCTCCGCCGGTAGCCATGACCTTCAGGAAATCCGCGCCCGCCGCTACCATCCGTCGAACCGCAACTCGGACCTCGTCCTCCGTGTCAGCCGTGAGTCCACACCAGTGCAGATGCCCGGCAGTCGTGGTGATCGGCGCGCCGGAAACGAGCAATCGCGGCCCAGGCGCCTGGCCCGAATCGATGGCGTCGCGCACCTGCACGTTAAGGGCCATCCGTCCGCCGCAGTCGCGTAAGGTGGTTACGCCGGCCACCAGCGCGCTCTGGGCGTGGCTGAGAGCGCGCATCGCAAGCTGCGCGTCGGTGGCGGCGACCTGCCGGCGTATGATCCCCTCGGTGGTCGCGCCCGCGTCAAATTGCAGGTGGACGTGACCATCGATCAGACCGGGAAGTATGGTCGCCTGGCCAAAGTCAATGATCTCGCAGCCGGTGGTGGGATGTTGGCCGGATTTTCCCACTCCCCGAATCAAGCCGTCTTCGACGAGCACCTCGGCATTCTTGAGGGCGGGGGATCCGGCGCCGTCGATCAAGACCGACGAGCGAAGAACCAGTTTGTTCAGCGGCATGTCCGACCCCTCTTTATCGATATTGTCATCCCACTTCCAGCGTCAGCCGCCCAAAACGGCGAGACTGTTCGCTGATATCGTCCGTTCGGGAGCAAGACGCTGGAAACAGACCTATACGTTTGGAGATGGAGCCATGACCACGAGGCATCGCAGCCGCCCGCTAGAGTGGTTGATGACACCGTGGACCGACCTTGCCGGAGCGAGCACCAGCTCGCCCTCACCCAGCTCCTGGCGCTGGTCGTCCACGATAAACGTCCCCTTGCCTTCGAGCACGTAGTAGAACTTGTCGGCGCCGCCGTGATCGTGGACGCGTTGCTCCTGTCCCGGCTCGAAGCAGTAGACGTCGCAGAACATGAGTTCCCGGTCAAAAAGATTGTTCTTTTTGAGCTTTGCGTCGGAATAGCCGGAATTCTCGTCGATGCTCTTTACCAGCATTGTTGCAATCTCCCCTGTCGATTCAGGATGCCGTCTCGCGCGGCGCTACAGCGTTGCCCAGGCTTCCTGGAATATTCGCTTGGATCCGGCCAGCACGAGATCGGGGTCTTCCCCGTCGAACGGCTTGATTTCCATGGTAACGATGGGACGCGGCGTGGGCGACTTGCGCTCGAAGAAGCCCGTGCTGGCCATGGCGCGCAAAAACTCGCGGGTTTCGTCGACTCCGTTTACGCCGCCTGGGAAGTCCCATCGGGGATGGGTATCGCCGAAGTTGGTTCTGCCCGGCCTCCGCACGCAGTTTCCCACGTCAACGTGAAACGTCATCTCGCCCAAGGCCCGGAATACCTCGTCGGGCTGCACGTAGAGAAGCGGCAGGTGGCCCTGGTCGACCAGGAGTCCGAACGACGGATACTCGTCCCTCATCCGCGCCGTGAGCGCGACGGCGTCTTCGGTTTTCCCGATGATCGATTTCTTGTCCACGACCTGGTCGAATTGTTCGAGCGAAATCGGGATCGGCGGGCCGCCGTTCGCTAGTGCGCGGGCGTGGGCGAATATCTCGATTAGCGACCGCTCCAGCGCGTCGATAGCCTCACGCTTGTCGTCTTCGCCCGGATACGAGTCCCGTCCATCCATCAGCGAAAAAGCCACGCACCCCAACTCCAGCGCCTCGTCCAGCGACTCCTTCACATTCGCGACGCCAGCTTTACGCATGTCTTCGTCGAGAGCGGCCAGGTTTTGGCCGGTATTCAGAATTGGCACCTGCGCGCGGAATCCGAGTTTCGTGTCGGACAGATCGGCCATCGCCCGCAAGTCTTCGCGGACCTTGCGGTCCTTGATCCGGGTTACCTCGAGGATGGTGAAAAACTCGTCCTCGAAGACCTGCTTGGCGCGTTCGAGAATGGGACCGTCGCCATCGCCCGTCTCCGGGAACATCATTCCCAGGATGACGCCGAGATCGAAGTGGGAGTGCCAGGGTCGATCCATCGGTTTCTCCTTCAGTCAGAATGCGGCGTATTTTGCTTCAACAGCGAACGGGAAACGGGACCGCCCGGCTGGCGTTTCGCCAGGGCCGCGTGGTCTGCGTTTCCGTTTGACGAATCCTAGTTGAATTCGGCCTGCTTCGCTTGTCAAGCTGGATCCAGGCTGAAAGACGAGCCGGGCGGTGAGTGGTGAGCTTGGGAGTGAGATCCTTCGCTTCGCTCAGGATGAAATGGGGGCAAGACTCAGGGTGACGTGGGTTGGGGGTCAGGATGACAGGGGTTGAGGGTCGGGATGACAGGGAGGCTCGGGGTGACGTGGGTTGAGGCTCGGGACGGGGCTGTCGAACCATGCACGGACACTGGCTAACCAACACTGCTGTCATTCTGAACGAAAGTGAAGAATCCAGGCTTGGGGTACGAGGGGTGAGATCCTTCGCTGCGCTCAGGATGACAGGGGGCAAGGCTCAGGATGACGTGGGTTGGGGCTTGGGATGACATGAGTTGGGGGGCAGGCGGGACCGGCACACGGACGTGACCAGTTTGCGGTTAGATCGGTACACTCGTTAGAGCCGTCTGACCGGGCGGCTCCGGGCGAGCCGGGTTCAATTGAACGGAGTCTCACACTTTTGATCGATCGAAGCGGCGAATGGATCGAATCAGGCCCCGACTGGAATCCGGACATCCCGCCGGTCAAGTATGCCGGGGCGGCCATACGCTGGAGCGTGACGCACTTTGATTCGGTGGTCATCCCGCTGATCGTGACAACGAAGCAAGTGTTTTGGGGCCTCCGGCTCGGCGCGTTCGAGATTACGGATCATGTCCTGAAGATCATCGTCGACCTGCCGAGCCTCCACGGTCCGGAAATGGAAGTCGTCTCCTTCAAGGAGACCGACAAGGCTCCGGGGGACGTGGCTCGCGAGATTACCGAGGTGCTGGACGCGGTTGGCAAGCAAGCCCTTTCCGAGGCGTGGAGCTACGAAATCGTATTTCGACAGGGCGAAAGGTCGGAGACGTTTCAGGGCGAGATAGCAAGCGGTGAATGATTCGGACCGGAGCGCCGTCTGGTGGACGCTCGAACACCGGCTGCAAGCCGATTTCGCTTTCTTCGAGGACTACTCCAGTTGGAGCGCGTACCGGCTGATTCGATCGAGCCGCGAGCTGCTGGAGGCGTTTGAGGCTTCCAGTTCCCGCGACGAGCGCAAGGACTTCGCGGCGCGTATTGCGCTAAATCACCGCGAAGCCATCGAAACGTTCGGGGCGCTTTGCCACGGATTGCAGACCAGAGGGCGAGGTCCGGCGATTCGCGGGATATTGCACTGCACCGTGTCGCAAGCTCGGAGCGTGCTGAGAAAGATACGAAGCCGGCCGCGATTGCAATTCACGGAATTCCTGAAGCTGGAAAAGGCTCTTGTGGCCGAAAGCTCCGTTCCGGCGGACTACGACGGCGATCTGGAATCTTTTTGCGAGGAGCGGCGGCAGGGTCTTGGGACCATTGCGGCGATCGCCGCTCAGAGCACGCTTTTCCAGTTCTTCTCCCCCGGCGCAGGGCGGTATCTGCTGGTCGGGGCGGGCAAGACCGTTTCCGAAATCAAGACCGGGACGGCGTCTGAAATGCGCAGCAAGAGCAATTCCGGTTTCTTTGTGGTCGACATTTCTCCATCCGATTCCACGGAGGAGCCAGATCTGCTGGGAATCGCTGCGCCCGCGGTCCCGGCGGTCCTGCGCTCGTCGGTCGAGGAAATTGACTTTATGGCCGGCGAGGGGTCGGCGATCGCATCGCTGGCCGCCAGCCTGGCGCGTTCCGGCCGCCTTTACGCGGATACGTCGGACTAGCTATAACGGGCGTCGAGCCCAGCCGGCAGCTTCAGCGCGCGCGCAGCGCGTCGTCGATTTCGCTGTCACGCAATCCCGTGCCGATGAATTCAACGCGGGGATCGGCGGCGCCGAAGTCGTGAATATCCCAACTGCCCATCACGTATTCGATTCGGACCATGCCTTGGCCGGTCTCGATGAACCCTTTGGCCCGGACTATGTCGCCGAACCTGCCTTCACTCACCGACTTGAGAAAGTCCTCGACGTGCGACCGCGCCATTTTCGGAGGTTGGAGCGATAGCGTTTCCATCCCCTGGGTGGAGTCGGCGACCTCATGGTCGTGATCGTGTTCGCCGCTGGCGCCGGGCTTCGAATCCGCGGCGCCGAATATGAGCATGGGGTCAACGTCGCAGAATGTGGTCACGTAGAGCTGGCCGGCTGGATTGAGGTGTCTGACGAATCCGCGGGCGCGGTCCAGCTCCTCCTCATTGACGAGATCGGCTTTGTTTATCAGCACGAGGGAAGCTTGCGAGATTTGATCTTCAAAGAACTTGCCAAACGCCCGGCTCGCCAGCTCGTATTTGTTGGCGTCGAGGATTGTGGCTCGCGAGTCGACCGAGGCGAATTCGGCGATTTCACCGGCGGCGAAGACCTCGTCTATCTGATTGGGAGCCGCAAGACCGGTAGGCTCGATGACAAGCCGCTCGGGATGAAACCTGGTCTCAAGCTCTTTTAGAGCGAGGAAGAGGTCGCCGCGCAGCTCGCAGCAGATGCAGCCGTTTGGCAGCATCTGCACGTTCATTTCGTCGGACTCCAGAACGGTGCCGTCGATGCCTACCTCGCCCATTTCGTTAACGAGCACGGCTACGCGCTCGCGTACCGCAAGCTTTGGGATGAGGCTCCTCAGAAACGTCGTCTTGCCCGAGCCGAGGAATCCGTAAACGATGGTTACGTTCAACTCAGGCTCTTCGCACGCCGGTCGGGGCGTGGGCCGTGTAGGCGGTGGACGTCACGGTCTAGATCTCGACGCCCGCCTTCTCCCGAGCGTCTAGCTCCAACACGGTGTCGACAATCATTTTCAGGCTTGCGTCACTCACCTGGGGGGGCACGGCGCACTCGGGCGAGACAACGTCGATTCCCGCGCTGTACACGTTCTTCACCTCGGCCCTGATGGCATCGGGATCGCCGTTCATCAACGTGATGATGTTGCTCACGTTGCCGACCAGCGGGAAATCGCCCACTTCCTGCTTGGATTCGTGCGGGTCGTTCTCATACGCGAAGTGGAACGCGTCGAAGCCGGCCTCCTTGATGTACTTCATACGGTCCAGGGTGTTGCCGCAGCAGTGGAGTATGACGGGACCGTCGATCCGCGGGGCTATTTCGCTGTGGACCGGCATCAGGAAATCGCGGTAAGTCTCCGGGCGCACGAGGTCGCCTGTGGAATGGTCGGCGAGGGTCAACACATCGGCTCCGGCCTCGAATTGCGCGTTCGCAAATTTCACTGACACGTCCTTGAGAACATCAAGGCACGCGCGGACCCAATCGGGCTTCAAGATGATGTTGAGCAGGAAGTCCTGGACGCCAAACATGTGATACGAGAGTGTCCACGGGCCCATTACCTTGCCGACGACACAAGCATCCGGATGACGCTTTCGAAGGATTTTGATCGCGTCGATAATCGATTTGGCTTCCGGACGGTCCAGAAGGTCGTCGGGTATCTTGGCCTCGTCCGGACCGCTCCAGTACGGCGGCTGCTTGCAAGCCGGCATCCGCGGCCCGGAAATTATCACGCCGTCCTGTTCGACGAACGGATCTTCGCCCCACTCGACCGCCGCTCCGAGAGCCGCCGCGCCGTGAACGAGGCCGAAGTACGGCATTATGGTGTCGTAGCCCAAATCGGTGTAGCTGAGGGAGGCGAGGCCGGCGATTTCGTCGGCCTCGGTATGCGCTTTGGGCCATTCGTGTCCGGTTCTGCGCATCTGTTCGTAGGTAGCTGACGAAGTGATGTTTCCGACCGCCCGGCGGTCGACGGGTTCGCCCTTGATCGCGGCGACGAAGCGTTCGCGCGGCGTCATTTCACCGTTGCTGTGCTTTGAGATAATTACGCTGGCCATTGGCACCTCCGTTCGCCGTCGCCCCCAAACTCGCCGGCCCGAACGCCGCGCGAGTGTCCGCTTTTACTGTCGTATTTTATTGTGGCGCGCCGGAGCGGCTTGCTCACGCGGACCTATCGGTACCGCGCTACTTCCCGATCCATGGCTTCCAGCAGCCTCTGGATAGCCGCGTCGTCGGCGCCCATCTCCTGCGCCTCGATCGCTACCTCTCTCGCCGCTTCCGTTTCCTCGGTTATTTGCTGGGGATTTTCACGACGAATCGCGACTTCGAACAGGTCCCTCGCCTCGAGCAGCAGCCGCCTGGCGGCTGCTTCGGGCGTCTCCCGCACTTCGATCCCCATCAACCGCTTCGCCAGCGCCACACCGGCGGCGGCATCGGCGCCGTATCCGTGCGCGCCGACCTGGTTGGCCCAGTCCTGGGTTACGGGCGCGCCTCCGACTATGACGCTCACCCTGTCGCCCAGCCCAGCGTCCTTGACGGCCTGGACGACGGTTGGGAAGTAAACCATCGTGGTCGTCAGAAGCGCGGACAGTCCGATTATGTTCGCATTGGTCTCAATAGTCTTGTCTATGTACTTTTGCGCGTCACAATCGATACCCAGGTCGTGGACGACGAACCCGGCGCCTTCGAGCATCATTCCTAGCAGATTCTTGCCGATGTCGTGAAGGTCGCCTCTAACGGTTCCGATGACTACGGTTCCGACAGGCTCGGCCCCCGACGCCGCCAGCAGCGGTTTTACAAGCGCCATGCCCGTCTTCATGGCGCGGGCGGACATCAATACTTCGGGTACGTAGTACTCGTTGCGACGGAATCTCTCGCCTACAACGTCCATAGCCGGCAGCATTCCGTCGTTGACGATCGCTTTCGGGTCGATTTCATTGTCGATGCAGTTTTGAACTGACGACTCCGCAGTTTCCGCGTCGCCGCCGATGATCGCTTCGTGGAGTATCTCCACCGTACTGGCAAAATCGAACTCTGCCGCCACCTAAAGTCCTCCAGTTCGCCCTAATAACGGCCCCTCAACTCTGCCTTGAGAGAACCGATAACCGCCCCGAGGTTTGCAGTCGCCTGGCCATCGAGTCTGTAAGTCTAAGGTAGTTTTGCCGAACCCGCGCCGTTCCGCCTGCCGTCAACCCACTGGCCGCGAAATCCGCTCCAACAACGGATCGGCCCAGAGTCGAGCTTGCTCGACCTGATTGAAGGTAAACACGTGCACGCCCGCGAACCCGAGATCGCGTCCGTTCCTGGGGCTGTTCAATTTCGAAAGCAGCTTGTCGGGAGAATACGAGGGCCTTAGAAACTGACCCATGATGCCGAGTTTCGACTTCAGAAACCGCCGGGCGTCGGACACTCCGCACGTTCGGGCCAGCTCGAGGAGCCGCAGCGCGTTCATCGGCGAGGGAACGCCGACGAAAATCGGCAGGGAAACGCCGTTATCCCGAATTCGCGCCGCCCAATCAAGAGTCGCGCCGGCGTCGAAACATATTTGGGTTACGACGTGCGTGGCGTGAGGCTGTTTATCGGTCAGCGCCTGCAACAGGGAATCGTCGGGGATCACGGGATGGCTTTGCGGATAGCCGGCGATTCCCACGAATTCGAATCGATGCCCCATGTCGGCGATTTCCCGCAGAAGCGCGAATGACGAATCGAACGGCCCCCACGGCACTTCCGGATCACCGCCCAGCGCCATTATTCCTCTTGTATTGGAATCGGCGAGCGCGCTCATGATTTCGCGAAGATGTTCGCGCGATTTGATGGCTCTGGCGGTAACGTGCGGGATCGGACGGTAGCCTTTGTCGGAAAGCCGCTTGTGAAGTCGAAGCGTGGAGCCGATGCCGTTGGTCGGCGAGCACGAAATGCTGATTCGCGAATCAGGCGAAAGGCGCCTGAGCACCCTTTTCAATGCGCCTTTGGCGGGAACGACCTCGAACTGCACTTGCGACAGGAGGCCGCCGGCGACGTCGGCATCACGCGGCAACGCTTTGCTCGCCATTTCGTCTCCCGTAAGACACTATTCCCGGTTCCCATGCCTGGAGGCGCCTGCTGGCGAAACTCATCAACCCGACGCTTTTCCCGCGAGTGGCAGGGCCCCGGCGGCCCGTGGGTATCACCATGCTAGCATTACATAATCTTACAGAAAACGGGACCGGTTGCCTGATCCCAAGGTGACTCCTTTCGGGCGCGACAATGGCGTTGAAGTATCGTGGGGCTGAATCGCGACCGCTCGTCCGCGTCGACCGCCGCTTCGGCGAGATCCCAGGGGTTTTACCGGTCTAGCTGAACATGGCACGGAGGTCTGGCTTGGAAACCCGCTTACTCGGTACCGGCAAGGAAGTGCTGATCGGAGCCAGCCATCCGTTTTGTCCGATTGGCGAACGAATCAATCCAACCAACAAGCCGCGGCTCACGCGAGCCATCAAAGAGGGTAACTGGGCGCATCTGCAACGAATGGCCAGGCGTCAGGTTAGGGCTGGGGCCAAGGTGGTGGACATCAACGTCGGGGTCCCGGGAGTGGATGAGGCCGGGGCCATGCGGTCGGCGGTGAGGGCGGTTCAGGAGGTGATCGACGTTCCGATCTCGATCGATTCGTCGACGATAGAAGTGCTGCTGGCGGGTCTGGAGGTTGCCGAGGGGCGCCCTCTGGTGAACTCGGTGCCGGCCGAGGAGACGTATATGAAGCGTCTGCTCCCGGCCATCAAGGACCGCGACGTTGCGATGATCGGCATGTGCATGCGAGGCGGCGCCAACATGCCGACTACAGTGGAAGGGCGGTTGGAAATAGCGCATACACTGCTCGACGAAGCTGACAAGCACGGTATCAAGTCGGAGGACGTGATTATCGACGTTCTGATCCTGCCGATCGGGGCGGATCACGGCACGGGGCTGACAACGCTACAAAGCATCGAAAAGATTGCAACCGGGCTTGGAAATAACACCAGCGTGGGCTTGAGCAATCTGTCGTTCGGAATGCCCGACCGTCAGTTCTTGAACACGCTTATGCTTGCCATGTGTATTCAGGCGGGTCTCACCGCGGCAATTCTCGACGTCGTCCAAACGCAGGTCCAGATGGCGGTTTCGGGGTCCGACATGATTCGTGGCCTCGACGAGTACTGTATGCGGTGGATCGCCGAGTTTCGCGCCCGCCAGGCCAAACAGGCGGCGAAGCAGAAGGGCGCCGCCTGACCGAGCGCCAGCCCCGCCTTGCGAGATTGCCATTGACTTCCAAATTCGTAACTGCTCCAAGGCTCGTCAGGAATTGACCTCCACACCGATCGACTCCGGCCCCGCCAGCGCTCGAGGCACGGTCAAGGCGAGCTTCCTTCCCGAAGAAATGGAGGTCGAGGCTCCGGCGGGCACGACGATTCTCGACGCCGCCTACCTCTACGACATTCAAGTCGAAACGGTCTGCGCGGGAAACGGCACCTGCGGCAAGTGCCGGGTGCTGGTCAAGGGCTATGAGCCGCCGCCGGCCACGGGCGCCGATAATCAGCGGCTCTCGCCCGCGCAGCTATCCGGCGGCTGGCGTCTTGCGTGTCAGCATCCTCTGATCGAGTCGGCGACGTACATTCATCCGGCGGTAAGCCTGGAGCTGAAAACCGTCACGTCCGCCGATCTCGGCGATATCAAGCTACACGCCAACGTCCAAAAGCACGTGATAACGCTTCCAGAGGCCGATCTGCACAGCGCGAGCTTTGAGTGGCCCATGTCCCAGAATGCGCTGGCGTCGCTGCTTGGTGGAGCCGACGCGTCGTTGCACGCTCTCCGTCAACTGCCATTCGTCAGTCAAAAAGCCAGCGGCGGACCGATCACCGTTACGCTCGTAGGCAGCAGGGCGGTTTCGTTCGAGCCGGGTGATACCCGGGACAAGATGTACGGGATCGCGTTCGACATAGGCACCACGAGCATCGTGGGCGCGCTGATGGATCTGACGGACGGCAGCGAGGCGGCCGTCGCTTCCGATCTGAACGGACAGGCCTACCACGGCGGGGACGTTATAAGCCGGATGACGTTCACTCAGCAGGGCCGCAAGAACGTAAAGATATTGCACGACGCCGTAGTCGATACGATCAACGGCGTAATCGACCGGCTTCTCAGACAGGCCAAAGTCAGCCGGCGTCACGTTTATGAATGCGTGTTCGTGGGCAACACGGTAATGACGCATCTGCTGCTGAACATCGATCCCAGCAAGCTCGGATACAGCCCTTTCGTGGGCGTCGCGAGCGACGCCGTGACCACCACCACCGAGATGCTCGGAATCAACCTGACTACGGGAACGTCGGTATTCGTTTTTCCGAATATCGCCAGCTACGTGGGGGCCGACATCGTGGCCGGGATGGTGGCCACCGGCCTCGAAGACCGTGACGGAAACGTGTTGATGATCGACGTCGGCACCAACGGTGAGATCGCCCTGGCGGTCGACGGCCGGATATCCACCACGGCCGCTCCGGCTGGCCCCGCCTTCGAGGGGGCCGAGATAATTCAGGGAATGCGGGCGAGCCCGGGAGCCATTGAGCGGGTCCGGCTGGATGACGCCGGCGTTCACCTGGAGGTAATAGGCGGCGGCGCCCCCAAAGGCATCTGCGGCTCGGGCCTGCTGGACGCGGTAGCCGAGATGCTGCGGACGGGTCTGGTGGCTCCCACCGGCAGGTTATTGCGTCCCGAAGAAGCCCGCGAAAAATGCCCCGCAGCGCTCGCCCGGCGAATTTTTCCCGATGAAACGGGTGGGTACTTTCTTCTCCATGGCAATTCGCCCGAATCGGATGATCGGATAATCCTTCACGCGGCCGACATCCGCCAGTTGCAGCTTGCCAAAGGCTCCATACGTTGCGGCGTCAACGCCCTCCTGGCCGAGGCGGAACTCGACGGGAGCGATCTCGATGAAATCTTGCTGGCGGGCGCCTTTGGGACCTACATCGACCGCAACGCCGCGCGCGCGGTCGGGCTGGTGCCGGACGTGGATACGAGCAAGATATCCGCGGTGGGCAACGCCGCCGGACTAGGGTCGCGAATGGGGCTGCTCTCGCTGGAAGCCCGCGTAAACGCCGAGCTGCTCCCGCCGAAGGTCCGCTACCTGGAACTGTCGGCGCTCGAGGATTTCCAGTGGAAGTTCGCGGACGCCCTGGGATTTCCCGATCCCGGCGCGCTCGGGTCCGCCTGATTCGCTGCTCAGACCGCCGGAATCCACACCTGCATCGCGCCCGCTCCACGGTTGCCCCATGCGTAATAAGGAATCGCCGTTATCGGAATCTTATCCGCGCCCGCGTCACGACGCGCGGCTCGGTGGAGCGCCCCTTCGCCGGCTGGTTCCACAAGCCGCTCTCCGGCAGTGCGAAGCACCGTGACGCCGCCGAGCAACTCGTGGTCGCGCATTACGTCGAATCCGTCGAGACGGCGAAGCGATAACTCGAAAAGGTCGATGCCCGGATGGTCCACCGCTTCCAGGCAATAGATCAGCGGCCCCCGAGCGATGGCCATTCGCCCGTGATTGCTCGTCACTCGCGGATGACTCGACAATCGGCGCACCGGCATGGGCAAACTCAGCGATACTACATCTCCCCGGTCCCACCGGCGCTTTACTTCAGAATAAGTTCCCGGCCCGGTCATCGCCTGCGCGCTCCGGCCATTTACGTTAACCGTCGCGGCGTTGCACCAACCGGGAATTCGCATTCGGATAGCCACGGCTGAATCCGGCGCCTTGACAACCGTCAACCGAACGTCGCCATCCCACGGGTAGCTTGTATCGACCTCGATTTCGAGACTCCGGCCGTCCGGCAGCTCGGCTCGAACGCCGCCCGCCGCGTACAGGTGAACCCAGAGAGAGTCCTCGGAAGTCGAGTAGCAATATGCCGGCAAACTCATCAGCAGGCGGGCGATGTTCGGCGGACAGCAGGCGCAGTCGAACCAGTCGGCCCGCTCGTAACCGCCACTTGAAGCAAGCGGGTTCATGTAGAAATACTTCGTCCCGTCCAGCGACACCCCCGCCAGAGCACCGTTGTAAAGCGCCGTCTCCATGGCGTCCGCATACTTTGCGCGGCCCGTGCGGCAGAGCATTCGCCACGACCAGAAAACTCCCCCGACCGCCGCGCAGGTCTCGGCGTGGGCGGTTTCGTTTGGGAGCTCATAGTCGTCGCCGAACGCTTCTCCCTCGTACCGCGCGCCGAGCCCTCCGGTTACGTAGGCCTTGCGTTCGAATGCGCTGTTCCAGAGCCGCTCCGCCGCGCGGGCCATGTCGGGCCGGTCGGTCTCCAGGGCCGCGTCCATCATGCCGGATGCGAGATAGGCCGCCCTTACGGCGTGTCCCATGGCTTCCGTCTGATCCGTAACGGGCAGGTGGTCCTGATAGTAGGCGCGCTCGAATGCGCCCGGCGTCGCCGGCATTACGCTCGGCTTTCGCCCGCGAGCCTCAAGGAAATAGAGCGCTTGGTCCAGGTATTTGTCCTCGCCCGTCTCGCGGTAGAGTTCCGCGAGAGCGAGCTCGATCTCTTCGTGGCCGTCAACTCCCTCGCGCGCATGGGGACCGAACGAGTCACAAATGTGATCGGCGAATCGCCTTGCCACCTCGAATAGTCTGACGCCGCCGGTCGCCCTGCGATGCGCGATGCCCGCCTGAATCAGGTGCCCCGCGCAATACAGCTCGTGCTGTGTCGTCAGGTCCGAATAACGCTGATGCTCGCGTTCCCGCGCGAAATAGCTGTTGACGTAGCCGTCGCCGCGTTGTGCGCCGACGATCGCTTCGATGACGCCGTTCGTCGCCGCCGCGAGATCGTCGTCGCTTCGTTCGGCGAGCGTTCGGCGAGCGCGTGGCTCGCGGCTTCGAGGAGCTTGTAGACGTCTGAGTCGTTGAATACTCTCCCCCTGAAGGGAACGTCCTCGCCGTTCGACAGCCGCCGGAAATTATCGATCCGGCCCGTCGCTTCGCACATCTTGAACTGATGCCGAAGGCCGGCTTCACGCATGGCGCGGCGGCGTGGCGCCCAGAATCCGTCTTCGATTCGCGCCGAGGCTATTGGAACCGGACGCAGCAGGGAATGCGGCGACTCTCTGGTGTCAACGACGATTCCCCGGTCCATTTGAGCCAACCCTCCAGCCGTTCCGCAACGCGTACTTTGGTGATACGGCGCGGAGTATTATCGCCAATGGACCTGACGTCTGACTGCTGGCCAAATATGGAACCGCGCGTATTGAGGGCGTTCGACCGGGCATCGGTGAGTCCCGCGTGGCTGGAAGTCGCCGAGTTGCGGGCGTTTAGGATCGGCGTCGCTGTCGGCCGCCATTGCGCGACTCGGATTCAGATTTCAACCGGCTGCGCGGCCGGCTGATCCGGATCTTGGCAACTTCCTCCCGTAACCTGTCAAACCGCCGAAGAGACGCCCGGCTCCGGGCCGCCGAGCGCCGCGGCCGGCTGATCGTGGACGACGACGGCGACCTGGCGTTTAGCGAAGACGCTAAAGCCGGATGCGATGCGTTTCCGGAACAGCGTCTGTACCCGCTCGTAGACGTAGACGTAAAAAGCGTCGCCTGGTGCATTATGTGGGGCATCGCGGTGGGCAAGGGCCAGACGACCTACTGGCAGACCCAGCAGGCGAAGACTCCGCTTAACGAGGCCATTGCGGATCCGACCCCGGTGATGACCGAGGCGGCGCGTCGCAGCGGCATGGAGATATTCGCCTCCATCCGCATGAACGACACTCACGACGCCTTCGGCAAGCCGCACGGACGCCTGATCTACCCGCTGAAAGTCGAGCATCCGGAGTGGCTGATCGGCGACGATAGTCAAAAGGACAATTTCGACGTCGCGCCCGAGGCGTTGATGTGGTCGGGCCTCGATTACGCGGTCCCGGAGGTTCGCGAGGACCGGCTGTGGTGGGTCCGCCACTCAGCCGAGAGCTACGAAGTGGACGGTGTTGATCTGAACTTCTTCCGGATGCCCTGGTTCTTCAAACGCGGCGAGGTCGCCGAGGGCATCCCCCTCATGACCGATCTGGTTCGGCGCGCGCGGCGCATCGTGGACCGGGTGTCCGAGACGCGGCAGACTCCAATGCTCCTCGGCGTGCGGGTCCCCGGGACCGTCGAGACCTGTCTTCGCGTGGGGATCGACGTAGAAGCCTGGCTGCGGGAGGATCTTGTCGACCGCCTGCTTATAGGCGGAGGCTATTCGCCGTACACGAGCCCCGCCGAAGAGATGGTGCAAATGGCGCACGACCACGACGTGCCGGCGTACCCGTGCATCAACTGCGGCGCGCTGGGAGCCGGGTCGGACGCCGCGATGCGAGGCGCCGCTTCGAACATCTACTGGACGGGCGCCGATGGCGTTTACCTCTGGAATTACCATTATCGGGACGCTCCTATGCTGGGTTACGGCAGACCGCAGCCGGCCGTCTACGAGCTGCTACGAGAGCTGGCCTCTCCGCCGGCCATGACCTACGAAGATAAGGCGTTCGGCGTCGAGGGACTCGAACGTATCGGCCCTTATGCGATCGCGAGCCATCCGACGCAGCTTCCGCTCGGTCTAGGCAGCCGGGCCATGCAAGCGGTCAAGTCCGTCACGTTACGAATTGGCGACGACTTGAGCGCGGCGCAAAGCGCCGGGCGGCTCGACCGGACCGTTCTCGAGTTGAGCTTCGACGGCGTCCGGCCCGACGACTCGATCGCAGCCCAGATCAACGGTCGTTTGCTGACCGCGACCGGATGCCCGAGTCCGGGGCAACCAGGCGACGGCTCCGACCGGCGTTGCTACGAAGTCCCGGCCGACGCGGTGAAGCCGGGCGATAACACACTGACCGTCTGGATCGATGGCAGGTCTTCGCGAGCGGACAATACAGTGATCTTGACCGAGGCTTGGGTAAACGTCGCGTATCGCTGAGCGTGGGGCCTGGTAGCGGAAAGCAGCCGCGCGCCGTCGGCTTTGAGCCGGTGGAGCTTTCTGGGACCGTCACCCGAATAGTTAGAGTCTTGGCGGCGGCATAGTTTCCGGCATTTGAGATTGGCGCTACTATCGGAAGCGATTTCAGAAACACCGGTGCGGAGGAAAATCTCGTGGCTGCAGCATCGCAATCAACTGCCGAGACCGAAGTTTATGCGGACCTCGGCCTGGTTCCCGTAATAAATGCGCGAGGAAATCAGACGCTGCTGGGCGGCTCAACGGTACCCGACGAAGTGCGGGAAGCGATGGACGCCGCCAACCGGTACTACGTCGTCATGGAGGACCTCTTCGCGGCGACCGGCCGAGTCATCGCCGAACTGATCGAGTGCGAGGCGGCCTACGTGACTTCGGGTTGCGCGGCCGCGCTGGCGCTCGGCGCCGCGGCGTGCGTGGCCGGCGACGACGAATCGAAAGTCAGCAAGCTTCCCCATACCGAGGGAATGAAGAACGAGGTAGTGATCCAGGGAACTCAGCGTTACAAGTACGAGCACGCGCCGACTGTCGTCGGGACAAAACTCGTTCAGGCCGGCGACGCGGACGGAGTTACGCCCGCGCAGCTTGAAGCGGCTATCGGACCCGATACCGCCGCGGTGCTGTTTGTCGGACATCTTGATTCGGTGGACGGAGTCGTCCCGCTGGACCAGGTCATCGAGATCGCGCATCGCCGCGGAGTTCCCGTCCTGGTGGACGCCGCGCAGCAGATATATCCGATCGAGCGGATGCGCACGTGGACCAAGATGGGCGCCGATCTCGTTTGCTTTGGCGCCAAGTATTTCGGATCGCCGCATTCCAGCGGCATCCTCTGCGGTCGCGAAGACCTCGTCGCTTCCGCCGTCCGGCAGGGGTTTATCGGATTCGAGCTCGGCGCGTCGTCAATCGGCCGTCCGTTCAAGCTCGACCGCGGTGAGGTTATCGGAGTGGTCCACGCGCTCCGGCGGTGGATTTCGATGGACCACGAGGAGCGAATCGCGGCTGCGCAAATCAAGCTGGACGTGATTGCCGCCGTCGTGCAGGGAAAACCGGGAATCAAGGTATCCACCACACCCGGCGCTCTGATTGGCGCGCCAGCTCTGTGCCTGGACTTCGAGTCCCAGTCCGGGCTGACGGCCGAGTCGGTGATTGAGTCGCTGCGTGACGGCGACCCAAGCATCATCGTCGGCGAAGAAGGCGATACGGTGTTTTTCAATCCCAACACTCTTCTGGATAGAGACGCCGAAGTCGTGGCGGCACGGCTGGCGAGCATCGTCGGCTAGAGGGTTGAAAGCGAGCCTCGCGGCGCCGGGCGCCGGTTGGCTATTGTGTTTCGTATCACGGGATCTGTCGTAACGGTGTAGGAGACGTCGATGCGCCTCGGCTTTTTTACGATGCCAATGCATCCGCCCGGATCCGATCCGGCGGAAACGCTTCGCGACGATCTTGAGCAGATCGTCACCGCCGACAAGCTGGGCTACAAAGAGGCCTGGATCGGTGAGCACCTGACCGCGGAATGGGAGAACATCCCGGCGCCGGACCTTCTGATCGCGCAGGCGTTGCCTTTGACCGAGAACATCATTCTCGGCACGGGCGTGAACTGCCTGACCAACCACGACCCTTTCATGCTGGCGCACCGGATCGCCCAACTCGACAACATGGCCCGCGGCCGCTTCTACTGGGGCATCGGCTCCGGCGTTTTCGCTGGCGACCTGGAAGCCTACGGATACGATCCGAAGTCGAAGGAAAACCGGCAGGCGTCGCGCGAAATTCTCGACGTGATAATCGAGCTGTGGAACGATCCCAAACCCGGCTTGTACGAAAGCAAGTACTTCAAATTCAGGGTGCCGGACCCCGATCCCCGCGTGGGGCTGGGAGTCCACATGAAACCGTTCCAGAAGCCTCATCCGCCGATAGGCGTCGCGGGTCTGACTCCCTACTCCAGCACGCTTGTCGTCGCGGGCGAACGCGGATGGATTCCGATGAGCAGCGACATCATTCCCCCGCGAATCATTGAAACGCACTGGAGCGCGGTCGAGTCGGGCGCAAGTAACGGCGGCCCCGCGCCGAATCGTTCGGAGTGGCGAATAGCCCGTGACATCTTCGTGGCCGATACGACCGAAGAGGCCCGAAAGCTGGCGCTCGAAGGAACGCTGGGTCGCGACTACCGCGATTACTTTCTGCGGCTCGGCAGGAGGGCCAGAGGCCTCGAGATATTCAAACAAGACCCCGATACGCCCGATTCGGCCATCGACCTCGAATATGTGATGGAGCATATATGGGTCGTCGGCAGCCCCGACGACGTGGTCGAGAAGCTGAGCGGGTTATACGAAGCCGTTGGCGGCTTTGGTGTCCTGCTGGCGGTCGGCCACGAATGGAAACCTCACGACAAATGGCTTCATTCGATGACGCTGCTTGCCGAGGAAGTCATGCCCAGGCTCGCGCATTTGAAGTAACCGGCGGGCGGATCAGGCGTCTCGCCAGCCTTTCGCTCGCTTCTTGACGGCGTTCAGGCTGGATTCGTCGAACGCGGGCACGACGTAGCCATGCGGCTGGGGCGGCAACGCTCCACTTTCGAACTTTCGCTGTATCGCTTCGTTCGTGTAATACGCGTTGTACGTCTGTTTCCAAAGGACCTCGAATTCGCCCGGCATCTCCGCTTCTATTTGTCGAAGGACCGCGTCCTTGTCGCTGTCTTCGAGCCGCTCAAAAGCGGCTGGCTGGCTCTCCGCCGCGGCCTGGCCGCTTGACTCTGCGTCGATGGCCGCCAGGGCGGCCGTGATATCCCGATGTAGCGCCGGGCGCTCGCGCAGATAGCCCGCGACTACTTGCGCCCCGTCCAGCTCGCCGGCTCCGGGCATGTGGCCCTCGCGCGGTATCAAACGGTCCTGAACGGCGGTGAGAAGCCGCAATTGCGCCTTGTCCAACGCGGGCGAATCGCCGGCGGAGCGGCTCACGACGGGATCTCCCGCCGGTTGTCGGTGATCCAGTCGGCGGTTCTCAGGGCGAGGGCCTGGATGGTCGAAGTCGGGTTGATCGACGCGCACGTCACGAACAGACTTCCGTCGACGACGAAGAGATTTAGCACGTCGTGGGACCTGCCCCATTTGTCCACAACCGACTCGGCGGGATCGTCTCCCATCCGCGCGGTGCCCATGAGATGCCAGCCCGATCTTCGAACCAGTGGGTCGACCAGCACGGTGCGCGCGCCGGCGGCCTCGAAGAGCTCCCGCGCGCGCTCGATTCCGAATGCCACGGCCTTGCTGCTGTTGTCGCTCATTGTGTAATTGATCTTGGGCGCGGGAATGCCATCGCCGTCGCACAGGTTCGGGTCCAGGGTGACGCGGTTGTGCGGTTCGGGAAGATCCTCGATCATGACGCCAAGCGTGAGGCTGTGGGAGAACCGTTCTCGCAGAACCTGGTGATGGCTGCTCCCCCAGGGAACGGGGCTGCTCGTAAAACCTCCCACCGCTGTTGAAAGTGGGCCTACGCCTCGAACCAGTTGCAGTTGAAGCCCTCGGACAAACCCTCTGTCGACGTCGGTCTCGTAAAACTCCTGGCTGTGCAAGAGCGTGCCTATTGGTCCGCGGAAGGCTTCGAGGTTTTCTTCAAAAATTCCGGTAACAAACGCGTTCGGGTGAAACATCAGATTCCGACCGACCAGACCGCTTGAGTTGCCGAGGCCGTCGGGAAACATCGATGAGGTTGAGTTGAGCATTAACCGCGGAGTTCCAACGCCGTTGCAAGCCAGAATGACCAGGGGCGCGCGTTCTTCCCGAATGTCGCCGTTCCTGTCGAAATAGATCGCGCCCGAGGCAAGACCGCGGTGGTCGACCGTGATTTCGCGGACCCGCGCGTGGGTCACCAGCCGGACCCCCATGTCTACCGCCTTGGGCCAGTAAGTGACGTGGGCGCTGGACATCGCTCCAATTGGACATCCGAGATCGCATGGACCGCAGTTATTACAGGCGGGGCGCCCGTCGCCGAACGGCTCGGAAACCAGAGCCGAGTCTGCCGGCCACCAGTGCCATCCCAGTTTTTCGAGGCCGCGCACGTAGGCCTCGCCGGCGGGACCCAGTCCGAGCGGCGGCGTGGACCGGGGGCTTCTTGGCGGATTGGCTGGATCGCCGGCTAGTCCGGTGACTCCGATGAAGGCGTCGTTCTGGTTGTAGTAAGGCTCCAGATCCCAGTAGTCAAGCGGCCAGTCGTCCGCCACGCCATCCAGCGTCTCGACATGGAAATCCGACGGCCGGAATCTCGGAAAATGGCCGCTCCAATGGATTGTGCTCCCGCCGACCGCGTTGAACATGAGCGGGGTCACCGGAGTGTCCTGAACGTCTAGCGGGTAGTCTTCCGGTCGCTTTCGCTCGTTCGGATCGACGGAGAAGTCCCTTTGCCGTTGAAGCTCCCAGTCGGCGCGCTTGTGTGGGTAGTCATTCGGGTCCAGCCATCCTCCTTGCTCCAGGCAGACGACCTTCATGCCGGCCTGCGCAAGCCTCCAGGCTACGGCCGCGCCCGAAGCCCCGGCGCCGATGATGAGGGCGTCGGCAGGGTCGTTAGCGTCGCCCAATTGCGCCCTCCGCTGGCAAAAGCTCGCCGTAGCATACCGCGAACGGATGATGCGCCACGCCGTGAAAATCAGGCGAGTCGATCACCAGATTTTCGGTTGTTTTCAGGCGGGATATTCGGCGTCTTGTCTCTGGAGCCGGGAGCGGCTGGCAGTTACGACGTGACCGGGGGCGCCTGCCAAATCCTGACCCAATCGGGAATCGCGGCCAGAAACCTCCCCAGCCGTTCGCGCGTGCGCTCGTGGATCAGGCGTCCGTCCTCGTCGAATTTGCTCCAGGGGCGCGGCACGAACAGCTCGGGATCGATCATCACTCGCATACTGTTATGCAGCGCGATCTGGCGGAAATGAGCTTGAGCGCGCACCGTGCCCAATCGCCCTCCGGCGCCCATGACCGCAACGGGCTTTTCGTCGAGAGGCGACCCCAGATCGGAACCGTCTTCAGACTCCTCACCGCGCGAGGCCCAGTCGATGGCGTTCTTGAGAACGCCGGTTATGGAGTAGTTGTATTCCGGCGCGGCGACTAGCAGGGCGTCGGCGGCCCGGATTCGTTCGCGGAATGCCTGAACAGCGGGTGGAAATCCCCGCGCCTCGACATCCGCGTTAAACAGCGGAACGTCGTGCAGTTCAAACACTTCGAGCGTTAGACCTTCCGGCAGGAGGTCCATCGCTTCGTGAAGCAAAGCCGTGTTGAACGAACGACCGCGCAGGCTTCCGGATATTCCTAATAGACGCAATTGATCAATCACCTTATGCAATGGCCGACGGTTACTGTCGAGAAAGCTAGATGTCCCAACGGCTCCAAAACCGCCTTCTGGCGCGAGGCGAGGCGACTTCGAGAGATGGTCTATCGATTGTCAAGCGACTTGACCTTATGCCATAGTGTTTTGCGATCATGAACTCTAGGGACATTGGAAAAGCTTAATCTAGGCCGGCTATTTTTGAACGGCTTTCGATGGATGGACGCGAGCTTTGTCGAGCTGCTGGCCGATCAGGGCTGGCGGCAGATTCCGAAGTCGTATTCCCTCGTTTTTCCGCATTTGCTCGAGGGCGGCGTCAGACCCGCGGAAATAGCCCGGCGAGCCGGAGTATCGCGGCAGGCGATTCACCAGGTTCTCCGCGATCTGCGCAAAAAGGGGCTGGTCGAAGTCAGGCCGGATCCGACGCATCGCAGGGCCAAACTCGTTTTTCTGACCGCTTTAGGCAGGAGGTTCGACGACGCCGTGGAGGAAGCCGCAAGCCGCATGGAGGAATCGCTGGCGGACCGAATAGGCGCGAATACGGTTAATTCGCTGCGTACGGCCCTCGAAGCGGAATGGGGACCTTCGATGAAGCGCGGCGGCGATTCGAAATAGGCAAAGCCTTGTTAGCGGCGTTTGCGGCAAAATGCGTCCGCGGACCTGTCTTAAGCTATAAGGCGGTCCTGACAGGAGCCAGGCGCGCGCGAGTCCAGCGGGGAATTGACGCCTAATTGACCGGCGAACGATCAGGGGAGATGAAGTGAACTCGACAGGCGACAACGTGCACTGGCCGCTGATGACGCCGATGCGTCAGGAATTCGACGTCACCACGGTGCCCGATCTCGAATCGGAACTCTCGATGCAGATACGGGCGCGGCTCGCGACGGCGAAGGTAATCGAGGGCGGATCGGTTGCGGTTGGAGTGGGCAGCCGCGGCGTTTCGCCGATTCGCCGGGTCGTTTCGACCGTTGTCGCGGAGCTGAAGTCCGCCGGGCTGAAACCCTTTATCGTTCCGGCCATGGGCAGCCACGGGGGCAGCACGGCGGCCGGACAGCAGGAAGTTCTGGAGCAGTATGGCATTTCCGAGCAGACCGTAGGGTGCGAAGTTCGCGCGACCATGGAAACGCATATCCTCGGTCAAACTCCCCAGAACGTGCATATCCACGGCGACGCAAACGCATACGACGCCGACCATATAGTCATCGTCGCCCGAGTCAAGCCGCATACCGACTTCAAGGCGGACATCGAGAGCGGTCTCTGTAAAATGCTGTCCATAGGTCTCGGCAAGCGAAGGGGCGCGGAGACAATCCACGCCGCCGGAATTGCCGAGACGATTCCCGAAGCCGCCGCGGTTGCGCTTGGGACCGGCAAGATCCTGTTCGGCGTCGCGCTCGTGGAGAACGCCTTCGACCGTCCAGCAGTAGTAAAGGTGGCGGGCGACGGCGAGTTTCACAGTACAGACCGCAAGCTGCTCGTGATCGCAAAGCGAATCCTTCCCAGACTTCCAGCGGAATTGCTCGATCTGCTCGTCGTCGATGAAATGGGCAAGAACATATCGGGCGCGGGAATGGACACCAACGTGGTGGGTACGTGGCGGCTGCACGCGAGCAGCGACCGCAAGCCCGACTATCGGTATCTGGCGGCGTTGCGTCTTACGCCCGAAAGTAACGGCAATGCGTCGGGCATCGGTATGGCGGACTTCACCACCAGGACGCTCGTTGACGCCATCGACTTCGAGGCTTCGAATATCAACGCCGTCACGTCGTTGGTAACGACTTCGGTCCGGGTCCCCATAACCTTCGAGACGGACAAGATATGTCTGGAGACGGGCGTTTCGGTGGCAAATCGCCTGTCGCCGTCGGCCCCGCGCATCGGGCGGATCAAGAACACCATGGAGCTGGAGACATTTTGGGTTACTGAGTCCGTCGCGGATGAACTTGAGCGCGCGGGGCGGGCTACACCAGACGGACAGCCCCAGCCGTTCGAGTTCGACGACGAGGGCCGTCTCGCGGGCTTGTCGAGCTGATTCAAGTCCCGCGATTCTTGACACTCGCGCCGGTGACTGACCGGAGCGCGGCGGCGCCGGACGGGACGCAGGTCAAGCCGTCAAATATCGAAGTCTCGGATTGTGATATGTTTCACAAGACGCTGTGGATAGACGTTGATGACTTGAGGGAAATCTGGTTCGTTCGGGCGGATCGGGAAGATGGGGTTGGCGCCAGTTTTTGATGCTGCGATAGCGGAGCCGCGCGCGCGGCCCGGACGAATTTCCAACGGAGGCGTTTCTGCCTGCTTTGTGAGTGTGTAAACTTCCTCGGACGCCAAAGAGCTAGACGCGCCATTACAAGAATCAGGGGACAGCGAGCACCGTGGTTTTAGAGAGGTTGACCGAATCGGATTGGGTCGCGATCTCCTGGATAGTTGGGCACCTGTGGGTGCTCGTGGTCGTCACGCTTGGCGCCGCGGGGTCCTACGCCCTGGCTCACGGAATCATCCCGTCGCTCGTCTACACCGGAGACATCAAGCCGGAAGCCGCGCGCCGCATGCGAATGCCGCTCTACGGGGTGATGACGGTGGGATTGATCCTGATGGCGATTATCGTCATCAGCTGCACGATCCTCGCGCTCGATTTGTTGCCGGACATGTATCCCCGGCTTGCGATCTAGTTGATGGAGTCGCTTCGGGCGCTATTACCTCGATTAACGCTTCGCCAGTTGATCGTATTGGGCGGAGTCGGGGCGGTGCTGGGCGTCGGAGGGCTGGTCACCGTGGCGTTGCTGGTATTCCTGGGGGCAAGGGGCGGCACGCTTCGCCCCGCGCCAGAGCAGCCCATCGCGTTCGATCACTCGCGTCATGCCGGCGAGCTTGGAATACCGTGCGAATTCTGTCATCGCGGCGTCGAGACTCAAGCCGCCGCAACTATTCCATCGCTCGAGCAGTGCATGTTCTGCCACGCGGTGGTCGGCCAGGAAAATCCCGAAGTCCAGCTTCTCGTTGCGCATTGGGAGGAAGGGCGCGCGATCGACTGGGTCAGGGTGCACCGCCTGCCCGATCACGTTCGATTCCTTCACGAGGCGCATATCCTCGCCGGGCTGGAGTGTTCGACTTGCCACGGCGAAGTACAAACGATGAAAGTAGTCAAGCAAGTAAAGAATCTAAACATGGGCATGTGCATGTCGTGCCACCGGGAGAGGGACGCTTCACTGGATTGCGCAACTTGTCACAAGTAAGAGAGAGAACCGTTGCCTCGGCTTGACCGCCGTCACTTCATTCTTGGGGTGGTCGGCGCCGTCGGCGGCGGTCTGGTGGTCGGCTGCGCAAAGCCTGATCGGAACTCGCGCGTGCAGAGCTTCGTTTTGGCTCCCGAGCAGTCGCTTCAGGGGCAAAACGTGTGGTTCGCCACCGCTTCCGCGCATGTCGATTGGGGCGAAAGCGTCGTCGTTCGGACGGTCGACGGCCGCGCCAAGAAAGTCGAAGGCAACCCCGAGTTTCCGATAAACCGCGGCAAGACGCACGTTAGATCGCAGGCGGGCGTGCAGTCCCTCTATCACCCTGATCGGCTCAAGCGGCCCATGCGGCGGCGCGGCAGCCGCGGAGACGGGGACTTCGAGCAAATCGGATGGGTGAGCGCGCTGGACATGCTGGCCGAAAAGCTCGCCCCTCCCAACGACCCGATTCTGGTTACCGGGCGAATCGCCGGAACCAGGGCCCGCATTGCGTCGTCATTGATGAAGTCACTAGGCGGCCGCCACCTGGTGTACGAGCCGCTGGAGACGACTTCGCTAAGGGAGTCGATACGGAGAGTCTTCGGCGTCGAGCAGACGCCGCATTTCGATATCGGAAACGCCCGCTACATCCTTTCGTTTGGAGCGGATTTCCTGGGCACGTGGGTCTCGCCCGTTCAATACAGCATCGCCTACGGTCAATTCCGCCACGGCGAGGGCCGTGAACGCGGGCTTCTGACGCAGATCGAACCGCGAATGTCGATGACTGGCTCGAACGCCGACCGCTGGTTATACATAAATCCCGGCCAGGAAGGCGCCGCAGCATTGAGCGTCGCTCACGTCATCGTCAACGAAGGGCTTGTGAGCGATACCGTTTGGGGTGGGCCGCTGGAGGCTGTCGGAGGCCGTGAAGCGCTTGCTCCGTACGCTCCGGAGGCGGTAGCCGGAGCATCCGGCCTTTCGGCTGAAGACATCAAGACCGTGGCGCGCGAGTTTGCGTTGCATCAACCCGGCATAGCCATCGCGGGCGGACCGGCGCTCGCTCAAACGAACGGCACGAACGCGGGCGCGGCCGTGCTGTTGCTGAACCGAATCGCCGGCAGCGTTGGCGAATCCGGCGGCGTGCTGCCGAATCCGGCCCCGCCGAGCGTCGTACTCTCGCCGCTCGCGCCGACGCCGTATAGCGAATTTGCATCGCTGGCCGGGTCGGCGTCCACCGGCGCGACCCGCTCCATATTTGTTTACGACGCCGATCCAGCCTACGGTTTGCCCGAAGCCGCTGGTTTCAAGAAGGTGCTGGCCGAGGCGGGTTTTGTCGCAAGCATGTCCACGTTCATGAACGAGACCTCCGCTCACGCGGATTTGATTCTCCCGGCAACTCATCCCTTTGAGGAATGGGGCGACTTTGCCGTGGACGCCGCTAACGGCCGGCAGGTTGTCGGATACCAGCAGCCTGTGGTTTCGCCGCAAACGGACGGCCGCAGCTTCGGCGACGTGCTTTTGGCAATCGCTCCCGAGCTGATGGGTGGGGAGGCGGCGCAATCCGAAACCATGCATGAAGCTGTCAAGTCGGCGGCGATCGAGCTATTCGGAGACATTGACCCGACAATGTCCGCCGACGAAAACTGGATCGAGTTGCTGCGGCGCGGCGGCTATTGGGAAGGCGGGTCTCAGCCCGGCAGGTTTTCGGACTCGCCCGATTGGTCCATCGACTCGTTGCAAGCGCCGTCGTTTTCCGGCGACGCCGCTCAATTTCCGCTTCGACTCGTTCCGTTCGAGACGGTGTCGGTCGGTACGGGCGCGGAGGCCGTTAATCCCTGGCTTCAGGCGGCGCCCGATCCGTTGACGACCGTCACGTGGACGACCTGGGTGGAGATCAACCCGCATACGGCCAAGGATCTCGGTCTAAAGCGAGGCGACCTGGTGGACGTAGTGACGCCTACCGGTGAGAAGATTCGCGCGGGAATATATGATTCGCCGGTCGTGCCGCCGAACGTTATCGGCATTCCGGTAGGCGGGGGCCGTGAGCAAGGCGGCAGGTGGGACGTTGGTCAGGGAGCCAATGTTCTTTCGATCCTGAGCCCTGAAGTCGATTCGGCGACGGGCGCGCTGGCCTGGGCCGCCACCAGGGCCAAGCTGCGTAAAGTAGGCAAGAACCGGGAGCTTCCAACGTTCGAGTTCTTTGACAATCCACGTAACGACGAAGAGGGATCACCCGTGAAGGTAACTCGTGAATAGCCAGCATGAAACAGCGGCGCGCGCCGCTCAGAAGTTCGGCGCGGTCACCATCCCCAGCGACGAGGGTGAACTCAAACAGGACGGTCGCCGCTGGGGCATGGTCGTCGACGCCGATCTCTGCACGGGGTGTCAGGCTTGCGTGGTTGCATGTCAATCCGAGAACAATCTCGCGATTAACGAAGAGCAACGAGTCCTAGAGGGGCGCGCCAAGGCCTGGATTCGAATAGAGCGGTACTGGGAAGGCGAATTCCCGAACGCCAAGGCCCGTTATCTGCCGGTAATGTGCCAGCATTGCGGAAACGCGCCGTGCGAGCCTGTTTGTCCAGTTTGGGCCACCTATCGAAACCCGGAAGGCCTGAACGTGCAGGTCTATAACCGCTGCATTGGAACCCGATTTTGCGCGAACGGCTGTCCTTATTCAGTCAGATACTTCAACTGGTGGAACCCGGAGTGGCCCGAGCCGATGAACGACATGCTCAATCCGGATGTCACGGTGCGGACCAAGGGAATAATCGAGAAGTGCACGTTTTGCGTGCAGCGCATTCAGCGCGCCAAGCGCGACGCCGCCCAGCAGGGCGTGGAGCTCGCCGACGGCGACGTGTCCCCGGCGTGCGTGCAGTCTTGCCCGACAAACGCGCTGGTATTCGGCGATCTGAACGACGAAAACAGCAATGTCTCGCGGTTGGCTGACTCCGACCGCAGCTTCACGCTTTTGGAAGCGTTCGGCACGGACCCCTCGGTCGTGTACCTGAAGAAAGTCGACCCTCATGCCGAAACGCACGAGGCGGAAGGGCATTGATCAAGCCTGAAGAGGCCGCCCTTCAAATCAAGCTGCGTCCGGCGTTCAAACCGGCGACGATCCGCCCGACGCTGAAGAGCGCGGCAATTGCGGCGCTGGCAATACTGGCGGCGGCGGGCCTGGTGGCGTACATCATCAAGCTCGGATCGTGGGGGGAAGCTAGCCGAGCCAAGTGGGCATACCCAACCGTGGCGCTGATGTACATCTTCTCGACCGCGGCGGGAGCGCCGCTCGTGGCGTACGCGAGCCGTGCTGCGCGCGGCTATTGGGCGCTTCCGGCCCGGCGAGTCTCCGAGCTTTACATAATTCCCGCAGCAATCAGCTACATCCTGCTCATTCCAATACTCGCGACTCTGCCCCGTCTGGAAGGGCGCGCGAATTTGTGGTTCAACTTTCACGCGGGGGCGCCATTTCTGACTGACGCCCTGGCCGTGGCGACGATGCTCCTGGCCGGATTGGGGATGCTGTGGATTTCGGTGGTTCCCGACCTCGCGGTCGCCTGGCGGGCCAATGGCGAAATTTCGTCGTGGCGGCGGGCGCTGATATTCAACTGGAAAGGCACAACCCACCAGTGGATTGCGGCCAGGATCGGAACCAAGGTGTTCGGCGTGTTCTATCTGATGGCGTACATCTACACCCACCTGGTGCTGAGTACCGATCTGGGGCAGAGTCTGCTTCCCGGCTGGCGCTCGGGGATATTCCCCGCCTATCACGCGCTCACGGGAATTCAGGGCGGTCTGGCCATGACAATCGTTACGCTTTATCTGCTAAAGCGCTATTCCAGCGTAGGCCGGTTCATCGGCAACGAGCAGGCCATCAATCTCGGCAAGCTGCTTTTGGCCACCACGCTTCTGTGGTTCTACTTCTTCTGGTCCGACTTCGTGCTCGTTTGGTATGCGCGCATTCCGTCCGAGGTTGCGGCCATGCAGCTTTCGATAGCCATCGTCTACAGGCTTCCGTTCATCCTCGCATTCCTGGGACTGTTCCTGATTCCTTTCGTGTGCCTGATTTTCAATCCAGTTCGAAGAAACCTGTGGTCGCTGGCCGCGGTCGCGGGGGTGACGTTGGTGGGGCTTGTCTTCGACAGGATTCGATTGTTCGTCCCAGCCATGACCCACCCCGATCCGTTCTCACATTCTCTTGGGACCGATCTTCCCGAAGCGTTTGGACCGAGCGCGCTGGATATCGTCTTTTTGGTTGGCTGGATAGCCATTATCGCCCTGGCGTTCATATGGGCCGCCAGCCGTCTTCCAGTACTGGTTGGATGGGAGATGCGCCAAGGGGCGATGCTTCGCAGGGAACAGAAGTTTATGAAGGGGCATGTATTCGTGCTCGGGAAACCCGACTAGAGCATGGCCGCGCCAAGCTGGCGAATGGACTGAAGCTTGCAGGAACCTGTTGTAACTGAAGCTCGGACCACCGATCGCGAACTGCTTGATTTCGTGATGCGGACGCCGAAGTGGTTCTTCGGCTCCACGGTCGCACTCGGCGCGATACTGGCCGTGGGATTCGCGGTATTCATCTTGCTGTTGATGTTCGGGTTGCAGTATTTCGGCTACTCGCATCCGGTCTACTGGAGCTTCCCGATAGTCAACCTGGTTTTCTGGATCGGCATCAGCCACGCCGGCATCATGGTTTCGGCGATCTTGAGAATCTCGCAAGCGGAATGGCGCCGTCCGGTAACGCGAGCGGCAGAGGTGCTGACGATTTTCTCGCTCTTGACCGCCATGCTCATGCCGATAATCCACAGCGGCAGGCCCTGGCGAACCCTCTACTGGGAGTTCCCCTACGACTGGATTCGCGGCATCTGGCCTAACCCGAGATCGCCGCTGGTCTGGGATCCGTCGGCGATATTCACGTACCTGTTGTCAACGCTGATGTTCGTTTACATCGCGTTGTTGCCCGATCTGGCTCTGGCGCGAGACAAGTCCAGCGGGCCGATCCGGCGTGTAATCTTCACCATTCTTGCAATGGGATTTCGCGGCACGTCGCGGCAGTGGCGCATCCAGGCCGTTGCGGGGATTCTGCTTTCGGCGATTATTCTGCCGATCTTCGTGTCGGTGCACTCGATCGTTTCGTGGGACTTTGCGGTGACGTCCCTTCCGGGGTGGCACAACACGGTGTTTGCGCCTTACTTTGTCATCGGCGCCGTGCATTCGGGCGTGTCGGCCGTTGTGACGGTGACGATAGTTCTCAGGAAGATCCTGAAACTCGAAAACTACATCAAGTCCGACCATATCGACTCGCTGGCGCGGCTGCTTATCGCGGTCGCGGTGACTTGGGCGTTCTTCCTGATACTGGACTTCAGCTTCGGACTTTACGGCGAAGAGCCCGCCGAGGTGGCGACATGGATGAAGCGCACTTTCGAGATGCCCTGGAAGGTGCTTGCGCCCATATTCATAATTACGGCGTTTATCTTCCCCGTCCCGATGTGGCTGTTCAGAAACGTCCGCCGCAGCTTCAAGTGGATGTTCATAACCACGGTTTCGGTAAACATCGGCATGTGGCTCGAGCGGTACATGCTTATCGTTCCGGGGCTCGAGCGCAAGTCCGACCTTCAATTCGTGTACGGCGAATTCACACCGTCCTGGGGAGAGGGAATAATCGTGGCGGCGTCATTTGCGCTCGTGATGCTGGGCGTGCTGACGTTTGCGAAGATGTTGCCGATAATCCCGGCGACGGATGTCAAAGAGGGTCAAGTCCTGGCTGATAAATTCACGGTTGGTAAGACCGACGTGCCCGCCGCGATGCGCGAGTAGGGGAGTTCAAAGGAATGGCAGCGGAACAGCGACGTGAGCTCCTCGGGCTTTTCGAGGAGCCGGACCAGGCGGCGGACGCGTTCACCCGCTTGAGGGAAGCCGGATTCGGGGATACGGATCTCGAAGTCATGAGCAGCACTCCGTATCCGGAAGGGGCGTTTGGCGAAGCTCATATAAAGCACCGTCTCTTCACGTTCCCATTCGCCGGTGCCATTTGCGGGCTTGTTATCGGAACGGCCTGGGTAGTGGGCGCGCAGCTTTCGGAACCGCTAGTAACGGGTGGAAAACCCATCGTGGCGGTTCCAGCGATAATTCAGATTCTGTATGAGGGCACGCTTCTGGCGGCCGTTATATTCACTGCCGTAGGCGTTCTCTTCGAGTCGCGCCTGCCCGACGGCGTGGGGCTGTACGACAAACGTATTTCAGACGGTTACATCGGCGTCTCGGTTCTCGCCACCGATCCTAAGATGCTGGCGGCCAGGCAGTCCCTGCAGCAGGCCGGGGCGGTCGACATCATCGCCAAGGATGGCAGCATCATGGGGTCGCCTCAAGAGTCGACGGCCTCGTGACGATGCGCTCACTGGGGCGCTCGCGAATGCCGCTCGCCGCGGCGCTTGCGGTTTTGGCTGGGCTTTTGCTCACGGCGTGCGAGTCCGGCGCTTACCCATTCGATATCTTCCCGGAAATGCACTACCAGCAATCGAACAGACCGGGCGAGCCTCCATTCGCGCGGCAGGCGGAGGGGAGCGTGCCGACGACCGGCCGTGAATCCGTGGGCGAGTTTGGGCAATCCTCGGCGCTCGACAATCCGGTCGAGGCCACGCTTGAATCGATTGTCGAGGGGCAGGAGCTATTTCGGATCAACTGCTCGATGTGCCACGGCGGCGACGCCGATGGCGACAGTCAGGTCGCTCGCCGGTTTGCAAATGCCGGAGTTCGTGCCCCTCCGGATCTTAGGGAGGGAGTCGCGATGGTTTCACCCGATGGATTCATCTTCGCTGTAATTACGCACGGCCTGGGTAACATGCCGTCGCAGCAAAAGCTGCTCACACCGTCCGAGCGATGGGCCATCGTCAATTACTTGAGATCAGTGCAGGCCGCCGACCGGGTGGAAGAATAGTCCGCCGCTTCGACCGCAGCCTGCCGAACCGGTCGATTTTGCCCAATTGCGCCCTTTCGATGACGTCCGTATGATTCCGACCGTGGAATCGATTCAGCATGACGTTGTGATAATCGGTGGCGGGGGCGCGGGACTTCGCGCGGCAATCGCGGCGGCCGAAGTCGATCCGGGTCTTGACATCGCGGTCGTCTCCAAGGTTTATCCAATGCGCAGCCACACCGTGGCGGCAGAGGGTGGAATGGCCGCGGCCATCAAGGAAAACGACAGCTTCGAGCATCACATCTACGACACGATAAGCGGCTCTGACTGGCTCGCCGACCAGGACGCCGTCGAGCTGTTCGTCAAGGAAGCGCCCGACGAGCTGATACAGCTCGAACACTGGGGCTGCCCCTGGAGCAGGGACCCAGACGGCAAGGTCTCGGTCCGTCCGTTTGGCGGCATGAGAATCGAGCGTACGTGGTTCGCCGCGGACAAGACCGGATTCCACGTCCTTCACTCGCTGTTTCAGACGACAATGAAATATGCGAGCGTCAATCGCTATGACGAATGGTTTGCGCTAGATCTGCTGGTCGACGACGGCCGGTGCCAGGGCGTGGCCGCGCTCGAGCTGCGCAGCGGCGCGGTCAAGGCGATTCTCGGCAAAGCCGTAATCATTTGCACGGGCGGGGGCGGACGCGTATTTCCATTCACCACCAACGCGGCCATCAAGACCGGCGACGGCATGGCGCTGGCTTATCGAGCGGGTGTGGCGCTAAAGGATATGGAGTTCGTTCAATATCACCCGACCGGCCTGCCGGGAACGGGCATATTGATTACCGAAGCCGCCCGGGGCGAAGGCGGAATCCTGGTAGACGCGAACGGCCGCCGGTACTTGCAGGACTACAATCTGGGGCAGCCGCTCGACGTATCCGATCCCAATCATCCGCAGACCAGGACCATGGAGCTTGGCCCGCGCGATCGGCTTTCGCAGGCGTTCGTCCACGAAGAGCAAAAGGGCAACGTCCTGCGAGGTCAATATGGAAGCTACGTGCATCTCGACGTCCGGCACCTGGGCGAAAAGCTAATAGACTCGAATTTGCCGTTCGTGCGAGAGCTCGCGCTCAACTATGCCGGGATCGACCCCGTAACCGAACCGATACCCGTCCGCCCCGTAGTCCACTACATGATGGGTGGAATCGACACTGAGATCGACGCTTCGACTTCGTTGCGGGGTCTATACGCGGCGGGAGAGTGCGCGTGTGTGAGCATCAACGGCGCGAACCGCCTCGGTTCGAACTCCCTGACCGAATTGCTGGTTTTTGGAGCGCGCGCCGGCCAGGGCGCGGCCACGCTCGCCGCTGGTTCCAGCATCGGCAACGTCCATGCGCTGGAGACTCAGGCCGCGGATTCGGAATCGCGAGTTAGGGGTCTCGTTTGGAATGGAAATCGGGGGGAAGAAAGGATCGCGACGATCCGCGACGAGATGACCGCCGCGATGGAAAGCGGCGCGGGCATCTACCGCACCGAGGAGTCGCTCCGCGCGGCGTGCGATAAATTGGTCGAGTTGCGTGACCGGTTCCAAAATGTAAATCTGGACGATACCGGCCTGCGTTACAACACCGAATTGATCGCCGCTCTCGAGCTGGACTGCATGTTAGACGTAGCCCAGTCGGTTGCCTTTTCGGCTGTCGCCAGGAGAGAATCGCGGGGGTCTCATCAACGCACGGATTTTCCCGACCGCGATGACGACGGCTATTTGAAACACTCCCTTGCCTACCGGGGCGACGACCGTCCGCGCATCGACTACAAGCCCGTGACCATCACCAAATGGCCGCCCGCCGCGCGGGTTTACGGCAATTGATTCCGGACATGCGGCCCGCCTCTTGCCGCCGCGCCGGCGCCGGACAGCGACGCCAATGGTAGACACCGTCACGCTCGAGGTTTTCCGATACGACCCGGAATCGGGCCGCGACTCGTTTCAAAGCTACGAGGTTGAGTCTCGCGACGATTGGGTCGTTCTCGACGCGCTGAACTTCATCAAGGACCATATCGACGGGACTCTTTCCTATCGCTGGTCGTGCAGGATGGGCGTCTGCGGCTCGTGCGGCATGATGGTCAACGGCTACCCGGTACTCTCGTGCAGCGCTTTTCTGAGGGACTACTTGCCGGGGCCCGTGCGAGTGGAGCCTCTTAACAACTTCGAAGTTGAGCGGGATCTGATAATCGACTTCGACGATTTCCTCGAAAAGCTCCACAGCGTAAAACCCTGGCTAGTGCGTGAAAACGACGCTCCGGTCGAAGACGGCGAGTATCTGCAAACGCCCGCGCAGCTGGCGAGCTACAAGCAGTACACGATGTGCATCAATTGCATGTTGTGCTACGCCGCTTGTCCCGTTGCCGGTCACGATCCAGAGTTCATAGGCCCGGCCGCGCTGGCGCTGGCGCACCGCTATAACCTCGACTCTCGCGACCAGGGCCGAGAACAGAGACTGGATATCTTGCTGAGCAACGAGGGTATCTGGGACTGCACGTACGTCGGCGAATGCTCGGTGGTTTGCCCGAAGCACGTCGATCCCGCCGGCGCGATTCAGCAATCCAAGGTCTCGGGAATCGTTGACTATTACAAGTCGTTCCTTGCGCCGTGGATATCGAGTAAGTGATCAGTCGGCCGCGCCGCACCCTGGGCGCTTTTTGGTGGGCCACGCGCCGCAGTTATTTCCTGATTTTTCTGCGTGAGATTTCGTCGGTGTTCATCGCCGCGTACGTCGTATTGCTGATTGTCCTGATAGCCAAAGCCGGCGGCGACCAGGCGTCTTACGAGTCTTATTTCGAGTTGTTCACCTCGCCTGGAATGCTAGTACTCCACGTCGCCGCATTTCTGTTTTCGCTGATGCATTCCATCACCTTTTTCAATCTGATTCCCAAGGGGTTGTCGGTGAGGCTGGGCGGAGAGCCTGTCCCTCCCGTGCTGATCTCTGGTCCCAACTATGCCGTGTGGGGCGTGGTCACCGTTATCGTATTGCTGGCGATACTGCTGTGAGAGGGTCGAGCGAGGCCTTTTGGTGGTCGCTGTTCTCGGCCGGCAGCGTTGTTGCGGCCCTTCTGATTCCGGTTCTCATTTTTGCCACGGCTCTAGCTCCCGGGTTTGGCTGGGAGGCCTTCGCCGAGGCGCTTTCCTACGGCGAGATCAAGAGCCTGCTGAATAATCCGCTTGTGAAAATCGTCCTGTTTGTGGGGATATCGCTCGTGCTTGTCCATGCCGTCCACCGCATCCGGCACGTGATAATCGACCTCCACGCACCTGTACCCGGCTTTGCTCTGGCGGCTATCAGCTATCTGTCCGCCGCTGCCGGAGCGGTTGTTTCAGCCATCCTCCTCTGGAGAATCTGAAAGCCGCAAGTCTCTGATTGAGCGCCGGGCCGAGCCGCGCAGCGTCGCTGGCTCGCAGTGACGTATCTAGCCGGCAGCGGAAAGCGCGGCCGCGACCGGCCTGGGCGACTTCTCGAACTCCAGCCGCGCGATGAACTTTTCGGCTTCCATCGCCGCCATGCAGCCCTCGCCGGCCGTTGTGATGGCCTGGCGAAAATAGTTGTCCTGGACCTCGCCGGCGATGAATATCCCGTCCACGTTCGAGTGCGTCCGGCGGTCGGCGACGAGGTATCCCTCATGGTCCATGTCCAGCTTGTTTTCGAAAATGTCGGTATTCGGGCGGTGTCCGATATAGACAAACACGCCGCCGACTTCGAGATCGGAAACATCGCCGGTCTTGAGGTTCCTGATTCGAAGACTTTCCACCGAATTCGTTCCGTTGATTTGCTCGACCACAGTGTCCCAAACGAATTCGATCTTGTCGTTCTCATTTGCCCGGTTTGTAAGGTAAGCGCCGGCGCGAAGCTGGTCGCGCCGGTGGATTATCGAGATCTTCGAGCCGAATCGCGTCAGGAACAACGCCTCCTGCAGGGAGCTGTCGCCTCCCCCGACGACGGCTATACGCTCGCCCCGGAAGAACGCCCCGTCGCACGTTGCGCAGTACGAGACGCCCCGCCCCCACAACTCGAGCTCGCCCGGAACGCCCAGCAGCTTGGGCGAGGCGCCCGTGGCCACGACCAGCGACCTGGCCTCGTATTCGGCGGAGCGGCCGGTAAGCGTAAACGGCGGCCCATTAGTGTCGATATCGACTATCGTGTCCATCTTAAACTCGGCCCCGAATCGGGTGGCCTGTTTCCTCATGCGTTCAGTTAGCTCGGGACCCGTGATGCCGTCGTCGAAGCCTGGATAGTTTTCAACGTCGTTCGTTGTCGCGATCTGTCCGCCGAATGCCTCGCCCACCAGCACCAGAGTAGAGAGGTCGGCTCGCGCGCTGTATATAGCGGCGGTGAGTCCGGCTGTTCCGGATCCGATAATCGCGAGATCGTACATTCTGGTCGCTCTCCTCAGAGCGGCGGCTAGTTCAGCCGGCGCCGTCGACGATACCGGCTCTGCCGTTCTCAAACCGGACCGAGACGCCGTGTTCTTCCATCATCCCGTTCACCTGGTCGTCGCGCCCTTGCGCACAGCCCTGCAAAAGGAATTCGAGGATCCCCACCCCCCACCGAGGCTCTCCGCTCTCCAACAAGCGGCGCAGCGCCTGGAGATCGGACTCGTTTTCATTGGCGATGTTATCGCCGGTTGCGAGCGTGAGCGCGTCCACGCACTCACGAGCCCAACTCGACTGGCCCATGGACGGACCGCCGAAGAACGCGGCAACCGAGTCGGCCGTCTTGTCTATCGTTTTCAGTCTTTTCCCGCGGTAGTTCTCCGTCAGCGACTCGATCAGATTCCAGATTGCGTTGCCCCCCTCTCTGGACAGGGACACGCCCTTAATCGACTCCGAGTCCATCGAAAGACCGAATTCCTCGCTCAACCTGCCATCCTCGCGTCAAGTCGCATCAAGAATCTGTTTCGGATAAGTATGTCATTGTTTGGGCACATGTACCTATCGCGAGTAGCGGCCGACTTGCCAATCGGCCCGCACTTTTGGATGATAGAGCGAGCCTGGCGATGACAGCGCGGCCAGGAATGGCCCAATACGAAGGCGAGGTCCCCCCGGAGTGAAAATTTCAGGCGAGTTCACATTCGCGGGAGATCGTCAGACTGTCTGGGACTTGCTGCACGATCCCGACGTAATCAAGTCGTGTATCAAAGGCTGCGAGTCGCTCGACGAGATCGAACCCGGGCGTTTTCGCGCCCAAGTGGTCGTGGGCGTCGCAGCCGTAAAAGGACGCTATTCGGGCACTGTGGAAATCTCTGAAAAGAATGAGCCTGAGTCGTATCGAATGACCGTATCCGGTCAGGGCCGTCCCGGGAAGATCAACGCCTTCGGAGTAATATCGCTGACCGATGAGCAATCGATCACGCGGTTGACGTTCGACGGCGAGGTGAAGACCGTGGGAATGCTTGCGCGAGTAGGCTCCCGCCTGACGGCGGCGGCGGCTAAAATGTCGATCAATCAGTTCATGAATTGTATTAGCGAGCGTGTGGACGCAAGGTGATGGCGCCGGCAGGTTGAACCTGGGCTTCCAAGCGAGGTGAGCGGCTTATGAAAACATCGGTATCAGTATCGGTGAATGGAAAAGCGCGTGCGGCTGAAGTCGAACCGCGCCTCCTTCTGGTGCATTATCTGCGCGACGTGCTGGGCCTTACAGGCACGCACGTCGGCTGTGACACTAGCCAGTGCGGAGCTTGCACGGTGCTTGTCGATGGACGCTCGGCGAAGTCGTGCACGATGCTGACGGTCCAGGTCGATGGGGCCGAAGTCACCACGATCGAAGGCCTGGCGTCGAACGGAACGCTCGATCCGGTGCAGGAGGGGTTCTGGAATGAACACGGCCTCCAGTGCGGATTCTGCACGCCGGGGATGATCATGTCGGTCAAGGATCTCCTCGCGCGCAATCCCGATCCGTCCGAGAAAGAAATCCGAAGCGGCATCGACGGCAACATGTGCCGTTGCACCGGATACCAGAACATCGTAAAAGCGGTCCAGGCCGCGGCAAAGGCCTAGCAGGAAACCGGAGGCTCGGAAAATGGCAGTCTCACGAATGGTCGGCGCCAGCGTCAGGCGCAAGGAAGACCCCCGGCTGATAACTGGGGCGGGTACCTACGTTGACGATGTTCAACGAGTGGACATGGCACATCTCGAGCTGGTGCGGAGTCCGTACGCACACGCCCGCATCAACTCGATAGACGTGTCCGCCGCGCGCGAAATGGACGGCGTGATCGACGTCTTCGTCTGGGAGGACATCAAAGACTCGATCGGCCCGATACCTCTCGACGGCGCGCCCGCGCCAGACATGTTAAAACCACCGCGCTACGCGCTGGCGACCGGCAAGGCCCGCACGCTGGGGGACGCCGTGGCCGCCGTGGTAGCCGAGGATCGCTACGTGGCGCGCGACGCGGCCGAGGCGGTAGAGGTCGATTACGAGCCGCTCGAGGCGGTAGTCGACATTGAAGCGGCTGTTGAGGAAGGCGCGCCTCTAATATGGGAAGACCTCGGCAGCAACATGGCGTTTCGGATTCCAGCAGGCAACGAGAATATCGACGACGCCCTGGCCGAAGCCGACAACGTTTTTTCGTTTCGCTACGTCAACCAGCGCCTGATTCCGAATCCCATGGAGACGCGGGGCGTAGTGGTTGAACCTATTGGCGGCGGTGGATTGACGATGTGGTCGTCGACCCAGGTTCCGCACATGCTGAAGGACCGCCTCGCCACGGCGTTGAGCATACCCTCGAACCAGGTTCGAGTTATCGCGCCGGAAGTCGGGGGCGGATTTGGCTGCAAGCTGAACGTCTACCCCGAGGAGTACTGCACGGCGCTGGCGGCGCTGCGAAATAACCGCCCGGTCAAGTGGATCGAGGACCGATCGGAGAGCTTCCTGGCGACCACGCATGGCCGCGGTCAGATCAACTACATCGACGTTGGAGTAAACGACGACGGCAGGGTGTTGGCGATCAAGACCAAGATCTTCGCCGACCTGGGAGCCTACTATCAGATTCTGACCGCTGCGGTTCCAACGCTCTCTCAGTTGATGGTGACGGGACCGTACGACATCCAGGCAGCGTCCTCCGAGCTGATTTGCGTCTTCACGAATAAAGCAACCACGGACGCGTATCGTGGAGCCGGACGCCCCGAAGCCACCTATTTACTCGAGAGGGCGCTTGATCAGGCGGCTCAAAAGCTGGACATGGACCCGGCGGAAATTCGCCGGAAGAACCTGATTCCGGCTGACCAGTTCCCGTACATGGCTCCGTCCGGCGTGCAATACGACAGCGGCGATCACGTGACGGCGCTCGACAAAGCAATGGAAGCGATTGACTACAAGGGCTTTCGAGAGAAGCAGGCCGCGGCCTTGGAGGAGGGCCGGTACTTGGGTATGGGAGTCTCCTCATACACCGAGATCTGCGGATTCGGTCCTTCCAATACGCTAGGAATGGCCTGTTGGGAGAGCGGCACGGTCAAGGTCGACCGTGCCGGCAAAGTGACTGTTCTCACCGGCGCGTCGCCTCATGGACAGGGGCAGGAAACCAGCTTCGCCCAGATCGTGGCGGACGACCTGGGCGTACCGTTCGACGACGTGGTGGTTCTCCATGGAGACACGAGCATCGTTCCCTATGGAGTCGGGACCTTTGGAAGCCGCGCGACCGTGGTAGGCGGCACTGCTCTGCGCATGTCGACGGACAAGGTGATCGAGAAGGCCAAACTCATAGCGAGCCACCTGTTGGAGGCCGCGTCCGAAGACATGGTCTTCCAGGACGGCGCGGCGCACGTCCGTGGAGCGCCGAGCCAGCGAAAGACACTCGCGGAAATCGCGGGAGAAGCGCACGAGTTCCAGAATGTACCGCGCGGAGTTGGCCTTGAACCCGGACTGGAAGCCACGAGTCTCTACGATCCGGACGGATACACATTTCCGTTCGGCACCCACATCGTGACCGTTGAGATCGATATCGAAACCGGGAAGGTGATGCTCGGTCGTTACGTCGCGGTAGACGATTGCGGCAAGGTGATCAATCCGATGCTCGTGGACGGACAGCGCCACGGTGGAATAGTTCAGGGCATAGGTCAGGCGCTATTCGAGGGCGCCGTCTACGACGAGGACGGTCAGCTATTGTCTGGATCGCTCATGGATTACGCGATTCCGATCGCCAGCGAACTGGTCTGGATGGAGATTGACAGGACGGAGACGCCTAGTCCCCTCAATCCGCTGGGCATAAAGGGGATCGGCGAGGCCGGAACTATTGCCGCCGCGCCGGCCGTAGTAAACGCGGTGCTGGATGCGCTGGCGCCACTGGGCATCGAGGACATCGACATGCCCCTGAGTCCACAAAACGTCTGGCACGCGATTCAAAGCGCCGGGAACGGAGCATAAACGTGATACCACCCAAATTCGATTATTACGCTCCCGAGTCGCTTCAAGATGCACTGGAATTGATATCCACGCATCAGGACAACGGAAAGATTCTCGCCGGAGGGCACAGCCTCATCCCGCTTCTGAAGCTGAGGTTGTCCGAGCCTGAAGCGCTAATCGATATCCGCAGGGTCGATGGACTCGATCAGATCTCGGAATCCGACGGGGTTGTCGAAATCGGACCTCGCGTCACTCACAGCGAACTGGCGCACTCGGAAGTGATATCCAGCCGCCTGCCGCTTCTGGCGGCCGCCGCGTCGGTTATTGGCGATCCGCAGGTCCGAAACGTGGGGACCGTGGGCGGAAACCTTGCGCATGCCGATCCCGCGTCGGACCTGCCGGCGGCCATGGTCTGCCTGAACGCTACGATCGAACTTCAGAGCGCCGCGGGGAGCCGGAGCGTGGCGATCGACGACTTTTTTGTCGATCTCCTGACGACCGCGGTCGAGCCGGACGAGATTCTGACCGGCATCAAGATCCCCATACCCGACGCCAGGGCTGGCTGGTCGTATGCCAAGCTGTCGAATCCGGCGTCGCACTACGCAATCGTGGGTATCGCGGCGCTGATCACAGTCGAGGGCGGAATGTGCCAGTCCGCAAGCGTGGGAGTGACTGGAGTCGGCGCCGTGCCTGGCCGGGCCGCCGGAGTGGAGTCGGCGCTCGTGGGAAGCGAGTTGTCGAACGAAGTGATCGCCGAGGCGGCGCAGAGTGCGCCGGCGGGATTCGACGTGCTGGAAGATATCCATGCTTCAACCGACTACCGGGAGCACACCGCGCGGGTGTACGCGCGCCGGGCTATTGCGGAGGCGTGGTCGCGCGCTGCTTGAGAGCGCGGAGGACCGTGATGAATGGCCGTCTGCGCCTGTAGCTCGCCGCGCCGCAAACTCCCTTCCACCTAATAACCGATAGCGCCGTTTTGACTGCGGACAACGCATTCAAATCAATTGAGGACGTGCAGGCCAGGCTGGGGCTGCAAGATTACATAGCCGACCGCGCCCTCGCTACGACGATCTTCCTATCGAGCAGACTTGAGAAGCCGCTGTTACTGGAGGGAGAGGCTGGCGTCGGCAAGACAGAGGTTGCCCGGGCGCTGGCCGCCGCGCTCGACACACGGCTCATCCGGCTGCAATGCTACGAAGGCATCGACGTCAACCATGCCGTTTACGAGTGGAACTACGCCCGCCAGCTTTTGCACATTCGCGCGGCGGGAGAAGGCTTCGACGAAAAAGACGGTATCGAGCAGATTTACGGCCGTGAGTTTCTCATCAGGCGCCCGTTGCTCGAGTCGATCGATCACGATTTGCCGAGTCCGCCCGTACTGCTGATCGACGAAATCGATAGATCGGATGACGAATTCGAGGCGTTTCTCCTGGAGCTGCTCTCCGACTTCCAGATAACGATTCCGGAAATCGGGACCATCGCCGCTCGCGTTCCGCCGACCGTGATTGTCACTTCCAACCGTACGCGGGAAATACACGACGCGCTCAAGCGTCGGTGTCTGTATCACTGGATCGACCTGCCATCCGTCGAAAAAGAGCTGGCGATCCTGCGCGCGCGGGCTCCCGGGCTGCCCGACCGGCTGGCCCGTCAGGTGGCCGGGTTCATGCAGAAGCTGCGAGACGAAGACCTCTACAAGATTCCGGGAATAGCGGAAACGCTGGACTGGGCGCGCGCATTGCTAGAGCTGGGCTGTCCGGAGCTGGACTCGCAGACCGTCGAGCAAACGCTGACATGCCTGCTGAAACACCAGGAAGACCAGCTTCAGGTTCGCGCCGCCGGGATCGAGGCGATGGTTGGCCGCTCCGGCTGACTCTAACCTGCCGCCTTCGCGGCTGGACGGAAACTTGCTGCTCAAGGCGTTCGTGGAGTTCGGTCACTTCCTGCGCAGCTACGGATATACGACCGTGCAATCGCAGGCGATGGATCTGGTCCAGGCAGCCACGGTTGTGGGTTTGTCGACGCCGGCCGACTTCCGAAACGCCGCCAGGGCCGTGTTCGCCGGAAGCCAGTCGCAATTCGTCGGTTTCGATAATTTATTCGAGGAATTCTGGCTCGGCAGACGCACCGTCCAATTGAGCAGGCCGCCTGGCGGAATCACTTCCCACCCCGGCGGCGAATACGTTGATCGAAAAATGCCGCAACGTGACCCAGCCTCGCGTGGAGCAACCGCGAGCGAACTGGAAAACGGCGCGTCCGACGGCGAGACCGCGCGAGCGGCGGGCTACAGCCCGATCGAGATGCTTCGGCGCAAGGATTTCGGAGCCGCAACACCCGAGGAACTGATTCAGATCAGTCGCCTTATCGTGGCGCTGCGATGGGAGATCGCCCAAAAGAGAGCGCGCAGACTCAGACCGACCGGCAGGCCCGGCAGGCTCGATATGCGGCGGATCGTGCGGTCGACGCTTCGCGAAGGGGGCGAACCCGCGCGGCTATTCTGGCGCCGGCCGAAAATAAAGCCCCGCCCGCTGGTCCTCTTGTGTGACATAAGCGGCTCGATGGAGCTTTATTCCCGAGTGCTCATCACGTTTGCCCACGCGCTTCAACGCGGGCTTCGCGACGTGGAGAGCTTCGCGTTTGGAACGCGGCTCACGCGGATAACTCGATTGCTGCGCGATCGTCATATAGATGACGCGCTGCGCCAGGTGTCGAATTCGGTCGTGGACTGGTCGAGCGGAACCAGGATCGGGCAAAGCGTTCACGACTTCAATCGGACGTGGGCGCGCCGAAAACTGAGCCGCGGGGCGATAGTCCTGATAGCCAGCGACGGTTGGGACAGGGGCGACGTGAGTGTCCTTGCGAACGAAATGCGCTATCTCCAGCGTTCGGCGTTTCGCCTTATCTGGTTGAATCCGCTATTGGGTCAACCGGAATACCAGCCGCTCACGCTCGGAATGCAGGCCGCGCTGCCTTACGTTGACGACTTCCTGCCTGTCCACAATCTGGCCAGCCTGGAGCAGCTTGGGACCCTCCTGGCCGGCCTTTCGGGCGGCAGGCCTTCCAGAGTCAGCGGAGCAGCAATCCCGGCTCCGATCCCCTAGTCACCGACCGTCGATTCGGAAAACGTTACCTTGCCCCAGTTTCCGGGGATGTGCATGTTGAACGCGCCGGGCGGTGACCAGACCGACATGGCGCAGTCCTCCAGATGATGGCCGCCTGCGCTTCTTCGGTCCCAGTGGACTCGTCCGAAGTTCATGCGCCAGACGTCTCCATCACGAGGTGGACAGTTGCCATCCGTCAGACCCGCGATGCTCTCCCAGGGAAACGCGATCTCCACTGTCCAGCCTCTGTCGGCGTCGTGCGGCCAGTTCAACGTGCCATCTATTTGCACCGCGTGCCGGATGCCGTCGAAGCTGAATCCGATGTCCGGAAGCCCGCCTTCGGAGAAAGGTTTGTCGACGAATACGTCGAAAATAGTATTGAGGGCGTTGATTTCCAGCTCGACATAACGTCGGCCGTCGCAGTCGGGGTCGATAAAGACCTCGAAGTCATTGTCGCGAAAGATATGGGAGTTCCGCTCGGTTAGCGTTCCCCAAACGTCATGTTCGTCGAGGTCGGCGGCCACGTACAGGAAGTCGCGGTCCCAGAGCATCTTCACCCTCGTGCCGAACTCCGGCGGCTTGCCGTCCGGCCCCAGGATGTCCATAAACGCGTCCAGGCGCGGAGCGGCGCGCCACGGGTCTTTGTCGAGCACGCCGTCTATCGTTATGGGCGAGCCGGCCATGTGGCAGATGTACTGGCGGTTTGGTGGACTGAAACCCTCCGGCGGCTGCTCGACGGGCAGCTCGCCGAGTCCCGGAAATACTGGTCTTGTAACCACTAGGCGCTTCCGATCGGAGATGCGGGTGCGCGCAAATGTTAGCAACTGCGCCGTTCGTCCAAGAAATGCGGAGCGTGGAAAGCGAACGGGTCTGGCATTTGGCCTTTCGAGCGACTTAGCCCCCTACAATGGAAGTAAGTATCAATTCAGAATAGGACTCTGCCATTGACCGTTCGAGTATTCGGAAGTAACCACATAGCGATTGAAGTCGACGACGTCGAGGCGGCGGTTGCGTTTTATAGCGATGTCTTCAACCTCGAAATGCTGACCGGCGGCGAGGGCGCCGCGTGGTGCCAGCTCGGCGATCACCAGTTTATGGCCATCTTCGATGTCGAATCGCTGCAGCCCGATCGCTCGAAGCATTTCGGAATCATGGTGCGCGACGAAGACCAAATCGCCGAGGTTCGCGAGAAGATTACCGGCAAGTATGGTCTAGAAGTCGATCCCCACTTCAGGTGCGATTTTCGCGATCCATGGGGCAATCGAATCCAGGTCGGCGACATGCACGACGAATCGACCGCATGGCTCAGGCCGTATGAGGAAGTCCAGGTAGTCGGAGCCAAGCTGCCCGAGTAGTCTGGCGCGTTCGCCAAATCCAGCGACCCATCTCTCGCAGGTTGGAAGGCGGACTGCTCCGGGCGCGCGGCGTGGCCGCGGACTTCGAGCAGCGGCGCGGGCGCAAGCGGATAGACGACGCCGTGGTCAATGCGCTGGATCTGGACCCGGGATGGGTAGCCAGCGCGCGGCGGGAGCTTGCGCGGGAACCGTCGGTTACGGACCGGAGGCGCGAGGACTAGTCCTCATACAGCGGGGGTGCGGCGTCGTGGTTCGACAGGCCCACTCCGAACGGAGTTGGCGTAGGTTTGGGGAACACCCTCACCCCGGCCCTCTCCCTTCGAGGGAGAGGGAGCGTATGGCTCACCACGAACACGTCTACGACGAAAAGGTGGGCTGTTACTTCTTTGAAGACTCGAAGTATGGGTTCTGACCGGAGGCGTGGTCGGTCACGTCCACCACGTGTTGAATCTCGGGGACGGAGCTCTTGATGGCAACTTCGATTCCCTGCGAGAGCGTGACGGTGGCCATTCCGCAACCCTGGCATCCTCCGGAGAGCCTTAAGTAGGCCGTATCGGCTTCGACGGCCACGAGGTCCGCCCTGCCGCCGTGTACCGCTATCGACGGATTAATCTGCTGGTTGAGCGTTTCGACGACGCGTTGCGTCACGCTGCCGGACAGATTTGCCGGAGGTCCGCTGGCGGCAGGTATGGCGGGACTGCTCGGCAAGACGTTTAGCTGCTCGAAATCGTCCTCATCGTCGTCCGTAAGCCCAAGTCCCTTTTCGACCTGGACGCTCGTGACGAATATCGTTGGGCCGCCGGTCAATCTATCGGCGCTCAACGCGGGAATGACTACAGCGATCCCGTCGTGACGCTGAATGAAGTCGTCGGAGCGGGCGTCCTCCACAGGCCGAAAGTACATGCTGAATTCCCGCTTGCCGTTCGACGAGTTGTTCAGCTCCATCCAGAGGCCGTGGCTTTCGGATCCAATCTCCTGATCGCGAGTCTGCAAGGCGAAGTCAAGCGCGGACTGCGTGACTTTAATTCTGGGATCGCTGTCGTTTCTAGATTTCCGAGTCATAGCTCCTCCGGCAGCTGTAACGCCGATCCGTACCGGCGCCTGGCTCAATTACCCTATGATAACCATTAATGGCCCGGGTGCTTCTGCTTCTACCTACCTCTACTTATCGAGCAACCGATTTCATCGACGCCGCTCAGACGCTGGGCACGGAGGTCGTGGTCGGCTCGAACCAGCAACAGGCGCTCGCCGACGCGATGGGCGCCCGCGCGCTCGAGCTTGACTTCGACGACCCGACGACGGCGGCGAACGCGATAGTCGATAGCGCTCGACAGATACCGCTCGACGCCGTGGTGGCTGTCGACGATCAGGGCGTGCTGACGGCGGCTCTGGCCGCGAAACGGCTTGGACTAAAGCACAACTCTCCCGAGGCCGTTGCTTTGACCCGCGACAAGGCGGGCATGAGAAAGGCACTGTTTAAGAGCTCTGTGCAGCAGCCGGAGTTTGAGCTTGCTCGCGGTGACCAGGAGGCGGTTGCCGCTGCTCGACGCGTAGGATTCCCGTGCGTGCTCAAGCCGGTTTCCCTATCCGCAAGCCGCGGGGTGATTCGCGCCGACGACGTGACGGCGGCGCGCGACGCGGCCCGGCGCATCGTCGCTATCCTTGACGAGTCCGAAGCCGATGACGAACAGCGCATACTTGTCGAAGGCTTTATCTCTGGAACAGAGGTGGCGATAGAGGGCCTGCTTCGGGGTGGACGACTCGAAGTCCTGGCTATCTTCGATAAGCCGGACCCTCTGGACGGGCCGTATTTCGAGGAGACTATCTACACCACTCCGTCGCGGCATTCCCGGTCGGACCAAGTCGCGATTTCCACGGCGGCGGCGGACGCCGTCGAAGAACTTGGACTTACCGAAGGCCCGATTCACGCGGAAGCGCGGTTTAACGGCTCGGGGGTCTGGATGCTCGAGCTGGCCGCCCGGTCGATCGGCGGGCTGTGCTCCCGAACGCTGCGCTTTGGCCTGGGAATGAGCCTCGAAGAACTGATATTGCGCCATGCTCTTGATTTGCCGGTTACCGACCTGAAGCTCTCGGCGGCGTCCGGCGTAATGATGCTGCCAATTACCCGCGCCGGACGCTTGCGGCACGTGGGCGGTCGGGAGAGCGCCGAAACGGTTCCGGGAATCACGAGCGTCGACATCACCATACCCGTAGGTCGCGAGGTCCGTCCGTTGCCCGAAGCCGACCGCTATCTGGGATTCATGTTCGCGCAGGCTGACACCCCGGCCGAGGTCGAGGCGGCATTGAGAACGGCATACGCCAAACTTGAAGTCTCGATCGACTGAGAGCATGAGCAAAGCAGACAAGCGCGCAAGCGCAGGTTCATGAAGACGCTGCTGATCTCGACGTATGACTTGGGACATCAGCCGTTGCATATCGCTTCGCCGGCGGCATCCCTCCGGCGCGCCGGCCATACCGTCCGCTGCCGCGACCTGTCGGTTCAGGAATGGGACGAATCGGATTTCGAATGGGCGGACGCCGTCGCATTCTCCGTACCCATGCATACGGCTATGCGGCTGGCCCTGCAAGCCGTTAGCCGCATCCGCCGTTCGCGCTCGGATATGCCGGTCTGCCTCTATGGGCTTTACGCGCACATCGAAGACCGCGCAGGCGCCGGGCGGCTCGTACACACAATCGCCGGTGAGTACGAGACGGAGCTGCTCAATTGGGCGCGTTCCATCCCAGACGGCGAGTCAGCGGCGTCAAGGGGGCAGGTGGTCGATCTGGGACGGCAGGAGTTTCAGGCGCCAGCAAGAGCCGATCTTCCGCGGCTTGACAACTATTCGCAGCTTGCTATCGGCGGAGAACGCCGCCTGGCCGGTTACGTCGAGGCCAGTCACGGGTGCGCCCATCGGTGCGGCCATTGCCCGGTGCCGGCGGTCTATGACGGCAAGGTGAGAATCGTCGGAGAGAACGTCGTTCTCGAAGACATATCCAATCTGGCGTCCATGGGCGCCAGACACATAACCTTCGGAGATCCAGACTTTCTCAATGCGCCGCGCCATTCCTTGCGCATCGTCCGCTCCATGCACGAGCTATTTCCCGAGCTGACCTTCGACTGCACGACGAAGGTCGAACACATACTGCGGCACGAGGGTATCTGGCCGGAGATGGCCGGCGCGGGCTGCCTGTTTGTCGTCTCGGCTTTGGAATGTATGAACGACCAAATCCTGGCCCGGCTCGACAAGGGGCACACCGCGCGCGACGCCCGCCTTGCCGTCGAGCTGCTTCGTCTGCATGGGATCGAACCGCGGCCGTCGTTTTTGCCGTTTACACCGTGGTCGGAGTTCCAGGATATCTTTGACATCCTCAATTTCGTTGCCGAGAACGGTCTCGTCGATAACGTCGATCCAATCCAATACACTATCCGGCTGCTCGTGCCGAGCGGGTCGCTGTTGCTCCGCGATCCGGGTTTCCGGTCGCTTCTCGGAGGTTTCGACGAGGACCGTCTTAGTTACATCTGGCGGTCGGCGAATCCGCGGCTGGATGTCCTTCAAAGGCGGCTTCTGGAAATCGCTGAATCCGCGGCGGAGGCTGACGCGCCCTTGCTGGAGACGTTCGTCGAGATTGGCGAGGCGGCAGTCGACGCGGCGGACTACTCACCCCACCCGGGCAATTTTGGAACGGCGGCAGCCGGCGTCGAACGCAACACGCCGAGATTGACTGAACCATGGTTTTGCTGAGCAGAGCCCACGTCGGGCCAGTTTGGCTCGATACTCGAGGGGTAGGCGATCCCAGCCGTTGCCTTGTCGAGATCGCTGGCAGCCGCCTCGCGCGGATTATGCGCTCCGCGCAACGCGGAATCCCATGTTGCCGGTAGAGCTGTCCGGCGTGTTGGAGCTTCTCGCTCCCGCTCGGTAACGATTGCAGTAAGAGTCGTGACAAAGGTATGAGCCGCCCTTTATCACCCGCGCCGAACCGGCGGCTGGTCCGCTGGGATTATCGCGGGGGGCTGTTCGGTCATAATCGGTACTGAACCAGTCGGCGCACCATTCCCAGACATTCCCCGAAGTGTTGAACAGACCGAATCCATTGGCTCGGTAGGACCTGACGGGCGCGGTCGACAGGTAACCGTCTTCTTGCGTATTGCGGTCAGGGAAGTCTCCCTGCCAAACGTTGCAACGGTGCTTGCCGTCAGGCTCGAGCTCGTTGCCCCAGGGAAAGCGCCGTTGCTCCAAGCCGCCGCGCGCGGCGAACTCCCATTCGGCTTCGGTGGGCAATCTGGCGCCGGCCCACTCGCAGTAAGCAACTGCGTCATTCCACGTGACGTGGACGACTGGATGATCTGTCCGATCAAGGAGGTCTGAGCTCGGGCCCTCCGGGCATTTCCAAAACGCGCCGTCGACCTTCAACCACCACGGAGCGATGAGCGCGGCCCGATCGACCCGATTTTGCAATTTGGCGGGTACCAGCAGATGAAATACGAATGACCATCCGAACCGTTCAGCTTCGGTTACGTAGCCGGTTTCGCGCGTGAACTCCGTGAACTCGGCGTTCGCGACCGCGCACTTGCCGACGAAGAACGGATCGACGCGGACGCGCCGGACAGGTCCCTCGCCGTCCGAGGGAAACCCACGCGGATCGTCGGCTCCCATCAGGAATTCGCCGCCATTCAAGCGGGCCATTCCCTCGATAGCTCGCCTTCGCCGTCCGCGGGCCTTTCGGCCGTGTCCGCCGGCCCGGCGTTCCCGCCGCGGCGAGCAGCAGGCCGTACCGTCGGGCTTCGTGTTTTTCATGGCGATTCGAGTTTCAAAGGGGCCTATCCCTCGATACGGCGGTCGCTGCCGACGTGAATGCCCAAGAGGCTGGATCGGTCACATTTTACGGTCCGGCAGTCGCCCACCAGCTAACAGTCGTCGACCGATAGTCAACCTCGGATTGCAGGTCCACGCGTCGCGCCAAACTCACCTGAGGGCGCACAGCGCTTCGGCCGGCGGGACGCCCTGGACCCACATGCGCGCGAACGCGTGGCGGATACGGTCGCGATGGGCCAGCCATCCCGGCACGCGAGGCTCCGTGTAGCAGGTCGCGGTATCAAGCATATGGCGAAGCTCAGCGAGGTGCGGGTTGGGGTGGCTGGTAACAAACTGCTGGGACCACGAGCGTAAAGGGCTGATCTTGGACTGCCCGGCGGCGACCAGCTCCAGTTGTTCCGGACGGCATGCGAATGCGATGAAGTCCATCGCGCCCTCCGCGCATCTGGCGCGGTACGGAATACACAAAAGATCAGCCACGGCGATAACCCATGGCGACCCCGCGACCGAGGGCATTGGCATCGGCTTCCAGCGGAGGCCACGCGCTCTTAGAAGCCGCTGGACAAGCCAGTCACCGTCTAAGACCGCGACTACCCGGCCGTTGAGAAAAGGGTCGCCGCCGTCAGTGCGAACCGGATTCTGCGGCGACTCAAACCTGTGGGCGATGGCATGGCGTCTGTTTGACGTAACCCACTCGTATGCTTGAACGATCCCCTGCTGGTCCGGGACGAAGCTCCCCTGCTCGTCGAACCAGTGGCACCCATACAACCAAGGCCACGCGTGAGGCCACCACCCTGGATACGTGGGGGCAAAGCCGACGATGCCTCGCGCCTGATTTTCAGTCACCATCCGGTCGAAGGCTTCGAGCGATCCCAGCGGGTGAGCGTCATAGTTTCGCAAATTAGCAACCAAGTCGAGGTTGACATAAAGCGAAACGAGATTGACTGCGATCGGCACGCCGTATCTATCGCCGCCGGCAACGCCCATTGCCGCGAAGGCCGGATGGAGTCCGCACTGTTCTATCTCGCCTGCCGGTCGACCGGGGTCGAGCGGTTGCAGCAGGCCATCCTCGACCAGATCGATGACATGGTGATCTTCCAACCCCACGACGTCCGGCATGTCGCCGGCGGCGTGCGCCGACCGCAGCCGCTCTACGTCAGGGCTTGCCGACCAGCCGCCTGTCTGTTCGACCACGACCTCGAACCTGGACTGGGACCGGTTGAAAGCCCGGACGATCTCGACAAGAGGCCGCAGCTCGGACGGCCCCCACTTTTCCCAGAACCGGACGGCGGTTCGCGGCACGTCTGATCAGCCTATCAAGTGCGAATATCGAGCTTGTAACGGGCTTCTGTCGCCGTTGGTGGAGTGGTTCGATTCCGGCAAAAAGACAACGCAAACCAACTTTCTATATGTCGACGCTAGGCCCCATCGCGCAGGCCGGGTTGTGAGAACGAGTTGAGCATCGCGGTGAAGTGCTTCTCTACACGCCCCGTCCGAAGCATGACGCCGATGATGACGAGCCAAATCAAGAAGAGAGTCCCGCTGATCGGGTGCATCCTGGTCGCCGCGTCTATCCATATGAATTGCATCGCCGTGCCGGTGATTGCCGATACCGGCGATAGTCGTCTCAGATCGCCGCCGGCTTTCCATTGATAGCGGGCCGCAACGATCAACGCCAACCCGGCTGCTGCGAAACCGATTTTGCCGGTAAGCCATCGCAAGCTGGCAATCGTATCGATCGGACTGCCCACGGGGTCGAGCGCGGCGATTTCGGTCGCTGATGGAGCCGCGGCCGCCAACGCCGCCGCGCTGGCTCCCGATACGGCCGTGAATACGCCCGACGCGCCGAAGAGGATCGGAACAAGCAGCGCGCCAGGTCGTTCCCGAAGGATCCACGTTCTGGACAGCAACCAGGCCCCGCCGATCAGAGTGAAGCCCGAGACCAATCGCCCCGCGCCGCCCATGCCGTAGAGCACCCTGCTGTCCGAGATGGCGGCTAACGATTCGTCGAGCGTCGGGTAGTCCGCATTTGCGGCGATGCGCCCCACAGCCGCGACGGCAGTGGCCCCGGCCGTGAGCAGCAAGAGAATCCCCACCTGGCGGGCGGCGGCGCCCGGCGCTCGACTGGCCGCGCGCTTCTCTGAAAATCGCGGACTCGATTTACTTGAAAGGCTTTGATCGCCAATCACCGATTTACCTCCTGTGCGACGCATCTTTTTTCGGCATCTGGCGATGGGCCGGATGCTTTGGTGAGGAACCCAAACACTAATCCTAAGTCCCTCTGCCACCTACAAACCGTGTCGCATACAGCAAAAACACGAAGAACGGTTCCCGAATCAAGGCTGTTATGACGCCGACTGATATTTCGAAGGGCGACGGGGTCAATCTGTTCGACGCGAAATCTCCCGCCACACTCTACGTGCGAGATCGTCCCTATCACCTGTACATCGTCATTCAACGAATCGAGGCGCTACTGACTCTCGACCGCAAACTGGACCGGGCACTCGACGTTGCTTGCGGTCGGATGAGCCGCAACGCTATCTCGCGGCTACGCGCCTTTATTCGGAGAGGCGCTTGCCCGTCGCCAAAGCGAAGAGCTTGTCCGCCAGGCCGACGATCTGGTCCCGCAGGGCGATGCGCTGCCTCCACGCGGCGGGGATTCCGTCCATCCCGTAGAAGGCGCCTGCGAGCTGTCCGTAGATCGCGCCGGTGGTGTCGGCGTCATCGCCGAGGTTGACCGCCATCAATGCGCCTTGCTCAAACGACGTTGATTTGTGGAATGCCCACAACGCCGCCTCGATGGACCTGACGACGTAGCCGCTGCCCTGGATTTGGGGTGGATCCTTGCGCTTGAAGCTGCCGTTCGCCACGTCCTCGATTTCGCCGTGCCACGGACCCAGCTCCGTCCATGTCCCGGCCGGACAATACATAGCGGCGAGAATGTCGGACTTGCCAACTGCGTTGATCGCCGCCCATATAAGCCCGCCGTAGTAGCGGCACCCATCTATACAGGTCTTCGCGCCATGGGTCGTCCGGGAGCTTTCGCCAGAATAATGGACCGCCTCGACGGCGTTTCCGGCGAAGAACATGGGGACGGGCGCCAATCGCATAACCGAGCCGTTTCCAGCGCTTAGCTCGTGCGTCGGGCCGGAGTATGGTTCTCCGCTCAACTCGAATTGCTCAAGCGCAGCGCTGGTCGCTGGGATCGAACTCCTGACGCCGCACGAGGCTGTCCGCCAGACAAAGCGCCAGCGACGTGTCGTCCGTCCATTGGCCCGGGGCAAGGCCATGCGGTCCGCCGCCTGTCATGTCCGAGATAGGCTCGAATGTGCCCGGCCGTGTGAACTCCAGCGTCGTGCCTAGCGCGTCCCCCACCGCCAGCCCAACAAGCGCGCCCCTGAACCGGTCCCGGTCCAGATCCGCCACCTCAATCCGACCGGTCATCGACTTCCCCGCCGCCATGTCCTTCTCCTTTACACTGCATTCAATCGCTCAAGCGCCTACGCAGGTTTGCTTCAGAATCCCACTCTTCACCTTCTCGGCCATATGAGGCCGCTATTCGTTCGAGGATGCTGCTCACGTAGGGGTAGCCGAAGTCAACCTGCCGCGCTCAACCTCGGTATCTGGCGGCCGGCTCACGTTCCTGATCGCCGCCTTCACCACCCGAGTGGACGCCGCGAGCGTTATAAACGCCGATGCAAAATCCATCCGCAAGATCCTCGGAAGCCACAGTCTCCATCACCTCATAGATCGAATGGCACGGCCAAAGGCCGCTCTCGTCAGGTGGCGCCCTGGAGCGAAGTTGACCGATCCGGTGATCGCCAACTTTCGCTCGGCCGTCTTCCGCGCATAGACGGCGTACTTCCGTGAGCCGCCGCCGAAGCGACACGATATCGACGTTGCCGTCAGAGTCGGACCCCGGAATGCGGCTGACGCGGTCAAGAAGTTGGAAAGCAGCCTCGACAGCGACAGCGCGCTGATCGGGGTTCTGAGCCTGCAACTCCGGCGGATCCTGCCCCGCGTGATTTTCCAGGAGCCCACATCCGGGGTTGAACCGGAGACCTCGTTCTTACCAAGAACGCGCTCTACCTCCTGAGCTATGTGGGCAAAGCTTCCGTCATTATCATTTTGCAGCAGCGGGCGCCGTTCTGTCGCATTATGTTGGCGGTATATCGCACAATACACGAGACGCAGGTTAGTTATATCCTGCGTTGGAGACACGCAGACGACGAATGGAGGCAGTTGCCCGATGGTCCGTGCAGCCGAAGAATCAGCCGCGATGATTGATCCGGATTCGCTTTCCATTCCGTCAAGTTTGCATGAAATCGAGACGCCCGCGATGGTGGTCGATCTGGAGGCTCTGGAGTACAACATCAACACTCTGGCCGCGGCGTTTGAGAATGTTCCGGCTGTGGTAAGGCCGCACGTCAAGAATCACAAGTGCCCGGAAATCGCCAAGCTCCAGATAGCCGCCGGCGCGCAGGGCGTTACGTGCGCCACCGTGCGCGAAGCTCAAGGCATGTTTCACGGTGGAGTGTCCGATATTCTCATCGCAAACGAAGTCGTTGGGCCGGGCAAGGTCGCGCGGCTGATTCGGCTTGCGAGCGATGGCGCGAACATAAAGGCGGCGGTCGATTCCGAAGTCAACGCTCGTGACTTGTCGCGCGCCGCGGTAGCCGCAGAAACCGAGCTTGGCATCCTGGTCGATCTGGACGTTGGACTCGACCGGTGCGGCGTCGAACCCGGGCAACGAGCGGTTGAGCTGGCGAAGACGGTTGCGTCGCTGTCGGGACTGAATTTCATGGGGCTCATGGCGTTCGACGGCCACGTGGGAAACGTGGCTGACAGCGACCTGCGGGCGGCCGCATGTCGGGACGCGATGCAACTTGCCGTCGATACCAAGCGAATGGTCGAAGATCAGGGCATTGCGTGTCCGGTCCTCAGCGCAAGCAGCTCAAAATCTTACGAAGCGGCTCTTGAGTTTCCTGATGTAACAGAGGTTCAAGCGGGAATGTACCTCTTTATGGATACAACTTACCGCGCCAAATTCCCCGACGCGCCGTTTCGTCAGGCTGCGTTTGTGCTGTCCACGGTTATCAGCCGACGGGGCGACCGCGCCGTGGCCGACGGCGGAATCAAAGCGCTTACGGGATTTCGAGGCGTGCCCACAATCCGCGACCGCGACGACTGCGAGCCGGTGGGCCTTAGCGCCGAGCACCTGTCTCTGGACCTGACGCCGGACTCCGATCTCGCGATTGGCGACCTTCTCTGGCTGGCTCCCGCATACGGTGACGGACTCTCAGCCATACACAGCCGGATTTATGCGATTCGAGACGGCGCCGTCGAGCACGTGTGGCCGATCAGCAACTAGCCAGCGGGCGCCGGGTTGGGATGTTGGGGTAACGCGAATGCCGTCGAGTCTCCAAACAAGTGACGCGCTCTTGCTCGTTGACGTGCAAAACGATTTCTGTCCGGGGGGAGCGCTTCCGGTTCCTCACGGTGACGAGGTCGTAGAGCAACTCAACGCATGGCTCGACAAAGCGAACGGGGTGGGGATTCCGATTTTTGCGTCCCAGGACTGGCATCCCGCTGGTCACGTCAGCTTTGCCGAGCGCGGCGGACCGTGGCCTCCACACTGCGTCCAGCACACCGATGGAGCGGCCTTTCGGGCAGACCTTAACCTGCCGGAGTCAACCCATATTGTGCGGAAAGGGGCCGATGTCGACGCGGACAGCTATTCGGCGTTTCACGGTACGAAGTTGGCCGACAAGCTAACTGGTCTCGGCGTGGCGAGGGTCTGGGTCGGAGGGCTCGCGCTCGACTACTGCGTTCGGGCGTCGGTCCTGGATGCGATTGGATCGGGTTTTGAGGTCCACCTGATTCTGGAGGGTACGCGCGCCGTAAATGTCGATCCGGGTGACGGCGACGCGGCAGTTGCCGAAATGGTTGAAGCCGGAGCGGTTGCAGGGCGCGGCGAATAGTTCCTATGTCCGCAAGAATCCGACGAGCTGCCGGGTTTTCGGGGCTGATAACCGATCTCTATCAGTTGACCATGGCCCAGGCGTACCATGCCGAGGGTCTCACGGGCTGGGCAGCATTCGACCTGTACGCGCGGCGACTTCCATCCAGCAGAAACTACCTGGTCGCGTGCGGACTGGACGCGGTTCTCGACTTCCTTGAGAACGTGCGTTTCGAGAGTTGCGATCTGGAATATCTCGGCGGCTTGGGGCAGTTCACTCCGGAATTCATCGCCACGCTGAGCGAATTCCGGTTCGAGGGCGACGTTTACGCGATGCTCGAAGGTACCGTGTTCTTCCCGGATGAGCCGGTGGTCGAAGTCGTAGCGCCGCTCCCCCAGGCGCAACTCGTGGAGACCTTCCTTCTCAACCAGATCACGTACCAGAGCGCGTTGGCCTCGAAGTGCTCGAGGGCTGTTGCGGCGGCGGACGGGCGAGGCGTCGTCGATTTTGCGTTGCGCCGCACTCACGGAGCGGAGGCGGGCACGAGCGCCGCGCGAGCCTTTTACATGGCGGGCGCGTCCGCGACGTCGAACGTGATGGCCGGGCGGCTGTTCGGCATTCCAGTCGCGGGAACGATGGCCCACAGCTATATCACCGCCCACGGCGACGAGTTGAAGGCGTTCAGGGCGTTTACCGAGCGCAATTCGGACACTGTATTGCTGGTGGACACCTACGATACGTTAAAGGGAGTCGAGAACGTGGTCCGGCTCGCCAGAGAACAGGGCTGCGATTTTGACGTCCGCGCGATCCGGCTCGACTCTGGCGATCTCGGTGAGCTTGCGAGGCGATCCCGCGCGATCCTCGATGCGGCAGGATTGACCGGCGTCGCCATTTTCGCCAGCGGCGGACTCGACGAATACGAGATAGGGCGCCTGCTGAACGAGGGCGCGCCAATCGACAGCTTCGGCGTGGGCACGAAAATGGGAGTGTCGGCGGAAGCGCCTTACCTCGACACGGTATACAAGCTGGTGGATTACGGGGGCGAAGGGCGAATGAAGCTTTCGACCGGCAAGCAATCGCTGCCGTACCGCAAGCAGGTGTTTCGAGAGCATGACGACGGACCGATCGCGTCGGACACGGTGGCGATACACGACGAGCGGCTTCGTGGGCGGCCACTGCTGAAACACGTTATGGCGCAAGGCCGGCGAATGGATCACGGACGTGACGATCTGGAGACTGCTCGCCGCCGCGCGAAGTCCGAGATCGAAGCCCTTCCCGATAATCTGCGAAGATTCACGCCGGCCGAGCGGCCCTACCAGGTAGCCGTGAGCGAGCGGCTGCTGACCGCGACCAAGGTCCTTCAATCGTCACTGGAACAGAGCCAAACGGACTGACCAAGCGACTATTAGTCGACTGGCCGGGCGGCTCAGCCGCTCGCGTTCATACCGGCGGGGTTCGGAGCGGCCGATCCGTTCGACCTTCGCGAACGTACCCGCGGGTCTGGAGCGCCAGGGCGTCTTGCAGCTGGATGGTCAGACCGCCGTCAATCGTGAGCGCATGTCCGGTTACGAAGGCCGCCTCGTCGGACACTAGATAGCTAACGCCGGCCGCGATGTCTCGCGGTCTACCCGCACGCCGGAGCGGATGGTAAGACTCGGCAAACAGCGCCTCTTCGTGGTCTTCTCGCCACGAGCTGTCTCTGACTTCAGTAACGATCATCCCGGGGCAGATCGCGTTTGCACGCACGCCGTCTGGTCCGTAATCGAGCGCCATGCCCTTGGTCACCCCGATCACCGCGTGCTTGCAGGTGTCGTACACGGCGGCTGAATCGGAGACGAGGAACCCGTGAACCGACGAGATGTTGACAATCGCCCCGCCGCCGGCTCGACGCATGTGCGGAAGGGCCTCTTGCGCGGCGAGGGCTAACGCCCGCACCATCACCACGAATCCACGGTCCCACATTTCCCAGGACTCCTGCCCGGCCAATTCATCGTCGCTCACGCCCCAGGCGTTGTTAACGAGAATGTCCAGGCGCCCATGATGCTCGACGGCGGTTTCAATCATCGCCGTGATTTGCTTGGGATCGCCGACGTCGACGGTCTGGAACGTGGCCTTCAATCCACTGTCGCGGATGGCCGCGGCTTCGGCCTCACCCTTTTCGGTCTGGACGTCGGCGATGTGGACCGCCGCGCCATCGGCGGCCAGCCGCCATGCTATCGCTCTGCCGATTCCCTGCGCGGCGCCCGTGACGATTGCCGTCTTACCGCTCAATCTCATGTTTTCCTCCATTGCCGAACGTGCCTGTTTCGGTGACTCGAACCCAACTCCGCATATAGTGCGGTGTGGGAAAGAGACGCCGCAATCAAGATACATACTGATCTGACTTTAGGGAACATCTTGACCGGCCGCCGGGCCTTGCCCCTCGCATTGATAGACTCGAACGAAACGTCGATAGACAGGAGAAGGAATGAGCTCCGACCCAAGAATCAGGGAGGCTATCGAACTCATCGACCGGGCGAATGCGGGCGATCCAGTGCGGATCGTCGTGCATGGTGATGAGAAGCAAAAAGAGCTTGCCCACTCGGAGCTGATGACTCGATGGGTGAGGCGGCTTCGCCCGGACGCCGGGGATGAGCTTCTGATTGCCGCGCGCGCGCACCATATCCGCCGTTGGGAAATTCCACGGTCGTCTTTTGCCGCGGGCAGGCGGGCGTATCTGCAATGGCGGGCGGCTTTGCAAAAACTGCATGCTGAAGCGACGGGCGAGATTCTGGACGCGGTTGGTTATGAACAGGTTTTTATTGATCGAGTTCAGAAGATCGTGCGGAAGCACGATCTGCGGCGCGATCCAGAGGTGCAGACGCTCGAGGACGCGCTGTGTCTGGTTTTCCTGGAGACGCAACTGGGCGACCTGCGAAGGGACCACGGATTCCAAAAGGTCTACGACATCCTCGTCAAGACGTTGAGAAAGATGAGCGATAACGCAAAGGAGCTTGCGCTGGAACTGGAGCTTCCAGTCGAAGATCGAGAGATCCTCGAACGCGCCGTTGAGAGAGGCTCTTGATACGAACAGGGTTTGCAAGTCGGGACATCACCGCGCCGGTGGGCGCGGATATGCCGGGCAGCTTCGAAAGGCGCGTCAACCAGGGCGTCCTCGACCCGCTTGAGGTGACCGCCGCCGTTATCGACGACGGCGTTTGCACGGTCGCCCTCGTCGGCGTCGACGCCCTGTTCATACCTCGCAGCCTGGTGCGCCTGGCTCTCGACAGGATCGAGTCGCGAACGAATCTCGCGCGCGGGCAAGTCCTGATCGGCGCCAGTCATACACACTGCGGCGGGCCGGTTTTCGAGGGGCTTGGCTCGCGGGCAGACCCTGAATATGTTGCCTCCGTCGCGGAAGCCATAGCCTCCGTGGTGGTCGAAGGGCAAGAATCACTCGAAGATTCAGAAATCGGGATCGGATCGACCGCGGAGCCGAGTATCTCGTTCAACCGGCGTTTTCTGATGACCGACGGAACCGAAATCACACATCCGGGCAAACCCGGAATGCCGCATCATGGAGATATCGTTGCGACGGCGGGTCCAATCGATCCGGCAGTTGACGTGCTGGCAGTGCGGAACGCGCGGGGCGACGTCACCGGGATCGTCGTTTGCTTTGCCTGCCACAGCACCGTGGTTGGCGGCGGCCTTCAGACACCCGATTACGCCCACTATTTACGGAAGCGTTTGAAGTCAGACTTCGGAGATGGTTTGTCGGTCGTCTTTTTGCTAGGCGCGTGCGGCGACGTTACGCAAGTGGACAACATGTCGGCGGGCGTCGAATCAGGCCCCGATCACGCCGCGATGATGGGGCGGAGGCTTGCGGCGGCCGTGCGGAGGACTGTCGATTCAATCGACTGGCTCGACAACGCCGCCGTCGGGTCGAGCGTCGTCATGGAGACGCTGTCGATAAGAGAGCTGCCGGACGCCGATTCGGAGCGTCCGCCGTTCGGTCTTGGCTCCTCGCCCGACTCGGAGCCTGTCTACGCGAAGGAGCGCATGACGGTGGCGGCGATGCGCAAGGACAGCCCCGCAATCGAAACGCCGATCCAGGCGATTCGCATAGGGCCGCTGGGGATCGCAGCGAACGGATCGGAGTTCTTTTGCGAGTACGGGCTGCGCATCAAACGGGCGTCGCCGTTTCCGTTCACGTGGGTCGTGAGCCTGGCGAACGACTACATCGGTTATGTGCCAACCGCGCAGGCATTCGTCAGCGGCGGTTACGAACCACGCACCGCCCGGAGCAGCATGTTATCCATCGACGCCGGACAAAGGATCGTGACTGGCTCGCTATCGGCGTTGGCCGAGGTTTGGGACGGCGGGAGTCGGTAGGCTGATCCGATCTTGTCGCTGCGGGGTCTCGGCAAGGAAATCTGGTCGGACGAGGAAGGCGACGTTTACGTGGACCGGCTCCGGCACGGGTAGACACGGACATGTTCATCACGAACGACGACCGCTTGAAAAGGAGAGTTATCCGGGGAATTCACTTCGTACAGTCGCTTGAGACGGCGGTGCTTTGACGGGTAAGAAGCGTCGTGGCTTCCGGCTGTTCCAGGCTCTGTCGGTTGGATGCGGAATGCTCGGCTTCTGGCGAAGAAGGCCGGCCGACGAGATTGCGCGCCTGTACCGAGCGGGCTACGACGACGACTCGATTCACGAACAACTAGACGGATGGGCCGACGAGGGAGCTTTGGCCGGAGGGCTAGGAGCCAAACCATGACATGGTTGGGGGCACAGCAACTGCTCGCGCCCAGCTAAGTCCCTCGCGGTTCATCGCTTCTTGCTGAGGGTGTTACAAAGCTAACTCCCTCAGTTTTCATGATCTCGAACGTGTGATCGCCGGAAGGGTAGGGATCATTTATCTTGTTGTCCAAGAACAACTGATACAAAAGCAGCCAGTACTGGTCGAGTTCGTAGAGATCATTCTGATCGAGTCTCTGCGCGAACGAAATCACCTTAGTCTGGTGCCTTGCGTTTCCAGACAAATACAAGAACAACAGTGGCATGCAGTCGCGCGATTTGATGATCTGATCAGCGCATTTATCTTCTATTGGCACCTGATACTTGTTTGAGAAATATAATGCCCAGGAGACTGCATCCGAGCGGTCAAATCGTGCATGCTCGTACGCCAGCAGTTGGAGTTCACGCGAATATGGAAAACCTTGGTGCCTTACACGACTGGTTGGGAATGAGTTTCGAAGCAAAGGCAACAGAACTGGCTGATGAAACGACAGGTAGAGGGCATACCGTAGAACATCGACTTTCGCGCCCAAATCGAGATTGCGTCCCAGCAGAGCCCTTAGTGCGTATTTCAGGACACTACCGTCAGGCGAGTGCTTGGCCAGTTCGACCGCAAAGTCTAGATAGCCGATGGCATCGTAGGACGAGACACGGTCGCCTTTCGGCAGCGCGATAGCCAGATTCGGAAACCCAATTGTCTTCGAGCGCGCGAGGCAAAGGCAAATACTCTGTTTTGTTTATGTTCAAGGTGAGCTTGTACTTGGCAAGCTGTTTCCCGAGTTGGGATACAAACTCCACAGCTTCTTCCTCCGTCTCGCAGTAGGCTGTGTAGTCGTCATTGAACCGACTGTATTCGAATTTGCGGCGTAGCAGCGCGCGGTCTACACGCTGGAGGATCACCTCCGCAAAGATGTTCGACGTCGCTGGTCCAATAGAAATACCCTGGGTTTCATCTCGCTTAGTTTGACGAACAGCCTTGTCAAGCTTGTTAAACCAGCGGCCCCTATCAAATCTAAGTCTTTTGGCCCTTCCAAAGCCTACGAGCGCCCAGGGGATTGAATGGGAATAGATGGTGGGGTAGAAATTCGAGATGTCTGTTTCAACAACAAATCGCTTTCCAAAAGGAGAATCGAGACGGTACCGTTTATTTTCTCTCCGGCTCTCATAGCTCCCCATGATGAAGAGTCGCCCATCTCCATGTTTGCGAGGCCGAAGCAGGCTGTTTTGGTTAGCGGCGATATGGTCTAAGTGTTTCCAACACTGGTATATGCACATAGCAAGTTTTGCGTGCGCTAATCGGATGCGGAATAGAAAGGGCACGTGGAACACCATTAAAACGGGTTAGCTTGTATTCGACTGCGTCGTATCCCGGATAGTCCTTCGGCCTTCGGCACGTCTGTTGAGTCAGCGCTTGTGCTACCGACTTCGAGAAGGTATTTGACGAGAGTATCGGAGGTATCTCGTCTCCATGTTCGTTCTGAGTTGGAAGGAAGTTACGTTGCAAAAGAGCGTTCAGGACGAAGTCTGGGGGTATGTTCATCGCCAAGCCTAGATGTTGTTGAGTCGCACTAATGATGATCCGAGTTGGCGTAGTGGGCTGAGAGCAAGTCTTCGCCCCAATCGCGCTCGAAATCGCGCAGGACCGAATGGATATGGTTGCCCTCGTTTTGCGTGTTGTCGTATTCGATCATGAACTTTGGCCCTACGACCGAGTAGTAATGCTGAAGACCCCGCTCTTCCGGACCTGCCCACGCGAAGGTGACGGGCTCGAGTCCCGCCGACTCTATCCGCCGCCACTCGTTGGCGGCTACGTCCGCGGCGGCGCGGCTGACGTAATGGCGAATTAACGAAACAAGACATTCCCGCTGGCCTCCCGACATCAAGGAATAGGGAAGGCCGGTGAGCGGCATTGTCGGGTCGGCGCGTCGGTAGTTCATCGTCAGGATTTCGTCCGGAGCGACCGGATCGACGATTGCCTTTTGCTTACGCGAGCCGTCGAGACTTGAAAGCAGCGTTCGGGCAAGGTCTTCCTCGGCGGAGAGTATCCGGAGGCCCTTGGTGGGGCCATGCCTGACCTCGGCCGGATTCGCGCCAAGAAACATGGGCAGCGGCGAGACGACCTCGCGGTCGATTATGGCGAACTGGATTCCGATGTGGTGCCCGCCGGCTCGCCATGCCCAGGGGGCGTGGCCTGAAGGATCTCCAAAAACGGTGAAATAGTAGCGCTCGGGATCGCGCAGGAAGTCGCCAACGAACTTCTCGATCGCCTCCCATTCCCGCAGCGTATCTTCGTGATTGACTATCTGTCTTGCCTGTTTCGACGCGCGGTCGCTGAGTCCGCTGGTCATCAGTCGGAGCGCCGCGTTCCGCTGTGGTTGCGTCATGTCTCTGAGCGGCAGTCCGTTGCGCACGAGCAACTCGCCCGGCAGCGGTTCGACTTTGGGCAGACCGTCGTTGCTCGATGAATCCGCGATAGTCAGGGGGATTTTGCGGTCGGGCAGAAAGCTCCACTGGTAGCGCTCGCTGCTTTTCAAATCAAACGTCGCGGCCTGGCGCTGTACGTCGTCGAGCGCGTCGAGGAATCGCAGGGCCGCCTCCCGCATCTTGCGCGCGGTACTCGGGGCGTAGTGGGCGGTGGTCAGTTCGATCGACAATCGACGCTCCTTTTCCACAAAGATAATGGATTATGGTTAGCGGCGAAATAAACTAACAAGGCCCGGAATCGAATTGTTGCAGTGTTCGGGTCTGCTGCTGGCGGAGGTTGCGTTCAAACATGATGACATCGGGAAACGGGGAGCCGATACGCGTTGGCGTTGTTGGCGTGAGCCGCGGAATGGCCCACGCGGAGCAGGCGTCGCGGGTGGGAATGCAGGTCGTGGCAGTGTGCGATCAGCAAGAGAACGCGCTGCGCAAGGCTGGCGAGGCCCTGCAGGTCGCGACCTACACCGACTATGACGAGTTCCTCGCTCACGACCTGGATGCCGTGATACTCGCCAACTTCTTTCATCAACATGCGCCGTTCGCCGTCAAGGCGCTTCGCGGTGGCAAGCACGTTATGTCGGAGATAACCGCCTGCAAAACGCTGGGCGAGGCGGTCGCGCTCGTCCGGGCCGTGGAGGATTCTGGCAAGATTTATATGCTTGCCGAGAACTACGTTTACTTCGCTTACGTGCAGGAAATGCGGCGTCTCTACCGCGCCGGCGAGATCGGCGAGATGCAGTTCGGCGAGGGCGAATATATGAGCCCGTTTTCGGCGGAGGTCTGGAATCGCCTTTCGCCTGGCATGGACCACTGGCGAAACAACATGCCGTCAACCTATTACTGCACGCACGCGCTCGGCCCCATTATGTTCATAACCGACACGACTCCGGTCAGCGTCAACGCGCAGTCGATTCCCAACTTCGAGAGCGACGAGGAGAACATGCACGTGCGGCGCTCGGACAAGGCGTCGGTGCGAGTGTGCCGGATGGACAATGATTCGCTGGTGTCACTGAACGGCCACTGGCTGCGCGGACACGGCATCTGGTACCGCGTGCATGGAACCCGCGGACTGATGGAAAACATGAGAGACCTTGGCCGGCAGGAGCAGCTCCGCGTAGTGCACGAGAGTTGGGACATGCGCGCCGGGGATGTTGAAGAAAAAGTCTACAAGCCCGAGTTTCCGATGCTGGGCGAACTGGCCCAGACGGCCAGCCACCGCGGAGGAGATCTCTTTACGAACTACTATTTCGCCAAGTCCATCAGGGAGAACGAGCAGCCGTGGCTCGACGTACACAAGGGCGTGGCAATGTCGATGGTCGAGATTCAGAGCTGGCGCTCTTGTCTTTCAGACGGGGCGTCGGTCGAGATTCCAAACCTGCGGGACGAAGCGAACCGAACGCGTTACGAAAACGACAACTGGTCGCCCTATCCGGAGGACCGTGGGCCGGGTCAGCCGCCGCCTAGCATCCGAGGCAATATCGAGCCTTCCGCCGACAAGATCGCCGCGGCTCACAAGATATGGCAGGGGACTGGTTACGAGACCGACTACGGGCTTCACTGAACACGGCGGGAGCCACTAGATTTCAATAGTGTCGTCCGGCTCGTTGCATGACAGGAAGCACATCATCATCAGCGGCTTGTCACCGAGCACGGTGAACGTGTGTTCCTGGCCTGCTGGAGCGTAGAGAAACGTGCCCGGCTCGACCGTGCGTACCCGGCCGTCGCCAAAATCGAACTCGGCTGTTCCCTCGTGGATGACGAATATCTCCTCACCGCCGGGATGCCGGTGTACGCGCGGATGAACGCCCGGCGGCAGTTGAAGCAGGACAGATCGGTGCCTGGACGTTGCGGTCAGGACTTCCCGCCAGTCGCCGTCGCCGTTGCGGGCCTTGACTGTCTCAATACTGTCGGCAGGGCTGTTATTGGCGCTCGAAGGTTCCGCGTACGGCATCTAACTTGCCACCTCTCATCCGGTTAAATCCGCCGACTAGCTTAGGCGCACTTGCTGTCGGCGTCCATCCAGGCGCGAGCGACCGAAAGTGTTTTTGATAGTCGCTTTCCCGCGATAACCGTTGGCGCCCCCATTTCAGTCAACGGACAAGGCGCACGGCGCGAGGCGCGGAATGAGCAGGCAGGAAGTTTCCCACTTTGCCCGCAGGCCCCACCATCGACGGTAGGATGAGTTTATGTGCAGAGGCCACACCAACTGTGCGGCTGAGATACATCTGTCGTAGCCGAAGCCGGCGACCCCATAGCGACCGACCAGGTTCGCCGCGCCATGGAATAACGAGGAAAGGCGAGATGGCTAGAACGAGTTTAAGGATGTCACGCAGGAGGCTGCTGAGCGGCATTGCGATTGGTAGCTCGGCTGCGCTCCTGACTGCGTGCGGCGAGTCGAAGAAAACGGAGCTGCCGCCCGAAGTTGCCAAGAAGCTCGAACCGCCGGAGAAGGCGCCCGAGCCGACGGCTATTGCAACTACCGCGCCGAGCGATACGAAACCGAAGGCCCCGGTTCCACTAACGCTGGGCGTGACATCCGGAAACGTCATTACAGCGCAGATGGAGAACACGATAAACGCATCCGTGAGCGATCTCCGCGAGGCGCGTCCGGATCTGGATATACAGGTCGTGCGACTGGATATCGGAACCGAGCTGTCAGACTTCGACGAACACTTCCTGGGCGGCGTCGAATCGGCCCTCGGCGGCGGCAAGACGCTTGACATCCTCGCCGTTCCCGGCCGTCAAATAATGCTTCAACTTGCCGGGCGGGAGCTCATCCAAGACCTCGACCGGTTCATTTCGCAGACGGAAACATTGAAGGCGGGGAGTTACTATCCTCTGGCTGAAGAGGCGATTGCGTCGGAAGGGAAGCGGTGGGCCTTGCCTTGGGGAATGACCCCTTTCGTACTCTGGTACACGCCAGCTTTGTTCGATAACGTCGGAGTCGAGCCGCCGCCTGCCGAAGGCTGGGATTGGGAGGAGTTCCGCGAGGCGGCTCAGCAGCTCTCGATCCCAGCCGCGCCGGACGGCAGTGGCGGACAGTGGGGCTTCTATGGCGGCGGTGGCACCAGTTTGTTCTTTGTCTGGCAAAACGGCGGAAGGATGATCTCGGAGGACGGTACGCGGAGTCTATTGGGTGAACCGGAGGCGGTTGATGCGGTCAGACACGTCGCGGAACTAGTACATGAATATCGTGTCGTTCCAGCGAAGACAGCCGTCGAAACGAAAGTCGTGGGTGACGGGAAGTTTCAGATCCTGGTGGAAGGGTCCCCTCTTGCAACCGTGTTCGGTCAGGCCATTCTTCCGGGCGGGGTCTCTCTCGATGCGCTGGGCGTGAGGCTGGCGCCGATGATCAGGGGCCGCGAAAAAGTAACGCTGGGTGGGGTGAACGGCATGTTGGCGATCATGCAGGGAACCCGTGACGCTGGAGCTGCCTTCTCCGCGCTAGTCAAAGTCGGCGAACAAATCGGGCACCGCTCTCCATATCCGGCGCAAATAGGGCTGGCCGAGGAACAAATCAAGAATGCGTCCGGACTCACCGAGTATGAGGCGGCGGCGGTCCTGGAAGGCATGGAAACCGCCCGCGGCCTAACGCATGAAAAAGCGGGCGACGCGTTTGAGATCTTCAGGAACAAGGTTGAGACGCCAGTCGTCGAGAAGAACGTCGACCCCGAGATTGCTTGCAGAGACGCGGCAGATGCCATTGACGCTCTCTTGGAGGAAGTGTGATCGGGCGCGGAGAGAAGCCGCTCGCTGGAGACCCTTGGCCGGATCGCTAACCGAGCGGCGCGCAGACCGAACGCCCCGTCCGCGCCAGCCTAGCCAGCGACTGGTGCTTGTGTTTTGGCCGCAATCTCTTGAGCGAGGACATGACCCGGCAAGGGAGGCGTCGGACACTCATGACCACTCGCCTGACCGGTAGTCGGGCACTTTTACAGGCGCCCCGCCATTTGATATCGACTGCTCGGACAGCAGACCGGGCAACGTGTAATCTAGCGCGCGGTAGACGTCCACGAGCGGTTGTTTGTCCTCGCGGATCGCACGAATCATCTCCCGTGCCGTGAAATAATCGGCTTCGTACCCGCCCGCTTCCAGATAGCCCCGCGGAAGTTTCATGTCATCCGGCAGGTACCGCCGCTGAAACTCGGAAAAGAGTCTCCACTCGTATGGATCCTCATGTGTAACTCGGTTAGCGGGCCTTGAGCCGAACGAATCGAGCCAGATCTTGGGTTCGTCATTAAGGCCGCGCGCGCCTTCGTAGCAACCGTGAGTGCCCTGTAGAGCGAAATACGTCATCCCGTGCGGACGCCTGGATAGCATGTCTACTCGAATCCTGATAAGGCCCCCGGTGTTCAGCTTACAAAGCATGAACGTGGAGTCTTCCTGAACAAATTCCGGCATGACGTGATGTCCGCTTCCCAGACAGACTAGCGACTCCACTCTGGCGTCTTTGCCGAACCACTCAAGGGCCGGGCCAAGCTGGTGAGTGGCGTAACTGCAACCGTTTACGCCGACCTGCCAGGCTGAGCGCCAGCTCGGCGAGCCGTCCTCCTCTGCCTGAAGGATATGCAGCTCGTGAACGTATTCGGCTTCGGCCTGATAGACGGCGCCGAACAGACCTTCATCCACCATGTTTTGCAGGGCTACCGTTTCGTCGAAGAAGCAGAATTGCTCGGCCAGCATGTACTTCAGGCCCAACGGTTTCGCTCGCTCGACTCCAGCAAGGAGTTCCCGGCATTGATCCACGGAAACCGCCGCGGTCACCTCGGACGATACGTGCTTCCCGGCGGCAAGCGCCTGGAGGCTTTGCGGCACGTGCAACTGCATTGGCGTGGCCACGACCACAATGTCCACGTCTGATTCCAGCAGGCCGCGGTAGTCGGTATATCGCTCGGGAACGCCGTATTGATCCGCTTTCGCATTGAGGACCATTTCATTGAGATCGCAGAGCGCCGTCACTTCGACGTCTTCCTGAAAGCCAAAAGCGACGACGTGCGAGCCGCCGCGCACGGTGCCGACGACTCCAACTTTGATGAGGTTCAACTTTCAGGGCCTCCGATGCTGTATATGCAACTGAGGTGGAACTTAACATCGTTCCGTTGAGGGGAAGGTCGCACTCCACAATCTCGCTGAGCCGCTGAACTAAACTCAGGGTCGTATCGTAAGGAGTTTTGCAATGCCGGTGTTCAGCGAGCGCGATCTGGCTTTCTGGGAAGAAAACGGGTACGTGGTGCTCGCCGACGCGGTCCCAAGGGAACGAACATTTAACCGCCCTCATCGAGACGGTGTGGGACTTTCTGGAGATGGACCCGGACAACCGCGACGACTGGTGCAAGTGGAAGCCGTATACGACGGACGACCTGTGTTCGCCGATTTCAGACGCGGGCATGGTGTCGCTCTACCAGCATCAGACGCTCTGGGACAACCGGCAATATCCGCGCGTCTACGAGGCGTTTACCGAGATTCTGGGCGCGGAGAAGCTCTGGGTCTCGCTCGACCGCGCCAACATGAAGCCGCCGGCGCGCGTCGACAAGCCGGAGTGGGGACACACCGGAATGGTCCATTGGGACGTGGATACGTCGCAAGCTCCGGTACCGTTGGGCGTTCAGGGAGTACTGTACCTAACAGACACTGCGGAGAATCAGGGCGGCTTCCAGTGCGTTCCGGGATTCCACAACAGATTTGACGAATGGGCAAAAACCCAGCCGCCGGATCGTGACGTAAGGTTCCCCGATCTTGACGGTCTGGAGGTCAAGTCGATAGCGGGCAAGGCCGGAGACCTTCTTATCTGGGACCAGATGCTGCCGCACGGCAACGGCCACAACACGTCCGATCAGCCGCGACTGGCGCAGTACATAACCATGCGGCCGGCGGAAGAGAACGACGAGGAGCCGCGCCAGATGCGGATCGAGTCGTGGCGGCAGTGCAGGCCGGTTGCGAAATCAGAGGGCTATAGCTGGCCAACCGACCCGAGAGACAGGGAGTACGAGACGCAGTCACCAACGGTATTGACCGACCTCGGCCGGAAACTGCTCGGCGTGGATGCTTGGGGGTCCGCTTAATGGGCTTGGGCTAGAACCAAGTCCGGCGCACTAGTCGACCAGGCGGTAGTCGTCGGGACCTACCCTCAGCAGTTCTTCGGCCACGCAATCGTTACCATCAAACATTAGACGGACGCCCTCGACGTAACCGATCGCCGGTCCCCAGGCTCGATGGTCGGCGCCGGCCCGCAAGGCGACCGCGCCGGCCTCGACCACTCCACCATGGGAGATGACGAGCGCCGTCCCTTTCGCCGGCAGCCGTTGGGCGATAAGCCGCAAAATGTCCGCCTGGAGGCGCGCAAACTCCCCGGCCGGTCCGTCGCCAAGAAACGCTCCGGCCGCATCGCCGAAATCCGCCGGCCAGCGATATTCGGCCAGGACGGCGGCGTCGAAGGCGGCGAGTTCCTCAATTTGCGCACTAACGGCAAAGCCCATGGCGATGGCAGTCTCAAAGGCGCGGGGTATGGTGCTCGTTACGACGAGGTCGTAGCGAGGCACGGAACCAAATTCTCCGTTCCCCGCGCGGCGGGCGAGGTCTACGCCCGCCTGACTAAGATGCTGACCGGCCTTGCTCCGCATTGCGTGGCGTCGACTGTCGATGATGGGCATCAGGCTGGTTCATTCGAAGTGGTCGACCGCCGCCGGGCAAATCGAGCACATATATTCATGCGCGGATATTCTAGCCGCGACGGACACACGCAAAGCTGACTTTCCGAGACCGAATCAGGCGGCTCAATAGCCGCAATAAGGGAGGCAAACGAATGACCGAGACGGTCACGCTATTTGTTGGCGCGTACACGAACCAGGGCGCCGAAGGTATCTACACGTGCCGGATGGACGTGGAGTCGGGAAGGCTGGACCAGGTGGCTGTTGCCGGAGGTATCGAAAACCCGTCGTTTTTGGCGGTCGATCCTGCGGGGCAGCATCTCTACGCCGTTTGTGAGATAAACGGCCAGGGGGCCAGCGACTCGATATCGGCATACTCCATCGACGGCGATGGGGCGCTCACCCTTCTCAACGTCGAATCCACCGGCGGCCCGGGCCCATGTCACCTGGCGGTCGACAGCACCGATTCATACGTTATCGCGACGAACTACAACGGGGGCAGCGTGTGCATGTTGCCGGTCGAGCCAGACGGCTCCCTGGGATCGAGATCGGACTTCGTGCAGCACGAAGGCTCCTCCGTAGATCCCGAGCGGCAACACGGGCCTTACGCACACTCGGTGACGATAGACAGCTCAAACTCCCGCGCCTACGTTTGCGACCTGGGCATGGACAAGATTCTCGTTTATCACATCGATCACGAGCGGGGACGTCTGATCGAGGATAGAGATTTGCGCGTATCGACGAAACCGGGGCATGGTCCGCGGCATTTCGCCTTTCACCCGTCGGACAGATATTGCTACGCGATCAACGAGATGGGATCGACGGTCGCCGCTTATCAGTACGACAGCGGCACGGGAAGAATGTCGGAGACGCAGCTTGTTTCCAGCCTGCCCGAAGGATGGAACGGAACCAATTCAACGGCCGACATCCACGTTTCGCAAGACGGGCGGTTCGTCTACGGATCCAACCGAGGACATGATTCGATAGCGATATTCTCGGTCGATCCGGAGACCGGGCGTCTGCAACCGGAAGGACACGAGCATACGCTTGGTAATACGCCACGGAACTTTGCCATATCTCCGGACGGCAGATTCCTGCTTGCCGGAAACCAGGATTCCGCCAACATAGTCACGTTTGCGATAGATGCGGATTCCGGACGACTCGAGTACACCGGCGATCAGATCAGCATCCCCGCGCCCGTCTGCATTCGGTTTCGTCCCTAGGACTCGATGGTCCCGGTCGACGCGAGCGCGCCGGCTGGTGGATAACGGGCGAAACTGTCGGGCGCCTTTGGTGAAAGGGCGGCGGCTCTTACGGCAACCGCATTCCAGAAGGGAGGGCGCGCTCGACTTCCTCACGCGATGGCAGGCCCGCCACCGCTCCGGCCCGGGACACCTTTAGCTCGGCGGTGGCGATCGCAACGCGGCCGGCCTCCTCGGGCGTTGCGTTCCGAATGAGGCAGTGAAGCAGCGCGCCCGCGAAAGCGTCGCCGGCTCCCGATGCGTCCACGACATCAACTTCCGAAGCCTCGAGCGTCACGCTTCCAGCGTCCCATTCGACGTACGCGCCGCGAGCGCCCGCCTTTACGGCCACGATCGGGACTCCCGCGTTTCGAAAATACCGCGCGGCGTCTTCCGGCGACTCGATCCCGAGAAGCGGCAGCGTGTCCTCCGGCGTGCTTGGCAGAACGATATCGGTGAAGGGAATGATCTCGTCCAGCGCTTTGCGCGCCTCCAGAGCTGGCCACAGCCGCGGCCTGTAATTTACGTCAAAGCTGACACGCGCTCCGGCGTCGCGAGCTCTCCGGGCGGCGTCCAATATGGTCTTCCGCGCCGATGTCGAGAGCGCCTGAGTTACGCCGCTCAAGTGAACGATGCGAGCCGAACCGGGAAAACCGTCGGGGAGGTCCGCTGCCTGAAGCATTGAACCGGCGCTCCCGCGGCGGTAGTAGAAGATGTCCTTCGATTCCGACGTCTGAAGCGGCGAGATGAACAGTCCCGTAAAGGCGTCGGTTCGCGCGACCGCCGAGATATCGACTCTCGCCGCACGCCATTCGCGAATCAGGTAGTCGCCGAACGCGTCGTCGCCAACCCGGCTGACGTATGCGCATTTTGTGCCGAGACGGGTCGCCATGATTGCGGCATCGCAGGTATCGCCGCCGAACCCCTTGGTGAAAGCCTCGGCGCGGTCGATCGGCCCGTCGGACATCAGCTCAACCAGACACTCGCCGATGGCGACCAACTCCGTCATAGGCAAAATCCCGTCAAGATTGCGATGTTTGGCGAGCTTAGCCAACTCTGAGCAAGCAATTCAGCAGCGGTACTTGCGGACGCGAGGCGTCGATCATCTTGACATAAACCTTGAATTGCGGCGTGTGAGCTAGTCCGGCGCCGCACCGGCGGACGCGATCGACGGCGCGATTACGTTGGCGCGTCTAACCAAGAGCGCCCAGAACAATATCGTCCCTACGCTTGTGATGCCAGCCGATATCAGGAAAAAGATCGCATAATCCATCCGTGCGATGATGAAACCTCCACCGAGGGCGATGGCCGAAAAACCGGCAACGCCGGCGCCGATCGAAGTGCTCGCGATGGCGAGCCTCCACCGCTCGGCTACCAGATTGAACATGAAGAGGTAGCTCGCCGGAGCCACAATTCCAACCGATAGGTTAATCGCGATAAACGCTGCGCCCGCGGCGGCCCAGTGTGGGACGAGCGCGAGAGGTATTAGACTAATCGCTGTGGCCAGCGATCCCAGCGCCACTGTCTGACCGTTGCCAAGCCGCTTGGCTATTCCCGGAGCGGCCAGCGCCGCCGGAACGCCGGCGATTCGCGCAAGTGCGATTATGACTCCTATCTGGAAGGTCGTAATCTCCAGCTTCGCATCGAGGTACACGTTAAAAAACGTGTGGCCGGCTCCTTCCGATGTTGCCAGTAAGAAAACCGCTACACCGAATATTGCCAAGAGTCCGAGTGGAAATCGGTGATCCGCGCCGCCGGTTGTTGCGTGTTGATCGATTCGAAGTTCACGGGCTTTTGCCACCGCCCAAAGGCAACCGACAAACAGAACGCTTCCCAAGAAAAGGGAGTAACGAAATGGTTGCGCGTCGCCGGGCAAGGTCGAGGTCGCAAGCGCGATTGACGACGGTAGCAGTCCACCCAAGATGCTTCCCATGAATGCCCCGAAGGCGTAAAGCGCCCACCTTATCGAGAACGCCTGACTCTGCTCCGCCGGGCTGGTCGACGCCATCAGATAGGGCATTATGGTCACGTGGAACGTCGCGGTTCCAAGCGCAACCAGAATGTTGCCGGTCGCCAGCCATCCCCCGCGAATTGCTTCCGGTAAAAGGTCGGCAAACGGAATTAGTCCCATTGCCGCCACGCTGATGGCGAGACCCGTGAGCATGGTTCTCCTCATACCCCACCTCCGGGCTATGTATCCCGCCGGGAATGAGAAAGTCGCAAACGACAACAGACCGGTCGCATTTATCAGTCCGATGAACTCGAGACCGTAACCGATGCGGAGGAGGTAGAGATTGAGCAGAACACCGTATATGCCCATGACCGCGATGGCGTGGATTGTTCCCGCCAGCAGTAATAGACGAGTGTCCCTATTGAAGAGACGAACGGCGAGGGCATAATCGGCGATCATCAGTCGACTGGCGCCCTCGCGTGGGCTACGTCAGATGCGAAGGAGCGAGAGAATCCGCCTTGGAAGGCGTGGGCCGTCGGCCTAACGCCCACTCGCGACGCCCCGAAACGCCTTCGGAAGCCTGTTCCCGCCCGGCGGGATTACGCGCCGCCGAAGTGAAAACCGTATATCTCGGCGTTGCGCAGGTAGATCTTCAGTTTGACGCTGCCTGGGAGCTCGCTGACCCGATCTCCGGCCGACCAGCTCACACGGTGATTGATGCTGTCACCCGTGAAGGTTTCACAGTTCTCCCGCGAGAAGCCGTCCCACACGTTGTTCCAAGAGTCCATGACTTCGACTTTGATGTACCCGTCCGAGCCGCAGCGGCCATTGATGTGCAAGTGATCGCCGGTGGAGAAGACCGGTTTAGTCTCGATCCAGCCTTCGCGCACGGTTGCGTCGAGCGATACATACCCGTCCAAACGCATCGTGGCGAGACAGAGATGGTGACCGTCCCGGGAGATGCTCTTGTCGCGCGATTCGGGCACATCAACGTTTTCGTTCGCGAGTCCGATCCACCAATCGTGATGCACCCTCGCGCCGCCGTAGAAGAGCCACAATTCGTCACCGACCACCAGCGGCTGCGTGGCGATTTCAATGTCAAACTGATCCAGGCTGCCCTCGCCGCCGCGATGTAGCCAGGGTCGATGGTCATTGAAGCGGCGCCAGTCCTTTCCGTCGCGGCTGTGGTGAAGGTACATATCGACCGTGTTATCGACGTGGTGCAGGACTGTCAACGTTCCCAGGTGCATTTCGTCAGCCCGCCAAGGCACGAATCCGTAGAAGGCGTCGTCCAGATTGTCTTCAGCGCCGGGATCGAAAACCAGGTCGGCGTCTGACCAGTTGAGACAGTCGTCGCTCTCCAGCCTGTAGACGCGGCGCCGTGTTCCCCAGACGCCTTCCGGCCTGCCCGGCCAGACGGGAGCGAACCAGCCGTCGAAGTCCGGATGAGCGCTTCCGGGCCTGCCGCCGTGCCGTCCGAAAAGCACGTATTTATCGTCGATCGGGTCGTAGGTGAGCACCTCGACGTCGCCTCCCCAGTCGGGGAACATCGGGTTGCGCTCGTACGGAGACCAATCGAATCCATTGGCGGAGTACTGCATGTACAGCCCGCGTTCCGGCCGCAGGAAGTGCAGCATCTTGAAGCGCTTGCTCTCGTCGGTCTCCTTTGGGTCCAGCAAGATGCTTGAGCAGCTGTTGGCATTGTCGGGCGAGAGGTCGATGACCGTGTTGGTGTCGGTGTAGCCGTCGACCACATGCCTTCCGAGCGCCGGTTTCGTCCATTCGATTCCGTCGTCGGATTCGGCGTAATGGATTCTGCTGCGCTGGAAGGTCTCCTTGTGTCCACCGAAATAGTCGAAGAAGTCCTCGTACCAGCACCTGAACTTACCCATTGCGTCATCCCGAATGACGTTGTAGCAACTGTTGCGGAAGTAGGTATTGCCTTCCCATGGCTTGTCGCGCCGGATTATGGGATTCGCGGAGTGCTTTTTGGGGCTGTGCAGCCGGCGAGTGACGTTCTTGACGACGGCGATGACATCGTCGTCGATAAAGAGCTGTCTTCTGGTTCCGACGTCTTTGTAGGTTCTGTCTCTGGAATAGGCGACGTGCATCGAGTTCCTCGCTAATCAGATCTGGGAAACGGGCGTGCTGTCGAGGTTTCTGGTTTTGTCGAAGCCGGGGGTGGCTGCGTCAGTTGAGCGCGCGCGACGTTCACGGCAGAACCGGCGGCGCGCCGGCGATGTCGTTTCGCACCGAGCGGAGCGTTCCGGTTTCCGATTCGGTGATGTAGAGCGTTTTGAGATCCGGACCGCCGAAGCAGCAGTTGGTAGGCGCCGCGCCGCCGGCTGGTATGTCGCGCAGATGCCGGCCGTCGGGGGAAACCACGCGGACAATGCCTCCGGTGTAGATAGCGGCGTAGAGGTTGCCCTGGGAATCCACGCACATCCCGTCGGGACCTCCTTCTCCTGTTCCCCTGCCGACCTCGGCAAATACGGAGCCGCCGGTTACGTCGCCGGCTTCCGTAACGTCGAACGCCTTGACCAGTCCGGTAAGCGTTTCGGCCACGTAGACTCGCCGTCCGTCCTCGGACACCGCCACGCCATTGGGAAATCCGAGGTTCTCGGCCACGCGTACGGTGCGGCCCTCGAAGTCTGTTCGATAGAACCCCCCGTTTTGCTTGGCAGTTACGAACTTGCCCGGATCGCTAAAGAAGATGTGCCCGGAAGGATGGATGGCTAGATCGTTTGGACCGAGGAAGGCCTGCCCCTCGAAATCGGTGACTAATGGCTCGAGGGTTCGGTCGGGCGTTATTCGAAGGATCTGATTGGTGCCGTTGCCCGCGGTGACGAAGGCATGGCCGGCTCGATTGAAGACAATGCCGCCGGTTCCCGCGTTTGGGGTCTCAACCCATGTTTGGACGTCGCCGCTAGAACTGACGACGACAATTCGGTGGGCCCTTGGCTGCTGCACCAGCATGGATCCATCGGGAAGCTGGTAAGGCCCTTCGGGGAATGACAACCCCTCCGCCACGATGCGCAACTCGCCGGACATTTGCGCCGCTCCCGGTCATCCTTATTCCGCTGCCAGTATCCACCATCCTTGAGCGGAATGGTAGTTGCGGCAAGATTGCGGAGCGTGGTCTCTTGGGGGAGTGGTCTTACGTGCAGTGCCGTAGAAAACTCTCCAAAAGGTGTTAGCTATGATTGGCGCGGAGTACGAGCGGAGAGTAACGGCAACGATCCGGCTTGGGTCCATATAGCGTTTTCAGGGCCGGCTGGCGGAGGCGGCTATCACGATGAGCACCGTAAATCGACCGAACAAGAAGATTCTTGACGAGGCGATCGACATGTTTCGGGATTGTATGCGAGGTTTCCTTGTACACCATCTAAGACAGATTCCGGAAATCACCCTTGAGGCGGCTGTAGAACGAGCATTACGCGGTGAGAAGGTTTGTCGGTTCACAAGCGGGCCTAAAACGCGGGGAGAAAGTTGAAGGTTATATCGATGTACGCGATTTTCCGTGGTTGATCAAGGAATATTGGCAGTCCAAGTTCAAAGCTGTATTCAACGGTGACCGGTACGTTCAAGATAAGTGCCGGGTGATTGTCCACGGGCGCAATGAGGTATCGCACCCAGGCATGCAGGACATCGACTCTCAGGCTGCAAGAGCGTACCTCTTCCACATAAGAGAAGTACTCGCTCACATCAACCACCCGGACGAAGCGCGCAGGGCGCAAGAGTTAATTGAGGGTATTCCGGGCCTCACGATGAGCGGACTAGCGTACGAACTGGGGCGACTCGCCCTAATGGTGGATGCGCAAAGATCCAAAATAGAAGATATGGACGATGATTCTGAGAGAGTGCATGGACTGGTTAAGCTGTTGAAAGATGCAATCCCATCATTGAATAAACGACTCCAGAAGCATGATGAAATATTGGACGGCCTCCATACGCAAATCTCGCAACGCAACGTCGAGCACTCGCAAAACGACAGTGTTGAGCAGTTGAGGTTCGAGCTAGAGCGTGTCGGACGTCTAGTTGAAGGGCATGGGGTAGATATTAAGAAGCTGTTGGACAAAATCGAACACGTTGATCCGTTACCAGCAGCTAGCGAGCCATCAACTCCCGAGTCGAGCGACGATTGGGGTGATCAAACAGACGACGACACCGAACATCCACGCATCTTTCCCGGTGCTCGGTTTTACTGTGCCGAAGAGGACTGTCTGTTTGTTGCCGAACCCTATGCGGGCACTCGTCGGGCCTGGTACTACGAACATAAAGCGGACGCCCACGCTCTTGAGATGCGCCACGAAATCATAGAACTGTAGCCTTCTCCCATTCAGGACATAGCCGCCCTCCGTCGACGCTCGGTCCACCATCGGTACTGACCACGTCGATGCCATATAATCCGCGCGTTACCGGTCTATCGCGAACGGTAGACAGTCAAGTCGCCCCCGGATCGGAGGACAGGTTGGACCCGACCTGCTTGCAATATGCGCTTACCGAGGAAGAGCGAGAAACATTCGAGCGGGAGGGATATCTAATCGTCGAGGACGCGCTGCCTGCCGAGACGGTGGACTCCCTTATTGGAACAGTGGACCGCTGCTATCGGGACAACCTTCTAACCGACGTGGTCGAGTCGACCATCAAAGGCTATGTTGCCGCTCCCAATTTCCTGGCTGCGGCCCCCGCCTTTTTCGATCTCGTCGACTACGAGCGCATACTGCCGAAGGTCTGGGGAATTCTTGGCTGGAACATATTCCTGTATCACAGTCACCTGATTATCACTCAGCAAGCCCCAGGAGTTTTCGACGCCAACGGCGAGACCTTTCACTGGCATCAAGATTCGGATCGTCTCAACTTTGACGTCGAAACCGATCCCCGTCCGCGGCTCTCGTTGAAGGTCGGCTACTTCTTGACCGATCTCACGGAGGCGGGCCGTGGCAACTTCTGGGTAATTCCCGGCAGCCACATGAGAAACACAATCGAGTTGCCGCCCGACGGCCTTGGTCAGCCGGAGGGCGCCATCCCGGTTTTAGTCAAGCCGGGGACTGCCGTGCTGTTCGATCGGCGGATGTGGCATTGTGGAACGACCAATTACTCGCCGATCGTTCGCAAGGTACTGTTCTACGGTTATGGCTATCGCTGGATTCGGCCTCGGGACCAGATGACCATCCCGCCGGAGATCTACGAAGCGGCATCCCCTATTCGAAAGCAGCTGCTCGGTCACACGACAAGCGAATACGGACGGTCTTCTCCGAGCGACAAGGACGTTCCTCTCAGGGTGTGGCTAGGCGAGCATCAACCGGAGACCGCCGCGCGCTAACGGCTGGCTAGCCGGCGCTCCCTCCGGCGATGAATCGATCGAGAACGTTGCCAGTGATTCGCGATACGTTGTTTTCGTAGTTGTTGTACGAAAGGCTCCCACACCAGGTGATCGATCCGACCGAGAACACCGCGCCGGCGTTGGGCGTTTCGAAATACACCATGTCGGACCTGACTTCCGGGTGTAACGTGCCGCCGAGCTGTCCGCTGTTGATGTTCACTTCCTCGACCGTGCGCTGATAGAAATCCGAGTGTCCGTAGGATGACGCCAGGATTATGGCGTTCTTCGGGCTGCCCAGCTCCACGTCGTAGCGGTCGAGTTCCAGTCCCGCCGCGCCCGAGGCAAGCACCAGCGATTCGAAATCGCCGATTATCTCGTCGGCGCCGATTCCCTCGAAGATGAACGCCGCGTCCGAGTCGAAGCTGCCCGGCTGACGCCGGTAGGGGGCGCCGTGATCGACTCCTTGCGCGCAGAATCCGATCCCCACCAATCGCTGCGGAGCGCGTCCGCGATACCGCCAGAGACCGCCGGGTTCGCCGGTAGTGCCGTGATGGTATTCGCCTGGGCCTGCTTCCGTCATACGGGTCCCCTGGCGACGTCGGATTTCGATGACGTGCGGTCGCTCCGGATCGAACGACGTGATCCAGTAGAAACCGTTGCCCCCCCAGGTACATCAGCCGCCCGCCGGTTTCGAGATATTGCTCCAATGCGTCGAGCATGTCGGAACTGTCGTACTCGGGATGGGTGCCCGTCAGGACCGCGTCGTACTTTGCCAGCAGCTCCGCGCCCTCGAAATGAAGGTCTTCGTCGGTCGCGACGTCGTACTCATAACCCATTTCTTCGAGCCAGTCGGTTATGTGAAGGTCCGCTGAAAAGGCGAACGGACCGGCGCATACGCGGTTGTAGTACGTCGGTCGCATGTTGACCACCGGACGGCGCCGCGAAAAGTATCCGTGCCCCGAACCGTCGGGATGCAGGTCATACATACTCCCCAGGCGGTTCGCTCTTATGTAGTCGTATTCCTCAATACACAGCTCGAGATTCATGTGCGGAGCGAGGTTCCGGGGAAGCTCGTCGAAATGCTCGTTGCCGTAGGCCATGTAAGTAAGCGTCGGGACGAGAAACAGTATCCGCGCCGTCGGTTTGCCTTTTGGAGACCGCACGAAGAAGGGCACATAGTCGCTGGCGCCTTGAGTTTGCAAGCGCACGGCATAAATGCCACTCTTCAGATCGTGCGGAACTTCGAACTCGAAGTCTGTTTCCCAGTCTGCGTCTTCAAGGTCGTCGTCATGGAAGTAGATGGCGCCATATTCGTCGCGAGCCTGTCGAAAGTCCGCTTCGCGGCCGGTCCAGTTGTGACCGGTTACGGCGCGCGCCGGCAAGTTGACGAGCCGGCCGTGTAGCGCGTTGCTAGAGGAATCGACGATCCGGTTCGACGAAATGTCCCTGGAGAAATCCCAGGAGGCGACGGTTCCGCCGGGATTTTGTCCCGAAGCCATCGATCTGACTTCCTCGCAGCTGAGGGAGCGGTCGAACATTCTTGGACCATCGATCTTCCCGTTGAAGTGGCAGGCAACGCCAGCTTGCGATGCGCCATCAAGTGATTGCGATGCCGCTGTTAGCAGCGGCGAATCGTTGGCGCCTATGCGCTCGATCCGCGGGGAATCGTTCACCTCGACAAGATTACGCCCGCCTCGCCACCATGAACCGGCGAACTGGTGAACGGACATTCGCCTCGCATCCAGGTCGAAAGCGCCGGTGACGAAATACCACTCGCCCGGACTAACAGGCTCTCCGGCGCTCACTTTGTCGACGGCTCCCAGACCGTCTCCAACGCAGAAGGCGATCTCGCCGTTCTCGTCGATGAACAGCGCGTAGCCGGAGCGGTCCCTGGCCGACCATTTTGTTATCAGTCCTTGCGTTCCCTTGAGGGGGGTGGTCGGGAATATCCAGGCCGCCAGCGTGAGCTGGCGTTCGGCGCGCAACAGCGGCGAATCGGGGACCAGCGCGTAAGACCCGACGCGAATCTGCTGAATCCGTCCGGGATACTCGCCGTCGATGGACGACGGCACGCGCGTTTGCTTGAAATTGGGATCGTCGGGAGTTTCGCCGCCGCATCTCAATCTAACGATGTCCGCCGTATAGGAATCGTTCTGGCAGCTCACCATGAAGCTGATCTTTTCGCCGGGAGCCGCGCTGAGGGGGTCGCTGTATCCGACTACGTTCATGAGCTCGTTACTCCCGAAACGGCGGCGAGGCGTTCAAGCGGCGCCAAAGCCCGCGTGGGCATCACCATACTCGAAGGGGCGCGCTGGGAAGCGGACCAAGGTCTCCCGCCGGACAATACGTCGCCCCACTCCGCCTAGCCCCAATTTCCCGACCGGAAGTCGGGGACCTTTACCGGTTCCCCGCCGAGCGATATCGACTTCTGCGACATCAGGCCCGGCATGGTGAAGTCGAGCGCCCGATACACATCAATCCGCGGGGCGGTATCGTTCCTTATCGCGTCGATGATGTCTTGGGCGATGAAATAGTCGGTCCTGCCATGACCGGCCGCTATCGCTTCGGGCGGCGGATTTCTCCACATCTCCGGCAGGAACTCGTCTTCGAAGTCCTCCAACGGACGCCACTCGTAGGGATTGGTGTCAATGGTTTCGCGAGTGGTCGATGCACCGCCGAATTCATGCAACCAGATCTTCGGTCGGCCCCCGAGTCCGCGGGCGCCCTCGAAGCAGCCTTTCGTGCCTTGCAGGGTGTAGTAAGCCATGTTGTGAGGGCGGTTGGAGAGCATATCCACACGGATTTCGATCAGAGCTCCGGAAGTCGTTTTGCAAAGCATGGTCGTGCTGTCTTCGGCCTCATGCCGTGGCGCCGTGTGACGTCCCGTTCCCAGGCAAACGACCGTGTCGACGCGTTGGTCGAACCATTCCAGCGGCGGCCCCAGGCTGTGCGTTCCGTAGGAGCACCCGTTGACGCCGACATGCCACTGGCTTCGCCAGGTGGGCGACCCGTCGGCGTTGTAATGCAGCTCCTTGCAATCGTCCACGTACTGACCTTCGGCGTAGTAGATATCGCCGAATAAACCGGCGTTCACCATGCTCTTTATGAGCACATTGTGTCTCATGTAGGTGTAGTTTTCGGACATCATGTATTTGAGGCCCAACGGCCTGGCTTTCTCGACCGCCGCGACCAGCTCCTGGCACTGCTCGACGGATACGGAGGCCGTAACCTCGCTCATAACATGCTTGCCGGCGGCGAGCGCCGCCACCGATTGAGGCACATGAAGCTGCATGGGCGATGCCACCACGACCAGGTCGACGTCGCTTTCCAGCATGTCTTCGAATTCAACAAAGGTGTTTGAAATCCCGAATCGGCCGGCCTGAGCCGCCCGGAAATCCGAGTCGATATCGCAGATCGCGGTCACGTCGACGCCGTCGATAGCCCGAAAACCGTTGACGAATGAAGGTCCCCGTCTTGCGCCTACGAGTCCGACGTTGATTTGATCGGTCATTCAGTCGTCTCCATTCACGCTAAGACTGTCAAACAATGTTATTGCTCTTCCGCTTTTCCAAAACCCGCCTCCCCGAGTCTGCTTGTTTGGTCGAGTCTTACCATGATGTCCTAACCCGGTCATTCCGAAGGTAGCGAGGAATCTGGGCTTCGGCGGTCGGGCGATAGATTCCTCGGGGGACCTCGGAATGACGGTTGAGGGGGACGTTGGAATGACAGTGGGGGACGCTGGCTCGGCCACTCGTTTGTCAGCGTGATTACCAGATACTGATAGGGACAACAACGAGTGGAGGCTCTGCGATTGGTGTTGAAACCGTCAGAGGAACCGGATTAGCCCTTGACGCCCGTTAGCGCGATTCCCCTAACTATGTGGCGCTGGAATATCAGGAAGAAGATTATGATCGGCGTTAGGCCGAGGACAGAGCCGGCCAGCATCCGCGACGGATGCGGTCCCTGAGCGGCGTTCACCTTTCTCATCACCAGCGGAAGCGTGTACAGGTGATGGTTGTCAACCATCACCAGGGGCCACAAGAACTCGTTGAACGAACCGAGAAACTGCAATATCGCGATTGCCGCCAGGACCGACTTCGAAAGCGGCAGGATGATATACCAGAAGACGCGCCAGTCACCGGCTCCGTCCACCGTCGCGGAATCGATGAGCTCGTTGGGGATCGAGTGCAGGAATTGCCGCGTGATGAGGATTCCGAACGCCGTAAAGACATGCGGCAGGATCAAGGCCATATATGTGTCCTTGATGTTCAGGAACACGGCGTATATGACGTAGGACGGTATGAAGATCGCGAAGAAGGGGACCATCAATGTGCTCAGGATGAAAATGAATAGCGCGTTCTTGCCCCAAAACTGCTTCTTGGCGAAGAGGTATCCCGCCATCGCGCTCGTCATCACGGACAGGGAAACGCCGATCCCGGAAATCAGGATGCTGTTGGCGTAGCCCCGCACGAGCGCGAAGTGCTCCAGCGCGTACTCGTACCCTTCCAGATGGATCCGAGAGGGCCACCAGGTGATAGTGAGACTGTGGATTTCGGCGGGAGTCTTGAAGGAGGAGAGGTACATCCAAATGAACGGCACTGCCGCCGCAATCGACACCGGGAGAAACACGATGACAAGCACCCAGGCAGCGACATCCCGGCGTAGCCTGCCGCGGAACGTGGAAAGCGAGCTAGTCGCCACGGTGGCCGCCGAAGTCGCCGATCTAGTACCTAGTATTCCCATTCGGTCGTCACTACTCCCGAAATCACATATTGCCTAGTTGACTACAGCCGTGCGTTGGATTGCGCCAGCCACTGATTGCGGACTAGCCCTTGACGCCCGTTAGCGAGATTCCCCTCACTATGTGGCGCTGGAATATCACGAAGAAAATGAGTATCGGCGTCAGGCCGAGGACGGCCCCCGCCAGCAGCCGTGACGGATCCGGCCCCTGAGCCGCTCCCGCTTTCCTCAGCGCAAGCGGGAGAGTGTAGAGGTCCCGGCTGTCAATCATCACCAAGGGCCACAAGAACTCGTTGAACGCCCCCAGGAACTGCAATATTGCGATGGCGGCAAGCACGGATTTCGAGAGCGGCAGGATGATGTACCAGAAGATCCGCCAATCACCGGCGCCGTCCACAGTCGCGGAGTCGATCATTTCGCCGGGGATGGAGTGCAGGAATTGCCGTGTGATCAGGATTCCGAACGCGGTGAAGATATTCGGGAGGATCAAGGCCATGTAGGTGTCCTTGAGGTTGAGGAACACGGCGTATACGACAAATGACGGTATGAAGATCGCGAAAAACGGAACCATTAACGTGCTCAGGACAAATACGAAAAGTACGTTCTTGCCCCAAAACTGCTTCTTGGCGAAGAGGTATCCCGCCATCGCGCTCGTCATCACGGATACCGAGACGCTGATCGCGGAAATGAGAATGCTGTTGGAGTAAGCGCGCACTAGCTGGAAGTGCTCTATCGCATACTCATATCCCCCGAGATAGAACTTGGATGGCCACCACGTGATGGTGACACTGTATATCTCACTGGCGAGCTTGAACGAGGAGAGGTACATCCAGAAAAACGGCAACGCCGCCGCGAATGACACCGGGATAAACATGATGACGAGCACCCAGGCGGCGATATCCCGGCGCAGCTTGCCGCGGACCGTGGAAAGCGAGATAGTCGCGACGGCGGGCGCTGAAGTCGCTGAGCTGCTACGTAGAATTCCCATTCGGTCGTGGCCGCTCCTACAATCGCCTACTGCTTAGTTGACAACAGCCGCGCGTCGGATCGCGCCGACCACGGCCCCGACCTCAAGCCTTCATTCCGGTCAGAGAGATCCCCTTGACGATCTGACGCTGGAATATCAGGAAGAAAATGACGATCGGAGTGACAGCCACCACGCCTGCGGCAAGAATCCGATTAGACCCCGCCATGGCGCTCCCCTGTCCATAAACACGGCGGAGTGCTACCGGCAGCGTGTAAAGCTCTTCCCTGTCGGTCATTACCAGCGGCCACAGAAATTCGTTGAACACACTGAGGAATTGAATGATCGCAATCGCCGCAAGAATCGATCTCGAAAGCGGCAAAATGATGTGCCACAACACGCGCCAGTCGCCCGCTCCGTCAACCGTCGCGGAGTCGATTAGCTCGTTCGGAATCGAATGCAGGAACTGGCGGGTTATCAGTATGCCGAAAGCCGAGAACATGTGCGGGAGGATTAGAGCCATATAGGTATCTTTGAGGTTCAGGAACTTCGAATAGACAACGAACGAGGGAATGAATATCGCAAAGAACGGCACCATGAGCGTGCTAAGAACGAATATGAAGAGCGCGTTCTTACCCCAGAACTCCTTCTTGGCGAACAGATATCCCGCCAGCAGACTTGTAAAGACCGACAGCGTGACCGAAAAGCCCGACACGATGATGCTGTTCGCATAGCCGCGAACGAGCGCCGTTTCCTTCCAAACGTAGATGAATCCGTCGTAATGGAACGTCGAAGGGAACCAGACCAGCGTGGGACTGAATATCTCCGTGTCGGTCTTGAAAGACGAAATGTATATCCACACGAACGGAAGCGCGGCCATTATCGACACCGGTACAAGCGCGACGACGATGATCGAGGCGGTGAGGTTGGCGCGCGTCCTCGAGCCGAACGTCGAAAGCGATGCCTGCCTGCCTATTTCCGCGGCATCGAGGGCGTCGGCAGGGTCCCCTAGTACTCCCATCTCGTCCTGGCAATTGCTAGCTGAGAGACTGACAGAATCAGCAGGATCAGGAACATGACCATCGCCATGGCGGAAGCGTAGCCGAAGCGGAACTGATCGAACGCTTGCCTGTACAGATATAGCGAGAACACATTGGTCGCGTCGCCCGGCCCCCCACGAGTCATCACGAAGAACGGGTCGAATATCTGCAAGGCGCCGATGAAGCTGGTGATGGAGAGCGCCAGCATGATCGGCCGAATCAGCGGCCAGGTGATGTGGCGGAACTGGCGCACCGCGCCTGCGCCGTCGATCCTGGCGGCTTCGTAGAGGGTCAGCGGAATCTCGTTAATGCCCACCAGGAAGATCAGCGCGCCGAATCCCAGGAACTTCCATCCGGTCATCCCCATGATGCCCAACAACGCCGTGTCCTTGGACCCCAACGGATTGACGAAGTCGGTGTCTATTCCGAGCGCGCCGAAAGTCTCGTTCAAAATGCCAGGCAGGCCGGCCTGCGTATTGAATAGATAGCCGAACATGAGCACGGCGATCAACCAGGGCGTGACCACCGGAAGGAAGAAGAGAGTCAAGTAGACCTTTTGGGGAAGCGCTCGCATGTTCGCGAGGATCGCTCCAAGAATCAACTGGGCCGACAAGGCGATCGGGACATAGGCGCCGACGAAGATCGCGGATACCTTTAAGGCGTTCTTGAATGTTCTGTCATCGGCCATGGCGACATAGTTGTCGAATCCGACAGGGACAACGGTGGAGAGCAAGTCCCAGTTCAGGAAGCCTATGACCAGCGCGGCGATGAAGGGGGCGGTGAAGAAGAGCATGTAATAGATCAGCAGCGCCAGGGCCACAACTAGCACAAAGCTGCTCGGCCGCCTCCATCGCGGGCGGGCCACGCGAGCTACCGTGGCCATTTTCGCTTTGCTCTTTTCCGGTTCGTCAGCCGATTCAACACTTTCCCCATAACTCGCCAGAACTATCGGATGGAGGAGCCATCAGGAGACAGCCCCTCCATCCGTTTCAGGTCAATGCCTGATTGCGACGTGGACTAGCCAGCCTTGAGGCGGGCCAGAGCCTCGTCGTTGATCGTGCTCAAGTCCTTCTGGATTCGGCCGATGCCTTCCTGAAGGTCGAGACCGTCGAACGCAACCTCATCGATCATCTTACCGACGTGGTCGCCCTCGATCTGGGCAACACGGTGAGGAACGTACTCGACGAACGGCCAGATCTTGGTCGGCACGATCGGCGAGCCGTAGCGGCCCCACTTGCTGGACCGGTATGCCTCGTTTTCGTACACGGCCTTTACCGAGTGGCTGCCGGAATAGAAGTCACCGAAGCTGGCCAGGTTCTCCGGCTGCCAGATGTGGACCATGAAGTCGAACGCCGCGTCCTTCTTCTCGTCCTTGACGAACTGCGGCACGGTAAGACTGCCGATGGCCGCGTTCATGTAGACCAGGTCTTGCGCGTTTCCGAACTTCGGCATAACGAATGGACGAACCGTCAGCTCGGGAGCAACGCCGCCGTAGTAGGAAACCGTCCAGATGCCAACGTTGTGCATCACGGATCGCTGCTTGACCAGAGGCGGCCAGCCGTCGGTCTGCACGTCGCGGGTGATGCTCCCGCCGTACCAGTCGGCGATGAACTGGAAGCCCTCGGTAACTTCGGGAACCGTCCAGTCGAACTTCTCTTCGGCCTTGTTGTAAAACTCACCGCCTAGCTGGCGGGCCATGGCAGGTCCCCAGAAACCCATCATCGAGCCAGGCGAGAACGTGCCAGCGCGAACGAGCTTGTCGCCGTCGTAGATTCGAAGCTGCTGGTCTATCTCCGCGAACTGTTCCCAGCTTTCGAACTGCGAATTGTCCGTAATCCCTTCGAGATCGACGCCGGACTCGGCGGCGGCGTCGACGTCGGCGGTGACGAACGGCCCCTCGCATCCGCAGATCAGCGGCACCACGTAGCGCTCGCCGTCCTTCGACCAAACGGACTCGAGCGTGCTCGGGAAGAAAATTCCGCTCATCTCCGACTTCGACCGCAACTCCGGCGTAAACGGATGCAAGACCTTGGTAACGTCTATCGGGTTCCACCACTGGGTGTAGCTGTAGACGATCTCGCCGGAGGTTCCTGCGCTGATTGCCGGATAGAACTTTGAAAGCAGGTCGGAGTAGCCGATCGGCACCAACTCGACGGTGTAGTTCGGGTTGGCCGCCTGGAACGTGTCGATCGCGCCCTGCATCGAGTTGATCCCATCCTGCCATTCCTGCATCCAGAACGACAGCTTGGCGCTCTTGGCCTTGGGCATGGCCTCCACGATCTTGGTGACGATCTTCTCCTGGACGACGACCCTTTCCTCGACGACCGGGACTTCCTTGACGACCTCCCTGATCTTCTCGACCGGGACTTCCTTGACGATCTCGATGACCTGCGTTTCGCCGCATCCTGCGAGTACGGCCACTCCGACACCGGTTCCTCCGGCCAGAGCAAGCGCGCGAAGCGCCTTACGTCTACTGAATACACCTTGCCTCATACGGCATTCTCCCATTCCCAGCATTTACGTGGCTGGCATAATCCGCGCCAATACTAACCAACACGAACCAACATATAGCACAAACGCAACGGCGTAGCGTGCATTACTTCGGTGGAATGATCTAAGAAAAATTAGCCATAGCGCAACGCTAATTTGACCAATGGATACTACACGAAGTTGAGGCCTGTCCAAACCATCGGCAGCGGAAAGCACGCGGCGACCGCCTCGCCCAGGCGTCCATCGGGTCCGCTTCCGGCGCTGACGCCGGGCTCGAACACAAGCTCGAGCAAACCGGCATCTCGTCCGATTTGATAACGTTCGTCGTCCAGATGAAGCAGATAGTTTCCGTCTGTCTTCGATATAGTCAGCCGACTGGCGATGTCTTCATCGGCCCGCTCGCAGAGCAGAGGCTTAATCCCGGCCAGAAATCTCGATGGCTCCAAAAGCTTGAAAGTCCCCGGCTGATGCCGGGTTTTGCGGGAATAGCCTTGACGATCGCACTCGCTGAGCAATTCCCGATACGCACCCGCTACGGAGAGGTCGAAATGTGATGCGGCGGCACGCCGCGCGGCCGCGCGCGCCAGTGCGAGAATCGCCCCGGCGCCGCCGGCGAATTCGTTTGCTATCCGGTTCGAGACCGTGCCTCCGGGGCCGGAATCATCCCGCGTATAAGTCAGATATGCCTCCAGCGCGCCGTCGCGCTCGGCGACCAGCGCGTGGCGCTCGTCGATCATCCTGTCCATCCAGATAGCGCCCGCAGCGATCCGGAAGTCTTCCAGAGGCCGGCGAAACCGTACGGGCAGTCGCTGATAGAGCCGCGCCATTTCGCCGATATCGGCTTCCGTGGCTTCCCGAATTACGTAGCCGCGGTTACTCGGTCCGGCCTCGACTGGAATCCGGTAGGCACTCACAGTTCCGGCAAGCTCGTATTCGAGCCGGCGGTACAAGCCCCTTTCACCGGAGACAATTACGAGATCGACGCCCGCGTCTCGCATATAGGACTCGCAATGATTCATAAGAATTGAGGCGAGACCTCGCCCGCGATACGCCGGATGGGTGCACACGCCGCCGACGCTCCCCACTGTAATTTCGCACCCGAAGAAGATCGCCGTGCGGATATGAAGTCCAACGTAAGACACGATCTTGCCGTCGACACAAATTACGCGGCGGCACTCGTCGTCTCGATCTCGGAAGATAAGCGGGTACTCATTCGGAACCTGGTCGCCGGGCATGTCGCCGGTCCCGAAGACCTCGGTAACGAGCTGGTACAACTCGTCGGTTTCGCCCGGCGTGGCGGCTCTCGGTCCGTCGATGCCGTCTACTCGATCAGCTCTTTTCAAAGCCCGGCTGTGCGAGCGTGCCCGTCATCCGAAGAACGAACCCACGACGGTCGCAGGGCGCGTCCGCGCAAACTGGCCGGTCAAATTTCCGGAGTAACCGCCGGCTCGAACCGGCCAGTCTCAACCGACTTCATGGCCGCGTCCAAGACGGCCATGTTTCTTACCCCCTGAACAGCGTCGCTGCGCGGCGACCCGCCGTTCTCGATGCAGGAGATGAAGTCGGCTACGCACTCGACGTAAGGTTCGACTTTTCCGGCAAACGGCACGTACATGGGACCGCCAACGCCCTGGACGTTCCAGTTCGTGTGCAGCTCGACTACGTTTCGAAGCGCATTTGCCCAGCAGCTCCCCTCGTCTCCAAAGGCATTGCAAAACGTTTGCATCCCCGGGTTTTGCTGGATCCCAAAGGTGTTCCAAACCCGACCTATCGCCCCGCTCGCAAACTTGAGCAGGATTATCGCCGTGTCGTTGATTGGGAATTCCTCGGGTTTGGATGCTTTGGTCTCCACGGCGCAGACTTCGGTTACGGCCCCGCCCACCCAATGCACCAAGTCGATGGGGTGGAGCGCGCCGCCGAACCAGGGGTTTTGAGGGTTAGCCGGGTCGCGGCGCCACGGCGTCGCGTCCCACACGGGCCGCAAATCGTGGACGTAACCTGCATCCACCTGGAAGATTCGTCCCAGGTCTCCACGATCCACGCGCTCCTTGACAAACTCGTATTGTGGGCTGAACCGGAACACCTGGCCGACGGCGACCTTGAGTCCCGTTCGATCCGCCTTTCGAGCTATTTCCACGGCCTCGGACGTGTCGATTCCGAGCGGCTTGTCGGTGATCACATGCTTTCCCCCGTCGAGCGCGGCGCTCACCTGCTCGGCGTGCAACTGATCGACGGTGTTTACGATCACGAAATCGAGATCGTCCGCATCGAGTACGGTTCTCGGGTCAGACGACGCCAGATCGACTCCAAATTGCTTGGCCGTTCGTTCGAGCGCGTCGGGCTCTTCGTCCGAAAGACGCACGATCGTAACGTTGGGCATGCTCGCTAGGGTCTTGGCCCACAGATCGCCGTGCACAGTCCGGGATCCCACGCCTATTATCCCTGCTCGATATTCAGCCATTTGCGCCTCCGGCTATCGACATTTTCTTGTTTTCGCGATTAGAAGGTGTTGCGGACTTTCATCACTTCGCCCGTTTCCGCGGACTGCCCGGCGGCCCAGCACGTCGCGACGGATTTCGCGCCGTCGATAACGTTCGGGCTGGGTTCGGTGTCATTTTCGAGGCATTCGGCGAAGTGCTGCATATAACGCAGCACCGTCTCGCCGTGACCGTAGGCGCCGAGCGTCTCGGCCGCGAACCGGAAGGTGCCGGTCGGCTGCCCCTCGAATTCGTCGTAAACGACGTTTATGTGCCCGTCCTGCTGGTCGGTGTAGTCGGCGAAGAGGGTTCCCTTTGTGCCCCAAAGATTGATACCCATCATAGGCATGGGCGGATGCACGACGTCGTAGACGCCCAGTACGCGGCCCATGACGCCGTTTACGAACTTGACGTTCAATAGGAAGTTGCCCTTGATGGCGACTTCCGGCGTCAATCCCGCCCTGTTCCCGTAGGCGTGGACTTCCTCGATATCCCCGAGAATCCACCGCAAGATATCCACGGGATGAGACACTCCACCGTACAGGAGGTCCTGCGGAACATTCTTGCGCCACGGCGTAAACGGGTACACGTGGCGCATGTCATGGACGTAGTGGCCTTCGACGAGTATCAAATCGCCCAGATTGCCTGCTTCGAACTGGGCCTTGGCCGCGGTGAATTCAGGCTCGAAGCGCATGGTCTGGCCCACCAGGAACTTGACGCCTTTTTCCTCGACCAGCTTCACGAGCCGCTCGGCGTCCTCGACCGTAGTGACCATGGGTTTGGTGCAGACGATGTGCTTTCCAGCCTCTAGCGCCGCCGTCACGTGCTCGGTGTGAAGGTGGTCGGGCGAGTAGACGCCGACAACGTCAATGTCCGATCGCGCGACGACGTCACGGTAGTCGGTCGACCAGTGGCCGATACCCCATTCCTTGGCGGTGGCCGCTACCTTGGACTCGGTGGGAGAGCAGATAGATCGGACCTCGAACGGGCTGGATTCGTCTTTGTTGAGCGGCAGCATCGTGCCACCCATGCCCAGGCCTATGACCGCTACGCCTATCGACTTGCCCATGTTTTCCCTTTCCTCTCGCTTTTGATCATTCGAAAATCCGCGTCATCGAGAACTGTTAAAAGTCGAGCCGCACTTTCGCCGGCGCCCCGCCGGAGCCTATCGATTCCCAAATCGCGTCGCCGACGGCAGTAATCCGCGCACCGTCCACTTCGTTGAGGTCCTGCGGTACGTCCGCAATTATCGATTCGACAAAGTTTCGGGCAGCTCTTCGTTCGCCCGCCGCGGGAGCTTCGTCGGCGTAGTCGAAATCAATAGTGGGCTTGCCCTCGATTCCATCCAGGACTATCTGATTTTCCACGAACGTCCCGGAAGTACCGAACACTTGTATGTAAATGTTGGGAAGGGGCGGCCTCACGCACGGCGCCATGGCGATCCTTCCAAGCGTGCCGTCTTCGAACTTGACGTTGACGACAAACGTCTCGAACTTGTCCCTGGGATACCGCTCGTCGAGTCCGCTGTACGACCCGAAGGCGGCAACCTCCACGATCTCGCCCTTGAGAAACCGCATCGTGTCGATATTGTGGGAGAGCCCGCCGTAAACAAAGTCCTGCGGAATCTCATAGCGCCAAGGCGAGTAGTCGTAAACGGGGCGCAGGTCCTGGTAGTAGTCCGCCGCGACGAAGTAGACATTGCCGAATTCACCCTGGTCGATGAACTTCTTGGCGGTCAGGTGCGGAAGCACGTAGCGAAAGGTCTGCGCGGGCATTACGCGCTTGCCCGTGCGCCGCGCCGCCTCGACTATCGCCTCCGACTCCTCCGTGCTGACGGTCATGGGTTTGGTGACGAAGACGTGCTTGTCGGCCTCCAGCGCCTGGACCGTTTGCTCTCTATGGAGGCCGTCCGGGGTATATACGGCGATGATGTCAATGTCGGACCGGTCTAACAGAGCGTCATAGCTGTCGGTGCCAAACTCGACGCCGTGTTCAGCTTTTGCGGCGTCCACCCTTTCGAGTCGCACGTCGCAAATCCCGCGAACGGTTGCGGGGAACGATGGATCGCCGTTGATGGGTAGAAGGCTCCGCCCCATGCCGAGACCGATGATGCCAATTCCGAGGTTCGCCATTCGGCGCCGTTCCTTCCTGCTGATGAGTGCTTGCCAGTGCCGGTACGTGGATGTCGAATGTAGCAGACGTGGCCGTGTAGCTCATAACGCCGGAGCGACGACGTGGTATGGAACGGTGATTAGTGGTTGGACATAGCCTGCGGTCGCGCTGTTGTTCTGGGTGCTCAGCCTGTCATTCCGAGGTCCCCCGAGGAATCTGGGCCTCGGCAGCCGGACGATAGATTCCTCGGGGGACCTCGGAATGACAGTTGAGGGGGGCCTCGAAATGACAGTGGGGGGAACGTTGGGATGAGAGTCGAGGGGGACGTTGGGATGGCAGTGGGGGGAGGCGGAAGTGACGCGAAGGGTTAGCGCAATCTGGTGACCGCCTGATCCGGGATATTAGAAGTCGTTGAAGACCTTTTCGGGCATGCCCGATTCGATCGATTTCCACGCCGCCCAACATGCCGATATGCACTTGGCGCCTTCGATCTCGTCGACCATTGGCCTTTTGTCCTCGATAAGGCACTCTTCGAAATGGCGCATGTAGCGCAGGACCTCGTTGCCGTGGCCGGCCTCGGGGCGGAATTCGACCGTCCACTCAGGCTGATTCGTGAACTTATCGAAGACGGCGACCTCCTCGACGAAGCTCCCCTTGGTACCGTAGATCGAGAGTCCGTTCATGTGCTGAGGCGGCTCGACCAGTCCGAACACGGCCAGAATGCGCCCGATTACGCCGTTCTCGAACTTGAGGTTGATTAGGAAGTTGTCCATCTTGCCGGCGGGATATCTGGCGTCCATTCCCGCAGCCTGTCCGTAACACGATACTTCCAGGATGTCGCCGGCGACCCACCGGAGCAGATCGATGGGATGACAGGCTCCCCCGTACATGAAGTCCTGGGGAGCCTCGGCGCGCCACGGAGTTAGGTCGAACAGCGGCCGCATGTCGTGCACGTAGTGCGACTCGGCAAACAGCAGGCGGCCGAGATCGCCGTCGTCGAGGAGCTTTTTGGCCGCCATGAATCTCGGCACGAACCGGCAGGTCTGACCGACCAGAAACTTCCTGCCCGTTCTTCGCACCAGGTCGACCGTAGCCTTGGCTTCTTCCAGCGAAACCACCATCGGCTTGGTGCAGATAACGTGCTTTCCAGCCTCGAGCGCGTCTCTGAGTTGCCGCATGTGGAGATGGTCCGGGCTGTAGATACCCACAACGTCGATATCGGAACGGTCGAGGATCTCCCGGTAATCGTCAGTCTGGAATAGCGTTTCACCGCTGTGCTCGCCCGCAACTCTAGAAACCGCGTCGGCGCTGACGTCGCAGATGGCTCTCACCGCCAGCCGCGACTTGGCGTCGTAGTTGATTCCGAGCATGTTTCGTCCCATGCCCAGTCCGATTACTCCCACTCCGATTTCGTTGCTTGACGATTTCATCTCTATATGGGCTCCGTTTACGCTGGGATCGAGCCGGTCGGACAGTCTGCCTCGAAACGGCTACACATATTATGCGCCCACCGGTGGAGCGGAACTTGACTCGTTTTAGGCGTCAAAAAGCCGGTCCAACCTCAGCGGAACTCGTCCGGCGCCCACGTCACGGGCTGCCAGTTCTTAACAGCCCATAAACTGACAGTCTGGCGGTTGCGTTGGGAATGTCCTGCGAAGGGAGCTGAACATCATGCGGCTTGAAGGGAAGGTTGCGATCATCACCGGGGCGGCGTCGGGAATCGGCCGCGCGGCCGGCATTATGTTCGCTCGCGAAGGGGCGACGGTTGCGATCACCGATATCAACGACCCGGCGGGCCAGGACACCGTTGAGGAAATCGCATCGGCCGGCGGAAAAGCCCGCTACTGGCATTGCGACGTTTCCAGCGTGGATGACGTGAAATCCGTGATTAACGACGTTCACGAGCGCTTTGACTCGATTGACGTTCTGTTCAACAACGCGGCGTATCTGAAGGGATTCGCTTCGGTGACCAATACCGACGACGCGCTGTGGGACCTCGCGATTCGCACCTCGCTCACGGGCGCCTTCCTGTGCTCCAAGTACTCGATCCCGCACATGGTGGACGCGGGCGGCGGATCGATCATCAGCACCGCTTCCGTTGGAGGCGTGGTCACGTTCAAGGGAAATGCGCCTTACTGCACCGCCAAGGCCGGTCTGATAATGCTGATGAAGTCGATCGCCGCCGACTATGGACATCGCGGGATCCGCGCCAACGCGATCGCGCCGGGCGCAATCGATACGCCCGTCAACGAGATCTATAAAGACGACGTCGAAGCGCAGGCCAATTGGGAGCGGAAGTCGCTGATCGGCAGGCCGCTGGGCCGTCCCGACGAAGTTGCCGCCGCCGCGGTTTTTTTGGCCAGTGACGAGTCCTCGTTTGTTACCGGGTCAGTCCTGCCCGTGGACGGAGGATGGCTTGCGACGTAGCCCGGCGGCGGGTCTCCGCCCCTTGGCGGCGCGTACACGGGATCAGCCGTCGATGACCGCGACTCTCAGTTCCCAGCGCAATCCGAGCTTGCAACCTGTATCTGTCTTTGGCGCGCGGCGGGTTCAGGGTACTATCGGCGCTGCAGATACCGGACGGCCTTAGTAATCGCCCAAGGCGGATTTGAATCTCCGTCGATTCCTGGCTGTGAAAGGACGGAAGAGCATGGACATCAATCGGGTGTTATACGAGTTTGGAGTTCGCGACGACACGCTTTCCGATGATGACATCGCGTCGCTGGACCGTAACGGCTTCGTGCGGATTGAAAACGCACTTACCCCGGAGCAGGTGGAAATACAGAGACGCCGCGTCGACGAGCTAATTGAGCTCGAGGGCGAGGCCGCGGGCCTGGAAGTTCACAAAGAGGAAGGCGCCGACCGGCTTGGCGATCTGGTGAACAAGGACGGTGTTTTCGACATCTGTTTCACGCATCCCAAGCTGCTCGCGTCCATTCGTCATATCGTCGGCGGCGATTTCAGAATGGGCGCCCTCAACGCGCGCAACGTCCATCCGGGGCACGGCCATCAGGCGTTCCACCAGGACTCCGGAAAGGCGGGACGGCCCGGACATTACCAGTACGTGAACTGTATCTATTTTCTTGTGGATTTCACCGAGGAAAACGGCCCGACCAGGGTCGTACCCGGATCCCACAGCAGGGGGCAGCTCGCGGCCGACGGAATGGACGATCCAACGAATGAGCATCCGAATGAGGTGCATCTGACCGGCAAGGCCGGCACAGCCTATATCTTCAATGCCCACCTCTGGCACGGAGGCACGGTTAATAACAGCGATGCAAACAGGCCGGCGGTTTTCGCATACTTTGGCCGCCGCGACGTACCGCCGTACATCGACCAGCGAAAATACATCAGGCCCGAAACTTACAGCCGTCTCGGCGAAGCCGCTCGGTACATACTCGACGTCGAGGGAGTGAGCGAGTTCACTCCCCAAGGCTTCGACCGCATGCGCGTGACGGAAGCTACCGGTCACAGATAGGTGACCGGGCGTTCGCACGGTTTGACCGCATTCGTCTGGCGGACAGGCGTTAACGAAAAGGCGAATCAACCTCCGGGCCAAGAGCCGCACGCCGAAAGGATCCGAAATTGAGCACGAGTTCAGGCAAACCGCCTATTCGCATGGCGCAGTACGGCACAAAGCACGCCCATGCCCCCGGCGTGCTTAGCGTGATGCTGGCCGACGGCGAAGTTGACTTCACAGGCGTATTCGAGCCGGACGCCGAGCGGCGGCATCAGTTGCAGCAAGCCGGCGAGAAGCCGTGGTCGGAGGTTCACTGGTACGAAGATTGCTCGGAGTTTCTCGAAGACCCGACGATTACGGCGGTCGCCTCCGAGGGCGGCAACGCGGAGAGTCTGGATCACACCGATGCGATCATCGACGCCGGCAAACACGCGTTTTACGACAAGCCGGCCGGGGACGATTACGCGCGGTTCGAGAGCATTATCGCCCGCGCCAAAGAGAAGTCGCTGCTGGTCCAGATGGGCTACATGTTTCGATATCATGACGGCTTCGAACGCATTCTCAACTGGGCTAGCTCCGGTCTGCTGGGACATGTGTTTTCGGTTCGGGCGCACATCTCGACCAGCATTCCGAACCAGTACCGAGCATCGCTCGCTGAGTTTAAGGGCGGTGTTTATTACGATCTCGCCGGTCACATGATCGATCTGGTCGTACACATCCTCGGACGTCCCGAACGAATCACCTCTTTCATGCAGCACGCCGATGCATCCGGAGTAGACGTACCCGACAATACCCTCAGCGTCTTCGAATACGACGCGGCTCTGGGTTTCATAGATATAGCGGCGATGGAAGCGCCGCCGATGGCGAGGCGGTTCGAGGTATACGGAACGGAAGGCTCCGCCATAGTGCAACCCCTCGAGCCCGCCGACACGCTTCGACTCTGCCTTGTTGAGCCAAAGGCGGGATTTCCGTCGGGGGTTTCAATACTGAAGCTCGAAGCGCGTCCGCGTTATGTCGCCAGCCTCAAGGCCTTCGTGGGCGACCTTCGCGGAGAGAAGCAGCCGGACCGCACGCTTGATCACGAGCTAATGGTCCAGGAGACCTTGCTTCGCGCCACCGGAAGGATTCAGTAAACGGCCGGATCAGCGGAGGGCTGTTCGGTTGGCTTCAAGGCTGAAAGCGGCCGTCATCGGATGCGGTGGCATGGGTGTGCATCACACTCTTGGTTACCTCAATACCGGTCGGTTCGAAGTGGCCGCGATCGCCGACATGAATTCCGATGCGATGGACGAGATGGACGCGCGGTTTGGATCCGACGGGAATTACCATCCCGACCGCTTCACCGATCCAAACAGACTGCTCGACTCTCAAAAGTTCGACGTAATTTCGGTATGCACCTGGCATCGCGAACACGCTGTTTGGACCATCGCCGCCGCAACGCGAAAGCCGCAAATCATCATCACCGAAAAACCAATGGCCGAAAACCTGGGCCGCGCTCAAGAGATGCGGACGGTTTGCGAGCGCAACGGCGTAAAGCTGGCGGTCGCGCACCAGCGGCGGTTTGTGCCGTCTTATGCGCTCGCTCGCGAAATGATCGCCGACGGGGTCATAGGCAGCGTCGATTTTATGTACTCGTCGGCGGGCTGGGGACTTCCAAACTGGTCGTCACATCACGCCGACATGTATCGATACCTCCTCGATGACGAATGCGACTGGGTGATGGGAGCCGTCGCCCGGACCACCGATCGCATGGAGCGAGGAACCCGCATAGAAGACGGAGCTTCGGCCGTATTCCAGTTCAAGCGGGGAACCCGGTGTTTTCTGATCAGCGATCTAACCGGCGAAATCTATCAGGGCGCAAGAATCTATGGCTCGGACGGCATGATGGACTTGCTTCCGGAGCGTCTAAGGGTGTCGGGGGCTGATACGGGAGGCGAATGGATAACTCACGCGCCCAATGGCCGCTTTTACAGCGTCGACGCCGACCACTTCGAGTTTGTCGAAGGCGTGTCCGCGCAAGCGAATGAATTAGCCGATTGGGCGGAGGGCGCCGTCGACGTTCACCGTGGCGAGGCGGTAAACGGATACAAGGCGCTGGAGATGATTATGGCGGTATACGACTCCGCGCGGCTCCACGAGCACGTGTCGCTTCCGCTCAAAACCAGGGTCAATCCGCTCGATTTGATGGTGGAGCAGGGCCACTTGCCCGTACTCCATCCCGGAGCCTACGACATTCGCAGCTTCAAATTGCGGGGCGAAAACACGATGTACGACCGCGCTGGCGAATCCACGCCGTAGGGACTTGACCGGTGCGCTCGATAGGCGAATCCTATGACTGAGTCCGGCAGCCGCCGCCGGCCCGCGTGGAGATTCGGGAATCAGATTCGCCGCATTCAGCGCCGGCGCGGAGTTCGCATCATGGTCGAGTCACCCGCGCTCTGCCGGTACACGCTCGACGATTGGAAGACCTATTACGAACGCCGGATGAGGCGTCGAAGCCGCAGCGTTCACGATCTGTACCTCGGTTTCGGGCATCTCCAGGGAGGCAACACGCTGAAATTTCAATTTCGATGGTCCGACGACGGCGAGTGGAACGAGCGGACTTTCACGATAGAAGTCGAAGACTAGTCCCGGAAGGCCGGCGCTCACTCCGGCATGACGTGCGCTTAGAGCTGCGGGACTATCGTCGCCTTTACGCACTCCATCGCCGAGGCTGAGGCTATCGCCTGGGCGACCCCTTGTTCGGTCAGAGGGAACTTGCTCTGCAAGCGGGTCCAATCGTAGTCGTCCTGGACGGCATAGAGATTTGTGATCGCCTGATCGACCTCGTCGGGCGTGAACGCCCAGCTTCCGAGGATCTGCACTTCCTTGACACACATCCGATGCCAGTTGGTGTCGATGCTGCCGGCATCGGTGAACTGTCCCATCTCGACGTAGGTTCCGCCGTCACGCAGCATTTCCACTCCCTCGGGACCGGCCGCTGGACTGCCCGAGCAGTCAAGCGCGAGGTCCGCCCCGAATCCTCCGACGACCTCCCTCACCGCCCGCACACGCTCGTCGGGACTCGAAAACTCGTCGATTGAGACCGTGGCGTCGGCTCCCATCTCCCGGCACAAGGCGAGCCGGGGGTTTTCCGGGGCGCCCACGACGACGACTTTGCCAGCGCCCCGCTGTCTCGCCGCCACGAGCGCCATTACTCCGATAGGTCCCGAGCCTTGAATTACCACCGAGTCGCCAGCCTTGAATGATTCATTTCCGAGAGACATCGCGCGATTGAATGCTCGGGTCACGGAGCTATATGGCTCGACAAGCGAACCGACCATCGCGGGCATGTCGTCCGGGACGCGGAATATCTTCGTTGCGGGCAGCCTGTCGAGATCGACGTAGACCATCTCCGCCCATCCGCCCCAGAGGTGCGGCGGGTCATCGAATCCGATTTTGCGTCCGTAATACGTCGGACGCAGGCATCGATTGGCCCGGCTGGGATAGTGGACGCAGTAATAACACTGGCCGCAAGCCATGAGCGGCGGCATGATTACCCTGTCGCCTTCGCGCAAGGAGCGCCCCATATAGTCGCTTGTAAGGCCGGGTCCGATCGTCTCGACCACCCCGGCGAGCTCGTGTCCGAGTGTGAAAGGCCAGGGCAGGTCTCCGGGCCAATGCCCCTTGAGAATGTGCAGATCGGTTCCGCAGACTCCGCAGGCGTCTATGCGTATCAGACCGCCACGCTCTCCGACGCGGGGAACCGGGACGGACCGCATAACCGGTCTGGCGCCGGGCCCGTCGAACGTAACGACGCCGACTTCCGACCGGCGCTGCAATGCATTCACGTAAAATCACCTCTAATGCCGATGCGGTGGCTCCGCTCGTCGATCATAGGGGCAACTTCGGAAAATGCGCGAGAACTGCTAAAACATAGAGAGCAAGTTAGCAATCGGTTCGCTCCAGCATCTAAAGTGCCAGAGATATCGGGGCGAGCGATCTGACTTCACCGTCTGCGTCTGAACTGCGTGATCAGGAGAGACCAATAGTGTCTGCGAAATCGATGACAGGACCACGGGCCGTCACAATAAGCTCCGTAGCGACCGAGGAGAAGCAGGCCGCGCTCAGCGTCGAATTGCCCGATTACGACCGCGAGCGGTTTGACGACGTTTCGTTCATGACGGCCATGACGCTGGTCTTGCTCGGGAATTATTCCCAGACGGGGCACTTTGGCGGACCGCTCGCCTATACGCCCTACAACGTCGCGGCCCATTTGGCGGGTCCCGAGGCTGGAGGTCTGCGATATGACATCCGGCAGCCCAAACTTCCCTTTTCCGACAAATTCATGTTCGCGGGCGGACACAACATCCCCACCGGCTATGCCCTTTGGATGATTCTGTACGAGGCGATGGCCCGTCATCACGCCGCGACCGGCGACGACCGTTTCGCGGTCGATCCCGATGTTGCAATGCTGCCGATAGACGCGCTGGGATTCCGGCGCGGCGCCGGAGCGCTTGAGACTCTGCTCGCCGACAACGGGCTTGCCGAGCACGAGCTGTTCGGTCAGGCGAAGCTGCGGGGAATCCGGTCTCTGGCCGGACACGCCGAAACCACCGACGTTACGAACGACGTTAACGGCGGCCCTTCGGGCATCGGCATCGCCACGGCCGGCGGCAAGTCTATGTTCTGGGACTTTGTCCAGGCGCCCGAATCCCTGAAGATTCTGGCGCTCGAGGGCGAGTTTGCAATGACGGAAGGTCACGCCCAGGAACTCAAGACGGCGGCCCTGGCCCAAAAAGTCGGTAAGAGGCTTCGCATCCTGCTTTCGTACAACAACGCCGGAATCGACGACAGCCTGGTCGGCGGAGTCATCGATTCCAGGTTCGAGTCTTACGACCTGATCGGTCAGTGGGTGTCGTACGGATGGAACGTCTTCCACATCGACGACGGTAACGATTTCGATCAAGTCATGGCGGTGCTGAAGGCGATGGAGGACTGGCCTCAGGACGACCGGCGGCCAATGATCGTTATCGGCAACACCGTCAAGGGCTGGTGGCCGGGCGCCATTGGCGGAAAAGTCAACGGCCAGGACCAGCTTGTCGGCTATCCAAGCCATCCCTACGCGATGAAGATGAACAGCGAGTACTTCGTTTCGCTGGCGCGGAGCTTCGAGCAGCGCTACGGGGTTGCTTTCGCGGGGATCGACGACGGTCCGGTTGCCGATGAGCGCGAAAGGCTTATCCAGTTCAAGACGAACGTCGACGTCGCCCTATCCGTTATGGACTCGAAACCTGGTCTCCGCGAATGGATCGCAAACAGGCTTGTGGAGATAGCCGAGAAGGTGCCCGCCGACCTTCCGGTTCGAATACCGACTGACAGCGATCCATTCCTGGACGACAGGCTCAGACCGCAAAACCTGCCTGCGGAACCGCAAACTGTTTCGCTCGAGGATCCGGCGACGGGCGAGCGGGTCGAAGGCAGCGTGGAGCTTCTCAAGAAGGCCGGAGACGTTGCCGGGACACGCCGCGCCATCTCCGAGATCGGCAAATGGCTCAATTACGTTACCGACAATCGCTTCCTGACGGTGGCCGCCGACCTGTCCGATTCGATAAATGTGGAACACGCGCACTTCCTCGAGCACTACGATCCGGATGGCTCCTTTGCCGGGACCCGCATCAAGGCGCCCATCCAGGAAGCCGTGAACGCCTCCAGCGTCGTCGGACTTGTCGGACAGACCGTTTCATCAGATCCTGAAGTCCATGCCGGCGTATGGGGCCTGAGCGGGACCTACGGCGCGTTTACTCCACTGATGTACACGCCCGTGCGCGTGTTCAGCCAGCAAAACCAGGACAGTCCCTTCAAACTCGGAGTGATGACGGTGCTAGCCGGGCATTCCGGACCCGAAACCGCCGCCGACGCGCGGACCCACTTCGGGATATTCGCGCCTCAGGTGTGGACGCTATTCCCTCGCGGAGAAGTGATAAATCTCTATTTTTGGGACTACAACGACGTTGCTCCGGGATTCTTTGCGGCCGTCGAGCATTCCGCGCGGAATAAGGAATCGGGGCTGATTGTCATCCACGTCGCGAGGCCCGACTTTCCGGTGGCCGACCGGGCGACTTTTGCCGACTCGGACGTCAGGGCCGCCGCGAAGGGCGTCTACCTGATACGCGACTACGATCCCGACGCCGAGAAAATGGGGAACGTGTTCGTTCAGGGATCGAGTTCCACTTTCAACCTGGTGCAAATCCTGCCGGAGCTCGAGAAGGAAGGGATCAACGTTCGAGTCTCGGCGGTTATCAGCGAGGACCTGTTCCGGCTCCAGCCGCGCTCATATCAGGATTCGATCGTACCCGACGCAGCGAGATACGACTCGATGTTCGTCACCACGATGACAAAACGCGTCCCGCAGCTCGCGAACATGGGGCCGCTGACCGAGGAATATTCGCTGACCGCCGATTGGGACGACCGCTGGCGCACGGGCGGATCGGAAGCGGACGTTATCGCGGAGTCGCGTCTTGACGAGAATTCGATATTCGAGGGCATCAGGCGGTTTGCGCGCGATCGCGCTGACAGGTTGACGCGGCAGCGCGGCGCGCTGGGCGCGTTGTAGAAGACGTCTGGCGGCGGACGCCAGAACGAACTGCTGGACTGATACTCGGCGTAGTTATGCCGGTTCGACTTGGTATCGCGTGTCGTTTCCAGGCGATCCGGAGGATTACCCGCAGACTTGCTTGAACAGCCTCATGTGATTCAGGCCCATGACCCTGGACAGATCGTCGTCGTTCCAGCCGCGGTCCGACAGTCCCTCGGCGATCCGCTGATACTCTCCGGCGTCGGTCAAGACGTCGCCGCCGCCATCGAAATCGGACCCGATTCCAACGCAGTCGATACCGCCCACTTCGGCGAAGTGCTCGACATGGTCGAGAAACCTGTCAATCGAGGGCTTCTCAGAGTCGACGAAACTCGGCACTAACGTGGCGCCGATCACTCCCCCGCCGCTCGCTATCGCCCGTATCTGGTCGTCGTCAAGGTTCCGGGGATGGTAGGTCAGCGCCCGGCAGCAGTTATGGGTGCCGATCAGCGGCGCGCTCGATACGTCTACCGCATCCCAGAATCCGCGATCGCTTATGTGTGAAATGTCCACGAGCATCCCGATGTCGTTCATGGCGCGCACCAGACTTTTTCCGAATTTGGTCAAGCCGCCGCCGGTTGCGTTCTCAAACGCGCCGTCGGCCGCGTCGGCCCGGTGGCTCCACGTCAAGGTGATGGCTCTTACGCCAATCGAATAGAGCGCGGGCAATACATAGAGGCTGCGCTGCAGGACGTCGGAGTTCTCCACGGCCAGCACCGCGGCTATCCGGCCCTGGGAATTCAACGCGTGAATTTCTTCCGTCGTCGTGGCGACGCCTATCTGATCGGAATGAGCGTTTACCTCGGCCAGAAACCATCCGAAGCCGTCGAGCGCGAAAAGCAGTTGGTTCCCCCACGCCCGCGTAACGTCGATTGCGAAATATGCTACGTCGACGCCGCCAGCCTTCAGGTTAGGAATGTTTGCCTGGATGGGGGCCGCGTCGCCGCCAATCGGGTCCCGTAGCGCCGCAACGACGCTTGCAGGTTCGTGAATCGACGGCGCATCCGCTCCGAAGGGATCGCGAACCGCGTCCACACGCCGGAGTGGAGCGTCCGGTCCCGCGAGACTCTGTCCGCCCCGGCGTATAAGGCTCACGATCGCATCGTTATGCGAATCCACGACGACACTCGACATATTCAACACCCCTGCTCGTCTCCCTTGCCAGCCTTATAGCGGGTGCGTCGAAGCAAACTTGCGGCGGTCATACGATTCCGATTCAGACCGGTCAATTCAGCTATTCGCCATCCGGCTCGTCGGAAATCTTAATCAGCAGCTTTCCGAAGTTTTCGCCTTTCAGTAGCCCGAAGAACGCCTCCGGGGCGTTCTCCAGGCCTTCCACGACATCCTCTTTGTACTTGATCCGTCCTTCGTCGATCCAACTCGCCATCTGCCGCCGGCCATCGGAGTAGCGCGACTCGAAGTCGAACACCAGAAATCCCTCCATCCGCGCGCGCCGCACGAGAAGCGTCCGCGTCGGTCGCGGGGCTAGCTCCGGGCTGGGCAGGTTGTATTCCGAGATCATCCCGCAGATCACGATCCGAGCGCCGACATTGATGTTTTGGAGGGTCGCGTCGAGAATCGCGCCGCCCACGTTGTCGAAGTAGACGTCGATCCCATCGGGGCAGAGATGCTGGATTTCCCGCTCAACGTCGGCGGTTCGATGATTGATGGAAGCGTCGTAGCCCAGCTCGTCGACAATGTAAGAACACTTCGCTTCAGTCCCGGCGACGCCTACGACGCGGCAGCCCTTGATTTTCGCGATCTGGCCCACAAGGCCGCCCACCGCTCCCGATGCGGCCGAGACCAGCACGGTTTCTCCCGCTTTGGGCCTGCCGACTTCCAGCAGTCCGAAGTATGCCGTCATGCCCGGCATTCCCAGCACGCCGAGCGCGGTTGAGATCGGCGCCATCGAAGGGTCTACAACTCGAACTTCGTCGCCGTCCAGCGCGGCGTATTCCTGCCAGCCAAGACGGCCCTGGACAATCGCGCCGTCGGCAACGTCGGCATGGCGGGACGACTCAACGACTCCAACCGCCCCCGCCTCGATGACCTCGCCGATCTGGTTCGGGCTTGCGTAGGACGGGCCGGGCCTCATGCGCCCGCGCATGTACGGATCGAGCGACATATAGATCGAGCGAACGAGAACCTGCCCCGGACCCGGCCGCGGGATCGCGGCCGTTGCGAATTCGAAATTGTCCAGGCTCGGTTCCCCGGACGGATAGCTGGCAAGCAGCCAGCGCCGGTTGACTCGGTCCGCCATCAGCTATACCTCCCGAACGCGAAGGCGCACGCGTTCCGGTCTTGTGCGTTCAGCTCTACCGGATTTAAGGCCATCCCGAAGCGCGTATTTCAAGGCCTACCCTTTGCGACGCCGTATCTGCGAATCGTATAACGTTACGTCGATCTTAATAGAAGCCGAACTATGTAGCGGGAGACCTGATGAGCACCAACTTCCCGACAAGAATGGACCTCGGCGTTCGCGTACCGATGCGGGACGGTGTGGAACTTTCCACGGACGTATACCTGCCCGACTCGCCGGGCCAATACCCGGCGATCCTCAGCCGGACGCCCTATAGCAACAATGACGACGACGTGATCGAGCGCGCGAGATTTTTGGCCGGACAAGGCTATGTATACGTGCTGCAGGACCTTCGCGGGCGGTGGGACTCGGACGGCGTTTACTACCCGTTCGTGAACGAGGCCGACGACGGATTCGATACCCAGCAATGGATTGGTGGGCAACCGTGGTCGGACGGCAAGATCGGGACGTCGGGCTCGTCGTACGTCGGAATGACTCAATGGCAGGCGGCTCCCAAGGCAAGCCCTTATCTGACCTGCATGGCGCCGCGGGTCGCGCCTTCCGACTTTTGGGACCACTGGGTTTACGCGCACGGAGCATTCCAGCTCGCGTTCATGGCGACGTGGGGGATGACGACTACGTCTCGCACGAATCAGAATATCGAATTCCAAGACTGGTCAACGGTGTTCAATTCGCTTCCCATCGCCAAGGCCGACGAAGCCGCCGGACGGCGCGTGGATTTCTGGAAAGACTGGGTGGCTCACAGTTCCTACGACGATTACTGGAAGCGCATCAGTAACCGCGGGAAGTACGGTGACATCCTGGCTCCCGCCTACAACATGGGCGGCTGGTACGACGTGTTCGTGGCCGGTACGTTCGAGAATTTCAACGGCTTGCGAAAGCACGGCGGATCGGCGGAAGCCAAACAAAGCAAGCTCGTCTGCGGTCCCTGGAAGCACGGACTTAGCACATCGACCAGAACGGGAGATATCGACTTTGGCGGGCATTCGCTGATCGACGTCGGAGCCGAGGAGCTGCGCTGGTTCGACTACTGGCTCAAGGGCGAGAACAACGGTATCGCCCTTGAGCCGCCGGTTCGGCTGTTCATCATGGGAAGCAACGTCTGGCGGGATGAGCACGAGTGGCCGCTGGACCGAACCGATTGGCAAAAGTGGTACCTGCATTCGGGTGGTAACGCGAACACGCTGCACGGAAATGGAACTCTTAGTATCGATCCACCTTCGGATGAGCCGGCGGACACGTTCATTTACGATCCGGCGGCGCCGATTCAGACCCACGGCGGAAATAACTGCTGTACCGATGAGATCGTCGCTTGGGGGCCTCACGATCAGAGAGGCGTCGAGATGCGCTCCGACATGCTGTGTTACACGAGCGCGCCGCTCGAGGCCGACACCGAAGTGACCGGCCCGATCAAGTTGGCCCTCTTTGCGGAATCGGACGCGCGCGACACCGACTGGACCGGAAAGCTGGTCGACGTGGCGCCTGACGGCTCCGCCCTGAACCTGTGCGACGGCATTATCCGAGCGCGATTCCGCGACGATCCCTCCAATCCCACGCTACTCGATCCAGGGAAGGTCTACGAGTATCAGCTCGATCTGGACGTAACGGGTAACGTGTTCAAGCGGGGTCACCGGATCAGAATCGACGTATCGTCCAGCAACTTCCCGCGATTCGACCGAAACCCAAATACGGGCGGCGCATGGGGATGGGAACTTGAGTTCCGGGTCGCGCGTCAAACGGTTCACCACTCTTCGCGCTACCCGTCGCACGTAACGCTGCCCGTTATCCCACCCAGTTAACGATGGCGGTCGACGGTCTGTGATCACCCCCGCTCGACGACCCGGTAGCATCCGACTGAGTCTGAGGGGTCCGAGGCGACCGCTTGCGATCGTAACGATTGCGCCGGCGCCTTAGAGTGAACCCAGCCTCGCGTATCTGGTTTTGTCCGGGATTTGAGCGTCGATGAAGCCGCGTCTGCGCTCGCCGCACTTTCCGCAAACGCCGCAGTGTTCGCCATCGACCGGATCGGCGCAAGAGAGCGAAAGCTCGACAGGGAATCTCTCCCCCGCTCGGAGGACGTCGGACTTGTGCATGTCGAGGAGCGGGGTTAGTAGGCGAAACTCGCGCGCGAGCGCGAGTCCCGCCGATTGCTCCAGGCTTCGCAGGAAATCGGGCCGGGCATCGGGAAACGGATTGCTCGCGAGAATGCCGATCGCAATGTTCGATATGTCCTCGATCGAACCGTAGGTCGCGGCAACGCTGAGCAGCAGGAGATTCCTGCCGGGCAGGAAAAAGTCTGAGTCGGGCGCCATGGCGTCGGGTACGGCTTCGCCTCCCGTGCTCCAGTGACCGCTGTAAAGCCCCCCCCGGCCAAATTCGAGCTCAACGACCGGCCTTACCGGCTTGGCGTCGAGCGCCTCGAAAAAGCTGCCAAGCGCGGCAAGCTCGGCGTCCTCCCACTTGAGGCCGGAACGTATGAACAACGGAGTCACTTCCTGATGAGTCTGCGCCAGCAGCGCGGTCATAATGCAGCTGTCGAGGCCGCTCACGAGCGCGATCACGCGGCTCTTCAGTTCAGGGCGACCACTCATGCCTGCTGAATCGCCGGCATCCTCCCGCCAACGCGGGAGACGCGAAGAGTGCGTGGTAACTTAGTTTCCGTTGCTCCGGGCGATTTGCCACGCGCGCTTACGGCGGGCAAAGAGGCCCTATTCCTTGAAGATTGCGAATGAAGCTTGACGGCGCGACGGCGGTCGTTACCGGAGGCGCGCGCCGCGTGGGGCGTCACGTGGCCCTGCGCATGGCCGAGCGCGGCGCAAATATCGTGGTTAACTACCGCACTTCCGCGAATGAAGCCGCCGCGGCCGTCGCGGAGTTCAAGGCCGTGGGCGTCGACGCACTCGCGGTTCACGGCGACGTTTCCACCTACGACGGCGTTTCGGCGGTGCGCGACGCCGCCATCCGAAAATTCGGATCGGTGGAGGTCCTCATCAACAACGCCTCAATCTATTATCCGACTCCCATCGATGAGCTTACCGAGGATGATTGGGAACGCAATATCGAGGTCAACCTGAAAGGACCGTTTCTTGGTTGCTGGCTCTTTGGGCTGCACATGCGTGAGCAGGGTGGAGGGAAGATAATCAACATGGCAGACTGGGGGGTCGATCGCCCGTACATAAACTACGCGCCCTATTTTGCGGCAAAGGGCGGCGTTTTGGCGTTGACGAAAGTGATGGCCAAGGAACTCGCTCCAACCGTGCTCGTAAATGCCGTCGCCCCGGGGCCAATCTTATTGCCGGAGGACTTCACACCCGAAATGACCAGGGCCGTCGAGAGAGCGACGCTCGTCAAGCGAATCGGGAGTCCGGAGGATATAGCGCAAACGACGCTCTATCTGATCGAAGGCACTGATTTCGTGACCGGAGCCGTGATTCCCGTCGACGGCGGACGCCAGGTCGTTTAGTCATGATTGGGTTGACATAATGTATGAAATCGTAAAACGCGTCGGTTTTTCGTTCGGTCACCGGCTCGTCGATTACGACGGCAAATGCAACCGTCCGCACGGACATAACGGCGTTGCGGAGATCCGTCTTAGCGCCGATGCGCTCGACGAGGCCGGCATGGTGGCGGACTTTGGCGATGTCGGCGACGCGGTGGGCGGCTGGATCGATTCCCATTTGGACCATCGAATGATTCTGCGAGCGGACGATCCGCTGGCCCCGGCAGTCGCGGCGCTTGGAGAGGACGCGTACCTCATGGCCGAAGAGCCAACCGCCGAGAACATGGCGCGAATGCTCTACGGGCAGGTCTCGGAAATGGGGCTGCCAGTAGTCAGCGTGACTCTGTGGGAGACCTCCGACTCGCGCGCGACCTACGCCCCGCTCCAGGCGGGACCCAACGCGGACGACGGCGTCGTGGAAAGGAAAACGGCATTCGTTTAGACGCGCCGTGGCGCCTGTCGATATCAAACCCGCGCACGTAAATCGGAACGAATTCTCGCGGACGGCCAGGGGAATTGTGTGACATAATAGATTGACGGTCCGTGGCGGGCCGTCTTGTTTGTGTATGGCGGGAGCGGTTCACAGTGCCTTCGAGAGACGATCGGTCGGTTATCACCCTGGCTTGCGGGGAATGTAACCGGCGCAACTACGCCACCACCAAGAATCGCCGAAATGATACGGGCAGGCTCCAGTTGAAGAAGTTTTGTCGCTGGTGCCGGCAGCATACCGACCACCGGGAGACACGTTAGGGTAAGACCCAATGGCAGTCGCAAAGCGAAGAAGCAAGCGCCAGACCAGACGTCGGCCCCGCACTGGCAGGTTCGGGACGCTTCTTGACCTAGGGCCGGTTCGGTTTACGCGTGAGACTTACGCCGAGCTTCGTCGTTCGCACTGGCCCTCGCAGCAGGAAACGACCAGGCTTACGGTGATAGTTCTGGGCGTATGCCTCGTGCTGGCGGCGATTCTGGGGACCTTCGACTTTGGGCTATCCCGGCTGAGTGAATTGGTATTTGGCTAGATATGGTGAGGCCATGGAGCTGGTAGACGAAAAGACAACGGGCGGGGAGTGGTACGTTCTAAATACCTATTCTGGCTACGAGAACAAAGTCAACGACAACCTCCAGCACAGAATCGAGACGATGGAAGCTGCGGATAAGGTCTTCGAGATCGTCGTGCCCGAGGAAGAGGTCGAGGAAGTGCGGCAGGGCGAGCGGCGGCGCGTCAAGCGCAAGATGTTTCAAGGCTACGTTCTGGTCCGCATGGAAATGGACGACCAGTCCTGGTTTGTCGTTAGAAACACGCCCGGCGTTGTGAATTTTGTCGGGACCGGCAACCGGCCAACTCCCCTGCCCCAGGCGGAAGTCGATGAGATTTTCAAGCAGATAGCCGGCGAAGTCGAACGTCCGCAGGTAAGTCTTGCGGTTGGAGAAATGGTCAAGATCATCGATGGTCCGTTCTCCGAGTTCCTGGGCACGGTTGACGAAGTCAATCAGGACAAAGGCAGAGTTCGCATAATGGTCTCGTTCTTTGGCCGTGATACTCCAGTCGAGCTGGATTTTCTTCAGGTAGAGCGCGTCAAAGGCGGATCGCCGATACCCGGTTAGGGCGACGATTTTCTAGTGAGGATTTGCTGAGATTTGGCGAAGAAAGTACTAACAGTAGTAAAGCTTCAGTTATCTGCCGGCGAAGCGACGGTCGCGCCGCCGGTCGGCCCAAGCCTGGGGCAACACGGCGTAAACAGCGTTCAGTTCTGCAAGGAATACAACGAACGCACCCAGGCGCAGCGAGGATCGATCATTCCGGTGGAGATAACCATCTTTGCCGACAGGTCATACTCGTTCATGACCAAAACGCCGCCGACCAGCGACTTGCTTAGAAAGGCTGCCAGCGTCGAAAAAGGAAGCGGCTCCCCCCGCAACGAAATCGTGGGCAGCGTTTCTCCGAGTCAACTGCGGCAGATCGCCGAAACGAAAATGCCCGATCTCAACGCTATCGATATTGAAGCTGCGGAAAAGGTCGTGGCGGGCACTGCTCGCAGCATGGGATTGGAAATCAGCCCGGACTAGGTCATAGAGAGACGGAGGTCGAAGAAACGTGAGATCGGAAATCCCAGGTGTCTAAAAAGGGAAAGCGCTACAGAGGTACAGTAGAGCTCATTGAGAGAGGCAAAGCGTACTTGCCGGACGAGGCGCTGGAGCTCTTGCCCGAGACCTCCGGTACGAAATTCGACGCTTCGGTCGAGTTACACCTCAATCTGGGAGTGGATCCCACTCATCAGGATCAGCAAGTGCGCGGCACGTTGACTCTTCCACACGGCACCGGCAAGACGCAACGGGTGGTTGTGTTTGCCGTCGGCGACAAAGCCAGCGAGGCGATGGAGGCGAATGCGGACGAAGTCGGGACGGAGGACCTGGTAAAGAAGATTCAAGGCGGATGGCTGGAGTTCGACTCCGCCGTCGCGACGCCGGACATGATGCGCCTGGTCAGCCCGCTTGGGCGCATCCTCGGACCGCGAGGCCTGATGCCGAACGCACGGGCGGGCACGGTTACTCAAAACATCAAGCAGGTCGTCAACGAGCTGAAGGCTGGCAGGGTTGAATTCCGGGTCGACCGGACCGGCAACGTGCATATGCTCATTGGACGCGCTTCGTTCACTACGGCGCAACTTCGCGCAAACTTCGCGGCCGTGCTGGCCGCCATCATTGCCGCGAGGCCATCGGGCGCGAAGGGCACGTACGTAAGATCGGCTACACTCGCTTCAACAATGGGGCCAGGTATCCCGCTTGACGTTCAGGAGACTCTGTCTCTCACCAGATCAGTAAATTGATTTTGTCGTCGTACCGTAATCAGAAGCACGGAGAAGCCTAAGCCAAGAATCGACGGTACAAGTTAGATCGATTACGCCGAAGACGGCGGGCGCATCCAGGGTGTTTAAACTGCTAAAGCCCGTCCAGGCGGGACCAGCGAAGGCTCAGCCTTCCAACCGCGCGGCGTAACCGCGCGGTTTTTTGTTAACAGGGAAGGAGGAGCTTATTGGCCAGCAGAGCGGTAAAACGCGAGCAGGTTGAGGAGATCAGGGCTGTAATGACAGGCGCCCCGCTGTGGATGGTTAGCGATTTCCAGGGGTTGACGGTCGGGGCTCTCCAGACGCTTCGACGAAAGATCAAGGAGAGCGGCGGCAACATTCGCATCGCCAAGAACTCGCTGGCGCGCAGGGCAGCCGACGATTCCGGTCTGGACTTCGCCAAAGCCCTTTTTGACGGTCCGTCGGCGATAACCGAGTGTCACGACGATCTCATTGGCCCTGCCAACGCACTGTGGCAAAACTACGTCACCGACGAGCGCTGGATGGTTCGGGGCGGCGTACTCAACGGCGAACTGATTTCGACCGAAGAAGTGCGCCGAATCGCGTCGCTGCCAGGCAGGGACCAATTGCTGTCCCAGGCAGTTTGGGGAATCGAGTCGCCGATATCGAGTCTGGTGTACTGCCTGGAGGGAGTTATCTCCAGTCTCGTTTACGCCCTTCAGGGGCGTGTTGATCAGCTTGAAGAGTCTGAAGCGTAGGAATGTTTCTGAACGGAGTTTAGTCCACATGGCTGCAAAGAAGACCGCTGCCGGAAATTCGGTAGACAGCATTATCGAGACGATCGAGTCGATGACAGTTCTCGAGCTCGCAGACCTCGTAGAAAAACTGAAGGATAAATTTGGCGTCTCGGCCATGCCCGTGATGGCGGCCGCGCCGGCGGACGCGAACGGGGCCGCGGCGGCCGAAGTCGAGGAGCAGACCGAATTCGACGTGCATATTGCCGAAGTCGGCGCCAACAAGATTCCGGTGATCAAGGTCGTGCGCAAGGCGACGGGCCTCGGACTGAGAGAAGCCAAGGCCGTCGTCGACGAGGCGCCGGGGCCGGTCAAGGAGGGTATTTCCAAGCAGGACGCCGAGGATCTCGCCGCGCTTCTCGAAGCAGAGGGCGCCAAGGTCGAAATCAAGTAGCGCCGTCCACTCGCCGAATGCCGCGACAGGTTTCTCGGCACGCTGGAGAGCCTTGCGGCGGCCATCCGCGACAGGCTGCAACCCGAGCTTTGTAATTCGCGTTCTCTACGACGATCTTGCAGGTCGAATCAAGTGATCGCGCACCGGCGCGCTCCACCATTGAACCTCGGCGTCATTCGCGGGGAGAACCGATTCAGATAGGACCGATGCCGATTCGTCGCGAGCGAGCGTAATGGCGAACCTCGCCGTTCGGTTTATTCCCGTGTCTGGTCGAGGTGTGTATGGCCGCTTGACCCGTGTGCGGCTCGATCCGAGAGTCGTGGTCGTTCTCGCGGCGCTCCTGGCGCTGTTTCTCAGAACGTGGCGGCTGCCGGAACTTGGCGACTTCGATTTCGATGAAGTCGCCAGCGTTTGGTACGCCCGTCTGGTCGCCGTCGACCTCCTGAATGCCATTAGCACGGCGCCGTTCGAGCATCCACCGCTTTACTACCTCACGCTTCATTACTGGAGCAAGCTGTTCGGCGAAGCGGAGCCGCTGGCGCGGCTGCTTTCCGTGCCGGCCGGCGTCGCGCTCGTGCCGGTGACTTATGCGCTGGGAGCGCGGCTTCTTGGCAGGCGCTCAGCCATGGTGGCTTCGGTGATAGTCGCAACGTCTCCCACTCTCATTTTCTACAGCCGCGAAGCGCGGATGTACATCTTCGCGACCCTGTTCGGATTCCTGGCTCTGTATCTGTTGATTCGCGCATTCGAGCATGGAGGAATTCGCGCCTGGGCCGCCTACGGTCTGGTTTCGCTGGCGGGAGCGTTCTTCGACTACTCCGCTTTGATGGGAGTTATTGCTGGAAATGTCTATCTGATCTCGAACTGGAAGCGGAATAGATGGGTCGTGGTAAGACTACTCGCAGCCCAGGCCGTAGTGATTGCGGCGCTTCTCACCTGGATGTTCACCTCGTCCGGCGTACAGGCGAGCGTAGGCGCGTTCGGGAAGGGGACGCTGACTTACGGCCTGATAAGCCACACCGCCCGCGAGGGCTGGATGAATATGACCACCGGAATCGGCAACATTCGGGGCGGTCGCGCCTCGGTAGGGATCGCAATCCTGCTCGGCGCCACCGCGCTGGCAGGCTTTGTCCTGGCCGCCTGGAGGCGGCGAGCCGGGTCTCTTCACGCGTATGCGGTTTTTGCCGCGATTGGCCTGGTGGCGCTGCTCCTCTTCGGACAGGAGTACCAGCCGCGCTACTTGATGATGGGAATCCCCATCGTCGCCCTCTTTGCCGGCTACGCGCTGACCCGGCTCCGGCTGCCCGATCTTGCAATCGCGGGCCTGGCGGCCGTTTTACTCGCCGCCGGCCCCCTTTACGCCTCCCGCTTTTACTATCTCGGATACGAACGCGGCGATTACCGCGCCATTACGTCCGCGATCAACGAGCTGTCGCTTCCGATGCCGGAATCGGAGCGGCCCGGGAAATTTCGCGACGCGGTCGTCTTGGCCGGACCCTGGCAAGGCTGGTTCTGGCGGCATTATTATCCGGACTTCCTAGAAACGGTGGACGTTTGGTTGCTGCCTGATGAGACGCCGCCCGCGGTAACTAGAGACGAAGTCGAAGCGAAGCTGGGGCGGGCCGCCGAGAGTCATATACGGCTGTGGGTGATCCTTAGCGCGCTCAATCAGTCGGACCCAAACGGCTATGTTGAAGACTGGCTCAATTCCCGGCTATGGAAAGCCCGCGACTCGGCGTACAGAAACGGGATGCTGCTTCTATATATGACCGACGCAAGCGACATGGTGATTCGCGACAGGGGCATGTACCGTCTCGACGAAGGCCCCGATGTGCTGTCGGTCGAGTTTGCCGGAGCCCGTGACGACCAGCCTCCAAAGGAAAGCGGCAACGGGATCCGGTTCACCTTCCGGTTGTTCTCGAACGGCCCGGCGGCCCCCGATCTTGCGATCAGGGCCTGGCTCCAAGGTCCCGACGGCCAAGTTTACGAGCGGATCTTCCGGCCCCTGGCGCAGGATGCCCGAAAGCCGCATCACTGGATTCCCGGAGAGCGGATCGTTGCGAAGACCGCCGTATGGGTTCCGTCGGGCGCGCCAGCCGGGATTTACGAAGCGTTTGCGAGCTTTATCTACGCCGACCGCGAGCCTATCCGGCTCGACGGCAGCATCAAAGGGATTTATCAGGATACGCCGGGTATATTGCATCTCGGGCCGGTCGAAGTTGTCTCTTCGCCCCACGGCCTGCCCGACGACGCTGATCTATACGACAAGTTCGGCGCGCCGCTGCACGAGCGCTCGATGGAAGACGTGGAGAGTCGGACCATCTACCACGGCTCGCTCCACGAACGCTAGCCAGAGTCGCCCCGGATAGCCTGATACGCCGAAGCCAGGTCCTGACGGCTGAGGCCGCCGGTGACGAACATCACCGCCACGTAGGCGGCGCTGCCTGCAACCGCTCCCACGAACCAGCCGAACGGGTGTAACAGGATTGCGATTCCGGCCATAACCGCCGCCGCGAATGCGGGTTTCATTAGCGGACCGGGCACTCTCCCCAGCAGGCCTCGTCCGCGCAGAGCCGAACCGTACAGAACCAGCAGGGCAATCTCGGCGATCACGGTGGCATAGGCGGCGGCAACGATGCCGAATTCCGGCAGCAACGCCAGATTCAGCGCCAGGTTCAGGGCGGTCGCCGCAACGAACGAGGTGGCTATCGTACGAAGCCGATCGATCGAAATGAGCACTTGCTGAAACATCGCGTTGAGCAACGCAAACGGCAGGAACCAGATCAAAACGCGCAGCACTTCACCGCCCTCCGGCAGAAACCGGTCTCCCCAAAAGCTCCTGACGATGCCATCCGCAAACACCGTGAATACAACCACGATGGGCAGTCCTATGATCGCGAGAAATCTCCACGCCCGCACGAACCAGCGCCCAAGCTCCTCCGGATTGGCGGCGGCGCGAACGAGGGCCGGAAACAGAGGAAGCGCAACCGCTACCGGAATTACCGTGAGCGCGGCGATGAATTTGTACGAAGCGTTGTACTTTCCGACCATCTCCGTGCCTTGCAGGGATTGAATTACGAGTATGTCGATCTGGAAGAAGACGTTTGCCAGCAGCTCGTTGAGCATCAACGGAATCGCGTCGCGGGCCATCGCCCCCAGCTCGCGGCGCGTGACGAGCCTGTAGGCGCCGAGCAGCTTGTAGCCCAGCGGCCGCGCGAGCGTCGCAAACGTCAAGAGGCCCGCGACTATCGCGACGGCGCCGAGACCAATCAGGCCAGTGCCGGTCAGCAGCGCCAGTACCCCGGCGCCGACGGTAAACAAAGCGGTCCCGATCGCGACCGCGCCGCGAAAGTCGGTCCGCTCGAACCCCGCGTATACCGCCGCGTACGCCTGGTTTATCGAGCTGGGTATCAATGAGACTGCTATCAGAACGGTCACTGCGACGGTGACGTTGGAAATCGACCCCCCGAGACGGTACGCGAGCGCCACCAAGACCATGATCGGCGCGCCCGCCATCAAAACGGCAAGCCTAAGGACGAGCGCGTTGCCGAAGATGTTCAGAAGATCGGCTCGCCTTCGGGCGATTTCTCGCGATACGAGTGTTGAGAGTCCGAAGTTCGTGACGGCCGCAAAGTAGACGAAGAGATTGGTCGCGAACGCGTACTCGCCGTTTCCGGTAGGTCCGAGGATTCGCAGCGCGACGATCCAAAACGCCCAGAACAGCGCCCGCTCCGCGATGCCCGAGCCAAAGAGCACGGCCGTGTTGCGGGCCGAACGCCTCGCTACCGAGAAGTCGGCCACGCTTTGCCGGGTATCCAGCGGCCGCCCCGACAGCCATGCCATGTAAACGACGCTGAATATCGTGGCGCCGGCCGCTACTACGCCGGCGGCAATCCGAGCCGTATCCGGCAACACTGGTCAGATCGTGTGCGGCGGCGCGGTGATTAGCGAGTCAGACCGGAGGGCTATCCCGTTGGTATAGCCATTTCGGCGACGTCAACGATTGGGGCGAAGACCGGATGACTGAGATACCGCTCGCCGGTGTCGGGAAGAATCGCGACGATCAGCTTGTCTTCGTTTTCGGCGCGGCTTCCCACTTCGATGGCGGCGGCGACGGCCGCCCCGGCTGATACACCGACAAACAGTCCGTCTTGCTCGGCCAGCTGGCGGGCCGCGGCTTCGGCCCGATCGTCTGAAATGGGCAAGATTTCATCGAGAATATCGACGTCCAGCACACCTGGCACAAACCCTGCGCCGATCCCCTGTATGCGATGCGGGCCTGCCTGTTCGCCCGACAGAACCGCGCTCCCTTCCGGTTCGACGCCAACCACCTTCACGGCGGACTTTTTCTTTTTTAGAGACCGTCCACATCCGGTTGCCGTCCCGCCGGTGCCGATACCCGCGACCAGAACGTCGATTTCGCCATTCGTGTCTTCCCAAAGTTCGACGGCGGTCGTTTGCTCGTGCACCTGTGGATTGGCCGGGTTCTCAAACTGCTGCGGAATCCAGGAATTCGGAATCTGGTCCCGCAGCTGTTCCGCTTTTGCGATGGAACCGTTCATGCCCGCCGGGCCCGGCGTCAGAACGACTTCCGCGCCCAGGAGCATCAACAGCTTTCGCCGTTCGAGGCTCATGGTTTCCGGCATGGTGAGAACGCAGCGGTATCCGCGAGCCGCGCATATCATCGCAAGCGCTATTCCCGTGTTGCCGCTAGTCGGCTCGACGACTACAGTCTTGCCGCGCTGGATCAGTTCCCGTTCTTCGGCGTCGCGGATCATTGCGAGTCCGATACGATCCTTGACGCTGCCGCCCGGATTGAAGGACTCGACTTTCCCGACTATGGTCGCCTTGCAGCCCTCGGCCGTGCGATTTATCCGCACCAGGGGGGTCCGGCCGATCAGCCCGGTGACGTCTTCGGCTATCCCGGGCAAGTCTTTTCCTTTGATCGTCGCCATCTTTCCTCGCTTTGACTGGGAACGAACCGGCGCGGTTATCGACAGATCGGCCCTGGTCCGCGTCGCACGGCGCTAATACGTGTTCTTACGGCTCTCAGCATATCGTGTGACTGTTAGAACGATCCTCCACCAGGATCGACCGACGGCCCAAATCCGAGCGCCGCTAGCGGATACGAGAGATGGTTGTAGCGATCGGCCAATAAGTCACGTTACGCATCGGCGATTCGCGCGCCTGCGCCGGAGATGCTCGCGGACTACCGAATAGTTATGGGCACGCCGGAGTCGGCAAAGTTCCAGATCCACTTGGCGTCCCACAGCGACATGTTTATGCACCCGTGGCTCATCTCGTTGCCAAAGTTGTTGTGCCAGTATGCGTAATGCAGCGCGTGCCCATTCCAGGTGAAGTACTGCGTGAAATATATGTCGGAGAGGTCGTAATAGCTTTCGGTCCCCGGTACGCCACCGGTCATCCGCTCGTTTTCGACTCGCCGGACAATTTGAAAGGTCCCGGTGGGCGTGGGCGTCAACTGTCGACCGGTCGACACCAGCACGTCGTAGACGCGGTTTTCACCCTGAAACGCGGCGAGCCGCTGGCGCGAAAGATCGACCTCGATCCGGCGATCCTCGATCCTGCCGTGCGGAATCGGATTGCTGACTCCGCGGAACAGCAACGCGTCGGGTCTCATTGGAACTCGGCGTGTATCGAGCTCCAACGCGTCGGCCATCAGTTCGCCCAGTGGCGAGATTCTGACCTGGCTGTCTTCGTCGATCTCAAGCCGAGCGTTTTGAAACCACTGAACCCGAACGCTGGACTCTTGCACGAGATTGGAGATCGGATATCCAAAAACGAATACGCCGCCGCCTTCCAGAAATGTTTTCCAAAGAAGCGGATGCGGTCCGAACCAGGTGCTGGCAAACCGGAAACCGGTTGACGCATCGCCGTGATTCGGGTCTCGGGAGCCGGCGTAGCTCCTCGACAGCGCCTCTCCCGCGGGCAACGTATTGGGCTCACCCGTGACGGTGCGAATAACCGAATCGTCAACATCACGGTAAAGCACGCCATTTCGGAAAGCCTGGTACTCGATGAACCGCTTCATCGTGGGCTCTGAGATTGGCGGGCCGAGCGTGACGATGCCTCCCATCCGCGCCCAGCGGCGCAGATACTCTCTGGAGAGGTGATGCCCCGTCTCGGAGAAATACAGCACCCGGCTGCTGGTGGAGTCGTCGGCGTTGGCGTGTAGATAAAGCACCGAGGCCCCGGCGGTCGCGGGAGCCGCGAGGGCCGAAGCGGCAAACAATCCGCTCGCGGTTATGAGTCGCCGTCGGGAGATCGGGTTCTGAAATCTAGCGTTCAAGTAAGGGAGGCCCTCCTAGGCTCACGGTCCAAGCCCGTTCCGCATCAGATTACGCAGACCTCCCTAAACGATATTCTAATAGACATAGTGAGTAGGGAAAATGTTGCAAAGCAATTTGGGTCTTCGGCGTCCTTTGGATCCGGAAGAATTTTGCGCGTGGAATTGCGGCGCGCCGGCGTTATTGCGGGATTTGCCCCTGACTCCGCCGGCGGCGAGATACCTGTGCAAAGAGACATGTTGGTAGTGAATTGACAGCCGTACTGACGTTATATGCGGGCGCGATCTGGTTCCATACCGATCACGTTGATCCGGACAGCGGGTTAACGGCGTGGAATCTGGAGGCTACGCTGCTGGGCGCGGTAATCCTGGGCATCAGTTTGTATTTGTACGCCATAGGACCTTACAGGGAACGCCGCCGCCTGGGGGCGCCGGTATCCGGATACCGGGTCGTCGCCTTCACCAGCGGGATACTCGTGATTTTCGTTACGTTAGCCTCTCCTATCGACTCGATCGGAGAGCACTACCTTTTCAGCATCCACATGGTCCAGCATCTGCTGCTCATGTTCGTTGCGGCGCCGCTGTTGGTCATTGGAACTCCCCCCTGGGCGATAAGGCTGTTTCCCTACAGCCGCGTCATCCACTCGGCGACTCGATTTCTGACGCTGCCGATGTTCGCGTTTCTGGCGTCGTCGGCTGTTTTCCTCGTCTGGCACGTCCCGCTCTTCTACGAAACCGCGTTGGAGATCAAGGTGATTCATGATTTCGAACACGCCACTATTCTCGGCGTGGGAGCACTGATGTGGTGGCCGGCCTTGAGCCCGGTGCGAGCGCTGCCCTCGCTATCGGCGCCCGCGCAGCTGCTGTATTTCTTCGTTCTGCCAATCCCGACGTCCATCGTCGGCGCTCTCATAACGTTCATGGGCAATCCGCTGTATTCGTCCTATGCCGACGCCCCTCGACTTTGGGGGCTTTCGGTAGCGCTCGATCAAGAGATTGCGGGACTGCTCATGTGGGTGCCCGGCAAGTTGATTTTCTGGGCGGCGATGGGCTTCGCGTTTTTCCGGTGGTTTAGCGACGCGGATGCGCCGGATTCCCCGCGTCTGCGCCGAAACCTCTAGGCGGCCGTCCAGCCGCCGTCCACGACGAGTGTGTGCCCCGTAATCAGATCCGACGCCGATGAAGCGAGGAAGACCGCAACGCTCGCCACTTCCTCCGGAACGCCCAGCCGGCCAATGGGCATCTTCGGCAACATTTCGGTGAGAAACGCTTTCGAATTCACTCGCTCAGAGTTAAAGGCGGTCTCGACGTGAGTTGGGGCTATCGCGTTGACTTGAAGTCCGTGGGGCGCCCATTCCACGGCGAGGGCCCGGGTCAGCTGCTCCACGCCCCCTTTAGCCGAGCAATAGGCAGCTCTGCCGGGATAGCCGACTGATCCGAACTGAGAAGACATGTTGATGATCTTGCCGGAGCCGGCTTCGATCATGACTTCCGCCGCGGCCTGGCATCCAAAGAACGCGCTGGTCAGATTTCCGTCAATAAGCGCGCGCCACTCCTCCGGCCGTACCTCCAGCGACGGCTTTCCGGCGAGTGGAATCCCCGCATTGTTGATCATCACGTCCAGCCCGCCAAACTCGTGTGTGGCCGCGCGTACCAGCGTACGGCATTGTTCGCTATCGGTTACGTCGGTAGTAATCGCGACGGCCCGCCCGCCCGCGGAGTTGATCTTGCCGGCCAATGCCAGCAGCGCGCTGGTTGTTCGCGCTCCGAGGACGACTGAAGCCCCCGCCTGGGCGCAAGCCAGCGCTATCGACTCTCCCAATCCCCGGCTCGCGCCCGTGACGACGACAACCCGGTCGTTGAGCGAGTACGACAGCTTTTCACGGTTGAGGCCAAGATCCATGGTGTCAGATTCTACGGCGGGGCATGTGCTGGTCGCACGTGCAATCAAGCCTTGGAGGTCTTGCGCAGGAGTATCCGTGCGCTGACCGCAATAGTCTCGACCGCCGTTCGGGCTTCCCGAACCCTGAACAGCCACAATCCCCCCGCATACGCGGCCAGCCCGATCGAGCCGGCAATGGCGATTGTTACGAGGCTCGCCTCCGATTCAGGCTCTACGAAACTGGCGACTCGAGTCCCCGCGAACACTCCCAACACCAGCGCCAGAGCCGCAGGCAGCATTCTCGCGACAAATCCGAGCATTACCGCGTCAGGCCTTGCCCGGAGCGCTCGCCACAGAAGCAGGCCGAGCACGAGTCCGTGGAAGCTGTTCTGGATGGTATTGGCCCAAACAAGACCGTGAAACCCGGTGCTTCCAACCAGCGGTACGGCGACCGCTAGATACACGATTCCCCCGGCGACTCCCATGAGCACGGGCGTAATCGTATTGCGGGCCGAGTAGTAGGCGAATATGAATATCTGATCCAGCGCCACCAGCGGCAACTGAAGCGCGTAGATGACCAGCGCTATCGAGGTGGGACTGGTTGCCGCGGGCGCAAATGCGCCCCGCTGATAGACGAACCGGACCAATGGCTCCGACATAGCGATCACCATTACTGTCGCCGGAATGATGAGAAGCAGTATGTAGCGAATAGTCCCGCTCAGCACATGCTTGAAGTCCCGCGCTTTGGGAAGGTCGGCGAAACGGGCCGGCGCCGCACGAGACAGCGCCGGCAGCGCCGCGAGACTTACAGCCGCGACCACGATTCCGAGCGGGAATTGCTGGAGCCGGGTGGCATACCGCATCATCGCCAGACTCCCCTCGCCCGCGCCGGAAGCAAGCCGCGTGTCGATCGACGTGATGAATTGCGTGAAGATCAGTCCCGCTAGAACGGGAGCGTAGAGCAACATCACGGTTCGCAGATCGGCGTTGCCAAACGGGTTGGGGCGAGCCCGCGGAATTTTCTCCGCAATGAGTCCGGGTATTTGAATTGCCAGATGCGCCGCCGCGCCCGCGAGATAGCCGAGCGCCACTCCCGGCGGCCCAACGAGCGGCGTAAGGGCGAGCGCGCCAACTATCAACGCACCGTTTAGCGCGGTTACGCTGAATGCTGGAAACGCGAACCTCTCGGCGGCGTACAGCCGGCCTGACGCCACCGCCGAAAGACCGAGCAAGATCACTCCGGGCAGAGTTATCCGAAGCATAACGACGGCCATGTCGTGAGTCTCGTCGGAAAAGGCCGGAGCCAGAAGCGTCACGAAGGGATGGGCCAGCGCGACCAGCGCGCCGGCCACGGCGGCGATTACCACGCCGGCAATCAGGAGAAGGGTGTAAAAGAGCTTGGCCGACCGGCTCTTGTCGTCGGCAAGTCCGCTGAAAACAGGAACCAGGACCGCCGAGATCGCACCTCCAACCACCACGTCGAACAGCATGTTGGGGATTCTCGTGGCCACTTCGAAGGCGTCGGCTGTACCGGTGGCCCCGAACAGAGCCGCGATGACGGGCTCGCGAACAAAGCCGACCAGCCGGCTCAACACGTTTCCCGCAGCGACAAGCGACGCCGCGAAAGCTATCCGGCGACCGGTTTCGGACTTAATCGACCGAATCTCGCGGAACGGCGGCCGAGGCGCGGCGGTACATGTCGGATGATGATGCGCCCGGAGTCAGTTTCACGAAGCGGAGTGTGCATCCGGTCTCGGCTACCGCCGCCAATTCTGGAAGCGGCCGGTCTCCTGTCGCTGGATCGTATTCGGCTCCTTTTGCATAGATGTCCGGTCGCACTACCTCGATCAGGCGTTCCGCGGTTGACCGCGGAAATATCACGACCAGATCGACCCACCTTATTGCGGCGAGGATTCGTGCACGCTGATCGGTCGACAGGACAGGACGGCCCGGTCCCTTGAGCGTCGTGACGGCCGCGTCATCGTTCAGTCCGACCACAAGAACGTCGCCAAGGGCGGCGCATGCTTGCAGAAATGCCGTGTGGCCGTGATGGATCAGGTCGAAACAGCCGTTCGTAAGGACGATTGTTCCCGAGGCGCGGCCCGGCGTGTCCAGATACTCGCGGGCGCTGATCAGCTCAACCACGGGAGCCGAAGCGGAGTCAGTCATCGGCTTTTTCGAACAACGCCGCGACTTCGTCTGGACGGGCGGTCGACACGCCGAGCCGTGAGACGACGACCGCTCCCGCGGCGTTGGCAATTTCCGCCGCCTCGACTGGGTCCGCGTTGCCCAAAAGCGATAGCGCGAAAGCCGAGGCTACGGTGTCTCCCGCGCCGGTGGCGTCGACGAGGCCAGGCGCCGAATGAGCCTCGACGGTCTTCATTCGCTCGCCGCGGCTGAAGAGCGCCAATCCCTTGCCGCCCAGCGTTATCAGCAGATGAGTGCAGTCGAGGCGCGATCTTAGTTCGTTGCCGCCCGATTCGAGCGCCTTGTCGTCGTCCATCGATATGCCGAGCTCAGCCTCGGCCTCCGGTTGATTGGGAGTTACCGCGGTCACCCCGCCAAAGCGCGCAAAGTCGCCGTGAGAATCGACGATAACAAGCTTGCCATGCCGCTTGGCGCTGGAAAGGACATACTCGAGGATCGGGGCGTCCACGACGCCGCTTTCATAATCCGAGATTATGACGGCGCCGTATTCCGGAATCGCTCCTTCCAGATAGAGGATCAACTCTTGCTGAGACTGCTCCGACATCGGTTCTCGATTCGACACGTCCACGCGAGCCACTTGTTGATAGTGCCGCTGGGACGCGCCGCCTGCCCATACTCGCAGCTTGACGCTGGTCGGCCGCGACGGCTCGGTGGCCAGACCAGCCGTGTGGATTCCGGCTTCGTCCAAAATCTGTCGCAATCTGCCACCCATCTCGTCGTCTCCGACCAGTCCGCCGACGGAGACATCCGATCCGAGGCTTCGGGCGTTGTACGCAAGGTTTGCGGCTCCGCCTGGAACGAACAGATGACCGCGCTGCTCGATAACCGGCACTGGGGCCTCGCGCGACAATCTGGTCGAGTGTCCGATGATGTGTTCGTCGACTACCATGTCGCCCACGACAAGCACGCGCGATCGGCGCGCCGCCCCGAGGATTTCACGGCAGCGCTCCGCGGATATCGTCAACGACGTACTCCGTATACCTGCAAGCTGTTCAATTATCTAACAACCAGCACGCAGCTCAGGCGTGACGCACAACTCTTCCCGATCGATCCGTAGCCGGGGACAGCACGTGAATCGAAGTGACTGGTCGAAGTGCCGCGGTAACCGGCGAATGCGGCTTTATTGGCCAATTCGAGCCTCGCTCACGCCGAGCGCTTAATGCACGAAGGAGCTTATTTGGTCGGACGAATGTTTGAGTTCCGTGAGCGGGTTTCCGTCCGCCAGCCTGCACTCCAGCGCCATCGCTCCGTCAAACCCGATCGACTTCAAGGCCCGCATCCCAGGTTCGAAATCGGTATGACCTCGTCCCGGGTTTAGTCTGTTGGAATCGGCTAAGTGAACGTGCCGGACCCACTCTCCGGCGGCTACGATGCTCTGGGCGATGTCAGCTTCCTCGACGTTCATGTGAAAGAAGTCCGCCATGATGCCCACGCCGCGGCTGCCGACGGATTCGGCGATTTCCACCGCCTGCTCCAATCGATTGACGAGATGAGTTTCGTATCGGATCAGAGGTTCGATCACCACGACCATTCCGAGCGACTCCGCGTGCTCCCCAACAACCTGCAGGGCGTTGCGGTACCGGTCGATCTCCTCCTGCTCCGTAACGCCTTCCGCGAGATCTCCGCGCACCGGAACCGATATGATCCGCTTGACTCCGAACTGGCTGGCGAAGTCCATGGTCTCCTTGAAGAAGGAGATTCTGTCCGAAAGATTCGTGCCGACGTCCCCAAGGTCGTGCTCGATTGACGTGCACATACTCAGGGCCTCGATCGGCGAATCGGCGAGCGCCGATTTCGTTTCCTCGGGGCGCTGTATCGTAAAGCGGTGCACCAGTTCAACAGCCTCGTACCCGCAATTCTCCAGATTCCGCAACTGCTCGGCGACCGATTCGCCGGGTACGAACGACTCCTGGGCGGCTAGCTTCATAGGTCCGCTCACGCCATGCTAAAAAATTGGGATCAATCCCGAACACCGATGGGAGAGTACCAAGATTACCCTTTTCGTCCAAGCGTCAGGCTCACCGTTGGTATTATTGCTTCGCTCGACCGCAGCGAAAACGTGGCGTCCATTCAAGTCAACCGATTCCCGACCGTGACATCGAGAGGCCTGACGCATCCGGGCTTTGCCGGAAAGCACCCTTGTTCGATACTCACACTCTAGATAACGGTCTCCGCGCCGTCGTCACGCCGATTGCGCATACCCGGGCAGTGACGATTCAGCTCGCGGTCGGCATCGGATTCGGCTACGAGTCGGAGCGCACCCACGGACTCGCGCATTTTGTCGAGCACATGCTGTTCAAGGGTACCGGCGCCCGGCCCACATTCTCGGATATCACAGGGTTCATCGAATCGCTAGGCGGCTCGATAAATGCGGCGACCGACAAGGAGATGACGTTCTTTTTCGTCAGATGCCCAGCCGCGCACTTCGAACCGGCGCTCGAGATCCTGGCCGACATAGTCCACGACTCGAGGTTTGATCCGGAAGAGGTCGAAAGGGAACGGCGCGTGCTTGTCGAGGAAGCCACGATGTCGCGTGACGCGCCTGACGACTGGGCCATGCAGCTGCTAGAGCAGCTTTTGTGGCCCGGACACGGTCTTGGCAGACCGATTTCAGACAATCTGGAGGTGACCCGGAATGCCACGCCGGACATGCTGCGCGATTACGCGGCGCGCTACTTCGGCGCCGCGAACGCGGTGGTCTCGGTAGCCGGAAATGTCGGGCGGAAACGAGCACTGGAGTCGATAGAAACCCGCTTCCGCAGTTATAGGTCGGGAGAACGCGCGGAATGGCCCAAAGCCGTCCCTATGAACGACTGCCCGAATTCCCGGCTCGTGATCGAGGAGCGCGACGCGCTGCAAGTCAGCGTCGCGGTCGGGACTCGCTCGCTGTCCCAAACCGACCCCGACCGCTATCCGCTGGAACTCCTCAACGCGATTCTGGGCGAGGGCATGTGCTCGAGATTGTTCGCTGAGATCAGGGAGAGGCAGGCGCTTACATACGACGTCTTTTCGTTTGTCTCGCAGAGTTGCGAAGGCGGCTCGATCTCCATTTTCACCAACAGCAATCCCGGCGACGTCGGGGCAATGACAGGTGCGATTATCGAAGAATGCGAGCTTCTGAAGACCCGGCCACCGTCCGATTGGGAGCTTGAGCGCGCCCGCGAGTACGTCAAGGGCGGTCTTATCCTCGGCATGGAAGAGAGTCATAACGTGGCGTCCTGGTACTCCCGCGAAGAGCTTCTTGAAAAGGAGCGGATGACTGTCGACGCGGTCATACAACGTTTGGACTCGGTGACGGCGGACGACATTTCACGAGTCGCGCATCGGATATTCGCTGGAGACTGGCCGCGGCTGGCCGCGGTCGGGCCCGTCAAGGACCACAAATCGCTAACCCAACTAATTCGAAGCCAGTCCGGTTCCGTTGAATATGTCTCCTAGAGAGATCGTCGACCAGGCGCGCGAGCTTCTAGACGGCGGCGATGCGGATGGCTGCCTGCGCCTTGTCGGTCATGTGCTTGATAGTTTTTCCAGCTACTACGAAGCGCGGCTCGCTCGCGCACTGGCCTTCGAGAGCCTCAAAAAAGCGTCTGACGCCGCCGACGATGCCGCTTTTGTTCTCGGGGTCGCCCCGCACAATGCAACCGCGCTCCTGCTGAGCGCGCGCATACAAAACCGAAAGGGCGACCGGCAGCAGGCTAACAAATTCTGGTCCCGCGCCTCGGAGGTAGATCCCTATCATCCGGACCTGCGGGATTCCGTCGATGAGTTGGACGTCACGCCGCGGATAACTCACGGTCTGCTCGGCTACGCGTATCTGCGCGCGGGATGGCCCGAGCTCGCCGAACGTCAATTGAGAGCTGCGATCGAGTCGGATTCCGTCCGAACGGACATCCGCCTTGCTCTAGCGGAATCGCTTTGGAGTATCGGCAGGCTGGAGGATTGCCGGCTTCATAACCGCACCGTGCTGGACCACCATCCGGATTGCCTTAAGGCGCTTCTGATGATGGCCCATATTTTTACGGAGATCGGCAGAACCAACCATGCGGCCGAGCTGCTAGATCGAGCCGCGTCGCTGGACCCCGAACAGAGGGTCGCCCGCGAGATGTACGGTCGCCTCGAATTCAACCGCGTGCGGCTGGTCGAGCCGGCGTCGATAGCGCCGCCGCCCGGCACAGGCGGCCGCGAGAAAGTTCAGACGGGCGTGGACGATCGAGACCGGACTGTGTCACCGGATCCGGAGTTAACGCCGGAGGAATCGACAATAGGCGCCGCCGACTTTGAAGAACCCGAGGAAGTTCGGACCTCGGCGACGCTGCCCGATCCGGAGCCGTTTGTTGACGATGAACCCGCTCCAGTTGACGGTGACCCGGAAGTCGGTGCGCCCGCGGCAGTCGATGGCGGCGACCTGCCGTCCGGTTTGTTCGATGAACTCGCCGCCCCGAACGCCGCAGCGGTTCCTCCCCAAGTCGACAAGCCGCCCGCCACTGTCGGAGCGGTCGAACGAGCCCGGCGAGGGCATTGGGACGAGGCGATGAATCTGATTAAGGCGCACTTAGCCAGCGGCGACTTGCAAGCGTCGGAACAGGCCCTTCAAGACATTTGCGGTCTCGACAAAGCGCCCGCGGCGGCCTGGGAGACTCTGGGCGACCTGTATATGCGTCAAAGCCGACCTCGGGACGCGTCAGGGGCCTATGCACGGGCCAGCGAAGTAAGGGGCCGAGTTCTTGGCGGCGAATGAACGCGAGATTCAACTCGCCGAGTCGCTGGCTTCGCTGGCGGAAGTCAGGTCGGCCATCGTATGGCGATCTAGTGGCGTTCCCGTTACCGCTTACCAAAGTGAAGGCTTCTCATCGCTGCACGGCAGAATGTTGTCGGCGGCCGTCGGCAGCTTCGAGGCGGATATCGAAAGTCTTGGATTTGGTCAGGTTAGCCAAATCTGGTGGCAGTCCGATGATGCACAGTGCGTAGGCTTTCGGGCAGGCGAGTGGCGGGTCCTGGTTCTAGCCGGGGCCGACCTGAGCGTAGCGGAGCTGAGGTCGAACGTGGCGGAAACCGTGGGCAGATTTTGGAACGAAATCGGTGGAACAGATGAAAACGGAGTCAAATGACATGGAACGTACGTTTGTGCTTCTCAAGCCCGACGCCGTACAGCGCGGTCTCGCGGGCGAGATTCTTGCCCGTTTCGAGCGGCGCGGCTATCGCATTCTCGCCTTGAAGATGCTCCAGCCGGGGCGCGAACTCGCCGAAAGGCACTACGACGTGCATAAAGGCAAGTTCTTCTTCGACGGGCTTGTGGAACATCTGAGTTCGGGACCCGCCGTCGCGATGATCCTGGAGGGAGATAACGTCATCCAGGCAGTGCGAACAATGGTCGGCTCGACCATCCCAAACGAGGCGGCCTCCGGCACGATACGAGGTGATCTGGCGATCGCCGGCCTTCGCAATCTCGTTCACGCGTCGGACGCGCCTGAAAGCGCCAAACACGAGACGTCACTTTATTTTGAAGACGCGGAGGTCTTGCAGTACCGACGGGACATCGACCGCTGGGTGTTCGAGTCCTGAGCGGGCGCGCACGAATCGCTGGATTCCCTAGGCGACGCTCCGCCTCAGCACGTTGAGGGCCGATCCCGCCCAAATCCACTCCATCTGCTGCTCGTTTAGCGTGTGTGCGAGCTCGACGACGTCGGTGGAGCCGTCGGCATGTCGAAGCACCGCGTTAACGAGCTTGCCCGGAGCCAACTCGTCGATGTCCGCGAGGTCGATTCGGTCGGTCTTTTCTATCTTGTCGTAATCGTCGGGATCGACGAACGTAAACGGCAGCAGCCCCTGCTTCTTAAGGTTTGATTCATGGATTCGCGCGAAGCTTCGCGTGATGACCACACAGCCGCCCAGATGTCTGGGCGACATCGCCGCGTGCTCCCGGCTGCTGCCCTCGCCGTAATTCTCGTCGCCGACGGCCACCCAGTGCAGTCCATGGTCCTTGTACGACTTGGCTATCTCTGGAATCGACTCCTGATCGGCTCCTGAAATCTGGTTATAACCGGTTCCCGGCTTATCCGAGAACGAATTGTTGGCGCCAGTGAACATATTGTCGCTCAGATTAGTCAGGTGGCCCCGAAAGCGCAGCCAGGGACCCGCCGGCGATATGGCGTCCGTCGTGCACTGTCCGACGGCCTTCAGCAGCACCGGCATGTCGCGAAAATGTTCCGCGGACTGCCCGGGAAACGGCTGAAGAATTTCGAGTCGCTTGCTCTCCGGATCGACCTTGATTTCGACCGACGACGCTTCGCCGCTGGGTGGGTCGTAGCCATAACCCTTCCCCTCGAACCCGTCGGCAGGCACCTCGGGAGCGGGAGCGGGCGGATCGAGCCGGAACCCGTCCGAGCCGGCAAACTCGACCTCGTCGACGAGCGGGTTGAACGACAATCGCCCGGCAAGCCCGTACGCGACCGCGATTTCCGGGCTTACCAGAAACGAATTCGTACTGGCGTTGCCGTCGTTGCGGCGTGGGAAGTTGCGGTTGAAGGACGAGATAATCGAATTGACCTTGCCCGGACCCCGCCCGCCCCCACTGGTCTCCTGCCTTCGCCACTGCCCGATGCACGGACCGCAGGCGTTTGCGAGCACCGTGGCTCCGATGGATTCTAGAATTCCGAGCTGACCGTCGCGTTCTATCGTCGCGCGCACCGTTTCGGAGCCGGGCGTAACGAGCAGCGGAGTGACGGCCCGCGCGCCGCGCGCCGCGGCCTGCGCGGCGACGTCGGCGGCCCGCGACACGTCTTCGTACGACGAGTTCGTGCAACTGCCTATGAGGGCCGCCGAGAGCTTGTTCGGATAGCCGTTGGCTTCGACTGCAGCCGCCATCTCGGATATTGGCCGCACCAGATCGGGCCTGTGCGGACCGACGACGTGCGGTTCAAGTTCGCTGAGATCGATTTCTATCACTTCGTGGTAGAACCGCGCGGGATCCTCGTTGACCTCCTCGTCCCCAGTGAGCAGGTCGATCGCCTGGCCGGCGAGGTCGGCCAGCTCACCGCGGCCGGTGGCCCGCAGATAGGTGGCCATTCGCGCGTCATACGGGAAGACGGAACTGGTGGCTCCAAGCTCCGCGCCCATGTTGGTTATCGTCGCCTTGCCAGTGCACGAGAGCGATCGAGTCCCGGAACCAAAGTATTCAATGATCCGGTTCGTCCCTCCGCTGGTCGTCAAAATCCCGAGCAGCTTGAGGATCACGTCTTTGGGCGCCGTCCAGCCGCTCAGCTCGCCCGTGAGTCTCACTCCCACGACATGCGGGTTCTTTACTTCCCAAGGGAATCCGACCATGGCGTCAACCGCGTCCGCCCCGCCTACGCCGACGGCCAGCATTCCGAGTCCCCCGGCGTTGGGCGTGTGCGAATCGGTGCCGATCATCAACCCGCCCGGAAACGCATAGTTCTCGAGCACGACCTGATGGATGATGCCCGCGCCCGGTCGCCAGAATCCGATTCCGTATTTCCGCGAGACAGACGCGAGGAACTGGAAGACTTCGGCGTTCTCGGTGCGAGCGACGCCAAGGTCCGATTCGGACCCATTCTGGGCGCGGATCAGGTGGTCGCAGTGGACCGTCGTCGGCACGGCTGCCTCGTCGCGAGCCGCCAGCATGAACTGAAGCAACGCCATCTGTCCGGTCACGTCCTGAAGCGCGACCCGATCGGGGCGAAGCTGCAAATAGCTTTCGCCAGGTATCAGATCTTCGCCGGACGGATCGTCCACATGGCCAAAAATGATCTTTTCCGCCAAAGTCAGCGGACGTCCCAAGCGCGTCCGAACGACCTCCAGCCGTTCGCGCATCTGCGCGTATATCCCCGCAACTAGCTCTGGCGTCGACTCGATGATTGGCATCGTCTCTACCTCTTCAACGATTGTGCGCACCCCACGGGGCAAGCGTTTCAGCTGGCGCGCAGCAACCGCTCCGGCGCCGGTCTCTCAGTCTATCGCCAGGCGGGAGCGGCGCTAAGACCCGATTGCCGAACGAACGGCCCGCGACTCACGCCTCTCACGCGGCATCGGCGATCTGATACGGCGGCCGTGGCGCGCAAACACGGCATGGAAGCCGCGGGTATCATTTAGCCCGGCGTAATCCTCACCCATTAACGGATCAAATGGCATATAGAGTCACACTAATTCCGGGCGATGGCACGGGTCCGGAAATCACCGAGGCTACCTGTCGAGTTCTCGAGGCGACCGGCGTCGAATTCGATTGGGAAACCCACAATGCCGGAGCTGAAGTCGCGGAGAAGACCGGGCAGCCTCTTCCCGAATCCGTTCTAAGTTCGATCCGGAAGAACAAGCTTGCTTTGAAGGGGCCGCTTACAACCCCGGTGGGCAAAGGCTTTCGCAGCGTCAACGTCGCATTGCGTAAAGAGCTCAATCTCTATGCGTGCCTGCGTCCCTGCAAGACGTACTCGGGCGTTCGCTCGCCGTACGAGGGAATCGATCTCATCGTCGTTCGAGAGAACACTGAAGACCTCTACGCCGGAATCGAGTTCGAAAAGGGATCGAAGGCCGCGTCGGACCTTATTGACACGCTCGACCGCTTGAGCGGTTCGACCATTCGGGCGGACTCGGGCATCAGCATAAAACCGATATCCGTGGCGGGAACGGATCAGATCGTCCGTTTCGCATTCGATTACGCGATCGCGAACGGCCGTGAGAAGGTCACAGCCGTTCACAAGGCCAACATCATGAAATTCTCCGACGGGCTGTTTCTCGAGGTCGCCCGTGAGGTTGCGCGCGATTATCCAAACGTCGAATTCGAGGATCGCATCGTCGACAACATGTGCATGCAGCTGGTCCAAAAGCCGGAACTCTACGACGTGATCGTCTTGCCGAATCTGTACGGAGACATCATCTCGGATCTGTGCGCGGGATTGATTGGGGGCCTGGGCGTCGCGCCGGGAGCCAACATCGGGCGCGATACCGCCGTATTCGAGGCCACGCACGGCAGCGCGCCTCGTTATACCGGTATGAACAAGGTCAATCCGCTGGCTTTGATCCTGTCGGGGCTTATGCTGCTGCGGTACCTTGGCGAGACCGCCGCCGCCGACCGGCTCGACCGCGCGGTCGCGCGGCTCATCGAAGCCGGGGAGTCCGTAACCTACGACATGAAGCCCGATCGCGACGATCCGACGGCGGTGGGGACGTCCGATGTCGCCGACGCGCTAATCAAGCTCATGCGCGACGCTTGAAGCTCCACGAATATCAAGCGAGAGCGCTCTTTGCCCAAGCCGGAATCCCGGTCCCCGCGAGCAAGATCGCCGTCTCGGCCATTGAGGCGCAGGCGATCGCGGATGAGATCGGCAAGCCTGTCGTCGTCAAGGCCCAGGTTCTGATCGGCGGAAGGGGCAAGGCGGGCGGCGTGATCCTGGCCGAGACTCCCGCCGCCGCGCACGAAGCGGCCGCGAAGATCCTTGGCCTGGCAATCGGCGGTTACCGGGTCGAGAAAGTGCTAGTCGCCGAGGCGTCGGAGATAGAACGGGAAATCTATCTGGGCGCGATCGTCGATCGCCACGCAAAACGCGTTTCGCTTATGGCCAGCAGCGAGGGTGGAGTTGAGATCGAGCAACTCGCGCTGGCGGATCCGTCCGCGATTCTTACGGAACACGTTCAAGCGTCCGGCGTTCTAGAGGCTCATCAGGCGCGCCGCCTGGGGTTTTCGCTCGGCCTCGACTGGAACCAGGTCCGCCAGTTCGAGTCAATCGCCTGCTCGCTAGCGAAGCTCGTGATCGGGATCGACGCCGTGCTGGCCGAAATAAACCCGTTGATCGTTACGCCTGACGGCGACCTTCGAGCTATCGACGCCAAAGTCATCATCGACAACAACGCGCTCTTCCGGCGGCCCGACCTGGCCGGGCTCAGGAATCCGGAAGAGGAGACCGCACCCGAACGCCACGCCCGCGAGCTGGGCATCAGCTACGTGAAGCTCGACGGCAACATCGGCTGCATGGTCAACGGCGCGGGCCTGGCGATGGCATTGCTCGACGTCATAGAGCTTACGGACGGTCGCCCCGCAAATTTTCTCGACGTTGGCGGAGGGGCCGATGCCACGCAGGTCCGCAAGGCCATGGAGATCATCCTGGCCGACCCTGAGGTCAAGCTGGTCCTGGTAAATATCTTTGGCGGAATTACGCGCTGCGACGACGTCGCGCGCGGCGTGGTGGCAGCGATCGCCGGATTGACCCGGCGGGTTCCGATGGTGGTCCGCGTAGTTGGAACCAATGAAGCCGAGGGATTGGCGATCCTGCGCGACGCCGGGATCTCGGCGCATCGCGGCATGGTCGAGGCCGTAAATGAAGCCGTGAGTCGAGCGGCTGCTTGAGCATTCTCGTCGATTCGGATACCCGAGCGCTGGTGCAGGGTATTACGGGTAATCAAGGATCGTTTCACACACGGCTTATGCTCGACTACGGCGCCAACGTCGTAGCCGGCGTCGTGCCCGGAAGGGGCGGGCAGTCGGTTCACGACGTGCCGGTGTTCAATACGGTGGCGGAAGCCGTCGATCGGACACAGCCGAACTGCGGAATTGTCTTCGTCCCCGCATTTGCGGCGCCGGACGCGATTCTGGAACAGGTCTCCGGCGGGATTCCCCTGATTGTCTGCATCACCGAGGGAATTCCCGTCATCGACATGATCGCGGTCTATCACCGGGTCGAGGCGGCTGGATCGCGTCTGATCGGACCGAATTGTCCGGGGCTGATATCTCCGGCGCACAATGTCAAAGTGGGAATTCTTCCCGCGCAGATACACATGCCGGGACCGGTGGGGGTTGTTAGCCGCAGCGGAACGCTTACCTACGAGGTCGTCCAGTCCCTCTCGGAACTGGGGATTGGGCAAAGCACGTGCGTGGGTATCGGCGGCGACCCGATAATCGGCACATCATTCATCGAAGTCGTGGAGATGTTCGAGCGCGATCCGTCAACCGAAGCGATCGTCGTGATCGGCGAAATCGGCGGAACGGACGAAGAGCGGTGCGCCGAGTACATCGCCGCCAACGTGACCAAACCTGTCTTTGCATTTATCGCTGGACGCACCGCCCCCGCGGAGAAACGAATGGGACACGCTGGCGCTATCGTCTCGGGTGGCTCGGGAACGGCGGTCGAAAAAATCAAAGCGTTTGAGAACGCAGGCGTACACGTAGCGGCTATACCGGACGAAATCGCCGTTGCCGTTCGATCCAAACTGTCGTGATGCGATCCGTTGGCGTAGACGCTGACTGGCGGCATTTGCAAAAATCGACCAAAATCACCGTAGCTATTAACTACCGTTCGTTCGTGGAGCATTTCTTAGCATGACAATTCGGCTGGCGAAAGGCGCCCGGCGCTGATGCTCGAATTTGATGTAATCGTTGTTGGTGGCGGTGTTGCGGGTATGCGCGCGGCTCTCGCCGCTTCGGCATCGGCCGAGGTGGCGCTGATATCGAAGGACCATCCGGTCCGATCAGGCTCGGCATCGTCGGGGGGCGGCGTCAACGCGCCGCTCGATCCGTCTGACGATCCGGAGACTTACACCATCGATACAGTTCGGGCGGGGGACTTCCTGTCCGAAAGGAATGCCGTCGAGACGCTTTGCGCGGGCGCGGCCGGCGCCATTATCGAGATCGAAAACAGCGGCGTCGCGTTCGACCGCGATCCGGCCGGTCGCCTTGCACTTCGGAAGCTCGGCGGGGCGAGCCGGCCCCGGGCGGCCCACGGGGCCGACTGGACGGGCGTTCTCCTCGCTCAGACTCTGTGGGGAGAGCTTGTCAAAGCCGGCATTAGCGTTCTGGACGAATGGTGCGTAACGCGCCTGGTCGTACGTGATCAGGAAGTCCGGGGCGTAGTCGCGATGGACTTGCGGTCAGGCGAGTTGCACGCAGTCGGCGGGCGGGCGGTAATGCTGGCCACGGGCGGCGCGGCCGGGATCTATGCGGTCAACACAAGTCCCGTAACCAATACTGGCGACGGTCTTGCGCTCGCGTATCGCGCGGGACTTCCCCTGCGCGACATGGAGTTTATTCAATTCAACCCTACCGGCCTCCACACCGCCGGCGACGCCCTTGCCCGCGGAATATCGATAACCGAGGCGGCACGGTCGCACGGATCGCTGCTGCGCAACTCGGAGGGGGAGCGCTTCATGGAGGGCTATGCCTCCGAAAGCTTGGAGCTCGCGCCCCGCGATATTGTCGCTCGCGCGACTCAGACCGAAATCGACGCGGGCCGTGGCGTAAATGGCGGATGCGTGAGTCTGGACGCGACCGGCAACGGTAGCGTGGACCTCGCTGCCGCGCTGCCCAATTTCCACCGGCTCTGCGGAGACCTGCTCGATCTGGACCCGGCCGAGACCACCGTACCGGTCGCGCCTTCCGCGCACAACAGCGCTGGCGGAATACCCACCGACTTGAACGGCGCCACGGCTATCGCGGGGCTTTATGCAGCGGGCGAATGCGCGAGCACCGGAGTTCACGGCGCCGGTCCGCTGGCCGGAAACGGACTGGCTGAAGCGCTTGTCTTTGGCCGCCTGGCTGGGGATGCGGCCGCTAACGAGGCCGCGGGCCGGCCTCTCGACTACACGAGCTTGAACGCGGCCCGCGACGACGAGGCCGACCGGGTCGGCAGATTGATCGCGCATCCCGGCGGGCAAAGGGTGTCCGTGCTGAGAGATGAAATGCGTTCCGTTATGTCCTCGTACGCGGGTGTCTTTCGCGACGGCCAAGGGCTGACAACCGCCAATGCCGCACTTGACGCGATCTCCGCACGGCTTGCCGATATCGGCGTAGCCAACAAATCCAAGCGATACAACCTGGAGGTGAGGGCGGGGCTGGAGCTGATAAACATGGTGGAGGTGGCGCAAGTCGTGGTCGATAGCGCCATTAATCGCACCGAGTCTCGCGGCAGCCATTTCAGACGAGATCACGATAAGCGAGACGACGAGAACTGGCGGCGGCATACGCTTGCCTATCGCAACTGCGAGGAGCCTCGAATCGAAACCGGAGAGCTTGCGGCAAACACTGACGATCCCGACACGAGGGCTTACTGATGGCGGAACAACGACTCGCACTGCGGATAAGCAGGTACGATCCCGAAACGCACGACAGCCCCGAGGCGCGCGAATATCAGGTAACCACAGAGGAATCCCTGACGATTCTCGACGCCCTCGTTTCGATCCACGAGGAACAGGACTCGTCTCTGGCGATTCGCTACTCATGCCGGGGCGGGGTCTGCGGCGCCTGCGGAATACAGGTCAACGGCGTGCCGACGCTCGCATGTCGAACGCGCGTCTCCTCCATCGACTGCAATGAATCCCCGGTCGAGATAGCGCCCTTGCGAAATCATCCCGTAATTCGCGATCTCGTCGCCGACTTCGATCCCTCGTTCCTCAAGCTAAGCGTGGGATCGCCGTGGATTCAGCCTGACGAGGGGTCGCCCGGCACCGGTATCGACTCGGATATGACGCGGGAGGAAGTCGACCGTCTGGGCCGGTCGCAGGCGTGCATTTCCTGCGGGTTGTGCGACGCCGCCGTGACCGGTGAAGCGGCGGCGGCGGGCTTTATCGGTCCTGCCGCACTCGTTCGGGACTTCCGGATGGCGGCGGATGTGCGGGACGGTTCGGACCGCGTCCGTCTAGAACGAGTCAACGGCGCCGGAGGAATTTGGGACTGCGATCCCGACAAGTCTTGGGACGACGCATGTCCCGTAGGAATAGATCCGGGAAATAAGGTCGAGCTTCTTCGCCAGGCTTCGATTGCAAACAACATCGCCGCTCGCAGACGGGTCGAGTCCGAAACGGCTGCGTAGACTTATGCAAGGTTGTAAGGGTAGGGGCGTTCGCGCCCGTTCTGGAAGATTGACCTGGAGAGACCGGTGGCGCGCACCAAGATAACCATCGCCGGCGCGGGGCAGACGGGGGGATCGATCGCCCGTCGGGTAGCCGAAAGAGGCTACGCCGACGTCGTAATGATCGACGTCGTGGATGGTTTCGCCGCCGGCAAAGCGCTCGACCTTAACCAGGCCGGTTCGCTCACGGGATATCCGCCTAGTCTGGCCGGCTCGACCGGTTACGACGAGTCCGAAAATTCGGACATTTGCGTGATTACGTCGGGGTTTCCACGGCAGCCCGGGATGTCGCGCGACGACCTCCTGCTCAAGAACAAGGAAATCGTCGAGGATGTCGCCGGCCGGCTCGCCGAAAGGTCCCCGAACTGCAAGTTCATTGTTCTGACCAATCCTGTTGACGCCATGGCCCAGCTCGTCCATTCGGTAACGTCGTTTCCCAAGGAACGCGTGATCGGACAGGGGGGCATTCTCGATTCGGCCCGGTATCGTACGTTCATCGCCTGGGAGCTAGGCGTGTCGCCCGACGACGTGTCGGGATTCGTTTTGGGAGGGCACGGGGACGCGATGGTTCCCGTACCTCGTTACACCTCGGTAGCGGGCGTCCCGGTCGGTGAACTGCTGCCTGAGGACCGCCTCGACTCGATTATTCAGCGGACGCGAGACGGGGGCGCTGAAATCGTGAAGCTCCTGCAGCGCGGCAGCGCCTACGAAGCTCCGGGCGAAGCCGTGACGCTGATGATTGACGCGATCGTCCTCGACCAGAAGCGGCTGTTTCCCTGCTCGGTCCTCCTCGAGGGCGAATACGAGATCAGCGGCACGTTCGTGGGAGTGCTCGTCAAATTGGGCGCCGATGGCTACGAGGGGCTGATTCACCTTTCCTTGACCGAGGAAGAGCTCGCTGCTTTACATAACTCTGCCGCCGGCGTTCGTGAGCTCGTCGAGATCATGGGCGTCTGACTGCGATTCCCGCCAGATTCGATTGAACAGTCTGAGGCGGGGCTGTTTGCGATCCGCAACGCAAAGGATATGACTTTGATGACAACACGGACCGAGCGCGATCCGCTCGGCGAAGTCGAGGTTCCGTCCGAAGCGCTTTACGGCGTTCAGACGCAGCGAGCGGTAGAGAATTTCCCGATTAGCGCGATCGGTCCTCATCCGGCATTTGTTTGGGCGACCGTGCTAATCAAGAAAGCGGCCGCGGTTACCCATCGCGAGACCGGACGCCTCGACCCCGAGCTCGCCGGCGCGATTATCCGGGCCGCGGACGAGGTGCTCGACGGGCTGCATGTCGATCAGTTCGTGGTCGACGTTTTCCAGGCCGGGGCCGGCACCTCGCACAACATGAACGCCAACGAACTGCTCGCCAATCGGGCGAATGAGCTATTGGGGGGATCCCGCGGCGACTACGATCCGGTCCATCCTAACGACCACGTAAACATGGCCCAATCGACTAACGACGTAATCCCCACCGCCATCGCGCTCGCCGCGTTGCGCCTGCTGCAACCGCTCTACGAAGCGCTTGACGGGCTCGCCGCTTCGCTGGAGCGGAAGTCAGAGGAGTGGGATGGCATCGTCAAGTCGGGCCGGACGCACATGCAGGACGCCACTCCCGTTCGCCTGGGGCAGGAGTTTGGAGCCTACGCGCTTGCCGTCCGCCGCAATCGTGAGGGAATCGCCGCCGCGGAAGTGGCGGTTCAAGAGTTGAGCGTCGGTGGAACCGCCGTGGGAAGCGGTCTCAACGCCGAGCCCCGTTATCAGGAGCGAGTCGTCGACGCGCTGGGAGAGCTAAGCGGGTTGACCGTGCGGCGTTCCGAGAATCTGTTCTACTCCATGCAGAGCATGTCGCGCTTCGCAATGCTTTCGGCTGCGCTCAAAGCGCTGGCCGTCGACCTCGGCAAAATGGCCAACGATATCCGTCTTCTCGGATCGGGACCCCGAACGGGTCTCTCCGAAATCCGGCTTCCAGCGGTCCAGCCCGGTTCCTCCATCATGCCCGGCAAGGTCAACCCCGTGATGGCCGAGTGTCTGAACATGGTCTGCTTTCAGGTTTTCGGAAACGACCTTGCCATCGCGATGGCGGCTGAAGCCGGGCAGCTTGAGTTGAACGTGATGATGCCCGTGATAGCCCACAACCTTTCACAATCGATCGACATCCTCACAAACGGCTGCAAGCAGTTCGACGAGCTTGGCGTCCGCGGCCTTGAGCCGGACGAAGCGATGATCCGCCACTGGCTCGAGCGCAACACCATGCTGGCTACCGCCCTGGCTCCGAGAATCGGCTACGCGGCGGCGGCTGAGATCGCCAAGGAAGCCGTTCGCACGGGTGAGAGCATCCCAGACGTGGCCAAACGAATGACAGACCTCCCCGCCGACGAACTGGCCCGCGCGCTAGACCCCGCGCCGATGACGGAACCAGGCGTTCGCGCGGGGGGCGGAGGCGGCGGTTAGGCGTTCTGGCGGCGCGTCACTTATGTCGGCCGCCGAGCCAGGAAATCGCTACCAGGGCCAGACCTGAGGCTCACCCGGATCCATGTCAAGCGTCCAGGCGTCAAAGGACCGCCTTGCCAGCTCGTTCCGAATACGGTCTTGACGTGGCTCAAGCCAAAGATCTTCGAACTCGCGCGGGTCGTTTTGGAGATCGAAAAGCTCGCCCAAACCGGCGGCGTGATAACAAACGACCTTCCAGCGCTCGTCGCGATACATCGTGGCGTAGGCGGGTCTCCCGTCCGCGGATCTGTAGAAGTACTCGCAGCGCACAAAATCCTTATGGTGGTCCGGCGACGCCTTCCCCGTGAGAATGGGTAGCAGCGACCGTCCCTGAACATGAGCGGGAACCGGCAGACCGCTGATCTCCAAGAGAGTCGGGACGATATCGACAAGTTCGACTAACGCATCGCTCTTAAGTCCCGCCTTCGCCCCGGCGGGCCAGGACCACAGCAAGGGCACACGCACGTGCCCTTCGTAAAACCGCGCCCCCTTCATGACTAGCCCGTGATCGCCCAACGCCTCGCCATGATCGCTGGTGAAGATGATCACGGTGTTCTCACGTTGTCCCGCGGATTCGAGCCAGGCGAGCAGACGGCCAATTTCGTAGTCGATCAGTTCGATCATCGCGTAGTAAGCAGCCTTTATTTCACCGAATCTGATCACTTCGAGGGGGTACGGTCCGACGGCGAACGGGACTTGCGCCAGGCGCTTTTGGCGGTGGAGGTCGCTTTCGCGGAAATGTGGCTCGCTTAGTGTCTCCGGGGCGTAGCGCCTGTAGTACTCCCAGGGAGGGTCCGAAGGGGGATGCGGGTCGAACGCGTTAACGCTGAGGAACCACGGACCGTCGCGCGGCTGCGATATGAACTCAATCGCCTTTTCGGTGCACCATCTGGTCTGGTGCAACTCCGGCGGCACGTTGTCCGAACCGGGCGCCGGAACCTTGAGACCGGCCCATCCGTGCTCGGGCGTCACCACCCTCAACCCGGGCGAGTCGTAAGTGTCGATCACGTCAACCGGTTCATGGCCCTGAAGCCGTACCCATTCGAGGTATGAATCACCCTCGGGCCAGTATCGATAAGGCATGTGGCTGTACTGGAAATAGTCGAAGCCGTCCTCACGGCGGTTCTCCGGACCATTGTGAGCCCCCGCCAGGTGCAGCTTGCCGATGAGACCGCAGTCGTAACCGGCGTCGGCCAGGATACGGCCGATGAGCTTGTCGACAAGGCTTTCCGGATAGGACTCGCACCCGTTCCGAACGACGTGATTGGCGCTTGGGTACGCGCCGGTCAAGAAACTCGCCCGGCTCGGCGTGCAGACAGGGTTCTGGCAATAAGCGCGAGTGAAGGCTGCGCCTTGAGCCGCCAGCCGGTCGAGATTGGGTGTGCGAATCTCGGAATTACCCAGAGCGGCTATCGTGTCGAAACGCTGCTGATCGGTGCAATACAGCAGGATGTTCGGGCGCTCTTTAGCACCGCCTTGACGTGAGTCTGCCATTTGGCGCGCCGGACCTGTTCGCGGCGACAATGCGGGCGCGGCACGGCGCGGCACGACGGCTATCCCTTGATTCCAGTCAGCGTCACGCCCTGCGTAAAGTAGCGCTGTGCAAAGCCGAAGACCACCACCATGGGCGCCACGGAAGCGAAGGCCGCGGCCATCATAAGGTTCCAGAACTGGATATCCTCTCCCGTCGCGTCGATCATGGCGCTGAGTGCGATGCTTATAGTCCACTTCGTCCTGTCTGTCAGAAAGACGAGCGGATAGAGGAAGTCGTTCCATACGTTGGCGAACGCGAATATGCCGATGGCGATCAGCACCGGCCTTGACAGCGGCACCATGATCTGCCACCAAATCCTGAATTCCGACGCGCCATCCACCCTCGCCGCGTCGGAGAGCTCGTGCGGAATCGTTCGATAGAACTGTCGAACGAAGAAGATGAAATACGGAGTGCCAAAGAAGGCCGGCACGATAAGCGGAAGAAACGTGTTGACCCAGCCCATCCATTTGAAAAGCAAAAACGTCGGAAGCAACCTGACCGCCAGTGGAACGATCATCGTGCTTATCATGACGATAAACAGCACGTTCCGGCCGGGCGCGCGCAGCCGCGCAAAACCGTAAGCCACAAACGAGGCCGACAGCACGTCTCCAACGATTACCAGCGCGGAAATCAGTGCGGTGTTGAAGAAGTACCGATGGAACGGCAGGAAAGTCAAAGCCTCGACGTAGTTTTCCCAAATGACCGGCGCGGGTATGTAGACAGGTGGAAAGCTCTCGACCTGAGACGCCTCCTTGAGCGATGTCGAGGCCATCCACAAGAACGGCAGAGCGAACACAAACGCCACGATGAGAAGAACGAAGTGTATGGCGGCGTGGTGGGCCAGTCCGGGCGCGGTTTGTACCAGTCCGCGTCGGACGTGCGTGGCGATTACGGCGACCCGATCACTCATGTCTCGTAGTGCACCCAGTGCCGACTTGTGCCAAACGTGAGTCCGGTTACGGCAAGCACCAGGACGAACAGCACGGTGGCCATGGCCGACGCGTAACCCATCTCAAAGTTCTTAAACGCGTAACGGTAGAGGTAGAGCACGTAGAAGAGCGTTGAATTCAACGGGCCGCCCCGCGTCATGATGAACGCGAATGTAAAAACCTGGAAGTGCGTGACCAGCCCGATTACGAGCAGAAAGAAGGTCGTGGGACTGAGCATTGGAATCGTTACGTGCCACATGCGGCGCAAGGCGTTGGCGCCATCGATCGCCGCTGCTTCGTACAGATGGGTCGGGATATTCTGCAAGCCCGCCAGCATGATCACCATAGTCTGGCCTACATACCAGAACGAGAGCAGGATTATTGCCGGCTTTGACCAGTATTCGTCCTGAAACCAGAGCGGGCTGGGTATTCCGAAGATGTCGAGAAGGTGCTTTACCACGCCCAGCTCCGCGTGCAGCAACCACAGGAAAATCACCGAAGCGGCGGCGTGCGGCACGATCATCGGCAGATAGAACAGCGTCCGGTAGGCGCCCCTGCCGTGAATGCGAGTATTCAGGAGCATCGCGAGCGTGAATGCGATCAGCAGTTGTCCGGGTACGGATATCGCGACGAAATACAACGTATTGAGGAGCGTGATGGTGAAAAGGCGGTCGTCGCTGAAGATTCCGATGTAGTTGTCGAACCCGACCCATAGCGGCGCCTTGAAGACGTTGTAGCGCGTGAAACCAAGATAGAAGACGGCCGCGATAGGGCCGGCCGTAAACACAAAGAACCCCAGCAACCATGGCGACAGGAATACATAGCACCACAGGGCCTCTCGCAGACCCGCCGACAGGCGGACTCTGCCGCTCGCCTGAGATACGGGCGCGCCTACGGTTGCCACGGCATAGGCCGAACTTGATTAACTAGCCCGGTCGAGCCCGTCGAGGCAGGCCGAAGAAAGATTGCGGCGCAACCCTGGAAAACGCCTAAATGGCTTCGTAGCAGGCAGGTACTACGCTATCTCTAGCCTCGCTGCTCCCACCACTTATCGACTTCCTTCTGGGACTCCGTGACTCCCCACTCGACGGCTTCCTCGGCGGTCCGTTTATGCAGCAGGGCCTCCTCCTGCATCTGAATCGTGATTTCGTTCAGTTTCTCCTGCACCGGGGACGCCGGCGAATGGATACTCAGGTCCATTACTTCCAGCGCCAGTTTCCATGCGTCCGGGAACTTCTGGCCGAAGCGCGGGTCCTTGTTGAACTCCTTTACCGGCGATGGTCTGACCTGCGGAATGAAGAACTCGAGGTTACCGACGTCGGCCGTGGTCCACTTAAGAAATTCCCAAGCGCCGTCCGGATTCTTAACGCCCGTGGGAATGGCGTATCCCCACGCGCCTTCAATCATGTACTGGGTCTTGGCCGCGGGATTCCGGTCGTTGTAAGGAACATGGGCTACGCCCCAATCGACGTCCGGCGCCTGAGCTTCCATGATCAAGAACATCCAGATACCGTCGAACAGGCTGGAGAGCTTGCCTTCGAGGAAGGAATTGCGGAATGCCCTGCCTCCACTCACGATTGGCCGGACGTTCTCAAATCCACCGTAAGCGTTGTCATAGAAATCGACCAGCCACCGCAGGGCGCCTTTTCCCTCGTCGGTGTTGTAGAGCACCTGCTTGCGGTCGGGACTGCTAATACGTCCGTTGTTCATGAACGCCCACGTGCGGAACCAGTAGTTCGAGCGGAAACCGCCAAGCAGCGGATCGATGCCTACGCGTTCGACCTTGTCGCCCTCGATAACCGTGAGCTTCTCAGCCGCTTCCTCGAGCTCGCTCCACGTTTGCGGTTGCATGTCGGGATCAAGACCCACTTCCTGCGCCTGGGCTTTGTTCCAGAAAAACAGGTTCAGATTGGTGCTCGTCGAGAAGGGCGCGGCGAACATCTTGCCGTCCCACGTATAGACGTCGACCTCGTAGTCGAACCAGGTGTCCTTGGGAATGTTGTCGATCCTCATCAACTCGTCGAGCGGCGTGAGGACATCGTTGTCGGAAAACGCCACGAAGTGACGCTGGCCATGAAGCATTATCACGTCGGGAGGATCGCCACCGGCGATTGCCGTGAGGTACTTCTCGTCCATGCCCGTCTGCGAGATGAGCGTGTGCCGAACTTTAATGTGGGGGTTGCGCGACTCGAAGCCCGCTGCCTGATCCTCGATTAGCGGTAGGCGAGGGCCACCCCAAACGTGCCAGTAGGTCACCGCCTGCGCTTTCACTTGAGGCGCGGCTTCCTTGACAATCCTGGTAACGACCTTCTCGACTATCCTCTCTTTCTCAACCTCGACGACCTTCTCGACCCGGACTTCCTTTTCGATTTCGACGGGGACTTCCTTGACGACTTCCCTGGTCACCACCCGTTCGACGGGCACTTCCCTGGTGACGACCTCGACCACCGTCTCAGTTACCGTTTGCACCTCGCCGCACCCGGCGATTGCGGCCGTGATGAGCCCCAAACCGCCGGCTGATCCGGCAAGAAATCTACGGCGTAAAATTTCCTTCCGCGAGTTCACCTTCCTACCTCCTCATGGCCGGGACCCCGGCAGACTACTCTTTCAAAACCAGGTAGATAATCAGCTTCACTTTCGGATCGGAGCCATCGAGGTCCGCGCGCAGGCGCAGCCATCCTCCAAATTCCCGAAGCTTTATCGAGTAGAGACCTTCCTCGCTCATGACGGGCAGCTCCGTCCCCTCGTCGATCCAAAACATGCCGTCCGGCGAAATCTGCGGTCGAGCCCTGAGCTCGGCGCCTTGTTTCATGTCCAGAATTCGCACGAACCATCTGGCTTCCGACGCCCAAGCGCACTCGTGCGGCTCGGTGTCGAAACTGGCAGTGAACGTTGTGTTTCGTTCGACCACGGCCGTGTGCGACGTTCTCATGGTCTCTACCAGTCAGCGGAAATGAGCATGGAGTCGACGTAAAGGAAATTGCGCACGGGCACTCGCGTCCGCACATTGATTTCGAGATTCAACAGACGGGCGAGGCCCCAATATGGAGAGTCGTGCACGGGCACCGGAATATCACGAAGATCCATAACCTTGTCGTTGACTTGAAGCTCGACATTGCGGCCTCTGCCGATGTCAAACACCCACCGCAGGTAGTGCCAATTCACTTTGGACGGAATCTCGTTGTAGCAAAGCGGCTGATATCCATCAGGAACATCCTCCCAGTCAGCCGGGTCCTGCACCTGGAAATCCTCAAGCGGACGCTCGAGGTAATCGTCGGGGAACATGCTTCTAATCGTCCTGCGCGTCACCTGTAGCGAAGTCTTGTATTTCCATCGCCTTATCAAGTTGCCTTGGGCGTCGGCGTTGACGTAGCGGAGCGCGCAGTGAGTTCGCCGTCCCTGGTCATCCACCTGAATGTCGTTCCCGATCATTATGTCGCCAAACTGCGCCTCCGAAGGGTGGTAATTTCCATCCCACTCCCGACCGCCTTCGGGCACCGGCGCGAAGTTCCATTCTGACTTGTAGCTGAAGTACATCTCCATTTGCACAAGCCCGAGCTTTTGCCATGTGAGCCGCTTTACCAATACCGCGGTGTGATCTGGCATGGGCCGCGTAGCGGCCTTGAGGACGTAAGTTCCTGACATAGGGCCGTGCGTGCCCTGGTCGAAGTACGTGCACGTGCTCAACTGGGCAGGGTGGAAGTCGCGGACGTAACGGGGCATGTTGTCGAGGTTTCCGTCCGTGTTGCCGATCAGCTCCGCCCAACCGTTCACTCCCTTGTCGAAGTCATCGAAGCAAACGATGCGCGACAAGGGATTGAACTTGCTCAGTTGCGGGTCGGCACGCAAGAGCGCGATTCTGAGGGAGTCGGCGTCAATCATTCGCCCCACCTCCGATTTTGCCCTCTGCAGGAGCCGCAAGAATATCACACGTCTCGCCGGCAGCTTCACAGTCTGTTCAGGCGCGAAGCTCTATTCCCGCGACCTCTTCCCAAAGTCTCACGGCGGACGTGAAGTTCTCTTCGCCTAGACCTTTGGCCGTCGAGGCGGTAAACATCTGCTGGGTAACCGCGGCATAAGGAGTTATCGATCCGATTCGAGAGGCAAGCTCCGTTGCCAGGCGGAGGTCCTTCAAGGCGTGGCGGGTGAGGAATCCCGGCGTGAAGTCACGCTTGAAGACGGAGCCTTCAAATACGGCTTCCAGGGACCTGTTCCAGACGACCGTCTTTCGGAACAGGTCGACCATGAGACCTATGTCCAGGCCGGCCTTGGCGCCCAGCGTCAAAGCCTCGGCGTCGGCCAGGATGATCGTAAACGCGAGCATGTTGTGAATCAGCTTGAGCGTCGATGCGGCCCCAAGCGGCCCGCAATACACGATCTCCTCGCTTAGCTGGGCCATGACGTGCCGGACTTCCTCCAGATCGGCCGCCTCGCCGCCGGCCAAAAGCCGCATGGTGGCGGTTTCGGCGTCTGTTGAAGATCCCGTTATCTTGCACTCGAGCATCCGGATCTCCCTCTGCCGTAGACCCTCCGCAACGCGCAAGGTGGTGTCGGGGGCGACGGTGCTGAGATCGACCAGCATTCGAGGCGGCGTTTGCGCGCTCGCAATTCCGTCCTTACCGAGGACAGCGTCTTCCAGGTCCTTCGGTTCCGGCAGCGCGGTCATCACGTAGTCCGCCTTCTCCGCGGCCAACCTTGGCGATGCCGCCGCTCTGCCGCCGGCCGCGGCGAGCTCGCGGGATCGTTTGGATACGAGATCGAACCCCACGACGTCATGGCCGGCCTTCAAAAGGTTTTGGGCCAGGCGCGAGCCTATAACTCCAAGTCCTACAAAGCCGATGATCAGACGCCGTTCCATCGCTTCAAGCTCCCGCCGGTGCAATACTGAAGTTCGAGCCAAGACCCCGACGGAGTCTAACCAAGAAACAGAGCAGCATGGCGGCGGCCTGGGATACTATTTTTCGGCGATGGCGGATTTCAGCCGACTGACGAGGAAGTGTTGTTACGCGACGACAGGGGTTACGTTGATCCGAGGAGAAGTCTGTCGTGACAAATAGCGCCAGGCCCAACATCCTGTGGTACTGCACCGATCAACAGCGCTTCGACACGATAGGCGCGCTCGGCAATCCGCATGTCCATACACCCAATCTCGACCGCCTGGTCGAGGCAGGCGTTGCGTTCACCCACGCGTATTGCCAGAGTCCGATCTGCACTCCCAGCCGCGCCAGCTTTCTCACGGGGATGTACCCGAGCGCGCTCCACGTTCACAGCAACGGCTCACTCTACTTCCCCACCGACCACGCCCTGGTGACCAGAACGCTTGCCGACGCGGGCTATGACTGCGGCCTGGTTGGAAAGCTTGGGCTGGCCAACGCCGAGGGAGCCGAAGAGCCGCGCGTCGAGAGCGGCTATCGATATTACGAATACTCCAACGGCCCCAAGGTGGGGCGGTCCGACGGTAACGAGTACTTGAGATGGATGCGGGACAAGGGGCTTGATCCCGTTTCCATTCTCGGCCGGCCATCGGACGTCGAGCAATACGAACGCACCGCGTTCGCGGGCTTCACGTCGAGCCTGCATCGTGGCGGGCTGAAGTTGCCCACGCCCAACAGCGACAACACGCCGCCCGCTTATCACCAAACTACCTGGTGCACCGAAAGGGCGATCGAGTTCATCTCGGAACCGCGGGCTTCCAATCAACCGTGGCTGCTATCCGTAAACCCGTTCGATCCGCATCCCCCGTTCGATCCGCCCTGGGAGTATTTCCGCCGGTTCGACCCGGAGACGCTACCTGGCCCGCATTTCCGGGAGACCGATCTGGATCAGCAAGAGCGATTGAAGGGCATCGATTTTCAGACGCACGCTCGGCGCCCGGAGGAATTTGACGCGCGCTCGGTACAGGCCGCGTACTACGCGATGATCGAATTGATCGACGACCGGCTAGGGGCCATTCTCGAAGCTCTGGACAATACTGGCCAGCGCGAACGAACCATCGTTATCTTCACGACCGATCACGGCGAAGCCCTGGGCGATCATGGCCTGTTGCTCAAGGGCTGCCGCTTTTACGAGGGTCTGTCGCGCGTGCCGCTGATATGGTCATGGCCCGCTCATTTCAGCGCGGGATTGCGCAGCGATGCGCTGGTCGAACTGGTAGACATTGCGCCAACTCTGCTGGATCTGGCGGGGATCCCGACCCCGGAACGGATGCAAGGACGAAGTCTCTTGCCGATTCTTGATGGAACGGCGAGTCCTCATGACCATCGCGACTTCGTCCGGAGCGAGTACTACGACGCGCTGCCGCTTCCCGACGGAACCATGGCGACCATGTACCGGGACCGGCGCTGGAAATTAGTCGTCTATCACAGCCACGGCTTCGGGGAGCTGTTCGATCTGCAAGCCGATCCGCACGAGTTCGAGAACCTCTGGGACGATCCGGCCTCGCAGGCCGTGCGGGCAGACCTCTTGCTCAAGTCCTACGACGCGTCGGTGATGGCCCTGGATTGGGGACCTCCGCTCGTTTCCAAGTACGAGGACAGGCCGGCCTTTCGACGGCCGCTGGGCAAGTGGGGATGAGATAGCTGTTGGAGCCGGTTATCCGGGCAAGGCCCGGTTGGCGGTGGATCGGCATAGTCTCGGTGGCAAGGCAAAGAAGATTCGGCGACAAAAGGAGGCTTTGGCAATGCGAACAGAGGCGCGACCGAAGATCACTCGGATTGAGGCCGTTGAGTACTTCGTGGAGCTGGAAAACCTGGGCACGACGGCAGACGGCTGCGAAATGCAGTACCGGCCGGGCGAAACGCTCCGGCCTATGCGTTACGCGCTGACGATCGATACCGATGCCGGCGCGCGGGGCGAGTTCGTCGGGCGACGGCCCGAAAGCTACAACCAGCTGCAGCGAGTCGCCGGGCGGATGCTAGGCCGGAGCGCCCTCGATCGCGAGCGGATTTATGGCGAGCTGAAACGCCAGTTCAGGGCGACGATCAACCTCGCCGTGGCTCCCCTCGACATCGCGCTTTGGGACCTCGCGGGCAAGCTATATGGAGCGCCAATCTACGAGTTGTTGGGCGGCAGCGACGATCCCCTCCCCGCTTACGCCAGCACCCACTTTGGAGACGCCTGCGGAGGACTCGACAGTCCTGAGGCCTTTGCGGACTTCGCGGTCCGCTGCAAGGAGATGGGCTATCCGGCCTTCAAGATACATAGCTGGGGCGCTCCCATCGAGAGAGAAGTGCGGTTGGTGACCGCCGTCCGCGAGGCGGTGGGCGACGAAATGCAGCTCATGCACGATCCGGGCTGCACGTATCGAACGTTCCTCGAAGCCTTCATCGTCGGCAGGGCCCTCGACGACGCGAACTACCTCTGGTATGAAGACCCCTATATGGACGGCGGCATGTCGGCCTTTGGCCATAAGAAGCTGCGGGAACTGCTTCGAACTCCGATCCTGATAACGGAACACATCCGCGGGCTGGAGCAGCACGTGGACGTGATCGTCGCCGGCGGAACGGACCTCGTGCGAGTCGACGCCAACCTGGACGGCGGCCTGACCGGCGCGCTCAAAATCTGCCAAGCGGCGGAGGGCTTTGGGTTAGATGTCGAAATACATTCGCCCGGTCCGGCGCACAGGCATCTCATGGCAGCGATCCCCAACACGAACTACTACGAAATGTCGCTGGTCCATCCCAAGGCCCCGACTCACAACGGGAAGACGTACCTCGACTACGAGGACGAACTCGAGTCGATCGACGCCAACGGATGCGTATCCGTACCGACTGGACCGGGCCTGGGCGTGTCGATCGACTGGGATCTCGTGAGAAAGAACCAGACCGGCGGGTTCGTGTTCGAGGCGTGATTCCATGCTGGGTTGCCCGCTTGATCGCCTTGGCATAGATCGCACGATTCAGTAGCACCTCTCAGTGACTCGCGCCCTCGCCGAGGCTTTTCTGTGCTGGTACGGCGATCACGCCCACCCAGGCGCGCCGGTATGTCGGTAGGCGTCTCAGGATGGCCATGAACACGCCCGATGAGGACGCCTCGGAGAAACGACGGATCGAAGATCTCAGGCGGATATTCCTGGGAGAGTTGTCACAGCCAGTAGAGAGCGCTCTGCGAGAAATTAGAAACCTACGGCTGGACGGCCTGGCGCTGCGGAAACGACTTGAGGCGCTGCGCGAGCGATATCGCCTCAATCCGCCCAACGACTCCGACCGGCCTCAAACGCGAGAGCCGCAGGTAGTGCGCATAGTGTGCTCCGATGGTCTATCTTGATAAACGGCAAGCCCCCGTAGCTCAGTGGACAGAGCAACTGCCTTCTAAGCAGTGGGCCGTGTGTTCGAATCACACCGGGGGTACCGGAACCGCAAGCCGACGGCGCCTCGACCTGAAGGGTTGCTCGATACCCGACCTCGGCGAACTCGGTTTGTGATGTCGGATCAGGGCAATCCAGGGGGGCCGCCTGTCGGCGACGTGAGCCGACGTTTCCGGAGGCAAACTTCGTGATTTGACCTACGGTGTGTAGCGGCCGTCCCGCGAGTGCGCCAGCGTGCCTTCGTGCAGAAGCGGCTCAACGAATTCCGGCGGATACCGCGTAGCCCGATATACGTTGACGAACTGACCGCCCAGGAACGGCGAGTAGTATTCCCAAACCACGTCGCTCTCCGCGGTGACCTCGAAGATACGGCCGCAATCCGATTCGCAAATCAGCGTGTTTCCGTTGGGCAGGCGCTGCTGTCCGGACCTGAACGGGCTGAAGAATCCACCGGGATCGCTGTATTCCCAGATGACGACATCCGGCTCGCGAGGATCGAATTCGCGGACCGTCGAATAGCCTCGCAGAGTCCCGTTATCGAAGAGCAGCAGATTTCCGTTCGGGAGCATTTGAACCTGATGCTGGCCGTCGAGTACTCCACGACCCCATGCCCAGACGATCTCGCGCGATTCGCTATCCACAATGGAGACGATGTCGAGCGAACGGTGGCTGAGCAAGTAGTTTCCGGCCCGGAACCGTTTGTCGGCGCGCCCGAGCGGCGTGTCCGGCAGCACGGTAAGCGTGTTCGTATGCGCCCAATCGGCGGCCGGCCTAGGAAGTTCCAGACCGGCCAGATCTACCAGCTCGTCGACATGGTCGCTGAGCCACCAATCCCAGTGGACAAACGTGTCCCGGTCGACTTTCAGGATCAGGTCGTCCTGGATGGGGCCTCGGGGGAATATGTCGGGTCGATCACGATCTCGTTGGTACAAGGAAAGAATCGTCCCGTCGTCCGAGCGGTGAAAGTCATGATGCACCCGCCCGTACCACGCCCAGGTGACGTTTCCCTCGAAATCCGACTCGAAGAGGCCGCTGAAGCATCGATTGCGGTCGATCTTCCAGTCGGTGTAGTTGTCCCAGAAAAGGCGACCGTCGCTATCGAGTTCCGCCCACTGGCTTTTCAACACCGGCCAGGTGTGCACGACTCGTCCATTCATATCGATTAGATATTCGGTGTCGCCGAACGCTTGCGAGAAAAGCGTGTAGCCGCCCCACGCGCGGTTGCGATCCCAAGCGCGGACCCCGCGGAGTCCGTTGTAAACGCGTGGAGGTTTCGGTGTCGGAAGGCTGCCGTAGTCCCGTGGCGGCTGCCGTTCGGCGCCGAGCTTCGTCCCGACTCCCGACTTTGACTGCTCCGCCATGGCGCGACCTCTCTAAACCTTGAACGACTCGAACGCGGGCCGGAACCATTATGGGCGATTCCGCGCCTCCCCCGCGGCCGGTCAACCACAGGCGACGCCCGTCCGCCCCAGCGCTGTGAGACGCATTGACAAGGTACACTAGGGCCGTTCGAACGGAGGATGCCAATGCCGGTATTCAGCGAGCGCGATCTGGCTTTCTGGGAAGAAAACGGGTACGTGGTGCTCGCCGACGCGGTCCCAAAAGAGCATTTAACCGCCCTCGTCGAGACGGTGTGGGACTTTCTGGAGATGGACCCGGACAACCGCGACGACTGGTACAAATGGGAGCCGTATACGACGGACGACCTGTGTTCGCCGATTTCAGACGCGGGCATGGTGTCGCTCTACCAGCATCAGACGCTCTGGGACAACCGGCAGTGTCCGCGCGTCTACGAGGCGTTTACCGAGATTCTGGGCACGGAGAAGCTCTGGGTCTCGCTCGACCGCGCCAACATGAAGCCGCCCGCGCGCGTCGACAAGCCGGAGTGGGGACACACCGGAATGGTCCATTGGGACGTGGATACGTCGCAAGCTCCGATACCCTTAGGCGTTCAGGGAGTGCTGTATCTAACGGACACCGCGGAGAATCAGGGCGGCTTCCAGTGCGTTCCAGGATTCCACAACAGATTTGACGAATGGGCAAAAACCCAGCCGCCGGATCGCGACGTGAGGTTTCCCGATCTTGACGGCCTGGAGGTCAAGTCGATAGCGGGCAAGGCCGGAGACCTTCTTATCTGGGACCAGATGCTGCCGCACGGCAACGGCCACAACACGTCCGATCAGCCGCGACTGGCGCAGTACATAACCATGCGGCCGGCGGAACAGAACGACGAGGAGCTGCGCCAGATGCGGATCGAGTCGTGGCGGCAGTGCAGGCCGGTTGCGAAATCAGAGGGCTATAGCTGGCCAACCGACCCGAGAGACAGGGAGTACGAGACACAGTCACCAGCGGTATTGACCGACCTCGGCCGGAAACTGCTCGGCGTGGATGCTTGGGGGTCCGCTTAGTGGGCTTGGGCTAGAACCAAGTCCGGCGCACTAGTCGACCAGGCGGTAGTCGTCGGGACCTACCCGCAGCAGCTCCTCGGTCATGCAGTCGTCGCTTTTAGCCGACTCAGCTAGCCTTTGATCCCGGTCAGGGCCAGGCCCTGAACGAAGTAGCGCTGCAGGAACGCGAAGATCACGATTACAGGCACGGAGCTCAAGGTCGCTCCGGCAAGCTGGAGCGGTATCGTCTCTTCGGACGCAAAGTAAAGCTGCAAAAGGTTTAGCCCGATCGGAACCGTGAAGAGGTCTCTCGATCGCAGCACTACCAGCGGCCAGAGGAACGAGTTCCAGTTCAAGACGAACGTGATAACGGCCAGGGCGCCGAGAGCCGGCCGCACCAAGGGCATGACTATCCGCCAGTAAATGCCAAGCTCCGAGCTGCCGTCGATGCGCGCCGCATCGATGAGCTCGTCGGGAATGCTCATCATGTTCTGTCGCATCAGGAATATCCCGAAGGCGGTGACCAGGTTGGGCACGATCAGGCCCATGTATGTATCTACCCAGCCGAAGGTCCGGACGATGTAGAGCACCGGGATCAAGACGACGAAGAAAGGAACCATCATAGTGGCCAGGACCAGCAGGAAGAGCTTGTCGCAGCCAGGAAAGCGGAACTTGGCGAAACCGTAGCCGGCGAGGGAACTGGTGAGCAGTATGCCGACCAGCACGCTTGCGGTCACGATCGTGCTGTTCAGGTACATGCGCCCGACCGGTATCGCCTCTGTCAGACTCAGATAGTTAATCCACTTGGGTGAATGCGGATACCAATCCATCGGTCGCGCCGTGATCTCCTGGGTGGTCATCAACGACCCTCCAGCCATCCAGAAGAACGGCAGCACGGTCAGAAAGCCGCCCAACGCCAAGAAGCCGTACTTGCCGACCAGCGTGACTATTCGCATCGGATCCATGTGGACGGCAGTCATTCTTTCTCCCGGAAGAGTCTTACTTGAATCACTGTCAGGATCAGGATGATCATGAACAATATGAAGGACATCGCGGACGCTCGGCCCATGCGCCGGAACGTAAACGCGGTCTCATATAGATACAAGACGACAGTTTCGGTCGCGTCGACGGGACCGCCCTCGGTGAGAAGGAATGGCAGGTCGAAGATCTGCAGCGACCCAATGGTGCTTATGACCGCCACGAAGAAGAGGGTGGGCTTGAGCAGTGGCATCGTGATATGCCGAAACCTCGACCAGTCGCCCGCCCCGTCCACCTTGGCCGCGTCGTAGTATTCGAGGGGGATGTTTTGAAGCCCGGCCACGAAGATGATCACCAAGTATCCCATGCCGTGCCAGATCGATACGCCGATAATGCTCGGCAGGGCCTGTTCCAGGCTGGCGAGGAATCTCTGACTTGGTAGGCCGCCCAGATTCAGCATTCGATTGAATAAGCCGAACGGGTGATACAGGTTTTCCCAGACAATCGCTACGGCGACGGAGGACGTCACGTAGGGCAGGAAGTAGACCAAGCGCCAGAACGTACGCGCCCTCACCCGCGTGTTCACCAGAAGCGCGACCGAGAGCGCCAAACCCAGCCCGATCAGGACATTCGCCACCGTGAAGACAAACGTATTGCCGAGCGTTTTCCGGAATACGGAGTCCTGAAGCAGCAGATAGGCGTAGTTCGCGATCCCGGCGAACGGCATCTCATTGACGGGAGCGACCATGTTCCAGTTGTGCAGGCTGATCCCGAATGCGAACACGATCGGGAACGCCCCAAACACGAAGAGGAATACCAACGCCGGGGCGACAAACAGATACCCCGTCAGAATCTGCCGCTGGTCGAACCTAAGCTTGACGCGGCCGAGCAGCGGCACGATGCCCTATGCGGCGAGCGGTTCTTATCCCTTCATTCGCTCTGCGATGATGGCGTCGCCGTCCTGGACCACTTTGTCCATTGCGGTCTGCGGGTCCGTCTCGCCATAAAAGACAGCCTGCATCTGCTTGTGCAGGATGTCGGTGACTTCCGACACGCCGGGCATGATCGGTTGCGGACGAGCCGATTCCTGGATGGCCTTGACGAACGGTCTGAAAAAGTCATCGCTCAGCCTTGGCGCGAAGGCCTCCAGATCGCTGAGCCGCGACGGGATTATGTTGAACCTAGTCGACATGAACTCCCCCTGAGGGGAGCCTTGGCCCGGTCCTCTAGGGCCGTTGACCCATGTGAGAAAGTCCCAGCTAGCCGCGGCATTCTTGCTTAAGCTGTCGACCCCCCATAGCCAGTTGTAACCTATCGGAACGCTCTTGGATCCTCGGGGTCCTGTCGGTATCGGACCCACGCCGACGTTTTCAAAGCCATCGGCAAAGCCATTTCTGAGACCGCCGCCCCGCCAGTTGGCGCCCACAAACATCGCCACGTTGCCGGAGATGAAGTCGGGGGGCTTAAACGCCAGATCAACCGACCCCTGCTCGACCAGATCGAGGCCCATCTGCACGGTCTCCACTGACGGCGGTTCGTTGAGGCGCAATTTGAAGGTGTCGGGGTCAAGGTACTGGCCATTGTTCGACCACAAATACGATATCCAGGGGTGCAGCAACGCCGGCCCGCTGGCCATGAACCACAGGTAACCAGCCTGCTCTATAGCGCCGTTATTCGTTTTGGTGGTCCTGGCGGCTGTCTCCAGCAGCTCCTCCCAAGTGGTGGGCGGTTCGGCCACCCCGGCCTCGTCGAAGATCCTCTTGTTGTACAGCGTCAGGTAGGCGTTCACCTCGGTAGGAAAACCCCAAAGCTTCCCCTGGTAGGAAGCGCCGTCTATGGCGCTTTGCGCCCAGTTTTCGTCCACGATGCTCTTTATCTCTCTGGGCACCTCAGCCATGAACCCGGTGGGAGCGAAATCGGGCGTCCAAAGGTTGTAGTAGTGATACATGTCGGGGAAGTTTCCCGCCGCATGGCCGGTGGTCACCCTGGTGAGCATCTGACTGAACGGTACGGTTTGATACTCGACCCTGGCATTTGGAACGGCGGCCTCGTATTCGTCGAGGATGTCGTGCCAGAGCTGCACGGACTCCTCCGAACCCCAGTGCGTCAGCATGGATAAATTGACCGCCTCGGCCCTGGGTACGCGAGCTTTTACCGTCACCACCTTTTCGACTTCGACCTCGACCGGGACCTCGACCGTCTGCTTGACAACCCTCTCCTTCTCTACCTCGACGACGACCTCTTTCTCGACGACGACCTCTTTGACGACTTCCCTGGTCACTACCTTTTCGACTGGGACTTCCTTCACGACCTCTTGAACCTTCGTCTCGGTTACGACCTGGGTTTCACCGCAACCTGCTAGCGCCGCCGACGCCGCTACGCCAAGAACTCCCGCCTGGACGATTCTGCGCCTGGTCATGTGCCTTCGATTCATGGCTCTCCCAAATCAAACGCAATGGATATATCTGGCGTGGACAATGCTCCCATTACGGGGGTGTTGTCAAACTTCAGACTGGACCAGTACACGTGAGACAGTGGCCTCCTTTCCCCAAAGGCGCTCTAGGCCGCCGGCTGAGCGCGACGTGCTAGACTCGCCAGCCAATTGACCGTCAGGGGCACGTGAAGCCACCAAACATACTCTTCGCCTTCGCCGACGACTGGGGGCGATACGCGAGCGCGTACGGTCAGTTCGAGGGCGACAGCTCGATCAACGCGCTTATCGATACTCCCACTTTCGACCGGATCGCGAACGAGGGAGCACTCTTCCTGAATGGCTTCGTTCCGGCCCCAAGCTGTACGCCTTGCCGCAGCTCGATCCTCTCCGGCCGATACTTCTGGCAAACGGGCCTCGGCGCAATTTTGCAGGGCGCCGTTTGGGACGAGTCCATTCCCACCTATCCTCTCATTCTGGAGGAAGCCGGCTATCACATCGGCTATACCTACAAGGTCTGGTCGCCGGGACGCAACGTCAACGCCCCCTACGGCGGCGACCGCACCCGGTACGAACGAGCGGGTGATCTGTTCAACCAGTTTTCCCACGTCGCCACGAAAAACGCGCCCGATCTCAGCGTCGATGGGGCCAGACGGATGCTGCTGGACGAGGTTCGGCAGAATTTCGAATCCTTCCTAGAAGCCAGACCCCAAGGCGCGCCGTTCTGCTACTGGTGGGGGCCCACCAACACTCACCGGACCTGGGAGCGGGGTTCGGGCAAGGCGTTATGGGGAATCGACCCCGACGACCTTGAGGGGCGTCTTCCCGAGTTTCTTCCCGACGTGCACAACGTGCGCGAGGACGTAGGCGATTATCTGGGGGAGTGCATGGCCGTGGACGCTGGACTGGAGGTCCTGCTGGAGCGCCTAGAAGCCATCGGCGAGCTTGACAACACCCTCATCGTGGTGAGCGGCGACCACGGCATACCCGGATTTCCGAGAGCCAAATGCAACCTGTACGACATCGGCTGCGAGGTAGCGCTGGCAGCCCGCTGGCCTGGACGTATACGTCCGGGGCGTGTCGTCGAGGACTTCGTGAACCTGATGGACCTGGCCCCGACGTTCCTTGACGCCGCGGGTGTCGACGTCCCCAGCGGCATGAGCGCCAGCAGCCTGTTGCCGGTATTCGAAAGCGACCGCAGCGGTCAGGTCGCCGCTGAACGCACGTCGGTCGTCACAGGAAGAGAACGCCACGTCGCCGCTGCGCGAGAAGGAAACCTCCCCTACCCGATGCGGGCAATCCGCACCAGGGACTTCTTGTACATCCACAATTTCGAGCCGGACCGCTGGCCGCTCGGAGACCCTCTAGGCCTTGACGACCTCAACGCGGAAGCGCCTTCCCATGATGTCCTCTGCTCGGATACGCACGCCGTATTCAAGGACATGGACGCGGGTCCGACCAAGGCCTGGTTGATACTTAACCGCGCCCGCGAGGACGTGCGGCCGCTGTTCGAGATAGCCGTTGGAAAGCGCCCCCTCGAAGAGCTTTACAACCTTCGCGTCGATCCCGATCACATGAACAACGTGGCTGACGATCCCGACCATGCACACATACGCGCAGAGCTTGCCGACAGACTAGTGGCCGTTCTGAGGGAAAACGGCGATCCCCGCGTCGTCGAGTCGCCATGCCGATTCGAACAGCCGCCCTACGCGGGTCGGCCAGACGGCTAAACCTCTCGAAGCCTAAGCGCCGTACCTTGCCAGAATCGTCACGTCGATGCTCTCCGAACCCTTTTTAAGCTGGTTTCGGAGTATTGCCTCGACCTCGAAGCCGGCGCCGATTAGAAGTTCAAGCTTGCCCGGATCGTCCGATCCCACGTAGGCCTGAAATTTATTCGACTTGGGCCAGTCCACCGAGTCAATTAGTTTCACCATATCGGCTTCGAATCGGGGATGGACGTGGACGTCGAGGATGTGAACCGCGTCGTCGTATCTTGAATCCGGACTGAGCCTGACCACGCCGACAACGGACTTTCCGCCAGAAACCTCCAGCACGCGCCCCTGGGCGATATGGAGCGCCCGAATTTCACGGTAGAAGTCGACGAACTCACCCTCGAAACTGCCGCGGCCAATCGCGCCGCTCGCGAACATTCGAAGCCAGGATCCCTCGGCGCAAGAAAAGAGCGGGACAAGCCCCGCCCAGTCGCGCCATCCGACTTCCCTGACCGTAGTCGGACCCGGCGCAAAGTACTCCCGCTCGAAGGCGCACTCTGAATCCGCGAAGTAGTGCATGAAGCCCGACCCAGGAGTGACCGACTCGAATCCAAACCGTTTATAGATGTGGTAGGCAACGCTGTCATAGCCCGTTCCGAGCGAGAGAGCCTTGCCATTGCGGCGCCGAAAGTCTTCCATCAGCAACCCCATCAGGACCTTCGCGGCGCCCTGGCGGCGTTGCTCCGGATCTGTGTAGACGTGTCCCAGAATCCCCGCTCCGAGGTATTCCCAGGTCGCAATGTTGGATATCACGTGGTCGTCTAAATGGGCGATGTAGTAATAGGACTCCAGCAAACCCGGGTCATCTATAACCGTTTCCCGGATTTGCCACCTTGTTGCCCGTTCTTTGTGTCCAAGAAATGGCGCGATCCGCTCGCCCCAGTCCGCGTCGGGGCCTTGCACGCGCGCCAGTGTCGCGATCTCGCCGGACTTAAGCGTCGTTTTTCCGAAGTCGGTGTACAAGATTCACGCGCCTCCTCGAAGGATTCAAGATTTCGCCTCACTAAGAGCTCATCGTCCCCAAGGCCACCTCGCATATGCGGAGACCGGGCGATTCGGACCGTCGATTATCTACTGCCTTTCGTTGCTTCCGATCGCGCCGACGCGACAGGTTCGATATTGTTGGGCGATCGGCCAATCCGACGGCGTTTTATTCGGAAGGCTGACTAACGCTTTTGTAGAGCTCGGGGCGCCGATCGGGTAAGTATGTTGCTATCGAACGCCAGCCGGAGAGGTATTCAGGGTCGAAGTCAACAGATGCGGTGGCGACGCCGGATTCCTCGCCCAAGCCGGCCAGCAGCCGACCGGACGGGCCGGCGACGCAGGAATGCCCCAGACTTCGCCAATCGCCCTCCACGCCGGTACAGTCGGCCATGGCGACGTAGACTCCGTTTTCCAGCGCCCGCGTTCGCACCAGTGACTGGACTTGAGCGCCGCTCCAACCCCACTCGTTGGACTGGTAGTCATTGGTGACCCAGTTGGTGCAATTGACGATCAACTCAGCGCCGGCCAGGGTTAGCGATCTGATGTACTCCGGGAACATGAGGTCGTAGCAGATCGTAAGCCCGATATTGCCAATGTCGGGCTCGACGACACAGGGTTCGCGGCCCAGGGAATACCATGTTTTCTCGGACGAAAACAGGTGCAGCTTGCGGTACGCAGCGAGCAATTCGCCGTCCGGGCCGCAGAGCACCGTGGAGTTAAAGAACTTTCCGTCGTCGCGCTCGATCATTCCGCACCCCAGATACACGGAATTCTCGCGAGCGATGTCACAGAGGCGAGCCGACGTGTCCCCGGGTATGGTTTCGGCCAGTTCAGCGATGCGCTCGTCCAGCAGGTATCCGGTCGTCGCAAGCTCTGGGGCTATCACCAGCGAGGCGCCGCGGTCCGCCGCCTGCTTGGAAAATGCTTCGATTACATCCAGATTGGACTGGACGTTACCGGACTTCGAAGGCATCTGCACAACCGCGGTTACGAATGGAGTTTTCGGCATATTCGCGTTCAGTCCTGTTTGCGAGAATGCGGCACAAGTCGAGTATAGATAGACGGTTACCAGACTACAGGCCGCCGCGTATTCGGACTGTGTTTTACGCGGGATCGACGCGCCGCGAACGTCGAAGTCGATCTTGCCATCGAGGGGAGCGACGCCAAAGGCTCACACGTCCACGTAGTAGATTCATGCCGATTCCGGCGGTGAGCGCAGTTTGGCGCAACCGGCATGATTACGAATAATATAGGCTGACAGCGTGGTGTCAGGCGCTTTGAGATGGCCAGGGATTACGAAGGGGACAGGCAACATGGCGGGGCTTAGCGACGACCAAAAACAGCACTATGAGGAACACGGCTACGTCTTTCTTCGGCAGCTCTTTGCTCCAGGTGAGATTCAGCCCCTAGTCGACGAAATCAATGCCGCGGTGGCCGAGCAAGCGCAAAAATTCCACGACGACGGACGCATCGACTCCCTATACGAGGACGATGGGTTCAAGAGTCGTTTTATGAAGATGGTCGAAGGCTGCGGTGACGTATACAACGAACTGGTCGGCTCCGCGCTTATGGGTCCCGAGTTGTTCAAGATTCTCAGCAGCCCTCAGCTGGTCGATATAGCCGAGGATATCGTTGGTCCGGAAGTGCACTGCGAAGGACGCCACCGGCTGCGCCCCAAGCTGCCGAATTATGGCGTGGCCGACTACCGATGGCACGAAGACACGCTGTATCAGGCGCGACGCCTAACGTACGTGCAGAGGCAATATGGACTGGGGCCGACTGACAAGCGGCAGAGTGACGTGTACCTCTCCCGCATCGTCGCGGCGCCGCAGATGGCGGAACCTGGCTTCTGGATTCCACTCGTTGACGTAGACGAGGTCAACGGCTGCTTGAGTCTGTTGCCGGGCGGTCATCACCACAGCGCGGTCTACGACTGGCAGTGGCGGTCTGGCGACTTCGTGCCGGAGCTGGACGGCCTCACGCCACAGCCGATGCCGATGCAAGTGGGCGACGCGCTGTTGATACACCAGCATCTGCCGCACGTCTCGCCGCCAAATCGCTCCGACGGTGTCAGGTGGAGCGTTGACATTCGCTATCAGGACGGACGGCTGAGGGTTAAATCGGTGCGCGAGCCCGGGTTCCTGGCGCGCAGCAAGGAGCGCCCTGAAGACGTGGTGACCACCTACGAGGGATACGCGCGAATTCGGGCCGCTGTAAAGGCCTTCGCCCAGGAGACGGGAATCAGATTCTGAACCCGGCTTAGACCCACTGCGCCGAGTAGGAATTCATGATGCCCTTGCCTTATACATTCCGGCGCGCCTCCAGTCTCTGGATGCCGAATCAAGTCCGGCATGACGGGTAGGGTCCAGATGCACTTCTTACGGTTTGGGCTGCGCCGTTACCGTTAGGAATTCATGATGCCCTTGCCTTATACATTCCGGCGCGCGTCCAGTTTCTGGATGCCGGATCAAGTCCGGCATGACGGGTACGGTCCGGATGCACTTCTTACGGTTTGGGCTGCGCCGTTACCGTTAGGAATTCATGATGCCTTTGCCTTATACGTTCCGGCGCGCCTCCAGTCTCTGGATGCCGGATCAAGTCCGGCATGACGGGTAGGGTCCGGATGCACTTCTTACGGTTTGGGCTGCGCCGTTACCGACCGGTCAAACCGCTAAGCGCGATTCCTCGAATGAAATACCGCTGCGCGGAGAAAAACAGAATCAGCACAGGCAGCAGCATCACCACGGCCGCCGCCATCATCAGGTTCCACCGGGCGCCGGACCCGGTTTGGGATTCGGCGGACATGAAGTACCGCAGGCCCAGCGCCAGAGTGCGCCAAGTCTCGGAGTGCAGGAATATGAGTGGATGGAGAAAGTCGTTCCAGTGGTGAATGAACGAGAATATCCCTGAAGCCGCCAGCGCGGGCCTGGCCAGCGGCAGAATGATCTGCCAGTAGATGCGCAAGTATGAAGCGCCGTCAACCAGAGCGGCCTCGTCCAGCTCGAGCGGCAACTGCAACATGAACTGCCTCATCAGGAATACGTAGAACGCTCCGCCGAACGCCCCGCCGCCAAACCACCACGGCACGATCAGCGGCATGGGGGTATTGATCCAGTCCAGTTGGCGGAACAAGATGAACGTCGGAACGAGGACTACGATGCCAGGCAACATCAGCGTCGCCACGAGGATTCCGAACAGCAGGTTACGCCCGAAGAACTCCAGTCGGGCAAATCCGAACGCGACCAGCGAACACGTAAGCAACGTGCCGAACGTCGCCAGCCCGGCAACCATGAAACTGTTAATCGTATACAGGTGGATGCTCGACTCGCCCCAGACCTCGATGTAGTTGCTCCAAACGATAGGTGCCGGTATCCATTCGGGTGGATGGATGAACTCGCGTCCATAGGCCTTGAGCGAAGTCGAGATCATCCAGAACATCGGCAGCGAGGATATGGCCCCGACCAGTATCAGCAGGGCGTATGCGAGAGTCGTCGTGATCCCGCCCCGTAGGCGGTAAGCGGTCGAGCGGCGCAACTTGGCCGGCATCAGCTCGGAGCTTGCTCGGACAGTCACGCTCCTGCTCCCTCGTAGTAGACCTATCCACGGCCAGCCGCGAAGTTGGTGGTAGTGAACATTAGGATGATTCCAGGAAGGACCACCCACGCGCGGATGCGTAGCCCATCCGAAAATTTCAAAGGCGCGGCTGAGTAACGATAGCACGTCGAACAGGACGGCGCGGCTGGGACCCCGTGTGTCCCGACGAACGCCGAATTGAAAACCCGACAGGACCGGAACTACCAGGTTGGGGGTTGCCTGGCGACCTACCGATACTGGTTTGCCGGCTCCGTTACCGTCCGGTCAGACCGCTAAGCGCGATTCCTCGAATGAAGTACCGCTGGGCCGAGAAAAACAGAATCAGCACAGGCAGCAGCATGACGACGGCCGCCGCCATCATCAGGTTCCACCGGCCCACGTTGCCATACGTCTCCGAGAACATGAAGAATCGCAGTCCCAGCGCCAGCGTGCGCCACGTCTCGGCGTGCAGGAATATCAGCGGATTTAGGAAGTCATTCCAGTGGTGGATGAACGAGAATATCCCCGAAGCCGCCAGCGCCGGCCTGGCCAGCGGCAGGATGATCTGCCAGTAGATGCGCAGGTGCGAGGCGCCGTCAACCAGGGCGGCTTCATCCAGCTCAAGCGGCAACTGCAACATGAATTGCCGCATCAGGAAAACGTAGAACGCCCCGCCGAACGCGCCGCCGCCAAACCACCATGGGACAATCAGCGGCATGGGCGTGTCAATCCATCCGAGATGGTGGAACAGGATGAATGTCGGCACCAGCACGACTATGCCCGGCAGCATTAACGTCGCCACCAGGATTCCAAACAACACGTCGCGTCCGAAGAAACTCAAGCGGGCAAAACCGAATGCGACTATCGAACACGAAATCAACGTGCCAAGCGTCGCCAGCCCCGCCACCATGAAGCTGTTGATCGTGTAGAGATGGATGCTCGACTCGCCCCACACCTCGATGTAGTTGCTCCAAACGACCGGAACGGGTATCCATTCGGGTGGGAAGATGAACTCGCGTCCATAGGGCTTGAGCGAAGTCGAGATCATCCAGAACATCGGCAGCGAGGACAGGGCCGCGACCAGTATCAGCACGGCGTAGGTCAGGGTCATCGTGAGCCCGCCCCGCAGGCGGTAGGCGGTCGAGCGGCGCACCCTGACCGTCATTAGCTCGGAGCTTGCGCCGACCGTCACGCTCCTCCCCCTTCGTAGTAGACCCATTTGCGGCTAGCCGCGAAGTTGATGGCGGTAAAGACCAGGATGATTCCAAGGAGGACCCACCCGAGCGCGGATGCGTAGCCCATTCGGAAATTCTCGAAGGCGTGTCTGTAGAGCCATAGCACGTAAAACAGCGTGGCGTGCTTGGGGCCGCCGTCTGTCGCAATGTAAGCCGAAGTGAAAACCTGGAAGGACCCGATGATCCCTATTACGAGGTTGAAGAAGATAACCGGGCTGAGCATGGGCACCGTGACGTGCCAAAACCTGCGAATCGTGCCCGCGCCATCGATGGAGGCCGCCTCCTGCAAAGCCGTGGGCACTGCCTGGAGACCCGCCAGGAAAATGACCATCTGGGCGCCGACGTGCCACAGGCTCATGATGATGAAGGCCGGCTTGGCCATTGTGGGATTAGCCAGCCATCCGAGCTTGGGAAGGCCAAACCAACCCAAGATGGCGTTGAAGACCCCGAACTCAGGGTTATACATGTAGACGAACAGAATCACGCTGGCTACCTGCGGAACGACGGTGGGAAGGTAAAACGACGTCCGGAAGAAGTTGATCCCGCGCAGCCGCTGATTCAGCAGCAAGGCCATTCCCAACGCCACGGCAAGCTGTATGGGAACCGAGATGAACGTGAAGTAAGCCGTATTGCCCAACGCCGTGTAGAACAGACGGTCGCCGGCCATTTTCGTAAAGTTGCGCGAACCGGCAAACTCCGGCGGGCTGAGCAGGTCGTAGTTCGTAAACGCCAGAAAGGCGGAGTAGAAGACCGGATAAGCGCTGAAGATTAGGAACCCCAGGATCCAGGGGCTTATGAAGGCGTAACCACGCAGGTGCTGACGCCAGCGAATACGCTCGCGCCGCCGGGGTTGATTCAAAGCTCTAGCGGTGGCCATTGTTCGCTCCCCATCGTCCGACCCGTGTCACAACTGCCGTCGGAGTTTTGCTCGCGGCTGGTCCGCCACCGTCAACCATTACTCAGCCCGTTCCGCGCGATCCGTCGACGCGCGAAGGGCGCCGCAGCGATAAAGCTCATCGCATGTCAAAGCAAATCCTCCGATTCGCGCCATTGCCGTAGTCTCCCATTCCGAATCCAGCACTAACCACCCGCCCGGCGGGCCGGTCGGCTGCCGACCCGCCGGACGAGTTTCAGTGCGTTAGACCGGTTGCGCCTGCCTTAGACGCCTTCCTGGAGAATCTCGTTGATCTTCGGGACGACGGCGTCGAACGCCTCCTTGGCGGTCTTGTCGCCAAGCACCACTTCGTCGTAGGCGGCCAGCACGTAGTCCTTGTTGATCTCCGAGTAGCGCGGCGGGTGGATCATGCCTCGGACCTGGTTGGCGGCGATCGCGTGCACCTCGGGGTTATCCCAATCGGCTATCGCGTTGAGCCAAACGTCGCTGGTCGACAGCGACTTCAGGGTCGGGGCGGTGAACTTGACCGCGATCAGCTCCTCGACACCCTTGGTGGTGATGTACTTGAGCAGGTCCCAAGCGGCTTCCTGCTTCTCGCTGCCGGCAAAGATACCGAGAGCGTTGGGGCCGTCGCGGTTGAATTCGCCGTGCTCGAAGCTGAACATGGGAACGTTGCCCGCGTTGAAGCCGTCGGGAATCTTGGTGGTCGTCCACCGCGAACCCATGTAGATCGCCATGCGGCCGCCAAGGAAGATTCCCTCAACCCCACCGGCCGAGCTCTTTGCGAACTCGCGGCTGGGCGTGAGTCCCGCCTTGACCTCGCTCGCCATATACTCCCAAGCCTCTAGCGCCTTGGGCTCGGCCATGAGCGTCTCGGTGACTGCCGGGTTCCAGAGCTCGCCGCCGAAACCCCAGATCCAGCAGCAGAAGATCTTCAGGGCCGGCGGCACTTCACGGATGCCCCAAATCTTGTCGTCGCCATCGGCGGTCGTGGCCATCTCGGCCATCTGGCGGTACACGTCGAGGGTCCACTCGCCTTTCTGATAGAGCTCCCACGGGTCTCCAAGACCCAGCGGCTCGACGAGGTCCCTGTTGTAGACGAAGATCAACGGACCCGAATACTGCGGAAGCGCGTAGGTTATGCCCTTCCACTGGTAGAACTGGACGATGCCTTCGTAAAAGTCCTCGAAGTCGAACGACTTGTCGGCCTTGATGAAGGGATCGAGCGCGGTAATCGCGTCCTTCTCCGCCAGCGTCGCGTTCGTCTCGGGGTGGACATAAACGAGATCGGGCTCAATGCCTCCAGCCAGCGCAGTCAAGATCTTGGCTTGCGCGTCGCCGTGCGGAACCGCCGCCGGCACGATCGTCACGTTCGGATTCGCGGCCTGATAATCCGAGAATATCTTGTCCCAAGCCGGCTCAGAGATCTCGATCAGCGAATGCCAGACTTCCAGGGAGACGGACTGCGGCTTCGGCGCCGCTTCGGTCGCAGCCTTGGTCGCTACTGGAGCCGCCGTGGCAACAGCCTCGGTCGCTCCGCCTTCTTCTTCTCCACAACCGGCCAGCGCCGCCAGCGCGGGTATGCCCGCTGCCGCCGCCACTCCCGCGCGGAGAAAATGTCGCCTTGTTAGATTCCTCATTGTTCTCTCCTGAATGCTTCTCTTCTTTCCCATCTCAACCTGAATCAGCAAATGCACGGCATTCAACAATGACCCGCGCGCCGACCTCCTCGACGCTGCCGCATCTTCCCGCCTCATCTGTTCGCGCCTGCACGCAAACTCGTTGCACAGGTTAACAGTGTTTCAGAAAATATACCGGCACTGCATGGATTGTCGAGAAGCGCCGCCACCGCCGCCCTGTGTTCGCGCCTTGAACAATCGAGCATTAATCAAGCGTTTTACATCATTGACACTAATTCATATTATGCACCGAGCACTGTACGTGATGCCGCCGGGCAAGCCCCGAACCCGCGCCCAATCGCCGCCAGGGAGCCTGACATGTCAGATCAATCGGATCACAGCCTAGCGTCTTCAGCCAACGCCAACGGGTCATCGTTAGCGGTGTTCAGCCCTGAGTGGAGCGAAGGAATGGGCTGGTTCTTCGACGTCAACGGCTATCTGCTGATCGAAAACGTGCTCACCCCCGAAGAGATCGAGCGTTATAAATCGGCTGCTCAACGTGCTCTGCCCAGAACGGGAAAACCGCAAGTCACCGGCATGATCGAGGCAGATCTCGCATTCACGGAGCTAATGGATCACCCGATAATGTTCCCCATTGCAATTGCGCTCCTGGGACCGCATATCCAGGTGGCCGGCTCGACGCTCATTTCGAACCGGCGTGAAAGTAAGTTCGTGCAGGACTGGCACCAGGACGGTCCGGTATCGACCAAGTATCGGGACGTCGCCTACCCAACTCCTCTAATCCAGCTACGGTTTGCGTACTTCCTGACCGACTGCCCCGATACTAGTTACGGCGGGCTTTCGATCATTCCAGGATCACACAAAGCCAAAACGCCAATGCCAGACGGGATTTACGACGTGCCCGGCGTGGCTGTCCCGGTTCTTGGGAAGGCTGGCTCGGTCTTCGTATTCCACAACGCGCTCTGGCACGGCGGGATGCCGAACCAGACCGACTCGGCGCGTATCACCGCCCATATCATGTACTCGCCTATATGGCTCCGACCGATTAAAAACCACCGTTACCGGGAGGACTTCAAGCGCGGGCTGACTCCCGTCCGCCGGCTGCTCCTGTGCGACAACGACGATCCGAGCGACATCTACCGGGCAACGCCCTACGGCTACAACGAGGACGGCTCGATAAGCTCCGGCTAGCCTCGTCAGGCCAAGCCGCTAGGCCAGGTCTGCTTCCAGAGACCGTCGGAACTCACGCTGTTGAGTGCGCCAGCAGTTCAGGCAGTATAGGCATTTCCAAGATTCGCCAGCGCCGCCGGGAACTCATCTTCGTTGAACACTAGCCGGAATGTGCCTTTGGCGGGACCGTCCCGTAACGTCATCGTTCCGCAGTTAAATGCGTTTTGCAGCGTCTCGAGCACACGGTGCTTGTAATCGGTCTCCGGATTGTCGCGCAGGTGCTCGCCTTTCGTCTCGAAAATCAACACATGCGGTCTCCCGGCAGTCTCGCCGCCCATAGCCACGAAGTCAGGCCAGATGCGGTCCTGTTTCCAGCCGCGAAGGTAGTAATCGCCCCGCTGGCGCACAGCCACACGGTGCCACCATCGCAGCGCCCTCTGCTCATCGAGGTAACGGGCGAAATTTCGCTCAAGGTTCGAATCAAAATGCTGAGTGTATACAGGTTCGAACAGACTGAGTTGCACTGGCAGGCCATCGTACCGAGCCAGCAGCCCGGGGTCTCCGGTTAGCGGTATCTCATAGCTCTCGACCATGCGGAAGTTCGGTCGGCTGGCCTCCAGGTCAAAGCGGACTTCGCCTTCGCCGAGTTTGGCGCGAAAAACCCCCTCGGCCTGCTTTTCGATCTCGTCGGTTACATACTCCCGCAGCGCAAACGCCAGGTACGAACGCCGGTCATAGATTTCTTCGTCGGTATCACCCTCGGCCCGCAATATGTCAAGCAATTGCTGAGTCACGCGGGCCGCCTGCCACGGGTTCGGAACAACGTCCGCCAAACGGCGCGCAAACCACTCGACCTTCACCGCTCTATCGATGTATAGCTCCTGGTCAGCGTGATAAACGGGAGGCGCGTCGCCAACGTCGACAGTCGCAGACTGACGCTTGGCGCGGTCGGGAAAACTCCCTTGAGTGTCTCGGGTGTGAATAGCCGACCAATCGATGCCGGACAGGATATGGCGCTGGTAATCCAGTTCGCGCCATTCGGCGCCGTCCTTGTGCAGAACCAGCGGCAGGAATATGTCCGTATTCCGAAACTTCTCCCGTCGCCGCATGGTGACACGCCGGAAGTCCGATGCATCGCTGATTACCATTTCACCGAGACCTGTAAGCCCTTCCTGCTCCAGTCCCTGCTTGACCTGGCTGACAGCCACCCCAACTTCAGTATTCCAGCAATAAACGTAGCACTGGTCGAGCCGCTCCCGGCCCGTGCGGCGGGCATGCGGCTGTCGCATCACCCGGCCCACCAATTGGGTAATTGCGCGCTGTGCTCTTGTGTTGTCCAGCATCACCAGTAAATAAGCGAAGGGGCAGTCCCAGCCTTCCATCAGCGCGGCTTTGGTGATTATCCAGCGCACCGGAGAAAACTCCGATAGCAGGTCGTCCACGCCGGACAATTCATCCAGTTCGGCCGATTTGACCGCGACGGCTTGGGCGGCAACGCCCAGGTTTTGGACCAGATATTCCCGCACGTCTTCGGCGTGAACACGCTCGCCGTCGCGCTGGTCCTTGCCGGTCCGCTCCACCCTGACGACGGCGATCGGGCGGATATAGCGCCCCTCGCTCGTCTCCAGCGACTGTGCTTCGTCCCTCAGCCGCTCCAACTCGTCGTATGCCTGCGCCAAGGTGTACTGCCAGTCGGCGTTGGTGAACGAAGTCACCTGAACAGGCAACTTAATCATCTCCTCGTTCTTTAGCTCCAGCCCTGTGACGTCGATCAGCAAGTTACTGATGCCCCGGTTGGGCGTGGCCGACAGCTCGATGACAAGGCTGGGATCAAGGCGGTTAACCGAGCGCGTGAACTCTTCGTTGGCCTGCCGCTGCTTGGAGCCGTAGGCTTTGTGGGCTTCGTCGAGCACTACCACAGGACGCAGCATTTTGAACACGTTAAACAGACTGTGCTTGACGGGACCGTCCTCCGCGGTGCGCTCCAAGTCGGGATAGACACTTAGCAGTCGCCCGTGGCCCAGAGCGTCGTCGCTGTCCGGGAAGAGCGTGGGGTAGCGCCCCGAATCGCGGAACATCCGCAAGAACGATCTACCTTTTTGTCTGTTGGCCGCAGGTAGCATGAGCAGCATCACGCACAAATAATTGGCAACGTCCGCCCGAGTGAATAGGTCGTCTTTTTCGAGCAGCTTGACCCGTCCGCCGCTCGCGCGCTCCAGCATTTGCCGGTAGGCATGCTCCCTGTTCTTGAGAGTCGCCTTGGTCTGCTCAAAGATGGCGCGGGTTGGAGTTATCCATAGCGTCAAGCCAGTTTGTCTGTGAAGCCGCTGCAATGCCGCGGCGGCCAGCAGCGTCTTGCCACCGCCAGTGGGAATTTTGAAACAGATGTGCGGTATGGGCCGCCTGGCGTCGTCCGTGCGGCTCACATATTCACCGGCGCTTTCAGCAACGCCCCCGGTTTCCGCCAGCCTCTGCCATGCGGTTTTGGCGTAGTTGCGAACGTCATCGGGAATGTCAGCGCCGACGCCTTGCAGCGCGACGATGGCGGTGTCTGACTTTGCTCGGGCCGACGCGAGTTCGTCGAGCCAGCGGGTGAAGGCGTCAAGCGCGCTAGCCTGGTACTCCTTCAACTCCACGGACGGATTCCTACTGCGCCGGCTGGTGCATTTCGTAAGGCAGTTGGCAGAAGGTTATGCCCATGTCGGTAAGGTCCCGCTGGCCGATGTATTTGCCCGGCCCAAACACGATTGCCTTCTTGCCCTCTCCCCGACTCGCGGCGCTGATGCGCTTGGCGCGCTCCTCGTTCAGTATTCCCTCGTTGCTACCCAGCCAGTCAACGTCTGGTTTGTACAACAGGTAGTAATCGGCCCCATGGTTGCTATAGAAAAGGCCGTCTTCATTCTCAGGTTCAAGGGGCGCTTCCCCGGCGGAAATACCGGACGCGGTGTGCAATAGATAAGCCGCCAGCGCCTGATACGACGGCAGCGCGTCGCCCGTCAACATAGCCTCTAGCTCTATCGGGTCGCCGAGCGTGCAATAGGTGAACGAGCCGCTCAGACCTTCACGCAAGGATTCGTCGCGGGTGCCGGGAACGCCGTTGATGACCCTTCGCACCCGCTCAGCGGTGATGTTGTCCGCGTAGTCCTCGCACTCCACGAGTATGAACTTCCTGTTGCCACCATCCTCTTTGTTGAGGGCGAGAACAGCATGCGCGGTCGTTCCGCTGCCAGCGAAGGAGTCGAGGACAATAGAATCGGGGTGGGAACCGAGCTTCGCAAGCTCGCATATCAGGCCCATCGGCTTTGGATTCTCAAAGGCAGTCGCGTCACCGAAAATCGTTCGCATTTCTTTTGAACCTTGAATGTTCATGGGAACAAAGTTCCAAATCGATGGATAGGTCACCCCATCTTTCACATCAGCTAGGAAACGCTTCAACTTGGGGCGTCCTGTTCCCTTTGCTCCGAACGAAATTTCGTTATTCGATATGAGCTTAAGAATCGTGTCTTGCGAGAATCTCCAATTTCCGCGTTTTCCCGGGTAGTGCTCCTGACCGGTAACGGGGTTCATTATCGGGAACGACAGGGACTCTACGTAGCGGCCACCTTTGACGTTTGCCATAAGGTCGCCAGGTACCCAAGGCCCTTTCGGGTGGTTGTCAGGATTCTTATAACGAGCGGCCTGCTCCTCTGTTCTAGCTCGCAGATTCACTTCCACGGTGCTTATGTCTTTGCAATAGACAAGAATGTAATCGTGATCAGCACCGATCATCTTGTCGTTGGGCGGCGTGCTGCGCTTACGCCATATGATCTCGACCAGGAATTGATCCTGTCCGAAAATCTCGTCCATCATCATCCTCAAGTGATGCTGCTCGTTGTGGTCAATGGAAACGAAGATGACACCGTCTCCGGTCAGCAACTCGCGCAGTAGGTGGAGGCGGGACCACATCATACAGAGCCATTTATCGTGGCGTTCCAGGTCTTCGTTGTCGACAGGGCCGTTCTCGGCAAGCCACGCTTGCATGAGCGGGCTGTTGACGTTGTCGTTGTAAGACCAGCCCTCATTGCCAGTGTTATAGGGCGGATCGATGTAGATGCACTTGACGCGGCCGGCGTAGCGCGGCAGGAGCGCCTTGAGCGCGTCCAGGTTATCGCCATGGATGACGAGGTTGTCGTCGGCGCCAGCGGGGTTTAGCGAACGGGCAGCGTTCGGAATCAGGGGGCGGTGGGGAACCGTCAGATGGTGGGCGTAGACGTGCTGCTTGCCCTTGAAATCCAGCGTAGGCATGATCCCCCAATCCCGTCCTGCCAGAACTAACAACAAGCTTCACCTTATTAAGATACCAAGTGCATATTGAAGAACGGCGACCGTTTTGTCTTACTTCAGCTTGGACGATCCGCAATAGAAGCCGTCGACGTGACTTGAGGATCATGTTTCCGGTAGGGCGCAGACGCGTTCGTTGAACTTCCGCCGCCGACGTGCCGCAAGGACTCCTGGTCTATGCGTCAGGACAACGCGACCCAGGCGTTCACGAGATTGTCCACGTCGGAAAGGAACTCTCGATTGTTGCGCTCGACTTGACGGGTTCGCCGGAGGAGATCCTAGGCGAGGTCAGTCGCCTGGCGGAACGAATCAAGAGCATGAAATCTCACGCGCAGGAGCGAGCCGCCTGATTCGAAACTCGGTCCGGATTTAGAAGCTCGGACTGTTAAATGCGTTCCGGCGCTTTGACGTAAGGCCAGGCCGCGCGGCCTGGCCGGTTGACAGAGACCCCGTGGCGATTGCGCTTAAGATCAGCCGCCGGCAGATTGCCTCCTCATATCGCCACGTATACTTGTGCCCCCATTGCCCGGAAGGTCGAGTCGAGGGGCGCATACATCAGGACAGCGCGGAGGCAATAGCCATGGCGAGTGGGCGAGTAGCGTATCTCAACGGTGTTTTTGTTCCCGAAACCGAAGCGAAGATCACGCTCTTCGATTCGCAGAATCACGTTGGCGACATGGTCCACGAGAATACGCGCACCTTCAGTCACCGTCCGTTCAAGCTTCGCGAGCACATGGAGCGGCTTTACTACTCCATGGCGGCTGTCGAAATAGATTGCGGACTCACCATTGAACAAATGGAGGAAGTCACGCTGGACCTCCTGAATCGCAACGAGCACACGCTGGCGCCGGAGGAGGACTGCTTCTTCATTCATGACGTAAGTCGCGGGCCGCACGAGTACTACGCCGAGGCGTTTCCGGATGGTCTCGGTCCAGTAATCGGGATATACCTGTGGCCGCTCACGACGATTCTTGCAAAGCGGGCCGGGCAATACGACAGCGGCGTCGATGCAGTGGTACCCCGCCAGCGTCACGTGCCGCCGCGGTTTATCGACCCAAAGGTGAAGAGCCGTTCGCGACTCCATTACCAGATGGCGGAGCTTGAGATGAGACACTGGGGCGCTGACGCGTGGGCGATCCTGCTGGACGAGGATGGATTTCTTACCGAGGGAACAGCCGCCAATTTCTTCCTTGTAAAAGACGGCGCGGTGCTTTCGCCGGAGCCTCGCAACATCCTTCGCGGCGTAACGCGGCAGACGGTAATAGAGATGGCGGAGAAAACGGGCATCAAGTTCGTCGAGAAGAACCTTGAACCTTACGATGCGCTGACGGCGGACGAAGCGTTCTTCACAACCACCTCGATATTCATGATGCCGGCCACCAGATTCAACGGCCGCCCGATAGGCGACGGCGCGGTGGGTCCGGTTTACCGCCGGTTGGCAAATGCCTTCATCGAGTCGATAGGCGTCGATTTCATCGAGCAGGCTCGAATGTGCGCCGAAGGGCTGGGAGTCGATCAGTAGAGCGCCACGTTCAGACGCGATCTGGGCCGGCAAAGCCGTCCAGCCATAACGACGGCTCGATAAGGGTCAGCTAGCGCCAGTCTCCGGGTTGGGTGGCTGTCCTGACCTGCTTCCGAAAATTCGCCGGGTTCGCCGCCATGCGCGCGATTGGAAGTCCGGGATTCTGGTGTAGGGGCAGACGCTGGTCGCATGACTGCCGCTCCGGGGATCGAAGGGGCATATCGAGATTATCCAGGATGCAGTGATCCTCACAGACGGCAACGATCCGTGTGGACGCGCCGACGCGCAGCCTTCAAAATAGCGGTCAGACGGTCCTGGGGTTGGGTTTTTAGGCGGCGAGCATAGTCCGAAAGGATCCTTGGATGAGCGAGTTGGCGTTGCTGGGTGGAGATCGTGTCGTGTCATTGAAGGAGCCGGTATGGCCTCAAATCGGCAAACCGGAAGTCGCCGCGCTAAACGAGGCTTTTGAAGCGTCCCAGGATGACTCCACGTACTTCAACTCGATGAGCGGTGAAGGTCCGATCGCGGAGTTCGAAGCTCGCATGGAGCGATATTTAGACTGCGCCCATGCGGTCGCAACGGGTTCCTGCGCCGCGGCGCTGCAAATGGCGCTATATGCGGCCGGCGTCGGCGCCGGCGATGAGGTCGTCGCCTCTCCATATACCTGGGGGCAGACGGTTTCACCGATCCTTCATCAGCTTGCGACGCCGATTTTTGCGGATATCGATGAAGACTCCTATTGCTTGAACCCGGCTGCGGTGGAAGCCGCCATCACCGAACGAACAAAGGCGATTTTGGTGGTGCATATATTCGGACACCCGGCGGATATGGATCCGATTCTGGATATCGCCCGGCGGCACGATCTGCCGGTTATCGAGGACTGCGCGCAGGCCATGGGCGCCAAATACAAGGGCCAGCCTGTTGGCTCCTTTGGCGATCTGGCGTGTTTTAGCTTCGGCGACGGCAAGCAGATAATCGGCGGCGACGGGGGCTGCGTGGTCACGGACAACGACTTGTATTACCAGCGGTTGGTCGCGATCGGTTCGCACACGTCGCGGCAAGAGCGTGATATCAGCGACCCGGAGCTAACTGCCTACATCGACAGCCTGACCTACACCTTTCGGATGCACCCCATCGCCGCCGTGATAGTGAATACGCAGCTCGACTTCCTGGAGCAGTGGCACCGGGAGCGGCGTGGCAACCACCATCGGCTGAGTTCGGGTCTAACCGGCATTCCCTGCATCAAGCCAGTGGCGGAGTCCGACGACGTCGAGCACTGCTTCCACATCTACGGACCTTCATTCGTCGCCGCGGAAGCCCAAGGGGTCAACCGCGAAACCTACGTAGCGGCGGTCGAGGCCGAGGGCGCGCCCTTCTCGCTCGGATACGTGCGCCAGCCCATCTACCTTCGCAGGCGCTTCCAGGACAGGCGCTATTTCTACGGACGGGGCCTGCCGTGGTCAATGCATCCTCATTCCGGGAACCTATACAAAGACGGCGATTGTCCGGTTGCCGAGAAACGCTGCGCCGAAACCGAGCTGCAGGTCAAATGGTCCTCCTCGCTCCGGGGCGATCAATCAACTCTCATCGATCAATACCTTGAGGCCTTCCGGAAGGTGGCCGAAAACCTGGACGAGCTGAGGGACTGGCAGGAGCAGCGGGCGGGCGCGGTCTAGCGACGATACCGCCCGTCGTACGCGGCGTTATCTGGCTCCGTCACGCGCCGGAGCTGGTATGCAAGACGGCTGCTCAACGGCTCGACGATGTCACTCAAGTGGCGCCAAACGCACCTGACCACGCAGCTTCGCCGTGGCCCGAGGTCGGCTGGCTCGAGAGAGTAATCCCAGCATCGCACCGAAAAACTGCACTCCAGGCCGTCCGGGCCTTCCTTTGAATCAATTTGACATAAAGCAAGGGCGGTATCGGGTTGTCTATCGCACCGGCGCGTTCGTTACACTTTCGCCACCGGAGTTCGATGGCGCATTCCTGATCTTGACTATTCGCGAGGGGTGATTACGTGAAAACACCCGTTGAAGTCGTGCTGGTCGGCGCCGGGAACCGGGGGCAGGGCACGTTTGGCGCCTATGCGCTCGATCGACCGCATCGCATGAAGATAGTGGGCGTAGCCGAGCCGGACGCTGTCAAGCGACAGAGATTCGCGGCCGCGCACTCCATACCGCCGGAGAACGTTTTCGAGACGTGGGAAGACCTCATAGCGCGGCCCCAACTGGCCCCGGCTCTGATCAACTCCACAATGGATCTAGCGCACTTCGACTCGACGATCGCCGCTCTGGACTCCGGTTACGACGTGCTTATGGAGAAGCCGATGGCGGGCTCCGCCGAGGAATGCGTAAGGATCGTCAAGGCCGCCGAAGACTCGGGCCAGAAGCTGCTGGTCTGCCACGAGATGCGGTACGCGCCGTTCTTCAGCGAACTGTACCGCGTGCTTCACAGCGGCCAGATGGGTGACATCGTCAATGTGGAGCATACCGAGCACATTGGGTTCTGGCACTTCCTTCACTCGTTCGTTCGCGGCGCATGGCGCAGCACCGACGTCGCCGCGTCAGCGTTGCTGCAGAAATGCTGCCACGACCTGGACCTGCTCGTCTGGGCCCTCGGCGCAAATTGCACGAAGGTGGCGTCATTCGGGGGACTGCGGCACTTCGTGCCAGAGAACGCGCCCGAAGGCGCGCCAGAGCGTTGCACCGATGGATGTCCTATCGAATCAACCTGTCCGCACTATGCGCCCTGGGTATTTACGGAACTGTTAGGCGCTAGCGGGCTGGCCGACAGCATCTTCACCGAAACGACTCCCGAGGGGCGCTGGCGGGAACTGGCGGAAGGACCTTTCGGGCGCTGCGCCTACCGATGCGACAACAACGTCGTCGACCACCAGGTTCTGATCATGGAATTCGAGGGGGGCATATCGGTCTCATTCACGATGCAGGCGCACTCCCACGACAACGTTCGCATCATGCGGTACTCCGGGACTCGAGCCACGGTCTGCGGCCATACCGGGTCAAATGAGATAACGGTGGACGAGTACAGAACCGGCGCCCACGACCGAATAACTCCGGCAACGATTGGAGGCGGACACGGCGGCGGCGATTGGGGATTGCTGGACGCCTTTGTCGAGACCATCAGGGGGGGCGGATTGCAAGATACTTCGGCCCGGAACTCCCTGGAGAGCCATCTGATCGGCTACGCGGCGGAGGAAGCGCGCCTGACCGGCGCCGTAATCGACATGGATGAATACCGCGCGCGGATTTTCGCTTCGGCCGGCCTGGACGGCGAAGCCTCGCTGGCAAACTCCCGCCAGGAATGATTGGCCGCAGGGAAATGGAGTACCGCAGCCTGGGGCGAACCGGAGTTCAGGTGAGCAAGCTATGCCTGGGCTGCTGGATGTTTGGACGAAGCGCGACTGAAGCCGAGTCGGCGGAGATCATCGATCGCGCCCTCGACGCAGGCATCAACTTCCTCGACACGGCAAACGCTTACAGCCGCGGCCTGAGCGAGGAGTTCGTGGGCCGAGCGCTGAAACGCAACGGCAAGCGGCGGCGAGTCGTGCTGGCGACGAAGGTCCACACTCCGATGGCCGACGACGATCCCAACGCAATGGGAAGTAATCGACGCCACATCGTCGAGCAGTGCGAAGCCTCGCTGCGCCGGCTGCAAACCGATCACCTCGATATCTATCAGATTCACCGGCCCGTTTCTCACGTGCCGATCGACGAGACGCTTCGAGCGCTCGACGACCTAATTCGGGCTGGCAAGGTGCTCTATATCGGGACAAGCACGTTCGCGGCTTGGCAGATCATGGAATCCCTGTGGGTGTCCAAGGAATTGGGCCTGAACCGGTTTGTGTGCGAGCAGCCTCCCTACAACCTGCTCGACCGCAGAGCGGAACGCGAGCTGATGCCAATGGCCCAGACCTATGGGATAAGCATCATTCCATGGTCGCCGCTCGCAGGTGGATTTCTCACTGGCAAATATCGGCGCGGCGAGCGTCGTCCCGAAGGATCCCGGTACCATGCCCGGGGGCACGAAGACGACCTTGCGGTGGAGAAGCGGCGAGGCCTTTTTATAGATTCCGCCTTCGATGTCGTGGAGGGCATCGAGGCCCTGGCTCGAGACAAACGTTGCTCGATTAGTCAGCTGGCGATCGCATGGGTCGCTCAGCAGGCGGGCGTCAGCAGCGCGATCATTGGCCCCCGGACGGTTGAGCAGCTCTACGAGAACCTGGGCGCTCTTGACGTGGAGTTAGGCGACGCGGACGTGGACCGTATCGACAAGGTAGCGCCCCCTGGACGCGCCGCCGTTCCATTCTACGACAGCGACTTCGGACCTCACTTGTTTCGGTGGTAGGAGCGGGTTGGAAAGCGCCGCGTCCCAAGGATGACCTAACGGCTCCGGTCCGCTGCCGGCGCGTCGGGTCCGCGTGACCAAAACCGCTTGCAGCACGTGCTGGACCACGAGGGGACGGGACGATTGACCAACGGGAAACAGGGCGTGAGTTTCGCCAGGCGGCTTCGGACGGCGCTCGCCCTGATCGCGGACATTCGCGGGAAAGACTGCCTGACGGCCGTCGAGTTCATGAAACTCGTCTATCCTAATCAGCGGTCGCTGATTCAAGCGCTCAAGTTCACGCGGTGGGCTTTGGACCTGGTCTGGTTGAGGATGCCTGACGCGCTTCGGCACGTAACCATCGACAGGAACATCTCAAAGACGCCCTACTGGCAAACAGCGTCCAATCCACTCGCCAATCATCCCTGGGCGGACTATCCCGACGCGGCCCTGCCCACCGAGGCCGACGCCGTCGTGATCGGAGCCGGATTCGGCGGCTCATCGGTCGCGTATCACTGGTCGAAGCACGCCGACGGCAATCTGGTAATCCTCGACTCAATGGACCCCGCAAGCGGCTCGGCGGGCCGAAACGCCGGTCACGTGGTAATGGCGGGTGGCGCGTACCACGGTTACTACGTCTATCGCTCGGTGCTCAAGTACCTTCCGGAAATTCGCCCCGAACTTACCGAGGACGAATGTTCAGAGATCGCCGCTCAGTTCGCGGACGCGTACGTGCGCGCGCTGCACGCTAGCCACGAGCTGATACTGGAGACCATCGAGAGCGAAGGGATCGAGTGCGACTACGTTCGCAGGGGGCAAGTCCACATCGGCGACGAAGCCGACATTGCCGACATCGAAGCCGCGCTGTCCCTGGCCGAGGAGCTCGGCCACGACGACTACCGGCGACTAGACCCCCAAGAAGTCGAGCGGATGACTGGAGCCGAGTCGCGATTCGACGGCGCAATCTCGGCGGGAGCCGGAACGTGGCACCCGGCCAAGTGGGTTTGGGGGATACTCCAGGCCGCCGTCGCGAGCGGGAGAGTACAGCTTTTCAGCCGTACCGCCGCGCGAGCGGTTGAGCGTGACGGCGACGGATATCTCGTGCGCACCGACCGCGGCGACATACGGACCCCGAACGTGGTCAACGCCACCGACTCGCATACTCAGCGCCTCTTCGATAGCTGGCTGGACATCTATCCGTATCGCAGGCTCGTCTGGCCCTACCGGGTCCAGGGCATATACGCGGAGCCGGCGCCGGCGGCCATTCCAACGGGGGTCGGCGTCATCACGGGGCTGGGTTTCTTTTCCAAAATTCCGAAAGGCGGAACAGTTTTCGGAACCGATCACAGCCCCGTCAAACCCGACGAGGCGGGGCGCATCGACCCGTCACGATTCGTCACCAAATTCATGTGCGCCGAGATGTGCAAGATTTGGGGTCCGATTCCAATGAGAGTCACCCACGAGTGGACGGGTTCGGTAGGCGTCGCGCCAGACTGGTTTCCGGTGGTGGGGCCTATGGACGACGACCGGCTCTACATCCTCAGCAGCTTCTGTGGATCGGGTTCGGCCACTTCCTTCAACGCCGGACAGCACATCGTGTTCCAGATCCTGGGCAAGGAGTGCGAACCCGAATACCACCCGCCGGAGTTCTTCTCGCCGATGCGTTTCACCGACAAGCGCAGATATGGACCGCAACGCGTTTCGGCATAAAGAGCGAGGCCCGACCGCGCCGGACCAACCGTGGCCGGGTTCGTGGTGAGTCTGTCGAACGACCCTACTCTCGAACGCATGGGGGCAACGAGCTAAAGACTCATCTGGAGCGCGGCCGTGTCGCCTATCCGACTGGAAACAGCTCATTCCAATCGGCAGGCGGGTCGCCGAGATCGGGAATTTCGATCTGAGCACCGCCACGCTTCGCGGATTCATGAGCGACCAGTCCCGGGATGCAATAACGCGAAGCGTTCCACACGTGATTCGGTGGCAGTAGCCCCGAATCGACGCCGCGCACGAAATCGTCAACGAGAAACTGATGCGAACCCAGATGACCGTTCGGCAAACCTTCGAATTCCGCCGGAAGGCGGTCCGTCGCATGAACCGAAGAGAATCCGGCGGCCAAGTCTCTGCTCAGCGAGTCAGCCGCGTGTTCCGAATCAGCCCGCTCGCGGTTTACTTGCAGCGTCTCCGTAAGATCGTGCACTTGACGATTCTCCAGGTTCGACCAGACCTGGCTGTTGGCTTGCTCTTCAAAGCAACCCCTAGTCCCAAACATGCTCATCTGCACGGACCCAATGCCGTGCCAGCCTATGCGTCGAAACTCGTTGATTCGGAGCGCTCCCCCATCTGAAGTTCTCATCAGGGCCGACTCGTTGCTGAAAACGTTGTCCCAGAGGTTCGCGCCGCTTCGGAAGATGCCGTCGTCATGATTGTCAACGCGCCCCAAACAGGAAACGTGCGTGGCGTGCGCGCCGGTTACAGAGAGGATCATGCTGGTTGAGTGGGTCGGATAGTACATGGGCGGAATGCCGGCGACTCTCCTCCAGTCGCTTCCCCCGGAGTGCCGAAAAGAGTTGTAGAAGTCGACCATGTCGTGCAAGTACTGTCCTTCCCCGTAGACAAACTCCCCGAAGTCGCCGGCGGCGAACCGTTCTCTGCAATACACGGTCGACGGATAGTAGTAGCTGGTCTCGCCGGTCATGTAGATGAGACGCGAGCTTTTGACCCGCTCGACAATCGCTTCGATCTCCTCGATCGATTGAGAAATGGGGACCGCGCAGTAGACGTGCTTACCCGCGTCTAGCGCCTCGATGGTCATCGGACCGTGCAGATGACGTTGCGAGAAGATGGCGACCGCGTCGACGTCGCTCTTGCACATCTCCTCGTGGGAACCGAACGCGCGGTCGAGTCCGCGCTCGGCGGCGGCGCGGTCCGCCCGATCACGTCTAAGGTCGGCAACGCATACGTCGTCAACCAGCGGGTGGGCCTTGAATAGCGAAATAAACCCCGGCGCAAACCGGCCTACTCCACTCACTCCAATGCTGAATCCCAATGCTCCCCCAAACGTTCCAGCGTGTCACATGAGCGAGTTCGAAAAGAGGCTACATCAACGCCCGGGCGCAGTCCAAAGGGTAGGCGGCATCCTTGGATTCGGCCATTTGCGGGCGGCAAGAACTTCTCGACTTCTTCGGGCGCAAGGTCCCACGGGTCTTCCGAATACCCCAACTCACCGTGCCAGGCCGAGAAAGCGTCGGACTTCGAGTCGATCAGAGGAAGTGGGCATGGTAGGCATCCTGGCGCTGCTTGTTGATGACTTGGATAGCCCACGCCGGCTTCTCTCCATGAAGATCGCCGCTCTCTGTGACACTCGAAATCGGTGTGTTGTGGAGACATGCCTGTTCTTCAGGTTGAGCGATCTGAAGATACCAATAAACTATCCGGGACAATTTCGATCAAACCGTCACTCGGCAAGTCGAAGATCGGCAGACGGACAGCGCCGGATGAGAGGTCGATGAACGTCAGCGCCAGATCCCTTTTTTGGGCGCGGCAGGTCAAGTCGCTCACAACGCCGGGCAACATTCTCACGACCGTGACGGGGCTGGGCATCCTTGCCATATGGCCGGCGAGTCTGGCCGCAGGCGAAAACCGATGGATATGGGCGGTGGCGCTCGCCCTGGCGCTCGCGGGCGGGGCGCCGATTTTCATCGGAGCGGCGCGGGGGCTGGCCGGCGGACGGTCAAACGTCGACGAGCTGGTAAGCATCGCCATCATTGCGGCAATCCTTGGTGATGAAGTCACGGCGGCGGCCGTGATCGCATTCATGATGAATTTCGGCAAGATGCTCGAGGACCTTGCCGAACACGTATCGGGAGACGCCGTTGCCGGTCTGCTGGAGCTGACGCCGGATGTCGCTCGGCTCAAGACGGACGCCGGATATCGGGAGACGCCGGCAAGCGAGCTTTCCAAAGGGGACGTGATTCTCGTTCGGGAAGGCGACAAAATTGCCGCCGACGGCCAGGTGGTGACCGGCTCCGCTTCGGTGGACCAGTCGAGCATTGTCGGCGAATCCGTTCCGGTGCGGCGTGAAGTAAACGACAAAGTCTTCGCCGGAACTGTCAACGTGGAGGGAGTAATCGAAATCCGCGCCACCGAAACCGGCGAGTTCACCACCATAAGCCGCGTCGCCCGTCTGGTTGAGGCAGCCCGGCAACGTACCGCTCCGGTCGAGAGAGTCGCCCAGCGATACGCCAGATACTTCACGCCCGCGATCCTTCTGCTCGCCGCCATCGTTTTCGCCCTCACTCAGGATTGGCGCAGATCGATAACGATTCTGATTGTGGCCTGCCCGTGCTCTCTCGTAATGGCGACGCCGACGGCGCTTGTCGCCGGGATGGCGAGAGCGGCCCTCGACGGGATATTGATTCGCGGCGCGGACGTGCTTGAAGCGCTGTCAAAGGTTACGACAGTGGCGCTCGACAAGACCGGGACCATCACGTCGGGAAGTCCGCAAGTGCAGGAAGTGGTTCAACTCGGCGACATCGGGGAGCAAGAGGTTGTCAAGCTGGCGGCGAGTGCGGAAATGCTCTCGTCGCATCCTCTGGCGAGAGCATTCAGCAGCCGCGCTCGAAGCGATGGTATCGAGCTCGAGTCGCCGAAGACCTTCGAGGTGGTTGCGGGGCGGGGCGTGGTCGCCTCCGTCTCAAATCAAACCGTAAGCGTTGGCAGTCACTATCTTCTTGAGGACCCCGCCACGCCGGCGGCAGCCAGGCCAATCGCCAAAGACCTACGCGCTAAGGGCCTGACCTGCTTGACCGTGGGCGTCGACGGCCAACCGGCCGCGTTAGTGGCGACCCGAGACACAATTCGGCCGGGCGCCCGGGAAGCGATTGCCGAGCTGGAGAAGCAAGGCGTGCGCAGGACGGCATTGCTAACGGGCGACAGCCAAGCTGTCGCCTCGCTGATTGCGGAAGAGGTGGGCGTCGGGGAGGTCCACGCCAGTCTCTTACCGGCCCAGAAACTGGAGAGGGTTCGAACGTTCCAGGCCGCCGGCGAAAAAGTCCTGATGGTAGGCGACGGCGTCAACGACGCGCCCGCGCTGGCGACCGCGGACGTGGGAGTCGCCATGGGACGCAGCGGCGCCGACATTGCCATCGAGAGCGCCGACGTGGCGCTTTTGACCGACGACATCTCGAAGGTCGCCAGCGCAATCAGCCTCGGCAAAAGGTCGATGTCCGTCGTGAAATTCAATCTTGCGTTCTCGCTCACGCTCAACGCGGCCGCGTTTGTGGCGGCCGGATTAGGAGCGCTCTCACCCGTGGGCGCCGCGGTGCTGCACAACGCCGGCTCGTTATTCATTATGCTGAACGCGGCGCTTCTCGTCGCCAGGAGACGTTGAACGACACCCGCGCCGATGCGCCCGGTTGCAAGGCGGCGCTGGGCGTTGCCGTTGACGGCCTATTGCGTTACGAGAAGTGCGGTCATGTCTTAGCCGAAAAACTACCGGGAGGAAATGTTGCAGATCGTTAAAGGCGTTTACCTGGTCAACGGATTCCCCTACGGCATTCACGAAAATTCGTACCTGATCGAAACCGAATCGACGACGTTCATGATCGATTGCGGACAGATGATTGAAGACACCTTTCCCGTGGTGGAACGAAATATCAGGAGTTGGGGGTTCTCACCCAACGATGTTTCTCACTTGCTGGTCACACACGCCCATTACGATCACTCCAGCTATGCGGCCAGGCTCCGCCGGCGCGGAACGAAAATCGTCGCAAGTCAAGACACGGCAGAGGCCATGGCGGCCGGCGACGAACGCTGCATTCCGTACGTCGTCAGCAAGCCGTTTGACCGATGCGAAACCGATGTGATCGTCGAGGACGGAAGCGTTATCGACATCGACGGCATTGCCGTGCGATGCATAGCCACCCCCGGCCACGCGGACGGACTGATGGCCTTCGAGGTTGAGTTGGATGGAGCGATCCTCTGGTTCGTGGGCGACCTGATCGAAGTCGGTCCCGAATGCCGAAGCCTCGAGTTGGGCTGGAGCGGCGGACCCGACTACGACCGCGGCACATACCTGAAAACTCTGAAGAAGCTGAGTCGAATGACGTGTGACGTGGTGCTGCCGGGCCACGGTCCGCCGCTGATCGGAGGAGGCAAACGTCTGATCGACATGGCCTACACCAAGGCCCTCGTCGAGTGGCGTTGATCGGCGGTTAGGCGGTAAACCCTTCCCTTGGTAAATCCCGATTCGATTCACCGATCGAACTGGTGAGGCTCCAGCTCACCGCGCTTGTCGGCGCTGCGAAGCCGCTCGCCGATATAGCTGCGGATTTCGTCCGCGATGTCCGGTGGAACTTCCGGCGTGTGGGTGCTGACGATATCGGCAACCCGCTCCCGGGCGCGTTCGATAGCCGGACGGGGAGTGCCTTGCAGGGAGTCGCGGTTGAATACCTGAGTGCTAAAAACGCTCCCGTCGCGAAGGTGCGCCAGCGTGCGGCGCGCGATAAGGAAGTTCCCGCCAGGCTCGGTATCGGCGATCTCGTCGAGAGCCAGCTCCTCGTCGTTCACCGCGAACGACGCGCATAATGTCCGAACGTGGCGGTACCACTCCGAGTCCATTAGCAGTTGCTCCGGCGACGCCACCGTTGCTTTGTGAAACTGCCCGGCCGAACCTATCATTGCCGGCCCGGCCAGCCACCAGGCCAACATGCTGAGGCCGCGCTCAAGTCCGGCCTGATAATCGAGGGAAGGCGAGTCGGTGTGCGCCAGCTGATGGTAGCTGGGCAATCCGTAATGGTCGGCGAGGCTCATCGCCCCCAGATGCATCTGAAAAAACTCCGGCGTCGCCATGCAGATCGCCGCCGTAACCATGTCCATCAAGCTGGGCGCGGGCGCCAGGAACACGGGTGTTCCCGGCTGCACCACCTGGGCGGACACAAGGATCGCCAGATTCTCGGCGTTCATCAGGGCCAGCGTCCCTGCCTGCGTGTAAGGCGCGGTTGCGCCCATTATCGGACAGCACGTCGCGGAGATAGGAATCTTATGTTTCGCCAGGGCGACCAGCTTTTGTTCGCCCTCGAGGCCTATACGCAACGGGCTGACCGGGCAGATCATCGCGCTAAAGAATGGCCGCTCGCTGATGGTTTCGCCGCGACTGACGATCGAGGCCACGTCGATCCAGACATCGACCATGTCGACGCCGATCGGCGAAATGAAGTGGTGCTTCGTCGTATTCAGCAAGAGCTGTTCCGTCACCAGCAGGATTCCCAGAATGCCTTCAGGTTGGACCAGCGTCATTGGCTGACCGCGCGTCATGGCGATCTCCGGAAGCGCATCCGCCAGACGGACGTAGGGAGCTACGTCATCAAGCTGGGGATCACGCAACGTTTCGCTGGCGGCGTCGTAGAAATGCAACGAGTCTCCGGGCGCCGTCAGAAACCGGGCGCCTGCCTTCAGGTCTATGTGGTTTCCGAGCATGTCGTAGAGACGCAAATCTCGCGGAGCTTGCGAGAGCGCCCGCTCGACCAGAGAGCGTGGCAGCCTGAGAAGCTGATCGCTCGACGGAACCGCGCCGGCGTCCAGGAGATACCCGCGCAGCTCTTCGTCGTAGACGGCAATACCCTTCTCGGCAAGGACTTGAAGGGAGGCCTCATGAAGGCGTTCGACATCCGCCTTTGGGAGCCTCGGCAGCGCGGAGCCGTTAATCATCTGGACCTCCTTCGAACCGACGACCATCCCGTAGGGTTAAAACCCAATCTACATACATGCGAGCGACCGTCAATATATTTTACTTGGCTGGCACAGCCAAATAGCCGGGCCGTCGACGGCACATTCGCCAAGTCAGTGCGGCATCGTCGTCTTTCCCAAAGGCGCATCGCATTGTTATGAATCAGCCCGCCGGACACGGTTCCACCTTGAGCACGGCGCCTGTATGGGGCGCGGAAAGCCCTCCATGATTTGTTAGATAGATAGCGCCTGAGGGCGCCACGGCGAGACCTGTCGGAAACGCCAGGCCATCCACAACAACCTCGTTGCCGCCATCGCCAACTTTCAGAAGCCTGCCGCTTTCCTGGCCGAACAGCTCCGGTCCCTCCGGATCGAACCCCTTGGAAAACTCGAGAACGTACATCGCGCCCGCCGCGTCGAAAGCCACGCCGATCGGAGTTGTGAGGCCCGCGACAACTTCCGTGACTTCGCCCATCGAAGTCACCCGGACCACTGAACCAGTGCCTTGCAGATACGGCAGCGGACTGAAGAGCGCCACGTACAGATCGCCGTCGGGGCCGACGGCTACGCCGGTGGGAACAGGGTTGTTATCCCAGGTGAATACGATATCTGTCTCGCCGTCGGATGTGACGGAGAGGAGGGCGTTGACGCCGCTATCGACCACGAAAAAGAGATCCAGAGCGTCGTGATAAGCAACCCCAAAGGGATTGGACGGAATCGGCGCCGGATCAATGCGATTGGCATATTTGGGATGCCCGATACGAATATGAGCATGAAGGTCGGCGAACACCTCGAACTCGCCGCCTCGCGTAAGCAGTAACGACGAGCTCGGAGGCTGCGGGCCTTCGCCGATCAGCACGTACAGCTCCTCGCGCCGCAGCGCGACGGCGCTGGCCCCGACGCGCTCCTCTGTAGCGTGCGTAAATACCGGCAGCCCGGCAAGAATAGTCATGACCTTCTCATCATCGATTCGGATGATTCGACCGCCCGAAGCGGGCGGTCCCACTTCGGCAACGTAGACGGCCCCGTCGCGCCCCACGGTCAATCCGCGTGGTTCCGTAAGCCCCTCGAAAACCGAGGAGACCTGGGTTTCGCAGTCTTCCGATATCGGACCAGCGCGACAAGCGATGGCGAGAAACGCCATGGTCAGTACACCGGCGAGGAAAAACGTTCGGGGCTGAACGGCTATTGCCATTCGTAAGTCACTTGAAAGTCCGGTGCGGCGCCTTGGAAACGAGCCCTAGTCTGTCATGAGTCATGGATATGACTCTCACTCGCGGCCATCCTCTCCCGCCGCTCTTCACACACGTCAGCAGACTGGAACTGACGCCCCGCGGCGATCCGATCAGGGAATCGACTACATCTAGCGGCCACCGAGTCCCGAGAGCGCGATGCCGCGGATGAAGTATCGCTGAGCGGCGAAAAAGATGACGAGCACGGGCGTGAGCATGAGCACGGAACCCGCCATCAACATGTTCCAGGGCGTTGGCGAGCGCGCGCAGCATTCGGTGAACTCGGCCAGGAAAAACCGCAGGGCGAGTGCCAGAGTCCGCCAGCGCTCGGTATCTATGAAGATCAGCGGGTGGAGGAACTCGTTCCAATGCTGGATGAAGGAGAAGATCGCCGAGGCGGCAAGCGCCGGCCGCGTAAGAGGCATGAGGATCATCCAGTAGATGCGGAAATAGGACGCGCCGTCGACCACCGCCGCTTCGTCGAGCTCCTTCGGAAGCTGAAGCATGAACTGGCGAATCAGGAACACGTAGAACGCGGACCCAAAGGCTCCGCCGCCGAACCAGTACGGAACGATTAGAGGAAGCGGTGTGTCGATCCAGCCGAAGTTCTTGAACAGGATGTAGGTGGGCACCAGGGTGATGATCCCCGGAAGCATCAACGTCGCGAGCAGGACGATGAACAGCGGCCCGCGCCCCGGAAACTCCATGCGAGCGAATCCAAACGCCACAAGCGAGCAGCTCATTACGGTTCCCAAAGTTGCAAGACCGGCGACGATGAAACTGTTCGACGTGTAGAGCGCGAGATTGTCGATAACGCTCCAGACGTTGGCGTAATTCGACCAGACGGCCGGAATGGGAATCCACTGCGGCGGAAACAGAAACTCCTTGCCGGTTTCCTTCAGGGAAGTGGAAATCATCCAGACAAGCGGAATCGCCGTTACGAAGGCGACCGCCGACAGCCCCGCGTATTTGACGGCTGTTACTAACGACCGGCGCAAGACGTCGACTGGTCGTGGGGATCGCGTGATCGATGATGCGGCTGGGCCTTTTTCAATGACTTCCAGCCCCATCGGCTAGCTCCCCTCCGCTTCGTAGTAGACCCACCGCTGGCTGATGGCGAACTGCAAGAGAGTGAACAGAAGGATGATCACGAGCAACACCCATCCGATTGCCGCGGCGTATCCCATGTTGAGATTCTCGAAGGCGTGCCTGTAAATCCACAGCACGTAGAACAGTCTGGAATCGATCGGGCCGCCCCTCGTGGCGATGAAGGCCACGGTGAACACCTGGAACGAACCGATGATTCCGAGAACGAGATTGAAAAAGATCGTCGGCGTAATCATAGGAATCGTGACGTGCCAAAACTTCCGCAGCGTGCCGGCGCCGTCGATGGACGCCGCTTCCAATCGAGTCCATCGCGGCTGTGGTGCAGGTAGACGTCCATCTCGTTATCCACCTGATGCAAAACGCAAAGCAGACCGAGGTGCATTTCCTCCGCCCGCCACGGTACGAAGCAGTAATAGCTGTCGTCGACGTTGTCGTCCGGCCCCGGATTGAACATCAGCGTGGGATCAACCCAGTTGATGCAGTCCCGGCTTTCCAGGCGGTACACGCGGCGGCGGATACCCCACATTCCCGCGGGCACGTTGGGATACACGGGAGCGAACCAGGCATCATGATCGGGATGCCCCGAGCTGCCCGACTGCCCCCCATAGCGGCCGTAGAGCAAGTATTTCTTATCGATGGGATCGTAGGTCAAGACCTCTACGTCGCTTCCCCACTCCGGGATGAGAGGATTCCCTTCATAAGGTGTCCAGTCGATTCCATCGGGCGAAAACGCGATGCTAAGTCCTTCGGCGTGGTTCTGGGACATTCGTCGCGACGTCCCTATACCGGCATCCCTTAGCTTGTAATACGCGATCTTGTAGCGGCGAGACGGATCGGACTCGCTTGGGTCCTGTATGACCGTGATGCAGCTTGCCCACTGATACGGCGGAATGCTGAAGCAGGCGTTAGTGTCGCGACCGTCGACTTCGAGCTTGCCGAGATTGGGCTTTTTCCACGAAATGCCATCCTCGGAAGTCGCGTAATAGACGCGGTCTCTGCTCCAGGACCGCGGATTGGAGAACGCGCCGTAATAGTCTTCGTACCAACACTTGTAGAGATTGTCTCGAGAGTCGAACTGCACTCCGTAGGTCGGCGACCGGAACATCGGGACGACTTCCCACGGCCGGTCGCGCTGGATCAGAGGGTTTGACGGGTGCTTCTCCGGCGCGTGTATACGGCGCGTGACATTCTTCACAACCGCGACGATGTCGTCGTCGATGAAAAGTTGCCGCCGCGTTCCAACGTCCTTGTAAACCCGATCCGGCTTGTAAGCAATGAACACGGTTCGCTCCCCCCTCCCCCCCCCCCCCCCCCCCCCCCCCCCCCCCATCCAAACACATGGTCATCCCCAAGGTCGCATACTCTAGATGAGCGAGTCCGGTGCCGGGCTATCAGAGGCATTGGTCTGAGGCGGAGAGGCCCGGATCGCCGACTTGACATAATCGGACATATGCTGAAGGACGCGCATGAAGTACACCTGCGAGATCGTGATCGAGTTGCCGCGCCCGCGAGTGATCGAGCTGTTCGACGATCCCGACAACATGTTCAAGTGGATGGAGGGCTTGAAGAGCTTCGAACACCTGGAAGGCGAGCCGGGGCAACCGGGAGCGAAATCGCGGCTGGTGTTCGAACGGGGCCGCGGCGAGATGGAGATGATCGAAACGGTGGCGCTTCGTGACCTGCCTGACGTGTTTGCCGGAATCTACGAGGCCGACCACGCCTGGAACGGCATGGTGAATCGCTTTGTCGAGGAGAGTCCCGATCACACCCGCTGGGTGACTGAAAACGAGTTTCGATTCACCGGCTTCTGGAAGATTGCCTCGATTGTGCTGCGACCGATGTTTCCGAGGCAAACGATGAAGTCGATGCGCGCATTCAAAGAGTTTGCCGAGACCGCCTCGACCGAAATCGGAGAAGCGTCGCCAGACGCCTCGACATGAGTCCCACCGTCAGCGCAGATCGGGCTGTCTAGCGGCGAGAGCCGCGCCGCGAAAGCGCACCGGACGACATGCCGTGAAGAGCCGCTGCCGGCGCGAGCGCCGCTTACTAAAGCGTTATGACGTCTCCGGCTCGACGACGACCGCCGTACCATAAGCTAGCATCTCCGCCGCGCCGCCCATGACGACTGACGTCGCAAACCGCACGTTCAGCACGGCGTTGGCGCCAAGCTGCTCCGCGTGCTCGATCATGCGGTCGAGCGCCTGCTCACGGCTCTCGCCCAGCAATTTTCCGTATTCGTGGATTTCGCCGCCAACTATGGACCGCAAACCGGCCATCACGTCCTTGCCGACATGACGCGCGCGGATCGTGCTGCCTCGAACCAGACCAAGCGTTCGCACAACTCGCCGGTTGGCAATGCTCGGCGTCGTAACCACGATAACGTCGCTCATATCTGGACATCCTTCTACTTGTCGCCTTTACGCTCGTTCAACCGCTGGCGTAAGACCGAGAGCAACAGAGCTATCAAGCCTACTACCGTGACGGCGACCGCCGTCCGCTCGAAGACTGAGACAGCATTGTCAACAATGAAGTGGTATGCGCCGTAGCCAACTATGGCGAAAAGGCCGGCTCCAAGCAGCAACCAGCCAATCCCTCAAGTGGTTCGAGCGCCGCCCCCCTTTATATTGTTCGCACCTCATGAATTCCGCGCGACCCCGTCACTCGCCCTGAGCATCACTCGCCGGGCGCTCGACGCGCACCGAGCTAACACACTTGGCATTATATGACCGTGCTTCAGACCGTGAATGACGAGGAAGCGAGGTTGCGGCTTGTGGCCGGTCTATATCAATCAATTCCCAGTTAAAGTAGCAAGTTCGGCGACCGCTCAACCAAGACAGCCGCCCGGTGGCACGGGGCACAGCTAACCGATGCGTGAAGCAATCGTTCCGATTCGGCGCAGGCAGACGACTCGCCTCATCGTCAAACCATTTCGCAAGCGCGCGCCTACCCTGAAGCCGCAGCTAACCCTGATTGTCGGGTCCGTCATCATCGTCACGGCAGGCGCTATCCTGCTCGCGCTGCCGTTCTCGAGCGCTTCAGGCGAATTCACGTCATTTCCGGACGCGCTCTTTACCGCTACGTCGGCGGCCGGGACCGTCGGTCTGGTCGTCGTCGATACGGGCACGCACTGGAGCCGCGCGGGACAGGCCGTAATCCTCGTGCTGATGGAAGTCGGCGGACTCGGCTTCATGGGCGGAGCGATAGTCCTGTTTCTCGCTCTTGGCCGAACGATAACCATCCACCAGCGCCGCGTGTTTCAGGAGTCGTTGTCGCTCCGGAAAATCGGCGGCGTGCCAAGGCTGGCGCGGCGGCTGATCATCTTCACCTTGCTCGTGGAGGGGATCGGCGCCTTGCTTCTCTTTGCACAGCTGACAAACGATCCGGCCATCGGATCCGAGAATCCCGCCTGGTCGGCCGTATTTCACTCCGTAAGCGCTTACACAGGCTCCGGATTCGACTTGATGGGCGGCTTTGAGAGCCTAAAAGGGGCGGCGCTCAAGCCATTGTTCCTGCTGACGATGCTGGCGATGATCGTACCCGGCGATCTTGGCTTCCTGGTGGTACTGGACTTGATCGGCAGGCGAAGGTTCAGCCGGCTCACGATGGACTCGAAGGTCATCCTTGGCGCCAATTTCGTGCTCTGGCCCCTGGCCGCGGTCGGATTCCTCATCCTGGAATTTGCTAACGCGCACACTCTCGGCGAGATGCCGCTGGCGCATAAAGTGACCAACGCTGTGTTTCAGGCGGTAACAGTGCGAAACGCCGGATTCTCGACGGTAACGTTCGCGAAGGTCGGAGAACTTACCCTCGTATTCTTCATGATCTTCATGATCATCGGCGCGGCGTCAGCGTCGATGGGTGGCGGATTGAAGGTCAACACCCTGGGCGCTCTCGTGGCGGGTATGCGCGCCGGCCTGCTCGGCCGCCCGCACGCGGAGGCGTTCGGCAGAACTGTTTCGCCCGACCGAATCTACGTGGCGGTTACTCTGCTGCTCTTGTACGGGGCGTGGATCGCAATCGCCGTGCCGGTAGTTTTCGCCGTACAGTCGCTTTCCTCGCAGCTTGTCCCATCGCTGTTCGACTCGATTTCGGCCCTGGGGCCCATCGGGCTTTCCACTGGCGTGCCCGCCTCACTGAGCCCGTGGGGCAAGATATTTATGAGCGTTCTTATGTTGGTCGGCCGGCTGGGGCCGCTTACCATCGCCCTAGCACTGCTTCGACGAAGCAGCCGAACATCGCTTCGGACCTATCCAGTCGGCGATCTTCGCATCGGCTGACCGATCTCACTCCCGAAGTGCCGAATCACAACGGTCAGGCCGCGGCGGCTGCGCCTCGCGCGCGAAGTCCATCCAGATCGACGATACGCTTTTCTCGCTGCGCCTCGTCGCCGCCGATTCCGACCACTACCGATTCCCTGCCCGCTTCAGCGGTGGCGGTCGATTCGCCCTCGATTCCCGCGATGCGGTTTCGCAAGTCGTCCATCAAGCCGGGGATGCCGAGCGGACCGCTGGACGCGGCTTTGAGGTCGAATCGCCAGGACTGCTCCGGACGGAACCGGTCGACCTCGATCTCGTTCCGGTCCAGATCGGCGCGCAGCTCGCCCTCGTCCCCAACGATCAGCAGCTCCCGCCGTGTCCGGCGCCCGAGAAACAGCGCCGAAAAAGACACTCGCACGCCGTTTGCGTATTCGATCATGAAGTGCTGGCTGTCAACGATGTCTTTATCGATGTGATAGACGCAGGTGTCGGTATATGGCGAGGGCGGCCGGTCGGCGAAGGCGTGCGGTCCGTAAAACGGACAGATCGCGGTCCGGTCGCATTCGGAGCAGCGCGCGGCGGCATCGTCGCGGGGAAGAAAGTAGTCGAGGCCGCCGAACGACGCGATATGGGTGGCCCGATCGCCGACGTACCAGTTGATGATGTCGAAGTCATGGCCGCACATGCTGAGCGCAAAGCTGCCCATGTCCGATCGATGCCGGTTATGCGACCGCATGAAATGGGTCGATGCGAACGTGTACTTAAGGACTAGACGGCCGTCGATCTGGGTGAGCCTGCCGATGGCGCCGTCATCGATCAGCTCTTTTATCTTGGCGTAGAAGGGCGTGTACCTGAGAACGAGCCCCACCGTGACATCGACTCCAGCGGATTCGGTGGCGCTCGCTACCCGGTATGCGCCCTCCACGGAATCCGCGATTGGTTTTTCGAGCAACATGGGGATTCCGAGCTTGACCGAAGCAAGCGCCACTTCCTCGTGCGTCGTGTCGGGCGAGGTGATTATCAGACCATCGAGCGGCACGCCCGAATTCACGAGGGCCTCGGTGTTTTCGTAACGCTCTCCGGCCGGCACTCCGAATTCATCGGCGTAGGAGTTCATGCGGTCCTGGCTCTTGCTGGCAACCGCCGCAAAGGTGAACTGCCGTGGATGCGCCGCTATGTGCGCGCCGTAAGAGCGCGCCTGGTCGCCAGTGCCGATCAACCCGATTCGTTGGGGCGCCATTCTCATTCCTCCTCCCGTCGCCCGATTGACGTTATTCAGTGACGGGATATATGCAGGGAGCGTTGGATCGCAGGATAGACCCAATGCGCTCCAATTGCGCACCGCATATTTCCATGCTGTCAGCACGTGGGCGGCTGCGGGCCGTTCGCAGGTTGAATGCCATCCGGCTAGATTTCAAAACGAGCGGACCGGCAGCGGCAACTTCAACCGCGGTATACGGAATCTTGCGGCTCGCCGCCGGAAACTCCCGCTCGCACAAAGCGTCAATCGCCAGTCGGTAACACCACAAGCCGTCGGGGACCCCGCCGGCTAAACGGTTCCCCTCGCGGAACCTATCTCTCGATCGGCATCCCGATCATGCTGCCCCACTCGGTCCACGAACCGTCGTAGTTCGTCACGTTGGCATATCCGAGCAACTCCTTGAGCACGAACCACGTGTGGGACGAGCGCTCGCCGATGCGGCAGTACGCGATGATGTCCTTCTCACCCGTGATGCCCCGGGAACCATAAATCTGCGCGAGATCGTCGGCGGACTTAAAGGAGCCGTCTTCGTTTACGGCTTCGAGCCACGGGATATTGGCCGCCCCGGGAATGTGTCCCGTGCGCTGCGCCGTCTCGGGCAGGCCGGGCGGCGCCATGATTTCGCCCGTAAACTCGGCGGGCGACCTGACGTCAACCAGCTCCACGTCCTGATCAAGCGCTGTCAGCACTTGATTCTGGAACGAGCGAATGGAAAGGTCGGGATCGGGCGCGTCATAAGACGCCGGCGCGATGTCCGGCGCGTCGGTCACAAGCGACCTACCCTCCTGTTCCCACTTGATCCGCCCGCCGTTCATGAGCTGGACATTGTCATGGCCGTAGATTTTGAATTGCCAGTACGCAAACGCTGCGAACCAGTTGTTGTTATCGCCGTAAAGAACGACCCGACTGCCGTTGTCGATGCCGGACTCGCCGAGCAGCTCCGCCCACTCGGTGCGGGCGACGATGTCGCGCCGCACGTTGTCGGATAGCTGGGACTGCCAGTTCCACCCCACCGCGCCCGCAATGTGACCGGACTCGTACGCGGTCGTGTCCACGTCAACCTCGACTATCGCCAGGCCTGGTTCGCCGAGATTGTCCGCAACCCATTGGGTGGAAACGAGCGCGTCGGAATTCGCATATTCGGACATATCATGAACCTCCAGAGGCCAAGCGGCTAAAGTTCAAAGAGGCCTCTATTTAGCAACTTTACTTAGTATACTAGTAGTTTACTTGCCTTTCGGGGGCCAACGTTAGTGGGCGAGTCGACCAAACGGGAGCGATGGTTTGCGAAGGTTGGATGGCGACGATCCACACGGACGCATCGGGCACCAGGAGCTGCGGCGCGGAAACGCGGGACGTCACGAGATAGTCCTGAGCCGGCGCGACGAGGACGGCCAGGCGGCGCATTTCATACACGTGAGACCCGCGACTCGTCCCGGAAAGACTTCGATGAGGTTTCGTGACGGCAACGCCCTGGCGCTGATGGGGTTCAAAGCCCGGCCGGGGTGCCCCATGTATCCGCTCGCCTGCGCATTCGCGGGCTGTTACTACGTGCGTCTTTCGGGACCTGGGAGCGATGAGGCCCATGCCTTGCGAATATTCGACCGTCTTTGTCAGGAACTCGAGACCGCGACGGACAAAATACTCGACGGCGTCGGTCTGGCCCTGGAGTTGAAGCTCCCGATCAGAACGGCGTAATCGTCACCGCCGCTTGCTGTCATCAAGCTAGTATGAGGCGGAGAACGGCACACCGTATGCACGAAAGCAATAACCGGATACCGGAGTTGATCCCCATAGCCGAGGAGCGCCAATGACGGATCAGCTGAGGGTTGGAATCGTCGGCGCACAACGCGGAACGTCGCTCATCCCGGGTTTTCGCGCCCAGGGCGCTGAGGTTAAATCCCTTTGCGCAAGAAACGAGGACTTCCTCAACAGTCAGGCGGATCGATTCGGCGTAGCCGAGCGGATCACCAATTATCAAGCGCTGCTCGAATCCGAGATCGATGTCGTCGTTGTGGCTACGCCAATGCACCTTCACGTACCGCACACGCTGCAGGCGCTCAAAGCGGGCAAGCACGTAATTAGCGAGGTGACCGGGGCCGTATCGGTCGAGCAGTGCCGTGAACTGGTAGATGGCGTCGAAGCCGCGCGCGACGCGGGCGCTTCATACATGCTCGGCGAGAACGCATGTTTTTCCCCCAAGAACATCCTCATCAAGAATCTTGTCGACGCAGGATTATTTGGTGACATCTACTATGCCGAGGGTGAATACATCCACGACATCAAGCCTATTCACTATTCGGAGGACGGCGGTCCAACCTGGCGCACCGTATGGCAGGTAGGTGTTAACGGATGCACCTACGGCACGCACAGCCTTGGTCCGATTCTGGACTGGTTCAACGAAGGCGTAGCCTCAGTAATGTGCATCGGGAGCGGCATACACACCAGCCCCGAGAACAAAGCCGAGGACACGACCACGATGCTATGCAAGCTCGATTCGGGAGCCCTGGTAAAAATAAGAGTCGACATGCTGTCTAATCGGCCTCACGGCTCCGGCTACAGCTCACTGCAGGGTACGAGCGGCTGTTACGAAGGCCCCCGAGGCCTGGGCGATCAGGACAAAATCTGGTTGGAGCAGTTTGGATCGGATTCAACGAATCGCGAGACTATCGATACCGATCCCTATCAATGGCGTCCGCTAAGCGACCTGGAGGGAGAGTACCTTCCGGCTTGCTGGACGGAGGTCCCGGATAACGTTCACGGACCCGACTACGGCGCAGGCGAATACCACATGATCGGCGAGTTCCTCCAGGCTATACGCGAGGAGCGTGACCCGGCGATCGATGTCTACCGCGCGGTCGATATGACCCTTCCGGGACTGCTTTCGCAAGTCTCCATAGAACGCGGCGGCGAACCCATTAGCGTGCCGGACTTCCGCGCAGGCAACTGGAGTTAGAACCTCTCCGAAGCCTTTGCCGCGCCGGTTGGTTCTACGACCAGGCGCTAGTTTCGGGAGACGGGTTGCCGTGTAGTCGACCGCCCCACGAACGGATCGGTCGGATCGCCCGTGCGGCCGTAGCCGTTCCAGACACCGAATCCGAGAAGTCCCCGCAGATGAGAATCGGCTTCTCCGAGGACGTGTTCGGCGACGCCCAAGGTGTAGTTCTCCTGAGGTCGAAATTGCGGCCCACAAAAGGTCGTGAGTAACACGAGCCGCTCGCCGCCGGTGCGGTTCGCGCCCGTGCCATGCCAAAGCCGGCCGTCGATGATCAACGCGGAGCCAGCGGGCGCCTCGGCAGAAACAATGTCTTCGTCTCTGTCATCCGCCGGAGTAGGCTGGCGGCCACTCAGATGACTGCCGGGCGCGAGCCGCGTGCCTCCGTTCTCCTTCGAAACGTCGCAGAGCATCCAGAGCACGTTTACGCACGCGGCGGGCGCGATCAATCGAGGCGACGATTCGGGGGCCGCGGAGAATCGAGTGCGGGTCAGGCTTCCCACCGGCAACTGGTCCGACACCGGGTCCACCGGCGCGGGCATCCACCATTGGTCCGTATGAAGCGGCATTTTGACTCCGCCCTGGCGAGCGATGTTGGCGCCGTGGCTCGACAGCAGGAACTCGTTTCCAATAACCGACTGGGCCAGCGACAGCACGTCGGCATGGCGTAGAAGATCGACGAAACACCGGCCTTTGTTGACGAGCATCCAAACACGCTGGTTGACGCCGCCGCTTTCGGCGCGGAACAGCTCGCGGCGGTCGCGGCCCGCCTGGTCCCGAAAATCGCCCCACTGCTGGCGCGGACCGCCGTCCTCGAACGCCAGCCCCTCACGCTTCTCGATCGCCGCCTGTTCGGTAAGCCTCGCCACTAGCTCTGCGCGTTGATCGTCGGCCAGGGCATTCTCTAAGAGGCAGTAGCCGTATTCGGCAAGATTCCGCCTTGCAGTCTCGATTTCCGAGGTTGGCGCTAGCAGCGTCGCCATAACATGCTTCCCAATCGCGGCTCCACGCTTATCGATGACCGGTATCGACGGGATGATAGCAAGGGCCGCCTGGCCGGAATTGCCACGCGGGAACCCTGCTCCCGGCGCACTGGAAGCACATCGCTGGCCTGGACTTCCACAGCGTCGAAATCGCGGTAATCGCGAGACGGTTTGGCGGTCTAGTCGAGAGCCGCGGCCCCGTTTCCGTTCGCGCCGGCGTGCAAGCGTTGCAGCACTTCGCTGGCCGCCTTCGCTTGCTCGGATTCGGGGTCGCGTTGAATCGTCCGCTTCAGATGCAGCTCGGCGCGCGCGTCGCCCTCGCCGGCAAGCACAAGCGCGTCCGCGAATCCCTTTTCGGAATAGCTCCCATCCCGCGGCGCCACTTCCAGGTCAAGTTTCTCCCAGTAGTACTGGAGATCGGTCGACTTCCACCCTTCGTATACCTGCTCCCAGGTAAGCGCGCTGTGGGCGCTGAGATGCGGCGCCAGCATTTGCTCGGCGATGGGAACATCAAGCGCCTGGTAGCGATTGTCGAGCGATACCCGCAACCGGTCTTCGGTCACGTTGGGGAGAGCCTGATGCAGCGTCAGGCTGTGAAAGATCAGGGCGTCGCCCATTTCATAGTCGGTAGTCACCCAGTCGCCCTGGTGCTCGTCGGTGTCGACGGTCAGGCTGCCCGCGCCCAGCGAGAAATGGTGATCGAAGACCGTGTTGCGCTTGTGCGAACCCGGCTGAACCGCCAGGCCGCCCAGTTCGATCGGACAGTCGCCAACGGGCGACCAGCACGTATACGTGTCATACGAACCCTGAAAGTGCACGAAGTCCTGATGCACCGGCGTGGTGTGCTCGACGTATTGCGGGAACCATAGACGCGCGATCTTGTTGGGATGGGGCAAGACCTCGCCGCCCACGATCTTCTCCATCACGTTCACGACCGACGGCCAGTGCCCCGCCCGATGAAACGACTCCAGCCGGTATGCGTGATGGTAAATCTCCGCGTACCCCACGTCGCCTTCGGCGCACCGGCGGGATACGTCGGCAACTCCATCGAAAAGCTCGGCGTCGCTCCGAATCCAGCCGCAGTCCCGAAGCACTCCCAGAATCTCCAGGCGGAGCGCCCGCAACATGTCCGGATCGTGCAGCCTTCGAAAGAAAAGATATCCGTCCTCGCGGATGCGGTTCCGCAGCTCCTCGGCATCGCGGATGGCGTCGTTCGACGCCCGAAACTCTTTGAGTTCAGTTGCCATTGGTTCGCGAATCCAATTCAAAATCGGGAGCGGCCAGAATCTTGCGCGACCAGACTCGGCGCTCCGCGGTGATCTCCACCACTTATTAGACCAGACATCGACGCGTGCGAACCAGCTACGGCATGGATGAGGAGCGGGGAGCGCCGCATCGTTCGACGCCGTGGTTCAGGCGCGCATACAACCGCAGTTTATTATCCGCAAATGCCGTGGGTTTTTGCGCCGAATTTCAAGCAGATAGATCGGCTCACGCCTTCCGCGATTCTCAGGTGCGGTCGCCCCGGAAGCCGGTGAGTTCTGAAATGCTCGAAATCATCGAGGCGAAGAAGCAGGGGCGGGCGAACAGCGCTTTCCAGCTGGCTAGGCTGGTTAGCGGTTACCTCGGCGGCCACGTGCCCGACTATCAGATGTCAGCGTGGCTGATGGCGGCTCGACTCAAAGGACTGAGCCGGACAGAGGTCGCCGCACTCACGAACGCGTTCGTCGCGAGCGGAACGACGTTGTCGTGGGAGTTTCCATCGTCGCCCGCCGTCGACAAGCACAGCACCGGCGGCGTCGGCGACAAGACTTCTCTGGTGGTCGCGCCTCTGGCGGCGGCTTGCGGCCTGGTCGTGCCGAAGGTATCGGGGCGCGGTCTAGCGTTTACCGGCGGGACAATAGACAAGCTGGAATCGATTCCCGGTCTCCGCGTCAATCTCACGGCCGCTGAATTCCAACGGCAGGTCGAAGAGGTTGGGGCGGCCATCGTCGCTCAATCGGCCGATCTCGTGCCCGCCGACCGCGCGATTTACGACCTAAGGAACGCCACCGCGACCGTCGACTCTCCGGGACTCATGGCCGCCAGCATCATGAGCAAGAAGCTCGCCGCCGGCGCGGGAACGATTGCGATTGACGTCAAGGTCGGTTCGGGCGCGTTCATGCCTGATTACGAGTCCGCCAGAGGTTTTGCCGAAACGCTCGTGGACATTGGACTCTCGGCCGGACGCAAAGTCCGCGCGTTCGTAACGGACATGAATCAACCGCTCGGGTTTGCGGTTGGGCACTCGATCGAGGTGTCGGAAGCGCTAGGAGTGCTTCAGGGCAAGGGGCCGCCCGACGTAACCGAGCTTTCGCTCACCATCGTCTCAGCGTTGATTCGCGATTCCGGGTTGCGTCCCGCGCCCCGCGCGGCCAGAGAACGCGCCGAGAAAGCCCTATCTTCTGGCGCCGCGGAGGCGAAGTTCCGCGAGATAGTAGAGGCGCAGGGCGGCGATCTCGAAGCGTTTGAACGGGAGCCGCCGCACGAGCGGCTGACCTTCAAGCTCCCGATTGAGTTCGGTCGAGGCGGCTACGTCACCCGCGTCGACGCCCGCGCGGCTGGAAGGGCGCTCAGACTTTTGGGAGGGGCGCGAACCGTGAAAGGCGAGAGTATCGATTACGCGCCCGGACTTTACATAACAAAGAAGGTGGGCGATCTCGTAGCCTCCGGCGAGGACTGGGGCTGGATCGCCGCGCGCGACGAGGACTCCGCCCACCAGGCGCTCGCCGCGCTTCGCGAGGGTCTGACAGTGGCCGACTCGCCACCGTCCATATCCAATCTGATCGTAGATCAGGTGACGGGCTGACAAGGCGGAGTGTCAAATTCGGAAACACAGCGAAAATGCTATTCACCGGGGATATTGATAATAAAAATTCGCAACTGGTCATTAACGGCTTGCACCTTTGAATCAAGTGGGCGGGACGGCGACCAAGTAGCACGAGAGCGCCGCGCCGCCCGCCGCTGTCTGACTTAGTCCTGCCCGAACGTGATTGACCATTCGGCGCCGGATTCAGCGTCTACCTGAATACGAAGATCGTCGCCTCCGAGTGTGCAGAAATGCGTTTCGGAACCCGACTCCGCTATTTCGTTGACCAACAAGTAGCATCGTCCCGCGACGTTGGTGAACCAGATCGCTATATGCCCGGGATTGTCCAAGCGGGTTTTGTTCTTTAGCCACTGAACGTGCACGTCATATACATCCCAAGGCAGTGAAACTCTCTTGGATTGAGTGCCAGTCCCCGACACGGTCCCTTTTACGGGCGCAGGGGTTGGGGTGGGCGGCAAAACATCGTAAGCCACGCCTTCCAGCGTCCCATTGATAAACGCTATCGTTTCGCCTCTGCCCGAACGCGCGTTGATACCCTAAATGCCCGCGTCCACTTTACAATTGGGCGGATTTGACCAAATCTGAAGTCACGGGAGCGCGGAGCGACTTGGCGCGGATGTCAAAGGAACTACCAAGGGGCACTGGTTCAGAAGCGCTGAACCGCCCTTACGATCCCGCGGCCGTCGAGCGGCGATGGTACGAGCTGTGGGAGAAGAAGGGCTACTTCGCCCCGACGGGGGAGAGCAGCCGGGAGCCGTTTGTAATCTCGATGCCGCCTCCCAACCTGACGGGCGTGCTGCACTACGGTCACGTCGTCGTCGTCACGTTCGAGGACCTGATGATCCGGTGGCGGCGGATGCAGGGTTACGCGACGCTGTGGCTGCCCGGGACCGACCACGCAGCGATTGCCACCAACGCCGTCCTTCTGGACCACATCGCCAAAGAGGGGCGCACCAGAGACGAAATCGGCCGTGAAGGCTTTGAGGACCTCTTTTGGGACTGGCTTGACAAGAGCGGCGCGGCTATTCGCTCGCAGCTAAGGCGGGTCGGCGCGAGCTGTGACTGGTCCCGCGAGCGCTTCACCATGGACGAGGGGCTAACGCGGGCGGTCAACGAAGCCTTCATTCGTCTCTACGAGAAGGGACTGATCTACAAAGGGTCGTATCTGGTCAACTGGGACCCTCAAGACCGCACGGCGATCTCGGACCTCGAAGTCCTGCACGAAACTATTACGGGCAAGCTGTGGTACGTCCGGTATCCCATCGCGGACGGCGGGCACATCGTGGTGGCGACCACAAGGCCCGAGACGATTCTGGGGGACACGGCCATAGCGGTCCATCCGGAAGACGACCGGTATTCCGGACTGGTCGGAAAACTGGCGCAGGTGCCGGCGCTGGAACGTCGGATTCCGGTTATCACCGACGACGCCGTCGATCCGGCGTTCGGTTCGGGCGCGGTGAAGGTGACGCCCGGCCACGATCCCAACGACTATCAAATGGGCATCCGCCAGAACCTTGAAATGATCAACATCCTGAACGAGGATGGGACGCTCAACGAAAACGCCGGCCCGTTCGCCGGTCAGGATCGCTTCGAGGCACGCTCGAACCTGGTCCGCTGGCTCGAAGAGCGGGACCTTATAGAGCGAGTCGAAGACCACGAGCACGCGGTCGGACACGCCGAGCGTTCTGGAACGATCGTCGAGCCGATGCTCTCCGAGCAGTGGTTCGTGCGTACCGGGGGGATGGCGCAAGCGGCGGCGGCCGCCGTTCGGGACGGCCGGATTCAATTCCATCCGCCGCGCTTTGCCGACGAGTTCCTGCGGTGGATGGACGAGATCCACGATTGGTGCATCTCGCGTCAGATATGGGTCGGGCATCGACTGCCGGTTTGGTATTGCCAGGACTGCGGCAAGACGATAGTCGACCGGAACGAGCCCGAAGCGTGTTCTGACTGCAAGGGCGCGGTCAAGCGTGATCCGGACGTTCTCGATACCTGGTTCAGTTCCGGCCTCTGGCCATTCTCGACGCTCGGCTGGCCGGACGCCACGCCGGACTTTGCACGCTTCTATCCGACCACGGTGATGCAGACGGGATACGACATCATCTTCTTCTGGGTGGCGCGAATGGCGATGCTAGGCGTGGAGCTTACGGGCGACGTTCCGTTCCGGCACGTTCACCTGAGCGGCATAATGCGGCGCGAAGACGGCTCCAAGGTCAGCAAATCGGAGCCCCAGCCCGGGGACGATCCGGTCGAGATGATCGATCGATTCGGCGCGGACGCGCTCCGGTATATGGTCGCCACGGGGGGAAGCCCGGGCGGCGACCTCAAGCTCGTGTGGCAAAGGCTGGAGGCCGCGCGCAACTTCGCGAACAAGCTCTGGAATGCCGGCCGGTTTACGGTCGAGGCCCAGTCCGCCAGACAGGCCGAGCCTGCTCCGGCGACAGCCGTGGATCGATGGATAACCGGGCGGCTCGATCAAACGGTCTCCGACACCACCCGTCGCCTGGAGGCCTACAACTTCGGCGAGGCGGGCCGGGGTATTCACGACTTCATCTGGAACGATTTCTGCGACTGGTTCATCGAGGCGTCCAAGACGCGGCTTCACGGAAACGACCCGGCCGCCGCTTCGCGGGCCGCCGCCACTCTTGCGGAAGTGCTGACGACAGCCCTTCGCCTTCTGCACCCGTACATGCCGTTCGTAACAGAGGAGCTGTGGAGTCACCTTCGCGCCGCGCTGCCCGATCTCGAACCCGAGCACGTCATCGTCGCCCCGTGGCCGGAATCCCGCGGACGTGCGTCCGACCCGGCCGTCGCCGAAATAGACAGACTGACGGAAGCCGTGCGCGCGATAAGGAACGCGAGGCGGGAATCGAGAGTCGAGCCTGCCAGGCGCATCGAGGCGGTCGTCAGGCCGGGCGCGGGAACGGCGATTCTCAAGACGGAGACAGACTTCGTAACGCGGCTGGCGCGTATCGATCCCCTCGTGCTCCTCGACGAAGACGGCTCCCCGCCGGCAAAATCGATATCCCTGATCGCCGGCGGGATGGAAATCTACCTGCCGTTGGCGGGCATGATCGATATCAAGGCCGAGCGCGAGCGCCTGGAACGCGAGGTCGAACGGTTAGAAACCGAGATCGTCCGCGCGGACGATCTTCTGTCTAATCGAAAGTTCGTCGAGCGGGCTCCTGCGCACGTGGTCCAAAAGCGGCGCGACGCGCGCGCCGCCGCCGCCGCCAAACTCAATACAACCCGCGAGCGTCTGGCCGCCCTCTAAACCGCCAGGATAAAGCCGATTTCGATCCTGGCTGCCGGTTTGTAAATTTAACCTGTCGGTGGGACGCCTTCGCCAGCGTTGTCACCGGACGGTGTACCGACGAACCAGTTTCTGCCCCACGAACGGTCCCATTGCCCGACCGGATCGCCGGAGGCCCGCGCGTTGGACCGGGCCACGGCGTCGACCGCCTGCCGCAACTGCGACGAGACCTGGTCGACATGATGCACGGCGACGGCCTCGGCCGTCTTGGGCAGCACCGGCGAGCCCCATTCGAGCGCGCCATGGTGCGATAGCACGATGTTTCGCAGCTTCAACGCCGTCTCCGCCGGACATCCCGTTTCGGCGCAGGCACGCGAAACCAGCTCATCGCCCAAAGTTATGTGCCCAACCATGACGCCCGCTGGCGTGTAATCGATGGCGGCGGCCACTCCGAGCTCCAGCACTTTGCCTATGTCGTGCAGAATGCACCCCGCATAGACGAGGTCCATGTCTATTTCCGGATACAGATTCCCGACGGTTTCAGCGATAGTCAGCACCTCGAGGATGTGTTCCAGCAAGCCGCCGATCTGGGCGTGGTGACGCCGCATGGCCGCCGGCCAGTTTCCGAGTCTCTCTTCCACCGCCGGGTCGGACAGGACTCGTTCGGTCACGGCGCGAACCTGCGCGTTCTCGATCCGTTCCAGAAACTGGTTGAGCGATTTCAGCATGTCCGCTTCGGACTGCTTGGATCGGGGCAAAAGGTCGCTGGCGTCCCATTGCTCCCGGGCGGGCTGGATGGACCTGATCTTCACGTTGGTCGAGCCGCGGAACTCGTCGGCCTCACCCTTAACCTCAACGGTTCTGCCGGACTCGACAGCGTCGAAAGTCGACGCAGGGGCGTCGAACAGCAGACCTACAATCGAGTCGCCGGAGCGGTCCTTCAGGACGGCCCAAAGATAGTCTTTTCCGCTCCTGGCCTCGCGCTTCTCGACTTGCGAGGCCAGAAACGTGCCGTTGACGGGACGGCTAGCCTTGATTTCGGAAACCTTCATCTACGTATTACTCCGATATCGAGTCGATTCTGGCGACTCATTCAGGATTCGGCGGGTCAGTCAAGACTCGGCCTTCGCGCAAGGTACAGGCTCTTGGTATAACAGCAGCCCGTCGCATGGACTACGTTATTCGACGCATACGCCTTAGCGATTGCGCCTCAAATGGACCCGGCCGGTCCGAAGCAGACGGATTCCGTCTATTTCGGGGGGTCGCGCCTGCGACGCAGGCGATCCAAAAAACCGCGCCGCCGGGGCGGCTCGATGTCTATAACGCGCCCGCGCCACATCTTGGGGCCGGGTTTGGCCGCCGAGCGCTGCCCCATCAGCGATCTAACGTAAGCGCCGAGCAGCAAGGCCCCGCCAACCACGGCAAGCACGGGACTCAAAATTCGGCCCAGGGGAGTGATGCTAAACAGGAGGGCTGCCGCGATGATCAGAGCTCCCGAGACGGCCATGTCTTTAGGGGTGGCCAGGCGTTTGTATACCTGATCGCCAATCGCGGTCAGGGGGTTGCCGATCCTCGCTCCATTCCGCTGAGGGCGCCGGCCGCGCCGCCGGGGCGACTGGCCCTCCAATTCCCCGGCTCTTTCGAGGATTTCGCGGACTTCCTCTTCCCAGCCTTTATCCAAATTGGCTCCGAGCGAATCATGGAATCCATGCAAACGCATGACCGTATCAGCCTGGCCGAGTATATCATTGGCGCGCCTGCGGACTGCCGTTCGATCAAGCGAAAGAAGGTACCTCTGAGCACTCAATCACCCTTGGCGTTCTCGCTCCAGGTGTTCCGTCACATGTTCTCATCCGTGGCCGAGGAGATGGGCGCCACGATGCAGCGGACGGCCTTTTCTCCGAACATCAAGGAACGCCGCGACTTTTCTTGCGCGGTATTCGACGTCGAAGGCAACATGATCGCCCAGGCGGCCCACATCCCGGTCCACCTGGGGGCCATGCCCTTGGCGGTCCGCGCCGCAATGGATGTCTTCGAGGCGGGGGGGATTCTCCCAGGCGATCTTGTGATATTGAACGACCCCTATCTTGGCGGAACCCATCTCCCGGACATAACTACCGTGTCCCCGGTTTTCGTTGACGGTTCAGACGAAAAGGCGCATTTCGGCTATGTGGCTACGCGGGCTCATCATGCCGACGTTGGCGGGATCACGCCTGGTTCGATGCCACTCGCGACCGAGTGCTATCAAGAGGGCCTTATCATTCCGCCCATCAAGCTTGTCAACGCCGGCGTGATCGACGATGCGCTCGTCGACCTTATTTGCCGGAACGTCAGAACCCCGGACGAGCGACGCGGCGATCTCGCGTCGCAGATGGCGGCCCATCGCGTTGGCGAACGCCGCGTGGCGGAGCTTGCGGACCGCTACGGCACAGATCAGCTCGCCAAAATGGCAGCCGAGCTGCTCGACTACTCGGCGCGTCTGACGCGCACCCGGCTTCGCGTGATACCCGACGGCGATTACAGCTTCGAGGATTATCTCGACGACGACGGAATCGACTCGCGGCCCGTAACGATCAAGGTCAGAATAACCGCCGACCGCGGTCACCTCACTGTCGACTTCGCCGGAACCGATCCCGCGGTGCAGGGCTCGGTGAACGCTCCGGCGGCGGTTACGCAGTCGGCCGTGTACTACGTAATTCGATGCCTTATCGGCGACGACGTGCCGGGCAACGCCGGCACGTTTGAGCCTGTGGATATCCGGATCCCGGAGCGCTCGGTCCTGAATCCGCGTCCCCCGCACGCCGTCGCTGGCGGCAACGTGGAGACGTCCCAGCGAGTTGTCGACGTCATCTGGGGCGCGCTGGCCGGGGCCATCCCCGATCTCGTTCCCGCGGCGAGTCAAGGGACGATGAACAACGTGACCATCGGCGGGTACGATCCATTTCGCGACAAACCGTTCGCCTACTACGAGACCATAGGCGGTGGAAGCGGGGCCGGGCCCCGTCACGCCGGCGCGTCGGGGATTCAGGTAGCCATGACCAACACCTGGAACACGCCCGTGGAAGCCATGGAGTTTGCGCTTCCGATGATGATCGAGCGATACCAGTTTCGCCGCGCGTCGGGCGGCGCCGGCGCACACCGCGGCGGACAGGGAGTAGAACGCAACATCAAGCTGCTGGCGTCGGCGCAGGTAACGCTGCTTTCCGAACGCCGGATCCTCCACCCATACGGCCTGGCGGGAGGCGGACCCGGTCGAACTGGTCGTAATCGACTGCAAGTAAACGGTCGCTGGCGCCCGTTGCCGAGCAAGGGAACGGTGTCCACGGAGCCGGGCGACGTGATTTCCATCAGCACACCCGGCGGCGGAGGGTGGGGAACGCCGTAGGAGCCGCACTCCGCTTCGTCCGAAGCTGGGATGATCGGTCGGGGGCGCAGTACGCGGAGCTTGAACTCTCGATAGGCGCGCGCAGTTATTCCGCCAAGGCGTGGCGTCGCCAGGATATCGTGCAGATCACTCTGGCTTCCGCTGAGCCGCCCGCAACTCCGACCGCGCGCGCGGCTTTCGTCGAAGCGATACTGGTCCGACTCCGGTCGGCTCCGCTCTGCGCCGGGGCGGGTCGACTGAGGTTGCGGCTGCCCGCGAGCTGGATCGATCACGTAAAAGCCTGTCCGATCCGTCCAGCCAGCCTGCGGTCAGTTTTCGTTTGCGACAGGCCGCCCCGGATGAGACCAGCGAAACAAGACCTGGAGTTGCTTCCCGTATCCGAACTTGGCTATACGGGATTCGCGAGCGTATTTCACGAAATCATGCCCGCGGAGAGCCTCGGTCTGCGAACGCAGGTTGACATAAACAGGCTGGCATCCTCGATATGGCGCGGCGAGTCCATTGAGGGCGTCGAGGGCTATCAGGGGTTGGCTGTACTCGAAGCGGGCGTCCCGATAGGCGTCGTCTTTACGCTCGCCAATCCCGATGGCGGAGCATGGCTGGGGTTTGCCGGCCTGGTTCCGTGGATTCGCCGAAGCAGGCTGGCCGCCGCGGCCGTAGGACGCGTGGTGGAAATGCTCGACCGCGCCGGAGCGTTTCCCATCACAATGGAAGTCGACTCGGCCAACCGGCGCTCACTCCGCATGGCTGAGCGGCGCTGCGGGCCGGCGAGGGATCTCGTTGCAGTCTATAACTGGCCAGCGTGAAATCTAGTCTGAAGAAATCAGCGAGATATGCGCAACCGTCGAGTAGGTCGCGCCCTCCCGGCTGATGATGCTCTCCATCAGATCGACGGAACGCACCTCGAACGGGCCCAATTTGTATCCCGTCAACTCAACCGTCGATTTCGCTATTGACCGGCGATCTTCGCCCGAGGCGCTGCGCGAGACCCGCGCCAGAGTAACGTGAGGGCTCAACGGTCTGCGGTCGATTCTGTATCCCAACGAGCGAATCTCGTCCGCGATCAGGTTTTGAACGTTTTCGAGCCTTCGAAGCTCGCCGTCCACGCCAACCCAGACCACTCTGGCGTTATCCGGTTTCGGGAAGCTGCCGCCCTCTCCGAGACCGAGCATGAATGGAGACTCGCCCGCCACAGCGCCCCGGACTCCGTGCTCGATGACTTCGACCTCGTGCGCCTGCACCTCACCCACGAAACAAAGGGTCATGTGCAAGCCAGAGGCGTCCACCAGTCGCAGGCGGTCTCCGAACTTGGCCAGCTTGGCCTGTTCGCGGCGTAAGCCGTCGATCACGTTCTCCGGCAGATTGATAGCCGCGAAGAGTCTCATGGGCGCAGTATACGGTTTGGGATCAGGTCACTTACCGCCTTGCTCGCCCCCCTCGTCGGGAATGAGTCGTAGGGCGATGGCGTCGGCGAGGATCATTCCGGAGTCCGTCAGCCGCAGCCTGCCGCCATCTATTTCGGCGAGGTTGCTAGCGATGAGCTGGTCGATTTCCCGACCTCTTTCCTTCACTAGATCGAATTCGAAATCCTCAGCCAAATATGCCAGGTCAATCCCGTCGCGCGTTCTCAATGGAAACGCGATCGACTCGACGAGTAGGTCGGACCCGGTCAGGTGGTCCACGTCTTGCACCGTCGACCGTCCTTCCACAATGGCGTCGACGTAGGCTTGCGGCTCGCGGACGAGCGAAAATCTCCGGCCCGCCAGATAGCCGTGCGCGCCGCATCCGAAAGCGAGATATTCGCTTCCCCGCCAAATCGACTCGTTGTATTGACAGCGGTGTCCGGGGCGCGCCCAGTTTGAGACTTCGTAGTGCTCGAATCCCGTGTCGCGCAAAAGTTCCGACGCGGCGCCATAGAAGTCGGCCATGGCGTCGCTGGGAGCCGGGCCGCCGAGGCGTCGCCCCGCGCTCACCGCCCGCTCGCCGTGGAGCGTGAGCGCGTATGCGGACACATGGTCCACGCCGCGGTCGACGACCCGTTTCAGACCGTCCTCGAATTCGCTCACCGTCTGACCGGGAACGCCGTATAAGAGATCGGCGCTGACCGAGTGGAACCCGGCAGCCCTGGCCCGATCTATCGCGTCGAGAGCCTCACGCGCCGTGTGCAGCCGGTCCAGCTCGGCCAGCCGCTTATTGGAAAGCGACTGCGCTCCCACGCTCAGCCGGCCGTAGCCAGCTTCAACCAGCGCCGAGAGCAAGCTCACCGTCGTATTCGACGGGTTTGCCTCAACGGTCGCTTCGGCCTCTCGCTTGAATCCGAAGTGGACGGACAGCGCGTCGAGTATTTGCGCCAGCAGTTTCGCGCCGATGAGCGACGGAGTGCCGCCCCCAACGTAAACGCACCGCACCCGCACGCGCCCGCCCAGAACTTTCGCCGTGTCTTCAATCTCGCGAATAAGCGCCTGGCAATACGGTTCCACGAGGCGTCCCATCCGTTCGTACACGTTGAAGTCGCAATACCAGCAATGCTTGCTGCAAAACGGGATATGAATATAGGCCAGCACGAGCGCCGCGCGGTTTGGAATCGACAGCTCGCCGAGGCGCTGGTAGTCGACCGACGCCGACAGCCCGACCCGATCCGCGGAATCATGCATTACGGTCGCTGGCCGCGCTAATCTCGGATGTGAATTTGAAAATATATCGAAATCCGCCACGTTGATAATAGATTGCCACACACACGTCTTTGCTCCCGACGTCATAGACGATCGCGAGCGGCGCGGCAGGTCAGAGCCATGGTTCCGGCTCCTCTATGGATCGGGCGCAAAAATGGCTACGGTGGATGACCTCCTCAGTTCGATGGACCGCGCTGGAATCGACAAATCGGTAGTCATGTCGTTCGGCTGGAAGAGCGACGAAGCATGCGCGGCCGGCAACGACTACGTCATGGAGGCAACGCTCAAAGCCGATGGCCGTCTAATTCCCTTCATCGCCGTCAATCCATCATCGGACGACCTCGCCGCGAAAGAGATCGAACGCTGGACCGGAGCCGACGTGCGCGGGGTCGGCGAGATCTACGCCGACGGCCAAGGCTTCGACACGGGTGATTATCAGTCCATCTCGACGGTCGCCGGCGCTTGCGCCGACGCCGGCCTTTTCATCTGCCTCCATATCACCGAGCCGGTGGGGCATGACTACGCCGGCAAGGACTCGACCGATACGCGGCGTCTCTGGAAGTTTCTGTCGGCGGCGCCGCCCGACCTCAAGCTCCTCCTGTCTCATTGGGGCGGCGGATTCGGCTTTTACGAGCTTATGCCGGAGGTCGCGGAGCGGTCGGGTGAGTGGTATTACGACACCGCCGCGTCGCACCTTCTGTATGACGACCGGGTGTATTCGATCATGGACAGACTCGCACCCGGACGGGTGCTCTTCGGGTCGGACTACCCTTTGACGGGGCAGTCAAGGATGCTCGGTCGAATCCGCAACGCCGGACTATCTGAGTCCGAATATCGAGCGCTCGTGGGCGGGAACGCCGTTAAAGCCGGCCTCGGTTGACAGACTAACTTTGGCCGTTCGCCCGAAATCGTACGGATGTGCCGGCTCGTTTCGCACGCCCCGCGACTGGATCCCGGTTTGACCGCGGACCGTCTCCCCATAAGAGTGCTCCTGGCGACTGGGAATCCTCACAAGCTTCGAGAATACGGCCAGATTTTTTGCGGCACGGACGTTACGATCATCTCGCCCGTCGACGCGGGGATCGTTTTGGAAGTTGCTGAGGACGGGGCAACTTTTCTCGAAAACGCCCGCGCCAAAGCGGTCGCATTCTCCAAAGCAACTGTTTACACGGTAATCGGCGACGATTCCGGTCTTGTGGTCGACTGTCTTGGCGGGCGCCCTGGAATCTATTCTCGCCGGTTCGGCTCAAAGCCGGACGATCAGGGCCGGATCGCCTACCTTCTGGAAGAAATGAAGAAAGCGGAAAGCAAGTCGGCTTCAGCCCGATTCACGTGCGCCATCGCGGTGGCCCGGTGCGGGCAAGTCGTATTCGAGGTCGAGCGCTCGCTCGAGGGAACGATCGCCGAGGCCCCGCGCGGCGACGCGGGCTTTGGTTATGACCCGGTATTCATCCCCCGCGGTTACGACGCCACGCTGGGCGAGGTCAACGCCAGCGTCAAGAACCGTATCAGCCACCGTGCGCTGGCCGCGGCCGACGCCGCCCACTTTTTGACAGGGACGGAGTCTTGTATAGCCGCTCGCCGAGATAGGACCGCTACCCGTGGCTGGTAAGACACTTTGACCGCGGAAATTGCGAACGTAGTTGAAGACAGCGCCACTTCGGCGGAAACTATCGAGGAAGCGGCCTCCGTCATGCCTGGTCGAGACCGCACGCCGCCCGATGCTCAAGCGAGCGAATGAGGAAGGGTTCTGGAAGATGCGATTGCGCGCGCTGCCGATAGTATTCGCCGCTGCGGGTTTGCTGCTGTTTTCGTGCGGCGGCGAGGCTCAGGGCGACCCCCAGGAGATCGCCGCCATGGCGGCAACGGCCATGAGCGATGTCGAGTCCTTGCATTTCAACGTGGACCTGGGCGAGCCTGGCCTCGCCATCCTCCCCGGAATGACAGCGTCCAGCATCGAGGGCGACGCGGCGCAGCCCGACCGCGTGCAGGCCGAAATCAGCGTGGTTTTCAGCGGAATAAGCGTTGCTCTGGACTATCGCGCGATTGGCGACGCTCAATATGTTACGAGTCCGCTCGATCGAAAAGCATGGCAGTCGCTGCCGGGGCAACCGCTGGCCAAATCGCTTCTCAATCCCAGCGACGGAGTGAGCATGATCCTCTCGCGGCTTACCGACCTCGAGCTGGTTGGGACCGAATTGGCGAACGGTGTGGAATCACACCGCCTAAAGGCGCGGATTCCCAACGCCGAAGTCGCCGCGTTCTTCGGTTCGCCGCCCCAGGATGGAGTCACCAACGTCGAGCTTTGGATCGGCGTAGAGGACTCGTTGGTAAGGAAAGTCATACTGCGAGGCCCCAGCCTGCAGGACGACCCGACGGAAACAGAACGAACCATCGAATTTTCGAAGTACGGCGAGCCGGTAGACATAGTTGCTCCGATCTAGGGTTATCGGGCACAGGTCTACCGGTCTGGCGCTCGTTACCCTCGGCGTCTTCGCAACAGCACTCGACCAGACGGTTGTCGTAACCGCGCTTCCGCGAATCATCTCCGATCTCGAGATCGATTTCCAGAATCTCGACAGGGCGGCCTGGATCGTTACGGCCTTCCTGATCGGTTACGCCGCCGCCCTGCCTGTCGCAGGCCGCCTGGCGGACATGTATACAACCCGACGCGTTTTCCTGGCGGGTCTGGCTGTATTTGCGGCAGGTTCGATAGCGGCCGCCGTCGCGACCGATCTCTGGTTTTTGGTCGGAGCGCGATTCGTCCAGGCTGTTGGCGGCGGAGCGCTCGTACCGGCCGCGCTGGTTTACGCGATCGGAAGCAATCGGGGAAAGTCTGCCATCGTAGCTGTTGGCATCGTGGTCGCCGCCGCCGAAGCCGGGGGCGTTGTCGGTCCTCTATGGGGGGCGGCCGTGACCCATTACCTTTCATGGCGCTGGATCTTCTATCTAAATATCCCATTGAGCATCGCCATGGCGCTGGTGATCTGGCGCGTGAGGGGCGCGCGTCCGCCGGTCGAGGCCAGGGTCGACAAGACCGGCGCGTTGCTGGCCGCCGGCAGTCTGATTTTCATTACGGCCGGTCTCGCCCGCGACGCGGCGCTGCCCACTCTGTTGACGCCGGCGCTCCTCGCTCTCGGCGTCTTGACGCTCGCGGTGCTAGTTTTCACGCAGCGCCGGTCCAATAGCCCAATGCTCAACGTACGACTGTTCACCCGACCGGCGTTCTCATCAGGCAATCTCGCCGCTGCTCTTATCGGAGGCGGGTTGATAATACCCATGGTCAACATTCCGCTCTATTCGGCCACCGTGCTCGAGCGAGACGCACTGGAAGGCGGGCTGCTGCTCCTTCGCATGACCATCCTGATACCGATTGGAGCGATTGCCGGCGGCTGGCTGGCCGGCAGGTTTGGCGAGCGAACCGTCACCGCGCTCGGCGCGTTGACCGCCGCGCTGGGGCTTTGGCTGGCGTCCGGATGGTCGGCGGAGCCATCCGAAGCCAGGCTCGCGCGCGATCTGGTTATCGCGGGATTCGGATTCGGCCTTTTGATCTCCCCCCTGACCGCCGCCGTGATGAACGCGGCCGGCAGCGCAAACTTCGGCATCGCAGCGGGGCTCGCCACCGTCTCCAGGCTCATTGGAATGATGCTGGCTCTGGCCGCTCTCACTCCCTGGGCGCTCTCGCGATTCAACTTCACGGTCGCCGATTTGCCGCTGCCGGTCGGTACGGGTAATGAATCGAAGCAGCAGCTTGATCTCATGAGCGCCGAGTACGCCCATGCGGTATCGAACGCGACCGTGGGGATGTTCAACGAGCTTTTCTCGATCGGCGCCATCCTGTGCGCCGCGGCGGTGATTCCCGCTATCTTCCTTAAGGGAAACCCGTTTTCATTGAGAGTTGCAAGAGGTGCGAAACCGTGACGCCCGATAGCTTTCCGCGTCGGTTGGCCGACAGGACCGCCATCGTCACCGGGGCCGGATCGGGCAACGGCCGCTCGATTGCGCTCAGATTCGCGGCGGAAGGCGCCCGCGTTCTCGTAGCTGACGTCAACGAAGACTCCGGACGGGAGACGGTCCAATCCATTCGCGCGGGCGGCGGTACAGCCGAGTTCCGGCGCGTGAATGTTGCGGATACGGCCGATATCGACTCGCTTGTCGACAGCGCGGTTGAGTGGGGCGATAAACTTGACATAATGGTAAACAACGCCGGGATAAACCTGCGAAACCCGCTGCCGGAGATCGTGACGGCCGAGTGGCAGCAGCTCATCGACGTCAACCTGAAGGGCGTTTTCTTCGGCACGCAGTCAGCCGCCAGGGCGATGATCGAGTACGGCGGTGGGAAAATCGTCAACATTTCTTCGATTCGGGAGGAGGTCGCGGGGTTGGGCAACATCGCATACTGCGCCGCCAAGGGGGGCGTGCGAATGCTGACCCGCGCGGCGGCGCTGGAGCTCGCCGGGCATAAGATCAACGTAAACGCGGTCGGCCCGGGCTACGTTGAGACGAACATGACTCGCCCTCTGCTTCGCAACCCGCAGGTGTTGAGCGGTCTCATCGCCAGCGTTCCCTGGGGCAGGCTCGCTCTCCCCGAAGAGGTTGCCGCCGCCGTCGCGTTTCTCGCGTCGGACGAATCGGATTTCATTACGGGAACGACTCTCTACGTCGACGGAGGCCACCTCACCGCCTGATGGATCGAGCGCCAAAACGACTCGCCGGGCGATGCGCCATCGTTACCGGTCCCGCTTCGGGAATAGGAAGAGCCATCGCGACTGCGTTCGCGGAGGAGGGCGCGGACGTTGCCGCGATCGACATCGACGAGGCGGGTCTCCAGTCGCTCGCGACGCAAATCGAGCAAATGGGGCGCAAGTGCGTGGCGATACGCGCCGACCTCGCCTCGGAAACTGAAGTCAACCGGGCAGCGCAGCTCGCGATTTCAGAGCTGGGCGACATACACGTGCTAGTCAACAACGCCGGCGTTCATCGAAGCAAGTCACTGCTCGATACGACGGACGCCGACTGGGAGCAGATCATTGCCGTCAATCTGCGCGCGCCGCTTTTATTGACGAAACTGGTAGCCGCGCACATGATCGACCGGGGCATAGGAGGCCGGGTGATAAACATCACGTCCTCGGCCGCGGAGACTCCGCCGTCCAATATGGCCGCGTACGTGACGTCGAAGGGCGCGCTGCGGACCATGACCAGAGCTATCGCTCAGGAGCTTGCCCCGCGCCAGATCGCCGTGAACAGCGTGGGGCCAGGCCTCACGCAGACTCCCATGACGATGCGAGCCGCCGGTTCGACAGAGGCGCTCGACGAGGCCGTTAGCGAAGTTCCGCTTGGTCGTATCGGCGAACCCGACGACGTTGCCAAAGCGTGCCTGTTTCTCGCTTCCGACGATGGCGAATACATCGCGGGCGCATCCGTCTACGTGGACGGCGGCGGTCTGCTGACGTGAATTCGACTTCGAAACCTCGTCGACCGTGACGCGCTCACCCGTGCAACCGGTTCAGTTTCGGCGGCCAGCGCGTGCTCGCGGGCAAAACCTGCTGATCGACCAAGCTGTCGCGCGGCGTATCGTGAAGGCGTCGAAACTCCCGATTAACGCCACCGTACTCGAGATAGGCGCCGGCACGGGCATGCTCACGGTAGAGCTAGCCCGAGTAGCCCGGAGCCTGGTCGCCGTGGAAATCGAGCACGCCTTGGCCCAGCGGCTCAAACGGGCCGTATCGCAGTATTCCAACATCCGGATAGTCCGCGCCGACGCGCGTCGCGTCCACGTCGAGGAACTGATGGAAGGCCAGGCCTATCACGTCGTGAGCAATCTTCCCTACAGCGTGGGCACGCCCCTGACCATCGACCTGTTGCAAAGCGACTTTCGCCCCACCTCGCTCACGGTCATGCTTCAACTCGAAGTCGCCGAACGGCTCTGCGCGGAGCCGGGATCCATGAGCCTCCTAAGCGTGATCGCCCAGAGCTACGCCGAGCCCCGGTTGCTTTTCGCCGTTGAACCGGAATCGTTTCGTCCCCGGCCAAAGGTGCGTTCGGCTGTCGTGCGCCTGGTAACGAACGCCGTTCCACGCAAGGATGTTCCAACGAAAGCGGCGATATTCCTGGCCCGCCACGCCTTTGCGGGACGCAGAAAGAAAGTGCAAAACTCTCTCGCCGGCGGACTTCAGCGGTCGACCAGGGAAATCGCCGCACTCTGCGACTTGGCCGGAGTCGATCCCGGCGCGCGCGCGCAAGAATTCTCATTGGACCAGTGGCGAACTCTCGGAACTGCCGCCCTTGATAATGGACTTATTGGCCAGCCTGCCGCTTCCGCGGCGGGCTCCTAAAACTGAATCGGACCGGATCGAGCGGTTGCTGGTTTTCCTCGGAAATCCTGGTCCGCGCTACGAGCGGACCCGACACAACCTCGGGTTCATGACCGGCGAGCGCCTCTTGGCGCTGCAAGCGGGGGCCTGCTTCCGCCAGGCTTTCACGGGCCGCTTCTGGCGTGGGCTTGTCGAATCGAAAAACATCGGAGTTCTGCTGCCCGAGACTTTCATGAACGCCTCCGGCGAATCGGTGGCGAGAGCCGCGCGTCGAGGCCGTGTTGGCGTTTCGGACGTAGTAGTCGTCTATGACGACATGGATCTGGAGCTCGGACTGCTGAGGATCCGATCAGGCGGCTCCTCGGGAGGTCACTTGGGGGTGAAATCTATAATCGAAAAGCTCGACAGCCCCGATTTCGTTAGAGTCCGCATGGGCATCGGCAGGCCCCCGGAGCGTATCGAGCCAGTGGACTTCCTTCTGGACGATTTCTCCCGGTCCGAACATTCATGTGTAGAGGAGATGATTGATGCGGCCGCTATCGCCATCGTCCAGCTTCTCAACCGTCCTCTCGACGTTGTCATGAACGAATTCAACAAAAGGTCGACCGGCGGTTGAATCTCGCCGGAATTCTCGCCGAAGTTGCCGCGACCCCTTCGATCAATCGAGCGCTTGGGTCGGCCCTTTCGAATAGCCCGACAATGCGCATCGAGATCGGCGAGGCGCTCAAGTCCGTGTTCCTCGCCGCCCTCGCCGACCGGAGCAAGCGTCCGCTAATCGTCCTGACTTGCGACGAAGCTCGCGCGCGCGAATACGCGCGTGATATCGAATCGTGGAACTCCGGACGCATCGTGCGAGTCTTCTCCGATCCGGACCAGCCCGCGTACTCTCCAATGTCGATAAGTCAGAACGTTCTCGGGGAGCGGGCCGCGGTTCTCGCGGAGCTTGCCGGACACACGACAAGATCGAAGACGGTCGAGAACGCGCCGCCCATCGTTGTTTCGTCTGTCACCGCCTTCATGCGCCGGCTCACTCCGGTCGCGGAGTTCTGCCGGCACTTCCTTGTCATCGGCGCGGGGCAGATAGTGCGGCCGGAGGACTTGACCAAACGCCTCATCACCCTCGGATACCGGCGAAACCCACTCGTGGAGGCACCCGGTGAATTCGCCGTGCGCGGAGGCATCGTCGACGTCTTCCCGCCCCAACTCGGCCGTCCCGTAAGACTCGACTTCTTCGGCGATGAAGTCGAGTCGGTCCGCTTTTTCGATCCCGAGTCTCAACGATCTCTCGACGATTGCCCCGAGTTCCTGCTCAGCTCCGCCAGCGAGGTCCCGACCTGGATGGGCCCGGAGATTTCATCCTCGCTAAGGGAGCTCGATCTCCACAACCTGCGCCCGGAAGACCGCGACGTATGGTCGGGCCACGTCGAGGACCTGGCGCAAGGTCATTACTTCGATAGCGCCGTGTTTTACACGATGAGCGCGTTACCCGCCGCGGCGAACCTTGTTGACTACTGTCCCGAGGCCATCGTGGTGGTGGACGAGACGGACACGGTAATCAACGCTGCGGCGGAGTACTCGCGTCAATCCATGGAAACGAGAAAAAGACTCGTTCAGTCCGGCGAGCTTCCCAAGCGCTTCGGCAGCCCCCTGTTTGAGATTGATGAAATCAGGGATGCGGCGCAGGCGGCCGAAATTGTGTTGACGAGCAGTCCCAGCCCTGTAACCGACGCCGCCTTTGTCGATTCAGTCGCCGGATTCGAGGCGCCGGAACGCTACGCGGGCCGGCTTCAGCACCTGGTCTCCCGGCTGCAAGCCTCCGCCGGGTCGGGCTGGCGGACAATACTCGTCAGCTATCAAGGCCTCAAGCTCGCGCGGCTTCTCAACGAACAGGGACTCGGGGCCGCCATGCTGGACGAATTCCGGCAGCCGTTCCCCAACAGCGCGGTCGGAATCGTGCGAGGCACGCTTTCCGAGGGATGGGTCCACGAGGGCATTCAACTTCAAGTGCTTTCGGACTCCGAGATCTTTGGACGGTCTCGAACACACCGCGTGAGGCGGCACAAGAAAACCGTCGAGCGAACGTTCTTGTCGGACCTCCAGATCGGCGATCACGTAGTCCACGTTGAACACGGGATCGGCCGCTTTGAGGGGATCGTCATGCTGACGGAGGTCGGCGGAGAGCGGGAATACCTGCTTCTGGAATACGCAAAGGCCAGCCGCCTGTACGTCCCTGTGGACCAGCTCTGGCGCGTGCAGCGGTTTGTCGGAATGGGCGACTACAAACCGAAGCTAAGCCGTCTCGGAAGCGGCGAATGGGAGCGGGCCAAGTCCAAGGCTCGCAGCTCGGCGCGCGACATTGCAGCCGACTTGATCCAGATCTACTCAGCCCGCGAGATGGCTCAGGGGCACGGGTTCGAAAGGGATACCGTGTGGCAGAGCGAGATGGAAGACGCCTTCGCGTTTACCGAAACTCCCGATCAGGCCCAGGCGATATCCGACGTCAAAGCCGACATGGAGCGAGCCAGGCCAATGGATCGCCTGGTCTGCGGCGACGTTGGCTTTGGCAAAACCGAAGTCGCCGTGCGCGCCGCGTTCAAGGCGGCCACCGAAGGCGTTCAGGTTGCCATGCTCGTTCCGACGACTATCCTGGCGCAGCAACATTTCGACACGTTTAAGGAACGAATGGGAACCTACCCGGTGCGGATCGAGATGCTCAGCAGATTTAGATCTCCAAGAGATCAGCGCCGGGTCGTCGAAGATCTGGCTGACGGATCGGTGGACATCGTCATCGGCACTCACCGCCTGATCCAAGATGACGTGAAATTCAGGAATCTCGGGGTCGTCATCATCGACGAAGAGCAGAGATTCGGCGTGGCCGCCAAAGAGCGATTCAAAAAGCTGCGAGCCGAGGTGGACGTGCTCACCCTGACCGCCACGCCGATTCCCCGAACCCTGCACATGGGGCTGGTCGGGGTGCGCGATATGAGCGTGATGCAGTCGCCGCCGGAGGACAGGCTGGCGGTCAAGACTTACGTGGCCATCTTCAATGAGGATATTGTTCGCCGCGCCATCCAAAGCGAAATTGCCCGAGGGGGCCAGGTGTATTTCGTGCACAACCGCGTGCAGACAATCGAGTCGGTCGCGAGCAGGCTCCGTGCATTGGTTCCCGAAGCGCGGTTCGTAGTCGCCCACGGACAGATGCCTTCAATTCAGCTCGAAAACGTAATGGTCGACTTTGCGTCAGGACTCTACGACGTGCTTGTGTCCAGCGCGATCATCGAAAACGGCATGGACATGCCGAACGTGAATACTCTGATCGTGAACGAGTGCTGGATGTTCGGGCTGTCGCAGCTGTATCAGCTTCGGGGCCGCGTCGGACGGGCGGCAAGCCAGGCGTATGCCTACTTCCTCTACTCGTCCGAACATCGCTTGACCGAGGAAGCCCAAAAGCGGTTGCAGGCCATCCTGGAGGCCTCCAACCTCGGCGCGGGGTTCAGGCTGGCGCTGCGCGACCTGGAGATTCGCGGGGCGGGCGACCTGCTCGGCGCCGATCAGCACGGATTTGCCAACGCGGTCGGATTCGATCTCTATTCGCGAATGATCGGCGACGCGGTTGACGAGGCCAGGGGACTCAAGCCCCACTCGAAGACTGCGCCCTCGGCGATAGTCGATCTGCCTCTCGACGCGCACTTGCCCGACGAATACATGGGCGGCTACGACGCCAAAATTCGTGAATACCAGCGCCTGGCGCAAGTGGTAACGTTGGAAGAAACAACCGATGCGATCGCGAGTCTGCGCGACAGATTCGGCGAGTTTCCGGAAACTGTGGCGAACCTGGCATACGTAATCATCGTTAAGGCCAAGGCTTCCGAGCTGGGGCTAAAATCCGTCACGGCGTACGGCGGCGAGTTGCTCATCAGACTGCCGAAAGATTTCGATCTCGACAGGGATTCGATGAGGCGAGCTGGCGGCTCGCGGATCAAGGTGGGCGCGCTCGGGTTGTCCTGGCAAGGATTCGAACGCGAACCTGAATGGCGCGAGACGTTGATGGGTTTGCTGGACGCCCTGCTGGAGCAGCGCAGCCAAGCTCCGGTGGCAGCGACCGTTTGAGCGCCTGTAAGGCCGGCCAGGACTTCAATTCGGATAAATCAGAGGAGACCACAACTGACTACTAAGAGCGCCGCCCCCGCCGGGCGCAAGACCGCCGGCTCGGGCGCGCGGCACAACCTGGTCGTCGTGGAATCGAAGGCGAAAGCCGATACGCTGCAGAAGTTCCTGGGCAAGGGCTACAAAGTCCTGGCTTCGGTTGGGCACGTGCGCGACCTTCCCAAGGGGTCGATAGGCGTGAACATAGTCAACGACTTCGATCCCCTCTATATCGTGCCCCGCGACAAGCGCAAGATCGTCGCCCGCATAGGCGAGGCGGCCAGGAGCGCCGAGTCGGTGATCCTGGCTACCGACCCGGACCGCGAAGGCGAAGCGATTGCCTGGCATCTCGTGGGGGCGGCGGATTTGGATCCCGGCAAGATACGCCGGGTCACGTTTCACGAGATAACCGAAGAGGCGATCCGGACCGCCATGGACCAGCCTGCCGACATCGACATGGACCTCGTCGAATCGCAGCAGGCAAGACGCATTCTTGACCGCCTGGTCGGATTCCAGATCAGCCCCCTGCTTTCGAAAGGAATTCCCGGCGCCAACAGCGCGGGACGCGTGCAGAGCGTGGCCCTCCGGTTCGTGGTCGATAGAGAGCGGGAAATCAAAGCGTTCGTCCCTCGCGAATGGTGGACCGTCCGCGCTCAGTTTTCCAGATCTTCAGACGACTCCCGCGTCTTTCCAGCCGAACTGGAGCCACTGAAGGGAAAACTGGATATTTCCAGCAAGTCTCAAGCCGACGAGACCGTCGCCAGCCTCAACGGCGTGGATTTTCGAGTCTCCGACATTCGGGAGCGAACCTCTTCCTCGCGGCCGACGGCGCCGTTTACGACCGCCGCGCTGCAGCGGGCCGCATCCAGCAGGCTGGGCATGTCTCCATCGGCCACGATGCGCGTTGCCCAGCGGCTCTACGAAGGCGTCAACATCGGCGCCGAAGGAGGTCAGGTAGGCCTGATCACCTATATGCGCACGGATTCGACGCAGGTGGCGCGCAGCGCGCAGGAACAGGCGAGAGCGTTTATCGCCGAATCGTTTGGCGGCGAGCTTGTCCCCGCCAGACCGCCCTTGTATCGAACGAAGAGCCGGAGCGCCCAGGAAGCGCACGAGGCCATCCGGCCCACATCTGTATACCGAACTCCCGAGAGCCTGGCGCCGCACCTGGACAAACGGCAAAACCGTCTCTATGAGCTGATCTGGCGGCAGTTTGTCGGTAGTCAGATGAAGCCCGCCAGGATTAGCCGCTTGACCATCCTTATCAACGGGTCAAAAGAGGGCGAGTCCACCCCATACCGATTTCGGGCCGCCACGAGCGAGACCGTGTTCCAGGGTCACTTCGTCGTTACGCGAGCGGGAGCCAAAATAGACAAAGCCGAGGAAATCGCCAGACAAATCCTGCTTTCCCTGCGCCCGAGCGATGACCTGCTTGCGCGAGGGATCGAAGGAGTCCAGCACTTTACCGAGCCGCCGCCGCGCTATACGGAAGCCAGCCTGATTCGGGAGCTGGAGGAGTGCGGCATAGGCAGGCCGAGCACCTATGCGCCGACCATCGATACCCTTCAAAAGCGCCAGTACGTTGAGATCGAGCGGCGTGCGCTGCACACCACTCCGCTCGGGGAGGCTGTTACCGACGCGATGGTGCGGCATTTCCCGGAGATCGTCGACAAAGCCTTTACGAGCCGCATGGAGTCGGATCTCGACCTGGTCGCCTCGGGCGACCGGGGCCGGGTCGATTTCCTGAACGAATTCTGGGGGGAGTTCAGCCCCACTCTCGCCACCGCCAGGGAGAACATCCAACCCGTCAAACGGCCCGTGGAAAAACTCGACGAGAAGTGCCCCGAGTGCGGCGAGCAGCTCCTCCTCCGAAGTGGACGAAGCGGCAAGTTCGTCGGCTGTTCCGGGTATCCCGAGTGCCGTTACACCAGGGCGGTCGGCATCGGCGTGAGGTGTCCGGATTGTGAAGACGGAGTCGTCGTGGAGCGAGTTACGCGGCGACGCCGAAAGTTCTACGGATGCAGCCGGTACCCCGACTGCGATTATGCGAGCTGGAAGCGACCAACCAGCGAGACGTGCCCGGTATGCGGCAACGTTCTGTACGCGGCCGGCCGCGGCCGGGTCGTCTGTGAAGAGTGCGGACATCCCAAGGCCGCCGCGTAACTGCCGCCGGAGTGTTATTCTGTTAGCGGCCTGATAGGCCAGAATTGTCATGTCGCTGGACCAGCGGTCCCTGCCGATCGTCTTACGGTCGTTCCCCGTCTGGGTTGATTGCGGCAGAAGTTTGAAAGGGTGATGAGTCCGTGGCGTCAGTCACAATGCAAGATCTGCTCGAGGCCGGCGTTCACTTCGGCCACAAGACGCAACGCTGGAATCCCAAGATGCGCCGGTTCATCTTCGGTATTCGCAACGAGATACACATCTTCGATCTTCAGCACACGGTTACAGGGCTGCGCGAGGCCACCGAATTCCTTTCGGAAATTGTCAGCGGCGGCGGCCGCATCATCTACGTTGGCACCAAGCGACAGGCCAAAGACACCATCGTGGCTTGCGCCGAAGAGAGCGGTCAATTTGCCGTAACAGAGCGCTGGCTCGGCGGGACGTTGACCAATTTCGAGACGATCAAGACTCGATTGCAGCGTCTTCGCGAGCTTCGGTCGCGCGCCGAGGCGGGAGAGTTCGACGCCTTGACCAAGCGCGACGCCCACGTTCTGAACATCGAAAAGACGAGGCTCGAACGGAAGATGGGCGGCATCGCCAACATGACCGCGCTGCCGGAGGCCATTGTCGTGGTCGATCCACGCCGGGAACACATCGCGGTGCACGAAGCGAAAGTGCTGGGAATTCCGGTCATCGCTCTCACCGACAGCAACTGCGATCCCGACGACGTCGATATCATCATCCCGGGCAATGACGATTCGATTCGATCGGTCCGACTAGTCTTGGGCACGATTTCGTCCACCGTGGCGGAAGCGTACGAGACCTTCGAATCGCAGCGCGCCGAAAAGGAAGAGATCGAACGAGCCGAGCGTGAACGGCTGGAGCGAGTTCGCCGCGAAATGGCCCTGAAGCAGCAAGGCGGACGCGAGGCCGCGGCCAGGTCGCCGGCTAGAGCGTTCCGCAGGGCGGCTAGAGACAATCCTGACAGAGCCGCCGGAACCGCCAGCTCCAGGCCGGCTTCGGCGCCAACTCAAACTGCCCCGACCGCCAAGGCAAAGTCCGGGGCGGCCGCGAAATCCAAGGCCGCGAGACCCGCGCGAAAGACTGCCGCAAAGGCAAAGTCGCGAGCCGCAGCGAGCGCGTCCAAGCCTGCCAGAAAGTCGGTCTCAACCGGCTCTAAGGGAAAGGACGGATAACCTCGGATGCCTGAGAAGATTCCCACAGCGCTCATCAAGGAGCTGCGGCAGGCTACAGGCGCCGGAATCATGGCCAGCAAACGGGCGCTTGAGAAGGCCGGCGGGAATATGGACAAGGCGAAGGAAGTCCTCAGGATTGAGGGCATGGCCATCGCCAAGGCCAAAAGCGGTCGCGAGACCCGGCAGGGGCTGATCGAGTCCTACATACATGCATCACGCCCCCTGGGAGCGCTGCTCGCCCTGGGTTGCGAGACAGATTTCGTCGCGCGGACGGACGATTTCAAGGCGCTCGCCAAAGACCTGGCGATGCATATAGCGGCGATGAATCCATCGAAAGTCAATGCCGATGACGACGGCGAGGGCGAGGCTCTGGTGGATCAACCATACTTTCGAGATGGCTCCAGGACAGTCGGTGACGTCATCGGCGACCTTGTTGCCAGAATGGGCGAAAATATCCAAGTGCTTAGGTTCAGCAGGTTCGAGCTCGACAGCTAGCTAACCCTGCCTCGATAAGGGAAATGTTGAAAACCGCTAGTTATCAACGAGTCGTGCTCAAACTCAGCGGCGTAGCACTCGCCGACGAATCCGGTTTCGGCATAAGTCCTTCCATGGTCTCGTCGGTGGCGGCGCAAATTGTCGAAGCGCATGGATTGGGTACGCAGCTTGCAATAGTCGTCGGCGCGGGTAACTTGTGGCGTGGCGAGGCGGCATCTGAGTCGGGGATTGACCGGGCAACCGCGGACTACATGGGAATGCTCGCCACCGTAATGAACGCCCTGGCGCTGCAAGGGGCGATCGAGGGTTTGGGCATCCCAACCAGAGTGCAGTCCGCAATCGAGATGCGCGAGGTAGCGGAGCCTTACATACGGCGTAGGGCGATGGCCCATCTCGAGTCCAACCGGATCGTGATCTTCGCGGCCGGAACCGGTAATCCCTTCTTCACGACCGACACCGCCGCCGCCCTCCGCGCGAACGAAATCGGCGCGGAAGTGGTGCTCAAGGCTACACAGGTGGATGGAGCTTACGACCGCGACCCGCGCCAATATCCGGACGCCGTCCGGTTCGACACCATCTCATACATCGAAGCGCTAAACCGCAGTCTCAAGATAATGGACGCGACGGCCTTTAGCCTGTGCATGGAGCACGAGATGCCCATAATGGTCTTCCGGCTTGAAGACGACCAGAGTCTGATTCGGATACTCTGCGGCGAACGCATCGGAACGCTTGTCGGGGCTGAGCCGTGATTGACGACATACTCGAGGACGCTCGACGTCACATGGGCGCTTCGCTCGGCGTTCTAGAACGCGACCTCAGATCGATGCGGACCGGTAGAGCGCATGTTTCTTTGATCGAGAATCTTCCCGTAGAAGCCTACGGCGCCACCATGCCGCTCATCGGCCTGGCTGGACTGAGCGTTCCGGACGCGCGCTTGCTGGTCATTCAGCCGTACGACAAGAACACGGTTCTGGATATCGAGCGCGCGATCATGGGCTCCAACCTCGGCATCACTCCTTCCAACGACGGGACCGTTATCCGCCTGCCGTTTCCACAGCTAACCGAGGAGCGCCGCCGGGATCTCGTTCGAGTCGTCCGGCAACGCGTGGAGGACGCGAAGGTGGCCGTTCGCAACATTCGCCGCGACTCGATGGACGATCTGCGTCAAGCGGAGAAAGAGAAGCTGTGCTCGCAGGATGAAGCTCGCCGGGGATCAGACGAATTGCAGTTACTCACCGACGACTTCGTGGAGAAGATCACCGGGACGGGCAAGCTAAAGGAAGCCGATGTACTCGAGGTCTGACCGAATTCGACGCGGCCGCCCCCAGTACCGCAATTGAACGATAATCCCCCCCCGCCGACAGCCGCGCCCGGTCACGTAGCGATCATAATGGACGGTAACGGGCGTTGGGCCGAGCGCCGCGGTTTGTCACGATCCGAAGGTCATCGCGCGGGCACCTTCAGAGTTCGGCCTATCGCCGAAGCGTGCATCGACGCCGGTGTTCGGCATCTGACCGTCTACGCGCTGTCTACCGAGAACTGGACCAGACCCCGAAAGGAAATCGAGTTCCTGCTCAGCCTTCTGGGAGAGCGACTTCGGGCCGAGCGCAAGGCTATCTTCGAGCACAGGATTCGGATCAAGGTTTTGGGGTCCATGGCCCCTCTTCCGCCCGCTTTGCGGCTTGCGGTGCGCGGCATGGAACGCGCGACCGCCAATTTCGACCGCCTCACCCTCAATATCGCGTTCAACTATGGAGGGCGCTCAGAAATCGTTCGAGCGACGAAAGCCATATTGCAGGATCGGATCGACCCTGAAGACATCACCGAAGACCTTTTCGAGAGATATCTGTACACGGCAGGCGTTCCCGATCCCGACCTGGTGATCCGAACGGCTGGCGAAATGCGCTTGAGCAATTTCTTGCTCTGGCAATCCGCCTACGCGGAGTTTTACTCGACGCCGGTCCTTTGGCCGGACTTCGACGCCGTCGAGCTCTACAAGGCTCTGGAGGGGTATGCCGGACGCCTGCGCCGGTTCGGTGGCGTGACTTCGCGCAGCGGCGTAGCCAAACCGGTTGGCGAAGACTAGCCGGGAATTCGCCATTCGCGGCCTGTCCGCGGCTGTGCTCGCTCCCGCGGCCATTGGGCTGGCCTGGTGGGGCGGCATCTATTTAACAGCAGGCGTGGCTTTGGCGGCAGGAGTCGCCATCCTGGAACTGCGCAGAATATCCATCGCCGCCGGATGGCGCTTTGAGCTCATTCCAGCGTTGCTTCTCACGGCGGCTCTCGTCACGCGGCCACAGCTAGCCGACACCTACGGGCCTGCTTTCTATCTGATCTCGGCGTTCGTGATCGCTTTCGCTCTTGCCCTGTCGTTGGCAACCCAACCGCGGCGAGAACGCGCCGTCGCCTTGCTCGCCGGCATTGCGAGCGCTGTCTACGTCGGCGGGCTTGGCTCCACACTTCTATCTCTCCGGGGACTATCCGAGGGCTTTACCTGGATCATGCTCGCATTCGTCGGAACGTGGGCCTATGACACCGGCGGATACCTTGGCGGCAAGTTCTTTGGCAAACACCCGCTTGCGCCGCGAGTCTCGCCGAAAAAGACCTGGGAGGGTGTGGTAACCGGCGCCGGCAGCGTCCTGATCTGCGTGGCGATTTTCTCACTCTTCCTGCCAATCCAGCCGTGGCACATACCGGTGCTTTCGCTGCTGGTTGCGGCTGCCGCCCAGGCGGGCGATCTTTTCGAATCCGCCCTCAAACGGATCGCCGGCGTCAAGAACTCCGGAACGCTGATCCCCGGTCACGGTGGTATTCTTGATCGGGTCGACAGCCTGCTCATGGCGGGACTGGTTGTCTATATCTACGCTTTGCTAATTACCAATGCAAGGTCCTTTGTCTGAAAATCAATGAGCAAGACCAAAGTCGCCATCCTGGGCAGCACCGGATCCGTTGGCACCCAGACTCTCGACGTCATCAGAGCCGACCCAGACCGTTACGAAGTCGTCGGGTTGGCTTGCGGGTCCGACGCCGCATCGCTCTTCGCTCAGGCTGAGGAATTCAACGTCCGCACCCTCTGTGTCGGGAATCAGAACGCTGCGGTCCCCCCGAACTCCGATGGAATAACGCTGCTGCGCGGCTCGGAGGGATTGTGCGAAGTGGTCGCCGGCGCCGGCGCGGACGTCGTTGTGGTGGCAACCGTGGGCAACGTCGGATTCGCCCCAACCGTCGCCGCGGTGAAAGACGGCAAATCTGTCGTCCTCGCCAGCAAAGAGATGCTGGTAATGGGCGGTTCATTGATAACAGAGCTCGCGAAGTCGTCCGGCGCAAAAATTCTCCCGGTCGACAGCGAGCACAGCGCACTATGGCAATGCCTTAGAGGAGAAAGCCGCTCCGAGGTGTCCAGGCTCGTCATCACGGCGTCGGGCGGCCCGTTTAGAGAAACGCCGGCCGAGTTACTTGAGTCAGTGACTCCGGAAGATGCGCTACAGCATCCAACGTGGAATATGGGCGCCAAGATAACCGTCGATTGCGCGACGCTGATGAACAAAGGGCTCGAAGTAATCGAGGCGCATTGGCTCTTCGACATTCCGTACGAATCGATAGAGGTTCTGATCCATCCCGAGAGCATCGTCCATTCGATGGTCGAGTTTGTCGACGGTTCGGTCAAGGCTCAGCTGAGCAGTCCAGATATGCGCCTTCCAATCTCCTATGCCCTTTCGTACCCCAAGCGCCGCCGTTCCGTTGCCACACACATGGACCTGGCGAATCTTGGCAGTCTTCACTTTTCTGTTCCCGATCACGACCGTTTCCCGCTGCTCAACGCGGCCATCGAGGCCGGGCGGCAAGGAGGCAACGCCCCAGCAGTGCTGTGCGGAGCCGACGACGCCGTGCTAGAGCTATTCCTGGCGGGGAAGATCACGTTCCCGGAGATTGCGGACCTGGTGCTCGAGACGCTGCAAGAGATCGAGCACGAGGAGTTGCACGATCTGGAAGCCGTTCCGGGATTCCATCGCGCAGGGTTTGAGACTGCAATGAGTCTGGCCGCAAGACGCCGCGCGTGAATCCACCCTTTCCCGAAGTTCCCGGCGGTCTAGCGTTGACGATCCCACTGGCGATCCTGGTTCTGGTCGTTATGGTCATCATCCACGAGCTGGGTCACTTCATCGCCGCCAAGTGGCTTGGCGTCAACGTCCTGGAATTCGGGGTAGGATGGCCGCCGCGTCTGTTCGGCCGCATGTGGCGCGGAACTCTCTATTCGCTGAACGCCATACCTGTCGGCGCATTTGTTCGAATGCTCGGCGAGAACGAGCGAGCATCGGACCCAGGCAGCTTCTCCGCCAAGCCAAAGCGATACCGCACCCTGATTCTGGTCGCCGGCTCGGCAATGAACTTCCTGCTGGCGCCGGTCCTGTTCGGCGTGTCGGCGCTGATAAGTGACTTCGACAGCGTGGAAATAACGGCCACGGCTCCGGGAAGCCCGGCCGAAGTCGCCGGACTGCGGCCGGGAGACCGAATCGAAGGGGTCGCGGGGCAGGAAGTCGATCTCCCATCGGACGTCGGAAGAGTCGTTCGGGACAATGCGGGCCGCGAGATTCAACTTGCGATCAATCGAAACGGCGCGAGGCAATTCGTTCCGATAGTCCCGAGAGTAGTCCACCCCGCCGACGAGGGTCCCTTGGGAGTCTCGATACGGCCTCACCTTGCGCCAGCCCCCTTGCCCAAAGCTGTTGCTCGAGGCTTCACCAGGACCGTCGAAGCCATAGTCCTGGTACCCACCTTCATTCACGATCTGATTTCCGGATCGGTCGGTTTGGAAGAGGTCTCGGGACCGGTGGGAATCGTCGACGCGGTGGGACAGGCCGCCCGGCGAGGTCCGGAAATCGTGCTCTTGCTCGCCGGGTACATCACAGTGCAGCTTGCGATTCTGAATCTTCTGCCATGGCCGGGGCTTGACGGCGGTCGTCTGATGCTGCTCGGCGTCGAAGCTTTGCGAGGCGGCCGGCGTCTGCCCGCGGCGCAGGAAGGCGCCATCAATGTCCTCGGCATAGTCCTGCTGCTCGTGCTCGTTGCCCTGGTCACCGTCGGCGACGTGCGCCGAATCGTGGGCGGCTAGATGCCGGGGCAGTTACATGTTCAGACATTTCGCCAGACTTGCTAACACGGTAACGCCTTGATCGCTTTCGATGCCGACCGCAGCGGTTCTTTTGCCGGGCTCTGCAAGCTTGTCTAAGCTTAAGACGGGCTAGACAGACACTGATGGAGCGATAATGGCGGCAATCTCCAAACGCAGAACGTCGATCCCGGTACACGTTGGTGACGTACGCATCGGCGGTGGCGGAGATGTAGTGGTTCAGTCCATGACCATCACAAACACCGCCGACGTCGAAGCCACCTCGCGGCAGATAGTAGAACTCGCCGAAGTCGGCTGCGAAATCGTGCGGGTCGCGGTTCCAGACAAAGAGGCTGCGGAGGCGCTGCCAGCGCTGCTCAAACGCACGCCCGTCCCGCTTATCGCCGACATTCATTATGACCATCGATTGGCGCTGGCCGCGGCCAAAGCCGGTATCCACGCGCTTCGCATCAACCCCGGAAACATCGGCGACCGGAGCCGCGTGCGGCAGGTCGTCGAAGCGTGCAAGGTGCGCGACATTCCAATTCGAATAGGCGTCAACGCGGGTTCGATTGTCGAGACCAGATCCAAGAAGGGCCGGCCCACGTCCGCCGAGGAGCTGGCCGACGCGATGGTCGACCACGCGATGGAGCACATCCGCATCCTCGAGCGAGAGAAGTTCGAGCACATCAAGGTTTCTCTCAAGGCGTTCGAAATCGATCCAACCGTTCGCGCCTACCGCAAGATCGCCGACATGATGCCGTACCCGCTGCATTTGGGAATCACCGAGGCGGGAACTCCCAGGTCGGGCAGCATTCGCTCGGCGATCGGGCTGGGAATCCTTCTGTACGAAGGCATTGGCGACACCATAAGAGTTTCCCTGACCGCCGAACCGGTCGAAGAGGTCCCCGTCGCTTATGAGATTCTCAAGGCGCTCGACGTGCGGCAAAAGGGGAGCGTCCTGGTGTCATGCCCATCATGCGGGCGATGTGAGATAGACCTCTTCCCGCTCGTGGGCGAAGTCGAGGATTATCTCGCACAGATCGACGAGCCGCTGAAAGTGGCCGTCATGGGATGCGTCGTCAATGGACCGGGAGAATCGAAGGACGCCGACATAGGCCTCGCCGGCGGCCGGGGAAGAGGCGTCATCTTCGCGAAGGGCGAGATTCTAGAGACGCTCGACGAGCATGAATTTCTTCCTCACCTGAAGGCGGGGATAGACCGTTTAGTCGAGGAGCGAGAAGCTGCTCGCGTCAAGGAAACTGTCGCCAGCTAAGACGTCGGAATTGTGCGATTCCGGGCTCCTGGAATGAGCCGGGGCGGACTTCGAAATTGACCAGGCTCACACCGATGAGGCGCCAGTATCTCGATATCAAGCGTTTGCACCCCGACGCCATTCTCTTCTTTCGACTGGGTGATTTCTACGAAATGTTCGATGACGACGCGCTTGTCGCGTCCGAGGCGCTGCGTATCGTCATCACGTCCAGAGAGATGGGGCAGGGCGTCAAGTCGCCAATGTGCGGCGTGCCGCACCATGCGGCTGAAAACTATATTGCGCGGCTGCTGAAGGCGGGCCACAAGGTAGCCGTTTGCGACCAGGTCGGCCAGCCGGGAGCCGGTCTGGTCGAACGCCGGGTCACACGAGTCATAACTCCGGGAACCGTTGTCGACGACGGCATGTTGGCGCCCGACCGAAACAATTACCTGGCGACCGTCACGCCGCACGGCGGGGGCTACGGTCTTGCCTACGCGGACGTGACGACCGGCGAGTTCGTGGCGGCGGACTTCGAGGGAGACTCGTGCGTCGACCGTGTAAACCGCGAGCTTGTGCGCATCAGTCCGGTTGAGCTGCTCATCGACGAAGGTTCGGAAATCAGCCCTCCGGACGGAGTCCACATAACCACCGAATCCGGACCGCCGGTCGAAGCCGAAGCCGCGCACGGCTCGATCGAGCGGATTGTCGGCGCTTCGGCCCGCGCCGCCTCGATTGGCGACCGCGCCGCTCTCGCGGCGGCCCGGTTGCTGGCCTATCTCGAATCGAGCCAGGAGTCGGCGCTCCATGTCTTCACTTCAATTCACGCCCCCGCCGCGGGAGATCACGTCGAGCTGGACGAGTTCACACGCCGGAATCTCGAGATCGACGCAACGTCGCTGGAAGGAGTCAAACAGGGATCGCTGCTCGGCGTCCTCGACAGGACCCGCACATCCATGGGGTCGCGCATGCTCCGCCGCCGATTGATCAGTCCGCTGCGCGACCTCCCGCGAATAGAAACGCGGCTCGACGAGATCCAGTGGCTTGCCGAAAGGGCGCGGCTGCGGACTGCCCTGCGGGAACACCTCCGGCGGGTAGGCGACATCGAACGAACTTGCGTTCGGGTTCGCCGGGCCAGCGTTCGACCCGACGAACTGCTTAGGCTCGCCGATTCGCTTCGGCGAATCGAAACTATCGCCGAGCTGATATCCGAATCTCCGGAAGATGCCCAGTCGCCCTTCGGGCCTCTGGACACCTGCGCCGAGTTGCGCGAATTGCTCGAGCGAGCGCTCGATCCAGACGAAGACTTCACAATTCGACCCGGCTACAACGCCGAACTCGACCGCATGAGGTCCGCCTCCGCCAAAGCCAGGGAGGGCATAGCCGAGCTTCAAACCCGCCTTCGCCTGGAGACGGGCATCAAATCGTTAAAAGTCGGCTATAACCGCGTCTTCGGCTACTACCTGGAAGTAGGGCGGGCCGTGTCGCTCAATGTCCCCGACCACTTCGAGATCCGGCAGACGCTTGCGAATTCGCAGCGTTACGCCACCCCCGAGTTGAAGGAATTCGAAGCCGCCGCACTCAATGCCGATGAGCGCGGCGACCAAATGGAACAGGCCCTGTTCACGACTCTGGTGAGAGATATCGAGACCCATGCCGATCGCCTGAGCGGCGCCACCAAGACAGTGTCCCGGCTGGACGTTGCCGCGGCTCTGGCCGATATCGCGGTCGAGCGGCGCTACGTCCGCCCACAATTTTCCGACGACGGCGGACTTTACATAACTCAGGGACGACATCCCGTCGTCGAGGCCATCCAGACCCAGAGTTTCGTCCCCAACGACTGCCAACTAGGCGCCGGCGAACCGCACGTCGTGGTCCTGACCGGCCCTAACATGGCCGGCAAGTCGACGTTTCTGCGGCAGGTTGCGCTGATAGCTCTCATGGCGCAGTCGGGTTGCTTTGTGCCGGCGGAGTCCGCGCGGCTCCCGATAGTCGACAGAATCTTTACTCGCGTCGGATCTCGCGATGACATCGCCTCCGGCAAAAGCACGTTCCTGGTCGAAATGACTGAGCTTTCGTCAATCCTCAGCCGGGCGACGCCGGACAGCCTGATAGTGCTGGACGAAATAGGCAGGGGAACGAGCACCTACGACGGCGTTTCAATCGCCAAGTCGGTAGTCGAGTTTCTGCACAACCACCCCCGCATCCGGTCTAAGACGATATTCGCCACCCACTACCACGAATTGACGTCGCTGGCCCAACGACTGCCGCGAGTCGTCAACTACAACGTCGCCGTGGCTGAGCAGCACGGCAAGATCGTTTTTCTGCACAGAATCACCCCCGGCGCCGCTGACCGCAGCTACGGCATTCACGTCGCGAGGCTTGCGGGACTGCCCGACGTGGTAACGCGGCGCGCGGAGGAAATCCTGGCCCAGCTCGAGTCCCAAAACGGCTCCAACTCGCCGGCCCAGATGTCGCTGCTTCCTCCCGACCGCCATCCGATTCTCGATGAGATCGAGGACCTCGATCTGGAAGGACTGTCGCCGCTCGACGCTCTCAACAAGCTCTATGAATGGCGCGGCGCGCTGGACGAGTCGTGACGATACGCAGGCTCCCGCCCGAAGTTACCGGGAAAATCGCCGCCGGCGAGGTGATCGAACGACCGGCATCGGTTATCAAGGAGCTTGTGGAGAACAGCCTCGACGCCGGGGCCAATTCCGTCCAGATCGATTTTCTAGACGGCGGCCGGCGTCTCATCCGGGTTGTCGACGATGGCGGCGGCATCCCGCCCGACGAGCTGAGTGATGCGGTCGAGCGTCATTGCACTAGCAAGCTCCGCACTGAAAACGACCTGTTGAGCATTCGCACGCTCGGTTTTCGAGGCGAGGCCCTGTGCAGTATCTCAGCCGTGGCAGAACTCAGCATCGCGTCCCGACCCAAGGACGTTCAGGTTGGCCGGAAGATCGTCGCTCACGGCGAGCAGGTGACCGCGGACGAGCCGCACGGCGGCGCGGCCGGTACGGAGGTTGTGGTGTCCCGCCTGTTCGAGAACTTCCCGGTCCGGATGGAATTCCTCAAATCCGACCGCACCGAGGCCTTTCACATTCTGAACGTCGCGAGGAACCTGGCGCTTGCACGGCCGTCGGTCGGCTTCGCCGCGACGGCCGACGGTCGACTCTCGTTTTCGACGCCAGGTTCCGGCGCGCTGGAAGACTGCCTGCTTGCTCTGTACGGCGCGGAGCTCGTAGACACGCTGCTGCGGATCGAGCCAGGAAAGTGGCTCGGCATTGAGGGGCTTGTCAGCAAGCCGGGCCGTGACTGGGCCAATCGCGGCCACATTTCGTTCTTTGTAAACGGACGTTGGGTCAGCAATCCGACCCTGTCCGCGGCTCTCGCCGAGGCTTACCGGGGTCTGCTTCCGGCGGGACGGCATCCCGCAGCCTATCTCCATCTGCAACTGCCGCCCGACGAAGTCGACGTGAACATTCACCCTGCCAAGGCCGAGGTGCGTTTTCGCGACTCGGGTCGACTGTTCAGCCGGCTTTCGAACGCGATCCGTCGCACGCTTATCGAGCGGAGCGATTTCGTTCCGGTCGAGATCGCCGACACCCGCCCGGTCGTCGACTCGTTCTTCATTCCGTCGAGGATTCCGCAAGATCGGGCGCAATTCCCGAAAACAACGCCCACGCCGGCGTTGCGCGGGCTGTCCTCCCACTCACCGGCGAGCTCGACAAACGACGGGCAAATCACTTCTCCGCACATGCGGGCGCTGGGCCAGATTGACAGCACCTACATCGTGGCGGCGGGACCGGACGGGCTGTATCTGATAGACCAGCATACGGCGCACGAGCGCGTGCTGTACGAAGAGCTACTCAGCGCCAACGACACGCCCGACCGGCAGCAACTGCTGGAAGGTCAATCCGTAGAGCTGGGCGCGGTAGCGTCAGCCTGGCTCGAAGAAAACGGCAAGCTATTGTCAGGCTTTGGCGTTGACGCGCAGAACCTAGGCGGGACTGCGTGGATCGTAAACGGGGTGCCGTCGATGGCGGCCGGACGGCAGGCGGGCGGGTTTCTGGAAGAAGTGGTGCGAGACCTGTCCGCGATTGAAGGACGGAGGTCCGATCCTAGGGAACGGGCGCGTTGGGCGGTTGCCTGCAAGAGCGCCGTGAAGTCAGGCGACAGCCTTTCGGTTCCGGAGATGCAGGCGCTCGTTGAACGGTTGCTGGAATGCGACCTGGGCCGAACCTGCCCCCACGGCCGTCCAACAACTCTCAAGCTAAGCCGCGAGCTCCTCGACCACCAGTTCGGCAGAGCATAGACCGATCACCTGAAACCGCTTGCGTGGTGACAAACTAGATAACATGGCCCACCCACGTTTACGCCGCGATAAGCCGTCCGACTAAGAAAGCCCGGTAACCACTCCATCGGAATGAAGGACCATGCCCTCGGCCGACGGGATTTCGGGAAGTCCCGGCATTGTCAACATGTCGCCAGTGAGCGCCACGATGAATCCCGCGCCCGCTGAGAGTCGAACCTCGCGCACGGTTATCGAGAACCCCTCCGGACGGCCCACCGCGCGCGGGTTGTCCGAAAGCGAGTATTGCGTCTTGGCTATGCATATCGGCAAGTCGCCATAACCGCCAGATCGAAACCGCCGGATGGCCCTGCGCGCGCTCAGCGCAAAAACCACCTCTCGCGCGCCGTAGATTTCGGTAGCGATCTTTTCGATCTTCTTTCGGGTGGGCAGGTTCAACTCGTACAAAGGGCAGAAGTCCGGCTCCATCGACGGAACCGAATCGACCACCGCCTGAGCAAGCTCCAGCCCACCTTCCGCGCCCTGGCCGAAGACATTGGTAACGGCGGCGGGTATCGAAGCGCCGCGGCAGTAGTCCAGAATCGCCTGAATTTCGTCATCGCCGTCGGTCTCGAATCGATTGATCGCGATAACCGGCTTCAACTTGAACACGGCCATGTTCTCGACGTGTTTGCGCAGGTTTTCCAGACCCGCTTCGACCGCTTTCACGTTTTCCACTTCGAGAGCGGCGGTCCGTTCGCCGCCGTGGCGCTTGAGAGCCCGGACGGTTGCAACTATCACCGCCAGACTTGGCGCGAATCCACCCGCGCGGCACTTGATATCGATGAACTTCTCAGCGCCGAGATCGGCGCCGAATCCCGCCTCCGTTACCGCGTAATCGGCGAGTTTCAGCCCCATCCGGGTGCCCAATATCGAACTGCAGCCGTGGGCTATGTTGGCGAAAGGACCGCCGTGAACGATGGCCGGTCCTCCGTCACTGTTCTGGACGAGATTCGGCATCATCGCGTCGCGCAGCAGCAGCGCCATTGCGTTATGACACTTGAGATCCGCGGCTGCAACCGAATCCCCGCTGAATGTGCGACCAATCACGACGCGCCCGAGTCGGTCCTTGAGGTCGTCGATGTTCTGTGAGAGACAGAGGATCGCCATGATCTCCGATGCCGGAGTGATGTCGAATCCGCCCTCTCTGGGAACGCCGCGGCGGGAACCGCCCAAGCCGGTAATTATGTTCGTCAGCGCGCGGTCGTTCATATCGATAGCCCGCCGCCAGGTGATGCGGCGGGGATCGAGCCCCAACTTGTTGCCGTGGTGAAGATGGTTATCTATGACCGCGGAGAGCAGATTATGAGCCGACGTGATGGCGTGAAAGTCCCCGTTGAAATGTAGATTGATGTCGGCGTGGGGGAGGATCCGAGCTTTTCCACCGCCCGTCGCGCCGCCCTTCATTCCGAACACGGGGCCAAGCGACGGCTCGCGAAGGCACACAATCGAGTTGTGTCCAAGCCTTTGCAGCGACTGGGACAGGCCGATTGATACCGTTGTCTTGCCTTCGCCTTTGTTCGTTGGAGTGATTCCCGTCACCAGAATCAGCTTCCCGTCTGGCCTACCGGCAAGTCGATCCAGCAGGCTCAGGTGGATCTTCGCCTTGAAACGACCGTAAAGATCGAGCTCTTCCGGGCTGATGCCCATCGATTTCGCAACCTCGACGATGGGTTTCAATATGCGCTCCGCGTCGATGGGTTTAGCGACCGTCGAGTGGGCATTTCTATTCTCCGGCAGACGCCAGATTGAAGAGATTCCGCGCGAGCATAACCGTCGTCAGAGGTCCGACGCCCCCGGGAACCGGGCTGATGGCCTTGGCCTTTTTTGACACTCCGTCAAAGTGTACGTCACCGACGACGCGGCCCTGGACGTAGTTCGCGCCCACGTCGACGACTACCACGCCTTCGGATACATGGTCGGACGTGATCAGTCCCGGCGCGCCCGCCGCGGCCACTATGATCTCCGCCCGTCCAAGTTCCTCAGCAAGCGAACGCGTCCGTGTATGACAAACAGTTACGGTCGCGTTTCTGAAGGTCAGAAGCAGAGCCGCAGGCCTGCCGACGACGCTGCTGCGTCCAACCACGACCGCCCGCTTGCCTTCGATGGCAATTCCGTAATAGTCGAGCATCTGGATAACCGCCGCGGCGGTTGCGGGCGCTACGCCCGCCTTGCCCGAATAGAAATCGCCCAACCGCCTCGGCGTGACGCAGTCTACGTCTTTGGCAGGCAGAAGGCGGCTCTTGACCAGCACCGCGTTTAGGTGGGCCGGCAAAGGCTCGAAGATGAGTACGCCGTGAAGGCTTGAGTCAAAGTTCGACCGGTCTATTTCCTCAATCAGAGTCTCGTCATCAACTTCGTGCGGAAACGTGCTGTTGCGCACATTGACGCCGACGCGGCGGAACGTCCGGCGCATGGCTTTCTCATAGCCGCGGGCCGCTGCTCCGCCACAATTGATGGTCTGCATGGCGATCGGGCCGGACTTTGCCGAACGCGCCGCGAATCCGCCGCGCAGCTCGTCGATCAAACTGTCGGCCGGCGCCTGGCCGAGCATCAAAGTCGGTTTAGTCACCGGCAGAGCCAGCAGATGAGTCCTCGGTCCGGATATAACGTTCGACCAGGGCGTCCGCGAACTCCAGCGCCTCGACCGCGCGTATCAGACGCCGCCGCGCGGAAGCTGCGAATTCATCGTCGTTCACCAATTCCAGATTCGACTTCACGTTCAATTCGCACACCCGGGCAGCGCCGCGAGCAAGCGCCGCGCCGCCCACCGCATCGGGGACCAGGTTTGGATTACCCGATTCGGCCACGTGAGCGCCCAGACCGACCAGCTCCCCGCAAAGCTCCGCAAGTTCGAGGGGAACTCGAGCCGCGGTTTCAGCGGTCTGCGATATTGCGCGCCGACGGGTCTCGCGACGCGCCTCGGAATCGCTGGGCAATCGGAACGCATCCATGACTCTCCAGAATACCTGGCCGTCAAGGTCGGCGAGCTCGATGGCGCGAGCGCGGATTTCCCGGCATCTGCTGGACGCGCGCTGGAGTTGTTCCTGGGAGCTGGCGTACTTCCTCCGCCCGATCGCGAAGCTGCATGCCATCTCGACAATCGCGGCTCCGAGAGCGGCGGTCAGCGCAGCCGCCGCGCCGCCTCCCGGAGTCGACGACCTGGACGCGAGCGAATCGAGAAACCCGTCGATGGTCGATCCGCTAACCTCAGTCATCGCTCCAGAGCCATTCGCTAATCGGCGCGCTCAGGAAGGTATGAACGGCGCACCGCAAGTCACCACTCAGCCACGAATATATCTTCAGAAATGAGTCACAGCCTGGAACTATCTGGTTACCGCGCCTATCTCACGGCTATTGGGACACAGGCAGGCGCGACGGTAATTTTAACAGCGACCGCTGTCGCGCTTGTCCGTGCGGGCGACTTCCCCGAGGCGGGTTGACTATTGCAGTCCACACGACCCAGAGTCGATTCGCCTCTTATTTGTCTGGTCGGTCCCACCGCCTCCGGCAAGACAGACCTCGCCATGGAGATTGTGCCGCGATTCAATGGCGAAGTCGTCGCGGCCGACTCCAGGCAGATTTATCGTGGCCTGGACATCGGCGTGTCCAAGCCGACGGCTTCGGAACAAAGACATGTAAGACACCACATGATCGACGTCGCCGATCCGTTCGACGAATTCTCTGTCGTTCGTTATCTGCGCGGCGCGTTGGAAGCGATCGAGGACATCGAATCGCGGGGAAGAACTCCTTTTTTGGTAGGCGGCGCCGGGCAGTATGTCGAGGCGCTTACACGGGGGCTTTCGCCAGCTCCAGCCAGCGCCGAAATCCGTCGGGAGCTGGAGGACGATCTCGCCAGACACGGTATCGACCGGCTCGCGGACCGATTGCGGAGTCTGGACCCACTGGCCGCCCGGACTATCGATTTGAAGAATCCGCGCCGCGTGCTGCGCGCCATCGAAGTCAAGCTGGCGACGGGCAAGTCGATTCGCGAAATGGAAACGCGGGGGCGACCGGCCCGACGAACGCTCGTCCTGGGGCTCGACCTGCCGCGAGCCGAACTTTCCAAGCGGATCCGACGTCGCATCGACGTCATGATCCAGAAAGGTCTTATCGATGAGGCGCGCGGGCTTTGGGCGGGCGGTCATGCGAGGACTTCGGTCGCGAGCAAAACAATCGGCTACTGGCAGGCTTTCGCCTATCTGTTCGGTCGCTGCACACTGGCCCAAGCGCGGGAGGCCACGGCTGCGGCGACCGGGCAGTACGCCCGCCGACAGATGACGTGGTTCCGCAATCGGGAAAGCGTCGAATGGCGCTCGCAAGGGCCGGACACCGTCCAACAAATCTCGCGCCGAATCGACGAGTTCCTAAGCGGCGGGAGCGCGTAGCCGCCGGACCGGAGTGATTTCCAATCTTTACCTTATAGTTGAATTGCCTACCGCCTCGTCGGGGCGGTGGCGCATTGGCGTTACGGAAACCGGAGGGCATTGACAGCCAGTTCGATGGACTTCAGCAAAATGCACGGCGCGGGCAACGACTTCGTCATGATTGATGCCCGCCGGGAATCTTCGACAGATTGGAGCCGTCTGGCGGTCGACGTGTGCGACCGTCACTTCGGCATTGGCGCCGACGGACTCATTCTCATCGATGGTGACCGCGGGCGCGGACTCGAAATGAAGATGTACAACCCCGACGGCTCGCTCGCGGAGATGTGCGGAAACGGGATTCGCTGTTTCGCCCGTTTCCTTCATGAGCGCGGAGAAATCGGCGGGGAGAAGATCGGCGTATTGACCGGCGCCGGACCTCGCTGGATTCGCGTGGCTGAAGCCGGACCGGATCGTTACCGCGTCACCGCGGGAATGGGTGTGCCCGAGTTCGCTACGAAAGCAATCCCCGTCGATATGCCGGGCGACCGGATCGTAGGCCGTCCGCTGTCGGTTGACGGCGCCGAGCTCTCGATTACAGCGTTGTCGATGGGCAATCCCCACGCTGTCGCCTTTGTTGATGACGTGGAGGCGTTCGACCTCGAATCCATCGGCCCGAGGGTAGAAAACCACCCCGCTTTTCCCCGACGCATCAACTTCGAAATCTGCCAGGTGGTCGGACCCCAAAAGCTCAAAATGCGCGTGTGGGAGCGGGGCGCTGGTATCACGCTGGCCTGCGGATCGGGAGCTTCGGCAGTGGCGGCGGCGGCCGTGGTTACAAGACGCGCCGAGCCTGGAGCGGTTGAGTTGCAGGTCGATGGCGGAGCTCTGGAGCTGGAATGGCGGGGAGAAGGCAGCGAAGTGATTATGACCGGCCCGGCCGAGCGCGTGTTCGAAGGTCAGTGGCGCGCCGCCTCGCTCGACAAGGCAGTGAACTGACCAGGCGGTCCCCTCAAACCACAGGACAGACGCGATGAAAACAACCCTCGACATAAAGCTCGCCGACAGGATCGAAGAGTTACCGCCGTATCTGTTTGCCCGTCTGGACAAGCTGCGGGACGAGAAGGTCGCCTCGGGGATCGACGTCATTACCCTGGCCAAGGGAGACCCGGATCTTCCGACGCCCCAGGCCGTCATCGACCGGCTCTACGCCGCGGCCGGGAATCCCGCCACTCATCAGTATTGCGAAGACGGCCTCGACACGTTTCGTCAAGCGATTTCCGACTGGTACGCTCAGCGGTTCGGAGTGACCCTGGATCCCGCGAACCAGCTCGTGCCGCTAATCGGCTCCAAAGAAGGCATTGCCCACATGCCGCTGGCGCTGGTGAATCCGGGCGACGTCGTGCTCGTGCCCGATCCCGGTTATCCCGTGTACAGCATCGGCGCGAACCTGGTGGGCGGCCGGGTGCACTTCATGCCGCTAAAGGCCGAGTTGGAGTGGATGCCCGATCTTGAAGCGATCCCGGCCGATGTCCTGGACAAGGCAAAGGCCATCTGGCTCTGCTATCCAAATAATCCAACGTCCGCCGTCGCCGGACTGGATTTCTACGAGCGGGTCATCGAGTTCGGTCTCCGACACGGCCTGGCCATATGTCAGGACGCCGCCTACTCGGAGGTAACTTTCGACGGTTACCGAGCGCCGAGCATTCTGGAGGCGCCCGGCGCCGAGGAATGCGCGATCGAATTCCATTCGCTCTCAAAGACGTACAACATGACAGGCTGGCGGATAGGCTGGGCGGCCGGCAACGCCCGGCTCGTTGAGGCGCTCGGCCGAGTCAAGAGCAATATGGACTCCGGCATATTTGCGGCGGTTCAGGAGGCGGCAATTCAAGCGATCGAGCTACCGCAGTCCTGGATCGACGACCGAAACGCCATCTACGAGCGCAGACGCGATCAAGTCGTCGATAGCCTGCGAAAAATGGGCCTGGAGCCGGAGGTCCCGAAAGCCAGCCTATACGTTTGGACCCCGGTTCCAGCGGGCTACGATTCGAGCGAGTTCGCGGCAAAAGCGATCAACGAGGCGGGAGTGTTAGTCACGCCGGGTCTGGGATTCGGGCCGAGCGGGGACTCTCACTTCCGGATATCGCTCACGACGCCCGACGACCGTCTCACGGAAGGGCTAGAAAGACTCGCCAAGCTACAACTCTAGGGCGGAAGCCCCCGGCCCGATTGAAGCCCGGCATAGCGGGCGCGGCGATTCCAGGCGCGAATCGGCGTATCTGGTGGGACTCGACTTCAAGGAGCGGGATCCAGCATGGCCGCCTTCCGTTTCGCTAGCGGAACTCGAAACCTTGCTGGATACGGTTGGCGCGATTTCATGCCGGGCGCGCACGCTTCCGGTCCGGAAAATCAGTCCCGCGACCCTGATAGGCCGCGGTCAGGCCGAAACTATCGCGATGGAGGTCGCGGAGCTCGACTGCGACACAGTTGTCTTCGATTCGGACCTCAAGCCCCGCCAGCAGCGAAATCTGGAACGCGCGATCGGAGTCAAGATAGTCGACCGCACCGCCCTGATACTCGACGTCTTCGCACTTCGGGCAACCACCGCCGAGGGTAAATTGCAGGTCGAACGCGCCCAGATCGAATACTTGCTCCCCAGGCTTTCGGATTTATGGGTCGAGTTTTCCCGGACCGGTGGAGGAATCGGAACGCGCGGTCCTGGCGAAACCCAGATCGAGGTGGACCGGCAGCAGCTGCGTACGCGGCTCGCCGAGATCGACAGGCGGCTCGAGCGCGTGCGAAGCCGGAGGCAGCTCGTTCGAGAATCCCGAAAGAAGAAGGACACGCCCACAGTCGCCATCGTCGGCTACACGAACGCCGGCAAATCGAGCCTTCTCAACGCCTTGAGCGACGGCGGAGCCTACGTCGAAGACAAGCTGTTCGCGACGCTCGACCCGCTCGTCCGTCGCGTCGATCTTCCCGATTCGCCGGCCGTCTTGGCGATAGACACCGTGGGGTTCATGCAGCGTCTGCCCACGCGGCTAATAGCCGCGTTTCGGGCAACCCTCGAGGAGATCAACGAAGCCGATCTTCTGCTCCACGTCGTCGATCTGAGCGCGCCGAACATACCCGGTCAGATTTTGTGTGTTGACGAAACGCTCGAAGAGCTGGAGGTATCGGACAAGCCGGTTATCACGGTTCTGAATAAAGTCGATCTCGTCGAACAGCCGGGCGAAGCGGTGACTCCGGATGCCGTAGTGGTGTCTACGAAAACGGGCGCGGGCCTCGACGACCTACGCTCGCAAATCGCCGCCCGCATATTCCGGAACATGCGTGAGGTAACGGTCGCGATACCTTTCAGCGAAGGACGGCTTGTGGACCTATTTCACCGCGAAGGTAACGTCGAAAGCGTTGAATACACTCCCAAAGGGACGGTCATCACGGGAACTATTCCAACGCGGCTGAAAGCCCGATTCAAAGCGTTCGAACGGTCCGATGAACGACGTTCGGGGAGCCAATAGAAGAGTTCCGCCGGTCTACTCATTCGACGCGATTCGACGCGTCTCTCAGATCCCGCTTGAGACCTACCGCGTCTCGAAACGGCGTCCATCCGCCGTGACTACGGCAACGGCGCGCATCCGCCCGTCGGGCGCGCGCCGTACTTCGACCTTGACCGGACCCGCGCGCAGCGCGGCTTCGATCTGGCGCGCGTCATCCTGTGGCGCCAGGAACCTTACTGTGGTCCGGCGGTCGGGTTGCGAAGGGTCGTTTATCGAAAGATCGACATAAGGGCCGCGAAGCGGCTCGGCCGGATCGACCGGCGTGGCGTCGAATTGTTGTATCGGGTACCCGCTCCATTCGGACCGGCTTATCTGCCCCACGCCGACGACGAGTCCAATACCCACCAGCACGATAATCGGCGGCGCCAGGACGTTGATTCGCTTGAGCCATGCCCGCTGGATAGGAGCCGCCAATCCAGCGACGGCTTTCGGCAAGCCCATCGCTGACCTCAATCCCGTTCCAGGCCGGCGCTCGGTGGGGGGCTATCGCCGGAAGACGTGGTCCCTGGTGAGCGCACCTTAAGCCACTGTCTTGCAACGGCGGCCAGCAGCAAACCGGCTATCGCAGCGAAAGTGAGGCCCCTGACAAGCAGATCTTCTGCCTGGGCAAAGAGCTGTATCGCCAGCACCATGGCGACGAGACCTGTTATCCCCCACACTACGCGAGCGTAACGTCCCTCCAGCTGCCGCGCGCGCTCGGCAAGGATCGCCACGATCCAAACAACGCCGCCCGCTCCGACCGACCACGCCACGGCGCTTTCAGCCCCCGTTCCCACGTCGATCTGGCCGATAAGGCGCGCAGCCGGAATCCACAAAGTGGAAGCTATTCCACCCGCCGCCAGCGCCGCGCCCGGCGTGAGCGACCATCGCAGCCGGGCACTCGCGGACTGCTTTGTATCGGCCAGCAGGACCCTGTCCGTGATGAACCAGGCGGCCGCGATCACCAGAATGCCGGCCATCAGCACCGCTCCATCCACTGTCGCCGCGTGTCCCGTGTAGCCGTCCGATGAAAGATAGGACTCGCGGGAACGCCCGTAGCTGGGGGCCAGAAACCCGTGGACGTAGGCGCCGACAACGCCGAACGCGTAGATAACCCAGCGGACAACCTCTCTCGACGCGGACATGCGGCCGTGGGTACGTTCGGTGACACTTATGACGGCAACCGCCGCCACTGCCGTTAGCGACGCGGTAATCCAAACATTTGCCTCGAAAAGAGCGCTTTCGACGGAGGGACCGCCAGGGTCGACGAGGCGAATCCAAATGTTCGCCCAAAGTAAAGCTATGGCCGACGCGAGGGTTCCCATGAAAGCCAGAATCCAGGTCGGTCCCGGCCGGGCGCGGAAGCGGACAAAGACAAGCGCCACCGCGATCAGTCCGCCGGATACGCCTGCCGCGGTCAGGGCGATCGCGTCGGGATTGTCTGGTGTGGTAACCGCCGCGGCGAGTCCGGCTCCGAGTAGCACTCCCGAAGTTACCGCGAACAGCGGCGTCCACCAACCCCGCGCGCGAATGGCAAGCGCCAGACCGGCAGCAAATCCCGACCAGGCGCTGAGTTCAATACCTCCGACGTCTTTCGGCGTCGCAACGTACCCAAGCCAGCCGGTCCCCATGCCCGCGAACGACGCCCAGACTATGCCCGCGACGGCATCGTTTCGACGCGCCTCCGCATATAGCCCTGCCGGGACAAACGCGATGGCGAGGTTTTTCAGCCAGTCGCCGGTGGACTCTTGCAGATGCTGGGACGTTATGGCCGCAACTCCGACGATCCCCGCCACCGCCGCCGCATCCAATACGTGACTGACCAGACGGCGGCGGCCGGGGCGGTCGACAAGCGACGCGGCCACGCCCGCGGCCAGGGCGGCTCCTCCCGACAGCGTTATGCGCTGCCAGTAGTTCAGCACTTCCCAGTTGGCCGCCACCACCAACAGGATGCCGGCGGCGAGAAGCGCCAAAGCGGCTATCGTGACCAGAACCCGCATGGAGAGCGCCGCCAGGATCTGGGCCCGCTCCGGAATCTCGATCTCCAAGCCGTAGCGAGCGCCGATTTCCGCTCGCTGCGTGGCTGAAATCAACCCCGCCCCTACCCATGTTTTCGACTCATCCAGAAGCCAATCGCGCCGGTCGGGGTATGGGCTGTCTCTAGACATCGGAGGCTGCATTATCGACATTCGCCGCCGGAGTTCCCACGCCGGCTGTCGTGCTTAGCATCGACAACGTACTGCCTGGCCCCGCCATAGCCGAATGCGAGTTTTGCAGCTCGAGTCCCGCGACCGAGCCCGGCCCGAGGCGGACTTTTCGCCGCTAGATTTATTCAAACTCCGTCGGCCATTCGGCGGCCCAGCCGTTCGGCGGCCTCGCTGGCCGACAGGCTGTACGCGTGAAAAGCCTCGCGCAGCTTCGCGACTTCGTAGTGGGCGTAGATGAGCTTGGTCGTCGCCGGAGAGGCATGTCCAAGAATGTCCTGGACTTCCGACAAACTCGCGCCGCGATTCAGCAGGGTCGTCGCCTTTAAATGGCGAAAGTCGTGAGTGGAAGCGTCCACGCCGGCGGCCTTCGCATACCGCCTGACCGCGGACCACAGAGTCTGCGACGAGATTCGCAAATTTTCGCCGCCTCGTCCCGGATTCTTCGCAACGCCGTGGTGCCTTATGAACAGCGGCGAGAACGAATCGCTTCGTTCATCGAGGTAGCGTCGGATCTTTCCCAGCGTCTCGTCGTCGAAGAAAACAACTCGCTCCTTGCCGCCCTTGCCGCGAATTATTGCCTCGCTCGAGCGGCCGTCGGAAACGTCGCGCCGATTGAGCGAGACGATCTCCTGCCGCCTCATGCCCGTACAAAACGCCGTATTCAAAAGCGCTGCGTCCCGCAGCATTCGCTGCCTAATGTCTCGGTTGCCGTCCACGGGCTTGGGGAGCGGAGCGTTATTGGCAAAGTCAACGACCAGCGCCAGGTTTTGATCTATTCGGGGGGCTTTGTAGATTGAGCTCGACGCGACCGCTCTGACTTGCTCGGTCGATCTCTCGAGCGAAATTTGCGGAGCCAGATCGTGCCGGGCCATATACCGCAACACCGATCTGGCGGCGGACATGTGAGTATTGATCGTGGACGTAGCGTCGCGGCCGTAGCGGTCGGCCAGCCACAGGTAGAACTGCTCGAGGCAATCCGGCGGCAACCGATCCGTCGTTACTTCCGACGGATCGACGCCCGAATCTTCGAGGAACGCGGCGAAAATTCGCAATCCCATCGCATACGTCGTTCGGGTGTTTGGCGATTTGGCGCGAAAGCTCAGACGGACGGCTTCGAGTGCGCGTCTTAGCGTTGGGTATCGGGTCAAGAGTCGCCACTCTCCGACTCAGTGGTCCTAAGCGATACCAAGATCATGTTGACATAATACCAGCGATGAATGTACCTCCAATCCGCATGGCCGCATGCTTTATCTACGCTGGCCGGTTAGGAAGACTGCGGGTTGGCATTCGCTATCAGCAAGCCGCGCGCTCGCTCAAACCGGACCGACAGAAACTCTTGACGGCGCCCTGAGCAATCTACTGGCAGCCATATATCTCGCCAATACCGGAGAAAACCGAGGCGTAGAGCCTGGACTTTACATAACTCTCAAAGCCGGACGCGAGGCGGCTATCTGAAGGGACGCGCCAGCCGGGCGATGTTTATCAGCGACGTAGCCGCGGCGGCGACATACGTAAGGGCTGCAGCGTCGAGCACCGATTTAACGTCGGCCCGCTCGTCCGACGAAACAAGGTTGTTGGAGTCGAGCAGGGCAATCGCTCTTCTGCTGGCGTTAAATTCAATCGGCAGGCTGGCAAAGGTCAGCGCCAGCGTCAGCGCGTAGACCGCGGCGCCCACGAGGGTCAGGCGGAGACCAATCGCACCCGCCCCCGCAAACAGGATGGCGCCGCCCAGCAGCATCAAAACGTATCCGAGTCCAGGACCATACTTGGCGAGCGGAATGACCGCCGTCCTGAAAATCAGCAACGGGTAACGAATCTCGTGCTGCACGGCATGTCCCGCTTCGTGGGCGGCCACGGCGATAGAGTAAATCGACGTGCCGCCATATACATTCCCTGATAACCGCAACTCCCGGTTGGCGTGATCGTAATAGTCGCCGAAGGGGCCGGTGGAAGGCGCCACCGGAACGTGATGGAGGCCAACGGAGTCGAGCAGCCGCCGCGCCGCCTCGTGACCGGAGATGCCCGCGCTCGCCGATATCGCCGAGAATCGGGTGGCGGTCCGTTGGACCTTTGCCTGGACCCAGGTCGTTATTGCAATGGTGGCGAGATAAACAAGAAGCGGGACCAATTTGGAACCTGCCGGACGCTCTTAGACGACAACCTCTGCGGGTAGTTCCATTTTAAGCCATAGGCTTAGGCTGCCACGTCGAGCGCCCTGGGACGACTTCGGCGTCGTTTCTCGAACGCGCCCGGCGGAGTTGCTAACAGAGATCGCGTTTTCGAACGACTTTCAGACGACTTCTTAATAGCTATCAGATATAATATTCATTATATCTGATTAATGACTCTGAACTTCGGTCCCGACCGCACCGACGCGGCGCCGCGACTCGAGCACATCTTCCGCAATCGCCGGATTCGTCTCTCCCGATTGATGGGGTCTGGATTCCCGTTTTTGCGTGAATGACGAGAGCGACCCGCCGCCCGTCCGACCGAGCGCGTTCCGAACCGGCTCAGGCTGTTCCCAGCCCGTCTCGTTCGCGCCGGAATCCCGTAGGGACGGTTCGTGAATCGCCTCTACGACTGCGACGCCGATCCACCACCGGCGCGGCTCATCGATTCAAGAAATGGCTGAAAGTTGTGAGGCCGGAATTAGTTATGTAAAGTAACCGACGATCTCAGTAATCCCCTGAGATGAAACTCCGCCGACTGACATCAGCAACAGACCTCGATCCAAAGCGCCGCGAAATCCCGGCGGCGTTCGAGAACGGGGGCCTGTCCGACCGCGGCAGGGGAAAGGCCGCTGGGGACAATTGCACCCGGCGCCGACGGCAAGACATCGACCGGGTCAGGTCCGCGCTCGCGCGACCGGGGAGCCGTATTTCCCTATGCTATTTTCGCTTGGCGATTGTCACGCTGTAGGGCTGCTATATCGACTTCCATTCAAAATTGACACCGGGCGGGTTCGATCCCCCGGACGGCGTGACGCGGCGTCGAATTTTGATGATCGCGTCGGCCGGCGTGGTGCTGTCCGCGCTCGCAGGTTGCGAAGCTGAAGACGAGACCGTCTCGCCAGCGCCCACCCGCGAGACCGCCGCGCCAGTCGCTGCGGTGGTTGAAACAAGCACTTCCTCCCCCGCCTCAGCGCCCCCCACGATCAGCATCACCGCCGTAAGGGTGCCCGCTACACGTACTCCAGCAGCGTCGTCCGCAACGCCCCCCCAACCCCAAGCAACCGCGTCGCCAACGCGCGAGCCAACTTCTACGCCCAATCCAACCCCAAGGCCGACGTCTACGCCGACACCGATTCCGTTGCCGATATCGCCACTCAGCGGCCTGACGAACAGTGCTGAGATCGCCCGACGCCGGCCGATAGCCGTCAAAATCCCTAACGATGCGCAATCGCGTCCTTCCACCGGACTCAGCCAGGCGGAAGTTGTCTACGAGCATAAAACGGAAGGCGGAATTACCCGATTTACCGCCTTATTTGTTCTAAGCGACCTCAAAAAGGTCGGTCCGATCCGTAGCGCGCGATTTGTCGACGTGGGTCTCATTCGCGAATACTCGGCCCTTTTCGCGCACGTCGGCGGAAGCCCTGCCATTCGCGAGGCGCTAACCACGCTCGGAGAGCTGGACCGCGACGAGTTCTTTTACGGCTCCGAAGGTCCATATTTCCGCGACGATGATCGCAGTCCTCCCCACCACGTTTACGTCGACCTCGCCAAATTGAGGGCCGACGCGGCGACGACGGTACTCCCGCCGTTGGTCGAGATCTCGCCCTGGGTCTTCTACAGCGAGGCACCGGACCATGGCTCCGCTAGATCGATTCAGATCCGCACGGTGACGTCCGGCGGCGCGCCGCAGACACGATACGATTACGATCCTGATATGCGAAGCTACTCGCTATGGATCGACGACCAGCCGCTGATCGACGCGCTGGACGGACGCCAGATTTCGGTCGAAAACGTGATCGTGCAGTTCACGAAAACGGAGCTTACCGAACATGTCGAAGACGCAGCCGGCAATCTGAGCCTCGCCATCGAAACCGTGGGGCAGGGCAGGGTCCTGGTGTTTCACGACGGTCACCGCATCGACGGAAGATGGTTCCGCCGCGACCTCGATTCCCGAACGAGGTTCGAAAGCTCATCCGGCCGCCCAATCGCATTGCGGCCCGGTCACAGCTGGGTCCACCTGCTTGACAATCGGGAGCAGATACTGGCCAGTTGAATTCTGGGGGAAGGGATTGACGGGACTCGAATTCGGATTCGTCCACGCGATCATCGCCTTCGTCGCTCTAGTGCTCATCGCCCTCGGAATAACCTACCGCCGCGCAACCGAAGCCGCCTCAAGTCTGAAGTTTTCTCGCGATGGACGTCGGCTGCCGGGACTGTCGCGGGACAGTGTCTCCAAGGTCGACCATTCGAAGTTCATGCCCGGGGAGGCCGGCGAGCCCGTCGTCAGCGGACGGCCAAATCCCGCGCATGTGCGCGCGTTAGGGTTGGTAACGTGGGAAGCCGACCGCGTCGATAGAGTGGAGGCCGCGCACGCACGGATACGCCAGAGTCTGGAGCTTCGATTGGCCGGAACGGAGTCAAGCTCGACCGAAGCGGCTGAAGTCCGCGCCCAACTGCGCCGCGCGGCCGAGGCGCGTCACACGTTACTGCAACGACTGACCGGGACAACCCAGATCGAATGAGGTCCATAGATCAGACGCTCGGCCACGCCCTCCCAGGTGACTATCCCGACGGTGGAGGAGACGGAGATTAGACGTTGACCAAACATTATGTAAAGCTGAAGAACGTCACTCTTGCCGGCGCGGAAGCGACCCATGATTCAGAAACACCAGCCGGAGAGGTCGATTACCGATCATGCGCAAACACGAATACAACGATTGATTGACCGCACGTGACAGGCACGCGCATTACCGTATACGGCGGCGCAAACCAGATCGGCGGCAACAAGGTCTTGCTGGAGGATGCGCAGGGCCAGCTATTTTTCGACTTCGGTCTCAACTTCGAAGACTCCGGCAAGTACTACGCGGACTTTCTGTCTCCCCGCGCCTCGAGTTCAGGGACCTACGACTATCTGATGATCGACCTGCTTCCGCCGCTGCCAAGACTGTATCGGGCCGACGCTCGGGTGGAGGTCCTAAACCGGTCGGCGCTAAAAAGAGCGCGCAAGGCAAGCGGCTACCGCGAAGACGTCAATCCGGTGGGAGTCTTGGCAAGCCACGCACACATGGACCATATCGGACTCATTTCGTTCCTGGTTCCAGACACGCCCGTCGTGTCAACAGCTGCTACCGCCGTCATAGCCAAGTCGATTCAAGACTCGGGTATGAGCGGAATGAGCGCCGAAGTCGTATATCGGACCGAGCGGCAGGAGATCGACGACGTGTTGCAGTCGCCCCGCGCCGGAAATCTTGAGCGGCGGCCGTGGCTTGTGGCAGATCACGACAGCTGGTCGCCCGCGGCAAACGGTTTCTGGGGCGAATCGTCCAGACCCACCAAGAAAATGACGGGGCGCGGCGCCGCCGCATTCCCGGGAAGCTTGGGGCCGTTTCCCGTACACCACTATCCCGTCGACCACTCGATCCCCGGCGCGACCGCCTACGCGGTTGAAACTGCCGAGGGATGGGTCGTATACACAGGCGACTTCCGACTGCACGGGCGTTACGGGGAACTGACGGCGCGTTTCGCGGAAGAAGTCCGCGCCCTGCGTCCCGCTGCGCTCATTTGCGAGGCAACCCGCGCGGGCCAGTCTAATAGGACGAGTTCCGAAGCCGACGTTCGAGACCGGTCGATCGAGGTAGTGCGCAACGAAAGAGGGCTGGTCGTCGCCGATTTCGGCCCACGCAATATCGAGCGTCTCGCTTCGTTTCTCGAAGTCGCCGAAACCACCGACAGAAAGCTCGTGATCCTTGCCAGAGACGCGCATCTGCTATCGACGCTTGGGACTGTCCAACCTGATACACCCGACCCGGCATCCGACAGCCACCTCTGGGTATACAAAGACCGCGAAGGCCGGACGGCCACGTGGAAGAAGGGAGTTTGGGAGCGCTTCAAGAACAAGATCGTGGACTGGCGAGAGGTCGCCCGATCGCCGAGGGATTACATCCTCTGCCTCAGCTTCTATGATTTACCCCGCTTGCTGGACATCAACCCGGATGGCGGCAGCTACATTTACTCCACCGCAGAGCCTTACACCGAGGAGCAGGAAATCGACGTGGAAAGGATGCGGGCCTGGATCGATAGATTCGAAATGCAGTTCGTCGGCGACCCGTATTCCGAATCCGCTGAAGACAGAGGTTTTCACGCCTCCGGCCACGCATCCGAAGACGAGGTCCTGGATTTCGTCCGCCATATTTCTCCGCGCAAGCTCATTCCCGTGCACACTCAAAAGCCGCGCCGAATCGTCGAAGCGCTGGCCGGTTCGCAGATCACTGTTGAACCGCCCAGCCCCGGCGCGGCGATTGAGGTCATCCAGCCGTGACCGGCTTCGAGAAGACCGCGGCTATCTTCAAGCTATCATCGACTTCTGCCGGTGAGCCTTTCGACGGCCCCTGGCAAAACGCCGGCGATCACGGGGAGATGTATTGCCAAGAACGATAATTGACGCGTCGAAACCGCTGGTGTCCGACGGATCACTTGACGGTCCACGGTCTCAGATATTCGAGTCTGGAGACATCAGACAGCCCACCACGCGAGTGAGCCGGGTCGAGATACCCGGCGACGCCGGCACCCACCTGCTCGCTCCGTACTACCTGGATATCAACGGGGCGACCGTGCGCGATATCGACGTCGCAACTTTCCTGGGCGAGGGCATGGTAATTCGGTTCAAGTTCGGGAATCCCAACGGTTACATAGGCGAATCGGAAGTTGCCGAAGGCGCGTCGTCTTTGCTGCGCGAGGGCGATATTGCCCTGCTGGCAAACCTCTCGGCTCCGGAAATGGCGCCTACGCTAACCGCCGCCGCCGCCGAGTGGATCGTAAATCGCGGCGCAAAAATGGTCGGATTCGGCGAACATTTTCATATCGACATGGAAGGATCGTACGAGACCCACCGGATATTTCTTGACGCGGGGGTGCCGATCATCCGCAATCTCGTGAACCTGGACAGGTGCAGCGGCGGACGCTTCGCTGCAATGGCGCTGCCGCTTTCGATGGAAGGACTCGCGTCCTCGCCCGTCAGGGTGCTTCTGCTCGACTGAATCGCCCGCCGTTACTCGGGCGGGATCAACAGCTCCTCACCGACGCTTATCACGCTCGGGTCCTCGATTTGGTTCATCCCGAGAATCTCTTCGACCGTGACACCAAAACGGTTCGCAATTCCGATCAGGGTGTCCCCTTCCTGGATTTTATAAATCTCAGATTCAGGTTCGCCGGCAACGACCGGGACAATCACCCGCGTCGGCGTCGGAGGCGCCGTCACGGTAGTCGGGGGCAACACGATCGGGATGATTATTAGGGTGGGAGTAGGCGGCGGATCGAGCATCGGTTGAGCCGTTGACCTGGCGGCAACCGTCGGCTTCGGCCGCAAGATCTCTGGCTCGGAGGTAGGCCTTCGCAGATAGAAATCCACGGCCACGAGTCCGCCAACGACGATTGAAAGTACGGCGACCACAGTCCCGATCGCGAGCATGCGGCCAGTGCTCATGCCCGCGGCGCCACGGCGTCCTCGCGGACTGGTCGTTCAAATCTCGGCGACATTCCGTCCAGGCCGTACCTCAATTGCGCAAAACCCCGCCGGTCCGAGTGGACAGACACACGACAGCCGGCGCCGGATACGCACGCTCGGCATGCGATCCGATCCCCGTAATTCAGGCTTCTATCCGATCTTCGAGCAATCTATCGCCCGCTCTTCGACGATGAACAGCCCCATAAAAAGGGGTGACCGACGGGACTTGAACCCGCTACCTCTTGGGCCACAACCAAGCGCTCTAACCAGATGAGCTACGGCCACCACGGGCGATGAGCATTTCCGCCGTGGCGCTTACCAGAGTTGATTTTAGCAACGCCTCCGAAGAAGTTTCGATATGTACGGGGCGCGGGGAGATGTTGTGCCCGAATTACGGAATACTGGTCTATGCGCCGCACGACCTGGACTGGTGCAATTGGTTGGAATCAAGTGGATGTGACGGTACAATTCGATGATGGAATTACTCGACCGGCTGCGATTTGAAAATCGCTGGCAGTTCGGGTGCGCATGACCCGCGCCGGCGATCTATGTAGCCGCCTTTCTGCCATAACTCCCCCGTCGCACAGATGGGGGCTTTCTTTTACACCTCAAACACCTGTCAAAGCCGCTGGCGCTCGACCAGAGCGGCTCGACTTCAGGGCCAGGATGGGCGGTCGCCTCACGCTCGGGGCGCACATTTTCCGAGCGGCCAAGTCCTGGGCGGGCCGTTCGTTTATGTCCAAATTGCAATTACGGGTTTCAGGTCGAGGTTGCCAGTATTAGGCGTGTTCAGGCGCTAGCACGCTGGGAGGTTGGAGTGGATTATGCCGGCTGACAAATTTTCGGGGCGCGGCCTCACGTTCGACGATGTTTTGCTTATGCCGCTCAAATCCGACGTTATGCCCGCTCAGGTCAACGTACAGACTCGACTTACAGAGTCGCTGTCCCTGGCGGTTCCGATGATGTCGGCCCCCATGGACACCGTTACCGAGTCGGACATGGCTATAGGTCTGGCCCGAGACGGAGGTCTGGGCATCATCCACCGCAATCTTCCCATAGAGGTTCAGGCCGCCGAAGTCGACAAGGTAAAACGTACGCAGTCGGGCATGATTATCAATCCCATCACCATGGGAGCCGACGCGTTGCTGAGCGACGCCCTCGAAATCATGCGCAAGTACCACATCTCCGGCGTCCCGATTACTGAACCGTCTGGAAAGCTGGCCGGCATTCTCACTAACCGTGATATCAGATTCTGCCGGGACGTGGACACGCCCGTCTCGCGCCTGATGACCACAAAAGGCCTGGTCACGGTTCCGGTGGGCACCACGCTCGATCAGGCCGAGAGGATCCTTCACGAGCACCGGGTAGAAAAACTGCCCGTGGTTGACGAGGACTACATCGTCCGCGGGCTGATTACGGTCAAGGACCTTAACAAGCGAGCCCAATACCCAAACACGATCTTCGACCCCAAGGGTCGGCTGCTGGTCGGCGGCGCGGTCGGAGTTGGAGACGACGGCAAGGAGCGCGCCCTGGAACTGGCCCGCTGCGAAGTCGACGTACTCGTCGTAGACACCGCTCACGGCCACAGCCACCGGGTTATCGAAATGACCGAATGGGCCAAGACCAATCTTGACGTGATCGTGGTGTCAGGCAACGTTGCCACCGCCGCGGGGGCCTCTGACCTGATAGCGGCGGGCGCCGACACAATCAGGGTAGGAGTCGGTCCTTCGACGATTTGCACCACGAGAGTGGTGGCGGGAGTCGGCGTTCCCCAGATAACGGCTATCACCGATTGCGCAAGCGTTTGCGCCGAACACGGCGTCGGACTGATAGCCGACGGCGGAATTCGATATTCGGGCGATATCGCGAAAGCAATCGCGGCCGGCGCCGATTGCGTAATGATCGGGAGCCTGTTCGCCGGAACGGACGAAAGCCCGGGCGAGATAATTCTCTATCAGGGTGAACGGTACAAGCATTACAGGGGCATGGGATCTATCGGAGCGATGAGGGTCCGCGGTTACTCACGTGACCGTTACGCCCAGGAAACCGTCGACGACACCGCGAAACTCGTCGCCGAGGGCATAGAGGGGCAGATTCCGTTCCGTGGAGCCTTGAGCATGACTATCGCCCAGCTCGTCGGAGGACTGCGCCAGGCCATGGGGTATTGCGGAACGCCCGACATAGCCGCGCTCAAGGTGAGGGGCCGCTTTATGACGATGACCTCCGCCGGCCTGCAAGAAAGCCATCCTCACGACATCATCATCACGAAGGAAGCCCCCAACTACCAGGCGCTCCGCTAAACCCGTCCAGAACCAACGAGATTTTCCTTGACTGGATGGTCGGTTTCCATCGGCGGCATTACAATGGGTTGACAGGACGACGACACGGCGTCCCGCTCCGCGGATCGTGGAGCGCGTTCCTTCCATTAGCGATCAGGCGGCGTCTTATCAATGGGCACACAAACATTTCTCACCGCCGAAGGCAAAACCGAACTTGAAGAAGAGTTGAGGCGGCTCAAGTACGAGCGGCGCCCCGAAATCGCTGCGAAGATTCACGAGGCGAAGGAATTCGGCGAGATGTCTGAAGGCGGCGAGTTCGACGAGGCTAAGAACGAGCAAGCCTTTATCGAAGGGCGCATCGCCGAGATAGAGGACATTCTCAAAAAAGCCCGCATAATCAGGGATCACGACCGCAACGTCGTATCGATCGGCGGATTCGTAAAGGTCCTAAACGCGAACGACGTTGAAACCGACTTCAACATCGTCGGCCCCGCGGAGATCGCCCCTCAAAACGGAAAGATATCCCACGAGTCGCCGATTGCACGGTCCTTGCTCGGCAAGCGAGTCGGCGACGTAGTCAAAGTCAACGCCCCCGGGGGCGAGTACGACTACACCATCCTGGAAGTCTCGTAGCATTCCGATTCCTCTCGAATAGATGGCTTCAGAGACAGACTGTCACGCAGAAAACCTGGTAGCGCCCCGTCTGGCGAAGCTCGACAGGCTGCGCAAATTGGGCATCGATCCGTTTCCACACAGCTTCGAGCGAACCCATACGTCGGCCGGCGCGGTTTCGGAGTTCGAGAGTGGCAAGACTGATTCCGAGGTCTGTTCCGTCGCCGGTCGCCTCGTGCGGCTCAATCGCATGGGCAAGAGCTCTTTCGTCCACATCCAGGACGGCGCCGGGCGCATACAACTCTATCTGCAAAAGAACGTCCTGGGCGAGGAGCGGTTCGCCCGTTTTCTGAACCTGTTCGACATAGGCGATTTTCTCGGAGCGCGCGGCACGCTCTTCAGGACGAGGACCGGCGAGATCACGCTACGCGTCGAATCGCTGCACATGCTCTCGAAGAGCCTAAGGCCAATGCCGGAAAAGTTTCACGGCCTCTCCGATCACGAGACCAGATACCGTCAGCGCTATCTCGATCTGATAGCCGGCCCCGAGGTTCGCCGCACGTTCGAGAGGCGAACGGCCATCGTCAGCGAGATTCGCCGCATTCTGGACGCGCGCGGTCACATTGAAGTCGAGACGCCGATTCTTCAACCCCTCTATGGCGGAGGTTCCGCGCGCCCGTTCGTGACCCATTACAACGTCCTCGGCCGCGACTTCTTCCTTCGCATCGCCGACGAGCTTTATCTCAAGCGCCTCATCATCGGTGGATTCGAGAAGGTCTACGAAATGTCCAAGGACTTTCGGAACGAAGGGATCGACCGGACGCACTCTCCCGAACTGACGATGCTCGAGTGCTACGAGGCGTACGTCGACTACGAGGAGATAATGAGGCTCACGGAGTCAATCGTCTCGCAGGTCGCAACGAAGCTGTACGGGAGCTGCATAGTCGAAACCGAAGCGTGGCGTCTCGATTTCACGCCGCCATGGCGCAGGATTTCGTTTAGCGACGCCATCCGTGACCAAACCGGCCTGAACATCGACGACTATCCCGAGGCCGCCGGCCTTGCGGAGGCGGCGGTCAGGTTCGGGATTGCCGTCGATCCCGATCTTGGCAGAGGCAAGGTGCTGGACCTTCTGCTCGAAAAACTCGTGAATCCAAAGGTCGATGAGCCGACGTTCATAGTCGATTACCCTGTCGAAACATCCCCGCTCGCCAAGCGGAGAGCCGACGACGACCGATACGCGGCCCGGTTCGAGGCGATAGCGGCAGGCATCAAATTCGCCAACGCATTTTCCGAACTCAACGATCCTCTGGATCAACGTAAACGGTTCGAGGACCAGGCCCGGGCTCGCGCCGCGGGCGACGAGGAAGCACAACTCCTGGACGAGGATTTTCTGCTCGCCATGGAACACGGAATGCCTCCGACTGGAGGGCTCGGCATGGGAATCGATCGACTCACCATGCTTATGACTGGTCATCGCAACATCCGGGAAGTAATACTCTTTCCGCAACTGCGAACCAAGAATTAGCAGGTGAGGGATTGCAAATCCGGCAAGTAACCGGGGAGAAGACTAATTCTCGCTCTTAGCTTCGTCCGGCAGCACCCGGACATCGTGCGTAAGGCTCTGGAACTTCGCAGCGAGCCGACGGACGCGCTCGACGAAATCCTCGAGCTAGACGTAGTCCGGCGAAAAACGCTCGTCGAGCTCGAGGACCTGCGACGCCAGGTCAACCAGGCGTCACGTCAGATCGGCTCCGCCAAGAGCGCCGACGACCGCCGCGCGCTGATCGAGAAGTCGAAGTCCGCCTCTCAGGGGATAGGCCCGCTCGAAGCGACGCTGGACGATGTTGACGGCCGCCTGCGGGATTCTTTGCTTCTAATACCGAATATTCCGCATAGCGACGTTCCTCCCGGCAAAGACGACAGTGACAATATCGAAATCCGCTCGTTCGGAAAGCCTCGCCGCTTCGACTTCGAACCGGCGGATCACGTCGAGCTTGCTCGACGCCTGGACATAATCGACTTCGCGCGCGCCGGCAAGATTTCCGGGTCGGGATTTTGGGTCTTCATGGGAGCGGGGGCGAAGCTCCAGCGGTCGCTGATTAACTGGATGCTCGACTTGCACGTTGCCGAACATGGTTACAACGAGGTTTATCCGCCGGCTCTCGTACGACCCGAATGCATGGTCGGCACCGGCCAGCTACCCAAGTTCGCCAACGACTCCTACTTCATCGCGTCGGACTCGCTGTGGCTCGATCCCACCGCCGAAGTACCTGTAACCAACCTGCATCGCGAAGAGATTCTGCCGCCTGATACCCTACCGATCTGCTACACGGCTTATACGCCATGCTTCCGTCGAGAGGCTGGCGCCGCCGGGTCCGAAACCCGCGGGCTGCTTCGCGTGCACCAATTTGACAAGATTGAGCTGGTCAAGTTCGTCGAGCCGGACACCTCCTACGACGAACACGAACGGCTCCTGGCCGACGCCGAAGACGTTCTGCAACGGCTGGACCTGCCGTACAGAGTGATGCTACTGAGCGCCGGCGACCTTGGCGGCGCCGCTGCCAAGTGCTACGACATCGAAGTATGGGCGCCAGGCTCGGCGCGATGGCTGGAGGTTTCTTCGGTCTCGAATTTCGAGTCTTATCAGGCGCGGCGCGCCAATATCCGCTACCGCGCTACCGCCGGCTCAAGACCACGATTTGTCCACACGCTCAACGGTTCGGGCGTCGCGCTGCCGAGACTCGTCGTCGCGTTGCTGGAAAACTATCAGCAGGCGGACGGCGCGGTGAGTATCCCGAGCGCGATCCAGCGCTTGATGCAGACGGACGTTCTGCGCCCCGTCGCGCCGTAATTGGCTGGAGTGCGCGCCCCGGTTTGCGCCGCCCATGAACTTAGATGAGAATCGGATTTAATCCCAGACTCACCCCCATCAACCGCAAGATCTTCGTGGAGCAGTTGCGGCTGGCAATCGAAAACGCGCGGCGGCTGGAATTCGACGTTATCGAAATATCTCTAACGTTCGACGCTTACCGGTTGGGACTGCAAACCATCTTCGGGGGCGATTTCCTGGACGTCATGGACGACGCCCCGTGCAGCTTTCACTTGCATCTTTTTCACGACACGATCAGCCGGACCGAGAGTTCGCTGACCGATCCCCAAAAATATCCCCGCAGCATCGCTCTGCGCCGGATCGTGCAGGTCGTCGAGTTTTTCGAACATCACCACCCAATCGAGATGTACGTTATTCATCCGGGCAGGCGGTTCGCCGGGGTCGAACGCCATCTCAGGTCCTTGCGCGAGAGTCTGGCCACACTCGACGCGCTGTTCCCGGGGCTTCCGATGGCAATCGAAAACGGTCACCCGGAAGGCGTGCTCGCCAACTTCGACACTCTGCTGGCTTTTCTCGACGACACGCCGAACACGAGATTTTCGTTTCATACCGGTCTCTCGTTCCACTCGGTTGGAACAGACCACTTGCGATTCGAAGACCGCGTCGGCTACATGCGGCGCTTTGGCGAGAACCTGGCCGAGATTCGCTGGCACAACACGGCTCCGGGTCGTCAGCCCAGCCTGCCACTGCATCTGGAACTCGAAGGTGGACTCGATCTCGCCAAGATCTTCAGGGCGCTCGGACGCAATCCTGGAACGGTTCACCTGATCGAAACCGCGGGCAATGACATCGGCGCGCTGGCCAGGGAGCGAAGGGCGCTTCACTCGGCCTTCTCCGGCTGAGTCCGGCCGCCGTCAACTCGCCGCCGGGACTCCCCGCAGCCCGTCGAGGTCGATGCCCCGCGATTGCACGAGAACTCTGAACCTGCCGAGGTCCGACGGCGAGACAAGCCGCATGATCGATTCCCGTTCCCGCGAATACCGCTCTCCCGTCATACCGGGCGACGACTGCAAGTGAACCAGGTACTCCCCTACGCCGAGACGCGCCAGGAAATCCGATTGCTGGACAAGCGGCGCGGCCTTGAATCCGAACGACTCGCCAATATCGGACAGCTCGGTGAAATTCACGTGGCAGGTGAGGTCCTGCTCGCCTGGCCGCGCCAGCAAGCCCTCAGAGCCTTTGTGCGCGTAAAACGCCATGGCGGTTCCCGCCGACAGCCGCTCGCAGTGCACCAGCTCGGCGATATTCCCGTAATCGATTGTGGCAATCGAAACGCGATCGGCGAGCCGGTCTAGGGCGGCGTAGACCTGCCGCACGCCCCTGCGTATTTCGATCCGCCCCCCGTCCGAGACCTGCGCGCCGTAGCGCTCCGCGTAGTCGAGAATCGCATCCGTCGCCGCCGCATCCGCGAACGCGAACGACTCTCCGTCGAGTGCGACGCGCTCCTCCACCCATCCGCGGCCGGACCGGCGAGCAATATCGAAGGGGAGCGCGTCGCACATCTCGTTGCTCAGCACCGCCGCCGCCGGGCGCCTGCCAGCCCCGGCGAGCGAGGCGACAAATTTCCCGCCCGTCAACCGCTCGGCGGCCCGCCGCCTGGCCGGACTTGGTTCGACGCCTACGTAGTCAAGCGAGGAAGCCCAAGGATGTTCGGGGGCCAGCCGGATCAGGTTTTTCGCAAACTCGCCATCACCCGAGGCCATTTCGACCACGACGAAGGGATTCGGCTGTCCGAGGACTTCCCAAACGTCGTCGAGATGCCGAGCGAGCATTTCCGCAAAAACGGGGTGAACGGTGACGCTGGTGAAGTAATCGGTCTCTCTGGCCGTCTCGCGCATGTAGTAACCATGCTCAGGATCGTATAACGCGGCGTCCATGAATTCGGCGAACCCGAGAGAGCCTACGCGGGTAATGCGCTCCGCGATGGCGTCTCGCGGCGAGGTTGGCGGGGGCGAGGCGTCGGGCAAGAGTTGATCGCGCCCGGCTAACCGCTGCCCGGCGGTCGCTTGCGCTTCGGAATCCGCCTCAGTTTGTTACCGTCCGCGTGAGGATCAGCGCCATATAGGGATCGATTCGCCCCGCCCATCCGGGTGGTATCACGATGGTGCAATCCGTCTGAGAAACGATCGCCGGGCCTTCGATCTCGGCCGCCGCGCGAAGCTCGTCCCTCGAGAATAGCTGCGTCTGAACGAACTTGCCGCCAAAGAACACGGGGGCCTCGGACGCCGCCTTAGGCTTGTGCGGCGTTCCTTCCCGGGCGGCCTGGGCTGGTTTTGGAGACGCGACGGTAGCCGCCACCCTGACCGCCACCACTTCGACGTCCGCCTCCGGACTTGAGTACGTAAAGCGGCGCTCGTGCGCCTCGTGGAACGCGCGCGCCGGCTGCGTCAGTGTCCCTTCATCCCACGGAACCGTTAGCTCGTATGACTGGCCGGCGTATCTGAGGTCCAGCGATCGCGCGAGCGCCGGATTCGACGACTCTTCCCGTAAGTCCGCCCTCGCAACGCGCTCCAGGTCCGCCGCCGCGGACTCGAGCAATTCAAGAGATCCGGCTTTTGCGGGAACCATCACGGTGCGGGAGTAGTGGCGCATTCGATCGGCCACCAGACAACCCAGGGCCGAAAGCACTCCTGGATAGCGAGGCGCCACAATAGTCTCAATGTGCAGTCGGTCGGCAAGCTCGCAGGCGTGAACCGGACCCGCTCCGCCGAAAGGCGTTAGCGCAAAGTCCCGCGGGTCGAATCCCCTCTCCACGGTCATGACCCGGAGCGCACCCTCCATCGTGGTGTTGGCAAGCTCCACGATGGCCTCGGCGGTCCGCGTGACGCCTTGTTCGCGAGGCAGTTCGGCCAGTTCCGGAATTCGACTCGCCAGGCCTGCGATCGAACGTTCCGCGGCGTCGTAATCGAGCGCCAACCCGCCACCAAGCCGCAAGTCGGCCGGCAATCGACCGAGCACTACATTTGCGTCCGTCACCGTGGGTTTGTCACCGCCAAGACCGTACGCCGCGGGCCCCGGCACGGCTCCCGCGCTTTCCGGGCCGACGACGAGAGCCCCGCCTTCGTCCACGCGCGCTATCGACCCGCCGCCGGCCCCGACCGTGTGAATATCGATCATCCCTATCGAGACCGGGTAGCCGCCGATCGCGCCGCGTGTCGTTTGCAAAGCCTCGCCCGGACAAAGCGTTACATCGGTCGAAGTACCGCCCATGTCCAGCGTTACGATTTGATCGAACCCCGAAAGCGAAGTTACGTGAAGAGCGCCGACCACGCCCCCGGCCGGTCCGCTCAGAATCGTCCGCACAGGCTCGCTGGCCGCCTCGTCAGCCCTCAGTACTCCACCGCTGGACTGCACTATCCACAACGGACCGGGCGCCTTTTCGCCGAGTCGGCGCAAATAACCGTCCATAACAGGCGCGACGTAGGCGTTGATGCAGACGGTGCTCGTGCGCTCATATTCGCGAAACTCGGGGATGATTTCGCTCGACAGGCTGACGTGCTCGAAGCCCGCCTCGGCAAGCATTTCGCCGATCCGCCGCTCATGCGCCGGATTCATAAACGAAAACAAAAGACACACCGCGCACGATTCGACCCGCCTGCGCCCGAGCCTGCCTATAACGGCGCGGAGATCGTCTTCGTCCAGGGACAACACGACGCTGCCGGTGTAGTCGACGCGCTCGCGGGCCTCAAGGCGCAACTCTCTCGGGACCAGCGTCCGCTCGCGGACCGGTTCGATGGCGTAGAGAAGGGGTCTGTCCTGGCGGCCGATTTCGAGAACGTCCCTGAACCCGGCCGTCGTGATCAACGCGGTGCGCGCGCCCTTTCGCTCCAGGATGGCGTTGGTGGCGACCGTGGAACCGTGAATTATCGCGTCGGCCCGTTCGACGCCCGCGGCCGACAGTCCTTGCAACACGCCGCGACTCGGATCGTCGGGCGTACTCGGCGCCTTGCCCACAGTCACCTGCCCGTCGGCGATCACTACGAGATCGGTAAACGTGCCGCCTACGTCAACACCGGCGCGTAAGTCCGTGTCCTTGCTCCTCTGTCCGGTCCATTCACCGGCCATAAACTCTAGGTCGAACGAATCAAGAGTATGTGATAATTTTCACGTACTCAAACAGTCGCTTGTTTCTCGAAACGGCGGGTTGATCTTAGTTCCATGGCAAATCCGACCGCGGAAAGGTCCGGTGTTCCCCAAACCACCGTGCGGCGGTTGTCGACTTACCTTCGCACACTCGGGCTTGAAGCCGCATCGGGAACGCAGAGCATTTCCTCGGCTCGACTCTCGGAAGTCACGGGCTTCACGGCGGCGCAGATACGACGCGATCTGGCGAATTTCGGTCACTTCGGAAGACGCGGAGTAGGCTACTCCGTCGAAGGGCTCAGACAGGAACTCCGCGCCATTCTCGGCGTCGACATCGAATGGAATCTGGCGCTTATCGGAGTTGGAAACCTTGGCAAGGCCTTGCTGGCGTACAGGGGATTCAACCAAATGGGGTTCAGGATAATTGCCGCTTTCGACAACGATCAGCGGAAAGTCGGCTCGAGCCTGTCGGGACTAACCGTCGAGCCGGTGTCGATGCTCGCCGAGCGGGTCCGAGTATTCGGCATCGAGCTGGCGATAATTACTACTCCGGCGGAGGTGGCCCAGGAAGTTCTCGACAGCCTGGTAGCCGTGGGAATCCACGCAGTATTAAACTTCGCTCCGAGGCGGCTTCACGCTCCCGAGGGGGTACAAATCTCGAACGTGGACCTGACGATCGAGGTTGAATATCTTTCGCATTCGCTGACACGGCGGCGATTCTCCTAGAATGTCCAGGTCAACGGTCGCATTAATGCTGAATTGTGAGGTTTTGGCGATTTGCCAGCATACATAGGAGTCGTAATTCTTGCCTTGCTTGGCCTTGCGTTCTGCGCTGGAAGTCTCGTCGGTGGGTGGCTGATCCGGCCCAGTCGGCCGTTCGGCGCAAAGCTCGACCCTTATGAATCAGGCGTTCCGCCCATCGGCGACGCCAAGGGCCGCCACGTAGTCCGCTTCTATCTAGTCGCGATGCTGTTTGTCGTTTTCGACGTTGAACTGGTATTCCTTTACCCTTGGGCCGTCCATTACGCGGAGCAAGGCGCATTTTCAGATCGTCTGTTCCTGTTCGGCGAGATGTTGGTCTTTGTAGCCATCTTGCTTGTGGCCTACGCATACGCACTCAAGAAGCGAGTCTTCGAATGGAATCGCCGAGATTGAACCCGAAACCGGCCGCATGATCGGAATCAGCTACAAACAGAAGTACACGTCGGACGAACTGCTGGAGCGGGTTTCCGGGCTTCTGGGGTCCTCGATTACCCAAAGCGAGATCTACAGAGACGACGTAGTGATCGAGCTGCCGTCGGACCAGCTATTCTCAGCTATGGACCAACTCAAGAGCGATCCTGACCTGGACATGGCGATGCTGGTGGACATCACTTCGGTCCACTGGCCGAATGACGAGCCGGAGTTCGAGGTCGTCTATCACCTGAGGTCGATGTCCGGCAACCTGCTCCTCGCCGTAAAGACCAGGGTCGCCGACGGACAGAGCGTTCCTTCCATGACCCCATTATGGAAATCGGCCAACTGGCAGGAGCGGGAAGTCTACGATCTGATGGGTATTCCCTTTGACAACCACCCCGATCTGCGCAGAATCTTGCTGCCCGAGGACTATCCCTGGCATCCACTGCGCAAGGGCTTTCCACTCGAAGGACCTGACTTTCCGATCGACGCCTATCAGACCGACGCGCACCACAAGGTTGAGGATGACGACTTCTGGGCGGATCCTTCATGACCGGCAACGATCCGGTCGCCGCGCGCGGCGAAGGGCAGACGGTCGAATCCACCGAGCGCGAGATGGTTCTGAACCTGGGGCCGCAGCATCCGAGCACTCACGGAGTGCTCCGCGTGCTAACCGAGCTGTCGGGCGAGACGATCACCAAGGCCACTCCGGATATCGGTTACCTGCACCGTGGAGTCGAAAAGCTGATCGAGTCGAAGCTCTACTACCACGGTATGACCTACACCGACCGGACCGACTACACGGCCGCTCCGGCCAACAACCTGGGCTACATCCTGGCGGTCGAGAAGCTCATGGGAATCGAAGATCAGATTCCCGAGCGCGCGCACTATCTCAGAATGATCGCGGGCGAGCTGGCCCGGATCTCCGGTCATCTCGTATGGATAGGCACCCATGGCCTGGACCTCGGCGCCATGTCGATGTTCCTATATGCCTTCCGGGAACGCGAAAAGGTCTCCGGCCTTTACGAAGAGATAACTGGCGCCCGCCTTACGACCAACTTCTTCCGAGTGGGTGGAACCGGCCGGCATGACGACCCGCCCGGCTGGCTGGACCACGTCGACGAGTTCGCCGACTCCTTCACTCTTGATGACTTCAACATCATCCTCACGGAAAACGAGTTATGGAAGGTACGCACTCAGGGCGTCGCGATTATCTCGCCCGAAGACGCGATCAGCTATGGTCTCACGGGCCCATGCCTGCGAGGCTCGGGCATTGAATGGGATCTTCGCAAAGCCCGTCCGTATTGCCGTTACGACCAGATCGACTTTGACGTGCCCGTCGGCGAACACGGCGACGTATACTCCCGATTCATAGTGCGGCTCAACGAGCTATATCAGTCCACGTACATCATCAAGCAATGCGTCGCCAGAGCGCGGGAGCTGCAAGGCGAGCCGACCAACATCGTGAACGCCAAAATCGTTCCACCGGAGATCGAGAGAGTCTCGGGCTGGGAGCCCTCCGGCGTCACGGGCGACATGGAAGCGATGATCAATCACTTCAAGCTATGGATCGAAGGGTACTCGCCGCCCGCTGGCGCCTGCTACATGGCCATCGAGTCTCCCAAAGGCGAGCTTGGCTACTACTTTGTCAGCGACGGTACCGGCGTGCCATACCGCTGCCATATACGATCACCATCGTTCGTAAATCTGGGGGCGCTTCCTCAGCTGGTCGAAGGCAACATGCTCGCGGACATGGTCGCAACGATTGGGAGCATAGATATAGTTCTTGGCGAAGTAGACAGATGATCGAACAATCTGGGGAGACGTCACCATAAGTCAGGAAAGCGTAACTCTCACAATCGACGGGACCGAGGTGTCGGTGCCTCGCGGAACGTCGGTCCTGAACGCCGCAAGATCGCTGGGGATCCACGTTGCCACGCTCTGCGACCACCCCACGCTCGAGTCGGTTGGCGCATGCCGGATGTGCGTGGTCGAAATCCAGCCCGGGCCGCCGCGTCCCGCGGCCTCGTGCACGACCCCCGCCGCCCCGGGCATGGAAGTCCGCACCGACACCGACGCGATTGTGGCCATCAGGCGCAAGACCATCGAAATGCTGTTGCAGCATCACCCGCTCGACTGCCCCTACTGCGATCAGTCGGGGACTTGCGAACTTCAGGACGAGACCTTCGATCTCAATATCTGGAAGAGTCCTTTCGAAACCGTCTCGAAGGCGTATCCCGAAGAGAATCTCAACGAAGTGGTGATGATCAACCACAACCGGTGCATTCTTTGCTATCGCTGCGTGAGAGTGTGCGATGAGCAGATGGGCGTTCACGCGCTGGACGTTTCGGACCGCGGCGGGCGCTCATTCATCGTCACCGCGCAACACAAGTTCATGGACTGCGAGCGCTGTGGGATGTGCATCGAGGTTTGTCCCGTAGGCGCCATTCTAAGCCGTCCATTCAAGCACGTGGCTCGCGCGTGGCAGACGGTTCAGGCCGACAGCACGTGCCCCCATTGCAGCGTCGGATGCAAGATTCAGGTCGAGTCTCGCAAGGGCGAAGTCTTGAGGGTGCGCGTCGGCGAGCCGGTTGAGCCAAACCGGGGCATCGTCTGCGTCAAGGGCTTCTTCGGATGGTCGTTCATAAACGACGGCGAGCGCATCGCACGTCCCATGATCCGGCGCGCGGGCCAGCTTGTGGAGGTCGGATGGCGCGAAGCTGTTGAATTCGTGTCCGACCGGCTGACCGCCATCGCTGAAATCGAAGGCCCGGAAACAATCGGCGCTGTGGGATCAGGACGCTGCACGAACGAGGACAACTACGCTCTGCAACGGCTCATGCGGTCCGCAGTCGGCTCCAACAACGTGTATCTGGGACCAAACGGATTCGCCGCAACCCATCAGGTGATCAGCTCCACGCTCGGCAGCCAGGCGGTCTTCCATTCCCAGGACGAACTACTCGAATCCGATGTAGTGCTCGTAGTCGGCGCGGACATCAACGGGACCCACAACGTTCTGGCCGCCCACCTGAAGGCCGCCGCCCGCAAGGGCGGGCCAAAACTCATAGTCGCCACCCGGATCGGATCGGCGCTCGACGTGTTCGCACACCAATCGGTGCGCGTGCGTCCGGGCGCGGAGTCCAAATTGCTCGCCGCGATCGCCGGCGAAGATATCGCCGATCCGGATACTTCGGTCGGTGTCAGCCGCGAGGACATCGCGGCGATTCGCGAAGCCTTTGGCAATGCCGGCAAGTCCGCCATCGTCTGGGACACGGGACTCTGGACTGCCGGGCGAGTCGCCGACATCGCCGGCGCGGCCTGCAACGTGGCGTTGAGCACGGGCAAGACCAGCCTCTTCCCGCTCCCGGAAAAAGGCAATCTCGCCGGCGCCGTGCAGGTTGGCATGGCCCCGACGGCGCTTCCCGGGCCAGTACCGATAGATGACGCCGCGGCGCGGGCGAGGCTTGGCGAGTTCTGGGGCGCGCTGCCGCCTACAGAGCCGGGAATCGCCCTGGAAGAGTTTCTGTACAGCGGAAGAATGGCAGCCCTTTATGTAATGGGCGAAGACGTTATCGGGACAGCCAAAGATCCGGCGGCGGCGAAGGCGGCGCTTGAAGCGGCGTCGCTCGTAGTCGTCCAGGACATCTTCATGAACGAAACCGCGAACGTCGCCGACGTGGTGCTGCCCGGCACGACTTTCGCTGAAAAAAGCGGTCATTTTATCAACTTCGAGGGGCGCGCCTGCCCGGTGACGAAATCCAATCCGACGTTCGCGGAGTCACGCGAGGATTGGGAGATCCCGGCGCGAATAGCCGCTCAGATGGGGTCCGACTTCGGCTACAGGCAAGCCGCGGACCTCTGGAATGAAATCAACGAAGTCGCCAAGCCGGCGGCGCTGTCGGGAAGCATGACCGCCCTGTCGGTCAACGGCGCCGTGCCGCCCCCGAGCGGCGACTATCCGTTCGCGCTTGTCACCGAGACGAACCTCTACACCGCCGGCTCATCGGCGCGCCGCGGGCCGGTCCTCGCCGACCTGTACCCGGCCCAGGTCGAGATCAACGAGACCGACGCGATGAATCTCGCCATCGGAGACGGAGAGACCGTTGAAGTGCGGTCGGCGACCGGCGCCGTTACCGCGTTCGCCGCGCTGTCGCGCTTTGTACCCGCTGGAGTTGTGTATCTCGCCGACTCCCTGCCTGAGGTCCCTGCCAGAGAGTTGGGCAGGTCGGCCCCCGACGCAACGCCGGTTTGCCTGCGCAAGGTAGAGGCCTGACTTTGGTAGACGGCTGGGACGTTCTGATCCTCGTGGTCAAGGCTCTCGCGATTTTCCTGATCGTTCCGGTCGCGCCGCTCGTGTTTGTGCTTGCCGAGCGCAAGATCCTCGGCAGAATACAATCGCGAATCGGGCCTAACAGGGTCGGCGGCCGTTGGGGTTTGCTGCAGACGCTGGCCGACGGCGTCAAACTCGGCGCCAAAGAGGACTTCATACCGCCAGCCGGCGACCGCGTCGTGTTTTGGCTCGCCCCCCTGTTCATGGTCGTTCCGGCGGCGATGGCCTGGGCCGTTCTGCCTATCGGTCCCGAAGTGGAAATAGGACGGAAAATCGGTCTCTGGGTAACCGACCTGAACGTCGCGATCCTTTACATACTCGCGCTCGGTTCCGTGGCGGTGTACGGCCCCGTGATGGCGGGTTGGAGCTCCAACAGCAAGTACGCGCTGTTTGGTTCGCTTCGGTCCACCGCGCAGGTAATCAGCTACGAAATAACCATGGGTCTGGCCGTGCTCGGAGTCCTGATGTACACGGGGTCTTTCAGCCTCGTCGACATCGTCGAGAAACAACGAGACATGTGGTTCGCCGTACCTCAAGTCATCGGCTTGTTCGTATTTTTCGTTTCAGGTATTGCCGAAACTAATCGCGCGCCCTTCGACCTCCCCGAAGCCGAAACCGAAATCGTCGCCGGTTACCACGTTGAATATTCCGGCATGAGATTCGCAATGTTCTTCCTCGCCGAATACGCCAACATGTTTCTGGTTTCGGCGCTCGCTGTCGTTCTCTTCTTCGGCGGCTGGCACGGCTGGACCATTCCGGGCATCGAGGGACTCACCGGCGTCCTATGGCTGCTGCTCAAGACCCTCACGTTGATGTTCGTCTATTTCTGGCTTCGCGCTACACTTCCGCGGCTGAGATATGACCAGCTTATGGCCTTTTGTTGGAAGTTCCTCCTTCCCCTGGGAGTTGCAAACCTGTTGATAACCGCCGTGCTCAGACTGGGCTGGAGCTAGCAGATGGCGTTCGGTACAGGCATCATTTCGGGGCTCGTGCGAGTCCTTAGCATCGGGTTTCGAAAGCCCATCACATACATGTACCCGGAGAGTCCGCGCCCCGTCGCGGAACGCTTCCGGGGTATGGTCGGCATGAGGCGCGACGAGGTAACGGGCCAGCTTTCGTGCGTGGGCTGTGGACTCTGCGAAACCGCCTGCCCCAACGACGTGATTCGCATCGACACGTCGGAAGCGGACGAAGGCACTCGCTGGGTCGAACGCTATCAATTCGATCTCGGTCGCTGCATATTCTGCTATCTGTGCGTCGAAGCCTGTCCCGTCGACGCACTGCAAATGACCCGCGCCTATCACCTCTCGACACCCAATCGAGCCGACCTGATACTCACCGACGACGACATGATGCGAATGACCGAGAACCCCGATCAGCCACTGTTCGAGCATTTGTGGCGTGACTGATCAGATCGTAGCGTTCACGTACCTGTCGATAGTCGCCAGCTTTGCCGGATTGGCGACGATAGTCGTTCGCAGCCCGGTACACTCCGCGCTTTCGCTGGTGATCGTGGTGTTTCATGTCGCCGGCATGTTCGTGCTGCTGGGAAACGGATTCCTGGCAGCGGTCCAGGTAATCGTCTACGCCGGCGCCATCGTCGTGCTGTTTCTGTTTACGATGATGCTGCTCGATTTGCGCAAGCACGAAACCGAGCGGACCGTTCACCGTCGCCAGATCTGGCTGGCTATTCCGATAGCGTTGCTGTTGTTCGCCGAAGTCGCGTGGATCGTCATCTCCAAACCCGAGATTTCAGAAAGCCTGAAAGGCGCCTTTCCTCCGCAGACGATCGACCAGCTGGGCGGCAGCGCCCAGGCTCTCGCGACCGTGATGTTCACCGATTATCTTCTTCCGTTCGAGGTGGCTTCCGTTCTGCTGCTTGCGGCGGCGGTGGGCGCGATGGTGCTCGCCAGAAACCCCGATGAAGACTCCCTCGCGTCGCTTCCCGACATGATGGCGGACGCCGCGGGCGTCGACGAATCCTCGGATCAAACTGATCGAGATCTGTCCCAACCCTCCACGACGACGGCAACCCGTGGCTAACCCTCGAGCGGGAGTCTCAGCTTGAGCATCCCGCTGAATGCCTATTTGCTGGTGGGCGCGATCTTGTTTTCGCTTGGAACGCTGGGCGTTCTGATCCGCCGAAGCGTTCTCATCGTCTTCATATCGATAGAGCTGATGCTCCAGGGCGTGAACTTGACCTTTGCGGCTAACTCAGCCTTCCTGGAAGACATGGCGGGCAGCATGTTCGTCGTGATCTCGTTGACCGTCGCCGCCGCCGAGGCCGCCGTTGGACTGGCTATTCTGGTTGCCTTGGGCAGACGTGTCACAGAGTTCTACGTCGACCAGCTCGACAGCCTCCGTTGGTAGCGGCCTTGACCAAGTCCGTTAGAAATCTGATGTCTTGATGGCCGACTTCCCCTGGATAATTCCTCTCTTCCCGCTCGCGGCATTCGCCATCAACGGCGCGTTCGGGGCCAGATACCTGAAGAAAGTCACCGGCTTCATAGGCTCGGCCGGGGTCCTGGGGGCGTTTGCGGCCACGGTCGCGCTCTGGATCAGCGGAGTTCACTCCGACACGCCCGACTTCACACTCTACCGCTGGGTCTCCTCCGGCTCGTTCAACATAGACATAGGCTTCATCCTCGACCCACTGACGGTGGTGATGCTGCTGGTCGTAACAGGCGTGAGCTTCCTCGTGCACGTCTACTCGATCGGCTACATGGCCCACGACGAGTCCTTCGCCCGATTTTTCACCTGGCTGCCGCTCTTCGTGTTCGCGATGATCATGCTCGTGCTCTCAAACAACTTCCTCTCCCTGTACGTCTTTTGGGAGCTGGTTGGAGTTTGCTCGTACCTGCTGATTGGCTTCTGGCACCAGCGTAAATCCGCAGCCGACGCGGCGGTCAAAGCCTTCCTTGTCAACCGAGTTGGCGACTTCGGATTCGCCATCGGAATAATTCTGATCTTCTGGAACTTCGGAAGTCTGAATTACGGCGAAGTATTCGCCTCGGTCTCCGATAAATCAACCGATCTGATGCTGTTAATCGCCCTTCTGCTCTTCATCGGAGCCATGGGCAAGTCGGCGCAGTTTCCGCTGCACATCTGGCTGCCGGACGCGATGGAAGGCCCCACACCTGTCAGCGCCCTCATTCATGCCGCAACGATGGTCACCGCAGGGGTTTATATGGTCGCCCGAATGGTCCCGATATTCGAAGTGTCCAATGAGGCTTTGCTCATCGTGGGCGGAGTAGGCGCCTTTACCGCTCTGTTCGCAGCCAGCATCGGACTCGCGCAAACCGACATCAAGCGAGTGCTCGCCTACTCCACTGTGAGTCAGCTAGGACTTATGTTCCTGGCATTGGGCGCTGGGGCCTATTCCATCGCGATATTTCATCTGGCCACCCACGCGTTCTTCAAAGCACTGCTCTTCCTCGGTTCCGGCAGCGTAATTCACGCGATGGGGAATAAGCAGGAGATGTCTGAGTACGGCGGGCTGTGGCGCAGAATGAAATGGACTTATTTCACCTTCCTGCTCGGCGGCCTTGCCCTGTCGGGCGTGTTCCCGCTGGCGGGATTCTGGAGCAAGGACGAGCTACTGGCCAGCGCATTTTTCAAGGGAGTCGCCGTCGATGGCTCGTGGCCCTTTACAGTGTTCTGGATTGTGGGACTCGTCGCGTCTCTCTTAACAGCCGTCTACACGTTCAGGATGATCATTCTCACGTTCCACGGTAAACCTCGAAATCCTGAGCTCCACTCCCGCTCACACGAGTCGCCCATCTCAATGGTCGCCCCACTGGTAGTGCTGGCAGCCGGCGCGGTGGCGCTCGGCGCGGCCGTGGGATTTCCACCCGAACACGGCTTTATCCACGACTACTTGCACGACATTCCCGGCGTGTTTCACTTTGCCGGAGCCGGTGAATTGACCGCCGTCATCTCCCTCGCGATCATTTCGACGGCCATCGCGGCCTGCGGGATCATTGCCGCCTACGCGGTCTACTCCCGGCGTCAACCTTCCGCCGAAGCGGTCGCAGCGTTGTCTCCGCGTCTCCACGGCCTCTTGTATCGCAAGTACTACGTCGATGAACTCGTTAACTACGGGATCGTTGGCGTAACCAAAGGGGTCGCGCTTGTTCTATGGGCGATAGACGCCAAAATCGTTGACGGGATCGTAAATCTGATCGGTTGGATAGTTCGAGCCGCCAGCTCGCTTACCCGGCGCATACAGACCGGTCAGGTGCAAAACTATCTTTTCTTGATTGCCGCTGGAGCGGTCGTATCCGTTGGCGCGTTTGTGATTTTCCGTTGATGGACCATGGCGCAAATCCTCCTGTGACGAGAGAGCGCGGATAACTTGGCCGAACTTTCGATAATCATCTGGGCGCCCCTCATCGGGGCGGTGCTCGTCCTGCTGACGCGCAGCCGCTCCTCGGCAACCGCGGTAGCCCTGGTGGCTTCGCTCGTCACCCTCGCGGCAACCGTCGCGGTTATCGCGGGATTTGACCGCGGCGCCGTTGGATTCCAGTTCATCGAGGCGCACGACTGGCTACCGGCGATCGGAGTTCAATACAAGGTCGGAATCGACGGCATAAGCGTGCTCATGGTGCTTCTGACCGCCCTGCTCACTCCCATCGTAATAGCCACGTCATGGCTCACCGTCAACAAACGCGCCAAGCAATATATGGCGTCGATGTTGGTGCTGGAAACCGGAATGCTGGGCGTGTTCCTCGCTCTGGACCTGGTACTGTTCTACGTATTCTGGGAGCTTGTGCTAATCCCGATGTACCTCATCATCGGCGTCTGGGGCGGGCCCAACCGAATCTACGCGACCGTCAAGTTCTTCCTGTTCACTTTCATCGGCAGCGTCCTGATGCTCGTGGCCATTCTCGCCATTTACTTCAACACCCAGACCTTCGACGTGCAGGTGCTGCCAGATCGAGCGCTCGCGGCATCCTTGCAAGGATGGGTGTTCGTGGCGTTCTTCCTGGCCTTCGCGATCAAGGTGCCGATGTTTCCCTTCCACACCTGGCTGCCCGACGCCCACGTGGAAGCTCCCACGGGTGGAAGCGTCATCCTGGCGGGCGTGCTGCTGAAGATGGGCGGATACGGCTTCATTCGCTATGTTCTGCCGTTAACTCCAAATGCGGTCGACGATGCCAGGGTCTGGATGATGGCGCTTTCGGTAACCGCCATCATCTACGGCGCTCTGGTTGCAATGATGCAACGCGATCTCAAGAAGCTAATCGCTTATTCGAGCGTGAGTCACATGGGATTCGTCACGTTAGGGATATTTTCGAGGGAGCAAGTCGGTGTTGATGGCGCCATCATTCAGATGTTCAGCCACGGCCTCGTGACCGGAGCGCTGTTCCTGTGCGTTGGAATCATCTACGAACGAACCCACACGCGCATGTTCTCCGACCTGGGCGGAATGGCGCGCACCATGCCCGTGTATGCCGTCGTTCTGGCGTTCTTCAGCCTTGCCTCGCTGGGACTGCCCATGCTCAGCGGCTTCGCGGGAGAGTTCATGGTCCTCGTCGCCGCGTTTGGATGGCAGTATTGGTCCGGCGTGCTGGCCCTCACTGGAGTCGTGCTAGCGGCGGCGTACATGCTCTGGATGTATCAACGCGTCATGCTCGGACAAGTCAAGAACGTAGCCTTCCTGCGGCTGCCCGACATGAACCGGATCGAAGTGATGGCGCTGGCTCCCGTTGTGGCGCTGGTCGTCTTTGTCGGGGTCTCGCCCGGCACGTTCGTCGACTTCCTCACGAATTCCACGGCCCGCATTCCATTCATTCTCAGATGATGACCGCGAGAATTATGACCGCCCGGCACGGTAACCAGTCATGACCGGAACCGAGTTGATCCTGCTGGTTCCCGAGATGATCGTGGCGGCGGTGGCCGCCGCGATATTGCTCGTATCGGTAGTCAGCAAACGCGACAATCGATGGCTCACGCTTATGCTCGCCATCGCCGGAGCGCTCGCCGCCGCCGCGTTTTCGCTGCAGCATCTCGACATCGAACCAACGCCGATCTTCAGCGGTCAGTTCACAATCGACCGTTTCACCGTTTTCTTGCGTTTGCTCTTCCTGCTCGTATCTGTCGCCACGCTCGTCCTGGCAGTAGACCAGCTCAAACGAATCCCGTTCGCGGAGTTCGCGGCAACCGTCCTGTTCTCGACGGTCGGCATGATGCTGCTGGCGGGAGCGACCGATCTGATAATGATCTTCATCGCGGTCGAGCTGATGGCGATTCCCGTCTATGTCCTCACCGGGTTCACGCGCTTCAGGCGAATCTCCACCGAGGCGGCAATAAAGTACTTCACCCTCGGCGCATTCGCCACCGCGGTGCTGGCTTACGGCATGGCGTGGACGTACGGGCTGACCGGCCAAACCGGACTCAAGGCAATCTCCGAAGCGCTTCCCGCCGTTGTCGACGCGCCGGATATCGAGGTCTTGTTTGCGCTAGGACTGGTGCTTGTCGGCATGGCCTTCAAAGTCGCCGTCGTTCCATTCCATGTCTGGAGTCCCGACGCGTACGACGGCGCCCCCACGCCGGTTTCCGCGTTCATGTCCGTCGGACCGAAGATCGCGGCGATGGCCATGCTGGTCCGCATGGTGGGCATCGCGTTCGAGCCTGTTTCAGCAAACATCCAGGCTCTCCTCTACGTGCTCGCCGCCGCCAGCATCATCGGAGGAAATATCTGGGCGGTCCAGCAAACGAACATCAAGCGGATGCTGGCCTATTCGAGCATCGCCCACAGCGGCTACATGCTTGCCGGAATCGCGGCGGCCACCGTAGCCGGAGACGCCGACAGACCGTTCTATACTTTGCTGTATTACGGGGTGGCATACGCCTTGATGAACGTCGGCGCTTTTGCGGTTGTGTTCGCAGTGGAAAGACGTACCGACAGCGTCGAGATCGGCGCTTTCCGGGGTCTGGCGCAAACATCGTGGATGCCCGCGGCGATGATGACCATATTCATGCTCTCACTGTTGGGCATGCCTCCGCTCGCCGGATTCTTTGGGAAGCTCTTTATCATTCAGGCGCTCGTTGGCGCCGACCTCGGGTGGCTCGCCGTAATTCTCGTCATCGGCTCCGTCGTTTCCGCTTATTACTATCTTCGCGTGGTGGGCTACATGTTTATGCGGAACCCCGACGAGGGAGCCGACGCGACGCCGTTCCGAATCTCGGACTCGATTGCTTCGGTGATTTTCGCGGCCGGAATCGGAAGTCTCGCGATCGGAATCTTCTCTAACTGGTTATTCGAAATCGCCAGGGACAGCGTTCTCCTCGCCAGTTTCTAGTCTCCGACACCCGAAACCAGACGACGACGCCCTCCACGCCGGTTTGTGAACGCACAGCAAGCTTCGTTCGATTGAAGTTATGTCAAGTCAAAGGCCTGGGGCGAACCGATCGAATCTACCCGCCGTCGGCTGATTTACGTCAACGTGACCCGTTATTCGTCATACGCCCGGCTGATCCGCAGTCTGAAGAATATGCGCAGAGTGTCGAGCAACATCCGAATTACGGTTCCACCACCGATCGTGGATGGAAACGCAAGATCGATCTTGACTGGACATTCCCGCAAACGAACGAAACCTCGCCGGTGCGCCAGCGCGAGCAGCTCGACGTCAAATGAGAACCCGTCGGTCTCGAGGCGCGGAATTACGCAATCGGCCACCGCCCGACTCATGAACTTGATGCCAACCTGCGTGTCCCGAACGCTCAGACCGAACAGCAACCGGCAAAGCCACTGATAGCCTCTGCTGAATATGCGCCGTCTCAGCGGATACTCAACCTCCGACAGCGGATGCCGTTTCGATCCGATGGCGATGTCCGCAACTCCATCGCCAACGAGCGACGCGGTGGTTTCGATTGCCGACGGGTCGATATCGCCGCCCGCGTCTATAAATCCAACGACGCCGCCATCGGTCATCGAGACCCCTCGCCGGACCGCGAATCCCTTGCCTCGGTTTTTCTGGATGATCTCAACGCCGGTATGCGGTCCGGCAACGGCGCGGGCGACTTCGGCGGTTTTATCCACCACGCCGTCAACGACCACCAGGATCTGATAGTCGTTCGAAATCGCCTCGATGGTGGTTTGAATGCGTTCGAGATCAGAGCGGATCGCCCCCTCCTGCGCAAAGGCGGGGATTACCACCGAGAGCCTCTTCGAGACTCCCTGATCAGTCATTCCGTCGATACCTCGTCGTCATATAGCCGAGTCCGAAAACACGTCAGCCTGCCGTCTGGAATTCTGCTTCAAAGGAGGGCAGGCGAACCTGGGGCCGCTATCCGATCGATCGCGGGCGAATCGATTGAAAGATCGCTGTCCACCCATACGACGGCGCGGCTGTGCACCCGGCCAATTGTATATCTTGGCGGATTTGGCATGTTCCCACTGACGGCCGCCGCCCGGCAGATGAACGGCCCGTGCCGGTCTCGGCGTAACCAAGCCTGGTCGAGAGGTGGCGACTGGGAATGTCTCAACGCCTCACGTGGACGGAACCGGCAGGAGTAGGGCCCACAGCCTAGAATAAGACTCGTCGGGACCTCGGCTATTCGGAACACGTATGCTTGAAGTAGCAACGGTCCTTCAACTATGGAAATGAGACGAGCCAGCCCGTGAAAGTCGCCATAAGCTTTCCGCCCTTCGAATCCGAGAAGGGAATCCCGCTTCTCAGCCAGAATCGCCAATATCAGGTATTCACGTCTCGCGACAGCACCGGCAAGGGGCTGCTCCGAGTACTGAACAACTTTGTAGGCGACAACGCCACGGTGATTTTTCCTGTTCTTCCCGCGCTGGCGGCCACATTGCTCGAGAGGACCGGTCACGAGGCTATCTGGCTCGACGGGATAGCCGAAGGCTGGACGTGGGAGGAGTACTGCCGTCAAGTCGAGCTGGCTCGGCCCGACCTGATGATGATCGAAACGAAAACCCCTTCGGCCATGGCGATCTACCGGTGCATCGCCGACCTGAAAGAGCGTTTCCCGACTATGAGAATAGCTCTCGTCGGCGACCACATCACGGCATTCCCGGACGAGCCGTTTCTCTACTGCCCCGTGGACTTCACGATTAGAGGCGGGCAGTTCGACTTCGCGATAGTCGGTCTCGCAAACCACCTGTCGCGCGGCGACGATCTGGGAGGCGGAGTCTTTTGGCAAGACGGCGGCAACGTCGTTCACTCGGGCGTAGATCCGAGTCCTCCGATCCCTGTTGAAGTCAGACCCCACATCGACCGCCAGCTCGTCAAGTGGAGGCTCTACGCCCGCCGCAACGGCAACTTTCTTAAGCTCGGAACCTACGGCTGGGCGACCGGCGTATCCGACGCCGATTGCTGGTGGCGGCGGCGAGTGCCTGGGGGCCCCAAACGCGGAGGGGGCGGCTGCACGTTCTGTTCGTGGACCAGCATGCTTCCGGTATTCTCGGTCCGGCCGGTCGACGACTACCTGGACGAGCTGGAGCGTCTGGTCGAGCTTGGCGTCGAAGAGGTCTTCGACGACACCGGAACGCTCCCCGTCGGCCGCTGGCTGCGCGATTTCTGCGCGGGATTTCGCGAACGCGGCTTGCACAAGGTCCTGATGATGGGCTGCAACATGAGGGCCGACGCGCTCAACCAGGCCGAATACGAGATGCTTGCTTCGGCGAACTTCCGCTTCATCCTCTACGGAATCGAATCCGCAAGCCAGCGGACGCTCGACTTGCTCAACAAAGGCACAACCGTTCAACAGCAGTGGGACTCTGTCCGCTGGGCCAGCGAAGCAGGCCTCGAACCCCATGCGACCTGCATGGTCGGCTATCCGTGGGAAACGTACGACGAGGCGCGGCGGACTATCGAATACACGCGAGAGTGTTTCGACCGGGGATGGATCAACACGCTGCAGGGAACGATCGTAATCCCGTATCCCGGAACCCAGCTCTACGCGCAAGCCCGCGACAACGACTGGCTGAGATTCGACGGACCGGAGAACTGGCGCCGGTTCGACATGCGTGAGCCGGTGCTCAAGTCGCCGATTCCGGATGAACAGATAATGGGGCTGGTCAGGTCCCTCTACACAAGCTTCCTGACCCCCAAGTACGTAACTCGAAAGTTGCGATCAGCCGTCAAAAGCCGCGATCACTTTCGCTACTACGTCGTCCGGGGATCCAAGTATCTGATAGGCCACCTTCTCGACTTCCGCAAGGGCCAGGTCGAAGGCCGATCGGTAAACGGCGCGAAGGATTCAGCGTCTTCGATGACGGGGGTTGCGGAACTGCCGACCAAGCTCTACACCGCTGGCGGATTTACAGCGCCTCTCCCTTTGGAAAAGCTGACCGCCCCCGTTACCCCGGCATCCTCGGCGGACCTGCCAGCCTAGCGTCCGCGTCTCGCCCGACAGCTACCGCTTCAGAGATCGAGCCGCGAATCCCTTAATAAAGGCCCCGCCGTACACAACATGTGTCAACGCTATGCCCAACGCCGCCACGATCCCCATGGGCAGATTCCGAGACCTGACAGCGATCTCAGCTCCCGAAAGCGCCAGCGCAACTCCATACAAGAGCAGTGCAGCCACGTAGACAAACCACAACGGCGGCGCGGCAAGCGCGACCAACGGCCCTAAAACGAGACCCGCCAGCCACACACTCGGAAGGGCGTAATTGAGCCGCCGCGAGGTGCGTGGATAAATCCGGGCGAAGTGTCCGCGGTGAAGACCGTACTGGGCGATCTGCCGGAGATGGGGCACGATCAGATTGCGTCGATGGTGATACACGAGCACGCCCGGATCGTACCTGATCTTCCCGCCATTGTTCACTATGGCGAGGCAGAGCTTTGTATCTTCTCCGGGATAAAAGTGCGTGCCAAAGCCGCCGGCTTCATGAAACGCGGCCCTGCGCACGAGAAAATTCATCGATGGATAGTCATCCACCCAACGAGCTTTTTCGGGTACGAACCGATATCTTTGCACTCCGCCGCCGAGATACGACGACGATATCCAGCCCGAAGCCCTCGCCAGGAACCCATCGTCCGCGGGCGTAACGCCCGGGCCGCCTACCGCCGTCACCTGAGGATCAGCAAAGACCTTCAGGGCCTGCCGCAGCCACCGTTTGTCGGGATAGGCGTCATCGTCGATGAAGGCGATAATCAGACCATTCGATTCACTCGCCCCCTGGTCGCGCTTGTCGGCTGGCCCAACCGGCCCGGATGAAAGATATCGGACCGAGTCCCGCCTTTCAGCGGCCGGTTCGTCGGTAATCACCAGGACTTCGAAGTTCGGATAGTCAACGCGTTCGAGCGCATCCAGGCATTGGCTCAACTCCGGACTGGTCGTCCGGCACGGAACGATCACGCTGACGAGCGGGAGTGATTCAGCTGTGGTCATTAACCGAGTCTCTTATCGTGCTTTCCATTGTCATACAGTTCCGTTGTTCCATCGCCGGGCAGGCCTCACCCAGCCGGTCGCGCCGTAGGATATCCCAGCGCAAACTGGGGCCAGAGCAAGGCGTCCGCCGTCGAGGTTACGGATTGAGTCCCGCGCCTGCCGCCGCTTCGACGTTAACTGCGTCGTATCTCGCCGATCTCGGTCAAGTAGTCCCGGAGCCCATCGCGCCATGACGGAATGCGCTGTCCCGTGGCTCGCTCAAATCGCGCGCAGTTGAGCACGGAATAGGCCGGTCGGCGAACACCGTCGAAGAACTCTTCCGACGTGACCGGATGTGTTGTAGCGGGCACATTGGCGAGCCGAAGAATCTCCACGGCAAACTCGTACCAAGTGCAAGCGCCATGGCTGACCGCATGAAACGTTCCGGTCCGGTCGGCGCCGACAAGCGCGGCTATCGCCATCGCCGCGTGTTTCGCAAAGGTCGGCGTACACGTTTGGTCGTTCACAACCCGAACTTCTCCCCGCTCGCGCGCCAGTCTGAGCATCGTCAGCACGAAATTGCCCTTCTTCCCCGACGAGCCGCGTGCTCCATAAAGCCCGCAAGTCCTGATTATCAGGTGTGAGTTGGTCGCTTGCCGGATCAGATGCTCACCGGCGAGCTTGGAAGCGGCGTAGACGCTTAACGGCGCCGGCCGATCATCCTCCGTCAGCGGTCTCGGTTCGACGGTGTTGCCGAATACGTAGTCCGTGCTGATATGAACGAACTTCGCCCCAACCTCGCGACATGCCTTTCCAAGAAAGAACGGCGCGCGAGCGTTGACGTCGAAGCTGGCGCACACGTCTTTTTCGCATTGTGGCAGATTGTGAAAAGCCGCGGTGTTAATCACCTGATCCGGTCTCAGCTGACCCAGCAAATCATCGAGCCGGCCGCTATCGGTTATGTCGAGATCGCGACGGGACAGCGCGAACAGATCGTGGCCGGCTAACGCTTCGACGAGGTAAGTGGCAAGCTGCCCGCCGGCGCCCGTGATCAGCACCCGCATTCAGGAATCACCTCTCGACGATTCCGCGGCAGCGCGCCTACGATTGAACGCAGCCGGCGCCATTCGGGTGGGCGTCGAATCTAGCTCACCGCCGCGGTTGCAAACTCCGGAGCGTAAGTCCGAGTCGTTTCCTCTATCGCCTCGTCGATGATCGAAACGATGTCATCAAGCTGACCGGGCGTCGTAATGAACGGCGGCGCCAGGACCTGCACGTGGGTTGACGGGCGAGTCACGAGGCCGCGCTTTCGGCAGGCCAGGTCAACCTTCTTGGCGAAAGCCAGCGCCTCGGGGAACGGTTCGTGCGTAGTTCGGTCGCGCACGTATTCGATCCCAATCAGAAGCCCTTTGCCGGTAACCTGACCGATAACGGCGTGACTGTCCTTCAACTCCTCCAGCTTGGCCATTAGCAGCTTGCCCAGCTCGTACACCCGGTTGGGGTAATCGTTTTGAACCAGCTGGTCGATGGCCGCGATTCCCGCCGCTCCGGCCACCGGATTCCCACCGTAGGTATGACCCGCGTGATATTGGACATCCTCTTCGGGATCGCCCCAGAAGGCCGCCGCCACTTTGTCGGCAAGCACGACGACTGAAAGCGGGTAATAACCCGCGCTCATCCCCTTGCCCGCGGCGATTATGTCCGGCCACGCACCGACAGCCTCGCCACCCCACATCTTCCCCAACCGGCCAAAGCCGGTGATGATCTCGTCGTAAATGAGGAGAATGTCGTATCTGTCGCAGATCTCTCGCAGGATTGGAAAGTACTCGTCCGGCGCGACCACGAACCCGTCCCCGGAAACGATCACAGGCTCCGCTATCACAGCGGCAACCGTATCCGGCCCTTCCCCTTTTATGAATTGCTCGATAGCGGTCGCGCAGGCGACTTCGCAGCTCGGATATTCGAGTCCGTACGGACACCGATAGCAGAAGGGCGGCGGGACGTGAACGTACCCGGCTCCGTAGGGCTCATAAAACTGCTTGCGGCTCGCGCCGCCGCTCGCCGCCAGCGATCCCATCGTCCCGCCATGATACGACCAGTACCGGGAGAGTACCTTGTACTTGTGCGGCTTGCCTGTCTGCCGGTGGTACTGACGGGCGATCTTCATCGCCGATTCCGTCACCTCCGAGCCACCACTGAGAAGCTTCACGGTGTTGAACTGCGGCGGCGTTATATCGTTAATTCGACCCGCCAGCTCGAGAGCCGGTTCGTTGGTCGCGAACATCGGCATGGAAAAGTGCAGCCGTTCGAGCTGACGGCTTATCGCGTCGATAATCACTCGGTTCTTATAACCGAGATTGCAGGTCATCACGCCAGAAAGCCCGTCGATGTAGCGCGTTCCGTTGACATCAGTAACATAGATGCCGTCGCCCTCGGCAAGAATGAGCGGATCGTCCCCAAAAGCCTTCATCTGCATGAAATCGATAAATATCCGCTTTGTTTCGCCGGCGAGGTCGTCGTTCGACACGTATTCCCCCTTCAACGCGCAATTGCCTCTTAACGGAATTGGATTCCTGTATTTTGACCGGAGCGACCTTGGCCCGCCCAACCGTCTCCGCATACTAGCAAGCCGCCCCGCGCTCGAAATACCTCGACCGTCCAAATGCGAGTCGCGCCCCCCTTTGACACAAACTTGCTAACCGTCCACTATTCAGCGTCGCACCGAGGAGTGAACCATCTTGATAGAGCTAAACGCGGGCGTCGGTCGAACAGACATCACGCCACCCCTGGGAATCGCCCACGCTGGTTGGGGCGCGCAAACTCACCAACGCGCCGAAGCCATCGACATGCCCCTCGTGTGCACGGCATTCGTCGCCGCCAAAGGCGGCCTCGAAGTGGCGATAGTCGATCTCGACCTGATCTGGCTCATGCCGGAGCTGGATTCCGCGGTCCGTAAGGCGATTTCGGCCAGGTGCTCTATGGATCCGAAGAACATCCGCATTTCCTATAGCCACACCCACTCGGGGCCGATTATCGATTTCACGTGGATGACCGAAGGCGACGAATTGATCCCGCCGTACGTCGCTGAATTACCCGAGAAGGTAGCTGAAACGGTTTACCGGGCCAGGAACGATATGCGCCCCGCTCGTATCGGGGCCGGAACCGGCGAGTGCGCGAATAACGTCAACAGGCGAATGACCAATGCGAACGGCGACATCTTCTGCGGTAGAAACTGGGACGGCTTCGTAGACCGCGAGGTGCTGGTCATCGCAGTCGACGACCTGGACGAGAAGCCGCTCGCGACTATCGTCAACTACGCTTGCCATGGAACGACGATCGGCCCGCCCAATCGCTCCGTGACGCCAGACTTTCCCGGTCCCATGCGAAAAACCGTCGAGCAGAATGTCGGGGGACTCTGCCTTTTTCTGCAAGGCGCAACTGGAAATGTCGGGCCAATCAACGGTTTCTCGGACGATGTGAACGTCTACCGTCGGGCCGGCCATCGCTTGGGCATCGAAGCGGCGAGAGTTCGACTGGATATCGATCCGGTTCCACGAAGGGAAGAACTGGTCAGGATACTGCCGTCGGGCGCCGAGCTTGGAATATACGAAGACAAACCCGCTGGAGAGCCGGATTCCAGCCTGGCGGTCCTGAACGCCAATCTCGAGCTTCCGGTAAGGGAATATCCTCCCGTTAGCGAAGCGCAGGCCGAGTTCGACACCCGCAAAGCCACTCTGGTCGAGGCACGCAAGACAGGCGACCAGTCGAACATTGCCCAAGCGGCGTGGCCCGCGCGGCGAGCCGAGCTCGCCCTGCATCACGCCAAGCTCTTTGGGGGCGGCAAAGTCGATCTCTGGATCCAGGCGATGCGACTGGGACCCGCGGCGCTTGTCGCCATGCCGCTGGAGCCGTTTGCGGAAATTGGCGCCGCGGTCAAAGAGTCTTCGCCCGCGGCCTATACCGCCTTTTCCGGGTACTCGAACGGATATTTTGGATACATGCCCACGGCCGACGCGTTTCCGAAGGGAGGATACGAAGTTACGACGTCGCCTTATCAGCCCGACGCTGCGGACAGGCTGGCCGACGCATGCAAGCAAGTTCTCAATCGACTCTGGGACTGACCGGGGCGCAGCTCCCGTTGTGGGCCTCCGCTTCGCAAGCGGCGGATCTCTCAGCAGGCCCCGAACCCGCTAGACAGCCGCCCCAAGCCCCCCAAATAGCGGCAACCCCGAACGCGGGGCTTGAATAACCGTCACGACTTGATTCTCCGTCTCTGTAACGTGCAGCGTTTTGCGGTCCGGTCCGCCGAACGCTGCATTCGTCGGGCGCAATCCGCCGGCCGGAAGTTGTTCAACCACCTCGCCTTCGGGCGAGACCACCGAAACCACACCTCCGCCGAAGATCGCCGCGTGGAGATATCCTTCCGTATCGAACGCGATCCCGTCGGGTCCTACTTCACCGTCCCGACCTGTTCCGACGTACGCAAACTCGTCGCGGTCGACCGCATCGCCGTTACCGTCTAACGCGAATCGGTGCAGCTTTTCGGAGAAAGTCTCCGCCACAATTAGAGCCTGGCCGCAGGGGGTTATGGCCAGTCCGTTTGGGTAGGCCATCCCTTCGGCGATTCGAGTTACCACGCCATCCGGATCGATCCGGAAGACGCGGCCGTACGGATCTGCCACGCTCGATTCGCCGGGGTCGGTGAAATAGGCCCTCCCCTGCAAGTCGAACGTAATGTCGTTGGGCGCCAGAAACGGCTCACCCTCGAATTCGCCGGCAACCACGTGAGTCTCCCCGACTGGCGATACTCGAGTTATCCGCTTCGCCGCAGGTTCAGCGACGTACAGATCGCCGTTTCGATGAAAAGCTGAGCCGTTCGGTCCGCCGTCTGAGTCCACAAATGTCGACACGTTGCCATTCGGGTCGACCACCGGGATCCGATTTGCCCGTCCATCGGTTATGTACAGGTTGCCGTTACGGTCGAATGCCGGTCCTTCGGGGAACACAAATCCGCTCGCAAATACCTCGCACTTACCGTAATTCACGAATCTCACTCCAGTCCTTCCCGGGGGTTCCGGCTGCGTCTATGTCCATTCACCGGCTCGAAAATCCGGCACCTTTACGGGCTGTCCGCGCTGCGCTATCGAGAGCTGCGACATTAGCCCCGGCAGCGTAAAGTCCAAAGCCCTGTTGACGTCGATCACAGGCTCTTTGTCTTCGCGAATGGCGCCGATGATGTCATTGACCACAAAAAAGTCAGTCCCGCCATGACCCGAAGCGAACGCCTGCGGCGGGGCGTCTTTCCAGAAGTCAGGCAGAAATTCCTCCTCAAAATCGGCCAGCGGCCGCCATTCGCAGGGCGCCGAGTCGTGCCCGTCCTGGCTGGTGGAGGTACATCCGAAATCCGCCAACCATAACTTCGGCTGGTCACCCAATCCACGAGCCGCTTCATAACAGCCCTTGGTTCCCTGCAACGAGAAGTAATTTGCCCCGTGCGGTCGATTCGAGAGCATGTCAACGCGAATCTTGATCAATGCTCCGGACGTGGTCTTGCAAAGCATGGTGGTTGTGTCCTCGGCCTCATGCTCGGGAGCCGTGTGTCTCCCGCTGCCCAGGCACACGACCGACTGGACCCTTTCTCCAAACCATTCGAGCACCGGCCCGAGGCTGTGAGTGCCATAGGTACAGCCGTTTACTCCGACTTGCCACCTGCTTCTCCACGTGGGAGAGCCGTCAGCGTTGTAGTGAAGCGCTCTGATTTCATGAACGTACTCACCCTCCCCGAAGTAGATCTCGCCGAACAGTCCTTTTCGCACCATGTTCTGGATCGTCAGATTGTCCCGCGCAAAGCACGTGTTCTCAGCCATCATGTACTTGAGGCCAGACTTTCGAGCGCGTGTTACGCCTTCATACAGTTGCCGGCACTGTTCGACCGAAATCGCCGCGGTGACCTCGCTAATAACGTGCTTTCCGGCATTCAGCGCCGCGAGCGTTTGCGGCACGTGCAGATGCATCGGGGTCGCCACGAAAACCAGGTCGATGTCCGATTCCAGCATCCGGTCGAGACCGGTAAATCTGTTTGGAATCGCACTATCATCGGCGCGCTCATGCAACCGGGCTTCGTCGATGTCGCAGACTGCGGTTACTTCCACATTTTCGTGGGAGCGAAAGCCGGCAACGAGGCCGGATCCCCTGTGCGCGCCAACAATTCCAACGTTCAGCCGCTCAACCATGTTAAGAGACCGCCGCCGCGCGACAGTACTGCAGCCGGAAAGAGATCAACCAGTCTCGATCATGCACTCCTCGCCTCCGATGTCTGGATCGGCGCTGCTAAACCGCCCCGCCGAACTCGATTACTGTATGTTGAATCACACATGAACTCCACCTTGGACCCGGAAATTTCAACCGCGCTGCGCTGGCGCCCGGCCACGACCTCGCATTACCTTCACTCGTCACACGGAGCTCCGCTGAAGCACGACGCCGGCAATCGACACCGACCGTCGGTACACTCATTCGCCCAGAGCGGCGCCACCATTCGCCCAGCAATGTGCCTATGAAGCTAAGTCCCGAGCGGCAGGCTGAAATCGACTCCTTGCGCTCTCAGTCCTTCAAAACCCGTCGGGCTACCGTTCCCGCAATCGAAGAGATTCTCTACAAGCCGCTGCCAGTCCTGGATCACGGATTCATACGGGTAATCGACTATATGGGCAACGACCCTGCAATTGTCCAGGCGGCGCGAGTTTCCTACGGCCAGGGAACCAAGCGAGTGCGCCAGGATGCCGGCCTCATCCGCTATCTGATGCGAAATTGGCATACGACGCCGTTCGAGATGTGCGAAATCAAATATCACGTCAAGCTGCCCATATTCGTGGCGCGTCAGTGGATACGCCACCGAACAGCCAACGTCAATGAATACTCGGCCCGCTATTCGATCCTGGACCGGGAGTTCTACATCCCCGCTCCCGAAAACCTGGCAACGCAGTCGCAGTCCAACCGGCAAGGGCGCGGCGACGTACTGGCCGGCGACGAGGCGGCGCACGTACTGAAGCTTCTCGAAGAGGACGCCTCGCGCGCGTACGATCATTACGAGGACATGCTCAATGAGAATGCCGAAGGCAACACGCTGGACGCCGACCGGTTGGGGCTGGCGCGCGAGCTGGCTCGCATGAATCTGTCGCTGAATTTCTATACCCAGTGGTATTGGAAAGTCGACCTGCACAACCTGATGCACTTCCTGTGGCTACGTTCGGACGATCACGCGCAATACGAGATTCGGGCTTACGCCGAGGTAATGCTGCAAACGCTCAAGCTTTGGCTTCCGCTTACATACGATGCGTTTATGGACTATCGAATCGGCGCGGCCCCGGTCTCCAGTAAAGGCTGGGCAGTCATTCGCAAGATGATCGCGGGCGAGCCGGTGGACCTCAAATCAAGCGGAATGTCTAGGGCGGATTGGCGCGAGTTGATGCAGGCGCTCAACCCCGACGATGCCAGGGACGAGTCCGTCCGCTAGGTCCGGGTAGCGATCCCGCATTCAATTAGCGCGCCGACGGCCCCGCCGGGAGGGGCCGTCATTCGTCCGCGTGCTACGCCCCATAAGCCCCCAGCCACCGCTCCATCCGCCGGGCGCTGTCGTTCAGTCCGCCGGCGCGGTTTCTGGCCATCCACAGCCGTCTGTGCTCTTCGATGATTGGCTCGAGTTCGGCGGCAAGCTCTGCTCGGATCGAAGCAGGCGCGGACTCGATCACTCCACCAGCGTCAATTCGCGCCTTGGCCATGTGACCGGCATGACGCATTACGGCTGCCGCGTTGAGATATTCGTCGACGATCAGCGACGCGTCGCCTCTGTCCATGCGGACTTGCGACATGGGAGCCATGACCTCGTCGATGTGGTTCAACGCTTTGTCGATGGTCTGGTGCGTAACCGTCGCCGCCCGCAGCCGCCGGTCCCGCAAGTCCGGAAACAGCAGCAGCTCGGCGAGAGCCGAACCCGTTGTGGACGGCCTTCTCAAACCGGCGATCTCGTCCGTGTTGCCAAGCGCGTAAGCGAGCTTGCCCATTATCCCAACGCCGTCCCGGAACACGTGGACGTCCAGAACGCGCGAAATATCGATGTCGCGATTGGAGTCAATCGACCAACTCACGGCGGCGCCGTAGGCAAGGCCCAAATACGAAACCGGCAGATATTGCCAGTGTCCGTGATCGCCCCAGTCGGTGTTGAGATATCCGATCGCTCCGCGCGATCTGCCAGCCTCCGCCGCGTTGAGGATGTTGGCCATCGCGTTATCCGTTCGCCCCGCCACCGTATTCCAGCTCGAGGTTCCAGGGCATACATAGAATGGAACGCCCGCATCGGCCAGCCTGCCGGCGTTTTCGGCAAACGGGTGATCGGCCTGGTAACCCCATTCGAGCGCGATGGCGTCGTCCGGCAGGTCAGGGATCAGCTCCGGACGGTTCCACACGATGATGTCGTCCCAGAAGAGCATCGTCCGTCCGTGGGATTTGACGATCCGCGATACTTCGTTCAGAAATTCAAGATAAACCCGGCCCTTTCCCCGCTCCTCGCAGGCCTCCCGGGAGCGCCCCAGCCCCAGGTCATCGGTCTCATCACATCCCACGTTGACCAGGTCGCTCGTAAAATGCGGAAGCAGGTCGTCGTAGAGACTTCGGATGAAATCGATGCTTCGCGGATCGGTGGCGCACAGCGAATAGGGTACGTTCTTGCCGGTTCCCCAATGGTCTACCGCGCCCTCCGGCGCCTCGGCTAGCGGTTTGTATTCGGCATGTTCGAACCAGCGCTCGAAGTGTCCGAACGAGTTCTGGTTGGCGACGAGATCGACGTGGCGTTCCCGGCAATATTCGTCGAGCGCCAGGATGTCGTCACCCGTAACCGGCGTGCCGTCGGCCCAGACGGTTTTATGGTCTCGGTAAGCGAACGCGTTTTCGCTGTGCAACTGAAACTGGTTGATCTTCAGTCCGGCGAGCATGTCGACCAATCCGAAGAGAGTTTGGAGCGTCGGAATCTTGTCCTTGCTGATGTCGTGCATTACTCCCCGGACAGGAAAGTCCGGCCAGTCGTCAATTCGAAGGCAAGGAAGTCTCCCCGCGCCGCCGAACTGTCCGGCGATCTGCCGCATGGTCGCCGCGGCGTAGAACGCGCCGGCCTCGTCGGCGGCCACGATCCGGATCACGTCGGGTTCAATCGAAATCCTGTAACCTTCCGCGCGCGGCGCGTAGTGCGGGTTGATCGCGATAGACACCCTACGGGCGGCGTCCGTTTCGGCCCCGGCCGAGGCGGTCAGCTCCCATCGCGGCCCGACCGTCGATAGCGCCTCCTGGAGATTTCGCGCGGCCCGGTGAAGACCCGCGTTCGGCCGGGCGCCGACGCTGATCGAACCGCCTGCCCCGACCTCGAAAACACCGTCAAGCCGGACGCATTGCTGTGGCTCCGGTAGAAGAACGAAATCGGTATTCACGGGCGGGCCTCGATTCGTTTTGAGCTGGATCAGGCGACCAGCTTCCTTCGAGACCATATTCCGATCCACCGCCCCCTGCAATCAATCACGCGAGCGAGCATCCAGATGCGCGCGGCCTTCATTCGGCCCAGCATCTGAAATCGAACCTAAATGGAACAAGGCCCTTAAGAAAATGTCAAACGTCGCCTGAAGCGCGCGTATGCACAATTCGCACGGTTAAGCTAGCATTCAAAACATGGTGGATGGTAGCGGCCTGTGGCCGGAATCGTGGAGGTAATTCATGAGCAGAAACAGCATTTCTCGCCGTAAGGCATTGCGGGCGCTCGCGCTCGCCGGCGGTTCAGGCGCAGCCATAGCCGTGCTGGCTGGTTGCGGTGAAACACAGGTCGTCGAAGTAGTCAAGGAAGTTCCTGTCGAGAAGGTCGTAACACAGGTCGTCGAAAAGGCGGTTATTCAGGAGAAAATAGTCACTGTTCCCGTCGCCATGAGGGAGGAAAAGCCGAAACGCGATAACGTCACGATTGTGATGCAGAGCTGGTGGAGCCCGTCCATCGGACTTCCGTTCCAGGCGTGGGATGAGCATATTCGCACATTCACAAAGACAAGCCCCTGGGTAGAAGTTGAAGTGCAATACGTCCCCTGGCCCGACATGATCAAGAAGTACCTGGCTGGCGTCGCCGCCGGAGACGTTCCCGACGTGTTCCATTCGTCAATCGCGTTCGCGCGCGATTTGTGGGACCAGGGCACGCTCGAAGAGCTGAGCGAATACATCAAAACGACGCCAGACATGGCAGAGTCCACCTTCATGTCGGCGACAACGCCTTACAGAAACGCTCAAGGCAAGTGGTTTGCGATTCCGTGGGAAGGCTTCGACGGCAGGGCGCTGTACTACAACGTCGAGCACTTCGAAGAAGCGGGTCTTGATCCAGATTTCGAGAGCACCAAGCTGTGGGATTGGGACGGGTTGCTGGAGTCGGCTCAAAAGCTGACGCAGCGCGACGGAGACAAGGTCACGCGATCAGGTTTTCTGATCATTACTCCTCACATGGAGTATTTCTGCTCGTGGCTGTATTCCCAGGACGCGAACTTCTACGCGCCGGGCGAAACCAAAGTCGCGTTCAACCAAAACGACGCCGCCCAAAAGATGGTCGACTGGCATCTCGCGGCGCTCAACGACCACAACGTCTCGATTCCCATCGTCGCCGAGCGGCCCGACGTAAACCTGTTCCAGCAGGGTCAGGCAGCCATCGCGCAGCAGGGGCACTGGGCGATTAGCAAGACACGCACCGACGTTCCGGGCTTGAAGTTCGACCTGATGGCGATCCCCAAGGGGCCTGGCGGTTCCAAGATGCGAACGGTTGCGTTCACCAACCTTCACGCGTTGCCGACGAAGGCCAAGTACAAGGACGACGCCTGGGACTTCATGGCCTGGCAGGCGGGCCTCGAGCAGCAAATCAAGAAGTTGCAACTCATGGACTTCCCCAGCCCGCGCCTGGACTTCTACCAGACCAACGAGTGGAAAATCCAGATCACCAAGGTTCCCCAGCTAAAGAACCTGCCAACGATGCTGGAGGATGGCGGCGCCTGGCCCTTCGTGCGCTTTAGCGAAGCAAACAACTCTTACAAGTCGATTATGGAAGGCATGATGATCGGGCAGCGAGAGCCCGCCACGGGCGTTGCCGATATGGAGACGGCTATCAACGAGATTCTTGGCAAAGCAGCCGAAATGGTAGGCTAAGCGGGATTAGCCGCGTGGAGCGCGTGCGGGCGGCGCCCGCACGCGCTCGCGGTAAGCCCTTGTAATCGAGAATATCAATGCAAGTTGTCGGTGCCTCTCCGCCCCGAACCCGGCCACGCTGGGTTCGCGATCTCCAGCGAGACGCCCTGGGTTACAGCTTCGCCGGCCCTGCGATAGTGCTGCTGGTTATATTTTCAATAGTCGCGATTATCGTCTCGCTGTGGATCAGCTTTCATGAATGGACCTTCCTGCGTGAGCAACGGCCCTGGATCGGGCTCGACAACTATGCCAGAGCGCTTGATGATCCCGTTTTCGGAAAAGCCTTCAGGAACACGGCGAGATATGTGGTCGTCGTCGTACCGGCAACAACCGGACTGGGACTGCTGCTCGCGCTGATCGGCAATCAGGCTCGCCAGGGTAGGGCGGCCTTCCGAACGATCTTCTTCATTCCGACGCTCACGCCGTTGGTGGTTCTTTCGTTCCTTTGGATTTGGCTCTTCGAGCCCACAGGATCGTTCAACATCGTCCTGGACAAGCTGGGGCTGCCGACGCCCAATTGGTTGATGGACCCGGTTATGGCGCCGTTCGCGATCATCATCATGTCTGTCTGGGCGCATGTCGGCTACTACATGGTGATATTCATGGCGGGCCTGGCGGACATCCCTCAGATCTACTACGACGCCTCCGAGGTCGACGGGGCCAGCGTGCTTCAGCGCTTCTGGCACATCACGCTGCCATTGCTGCGCAATACGCTGGTTTTCGTGGTCGTAATTCTGGCCATCGGCGCGTTCCAGGTCTTCGATCAGGTCTACTTGATGACCAAAGGCGGACCCGACAACGCAACCGAAGTTATGCAGGCCCTCATCTACAAGCAGGGCTTCGAGTTCTTCCACATGGGCTATGCGTCGGCGATGGCTTGGTATCTGTTCGCCGCCATAGCTTTCTTCACGGCGATTCAGATGAGAATCTTCCGCTCCCAGCAGTTGTATTGATGGACTGCCGGTAGGAGGGTGACCAGGTGAGGATAGCCGGGGTGTCATCCCGATCCGACGCGGGTCAACTGGTGACGATCCGCCACTCCACCGCCTGGTGGGTGGGAAACATCTCCAAGATGACGGTTGTATACGCCATCCTGATTACCACCGCCCTGGTTTTCCTCTATCCATACTTCTGGATGGTAGGCAACGCTTTCAAGACGAACGAGGGCTTCTACACCGATCCATACCGGCTCATCCCCGAACAGTTTTCACTCGAGGCGATGCGCGCCGCGCTCGGAATCGGCAGAGTCCACATTTACCTGAAGAACAGCACCATATTCGCTGTCGTGGGCGTCGCGGGCCAGCTCCTCGTCGACGCTCTGGCGGCGTTCGCGTTCGCTCGGCTCAGTTTCAGAGGCCGCGACGTTTTGTTCGTCCTCGTGCTAGCTACCTTGATGCTGCCGTACAGCGTAGTGTTGATTCCCTCGTACCTGATCGTCTACTGGCTTGGACTGGCGAACAGCTACGTGGGAGTGATGCTGCCCGGATTCGCTGGCGCGTTCGGAATCTTCCTTCTCAGGCAATTCTTCCTGAACATTCCAAGCGAGCTGGAGGACGCCGCGCGAATCGATGGCGCGACCACCTTCAGAATCTTCTGGCAGATCATCATTCCGCTTGCCAAGCCGGCGCTCCTGACTCTCGGCCTGTTCATCTTCATTTTCCAGTGGAGCTCCTATGTCTGGCCGCTGATCGTCCTTAAAGACTGGGATAAGTATCCGCTTACCGTAGGGATAGCGCTTTTCCGGTCCACCACCTGGACCTACTGGCCCAACATACTGGCCGCGACCACCTTGGGAACGCTTCCCTTGATCGCGCTGTTCCTGATCGTTCAGCGCTACATAATCGGTGGCATAACCCTCTCGGGGCTCAAGGGATAGCCCAGATCCGGCTAGGTCCAGTCGAAGGCGATCCCCATCCAATCGGTGCCGCCGCGGAGGATCATCTCGTAAGTCGCGGCCGCCTCTTCTATCCTCGGTCGATGGGTAATCAGGTGGTCCACGTTCAGCCGGCCGTCGGCGATGAGGTCCAGCACCACCCGCCGGTTCCGCCGCTGCGTCCAGGGAAAGTAGTGATTCCCGTCGATGGGCGCCCTCGGCTGCCAAATCCCGTGGATCGAAAGCTCTTTGTTTTGCAACTCAGTCCACAGCGAGATATCCACGGTGCCAGGAAGACTTCCCACCACGACGATATTCCCGCCGAGCGCCGCGATCTTGAGAAGCGTCTTAAGCGTGGCCGGGTTGCGAGTAGCCTCCATGCCGAGATCGACGCCCCGACCTTCCGTCAGATCCATAATCGCCTCCACGGTGTCCAGCGACGAGGCATTGACGGCGTGATTCATCCCACTCTTGTGCGAGTACTCAAGCCGCTCGGCGAACATATCTACGCCTATTACCGGGTAGCAGCCCGCAATTCGCGCTAGCTGACCGACAAGCTGCCCCACCACTCCTTGACCTATCACGGCGCAGGAATCGCCAATCTGCGTGGAGATGTTGCGAAAGCCATGTATGGCGACGCTGCCGAGGATCCCGAATGTCGCCGTCAGATCGGACACCGACTCGGGTAGCGTTTCAATATAATCGGGGCGCTCTCCACCGACGTTCAGGGTTGTGTGGGTCGAGTGACCGCCCATAGTCAGGACACGCTCGCCGGGTGAGTATCCCCTTACGCTTCGTCCAACTTCTACAACCTCGCCCACGTTTGAATACCCAGGGTACGCGGGGAAGGGATCTGGAGCCAGCGGCCCAGGGTTCTCAAGCGTTCCTGTAAGCATGGTTGTCTCGGTACCGGCGCTTATGAGGCTGGCCGTCGTCTTGACGAGAACCTCGTCCTGGGACGGCGACTCCACGTCATAATCTTCAACTTCTACGACTCGCTCGCCTACGAAGACGATTCGCTGCCCCTTCACTGGCGTTTTCCTTTCCATTCTGCCGACTATGCAGAACGAAGTTTAAAGCGTTGCGCTCGAGTCGCCACTTCTCCAACGGTTTCGTTGAGAGCAAGCCGTGTTTCTTGTGGGAATCACGACAAGACGAGAGCGCCCCGAACCCGATCCCGTCGGGGAGTACGAGAATTACGGACTTGAAAGATAGACCGCCCCGGAACCGGCCGGGTTCAAACGGCCGGGACGCGGACGATATCTAGCGGCGGGACTTCGGGGATAATGCCGTGCCGGTGAGCGCGTGAGTAAAGTTCCCGTAGAGCGGTCTCACCCTGGGCACCCATGTCGATAGTCAAATCGTTGACGTACATCTTGGCGAATTTCTCGCCTCGCTCGGCATCGATGCCCCGACCAAATTCCAGCGCGTAGTCAACCGCGGCGGAATTGTTCTCAAAGGCCGCGTCGATGCTAGCTCGAAGCGCCGTCCCCAGAGCGATATGCCAGTCATAGCCCAGATCGCGCCTTACGCAGTCGAGTCCCAACGGGAGCGGGAGTCCGGTCTCGTCGCGCCAGGTTTCCCCAAGGTCGAGGATTTTCGTCAAGCCGGCGTCGACGTACGTCAGCTGCCCCTCGTGAATCACTACCGCGGCGTCCAGCTCGCCCGCCGCGACGGGATCCATCACGGTGTCGAACGGGAGCTGAACGGCCTCCACGTCGGGCAGGAAGATCTTTGAAAGCATGAAGGCCGTGGTGTTGACGCCGGGCATTGCGACTCGCGCTCCCCGCAGGCTCTCCAGGGAACGATCGCGGTTCGACACGACTATCGGTCCGTAGCCGATGCCCATCGACGCCCCGCAGGACAGGATTCGGTACTGGTCGGCGACCTGCGGATAGACCGCCGCCGATATGGCCGTCATTTCCAGCTCGCCCCTCATTGACCGCGCATTCAGGCTTTGAATGTCCTCGAGGACCTCCACATGGCCGGCCGGCTCAGGCCCGTCGATGTTCACGATCCCGTGAGTTATTGCATAGAACATATAAGCGTCGTCGGCGTCGGGACTGTGCCCTATCTTGATTTGCCGCATCAGCGAAGCGTCCAAGACCGCGGACCGCAAACTCCGCGACCGCGCGGCAGCGCGATCAACACTGGCCGGTCATGCCAGAACCGCGGCTGGTTCGCTGTCGAACACGCGCAGCGTTTCATATTGACTGTTGCGCTGGGCCGGGATGAATCCCGAGTCTCGAATCATCCGCCGCACCTCTTCGGCCGTAGTTCGGCTGTAGTGCCCGGCCTCGTTCATGACGTTCTCGTCGAACAACGTACCGCCGAAATCGTCGGCGCCAAAATGCAGGGCGACTTGCCCTGTCTTCTTGCCTTCCGAGAACCACGAGGCGTCGACGTGATCGAAGTTGTCCAGATAGAGCCGCGCCAGGGCGAGAAGTCTCAGATAACGGTTGGGGCCGGCCCGTTTGCCTTTGATCCGCCGCCCCAGAGGCGTCTTGCCAGGACTGAAGCTCCAGGGCACAAACGCATGGAAGCGGCCTCTGTGGCCTTCATCCTGCAAGTCCCGGATGCGGTCGAGATGCTCGATGATGTCCGCGTCGCTCTCAACGTGGCCATACATCATGGTCGCGGTCCCGCGGAAACCGACCTTGTGAGCGCTGCGCTCGATTTCGATCCATTCGTCTGCGTCCATTTTTAGCGGACTGATTTTCTCTCTTACCCGGTTGGTCAGGACCTCCGCCCCACCGCCCGGAAGCGTGCGCTGGCCGGCATCCCAGAGCGCGCCCAAAATCTCCTCGTAACCAAGACCCGATACCTGTTTCATCTCGTAAATCTCGGGCGGCGACCAGAAATGCGGAGTCACGTCGGGATGGGCTTCGAGGCTTGCGCGCACCATGTCGGCGTAATAGCTCAGTGGAAGGTCGGGATTCAGTCCCCCCTGCATGAGAACGGTAGTGCAACCGAGATCGCGTGCCCGGCCTATTGCCTCGACCATCTCGGCGACGGTGTGGGTGTAGGCGTCGGACGCGGTGCTCGTATGGGGTCGGTAGAAGGCGCAGAAACTACAGTATGCGTCACAGAGATTCGTATAGTTGAGATTCGTATCGACGACGTAGGTAACGACAGGCTGAGGATGGCGAACGAACCTCACTTCGTTTGCCAAAGCCCCCAACTCAAGCAGATGGGTCTCCCTCAGAAGACGTAGCCCTTCGGCAGAAGTCAGGCGATAACCGGCCAGGACTTTAGATCGGAATTCGGCGATCATGCGGCGCTGACCTTTTGTTGCAGCTCTGAATCCAGCTCTCGAAATCGACGCAAACCCTCTAGCTCCACGTCGCCGAGACGGTAGATGAAGTTCCGAATATAGCAGCCGGTCTGCTCCAGACTTAGACCCGGATCGGTCCTGCGCCGGTGGATGCAAGAAGGGTCCGACAGGTTGAAAGTCAGGTTCTTGTCGAAGTAACCGGCGACGCTTTCCCTGTCGGCTTCGGAGACTCCGCTCGCGGCGTACCAGCGGGCGAAGACGAACGGTAGTCCGGTCGCCTTCTTCCACTCGTCCGCAAGGTCGATCACCTTCGGGTGTTCATCCGACGCACGCGCGTTTTGCAGCGCCGTGTCTCCTATAAGAAGGACGGCATCGTTGCCGGCGCCTATCGATCCGAAACGGGTCTGCGATTTCGCGCCGTGCCAGTAATCCAAGAGGACCTTGAGAAGGCGGACCGAAGTGGCCGTATCGTCGATGATCCCGATCTGGCAGCCGGCAAGCTTTTCGACGCTCACTCTGGACTTGAGAATTACGGAACGGGCTGGTCCAAAGCTTGCGATTCCGAGACTTCCAACAGGCGCGAACCTGCCAGGATAGTCGAACTCGGCCACCACCGGCAGCGGCGCGATGTCGACCTCGCGGCGCGCGGCCAGCGAGAGCATCTCCCGCGGCGAGGTAACGACAGCGTCGGCGCGAATCCTGTCGTCACCGAAAAAGGGTTCGGTATTCAGATATGGAATGCGACCGATCCTAGGTGTCATAGACCCGCTCGATGCTGTAAGTGGCGTCGCGTTCGACAGGGACTTTGCCCGCGTCGCGGATCAGGTCGACCATGCGATCCCTGGCAATGCCGAGCGGACTGGCAGCCAATGCCGCGTGGGCGATTCTTTCCTCGCCTATGGTGCCGTCAAGATCGTCAGCGCCGAAATTGAGGCCTATCGACGCCGTAGACTCGCCCGTCATGACCCAGTAAGACTTGATATGCGGGAAGTTGTCCAGCATCAGCCTGGAGGTTGCCAGAGTTCGAAGATCGTCGACGGGCGTGGCGTGACGCTCGACCAGCTTCGTCGTTCCAACCTGGTATTCCAGTGGAATGAAGCAGAGATAGCCGCCCGATTCATCCTGGGCCTCGCGAAGGCGGATGAGGTGGTCGACGCGCTCGGCAAGAGTCTCGACGTGGCCGTAGAGCATGGTGGCGTTCGACTGGAGTCCCATGGAGTGCGCGAGGCGGTGAATTTCGATCCAGCGGTCGGCGCCGCACTTGCCCGGAAAGAGCATTCTGCGAACGCGCTCCGAGAATACTTCCGCGCCGCCGCCCGGCATTGAATGCAGGCCGGCTTCAATCAGCCGTTCGAGGATCTCATGATCGCTCAACTTCCAGCGTTTGTGGAAATAGTCGATCTCGGCCGCCGTGAACGCCTTGATCTGCACGTTCGGACGCTCCGATCGAATCGTCCGCAGAAGGTCCACGTACCACTCGAACCGCCAATCGGGATGGTGGCCGCCGACGATGTGGACTTCCCGCAGGTCCGGATGAATGCTGTTCAGAACGTCTTCGACGGAGTGCTCGTAGGCGTACGAATCTCCCTTTTTAGCGGCAAAATCGCAAAACGAACACGACAGCACGCAAATGTTGGTCGGGTTGATGTGCACGTTGAGCACGAAATAGACCCGGTCTCCGGAAACCGCCCTGGAAGCATGGTCGGCGATTCGTCCCAGCCCCAACAGGTCCGGCGTTTGGAGCATCGCGATCCCGTCTTCCCGGTCAAGACGGCGGCCGGCCTGGACCTTGTCCCAAATACGCCCAAGCGCGGGGTCTCGAAAGCTCTCCGCCGTGCGCGGTTCCAGATCAAGCACCTATCAAGACTCCTTGTCATCCCGGCGCCGGGCCGACCCCGTAATTGCTACGTGGCCGCAATCCACGAAGCGTCGTGCCCCCTTCCCGTCATTCCGGCGAAAGCCGGAATCCAGTCTCATTGTTAGTGGTTCCACGTCAACCACTCGTCGAGGCTCCATCTTTGCCCGGAACGCCGTCGCCGCCACGGTCGATTTCAGCTCCGACGCTCCTGAGGAGCGTCGCGCGAAGCTCAGGCATCTCCGCTTCGAGCGTCTTCTTGTCGCCGATCCGAAGCCACTCCGTTACCACCTCGGCGATCGCCCCGAACCACGCCCGCGAAACAAGGCGGCAATTAAGGGGTTCAATTGCGCCTTCGGCTACGGCGGCGTCGAGTTGCGTCTCGATCAGGCGCACAAACCGGCGGCGCATCCCGAAGGTCGCGTCCCGAAGGGGTGAGTCGGCGCCGGGTAGCTCCACAAGCGCGATGCGCGCCATTCTGCGGTGCTTGGCGAACGTCGACAGCACAGTCGTAAGCGCCGCGTCGAGCCTCTCCAGAGCGGTGCGCTTCGGAGATATTGCGCTCTCCACCTTACTTTCGAGCCGGTCCGCCAGCCGGAGCAGCACGGCCTCGAAGATGTCGCTCTTGCTCGGAAAATGAAAATATGCCGCGCCCTTGGACCGGTCGGCGGCTTCGACGATATCGTCCATCGCCGCGCCGTGATAGCCGCGATCGGCGATTATCTCCTGGGCCGCGTCGAGTAATAACGCGCGCGTTACCCTGGAGCGGGTTTGCCGCCCGTGCGGAGGACCTTTAACAGCCAACGTTCACCTTGCCCAAAAAACCGACCAGTCAGTCGGTTTTTACCGCGCGGTTAACCAGTTTGTCAAAACAAGTGCCATCCCTGGAAATACAGCCTCAGTGACCGGCTCTCTCCGATACTTGCCGATCAGTCCACCTCAGCACGCCAATCGCCCACCGCCTCGGCCACAGGGCGGCTGGTTGAGCTAGGCTCGTCAACTTCCTGCTCAAGCTAGCCGAACGGCGCGGGCGGACGCTGCTGGGCCCATGGACCCGCGAGCTCGTACGCCGCCGACGCGCGCAAGACCGTGTATTCGTCGAACCGGCGACCAACGATCTGCAACCCCACCGGCCGGCCGTCTTTGGTAAATCCGCACGGAACGCTGGCCGCCGGCTGCCCCGTCATGTTGAAAGGATAAGTGAACGGCGTCCAGCCGAAGATCGAGATTTTCCGGCCATTGATAGTTTCGGGATTGTCGACTCCGATCGGAAGCGGCGGGACCGCCATCGTGGGGGTGAGCAGAATGTCGAATTCGCCAAGGACCTCCCCCATACGCTGCGCCAGCAGTCGCCGCACCCATCCCGCGCTCGCACAATCCACGGCAGACATCTTGAATCCGGCTTCGACAAAGCCCAGATATCCCGGCTCGAGGATGTCGCGGACGCGATCCAGATCGTCTCGATGCGTCGCTGCGAACTTCATACAAAACAACGTATACCAGGCTGGACCGGGATCGTCGAATACGTGCTCGATCTGCTCGAACTTGCAGCCCAAGTTTCCCATTTTCCGCGCCGCGCGCTCCGTTATCTCGGCGACTTCGGCATCGACCGTCGCATATCCAAGGGTCGGACTCCAGCCGATGCGCAGGTCACTTACATCGGTCATGCGCGCCGCGTCCTGAAAGCTGGATGGCGGCGGCGGCAGCGTGCTCATGTCCCGCTCGTCGGGACCGGCCATTACGTCGAGCATCAGACCGGCGTCCTCGACGGTGCGGGTCATCGGCCCCGCGTGTGACATCCACTCCAAACCGATGCCCACAGGGTATTGGGGGATTCGGCCAAGATTTGGTTTCAGCCCGAATATTCCGGAAAAGGACGAGGGAATCCGTATCGAACCGCCCCCGTCGCTGCCTACAGCTAGCGGCCCCAGTCCCGCCGCAACCGCCGCTCCGGCGCCGCCGCTAGATCCGCCGGGAGAGTGGTCGAGACTCCACGGATTGCGGGTCACGCCGAAAACCTGATTGTGAGTAACGCCCATGTGACCGAACTCGGGAGTGTTGGTCTTCCCAATTACGATCGCTCCCGCCCGTTTGAGCCGCTCGACCAGCGGGCCGTCGAAGTCGGGAACGTCGTTTTCGTGAATACGCGAGCCGAACGTAGTTCTTATCCCCTTCGTGGCGACCAGGTCCTTGACCGATACCGGAACTCCGCCCAGCGGGCCGGGATCTTCGCCCCCTGCCAACGCCGCGTCTACTGCCTGAGCAGCTTCCAGCGCCTCGTCCGCCGCTACCGTGCAAATCGCGTTGAGACGGCTGTCGATCGCTTCGATGCGGTCGAGCACAGCCTGTGTCACTTCAACGGCGGAAATCTCCCGATTGCGCACGAGAGCTGCGATTCGTGTCGCCGGCGTGAAGCAAAGTTCATCGTTTTTCACCTGACGTCCCCGTAATTCTTCATCTCGGAACAGCGGTATCCGTGAGCATTATGGCCCCATTTGCAGCGAGACCCGAACAACGGACGCGAATATGTTGGCGCGTACGGTGGGCCTTGCCCGCCTAAAGCGAGGTCTTTGCGTCGGTCCGCCGGATAATCTCCAGTACGGCGAGTAAGTCCGGCGCTACGCGCAAGCAACGCGGGTCTTCTTTTCTCACGAGAATTGCCGGAATGCCCGCCCTTTCGGCGCCGAGCACGTCCGCCTCCGGGTTGTCACCGATCATCCAGGCAACCCCCGGATTGCCGGCTACCTCCAGCGCAATCTCGAAGGCGCGTTGGTTCGGCTTTTCATATCCGGTCGTCGCCGAGTAGACCACGGCCTCGAAAAACCCGGACAAGCCGATTGTCGCCACAATCTCGGGCAGCTCGGGCGCGTGGTTCGAAAGGACCATCTGGCGCCATCCGTCGTTCCGGAGAGACTCCAGCGCTTCGAGCGAGTGGTCGAACAGCTCTTGCCTTTCGGGGCGCACGTACATTTCTCGCACCCTGCTCGCCAGCTCGCGAGACTTGGCCGTTCGAATGCCCACCGATTTATAGGCTATTGCAAATAGCGGCTCCAGGTTTGCCCACCATCGATCCGAATTCGAAAGCTCCGGATGGGCCGTCTCAGGTGTGTGCCACGGAAATCCGCTTCTGAGAGCCGGCCTGACTTCCTCCTTATCGACACCATGGCCCGGCACGTATCGATCGAGGACTTCGATCAGCGCTCCCGGCCATCCACCCGGATCGTCCACCAGCGTGCCGTGGAAGTCCCAAAACACCGTTTTGCCGCCGCTCGACGACGGCCGCCGCGCGGTCATCTTCCGCGGCACGAACCCGAATTTCGGAGGACTCTGAAATTCAAACCGTGCTCAACCGCGGCCGGCCTCCCAGCTGGATGAGCTGTCCCCGCCGCGTCCGCGACCATATTGGCGACCGGCTCGGCCGCAGCCTGACATGAGCGAATTCACTTTTATGTCAAATTGAGTGCATTGTCGGCGTGCCCCCGGGCGTGGACAAGAGTCGCCGCCGGCAGTCAAATCTCCAGCGCTTCGTCGATCTCTCGCTGGTATTCGTTGACGCTTCCGGACGCAACGTCGTCGACTTTCACTTGCCGCCCCGCCAATGACGATTCAAGGGCCGAGTAGGCTACCGCCAGATCGCGGAGTCCGCCCTCACCGTCGACCTCCGGTTTTCGCTCCGAATCTTCGATGGCCTTGAGCCAGTCAAGCAGTTCCAATCCGAACGGGTCCTCCAGGTTGCCGGGAAACCATCGTTCAAGCCGGTCCGGCGAGGCCTCCGCGCGCATCAACTGGAGCGCGTCGGTTTTTTCCCCAAGGTCGTCCGTCAATTCAGTACCGATAGCCGACCCCTTGCTTCCATAGATGGCCTTGCCGCCCGGAACCGCCACGACCTCGCCGTGCACACCCCAGGAGAGCGTCAGACTTCCGATCGCGCCCGACTTGAAGCGGTACGTAATCATCGCAACGTCTTCCAGCTCGTTTTCAACCGTCCCCGTCAAAGGCGCATCGCCGCGATAGCGGCGAACCGGCTCCGTGGTTGCGGCGATTGCTCCAACCGAGTCGATTTCCCCGCACTGATACTCGATCATGTCGAACAGGTGGACTCCGAAGTCGATGCTCGGTCCACCGCCGGCGCGCTCCTTGACGTGCCGCCAGGCGGTATGCGCGGCGATGTAGTCGGGGGACCAGTCCGGCGATCCCATGCCGCCCGCGAGGACCGACTGCAACCGCCCGATGCGGCCGTGGCGTATCGCCCAGTGCACTGCTCTTACGGGAGCCATGTACCGGATGACCTCGGCGGTCGCCAGCATCAAGTCGTTGTTGGCCGCCGCGTCCACCAGCATCCGAGCCGCCTTGACCGTGATGGCGAGCGGTTTTTCCATCATGACGTGCCGCCCGGACTCCAGACAGTCAACGCCGATGGTGTGGTGTGAATCGAGCGCCGTCAGCACTATCAGGGCATCCACCGAGTCCGAGTCGAGCACACTCCGGTAGTCGCCGTATACCTCGGGTTTGCCGGACTGGAGCTCGCTGACGTAGACGTGCGGAGCCGACAATGGGTCGGTCTCATCGAGAGCGGTCGGCGGGCGCGGCTCCATGCCGTCGTCGGGCGACCGAAACATCTTCGCGTCGTCGATGTTGCGCGAGCAAAGCGCGGTAATCTCGAAATCCGCCAATCCCCGCGCCTTGATCTCCCGCAATCCGCGAAGATGGGCGGGAAGTATGCGTCCGCAGCCGATTACGCCCAGTCGTATCATTCTCGCGTCCTCCAGCCTGCGGCCGCATATGGCGCCGCGGCCCGATCTCTCATTCGCATCGTCATACGGGAACAAACTTCTGAATGGCGCGGGAGCCCCGGTCGTAACCGGCGCTTGTTTCACAGACCTCGCCAATGTACACAACACCTCTGGAGTCGACCGCGATACAGTGCGGGCCGATGAAAAGCCCCGCGTCATTCGTCGGTCCCTCCTCACCACCCCAGCTCGCCAGCGTATTTCCGTCCAGGTCCAATACGCTCGCCCTGTGTCCGCCTTGCGCGAGGAACAGGTTCCCCGTCGAATCGAGCGCCATGTCCTGAGGCACGCGAATATCGGGCCAGATGTCTATGACCTCGCCGTCTGAATCAAAGACTTGTATGCGGTGGTTTTCACGGTCGGCCACCAAAATGCGCCCCCGAGGGTCGATGATAAGTGAATGCGGCAGCACGAACTGCCCAGGACCGCCGCCGGGTTCACCCCACGACGCGACGTGCTCACCTGAAGCAGTGAACCTGTGTACGCGCGCGTTTCCGTAGCCGTCCGTTACCAGAACATCGCCATCCGGCGCGACGACGGTGTTGGTAGGTCGGTTGAACGGCGGTCCCGCGCGTTTGATGCCGAAATAATCCTTGCCGTCATGTCCGGTGTCGGAGTAGACGCCCGGCGTTCCGAGAGTCATGAGCAGGTTGCCGTCCGCGTCGAACTTGCGGACCGTATGGTCCAGATCGCCCGTGCACCAGACCAGGTCCTCGGAGTCGATAAATATCCCATGCGGTCGTACGAATAGCCCCTCGCCCCAGGACCTGACGAAGTTGCCGTCGCGATCGAACACCATCACCGGATGCGGACCGCGACTCAATACGTAGACCCGGTCCCGCGAGTCGACCGCAACCCCGGGGACATCCAGAAACGGCCAGCCGTTGGGGCGCTTGGCCCAGTTGTCGACCACTTCGTAGCGAAATTCTCCCGACCCGAAAATGCCCATGCTGCTTCCTGTTCCTGAACAACCTCGTGGCGCCGTCGCGTATCAGTTACGCATAATATTGCCTCAGAAGCGGTCTCGTTACAGCGCGTCGGCGCGCCGCACGGTTTCAGCGCCCCCACTGGATAACGCTTGACGCGCTCACGCTTATCTGTAATCTGACAAACGGCGAACGACTCAGTCACCGCCAGGCGCAACGCCCGCAGCGATTCCTCTGCTCCGGAAACCTGCTGGATGCAAGGGCCGCCTCAACTGCCGCAATCACCTCGTTTAGACAGATTGGAAACCCGCATGGCCGCAATGCCGAAGGAGATCCGGACCGAGCGGCTTCTTCTAAGGCCGTTCCGGCTGTCCGACGCCGACGACGTCTACGAATACGCCCATGACCCTGAGTGGGGGCAGTATCTTCCCGTGCCTAAGCCGTATTTGCGGTCCGACGCCGAGGAGTTCTTAGCCCGCCAATTGGCCGCTGCGTGGTCTGACGAGCCTTCCTGGGCCATCGTCATCGAAGCGACGGTAGTCGGAGCGCTGAATCTTCACGACCTGAATCACGAGCGGCGCACCGCCGCGCTTGGCTACGCAGTCGCCCGCGCACGTTGGTCTCAGGGATTTGCGACCGAAGCGGCCAAGGCGGTTATTACGGCCGCGTTCGAAGACTTGAGCTTGAAACGAATCTGGGCAGTGGCCGCTGTAAGGAACGTCGCGTCACAGCGCGTCATGGAGAAAGCTGGGATGATCCGCAAACGTCTGGTGCAAGAGGATGCGCCATCGGGGAATCAGCCCGTCGACACCGTGCTCTACGCCATCCTGCGCGAGGAATGGGAGGCCGGGCGAGCGTAGCAAGGACCACCTATCACCCAAACTGCCCGTCACGCGTTGCTCGTGTGTCGTCCGGTCGGGCCAGCAGATTTCTCGTCATTCTCGGGAAAGCCGGAATCCACAACCCTCCAGCCGCTGGCGCTAGATCAGTCGGCGACCCTCAGCATGTCCGAATCTCCTACCAGCCGGCCAGCCGCGACCAACTGGTCAACAGCCTCGCCGATCCGGGCCTTGACATCCTTTCCCGTTCGCTTGAACCCGAACCGTCGGGCAGCGTCGACAATCAGGTCATCGTGCGATGCTCCGTACAGCGGCTCGGCGCGAGCCAAGATTCCAGTTTTCAATTCAATCAGCGGGATGTGTTCGATTTTTCTGCGCGACGGGTCGTCACTCCGCGCATCGTCGTGGGGCGCGCGTGGACGGACCTGACTCTCCTGTTCTGGGGTTGCGAGAAAGACATCAGAGGCACATCGCCCGTAATGTCCTTCCTGAAGCCATCGCAGGTCGTTCCCGACGCTTGCGGCGATGGCCTCGTAAACCCGCTTGCGCGTGCTTCCTCGCACCCGTCCGATTCCATAGCGAAGCCTGATGCGCTCGATCACCACGTCCCTATGCACGGGCCCTTCAGCACGCACGACTTTGGTGACCAACTCGCACAACTTCGTTCGACTCTCATTGCGAAGTTCCGGCCCCAGTGCAATGTTCGAAACATCCGCGACCTCATACCGGTCGAAAAGACTGCCCTCGGCCTCGTTAGGAGCGGACTCGACCGAGCTTTGCTCGATTACGGTTGAATCAGCGTCGTCTGACAGCGGATTGAATTCAGCCTCAATACCATTCGCCGCAGTTGGTTCGCGCTGATCCATCTCGGGCGGGACGTCGACTCGGCGAGCCAGGCCGCAAACAGCTCACCAGGCTACAGGAATGACGGCAAACGGATTCAACCCAACGCAAGTTCCGATCGACAAACCTGGACTCTATCGTCAGTACCATTGGAAACTAATCCCGCAGGTCACTTATCGTCCCGAAGATACAGAATGTCAAGATGGAAGACTGATAATAAGATAGCCGCCTCGCTACTCGCTGGATTCGAGACGTCCGCAAGGATTATGTTAAGTTATTGCCTCGCCAAGCCGGTGTGGCTCAATGGCAGAGCGGCGGTTTTGTAAACCGCAGGTTGTGGGTTCGACTCCCACCGCCGGCTCCTGCGTTTCCCTTTCCGCCTGTCGGACGCCGAAGCAAGTCAGGGGGCAAGCCTGAAACCATTCCCGACGAATGCGCCGACCCTTGCGCGCGATGAAGCAGATTCCTCGCTTAGCTCGGAATGACAGGCCCGCAGGCCGCCTGCCCCCACCGACAAGTTCCGTTCGCCCTGAGCACTTCGGTAAAGCTTGTGCTGAGCTTGCCGATGTACTCAGCACAGGCTCTGTCGAAGGGTGCCTCGGCCTAACCCATACCTGACCGAACCGCTGGCTACGCCCTACGAAAAACCCCGGCGACCCATCTTCCCTACGGCAGCTCCCATCTGACGGTGTGCACGACGCTCCTACCAGACTCCTCCGGCTCCTGATAATAGGGCGACAGCGCATAAATCGTGAGCAGCGTGCCATCGGCCAGCTGACGGGTCGTCGGCCAGCCGTTGCTCGGGCCATTGCTAATTGATATTTGGATCGGATGATCGAAATCCCACGTCTTGCCCATGTCGTTGCTCACGACCGCCGCTGTCCCGAACGGCAAGTGGTAATTCAGATACGTGCAAAGTATCCGCCCGTCGTTGAGTAGCGCGAGATGGGCGTGAACCTCGCTGTAATTGAGAAAGTCCCTCGGCTCAGTCCAGGTCCGCCCGCCGTCGGCGCTTTCCATCAACACGATGTGCCCCGCCGCGTGATCGTTCGGCACCGATCCCGGCGCGTGCGGCGGGGAGGTTCCATTGATGGGATGGTTATACTCGAACCGGCTGGTCGCCAGCAGCCTTCCGTCAGGAAGGCTCAAAAAGTCGGACTCCACGAACATCGGGAACGAGTCGTCCCAGACCTCGACCGGCTCAAGCTCGGACCAGCTTCGGCCCGAGTCCGAAGAGTGGCGCAGCCACGCCCGGCAGTTAGCAGGTCCTTCTATCTCGGCGCCCTCGTGGGTACCCACGCAGCGCATAATCGAGATCGTGCCATCGGGCTGGAAAATCGGTCCGCGAACTATCGATACCGACTGGTAGCTCTCCCGCGGGGTTTCCATGGGAGTGATCGTCCAGGTTAGGCCGCCGTCCTCGGAACGGCATACCGCGTCAACGCTTTCGCCGGTGAAGAGCAGGCTTCCGTCGGCAAGGCACGTGAGCGAGTTTTCCTTGCCAAGCAGCGGTGTGTGCTCCATCGGCCCCCAGGTCGCGCCGTTATCCCTGGAGACGTGCAGACACACCGGCCAGTTCCTGAGTTGCGGCTCCTTACCGAAGAACTCGTTCGGAGTGCCCGTCGGGAACGGACTCGCTATCGAAGGGTGGAGCATGTCGACCGGCGAAGCGACGATGTCGCCATTCGGAAGCACGGCCATGCTCGCTTTGTAAAGACCCCGACCACCCATCTGCGATCTCACCGCCGGATGCTTCGAAAGCTGAGCGACAGAGTGATAGTCCAGCCCGGTGTAGCCAGTCAATCCGGCGACGTAATGCTCGCCCACCCCGGCGGGTGACCATTGAAACTGCTCGGTCGCTTTTTCGATCATTTGTCCCTCCCACGTCAACTGCCTGGTGGCCGAAGGTACCATTGCCCGCCGGAATCCGCTGAACTGCCGGGTGTCGCGAGTCTGATGCTAAATTACGCGTCATGCAACTGATTTCGTTGACTGTCCCTTGTTTCGCGCCCGGGATCGCCCGTCGCCCATCCATCCGTGCGCCGCGGCGCGCGTCCCTGCCAGGAGGCCGCCAGCCGTTATGAACTTCATAGTCGTCGTCTGCGATACGTTACGCCGCGACCACGTCGGCGCGTATTCCGCTCAGCCTGAACGCTGGGAGTCTGGCGGCGAATGGACGGTAGAGACACCAAACTTCGACCGCTTCGCCCGCGGCGCCTGCGTGTTCGAAAACGCTTACATCGGGTCCTTTCCGACCGTTCCCAATCGGCGGGAGATATTCACGGGACGATCCGTTTTCACCTACGCGGAGTGGGCGCCGCTTCCCGCTTCCGAGGTCGTAATCTCCGAAACGCTGGCGAACGCCGGCTACACCACCATGCTCATCGCGGACACTCCGCATATCTTGCAGCGCGGATTTCACTTCGACCGCGGGTTCACCGCCTGGGACTGGATCAGGGGTCAGGAAAACGACCGGCTGCGTTCACACCCGCAGCGAGTCGAGCTTCCTTCCGCCCCCGAGAAGCTGCGAGAGCCGGACCTAACCATGCGGCAATACCTTCGCAACATCGCGGACTGGCAGGACGAAAGCGACCGCTTCTGCCCCACGACCTTCACGCGGGCCTGCCAGTGGCTTGAGCAAAACACAAAGAACAAGCCGTTCTTTCTCCATGTGGACACGTTCGACCCTCACGAACCCTGGGACCCGCCGCAATCCGATACCGACCGCTACGATCCCGGCTACGAAGGCCAGCGCGTCACCTATCCCGTCTACGGCTATTGGGCCGACTTTCTGAGTCCCGAAGAGCTCCGGCATTCGCACGCCCTCTACTGCGGCGAAGTCTCTATGGTGGACCGCTGGTTTGGCAGGATACTGGACACAATGGACAGGCTCGACCTCTGGGACGACACCGCGTTGATACTCACTTCAGACCACGGATTCTATTTCGGCGAGCACGGAATAATCGGCAAGAGCATCATCGAGCCCAACGGCCCCGTTCGCCCGCATCCGCTGCTTTCGGAGGTTGCCCGCATCCCTCTCATCGCCCACGTTCCCGGCGTTACGGGACCGGGAATGCGGCCCGGCGGTTACGTGCAGCCACTGGACCTGACGCCAACGTTCCTGGAGCTGGCAAACCTCGATTCAAGCGCAGTAGCCAATGGCAAGTCACTTATGCCGCTAATAACCGGTCAGACCGACAAGCTCCGGGAATTTGCGGTTTCGTCGCACAGCATCTGCACGCCTCTGGCGGGCCGTCCGAGCACCGTGGTAACGCCCGACTGGACGCTCGTGCTGGGTGCGCCGCGTCCGTCTTCCGAGGCGGGCCCGGGCGTGTCTCAAACCAATACCGAAGTGATCGACAGCCGGCGCCGCGTGGAACAGGCGAGCGAGGCGGGCACGTCGCCGCAACTCTATGACAACCACGCCGACCCTGGCATGACCAGGAACGTCATCGAGGACCATCCAGACGAAGCCAGTGAACTTCGAGACCTGTACATCGGCTACATCGAGTCGGTCGGGACCGCCGAAGAGTACGTCGCCCCTCGCCGCGAAGCGCCGCTCTACTAGCCCTCCGAAGTATTTCGTTAGCGGCGTCCGTCCCAAAGCTGCCGAGTCCGCTTCGCTTGAGCATCAGCCGGTCGCGCCATCGGGACGCGGTCTCGCACGATGGCGCGGGGCGGAGGCTCGCTACTTGTGTTCATCCGCTCTGACTATCAATATACGGATTGCGGAATTACGCTACGACTGACCATGCCGGGCGCGGCGAGGGAGCTAGCTTGAATCGACTCAAAATCGGCGTCATTGGATGCGGGGCGATCGCCCAGATTCAGCACCTTCCGCACCTGCGCGAGCTTGACGACCGGTTCGAGATCGGCGGAATCTGTGACCTGTCCAGCGATCTTCTGGACAAAGTCGGAGACGATTTCTACGTTCCCGCCGCCAGGCGGTTCCGCGACTATCGCGAGCTTTTGGCCGGCGACGTCGATGGAGTAATCGTTTGCTCCTCCGGCAATCATGTTCTCCTCACGCTGGCGGCGATCGGCGCGGGCAAGCACGTGCTCGTGGAAAAGCCCGCGTGCACGACGGTCGACGAGGCGCGCGAAATGGCGCGCGCCGCCGAACAATCAGACGTCGTTTTCATGGTCGCCTACATGAAGCGGTACGATCCCGGATTCATCTTCGCCAAGCAACGGATCGCTCGCATGTCGGAAGTGAGCTTCGTGCAAGTGAACCACTTTCATCCCGATAACGAGCTGCATACCGCCGAGTTCAGGTTTCACAAGCCAGCCAGCGCCGCGACGAAACAATCAGAAGCCGCCAAGGCCAGGGACGATGCCGAAATAGACAACGCGCTCGGATTGCGACCGGCCAGACCTGAGCAAAGAGGCGCGTTCAACCTGATAAACGGGAGTCTGATTCACGACATAGGAAACCTTCACGGGCTGTTTGGACCGCCCGAGCGCGTGATACATACTGAAATCTGGATGGGTGGACGGGCCGTATCCACCATGCTCGAGTACAAAGGCGGCGTTCGCGCCATCATGAACTGGGTCGATCTGCCCGAACTGTGGGAATTCGAGGAAACGCTGGCGGTCTATGGAAGTCGCGAGCGAGTGATCGTATCCTTTCCTACCGGATTCGCTCGGGGACTCACGACCGACGTGACCGTTGTAGAAATCGATGGTGAATTGAATCCGTCGAAAACGCTCGCGCAGTGGCATGAGAACGCGTTCAAGAACGAGCTCGCGCACTTCGGCGACTGCATCCGCGGCGGGCGCGAGCCGATAACGCCGGGACGCGAGGTGATCGACGACTCGGCCCTGGTTCGCGAGATCGTTCGCGCGTGGCACGGTACTGGAGTGGACTGATGGCTTTCGAGGTTTTCGATTACCGGCATGATCTTAAGAACGTATTCATTTCGCCGGAAATCCGGTCGCGATTCCTCAAGATGGAGCCGGGCGAAGTGTCGGTCCGGCATAGTCACGATCTCGGACAAGAGATATTTCTAGTCTTGCGGGGAAAGGCCGAATTCGAGATCGAGGGTTACCGACAAGTGCTGACGGCGGGGCAGCTGTGCGTTGCGGAGATAGACGAGCGGCACTCGATCAGGTGCCTCGGTGACGAGCCGATGATGATGTATCTCTCAGTAACTCCGCACGTCGAGCCCACGCACACCAGATGGGACCAGCAGGGAAACAAGCTCCAGCCGAACTACGGTCCGTCAACCCGGCAGGAGCGATCCGAGCACGACCCCGCGAGCGGCCAGTCGGCCGCCGAACTCGCCGAAGCGCTGGTCTCGTCGGCGCGTAAACTCGCCAGCGGAGTCGAGGAGGCCGTTGGCGCTTTAACCCGGTCCGCGCCGGAGGCGGTGCGCTCGCTCGACGAGCGGAACCGCGAATCCGGAATGCAGTCGCTCAACGAAATATGGTCTCACGTGTTCACAGTCCTTGACGACGTAAGCAGAATCGAGCTTGCCTGGAACCAGTTTTCGTCAAGAATCGACGAATCACTTGAATAAACGCGCCGTTCGAGCTCGCCTCGGGCTCGCAGCGCGTCGACGGATACAGGGAATCTAGTGGACCCTGATTTCGCGGGAATGAGAGTTGGCGTGGACACCGGCGGCACGTTTACGGACCTCGTCGCGATGGACGTCCGAACGGGTCACGTCCAGGTCCACAAGCGCCCCTCCACCCCCGCCCAGCCCAGCGACGCCATCTTCGAGTGCATAGAGCAAATGGACGCGCCCGCGAGCCGCATTTCGTATCTCGTCGTCGGCACGACCGTCGCGATCAACTCCATTCACCAGCGGAGCGGGGCGCGGGTGATCTACGTCACCACCGAGGGATTCGAAGACATTCCGTTCCTTCAGAGGACCAACCGACGGTTCCACTACGACCTTCAATGGAGCAGCCCGACTCCCCTGGTGCTCCGCCGCGACAGCCTGGGAATCCCCGAGCGTACCGACTATGAGGGGGAAGTGCTCATTCCTCTGACCGACGACGGGCTGGCCCAGCTCACCGCGGACATCCGCCAACGGCTCGATGGCACGGAACACGGCAACGTCGCGCTCGCTATTAACTTCCTGTTTTCTTACGTTAGTCCCGATCATGAGCTGAGGACCAGGGACCATCTGCGGAACGAATTTCCAAACATTCCCGTGTCGGCGTCTTACGAGGTGGCGCCGATCTGGCGAGAATACGACCGCGCCAGCACAACCCTGGTAGATGCCTACGTGCGGCCCCAGGTGCATCAGTTCGTCCAGTCCATGCAAGCCGGGCTTGAGGATCGGGGGTTCGACCGTCACTGGTCGCTGATGAAGTCCAACGGCGGTCAGATGCTCTCCCAGTCAGCCGCGGACCGCCCCGTCCAGACGCTGCTATCCGGTCTGTCGGGCGGCATCATCGCCGGAAGGCACTTTGGCGAGGCGGCTGGGCAGAACAACGTGATCACGCTCGACATGGGCGGCACCAGTACCGACGTGGGAGTGGTCGTCGACGGCCTGGTGCGATATACGACCGAGTGGGAAATCGAGTTTGGACTGCCCGTTTCGGCGCCATTTATAGATATGACAACCTTAGGCGCCGGCGGCGGCTCCATCGCATTTATCAACAAGGGCGGCCTGCTGCAGGTCGGCCCGTCCAGTGCGGGCGCCAGACCCGGCCCCGCGTGCTACGGCCAGGGCGGCGACCGCCCCACGGTGACCGACGCGAATATCGTTTTGGGAAGACTCAATCCCGACAACTTTCTGGGCGGCGAGGTAAAGCTGCACAAGGACTTGGCGGAGCAGGCGGTTGAGTCGCTTTCAGAGTCGCTCGGAACGTCGGTCGAGGCGACGGCCGCCGCCATCGTGGACGTCGCCAACGAAAACGTCGCCGAGGCAATCCGGCAGATGACCATCGGGCGAGGTCTCGATCCGCGGGATTTCTCTATCGTCGCGTTCGGCGGCGCGGGTCCTCTCCACGCGGCGGCCATCGCGCGATCAATCGGAGTCAAGCAGGTCGTACTCCCTCCTCACCCGGGATTGACCTCCGCTTTCGGAGCGCTGCTGGCCGACCTCCGCGTCGATAAAACGTGGACCAACATCGTCCGGTCCGACCGGTTAGATCCCAAGTCGATCGACGACCGACTCCAGGGCCTGGTCCTGGATGCGACCGAGGATCTTCGCCGCGAAGGCTACGGAGGAGTGCCGACCCTTCGACGCTCCGTAACCATGCGTTACATGGGGCAGAATTACGAAGAAGAAATACCCATTCCAGGCGGCCCCATCACCACTGATTCCGCGCGCGACGTGCTCGAATCGTTTCACCAGCACTACGAGCAGATTTACGGGTACCGGATCGCGGACGAGATTATCGAGATGGTCCAGTTCAACGTGACCGTCATAGGCAAGACAGACAATCCGAGATTTCCCGAAATCCAATCCAGGCCCGATGGCGAGCCGGTCGGAACCAGATCAATCCTGTTCGATGGGCAATACGTTGCCGATTGTCCGATCTACGACCGTGAGGATTTGGCGCCCAACCAGAAAATCGAAGGTCCCGCGATAATCGAGGAACTCGATTCGACCACGTTCTTGCGACCGGCAGATTCGCTGACCGTCACGCGCGACGGGACCGCGGTTGTTCGGATCGACTCAACGCCCGCCTGAACGTGAGCGGCCATGAACACTAGTACCGAAACGTCGGCAGCCGATCTCGTATCGCTGACCGTCGTATACAACCGCCTGGTTGGAATCGTCGAGGAAATGGGGACGACGATGATGCGCGCCTCTTACTCGCCGATCTTCAGCGAAAGCCTCGACTTCTCGTGCGTGCTCTTCGGCAGAGACGCAAACATGCTCTCGCAGACCGAATTCTCGCCCGCGCAGGTTGGAGCGATCAGGTTCGTCGTCAAATGGCTTATCGCGGAAATCGGCGAAGCAAATCTAAAGCCGGGAGACGTGGTAGTGCACAACGACCCTTACCGCGGCGGCGCGCACATGCCCGAACACGTCGTTATCAAACCCGTCTACTATCAAGGCGATTTGTTTGGTTACGTCGCCAACATTGCCCACATGGTCGAAATCGGCGGAATGGCCGTCGGTGGATTCGCGGCAACCGCAACCGAGGTCTATCAGGAGGGGCTCAGACTTCCGCCGGTTTGGCTGATGCGAGAGGGTGAGTACAACCACGATATCTGGCGAATCATCATGGCGAACCATCGCGCGCCGCGGTACTCGTGGGGAGATTTGCACGCCATGCTCGCATCACTGGACGTGGCCGAAAAGCGCGTCCACGAAGTGCTCGACGCCTACGGCCTGGAGCAGATTACGACGGTCAGCGCCCAGCTTCAGGACTACGCCGAGCGCTGGATGCGGGAAGAGCTGCGGACCATTCCCGACGGCGAGTACACGTTCGAGGACCACATGGAAGACGCTAGCGATCCGCCGGTGCAAGATTGGGTGCGCCTGAGATTGGTGGTCGACGACGGCAGCATCATCGCGGACTTTACCGGAAGCGACCCGCAGGGGCCCCACGTCCTGAACTGCACGTACGGAGTCACGGCCTCCGGCGTGTACAACGCGATCTTCCAACTGGTCGACGACGACATTCCCCATAACGAGGGCTCCTACCGCCCAATCACCGTCATCGCGCCACCGGGAACGATCACCAACGTCATGGAACCCGGCGCGTCGGTTGGGGGAAATACCGAGACTCATCCCCGGTTGTGGGAGATCGTCCTCGGCGCGATGTCGAAGGCCGTTCCGGACCGCGTTGCCGCGGCCACCGGCGGCACTTCGTGCAACTTCCTATTCGGCGGGGTCCATCCGCACACCGGCCGGTTCTACGCGCACTATCACTTCGACGGCGTCGGCTGGGGAGGGCGGTCGCACGCCGACGGCAACGACAATCTTTGCGTACCCAACGGAAATTGCCGCGCCACGCCGGTGGAAATCTTCGAGACCCGATACCCCTTCGTCGAGTGGTCGTACCGGCTGCGCAACGACTCCGGCGGTCCCGGAGAGCATCGCGGCGGACTGGGAAGCGAACGTATTCTCGAGGTCCGAGCGCCGGAGATTAACGTCTCCGCACTGTACGACAGGATGGTCAGTCCGCCGTGGGGTCTGTTTGGCGGCGGAGCTGCGGCGACGTCGTCGCTGCTCGTGAAACGCGCGGGCGACGACGAGTACAGGACGTTTCGCGAGGCTTATGGAACCCACAGTAACTCCCGCATCGCCAACATCAAGTTGAAGCGCGGCGACCGCGTGATGCTTTGCAGCTCCGGCGGAGGCGGATTTGGGCGTCCCGCCGACCGCCCCTCCGAGCGGGTGCTTGAAGACGTGCTGGACGGATTCGTATCGGTCGAAGCGGCTCGCGAACTCTACGGAGTGGAAATCGAGACTTCCAACGGGAAGATAGCTCTGAAAGAAAACGACACCGAGGCTAGTCGCACCGAAGCACGCCCGGAAGGCAGGGCGTCGTGAACGGCGATTCGACCGAGGACCGCGGCAAGCGCCAGGCCGACGAGGGACGCTGGGAAAAGCTGAATCGAAGCTGGTGGGACCCTAAGGTCATGAATTGCGAGATGTGCGGTCAGATGATCCCGCGCGATATATGGAAAAGCGCCGACGGCCATTCGTTTTGTTCGATTGAATGCGACGCCCTCTACCGCTCCTACTGGCTGCCGCGCTACGGCGGCGAGGACGTCCAGCCAGACAAATAGAGTCGGAACTCCGCACTAGACCCACGGACAGCCCTCTTCGTATTCCTTGAAGGACGCGGACAGGCTTAACCACTTACCTGGTTGAGTCATGCGGGCGCTGCTACATGCGCACCTTTGGATATCTCACGCTCCCGATGTGGCGCCATTGAGCGGAGTGACGGTCCTCGCAGCGAGGCCAGGTCGCTAGGCGTTCCATCGCTCGCGCGATTCGGGCCGCCGCCGCGCGCGTCCGGCGACAGCCCCCCAACCGTAGATAATCAGCGTCAACCAACATGCCGGCGCATGGAGCAGCCAGGCCGGATCACTCGACCGCCGGTATCCGATCCACGAATCTCGCAACAGCGGCGCCACCGTCAGACAGGCGATCACAAATCGCACAAGCCCGCGTTTGTGTCTCGCGCCCCACTGGTCGGACCGCCGGCCGGACTGACGGAAATACAGATAGTCGCGAATCCTGCGAGTCTGCTTGGAAGCGAACTGGCGCAGCCCATCCGCGTAGAGATGAACGATCCCGATCTTGACCTTTGCAAATCTGAGCTCGCCGCTTCGAGCCAGATCGCTCGGCACGTCCACGTCAAAAAGGTAGTCGCGGTCTCGCCATTGCCGAAGAGCCTCTCGCCGCCAGACGGTTCCGTTGGCGCCAATTGTTGGCAGCAGTCCAGCTTCAAGCGCGACCGTCACGTAATCCTCACAGTCCACCGCGTTGACCGGCAGCGACGTCCACGTTTCGGTCAGCATGTTCAACCGGTCATAGTTGCCGATGAAGTGGCAGAGCGGATCGTTCATGCCCAGCATTGCGCAGTACCGGGTAAACGCCGGATCGCCGTCTCTTAGAGTGAATTCCCAAGGCTCGGATCCGACTATGTCGTCATTCTCGGCGATTGGCGCGACCATTCGCGCGAGCCAGTCCCGCCTGGGCAGAATGTTGTCGCTATCCACCAGCGCGATGAGATCGTTGTTTGCGCGGCGCAGGGCGGCCGCTTTGCCGGCCTCACCAGTTTTCAGAGGACTTTCGATTACCTCGGCTCCGTAGCTTCTGGCCAGCTCCGGCGTTCGGTCGGTGGACCCCCCGTCCGCCACGATGATTTCGACAAGCTCCCGGGGGTAGTCCTGCCCGACGACCGAATCCAGACATGCTGGCAGCGTGCGAGCGGAATTGAGGGTGGGAATCAGGATGCTGATCGACGGCGTATTCAAGATCGTCGCTGGCCCCCGAGGCGACGCCCTATATCGCACGTTTTCGAGAGCCGGCCGTGGCTCTTCGATCGCCGCGGGATTTCCTTGCAGCAAGCGTCCGGACCGGCCGCCACGGCTAAAACGAGATTTCCGGCAATCGATACATGAGCGCGAATGCCAGCATGGGCGCCGCCGTCGCGTGCAGGGTAGCCGCCAAACGCGGCAGGCGTTTCGAGGCTTCGGCGAACACGGCGAGCGCGATGAACAGCATGAGCCCCGCGACGACGACGACGCCTAACGGATCACCGTGCGCGAGCCGCCACAAGAAGCCCGCGGGTCCGACATTGGTCCACACCCGAATGGCCAGGTCCTGTTCCGGGGGGAGGTTGCCATCGTGATCCTTGAAGCGGCCTTCGGGGTATTGATCCTGAAGACCGGCTCCGACGTGAACCTCGCCAGTCTCCTGCTCGGGCAAGAAGAACTGAAACTCAAGCGTGTCATCGGACTCGACGTCCAGTGGATCGAAGTCGATGCGCGTCCAGGCATCTTCTGTCCCGGGAGGAACCTCTACCAGCGCCTCCCGGACGAGCGCGTTCGCTTTCCCGGACCATACCCTTACCGCAATCCGGACGGGGAACTCGGACCGGGACGTTAGCGGCAGCTCGATCATTGTGAGCGTGGCGCCGCCCGACCTTATCGTCTGACTTACCGGGGATCCGATAGGCCCCATCCGAAACTGCGAGATTCTGGCGGTTTCGAGATGAGGGACGCTTCGCGATCCGACGGCAAGCATCGCGGCAGCAGCGGCAATTGCGGCGATTCCTATGGCGGCGGGCAGCATCCGCGCAAACCAGACGCCCCGCGCGCTCAAGTCCGAAGTCCTCGAGCGACTCGCCGGAACGGAGTCATGGCGAATATGAACCCTACTACGATCAATCCGGATATCGCATATCCGATCACGAGGTATCGCTGCATTTCATACGTCACCGTAATGGTGCCGGACTCCGAAGCAGGCAAATCCCAGGAATTGAAAAGCGTATCTGGCGAACGCTCAAGCGATTTACCCCCGAGCGCGGCCTTCCAGTGAGGGTCGGCAAACTCGCGCAAGACCAGGCGATCTGACTCCCGACTGCCTTGCAGATCAATCTCGTACCTGGTTGGAGCAGACCTTCGCCACTCCGGTTCCAACCCGCCGATGTCTACCAAAGGCGCGGGGGCGCCGATCAGGTCGAAGCTTCGGATGAAGCGTCCGCCCGGCCGCTCCCGGACCCCGGGGAATGACGCAATAGTTCCGGCCAGTCGCTCGCCCTCGCTGTCGTCAACAGCCAGGGCAACGGCGCCCACGCCCGCCGCAAGCAGTGTATCCGCAAATCTGCCAGGATCGGCCAAAGCGCTATCGGCAAGCCTGCCAACCGGAGTCAGGGCGTACAGCAACACGCGAGCGCGCATCGATCCGACCAGAGCGCCCCGAACGATACGAGACGAACTCCACGAAGGGGACCGATTTGGGTGATTGAAAACTAGAACCGAGGCATTCGGGTCTGACATTGGCCTGAACTCATCCGTAAATTCGTAATATTCACGGGGGAATTCGGCCGGAACATAACTCGCGAAGTCGGTCTGAAACAGAGACCGTTCGATAGCCGGTCGCATCCAAACAAGCATGGCGCCCACAACCAACGCTACGGCAAGCGAGCTCATGCAGCGTTTGAACGGCCATTCTCTCTTTGCAGGCAACCCCATCAAGGTCGGAACGATCCATGCGATGCCAAGCGCGTAACCCATCGGTATCAGCGCTCCTAGCTTGTCCGGCTCCCGTATCAACCAGCCAAGTGGAACAGCGCGCACTATTAATTCGTACATCTGACCGCCGCCTGGAAGGCTGCTCAAACTCAGCAGCGCGACGAAAGCGCCCGTTACCGCGCCGAAAAAAAGCCAGGTCGATCGACGGCGGCCGAAGACTGCCGCCAGCGCAAGCGAGCCCACGCCTAGCAGGCTCGCTGCCGACCACGCGACCGAGGCAAGACCCGACGGTCGAAAACTCACGCCGAAGAAATGATGAGCCGTGAGAGTGAGCGTATTCCATAGCGTTTGAGTGGGAGTCGAAACGATCACGGGGGCGGCCTCGTAGACATAGGGGGGCTGGAATTGCCCTCCCCCGAACACGGTCGAAACCGCTGGAATCCACACGAACGCCCCAATACCGCCGACCGCCAGCACATAGGTGATGCCAATCTTGAAAATGGCCATCCGGTCACGCGACTGCTGGACGAATCGAACAGCCCAAAGAAGACCAAGCACGACGACGGTTATGGTGAGATAGTGAGGGCTCGCCGCGGAAATCAACATAGTGACAAGGCCGGCGCCAACGGCTGGCAGCCGCCGCCTGCTGCGAATCGAATATGCCATCAGTCCGATGGCGAGGGGCAGACCGAGCGCGGCGAGCGCCACGCCGAGTTGCTCCAAACGCGCCAGAAACCACGGATTCAGAATCCAGAACACCGAGCCGAGGGCCAGCCCCAGCGACTCGCTCGCGGTTTGGGCGCGGGCGCCGCGCGACGGGCCAAGCAGCAGGCGGAATCCAGTCCATGCCATCACGTAGCCCATCAGCGCCCATCCGACGACTACCGACTTCATGATCGTCGCACTGGATAGCCCAACCAGCAATCCGGCGGCGACGAACGGCCCATACGTGCCGAGCGACCCTACGGACACCAAAACGCTATGGCGGTTCAGGTCCCACGCCGGGTAGAAAATCCGCGGCAGGAGGTCCGCATGCAGCGCGTAAGTGAGATCGCCCTGGAGAATCTCACCGGGCGTGACGATAACCCTTCCCCACGCCGCAACAACCAGGGCCAGCGAGCCCAGGAAAATGACCGGAACATGCAGACGGCCGACGTTGAGCATTGGGTGGCCCGACGTCAGTTTCCCGATCCTCAATCGAATGCGGGATTCCCGCGTCATCGCATCGCTCGGCGCTTCAGCAGGCCGGCGGTATTACTCAACGGCTCTCGCGGCAAGCGGGCCTTCGAAAAACTCGAATTTATGGGACCCATTCGGGATTACGTGGATTCGGAGAACTGGCAGGACAGCACGCTCGCGTCCATTCAAGGTGAGCCTTATCGCCATTACATGAGACCCCTCGACCAGCTCGCCGGTCGAGGACTGTGCTGCGTGGAATTCACCATCGCCAGTCGACCATTGCAGCGTCCCCGTTGCGACATTCCAATCGTATTCAATACTCAGATTTCGAGACGACGGGTTTACCTGTCCGCTGTACCAGTGCGCGGGTCGATCCCGCAAGGCAGGCACGGCCCAGCGTGTCCCGTCGTCGCCGATAACAACCCAGTCGTGACCAGTCCAGCCGCTCGAATCGCCAATTGCGAATCCAACCTTAAAGCGAATGCCATCCGGGCTTATCCGCGCCTCCTCGATATCAACCGAAAGGGACGGGAGTTCCTGGTTGCCGGCCGCGTATTCGGCATCGCCTACGGAGTAAACCGAGTTCCCATCCCGTGACCATATCGGTGATCGCCGGTGAGCCGGCAGCCCGGTTGGAGCCAATCCCGAGGGGAGGATTACAAAATCCAGGTCCTCACCTCTGTATGGGGAAAAGCCTAAGGTGCTTCGTACGTGCGCGGGGTTGCCTAAATCGCCGTAGAGCCGCGCTGCTTGCAGCGCCGCGGCTATCGACAGCCGTTGGAGCGGATGAATCGCTGGTGGGATGTAAACTCTCGCGCCTTTCCCGGTGAGGACGCGCAACGCGGTGAACGATTCCGGGGCCGGGCTTGCGGCGAGCTCGCGAAACGGTTGGAGGATTTCATACAAGGCCCCCTCGTCACTTTGAACAAGCGGCTCGAAATACTCCGGGCTTTGTAGCCAGTCTCTCGATCGCCCGGGCAACCCGTTGACCCATTTCGGGGTTGCATAGACGTAGCGGACTCCCAGTCTGCGAATAGCGTCCGGGTCAAGGTGCTCGATTGCGTCAAGGTATTCGGGGCCGCGAAGCCCCAGATATTGTGTAAAGCCAAGGTAACCATAAGGCGCTGGTCGCCCGGACGCGATAGAGAGCTGGGAGAGATTCGGAGACAGGATTGAGGCATCGGCTTTCAGATGATCTTTGATGTAGGAGACTATTACAACCGGGACGCCGGTCAATTCCGGACGCCCCATAATGCCTTCGCGAACCCTGCGGGTTTCGACCGCTGGAACCGCAAATTGCGGACCGCTCTTCAAGGCGTACCACAGGTCAGCGCCCGAACTGGCCACCGAAGGCCAAACCACGACCAGAGCAAGCGCCGCCCACGCCGTCCTACGGGGCCATGGCCGGAGCCGGGCGAGAAAGTACGTGACGACAAGGATTACCGCGACGAGGAGAAGATTCCGAAAATGTCCCTGCAATCGCAGACTGTCAGAAGTCGAGAATTCGTACTCGATGAACAGGCTCGCGGTCCACATTGCCAGACCGGCGCCCGCCAGAAGCAAGCTCATCGCGCCGGCTCGCCAACCAATCGCTACTACGCCCGCGAGCGCCAGCGGACCGATACCAAGAATCCCGAGATTTCCAGGGTGGCGGTCGAGAGACGCGAGGCGAGTCAGATTCGCTAAATCCGGCAAGGTGAACGACAATCCAGACTCGCCGCCCGCATTTCGGAAGATGCTGTCAAACAGGGCTCCGCCATAGACCACCGCCAGTCCGATCAGGAGAGCTATTCCGGCCGCACCGGCCGCTAGCTCGGAAACCCGGCGTACACGCGCGCGGGCGAAGCGGAATGCCACGACAATGGCCCAAATCAGCGCGAAGGCGGCAAAAATCGGCTCGTCGAGCAGAATGAGATAGGCGCCAAGCGCAGACGTCGCGATCAGTCCGACCACCGGACGCGATCCGCCTGCGACAAGCCGCTCGACCAGCGTCAGCAAAAGCGCGTATGACATCAAGAACGCCGGATTGAAGATGTTCGGAGGACTCGCCTCCACCGGTGACATCCACGGTACGCCGGCTCCGGGAAAGTAAACGTCCAGAACGGAGGTCCGAAAGCCCGCCTGAGGCAGTCCGACAGGCAGCGCCGCCGAGACCGGCCAGGGCTGATCTCCGACGAGCACGAGTGTCCAGGCCCCGGCGCTGAGCATCAGCGGCACAGTCAATATCGAGGACGACAACGACCGACTACGGCTGAGCAAACACCCCACGATCAGGAAGAGAGCAGTCACCGAAAAGGCGCCCAACAGCTCCGTTGCGAGAACGTAGCCCAAACCGGTTCCGGCCTCTAACCCACCGATGATGAGATCGGGACCGTAGTGGTAGTTCGCTGCTTCGTTCGGATTCCATGGGAACGCCGGAGGAAAGTTCCCGGCCATCATCGACGCTGTTAGCGGAACGTGCGCCCCGATGTCGGGAATCCACAGCAGTTGACGGGCGCTGAGCGATATCCAAAAGATCGGTAGACAGATCGCCGCGAATATCGCGCCAGTGGATAAACCCGGTCTCGGCTCGACGCGCTTTTTCCATATCAATAGCCCCGTCAGCACGGCGGCGGCCAACCAGGCCAGGGCAACGCCTATCGGGCCCGGCGCAACGTAGAACGCCGCGTTCAACAGGAGACCCCACAGGGCCAGCCCCACAATGAGTCCTTGAGAAGCCGCCAGATAGCCCGGCGCCTGTCCCAGAAGTCCGCGCACAACCACGTAACCGAGAATGGCTATGGCGGCGAGCTCCAAAGCAATCAGCAGGAGCCCGGGCAATAGTCCAACGTCGACTAGAGGCAAAGACCGCTCCTAAGATTGCCCGAATCGCGCGGCGGGCCTGCGGCATATTATTGTGCCGCCGCTGTCTCCCATTCACGCCCTAGTCGAACTCCCGGCCAGCGCCCCGCACGATCTAGAATCAGAAACACTCATCTCGCCGTTAGAAGAAGCAGACCTAAATGCCGGTTTCAACATCACCAGGCAAACCGATCGCCGGATACGACCTCGAAAATTCAGTGCTGCTCGATGCCGTCGCCGATATTACGCGCGGACGTTCGGCGACGATTCTGGATGTCGGTTGCGATACAGGCCGCCTTGCCGCGATGCCCCGCCGGGACCCCGGTTTGTCACACGTTCGCCGAATAGACGTGGCCGGGGCGGCTATCGCGATAGGAGTGCTTGTCCTGCTGGTTGCGGCAAACCTGTTCTATGCTTGGCGGCTGCTGTGGCCGTATGTGTTAAATGCTTGATAACGGGGGCAATCCGCGCCATCGCGAAGTCAATACGGGCGGAGATCCCGAATTCCCGAAGGCTCGCTCGAAACTACGAACTGAAACAACCGAAACAGACGACCGTCAGGGCAAGTCTGTGATCGCAGTCGATTGAGGCGAATCCGGATTCCGGCAATCGTCCGTGACAACCTTGTCTACTTGCCTTTTTTCGTCGCGGTAAGCGTTCTGAATTACTCGTTTCAGGTTTACATGGCGCGCACGCTTGCGCCCGGGCATTACGCGGCATTGATTGCGGCGCTGTCGCTGCTGGCGATACTTTCCAGCCCAAGTGCGATTATCGCCAACCTTAGCGCCCGAACCGTGGGGACGTACTGGTCAGCCGGGTCAATCGCCCGATTAGCACGCTTGCTTGCCCGAGTTTGGATTTGGCTCGGCTCCGCTTCGGTAGCGCTGTCACTGATATTCGTCGCGTTGTCATGGTTGATCGCGCAAGTCCTTTCAATCGAATCCATGTGGGTAGTCATTTGGGCGGCGATCGCCGTTGCGCCGGCGTTACTGTCTCCGCTACTGGCGGGAATGTTGCAGGGGACGCGGTCGTTCGCCCTCTACGGCGCGTTTGGCGCGTTTGGCGCAGGGGCGAGGCTCGGTATCGGAATCTTGTTGGTCAGCCTTGGTTTCGGCGCGGCCGGAGCCGTGGCGTCGACTCCGGTTTCCAGCTTTCTGGCAATCGCCGCCGGTTATGCGGGATGGCGGTGGTTGATGCGGGGCAGGTCAAGCGAAGCCGAAGATGACCTGAATATTCAACTTCCGATTCGCGGCCAGCTTCAGGTAGCAGCCATCGGCGCCGTGCAGATTTTGCTCTTCAACCTCGACATACTCTTCGTAAAGGCCATGTTCGACGAACAGGTCGCAGCTGATTACTCCGCCGCCGCGCTCATAGGACGGACTATCTTCTTCGTCGCAAGCCCCTTGGCCACCGTTCTGCTTCCAAACGTCGTTCACAACACCGTGAGCGGGAAGAACTCACTCGGCATGTTCATATTCAGCTTCGCGGCTGTCGTCGGCCTATGCCTGGTTGGCGTCCTGGTTGTGTTCCTGGTTCCCGATCTGGTCTACAAGGTCGTATTCGCCGACGTCTACCTCCCCTATCTAGACGTATTGCGAGCTTACGCACTAGCGGGCACCCTGCTTGCCATCCTTCTGCTACTCACCACGTTTCATATCGGCGTATCAAATCTGAGAATCTGGTGGCCGATGTGCGTCCTTCTGCCGCTGCCGGTCGCCAGCTACGCGATATTCAACGCCACGCCCAGCCAAATCGCTTGGGGAATGGTGGTCAGTCTTGCTGTTTACACCACCTACGTCGGCTGGGAGACGTTCAGGTTCGCGGCCGGAAAAGTCGACCGCAATTCGGCCCAGGCCATCGTTCGCTAGAGTCGCGTCGAAATGAAGCGCCGCCGGCTGTGAAACCCAATTACAACGTCCAGGGTTCGAGCGCGTTGAATACGCCAAACAACGCCCAGGCAGATGAGCCTGCAAACAACAGCGCCGCTATCGCAGCTTCCGGGAGCGCTCCGCCGGCCCGCCGCGCCGCCCATCGGGACGCCCAGCCGGCGCCGATTGCCAGCGCCACCGCCGTTGCGACAAGAAACAGCAGACTGACAGCTGAGGTGCGAAGCATCGACGTCAGAATCGAGCGCGGCGTCGACCGCCGCCATAGCTGCATGACGAGATCATTGGCGCCGCTTCCAGAATCGCCGTTTATCGACGCCTGGCCGTCCCGATAGCCATCGACGCGATTACCCTGCAAATAGAACGGCCCCGGCGAGTCTTGGGGATTCGCAATCTGAATAATGACGCCTGAACCAACCACCGATACGTGCGGAGGTATTTCGATAGCCGCCTCGCCGCTAGGCTCGATGTCGACAAGCTGCTCAAATAGGACGGTCCGTTCGGAACCGCTCTCCTGGAGAACGCGAACGATAGCCTGGATGCCGGGCGCCGACTGGTCAACCCAAACAGCCGCCTTCGTCAGCGGCTGCCGCACGTCGCCTAGCGACTGCTCCGCGGCGGCGTTTGGCGGCAGCGGACCATATTCGAGATTGAAGTCGATTTCTGTGACAGACGGCCATTCACGCTCGGCGGAGGCAAGTGCGTACATGCCGGAAACCAGCATGACCAACCCGATCAACGCCGCCGGTAAGGTCCACCGGAGCGGCAACGCGCCGCCGCCGGATTCGGTCTTCGGGACCGCTCTCAAGTCTCACATCCCAAGTTCGCTCGCTGAGTGCCGGGATCAATGATAGGCAAGTGGAGAACGCTGGGCTGGACCGGCGCCTTCATGTTGGGACTCGCGATAGTCGCGGCAGTCTACGGACTGATAATCACCCAACCCGGCGACTTGCAGCAGCGCGACTTGTACCCTTCGTTGTTTCTCGAAAGGGTTGTCGAGCACTCCGTATATCCGCTGTGGTCGCCGCGCGGCACGTTCAACATCGCCGGCACCGGACGGCTGCCCATTACTCTCACTTTGGTCGGTTTCGCCAAGTTATTCGCCCTCGACGGCGCGACTTACGCAAGACTGATCATTCTCTGGATCGTGTTGGCAGCCTACACGAGCGGATTCTTCGGTTTTTCCCTCCTGTCACGATGGCGAAGCGGTGGAGGCGGTGGCACCGCCCACATCGGAGCGTTGATCTGCGGGGTAATCGCCGCCGTAAACCCCTGGACAATCGCCAGACTCGAGCACAGCTGGATGATGGCCCAGTGGGCCGTCGTACCTGTTGTGGTCGGTGCATTTGCGGAGGGACTTCGCACGGGGCGCAAACGGTGGATTTTGGGGTCCGCTCTGATTATGGCGGCGTTCGGCACTACCCAACCGCATTACCTCGTAATCACCACGGGAATGATCTTCCTTACCACTCTGGTGATCGCTGTCTCCGGCGCGGGCAAACCGGTCAGGCGTTTCGCCGATCTGGGGCTTTGGGTATTGGTCCTCTTGCCGCTCTCGGCCCACTTCATCGCTCCCTATATCGCCGCCAGGCTGCTCGCCGGAAGCGGCGATCCCGCCTACACGTTGACTGACCAAACTCTAACCACGATCTCGATATTCCAGGACTTGCCCGGAACACTGCTTGGCACAGGCAACTTCAATTGGCAGAGCGTGCTGGCTCCTTCTGGCTCCGACCGGGTCGTATGGTCGATAGCGGCGTGGGCCATTGCTCTGACGCCCGCGGGCGCTATCTTGCTGGCGGGATGGAAGCGGCCGGCCATAACGCTGGCGGCAGGCGGGTACCTGGTTGCCGTGTTCATCGCGATGTCACATTGGGACTGGACAGCCGAGCTGTTCCAACGGGCGGTGAACGACGTGCCTGGATTCTGGGTCTTTCGAGAACCCGATCGCACGACAGGCTTGGTCGTGTGGTCCCAGGCTCTCTCCCTGGGGATGATCGCCGCCAGCTTCGCGGCCTGGCGAGGCCCGCCGCCGCGAGCGCTCGGCCGCTGGGCGTTAATGGCGTACCTCGCAGCCGCCGCCGCGTTTCACACAGCGCCCGCAACGGCAAACTCCCTATGGAAATCCGGCGAGTCGAACTACGTGCCGAGGCCGCTGCCCCAGGACTACCGGCGCGTGCTGCAAGCTGTTGACCGCGACTCGGGTCCGAACGGCCGTATTCTCGTCGCATCCTCGGACGAACGAGCGCCCGTCTGGGACAACACTCGAATACTACGGCTGATGGAAGCCGCCAGCCTAGCGTCCCCCAGCATCACCGGTGATACGCGGTCTCCGGCGCCGCCCTCACCGGTGTCGGGGCGGTGGTTCGAATTCTTCTACTCCCTGTCGGGGGTCGATGCCGTTAAAGCCGCCCGCGATGCCGGCTTTGACCACATCGTGGTCGTCCGCGACTACGAGGCTGGCGCGCGCGCGTTCGCCGCCATCTCCCAAACGCCCGGAGTGCTGGAAATTGCCGCCGGACCCAACATCTGGGCGGGCGAGCTGCCGGGGCCTGGATCACCTGTAATCGACGCCGCCTTCCCCGTTCTCGTAACCGACCTCGCGTCCACTCGGCGCCCAAACGAAGTGGCCGTGCTTGCCAATCATTCGGGGGCGACGGAGCGAGGGCATCCGGGGGCTTCGATAGCGTCCGCCCTGACACCGGAAGCAGCCATCGACCAGTCATTTGCCGAGCTGGAGCCGTCGAGAGTCAAACCGATCACGGACTGGTTCGGATTTCGCGGCCGGCGCGGACGCTGGATACGCGGCGGCGCCTATGCGGACGAACGCCAATCCTGGCAGACGGAACTTCGCCGGCTGGGCCTCGAGTCGTGGAGTGCCGACTATGACCTCGGCATCGCGTTCGCGCCGCCTGCCGCGGCCCGAGATCGAATGACCGTCCCCATCGGCGATATGTACGGACAGACGGTATGGCTGCGAGTCTTCACAAGCCCGGAATCGGATTGGATCGACATCGAGTGGCAGGGCGACGGAACGCGAATCCAGGCTCGCTCACCAGAGTCGGCCTGGCGATGGATGAAAATCGGCGTGATCGAAAGCGAAACGATCGAGATTGTTCCCGGCCCGGGACTGGCGGCCGTCAACGCGATCGCATTCGCGCCAGTGGGCTGGAGTCCGGGCGACCGGTCGCCGTCCCGTTCATTCATTGAGGCAACGGTTGAGTACGAGCAGCTGTGGGCGACCAAATATGCCGCCAGTCTGGTGTCGGAGCAGGGCTTGGTGTTCGTACTGCTCCGAGAGGCGTACGATCCCCTTTGGCGGGCCAACGCGGGCGGGCGGACCATCAAGCCAGTGCTAGCGGACGGACTCTGGAACGGATACATCGTTCCGGCGGAGGAGGGCGTCACCCAAGTGACGTTCGAATACGCGGCCCAACGGTGGTACGACGTCGGAATAGGGATATCGTCGGCAAGCGCGCTGACTTTGGGAGCGCTTTGGGTGGTGTTCGTGGCCCGCGGTCGCAAGGAGCGGCGCGCGGGATGACAGCGCGGCGGCGACCAAGGGGCGTTACGGCTCGGACGGCATCTACTTGATAGCGCTCAAGCGGGGCGAGTATCGTTCATGAGTTAAAGTGTCGGCGCCCACCTAGGGAGAGTGGACCTGATGCGGATTGGCCTTGTGACGCTCTGCTCGCCGCGCGGCGATCGAGACCGGAATCTTGAGAAGATCCTGGAATTCGGCAAACAGGCCTCCGATAAGGGATGTCAGCTTGTACTGTTCCCCGAATATTCGGTTAACGGAGGCTGGGTAACCTACGACGCCGAAGCCCGCCTTGCCGACTTGCAGCGGCAGGCTGAGCCAATACCCGGACCGACGACGGAAATCATTGCCGAGGCCGCCCGTGACCTCGGACTGGCCTTTGGCGTAGGCATCGCGGAGCGGGGCCTTACGCCCAAGCCGTTTAACGCATACGCGATTATTACGGGCGAGGGCGTCGTTCACGTCCAGCGAAAACTACAGCCGACCGAAAGCGAAATCGCCTTTTACCGGGGCGGCGGCGACGCGCTCGAAAAGTTCGAGCTGGAAGGTGTGCCGTTTGGCGTAACAATCTGCGCCGACAACGAGTCCCCGGCCATCCACGATCGTCTGTACGCAAACGGGGCGAGGGTAATCATCGAACCTCACTTCGACTGCGTAAAGAAGTTCCAGAACGTTGGAGACTCCTGGGAGGAACTGCTCGAGTTCAACAGGGTCGGCACGCTCCGACGCCGGGCCGAGGAACTATCCCGACGGCTCGGCGTGACTGCCGTCTATATCGACGCCAAAGACCCGCGCGACAGTATCTCCGACCGGATGGACTTGCCGCACTACGTCAACGGCAAGAGCGCCGCTTTCGGGCCAGACGGAGAGCTTATCGCCGAGAACGCCGGAAACCAGGAATCGTTGGTGGTCGTCGATATCGACGCGAACTGATACCGGTGACAGCCCCGCTATTTACCGCAATCGCCGAACGTCGCCACGCTCTCCGGCAACTTTCCATCCGGAGTCCAGCACGCTTCCCGGATATCTACGGCTACCGGCCTTCCCTCGCGCATCGATTCGACCGCCTTCTCGAATATCAAGGTAGGGACGCTAGCCTCCCACACGTCCATCGGATTGGGGCCGCCTTCGAGGCACAGTCTGGCGAACATCTCCATCTCTTCGTCGAATCCGGCTCGGTACGGATTTCCGGAAGGGTCGTTGAGTATGCCCGTGCCTTCGGAGTAGATTTCCTCGAATCCCTCCGCGTCGGTCCCTTCGAATACCAGACTGCGAAAACGGTTGGTTGCCGCGCTCACCGATCCAGCGAGCACCTCGCCGTAGTATTTGGGAACGATGCCGCCTGATCCCACGTCGCTGAACACTGAATTCGCAACGCCGCCGTTCTCGAAGCGGATGACGATGGTGCTGGTATTGGTGGGCTTGCCTGCGTAGCCCATCGCGTATATCTCCACGGGCTGCGATCGCATCACATGCCAGATCCAATACAAAGCGTAGCCGCCGTTATCGAACATGCCATCGGCGCCGTAGGGGCCTTCCGGATCATCGATCCGATGCGCGTCAGGGCCGGCATCCAAACCGAACATCACCTTGTTTCTCCGATTTTCGACAGGGGGAATGCGGACGGTAAACAGAATGAAATAAGGCTTTTCGATTACGTCACGCAGCCTGATCGTCACCGGCGAATGCTTGAACCACCACGCCCCCATGTACTGAACGTCGGATTCGCTGACGGCCTTTTGTACTGCCCAGGCTTCCGCGACTGTCATCATCGGAGGTTTTTCGACGAAAACGTGCTTGCCCGCGGCGATTGACTCGAGCGATATCGCCGCGTGAGTGGAGTGAGTCGAGCAGATGATGACCGCGTCGACACCCGGATCGGACAGAACACGTTCCAGGTCCGTGGTGTAGTAGTCGGCTCCGCCCTCTTCGGCGCGCTCACGGGCGGGGGATTCGACAACGTCCATCGTCGCCGCCAGTCGCATCGCCGGCGTCTTGAGAATGTTGGCAAGGTGATAGCGGCTGATTCCACCGCATCCGACGATCGCCACGTTCAATTGGTCAGCCATTGTGTTCTCCTTCAGATCGCTTGGATAAACAGGTTCACCGCCCCGCGGAGACTACCCGAAGCGCCGCTCCGCCATTGCATGGTCCGGGGAATCGAAAAGCGCGCCGCCGTTACGATCCACCATCCAGGCGGCATACGAAGGCCAGCGGCCTGTCCTCCGTAAACCGGCGCAGATTTTCTCGAAAAATCTGGCGGCGTCCTTCATACATCGCGGGCGTCAAGGCGGAAGCGTGCGGCGAGAGGATCAGGTTGTCCAGATCCCACAACGGGCTGTCGGTCGATAGGGGTTCGATCTCCGTTACGTCCAGCGCCGCGCCAGCCAGACTACCCGACTCGAGCGCGGCGGCCAGCGCTTCCTCGTCGATAATGCCGCCGCGCGAAACGGCGATCACATTCGCGCTTGACTTCATCAAGCCTAAACGCCGCCTGTCTATTATCCGACTTAGCTCCGGCAGCTTCGGGGCTGTAACAACGAACCAATCCGACATTGCAAGCAGATCGTCCAGGCGGTCCAGTCCCCACACCGCGCGGACTCCGGCCGGTATCTCTGCCGGGCTTGGATCGACGGCATAAATCTCCAGTCCGAAGGCGAGCGCCCTCTGAGCGACCGCCCTTCCGATCCCACCGAGGCCGAACAATCCCAGCGTAGCGCCGTTCAGGTCAACCATCCGGCCGGCGTACTTTCCCGTATCCCAATGCTTGGCGCTCTGATCGTCAATCAGATCTCTCACCCGGTGCGCGAGCGCCAGAATCATCGCCATGGCATGATCCGCCATGGGACTTGCGTGCGGCCCCGGCGAGTTTGTGACCGAGACATTCGACGCAGCGATTTCCGGCACGTCATCAAGCCTGTCCAATCCCATGCCGGGAACGTGAATCCAGCGAAGCCTGTTGGCGGCAAGAAACGTCTCCCGGTCGGGCCATCCCAGGAAGCCGTCGGCGTCCACGATCTCCCGCCGTTGATCCATCCGCTCGTACGCCACGGCGAAGTCCACGCCCGGAAAGTTCAACTTCAAGTCCGTCTCAAGGGCTTCACCGAGAAATGGCGTTCCTACGACAATCTTCATCCTGGCATCTCCTCAATCGCTCACATTCAATGCTCTACGCCGGATTGCGCCTGCGCGCTGACCGAACGGCCGTACAAGTTCTCCATTGACTCCACCAGCCACCGCCAGCTCCCGATTGAAATGCTCCGAAGCGTAGATGGTCTGGCGGCGCAAGCGAGAATCTGCGGCGCGGGAGAGCCGCGGCCCCAGCTTATAGTCAACTACCCGGGCGTTTGCGCATCGGAGTCAGGCCCGAAGTCGAGCAGACCCGCGACCTCGAGCGTTTCCCCGTCGATCAAGGTAACCACCGGCCGGATACTCCAGCCCGCGTAGATGAACGGGCCGTCGGGATCAGCCCAAACCCACTCCGCCGACTGATCCAGCGGCGCCAACCGGATCGGGTACGGATCGTCCAGACCGACGACCGTCAAAACGTCGAGCCCGACTCCGACAACGTACAAGCTCGCGCCGTCGCCGCTGACAGCCAGCCAGGTGGCGCCCGGCGCCTCCGCTATAGGTCCAGCAACAACCTTTTCAACAAGATCGATGCGGTAAATGCCGCCCGCGAGATCGACCACGTAGACGATCCGGCGGGAGGGGTCGGCCGCTACCCGAAAGACATCCTTTGGCAGCCCGGTTACGAGCGTGTTGATCTCGCCCGTGCGAATATCGACGACCTCCACCTTGCGATTGTGACGGTCGACGAAGAAATACTCGGCACCGTCAGGAGAGACTATGGGGGGCACGTCGTAAAGGCTCAAATAACGGGCCAATATCCTGAACTTACGGGTATTTTCGTCAACCGCGATCAGGTCGAATAACGCCACTTTCCCGGGCGATTCCACCATCAAGACGACCTCGCCGGTGTTTGACCGGCCGGAGTACCAGGCGTAGGGGGGATATCGAAAATTCCTCTGCGAAAAGCCGATTCCGATGCTGCGGAAGAAATCTAGCGCCGTGTCGAACTGCTCTACCGAACTGCGGTTGGCTCCGCTTGACGGCGGCGAATCTTCGGGAACGAGGAAGAAGAAATTCATGAAGAAGCCGGCGGGAGGGTCCCCGGATGCTGTCCTCGGCAAGTCCACCGCAAGGTCCGACCGCATCCCGGAGGCTCTGTCGACGCCGGCGATCCTGAGCCTGCCCAATCCTCCGGACTCTGTGAACGGCACGAACAGCCGCCTCTGCGGATCGTTGGTCAGTCCCAATCTGGCCGTCGTCGCCCCTGACTCCGGTATCCGCAAGTCGAGACTTGCCCGCAGGTAGTCAAGTTTTCGTGCGTGAACAGCGATCTCACCCGGATTGAGGTTAGTAAACCGCACCGAGCCGTCAGCTCCCGTAATCGCTTCGCTGGCGACGCTTCCCCGGAAGTCCAGAAGCTGCACCTTCGCATCCGGCAATCGATCGCCGGACCGGACGTCAAAAACCTCGACATTCAACTCATTTGGATACGGATCGATCTCGAACCTGACTGACGAGGTGGCTAGGACCGCAGCCTTCGATCTGACGGCCTCCGCCTCGAATTGCACGGATTCGGTCTGAGGCCCGATCAGAGCGGCCGGAACCACGGCATCCAAAATGAACGTGCCGCTGCGCGACGTTATAGCCTTGGCTATCGACAGGCGCGTCGAGCGTTCCGAACTGTCCACCCGATTGACGAACAGATCGACCCGAGAGCGGGGCGGCCATCCCTCGCCTTCAAGCCGTATCGGTTCCCCGGGTATCCCTCTCCCAGGGAAAACCTTGAGCTCCGAGCCGGATTCTCCTGTCGCACTCGAGCTGCCGCCGAGCGTCGCGCCGTAAGCGCCGAGCCCTATCACGGCAACGACCGGGATCAAGACGACCAGAGCCGCCGCGGCAGACGCCAGGAATACAGTTCTCGACTTGATGTTCGTGATGCAAGCCCTATCGCGACTGCCCGTTATACCGACGCCAGGCGCCCACGGCGCCCGGCGGTCCCGCCGACCATCTTGCAAACCGCAGACGAACCATGGACCGACGCTGGGCCGCCAAATCGCCTAGATATTATCTGAAATCGGAGATTCTCAGCGGGCATGCGGTGGCAGGGCTAGCACGAGCTTTTTTGCGGCTGCGTGGTGCGTATACGGCCTCCCTACATGGCCGGACATAACCCTCTCGAACCGGGTGGAGGTGCTGCCGCGATGATCCCTCTGGTTCGATCCACTACAGCTTCAAGTGTCGAGCAAAGGCGGCCCGCAATCACACGTTAGCAACGCATGCGCCGTATGCTATCCGTGTGACGCAACGGCAACACGGGGGTAAACATGTTCGTCGCATACTCGCAAGACAAGGTCTACAAGGACATCGGCACGACGCGGCAGCTCTTCATCGACGACGACATAGTCGCGGTAGTCAAGAACGTCACCCGAAGGCAGCACACGCCGAAGAAGCATCCGGCAAGTCCGGTCTACAAAAACGACATGCCCTGGGAAGTCGTAACTTATTTTCGAAACTCGAATTTCAGCGTTATCCTCGACCCGGCGGACGGTCTGTTCAAGTGCTGGGTCCAGGACTTCCATGACTACTTCACCGTGCCCGGGGTCCCGTACGAGCGAAGCCGCATCTACTATGCCCAGTCCGAAGACGGCGTCAATTGGGAAAAACCCGCCCTCGGCAAGCACTCCGTGGACGGCCGGGACACCAACACCATAATCGTTTCACCCGACCAAACAGGTTTGTCCACCATCTGCCCCAACATGATCCTCGACTCGGTCGAAACAGATCCATCGCGCCGGTTCAAGATGGTGCACCTTCAGATCACGGACGGCAAGCGACAGGGATTGTGTCTGTCGTTTTCACCCAACGGCATCGATTGGACGCCGTACGAAGGAAATCCAATCATTCCCGAGTGGATGGGCGACGTGGAGATCCTCTCCTACGACGCGATCGACAAGAAATACGTACTTTGGGGACGTTACGGCGGCGCCTCCGGCGGCAGCAAACACCCGGACATGGATAGCTGGTTTTGCCCGGTCTGGCCCAGCAAGCCGGACGGGATCTGGGGAGTGCGCCGGCGCATCTACCGTCTCGAAAGCCCGGACCTCTTTGATTGGTCCCAGGGTGAGCTGCGGTGGGACCCTGGCGCCGAAGCCAACGTCGACGACGGCTACTACGGCTTCGTTCGCTGGCGAGCCGGAGATATTCATTTAGGGATTCTGAACGTGCTCCATCAGGTTGAAAACACCATGGACATGTACTTGCATCACAGTCGAGACGGGCTCGACTGGAACAGATTGCTGGAGCACCGCCCGCTCGTTCCGCGCGGCGGCGAGGGAAGCTACGATAGTTGCGGGGTGGAGACCACCTCGCAACCCATCCAGGTAGGCGACGAAGACTGGATCTTCTACGGGGGCATGAACGTCCACCACGACTGGTGGATCCTCGGAGGCGACGAGGGGTTGGACGTACCGGAAGCTCACGATCCGTCCTTATTTCAAAACGGACATTTCTTGGGCCTGGCCACACTGCGCCGCGACGGGTGGGTCTCGTTCGGCGCGACGATCCGGGACGGATGGGTGGAAACCAAACCGATATTCTCCACCGGAAAGCACCTGTTCATTAACGGGCGATGTCTCCCGGACGGTTATATCAAGGTCGAGATCATGGATACGTGGAACAACGTTTGGGAGGGCTTTTCTGTCGAAAAGTGCGAGGCGCTTACAGGCGACGCCGTCCGGCATCGAGTTAGATGGTCGGGAGGCGGCGCGGCCAATGAGATCCCAGGTCCGGTCAAACTGCGGATCCACCTGCGCCAGGCCGATGTCTTTGGGTTCGAATTCGGCGACGAATAGCCGTTAGCCCCGCCGTCTATACCAGTTGTTGACACAATTTAGTTACAATAGCCCGTACTTGATCCGCGGCATGACGAAAGTCGGCTGCGGTTCATGAAGATGTCACCGGCGAACAGCGGCTCAAACCGTTATTCAAAGGCGAGTGTTCGCGGAGTTCAAGGAGTCGGAAGACGAGTCTAGCCACCGAAGCACGCAACGAATCCGCCGGGCAGTCGGTCACGCTTCGGCACAACCGGGCGTTTTACGTTCGGCTCGGAGCGATCGTGGGGCTTCGCTACGTGATGCTCGTTGTGATGGCGGCGATAACGTCAGTCCCCCTGTTCTGGATGCTGTCCACGTCCGTAAAGGAGTCGGGCAAGGAGTTTCTGGTTCCGCCTGAGTGGGTGCCCATCCCGATTATTTGGCGGAACTATATCGATCTCTGGGACGTCACCAGCCTGCACATATACGGGATCAACAGCATCATGGTGGCGTTACTCGCAACGCTCGGCACGGTGGTGACATGCTCCATCGTCGCGTTTGGGTTTGCCCGAATCGATTTTCCGGGAAAAACCGTCCTCTTCTTCTTGTTGATTTCAACTCTGATGTTGCCGAGCATTATTACGCTCGTACCCACGTTCGTGCTGTTTCGTGTGCTGGGCTGGAACGACACGCCGATGGCTCTAATCGTCCCGTGGTGGTTCGGCGGCGGCGCGTTCGGCGCGGCGTTCTACGTATTCCTGATGCGGCAGTTCATGCTGCAGCTGCCGCGTGAGCTCGACGAAGCCGCGCTGGCGGACGGCGCGTCGTACTTCCGAATCTACTGGAACATCCTTCTGCCGCTGTCGGGTCCCGCGTTGGCGACCTCCGCCATCTTCTCGATAGTGCATCATTGGAACGACTTCCTGCATCCGTTGATATTTCTGGCCAGCGATCGCTGGCGCACGCTGGCGCTGCACCTTCGCTATTTTCTTTACGATGAAGCCCAGCAAAGTCCGGGCGAGGACCGCTGGAACATGCTGATGGCCTCCGGCGTGGTGATGCTCATTCCGATTCTTGCCTTGTTCTTCTCGGCTCAGAAGTATTTCGTCCGCGGAATCGCGCTCACGGGACTCGCGGGCAGATAGAGACAGCGGTCCCTCGACCGACTGCGCCGGACCGAATCCCGGAAGCGGCTGGTGGGTTCAGCCCGCAAGCACTCGCAGGCGCCAATTAACAGGAACAGCACAGCCCAATTGTCGGGCGTTGTTTTCCAGCTTATTACCGCCCGGGTCGAGCGTCACGGGTCGGCGTGGGCGATCGACTTGCCAGACCGCCGCTACGATTGACCCAGTTCCACTACCAGACCGGCCGAATCACGAGCAGCGTCGCGAACGTCGGTGATACCGATGGAGTTGGAGGTCGACATGCACTCGGGCCAATGCCGTACTGGATTCCGGCTCCGTACGCGCACGGGGCCATTCTCGGCGGGAACGGCGGTCAGGTCCATCCTTGTCGGGCGGACGCGTCATTCATCCGGTATTGGCAAAATCACCTTGGAGCGGTCAGATACACCCTCCAGCTAGCCAATCCCATAGGACGTCGGCGGAGCCGGATCGCTCCCATTCAAGCTCCTGCCGACGCCGCGCCCGGCGAACTCCCTACCCGTCGATCTTGTAGGCGTCTTCTCCGAGAAGCTCCAGGCACACGGCCGTCTGAATCGAGTCGAGCCGCGCCGGCGCAAACTTGGCCGACCACTTGCAGCGATCGGTCAGGAAGTCAATCGGATCGCGGCCAGCCAGTGGCTCCGGATGCGCTGCGCCCGCGGCTTCCCAGTCGGCGATCGATTGACACGCAACCACCGCCGTGTCGAGGTGCTCGGGGATATACAGACTTATGTCAAGCTCGATAGTCTCGGCGCCTTCCATCTCATCGATCTCGGTTACGTCCTCGCCTCGCTCGATGGCCTCTTTTCGCAACTTCGCGCGCCTGGCCGTGTCGGCCTCCTTGGCGGCGACGACGTGCTTGATCGACCCTTGCTCCAGCGGGATCTGCGCCGCTTTCTCGAACTCAGCCTCGCACTGCGCGGGATCTTCGGCCGGAGGCTGCCACCGGCGGTCGAGACCGCGGCGGTCGAAAGCCACGTCAGCCTTTAGCCGCTCTGAAGAAGTCGTTTCCTCGGCAGACCCTCCGCAGGCCGCGAACGCTATTGCAACGAAAACGGCAGCCATTCCGAGAATCGCGGATCGTGCTAGCCGAAGCCGGAAATGTCGCCTGTTCGATGAAATCAGGTACGGCAAATCAAGTCTCCACTCGATACGTTCCACTTCTTCCCTCTCAACGACGAAATGATATCCCAATTCTCCCACGAACTGGGCGGCGCTACGGCCATTATCCCGCCCCCAACGGCGTATCCGGTTGCCGGCGAGGCGTGAATCTCGTGGATGCTATCGTCCCGCGAGACCTGTAAACGCTATTCCGCGAATGAAGTACTTTTGCAGCGAGAAGAACAAAACGAGAATAGGAATCAGCATCACGACGGCCGAAGCCATAAGCAGGTTCCAGCGCCCGCCGCCGGCGCCGTGCGACGTCTCATCCTCAAGGAAGAAGCGCAGGGCCAGCGCCAGCGTCCTCCATCGCTCGCTGTTTATAAAGATCAAGGGGGCAAGGAAGTCATTCCAGTGATGCAGTATCGAAAAGATGGCCGAGGTCGCTAGCGCGGGACCCGACAGAGGCAAGATTATGTTCCAGTAAATGCGGAAGTACGACGCCCCGTCGGCCAGCGCCGCCTCATCGAGCTCGCGCGGCAGTTGCAGCATGAACTGCCGCATCAGAAACACGTAGAACGCCGCCCCGAACGCGCCGCCCCCAAACCACCAGGGAATGATCAGCGCCAGCGGACTGTTGATCAAGCCCATATACCGGAAGAGCACGAACGTGGGCACGAGGGTAATTATTCCGGGCAGCATCAACGTGGAAATCAGCAGAAAGAACAGCGTGTTCTTCGCTGGAAACTCGATCCGGGCGAAGCCGAATGCTACTAGCGAACACGATAGAACCGTCCCGACCGTAGCGAAGAACGCTACAAGAATCGAGTTGGCTCCAAATTGGTGCATATGCGTGACCGACCATACGTCCCGGTAGTTCAGCCATACGGTCGGATCAGGAACGATCTGCGGAGGAAACGCAAACTCCCGCCCGGTTTCTTTGAGAGAGGTCGAAGCCATCCAGATCAGAGGGATCGACGAGACGACCCCTATCAGTATCAAGACCCCGTAATCGGCCAGTCGAGCGAGGCCGAGCCGTAAGAAGTAGCCGCGTGCGTGTCTTCGAGATGGCCCGGCAGTGGAGTCGGTCTTAGCCGCGGTCATCAGGCCCACTGGTTAGCCGGTTGCTCCTTCGTAGTAAACCCAACTCCTGCCAACCAGGAAGTTGATCGCAGTGAAGAACATCACGATCCCGAGCAGCACCCACCCAAGCGTGGAGGCGTAGCCCATCCTCAAGAATTCGAATGCGTGCTGGTACAACCACAGCACGTAGAACAGCGTGGAATTGATAGGCCCGCCTCCCGTTGCGATAAAGGCAACGGTGAATACCTGAAAGGAGCCAATGATTCCGAGGACCAGGTTAAAGAAGATGACCGGCGTGATCATCGGAACGGTTACGTGCCAGAAACGCCGCAGCGCCCCGGCGCCGTCGATTGACGCGGCTTCCTGGAGTGTGAGCGGCACGCTCTGAAGGCCCGCCAGGAAGATCACCATCTGCCCGCCTACCCCCCAGAAGCTCATGATGATGAAGGCCGGCTTAACCCAGCTCGGGTCTCCCAGCCATTCGATTCTCGGGCCGTTGAACAAGTTGATTACGTAGTTGAAGAACCCGTAGTCCGGGTTGTACATGTACATGAAGAGAATCACGCTCGCGACCGCGGGCGTAACCGTAGGCAGATAGAACAGCGTGCGGAAGACGTTGATTCCGCGAAGCTTTTGATTCAGCGCCAGGGCCAGCAGAAGCGCCATACAGATTTGAAGCGGCACTCCCACGAAAGTGTAGTAAGCGGTGTTGTACAAGGCTGTGTAGAACAGCTTGTCGTGAATCATGCGATCGTAGTTGGCCGCACCTATAAAGGTGGGGGGCGATAGCAGGTTGTATTTCGTGAACGATACGACCGCCGAGAAGAGCATCGGGTAAGCCGTGAAGATCAGGAATCCAAGGATCCCTGGGCTTATGAATATGTAACCGACCAGATACCGTCTAAACCGGGCGCCGCTAAGCGACCGCCGCCCCCTTGGCGCTTGAACAGTTTCAGCTACCGCCAACGTCTATCCCTCGTTTTCGCCGATATACCCTTGATTGTCGTCGGTCGCGCCGGGCCGCCCACTCTGAGTGGGCGGCCCCAGCACGGCCTAAATCAACCGACTCGACTAACTCCCGCACGGTCCGGTTTGAAGTCCCGAACCTCGGAAGCATCAACGACTTCGGCTATTCGTGCAGCAGCTTGTCGGCCTCGACTTTGACGTCGTCCAGGAACTCCTGGACCGTCTCGCGTCCAAGAACCGCCTCGTCGTAGTTGGCCTGGAAGATCTTGTTGATCTCACCATACGCCACCGGCTGGAAGAACTGCTCCTTGAGCTGCTTCGAGGCCGCGATGTGCACCTCGATGTTGTCCCAGGCGACGATCGAGTTTCGGAACACCTCGCCGCTCATCTGAGACTTGCGGGTAGGAGCCGTTACACCAGCCGCGATGACGTGGTTCACGCCTTCCATGCCTACGTAGGAAATCAGGTCCCAGGCCGCGTCCTTGTCCGCGGTACCGCTGTGCATGCCGATGCCTTCCGGAGCGTCGCGGCTCTGGTCGTCGCCGTTCGGCATCTTGAACATAGGCGCCACGCCCGCCGGCGTGTCCGCCGGAATGCGCGTGGTGAAGGACCGGTGCGACTGGTAGATACCAATCCTGCCGCTCACGAACAAGCCCTGATTGCCGCCCTGGAACGTCGACGAGTAGCCCCTGGACGGAACGAGGTCGTTTTTAACCTGGTCGACCGCCCACTTCATGCCCGCGACGCCCTCGGGGCTGTTAGCGACGAACTCGTTCGGGTCGTCGAACGCCCCGCGGTTGTCCCAGACCTTGCCGCCGAAACCCCATATCCAGAGGTATTGGAGCTTAAGGGCCGCCGGCACTTCGGTTCCGCCCCAAACACGCTCGTCGCCTTCACCAGTCGACAGGACGTCAATCATGTTCTCGTAGGCGTCGATGGTCCACTCGCCCTTCTGGTGCAAATCCCAGGGAAGTTCGAGACCGGCTTTTTCGAGCAGCGGCTTGTAGTAGATGTACAGCCACGGACCGTGGAACATTGGGACCGTGTAGGCCTTGCCCTTGTAGGACATCGCCTCGAGGCTTCCGGAGTGGAAGTCATCTCGGGCAAACCCGGAATCGGCCTTCATGTACTCGTCGAGCGGCTCGATGACGTTATTCGCCGCCATCTGGACCACAAACTGCGGGTGAACATAGTTGATGTCCGGCGCCACTCCGCCCGCGAGCGACGTCAGCAGCTTCGCGGCAAAGTCCGCGAATGGAAACTGGTTTAGCGACACCTTAACGTGGGGGTTCAGCCCCATGTAGTCCTTGACGATGAGCTTCAGCGCGTCGTCCATCTGAATCAGCGCCTGATGCCACCATTCCAGCTCAATGGTCGCCGGCTTGGCCTCTTCGGCCATTGCCGTCTTCGCCGGCTCCGCCGCCTTGGTCGCCGCGGGAGCCTCGGTCATCGCTGCTTCTTCTTCCTCACCGCATCCGGCAAGGGCCGCCAGCCCGACTACGCCAACTCCGGCTACCGCGCCGGCCCGCAAGAATTTTCTTCGTGAAAACGATTTCAAACCCAACTGCCTCTCCCAATCAAAAAACGATACGCAAACCCGCGTCTACTTCTTTCTACCAATCCCTCCTGTGGTCGCTAAATTCACCAAGACCGGATGCGGACAATCGATATTGTCTACCGAAAAGGACGTTAGGGCAAAGCGGCGACATGCGGACTCCTCTAGCCCCGCCAGCGCGACGGAATCCCCAATCCTCTAAACGCGTCCTCCGTATCCCCCTTGGCCGGTCCAATCCCCACTCAGACTGCTCCTCGGCGATGATATAAGTTGTCAGGCTAGCTATCAAGCGTCGATCCGCGCCTGAGGTCACGTCTTTTTCGAAACTTGCAGCCACCAAGACGCGTACAGAACGCTCAATTCAACGATACCGGCGCAACTTTCCTGGCGCTCCACCCTATGGTTTGAGTCGCTGCCGGCCAGTCCGCGGACGGCCCCTCAATCGTTCTCGTTTCGGAGCTCGTCCAGAATTCGCTGACCGTTCAAACCCAGCACCTTGCGTTTCTGGTCGTCGGACAACCGGCACGAGGCCATTCTCCCGATTGCCGCGGGAAGCGACAGCAGCAGGGAGTCGGACCCAAAGAGCACGCGGTCCTCACCCGCCTCGCGAACCAGGTTCTCGATCAGGTTGTGGGTCATCGGAGCGCAAATTTCAATATAGAAGTTGGAGCTGGCCCTGGCGCACTCGCCGTATACTCGCGCGCCTTCGAGGTCGGGCCCGGCGTGATACGCGACGAAGGTGACATCCGGAAACTGCATCGCCGCTTCCGAGAGCTCGACGGGCGTTCCGATCTCGGCTCTGGCGCCCGAATGCGTGACGACCACAAACCCGTGCTTGCTGGCGAACTCGTATACCGGCCAGTAGGCCCGGTCGTTGAGATGAAACCCGTGACGGTGCGGGTAGAGCTTTATCGCCCGCATGTCGTACTCGCCCCGACAGCGTTCGAGCTCCGGAAGGGTTGCATCTCTGTAGTTGGGGTTGACTTCGACGGCGCCCTCGAGGCGTCCGGGGTATTGGCGCATCGCCCGGCCGATTACGTCATTTCCGCGCCTGACGTCTCCCGACGCCAGACCCATCAGATGGTGGACGACGGACTTCTTTACTCCGAACTCGTCCATGGACTCTATCAAGTGCTCGGGGCGGTCCTCAGACGCCCAGTGTTGACACCATCTGCCGACGTGAGTGTGAAAATCGATGATATGCAGATCACCTCCGCCCGGCCCGCTTTTCAGGATGTCGGAAACCGTGGGTGATCCGGCAGCGGTCATCTACGAACTCCTTCGAGCAGTCGCTTCAGGTTCCCGGAGGCGATTTGCCGCTTTGCGTCGTCATCTATGCGCGCCCGCGAAATCGCCACGATAGCCGCCCCCGGCGCCCATTGAGGCAGGCCGGTGCCAAAAAGCAGCCGGCCGGGGCCGAACCGTTCGACGATCCGCTCTATGTAGCCGCTCTCGTGATTCTCCGCCGTATCAAGGTAAAGATTCTCGTGGATCTCCCATAGCGGCCAGATGGGACGATTGGTCCGCCAGCTAATCCGGGCGGACTGATTGAGAATCAGCGGCAGGTCGGGATGCCGCCCGCAAAGGTCATGCACCTCATTCCAGGTGATCTGCGATTGGTCGATAAACAAAGGCATCCGCCGCTCTTCCAATGCCGACAACAGCGGGCCGGCAGACCACTCGGCCAGCGGGAAATTGTGACCCGCTTCGGGGAGGTCCATTTTCTCGGATGGGTAGATCCGACCCGTGAGCACGCCCTGATCGAGCATCATCCCGGTCAACTGATCCGGTGGCGGAAATTCTCCAGTGTGATGGGGGAGCAGCACCCATTGGGGATGAAGGCGCTCATTCCCGTCCAACTCTTCCATGAGGATTTCGTTGCCCGCCGCCGCTTCGTACTCCTTGGCCACCAGGTGATAGACGACGGCTGACTGAATGCCCGAGTAGTCGAACGTCTCCAGCAGTTCGTCAACTGTGCCTGGCAGATCGGGGACCGGCGGGTTTGTATAACGCCCGACGGCGCAGTTGCAGTCGAAGAATTCGAGCTCAACCATCCCCGTCACCCCCGGGCCGACTTCAGGTTTGCAAGATCATAGCGGCAGACGCGGAAACGGCAAACAGCGGCAATACACGTCAATGCGCCGACGATCCGCTTACAGGCTATGCTACCGATTCGGACCGGCGGACCTGGATCAATGCGCACGGTATCTCGGATTTGTTCGGCAGCTAATTCGATATCCAGGTAGCGAGCGAACTATCCACCGTACCGGCGCATTTCAGGTCACTCCAAACCATCATCCCCGGGGGAATCCAATGTGGGACAAAACCGAATACGAAGTTCCGGAATCTCAATTTAACGACCGTCTCGAAAAAGTGCGCGAGTTCGCCGATCAGAACGATCTCTCGGCGGTCGTCGTCTATTCCGCGCCTACCATTCACCACTGGGCGCAGAGCGGACACGTCGGATACTTGACCAACTGGTGCAACCTTGACCGCCTGGCCGAAACGATGGTCGTGGTCCCCAGAAAAGGGACGCCCGTTCTTTTGCTGGCGGGTGTGGAGTACATGCTCGAACAAATCGACGAGGTGTCGTGGATCAAGGAAGTGCGATTGGTCAGCTCACCGGATCCGCGGGCTGTGTCCAGCTCCTACGACGTAAGCATCGCCGGCAAGGAAGCTCAGCGGGGCGCAACCACCTTCGGCGGAGCGGTCGATGAGATCATCCACGCAAACGGCTGCGCGGGACGCCCGATAGGACTCGCGGGTAAAGACCAGTTAACGCTCGCGCTCTACATGGACTTGGAAGCGTCGATCAGCGAAGGCGTTGCCGACACGCCGGACATCGTGGCCGAGCTGCGGGCCATCAAAAGCGCCGAGGAGACCAGCCTTCAGCGGCAGGTGGCCGCGATCGCCGATCGGTGTTATGGAGCCATGATTGACTCACTCGAGGATGGCATGTGGGGATACGAGCTATCCGCCGAGATGGACCACGCCGGCAAGCGGGTCGGAGCCGACTTCATCTACAACACCATGCACACGGCTCCGAACGGCGACCTCAAAGCCGGCGTTCTTTCCATAAAGTCGCACGATCACCGCATGTACCGCGGCGATTACATCAACACAAACGCCTACATCATCAACAAGGGCTACTGGATTCAGTCCGCGCGCAGTGGGACGATCGGGCAGTCGTTCCCGTCACAGGCAGGTCTCATCCAGGAGCTTCTCGACATCCAGCTCGAAGTTCTGGACGCCATCCAGCCCGGTCTCCCTATAGGCGAGCTGCTAAGAGTCGCCGAGGTCGGGGCCGATCGCCTGGGATGCAAGGTCCAGGGAGGCCGTATCGGACACGGGCAGGGCCTCGACTATTCGGAAATGCCCTTTTTGACAGCCGGAAACGCCGAGACGCTTAAGCCCGGACACACGTTTGTACTGCACGTATGTCTGGAGATTCCCGGAACAAACAAACTCATACGCCCCATCGGGAATCTCTGCCTCGTTACGGAAGACGGCGTTGAGATTCTCGACAGGTTCTCGTCGGAACTCTTTCACACCTGATCCGGCATTGTCCCTACGACGTCGTAGTCGACACAGCAGCGAACTCAGCGACTACAAGCCGGAAACAGATCCAGCTTGTAGTCCTGTCTGGCCTGATTCGGGCTACGTCTCGATTACAGCCGGCGCCCGGCCCCTAAGACAGGGCCGCGGCATTTCTACGCGGGAACCCTGACCGTGACGCGGACCGTACGGAAGCAGTAGTGCCCGTCATGGCCCAAGCCGTAGTCCACCTCGTTCTGGCCGATATCCATTTGGCTCCACCCCATCAGGGTCACCTTCTTGCACGCCGGAAGCTGGAAGTCGGCGCTGCTTAGCCCGGCCTCGCGCCAGTCGTCAGTCAGTCCTTCGCGCCACGGCCATCCGTTTATGTGCTCACCCCACAGGTTCTGAGCTTTCATCTTTACGCCGGTGCGCGGGTAAATCCAGTCGATAGGCTCGCCGTGCAGAAGAATGGTGCCGGGCGGCGAGCACGAACTCCCTATGACGGCCACGCCCACGATCGGTTCCTCTTCCTCAAACGTGATCGCGCCCCATGGTGGAACGTCGATCTCCACTCCATCCATGTTGTACTCCGCGCCGCCTTCTCTTTTACGGGCCTCGCGACCAAGCTCAACGTTAAAGTTTGGATAGTTAAAGGGCGCGCCGTACTCGCGCTGCTCGGTCCGGTATTTGACGACCTGCTGCGCCGTCCCGTCGTTCCCCATCCTCATGATTTCGAGCTCTTCGTCCTCGAACTTGCCGGGACGCCTGTCCGGTCTCGCCGCAACTGCCCGCACGATTACGCGTGAATTCGCCGCCATTTCGAAAACCTCCCCAGCCGTGAGTTTGCGGCCAGAAGAATCTTGCGGAACAAGCACAGTGGCCGAAGGCCGTGGACCTGTAGCAATCCGCCGCACTCCGCGATTATGCCCGACTGCCGTCTAGAGCGAAAAACGGGCGGCGGGGACTGCCAGAGACTCGCATGCGCGCGCGTTCGGCTCGCGCGCGGCGATGGGCCATACTGAGCGAAACAGGCTCGATCACGCGATCGCCCCCGTTGTGGAGGACGTTGATGTCAGCAACCCAAGTCTGGGACGTCATCATTATCGGCGCCGGGCACAACGGACTGGTCGCGTCGTTTTACCTCGCGCGCGCCGGCCTTAGCGTGTTGGTGCTCGAAGCCAGTAAGAAGATCGGCGGCGCGTGCGTTACAGAGGAGGTATTTCCCGGATATCTCCACGACACTTGCGCTTCCAGTTTCTACGCCTTCCAACCGGAGATTCTCAGGGATACCCGACTCGTCGAACGTGGCCTGAAGATTCTCTCCGGAGGCGCGGGGACGCATCTCTTCTCCAACGGCCGCAGCCTTGTCTTCTCGGGCGATGAGGCTCATGACTTCGATCAGATCGCGCAATTCTCGCGAAACGACGCGAAGAACTATTCCGCCTGGCTGGAACACGAACTGCGCATCAGTCGCGTTCTTGCGCCTTACATCATGAAACCGCCGGTCTCGCTCGACCGAATCTTCGATGATTACCGCGGGACGACCGAGGAATCCTTGCTCTCAAAGCTGGCGTCCACGTCGATAGGCGAGATCATGGGAGAATATTTTGAGTCCGAGGAGATGCTTTGCACCCTGTGGAATCCCATCGAACTGGGCACGTTGTGGGAGTCCTGGTCAGGCTTCGGATTCGCGCTGGCTCGGGCGGTAACCCACCGCGAGATCGAAGGCGTGACTAGGCCCGTTGGAGGCGTCCGCGGCGGTATCGGCGAGGTCACCAGGCTCCTTGCCGAGGCATCGGAGGAACACGGCGTCGTAATTCGCACCGACAGTCCCGTGGAAACGATCCTGGTTGAGTCGGGCGCGGCGACCGGCGTTCAACTCGCAGACGGGGAGCAAATAGCCGCAAGAACGATCGTGTCGAGCGCCGACCCAAAGCGAACCTTCCTCAACTTGCTCACCGAGGACGATCTTGAAGATGGCTTCCTGAAGAGAATCAGGGGCTTGCGCTCGATGTACGGAAGCATGAAGTTCATCTGCACGCTGTCCGAAATGCCCGTGTTCTACGCGACAGAGCATCTGGATACCGAATGGATCGCCTCCGGTGGCCAACGGTTGCGGCCAACCAACCGCTACCGTGAACTCGCGTGGGATGACGTCGTGCACGGACGGCTGCCGCACTCACCCATGCTCGCAGTCTCTCATCCATCGATTCTCGACCCGTCGCGCGCGCCCGCCGGGAAGTACACTGGCTCCTGGTTTATCGAATTCGCCCCGTATCACCTGGCCGAGGGCTCGTGGGAGCAGCGGCGTGAGGAAATGGCCGACCGGCTCCTTGACCTCATCGACAAGTACTCGCCGAACTACCGGCGCGCGATAATTGACTACAAGGTCATCACGCCGTGGGATTTGGAGACCGACAAACTGTTGACCGATGGGAACATCCATCACGTCGACGTTGTCCCCGGCCAGATACTTGATCAGCGCCCCCTTCCCGAGCTTTCCCAATACAGAACTCCACTCAACGGTCTGTACCTTTGCGGAGCGGGAACCCATCCATGGGGAGAAGTTACCGGAGCGCCCGGCCATAACGCGGCCCATCAGATTCTGGGCGACCTGGACGATCCGATTCGTTAGCCAAAGCTGACTGGACAGGTTCGATGCCGGCGCGCTCGACGGAATTCTTGAACCGCGGCATCTCCAGCAAGCAACCCACGATCTGTCGGCATCCCGCGCGCGAGCGCCTAGAGGTGGCTGCGGCGATGGGCCATACTGAGCCAAATAAGCTCGATCGTCCGATCGACCACTCCAATTGCGGAGGACGATGATGGCAACATCGAACCTATGGGACGTCGTCATAATCGGCGCCGGCCACAACGGATTGGTCGCATCGTTCTATCTGGCGCGCGCCGGTCTAAGCGTGTTGGTGGTGGAAGCCGCGACAAAGGTCGGCGGCGCGTGCATAACCGAGGAGATCTTTCCCGGATACCTTCACGAATCGTGCGCGCAGAGCTTTTACGCTTTTCAACCCGAGATACTCAGGGACACCAGACTCGTCGAACGCGGACTCAAGGCCCACAAGGGCGACGTCGGCACGCATGTCTATCCTGACGGCCGCCGCCTGACTCTCACCGGTGACGAGTCAAACGACTTCGATCAGATAGCTCAATTCTCGGTTCAGGACGCTGAAAACTACGCCGCATGGCAGGAATTCGAAAAACGCGCAAGCCGTCTGCTTCAGCCTTACATCCAAAAACCGCCAGTTTCCCTGGCGCGCATTTTCGACGACTACCGGGGAACGAGCGAGGAAGCGCTCCTTTCGAGACTCGTGACCACTTCAATGGCTCAAATCATGGGGGATTTCTTCGAATCCGACGAGATCCTCGCCGCGATGTGGAACCCCGCCGATCTCGGGTCACTTTGGGAGACCGGATCCGGTTTCGCGTTCGCTCTCTCCAGAGCCGTAACCAACCGCGAGATCGAAGGCGTTACAAAGCCAGGCGGCAGCGTGGTCGGAGGCATAGGTGAAGTCACCCGTCTTCTAGCCGAGGCAGCGGAGGAAGAGGGCGTAGAAATCCGCACAGCGAGTCCCGTGAACAAAATCCTAGTCGAGTCGGGCGCCGCAACTGGCGTGCAACTGGTAAACGGGGACCGAATTGCCGCGAGAACCGTGGTGTCGAGCGCGGACCCAAAACGCACGTTCCTGAATCTGCTCGCCGGGAGCGATCTTGAACATGGCTTCTTGAGGAGAGTCAGTCGCTTGCGCGCGATGTATGGATGCATGAAGTTTCTGTGCACGCTTTCCGAACTGCCCGTGTTCTATGCGACCCAGCATTTGGACACCGAATGGATCGCTGGCGGCGGCATTAGAGTGCGACCGTCTACGCGCTACCGCGATCTTGCGTGGGAAGACGTTTGGGCCGCCAGATTGCCGCGCGCTCCGATGTTGGCAATCGCCCATCCATCGGTGAGCGATCCATCACGCGCTCCCGCGGGTAAGCACACAGGATCCTGGTACATCGAATTCGCTCCGTATCGCCTGGCGGAAGGCACGTGGGACGAACGGCGCGAGGAAATGGCCAACCGCCTCCTCGACATCATCGACCAGTATTCGCCCAACTACCGGCGCGCGATTATCGACTACAAACTCGTAACGCCTGCGGACCTGGAGCGCGACCGCCTGCTGTCCGACGGGAATATCCACCACATTGACGTTATTCCCAGCCAGATGCTGGATCAGCGCCCCCTTCCCGAGCTTTCCCAATACAGAACTCCGCTGAAGCAGCTGTACCTTTGCGGAGCCGGCATGCATCCGTGGGGCGAAGTCAACGGAGGCCCAGGCCATAACGCCGCCCACCAGATCTTGCGGGACCTCGGCGAACCGAAACCCGTCTTATAGACGGAGTAACGAATTTACAAAGACAAGCAATCAACCCAATAGGGCGCCGCGGCTTCGACCATATCCCCGCTCCATCAACTCCAGTCCGAGACATCCGTAAGTCGCCGCAGGTTTGGTCGCATCGATCAGCGTTTAGCACCCATTACAATGTGGCGTCCCACCGTTAGATAGAAGCGATGCCTGTGACGGACACTCTTGAGCTAATCCCGTACCACACTACCGAAGCGCTTGCCGAGGCCGTCGAGCGCGACGGATTCGCCTACATGCCGGCGGCCCTGGATGCCGGCGAAGTCGCCGAGCTCCGCGATCACATTGCAGCGCTGGAGCCAAATCCCGAAGCGTTCGACCGCCGCACGGACATCGACAAGCACATCAAGACCGCATTCAATCGCGACCCATACTTCGTCAAGTTCCTCGACCTGGAGCCAGCGGCGAGCCTGGCCGAGCGGCTGATGGGCGAAGACTGCCACGTAATTGGTATGAGCGCCTGGACGACGGGGCCTAATCGACCCGATCAGACCCTCCACGTGGACTACATTCCGCTGGAGATTCCCGAGGACTTGCTTCTCAACGGCGCCGTTAAGATGCCGGTTTTCATCGCGACCGCGCACTATTACCTGGACGACCTCTACGAGGCTCTGGGGCCTACCAAGTTCATTCCCGGAAGCCATTTTGCCGGCCGAAAGCCGACGCCTGAAGATCGTACCTGGCGAGGCGCGGAAGAGAAGAGCCTTATGTGCAAGGCCGGGGACTGCGTGCTATTCCGGTCGGAAGTCTGGCACCGCGGGACCGCCAACAGGAGCGGTGAGACCCGTTACCTGCTACAGGTTCACTACGCCAAGCGGATGATTACCCAGAAGTTCCCGCCCTATCTTCGGTTTCGATTCGACGAGGCCATTCTGGCTACGACCAACCCGCGGCAGCGCCGGTTTCTGGGCGACCATAAACACTCGAATTACGACTGATTCTCGCTAGGTGACACGACGCTGGGCAGGGGGTATGTGAGGAACTACTACGGGCTTGTCTGCAACGGCGCTTTCCTAAAATGGTTAGCAGCTTCCAGGCAATTGCGTAGCTGATTTTCGAGGACGGACTTATGGCGAATCAGTTCTTCAAACGCCCCATACTGAATTCACCCTACGCCTATCCGGCGCGTCACTGGGAACTCGATGAGGACGGGCAGCCAACCAACCGCGTCATCGAAGGCCGCCGCGCCGCCAAGTTCATCACGCCGGTCCCCGCCCCCCGCAAGCGCAAAGGCCGCCCGATCCAGCCCCGGATGATCCTGGACGAAGGTAAGGGTCTTTCCACCGACAAGCAGCAGTACGATCCGATGCCGATCATCGGCAGCCTGCGGCGGCGGGTGGACGAGTGGCGCCTGATCCCGGACCCCGCCAACTGGCAAGTCACCCCCGAGACCGCACGGCTGCTCCAACACTGGCGCACCCACCGCTTCAGCAGCTTCCAGCCCTTCTTTTGCCAGATCGAAGCGATGGAGACGCTCATCTGGCTCACCGAGGTTGCGCCGAAGCGCGGACGCGAGGAGCGGGTCTTCCTCGATCACCTGGCGGGCGCCAACGAGCAGGCGAATCCCGGCCTGGCGCGGCTGGCGCTCAAGCTCGCCACCGGCGCGGGCAAGACCACCGTGATGGCGATGCTGATCGCCTGGCAGACCGTCAACGCCGTTCGCCGGCCCAACAGCCGGAACTTTACGCGCGGGTTCCTGGTCGTGACGCCGGGCATCACCATCCGCGACCGGCTGCGAGTATTGCAGCCCAATGACCCGGACAGCTACTACCAGAGCCGCGAGCTCGTTCCACCAGACATGCTGCCCGACATCCACAAAGCCAAGATCGTCATAACCAACTTCCACGCGTTCAAGCGGGCGGAGACCCTCACTGTCTCCAAAGGCGGGCGGAGCCTGCTGCAGGGGCGCACCGGGCCGGAGGTGCAGACACTCGAAACCGAGGGGCGGATGCTCCAGCGGGTCATGCAGGAGCTTCTAGGGATGCGCGGCATCCTGGCTATCAACGACGAGGCGCATCACTGCTACCGGGAAAAACCCGTCGACGCCGACGAGGAGGGTCGGCTCCAGGGCGATGACCTCAGCGAAGCGAAGCAGAACCGCGAGGCCGCGCGGCTCTGGATATCCGGGCTCGAGGCGGTCCAGCGCAAGCTGGGATTGCGGCGCGTGGTCGATCTCTCGGCGACTCCATTCTTCCTGCGCGGCTCCGGCTACGCCGAAGGCACGCTCTTCCCGTGGACAATGAGCGACTTCTCGCTTATGGACGCCATTGAGTGCGGCATCGTCAAGCTGCCACGCGTGCCGGTCGCCGACAACGTGCCGGGCCACGAGATGCCCATATTACGGGAGCTCTGGAAACACATACGCCCGGCTATGCCCAAGGGCGGCCGCCGCAAGGCGGGAATGCTCGATCCGCTCAAACTCCCCATCCACCTCACCAATGCGCTCGACGCGCTGTACGGCCACTACGAAAAGACGTTCGAGCTTTGGCAAGAAGCTGGCATCCAGGTCTCCCCTTGCTTCATCATCGTCTGCAACAACACGGCGAGTTCGAAGCTCGTCTACGACTACGTAGCCGGGTTCCATCAGGAAAAGGGGGACGGACCGCCCGTCTTTCGCGACGGGAAATTCGAGCTTTTCCACAACTTCGATGGTAACGGCCAGCGACTGGCCCGCCCGCGCACCCTGCTGATCGACAGCGAGCAGCTCGAATCGGGCGACGCGCTGGACCGCAACTTTCGCAAGCTGGCCGCCGCCGAGATCGAGCGGTTCCGGCGCGAGATCGTGCAGCGTACCGGCAATCGCAGCCAGGCCGACAACATCACCGACCAGGACCTGCTGCGCGAGGTTATGAACACCGTGGGCAGGCCAGGGCAGCTAGGGGATTCCATCCGCTGCGTGGTCTCGGTGTCCATGCTCACCGAGGGCTGGGACGCCAACACGGTAACCCACATCCTCGGGGTGCGTGCATTCGGCACGCAGTTGCTCTGCGAGCAGGCCGTTGGCCGCGCGCTGCGCCGGCAGTCCTACGATCTCAACGAGCAGGGACTGCTGGACGTCGAATACGCCGACGTGCTGGGCATCCCCTTCGACTTCACCGCCAAGCCGGTTGTCGCGCCACCTACGCCGCCGCGGGAAACCGTGCAAGTGCGGGCACTCTCACCCGAGCGCGACGCCTGCGAAATCCGGTTTCCCCGCGTCCAGGGCTACCGCGTCGAACTGCCGAAGGACCACTTGCAGGCCGACTTCACCGACGACTCGACATTCGAGCTCAATCCGGAGGTGGTCGGTCCCACCGAAACCCAAAACCAGGGCCTGATCGGCGAGGGCGTCAACCTCACCGTCGAGCACCTGGGAAGCCTGCGCCGGACCGCGCTGGAATACCACCTCACCTGGCGACTGCTCGAAACCAAGTGGCGCGACGCGGGCCAGGCGCCCAAGCTGCACCTGTTCAGCCAACTGCGGCAGATCACTCGCCAATGGCTAGACCAGCACCTCTTGTGCAAGGGCGGAACCCATCCCGCGCAGCTAATGCACCGGGAATTGGCAGACATGGCCTGCGAACGTATCACCGACGCCATCACGCGTTCGCACCAGGAGGAGAACCCCGTCAAGGCCATCCTCGATCCGTACAACCCCGCCGGGTCGACCCGCTTTGTCAGATTCACTACCTCAAAGCGCACGCGCTGGCAGACGGATCCGCAGCGCTGCCACGTCAACTGGGCCGTCTGCGACGGCGACTGGGAGGCCGAGTTCTGCCGCGTAGTCGAACAGCACCCGCGCGTCCGCGCCTACGTCAAGAACCAGGGGCTGGGGCTCGAGGCGCCATACCGCATGGGCAGCGTCAGCCACCGCTATCTGCCGGACTTTATTCTGCTAGTTGATGACGGGCGCGTGGACGATCAGGGTCGGCCCGATCCGCTGCGGCTGGTCGTCGAGATCAAGGGCTTTCGCGGCGAAGACGCCAAGGTCAAGAAGGACACGATGGAGACCTACTGGGTTCCCGGCGTCAACCGCCTGCGCAGCTTCGGCCGCTGGGCCTTCGCCGAGTTCACCGACGTGTACGCGCTGCAGGACGACCTGGAAGATGAGATCACGGCGCGCCTGAACGATCTATGCTCGCGGGCGGTCGCAGAAGCGGCTAGTGCGGCAAGGGACGCCCGAACACATGAACAGTAGGCTCTACACCGGCGAGGAACTCGCAGAACTCTGGTCGATACGGAAGCGCGTATCCAATCCCGGAGCACGCTGGTTGGACAAGCCCACGGTAAGACCCGCGCATCGCCAACGCATCTTTCACGCGTACGGCCAAGAAGATCAGCAGGATCGATTCTCGATATATATGCGTCAGAACCTCAGCGACGAGAGCGATTTTTCCTGCGGGATCTCATACCTCCCGCGTGGCAGCCAATCCCTGACGCTGGCTCGCTATAACGGACCGAGCCACGAGCACGGCGAAATCGCCTACCGTACACACACTCACCGCGCGACTGAGAGGGCCATCGCGACGGGCAAGAAGCCGGAGTCCGCGGCGGAGGAGACCACCCGCTTCGAGACTCTCGAAGGCGCCACGGCGAGACTTATCGAGGACTTCAACCTGCACGGACTCAGAGCGCGACCCGACGCGCCGAGGCTGCTCTAGTGACGCTCGACCCCGACGCACTCAGGAAACTGTTGTGCGAGCGCCTTTGCGAGGACGTGAGGGTCGAGCGGCGTCCCGACGGCGAGCTAATGCTACGGACGCACTTCGAATTCCCCGACGGAGACCGCTACCCGATTCATCTGTCCGAGGCGGCGTCCGGCGGACTCAGGCTCTCCGACCGCGGACACACGCTGATGCACATAAGCTACGAGCACGACATCGACGCCTTCATGGACGGTACCCGCGGGATGCTTATGGAACGCATCATGGGCGAAAGCGGACTGCAATGGGACGGCGGCGCGTTCTGCCTCGACACCAGCCCTGAACGGCTGCCGGAGGCCATCTTCAACTTCGGACAGGCTTTGACCAGGGTCTATGACCTCACGCTGCGGTCCCGTTCAGCCGGAAGTTCCGAACGCTGAGGTCTACCCTGTGGACTACCGAATCGAGGGCAAGAACGACCTTCCGCTATTTCTTTACAGCGTGCTCAACCGCGACAAGGCGCGTTTGACGACGATAATGCTGTCCTACTTTCACCGGCACGATCTCCAGTTCGAGTCGATACTCGTATTCCAGAATCAGGCGGAGATTCCCAGGATGGACCTCGCGAGACTCTCGGACGTTGGCGGCGACATGATCTCGTCCCCGGCGTCGCGCGAGGACTTCCATCGAAAGGTTTTACAGCGCGTCGCGGCATGAAGTCCCTTCGAGATAACGAGGAAAAGCATGGCGCGTAGGCCGAAGAAGAAGCAGCCGCTGAAGGTTGAATCGCTGACGCACGACGAGGCGGGGCGGACGAACATACCGACAGCCGAGCATCAGCCGCTGATGAAGGACGAGGAGCGGCATCCGATTCAGGTGGCCTATGAGCGGCGGAACCCCGACCTGGACCCGCAGCTTGTATGGCGGGGCAAGGATACGTCCGACTGGTCCGAGCTGGTCACGACCGCGCCGCCGCTTTACATTCAGGAGAAGGTGCAGCCCAAGGCGCTGATAGACGACTTGCGGAGAAGCAGCGAGTGGAGAGTGAAGAGTGGAGAGCGGGGAGACGGCGAACTTCACGCGCAGGGGAGCTTCGCCGATTTGTTCTCCGACTTCAACGGCCTGCCGGAGGGGGCGGACCGGACGGATTTCTACCAGCACGAGGCCAACTGGTCGAACCGCATGATCCTGGGCGACTCGTTATCGGTGATGGCCTCGCTGGCGGAGCGCGAGGGGCTGCGCGGCAAGGTGCAGTGCATCTATATCGATCCGCCCTATGGCATCAAGTTCAACTCCAACTTCCAATGGTCCACCACCAGCCGCGACGTTAAGGACGGCAAGGCGGAGCACATCACCCGGGAGCCGGAACAGGTCAAGGCCTTCCGCGACACGTGGCGCGACGGCATCCACTCCTATCTGACCTACCTGCGCGACCGCCTGACAGTCGCGCGCGACCTGCTGACGGACTCAGGCTCGATATTCGTTCAGATCGGGGACGAGAATGTCCACCGGGTGCGGGCGGTGATGGATGAGGTGTTCGGGGATGACAGCTTTTGCGCACTCATACCGTTTCAGAAGACAGCGGGAGGATCAGACACTTTCATCTCGTCGGACTTGGACTACCTCCTTTGGTATGCCAGACGCCGTGAGGTGGTGAAGTATCGCCCAGTGCTTATTCCGAAGGATTTTCGGGAGCTTCGAAGCTATAGATATGCTGTTATCGACCCATTTAGCCAACCACGAAACATGACGATTGATGAGAAAAATAACCCATTAACCCTCAAGAATATGGAAGGGGTTATTCAAGTCAGCTTCCTTGGTTCGCAGGATCCGGGAAAACCCGAAGAGCGTATGTATCCACATGAAGCGAAGCTCTACGACATAGGTGCCCACCGACATTGGAAAACATCAAACCCTATCGGTCTGGATCGCCTATCGAAATCTTCTCGCATCGTCGCGCTTGGTTCTCAATTGAACTACAAGCGCTATGCAGAAGACGGGGGATACACAAGAGTCGGTGTGCTATGGAATGATGTTGGCAGTGCTGGGTTCAGCAACGTGGACCCCCGGGTTTACGTAGTACAGACTGACGTCAACGTCTTACGGCGCTGCCTCCTCATGACTACCGACCCCGGCGACCTGGTGCTCGATCCGACCTGCGGATCGGGCACTACGGCTTACGTGGCCGAGCAGTGGGGCCGGCGCTGGATCACCATCGACACCTCGCGCGTAGCCCTGGCGTTGGCCCGCGCCCGCGTCATGGGCGCGCGCTATCCCTGGTACCTGCTATCGGACAGCCCGGAAGGTCAGACCAGAGAGGCTGAAGTCGAGCGCCGCGCGCCGTCGGAGTCTCCGACCTACGGCGATATTCGACAGGGCTTCGTCTACGAGCGAGTGCCCCACGTCACGCTCCGCGCCATCGCCAACAACGCCGAGATCGACGTAATTTGGGCGAACCACCAGGAGCTACTGGAACCCTTGCGTCAGCAACTGAATCAAGTTCTTGAAACGAGATGGGAAGAGTGGCAAATTCCCCGCGACGCCGAAGACGGCTGGCCCGACAGCGCGAAACAGTTACACGCTGACTGGTGGGCGTGGCGCATCGAGCGCCAGAAGGAGATAGACGCGTCCATCGCCGCCAAGGCCGACTTCGACTACCTGTATGACAAGCCCTATCAGGAAAAGCGCACCGTGCGCGTGGCCGGGCCGTTCACCGTCGAGAGCCTGTCGCCGCACCGCATGTTGGGCGTGGACGAGCACGGCGAGCTGATTGACAAGGCCGCCGAGGCGACGGGCCGCTATGGCGAGCCGCAGGACTTCGCGTCGATGATCCTCGACAACCTGCGCACCGCCGGTGTGCAGCAGGCGCACAAGCAGGACCGCATCAAGTTCGACTCGCTGACGCCGTGGCCCGGCGACCACGTATGCGCCGAGGGGCGCTACACAGCAGCTAGTGAAGAGTGGAGAGTGAAGAGTGATGAGCAAGGCAGCGGAGAACTCTCCCCTGACCACTCTCCACTCACCACTGCGAAGCGCGCCGGGGTGTTCATCGGCCCCGAGTTCGGCACCGTCCAGCGCCAGGACCTGGTGGAGGCCGCCCGCGAGGCCGCCGACGCGGACTTCGACCTGCTGATCGCCTGCGCCTTCAACTACGAGGCCCACGCCACCGAGTTCGACAAGCTCGGCCGCATCCCGATACTGAAAGCCCGTATGAACGCCGACCTGCACATGGCCGGCGAGCTCAAGAACACCGGCGAGGGCAACCTGTTCGTGATCTTCGGCGAGCCGGATATCGCAGTGGCGAGTGAAGAGTGGCTAGTGGACAGTTCGGGAAAGCGAATTGCTCCGTATGAAATCTTTAAGCTCGTATCGGGAACTGATCGTCTGGCGGAAGTCAATCGACTTAGCCGTGAAGATATACAGAAACACGCGCAGCTTTCCGGCCGAAGAGAGGTATGGGATTACCTCACAGATCAGGCGGGCCGCGTTTTCGGTTCCGGCGAACATCGCGGAGGGACAGGCACGACGAACGACGGGGGAGTTTCTTCAGTCGCTTGGCATTGCGTGGGGATCGCTGGCGGAGCTCGAAACCTTTCTGATTTTGTGCAAAAAGCTGGAACTCTTGACAGCGGATCGTTCAGACATCTTATTGAGCAACTGCGCGGAGATCAGCAGGATGCTCAACGGGCTGATCAAGTCACTCTCCACTCGCCACTAACCACTCGACACCTGACACAGGTTACTGTCAGGGGCGTTGACGTGTTCGATCCCAGCGCGGGCGCGGTGCGCAGCGACGACACGGATGGCATCGCCTGCTGGTTCATCGACACTGACTACGATTCGGAGAGCTTTTTCGTTCGCCATGCCTACTTCCTGGGCGCGAACGATCCCTACAAGTCGCTGAAGAGGACGTTGAAGGCCGAGATCGACGCCGAGGCCTGGGCCACGCTACGCAGCGACACTTCCCGGCCATTCGACAAGCCGGAGTCGGGACGCATCGCCGTGAAGGTGATCAACCACCTGGGTGACGAGGTGATGAAAGTCTTCAAGGTCTGACGAGACCAGGGGGGCGGCGGCGGCCGGTTCAAGCGAAGTCCAGTCTCGCAGCCGTCATTCCCAATTCCGACGCCCCCATCCGTCATCTCCCCCCCCCCCCCATCCGTCATTCCCGCGAAAGCGGGAATCCAGTCGTCTAACCACTTGTCGTATCCAGAGGTCCAACCAACTGTCATTCCGAGCGAAGCGAGGAATCTAGTCATTCGCATCCCACATCCGTCGTTCCCATCCCCACCCGTCATTCCCGCAACTTCATCCAACATTCCCACAACCTCAACCGTCATTCCCGCGAAAGCGGGAATCCAGCATTACGAGGGATTTGGAGAGTGCGGCCCTCTTCGGCTGACTGCCGGGCATAGAGGGTCACTCTGGTTGCTTCGAGCGAGTCCTTCGTGGTCAGTACCGTAGGTCCTTCGCCGCGCGCGTTGTTCAGGAAGTCCTGGATCATCCCGTGCGAAGGCTCGACCGGGTCCACAAGGCAGAAGTCGTCGACGTCGGTTGCGTACCGCACGTGTTTGTCGGCGCCGTCTCTAACCTCCAGCGCGCCACCGCTGCCGCTGACTATCAGCAAGTAGTCCATAAAGTCCGCTGCTCCAATAGCGCTCAACCAGTCGGTCCGCAGCAAGGCGGTGGAGTCGTCTTCCAGCTTTAGCAGGATCGCTCCGTTGTCCTTGAAATTGGGTATCTGGGGGAACTTCAGGTTCGAATGATGGGCAGTCACCTCGACGACCTCGCGCCCGGAAAACCACCTCACTAGGTCAACGCTGTGGCAGCCCAGATCGACGATCGCCCCGCCGTTCATGCTCTCGTCGAGTTCCCATGGGCGTTTGCCGGCGACCCGCATCTTGTGGGGATTCTGGACGTAGCAATTGATGACCCGTCCGACAAGCCCATCCGAAACGACGCGGCTGGCAGCCAGGTAGATCGAGTTGAACCGCATGGTGAACCACGGATAGACGACTCGACTCTTTCGAGCCAGCGCCCGCTCGACCCTGGCGAGGCCTTCCAGAGTCGTAACTACCGGCTTATCGACCAGAACGTGAAGACCGCGGTCGACAGCCTCCTCGATCGCATCTGCCTTCTCATGGTTGGCGGTCACCAGGATGATGGCGTCGACGTCTTCCACGTCGAGCATCCGGCGGTAGTCCTCGTACGCGGGAGAATCTCCGATGGAAGTCATCTCGGCGAGGCACTCCGGATTGTCTTCAGCCACTGCTACCAGCTCGCACTCGGGATGAGCCAGGACCTGCCTGACCATTCCGAAGACGTGACCATGCCTGTTTCCCACTACGGCGAACCGCATTGACGACCCCCTAACCTGGTGGAGACGCGCCCTGGAGTCTCGATCTTGGCCCCACCCCTCAATTTGACGAACCTGACAAGCTCGACTGGCTTGGCGCGAGGACACTTATCCGATCGTCGCCAGAATACTTGACGCCAGACATGAGCTCGACTACCGAATCCCAGTCTGAGGCGCGTTAACGATAGGGGCCTGTGTGGATTGCCGGCCTAATGTTGATTACCATGCTCATGATGATGTGATGGTGTATAACCCAAATCTAACGTAAATCAGGTTTGGAAGGGAGATTCTAGTGAACAAGTACGAATTCACGCGCCGCAAAGCACTGCGAGCGCTTGCTCTGGCCGGCGGTTCCGGCGTCGGCGTCGCGGTCTTGGCCGGCTGCGGCGAAACCCAGATCGTAACCGAAACCAAGATCCAGGAAGTGGTCAAAGAGGTTCCGGTCGAGAGGGTCGTAACCAAGATCGTCAAGGAAGAAGTTCCGGTCGAAGTCGAGCGGATCGTAACTCAGCGAGTCGAAGTCGAGAAGGTGGTCGTCCAGGAAAAGATCGTCACCAAGGTAGTCAAGGAAATAGCCACCGCGCCGCCCGCGGTCGAGCTCGAGGTCTGGTACAACCAGCAGCGCGGCGGCCCCGGCATGCACGGCATCTGGAACAAGGCCGCGCTCGACTTCCAGTCGATGAACTCGAATGCGAGGGTATCGGTCGTACCGTTTTCCCACGGCGATATGGAAGTCAAGGTCCTGACCGCCGTGGCGGGTGGAACGACCCCTGACATTGCCTATCTGCACCAGGACTGGACGGCAACGTTCGCGCACAAAAACGTCATTTATGCCGACGAGGACTTTCTGAACTCCAGTGAAGTCCTGGACGATTTTCACGACGGTGTGATCGCCGAATTCAAACTGTTCGGCAAGACGTGGGGATTGCCGGTTACTTCGCAGCCGGGCTTCTCTGTCTACAACCGGAATATCACGGAGTCGCTTGGACTGGAAGATCCGTGGGCTCTCTACGCCAAGGGCGAATACACGACCGACTGGTATTTCCAGTATTTGCAGGCCGCTCGCCAGGGCAAGGGTGTCGATTCGATCTACGGCGCAGACGAATTCGCTCCGGTCCTGAAAGTCCAGTATGTCGCGTTGTGGGGGTTCGACTCGCCCGTATGGAGCGAGGACGTCACCGAGATGCTGTTCCACACGGACAAAGCTGCCGAAGCGTGGAACTGGTTGGCGGCTCCAGTGAAGAACGGTTGGGTGCCCAGCCGCCTGGATCAGAAGGCGTCGGTGGGCGGCTCGGCCGGTCTGTTCAACAGCGGTAAATTGGGCATGATCCTGTGGCATGCCCGACAGAACAACCAGAAATATGCGGAGGCGACGCGTCGCGCCTTCTCCGCCGCGAGCTTCGACCCGATCGAGCCAGCTATCGTGCCGCATTTCGATTGGCCGGTCGGCGGCCCTGTCTACCGCAACACCGGCAACGGATATGGCGTACTGCAGGCCAGCAAGTATCCAGACGACTCATGGGATCTGCTCTCTCAGCTTGTCGAAAGTGTTGGCCGCGGCCACATGGGTCTGGGACTCTCAATACCCACCAAGAAGTCGCTGGCAAACGCCGAGGAATTCATTGGCTCGTTCCATCCATGGGAACAGGAACGTCCAGAGGTGTTCGACATCATTCAGACCGCGGAGACCCCGTCATTCCTCTCGCCGCCGGGATACACCGAAATTCAGACTATGGCGCGGGCCGCTTACGACGAAGTGGTTCTGGCAGACAAGACGCCGCAGGAAGCGATGGGAGAGATCAAATCGCGAGTCGACGACATACTCGCAAATGCCCCGAAGGGAATTCGGCGGACGTTCCCAGGGGACCGCTAAGACACCTCGCATCACGTTTGATTTAGTCGTCGAGCATCGGCCTCCGGCAATGCCGGAGGCCGATGTTGCAATAGAGCGCCGCTGGCAAGTCCTGAGCCGGAGGGGCAGCCGTCGATCTGGCAGAATCGCGTTGTCACCGGATCCCGTGGCGGTTTGACGCAAACGGCGAGCATAACGCCTCGGCGACTACCTGGAATCGGAAGCGATGAAGCGTATTTCGTGTACAGTTTGAAACCAGAATATGGAAGCTGGGCTTCTATAGTTTCCGTCGGGCGGTGCGAGAGGTGATCCAATGTCTGTAGAACAACTGGGACTGACGCGGACGCAGGTCGACCAGTTCGAGACCGATGGATTTGTGGTCGTGGAGGATGTCTTCGATCCAGAAGCAGACTTCGCCCCTCTCATGTCGGACTACAGCGCGATTCTCGACGATGTTGCCGGCGAGCTTCTCTCGCGGGGAGAGATTTCAACCTACGACCCAACCGACGCATTTCAGGAACGCGTCATGGACGTTGTTCGTCAAACCGGCACGCTGGATCTCGGCCCCTTCGACATAATCCTGTTGCAGAAGAACGTTCACCGCGACACACCCATGTATCTCGGGGAAGCCGCCTTCAATATCATGCGGCATCCGCCCCTTCTCGATCTCGTGGAATCTCTCGTAGGTCCCGAGATTTATTCCAATCCGATACAGCACATCCGGTTGAAGGTCCCGCAGAACTTGCATGACTCGAACTACCATTGGAGCGACGGCCTGGGAGTGTCGAACACGACGTCGTGGCATCAAGACGGTGCGGTGACCACCGAGGACTCGGACCACACCAAGATGGTCACCGCGTGGGTGGCCGTTACCGACGCCAGCGAGGAAAACGGATGCCTGGCGGTGATTCCCCAGAGCCACATCGATGGGCTGGCCGGACATTGCGTCAATCCTTCTGGAGCTGGCACCGGCCTGGTTATTCCGGACCAGTTGATTCCGGTGGACAAGATGACTCCGCTGCCGGTTCACGCCGGCGACGTAATCTTGTTCGCTCGCCATACGATGCACAGGGCGCTGCCAAACGTTGGTGACGCCGTACGCTGGAGTCTGGACTTGCGTTACCAGCCGACTGGTCAGCCGACCGGACGTGAATTCTTCCCAGGATTCGTCGCACGCAGTCGCAAGGATCCTTCGTCGGAGCTGCACGACCATGCAGCTTGGGCGCAAAGCTGGAATGAAGTCCGCGCAACGCTCGCCAGCCAAGCCATGCCAACCTACAATCGCTGGAAGTCGGACGCCCCTTGGTGTGCGTGAAGCAGTCTGAATTCCGCGTCCGTCGATTCCCGGCGCCGCCCGCTTTCCTGTTTCATCGGTAGCGCCGAAGCCCCATCGGCGACCTTGTGGAGAATGGTCTCTAGGCCCTGTTTGAGCATTTCCACTGCGACTCTTCACGGGCGTCTCCAGACACTGGTCGCGGGCCATGCTCGCTCGTGGTGATTATCATTCCGGCCGGGTTGGTTCAAGACTCTCCGTAGACCACCAATCCTCTTATAGCCTGCTGCGCGAAGGCAGTCGCTGCGGCGCTCGATGTCGGCTCTCAAGTGCGCAGAGTTCGGCCGGTCTGCGTTGATGCGGCGATGTCTTGGCCTGCTTACCAACTTTTTCTATTGAATTACTGTGCTTAAGAGCGCATGCTGTGGTATATAAGCTAAAGCTCACGCATGAGGTTCGAAGGGAGATTCTAGTGAACAAGTACGAATTCACGCGCCGCAAAGCACTGCGAGCGCTTGCTCTGGCCGGCGGTTCCGGCGTCGGCGTCGCGGTCTTGGCCGGCTGCGGCGAAACCCAGATCGTAACCGAAACCAAGATCCAGGAAGTGGTCAAAGAGGTTCCGGTCGAGAGGGTCGTAACCAAGATCGTCAAGGAAGAAGTTCCGGTCGAAGTCGAGCGGATCGTAACTCAGCGAGTCGAAGTCGAGAAGGTGGTCGTCCAGGAAAAGATCGTCACCAAGGTAGTCAAGGAAATAGCCACCGCGCCGCCCGCGGTCGAGCTCGAGGTCTGGTACAACCAGCAGCGCGGCGGCCCCGGCATGCACGGCATCTGGAACAAGGCCGCGCTCGACTTCCAGTCGATGAACTCGAATGCGAGGGTATCGGTCGTACCGTTTTCCCACGGCGATATGGAAGTCAAGGTCCTGACCGCCGTGGCGGGTGGAACGACCCCTGACATTGCCTATCTGCACATGGACTGGGCCGCAACGTTCGCGGCGAAGAACGTCGTCTTGGATCTTGGTCCCTATACCAAGACGAGCGACATCATGGATGACATCTACGCCAGCGCCATCGCAAGCTTTCAGGTTTATGGGAAGACTTGGGGGTTTCCGGTTGTTTCTCAGCCAGGGTTCACTTTATACAACCAGAACGTCGTTGAATCGCTGGGGTTGGGCGATCCTTGGGACCTCTACAAGAACGGCGAGTTCACCAGTGCCTGGTACGACGAATACCTCGCCGCCGCCCGACAGGGCGAAGGCGCCGACGCCATTTACGGCGGTTTCGAGTTTCCGGCGGTACTGAAGCTCCAGTATCTGGCCCTGTGGGGACACGACGCTCCCGTGTGGAATGAGAACATGACCGAGTCAGCGCTGCATTCGGACAAGGCCGCGGACGGCTGGAACTGGCTTGCCGGCCACGTTACCGGGGGATTGGTCCCGACTCGAAGCGAACAAAGCAGCTTCGTCGGAGGCAGCGCCGGTCTGTTCAACAGCAACAAACTCGGCATGATGACTCATGCGCGCCAAAACAATCAGAAGTTCGCGGAAGCGACGCGGCGCGCATTCGCGGCGGCCAGCTTCGATCCCATCGAGCCAGCCATCGCGCCGGTATACACGTGGCCGAACGGCGACGAGTATTTCCGTGACGGCGGTAACGGATACGGGGTCCTGCAAGCCAGCAATTTCCCCGACGAGACCTACGATCTGCTGGTCCACCTGACCGACAGCGTCGGACGTGGACACATGGGGCTGGGACTGTCGATCCCGACCAAGAAGTCTCTTGCCGACGCCGAAGAATTCATCGGTTCATTCCATCCGTGGGAGAAGGACCGGGCCGAGGTCTTCGACATTATCCAGACCGACGCCACTCCGGCATTCGTTCAGCCGCCGCGTTATACCGAGATTCAGACACTTACCAGGGCAGCGTACGACGAGATCGTCCTGGGCGGGTTAAGCCCTCAGGACGCGATGGGAGCCATAAAGCCTCATGTCGACGAGATTCTTCAGGAGGCTCCTCCAGGCTTGAAGCGCGCCTTCCCCGGGGATATGAAGTAGCAGACACAGCAAGCTAAACCGCCCGGCGGGCAGCGGCCTCTTCAATGGTTCCGAGGCCGCTGCCCGAGGGTGTTTGCAGGAGTTGAGGCGGAAATCTAATTGACAGCGGTCGATCTGGCGCGGCCGCGTCGCCGCCGAATCCGGTGGCGGCGGCATCTCATTGGTTACGCGTTCATATCCCCATGGATCGTCGGGTTTCTCGTCTTCATCGGCGGCCCGATGGCGGCTTCCGTCTACCTTTCACTCACCGACTACGACCTTCTCACGCCGCCGAGGTTTGCTGGACTCGAAAACTTCCAGCGGCTCATAGACGACCCCTCGGTCCCCAAGGCGCTATTCAACACCGCCTATTACACGTTCCTCTCCGTCCCGGCCAAGCTCGCGGTGGCGTTGCTCATGGCCGTGGTTCTGAATATGAAGCTCCGCTTCGTGACGTTTTTCCGGGTCGCGTATTACCTGCCCACGGTGGTGCCGGCAGTGTCGGCGGTCATCATGTGGATGTGGATATTCAATCCCGACTTCGGCCCCGTCAACCTGACCTTGGGTCTGTTCGGGATTCCCAGTCCGGGCTGGTTCTGGGACGAAAACTGGTCCAAGCCCGCGATAATCATCATGCAGCTTTGGAACGTCGGAACGCAGATGGTGGTGTTTCTCGCCGGCCTGCAAACCGTGCCAGAGGTTATGCACGAAGCGGCGTCGATAGACGGCGCCGGCAGAGTAAGGCGCTTCTGGCACGTTACGCTTCCGATGCTCACGCCGGTCGTCTTCTTCAACGCCGTCGTCGGGATCATAGGCAGCTGGCAGGTGTTCACTCCGGCGTTCATAGCCACTGAGGGCGGGCCTCGCGAGAGTACGCTATTCCTGGTCTTGCACCTGTATCGTCACGCGTTCCAGAACTTCCGGATGGGCTACGCATCAACGCTTGCGTGGACGCTGTTCGTGATCGTCTTGATCTTCACGATTATTCAATTCGGCATGGCGCGTCGATGGGTGTACTACGAGGCCGAGGCCTGATGACTCGGGATTCCGCACAGACTGGGAACCCCATCGGAGCCTCGGCCGCGAGACTGAGCCTCGCCGCCGCAAATCAGGGCTCGTGGCTCGCGCGGCGTTACGGCGTAGAGCGGGCGAGGCGTTACCGGCGGGTTGGTATCGGAACTCTGGGATATCTGGTGCTGACCGCGGGAGCCTTGATCTCGATCTTCCCGCTTTACTGGATGATCATCACGTCGCTCAAACTCACCGGGATGGAGTTCCTGGTCCCGCCGCAGCTAGTGCCCAACCCTTTCGCCTGGAACAACTACAGGAACATCTTCGAGTACGCCCCGTTCCATATCTATTTCAGAAACAGTTTCATCGTCGTATTTCTGGCAACGCTCGGCACCCTGATTTCGTCGTCGCTCGTCGCCTTCGGGTTCGCCAGGCTGCGCTTTTGGGGTCGAGACCCGTTGTTCATCTTGCTGCTTTCCACCCTAATGCTGCCCGAGGCGGTCGTGCTAATTCCGAGTTTCATCCTCTACCGGGAATTCGGCTGGCTGGATACGCTGCTGCCTCTGTGGGTCAAGTTCTGGTTTGGCGGGGCGGCTTTCTACGTGTTTCTGCTGAGGCAGTATTTCAGGACGCTTCCGCTCGACCTTGATGAAGCGGCGCTTTGCGACGGCGCCTCACATTTTCGGCTTTTCTGGCAAATAATCATGCCTCTCGCCGGCCCCGCGCTCGCTGCGGTGGCGATATTCTCGTTCGTCCAGCACTGGGACGACTTCCTGCATCCGCTCGTGTTCACGTCGAGCGTGGACGTGCGCACGGTCGCCCTGGGGCTAAGGTCCTTCATCGGCGACGAGGGTAACGTGCCGTGGAACCTCCTGATGGCGGCGTCGACCGTTTCGCTGGTTCCGGTGCTCATACTCTTCGCAATCGCTCAGAAATATTTCATCAGCGGCATCCAGCTCACGGGTATTACGGGCCGGTAGCGGGCAGATAGGCTAACGTTCGTTGCAGTTGTCTCATGCGCCCTCGCGGTCCGCGGTCGCAATAGAGGCGAGCATCATGGTTGACAGAGGCCGCCCGCCCGGCCCGAAGGCATCCGATTACCAGGGGAGACTCAAGTGGACTATCTAAAATTGCCTGACGTTTTCGCGCCGGCGCGAACCGTTACCGTCACACCGGTCAAAACCGGCGAGCCGGTGGTTCTGATGGACTACCAGGGCGCGGGCTGCATTCGCAGATTTCAAACAACCATCGGAGTCAATCCACAAATCGCAGACTTTCGGCAAATCATTATTCGGATGTACTGGGACGGTGCCGAGAGTCCGGCAGTCGAAGCGCCCCTCGGAGATTTCCTTGGCATGGTGAACGGCGTCGCACTCTATCCCATGAACTCCCGCTACATCAACCTGCAATTCCACTCCATCAGCACGCTCTTCTTTCCCATGCCGTTTTCGAAGTCCGCCCGCATCGAGGTCGAAGCCGGACCGGGAGTCGCCGACGACACGAACATCTTCTGGCAAGTCGATTTCCACCGTTACCCTCCCGGCGCGCTCGAAGAGACCATGCGTTTCCACGCGAAGTTTCGCCGTGAATTCCCGTGCGAAGCGTTCGGACGGAACTACACGGTTCTCGACGCTGTCGGCCGAGGGCGCTTTCTTGGATACACGCTGGGCGTCCGCGTATACGACGATCGCACGCGCTGGTCTCATGCCGGCGGCGAACATATCTACGTAATCAACAGGCCCGACTCCCCCCAGGGACCATTCGCCCACCTGCGCAGTCTGGGCGGCGAGACTCCTTTCAGCGCCGGGCACGGCGGCGCCATCCACAAAGCCTCCACACACCCGGACCAGGCCATCGCCTACTACGAATACGAAGACATGGGCACCGCTCGCGCGTGGCAACGCATCATCGCCTATCGCTTCTTCGAGAACGACGCCATCAACTTCGACCGCCGGATCCAGTTCCGGTTTGGATCGGCCGCCAACGATATCTGCAGCACGGCCTACTGGTATCAAGACCCCCCGCACCGCGACTACTTTCAATTGCCCTCATGGGACCAGTTGATGCCGGGCGCCGAATTCCCCAGAGGAGATTCCGATCTGGTGGACGAATCCCCAACTTGGTGGCTTTGCGGGCCATTCCATCCGCGAGGCGGTCGGATGATGGAAGAGGCACTGCCGGTTGAGGGCGATCCGCTCGACCTGGAAGCTACCTATGAGCAGACCGAATATCCGCCGCTAGTCGAAGGCCGCTCGGGACGCGAGAAGCACATCATTGCCATCTCGGAGCCTCACACAGGCAAGCCGCCCGCCCAGGCATCGGTATGGAGAAGGGACGGGCGCCACGTCGCGCGCTGGAAGAAATACGCCGACATCGACGGTTTTGTCGACTTCAGTCACGTTTTCCGGCCTGTCGGACTCGAAAACACTGTCCAGTGGCCAGCAATCGGGTTCGCCCAAACCTGGCTCAATGTCTCCGAAGAAACTGACGCTGAACTACAGCTAGGTTGGGTTAGTGAAATCAAGCTTCAGGTCAACGACGGACCGTGGCAGGAGTTCGATCATAAGCTCATATTCGACTCGATTTCTCACAAAGTCAGACTCAATGCCGGGGCGAACCGGGTTCGAATAAAACTCCACAATCCCGAGGACGCGCAACGGCAGGGCCGTTCATTCGGGACCTGGCTGTTCGCCTTTCGCGCGCTGTTGCCGAGCGGCGGGGAAGTGACTCCAAGCTTGACCGCGCAATAGTCCCGGCGGGAAACTTCGCGCTCGATCAACCGTCGGATATCCTCGCTCGACCGAATCCGGTTACCGCAACCCGCAACGCCAGATAAAGGATGGACCATGCCACGAATCAACAGATGCGTTGAACTGCTCAATCAGGGCCAGCCTGTTTACTACGACCGCGTCAACGTGCCCGATCTCGGCTATGACTACGGCCGTGATCTCGCCGGCGCCTGGGCAGACTATCTACGCATCGAGTTCGAGCATATTTCGATGGACACCGGCGCCCTGTACGACTTCATGCGGGGACTCAAGGACGCGGGGCCTACCCGAAGCGGACACCCGACGCCTGCGGTAATGTGCACGATTCCGGCAACCGGCATGAGCGAAGATGAAGTCCGGTTTAACGCCTGGCAAATACGCCACATTCTCAGCGCCGGAGTGCATGGCCTCTACCTTGCGCACGCGCGGGACCCAAACGCCGTGCGCGTTTTCGTCGAGTCGTGCCGCTATGCCCACCAAACCGTGGGCGTCGGCAAAGGCCTCGGCGTCGGGACTCGCGGCCACGGCGGTGAAATGCAGGCGGCGGAAATCTGGAGTCTCGACCGGATCGAGTACGTAAATCGCGCGGACCCCTGGCCGCTCAATCCCCACGGTGAGCTGATGCTGGGCGTGAAGATCGAGGAGAGGTTCGGACTCGAGCATGCCGATACGTGTCTGGCGATCCCGGGCGTGACATTCGGCGAGTGGGGGCCGGGCGACATGGGGCTGTTCCTCGGACATCCAGAGTGGAAAGAGCCTCCCTATTCACCTGAGATGGACGCGTCCTGGAGGAAGGTGAAGGCGGCCTGCGACAAAGCTGGCATATTTTGGCTATGTATGTGGGACGATCCGTCGATGAGCGTCGAACAGCAAGCCCGGTATCTAATCGACGACATGGGCGCGATGCTGCTCGCGGGAGCCGCCGGCGAGGAACTCGCCCGCGCCGGCCGGAAGCTGACCGGCCGCGAGATGCCTGTTTAAACAGGCTGCGAGACGGACCGCGTCAGGACAGCGCTGTAGCTGCCGTAGGATCGGCAACCGACCGCAGCGACCCGATCAATTCCTCGACCGTCGATGAATAGCCCATCGTCATCTCCATGGTCAGAACGGCGAAATCACGCATCTGTTCGGTCGTGTAGGACTCGTGAGTTTCCAGCGCGGTTGTGCCATCGCGCAGAATCACTCCGTTATATCCCCGCCAGGTCATGGCGCGGAAACCGTAGTCCTTGTTAAGAACGCACCAGTTCGTTGCGAACCCAGCGTAAATGAGGTGAAGTATGCCTCGCTTGCGCAAGAGCGCGTGTAACTGGTCGCCGGTGGCGATTACGGCGTCGCCGGCGACCGGCGCCACGTCGCGGTAGATCATCATTCGATTGCGGGAGTAGTCCATCCAGTCCGCCAGTTCCGGCGACATGGCCGGTTCCGAAGCCCAGTGAAGATCTTCGTAAGGGGCAGCCCGGGCGGCGAAGTCCGCGGGAGGCCAGCCGTCGGTCTGGTTCCTGTTCCAGTCTCCAGGGTCTTCCATCCAGTCAGCGTATCGCTCCGCGACGTTCCTGCCCGGAGCGTGGATAACCAGGATGCCGGCGTCTCGACACACCGCGGCGAGCGGGGCGAGCCGGCTCGTCATCACCTCTTTGGCGCGGGCCAGCCACGATTCGATGTAGTGGTAGTCCCAGCAGTCGACGAGCACGAGCGCCGTTTGGTCGGAATCGAGATCTACGTTTCTGTGCACGTATCCGAAGTTGGCCTCGATACTGGATACGCCTTCGGCGGTATGGGTGACGTAACGGCGGATTGGCATATTGAATCGCATCCTGACTCTCCTTCGCGCGTACCGCAGATTGGCATACGCGTCAATTAGTTTAAGTCAGCCGGCGGGCGATTACGGCCGGCAGCTCGGCTAGCGCTGCTGGATGCCCGCCGGGAATAGCAGTAGCTCGGGAACGTAAGCCCGGGCCGAAAGCGAAGTCACGAACACGACCGCGTCCGCCACGTCCTCCGGCAGCAGGGCCTGGTCCAGGACCTCCTTAGGCGTGGGCACGGGGCGCTTCTCGACCAGCCGGGTGTTGGTGAGACCGGGGAATATCACCGTGGTGCGGATGCCGTTCGCCGCCTCCTCTTGCATCAGCCCGTGGGTAAACCCGACCTGGGCGTGCTTGGTCGCCTGATAAGCCACGCCCGACGCATCCGGCATCTGCACGGCGCCCGACGAAATTACAACCACTATCGCCTTCGATTTACGGAGCGTCTCAAGCGCCCCTTGAATGGTGTGATACAGCCCGGAGACGTTCGTTCGCTGCATCATCTCCCAGTCGTCCTCGGACAGAAGGCCCGCGGCGCGGCGCGGAATGTTGGTCCCGGTCGCGTAGACGAAAATATCGATGCGGCCGAACCGCTCCGCGATCTCCGCGACCGCCGAGCGCGCCTGCCGCGGATTTTCGACGTCCGCCGGGAACGCTTCCGCCTCACCGCCCGCCGCCCGAATCTCGCTTACAACGTCATCCAGCGCTTCCGGCGTGCGCCCCGACGCGGCAATCGTCGCTCCCCGCTGGGCCAGCGCCACGGCAGACGCCCGCCCCATGCCGTAACTGGCTCCAAATACCGCCGCTACTTTCCCTTCGTGACTCCGGCTCATTTCCATACCTCCCGCGCGGCGGCCATAAGTTCGTGACAATCCTACAATCCGGTCCTTCGGGCGATATCCAGCTCCATGCGAGCGGGCCCACGCGGCGCGAGGCGCTACGTCCACCGCCCGACGCTAATCCGACTTCACCTTAAGATGCTCTATCGATGTGGAGAAATATAGAGTAAGTGAGAAGCCAGCGAAGTTCTCGCTTGAAGGGTCGACGGGGAGACCACAATGACTTTGAAAATCGGAATGGTCGGCATTGAGCAGCACGCTCCGTATTTGTTTAGCGGAATGGAGCTGTCCGACAAGCTCGACTTCGTCGGATACGTGGGCGACGAATCCGATCGCGCCACCTTCGAAAGCCAGGTTAGCAAGAGAGACGTCCCTATCTACTCAACGCTTGACGATCTAATCGATCAGCAAGACCCCGACATCGTTGGCATCAGCATGATCTCGAGTAGACAGGGACCCGAAATCGCGGCTGCTCTCAGATCGGGCAAGCACGTCATTACGGACAAGCCGCTCCTGACCACGCGCGCAGACCTGGACAGCGTCAAGGCGGCGCTCGCGGCGAACCCGAATCTGCGGGTCTCGATGATGCTTACCTTGCGCGACTCGCCCCAATATCTCGCGCTCCGGCGCGCCGTAAGGAACGGCGAAATCGGCGACGTGGTCAACTGCTACGCAAAACGGTCTGCGACTTTGCGCCCCCAGGTGCGGCCATTCTGGGCGTTCGAGTACGACCTGTCCGGCGGTCCGATCCTCGATCTCGTGATCCATGACATCGACGCCGTTTCCTGGATAACCGGTCTTGGCTACGTTTCGACGGTCAGCCATCAAGCCAACGTCAATGGACATGCCCCGGAGTCGTTCTACGATCATTCGCAGTCGCTGCTCCTCATGGACGGCGGCGCGAGCCTGATCGTCGAGGGACACCGCAACGTCCCCGATTCATTTCAGGGAATGGACAACCGGATGGCGATAGTGGGTACGAAGGGCCATATCGAATGCAGCTCGAAGGGGCCTGTTCTTCAGTTCTCGGACGGTTTTGCAGGCGAGGTGACAGACCTTCCGGAGCCGCGGCACCTGGTCGTCGATTTCGCCGACTCGCTCGATGCGGGTACCGAACCGACGATCACGACCGCGGAACTCATGAGGCTCATGGACGTATGCCTTGGCGTAAAAGAGGCGTCGGAGACGGGCGAACGCGTCGATCTGTCGGCGAGATAACCGACAGATAGCGTCTGCCTCGAACCCACACGCCTCGACATGACGGCCCGAGGAGGCGAGGCGTTGACTGAAAGCGAGATTCATATGCGTGGAGCGATCGCTGGCTCTAAGCACGCCGGCGGCAATAGACTTGCCGTCGCGACTGGCAACGGGGAACGAGATCTGGAGCTGGAAGAATGTCGAACGTAGGGCTGGGGGTATTGGGCTGCGGAAACATGGCCGGGCAGCACATGGTCAACGCCGTGACCGCCGAAAATATGTCGCTGATCGCTTACGCGGACGTCGTCGAAACCGCCGCCCGGAAATTCCATTCCGACTTCGGCGGACGCTACTTTACCGACGATCCACAAAGGGTCCTGAATGACGACCGGGTGGACGCCGTACTAATCGCCACGCGCCACGATTCGCATAGAGACCTCGCGATCGCCGCGGCCCGCGCCGGCAAGGCGATCCTGCTCGAAAAGCCGATGGCGCTGACAAATGAAGATTGCCAGCAAATCGCAGAGGAGGTCGACAAGGCGGGCGTCACGTTCCTCATGGGCTTCAAGCTCAGGTACTGTCCACTAGTGCGGCGCGCGAAACAAGCGGTCCCCGACCCCAGAATGTCGATCGGGCAGATGGTCGACAACACCTGGGCCGAGAACTCGTGGTCGCATCAGCCCGTTACCGGCGGGGGTAACGTCCTTTCGCAGGGATGTCACACGGTCGATCTGCTCTATCACGTCCACGGTTCGGAGCCGGACGTAATTTTCGCCGGTGGGGGGAATCTCAGTCATCCCGGCACGCCCGACGTGATCGATGCGGTATCGGCAACGATAAACTTCGAGAATGGCTCCACTTCAAGCTGGATCCAGGGCGATCCACAACGCAATGAGTTTACGTCCAAGTTCTTCCTCCAGATGTTTCAGCCCGGCGCGGCGGTCTCGTTGCACAACCGCTTTCACGATGGAGTTCTCACGCGCGGACGCGACGAGTCGGAATGCTGGAGCGTCGAAAAAGACCTGCCCGGACAGGACGCCGAGGGTACGGCCCAGGAGCTTGACGAGTTCATAGCGTGCGTAATCGCGAACAAGCAGCCGGATGTCGGAGCGGGCCTGCGTGACGGCGTCCGCGCCACCGCCTTGATACTCGCCGCCTTCCAGTCCGTCAGATCGGGGAAACTAGAGAAGATTGCTTATTAGCAAATCCCGTCCGGCGGCGCTGACAGGGCCATAACGTCCCACTCGCCCGATCCATAACCGACGCCTGCCGCTGGTCGCAGCGGTCTGGTTTCGCCTGTACCTAGACTTCAGCGAGCGTGCCGGCCCGCCGGCGGGCCTCGATTTCCGCAAATAACTCCCGCTGTACCGTGAGCGTAACGTCCACGTCGGCGTCTGTGTGGGAATAGCAGACATAAGACAGACCTCCTTGATGGAAAAGTACGCCTCGCGCCGACGCTCCACGAATGAAGTAGCTGCGCATTACCGACGATTCCTCTTCGGTCTCGCCCCTGAATTCCAGGTACGAAAGCGGTGGAAAACCAGCTCGACGGGCCGGACAGCCCAGGTCCGCCGCGGCCGCGTTCGTACCATCGATGAGACGCCTGCCGATTCTCCAGATGTGAGCTATAACGTCGTTGTTGCGGTATTCCTGCAAACACGCGTCCGCCGCCGCGAGCGACAGCGCTTCGCCGCCATAGGTAGCCGTTATTTTGAGGTTTGCCGCAATGGCCATCACGTCGGCCCGCCCGCAAAAGCAAGCGAGCGGCATTCCGTTGGCCATCGCCTTTGCAAAGCAGGCGAGATCGGGAGTCACTCCGAAGTATTCCTGAGCGCCGCCAAGCGAGAATCGAAACCCCGTAACGACCTCATCGAAAACAAGCAGCGCGCCATTTTGATGGCAAAGGTCGCGGACGGCTGCAAGGTATCCCGACGGCGGCGCATCCTTCAGGGCTGGTGACATCATGACCGCCGCGACATCATCCCCCGCCGACCTGAACATATCCTGCAGAGCGTCGACGTCCGCGTACGGGAACTCGCGCACCGTTGTGCCGACCGCGGCCGGCACGCCGCCGTCGTTAACCGTGGCTGTCCATTGGTCCTGCCAACCATGGTATCCGTTGACAAGAATCAGATCGCGGCCTGTAAATGCGCGCGCCACGCGGGCCGCCGCGGTTGTCGCCTCTCCCCCGCCTTTGAGAAACCGCACTGATTCCGCGCACGGAATCAGATCGACCAGCTTGGCCGCCACCGCCACTTCCAGCGGGTCGAGCAGACCGTAGATAATCCCTCTCTCCAATTGCATTCGGATCGCACGATCTACGCTCGGGTACTGGTATCCGAGGCTGACGGGGCCCAAGCCGAGAATCCAGTCGATGTATTCATTACCATCCACGTCCCAGACGTGAGACCCTTTTCCGTAGGCTGCGTATGCGGGATAGCTGGCTGGGGCGAACGCGGGCGGCCGCTTTGAATTGGTCTGCGAAACTCCTGGGATGAGGCGCTGCGCGCGAGCAAAGAGTCTTTGACTTTCGTTCAGCGTTAGCTCAGCGGGCATTTCTTCATGCTTACCAATTGCTCAATCAAATCGGATCCGGACCGCTTCCCCAGTCTCGATCGCCCCTCGATGGCGTCACAGTCTAGCGCCGGACAAAAATCACGTGCCGGTTCGCCCGGCTATACTTCCCACTCGTTCAACAGCGTCGGGATTCTGTCTGATGGCCCTTTCGACTGATCAGGTTCGGCAGTTTCGAGAGATCGGCTTTCTGGCTGTGCCCGAATTCTTTTCCGAAACGGAAGTCCGGGCGCTGCAAGCCGAAGTTGAGCGCCTGCAAAGCGAAGGCATATTCCGCAACGTTGCAACCGAAGACGATGGGGCCACGGCCTCCACGTCACGACAGAACCTTCAGATCGTCCCCTTGCACCCTCACAGTGATCTCATCAAGGCGTTTCCGTTTCACCCGAAGGTGATCGAGTACGTTACCGGCCTCATCGGCGACCGCGTAGTCGTCCATCTCGACCAGGTGTTCCTCAAACCCGCGCGCACGGGACTAGGCACTAACTGGCATCAGGACAACGCCTACTTCCGGGTGAAGGACCCCCTCAAGGGCGTCGCCATGTGGATTGCCGTGCACGCGGCCAACGCCGCGAACGGCACGCTCCGCGTGATACCGAAGATGATGCACACGGAGATCGACCACGACCGCGATCCCTATAGCGACCACCACATACGCATCTACCCTGAAGAAGACAAGGCGGTGTCGATGGAGCTTCCCGCGGGCGGAGTGGCATTTTTCTGTTACGGAACGCCGCACGCGACCGGCGACAACGCCACCGACAAGGATCGCGCAGGCCTCGCCTTTCACTTTCTTCATGAGGACCACGTACACGATTCGCTGCGGATCAATCCGTTTGGCCCGATCCTTACCGGACCCCGCGCGGCCGGCGGCGAGGAGAAGTACGGCGCCCGAGTGGACGGCTCGCTGGACGGCGAGATTGAGAAGCTGCTCGCAAACGCGACCCAGGGCCGGCAAGGGCCTGATTCGCCCGGCGTCCCCCGCGCGGCGCCCGGCTAGACGGAATTAGCTTCGTCGAAATGAAGTTGTCGCTTTCGGTCCGCATCGCCGAGGAGTTCGCCGCCAAGGACAAGGCGTTGATGCCTTTCGAGGAACTCGCGCGGCTGGCCTCGGATATCGGCTACGACGCCCTTTGCATGCGCGCGTCACAGGCTGGAATCGAGACGCCACCGGAGCGCCGTCTCGAGATGCGCTCGCTTTTGGACGATCTTGGGCTTGGCGTAACAATGGTCACCGGCGACATTTCGATAGCCGCCAACGATTCCAACGCTTCGGCCGCCCTTCGAAACATCGATCCATACCTCGACCTCGCCGATGATTTCGGATCGCCTCTGGCAAGGGTGATGATTACAGACGAATCTGACATCGAACACGCGCGCCGCGCCGCCCTGCGCGCGGCGGCCCGCGGCATCCGCCTGGCGCATCAGACGCACGTTGGCACGCTCCTCGAAACGGTGGACGAAGCCGTGGGCGTCGCAGAGCGCGTAGGCGCGGCGGGATTCGGAATTACAGTAGAACCCGCCAATCTGCTTGCCGCCGGCGACGCTTGCGGACCGGCCGAAATCGACCTGCTGGCTCCCTATCTCGTCAACGTGTACCTGCAGAATCAGAAGATCGACGACGACGGCGACACAATTATTAAACTCCGCGATTCTTCGGTCCGTATGCGAAATCTGCCGCTCGACGCCGGCGAGGGGATCGATCTCGAGTCCCTTTTCAAGGGACTTGAAAATGTCGGCTACGACGGCCCCGTCACTGTTCATCAATCGGCTATCGGCGGTCTGCCGATCGAAGCCTCGGCGCGCCGTTACTACGAGCTGCTCGCTCCGTTTATCGCCTAGCCGGGAGCGGAATCCAGCGCCGACCTTCCAGCCTCTGGATTTCGGATCAGGTCCGGCATGACGAGTGACCGCTCTCCCTTCCGCCAATCCGGCGACGGCGACTCAATCGACCCCTCGCCTATCCGTTCAACTATGGCGGGTTAGCCTTCACCCACAACACCGGTCACGTCGGCCCACCTGCGCCGGAGAAACGCAAGGTCGGCCTCGATTCCTTCGCTGCGCAGTCTTTGAGCTTCCTGCGCCATATCCAGACCCCCCACCGTCGCGATGACCGTCTGGTCCGACGTATATTCACCGTGTACGCTGAACGGACCGTCGAATCCCCACGAATGCAGGAGGGTTAGAACGCTGTTCCAGGGTGTCGCGCCCTGGCCGATGAAAACAAAGTGCTTGCCCCATGCCGCGGGCGCGTTGGGGTCTTCCAGCTCGATAAACCGGGCGTCCTTCGCGCCTATGGCCGCCACGTGATCCTGGACCATGGCCAGCCCCATCTCGTCGTCCTCTCCTTCGACGGCCATGTGCCCCATGTCCACGTAGGCGCCGATCAGCTTCGGATCGAATCCCTGGAGCAGATGCATGAGTCCGGCGCAATTGGAACCGAGATTCGGGCCGCTGTGAGTGTGACAGACGGTCCTGACTCCCGTTCGCTCGCTTAGCTCGGCGAAACCGTCGAGCGCGGACCGCGCTCCCGAAACAAGCGACCAGTAATCGTCGCCGACCGCATACGGGAAATAGCCGATCTTGATGAGATCAACGCCCGCCTCGCCCGCCGCCTCGAACACGCCGATGGTCTCCGGATCAGAAGGATCGTTGGCATCGACGGCCAGTGAGATTAAAGGCGCGGCCAATCCCATGCCGCTCCAGGTCTGGACAGCGTCGGGCAATACGTCGGGAGCGTTGGCCGGGCTGACGCAGAATCCGGGGCGCACCGCGAGGTCGACGCCGTCGAACCCAAGCCCCTTAACCCGTTCGCCAGTTTCCTCCACGCCGAGTTCCTGAAATATCTTGGTAAAAATCACGACTTGCATCGTTCTAGAGTCTCCTTCCGTGGCATCCCTACCGTGGCGCTCAGAGTTTAGGCGTCGAAAGCCAAAAAGACTTGCCCGCCAATCCCGTATCCCGCCTGGTGCCCGACAGACCGTACTAACACGAGTTGCTGGACAGCCTTCTATTTGTCACCGATTACTCGAATTTGATCTGGAGTCGCGTTCCCCGGAATTTACCTACAAGCGAAACGGATATCCAGTCACGCCAGTCAGCATAACGACCAACGTACCTCACCGAGCCAGAAGGAGTGCCAATGATTGACGAATTCATGATTCGCGTGGAAGACCTGGTGAAGGTCTATCCGGGCGGACCCCACGCGGTTGACGGAGTTAGCTTCCATGTGGGAAAAGGAGAATTTTTCGGATTCCTCGGTCCCAACGGCGCCGGTAAGACGACCACCATAAAGGTCCTGGCGACGTTGCTGAAGAAAACGTCGGGCCGGGCTGTGGTTGCCGGTTATGACGTGGATCGCGATGCCCAGGCAGTCCGGCGGAGTATCGGATTCGCGATGCAAGAGGTGGGACTCGACGATCTGTCCAGAGGGAAGGACTTCCTCGTCTTGCAGGGCGTGCTGTACGGGATGTCTCGCCGCGCCGCGGTCGCCCGCTCGGCTGAGTTGCTTGAGCTCGTAGGTCTGGCTGATGTTTCCGACAGGCGAGTGGGCACTTATTCGGGCGGAATGCGCCGCCGCATCGATCTGATCGGAGCTCTGATGCACAGTCCACGGCTGTTGCTTCTGGATGAGCCAACCACCGGTCTCGATCCTCAAAGCCGGCTTGCGATCTGGGAGCATCTCGAACGGCTCAGTTCTGACGGGGTGACCGTTTTTCTGACCACTCAGATCATGGAGGAAGCTGATCGACTCTGTGGTCGAATCGCAATAACCGATCAGGGCGTAATAGTCGCCGAGGGCTCGCCCGCCGGTCTCAAGGCGGAAGTGGGCGGGGACGTAGTGCATTTGACTCTCGCCGGCCAGGGAGACAACGGTCAATTGATTGAGAGCGCGGCCGCGCTCGCGGCGGAGCAACCATTTGTAAAGCAGGTTGAGTCCGTGGACGGGCGACTCGCCGTAAAGGTTGCCGATGGCGGCGGAGCGGCGCCCGAACTAATGCGAAATCTACAGGAGCAGGGTATCTCGGTGAGAAACGTGACGGTCTCTCAGCCCAGCCTCGACGATGTGTTCCTAAAGCACACGGGCCGGCAGATTCGATCCGACGAGGCCTCTGAGGACGAAGCGGGCCAGCTTCTCAAACCATGGCTGGGAGTTAAGCGAGGTTAGCGATGGCGCTTTTACGACAGACGTTCTTCATTTGTCTTCGCAACCTCAAGACGTGGACCGCTCAGCCGGCCACGCTGCTCACGGCGATAGCTTCGTCGGCCTTCATGTTCATCTTTTTCGGCGCGCCCCTCGGGAAGTTAACGCTACTGCCAGGCTTTCCCGCCGAGAGCTATCAGGCTTACCTGACCGGCATGGTGCTCGTGATGACCGTTGTCTTCAGCGGCAGCGACATGGCGATGGTGCTGTTGACGGACATTCTGTCCGGTTACTTCGACAAGCTGCTGTTGTCTCCCGTGAACCGGCTTTCGATCCTGCTCGGGGCGCTGGCGATCGGCGCCACCCGGGCTCTGGCGCAAGTCGTGGTAATCATCCTCATCGCCCTGGCGTTCGGAGTCAGATTCGAGGCGGGAATCCTGGGTGTTCTCGCTATCGTGGTTGCGACGACCACGTTTGGGGTAGCCATGTCTTGCATTGGTCTCGTCCTGGCTCTCCGCACCAAGAGCGTTCAGGTCACAATGAATAGCTGGCTTCTATTCATGCCGCTGGCGTTTCTTACGACGGCCTTCATGCCGAGAGAGCTACTGTCCGGGTGGTTCGAGATCGCCGTCAGGTTCAATCCGGTTGACTACGTGATGTCCGCCGTGCGAGCTGTCATCATCGAAGGCTGGGTTTGGTCCACGATTCTTCCCGGCGTGTGGGTGCTGGTCGGCATGACCGCAATTTTGCTCAGCTTCACGACCTGGCAGTACCGTCAAGCGACGGCCTAGGCTCTCGACCTGTTTTTTGGTTGTAACCGCATCGCTGCCAGCTTCTTCTCGATACGCATGGCGCTCAACTGCTGATGCCGCCACGCGAGCCGGATGCGAAACAGGCCTGGTTGCGCTGCCGGCTATGCGGTGCGCAAGGAGCTATTCCGCGAGTTCGTCCTTGGACCACCGCAGATAGTCCGCTTCGACGTGCTCGGGCCAGGGCAGCGTGTCCATCACTCCCGGGGAGTAGGTCCCATCGCCTAGCCGCCGCCTGGTAAACCGGTCGCGCATTGCCTCGTTCTCGGCGCGCTCGACCACTTCCCGCGCCAGATGCGGCGGAATGAAGACAACTCCGGTCGGGGTTCCCAGCACGAGATCGCCGGGCAGCACGGTCGCGGCGCCGATCCGCGCCGGCGCGTTGACGCCGGCCAGCGTCACGTCGCCAATAGCCGAAGGATGCAGGCCTCGACAGAAGAACGTAACGTCATCCATCTGTCTGATTCCCTGGTAGTCCCGGATCGTGCCGTTGATCACCGCGCCGGCGCCGGTCCGCGTCGCTATCGAAGTCGCAAGGTTGTCGCCGATAAAAGGCCCGTCAACAACCTTGCCAAACATGTCCACGACCATCACGTCGCCGGGCTGCAGAAGGTCGATAACCCACGAATTCTGACGCACGCCTTCGACTCGGTCGTCGGCCAGTCCCTCGGATTGAGCTATTTCGTGGAGATCCGGCCGCGCCGGCACGAAGACCGCCGTCAACGCCCGGCCGACCAGAATCCTCTCCGGGTTGGTGCGCACCCACCCACCCTCGAACTGGCGATGGTAACCATGCTCGCGCAGGACAACCCACGCCTGCTCGGTAGTCACCGCGCGAGTTCGTTCCAGCAAGTCGTCGGGCGCCCTCGGGCGGCCGTCGGCGGCGCGCTCGAATGGATTGAGGGGCGTGAGGCGCTCGACGAAATCGCGCGGCTTGAAGACGTCCATCGAGTTCCGCAGCCGGTTGCGATCTAGCTTGAAGAGCCGAATTTCTGCTCGATAAGCCGCGCGAGAGCGCTCGAAAGATGGTCTACGAGCGTCTCTCCCATCTCTGCCGACGCGTTCCGCGACTCGTCCGTGAATCCTGTCCGGTGAGACCGGCTGGCGGGATCGGCCAGACCCATGCCGGACGGCGGACCAGCCTCGCGAACCGAAGCCGCGGCGCGGTCTATGAGCTCGCGCCAGTCGGATTGAACGAGGTCGGGAAAGGCGCTCAGCATCATTGACGTCTCGAAATCGCCGGAGTGACCGGGTATCCCCGCAAAACCCTCCGGCCACAGCTCGCTCCAGCCCTCGGCGTCCAGATTCCAGTACGAGAGCGAGTCGATTTGAACGTCGTGATCGTTTATCAGGTCCATCGTGACGACCCTGTTCGGAGCGTCGTTGCCACCGTGTCCGTTGAGGATCAAGATCCGAGAAAAGCCTTGCAAGATCAAACACTCGCACAGGTCCCTGATCGCCCTGATATAAGTGTCGGAGGTGAGCGACAGCACACCCGCGAACGCGAGCCAATGATGCGAAGCGCCAAAGTGCATTGGCGGCAACAAAACGATCGGCCGCTCGGTGGTGATCTTCGGCTCGGCCCTGCGGATGACCTCCGTAACCAAGAGAGTATCCACGGACACCGCCAAATGCGGACCGTGCTGCTCCATCGAGCCGGTCGGCAACAGCGCGAGCGCCTCACCAGAAACGGCAGCGATATCTTCCCTGTTCATGGTCTGAAAGTTCTGGAACAAGGTAATTAAGCTCCGTGATATTGACGCGCCTGGACGGGTGACAGAATAGCACCGGGATCCGCGGTCACCAATGTATCCAAACCCTTAAACTGGCTATTGAACTAATCGGTAGAGTCGGCTGTTTGCGCGTCGACAAATGGATTTCGCAAACGGAGGAGTGACAAATTGCGCATCGAAAAGAAACTGGAAGAAATGGGGATCGAGCTACCCGCCGTGGAGCCGAATACACAGATGGCCTTGATTCCGGGAGTGAAAGTCGGAAGCCTGCTTTTTCTATCAGGATGCGGTCCGGCAGACACCTCTGGCAGAGCGTCGTGGCATGGCAAGGTTGGCGTGGATTACTCGACCGAAGAAGGCTATGAGGCAGCCAAGTGGTGCGGAGTCAGCCTCTTGGCCGCCGCCAAGTCGGTGATCGGCGACCTGGACCGTGTTAAACGAGTCGTGAAGCTCCTGGGCATGGTCAATGCGCCGCCCGATTTCGAAGACCAGCCTCGAGTCATCAACGGCGCGTCCGATCTATTCGTGGAGTTGTTCGGAGAAATGGGTCGCCACGCCCGCTCCGCCGTCGGAATGGGAAGCCTGCCCACGGGCCTGCCGGTCGAAATCGAGGCCATCTTCGAGATCGAATAACCGTTTGATTCCTGTAAGCGGCCCGCCGGGATCGTGGCGCCGAGGCTACCTGCGGAGCAGGGGTTCTAACCGGGTCAGCACCTCGTCAATCTCCCGCAGATCGAACTCGTCCAGCTTAACCGCGCCGGGTTGGCGCATCCGCGCGGTTGCGAAGACGCCCCGCCTGACGAGCACCTCTTTGTTGAACGTAAGGCCAAGTAGCGCCGTAAGGTTTATTAACGGCATCAGCCGGTCCAGGAGATCCCGCGCCTTTCGCGAATCGCCGGATTGCCAGGCGTCCCAAATCTGAACGTAGATCTCTACTACCTGCGTTGCCGGCATGAAACCGGAAGCCCCCCGTTCGAGTTCCGAGAGCATCCAGCGTCCGGAGGCTCCTCCAAACACCCCAACGTCGACTCCGTCGAGCGCCTCGAAGAGACCGCTGATGTTATGTGCGCTGGGCGGCGCTTCTTCCTTTACGTAACCAACGTTATCGATTTCGCGAACCAGCCGCGCAATAAATGCGGAATCCATATCTGGCAGATTGTGCTGGACGAACACCGGACGATCGGCTGCCACCGCAATCCCGCGGAAGTAGGCGAATTGCTCGTCCTTCGACGCGGTCGAGACGTACGGAGGCAATGCGATGACCGCATCGGCGCCCATGTCGGCGGCATGCCGCGCATAGTCAATCGCTATCGCCGCGCTCGCCCCGGCAACGCCGGCGACCACGGGAATCCGGCCGCGATTCGCGTCAATAACAGCCTCTACGCCGGTGCGCCTTTCCTCGTCGGTAAGAAACTGGAATTCGCTGCTCAACACGGGGTAGACGAGACCGTGGCTGCCCATCTCCACGCAGAAATCAACTTCGCGCCGAAGACTCTCAAGATCCAGCGCGTCGTCCTCGCGAAACGGGCTTTGCAGTACGGGGAATATCCCGCGCATCATGTCATTCATTTTCGGCCGCAACCGCCAATCACTTGCGTTCGTTCACTCGCTGATCCACGGCATCCGCAATAACCACCATCGCGGACATTATGGACGTAGACGTTGGTAAATATAAGGCGGGCCGACGTCGAACGGAACTGCGCCCCGACACTTCTATCTCTTTTCGTTTGCCGGGAACCAGCGTCCAGCTAGCGCAAGCTTTCTAGGGCGCGATGAAACAATCGATTATCTCTAAAGGCCCCCCCAGGCGCGAACCCGTCGAAGTCCTACGCGACGCCGGATTCTCCTCGGACCAGTCGTCCTCGCACCGGATTGCCCGCCCTGTCCCTGACATCCGAGCTCGTATATATGATCGAGTAAGAAGGTCGAGGGTGGGGCGTCCGGTTGGGCCTGGTCTGATGCTGCGTCAAGCAGTGATGCCACGAGCAGCCTCCCGGCGGCAGCTCGACCGTCCTGGCCAGGGACTCGTCTACATCCATCTCTTGCAAACTCGAACCCGCAATGGCCCGCTGCTCCGCGGGGGCTGCCCTGTTGCTTCCGGGAATGAATCGCAACGCGCCGTTCTCTTCCTTGACGTCGGCCAAGGCAATCCAGCACGTTATCAGATTCGGCGGGTCGTAGTCCCAGTAGCCGTTGTCGGTGTGCCAGGGAAGCTCGCCGCCGTGGAAAGCCGGTTTGAACAGAGCCTGGTCGCCCTCGACGTGGATGTTAGGGCCGAGCAGCGACTCGGCAATGTCGAGGATTCGCTCATCGCGAACAAGATCAGCGAAGACGGCGTCTTTCTCGTAAACATTGCGCACCTGCAGGAACCGGTCCGCGGAATCGACCTGCTTGTAGGTGATCTCGCCCCGTGCTTCCGCTTCGCCCAGCACTACCGCCGCCCTTCGAGCATGATCGATAGCCGTCGCCAGCGGCTCGGTCGTCGCTCCGGGATAGCTGTCGACGACCCCTTGCAGGAGGTTGCAAAGGTCCAATACGCCGTCCGCCCCATGGCGCACGGCCATGTTGTCGCGGACGTTCTCCTGAACGAACAGATCCATCAGGTGCGCCAGCAGGACGTTGACTTCCTCAGGCCCGAGCAGCGCCCCGTAATCCAGATACCCGTCGTTCTGGAATTGGATTATTTGCGAAGACGTGAGGGCCATTCTGCAACTCCTCCTGCCGGCAATCCGCCCGAAAGTCGCATCCCCTCGGGATGGCCGTAAGCATGCGCGAAAACTATATTAGGCAATACGCGCCCATCGAGAAGCCGCGAAACTGCAATGCCAGCGGCGCAGTCTCCAGTATCTTGCGGCGCACAACAACGCGCACGGACACATTGTCCAACCGGCTCACGCCCAATTATCGCCAGTCCACGGTCTCATGCAATCCAACATTGCCGGCCTCGGAGTTTGATGGATTGACGCTTTATTGGTAACTTACGAAGGGCCCGAGCTGTCAGGTGCATGGGAAGGCTTGATCCTCCCAAGAACGTCAGCAGATAATTTTGCTTGGAAAGGGGGGTGGCGCGGGGCGGAAGTTTCTCGGCGTTTCGCATGCCCGTAAAGGGTGTATGAGAGAGGACCCACTTGATCCGGGCGGACGCGACTTCCGTACGGATCGGTTATCTCTGCGAGTCAGCGTCGAGCCTGTTAGCTCGTGGAGAGTCTGGCTAGTGATCCCTTGAGGGGGTGTCTGGATATGAAAACTAAGTCCTTGTCCCGGAGAAAGCTGCTCAGATCGGGACTCGTAGCGGGTGCCGGTGTCGCGGGAATCGCCGCGCTGGCGGGGTGCGGCGAAACGCAGATCGTCGAGGTCGAAAAGGTCGTCACGCAAGTCGTTGAGAAAATTGTGACGGTCGAAGCCGCCATGGCGAAGCCGAAGCAGATTGAGCTGGATATCTGGAACGCTTCCGAAGAGCAGCTCAATCCCATTTGGGAATCCACAGAGAACGACTTCATGGCCGCAAATCCGAACGTTACGGTTATAAGGTCCGAGATTCCCTTCGGTGACATGCAGGCGAAGATCCTCACGGCTTTGGCAGGTGGAATCATCCCTGACGTCGTCTATTCCCACCCGCAGTTGACGGCGAAGATGGCGTCCAAGGGCGCTTTGATGCCGTTGGACGACATAATGAGGAACGACAAGGGCTTTGACAGGGACGACTTCAACACCGGCAGCATCGAGGCCAACAACTACAAAGGCAAGGCCTACGTGATTCCGACGGTGTCGGCGCCGTTGTTGTTTGTGTACAACAAGGACATCGTTGCGCCGCTGGGAATGGGCGACCCGTGGGAGCTCCAGCAGCAAGGGACGTGGACCCGCGACCTTCATGCCAAGATGATCGCAGCGGCAACGACCGGTGAAGGTTCTGACAAAATATTTGGATCCAATGAGATTGCCGCCGCCCTAAAGATTCAGTACCTATGGGTTTGGGGCGAGGGCGCCGCTATCTGGGACGATCCCACGGATCCGGCCGCTTTTGTCGGTAACAGTCCGGACGCCCTCCGGGGCTGGGACTACATGACCAGCATGGTCGTAAGGGAAGAGACACCCGCACGGGACTTCGTCAAAGCCTTCGCGGGCGGAACGCAGGGCCTGTTCGTGAGCGGAAAATTGGCCTTCATGATGACGCACCGCCAGTACACCTACCAGATTCCGGAGGACTTTAACGGCGGCGTCGCGCCCATGTACAAGCATCCTAACGGCGATGATCAGACCCGAGACGCGCCGGAGGGACTTGCGATCCACGCGCAAACGAGTTATCCGGAGGAGTCCTGGGCATTGCTCAAGTACCTCACCACCGTGGGGATCAAATCCTTTATCGCCGCGGGCGTCAGCTCTCCTACGCTGAAGTCGCACCAGACGATTCCGGAATTTGTCTCCTCGATTGCGCCGTGGGACGACATAAACGTGCATCTAACGGCCTCGAGTCAGATAAAGAGGTCCTTCCACCACCCGATTCCATATGGTGAGATCAACAAGCTGGTGCAGACAAACGTCGAGCGCATCCATCTCGGCCAGAAGGGCGTCAAAGAGGGCTTTGACGAAATCAAGCCTAAGATCGATGAGCTTATTGCCGAGTTCCGTTAGCGGCAGCCCTGCGAGATCGCATCTAGGCAGGCCTGCTTAGGCATAAGCGCAAGACACCGTGTTGAGGTCGATGCTACGCTGGCCCCCGCGGGGGCCAGCGTAGCTCGGTTGGAATCGGCGAGTCGAGCGGCCTTTTGAATGCAATGTTCCTGCGAGTGACAGCATCTTGGGCGCATGGCTGAGAAGCGCAGAAGTTCAGTGTCTCCCGGGCCGCTGACGCTTGGACTTCTACCCTCAGCCCGGAAGGATGTTTATGGCAACTTGATGATGATAAGACTCCCAGCTTGACATTCTTAAGGCGGCCAAGCAATGCAAGCCGATAGACTTTTGCGGCAGATGACGATTATGTTTTTTCGAAGTTTGAAGAGGAGAGGATGGGGATAGCGGCGACTGCTGGAACTACGCGCCGTCGGCCGCGTCTCGGCGGCGCCAAGGTTAAGCGATGGGCTTGGTCTTACTTTTTCATAAGTCCGTGGGTTCTGGGCTTTTTGATCTTCACGGCCTACCCGATGATCTTTTCAGCCTTTCTCTCGTTCACCACCTACGATTTCCTCAGCCCGCCCGAATTCGTCGGCACCAAGCAGTTCAACAAGATGGTCAACGACGAGATCTTCTTCATCTCACTTGGCAACACGGCCTACTACACGTTCCTGTCCGTACCGGCGCAGCTTGTGGTGGCGCTGGCCATGGCATTAGCGCTCAATCAAAAGCTCATGGGAATCAACATATTCAGGACGTTGTTTTACCTCCCGACAGTCACTCCAGCGGTAGCGAGTGTGATCCTGTTCGTTTACATGTACAACCCTGATTACGGGGTCTTTAATTGGATACTCGGGTTGGTCGGCGGTCCAAAGGTTAGCTGGCTCGGCAACCCGGTCATGTCAAAACCTTCGTTGATTATTATGAGTTTGTGGGGCGTCGGCGGACAAATGGTGATTTTCCTGGCGGGTTTGCAGAGCGTACCGCTGGCTCTGCAGGAAGCGGCCTCCATAGATGGAGCGGGGGCGTTGCGGCGCTTCTGGCACGTCACCGTGCCCATGATCACTCCAGTTATCTTCTTCAACATGGTGCTGGGCGTAATCAGCTCGTTCCAAATCTTCACGGCGGCCTACATCGCCACGCAAGGCGGTCCCGTAAACTCCACGTTGTTCTACGTGCTGTGGCTCTATCAACATGCGTTTGAAAACTTTAGGATGGGTTACGCCGCCACGCTGGGATGGGTGCTGCTCGCGATCATAATGATCTTCACCGCTATCCAGTTTTATGCTGGCCGCAGGTGGGTCTACTACGAAGGCTCGATCACGTAAGCCATGGCACTCACATCTGCTACCGCAACAGAAGACGGCATATCTCTCGCGCGCAAGCGCACTCGCGGCTTTTACGTCCGCGAAGCGGTGTTGCGATTCCTGCGTTACTCGATGCTCATCATCATCGGGCTGATTTCATCGATCCCGCTGGTGTGGATGATCTCGACCTCTCTCAAGCAAAAGGGCCGGGAATTCATGTTTCCGCCGGAAATCCTGCCGGTTCCGCCAGTCTGGCGAAACTACATCGACGTGTGGCCCGAGTCGAGCATTCATATCTACTTTCTGAACAGCACCCTTATCACGGGCCTGGCCACGCTTGGCACCCTGCTTACAGCTTCGATGGTGGCGTTCGGGTTTGCGAGGATGAATTTCCCCGGCAGAGGCCCGCTGTTCGCCATTCTGCTGTCGACCCTTATGCTGCCCTACATCGTCACGCTGGTGCCGACCTTCATCTTGTTCAAGGTCCTGGGATGGATCGATACACCTTATCCACTGATTGTCCCTTATTGGTTTGGCGGCGGGGCGTTCTTCGTATTCCTCACAAGGCAGTTCATGATGCAGCTTCCCACCGAGCTCGATGAAGCGGCGCTTGCCGACGGGGCCTCGTACTGGCGAATCTTCTGGAACATCATTCTCCCGCTATCCGGCCCGGCGCTCGCGACGATGGGCATCTTTTCCATAGTCAGTCACTGGAACGACTTCCTCAACCCGTTGATATTCCTCCTATCCGAAAAGTGGCGGACGCTGGCGCTTCACCTGCGCTTCTTCTTCTATAGCGAGGGCTTCGGCGGTTTTCCACGGTGGAATTTCCTGATGGCATCGTCCGTGGTGATGTTGATCCCGATTCTCGTACTGTTCTTCTCCGCCCAGAAGTATTTCGTGAGGGGAATCGCGCTTACCGGGATCACGGGGCGCTGATGCATCGCGGGCTTTGGATTGGACCCATAACACAAGCACTATGAAACGACTAGCACTCTTTTGCGCCTGCATCGCAGCGCTGCTAATGGCGGCCGCGTGTGGCGAGGAAAAAATGGTCTCGGCCGAGGAGATCGCCGCCGCCTGTCCGGAAGCCATTCCTTGGAGTGAGGCATCGAACGAGGTTGGGCAAGAAGCCACCGTCCACGGTCGGGTTGTGGAGACAAAATTCGTGCAACGGGGAGTTGAGCAACCCACGTACCTATACGTCGGAAAACCAGCTTCCGAACCGGGGGGAGTTCGGGTTGAAATAAGGAAACCGAACCTACTTAATTTCCCGTTTCCTCCTGACGTGGAGTACAAGGGCAAGACGATCTGCATCACGGGAGTTATCGAGGCCGTTGAGGATGGTGTATTGCAGATCGAGGCGAAGCGGCCCTCCCAAATCGTGGTTCTCTAGACATGTCCTTATTCGCGCGTTAGTACGGCTATTTCAAAGTCACCCGGCCTATCAGTTGCAGCGTGTCCGCGTTCAACATGGTAATCTCCGATCCTCTGGGTTGTCCCGTAAAGATGAAGGGACCTTCAGGATCCGGCCAGACCCAATACGCGCCCTCATCCAACGGCACCATACGAAGTGATTGGGGCCGTTCGAGGTCGATAACGACCAGTACTTCCAAGCTCGACCCAACCAAGAACAGCCGTTGGCCGGTCTTGTCAGAAGCCAGCCACGTGGCGCCCGGAACTTCCGCAATCGGGCCATCGATCGACCCAGCATCTATATCGACGACGAATATACCGCCGTCAAAAGCCAGAAGATAAACGCGAGTGCCCGACGGATTTGAGGCGGCCCGTAGAATATGACGCGGCACGCCGTGAATGCTCGCTATCGACTGGCCCGATTCGATGTCCACCGCCTCGATTCGCCTTTGAAACCTGTTGGCGAAGAAGTAGCGGGTTCCGTCCAGCGACGCCACGGGCATGACGTCGTGAATGCTGATATCGCGTCTGAGCAGTCTCGAACCGCCTGTCCGCGGGTCTATAGCGCGAAGCTCGAACCGAACCACCGACAGGGGGTCCTCGGCCACGAGGAGTATTTCCCCTCGCGCCGAGGTTCCTATGTACCAGGCCAATGGACCGGACGTCGGTCGTCTATAGAAGTGCATCCCGTGCTGCTCGCCCAAGTAGGCGACGATTGACTGCAATCTGTAGGGGGGGCGCTGGCCGGGGGAGTCCTCACTCCCTTCGATCTGCATGGGAATGAAGTAGGAAAGATTCGATATAAGCCTGGTTGCCGGTAATTCGGGCCGGGTGACCGGGACGCTGATTGCGGAGTCCGACCGCAACGCAGAGGCGCGATCCAGGCCCGCGACCCTGATTTGGCCGTTGTCAAGCGGAGCGGCAACAGGGAAATACAAACGCCTTCTTGGATCCGGCGCCAGCGCAACTACTGTCGAAGCCGCCCCGGAGTCGGGCATTGTCAGCGTGATGTGGTTACGGCGATAGTCGAGGAGTCCAGCTTCTACTGTAACGATGCCGGGCGACAAATCGTCGAACTTGATCGTACCCTCAGAATCGGTGACTCCTTGAGAGTCAGTCGTTCCCACGAAGTTCGTTATCTCCACTCTGACGCCGGAAAGGGGTAGCGACGAGCTTGAGTCAACCACCTTAACGATTAGTTCGATTTGGAACGGCAGCAACTCGAACACGACCGGCGAAGTCCCGACAAACGACCGGCCTGGACCGGACGATTCCGCCTCGATCAGAAGCTGGCTTGTCCTTACCGTTGCAAGCCCGGTCGGTATTACGAAATCCAGAGCGAAGGCGCCGTTTCTCGACGAAATGGCTCTGGCGATGGCCAGGCGAGGGACACTATCGCGCTGTTCCGGCCTGCGAGCGAAGATTGCCACTTCCGACCTCGGAGGCCATTTGCGGCCTTCTATGCGAACCGGGCTTCCCGGCAATCCCTCAGAGGGCGTGAGATTGATTTCGGCACCGGACTCGCTAACCGCTTTAACGGTTCCGCCGATCGCCGATCCGTACGCGCCAAGGGCGATTATCACCGCCACCGGCGCCAATACCACGACAGCAAGGACCGCGGTGGCGGCGATGCTGACTCTAAGCTTCATCAGATTTCATCATCACCGAGCAGACGTGAGCCGCGACCGGCAGTCACCGTCAACCGACAAGGCTATTTCGACGCCGGTGGGATCGAGATTCGATTGCGCGTATGGCGCGAATTCGGGTTCGTATATAGGCAGGATGAGGTCATGCGAGCCCGCTACGCCCTGCCGGGCAAACTCACGCCGAGCATCGTCCGCAACTTCGGCTGCATCGCCGCGCGCGAGAAAGCGCACCGCTCCCGCCACTCCAAGGAGCGCGACGGCGATGCCAACGTATTTCAGAACGCAATGAACGGTTACGGGCTTGACATTCTGAGCGGGGTTTGAGATACTACGGGTGTAGTAGGAGGTACGCTCGTGAACTTGCTTCAGATAGCCGCCCGTTTCCCCAGTCAACAGTCTTGCATCGCTCATCTTGAAACCGTCCGCTGGCCGGATCGCACTAACTGTCCGCACTGCGGATCGCTAAACGTTGCCAGTAAAGCCGACGGCGACCGCGTTGGCCGCTGGAACTGCCACGACTGCAAATCCAGCTTCAATGTTATGTCGGGTACTATCTTCGCCAAGACGAAGATTCCCTTGCGAAACTGGTTCATGGCGCTGAGTCTAATGGTCAACGCGAAGAAAAGCCTATCGAGTCACCAGCTTGCTCGTGACCTGGGCATGAATCAGGGATCAGCCCACTACATGCAACAACGGATACGCGCCGAAATGACCAACAAGCAAGGCGAGATTATGCTTCACGGCATCATCGAGGCCGACGAGACCTATGTAGGTGGGAAGCCGCGCAAGCGCAACAAGCGCGGCGATGACGAACCCAAAGCGCCGCGCGGTCGCGGTACTCGCAAAACGCCGGTAATCGGCGCGGTAGAGCGCGGCGGCAAGGTGGTCGCCAAAGTCGCCGGCGACCTGACCGGACGCGGCGTTATGCGGTTCCTGCGCAAGACCGTTGATACCCCGCCGGGTCATTGCTGATAACCGACGACTACCGCGCGTACCGCGCCGTCCGGTCCACCATTCCGCATGAAGTCATTAACCACAGCGAACGCTACGCCGACGGGCTGGTTCACACGAACACCATTGAAGGCTTTTGGAGCTTGCTCAAACGAGCGTGGTACGGCCAGCATCACCATTACCAGAAACACTACATCCCGCTGTACGTCGGCGAGGCTTGCTGGAAATACAACGAGCGTGACAATGGCAACGCGTTCGGCTCGTTCCTTCGCGGTTGCTTCGCATGAATCGCCTCTTTTACGGCGATTGCTTTGGGATCATGCAGGACCACTTCCGGCTGTCTAGCGTGGACTTGATCTATCTCGATCCACCGTTCAACTCGAACCGCCAGTACAACGCGATTTATCGGGACGAAACGGGCAATCCGCTACCCGACCAAATGGACGCCTTTTGCGATATATGGACGCTCGATGATGAACGCGAGCGGGCAATCAAAACGATGCCCATCCAGATGCAAGCGAGCGGCGTGGAAGCTGGCGCAGCGGAACTGTGGAAGCTCTGCCTACATGCTCTACGCCACACGCAGCCCCGCCTGTTGGCCTATCTGTCGTACATGGCGGAGCGGCTTTTGGTGATGTACCGCATCCTGAAACCGACCGGCAGCCTGTACTTCCACTGTGACCCGACGGTTTCCCACTACGTCAAGCCGCTGCTGGATGCGATCTTCGGGCACGCGAATTTCCAAAACGAGATTATCTGGCGGCGATACGACCGCCCAAAAGGGTCCCAGCACAAGGCACGGCGCTATGGCCGGTCGTCCGACACCATCCTGTTCTACTCCAAGAGTGGCAGTCACATCTTCAACGCGGACGAAATACGAAGACCTCTAAGCGAAGCGGAAATCGAGAAGCGGTTTTCGAGCATCGACGACAAGGGGCGCTTCATGAGCGGTCCGCTGCTTAGATCGCCTTCAATGGGTGACCGCCCTAATTTGGTCTTTGAGTTCGAGGGATATACCCCTGGGACTTTCGGCTGGCGAATGGAGCGGGGAAAGCTCCAGAACCTCTATGACAAGGGCGATTTCTACTTCACGTCAAAGGGTGTTCCCCGACGTAAATTTCGGCCCGGCGACGATCCCGGCCAGGGGATCGACAATGTATGGGTCGATATTGGGTCACTTGGATCGCAAGACCAGGAACGGCTTGGCTACGCCACCCAAAAACCCATGGCGTTGCTGGAGCGCATCATCAAGGCGTCGAGCAACAAGGGAGACGTCGTCCTTGATCCGTTCTGCGGGTGTGCGACCACGTTGGAAGCCGCGCACAAGCTGGGCGGCAGTGGGCTGGAATCGATAAGGCGTACCATGCCATCAATCGGGTCGTTAGGGTCCGGCTCAATGAGCGGCTTGGGCTGGTCGAGAGCAAGGATTACACGATAAAAGGGATGCCGACTACGGTAGAAGCCGCACAGGACAAATGGACTCGCAGCGAGTATGACTTTCAGGAATGGGCTATCGAACAGGTCGGCGGAATGCCCACGACGAAGCGGACGGCGGACGGCGGGATCGACGGGCGGCTGTACTTCGCCATGCCGAACGAGCGCGATCTGCAAAGCATGATTGTCGAAGTGAAAGGCGGCAAGCACGTCAACATCACGCATCTACGGGCGCTGAAGGGCGTACTCGACACCGATGACGCGCTAATAGCCGGGCTGATAATCATGGAGCCGCGCCGCGAGCACCAGACGCGAAACTTCGTACAGTTCATGGCGCGGGCTGGCAGTCTGGATGTTGGCGGCTTCGACTATCCGAGGATGCAAATGCTGACCGTTCAAGAGATTCTGGACGGTCAGCGGTTCAAGACTCCGACGCCGTGGAATCTGCACATCCCACAGCCCCGAATGCTGGGTGTACCGGTCTAGTCAACGAATGGAGATGAGAAATGCTGCCAGGTGATAAAATAGAGCCCTCGAAATCGGATGATCCGAGCTTAGTCATGACTCTTGGCGAACAGTACATTACGACTCTGAACACACATGAGGCCGATGTTGTGTGCCTCGCTCGCTTGAGCGCTATTGCTAACCGTTCCCCGGCTGCCAAGCGCTCACTCGATGTTCATAGGACAGGCTATTACTAGTCTGCATACGGCCCGTGACCTGGCTGATACCGTAATCGAAATGCTTGTCCCCGACATGAAGGGTGAAACCGGAGCCGGATCCCAGCCGTAGCTAAGCTAGACTCGGCTGGGGCGAGGCGTGCTACCTCCTACTACAAGCTGGCGGCTGTCTCGCCCCACCTTGGGCTATAAGCCCGCAACCGTGCATTGCGTTTCAGAAAACGCATTGCACAAAGAATCGTCCGAGAGCCGCGACCCGTCGGTAGGATAACCGACGCTTTTCCGAGGTATCGCCGATCGAGGGCTAGCTTGCGCCGTGCGGCGCCCGGCCTTCGCCGGACTAGAATCTCGCTGACAGCGACGCTCTATTACGTAGCCCTTTGAAAACGGAGGAGGCGTTGGTCTGATGAATAGTAATAAGACCCAGACGAAGAACAGCTTCTGGGCCGCGCCGAGCAGCGAAGGACTGCTCATCTCGGACTTGTCAATCTGCCAACCGCGATCGGCAATAGCCGAAGGACCGTCGCAGCGCGATTGGTATTCGATACCCTACAAAACTCGAAACGGCATCCAGGGTGTGATGCTGGGCAAGGGCGAGCTGGCTCGCCCCGACGACGTGAGACTGAGGCTCCATCCGAAAGGCTGGCACGCGATCTATTTGGGGCTTTACAGAGGCGGCGCCGAGCCGGACAGACCCTTTAACGACCCATTCTTAATCCGCGTCAAGCTGAGCGGCGACCCACTATTCGATTCGGTGAGGCCGAGCGTCTCGGACCAGGCCGCGCCGAACCGGGCGGTTGCCCGATACGCCAGCGCAATCGAGGAATTCTTCTGGAAAGCCGCCGATCTCGAGGCTCACGATTTGATCATCTCTGCCTCGACCAGAGCGACCCACACCGCGGCCCAGCTCGCCTTCGTGCGGCTCGTTCCAATGACCGACGTACAAATAGAGGAGTACCGCCGAACCGACGCCACGAGGAATCTGGCTGTTCAGGTAGACGGAGCCAGCGGTTCGCTTCGTCACGGTTCGCGGACGGTAGAAGATCTCATTGAGGGGTTCGAGCCTTTGCGTAACACGGACGTAGGGAAGGTCTTCCTTGGCGTGGCCGGTGTTGGTCCGGGGCTGACTTATCATCCGACCGAAGTTGGCCGCGAGTACGCAACCGCGGCGACCGAATTCCTTAGCGAGTCAAGCCGGCGCACCGTGGAGAGTCTCCGCCGGTACCGATCGAGAGGGATTGATCTGGTTAGGGAAAGAGTAGATTTCCTGCACTCGCTCGGTATCGAGGTCTTCCTTGGATTCCGCATGGGGACCACCGGGGACCATCCGCCGGGACACGCCAGAACGCTCCCGTTGTGGAAGCAACACCCGGAATGGCGGTGCCGCGACCGGGACGGCAACTCGATCATTCGCCTCAGCATGGCATATCCCGAAGTCAGGAGATTTTATGTCAAGTTGTTCGTCGAGCTCGCGGCATACGGAATCGAAGGCGTCCAGCTCATCTACACGCGCCGGCCGCCCTTTGTGCTCTTCGAAGATCCGGTCATCGAAGATTTCCGCAACGAGTACGGCGTCGATCCCCGCCAGTTGCCCGAAGACTCCGCGCTCGGCGGCGAATTCATGACCGAAGGCGGGTTTTTCACCAGCGATCCCCGATTGGAGACGCACTGGGCCGGATACGTCACCGCGTTCATGCGCGAGCTTCGACAGGCCCTCGACGAACGCCGGCAGCCCGACGTTGGCCGCATTCAGATTGCGGCCAACGTGCTCTACAACGCCGCCTACAACCGGGCCGGAGGCCTGGACCTCGAAACTTGGGTCGCGGAGGGTCTCGTAGACATACTGGTCCCACCCACCCAGGCATATGACTATGCCGAAGAGCGGCACATACCGGTAATCGACTATGAGTATTTCAACGAGTTGACGGCCGGCTCGGCATGTGTCTTCTATCCGGACCTGTTTCCGCGTCAGATGTGCGGCGGCGAGTACGTGAGGCAAGCGCGCCAAGCCTACGAGGGGGGAGCGAGCGGACTCGCCTTCTGGGACAGCGACGTACGGGTAACCATGAAAAGCCAGTGGAACACGACTCGCCGGCTGGGCGGTCGTGATGATTTGAGCCGCATCGCACGGGAGCATGGCGGCTACGTGATGCACGAACTGCAGCTGATTGAAGACTGGAATCCGTCCACCATATTCATGTAACCGCGTCAGGCCAACGTGAATTCCCGTGAGTCGGATAACCTCTCGGAGCCGTGCGCGGGAACGTAGGGTCCGGTTATTGTTTGGTATTTGTCACGATCTACCGGCAAAAGCCGGACTCTGGTCACATAAGACCGGCTAGCAGTTCGTACAGGTATCCGCTGGCACGTGTCGCCGGCGCCGGGCGCGTGGGAGCTATTCGTCCTCGAGAAGGTCCCACAATACGGCCCCCTGACTTTGTGCCGGCGGCCGAATGCCCATCAGGTGCGCCATCGTGGGCGCCAGGTCGATCATTCGCATCAATCCCTGCCGTTGCCAATCGCGCTCGTAGCCGCGCTTGACGCCAGGCCCGGAGATGATGAAACAACCCATGTTGGTGAATACGGAATCCTCCGACGTTGGGATCTGCGATCCGTGAAGCGCCCCGCGTCCAGGGCCTATGCTTCCATCACCCAGCGGATCTCCCCAGCCGAATCCTCGATTGAGCGTGAAGACGACGTCGCCGTTGTTCGGCCCCCAAAAGCCGATCACCTGCGCGTCCTGATTCTTGAGCGCCAGCGCTACGGCTCGCTTGCCCGAATCCGGGTCCCGCCAATCGTGAAGCGCTTCGATGATCTTCTCCTGCACGGCCTCGTAGTCATCGGCGGGCACGATTCCGTCGGGCTCGCGTCCCTTGAGATTTACGAATATCTCACTGCCGCGATCCGGGATTACGTAGGCCCTGCTTTTGCCGGGGTCTATGGTAATTCCGTCGTCGCGAAATGCAAGCAGCCCCTGATCGCGCAGCAGCCGCGGAACACTCCCCCATCGATGCGCCGTCACCATCGCGTGGTCGGAGTTAACTACGACAAACGTGTTTTCGTCGGCCAGACCTAGAAACTCGCCGAGCACCTCGTCGGCGACCTCGAACGCGCGGCGATGTGCGTTCATATGCCACTCGGCGCGCGTCGAATCGAATCCTGGATGGCCGGGGTCGGCCGGGTTCACGTGGCTGTGGTTGATTGTGTCGAATAGATGCCAGTGCGAAAAATGCAGATCCCAACCGTGGTTATCCATCACATATCTGGCGGCCCTAGCTTGCCAAAGCCCGCTGTAAAGATATTCGTCCAGACACGCGTCCAGCTCGGCATCGCCAGGCTCGGGCTTGGTCGCGAACATCCCGACGAAGGGTCCTACGGAGTCCACCAGGTCCGCCGCAAGTTTCCCGGGACTCGCGAATCCATCGGTCCGGTGAGCCTCCGATCTCACTACGGTTATCGTGTCGCTTCCCTCTTGCAAAAGACGAAGCGCGAACGAGATGCGCCGCGATTGGCCTTCTGAGTCGATCGCGTGCGCAAACAGCCATTCGCTCCAGCGATCGCGCTCCACCGAAACCGGTGTGGCGGCGCTATCGGCGGATTGCGCCGTTACTGCGTAACGACCCGTCCCGACGATTTCCGAAATCCTGACTACTAGACGACTCTCCAACTCCCGGCCGAGTCCGATTTCCGCTTCAAGGCTTCCTGCAGCCGTGGCCCGCGCGGTTGCGCGGGTGATTTCCCGTTCCTCTCCCGTTTCCGCGGTGTCGGTGCCTGCGCGAAGGGCCTCCCGGGAGATTCCGGTCGGACGGTCCGCGCTTCGCAGCCCGATCACATATTTTTCCGGCGGCAAGACCGCGAAGGGCGGATAACGGAAGCCCGGGGCGACGACGTAGCCATTTGCAACCCGGGGAGGCCATGAACCCGGATAGAACGTAATCATCGACTTGAGGCCCGCGCGCTCTGCCACTTCCCAGATTGTTTCGGCGCCAATCGATCTGGAGTCCTCGGCGCGAATGTCCGCCGTGTCCCGAAGGCGCGTGAGATCCCGAACGCTCCAGCCGCCCAGACCGTGCGTCCCCGCCGTGGCGCCGGTAACAAGGGTCGCCCAATTGGTTGGAGTCCATGCCGGAATCGCGCACAGAAGTCTGTTGGCCGAGCCGCGTTCCAGAAGCCTGGAAAAATTAGGGAGAATTCCCTCCGCCTCATATTTTCGAAGCAGAAGCAAGTTCATGCCGTCAAAGCCGATTTGAAGCAGTTTGCTTCTCGCCATTCATCGACCTCCCAATCGACCGCAGCCACGTTGCCTCATCGCGCTCAGTTGAGGCGGCAGACGGCGTCGCGGTGACACCCGGTCAGCACACGCGACGACTATCCTACGTCAGAAGTCGTTTCGGACCGTGACCGCCCGACCCGTCTTGAGCGATTCGTGGGCGGCGACGGCCACCGCTATCCCCCTGGCGCCTTCCACGACATCCGGATCGGGCGTTTCGTCGTTCTTTATCCACTCCGCCATTTTGTAGAAGTAAGGCGCGAGCTCGGCGGCGTGTCCCTCGATCAGCGCTCCGGCCATTTGAGGCGGCCGCACCTCCAGAGTGGTGTGTTCGGAAGTCTCGTCGACACCGATGTCGATTCCGGTGATAGTCCCCTTCGTCCCGTAAATCTGAAGATGCTTATTGCCGCCCGCCACACCTGTCTCTCTATTGTTGACGGAGCCGCACATCACCAGGACCCGGCCCAACGCGCCGCTCTCAAATATCAGGTTCAGAATCCAGGTGTCCTCGATGGGATATCCGGGGATCACGCCGGACTTCCTGGCGAACGCGCTAACCTCCACTACGTTACCCGCGAACCACCTGAGGCAATCGATCGCGTGAGCGCCGCCGCCAAATAGAAAGTTCTGCGGGGCGGTCACGCGCCAGCGCGTTCTCTCGCATACGCTGCGCAAGTCGTGGATATAGCCGGTCTCGATAAGGTTTATGTCCCCTATGCGACCGCCATCCACCGCCTCCTTCACGGCGACGATGTGCGGAATGCAACGCCAGGTCTGCGCCACTACGAACTTGAGCCCCGTTCGCCTCACAAGGCCGACCACGTTGTCGCACGTTTCGAGCGTGGTAGCCAGGGGCTTGGTGCATATGACGTGCTTGCCGGCCTCCAGCGCAGCGGGCAGGTGCTCCGCGTGCAGATGGTCGGGCGTGAAAACTCCGACAACGTCCACGTCTGGTCTTTCCAGCAGCTCGCGATAGTCCGTCGTCGCAAAGTCTACGCCGTAGTCTCCGGTAGCCTGTTCGAGCCGCCCCGAGTCCAGGTCAGCTACCGCGCGAACCGCAATGGGGGACTCGGAATCGCGGTTCAAGAGCAACGCGCCCCTGCCCACGCCCAGGCCAATAATCCCCAGCCCTAGCTGCTCCATGGCGGAACCATCCTTCGAATAGTCGTCAACAATCCAGCGATGTTAGCAACGTCGTTGTATCGCCGACGTAATTAGGAGGCTTGGCCAAGAAGCCAGACCAACCCGTTCCTCCTCAACCCGCGCGGTCCATGATGTGATTCACCGTCCAGTCGACTTCAACTTGCCGACCAAAGCTCTGTACGTCGCCTGGCGCATGCCCCCCTATTGGGCGTTTTTTGTAACGTGACACCCAGCGACGACGATCGGCAACAGCGTGCCAGACCTTCCGCAAACTGCTCAAATCGGTCCGCCATAGATTTATTATGTAAATACAGATGGCGTCTTCTGTTGGCGCGTCGCGACTCCACTCCTCGACCGAAGACGTGAATCGAATCCATCGGCAAACGCCGCGTCGGGGCTTGACAGCCTATGCCTTGGATTGCGGCGTGCCGAATGCTCCCGCCGCCTCGGACTCGGCGATTCGATCGGCGGAATAGCCAAGCACCGATTCCAGCACTTGCAGCCGGTCCTCGTCGCGTTGCGGCGCTCTTCGATAGGAGGGCCGAAACTGCCCCGCTTTCAGCGGACTGGCAAGCTGGCGCACGGTTCCGAACCGCGGATGATCGACCTCGACCACCATAGCTCGCGCCGCCGCCTGCGGATGCTCCACCGCCTCGGCCACTGTGTTGACTGCATCGCAGGGAACGTCCGCCGCCCGCAGCGCCGCCAGCCAGTGCGCGGTGGGGAGCGACTCGAAGATGGGTTCGATTATCGCCAATAGTTCGACAGCGTTTTGTCGCCTGGTTTCGAAGGTTTCGAAACGCGGCTCATCCGCCAGTTCGGGGCGGCCCAGCGCAGCGACCATCCCCTTCCAGAAAGCCTGCGTCGCGCCGCCTGCCACGATCCAGCCGTTCGCCGTCCGAAAAGTCTGGAAGGGAACGAGCGTGAGATGCGCCGATTGCCGCGTGCGTGTGGGATCAAACCCGCTGGTCAGATGCCACGTGCCAGGATACGACAGCATGCTCAGGGCCACGTCGAAGAGACTTGTGTCCCAGTCCGTCCCGACGCCGTCGCGGCGGGCCGCGTGAACGCCGACCATCAACGACAACGCCGCGGCAAAGCCGGTCGCAAGATCGACCACCGGTAACCCCGATTTCACCGGCGGACCGTCCGGCTCGCCCGTCATGCTCATCCATCCGGCCGCGCCCTGGATCATGTAATCGTAGGACGGGTCGGCCGCGCGCGGTCCGGTCATGCCAAATCCGCTCAGAGCGCAGCAGACGATACGAGGATTTATGTGCTTCAACTCGTCGTAAGTTATGCGCAGCCGCTTGGGCACGTCCCCGCGGAAATTGGAGTACACCGCGTCTGAAACCTTGACGAGGTCCTCAAAGACCTTACGGCCCGCAGGATTGCGTAGATCCAGGCTGATGCTCTTCTTATTGCGATTGAAAGTCTCGAAGAAGAGGCTGTCCTCACCTTCTTGATAGGGCGTCGCATAACGGGCGCTGTCACCGCCGCGGCGCGGGTCTTCTATCTTGATGACCTCGGCGCCCAAATCGGCCAGATGCACAGTGCCAAACGGACCCGACACCCATTGTTCAAGCGACACAATTCGGATGTCCTCAAGCGGTTTCAAGCAGGGTCCTCGACATCTCCGTCTGTGATCGGTGTAGCCGCGACGGGAAACGTAGACTCGGAAATTGCGGCATGGGCTTTGTATACCATGAAGGCGCGCAGGTACTCGATGCAAACGTCGCCATGTTGGTTCAACCCGCGCGTTTTGATTTTGACTATTCCGGCGTGCGGCCGCGATTTCGACTCGCGCGTCTCGATTACCACGCTCTCTGAATAGAGCGTATCTCCCGCGTAGACCGGATGAGTCAGACGGATTTGATCCCACCCAAGATTGGCTATGGCGTTCTGGCTGGTGTCGATCACGCTCTGTCCGAGAACAATGGCCAGCGTAAGCGCCGAATTCACCAGCGGCCCTCCAAACTCCCCCTTTTCCGCATAGTGAGCGTTGAAATGCAACTGATTGGTGTTCATCGTCAATAGCGTGAACCAGGTGTTGTCAGCCTCGGTGATGGTGCGTCCAAGCGTGTGCCGGTACACGTCGCCGACCTCAAAATCCTCGAAGAAACGACCCCGCCAGCCACCTCGAGTCGACATCGCCATTCCTCCGTGATTCCGACATACTTCTCTGGGCCCAATCAACGCCGGTCACCGCTTCACGGGCCTATGGCAATCGCTGCGGCGACGTTCTTGGCGTCCCAAGATTCCGCACATGACAGGGGAACATTTGATTGTCTCCGGCGGATTGAGCGGCGTTTCCGGCGTGGCGCACAACAGACGGTCAGCCTCGTAAGTCGACCTGACCTGGAAGCCTGCACAACGACAAGCTTAAGCTGTGGGATTCGCGAGCGAACTAACGCTTAAGCGAACGGATGATTGCGCGTTTGAAGCGGGTCTCGGTGGTCCGGCCTACTCCCAGCCCCGGAAACTGGTGTGCATAGTCGATGCTGGGACGACGGCGCCGCGTCGTGGTCGGTGTCAACTGCGCCGAAGTTACGTTGAACGCCACCCTGCCCGGACAGTAGGGACATTCCGTGGGATCTCACTACGTCCCACTAGGCAAACCCATGTAGAACGGCTTTGCCGAGAGCTTCATCAGCGACCTGCGCGAGGAGTGCCTCAACATGCATCTATTCGCCAGCTTGAGAGGCAGCTTGCGATTCGGGCGTGTATCCGCCGCGACCTTCGTAAACCACGATCGTTTCGTTGGCGGGAACATCGCGGAGAACAACCTCTTGTCCCGTCCGGGGCCACCAGATCCTCACTTCGGCGACCTCGCCTGATCCTGGACCCAGTCCGAAGTGCTCTGTAATTTCGCTTTGGCCGAGGAAATGGCTCCGGACGCCAATCTCACGGACCTGCGACGGCCCACCCAAACGGCGTGTCACGGAAACCCTGGCTCCCACGCCGCTGCGGTTTGAGCTCGCTCCCACGAGGCGAATACGAAGCCACGGATTGGAGTTGCCGCCGTCATTTCTATACAGGCGAGGCGTACTTCCGTTATTGACCACGAATAGGTCCAGATCGCCATCGCCGTCAAAGTCGAATGTCAGAACCCCCTTACCTGCGTCCAGGTGCAGCAAGCCGGAGTCAGACCCAATCTCGGTCATTTGGCCGGAGCCGCCGTTCAGCCATAGCCGTGGTGGCTCAAATGCCGACGGTGAAGGCGTTGCCGAGTGATTCATTCCGTTGACCATGACGAGGTCCAGGTCACCGTCGTTGTCGTAGTCGAAGAAAACTGCTCCCCAGCCCCAGCCTCCGTCCCGGACGCCGGCCGAATCGGTCGCGTCAGAGAAGGATCGATTGCCGTCGTTGCGATACAGCCGGTTGCCGGCCGATACGTTTGAGCGGCAGCCTAGACTGACCCGAGCCGATTCCTCCTGAATGAGAATGTCGTCGCAGTTCGCCGATTGATCCATGATTGAAGTAACGAACCAATCAAGATCACCATCTCCGTCATAGTCGCCGAACGTTGAACCCATGCCATTTCTGTCGGAACCGATTCTTGCCGCCACCGAACCATCTGTAAACGTACCGTCGCGGTTATTCCAAAACAGGCGCGATTGACCGAAGTCGGAGGCGACGGCGAGATCGGGCCAGCCGTCTCCATCAAGGTCGGTAAACGCCGAGGCGAATGCGAAAGGACCGTTCAGTCCGGCGCCGTCAGAAAGTGACAGCATCGGGTTGGAGATCGGATCGCCAAGCGCCTGGGACTGAACGCCATCGAGCTGAACTCCGGCGCTCATGGTTACATCCGTGAAATATCCGGGCGCCTCTGTGCCACGATTCCGCAGAAGGCGGGCGTGAGAAGGCGCTCGGTCTGAAATTATCGAATCCGAGCCCCACTCGGTGATGTGCAGATCAAGCCAGCCGTCGCGGTCGTAGTCGCCTGTGGCAATGCTGTACCCGAGGTGGACCTCGTCCGTCGCAACCGCCGCGCCTCTTTCGATACCTTCCTCGGTAAATCCACCAGATCCATTGTTTATAAACAGATAGAAACGTGTGTCACCAATCGTCGTCACGTACAGATCCGAGTCACCGTCATTGTCGATATCGACCCATAGGGCGCCGTTTGATCTGAGATCGAAATCGCTCAGTCCAGCCGCCTTGGTTCGGTCCTCAAACCTTCCGTCGCCGACGTTGCGATAAAGGATGTCGGGGGCGTCGAGGCGGGTTACGAAAAGGTCAACCAGGCCGTCGTTGTCAAAATCAGCCGCTGCCGCGCCCCCGCTCATGCGCTCAGGGGCGCAATATTGCCCGCGTCCCGAGCTGCTGCCGATTCCACCGTCAAGCAGGCAGGCGCCTTGGGGTTTGAGTTGATACTGAACGTAGTCGATCCCGGATGCGGCAGTTACATCGACAAAATATGGAGACAGGGCCATGCCGCCAGCCACCTTCAAACGTTGATCGCCTTCGAGTATCGCCGTCTGACCATTGGCGAGTCTGACGGATTCTCCCAGGCCGAGCGACGGCAAAAGCGCCCCGATTCCAAGCACGGCAATCCCGCCTAGCGCTCCAAGCGCCCAGGTAGCGGCGCCGAGGGTAGGCATGGCTCTGCCCGGCAACACGCGAGCGAGTCCCCAAAATGTGATAGGGCCGCCGGCCGCCGCTGTGAAGAGGAGAGTGGCTGCCGGCGCTGTCCCCATTCCCACCATGAGAAGGGCCGCCACCAGTGGGATCTCGAACATGAGGGGGACGTTTATCAGAACGCCAACCGAAGCGGCTATTGCAACGCCGAGCAGATGATTGCCCAGATATGTCTCGACCAAGGCGGGATTTAATACTTGTATTACAAGCCCGCTGGCTACGCTCGCCAAGACCATAAGGGGACCCAGCCGCAGCAGAAATCCCAAGCTGGACCTCATCCAGTCGCTAACGCCGGTTGTAAAGACGTCCATCCACGTTGCGTATTGCTGAAATGAGACACTGCTCGCCACAGTGCCCTTCACAGGAGACTCACGTTGCCCGTTCGTAATGAGGGCGACGACGGGCCCCAAGACAAGCGCGCCGAGCAGACTAAGCGCGATTCGCGAGCCGGAGATCAACGGGGCAAACACCATAATCGCCATGATCAGGGCCGGCAGGTTTAGGGTGGAGGACGCCTGAACAGCGCTTATGGTCGCGGCAACGTTGGATCCCTTGGCGCGCAACGCAGATGAAATAGGAACGATGCACGCGGAGCAGAGCGTTAGCGGCGTTCCGACAGCAATACCCTTGAGCAACGCTCGCCACCCGGTGTCCCTGACACCCGGCGTCAATGCTTGAGGGAAGAGGAACGTTTCCGTCAGCCCAGCCACAAGAAACGCAAATCCCATGCCTATCGATACGATCTTCAGATAACTAAGCGAGAAGTTCCATACACGAGCGATAAAGGAGGAAGTTGGCGCCGCATCCACGCAGAAGCCCTGGAAGCAACGCCCGGCGGGAGAGGACGCTGCCGCGAGATCCATTTGGACGGTGTCGAGCTTCGGCACTCGGTTGAACACCAGAAACAAGGTGAGTAGCGCGGCAAACACTGCCAGGCCGAAGATCCGTTCCTTAGGAAAAGCGCTTTCGACTCGCAAATTGTCCCGGATGTAAGGAACTATGCCCATGGCGGGCTCGAGTTATGAGTCAAGGCAACCTTGTTCCCTACTGCAACGGCGCCGGACGACTGAAGACGTTTCCGTCACAATTGGCGACAGCCTCCTTCACAGGACCCAATCGCACTTGCCGGGATGCGCCGCCCAATGCGTCGCTCGAAACGGACGTTTCCCTTTTCCAACACCGTGCGGAATACGCCAAATTGCACAATCATGCGGCGTGTTCCCGAGTGCGTAGATTATCCGTTGATTCGGGTAGGGTCGAGATCACTGGCGTTGCGCCGAGGCGTCAACCATATTTGCTTCGCCGAGACGAGGTTAGCAGTACCATCCTCCAGGATTGACGGCCTCAATTCGACACGCGATTCCATGGGGGATGGCAGGTTCACGATCTGTAAGACAAAGGGGGTAACCGTGGACAATCTGAAGGATCTCGGCATCGTGATTACAGGCGGCGCTGGGGACATCGGCGCGGCTATGGCTGCGGAAGTATGCCGACGAGGGGCGACAGTCACCCTTTTGGACCGAAAGAGCTCTGACGAGGCGTTGCCATGGCTACACCGGGCATCACGCCACGGAAGCACAAATTACATTCAGGTCGACGTGAGCGACCGCCCGACCGTGGAGTCGACCCTGGCCGCGATTGATCCGCTGGATGTGGTGATCAGCAACGCAGGCATTGTGATCCCGGTTCCGTTTTTGGAGTTGACTCAGGAACAATGGCATCAGCATCTCGACGTTAATCTGACCGGATCTTTCAACGTTGCTCAAACGGCGGCGCGGCTAATGTTGAGCCGGGGGGCGCCCGGCAGAATTATCTTTACGGGATCCTGGGTGGGTGACATCCCATGGCCTGAGGACAGCGCATATTCCGTATCGAAGGCGGGTGTCAAAATGCTGGCCAAGTCGATGGCTCGAGAGCTTTCACCGAAAGGTATTCTCGTCAACGTGGTCGCCCCCGGCATCGTGGACGCTGGTCTCGCCGCGCAAGTGATGAAGGCGGATCCTGACTTCAGAACGCAAGCTGAGCGAGTGATACCACTAGGTAAGTTGTCGACCGCGGACCAGGTGGCTAAGGCCACGGCGTTCCTTTGTTCTGAGGATTCCAGCTACATGACTGGTTCGGTGTTGCTTGTCGACGGGGGTTGTTCGCTCTTCTATTGGGAGTAGATGGCAAACAATCGGCTCGCCGATTGAGGGCCTGGTTGGCAAGCATCGGTTAGCCGCCGATGATCTGAAATTGACAGTACCCAGATTTATGCTTATCGTAGCCGACTAGCGAGAGAACGTGGCTTCTAACTTCGAAGCTTCATTCCCGATCCATTGACTTGACCAACTTGCGCGGCAGCAGGAAGTCAACACTCGGCGGTTGGAGCAAGAGAGGCGCGGGGCCTTCCCGCAACGATATCTATGGCTTAAGGACTACTGTCCCTTAGGGGGGGATCTAATGAACAAGCCCAGTCGCCTACGCAGACGAGACTTACTCCGCATCGGGGCTCTAGGCGTTGCCGGAGCGGCCACCGCCGCCCTCGCCGGCTGCGGTGAGACGCAAGTCGTCGAGGTCGTCAAGGAAGTACCGGTAGAAAGAGTCAAGGAGGTCATCAAGGAAGTACCGGTCGAAAGCGAGAAGGTCGTCACCAAGATCGTCGAGAGGATCGTTACGGTCGAGGTGGCGCCCAGGCTTCGAGCCGTTACTTTGACAGGTTGGACGTTTGCCCACCTTCCGCGATGGCACAAAGCCAACGGAGAACTATTCGCCGCCGAAACAAACGTGAAGACCGAGTGGGTAGGCGTTTCGGAGATTTGGGACAAGCTTTCGGTAGCCCTGCAGACGGGTGTCGGCGCTCCGGACATGGTGGACATCGAGCAGGGGCCGATGGGCCGGTTCCTTAAGGGTGACATTCAACTGGTCGATCTCAAGCCCATGCTCACGCGAGAAGGCTACTGGGACAAATTAGTCACGTCCCGGGAAGCTCTTTACACGTGGGAAGGCAGGACGTACGGCGTAGAGTACGCGCTCACACCGGTTGTGATGTATTTCAACCTGTCCTTGTTCGAGAAATACGGAATCGATCCCGTAGCTGGAATGGCGACCTGGGACGATTTCGTCGAGTCGGGAGCAAAGTTCAAGAGTGCCTCGGGCGGAGATACGCTAATTACAGGCACCGGCACGGGTGCCTTCCCGATGCCGATGGAGCCAATGTTCCGCCAGCGTAACCGAGACTATTTCACGGAAGACGGAGACGTCGGCCTGGATGACCCTGTTTTGATTGAAACCATGCAGTGGATGGAGGGCTTGCGCACCGAACTGGAAATCGCCGATCGGGCTGAGCCGTGGAGCCCTGCCATGTGGGGCGCTCTTAAAGAGGAACATTACGCTACGGCTGTTGGAGCCGATTGGGGCGCCGACTTCATACGGGATAACGTCGGCGCCGAAGGGGAAGGAAAGTGGCGCGGGCAGCCTTTGCCGCTGTGGGCAGACGATGCTACCAAGACGGACACAAGCTGCTGGGGCGGCACCGGCATAATGATCACAAAGCACACGGATTTCGTGGACGAGGCGTGGGAATACATCAAATTCGGAATGTTGACCATCGACGGCAGCGTTCGCCGATACAAGGAGATCAGCCAGTTCCCGGCCTATCTGCCAGCCATGGAAAGCAGTGAGATCTCATTCTCTGACCCTTGGTACGGCGGTCAGGACTTGACCGAAGTCTTCAAGTTTGTTGCGACGCGAGTGCCCCCGCAGCATCAGCATCCGTTCAGACCTGAGCTCCGTGACATCTGGGAATCCAAGATTCTGCCCGATGTCTTGGACGGAAAACTCGGGGTTGAAGAAGGGCTGAAGCAGGCGGCGATGGAGGTACGCGAAATTATTGCCAAAGGCGGATAGCGCACAGCGCCCCGCTGGCGAGCCGAGGCCGATATCGTCGCGCGGCCCGCCGGCGGGCGTATGGGCAATTACGACTGTTCTTGGACCAGTTCGTTCAAGACTTGACGAACTGACGGGAGGCTAGGCGTTTGAACCGGACCCGCCTGCAGAGGCGGTCAGTGCCATACATTTTTACGGCGCCGTTCTTCATTTGGTTCAGCATCTTTGGTCTTTTCCCCATTGTTTACGCTTTCTATCTGAGTCTGCATCACCAGGTCGGACTGGTCGCGGAGCGGCCTTTCGTGGGGATTCAGAATTACATCGACCTGATTCTTGACGAACGATTCCGGCACTCGCTCTGGAACACCACTTACTACGGCCTGGGCAGTATCTTTCTCATCCTCCCGGCGGCGCTGGCTTTAGCTCTGGCTCTGCATTCGCCGCGCCTTCGTCTGAAGAGCGTATTTCGAATTGCTTTTTTTGTGCCGCTCCTCACGTCAAGTGTCGTGGTGGCGGTTATCTTCGCTCTCGTCTTTGATACTAGGTACGGGCTGCTGAACAACTACATCGTGGAGCCCCTCGGAATGGAGAGGATCAGCTGGCTGCAAGACGGTAATTTCGTCATCCCGGCGCTCGTGCTGATGGGGCTTTGGAAGTGGACCGGAGTAAACAGCCTTTACTATCTCGCTGGGCTTCAGAACGCTAGCAAGGATATTGAGGAGGCGGCGCGTATCGATGGGGCCGGTAGCTGGGCGGTATTCAGGTACGTGACGTTTCCACAAATACAGCCCGTGGTCCTTTTCACGGTGATTCTAGCCATAATCGGCTCGTACAACCTCTTTGCTGAACCCTATCTGCTTCTGAGCAACTCAGGCGACCGCGGGCTAATGTCAATGGTCTATTTGTTCAACAACGCTTTTAGCTTCGCGAAGTTCACGTACGCTTCGGCCATAGGCTACGTCCTCTTCTTCATAATTTTGGTGCTTTCAGTAGCCCAGCTACGAATCTTCCGCGTGTTCCGCGATGACTGACAATTGAAATCCGAGATGGCCTCGTCGTCTTCCGACAACCGCGCGGCAACAGCCCTCGGAGCCGAAGGTCGAGTTTATCAACCGCTCCCGTCCAAGCAGGCATGGCCGGCCCCGCTTTCAAAAATGCTTCGGCGATGGCGCTCGGTCGTGCTATTCGGTGTGCTGTCGGTCGCGGCGCTTCTTACGTTCGTACCGTTCTTATACATGATCAGTTCCTCGCTCAAGCGACGCGACGAAATCTATAGCGTGCCCGTCACCTGGATACCGAGTGAGATCGAGCCTCTCAACTATGTGCGCCTTTTTGAAGAAATACCGTTCGCCCGGCAGTATCTAAACAGCGCCGTGATCGCCGTCGTAGTCGTCGCGTCGGTCCTGTTCTTTTCCTCCTTGGCCGGGTTTGCGTTCGCGAAGTACCAGTTCCGATTCAAGAATCAAATGTTCTTGTTTGTTCTGGCCACGATGATGATCCCTATTCAGGTTCAGCTGGTGCCGCTATACCTCATTGTGAACTCGCTGGGCTGGCTAAATACTTACCAGGGCGTCTTCGTTCCTCAGGCGATGAGCGCCTTTGGCATCTTCCTCATGCGGCAGATGATGCTGGGTGTTCCCGACGAGATCCTCGACGCGGCAAGAGTGGACGGCGCGAGCGAGGTGGGGATTTTCCGACATATTGCGATCCCGATGACCCGGGCCGGACTTCTCGTACTTGCTCTTCTCACTGCCTTGACGTCTTGGAATGACTACTTGTGGCCAGTCATCGTCCTCCGTAGCGAAGACATGCTCACTGTACCGCTCGGATTGGCAGCGTTGATCAACGTCTACAGAGTTGAATACGGTATGGTTCTCGCGGGCAGCACGCTCGCAATGATTCCCGTGGTCGCCCTGTTTATTGTTTTTAACAGGCATTTTATCGCAGGTCTGACGTCGGGGGCAGTGAAGTTCTGAACCACCTTGCGTCGGAGCCTGCGTTGTCAATGAGATAGCCATCGGAGAAGCCCATGCGTTTGGGCGGCAAAGTCGCCATCGTTACTGGTGCCGGGTCGGGTATCGGTCGAGCCATAGCACTTGAGTTCGCAAGAGAAGGCGCCAGGGTTGTGGTAGCCGAACTCGACACGGCGCCGTGTCATCAATCCACCAAGACGCTGCTGGAGGCAGGCGGAGAGGCGATAGCAGTGCAAACCGACGTCTCGAACGACGCCAGCGCCCGACGGCTGGTTGAAACGGCGGTAACACAATTTGGTCCGCCCGACGTTCTGGTCAACAATGCGGCCATAATGCCCATGGGGGGGGCGGTTACCGACACCACCCAAGACGATTGGGACCGCGTGATGGCGGTCAACGTTCGTGGCATATTTCACTGTTCCAGGCACGTAATCTCTGAAATGAAAAAGAGCAAGCGCGGCGGTTCGATCATCAATCTTGGATCGGTGACGGCGATAGTGGGGACGCCTGGTATCGCGGCCTATACAGCGTCAAAAGGCGCTGTCGTGGCGCTGACGCGGCAAATGGCAATCGACTACGCGGCAGACGCGATACGGGTGAATAGCGTTTCGCCTGGAACCGTGGACACGCCAATGCTTGCCAGGGCAGTGGCGCTGTCCGACGATCAAGCAAAGGCGCGAGCGGGGTTTGACGCCATTCACCCGATCGGGCGCGTCGGAACACCAAAAGAGATAGCCCGAGCAGCCGTTTTCCTCGCGAGCGACGAATCGAGCTTTGTCACCGGTTCAAATCTTATGATTGACGGCGGATATACAGTTGCGGGCGCGTTGCCGATTGACTAACAGGAAGTTTTAGCCATATGGAAATTGCACCTAACGTACACAAAATCGATTCCGTAACCGGAGGGCGTCCGCTCCAGCTATATCTACTCGTAGGCGACGATCGGACCGTGCTTATCGATGCCGGCGGATCTTCGGAGCCGGAAAACATCATCTTCCCTTACCTCGAGCGTCTGGAACTGACTCCGAGCGACATCGACATGGTTATCATCACTCACAGCGATCACGACCATTTCGGAGGGCTTGGCGCTATAAAAGACGCGAATCCTGCCGTTGCGCTGACGTGTGGGGACCAGGATCGATTTATGGTGGAGGACCCGGAGACTACCTACCGCTTCCGCTATAACCACTACGCCGCGGATCACGGTATTGCGTTCGACGACGACGCCCGCGCGGCGATCATGGAAGATCTCGGTAATGCCCAGCAGATCGATTTCACCTGGTCCGGCGGCGAGACGTTGCGGATCGGTCCTGATTGGCTGTTGGAGATCCATCACGTCCCAGGCCACACCTACGGGCATCTCTGCGTTTTTGACACCAAGAACAGGGCCATATTCGGGGGAGACGGCGTTCAGGGCAGCGTGTATCCAAGCGTTGAAGGCGGCGCCGCGTTAGGCCCCACGTATCTTTACGTCGATAGCTATCTCACGACGATTCGATATCTCAAAAACCTCGGCGCCGACATGCTCTGCCTGGCTCACTGGCCCGTTCAGCATGGCCGCGAAGTTGATAGTTTTCTTGACGAGAGCCGCTCCTACGTCGAGCAAGTGGATCGGGCGATGCTCGAAGCTATCGCACGAGCGACAAACGGCGCCACCATGCGCGACCTCATAGCGGAGCTCGGTCCCAGGTTGGGAGATTGGCCGCGCGAGGCGGACGAGCTTCTCGCATTCTCATTCGCCGGTCACCTCGAACGGTTCGAAAGTCGAGGTTTGGTCAAGCGAGACTCGACAGGCCATCCCGTTCGCTTCTCCTTGAACAGTTCGGACAACGAAGCGGGATAAGGCGCCGGAGGGTTTAAGTTGACCAATATCGCTATCGCCGGGGAGTCGCATCCTCTTATCGTTCTAGCCGCGGCCGAGTTGCGCCGATACCTGGGGTTGGTGTCGGCCGACCCTGATCACGCGCCCGATTTCGTCCTCGAATCCGGCCTCTCCGATATCCATCCTCAAGGCTACGTCGTCTCAACTCACGACGCTACCGTCACCGTCGCTGCAGCCCAGCCTATCGGTGTCCTCTACGGCGTCTACGGTTACCTCGAAGCGCTCGGCTTCGGCTTCTTTCTCGGCGGCGACACCCTCCCCGACACCAATAGCTTCCACTGGAAACCCGTCAACACTTCTGCCCAACCCGTCTTCGACATCCGCGGCAGCCTTATCTGGCCCAACTTCCTCAACAGCCCCGCCACCTGGGACCTGCCCGACTATCAGGTCTTCTTCGACCAGATGGTCAAAATGAAAAATAACCTTGTCCACATCCCAGCCTATGGCACCCCCCTTGAAGCCTACCCGCCCGATGGCTCCGCTACTTATTTCCTCGACTCCGCCCGCCGCCTTCACTATGCCGACGAGTCCGCCTGGCGCGGCGGCGATCCCTTCGCCACCTCTCTAACTTACGGTTGGGGCACCCCCACCCGCCGGTGGGGCCAAGCGTCCGGTTTCAGATGTGAAGAGTTTGGCTTCGGCACCGGTGACTGGTTCGACACAGACGTATTCGGTTCCAGGGCCACGGTCGAAGGGGCGACCCGCGAGGAGCAGATCATCGGCGCTCAGGAGACCTTCGCTCGCGCACTCGATTACGCCCACAAACGCGGCCTGCAAATCGTGCTCGGCATGGAAGTGGAAGGCAACCCCTTCGATCCCGACGTCGAGACCGCCCTCAACAGCCGCCTCAACCACATACTCAATGCCTATCCCTCTCTCGATTACCTCGCAATATGGCAGGCTGAGAGTCGATCTAGACAAGGTCTCCGACCCCGCGAGGCGGACGATTGGTTCGAATCGCCAGCTTTTCGGAAAGAGTATGAAGAAAATTCCAAACACTTTGATTATCTGGGCCGTCCCGATCTTGTCGCCGAAGGCGTACGCCTAAGCGCATACGTTAACCGGGCCCACGCGATCGTATCTGAACGTCGGCCTGGTTTGAGGCTCCTGGTTTGCGGCTGGGGCGGCGATCACTGGATGCGATCTACCGATCTATACCTCGGACTCGATAAAACCCTGCCGATCGACGTCATCTTCTCCTCTTTGGACAACATCGATCCCTCCGCCGCAAGGTCCGTAAGCCATGTCTACGGCAAGCTGTCGCATGGCCGCGAAAGCTGGCCCGTCCCGTGGTTTGAGTCCGACGCGGGCGGGTCCCGACGAGACCAATGGGGGCCTCAGCCAAATACGCACATCTTCGCCGACCTGTGCCGCGACGCCCTCGAAAAACAATGCAACGGCTTTGTCGGCATTCATTGGCGCACCCGAGATCTCGAAGAAGTCTTTGCCTACTCCGCCCGCTATGCGTGGGATGCCCAAGTCGGTTACGACGAGTTCTATGACGATTACGCGTGCAAGGCCTACGCTTCCGAGTATTCAGGCGAGATTTCGCGTTTATTGCGAGAGCTGGAGGCCATGGGGCCGAGATGGTCTGGTTCGTGGGGCCAATGGGAATGCCGGCCATTCGAATGGTTAGGGTCGAGCACCCAATCAGATCAACCCGACAGTCGCCCCAGTCCTCTCAACACCAGCCGATTGCATCAGATACGCAGGCGCGCGTCGGCGATGCTGACCGAAATCGACCCCAAAAGCCATCCGGCAGCATACGATCGACTACGCTGGCTCATGCTTACCATCGACTGGATTACAAATTACGATCGCGTCTCGGTGCTCCTCGAGCCTCAGGGATCGTATCAGCAGCAAGCGTCGGCGCTGCATATGCATTATGCCCACGGAATAGGAGACCATTCGCAAGATGAAAGCGTATGGGAGATCCTTCGTTCGGCTCCGTTGGGCGAGGCGATGCTCGCTTTCGCGCGAAAGGTCGGCAGCCGGGGTGAGCTAGGTGCTCTCGCAACGATCAACGTCAAGGCTTACTCCACATATTTGGACACTGCTCACAATATGGGCATTCACCGCGAAAACTGGCCGCCGGACTACGTCTACGGGCGTGGTCGGAGGGATTCGACCGTCCTCGAATGGAGACCCTCGGACAGCGCCAGGGGATACCGGGTATGGCGGCGGCAAGTTGGCGAAACCAACTGGGTCTGCTTGACTCCGGCGCCGGTGAAGCAGTGCCGATTCGAAGACATGGGGCTGGCTGCGGCTGTTTACGAATACGCCGTTACGTCTGTCGCCGAGCCGCTGCTCGAAAGCCTGCGATCAGTTGGCGCAACCGTGCGGGTGGGACCTCACGTCGATCCGCCGTTGGTGCAAATCTTGCCGCCGCCAACAATCCTGTGGGCAGACGACAGACTCACGGTCAGATGCATGGTTACTAGTGATCGTGACGTAAATACTGTTGTCCTTCACAGACGAACCTTGAACGGCGAGTCGCTCACGCCGGTCGATCTTGAACCCGGACGCGGCTTCAATTACCGGGCGGAAGTGCCTTTGGAGGAATTTGAAGGCGAAGTCTTGCTATATGGGCTCGAGGCGAAGGATGAGTTGGGGCAGAGCGGCGTTTGGCCCACCGGATATCCTGCGGTCTGGCAGTCGCTTTGCGTGCTCGGCTGAGACTCATGGCAGACGTGATGGCGAAGGCGACCGCCCTTGCTCGGTTCAAGCCCCGCGGAACGTTCGGACAACGAAGCGGGATAAGGCGCCGGAGGGTTTAAGTTGACCAATATCGCTATCGCCGGGGAGTCGCATCCTCTTATCGTTCTAGCCGCGGCCGAGTTGCGCCGATACCTGGGGTTGGTGTCGGCCGACCCTGATCACGCGCCCGATTTCGTCCTCGAATCCGGCCTCTCCGATATCCATCCTCAAGGCTACGTCGTCTCAACTCACGACGCTACCGTCACCGTCGCTGCAGCCCAGCCTATCGGTGTCCTCTACGGCGTCTACGGTTACCTCGAAGCGCTCGGCTTCGGCTTCTTTCTCGGCGGCGACACCCTCCCCGACACCAATAGCTTCCACTGGAAACCCGTCAACACTTCTGCCCAACCCGTCTTCGACATCCGCGGCAGCCTTATCTGGCCCAACTTCCTCAACAGCCCCGCCACCTGGGACCTGCCCGACTATCAGGTCTTCTTCGACCAGATGGTCAAAATGAAAAATAACCTTGTCCACATCCCAGCCTATGGCACCCCCCTTGAAGCCTACCCGCCCGATGGCTCCGCTACTTATTTCCTCGACTCCGCCCGCCGCCTTCACTATGCCGACGAGTCCGCCTGGCGCGGCGGCGATCCCTTCGCCACCTCTCTAACTTACGGTTGGGGCACCCCCACCCGCCGGTGGGGCCAAGCGTCCGGTTTCAGATGTGAAGAGTTTGGCTTCGGCACCGGTGACTGGTTCGACACAGACGTATTCGGTTCCAGGGCCACGGTCGAAGGGGCGACCCGCGAGGAGCAGATCATCGGCGCTCAGGAGACCTTCGCTCGCGCACTCGATTACGCCCACAAACGCGGCCTGCAAATCGTGCTCGGCATGGAAGTGGAAGGCAACCCCTTCGATCCCGACGTCGAGACCGCCCTCAACAGCCGCCTCAACCACATACTCAATGCCTATCCCTCTCTCGATTACCTCGCAATATGGCAGGCTGAAATGCGGTCGTGGATCGGACCGAAGCCCGGTGAAGTCGACGAATGGATGCGGTCCCCTGAGTTCAAGCGAGAACACGACCGCATCGCATCCCACTTCGATTATCTGGGCCGTCCCGATCTTGTCGCCGAAGGCGTACGCCTAAGCGCATACGTTAACCGGGCCCACGCGATCGTATCTGAACGTCGGCCTGGTTTGAGGCTCCTGGTTTGCGGCTGGGGCGGCGATCACTGGATGCGATCTACCGATCTATACCTCGGACTCGATAAAACCCTGCCGATCGACGTCATCTTCTCCTCTTTGGACAACATCGATCCCTCCGCCGCAAGGTCCGTAAGCCATGTCTACGGCAAGCTGTCGCATGGCCGCGAAAGCTGGCCCGTCCCGTGGTTTGAGTCCGACGCGGGCGGGTCCCGACGAGACCAATGGGGGCCTCAGCCAAATACGCACATCTTCGCCGACCTGTGCCGCGACGCCCTCGAAAAACAATGCAACGGCTTTGTCGGCATTCATTGGCGCACCCGAGATCTCGAAGAAGTCTTTGCCTACTCCGCCCGCTATGCGTGGGATGCCAATCTCACCTTCGAGACCTTCTACGACGACTACGCCAGAAGAGCATACGGCGAGCGGCACGGCAACGAAATGGCCTCGATACTCCGCGAGCTCGAGCACATGGGGCCGCGCTGGACCGGCTCATGGGGTCAGTGGGAGTGTTGGGATTTCAGGTGGATGGGCGCGGGCAGCCCTCTATCCATATCGGACGGACACTATGCGACACCAGATAGCAGGCCCAGCCCGACCAATCTCAGCCGTCTCACTGAAATCCGGGAGCGGCTGGGCGCTTTGCTCGCTGAATTGGAAGCCGACCAGGAACCCGCTGGTCAGGACCGCCTCAGATGGCTCATCGCGACCATCGACTGGCTAGTCCTGTACGACCGAGCAGCGCTAACGCTGGAGAGTGAAGGACCCTACCACCGTCAGGCCGATACCCTGTTCCAAAGAGACGCTCAGGGTGACCCTGAGCATCGCCTGGACCTACGCATATGGGACCTGCTGCGAGAAGCTCCCTTGCAGCAAGCCATGCACGCTTATGCGAGGAAGATAGAGAGCAAGGGAGAACTCGGAGTTCTCGCCACTGTTAACGTAAAGGCCTTCTCAACCTACGATGACACCAGCTATGCCTTCGGGGTGCACCGCGGAAGCTGGCCTCCCGACCGAGTGCGCGCATACGGTTCAGACGAATCGGCCGTCATCGAGTGGGAGCCATCGGTCACCGCGCGCGCATATAGAGTTTGGCGTCGCGACGCCGGCGGGGAAGAGTGGACATGCCTCACCCCCAAACCGATTACGACGCTCGGCCTGGAAGACACCCCACCTTCGCCAGGCTACTACGAGTACTCCGTCACCACTGTCGCGCCCCCACGCTTGGAATCCATGAAGTCATTCGGATCGACTGTACGGGTAGGTCCGGGCTCGAACTCACCGCTGATTCAGGTTTTATCTCCGCCAACAGTTCTTTGGAGCGATGACCGGCTGATCGTCAAAGCCATCGTCACCGGCGATCGCCCGGTTACGTCGGTGCGTTTGAAACGCAGGACTTTTGATGCTCGTCAGTTGCCATCACTCGAAATGCAGAAAGGCCGGGGGGCGACCTTTGCGATCGAAGTGCCTCTTGCGAATCTGAGCGGTTCATCGTTGCAATTCGGTATTGAAGCCGTAGACGTCAACAATTCCACAGGTGTATGGCCTACGGGATTTCCGCAAGTTTGGCGGTCGCTGACCATTGTTACTTAACGCCCAATTGGATTGGGGAACAGCCTCTTCGTTGAGACCACGCGCGGCTGCGGAGAGTCTTGGCGAAAACCCTTTGCTTGACTAGCGCCCCGTTAACGAGAAGGAGAATAAGAAGATGCGGCTAGAGGACCACGTTGCAATCATCACCGGAGGGGCCCGCGGAATCGGGCGCGGCATTGTTCTGCGCTTCGCGGAAGAGGGCGCGAACGTAGTCATCGCCGAACTCGATGAGGAAACCGCCAAGGCCACGGCGAGCGAGGTCGAAACAAAGGGACGCCGTGCGTTGGTAGTTCAATGCGACGTTACAAACCCATCGGATGTCCAAGCGATGGTTGACGCTACGCTCACGGAATTCGGACACATCGACATCCTCGTTAACAACGCGGGGCTGGGGCAGCGAGTCATCGAAACCGTAGATCTCGACGAGGCGGAGTGGGATCGAGTCATGGCGGTGAATATTACGGGCGTGTTCGTATGCAGCAAATACGTGGCCCGCGAGATGATCCGGCGGGAGTATGGCAAGATCGTCAACATCTCTTCGGTCAACGGAGTTTCGGCTCCTCCGCTGGTAGCCGCCTACAACGCGTCCAAATGGGCGGTAATCGGATTCAGCAAGACCCTCGCGATCGAGCTCGCTCCCTACAAGATCAACGTGAACGCAATCTGTCCCGGCCCCGTGGACACCGACTTCCAGAAGGCAAATATGGCTGAGCGAGCAGCCGTAATGGGCATCGAGGAGTCGGATTTGCGTGAGCGGCTACGGCAATCGATTCCCCTTCAACGATGGACCCGACCAGAGGACCTTGGCGCTGCGGCGACGTTCTTGGCGTCCCAAGATTCCGTACACATGACAGGGGAACATTTGATTGTCTCCGGCGGATTGAGCGGCGTTTCCGGCGTCGCGCCCAAGAGACGGTCAGCCTCGTAAGTCGACCTGACCTGGTACGCCACACAGCCAGGAGCGCTCAATAGGCGTTGCTGTACGGCGGGAGCTTCTGGCGGGTGTAAGACCGCGCATCTAGGACTCTTCCAGGCACATCACTCCGAGGGATCTGGGTAACCGCCATAGCCGGCGGTCAGGCCGCCGTCGACAACCAGCTCGGCGCCCGTAATGAACGACGCGTCGTCGGAAGCCAGGAACAGCACCGCATTTGCGACGTCAGCCGTCTCGCCCCGTCTACGAAGCGGCGTGTATCCAACCAATCGACCCCCGGAGCTACTCGCGGGATTGGCCGACTTCATTGGAGGCATGTAGCCCGGGTGTACCGAGTTCACGCGGATTCCAGCCGGACCGTGCTTGAAAGCGATGGCCTTCGTGAATATTCGTACTCCCCCTTTTGAAGCGTGGTATCCGGGATGACCGAACGTAGATCCAAATAGTCCCGAGGCTGACGAGATGTTCACGATCGAGCCGCCGCCGCCCTTTTTCATTGCCGGCAACACAGCCCTCGTGCCGAGGTAAACGCCGGTGAGATTTACATTCACCAGCGCATGCCACGCCTCGAGATTGTTGTCATCCGTTACATATGACCCGCTCAATCCAGCGTTGTTGACGAGAATGTCTATCGCACCGAATGTTGCGAGCGTCTCGTTTATCAGAGCGTCCCACGAATCCTCGCTCGTCACGTCTGTGTAGACAAAACGAGCGTCGCCGCCGGATTGCTTGATTTGCTCTACTACCTGATTCCCGAGATCGTCCGAGATATCGGAAACCACCACCTTGCAGCCCTCACGGGCGAACAGCCTTGCCTCTTCGGCGCCCATTCCGCTCGCCGCCCCGGTGATAATGGCAGTCTTGCCCTCTAAGCGCATTGGTTTCAGCCTCCGGCGTCATGTCTTGGTGTCAAATACGGTGGGGGGCATAGAGATCGGCCCCACGTTCCCGAAACATCACCGACTCAGCCAGATTCCCCGCGATATAGTATGCGCCGACACCTGATGGGACACAGTCGCAGCCGAGCGGTCCGCGCGGGAACTTGAGATGAAATTCGGTCAGTTTGAGATCATCCGATGGCATCCGGAAGTCTCCATTCCTCGAAGCATCAACGACGTGATGGCGAAGATCGAACTCGCGGACAGACTGGGCATGGACGAGATATGGCTCGGTGAGCATCACTTCTCCCGGCACGGAATCATCTCCGGCATTTGGTCGATGCTCGGCTACGTCGCGCAACGCACGAAGAACGCGCGCATCGGAAGCGCCGTCGTCGTGCTGCCGTTTCACAATCCCATCATGGTGGCCGAAGAAGCCGCGACAATAGACATCTTGTCGAACGGGCGGTTCACGCTAGGCATAGGCGCGGGATATCAGGCCCAGGAATTTCGGGGGCTGGGAGCGAATATCGAGGAAGCCAGGCCGAGATTCCGAGAGTATCTGGACGTCATCCGCAAGTGCTGGGAGGAAGGCCCGCTCACTTACAAGGGCCAGTTCGTAGATGTCGAAGACCTGCTGGTGATTCCCAAGCCGATACAAAATCCACTGCCGGTGACGGTTGCCGTGAGCACCAGTCCCGAAAGCGTGGATTACGCAGCGAAGTTGGGCCTGGAAATAATAGTAGGCGGACCGACGGCGGTGATGGGGCAAATATCGCAGGTTATGGAGCTATGGCACGAGCGGATGGAGCATTACGGCCACTCCCACGAGCACATCGACCTGGCGGTTGGTATGGACATATACGTCGCGCCGACCATGGAGGATGCCGAGTCAGACTTGAACGGTCTCGAAGACGAGATCAACGCCGAGTTCACAAGGGTAGGCAATCCCAGGAACGCCGACGGAACGGTTCCAGAGGGATTCAAGCACTGGGCAAAACGGGATCAGGACAGGCTGCTCGGAGCGGAACGCGCGCGCGAGGAAGGAATGCTCCCCCTTGTCGGTACGCCCGAAGTGGTTTCCGAGAGAATCGAGAATCTTAGGTCCAAGGGCATCAAGTCTATTCGCGGGACGTTTGGCAAGGCCGGACTTGAGCAGGAAAAGGCCCTGCGTTGCATACACATCTTCGCCGAAGAGGTAATGCCAAACTTCGCGGGCGAACCGGTGGCTGCCCACGGCTGAGCCCCGGGGATACGCCTCCGCTTAAGGCGTGGCTTGGACATTGGTATCGAAAGTCCCGATTGACGCCGCCCTGACGCGGATGAGTCCAGACAAACAAGCGGGGACGGCTGCCATCGAGAATCCGTATCCGTCAGGACTCAGAGCACCGAAAGTGTCCAGCGATAAGCCGTCAACGACCGCGCTGGCCTACACTTTCGTCAGTGGAATGAGGAGGCGCCGATGGAATACGTAAATTTCGGTGCGTCAGGCCTCAAGGTCTCTCGCATCGCATTTGGATTGGGATTTCGAAGCCAGTCGGATGAGCGCGAAATGCAGAGGCTAATCGAACGCGCATTCGATCTAGGCGTCACGCTCTTCGATTGCGCAAACATCTACGGACCAATGGACGACCGCCGGTATACGGGCGTATCCGAGCAAGTGCTCGGCAGGGCGCTCGCAGGCAAGCGGAATGACGTGGTTATTACGTCCAAGGTCGGGAGCGCCGTCGGTGATGGATCAAACGACGGCGGCAGCTCGCGATACCACATCATGAGGGAAGTAGAGAGGTCGCTTGCCAGGCTCGGTACCGATCACATCGATATCTACATACTGCACCTTCGAGACGAGACCACTCCCTTCGCTGAGGCTGTGGCAACCATGGACGACCTCGTGCGGCAAGGCAAAATCCGGTACTGGGGCGTGAGCAATTTCGCCGCGTGGGAACTGTGCAAGACTCTCTGAACCGCCGACCGCCTCGGCGCGGCCAAACCGTCATGCATCCAGAATCCGTATAGCCTCCTCCACCGGGAATTGGAGAAGGAAGTGATCCCCCTATGCAAAGCAGAGGGCGTTGCGATCGAGGCCTATAGTCCTCTCGCCGTCGGCCTTCTTTCCGGTCGCTATTCCAAAGGCAAGCCGCCCCCCACCAAGACGTTTTGGGACGTCCGAAGGCGAGATGACTTCGACGGAGCGATCACCGAACAGGCGATGAACGTCATAGACGAGATCGTCAGAATTGCCCGCCGCTGCGAAAAACCCGCCACGCAGGTGGCGATCAACTGGGTCCTGTCTCATCCCGAAGTAACGGTCGCCGTTATCGGCCCCAGCCGGATGGCGTACCTGGAAGACAACGTCGGGGCGATAGATTGGAAGCTCGACGAATCCGACCGCGCGCGGTCGGACAGGGTATCTGAGTTTCAGACGCCGGCTATCACTTGATTCGAAGCGTACGCCGATACGCCGCCTAAAGGAAATTAGGCGGCACGGCAAGCTCGTCGAATCTGGCCAGAGCCGCGTCGACGTGAGCCTGCGCTCCGCTCAGCGAAATAGCTCCATGTCCCGGAAGCAGCGCGTCCAGCCCGGCGCCGCGGAACTTCTCCATGCTGTTCGCATAATCGGTAATCGAGCATTCGGCCGTGTTCAGGAGCATGATCTTCCCTCCATGGAACAGAAAATCACCCCCGAACAGGCATGACCGCCCGGCCGATTCAAGCATGTAGCCCACGTGCGACCGGGAATGCCCAGGATTTTCCACAACCCTCAGCGTCAGCGACCCAACCGAAATCTGGTCTCCCTCCGAGACCTCGCGCTCCACTTCCACGGCCTGAAAGCGATAGTCCATTGGATAGCGGCCCGCCTTCCTTGCCTGCGTGAGATAGAGCGCATCCTCGTCCCCCTCCTCAAGGCGGCTTCTCACACCTTTCGGGACCCACACTTCGAGTCCGAGCCGTTCCCGCAACTTGCCGCAGCCGCCGGAGTGATCGGCGTGGGCATGGGTTATCAGCACCCGCTCGATCGAGTCGAGTGACAGCCCGTCGCCACGGATATTCTCGAGGATCGGATCGATGTCGATGCCCACGCCGGAATCGATCAAGATTGCCGCCGCGCCATCGGTGACGACGTATACATGACAGTCGATGGGGTGGCTTATGCCGAAACCAACGTCCCCACCGCCAACTAGATAGATGTGCTCAGTCAAACGCATAGTCGATCCCCCGAATCTCCAAATAGAATCGCCGCGGGCGGCCTCGCCCTTCGTAATTCCATATCCTCATCGTTCCGGCCCGGAAGCCATGATTTCCTCCAGCGCAGTCTTGTCGAAGTCTGGTGAAATCTCAATCCGGTCGCGCGCGAGCGCCGCGGCGTATATCGCGTGAATGATCTCGAAACCCCGCAGTGAAACGGCGCCGCCGTTCCTGTGGATGCCCCCGTCGTTGATTACGTCGCGCAACTCCTCATAGAAGGCGGCGGTCGCTCGATTCCAGCTTGCGTCCCCCTTGGCGAGCGTCTTCCAGTCGGCTTGCGATGGACTCATGATCTTGCAGTGGTGGGCGACTATCGAGTCGATAACGCCGTCCGTTCCCAGAACTTGCACCCGTTTCTGAAGCCATGTCTCGTCGGGCAGTTCGATAGCGCGCTGAGAGCTGCGCCCGCATTCGAGGATCGCCCGCGCTCCGCCGGCAAAGGCGACGTAGCCGAGCACGAACGCCGGCGCCGGATGAACCGACGACCGGCCGGTTTCGACATCCGCGATCTGCCCCATAACCCACTCGACTTCCGGGTTGCCAGCGAGCCACAAGATCATGTCGACCATGTGCGGCCCTTGCTCCATCAAATGACCGAACGACGACGCTCTGTACAGATACGGCGTCCCGATAGAGCCGCGGTCAACGGCCAGTTTTGCGGATACGAACTCGTCGGAGAAGCGCATCTGGCGACACACCACCAAATGAATTCCTTTACGTTCCGCAGCCGCAACCATCTCCCGCGCCTCGATCACGGTTCTGGCCATTGGTTTTTCCAAAACGATCGCGCGCACGCTGGCTTCTATGGCCTGCATGGTCAAGTAGTAGCGGGGATATTCCATAGTGCATATCGCCACGATATCCGGCACGGAACTCGCCAGCAGGTCGACGAATCTGTCGAACACCGGCGCGTCGTAGCGCTCGGCGAATCGGGACCGCCCTGCCGCTTGCTCATCGGCGCCCGATACGACCTGAAGGCCGGCTACCGTATCGACGGCGTTCATGTGCTCCACGCTTCGATTGCCGCATCCAACAATCGCAACGCCCAGGTCGCTCCCCACTTACATACCCCCAGCCGCTGGAAATGGAATCAACGGCTTAAGCAGATCTATCGAGTCAGGTTGTTGCGGAGCGATTTCAGATCGTTATCGGTCACGCCGCCCGGTACGGTGACAGTGCGGCCGGGCTGAGACGCGTCCAGAATGAACTGCTCGTCGCCTTGAAGCGAGATCCGGTACCCAAGTTTGGCCGACTTGAGAGCGCCGAATATGGACCTCATCACCGGCAGCGCCGTCTCCAGCCGGCACTCGTGCGGCTTCGATGGATCGTCAAGCCAGTCGGCAACGGCGGCTGTGAAATCTCTCTGGCCGGGAACCGACTGATCCCACCAGCTCGCGGGCCTGCTGAAGACCTCGGCCTCACCGCGTATCTGATACCCCCACGTTCCCACCTGTTCGGCCCAAATAACGCCCTCCGTGCACCAGATATCCAGGTGGAGATGCATCCAGTACTCGGACTCGCCCCGCGTTCCCAGGCTTCTCGGCGAACATTCCCAGAAGACCCGGCGGTTGCTCGGGAACCAGAACGTCGCCATAACGTGGGACGGCGCGGCATGAGACCATTCGTAGCCCTCCAGCCCTTCCGCGCTCGCCCAGACAGCCTCCGGCTGTTCGTCGTCCAGCACCATCATCACCAGGTCCAGCAGGTGCGGCCCCATGGCCAGGGGACCGCCCCAAGTGCTGGCTCGAACGAAAGCCACTTCGCCGAGCCGCCCCGACCTGATCAGGTCCCTTATTGCCGGATATTGGGGAAAATAGCGACGCTGCGTGTTCACAATCACTTTGCATCCCGTGCGCGCCGCCAATTCCTCGATCTTTACTGCTTCGGACGGCCAAAGCGTGAGGGGTTTCTCGACGATGACCGCGGGCACGCCGGCTTCCGCCGCGCTGGTAATCACGTCAAGCCGCATGTCCGGCTGAGTGACCAGATGAACGACGTCAAGCCGTTCTTTGGCAACCATTTCGTCAACGCCGGCATACGTGGTGGGAATCGAGAAGACCTTTGCAAACGCTTCGCGTCGTGAGCTATCCAGGTCGCAGCAGGCGACCAGGTCCATGTTGGGAATCTCGGCATAGACCTCGGCATGATGCTTCCCTCTCGGACCGCAGCCGACGATTGCTGATCTGTAGCTCAACAAAACTCCTTTCGAAGCTCTCGGATGTCGCCGGATCGCAACCTCGAACGACGGGTGAGTACGCGAGGGCTGACTATCCCTTCAATCCTGAGAGTGCAATTCCCTGAACGAAATATCGCTGGAAGAGAAGGAAGATGGCAAGCGCCGGAACGAATGCGACGGTCGCCGCGGCCATCATCGTGCCGTAAAGCCCGCGGTACTCGAGCTGCAAGATCGAGATCGCCAGCGTCAATACACGCATTTCTTCCTTTGACGTCACCACAAGCGGCCAGATGAACAGATTCCACGCTCCGATGGCGATAAGCGTGCCGAGCGCGGCCACGGCCGGCTTGCTCATTGGCATTACGATTCGCCAGAAAACGGTGAACTCGTTGGCGCCGTCCACCCGCGCGGCGTCGAGTAGTTCGTCGGGAATGCTTAGCAGGTATTGGCGCATCACGAAGATCCCGAAAGGTCCCGCCGCCATGGGAAGGATGATTCCCGGAAAGGAATTTGCCATCTTCATACGCACCACGAGCACGAATAAGGGGATAATAATCACCTCAAAGGGAACCATAAGCCCGCCAAGCATCCCAAAGAACAAGAGATTGCGACCCGGAAACTCCAGCTTTGCGAAGGAGTAGCCGGCCATGGAACCCAGGATAATCACGGTCGCGGACACGCCCACGGTGACGATTGCAGTATTCATGGTGTAGCGAAGTATGTTCGTCCGAGCGAAGAGAAACGTGTAATTGGCAAGCGTGGGTTCGGCAGGAATGAGCTCAGGCGGATATCGGAATAACGTTTCCGTTTCCTTCAAGGAGGTGGAAAGCATCCAAAAGAAGGGCAGCAGCGACGTTATGCCCATCAGTATCAATATCAGATAGATTGCAGTTGCCCGGACGCCAAGTCGCACGCGGCGCTGCACCCAGCTCCTTCCGCGTATTTGTGCAACTTCAGTAGCTCCAGCCATGGCCGCCCCTATGTTGCCGGCCTCAGTATCCGGAGTTGTATCAACGTGATGATCATGATCGAACCGAATAGCACGTAGCTCATGGCGCTGGCGTAACCCATGCGCAGACCTCGAAATGCCTCGGTCCAGATGTAGTAACCAAGCACGTGAGTGCTGTAGTAGGGGCCTCCCTCAGTCATGATGAACACAACGTCGAACACCTGGAACGATTGGATCGCGGCCAGCACCATCACGAGCGCGATCGTGGGCCTCAGCAATGGCAAAGTAACGTGCCAGAAGACCTGCCACTCGGACGCGCCGTCTATCTCGGCGGCCTCCCGCTGTTCGACTGGAACATCTTGCAGACCTGCCAGGAACAATACGCTGAACCAGCCAAACCGGCTCCAAACGCCAATGACTGCTATGGCCGGCAGCGCGGTAAGCATGTCGCCCATCCAGATATGACCGGGAAGTCCAACGAATCGCAAAATAGCGTTCAGAAGGCCTACGTCGCCGCCCTGGTATATGAAGTTCCAAACGACCGCGATAACGACGCTTGACGTAATTACCGGAATAAAGATGAGGCTCTTGAAGATATTCGTGCCTCTAAGGCCCTGATTGACGAATATCGCCGCCAAAAGAGAAGCCAGCGTAGTCATCGGTATGAACATCAAGGCATAGAGGACCGTCGCCTTCATCGAGAGCCAGAAGACGCGGTCGGTAAGAAGGCGTCCGTAATTCGCCAGTCCCATGAAGGTCGCGTCCGACATGCCAGTCCAGCGAAAGAGGCTAATTCCGGCCGAATAGACCAGCGGTATCGCCAAAAACATTAGGAATAGAAGAACCGCCGGGACTACGAATAGAAAACCGACCAATGCCCGGCGTTGAGACCTACTCAACGCCGGGCGCCGGTTTCCGGCCGTTATTGCCACGTGGAGTGGCTCCTACGTTTTCCCGCGGCCGCGCCTAACCGGACCCCGCGCCGCGGTACTTGTCAACTATGTCCGTATTAATCTTGTCGGCGGCCTCGTCGAGGGCCTCTTTGGGCGTCCTTTCACCGAGAGCAAAAGCCTGCATGGCTGGCTTCAAAACGTCCCACATGTCCCAGAGTCCGGGGGCCTTCTCGATCCGGCCAAACTCAGCTTCCCTCAGTGCACGGATCTTTATCGGGTTGGACGCGACTTCAGGGTCCTTCACGTACAGATCCAGATTCGATTGTCGCGGCGGCACATAGCCGAACGCGATGTTGTATTCCAGATTGCCCGCGCCGGCCATGAACTGGATCCACTCCCAGGTGGCGTCCTTCAGCTTGCTGCCGGCGAAGATGCATTTGCAGCCGAGACCTCCGTGCGTCCACTTGACGTTTCCGGTCATCGTTTCCGCGACGTCATAGTTGATGCCGGCGAAATCCTTCTCGATAGTCCTAATGAGTCCGAGTTCGTCGTTGTGGCGGTACGCGTACCTCTCTTGACCAAAACCGGGCCGGTGTTCGCTTCCGGTCGACCCCCTGTCGGCCGGATCCGCAAAATTTTCCATTACTTCGAGGATCTTGTCGGCCGCTTCCAGGCCCGCCGCGGAGTTGTAGCCCGACTTGCCGTCCTCGGTGAGCAGCGAGCCGCCCGCCTGATAGAAGTACGGGTTCCAATATGTCACGGGGTGACCTAGCCCCGCCTGGGCGGTGCCAAAGGCATCGTGCGATCCGGCTGCCTTCGCCGCCATTACCTGGGTGAGCATTTCCGTGTGCTCTTTCCATGTGGTCGGCGACTTCGCGGGATCGAGTCCGGACTTTTCCCAGATGGTCTTGTTGTAGTAGGCGACCCGAAACGCAAAGAGATGGGGCAGCTCATAGAGCTTGCCTTCCCAGTCCATCCCCGAGCGCGGACCCGGCAGCCAGTCATCGAGATCGACGTTGTCCTTCTTGACGAACTCATCCAGCGGCTCGAGCACATCCTGGACCACGTAAGTAGTGAACTCATCCACGTTGACGTATGCGGTGTCAGGCGGTGCGCCCGCGGCAACCGCGCCCATCGTCTTCTGAATCCGGTTGCTCCAGGGCACGATATCGATGCGGACCTCGATGTTGGGATTGACATCTCTGTTGAAGCGATCGATCAGTGGCTGGAAGACCGCCATATCTTCTGCCGACAGAGGGTGTACCCAGTCGAGGACCGTTACCCTCTGAACAGCCGGTTTCTCGACGATTACGGTCTCGATCTTGACCCTTTCGACCGGCACTTCCTTGACTTTCTCAACTATCTTCTCGACCGGTACCTCTTTGACCACCTCTACAATCTGAGTCTCACCGCATCCGGCCAGCGCGGTTAGCCCGGCAGCCCCGACTCCGGCGAAAACGCTGGCTCGCAGCAGCCGACGTCTCGACATCAAACCGGCTCCGTCATCTTGCTTCGACGCCATTACACTATTCCTCCGCTGTCTTCCGACATGCCTCCGCTCCGGGCATTCGCAGAAGCCCGGTCTTCCTCCATCAAGCGATTTTTGCAGCTACTATCGATGACGTCAAACGGGTTAGGCCCTCAGGAGACCGGTTCGGAATGGCGTCAGATGACGCCGCGCTGGGTGTCCGGCGCGGAGGTCCCGCAGCCCTGGATATCCCTCAGCTTGATCCGTTTCTCCAACCGCGACGAGTCGTACGACGCGATTGTGGCCTCCATCACGAGGAGGCCGTCCATCCCCGTTATCGGTGGTTCCGTGTCGTTCTCCGCCGACTCGACCCACGCTCGGGTCATCTCGCCCATCGCCACGTCCCACGAGTCCTCGATTTCGTATTCGACGTAGTCCGCTCCGAGCGAAGGCGCTCCCCAAACGCGCAAAAGGGATTTCGGCTGCCACGAGAAGGCCATCCCCCCTTTGGTCCCGTACACGTTCAGGTCGAGCCGCGACTGAGGCCCCGGCGAGATTCCATCGGAATGGACTATCAGTGTCGCCCCGTTGGTTAGCACGTAGTGCCCCACTCCATAGTCTTCAGTTTCAAACTCACCGTGAACGAACGTTCGCATATCAGCAAGGACCTCGGCGACCTCCGTACGGAAGATCCACCGCGCGAAATCCAATGCGTGATCGGCATGGGTGAACCAGGCCCCGCCCGGAGTTGCCGACGGGTCCGTCCACCAGCTCGCCAGCGAATCGTCGGATTCCGTTCGGGTCGGCATGCCTGTCGGGTAGGAACAATAGATATGGTGAGGCTCGCCCAGCTCGCCGCTGTCCCATATCCGCTTCATGAGCGGGAACGTCTTCCAGTACCGGAAGTTGTAGCCTGCAAGGAGTTTCACGCCCGCCTGTGAGCAAGCGTCAATCATCTCCTCGCATTCGCTCACGGTCATAGCCATCGGCTTGTCCGCCAGGACGTGTTTGCCGGCGGCGGCCAGCGCCTTGCATACCGCCGCGCGCTCGGACGTGCGAACAGTGAGGATCCCCCCGTCGATATCCGAGTTAACGAAATCGTCCAGGTCGGTATAGCCCGTAACGCCCGTATGTTTGACAAGCAATTCCAGGTCGTCGGGGTCTTCGTCCCAAACGGCGACAATCCGGCAGAAGTCGGCGCCTTCCAGAGCCCTGATAAACGCCAGCGTATGCGGCCAAAGATCGTAGCCCGCCAGTCCGACCCTAAACATCCTCAGTCACCTCTGAGAGCTTGACGCGGCCATCATTCTTCACCGACAGCTTGATCGCCTCCTGGAGTCTTGCCGCCTCGATCGCGTTCTCAATACTGGAAACCGGCTCGGCCCCATTTGAAACGCTCTCGATGAAGTGTCTGATCTCACCAATGAACCCATGAATATTGAGACTATTGGCGTCGTCGGTCGGCTGGATATCGTCGGGCTCCCAGTAACGCATTTCGTCTTCACCGTCCAAAAAGGCGATCACTCGCCGCCAGTTTTCCACAAAGACCCGGCTGCCAACCCCGGTCACCGCCACCCGCTCGCTCCAGTTGTTGTGCATGCCTTCCAGGCAGTTGACGTTGATGAGGCCGAGGGCGTCGTTCGCGAACCTGAGAGTGATCGCGTAGCCGTCGAGACCGGTCCCCCGCGAAACGCGCTCCGCGTAGACGGTGTCGATCTCGCCCATAAAGAACCTGGGCAGATCGAGATGATGTATGCAGAATCCGTTCAGGAAGTCGTACACGTCGACGGGGTACTGGCCATACGTGTACCGCCCTTCGTACATGCTTGGCTCCCCGAAACTCGGCAACTCAACTATCGACTTGGCGCGGATGTATGGCTGCGAAAATCGCTTCATGAACCCGACGACCACAATCTTGCCGTTGGCGTCGGCGGCTTCCTTGATGCGGTTGGAGTTCGCGATCGTTTCCGCCGGCGGCTTCTCCACCCAGACGTGCTTGCCGGCATTCAAGCAATCGATTGCAACGTCGGCCTGGGTCTTTGGATGCAGGCAGACGATCACGCAGTCGATGTCCGCCTTATCCAGCATTTCTCGATGGTCCGTGTATATCTCGCGGCCGCCGTGAAAGGAGGCGATCCTGTCGGCGTGGTCGCGTTTGTGCTCGGCGATGGCCACGAGCTCCGCTCCCAGTTCTGGCAAACGCTCGCCGGCATGAGAGGCGACCAGAGACGGCAACCCGCCGGGCGAGCCTCCGAACGCATGACGTAGGCTCGGATAGAGGCTCATACGGGCGTGCTCTCCGCCCCCGACAAATCCCACTCTTACAGGTTCCATCCAAGCCCGTCCCTTCTGTCAAACCGGAATCTCGGTTATCTCCACCACACGCCGTTCGAGAGCCGATTTCTTGCAGGCCTGCTCTATCCGGAGTTGTGCAATGCCGTCATCGATCGACACCGAGGGCTTCTTGCCCTCATCGACACAATTGAGAAAGTGAACGATTTCTCCGGTATAGCCGTGGAACGTACGCAAGTCCATCGCGTCGCTTACCAAAGTCTCGTTCGGCTCCCAGGTACTTTCGGTCTCCGGGTCCCCTAGATAGGTGCGCACCTCGCGCCAGTTGGTAATTTCGACGAAACTCCCTCGACCAGCCACTTGCACGCGCTCACCCAGTCTTTCCAGGCAGCCGGTGTGTATGGAGCCAATACCGCCGTTCTCGAACTCAACCGAGATCAGCCAGCTCTCCTCTTGCGGCAAAGCGCGCTCGGACGTCGATACCTCCGAAAACGTCAGTGGCCGGCCGCCTTCCGCTCCGGCCATTGAGATGTAAGCCGCATACACGGCTTTGACATCGCCCATGAAGAATCGGGCGAGGTCGAGGACGTGGCACGAAAAGCCATTGATGAAGTCATAGACCTCATATGGTGGATATTGGCCGTACATATAGCGTGCTTCGAACGTCGACGGCGGCCCAAAGGCGGGGTCCTGGATCACACGCTTCGCACGGAGGTACGGCGCCGAGAACCGCTTCATGAACGCGATCATGACCCACTGCCCGTTCTTCTCGGCCGCCTCCTTCATCGCAAGAGAGTCCTCGATGGTCACCGAAGACGGTTTCTCAACGAAGACGGGTCTGCCGGAGTTCAGGACGTCGATTGCAATCCGCGGCTGATCGCGTGGATGCATGACGGCGAAGACAGCGTCGAGGTCCTCCTTCTCAAGCATCTCTCGGTGGTCGGTGTAATACCGCTGGAACCCAAAGTTCCGGGCATTCCGTTTCGCCAGGTCCTCCTGGAGATCGCAGCACGCCACAAGCTCGCCGCAAGCGTATTCGGGGTCCGGTCCAATGCTCCGCCAGGGGGTAGGCCGCTTGACTTCCGGCTCCGGCCTTACTCCGAGCCGAAAGCTTGGGTACAGATTCTGCGTCGCATGTCCGCCGCAGCCGATGAACCCTATTCGAACCGGGTCGCTCATCTTGGTTCCCGCAGGAGATACCGGGTCGCAGCGCAAGTTAACCGACGCGGATTCCGCTCGTCAAACGCGGTAGTGGCACGGTTGTATCGGTAACCGCAGGGGTAGCCGCTCGCCTGGACCGCCAATGCGGTGGCTTATCGCATCGAGGACTCGCGAATCGCCCGCCTTGAACGGGAGTGCCCGTGCACGGCGACGCAGATTCTCCTGACCGCGAAGCCGGCGATTCTGTCCCAGCGCTACCGGCAGCGAAGCCGGAACCCGTCGAGACATCACAGTCATTTCGACGAGCAACGGTTCTCACAAATCGACGCAATGGTCGTTGAACCACTAAAGCCACTCACTGTCTCCGGCGGCACGCTGACCGTCGATACGTCGAATTGGTGCGAAGTGAATTACGACTCGATTCTCAAATGGGTCTTAGAGTCGACGAAATTCAGCGACCGTAGGGTGAGACCCTGCACTCCCTAGAGGCGGAGTCTGTGCCTGACGAACCGCGAGCGCCTCGCTCTATTGAAGGAGTAATTCCCTTCTACGGCGCGACCGATCCGGAGCTGTTCGCAATCGAGCGAACGAGCATGGACAGATCGGGCAAGGTCATCCGGTTTCTCGACGAAACTCTGCCTGAAAGCGGCCTTGTGCTGGACGTCGGCGCCGGAGATGGATTTACTGCCAAAGGGCTCACCACGCCTTCTCGAGTCGTCGTGGCTCTCGAGCCGTCCGCGGGAATGGTCCGCGCGGAGCGGCCGCTGCGCTGGTGCCGGGGCAAGGCGCAGAGGCGCTCCCGTTCACCGACGCCGCGTTTGAAGGCGCATACGCGACGTGGGCCTACTTCTTCCTGGGCTACCACGACATATCCGCCGGTCTTTCCGAGATTCGCCGCGTGACCAAAGCTGGCGGTCCGATCGTCATAGTCGGCAACGCCGGCGATGATGAATTCACCGAGCTTGGCGGCGAGGGGGCAGTTGCGGATATCAGTGCATGGGTGAAGCTGGGATTCGAGGTCGCCTTCATCGACACGGCATTCGAGTTTGAAACGCTGGACGACGCCCGCCGCCTGCTCGGTTTCTACTTTGGCGAACGCGGCCGAAACAGCGCCCGTCTGCGTATCGAGTTCAGAGTCGCGTGCTTTGTCGGCCAAGGAGCCGGCGTAACCACCTAGTTCTTGATGGAGCTTGCGGCGCGGATGTCACATGATCCGGAATCCATGCGTCCTCAATGTCAACCGCCATCCTGCAACCGGAAAGACCACGCTCGCTCAGTTCCTGTCCTGTCGACTGGCCTCGGCCACTGTGCCGCCTTCAGACATAGCCACCTCAGCCGGCCTGAGCTTCTTGATCACCTGCTGAGGCATATGCTTCCACCGTGCCATCTGCCCCCCGCCTACAGTGGTCTGCTCCGAGCAGGTGTCTACGGGCCGCTTGACCGCTAACAACTCATAGTGCGCAGTTTCGGGTCGCTCGCAGAGCGGTACTGGGAGAGTTGAGTTGTGCGCTACAGAGGCCGACGGCGGCCGCCGTCCTGCGTGCTGACGCCTACCCAGCGCTCGATAAACTGGCATAGCGAGTGGGTGCGGGCAGGTCCATAGAATCAGGATATGGTCGCAGGCGCGGTAATCGGTGTGGTTGGGCAGTTGGGTGGAGTGCGGCGTTCACGGTCGCCGGACTCACCGGCCCGCTTTGGTTCGCCAGCGTGGTCGCGTGCACGATTCTGATGGGGCTGGCTTGGCATTGAGCGAGGCGCGGGTGACCCGGGACGGCAAGGGGAATAGGGATGGCTGAAATAGGCGATCTTAGATATGTCGAGGACATTCGGGATCTATGGTCGAACGAGGCACAGGACTTCACGCCGTGGCTCGCGGAGAACCTCGACAGGTTGACCGGCGCCTTGGGGATGGAGTTGGAGCTGGAGGGGGTGGAAGTGCCCGTCGGCGCCTACCAAGCAGATATCGTTGCCCAAGTTCCAGCGAGCGACGGCGTTCGCGTTGTGATAGAGAACCAGCTGGAGAACGCCAACCTGCGGCATCTGGGACAGGTACAGGTCTATCTTGTGGGTCTCGACGCGAAGATCATCGTGTGGATTGCCACAGGGTTCAACGGAGACATACTTGCCACGATACGGTGGCTGAACGAACACACGAGCGATCCGTTTGCGTTCTTTGCGGTGAGGGTGCGCGCCGTGCGTATCGGCGACTCGCTTCCGGCGCCCGTGTTCGACGTGCTGGAACGGCCCAACGATTGGGACCGTGAAGTCACGAGTCAAGCGAAGAGCGGACTTACCCGGCTCGGCGAGCTATGGCGCGACTTTTGGCGGCATTACTCAAAACGCTATCCGGACGCTCCGATGGCGAAGCCTGATCTCGCGCTTGCGCACAACTGGTATCCGGTTGGAGACGTCGGCGGTCAGATACGCCAATCCGTGAGAAGGAAAGGTGTCGTCGTCGAGCTTCGGGGCGAAGAATGGGGCGAATCTAGAGATGATTGGCTTCCGCGCGTGGAGACGTACATCCCCGCTCTCGAAGCGGCGTTGAAGGAACGGAACCTCAAACGCACGGGAAAGGGCAACGACGTATTTTCATCAAGTCTCAGCATAAATACGCGCGACCGGGCCAATTGGGACAAGATGGCGGACTGGCTGAACGAAACGAGCCGGATTTACGAGGGAATTCTCGGAAGCTCACCTGAGTCGAATTAGGCTGCGCCCGTTAGCCCCGACCACGATGAGTTGATAGAAGCCGGACGACTCGGCAGGGGCCATCTCGACTGGCGGAGTGCCCGTGATCTGCCACCCTCCTGTCGCCCAGTTTCTGACTGTAATCCCGGGGCAGAAGTCCGGGAGGCAGGTCAATGTCTGCCGTGCGTCCTCTATACTTTGCGCTCTGAAACTATAAAGCTGGTGACGATGATCCGAAGGAAAAGCAGAATGGTGGTAATGATGTGCGCCGTGGCTATGCGCCACGGCCGTTCGATGTTGGGGAGAACGCTGTAGTCCAGACACCAAGATAGAGTCGAATTGTAGGGCCTCCCCAACGGGAGGCCCTTTACTTGTCCCCAACTTACCGAGGAGAACTACCATCAACGAGGACTGTTACATCACCACACCGATCTACTACGTCAACGACGAGCCACACATCGGACACGCCCACACTACCGTTCTTGCAGACGTCCTGGCCAGATACAGGCGCATGCAAGGCAAGCGCGTCTTCTTTCTAGCCGGCACGGACGAGCACGGTCAGAAGGTCCGAGATGCCGCCCTCACGAACGGCATCGCCCCTAAAACACATGCAGACCGCATGGTCGTGCGGTTCCAGAACGCGTGGAAGAGCCTTCGCATCTCGAATGACGACTTCATCCGCACCACAGAGACACGACACATTCGCCTCGTCGAGTCCGTGCTTCAAGGTCTGTGGGACAAAGGTGACATCTATTTCGGCGAGTACGAGGGCTGGTACTGCGTGCCCGATGAGCGGTTCTGGACGGAGAAGGACTTCATCGATGGCAGGTGCCCCGATTGCTTGCGACCGACGGAGCGAATCGTCGAGAGCAACTACTTCTTCCGTATGGGCCAATACCAAGACTGGTTGGTCGGCTACCTCAAAGACCAGCCTGATTTCGTACAACCGGCCCACCGCCGAAACGAGGTCCTCGGCTTCCTGAGGCGGCCGTTAGGCGATCTTTGCATTTCGAGGCCGGTCGAACGGTTGGACTGGGGCGTAAGGCTACCATTCGACAGGGACTACGTCGCCTACGTCTGGTTCGACGCCCTAATCAATTACCTGACCGCAGCAGGCTTCCAGTCAGACCGCAAAGCGTTCGCACGTCTGTGGCCAGCCGCCACCCATCTCATAGGCAAGGACATTCTCATCAATCACGCTGTCTATTGGCCGACGATGCTTAGGGCAATCGGCCTTCCCCCACCCAGAACTATCTTCGCTCACGGCTGGTGGAACGTAGATGGAGCGAAGATGTCGAAGTCCACCGGCAACGCGATAAAGCCTTTAGACCTCGCAGCCGCAATGGGTTCGGACGCATTCCGGTACTTTCTGGTGCGCGATATGGCGATGGGCCGCGATGCCGATTTCAGCGAAGAGCTCTTTCGCCGGCGCTATGAAGGAACGCTGGCCAACGGCATTGGTAATCTCGCTCACCGCCTCACAAGCATGATGGTCCAATACTGCGATGGAGTTGTGCCCGAAGCTGGGACCAGCGGCGATCTGGAGACTGAGATTCGCGAGCAATGCATCCTGCTTGTTGACAAAGTACTCCAGGCAGCGGATTCGCTGTCCTTTGACGAAGCACTGCGAGGGGTTGAGGCAGTGATTCGGGCCCTGAATCGATACGTGGAACGGAACGCACCATGGGTACTGTTCAAGAACGGCGACTACGAGGCCGCACGAAGAGTCGTTTACACAGCCTCGGAGTCACTGCGTCTGGTTTCCGTGCTCATCCACCCTGTCATGCCAGGGAAGACGCGGGAGCTATGGGAGCGCCTGGGATGGGATCCGGAAGGCGACCTGCGCGAAGGTCTGAGATGGGGTGTTCTCCGTCCAGGATCGGTGGCAATCCTCAGTAAGCCTCTTTTCCCAAGGAGTTGATCGCGATCTGAATGTGCGCCGGCAAATGAGCAAGACGGCGTGGCAGTCGTTGCAGCCGACGGGGGCGTGGCTCATTTCGAAGCTGTGGCCCCCAGAGCAGTATGGGCAATCCTGCAACCGCATCACGCCCACGGCTCGAAGATGCAGAGATCGGTGAGGCCGACAGCTATCCTGCCCGCTAAGGCTAACCGGTCTGCTCCCCGAAAACTGGTACCGATCACAGGACCAAGTGGGTCAATTCTATTCCGGCGTTGACAACACCCGTGGAACTACCATATTAAGTCGTGCAAACTGAGGGGCGCGTCTTCCCGCATCTCTGAAGTCCGTCACGCGTTTGAGCAGTGGGAGGCATGCTAGTGCTTCGGGATCTAACAAGAGAGCATTGGTTAGAACTGCTGAATTTGCCTTGCAACTGCATTCCAAACGTGCTGATCCTCCGCGGAGGTCGAAGCCTACGAACCAACTACGAGGTCCACCGGACATACTTTGACAACGTCACCGAAATAAAGACTTCCAATTGACCTGCCCCCCCCCCCGAAACCCGGTCCAGGAGAAATGTTAGAAACTGGGCCAAAGGAGGGGGAACAGATGGCAAGGCGGAAGCATACGCCGGAGCAGGTGATCAAGAAGCTCCGGCAGGCCGAGGTGGCTATGGCTGAGGGCAGCACGGTGGCTCAAGCCAGTCGGAAGATAGGGGTGACGGAGCAGACCTTCTACCGCTGGCGGGCGGAGTACGGGGGACTGCGGATCGACCAGGCGCGACGGCTCAAGCAGCTGGAGACGGAGAACGGCCGCTTGCGGCGAGCGGTAGCCGATCTGACGCTGGACAACCAGCTACTGAAGGAGGCGGCGCAGGGAAACTTCTGAGCGCCTCCCGTCGCCGACAGTGTGTAGAGCGGATCAGGGGGGCGTTGGGCGTTTCCGAGCGGCGTGCCTGCACAGGGCGCTGGGGCAACCACGCTCGACACAGCGCTACGAGCCTGTGGCCGCGGCCTACGAACAGGAGTTGACCGCGGCGATCGTGGAGTTGGCGAGCCAGCATGGCAGGTGCGGCTATCGGAGGATCGGAGCACTGCCGAGGCGACGCGGCTGGGCGGTCAACCACAAGCGAGTGGAGCGGATCTGGAGGCAGGAGGGGCTGAAGGCGCCCCAAAAACAGCCGAAACGGTCAAGGCTGTGGCGCAACGACGGGTCGTGTGTGCGTCTGCGACCGCAGCGACCGAACCACGTGTGGGCCTACGACTTCGTTTTCACGAGGACGCATGACGGCAGGTCGGTACGGCTGCTGACCGTCATCGACGAGTACACGCGAGAGTGCCTGGCGATCAGGGCGGAGCGGAGCATCAGGTCTGTGGACGTTATCGAGACGCTGGCCGGGTTGATGCTGAGAAGCGGAGTACCCGAACACATCCGCTCTGACAACGGTCCGGAGTTTACGGCCAGGGCGGTCAGAGCCTGGCTTGGCCGAGTGGGAGCCAACACCCTCTACATCGAGCCCGGCTCACCGTGGGAGAACGGCTATGTGGAGAGTTTCAACGGCAAGCTGCGTGACGAGCTCTTGGACCGGGAGATCTTCTACACGCTGCGGGAGGCACAGGTGCTGACTGGAGAGTACAAGCAGACCTACAACCGCATCCGGCCGCACAGCTCGCTGGGCTACAGGCCGCCGGCGCCGGCGGCTATCCTGCCTGTGGAGCCCGACCCGGCGCTCGTCGGACTAACATAATTGGTGGTACAAGCCTTGGCGCAGGTCATATCCTCAATGAGCAAATCGCGGGCGTCGACGACCGAGGACAGGTCGCACTCGGCCGTCGGAGCGCAACCTCGTTCGACGTGTGTTGATGATTGCGGCCAGCTTTGGGGCCAGGTATCTGGCTTGCGGGCAGTCGATGTAGCCTTCCCCAAAGAGGGATCGCATGCGCCGGCGCTCTTCAGGTCTTAGCATGAGACCAAGCCCGAACACTTCGATCTGACGCTCCGCGGCCTGGCGGTTCAGGATGACGACCTGCTGACCGTCATCGCGTGGCCGGGAAACACCTCCAATATCGTTTCTTCTGCGCCGGCCTTTTATCGCTTCTCTTGCGGCGGCTGGGTTGCGCGAACTGACTGCGCTCAGCGTGTTGGATTGCAGGCACGCTGATGTGCACTCGATTAAGAAACCTGAAAGGCATGGTGCGCATACCCTGTCAAATCATTTGGATTCTTCAAACACTAAGTATTTGCCGCGTTTGTGTACGCTGATTCTTATGCCTTCCTCTGAAGCAGCCCTGCGAAGCCATCGCTTGACGGTTTCCGGTCGCTTGGCGTCATCGCCGGACAGCTCAAGCGCGCTCACTGACGTATCTGAGCTGCTGAGCATGTCGCGTATATACGAGCGATACATTTCCAATGTCCTCAGATCTCGGCGACCCAAAGTGCGTTTTGGAAGTCTCTCCAGCACGTCTGGTGACAGCTTTTGGTACTTTGGCACGGTCTAACCCTCCTGGACCTGCGCAATTGTGAGTCGCAGCAGGCGGTCATGCGAATGCCACTCAGATTCCATGATGACCACGGGGTTAGCCCCCTTTCTCGATCCAACCCAGCGACCGGGCTTGCTGCGCCCACGGAAACTCTGGCGACGAGCGGCATCTTCTAACGTGCCCGGACCCTGGGACCTCTTGCAGTGAAACACTGGCAACAACGGACCGGAACAATACAAAACCTTGAACGCCCGAAGCCACGTCCGAGCTCCCCAATCATGTATGGAGGTAGACGACGATCTTGATCGGCGTCCCTTGGGACGTTGCACAAAGCTGCGTGACACCACTATTGCTTGATCCCCGTGAGAGCGATTCCCTTGATAAATGTCTTCTGGGTGAAGAAGAAGACAATGATGATAGGCAGGAGCGAGAGAGTCGACATCGCCATCAGAGCGGGGAAGTCAGTCATGAACTGTCCTCTGAAAAGCTGGAGGCCAACAGCTATGGTCATCTTGTCAAAGGTGTGAAGGTAGATCAGCGGCCCGAAGAAGTCGTTCCAGGTGCTGATGAACGAGAAAAGACCAACCGTCGCCAGGGCGGGCTTCGAGAGCGGCATTATGATCCGCCAGTAAATCGCCAAAGTGGACGCGCCATCGATTCGCGCAGCCTCGTCCAGCTCGAGTGGCAGCGTCATGAAGAACTGGCGGAGCACGAACACATAGAACGCACTTCCGAACGCCGATGGAACGATTAGTGGAAGCAACGTATTCCCCCAGTCGAGTATGCGTACGAAGAAGACAAACTGCGGCAGTAGCACCACCTGGCTTGGGACCATCATCGTTGCAAGTACTACCACGAACAGTGGATCCCTTAGCCGCCACTGCAGCCTCGAGAACCCGAAGGCGGTGAGTGAATTCGAGAAGATCATGAATACCAGAACTGAAAACGTGTAAATGAGAGTGTTCTTGATGAACGTAGGGAAGGGGAGCGTCGTCCACCCGCGGGTGAATCCCGAAGTGACCCATGGATCGGGGAATACGTTGAAGCTGGTCAGAACTTGCTGCTGGGTCTTGAAGGACGAGAGAACCATCCAGAGGAACGGCAGGGTGAACAGGATGGCCAGGGTAATCACCAACGTGTAAACAAGCGTGCGCCCTCCAGCATTTCGGATGGCAACGCCCCGCGGTCGGATACGTAAGGGCGAAGTAACTGGCGCGGAAGGTCGGGCCGTCATTGTCACCTAAGACGCCCCAGACTTTCCCGCAGGCACGGCAGCTTCGTAGTAGACCCAGCGTTTCGAAAGCGCCAGCTGGATTAGAGTCAAAGTCAATATGATCAGGAAAAGGAACCAGCCCAGCGCCGCGCCATACCCCATATGGAAGCTGCGAAACGCTTGCCGGTATAGATACAGCATGTAGACGACGGTTGCCCCCGCAGGTCCACCGTCGGTGATTACCAGAGCCTCCGTGAATACTTGGAACGAGCCAATAATCTGCAGCACAATGATCAGGAATATGCTCGGCGTGACCTGGGGAATGGTCACGTGTCTCACTTTCGCCCATCGCCCCGCCCCATCGATATCGGCGGCCTCGTAGAGATGCTCCGGGACCCCCTGTAGTGCTGCCAAGAAGATGATCATTGGCGCTCCGAGCCGCCAGAAGCTAATCAGAACAAGCGAGGGCATTGCCCACCTAGTGCTGGTTAGCCAGGGGACCGCGGGCAGTCCGACTAACTGCAGCGCGGAATTAACGAGCCCCCAGTTGGTGTCTAGGAGGAACAGCCAGAGTATCGCGGTAGCGACACCTGCCACCACGGACGGCAGATAAAACATCGTCCGCCACAATGGCATGCCCTTGATCTTCTGATTGAGCAGTATGGCGACAAAGAACGACAGGAGGACTGTTCCGGGCACATGGAAAACGACGTAGAAGGTTGTGTTCCACATCGCTGCCCAGAGATCAGAATCGCTGGCCATCGCCTTGAAGTTCTTGATGCCAGTGAATTGCGGTACCTCCGGCTGCATCGCGTAGTCCGTGAGTGCGAGATAGAAGGAGGCCGTGAAGGGCCCTAGGGTGAAGACAAGGAACCCAAGAAGCCACGGTGAGACGAATGCTAAGCCGCGGAGCTCTCGGAGCAATGCTTGCCGATTACGCCAAACACGGAGTCCGGCCCGCGGTCGCCTCGTGCTTTCGCTGGCCACGCCGTTCACCGCTTACCGGCAACCAGCCGGCTGGCACCAGGATCGTGGCCAACTGCCAGCCGGCTTCCGGCGCTTACCCAGTCACTGACCACGCCAGACGGTTAGAAGGAGTCCTCTAGGCCTTGTCGAGGATCTTCTGCCCCTCATCGTGCATTTCATCAATAGTCTCATCGATGTCCGCCTCGCCGATGAGAGCCTTTTCGTAGACGTTCCGAATCTTTGACTGCCACTCCAGCCAGAACTTGGTGAAACGGAGATCGACGACCGTATCTAGTTCTCTGCCCTTGTTCATAACTATGGTGCTCTTGGGCGGTGGACGCAGCCACGCCCCCACGGGATCGTTTGCGGCCGCTTTGATGGAAGGCATGGATATCTTCGTCGCCGCTAGGAGATCCTGAGCCTCGAATCCTGCGAGGCTGAATGCCCATTCAAGAGCTTCATCCGGTTGCTTTGAACTCTGGGCAATGACATTCGGATTGTTATTGAACGTGCTGCCCGAATGCCCCGTGTTCGGAGACGTAGGGAACGGAACAACGTCGAAAGGAATCTGCGCGGTCACGTACGTGGCCGATCCCGAACCCCCATTCTTACCCTCTCTCATGGCGACGACTTGCCGGGCCATCGGGTCTGGTGCCCCGGAAATGAACATCGATGGATCGGCCGGTATGGGCGATACTTGGTCCTTTTGAATCAGGTCGAAACGGAACTTCAAGACCTCGCGAGCATTCGGATCGTCCTTCAGTGTCATTTCTGTTTTGGCAGGATTCACCACGTCGGCGTCATTGGCGATCAGCCAGCCGAGCCAGCCAGCCTCGAAATTATTGCCCACCCATGTGCCGTATTGGACTATCTTGCCGCCCGCATCCCGTTTGGTCAGTCTGAGAGCGGCTTCGCGGTATTCCGTCCACGACCAGCCGGGAGCGTCCCATTCGCGTGACGGTTCCTCGACACCCGCCTCCTCGAACAGCCGCGTGTTGATGAAGTATGGGGCCATATTCCCCGTGAATGGGACTCCATAAGTTTGGCCTTGAAAGTCAAATACGTCTGCCTGGGCGAAGAAGTCCCCCATATTGAACCCGCGAGATTTCAGGAATTCGTCTATGGGTAACAGGACTCCATCTTCAGCGAACTTCAAGAAAGTGGCGCCACTGAACCAGGCGACATCAGGCGCGCTGCCCGCCGGGTAGGACACCGCGAGCCCATCCCAGTGCTGGGCCCACGTCTTGGCCTCGTTTTCAACGGTTATGTGGGGAAGCTGCGACTGGAACCTGTCAATGAGTCTCTGATATACGGCGAACCGATTGGGCGCCACGCCCCAGTGAGCCCAACGGATCTGCACCGCCTTGGGCTTCGCCGGCGCAACCTCCACAACCTTCGTCACGACTTTCTCGACGACCTGCGTGACGACCCGCTCGACCTCTTGGGTTACGACCTTCTCGACCTCGACCGCAACCTCTTCCTTGACGATCTTGGTTACGACCCTCTCGACGGGCACTTCCTTGACGACTTCCTGGATCCTCGTCTCGGTAACGACCTGCGTCTCCCCACAACCGGCGAGGGCCGCTACTCCGGCGACAGCCGTACTGCCGAGGGCGAGTCCGCGCAGGAGGCGTCGCCGTGCTACCTTGCCTCTCATCAACGATCTCATACTTCCGAACCCCCCACTTTGCCAGCCGAACCCAGCTGGCTGTGTCCTATGGGACCGACTCACTCCAATCAACCCTGACCGGTATACCTCGACGCCAACCGCAGCTAATCCCACGGTGAGGTGAGTCGTTTGTAAGGATTACTTACAAGGCCGATATTTTCCAAGCCTAGTTGGTAGATTCTTAGGGGGCAAGTCGCATGGTCGTCGGGGCTTCAGAAAGCCGCTGCGAAGCACCTGCGTCAGCCTGTAAGGGTGGAAGTGGACGCTGGTTTGCAAGCGCCGCCCACCGTTGAGCACCTCGTCTATACCATCCGGAAGAGTGACAAGGTGGAGGCCCTGCGAACGCTGCTGGACGGGCAAGATGGTACGCCCGTTATCGTCTTTCTCAAGACCAAGCACGGCGTCAAGAAGCTGGCAAGACGGCTCGATTCGTTGAACTACCCGGTAGGGGCGCTCCAGGGAAATCTAAGCCAACGCGCACGTGAACGGGTGATGACGGACTTCCGCTCCGGCGCTGCGTCGGTCTTGGTGGCAACGAATGTGGCCGCCAGAGGCTTGGACTTCGAGGGTATTGGCCAGGTTATCAACTATGACCTGCCCGACTCGGAGAAGCTGTTCACCCACCGCGTCGGACGGACCGGCCGCATGGGCCGCTCCGGTGAGGCGGTGACGTTCATCACGGTGGAGGATGAGCGGAAGTGGAATGAGATCGAGCGAGGCCTTGGCCGCCGGTACACCAAGAAGCCTTGGCATGCGGTCCGCAAGGCAATGTCGCTTCGATAGCAACGCTCGCAGGTCTCCGTTGGAAGCTGCTTGGAAGCAACAGCCATTTCATTGACCTGCCCCCGAGGTTGGCGCCACTCGGCAGGTTAGTCCCACGATCGGCGGGATAGGCCGCCGGCGCCGGCAGTCCTGCAGCCCAAGGAGCTCTGAGGCCGGATGCGGTTGTAGGACCGCCTGTACTCAGCAGCCAACGGCCCGATGACTTGGCACTATGTCTGCATGGAGGCAATTCGTGAGCCTCTCCTGATGCTTCCCGAAACCCGCATCGGCGAGGAAGATTCACAGTTCGATCAATCCACTTGCGTAGCTGGTCCTCTGGCCGCATTCAGCGCACGTTAACCGCGCCGCACAGCACGTTCCTCATCAGACGCTTGAGATCCCCCTCGATGCTCGTCGGTTAGCTCCAGAGCGCGATTTGGCCGCCCTCTTTGGCCGTCAATCATCGACCTGCATTCGACTCCAGAGTTCTAGACTCTCTCGCAGACCAGTTCTCGGAGCGCAGGGCCTTATCGTCTAATGAGAACGAATAGTTCTCATGCGTGCAGTTGGCTACCACTCGTGACGCCACTCAGTCCTTGAGGCAGCAACGAACTGCGCGAGGTAATGCCTAACCGTAGGCCGCTCGACGTGATCACCTGATCCAAGCGCCCCATATTCCTTTTCACTTCCGCCACCTTGATACGTCGAGGCCATGAGATGATCAGACTGTCTTTGGCGCGCGTTATAGCCACGTAAAGCAACCGCCTCTGTTCCGCGATTTTCTGTGAATCGGTGTCCTTGCCGGGCATGAACTGATCGGCAACCCCCCCCCCCCCCCCCCCCCCGATAACCACATTGTCTGCTTCGAGTCCCTTGGCAGAATGGAGAGTCATGATCTTCACACGAGGCTCTTGTTCGTCAGACACTCTCAGGGGAGCGCGAGTTGCGATGCGATATCGCATCTCGCCCACTACCTTCGCCAAGCTGGGAGAGTCTGCCCGTGCAAGCATTTCGTGTGCCGCATCCCGCAACTCTCGAAGATCTTCGACCAGCCAGCGTCTCTTTTCATCGTCTTGTTCTTCCCCTGCCAGCGAGTCATTGAAGACCATATCTATGATTTCTGTAGGAGATTCGGATCGGTCGATTATGTCGATTGCCTTCCTGGCTCGCTTCGTGACATGTGTCTGTCCAGTGCCGAAAACGGTAATACTTCTAGAGTCGATTTTCCGCAGCAACTCGTGGCCGCCAACACTTGCCGGCAGGTTGGCGTAAGCTTCTGCGTTACGATGCGGAGCCTGCTCGCGCCGCGTTCCATGAAAACCAAGGTAGGCGCGAGCAGCCACGAAGTCCTGAGGGGTGGCCAAGAGGGACACGGTGGCAAAGGCCTCCTGCGCGATCGGATGCTCCAGGACTTGCTCAGAAAACGCCGTCCTAGCGTCGTTTCCAATCGCCTCAGCCAGACGATGACCGATGAAGCGACGGGGAACGAGAACGAGAAACGACTCTTCCCCGTGAGAACGGATGAAAGTCGCCAATCCCTGAATCTCGTCATCGAGAGTTTCCCATTGAATGGCCTTAAGCTCGCCAATCCGCGCACTCTTTGGGATCATCGGCGGCTTCGTATTTCCAGCTTCGGCCATCATTAAGTTCGCTATATCAAGGATTCGTTCTCCGCAACGCCGGTTATGGACAAAGGTCAGGTCCCTGCATTGAGGCCACTTTTGGTGAAAGTCTGCAATCCCTTCAGGATGATTGAACCGAAAGCTGTAGATGGATTGATCATTGTCGCCCAGCACTGTTAGTGCACCGGACTCAGACCAGACTAGGCTCACGAGCTCTTGCTCTGCTGCGGTGAGGTCTTGGTACTCATCAATGACGACGTAATCGAACTCTCCGGAAGGAATGTCCTCACTCTCCAGGCCTACTACAGGCCTACTACACAGAGATGGACAACCTCTCCTATCAGCATTGCGCCGTGTCGTTTCAGCCAACCTCTGACTGCACCATCAAATCTGGCATTCGCGTACTGTGTCCGTTGGGATCTACTGGCCTGCAATTGCCGAAGCGCATCCCGGCGCATGCGTATGTCACCGATTGATGCCGCGTCGTCTTCGACGTCATACAGAAGGGCGTCCTCTTCATATCTCAGAAGGAAACGCAATCGCATCCCCTGACATGCAACTGGGTACCTTCGAAGCAAGTCATAGGCCAGTGCATGAAGGGTCGAAACTCGCACCTCCGTACCGAGTGCCTCCTTCAACTCGCTCGCGATCGCCCTCGTGAAGGTTCCAACAAAGACTGTCTTCGGATCAATCCCGTCCTTCTGGACGAGACGCTGGATCCGGCGCCTGAGACAGGTCGTCTTCCCTGACCCGGGTCCCGCAACCACGCGAATGACCTGCGCATCGGAATCGATAAGCTCCAGTGCGGCGCTACCTTCGATTCCTTCCAGCCACGGTGCTGGCTGACTCTCTGACGGCGGGTCGATAGTTGTCATCTTTTGCTGACTCCAAAGGTTCTGCAACCAGTTACGTTGATCCCACGAACTCCAAGCATTGCCCCTCTCTTTTCTCACGGTCCCGAGCCGATGTCGTGGCCGCTGATATCCCGCCACGGCTGCCGGAACTCACACGAACGGTCGAGACCCACGCGCCGACCTGGATCGATCTTTTGACCTAAGCCCCATAAATTGACGCAGGAGGATCGTCAGAAACTGGACCGCAGGAATCCGAACGCAAGGGTGACCACGCAGTCTTTCCAGCGCTGCCGCGCTGAGCATTGAGCCCGGGAGTGATCCACGCGGTGCGGCGGCTCGGCTTATCGGTTGAACGAGGCCTGTATCTGTTGCCTGAAACCGCGAAGGAAATCACCATGGGCGAAGACAGGTCTACCGTTCAGGGCCGCCGGCACGATTCGCTGCTATGCCGGATGTCGCGGCGAAGACCGTTGCGTATAACCACCTACGGAATGATTCGTTGTCGCTGAATTGCTTGAACAGCTCGGTATGATCCGCGAGCAACTCGGTCATCGCCCGTTCGAGGGCCTTGTCGTGCTCGATTCGCGCATTCTGAAGATCGGAGTTGGCTAGGGCGTTCTGATATGCCTTGTCCCTGGCAACTTTCGCCGGGAGTTCCTCCGCGATGACCTTGGCTATCTTGTCTCCGTCCTTCCACTCGATGTCGCCGAACAGGTCGTTGAACTGCTTCAGGATGTTCGAAAGCCGGTCCATCTCCGGTTCGGGCTTCTGCCCTCCGCCCTCGGTGGGCACCGGCCCGATCTCCGCATCTTCGTCGGGAAGCTGGATGGTCTTGACCGCTTGCTTCTCTACCCGGTAGCTGTCCATGTCGATGGATTCGAGAATCCCCTTGGACATATCCTCTTCGATAGGAGCGGGCAGCTTGGGAACGAGGAAGTTCAGGAAGATCGAGAGCTTCTCCCACCCGGCGTTTGTATAGGGCAGGATCGACGCCAGGAATCCATAGGCCCGCAGAAACGCTTTCGCCTGCCCCTTGAAAGCCACCTGCTCACCCTCGTCCAGGTTCTCCCAGTAGACCGCCACGCAGGCATCCAGGATCGGGTCCAGCCGGTCGCGGTCGGCCCCGGCGAGGTAGCGCTCGACGAGATCGTCTATCTGCGACGGGTCGTAGACCTGAAAGCCGTCGAGCTCCGCCTTGAGGTCGTGCAGCCTGTCGGGATCGGTCTCCTCGGCGAGCACCGTGGTCCGGTAGTAGTCGGCAAAGGCGGTCTGGATCATGTCGGCGTCATTTACGAAGTCGAGCACAAAGGCGTCATGCTTCTTGGGGTGCGCGCGGTTGAGACGTGACAGCGTCTGCACCGCCTTGACGCCGGACAGCACTTTGTCGACGTACATCGTGTGCAACAGCGGCTCGTCGTAGCCGGTCTGAAACTTGTCGGCGCAGACCAGGAAGCGGTACGGATCTTTCTGAATTTCCTCAGTGATCCTTTTTGACGAAAAGCCGTTGAGGGACGTCTCGGTGACTTTCGCTCCCCCGTACTCGTGCTCGCCGGAGAAGGCGACTATGGCCCGGTAGGGACTCTTGCGTACCGCCAGATAGTCGCTGATGGCGTGGTAGTAGCGGATGGCGCGCTCGATGCTGCCCGTGACCACCATGGCCCGCGCCTGCCCCTCTATCTTGCGAAGCCCGGCCACCTGCTCGTGGAAGTGGTCCACCACGATTTCGGCCTTCAGGCCGATGGCGTGCTCATGGTTCTCGACGTATCGGCGCAGCTTCTTCCTGGCCCGCTTGGTGTCGAACTCCGGATCGTCTCGCGCCGTCTTGACCAGCCTGTAATAGCTGTTTACCGGCGTGTAATGCTTCAACACGTCGACGATGAAGTCTTCCTGAATCGACTGCTTCATGGTGTAGACGTGGAAGGCGACGTGCCTGGTCTTGTATCCCTCGGGGACCGGCGCGCCGAAGATCTCCAGCGTCTTGTTCTTGGGAGTCGCCGTGAAGGCAAAGTAGCTGGCGTTGGGCAGGAGCTTCTTGGACTCCATCAACCGGTTGATCTTGTCCTCGGTCGTCTCGTCTTCTCCTTCGTCGCCGGCTTCTCCCAATGCCATGGATACCGACGCCGACGCGCGTCCGCCCTGGCTGGAGTGCGCCTCGTCGATGATGATGGCGAACCGGCGCCCGCGGTGATCGCTGCCAATAGCATCCAGGATGTACGGAAACTTTTGGACGGTGGTTATGACTATCTTCTTTCCTTGCTGCAGGAAGGTCCGGAGATCGCTGGACCTCTTAGCATGACCGACGACCGAGCGGACCTGCGCAAACTGCTTGATCGTGTCCTGAATTTGCTTATCCAGCACCCTCCGGTCCGTGACGACGACTACCGAGTCGAAGAGGACCGCGCCGTCTTTCTCCAGCCCGATCAACTGATGGGCCAGCCAGGCGATGGAGTTCGACTTGCCGCTGCCGGCCGAGTGCTGAATCAGGTATCTGAAGCCGATTCCCCTGCTGGACGCGTCGGCCAGCAGCTTTCGCACCACGCCTAGCTGGTGATAGCGCGGCCATATCTGCTCGCGCTTCTTGCGTCCCGTCTTCTGATCCTTCGTTTCGACGATCTGGGCATAGTTCTCGATGATGCCGGTCAGCCCGTCGCGGGTCAGCGCCTCTTTCCACAAGTAGTCTGTCTTGAGCCCGTTGGGGTTCGGCGGATTGCCGGCGCCGTCGTCCCATCCGCGGTTGAAGGGCAGAAACCACGAGCTCTTGCCTTGAAGATGCGTACAGAACCGCACCTCGTGGTCGTCGACCGCGAAGTGCGCCAGGCAGCGTCCAAGCTCGAACAGCTTCTCGCGGGGGTTCCGGTCGCGCTTGTACTGCTCGACCGCGTCTTCCACCGTCTGCTTGGTGAGGCTGTTCTTGAGCTCGAACGTGGCGACCGGCAGCCCTGAACAGACAAAGGTCGAGCGCAAGCTGGGTCTCGTCGCGGCTGTAGCGGAGCTGGCGCGTGACCGTGAAGCGGTTTTGCGCGTAGCGGGTCTTGGCCCTCTCGTTCCCCGGAGACGGCGCGCCGTAAAGCAGCTCGATCTGGTGCGGTCCGTGCCTGACGCCATTGCGCAGCACGTCGATCGTGCCGCGCTTGCTGATCTCGCCCTGCACGCGGGCCAGGAACTTGCGCCGCGTCGGGCCGTCGCCGTCCAGGCCGAGCGCCCCGGCCGTGTCGGGCTGAGTCTCGCGCAGAAAAGCGGATAGCTGCGCGAGGTCCACGCAGTGCTCGCGGTCGTAGTCCCGCGGGTCGCCGCAGGTCCAGCCCACGCCGTAGCTGGACGGCCGCTCGCGCGCCGCGTCCGCCGGGCCGCACGTTTGCCCCGTCAGGGCCCGGCAGATGAGGCTCTCAAGCCCCTTTTCGCTGGTGTCGGTAGTCACGCTATCCATCACCTGGGTTCAGATCGGGACCTCCCTGAATTGTCCCGGCTCTACTTCCTCGATGGCTCTTCGGATTTCTTCAGTTCGGTGTTGGACTCTAGGCCATGCCGTGGATAGCAGCACCACGATTGCTATCCTGCCGCCAGTGAGGTTCTGCTCGTATGCATGCTCTGGTCGGTGGTGATCAGGACTTCGTAACCCTCCTGTTCAGCCCTGTCTATCAGGTCTCCGTCGACAAGGCTGTCCCACCCTTTCTCCGCTGCCGTATCGACCGAGTGCCCGTGGAGGTCTCGCCTGAGGGGGGCGGGCGTTCCATGATCAAACAGTATCTTCAAGGCTGCTCACGGGCACGGGCGCTATCAGGGAATCTGCCACGTGTTGAAGCACGGCTCTTACCTTCCATTCATCCACCGGCTGGAACCATTCCATGAACTCTTCGACGGTAGCGCCGCTCTCCAGGTTCTCGAACAGGGCGGATACGGGCAGCCTGGTGCCGGTGAACACCCAGGCTCCGCTGATCTTCTTGGGGTTGCGTTCCACTGCCGGGCATGTCTCCCAGTTCGTCATACGGTCACCTCCCCCGCCGTGGCTAACTCGCCCACCGCCTCGTTCGCGTCACGAACGCTTCCATCGACATTCTCCGCCAGTCGACCGCTCTCGTCCATCGGGTCCCGGTCATCGGCTTCATCGGGCAAGTCCACCGCTGCCTCGCGCACGTCCAGCTGGCCGGTCACCACGTCGGCGATCAGCCGGGTGCGGTACTCCTGGATCAGTTCGATTTGGCGCCTGGCGCGGTCGATGGCGGCGTCGATTTCGGCAGTCGCCTTGTCCACGTACTCGACGATGGCAGCTTGCTCAATGACTGGTGGCAAAAACACTGAGGTTTCAAGAAAAGCATCATCGTAGAGGCGTAGGAAGCCTGCCATCCCTGTGCCCAAGCCTTTGGCGTTCTGCCGAAAGTAGGCTCGATAGGAAGAAGTCCGAAGCAAATCACTCAAGAACTGCATTTGAAGTGGAGATTTCTTTTCGAACACGGAGTAATCAGGACTTACAACGCCGTCCACAGCTGAGTTAAATACCAATCCATTGTTAGCTTGCAGGCGATTAACCACGAGTTGACCTACGCTAACCAACTTGAAGCCGATCAGTGACCTGCTCTGTGACGGACGCGTAAAGTGTTCAGCGTAGGGCACGACGCCATAATCCCGGCGCAGCGACAAAAGTGTCTCGCTACCAGTGGCTGACCGTCGATCGATCGGCGTAACGATCGTTTTCAGTCGCCGCCGTTCCCACTGCGCCGGAACGTCGCCCAGCCACTCGACGCCGGAGGGTTTGAGGGGGACGTTGGGGTCGAGGCCGCGGGTGACGGCCCGGGTGATGACGGCCTGCTTCTCTTCCTCCAGCAGGCCGACCAGCCTCACCTTGGCAGCCACGTAGCGCCGAATGCGCCGGTCGACGTAGTCCAGGTACCGCACGATGGCGGCTTGTTCGGCAAACGGCGGAAGGGGGACAGAAAAAGAGCCAAGCATTGAGCGACTGACTCGATCCCTTGTGCTCCCCCTGACAAGCGAATTCACCCAACCCAGATATTGTCGTGACGACATGGAATATACGATGAACTTGCCATTGACTTCCCCGCGTTGCTTTAGGATGCAGACGTCAACAGATGTGATCATCCGTGTGCCAAGATTTGGTGCCAGACATGCCCTTGCAACGGGTTCCCCTAAACGGCAAATCAGAACGTCGCCGGGCTGAAACTCAGTACAACGTAAGGCCGTGAATGTCCTTTCACTAATGTACCTAAACCCCTTCTCTCGATATTCGCCAATACCGATGTTGCCTGTCTGAATAAGCCGTATTCCATCCGAAGTGATATAGGGACTCTCAATCCAGTCGCCATCTACAAAAGACTTGTAGTCGGAACGTGCGAGATTCTTGATCGTAAATATTTCCCAAAGCTCCGGCACGTCGCCCAACCAGTCCACGCCGGAGGGCTTGTACGCAGGGTAGGGGTGGATATCAGTGATCACACTGGACACGCATTTTGCACGGGGATAGGAGCGAGGACGAGTCGACGATCTCCTTACTCGCGAATGACGAACAGTTGCGGATTCGTTCCACAGTGTCCACTAAGGCTATATCCTAATCAGCCTCTCACTTCAGCCACTCTATGGACCGAAGTTTCTCAAACTTCGATTTAGCCGCTTCCATTGACATCTCCGTTGTGGGCCATCTTCCTTCAGGGATCTCCAGGAACTCCCCCCCTCCGTGCGTTCTAACGGCATTCAAGCTGTCTGTGTGGTACCAGTCCAAGGCGTCGTATACGTCCTTCTTCTGAATCATGGGACAAAAACTGTGTCCGCCTTTCCAAAGCAACGTCAACTTGCCTAATCATGTTGTTGTACTGTCCGGCACGAAGGGCTCCTGCTGACATCGTTGCACCCATGCCCTCATGGAACGTGTCTTCAGCATCCATCACACGCATTCTTCCTTGAATAAATATGTCGCGGATGAGTCCCACGTCTTGACGCCTGCCCAGCCACTGACGAACGAAGTTAGCAAAGCCCAAAATCGCTGTAGCCACCAAAGCTGCGATCAGACCAGCGACGGCGCCCGGCGCTATTGATTCCATTTGTCTTCCTTAGCTCTATCTACCCACCACCAACGGTGCGACAGCTTGGGCACCGTCGGATAAGACGCCATGCACTAGACTCACTTCCGGGGCCCAACCACTCCACTCAGCAGTCCCTCGGTCTCGCGCTCCAGGGCCAGGATGTCCGCCCGTATCTCCTCCAGCGGGCGCAGGAGCTGCGGCTTGTAGAAGTGGCGGGTGAAGCTGATCTCGTAGCCGATCTTGACGCTCTTCGGCACGTACCACGCGTCCGGCGCGTAGGACAGCACCTCGCGGCGCAGGAAAGCCTGAATGCCGCCCTCTTCCAATAGCGGCACGCGCTCCGTATCGCGCAGGTCGGGGTCAGGCTCGTATTCGACTACGGCGGACTTGCCGTCGATGGTGGCCGGGAACAGGCCGCGCAGCGGGTCGGCACAGACGCCTTGCTTGCGGACTCGCTTGATGACCGGCGGACCGGTCTCCGAGCGCTCGGCAGTCTCTTTCAACGCCTTGATCTCCGTGGCGGTGTAAGACCGGTCGGGGTCGACGCCCGCCAGCCGCAGCGGCCGCTCGACGGTGACCTTCCAGTAGCCGAATGCCTGGTTCGGGAAGATCTTCGACTGCTCCGTCTCCTCGAAGGCGAGGAACGTGTCGCAGATGCGCCGGATGTCCGCGTCGGACAGCTCGCAGTTCTTCATACCCAGGTTCTTGCGCAGCGGTTGAAACCACTGCGTGGCGTCGATGAGCTGCACTCGGCCCAGGCGATGCTCCGGCTTGCGGTTGCTCAGCACCCAGATATAGGTCGCGATGCCGGTGTTGTAGAACATGTTGAGCGGCAAGGCGATGATGGCCTCCAGCCAGTCGTTCTCGATGACCCAGCGGCGGATGTTGCTCTCGCCCTGACCGGCGTCGCCGGTGAAGAGCGAGCTGCCGTTATGGACCTCGGCTATGCGGCTGCCCAGGCGAGTGCCTTGCTTCATCTTGCTCAGCATGTTGGCCAGGAACATCATCTGGCCGTCGCTGGAACGGGTGATGAGGGAGTGCTCCGGATCGCCGTCGTGCTCGACCACGAAGCGCAGATCGTTGATCCCGCTCTTGCCGCCCATGCGCTCCAGGTCGGTCTTCCAGCTCTTGCCGTAGGGTGGATTGGAGAGCATGAAGTCGAACTCGCTGGCGGGGAAGGCGTCCGCGGCGAGGGTGGAGCCGTACCGGATGTTGGCCGCTTCGTCGCCCTCTCCCTTCAGGATGAGGTCCGCCTTGCTGATGGCGTAGGTCTCCGGGTTGACCTCCTGTCCGTAGAGGTGCACCGACGCTTCCTTGCCCCGTTCGCCGGCGAGCTGCATCAGAGTCTCCTCGGCCACAGTGAGCATCCCGCCGGTGCCGCAGGCGCCGTCGTAGACGAGGTAGGTCCCGGACTGGACCTGATCGGCTACCGGCATGAATATGAGATGGGCCATCAGCCGCACCACGTCGCGCGGGGTGAAGTGCTCGCCGGCCTCCTCGTTGTTCTCCTCGTTGAAGCGCCTGATGAGCTCCTCGAAGATCGTGCCCATCCCGTGGTTGTCCAGACCTTCCAGACGCACGGAGCCGTCCCCGTTCATGACGGGGCGGGGGCCGAGGTTGACCGAGCTGTCCAGGAATTTCTCAAGCAGCGATCCGAGCGCGTCGGCTTCGACCAGCGTGGGTATCTGGTTGTGAAACCTGAACTTTTCCAGGACCTCCTGAACGTTGGGCGAGAAACCGTCGAGGTAAGTCTCGAAGTCGGCCCGCAACTGCTGTTGCCGACCACGCGAGGCGAGGTCGCGAAGACGGAAGGGGGACGTGTTGTAGAAGGCTTCGCCGGACGCCTGGCGCAAGGCGGCGTCCTGGTTCGCTATGCGGGCTTGGTCTAACCGGTCCTTCATGCGGAGGACGGCTTGCTTGGTCGGCTCCAGGACGGCGTCCAGCCGGCGGATAACAGTCATCGGCAGTATGACGTCGCGGTATTTGCCCCGCACGTAAACGTCGCGCAGCACGTCGTCCGCAATGCCCCATATGAAGTTGCTGATGTTCAGGCTGCTCACACGCCCTTCCCGATCAATGCCCGGCGAGAATCACAGCGGACTGTCAACGTCGCTGCCGACGCCAAACTATCGCAGGTTTCCTGTCTCCGTGCTTCAGATGTAGATCGTCCACCCACTTGCCCCCTAGACTGTCTCGCCCCTCTCATCAACGGCGCTACGCCATCGTCTCCCAGATTCCCTCAGAGTCCGGAAACAGGCGTCCATGCTCCACCGAAACGAACTCGAACACAGTCCCTCTCTCACCACCGCGAAATAACACCATTCACACATAGTGCTTGATATATCTGCAAACCAGAGCAAAGGTCATGCGGACGTTCCAGCTCAAGGAGCCCGCCATGTCCACCGCTCAAACTCTGCCTACCGTCTTCTCTGGTACCAACACGGGCTGGCAAGGCTCTCTCTACGCCTTCCTCGCCGAGAAGCAGCGCCGCTCCGGCTCCAACCGCACCCCGGACTCCTACTACCGCACCCTCCGCCACTTCTTCGGTGGCCTCCATAAGTCGCCCGATGAGGTCTCCCCGCAGGACGTCTTCTCGTTCGCCCATGGCATCGGCCTCTCCGGTCGTGAACCTTCCCCAGTAACCGTCGGCGCCCGTCTCTCCTGTCTCTCTTCCTTCTTCAAGTTCCTCATCAGACTCGATCTGCTTAAGGCCAATCCCTGCGACCCCGTCGAGCGCCCCAAGCCCCGTCCCGGCGCACCAAGCGGCCTCTCCGCTATCCAGGTGCAGCAACTTCTCCAGGTCATCCCCGACACCGTCAAGGGCAGGCGCGACCTAGCTATCGTCCTCACTCTCGTCCTCACCGGCAGACGCAGATCGGAGGTCGTCAACCTCACAGCCGGTGATATCGCCTTCGACGAATCCGCCGCCTTCTACCGCTATACCGGCAAGGGCGGTCTGCGCGGTCGGCGTGAGCTACCTTCTCCCGCGCTCTCGGCGATACGGCGATCTCTTGGTGATGTCGACAAGGACCTCTCGTCTATGCATCCTTCCGAGTCGCTATGGCAGGCCGGCGCTGGCCCCCAGGGCGTCTCCAGCGCTACCTTCTACAACCGCTTCCGGGGCTATCTCGCGAAGGCCGGCCTCCCTCCTTCCGGCGTCCATGTCCTCCGCCACACCGCCGCCAAGCTCCGCCGTGACGTCGGCGAGTCGGTCGAGTCCGTAAGCCAGTTCCTAGATCACAGCTCGCTCGCCGTCACCACCACCTATCTCCGCAGACTCGAAGGGCAGCGCGATACCGCCTGGCAGGGCGTCGCCAGCGTTATCGGAGTTAGCTAGTCCGACTCGCCGAGTAAGTCCTTGGCCTCACGGGTCTAGAATCTGTTCCGGCGGGGCGTCAGCGCATTCCCTCTCCAAGTGTGCGTGCCTGCCGCCCCGCCTTTTGGGCGGATCGGTGTCTTTCCGTTGACTCCCTCCTTCGGGATGCCGATCCGCCTTGACCTCTCCGCGCCTTCGGAGCGTTCATACATCCCGCTTCAACTCCCTTGCTCTGGAGGTCGTCTTGCCCGATCCCATTCGCCGCATCGCCACTTATGCCCGCGTCTCCTCCGACGAGCAGCGTGACCGCCATACGGTCCTCAATCAACGCGCCGCCCTGTCCCGCCGTCTGGGTTCCGAGCCGGATGTTTTGGTCTTCAAGCATTACGAGGATGACGGCGTCTCGGGTACCATCCCTTTCGAAGACCGGCCGGCTGGCCGCGCGCTTGCGCGTGATGCGCGTGTTGGCCGCTTCTCCCAAGTCTGGGTGGTCCGCTCCGATCGTCTGGGCCGTGACGCCTTCGAGCTCCTCCGCATCTGGAGGGTGTTTGAGTCCATCGGCATCTCGCTCCGCGCTACGGACGAGAACATCGACGATCCCTTCTACTTCGATATCCACGCGGTCATCGCCGCCAACGAGCGACGCAAGTTCCTCGAACGTTCCGCCGAGGGCATGAACCGCGCAGCAAGCGAAGGCCGCTATACCGGCGGCATCGTCCCTCTCGGCTACTCGGTCTCAGGCGATCGAGGTTGCCGCCGCCTCGTCCCGGACGACTCTCTCATGTGGGAACACCTCTCCGCCGCCGACGTCGTAAGGCGCATCTATAACCACCTGGCCTCGGACGGCTGGACTTGTCCGCGTATCGCAACCGAGTTCAACTCCCTCGGCATCCCTACCTCCTATCGCCGCGATGGTCGCGGCGTTCGAGGCCGTCGCACCCAGGGCCTCTGGCGCTCCGGTCATATCCGCAACCTCGTCGTCAATCCCGTCTACAAGGGACTCCTCCAGTACGGTCGCAGGTCCACGAAGCCCAACGGTTGTGAGGTGATTTCCGCTTCCGTTTCCCCGCTAGTCTCGGAGGACGTCTGGAACGCCGCCATCGCTACCCTCAAGCGCAACCGCGCCTTGCCCCGCAACTCTCGCCATGCCTACCTGCTCCGCTCGCTCATCCGCTGCGCCGTCTGCGGCCTCTCCTTCTGCGGTACCTGGACCAGGGGGCCTCGCTATCGCTGCAACGGTTCCATGGCCCATCGTGGCCCGTTCGCTGGCAAGTGCATAGGCGCCTCGATCAAGGGCGAACTCCTCGAAGACACCGTCTGGTCGGATGTATCCCGCTTCCTCTCCGATCCAGGCTCCCTCATCGACGAGCTCCTCGCAGAGTCCAACGACGCCCAGACGCGCGCCGCGGCCGAGGCTGAACGCAGCACTCTTATCGCAGCACGCGACGCAGCCCAAGATCGCCGCAAGCGAGCCATCGAGCTCTACACCCACGGCAAGGTCTCCGAAGTCGAGTTCGACGACATCGCCGCAGATGTGGAACAGGAACTAAAGACCCTCGATGAGCGGCTGGCCGGTCTAGAACCTGCTGATGACCCGCTTGACGATGCCGTCTCGGCGGATACGCTCGCGGAGATCCGTGAGCGCCTGGAGGCGGACCTCTCGGACGCGGAGCGACGCGAGATCGTTCAGCTGCTCGTCCGCCGGATCACGGTCCACACCACGCTCACCGGCCGCGGCCGCAAGCAGGTCCGCGTCGTTATCGACTACCGCTTCCCGCCGACGGGCGCGACTCGCACGGGCATCGCTGCGAGTCACGGCTACAATCTCCGCCGCGTTATCGCCGCCTGAGCCGGAATCCCCTCACCACAGACCTCATCCGGCTCCAAGGATCAGCGCCTACTTCCCCCGGTTGCGTTTCACCGAGCTTGATAGCTGCCGAGTAGCTGTCTCGTCGACGCGGGTAACGCTCCGATCAGGCGCCCCCGCTATCCTCCGCAATGACCCGGGTTTGGCGCGCTGACCGAGCCGTTGGGTTTCCGGATGCCGAGCAACATGCCGCCGCTGGCAACGGTTGGGAGAGGCATTCGTCTTTGTTCATTACTCTTTATATCCATATAAGCGATAAGCGCGGCCCCATACCGCGCCGCATCCGCATCGAGAGCTTCGGCGCCGGCGACGCCCACATCGCAACCCGGTGCGCCCCTGGCGCGCCACACCGCGCGCTATCGAGCTTGGACGAACATGGCTTGCTTTGCGGCGACTTGGGCCGACGCGCGCGCTACGGGGCGCCTGTCTACGGGTCCTGGCGGTTGTGAAACAGAGTGCTAGCGCTCGGATCTGACGCCGCTCGTGCGCCCGCCCCTACGGCCGAATGGCGCCCGATTGGCCTCGCTTCGACCAAGCCCTCGACTACCACCCACTACCAAACCCCTTTTGCCAGCAAAGGTAGTGTTTGGTAATGGTTGCTAGTCCCCGAACACCCAGTTCTCGCTAGCTGGAGCCCTCTTACCTCCGTGCCACGCTCCAACTCGGGACGGCTCTCTGCTTCCGGCGTTTTTTCCGATCATACCGTCGAGGCCAACGCTCCAGTGGGGCTTTGCGGCCTGAATCGCCGCGAGGGATCAAACTGCCAACTTGACCTACGCACGTGCTCCTCGGACTACCGTACAAGCGCGCCATCGTCCCAAGGGCAGCGCCTGTATGCAATTTGACGTCCGCCCACTTCAATTTCGACCGTCTCGCACAATTCCCGCGAGTTTCGCCCTTGGCCGCTTCTCCGTACGGCGAAACCAATCCTCTCTGAATAGCCGAGCGCTCGGCCGTCAATCGCTGGACGACATCATTCATCGTATCGTCGGCGGCGCCCATCCGGATTAGATCATTCTCTTCGGGTCCGTAGCCCGAGGCGACATGCGGACCAACAGCGATGTCGACCTGCTCGTAATCAAAGAGACAAAAGACGCGCGCGCCCTCGTAAGACATATCTACCGGCAACTGCGTGGTGTTCGTAAACATAGGCGGTCCCACTTGGTTGTGAAGCCTGACACGGGATCGGCGCCTAGCCAAAGCCCCTCTTCGGCTACTGACATCAACGCACAACCTCGCTCTGCGCTTGCCGTAGTCAAGGGATGTCGTTTTCCCACCTTTAGGCGTCATTGCCGCCACATTGCGCGCGTGCATTCCGCTTGCCGAGATGGTCCGGAATATGAGCACAGTTGCGACACTGACCCGCAGAACAGCTCTCCAAACCCCCATCAGACCCCTTTTACGGGTTAAGTCAAGGCCACCAGTCCGCCGACGACACATCAAGCATCTCTCCGACTCGCGCCGATCGTGTTCCAAATATCAACAAGATACGGATGCGCTATTAGATCGTATCCGTAACCCACTGGTGTTATCAGCATACGTATTATGTCGCACTCGACCGCTTGACAATGCTGTTATTCTGCTTCAAAAGAGGACCTACCACAAAAGGTGGTTTAGTCTTGTCTGATGCATGCCACTCGCAACTGAACATCCCCAAGACATGAAAAGTCGCCCGCCCACTCCGGCACCATGCTGAGGAACTTCCAGATGCAATCCGTTGACCAAAAGCTCTCGGTCGTCCACGTCCCTATCGACGACCTGCGCCCCGATCCCGCCAACCCCAGGCGCATCTCCGACGCCGAGCTCGACTCGCTCACCCGCTCCATCCGCCAGTTCGGGTTCGTCGATCCGGTCATCGCCCGACTTGAGGACAAAAGCGTCATCGGCGGCCACCAGAGACTCCTCGCCGCTCGCAGGCTCGGCCTCGCCTCTGTGCCGGTGATCCTTCTGGATCTGTCTGGCGACCAGGCCCGGTTGTTGAATTTGGCACTCAACAAGATCTCCGGCTCCTGGGACGAGGAACTGCTAGCACGCCTCCTATCTGAGCTGGATGCCAGTCCCGAAGTGGATCTCTCGCTGTCGGGCTTTGATGACGATGAGGTCGCCAAGCTCCTCAAGTCGCTCGACGCCCAGGACAAGCGCGAGCGCATCGAGCACTTCGATCCCGACACCGCCCTGAACGCCGCACAGGCCAACCCTGTCGCCCAACCCGGCGACCTGTGGCGCCTGGGCGATCACAGGCTGCTATGTGGCGATTCGATCGACACCGCCGCCGTGGGGCGGTTGTTTGGGGAAGGGCGTGCCTCCTTGATGGCTACCGACCCGCCTTACCTGGTCGACTACTCCGGCGGAAACCACCCGGCCAGCAGGTCGAACCGCGGCGATCCGAACCGCAACAAAAACTGGGACCAGTACCACGACCCGGAGTCCTCGGTGGACTTCTTCTTCAAGTTCCTGTCAGCGGGTTTGGCGCATCTCGTGTCGCACTCGCCTGTCTACCAATGGCACGCCCATCGCAGGCAGGCGCTGGTAGAAGAGGCCTGGACGAAAGCGGGATTGTTGGTGCACCAGCAGGTCATCTGGGTGAAGGCCCGCGCCGTGCTGACTCACTCCTTCTTCCTCTGGCAGCACGAGCCCTGCTTCGTCGGCTGGGTGCAGAGCAAAATGCCCAAGCGCAAGCCGCCCAGCGATGTCTCCACTGTCTGGAACATCGACCAGCGCTTCGAGCAGATGGGCGTCCATCCAACGCAGAAACCGGTCGAACTGTTCATCCGCCCCATCGAGTACCACACCGAGCCGGGCGAGATCGTCTACGAGCCGTTCTCGGGCTCGGGCACCCAGATCATCGCCGCCGAGCGCACCGGCCGCGTCTGCTACGCGGTCGAGCAGGAACCCGCCTATATCGACGTGGCCGTGAAGCGCTGGGAGGCGTTTACCGGCGCCACGGCGACTCGTCAGAACGATGAAGTCCGATTCGACAAGCAAGGAGGTCCCGAATGCTAGGTCCCCGCAAACGCTCGTGCACCGCCGAGACGGCGGACGGCTCACCCTGCAACGCCCCTCCCATGCTCGAAGAGCAGTTCTGCTTCTGGCACCACCCCGATCACACGCAGGAGGCCGCCGAGGCCAGGCGACTCGGTGGCCTCAGACGCCGCCGCGAGAAGGCCATCGAGGGCACCTATGACCTCCACGACGGACTCGACTCGGCCAACGGCATTTCCCGACTCCTCAAGATAACCACCGACGGCCTCCTCAGCATGGAATCTTCCATAGGCCGATCCAACGCCTTACTCCGGGCCGTGCGCGAGGCTCGCGAAATGATGGAAATCGGCAACCTCGCGCAGAGACTCGCCGACCTCGAAGCCGCCCTTAAGGACCGCTCGCCCGAACCGTCGTCGCCCTTCGATGTCGATCTGCCCGAAATCGACCTTCCTTCGGAGCCGTCCCCCAAGTGAGTTCGAGCAAAAGACGACTCGATGACCTGGAGGAATCTCTGTCGCCCTTGGAGATCTTCCTCCGCTGGCTTCAGGAGGCCTCCCACATACCTTCTTTGCTGGATTACACGCAAAGCCTCAGAAACGCGCCCGAGTCCGAGTTCCCGCTCACACGTATGACCAGACAGGCGCGGCGCTCCGTGGAAAAGTCCATGAGGGGCGAGCGATCGGACGCCATCCAGAGAGCCGTTCACGACGCCGAGCGCCATGTCGTCTTTCTCTGGAAGCTCCATTGGCGCGTTTACGAACGTATCGCCCAGGAGCTTTGCGTGGCTATGCCGACCATCGACCTCCTCTGGAGCGAACTTTCCCGCCTGGTCCTCCACCTCCAGCTGTCCCACGACGCCAGCCGCTCCGCATATCCGCTCGATTCCCACACCTCCGCCGCAGCGTGGGCCGCACTCGCCAACCAGGTCCGATCCTGGGACTCCCTCGGCGATCCCGCTACCTTCCGACAGTGGGGCTACATCCAACTCCAGCCCAACGACGACGAGGATGTAATCGAGTGGCTGGCCGGGAATTCCCCCACGATCAAGCGCGAACTCCAGCGCCTCGTCCGCTCCAAAGACATCACTGCCGGCAAAGTCGTCTCTCTCCCCGCCCTGCCGATCCCGTTCCTCCGCGAAGCGCCACTCCTCAAAGGCCGCTGGGTCGACGCCACCGTCCTCGAACTGGCCGAGTTCGGCGCCGTCCTCGAAGACCGCGGCTGGACTCCGCGGCCAAACGACGACTCTCACCCGCTCGCCTTCCAAGAGTTCGTCCAAGCCGACGCCGAGGGGGAATCCTCGCCGATCGACGACGCCTCCTGGCTTGACGCCCGCCAGGCCGCAACCGACCGCGTCCGCGCCTATCCCGGCAAACGCCGCGCCTTCCAGGGACGGGATTATGTCAACCTCGCGCCCTACCAGACGTGGCGCGCAGGCATCGTCGGCGCTCGCCTTGAAGCTTCTCTCAAAGACGGCTTTGTCGTCTACTCATGGAACCACTTCGCAACGAATCGCGGGTTCAATATCGCTAGCGGGGGCTTCTGCGTCGGGCCGATCAAACCCTTGGGCGATTTCGAACTGTGGTTTGTCCACGACCGCGAAACGGCTCGCATCCTCCAGACGGCCCGGAGAAGACTATTCGCCAATCACCGATCCGTCGCCTTAGATGGAGAGAATGCGACGGCGGAGGAAGCCCGTATCCGCTGGCGGGACCGCGCCGAGGATGCCATCGTCATGATGGAGGGACTGGCCGCCGCGATACAGGGCATCCAGGCCGCCCATTTCCGGAGCGCGGAGATCGTTCATACGACGTCTGCCAAGGTGCTGCGCCGCCTCCGCAGCAGACTCCGCTCAATTGTCCGGCTTTTCAGTGGGCTGTGGGAAAATAGCGATCCGCTGCGGACTTACTTCGATGATCGAAGCTGCCCGCAAGACCGTGCGACCGCGTACTCGCCCCAAGTCCGGGGCTACCTCAAGCGAATCGAGCAGAGCATCGCGCAGTCCGGCGAGAGCCTGGCCCATGAGTTCATCCTTGAAGCGCGCCGCGACGCCCTTCGCGACGTAAACAAATGGGAGGCTGCCAACCGGCTCGCCGATCAGGTGCTGGATCAGCACCTTTCGGAACGAAAGGACGGCGGGCGCTAAAGCCGCTCGCTTCGGCAGGCCGCCGGGTAGTCCATGCCGCCGACTCGGGCAGGCATTCGACCCACCGAATCTATCCCGATCTCCCAGTATGTAACGTCGTCGCTGGCACTACCATTTGGAAGACTTGTCAGCGGACATTGCACCGCGCGGATCGCCCTGGGCTCGACCGGCAATTCCTGAAGTGGGCGGATCGTCCGACGGAGGCGTTCACCGCGACCTCCACCGCAGTTCCGTCACGGGGCCAGTCTTTGACGCACGGTCTCGATCAGCTCGAGGATGTCAGGACGAGCTTCCTTCGCCTCGTCCCGCTCGGCGAGGTCCTCCAACGCCTCGACCACCCGCTGGTCGCCGAAGTCCACCAGCTGCTCGATCGCCAGCAGGTGTGGATGCGGTGAGTAGAAGGGATAGCCGTCTGTGTGCTCCTCCGGCGCCCTCACGAGATCCAGCAGGTGCTGGCGGATCTCCTCCGTGTCTGGCGACGGCTGCCAGAACTCGCGCACATCGCTGTCGCCATGAACGTACACTGGCCCAATGGGTATGGGGTCGCGGCTGGGTCGGCGATACGGGTGGTTGGCGCAGTAGGTGTAGAAGGGACTTGGGATGGCGAGGTCGCGGATCTCGCAGAAACTGGGGATGTCCCGGTTGAAGTTGACGGACCCACGTTTGCCGCTGTTGGAGCGGTTGAACCAACAGGCGCCGCAGCAGTCTGATCCTCCATTGGGCATGTGTCCAACCTCCTCCCCTCGGCTGACCTGCCCCCGAATCCTGTATCACCAGCTGTGTTTGCACGGCGAGCGTCGAGCTAGGCTCAGCAGGCAGGCTGGCCGCCGGCGGCGGCGGCCGGTAGCCCAGCGAACTGTGCGGGCGGACGCGGTTGCAGGTCTACCGGTACTGCGCGGTCAGCACCTGAGCCTCCTCCCGCAGCGTGTAGACGATATCCCGCTCCAACAGCGAGGCTGTCGATCAATTGCGGGCTTGGCCTGAGCGAGCGTCGCGCTCATCCACAGGCGACGGTCCTGCGGGCTCGTCCTGCGCGCCGCGCCGTGGTGGGATTGCCACCGCCGCACCTGCAGGAACCTCAAAGGCTTCTGCAAGTAGCTCGTCCAGTTCGTCGTCTGGCAATGAGTGCTCTTCCCAGTAGCCGCGAGCGATGATCGACTGAAACCTAAACGGTTGATACAGATCACCGTCATCCAGCACGCGCGCGGTTCCGGTCGCAGGATCCCACTCGCCCTTTTCGACGAGCAGATAACAGCCTGGCCCCTTCGTGCCCACGACCTTGTAGATGCTCAACGCACCAACCTAACAATCTCACCCAAATTCATGTTAAGGCAACCTTCCCACCGCACGAAGATCGGGAGTCGTATTTGGCGTGCGGCTGGCGGCGTTCCTCGATACGCGCGGTGATAGATCCCAGCTAGCCACCAAGCAGACATGGTGCGCAGTAGATGTCCTGCTGAGCGTGTTTACAGCCAGATCAATCACCGCATCCGGCCGCACCGCTCGCTGGGCTCTAGACGGCCGACGCCACCGGCCATCCTTCCTGCCGAGCCTATCCCGTTGCTGGCAGGCCTAACATCGCAAGCCGTACACGCCTTAGAGTAGGTCCCTCTACTTGTTCCCACACTATCGACGGAAATACCGTTCCGAGCTATCGACTGGCCAAGGAACTGATCGAGAAAGGTGCATCAAGACCGCTTGTGAAGATCTCAGCAATCGACTTCCCCCGAAAGCTGCTCAATGCCTTGCGCGAGGACAAGCTCGTCGTCTTCGCGGGCGCGGGTGTTTCGATGGGGGAGCCGGCGAGGCTTCCGAAGTTTAGAGAATTAGCAAAGGCCGTAGCGCAAGGCACCGGAAAGGATTTGCAGGACGGTGTGCCGGAGGACGCCTTTCTCGGCAGACTAGAGGATGAAGGCACCAAGGTACATGCTAGAGCCGCGGAGATCCTTTCAAGAGGAAACCTAGAACCGACTGCTTTACACCGCGATCTGCTACGGCTCTACTCGAATCCCGCATCCGTGCGCATAGTGACAACTAACTTCGACACTTTGTTCGAGCAAGCGTCGGACGTTGTATTCGAGTCCCGGCCTAACGTTTTTGAGGCGCCGGCGCTGCCGTTGGGCAGGAAAGTCACGGGTATCGTCCACGTGCATGGCTCAATCGAGTGTGCTGAGGACATGGTGCTCACCGACGAGGATTTCGGCCGTGCATATCTGACTGATGGCTGGGCGCGCCGTTTTCTCGTCGAATTGTTTCGCTCCTTCACCGTTCTCTTCGTCGGCTACAGCCACAGCGATATCGTCATGACATATCTTGCGCGGGCCCTGCCGATCAGCGAAGCAACACGATTCGCGCTCACACGCGAAGACGAAGACATCGACAGATGGCGACTGCTCGGAATCGAGCCTGTCGTATACCGGAGGTCATGCGGAGATAACCACCAAGCACTTGGCAGAGGTATTGGTGGCCTTGCCAACTTCGCGAGGAACGGGGTCCTTGATTGGCAGCTTGAGATCAAGGAAATCGCTGAGAAGCCGCCGTCTCTAGCGGAAGAGTCAATGGATCTCATTGAGGACGCGCTTTCCGATCCGACGAAGACGCGCTTCTTCACCGATGCCGCTTCGCACTTGGAATGGATCGACTGGCTCGACAAAGGGAAGCACCTTGAGCCCCTCTTCGGCAACGGCGAGTGCGGCGAGTGGGATATGCAATTGGCACGGTGGTTGGCGGACAAATTCGTCTGCGACCACTCGGATGAACTCTTTCTGCTAATCGCTCGGCACGGTATGCGGATCCGCCCGGCTTTCTGGTCTGCGTTAGCCCGAACGGTCGCGACAAAGCAAGATCTGGACGCCAGTATTTTGCCTAGATGGGTCTCGTTGCTGATCGACACGGATCCCCGATTTGGCAATCAGCACGCATTACACCGTCTGGGTAAGCGTTGCATCGAAGAGGGGGTGACAAGCAGCGTGCTGGACATCTTTCACGCAATGGCCACAAGCTACCTCGTCGTGAAGTCGAAATTTCTAGATGCACAGGTCACAGCAGAATTGGGGCTGGTAACCGACCACTACACGATAAACGATCTCTGGGGAAAGGGACTGAAACCTGTTCTCGACAAGGTAGCAGAGCCATTGCTTGCTGAGGTTGTCCTAAACCTGACCAAGCAGCATCGCACGCTCCGCGCTTGGAAGTCTGCGGACAGAAGCTCGGACCCAACGAGCAATGGCAGAAGCGCCATCGAATCCCACGAGCAAGACCGATATCGTGAACCCATTGACGTGTTGATCGACGCTGCCCGCGACTGTATGGAGCATTTGGCGGCTAACCACCCGGACATCGCGTGCGTTTGGTGCGACCGTCTAGTAGCGGCGGCCCCGCCACTTTTCCGCCGCTTGGCTGTGCATACCCTGCCGATACGCATCGACCTGTCCCCAGACGAGAAAGTCGACTGGCTTTTGGCGACTATCGGACTGCACGACTTTTCAGCACACCACGAGATATTTCGGGCTTTGCGGTCCATCTACCCCGCCGCCAGCGCAGCACAACGAGAGGCTGTCATCGAAGCCGTCTTCGACTATGCCTGGCCGCGCCAAGAAGACAAGGACAAAGGCCGTCATGCCGCCTATCAGCATTTCAACTGGCTTTATTGGCTTTCTGAATCCGCACCGGATTGTGAACTAGCCAAGCAAGCGCTGAACGAGGTGTGGAAGGCGAATCCCAGTTTCGAGCCAAGGGAGCACCCAGACCTGACTCATTACGTGACGGTCGGTTCGGCTGTGCCAGGACGCGGTTGGAACGCTGATGAACTACTGTCGCGACCGGCCAGGGAATGGATTGCCGATCCGTCGTCATTTCTCGAAGAAGATCCCGGCGCTCTAGACCGTTATGACCTATTGCGCGCCGTCGAAGAAGCCGCGACCGAGAATTTCCAATGGGGACTCGAACTGGCGGACGTATTAGCTGAATCGGGGAACTGGGATACTGACCTCTGGCCGCACTTGATGAGTGCATGGTCACGCGAATTGGGTGAAGAAAAGCATCGACGAGTGCTAGACCTACTGACCAGGAACGAACTGTATGCGGAACACGCGCGGTCAGTTGCAGACGCACTTCGAAGGAGAAACTGGAGCGTTGGTTCTGGTGCGGCGTTCTGGGCGAGACCTACGGCGGTTCTATCGAGACTCAGTTCGCCAATGACCTGGTACAAGTCGCCCGGTACGTCCGCGGCGGCGCCGAGCCCCAGCTTCTGACTGAAGCGACGTTCATTCCAGAAAGATTGTTTTCCCTGAGAACACGTAACAGCGCCGCCTACAAGGGGATGTACGCGCTACAGATGAAATCCGGGGCCGCCGACTGGGGCACCGCCGAACCTCTGAGCCTTGCCGACTTGCTTGCAAAGTCCATTGACATCCACCACATCTTTCCGAAGCGGTGGTGCGAGAAGGGCGCTAAGCCGACGATACCCCGTAGACTGTACGACTCGATCATCAACAAGACGCCTATAGATTCATACACGAACCGCATAATCGGTGGACGCGCTCCGTCCAGGTATTTGCCCCTGTTGCGTAAGGACCATATTGACGGAGAGAAGCTGCAACGAATCCTCAAAGCGCATTGGATCGATCCGGATCGGCTTGAGGAAGACGACTTTCGCTACTGCTTCGTGGAGCGCGGTCAGGCGATGGTTGATCTCATCAATCGCACCATGGGCAAGCCCACCGTCGATCGCCGTGATGTCTTTCGCGATGAAATGAGCTCTGCCAGTCTGGTCGCTGAACAGGCCGACGATGACGAGGTTGAGCACGATCCGATGGGGGAGGGTGCGTACAGCGGCAACGGATTGCCGGATAGCGATTAACGCGATACCGGTCTGATTCGGGCTGGTACTCCAGACCATCGACTTCTGCGTTGTAATCCGTTCGGCCTGACTCCCAGCAACGGCGATGACGTAGCATGTCAACTTCGCGAGTCGCCCGTACCGAGTGCGTTGAACCACTGCAGGTGAGCGCATTGGCCACCCGCCGAAACCCATCTGGATGGAGTTCATCGGCCACGGATTACAGAATAGGGGGGCAGCGACTTAGTGAAAGACAGCGTCGGACAGATGATCGAAACCGAACGCCAACCCGATGAGTTGATAGGAGCATGAGGCGGCGGCAGATGCCACCTCGACTGGTGGGCCACTTGTGAGCGGCCTCCGTCCTACCGCTCGGTATCTGACAGTCCCTTTGGATACGGTTTCGAGGGACAGGTCAGCCCGATGGCTGCCTGTCTATCTGGCGCCGATGATCATTTCGTTTTCCCCATATCGGTGAGAATCGTCCGCATCCGATGCGCACAGGTTAGCGTCCGCCAAGATCGGCGTTGAGTGCTTCGTCATGCACGGATCGTCTCGGCCGTTGACAACCACCGGCGGTACGTCGAATCCCGCGATACGCTGCTGGCGGTCGCCATCTCGTTCAATGCGCTTCCAGTCTTCACCACTTCGCTCAATTGGGCAGCACGTCTACACATTCCAGATCGACGACGGCCGCGGCCACACGTTCCGCGAGCGCGGCGAATAGGGCGCGGCCCTGTGCATTGCGCGGGCCAAGCGCCACTGTGAGAACCGAGACGCGGGCAAGAATATCGATCATCGCGATTCGATAGTCGCCGAAGCACTCCTGGTCGGAGTACCCGCGCACGCCACGGGCCATGAGCGCGGCCGCGTACGCCGCAATTGCCTCGCTCTCCACTTCGCGCCGGAGCTCCGCCGGACCGCAGGCCACCAGGAAATACGCCGCGTCGCACACGCCGGCGCCGCGCATGGTCACCTGCCAGTCGATGGCGGCTATGGCCCCGCCGGCGTCCGTTGAGCTGAACAGCAGGTTATCGGGCCGAAAATCGCCGTGAAGCAGGGTGGGTGGCAGCGACGAGAGCCGCTGCCGCGCATAGTCGAGTCCGCGTCGCAGCCTGTCGCTGGCGGCCAGGAAGCTGGACGGAAAACGGCTGCCGTACCGATCGATGAACTCGGCCCAGTACTGGCGGCTCAGTGCGTGGCGTTTGGTTGCGAGGGTCTCGAAGGTTGGGATCCAGTCGATGGAGGCCAGCTCGGGGCTGTTCCACCATCGGGCATGCAGCATGGGGGCATGCTTGAGGGCATCGGCGATCTGGTCGGCCGAGCAACCAACCAGGGGATCGCCGACGCGAGCCGGAGCCAGGTCCTCCAGCAGCAGGATGAACGCGCCCCCGATGGGGTCCACGCTACCGTAGTAGAGGCCCGGTGTGCGTAAATCCAGCGTTGGGGCGAGCTGTCGGTAGAAACGTAGCTCGCGCGTCGGCGCTCCGAGGTCTCGGAGAAGCTCGCGGGTCGAACGAACCGGACTGTGCAGCTTGGCGATGAGCGACGGCGGTGCGGCAGCCCGAGCGTCGCTGTAGGCGATGTGCATCCTTTGAACCTGGCCCGCGAAGCCCTGGTTTCCGGCGATCGCCTCGGCACGAACGCGCGTGACGGAGCCAGTCTCCAGAACATCCGACGAGCGCAGGGCTTCGGTAAGCCACCGCGGCGTGATGGCATTCAGGCCCGCGGGGATCTCGAGTGCGGCCACGGCGGGCTCCCAAGCTGAGTGTCGGTCGCGATACTACAGGCGGCGGCCGGATGGGAGCGGGCGCCCGCTAACTGCAATCTCGTTACGTGGGTTAGGAATATCGTAAGTCCGGGATTTGCGTTCGACATCACAATCTCGTGTGTCACTGGATCGAAAGGACGCGGCATCGTGCCAAAAGTTGCGGCGAGTCGGCATATTGCCACCCCACCTACGAGCCTCTGGGACCTTATGAGCAGAGTTGATCTGCGCGCCGACTGGGATTTGAGCGTTAAGCAATTTCACCGATCTGGACGAGATGATGATTTGCCGAATATGCGTTTGCGGTACCGGGCACCCCTGATATTCGGACTATTCTGGGAATGGGAGGGCGCTTACGTAACCTACAAGCCGCCACACCGAACCGCGGTTCAAATGGTGAATGGCTCTCGTCTGCGGCCGTTCAAGCGCCTCGCTGGTAGCTGGATCCTAAGCGAGGAGAGTGGTGGAACCCGTCTGGAGTTGATCGTGCAGTTCGAGTCCCGGCTGCCAATTGCGGCAAAACTCATGTCACCGATGATCAAGCGAATCCTGGAACGCAGCCTCGTGCGACTTGAAGAGCTCGCATCCGGTCGCAGTCACCCTTGACGGGCTCCACGCCGACCTGTGCTTTCACGCGCTCTGATTGGGGCCGCTGTCTCGATTTCTAATGTGGATTCAGTGAGTCTCCATTGAGATCATTCGGCCCATCCCTAACTTAGGAATCGAAGGACTTCGTCCACCGCAAGCCTGCCAATGGGCCCGGTGCTGTAGACGCTCACCTCGACCTTGCGATCGGCGTCGATGACGAACTGCGCCGGATGAATGGTCGGCCTCGTTGCGTGGTGGTACGCGCCAATGAGATCGGCGTGCTCCGGGAATCTGACATCGTGGACCACCTTGTACTTAATCCCGAGACGCTCGACGAGGGCGTTCGCCTGGTCCTCGGTATCAACCGAAAGTGCCACAATCTGCACCGCAAGAGCCTCGAACGCATCGATTTGAAACTGATACTCGGCCAACTGCCGCCTGCAGTGGCTTTACCAATGGCCCCGGTAGAAAAGAAGCACCGCAGTGGTCATCCCCAGGTCGTCTGGAATTGTTATCTCGCCGCCCCCGGCAAGCCTGACGGTCAGGGACGGGAACTCGTCGCCGGGAACTAGCTGAGGCATTCAACAACTCCGCTCGGTCCGCTCGGCCGGCATGAGTCCAAGATCGGTGACTGGCAGGGGCAGAATAGCAGGCACGTGGAAGTTCCGACCGGCGGCCCGCTCCGCCCCTGTCGCAGATCGGCTTGTTTCACGCGCAATCGTCCGGCACGGTTTGCGCAGCCCATGTCGGATCGAGCCTTGCAACCGTTACGCACTGGCGCGATTCGCCGCATCGAGAACGTCGTCATCCAACTCCCACCCGGCAGCGCCTGCGTTGGCCATAACCTGCTCGGCCGTAGTGGCCCCCGCAATCACCGAGCTAACTGCTGGATGAGCCGTAAGCCAACTGAAGGCCAGCTCCAGCAGGCTGTGGCCGGCGCCGTCTGCAATCTTGCGAAGTTGCTCGACGGTTTCCAGCTTCGCGTCACTCGCGAATCGCTCCGCCGCCGCCCCTCCCTCGGAAAGACGAGATCCTTCGGGCATCGACTGGCCCTTCCGGTACTTGCCGGTCAGAGCTCCGCTGGCAAGCGGAAAATACGGAAGGATGCCCAACCCGTGGGCTTCCGCCGCGGGCATCACCTCAGCCTCGATTTTGCGGTTCAAAAGACTGTACTCATTCTGGGCGGAGATAAATGGCGTGAGGCCGCGAGACTCCGCGATCCAGTCTGCGTCTGCGATCTGCCAGCCAGCGAAGTTGGAGTTTCCGATGTAGCGGACCTTTCCGGCCTGCACCATGGAATCAAGGGCGGTCAGAGTCTCTTCGATTGGCGTCTCCGGATCGGGAAAATGGACCTGATACAGATCGATGTAATCCGTTTGTAAACGGCGCAGACTCGCCTCGACCGCTCGCACGGCGTAGCGGCGCGAAGTTCCCCCCGCATACCGATCATCGTCGGCCATCGCCCCGGCAAACTTGGTGGCAAGAATGACTCGATCACGGCGCCCCTCCAACGCATGCCCCAGGTACTCCTCGGACAGCCCCCGCGGGCCGTAGGTGTCGGCAGTGTCAAGCAAAGTGATGCCGGCATCGAGTGCGGCATCCACGATTGCTCGAGTCTGCTCGGCATCGCAGCGGCGACCGAAGTTGTTGCAGCCGAGGCCCACGATTGAAACCTCCAACCCCGAATCACCGAGCCGCCTGTATTTCATGTTCTTCACCCCGTATCATGCGCGCAGTCCCCCATGCTACAGCCGTGTCAAAAACGATCGCGCGAACGCTCGTCCGCGATTTGGGCAAATCCCTTCCCGAATTCGCAACTATGCCGACATAGTTTCCGGGCGAGTGGCGTCGGCTCTCATCCTGTCATCGTGCCTCATTCGGCTCCGCTGAATTGCATACCGGGCCGCGGACGGCGTGTGTCGGTATCGGCTTGCGGCTTGTTGTGCCCGAAAGACTCTGGAGCATGGCGCAGGCATGCAGTTTGAACACCCTGAACGGCCGTCGTAAGCTGTCAAGCGTCCGCTGGTTAAAACGATGCAAAGGGAGGCGAGTTCATGGCTAAGCTTCGCATCGGTCATTTCGGATCGTTCGGTCATCCTGTTTTGCGCCCGCTCAAGGGACATCCCAGGGCCGAGCTTGTCGCGACCTGCGAGATTCAGCGCGATCAGCTGGTGAGTTTGTGGGGCGCAGATCATCCCGGCCTTGACGACGTCCAGCAGACATCTACTCTCGAAGAGTTGATGTCGTTGTGCGACGCCGTGGTGTTTTGCTCGCCCGTGCGCTACCAGCAGCCCGATCAGTGCATTCAGGCGTTAAAGGCAGGCAAGCACGTCCTCGCCGAAAAGCCCTGTGCGTTCACCAAAGATCAGGTGGATGAGCTGATTGACCTCGACCGTCGGGGCCCGGCGCGATTCCTCGAAATGGGTGGAACGACCTTGACGCCCGCGCTCGTCCGCATGCGGGAGATCGTTTGGGCCGGCGACCTCGGCGACATCCTGTGCGTGCAGGCCCTCAAGAGTTACCCGGTTTCAGGCAGGCGTCCGCCTGACGAACGATTGGACGCCGGCCTGATCATGCAGTCTGGAATCCACGGCGCGCGGGCGATGCAGGAGGTCACGGGCCTGACGATCACCGAGGTAATGTCATACGAGACGAAGGCGGGAAACCTCGGCCGCGGGGAACTGCGGATGGTGGCCAGCAGCATCTGCCGGTTCGACAACGGCGCCGTGGGCAACATGACCATGAACTACCTGAATCCCCTGAAATTCGGTTCACACGGTAACGACCAGCTCCGCCTTTTCGGAGCTAAGGCGATGATCGAGGCGGTGGACGACAACAGCCGCCTGCGCATCGCTACGGGCGATGCTCCGCTGGAGGACATCGAGCCCGCGCCCGCACAACCGTCCTACTTCGATCTGTTCGTCGAGCACGTTCTGGACGGAAAGGAAATGCCGCTGCCGCTCGAACGCGAATTGCAGTCGACGCTGACCGTCATCGCGATGAATGCGGCCGCCAAAACGGGCAGAGCCGTGAAGGTACCGGTTCTGAGGTAACGAGCGTCAACACGCAACCCGGTCGCCGCACCGAGCTTGATACGATTCAGTGCCGCCTATTTAAGGAGATATTAATCAAGTCTCGTTTCGAGTCTCGGATCATGTTCGCGTGGGAAACAAAGCGAGGGGGGAAATTCGATGGCCGATCAAATACCAACCAGAACGTTGGGTCGAACCGGACTGGAAGTCGGGCGATTGGGCTTTGGAGCAATGGAGTTCAGGGGCGAACCAAGAGGCCGCGCCACCACGGATGGCGAGGCGGGAGAGGTGCTCAACAACGTCCTCGCCGCCGGCATCAACTACGTCGACACCGCAAATGACTATGGTTTGAGCGAGGAGCGAATCGGGCGGTCCATCGCTTCGCGCCGTTCGGAGTACTTCCTCGCCACCAAGTGCGGATGTCCAGGGCCATCGGGCGGCGAGCACGAGTGGGACCGCGAGAACCTGTTTCGAGGCCTGAATCAAAGCCTTGATCTCCTCAAAACCAAACACGTGGACGTCATGCAGTTGCACAATCCATCGGTTGAAGATGCCGAGACGCATGGGGTCGTCGACAGCCTTAACGAGATGCGCGACTCAGGGTCAGTGCGCCATATCGGCATCTCAACCACGCTTCCGGATCTCCCCACCTACATCGATTGGGGCGTCTTCGACGTATTTCAGATTCCATACTCTGCTCTAAATCGCGAGCATGAAAACTGGATCAGTAAGGCCGCTCAGGCCGGAATCGGCACCGTGATCCGAGGCGGCGTGCAAAAGGGCCAGCCGGGCGATGGCCGTGGGTCGATCGAGGCATGGGAGACGTTTGACAAGGCAAACCTCGATGAGCTGCGTGAAGATGGTGAGTCGCGGACTGCATTCCTTTTGAGATTCACGTTGTCTCATCCCGACATTCATACGATCATCGTGGGCACAATGAGTACGGAGCATTTGCGTCAAAACCTGGACACCACGCGGCGGGGTCCATTGGCCCCCGATGTGTACGCTGAAGCCAGGCGCCGGTTAGACGAAGTGGGCGAGACGCCTGCCTCGTAGGCAAACAGCCGCACGTTGAGCAGCCGCGATTGAAGAATCGTTTCTCGGGTGGTAGACCAGCCGTGGCTCGACTTTCCGAACCGAGAGCGGGGCTTCGAGTGGTAGCCATATCCGACGGCCCCGGTCGCCCGGAGCCCTTCAAGTCCAGCCTGCCTGCAGCGGGATATCCGACCTGGATGCACAATTTATTTCAACCGCTGAGCTTATTTCAACCGCTGAGCGCAAGCGTCAGCTTCTGAATGGGCGACGTCAGGCTGGCAATCATCGGAACAGGTGGGATGGCCGCCCATCATGCTGACGCGTTTCGTGATCTCGACGGGTGCGCGGTCGTCGCAATAGCCGGGCGGAATCCAGATACGGGTCGGAAGCTCGCCAAACGGCACGATGTCCCGCTCACAACCAACTGGACCGAAGCCGTTCAGAGGAGCGACGTGGATGCTGTAGTCGTATGTACTCACAATGAAAGCCACGCAGAAATCGCGATGGCGGCGATTCGGTCGGGCAAGCACGTTTTGACGGAATACCCCATAGCCCGGTCGATCGAACAGGGTGACCGCCTTAGAGAAGCTCTGCGGGAGTCAGGCAAGGTGCTGCGAGTAACGCACGAACCGGCCTTTTCGAAGGCGCAATCCGCCGTGCATGATCGAATCGCAGCCTTGGGTGACCTGATTACCGCGATCTTCGTGCGATTGACGCCAGGGCGCGGACGACGCCCCGAAGTCCTATTCAATCTTGAAGTATCCGGACCTCCCGCACTTTTCTTTGTCGGACATATTTATCCTCTGATCGACCTATTCGGTCCCGCCGCCTGGGTCGAGGGCGCTGCTGAATACGTAGGTCTGGATGCGCAAAATCGGTACGAGCGGTTCGCAAACAGCGTGACGGTTGGATTTCAACGCGGTGGCCTGGCGCATTGGATCTGGGCTGGCGGGATCCAGATTGGGGAAGCGGAGGAGCTCCAGCGAATCGTCTTCACGGGCGGGACACTTATCAGAGACGGCCAGAATTGGAAGATTTCGACCGCTGACGGCGTTGGCGCAATCGATACCGCCGGTCAAAACGAACCATCGGTGCAAAAGCAGTTTTTGCTCGACCTGAATTCTGAGAACAGGCAATGGCTCAAAGACACTGAGGCCGCGTTCGACGCTGCGAGGATAGGACTCTCAGCCGAAATATCAGCACGCGAAAACCGACGGGTCTTGATCAGATGACCGTAATCACGTCGATTGGCGGATGAATTACCGGCCTGAACCGACGTTCCGGAAGCCGACCCTGATCGCTGAGCGGCGCTCAGGCGGGACGCGAAAACCCGATCCGTGCTGACGGAATTAACTTTTGGGCCCCGGAGGCGAGCGCCTGGACGAACGATCGTTCTCCACCATCGACCGATCCACGCTGAAGTTGAAGTCTAATTGCAAGACTCTTGCAATGCGGCTTGGCCGGGCATGGCTGCCATGCGCGATGCCTAGAGGATTTGAACGGTGAAGTTCCTATCCTCCCAGCAGTCTCCCTCCGGCCAGAAAAAAGTGAATTCAATCTCTTCCGCGTCACGGACGAACCTCTGCTGTATCCGACACTCGTACCTATCACTGCGATTTCGTTTCAGATCGAGGTCTCAGAAAGTTTGCCAGCCGTCGAATGTGATTCTGCACATCGCCGACGCATCGACAACGATGCGAATCGACATATCCCTTGAGACATGACCGAGCTGACTTTCAACCGACCACACCGGCATGCGACCAGGCCTCCGGGCCGTGACAGTCCGCTTCCTTTGGCAGCATCTCGCGGCTAGAGGGAATTCCGGCAACACTGGCCGAATGTACTTTCGACTAGCGGTCGAGCCGCCCAACGAAACCACCCCACACATGGGGAGCCTACGTAGTTCGCCACCCACTGCCTGGTGAAATCCTTACCAATCTCCACCCGGCTCAGGCGGCAATGGTCATTTGAATTTGAGAAGGGCAACCGCATCCATGAACGGATTTCGCCATTGCCCGACTCCTCGTTCTGGTCATATCCGCGCGCACGCCCCGGATGGCTTTCGTCACAACGAAATGGCGGAATTATTCCGCTACCAGCCTGAGGTTCGCGGCCGCGGGGATGGGATATGCCGTTCTCGCGGCGGACTATGACGTTGGACAGACGCTTTCCACCACAGATCGAGTCACTGTCCAATGGCCCACAACCAGCGATGTCACAAAGTTGCACGACGTTCCCACCAGCCCGACGGTAGAGGTGCGTGCGGGGCAAGTCGGCCTTGCAGGCAGTCATTCCGATTTCATAAGCAACACGCCGCCCGCCGCCACACCAAGATCTCGATCTGTCCGTATAGAATCATCGCATCGCAAACAGCGCTCGCTGAAGGGCAAGTCGATGCTAACGGGCGACGAGATCGAACGATTCGACCGCGACGGTTATTTGGTCTTCCCGCGTCTCCTCAACGAGCCCAAGCGGCGAAAGTACTTTTCGGTTTTCGAGGAACTCGTCGAGAAAGCCAAATCACTCAAGACCAATCGGCCGCCGACATGGTTGCTCGAGGTAGACGCCGAGGGGAATCCGGTTACCGGGGTCCTTCACAAAGTCCAGGGGGTTGGAGTCGTCGATTTTCGAGCTCTCGACATGGCGCAGGAGCCCGAGATCGTCTCCCGTATCGAAAGCCTGATTGGACCGCAAATGGCGATTTTCGGTGCCAAGTTCTTCCCGAAACTGGCAGGCGGAGGCACATCTGTCCACTGGCATCAGGACAATTTTTATTTCAAAACCGAATCGGACCAGATAATTAGTTGCGGTATCTATTTGGAAGACGCCGACCAGGCAAATGGTTGCCTCCGTGTTATTCCCGGCAGCCATAAGCAGGGGGTCACCCACCACGAGCGATCCGGCCTCGTCGAGGCCAAGGGGTATAAGGCCGAGATCTACGAATCGAAAGCCGTTGATGTTGTCTGTCCGGGCGGAACTGTGGTTTTGTTTTCAGCAAATCTGATGCACGGGACCAACGAGGGGTTCCCCCTAAAGGTGTGTAAATAGCCTCAGGCGGTGACCTTTTCTCTCCTGCTCTTCAAAAAACGCTCCCCGTCGACGAAGACGGCTCCTTCCGCGACTTCGGCCACCAGATGCGGCGCATCGAGGCGCCGGAATCGCGATTCCGCCACCATCAGGGTCTTCCAGATCACCGCGGTGGCATTGGCGACCTTTTTGTAACGCTTGGCCGCGGCCGTCCGCAACCGCACCGCGGCAAACGGCGACTCGATGATGTTGGTGGTGCGCAGATGTTTCCAGTGGGCTTTGGGGAAGTCATAAAAGGTGACCATGCGTTCCCAGTCGTACTCGATGAGCTCTGCGGCGCCTTCGAACCCCTTCCCTTTGCACCAGTCCTGGAACCTGCCCTTCAACCGCTCTACCTCCGCCCTGGTCTGCGCGTAGGGGATCGCGGTCAGCAGCAGCTTGCCTTCCACCTGCCGCGACTTCGGCAGCTTGTCCAGCACGTTTACGATCCGGTGGTTCCAGCAGCGCTGCTCCTTTGCCTTCGGAAACACCTCTGCCAGCGCGCCCCAGATTCCCAGGTGCCCGTCTCCCACGACCACGGACGGGCAGTTCATGCCCCTCTCCTTCAGACCGCTTATTAAGGAAATAACGAACGCCTCCGCTTGGCGTCGAGCTCTGCCACGCAGGCGACGCCCACATCGCAACCCGGTGCGCGCCCCTGGCGCGCCACAGGGCGAGATATACACGCTAGGCGAAATTGGTCGGGTTGCGGCCGGTTCTCAGCCAAAACGCGCGCGCCAGGGGGCACCTCTTTGCGAGTTAGCACGGCTGCGAATTATGGATTCTAGGTTGCACGGGAATCGTAGAAGCGGACTGACCCTGCCCCCAACTTACCCTCACTCATAAGTAGAATCTTTTCAGGTTATGGCCCCAATTGGGGCGGGCTGCAAACTCGTTGGGTGTGATCCCATCCAGGCTCGTGTGCGGGCGTGTTGTGTTGTAGTCGCACCTCCATTCCGCGATGATCCGCCGCGCTTCGGCCAGGCCGGCGAAGAGATGTTCGTTGAGGCACTCGTCGCGCAGGCGGCCGTTGAAGCTCTCGACAAAGCCGTTTTGCATGGGCTTGCCCGGTGCGATGTAGTGTCAGCCAACGCCGCGTTCCTGCTGCCAGCGCAGGATAGCGTTTGAGGTGAGCTCGGCGCCGTTGTCGCTGACCAGCATGCGGGGGCGGCCCCGCAGCTCGACGATGCGGTCCAGCTCCCGAGCCACGCGGACGCCAGACAGCGATGTGTCGACGACGAGGGCGAGGCACTCGCGGCTGAAGTCGTCCACCACCGCCAGGATGCGGAACCGCCTGCCGTCGGCCAATGCATCCGCGACGAAATCGAGCGACCAGCGCTGGTTGCGGTTCCAGGGGAGCAGCAGCGGGGCACGCGTGCCGAGCGCCCGCTTGCGCCCGCCTCGCTTGCGCACCGTGAGCCGTTCCTCGCGATAGCTGCGATAGAGCTTTTTATGATTGAGCCGGATGCCTTCCCTGGCCAGCAGGATGTGCAGACGGCGGTAGCCGAACCGTCGGCGCTGCTCGGCCAATTCCCGCAACCGCTTGCGGATGCCGGCGTCGTCCGGCCGCCTCGATTCATAGCGGTAAGTCTTCGGATCCATCCCGACAAGAGCGCAGGCACGGCGCTGCGAGTGACTAGTCTCCGTCATCGCCCAGGCCGCGGCCTTCCTCCGCAATCTGGGCGTTAGAAGTTTTTTGCAAGTAGCTCGCGCAGCGTCGCCACATCCAGCATCGATTCCGCCAGCAGCTTCTTCAGGCGCCGGTTCTCATCCTCCAGCCCCTTCAGCTTCCTGGCGTCTGATACCTCCATGCCGCCGTACTTGGACCGCCACTTGTAAAACGTCGCGCCGCTGACCCCGTACTTGCCGCAGAGCTCTGCGGCTGGCAACCCCGCCTGGTGCTCTTTGAGGATGCCGATGATCTGTTCCTCGCGATACCTGCTCCGTCTCATGTCCGTCTCCTCCCATTGAACGGACTCTACTCAAAATCGAGGGCATTTTCGGGGGCAAGGTCACCGTGTAAACGGCGGAGTAAAAATGTACCGGCTGGGCGGGATTTAGCGCTGAGGGATGGCGCTTGAAAACTGGACCGCCCGCGGTCTTCCATCATGTTCCGAGGAACTTGCTGGAAGGTATGGAGGAGCCGTATTAGTCCCAGCAGCATTGGCATGGGCTCCGCAGGCAGGATAGCCGCTAGCGTCTGTGGACCAGAGTGCTATGCGGCCGGATGCCGTTCGAGCTCGGTCTGAACTGCAGAGTCAGCTTCCCAAAAACGCAGACTATGTCTGCTTAGTGCGGATCACGGAGCAATGCCGCGCTAATCGGTTACCGGGCGGGCTGCAGGAGGATTGGGATCTATTTTTCGGCGGTCTCCGAAGAAGCGGCGGTGTCAGCTGGGAGAATGCCGAGTTCGACCAGTTCCGTGCGTTCGCCCCTGGTGTTGTACCGCTGCCACGTGACAAAAGCGCGCAGCGCAGCGTTTTGCTCTCCCGGTGTCAGATCGGCGCCCTGAATGCTCGTCGGCTCGGTCCAGCGTGCGGCAGCTCGTGGCGCTCGCATCGAAAATCAGAGCGCCTTTCAAGCGATCATCGTCGAAGGCAGGCCGATCAACCACATTTTGCATCTGCTGCTGTCGATCTTCACGCTCGGCTTATGGCTGCTCATTTGGATCGTCCTTGCGATTTTCGGAGGCGAGAAACGAAGCCTCGTCCGAATAGATAAGGACGGCAATCCACACACGGCCAAGCTCTGAGAGGCATCACAACGCATGATCGGCCATTCAAGTCGAAGCTGCCCCTAGTGCGAAGTGGTCGATCCGGTGCGAGCGGGATTAGCCGGGCAGAAAGCAACGCCCTTCTATATCCGGTAGGGCTTGCCCGGTCAGATGCGAGATGCAGTAGGCCCAGGAACAGAGGGGACTTTAGCTTTGTGCACACCGGCCCGTAGACTGGGCGCTAAACCACCCTAAGCTGAGGCTTGGGGTGAGGCCTGGAATCTGGGCGCGCCCCCCCGAATATGGGGGTCAAGGCGAGGCCGAAGACAGCCCGGCTCAACTCATCAGGGTAGATTTTCAGCTTCTTCGCCACCTGGCTCATCGTGACGCCGTCATCACGCAAAGAACCAAAGACTTTCGTCAGAACCTGTGAGTTCTCGCCTCGAGCAGGGTTAGGTTCGCACTTTCGATAGCCATGCCTGCTGATCTCAATAAATAACGTCCGATATTCCCAGTCGGTTAGCAGACCGACCTTGTGCATGCGGTAGGTTAGATTGGCTGCGGAGACGTCCCAGAATCGCTTTGCCTCAATGATTTGACTTAGTCGTCCATGTCGAGGGGCATTTGCAAGCACGCTGCCGGTCGGCATCAAAAAGAACGCACCAAACTGGTTGGCCTCTCTTTCGGCATCGCGTCCACGGGCGTTGTGATGGCGCCGATGCAGGACGAGGTGGCCTAGTTCGTGGGCTGCATCCATCCGGCTGCGTTCTGCTGACTTCATTGTGTTGAGAAACACAAAGGGGGTATTTCCGAGCCAGCATGAGAAAGCATCTATATCGATCGTGTCTTCAGCCAACGAGAACACTCGGACCCCGTGGTATTCAAGCCGGTGAATCATATTCCTGGCCGGTCGCTCGCCCAGACCCCATTCGGTACGGACCGCCATGGCCGCTTCCTCGGGCTCAACACCCGGATATTCTGGAATGGATGGCTCTTGCAGAGTGAATCGATCATCAATCCAATTGGCAAGTGCTATCGCCAAGGCCCCGCCCGCCAATGCTTGCTCTCTAAGCCTTGCAGGAAGCCGACTGAGAGCTCGGAAGCTAGCGCCGTTGACAGGCGGTTCTTCCAGAGTTGGGCCAAAGAAAAACTCTGGCGGGAAGTGAAGAACACCCGCCAGCCGATTGATGGTTTCTGGTGCGGGCTCTCGCCTGTGTGCGCTGTAGGCAACAAGGCTGCTCTGAGATATGCGAGCCGCATCTGCCAGCGCGAGCTTTGTTAGCCCGCGACGACGCCGAGCTAGGTCCAACCTTGTTGGATTGAATGCCTCCGCCATGGCAGGATTATGCCTTCTTTAGGACTGGAATATCGATCATATCGTCGTCGGAGCCGACGTCGTAAGCCGGAACGAGGTGCGCCAAGGCTGCCCCGCCATCGTCCCAGAGGATGATTCTCTCCTTCCACTGGGTCACGAAGCCGTCTCGTGTCATTTCAGCAGGGAGCGAGAACTCTATCCGAATCTCGTCGGCCTCATCGTCCCTGTAGTGCATCAGCAGCCAAGTCTGCCTGATCAAAGCGGCGTCCAGCTCGGCGAAGTCGCCGCTCAGAGCCGCAAAGCTCAATTGGTTGATACTCACGACTTGTCGGGTCGCTGGCCCCCTTTCAGATCGGGTCGAGGGCGTCTTATCAGGGATGCCGGTGCGCTCGTCGCCAGCTGCTACTCCAATGGCCCATCGTTTACTGGAATGGACGGTAAGGGGGTAGTTCTGTCCGTTTTCCACGTCCCACCCATCGGGAATCAGTTGGTCGCGGAGCTTACGGACGGTCTTTCCCCAAAGAACGATGCCAGCCAAGCTCTTGGGGTCGTGGAGCGTACATTCCGCCGCGTAGCTGAAACCGAAATGGACAGCCTCTACGAGAGCTTCCCTCTTTAGATCAAGGTCGTACAGCCGTGCGGTCACCTCTGCTGACCGCACGTACACCCTCGTTGGTAAGTCCATTGACCGAGACTCCATTTGAGCTAGACCCCCTTTCACTTCCTGTATTGTGATTCACTGGATGTACACTTTATTCTACCTCAAATGAGGTCGGAAAAACATGACAGCCCTTGGCAGGTGCCGTTTAAGCTGGGGCTGCCAGAATACCTTTAGCACTCCCTACGAAGTCCCACCATCAGAGCATCTCCGGCCTGCGGTAGATACGTTGACGGGAGCTTCGTAACGAGCAAGGAGCTGCCGAACGACTACGACGCATGTTGGGAGGAGGCGGGGGTTGATCCGGAGAGACTCGATCCGGTTCTGCTGACGTTCGACGCGGGGAGAGCGACCCGGAAGGCGAAGTACTTCGGCGAGACGTTTCCGGCGTCGGTGACCGCCGATGCGGAAGGGCTGTCGTTTCTTGAGTTCTTCCGGATGGACAAGGAAACGGGGGAGGCTAAATGGATCGTGGCGATAGACCTGGGTGGGGGACTGAGGTGATCAAGAACGAGCGCCAATACCGGATCACGAAGGCGCAGGCAGCTAGGTTTGCGGAGACACTGAAACGTCTGGGGCAGGCCTCTGGCGGAACAGCGGGAGTGCATCCCCGAATCGTACAAGCTCAGGCGGATGCGATCAGGAGCCAGCTGGCGGATCTCGAGCGGGAGTTGCGAGAGTACGAGACATTGAGGGCTGGCGGATACAAAGTCGAAAAGCTGAGTGTGGTGGACGAATGGCGGCAACGGTCGCGTGGTCCAGATCTGCTTCGACCGCAAGGCGGCGCTCACCGTTGTGGGGAAGAGGCGGAGACCGGCTCGGCATTCCGCGCCCGGCTTTTTGGCGGGACGATGGCGATGCAGGGAAGCGGAGTCTTAGATCCGCGTTTTATTCCTGAGCAATCGTTTGCCAGGCGGCCGCGGCAGGGCGACAGCCGCCAACAACACGGGAACAAATGTAATAAGCGTCAGCGCAACGGCAAGGTCCGCCATTAGCGCCGGCCAGCGCCAGTCGGATGTAAGAAGCTGCCGGATCGCCAGCAGCTTGCTGCGCGTGGGACCGGGCGCGCCGTAGGCCACCAGCTCGATATCTTGATCCGGCCAAGCCGATTCGCCGTTGATCCAAAGCCGTCCGTTCGGATAGCGGTCCCCCTTGGTCGCGCCAACACTCAGACTAGCCCCAAACTCAGTATCGGCGATGATCTGCACGCCCAGGCTTTGTCCTTCGGCTACGGTGACCGGCGGAAGCAGCTCAATATCCTTCCAGCGCGGGCAGTCGCCAACTGGCACGGCAACCGATCCCTCCGCAAGGCCGCGGTCCGGCGATCCCAAGCGCGTAACGCGAACCGCCGCGGCTACCGAACGATCGTTCGAATTGCAATTGCCCAGAGAGAGCCTCAGGCTTTGGATAGGAGTGCCAGGCATGCGTAGTTCCTGGACGACTGCCTCCTGGTCATGAAGACTCAGCGCGAAGGCGCCAACGCGCGTGTATGGGGCCAGTGCTTCCACCACCGGCACACGAAAGACGAAAATTATCGCCAAGCCGCCGAGCATGGCAACTGAAGCGATAGAACCGATGAGCAGCCCGCGACGACGACTGCCGAACGCGCGCTCGACGGCGGCTGCGCCGCCGCGCAACGTGACTGCCGCACTGAGGCCAATGAGCAGGGTCCCGCTGAACTCCAAGGTTTCTTCGAGCACGTATGCCAGTGCGCTGGCCCGACCGGCGAACAAGAACGGATCGCTTGTTTCATGCCACAAAGCCAATATCCAGCAAGCGATTCCTATGATCAGCGGCGTACCGACAACCCTAATACTCATTTTGCGGACAAAAACCGACATAGCCAGCACGAATACGATGACTAGCGGGCTCACCAGGACAGGCCACGGGTAGCCCAAGAAGCGCTCGGAGAGTTCGACGACAGACCCTGGACTCTGCTTGAATTCGGCGATTTCTTCGAAGGCCAGCGCGGCCAGTGTCACCGCCAGGACAATCCAGCCGCCGGTTGTGATCCATTCAGTCGCGCGGCGGCGGCTGACCGCCGCGGCGGCCAGTGCGAGGACCGCCGCGACGGCCAGGGGTGTGGCGGAAACCGTGTTCGCAAGCGTACCTTCGTTGCTTGCATTCAGTTTCCCCAAGACGGCGTCCCACGGGGGCAGCAGCATGGGGAACGCCGTGCTGAAAAGCTGCGGAGCCACGTACGCTCCCCACCAGAACGCGACCGCGCCCAGGAGCAGCCCCCGGCCTGCCCGTTCCGCCAGGCCAGGGCCCCAACTCAAAAGACTAGCTATTGGTCGCATGGCGACAGCAGGCCGTTCAACGACCCGTTAAGCACGACGCCCGACGCCCGACGCCCGACGCACGACGCACGTTAGCGTGCGACTACTATGACAGTGACTGTCGCCGACAAGGCTGGCGATACAAGCACCGCCGCAACCAACCTTTTCATGCTAGCCACCATATCTGCTTAGGGGAGCTTCGGCTAGGGGCGTCCGCTATCGATCAACACGTTCACGCCATGTGTCGCTGTACGATACACTGAGCACATAGCGGGAGCACCCCAAGTCGAAGGACTTAAATGCCGACCGTCGCCGTTGAAGGTCAGTTCCGCTTCGTCGTCAACACTCGGGAGAACAGTTTCGAACCTCCGCACGTACACGTCTGGGTGGGTAACGAAGACGTCTGCCGGGTCGAACTGAATGCAGGGACGTTTATGGAGGCTCCTCCGCCCGGCAACTTCCGGGACATCATGAATGCGTATGCGAGGTACGCCGAAGAGATCAGAAGGACGTGGGAGAGGATTCATGGAGACTAGCTAATGGTTGACACGGTGCTGGTGAAGAATGCCAATCGGATGATGATGGTGGCCAGCCTGCTGGAAGGCGGGATCGAGTTGAGCTTTGCGGACGGCTGCAAGGGACTCATACCGTTCGACGACATCCCCGAGATCAAGGAACACACTAGGGTAGCCAGGCTGTCATTGCCGAACCCGTACGAAATGGTCTTGGAAACGAAGCGAGGCGAGCGGATCGAGCTCCCGTGGGACTTCGCGCGTCACTACTGCGACGCAACGTACCGTCCGACGGTCGAGGCGATCGCGATGCGGGGAAGGCAGACCCTTAGCAAACGCATCCGGCGGTTACGGGAGACGGCCGGGATGACACAACAGGCGCTGGCGAGCGCAGCGGGCATCGGGCGAGTCACGCTCGTACGGATCGAGAGCGGAGAACAGACGCCGAAGTACCAGACGCTGAGTGCAATCGCACGAGCGCTGGAAAAAACCGTCGGCGAGATACTAGTGGGAGAAGAGTGGCTTACGTGATGGTTGCGATAGCTGTTCCAGGTCGGCGCCTGAGGCCGCATAGCGGCTCTGGCACGTTGCCTTCGACGGTATAATCGAGGCAACGCTGGGGCCAGGTTTGCCAAGTGTTTCATGGGATTGGCGGAGCAGCGAGAGGCTACTTAGCTAGCGAAAAACACCGCCCCCGGAGCCTAGCAACTACCAGCAAACACTACCTTTGCTGGCAAAAAAGCCTTGGTGGTCGATGGTGGTCGGGAGCGGAGGAAAATCCGGGCTGACCGGGTGCCGCTCGGCCGTCAGGGAGGCGCGCGAGCCGCGTCAAATCCGGGCCGCAGTTCTCATTCTCAACAGCAAAGTTGCCGCGGGAAAAAGCGCCCCGTGGCGCGCGTGTCGGCCCAAGGCGCCGCAAAGCAATCCATGTTCGCCTAACGCGTATCTATCGCCGTGTGGCGCGACAGGGGCGCACCGGGGTGCGAAGTGGGCGTCGCCGGCGCTGGCAGAACTCGAAGCCAAGCAGCGGCGCTCTTCTTATATGGGAAGTAAAAGTTAAGACAAGACGCCCATCCCGAGATTCGTGGACGGACGCGTAGGGCGAGGCTTCTGAAGGGCGACCGGCTCGCCCAGCCCGCTGAGCGGGCGATTGCAGAGGGAGCGCGCGGGCGCCTGATCGGAGCGTTACCCGGGCCTTCGTGATGTCTTCTCCGCAGCGATCCGGCTGGGGAAACTGGAACTGAAAGAGACCTGTCGCCGCTGTGGGAACTGGAGACGGGCGGAGGAGAGCGGGACCTAGCTCAGGCGGGGATAACGCGGGAGAGATTGTAGCCGTGACTCGCAGCGATGCCCGTGCGAGCCTCACCTACTCGCGGGAAGCGGTAGTCGATAACGACGCGGACCTGCTTGCGGCCGCGGCCGGTGAGCGTGGTGTGGACCGTGATCCTGCGCACGAGCAGCTGAACGATCTCCCGTCGCTCAGAGTCTGAGAGGTCGTCGGCAAGCCGCTCACGGAACTCCGCCAGCACATCGTCGGAGACGGCGTCGTCAAGATCGCCATCCTCGGGTTCTAAACCGGCCAGCCGGTCATCGAGGGTCTTGAGTTCCTGTTCCACGTCTGCGGCGATGGCGTCGAACTCGACCTCGGAGAGCTTGGCGCGGGTGTAGAGGTCGATAGCGCGCTTGCGGCGAAGCTGTGCGGCATCGCGGGCGTCGATGAGCGAGGCGCGCTCGGCTTCCGCGACGGCGCGGGACTCGATGTCATTGGACTCCGCGAGGAGCTCATCGATGAGGTCGTCGGGGTCGATAAGGAAGCGGTAGACATCCGACCAGACCGCAGTCTCCAACTTCTCACCCTTGATCGAGGCGCCTATGCACTTGCCAGCGAACGGGCCACGATGGGCCATGGAACCGTTGCAGCGATAGCGAGGCCCCCTGGTCCAGGTGCCGCAGAAGGAGAGGCCGCAGACGGCGCAGCGGATGAGCGAGCGGAGCAGGTAGGCATGGCAAGAGTTGCGGGGCAAGGCGCGGTTGCGCTTGAGGGTGGCGATGGCGGCGTTCCAAACGTCATCGGAAACCAGAGGGGGAACCGAAGCAGAGATGACAGAGCGTCCATTCGGCCTGGAAGACCTACGTCCGTACTGGAGGACGCCCCTGTAGACGGGATTGACGACGAGGTTGCGGATATGACCGGAGCGCCAGAGGCCCTGGGTGCGACGACCTCTGACGCCGCGACGGTCGCGGCGATAAGAGGTGGGGATGCCGAGCGAGTTGAACTCGGTTGCGATATGCGGACAAGTCCAGCCGTCCGAGGCCAGGTGGTGATAGATGCGCCTTACGACGTCGGCGGCAGAGAGGTCGGCCCACATGGGAGAGTCGTCCGGGACGAGGCGGCGGAAACCTCGATCCCCTGAGGCTGTATAGCCGAGCGGTACGATACCGCCGGTATAGCGGCCTTCTTTGGCGGCGCGGTTCATGCCCTCGGCGGAACGTTCGAGGAACTTGCGGCGCTCGTTGGCGGCGATGACGGCGTGGATATCGAAGTAGAACGGGTCCTCGATGTTCTCATCGGTGGCGCGGAGCGAGATGCCGATCGACTCAAACACCCTCCAGATGCGTAGGAGTTCGAAGGCGTCACGCCCCAGGCGATCGGCGCGGACCACCCAGATCTGGGAGAAACGACCGGCGCGAGCATCACGGACGAGCGCACAACCACTCGGTCGCTCTTGCAGAGGGATGGTGCCGGAGACGCCATCGTCCTCGTAATGCTTGAAGACGACAACACCCGGCTCAGACGACAGGCGGCGGGACAGAGCCGAGCGTTGATTTAGGACGGTATGGCGGTCGCGCTGCTCGTCGGAGGAGACGCGGGCGTAGGTGGCGATGTGGCGAATGGGATCGGGCAAGACGACCTCCAGCGGGATGGGAAGCGGAGCCGGATGTATGAACGCTCCGAAGGCGCGGGAAGGTCAAGGCGGGCGAGCCGCCAAGAAGCGCGGATCTTTTGGGAATGACTGTGTCCCGGACGCGCCGGGAGGTCGAATCGTGAGGGGACTAGCTAACTCCGATAACGCTGGCGACGCCCTGCCAGGCGGTATCGCGCTGCCCTTCGAGTCTGCGGAGATAGGTGGTGGTGACGGCGAGGGAGCTGTGATCGAGGAACTGGCTTACGGACTCGACCGACTCGCCGACGTCACGGCGGAGCTTGGCGGCGGTGTGGCGGAGGACATGGACGCCGGAAGGAGGGAGGCCGGCCTTCGCGAGATAGCCCCGGAAGCGGTTGTAGAAGGTAGCGCTGGAGACGCCCTGGGGGCCAGCGCCGGCCTGCCATAGCGACTCGGAAGGATGCATAGACGAGAGGTCCTTGTCGACATCACCAAGAGATCGCCGTATCGCCGAGAGCGCGGGAGAAGGTAGCTCACGCCGACCGCGCAGACCGCCCTTGCCGGTATAGCGGTAGAAGGCGGCGGATTCGTCGAAGGCGATATCACCGGCTGTGAGGTTGACGACCTCCGATCTGCGTCTGCCGGTGAGGACGAGAGTGAGGACGATAGCTAGGTCGCGCCTGCCCTTGACGGTGTCGGGGATGACCTGGAGAAGTTGCTGCACCTGGATAGCGGAGAGGCCGCTTGGTGCGCCGGGACGGGGCTTGGGGCGCTCGACGGGGTCGCAGGGATTGGCCTTAAGCAGATCGAGTCTGATGAGGAACTTGAAGAAGGAAGAGAGACAGGAGAGACGTGCGCCGACGGTTACGGGAGAAGGTTCACGGCCCGAGACGCCGATGCCATGGGCGAACGAGAAGACATCGCGGGAAGTGACCTGATCGGGCGACTTATGGAGGCTACCGAAGAAGTGACGGAGAGTGCGGTAGTAGGAGTCCGGAGTGCGGTTGGAGCCTGAGCGGCGTTGTTTCGCGGCGAGGAAGGCGTAGAGAGAGCCTTCCCAGGTGGAGCTAGAACCAGAGAAGACGGTCGGCAGGGTGGTTTGAGCGGTGGCCATAGCGGGCTCCTTCGAGGAGGAAGAATGTCCGCATGACCTTTGCTCTGGTTTGCGGATATATCAAGCACTATGTGTGAATGGTGATGATCTTGCGACTCAAGCCACCGCTTGGTGCGGCATTCGTCTTCGTATGTCTTCGTACTGTTCATCGCGACGGTTCTATGAACTTGCCGTCGTCAACAACAGAATCGCTCCGATCCGGCGAGCGGTGGTGGTGAAGTGGTGGATTTCGTCGGGGGTTAGGGGGCGGCCGAGGACGGCGCGCACGCGGTAGGAGAGCCACTTCTTCAGCGCCTGGTAGCCGCCGAGCTTGTAGTCCCAGACGGCGGCGGGGACGTTGCGCCAGTAGGCGCGGTCATTGAGGTGAATGTCGCAGGTGGTCTCGCCCAGCGACCTTTGGGTGGTGTTCAGGGACTGGCGTTCGGCGGGAGTGTACAGGCGTTGGACGACGCGGCCCTGGCCGGGCATGACGGCCTGGCCTTGTCCGAAGTGCCCCCAGCCGGCAGTTAGCTCGAAGTCGCCGCCGGACATGTTGCGCCCGTCGATGGTGGCGGGCACGGCTATGGCGGCGATCTCCGGACGCAGCGCGCCGGTTGTGACACCGGGGACGGGGGTTTCGGGGTCTAGCAGGCGGGCCAGCTCACGTCCGCGGGCGGCGGATTGGGAAAGGGTCTGGACGGCCTGGTCGACAAGGGCGCCTTCACGTTGACTGCGCGGTGTCTGGTCCGAAGACTGGATTCCCGCTTTCGCGGAAATGACATCTCTCGGCTGCGCCACCGCCGCGGCTCCCCCCTCGATTCCGGCTTTCGCCGGAATGACGGAGAGGTCGGGCCAGCCGGGGAGGGGGATGCGGGGCCACTCCATGCGTAGCGCACCCGCGTTGGCCTCGCGGTAGGCGGGATCGTGCAGCACGGCGAGCGCGTGGTGGAACAGGTCTTCCACGCCCATGCCGAGCCTGTCGAGATAACGCCGGGCGGCCGACGAGAGGTTGGGGCGACGCTGGGATCCCGCCTCGTCGGTTCCGAGGCCGTCGTCGCGAAGCCAGGCGGGGAACATATTCGAGCCGCTCTCGATTAAGTTCAGCGAACTGACATGTCTTGTGACATAGGCCTGCGGTTCCTTCGCATCCTTGCGAAGGTGTTCAGCGGCAGCGAGCCACAAGTTTTCCTCGAACACGTTCGGCATGTAGTCAGTGCGCGGACGAACCAATAGGCCGGCATCCGCCTCCCAGTAGAGCCAGCGGGTGTCGAAGGGCCGGTAGGCGTAGTGGACGAAGCCGGTTTCATCCGGGCCGCCGCGCGTGAGTCGGAGTTCGCGAACCTCGTGAGCACTCATCCGTATCGCCGTCGAGTTCTTCATGGCATCTGGATACCGTTGTCCAATGTCATCATGACTCAGTTCGGCGTTGAAGTAATCAGCGATCCGCGTTTTGAGACAGTCCGAATCAATGTCTACGACGAACTTGTCACGACTGGTCTGTATCCCAAAGAACGAGACTGGAAACAGGTCCGGCAGCGCGGGCCAGTCAAACCAGTCTTCGCCGACTGCCATCGGCGAGAAGGGCAGGCCCAGCGGCAGGAGCGGCTCGAAGCTGTCGTATAGCTCATCCGGTCCCGCCTGCGCCGTATCCAGCAGCTCCTCGCGTTTGGCCCGGCCCCAAAGGTTGCGAAATTCGACGTTCGCGGCGGGCGTGTGATCGGCCCGGCGCACAAGCGTGGCGATAGACGTTCCTACCTGTATGCCGACGGGGTCGTCCGGTGTCGAGAAGATGCTCGGATCGGGCGAACCGTCGGGAGCGATCTTGCCGGTCTTGTACTTGTCCCCATTGAGGTTGTCGATACGTATGGCGTCGAAGGCTTCGAGGTAGCGCTCGCGCATCCCCGTGAACGACAGACCGTCCAGCCACGAGTAGTTGGAGATGAAGCAAACCACGCCCTGTCCGGTCTTCTCGACTATGCGGCGCTCGGCCATGCGGAAGAACCGGACGTACAGGTCGCCGAGCCTACGACTCTTTGGCCGCCGCACCCGCGTGGTCCGGCGGTAAGCCTCGGAGAGTGCATGTTCTTCCTCTATCGTCACGCCGACGAAGCCGTCGTAGGGCGGGTTGCCGAGGATTACGAGGACCGGCGTGTCCTGCTTTATGCGTTCGGCGTGGTCGCGCTCCTCCTCCAGCTCGGGAAACGGCAGCGGCTTCTGCACCGTAGGCTCCCAGCCGGTGAGGGCGTTGGTGAGGAAGACGCCGGCGCGTTCGTCGGCGTCTTCGGCCAATGGCGCGTCTAGCTCTTGCATGGTCAGCCCGACCTGCAAGTGGGCGACGACGAACGGCGCGGGCATGATCTCGAAGCCGAACACCCGTTCCAGCGCCGCCTGCTTGACGCGCGCGCCGGTCAGCGCGCCCAGTCCCTGGTCCTTTAGGTTGAGGGCGATGCGGCGCAGCACCTCGCCAAGAAACGCGCCGGTACCGCAGCACGGATCGAGCACGTAAACGTTGTCGGCGGCCAGCCCGTCGGCGATGCCGAGATCATCCTTCAGCGCGCGGTCGACTCGGGCGACCATGTAGCGCACGACCTCGGTGGGCGTGTACCAGACGCCAAGCTGCTTGCGCAGCGCGGGATCGAAGGCTTGCAGGAACGGCTCGTAGAAGTAGGGAACGGCCTCGCCCTCGTTGAAGCGGTTGAAGAACGCGGTCTGGTCCACGCGGTCGAGCGCGGCGGCGGTCCAGTCGAGCACCTCGACAAGGCCCAGCGGCTGCAAGCGGCCGGGATCGGAAAGCTGCTGGAACAGCGCCCGCAACACCGGAGCGCGCAGGTGCCAGACGGCCTCGTGCCAGTTGAATCGATCCGTGGGCGGCGGCATCTGGCGCGCCCAGAGCACCCAGGCCGAGAAGACGCCGTAGAAGAGCGTTTGCACCAGTGTGGAGCGGAAGAAGGCCGCGCCGCGCTCACCCTCGAAACGGACGCCGAGCGCCTGCTCCAGAGCCGAACGCACCGCCGCCAGCGAGGGCGCATCGCCCGCCGCTTCGACCCGCGCCAGTCCGTCGCGCGCGTATGAGGCGAGCAGCCAGGCCAGGTCTTTGGGCTCGGCCAGCGCGGCGCGGTGCGACAAGGCCCGGCAGAGATATTCGCCCAAACCGGCCCCGACCCGGCGGGCAAACCCGCGCGGCTTTTGTAACAGCCGGTCGAACTCCTCGGCGCTGCCGGCCAGCCGGAACGATTCAAGCTTTGCCGGCAAACCGTCGGCGTCCTCGCCCACCAGCACGAAGTCGCGAGTGTTGGTGACCAGGACCAGACGATAGCGGCCCCGGTAGCGGCTGACCTGATCGCTTTCGGCGGTCAGCCAAGCGTCGTCATCGGCGGACTTTACCTCGATAACGCCCCGTTCGGGGACCTGGCCTTCGCGGGGCGTGCCGCGCTGCACCTGCCTGGCGGCGTAGAGGCCTAGGTCGGGATGGCCCGCGCCGTGGTCGGCCAGTTCGCTGACGCAGAAGACCTTGGGCTTGAGCGTGGCGCCGACGGCGTTGAGCAGCGCGGTCAGCGGCGGATAGGTAGACCGCTCGCCGGTCGCGCCGCCGGAAGCGCGCAGGCGGCGCAGATCGCTGAAATAGGTCTCGACCGTCGCCGTGAGTTTTGCGTTTGTCGTCGCCATAGGACTCTAGCCGTCAGTTAGATGACTCTGTCTACTCGGCTGCTACGAGATGATCTTACGCGCCCGATGGCAGTTGTTGTCGACAAACACTTCTTCAATTCTATGGGGCGGATGGAGGAGGTCGGGGACCTGTCCAGCGGTGACATAGCTTGGTTTACCGTGGACTTCAAAGAGGACGATGCTGGTAGGTGCTTTAGGCTCGTTAGGGATCGTGTCCACGTCACCACGCTTGAACGGGCTACTGAGGGACTGACAGGTGGCTCAGCCGTTACTTTGGCGGAGTTCGAGGAAGGTATACGGCTTAAGCTGACCCGCTAAGGGCGCGCTCTCGCGAAACCGATTCCACGAGGACCGTTACTAGGCAGACATAGTCTGCGTTTTCGGGAAGCTGACTCTGCAGTTCAGACCGAGCTCGAACGGCATCCGGCCGCATAGCACTCTGGTCCACAGACGCTAGCGGCTATCCTGCCTGCGGAGCCCATGCCAATGCTGCTGGGACTAATACGGCTCCTCCATACCTTCCAGCAAGTTCCTCGGAACATGATGGAAGACCGCGGGCGGTCCAGTTTTCAAGCGCCATCCCTCAGCGCTAAATCCCGCCCAGCCGGTACATTTTTACTCCGCCGTTTACACGACCGAGGCTCAGGGATTAGGCTAGCTGCATGAGAGTTTTTCGGACTTCAATGCTGGTTTTGGCGATAGCGCAGGCGGCTCTGGCAGGATTCATAGCCTTGGCGGGCGCCTTTGCGGACGGCGGAGACGTCTGGTTACGGCTGTTGTTGATCTTGGTGCATCCGCTTTGTGCCGCGGGGTTGCTTCTGCTGGTATTGCTGCCCCGGCCCGCCACCGCAATAGTCCTTGCAATTGCGGCGCTGCTTGTCGTGAACGTGGGCGCCGACTTGTTCGCCGCGCTGATGATTGACCGGGGCGCGGTGCGGGGAGACTGGTGGCTTCCCGCGATATTCTCCGTGATTCCGGCCATCGGGGTCGTTTACGCACTGACCCTGGCCAGGATGCGACCCCGGCCCGACGACGGCTAGCTCCGCCACGAGTCTAGGGCCAGTTACGCGGACGTGTAGGACCGTGATATCTAGATTCGGTGCCGGCGGCAGTACTGCCTGCCGAGCCTGTCCCGATGCTCGCCGGACTAACATAATTGGTGGTACAAGCCTTGGGGGTAGGTGTGTGGTTGTTCAGGGAAAGCGTCAGTAGCTAACCGGTCAGGGAAAATGTCACTTTCAGCGAGGAGTGACATTGAACCAGAACGAACAGACGAGACTGAAGGTACTGAACAGCGTGATGGTCGGCCAGTTGCCTGTAGCGCAAGCGGCCGAGCTGCTCGGGGTTAGCGAGCGCCATGTGTGGCGCGTTCTGGCGGCCTATCGGAGGGAGGGAGCGGCCGCGCTGGTGCATGGCAATCGCGGTCGCAGACCGGCCAACGCCACATCCGAGGCGGCGATTGCCGATGTGTTGCGCCTGGCCACAACTCGCTACTCGGGGACGAACCATACGCATCTGAGCGAGTTGCTGATGGAGCGAGAGGGCATCGCCCTGAGCCGCTCGACGGTGCGCCGCATCGCGTTGAGCGCAGGAGTTACGAGTCCTCGCCGGCGTCGTTCGCCCAGACACCGGGTGAGGCGCCGGCGGATGCCGCAGGCGGGGATGCTGGTGCAGATCGACGGCAGCCACCATCGGTGGCTGGAGGAACGCGGCCCGAGCTTCGCGCTGCTATTGGCCGTGGACGATGCGACCAGCACGGCGCCTTACGCGCTGTTCCAGCCGGAGGAGGACGCGCGAGGATACCTGATGCTGATGGAGGGACTGATCCCAGCGCCACGGTATACCGCTGGCCGTCTACAGCGACCGTCACGCCGTTTTCAAGCATCCCGGCGAGCCTCGGCAGAAGCTGCCGGAACCGACGCAGTTTGCCCGTGCGATGCAGCAGTTGGGCATACGACAGATATTCGCGCGATCGCCACAAGCCAAGGGGCGTGTCGAGCGGACCGCGGGGACGTTCCAGGATCGACTCGTCACTGAACTGCGCCTAGCTAGGGTCGAGACCATCGACGACGCCAACGCGGTTCTGCACCGCTACCTGCCGCGGTTCGACAGGCAGTTCGGAGTCCCGGCGGCGTAGTCACAGGTCGCCTACCGCCCACCGGCAACGGCGGCTGCCGTGCAACAGGCCCTGTGCTTCAGGTACCGCCGCAAGGTCGCCAAGGACAACACCGTAAAGTACAGATGGCGCACTCTGCAGCTACTACCCGACCAGGAGCGGCCCAGCTACGCCGGAGTCCGGGTGGAGGTGCTTGAGCGACCGGACGGTCGACTGCTGGTGGAGTACAAGGGACGCCTGATCCCGACCCAGGAGGCGCCCCACGTCCCAGCCTCATGCGCGCCCTCAGTCCGACTCTCAGGCATCCTCCCAGCCACGACGGTCGCGCCAATGGCTGGGCTCTCCATCACCACCCGCTCGCAGCTCTCGAATCGCGCGGCATCAACGACGCCAAATCGAACCGTCCCAGCAGAGCGCGCAAGCATGCAGCTCCGATGCCTAGGAAGCCAACCCCGCGCCAAGTGGCACTGTGGGAGGCGCTACAGGAGGCCAAGGTCCGTGGCCTGTCCATCCGTGGGATCGCGAGGGAGTTGGGTATCCATAGGAACACCGCCCGCAAGTACGCCGCAGCCGAGAGGCCGCCCGTGACGGGCCGCCGCAAGTTCCCAGTAGCGCTAGGCGCTACCATCAACAACAACGCCGGCTGACATTTTCGCTGACCACTTGGAAGGACATTTTCGCTGGACATCGACACAGGTCAGACCGGCTGGCGTATCTGGGAGAAACGCCGGATATAGCGGACGGTCGGGAGATATCGTTTCGCCTGTTGCGCCACTATGCGTCGTCGGTGCGCCACCAGAAGTATCACGGCGAAGACGTACTTACGGTCAGGGTCGAGAACCGGCGCTAGCGCCCCTTGTGTCTGTCCGTACGGGCATTCGGATAGATGTCCGAGCGGGGGGCCGCCCTCGCAGTGTTCGAATCCCCTTCGCTGCACCGATGAATAGTTCTCGGGTCAGAATGCAATGATCTGATACCACCGCGTACTGTCACGTGACATTTATGCTGAGTGCCTAAGCGGACATTTTCCCTTAACATCGACACAGCCGAGGGTACCAGGATGAACACCGAGAGACGAGATAGATGAGAGCAATTCTGAAGTCAGCGGTAACCGTCGTCTTCATCACGCTGATGTCGGTAGCGCTGGTGGCGTGCGATTCCGAACCTTCGCCCACCGCGGATTCGGCGCCCACAGCCGTCGCCGCGCCAGTGTTGCCCACGCCCACTCCAAGTCCAGCACCGACGGCCACCGCCACGCCAGTAGTACCCACTCCCACTGCAACTCCGGCTCCCACGGCCACTCCCACGCCAGCAGCACCCACGCCCACTCCAAGTCCAACACCCACGGCTACGGTCGCGCCGGTGGTATCCAGGCCCGACACGCCGCTGTCCTTCGATCCCTCAGTGGTTCGCGGCGCCCTTAGCAACGGCTTGACCTACTACGTCAGACACAACGAGGAACCGCGCGACCGGGCCTATCTATCGCTGGTAGTGAAGGCCGGCGCGATCCTTGAAGAGGAGGATCAGCGCGGGCTGGCACACTTCGTAGAGCACATGGCGTTCAATGGAACCGAGCGCTTCGCCAAGCAGCAGATCGTGGATTACCTTGAGTCTATCGGCAGTACCTTTGGCGCCGACCTGAACGCCTATACCAGCTACGACGCCACCGTGTACTGGCTGGAGATTCCGACTGACGATCCCGACATTATCGAGACCGCATTTCAGATTCTCAGCGACTGGGCCTACGCGGTGACCCTGGAGCCTGTCGAGGTGGAGTTGGAGCGTAAAGTGATCCTTGAAGAGTGGCGCAGAGACCAGGGGTTCAACTCGCGCTTTCAAGAAAAATGGCTCCCACCGCTTTTTGGTTCCTCGCGCTATGCCGACCGGAGCCCCATTGGCCTGACCGAGGTCATCGAAACAGCGCCCGTGGAGCGCCTGAGGGAGTTCTACGAGCGCTGGTATAGACCGAACCTGATCGCCGTCGTCGCCGTGGGCGACTTCGACACTGAGCTGATCGAGGCGAAGGTGAAACACCACTTCGCGCCGCCTCCCGAGGGCGAGGCTTTCCAGGAGCGCGCAGCCGTCGCACCTCCCATCAACCGGCCGCGCTTCGATATTCCCGACCACGACGCGCAGCGCGTTGTAGTGTTCTCCGATCCCGAGTCGCCGGGTACCCAATTCATCCTGGTCCGCAAGATTCGCCCTGAAACCGGCCAGGATCTGGCGGCATTCCGGCGCGTCGTGGTGGAAAGGCTTGCCTTCATGATGCTGAACGCGCGACTGTTCGAGCGGGGCCGGGTCACCGATCCCCCCTATCTGTCAGCTGGAGCCGGACGCGGACAATTCGTGGACACGCTGGACATTGTGACCTTCTCGGCATGGGTAGAGCAGGACGACGTCGAGCGCGGGTTTGCGGCCTTGCTGGAGGAGATGCAGCGCGTTCGGCAGCATGGCTTTACCGACACGGAACTGGCCCGAGAAAAGGTCAACATGTTGACAGCGGTGGAAAGCGCGTACAAAGAGCGGGACCAGCTAGAGTCGGCCAATCTGGCCCGAGAGTACACGGACCACTTTCTCGGCGGAACTCCGGTTCCCGGCGTCGAGGCTGAGTGGGAGCTGTACCAGGACCTACTACCGCAGATCTCGTCGGCGGAGATCGATGATCTGGCGGCTTCCTGGACCCGGCCCGGTAATACGGTGCTTTTGGTTGTGCGACCAAAAGATGATGACGCCAGCTCAGACGAAGAATTGGCCGCGACGATGCAGACACAATTCGAAGAGGCCGACGCGCTGGATGTGGATCCCTACGTAGACGCTCTCGACGATGTCCCACTACTGGCGAAACTCCCGACTCCGGGGAGCATCACCGGGGAAGAGCGAATCGAGTCTATCGACGCACTGAAGTGGACACTATCCAACGGCATTACCGTAATCGCCAAGCAGACCGACTTCCGCAACGACGAAGTGATATTCAGCGCCTTCAGTCCGGGCGGACACTCGCTGGTCGCCGACATGGACCATGTGTCCGCTCTGTACGCCGACACGCTGGTTTCCGGAAGCGGCGCGGGTCTGCATGACAGTGTGACCCTGGATAAGCTGCTAGCCGGCAAGAAGGTTTCGGTGTCCCCTTATATCGGAGAGCTGTTCGAAGGCCTCAGAGGCAGCGCCTCCCCGGAGGACATGGAGACACTGTTCCAGCTGATCACACTGTATGTAACCGCGCCGCGGCTGGATCCGGACTACTTCTCAAAGTATGAGTCGAGTCTGCGGAGCATCGCTGAGACTCGCGCCGCCCAGCCGGATGCAGTTCTTTTCGACACTGTGAACACCGTGCTCAGCCAAAACCACTTCCGCAGGCGGCCGCTGACCCTCGAACTGCTGGAGGAACTCAGCCTGGAGCGCGCGGAAGCGGTATACGCCGACCGGTTTGCAGACTTGGGCGACGCGACCTTTGTTTTCGTGGGCGCCTTCGACTGGGAAGACCTGCGCTCGTTGACCGCCACATATCTCGCCAGCTTGCCGACCACCGGGCGCGCCGAGCAGTGGCGGGACGTCGGAATCGACCCACCGGTGGGGCTCGAGGACCACGTCGTCCGCAGCGGCATCGAACCACGCAGTACCACGGTGTTGGTGTTCGCCGGGGATATGGAGTGGAGCCGCCGGGAAGCGCTGACACTTGCGGTGATGGGCGAGATGCTCGGCATCCGTCTGCGCGAGCGAGTTCGGGAGGAGCTAGGCGGCACTTACAGCATCGGTGTGAACGCAAATAACTCCAGGCTTCTGCCGGACCCCGAATACCAAGTCTCGATCATTTTCGGCAGTGATCCGTCCCGTGTCGAAGAGCTCTTGGAGGTGGTGGTGGTGGAGTTGGACTGGCTGTGGGAGGGCGGTGAGCAGAAATACCTGGACACGGTCAAGGAAATTCTGCGCAGCTCCCGAGAGGAACGGCTGCGGGAAAACGGTTTCTGGCTCAATCAGGTCCGGACTGCGATGCAGCGGGATGAGCCGTTCACGGAGATCGGCCGCTTCGATGAATGGCTGGAGGCGTTGACTCTGGAGGATGTCGTGGCCGCAGCTCGCCGCTACCTCACCGACGACCGCTACGTGCGGGTGGTGCTGTTCCCGGAAGATGGTTAGCCCTCGAAGGAACTTTGTCGGCTGCTCGTCCGGCGTAGTGGCTTACCGTTCCAGAATGGGGTCTGATACCGAATTTTCAGGTAACCGGCGCCCTTGGGGTCAGTACGGCCTGTGGCCTAGGCGCCAGAAACCCAGGTCACGTCCTGTCAACTGGTGTACTGGCGCGTCATCCTGTTGATGTTTTTGCGCCGCGGCTGGCTGTGCGAGTATTGCCTCCCGTATCCAGCCGCATAGGTCTCTGGGCTACAGAGTGCCGGCGGCCATCGGGCGTGCGCTGCCTAAGGCGGATTTCTCGGGATTAACGTAGCTGGTTGTACTAACCTCGGGGGCAGGTCAATGAAATGGCTGTTGCTTCCAAGCAGCTTCCAACGGAGACCTGCGAGCGTTGCTATCGAAGCGACATTGCCTTGCGGACCGCATGCCAAGGCTTCTTGGTGTACCGGCGGCCAAGGCCTCGCTCGATCTCATTCCACTTCCGCTCATCCTCCACCGTGATGAACGTCACCGCCTCACCGGAGCGGCCCATGCGGCCGGTCCGTCCGACGCGGTGGGTGAACAGCTTCTCCGAGTCGGGCAGGTCATAGTTGATAACCTGGCCAATACCCTCGAAGTCCAAGCCTCTGGCGGCCACATTCGTTGCCACCAAGACCGACGCGGCGCCGGAGCGGAAGTCCGTCATCACCCGTTCACGTGCGCGTTGGCTTAGATTTCCCTGGAGCGCCCCTACCGGGTAGTTCAACGAATCGAGCCGTCTTGCCAGCTTCTTGACGCCGTGCTTGGTCTTGAGAAAGACGATAACGGGCGTACCATCTTGCCCGTCCAGCAGCGTTCGCAGGGCCTCCACCTTGTCACTCTTCCGGATGGTATAGACGAGGTGCTCAACGGTGGGCGGCGCTTGCAAACCAGCGTCCACTTCCACCCTTACAGGCCGACGCAGGTGCTTCGCAGCGGTCTTGGCCACCCACTCAGGCATGGTTGCGGACAGAAGCGCTGTCTGCCGCTCGTAGGGCACGCGGCCTATGATGGATTCGACGTCAGGGGCAAACCCCCTATCCAGCATTTCATCCGCTTCGTCCAGGACAAGAAACCGCACTGAAGCCAGGTCGAGCGTTCCTTGCCGTAGATGGTCCAACATCCGGCCCGGAGTGCCGACGACGACTTGGGCCCCGTTCCTCAACGCTGCGTACTCCGGCCTCAGAGGTCGGCCACCATACAGTAGCGCCACGCGGATCTGCCGTGAAGAAGTCAGGGCTTCGACGACTCCGGCCACCTGGATGGCCAGTTCACGTGTGGGTAGCAGCACAAGCGCCTGAACCTGCCGGAGCGACGGGTCGCACCGCTCAGCCAGGGGCACCGCGAAGGCCAGCGTCTTGCCGGATCCCGCACGCGCCTGGCCAATCAAGTCGCGTCCTGCCATGAGATGAGGTATAGCCTTCACCTGAATGGGTGTGGGCCTCGATATGTTCATCCGGGAAATCGCCGCCCTGGTAGCCGCCTTCAAAGGCATTCCAGAAAACACCGGACCACCCGACGGGGCGCTATCGACGGCTCGATTGCTAACGACAGACGGCTTGGTCCCGTTTCTACGGACCATCGAGGCATGTCCGTGGCGACGAGCATTGAGGCATGAGGGGCAATACACCGGCTTGCCATGTATTGGCCGGAAGGGGACGGTGGTAGATGTTCCGCAGTCGTCGCAAACGGCTCGGTGCCGGGTGCGCTTGGCTGGGTGTACGTGGGCGGGCGAAGAGCGATAAGCCATGCGAGAACGGACTTCCTATATCTAGAGTGGCAACTGCAGTTAAATCAGCGAGGGGATGAACAAGAAGAGAAGGGCCGGAGAGGGCGGTACGTTCTCGCGTCAAATCTTGGCGAGCTAATCAAGTGTGTTTTAGAGTATAGCTCAACATGCAGGGATCGGCAGGTCAGGTACTCGCTGAGTGCATGGTGAACTGCGCCCAAGGCTTGTAGCGCCGGCTATGTTAATCCGACGAGCATCAAGATAGGCTCAGCAGCGGGATCGCGATTTCAAGAATCCTTACAACCGTTCACGTGCCGGACGCGCCACCGTGGTGTACGCGCGTCTGGTCGCCTCCCAGCGCGGAAGTGCCAAGTTCTCGTAGATCTCCGCCTCGGCTTTCAGGCGACCAGGATCGGCCAGCGGGAGCGGTCCGGCGATCACCGCCACATCGCTGGCGCCCCTCACGTGCGGTACGCGCCTATTGCCGCCGTACGCTTGCACCCGGCGGCCGAGTGCGCCCGCGGTCTCTCGCCCGGTCCGCGATCCGGAGGGAGCCAGCATGACGCTCGCGAATCGCCCCAGGGCGAACGCCGTTGCCTCCGACGACCAGCCCGCCGAACCGAACGTGACGACCACTGGCTCGCTGCGCCGGCAGGCGAGCGCCAGCCCATAGGCCAGCCCCTCGCAGACCACGACGCCCCCGGCGGTAGCCAGCTTGCCGATGACGACGACCGCGTCCGAGAGGTCGCCGTATGGCCGGGCGCCGAAGCGCCGACGCTGGCGATCATCGGGATCGCGGTCGAGCGCGGACTGGCCCTCGGGACCGATGGGTATGAGGTGAGCGCCGGCTATGACGCGCTTCGGGATGGTGGGTGTGATGTTAATCCACCGCTCCAGCGGGGCGGCGGCGGCGATCAGCGCGCCAGCGATCGGGTGGTCGGGATACGCGGGTGAGGCCTGCACCCAGCGTATCCAGGGAGGCAGCTCCAGAACCGGCGGCCAGAGCGACCAGCGGCGGAACCAGCGGCGGGCCGGATGATCCGGATCGTCGGGAACCGCGGTGCTGCGCTTCAGCAGCTGCAATCCATAATCGAGAATAGGTCCCTGACCTGCGTCGAAAACGTCGTACGACTAGAACTGGTGATCGTATCATGTTCGGTAATGGTTCGGCAGTCGATATGGCCGCTAGAGTCGGCAGCCGTCGTGTCCGCTAAGCCTGTCCTGTTGCTCCTAGGACTAACACCGCTGCTGATACGGGCCGCTGGGGCAGGCGAACTGGGGGCGGATGCGGTTGCAAGTCTGCCTGTAGGAGCAGTTTTAGTCGAAAAGGATTTCCTGCGGCAGGGTTGAGCGCTGGGTGAGGCCGCCGGCGTGGAGGTGCAGCACTTCCTCCGTAGGGTCGTACCGGGCGTCGGAGTTGAGAATGTGGCTCGAAAACGCTGGGAATCCCGTAACACCCCACGTAGATTTGACGCTGTCGCCCGACGGCCTGGCTATGCTCACATGCCATTCGGGTATGTCTATGGGTCTTATCGGTGCGCCTCCGTAGACCTCCATCGTCGTGTAGAGCGGTGAGCTGATCGCGGCTTTGCCATTCTCGTAGGGGAACCTGAGAGACCCGCCCCAGACCGTTTCGCCCGTGGACTTGTCCGTAATCCACATACCGAACCACCGGCCGCTCTCGTCGGAGCCGTCCGGGGCGATTCGCACTCGGTATTCGCCCGCGCCCCAGTCGTACGAGCGCCTGACGCCTATGAAGTCGCCCTCGTGACCGGACGACTGCGTCCATCCCTCTACCGGGTCGGCGACTCTGGCGTTATCCAGATCGCGAGTCTCCCATCTCGAAAAGATCAAGCCCTTGCCGCGAGACCCCGCCGTTGGATCGTCTACGTCGGTCTGTAGCCCAAAGTAGAACGGCGTCCCCGAGATCTCCGCGTCCCCGAGCATCAGGTACAGACCGTGCGGACCGGTGAATCCCACGATGTCGTTGTGGACGGTGAAATCTATGTCCAGCGACTCGAACTCGCTGTTGTCAGAGCTCCATTCCCACCAGACGTAGACCATGTGTTCGGGAGGCATGACAGGCCTATAGAGGTACGACCGTCCGGGAATGGGCGTTGGTGTCGGCGTAGCAGTTGGAAACGGTGTTGGCGTCGCGGTAGGAGGTGGAGTGTGGGTTGGCGTGCGCGTCGCGGTGGCAGTCGGTGCGGCGGTCGGTGTCGGCGTAATCGCTTCCAGGGTAGGTTGCGCGGTTGTCGTGGCCAGTGCCTGAGCCTGCACTGTGGACGCAGCGTCCGGCTCGGGCGCGGGAAGTTTCCGCACGGTCGCCGTAACGTCCGAAGCTGGCTCGGACGCCACTTCGCATCCGGCTAGAGCCAGGAGAAGAACAAGGACGGCCGCCGATGACGCGGCGTACCTGGTCTTGGCGAGATTCATAGGTGCGGCGCTACGAAGGCGCCGGACCTCGGGGGGCACACAGCCACCAAGTCATGCCACGCGGGCGATCAGCTCGGGACCGTCGTTGGCTACGGAGTTGACGAGCGTCGAGACCTCATAGGCCTCCATCGCATCGTCGGGATAGGGAGTCAGGACGCTGCTAAGCGCGCTGCGGTCTTCAATGCTCCTATCGAGCCAGAAACCCTCCATGTCCTTGGGCAGGATGACGGGCATGCGGTGGTGGATGGGCCTGAGCAGGTCGTTCGCCGAAGTCGTGATGATGGCGCACGTCGGTATCGAGTTGCCCTCGGGGTCATTCCATATAGACCATATACCCGCGAAGGCGAAGGGTTCTGCCGACCGCATGGCGATGCGCATGGGGCGCTTGCCTGACGGTGTGCGCTGCCACTCGTAGAAGCCGTCGGCGAGGACGAGGCAGCGCCTGCGTCTGAAGGAATCGCGGAACGAGCGCTTGTCGGCGACCGTCTCGGCCCTGGCGTTGATCATGCGGCTGCCGATGGAGTGGTTCTTGGCCCAGAAGGGGATGAGACCCCAGCGCATGAACCCGGCGCGTCGCGACTCGCCGCCGACAACGGTGAGGACGTTTTGCGTGGGAGCGACGTTGTAGGCGGCTTCCAGCGTCAGTTGAGTGGCGTCAAACTGGAAGCGCTCGCCAAGCACGGTCAGGTTCGAGATCAGGTTATATCGTCCGCACATATCGAACCATTCAACCGTTAGTCTGACTCGGGGTAGTTGCCGCCTGCCGCGATCGGCCACTCGGCTTCGACACGGTCGTCGGCCGGCGGCGCTGGGTGGAGCGATGTTGCCCGAGCACCTTGCAGGCACGCCGCTCAGAGACTCCGAAAACGGCTCTGACACGCTCTACGCAGTGGCGGCGACGGGCCGGGCTCACAAGTTTGCTCTCCGCCACCTGCTTCAGAGTATGGTTGTACGCCGACAGGTGCTCCAGTCCCCGCTGCAACCGGGCATTCTCGGTCTCCAGCTGCTTGAGCCGTCGGGCCTGGTCGATCCTCCACCCACGGTGCCCAGCCAGCCATCTGTAGAGGGTCTGCTTGCTAACCCCAATCATGCGACTGGCCTCGGCGACCGCACTGCCCTCGGATATGGCCGCCTCGGCCTGCCGGAGCTTGCTCATCGCCTCCTGAGGCGTATGCTTTCGCTTTGCCATCTACCGCCTCCTATTCCCCAGTGTCTACCACTTCTCCTCGAGCCGCTCTCGGATGCCAGGTCAGTATCGCCATGAGATTCACCATTGCCCTGGCCTGGGGCCATGGCGACCCGCCGATCGGTGGTTCATCCAGGACCAGAGGCCCGACGGCGAGGATGACTACACGACGGTCGATCTATCCACCAACGTTTCGGCTTTCGCGCGGTCATCGGAGGACAGCGCTACGATGGTGTGGTCAGCTTGGCGCTCCACGATGTGCAGGCTCTGTATGTTCACGCCGGCGTGTTTGAACTTCTCGGCTACCTTTGCCAATGCGCCCGGCTCGTCCGGTAGCCGCAGGATCAGGGAGTCGTCCGATACGGTCTTGAAGCCGGCATTGGTCAGAGCTCGCAGGGCTTGGTCGTAGGCATCGGTTGTCAGGGTGATAACGCCCTTCTCGTCGAGTCCCTCCGCACTGATGGTCTCTATGTTGATCCCGTCGTTGGCGAGCGTTCTGCTGATGTCGGCGATCACGCCCACTTCGTTCCTTGCCATGACGATAATTCTGTTCATCCTGCTGTCCTCTACTCCGGCTCGTACTCCGAGCAGTCGTCGACCACCGCGTCGATGGTCGCTCTCGTCACGTGAGGCATGGCGATGAGGTGTGCGATGTCCTCGTAGGGAGCTATTTGCCACTTGCGAACCACATCGTCGGACGGCTTCGGAAAGACGACCGTGACCGAGTTCCCGTTCCTCCACGCTGGGGTCCCACTGTCGTTGAAGCGTTCGACGGCGTACTCGGCGACAGCCAGACATTCAGCTACGATTTCACGGAAGCCGTCCAGCCCATGCTGGCGGAAAGCGTACCAAATCATCAGCGGTGTGATGGCATTGCGCGACCCGCTCAGGGTGGTGTCCAGCACACCCACGTACTCGATGGATCTGGCGATGCGGGAGACGTACTCGGCTCTGGTGAGAGCGACGCCGCACGGTAGCGGAGCTCCGATCATCTTGTGTCCGCTTATAGCGACGCTGTCGAAGCCGGCATCGAACCCGTACGGCTGCGGCTCGTCCACGAATGGCAGGATCATACCGCTCAGGGCCGCGTCCGCGTGGATGTAGAAGTTCGTGACTGCAAGATCGTCGAGGATCTCACGCACCTTGCTAACGTCGTCCACCGCCCCCTTCATGGTGGTTCCTATGTTCGCAATGAAGATGACGGGCAGGTCGCGATTGATCCGGATGGTCTCGCGGAGGTCGTCGTAGTCGATCTCGCCGGTGTCGAGGCTCTTGATCATGATGTTGCGAGCCTTCAGAACGCGCAGAATCTTGACGACGCTGTAGTGCGTATCCTGCGAGAAGTAGACCACGCCGTCCGGGAACATCTCGCGCCCGATGTAGAGGCCGTACATGTTGCCTTCGGTACCGCCCGACGTCACATAGCCCCATGCCTGGTCTCGGGCTAGATGCATCAGATCGGCGAAGATGCCGATGACCTCGCGCTCCATTTCGTGGGTGTTGCTGCGGAAGTTGCTGTCGTGGAAGGGGTCCCCGACGTTGTTGGGACAGTAGCTCAGGAAGGGCAGTAAAGCCGAATAGTCGAAGCTTTGGTTGCAGGGGTAGCCGACGAGCCGGTGTCGGAGCGTCTCGAAGTCGCGCAGAAGGGCGTCGAGACGCTCTTGCGTTCGAGTCTTGTCTTGCATCGCTGAACGCTCCCTGCGTCTGGGCTACATTGAGCATAGACACCCACCAGAACATCTTAATTGCATTCCCCGGGCGCCCTCGGACTCGGCGTTAGGCCACCTTGTTCACGGCGATTTCCGCCGCACTTCCGTCACGGGGCCAGTCTTTGACGCACCGTCTTGATCAGCTCGAGGATGTCAGCGCGAGCTTCCTTCACTTCGTCCCGCTGGACGAGGTCCTCCAACGCCTCGACGACCCGCTGGTCGCCGAAGTCCAGCAACTGCTCAATCGCCCTCGCGTGTGGAGGCGGTGAGTAGAAGGGGTAGCCGTCTGTGTGCTCCTCCGGCTCCCTCACGATATCGAGCAAGTGCTGACGGATCTCCTCCGTGTCTGGCGACGGCTGCCAGAACTCTCGCACATCGTTGTCGCCATGAACGTACACCGGCCCTATGGGTATGGGGTCGCGGCTGGATCGGCGGTACGGGTGGTTGGCGCAGTTAGGTGTAGAAGGGATTCGGTATGGGGAGGTCGCGGATCTCGCAGAAGCTAGGGATGTCAGGCTTGAAGTTGACGGAACCTAGTTGGCCGCCGTTGGAGAAGGAGTGGAAACCTCCCGATGCGGCTGGCCGCGACTCCTAAACGGTGCCGATGGGCGGACGACTTACTACTCGTACCAGCCCGAGGCGAAGATCAGGCCGTCGTGCCGTATGGCCCAGGTGTGCTTGGTTGGCTGCTCACCGGTCTCTGGATTCAGGAAAACGTAGTCAACCCAGCGGCCATTTTCGTCGGCGGCGAGCAGGTCGTCACCGTAGAAGTACCCGGCGACGTCGACACGCAGGCTAGGGTCGCGACCCCTGAACTCGGGGTTGTGATGGCCAATGGTGAGGCCGTCCTCGACGTTGATGATGAAGACGTACCACTGGCCGTCAACGCTCTCCTTGGCGTTGTAGTAGGCGACGGTCTCCTCCAGGCCTAGGGCGACGTAGAGGTTCATCGCCTGCTGCACGAAGGCCTTGGTGTAGGCGGCGGCGGACTTGCCGGGGCCGCGTTCGTACCAGCCGGAGCCGAAGGTAATGCCGTCGTGGATCACCACCCAGGAGTGCTTGGTCTCCACAACGCCAGAGGCTGGATTGGCATAGGTGTAGTCGAACCAGGCGCCGTCCTCGTCGGCGGAGGCGGCGACGGCGGACCCGGTGGGGTAGGAGTTGGGTCCGAGAGCCTGGGAGACGTGCTTGCCAACCAGGTCGGGGTCGGCGGCGTGAGCGATGACGGTCTGGTTCTCATCGATGATGAAGACGTACCACTGGCCGTCAACGCTCTCCTTGGCGTTGTAGTAGGCGACGGTCTCCTCCAGGCCTAGGGCGACGTAGAGATTCATGGCCTGCTGCACGAAGGCCTTGGTGTAGGCGGCGGCGGCGGACTTGCCGGGGCCGCGTTCGTACCAGCCGGAGCCGAACGTAATGCCGTCGTGGATCACCACCCAGGAGTGCTTGGTCTCCACAACGCCAGAGGCTGGATTGGCGTAGGTGTAGTCGAACCAGGCGCCGTCCTCGTCGGCGGAGGCGGCGACGGCGGACCCGGTGGGGTAGGAGTTGGGTCCGAGAGCCTGGGAGACGTGCTTGCCAACCAGGTCGGGGTCGGCGGCGTGAGCGATGACGGTCTGGTTCTCATCGATGATGAAGACGTACCACTGCCCGTCAACGCTCTGTGGGGAATTGTAGTAGCCAAGCGTGGCTTGAAGGCCTTCGATGTTGTAGCGGTCGATGGCGCGCTCGACGAGCGCCTGCGTGTAGGCGGCGGGGTCGTCCTTGGAAGGCGTCTTGTACCGTCGGCCGCCGAAGAGAACGCCGTCGCGCTCGTGGTCTCGCCGGCAGGCGGCTTCGGCCTGGTCGCCATGGACGCGCACGTAGATCCCCACGTTCTCATCGTTGCCCAGGCTGGCTTCGATGATGTCGTTGAACTCTACACAGCTCGTCGGCCACTGTGCGAGTGCCGTGGAGACACTCAATCCAACAAGCACGCTAACTGCGAGAAATGCCAGGGTCAGACGCTTCAAGCCAAACCTCCCAGGCGAAGAAGTGTGACCCTACTATAGGCGATTCAACCGGTGAGCTTCCTGGAACCGGCCCACATTCAGGCCTGACGTCAACGACTGCCTACGGCCTGAAACCGGGTAAGGCGTGGGGACGGATGAGCTTTTATATCTTCCGTCACTACGCGGTTCACCGAGTGCCTGGATCGCGTCGTAATCCTTCGGCTACGCGAATGGCTTTGCGCGTGATCCTGCCCCCTATCAACTCATCGTGCCGATATTAGTTGCGATCACACCGCGAGCTGCTCGGCTATCGATGGCGTCGTGCGATCTCGTCGTCTAGGGCCTGCGGTTACTCACGATCCTCTTGGACCAGTTCTCTGGGGAGCAGGTCATACGGCCACTGGCGATCACGATGATGGGTGAACGGATACCTCAGTCGCTCGACGCGCATCCTGACCCAGGACCGACTGTGGCGGGTGCTGGGTGGAGCGCAGCCGTACGTTCGCCGCGCAGTCGCCTGCCTTTGACCATCAGAAGGCATGCGGCGGCAGACAGCCAAAACGTGTGAGACCCGATTACTAGCAGGCCCTTGAAGAGATGCTGGACCGGTGCGAGGCGCCGACGCGTCTGGCGATCAGTTAACCGCGATGCTCGCGGCACTAACATAGCTGGAGTACGAACGTTGAGGGCAGGCGATGGGGAAATAGCCTACCTGCCCTTGTCTGGAAACACGATTGATGGAACTGGAACTGTTCGGCGAATTGGCCGTGATTGGCGCGCTCGCCGTGGCTACTACGCTCGGTCTACGCCGCTTGGGTCTGCCAACGATCGCCGGCTTCCTCATCACTGGCGCAATCGCCGGTCCACACGGTCTTCGGCTGGTCGGCGAGTCAAATCATATCGATCAGATCGCCGAAATCGGAGTGATCCTGCTGCTGTTTGGGATCGGCCTGGAATTCTCGCTATCGCGCTTGCGCTTCATCTGGAAGTCGGTGGCGATTGGTGGCTCCTTGCAGGTCGGCATCACCACAATTGCGGTGCTCGGGATACTTGTCGTTGCGGGCGACACCGTGGAGCGAGGCATCGTCTTCGGCCTCGCGGTGGCGCTGTCGAGCACAGTCGTGGTACTCAGGTTACTTGCCCGCCGCGGCGAACTGGACGCGCCGCACGGGCGTTTCATTGTCGGTGCGCTGATCTTCCAGGACCTGCTGGTGATACCGCTCACGCTGCTGGTGCCGGTGCTGGCCACGGGGGACAGCGGCGGATTTGGGCTCGAGGCGGCGTGGGCGCTGATCCGCGCGACGCTGGCGGTGGGCGGATTGCTGGTCGTCGCGCGATTCGTGGTCCCGCGGATATTTCAGGCGGTGGACGCGACCCGGACGCGGGAGGTGTTCTTGCTGACGGTGATCTCGATTGCCTTGGGCTCGTCGTGGCTGATGGGCCAGCTTGGGCTGTCGTACGCACTCGGCGCGTTCCTGGCGGGAATGCTGCTCGCCGACACTGATTACAGCCACCGCACGATCAGCGACATCATACCGCTGCGCGACGCTTTTACGAGCTTTTTCTTCATATCGCTTGGGATGATCGTCGACTGGCGGGTATTCGTCGACGCACCTCTAATCGCGGCGCTAATTGTGCTGGGGCTGGTTGGCGGGAAGGCGCTGGTGGCCTCGCTGGCGGCGCTTGCGATGCGAAACCCGGCGAGCGTGTCATGGCGTTCCGGCGTATACCTGGCGCAATTTGGCGAATTCGGCTATGTGGTGCTGGTGCTGGGCGTGAGCGAAGGTCTGGTCACTTCGTCCGAGTTGAGTGTCGTCGTAACCACCGGCGTTGTGAGCATCCTGCTGTCACGATTGCTGATGCACTGGACTGGAGGGCTGCACGCCGGTGAGACGCTGCTGCGACCGCTCGAACGACTGTTGCGGGCGCGCGGCATCGACGAACCGACGGGTGAGGACGCACACCTAACCGACCACGTCGTGATCGCAGGATACGGGGTGGCAGGACGGCTGCTGGCGCAGACGTTGGCGGAGGCCGAGATCCCATACGTGATACTGGCACTTAACACGGAGAGTGTGCGCGAGGGACGCAGCGAGCACACGCACATTTACTACGGCGATATCACCAGCGCCGAGGCGCTGGTGCACGCGCGCCTTAGCCACGCGCGGGTGCTGGCGCTGCTGATAAGCGATCCACTCGCGGTGCGCCGGGCGATCGCCGCGGCGCGGGCGGAGTCGCCACAAGTGCCGATCCTCGCCCGCACCCGTTACGTGGCCGAGCGCAGCGATCTGCTGGAACTCGGCGCAGACCACGTGGTCTGCGAGGAGGTCGAGGGCGGCACCGAGATGGCGGCGCGCGTCCTCGAGTCGCTAGGTATGGACGCGCCCGCAATTCGCGCGCAGATCAGACGTACGATCAGTTCGGCCAAGGCCAAGCACCTAACGGGCGTCGTGCGCCAGTGGATAGACGCTGCCGACGACACGCGTTGACTTGACCAGGTTTCGGGGGGCAGGTCATGGGCAACCTGACCCGGCTGGCCCTCGACTTCAACCGGCTGAGCGGCGAGACCCCGCCTGAGTTGGGCAACCTTACAACCTGCTAGTGCTGGTCCTTGAGGAAAACCAGCTGACCGACGCCCTGCCGGTAAGGCCGTTTGTCGGCACCAGGCTGTGCCGCTCGGTGGGGCGACCGGCGGGAAGCCTCTGTTGCCTGCGGATCAAGTGGTCTGCAAAGAGCGCATGAGGCGGCTTGTAAACCTTCCCCGCACCGTAATGTAACGATCCCCCGAGGCGCAAAACCTAATCGGGCAAAGGTGACGCCTCCCTCGGACCTGCCGCCGAAGGCCTGCCCAAGAGCGACGCGAGAAATTGAGCCAAAGGAGGGACAGGTCGGGGCTAAAGACGAGGCTATAGATGGCGAGGGGGAGAGGCGTTCAGACCGGAAACTTATCGAAACCCAACTCGACCCTATGAGTTGATAGTCAAGGGAATCCGGTACGGGGCCTGCTGCGACTGGCAACCTGTCACGGCGTATGCGTACGCTTTGCCGTGTGTCACCTTCTTATGGGCCAGTGTCCGTCATCAATCCTGAAGTCGGTCGCAGGGGCATGTGCTTTAATGGGTGCCCGCAACTGTGCGGTGGCGACTGACATCATCGGGCGCGGAAGCCGAAGCCTCCCCCGCTAGGGATGGGTGCTCGCGCACTGCCGTTTGATCCGCTTTGGACGTGCCTGCGCGCCGCGGCTACCAGGGATCGTCGCAGATCTACTGCGACCACCGAACGTCGCGTATCAACGTTGGGACGCGGGTCCGCAAAGACGGGGTCCACGCGGCCGCTGAAGAACCTGACTCCACTGACGGGAGGGAAGATGCTCGGGATTACCGATCCGATCGTAACCGAACACGCCGCGTTAAACGGCGCGGAGAACCGATCAGATCGTGCACTCCTCAGTTGCATCATCTTGGCGGCGGGCCCCGGCACGCGGATGGGGGCCGGTGTCGACAGCAAGCCGCTAGTGACAGTTGCCGGTCTCGCGCTGCTGGAACGCACAATCGCGACCGCGCACGAGGCGGGCGTAGGCGACATCGTCGTCATGACCGGGTTTCGGCCAGACCTCATCGATGCGCTTCTCGATGACGTCCGCAAGAGGCGGCGCATTTCAGTCACGTCGCTGCATTGCCCGTGCTGGGAACGGGGAAACGGCGCATCGCTGAGCTGCGCGCGAAATGTGGCGACGGGACCATTTTTGCTGCTGATGGCCGATCACGTTTTGGACGACCGCATCGTTCGGAGGTTGGCGGCTCACGAGCTGCGCGGCGACGCATTAGTCCTTGCGGTCGATGGGCGCGTGCGGAACAGCGACGGCGTCGATTTGGACGATGTAACGCGTGTCCAGATTGCCGGTGATCGGATCCGGGCGATCGGGAAGGGCCTCGAGCCATTCAACGCATTCGATACTGGCGCGTTCCTATGTACTCCGGCAATTTTCGACGCCCTTGATGAGGGGCTCAGCGTCGGCGATGGTTCACTCAGCGGCGCCGTGCAGCGCATGGCCACCGCGGGTCTGGCCGGCACTGTCGACATAGGAGATGCCTTCTGGGTCGATGTCGATACGCCGGCTGCACGGCGACAGGCGAACGCGCTTCTGTACCGGCAGCTTGCCAAGCCGCACGATGGCTGGGTATCCCGGAGACTGAATCGCCCAGTTTCAGTCCGGCTAGTCACGCCGCTGCTACTGCTAGCGTACCGCCGGATTACGCCCAACCAGGTGACCGTATTGGGCTTCCTAACGGGACTCGCCGGGGTTCTGTTGCTCATGCTGCGACAGCCGATTGCGGCGGGCATCGCGATCCACCTGGCGAGCGTACTCGACGGGTCGGATGGCGAGATCGCACGTCTGAAGAAGATGGCATCGCCGCTGGGCACATTTCTGGACGCTGTTGTCGACCGCTATACGGACGTGGCGATCATTCTTGGGCTCACGTATTTCGTTTGGACTGATCGAGGTATGGCGGCGATTTTTGGATCGGCGTTGCCAGGTCTGACACTCGTGACCGGATTACTCGCGGTCGCGGGGACGTTGATGGTCAGCTACACCTCAACGAAAGCCCAGGCGGACCTGGGCTATCGATATTCGGGGCGCTGGATCGCGGCCGGTCGCGGCCGTGATTCGCGCTTGCTGTTGATAGCGATCGGCACGCTGCTTGCGGCCGTCCACGGCTTTAGTGCTTTCCTCGTGCTCGCGCTAATCGCGATGTCCACGAATGCCATCGTCGTCTGGCGAAGCGGTGTTTCCTGGCGGCACGGCCGATCTTCAAATCCGCTAGTCGGAATCAACCTCAAGGCCGTGATATTCGATTTTGACGGCACGGTGGCAGACTCCATGCCAGAGCTGACGGGGCTAGCGGAGACGCTGATGACTCGGCATTACGGGCTCGGGCGCGCCGAGGCGCGGGAGCGCTATCTTTGGACCTCCGGATTGCCGTTCCGGAGCCAGCTGGAAGAGCTGTTTCCGGCAGATTCCCGAAACGACGAAGTCGCGAGCGAGTTTGAGGCTGCGAAACTCGGACGCGTGAGCGGATGGCGACCGTTTGCGGGCGTCCAGCCCACGCTTGCGTTTTTGAACCGGACAGGCATTCAGACCTTCATTTGTAGCAGCTCGACCGACGAAATCGTTCGTGCGTTCATCGCCAACAACGGCCTCGATGACCTATTCACCGGCGTTCTCGGACATGACGGTCGACTGACCAAGGATCGCCAGCTAGCGGAGATTCTGAAAAACCATGGGTTGAGAGCGCGGGAGGCCGTGTTTGTGGGCGATTCTCTGCGCGATCGGGCATTTGCCCAACGAGCCGGTATCACATTCATTGGCATTCAGCGGTCAACCTACAGCGCGGATTTCGCGGCGCACGGTGTCCCGATGGTCGCGTCATTGAGCGAAATCGAGACCACCTGGCGACGGTCCCGATATCTCACGGCTGCTGCGGCATCTGCCTAAAAGTCGGGCGACGGCCTGCGACTACTCGAACGGACCTGTTGGAATCGAGTGTTGGTTCCGCCCAGGAATAGCGCACGACTGGTGTTGACGAGCGGCGATAGGGTCTGGAGGAAGCGTACTTTCGTTATCCACATGGGGGCGCAGACTGTAGACGGTGGACGCTGACACCGAGGAGGCCGAAGCACGCTCGTTTGCACACTGATAAGACTCGATACGAACGTCTCGAACAACCCTTCGTCACTCGTCCCGGCGAATGCCGCGCCAGTAGAGCGCTGAACGTCTTCCGGAGACGAAAAAGAAACCGATCGGCGCCATGGGTCGATGCGCGGTCCGATTAATCTCAACAGCGATCGAAACGTTGACCGGACGTGGGGCGGGTCAGAACTTTGGTGCCGATGGGCGGCCATAGACCCGTACATACCCACTTTTTTTATGTGCGAAATTCACGCCCGTAAATCTATTTCGCCACCTTAAGTCGTATTTGGAGGCCCCCCACGGCAAGCCGGCCTACCAGTGCGCCGCCGAGGGTGTCGACCATCCCCGCTACCTGCCGAGGCTCTCTGAGCTTGAACCCATAGACCGCCATCACCGCAAGCTGGACCGGCGGATAAGGGCTGCACGCTTCCCGGCCACGAAGAGCCTGGACAGCTTCGACTTCCTCGCCATCCCGTCCGTGAACAAGCAGCTTGTCATGCAGCTGGCCCGCTGCGAGTACGTCGACCGGCGCGAGAACGTGATCGCCATGGGTAACAGCGGGACCGGCAAGACACATGCCGCCCTCGGTCTCGGCCTTGCCGCCTGCCAGCGGGGGCTGTCGGTCGGCTTCACCACGGCGGCCGCGCTCGTCCACGAGCTGATCGAGGCCAGGGACGAGCGACGCCTGCTTGTCCTCCAGAAAAAGCTCTCCCGCCTAAAGCTCCGCAGCATCGACGAACTCGGCTTCGTCCCGCTGTCCAAGACCGGCGCAGAGCTGCTGTTCGAGGTCTTCAGCCAGCGCTGCGAGCGAGGATCGATCCTCGTCACCACCAACCTGCCCTTCGACGAGTGGACAGAGGTCCTCGGCTCCGAGCGGCCACCGGCGCTCTCCTGGACCGCCTGACCCACCACGTACACATCCTCGAAATGAACGGCCAGAGCTACCGCCTAAAGCAGAGCCGGCAGGCCACGACACTGCTCTCTGCCGGCAGCCCTGCCGACCCCTAGCTCACTCCTCCCACCCAACACCACTTCCCACCGCTGCCGTCATGGACCCCATGACCCGGTTCTCTCCGCGTGACATTTTCGCTGCACAGCTATGCCGGGGTGGTACATTTTTACTCCGCCATGTGGCCTGTTTTCTCGCCGCCCTTGACAGTCCATTTGCCTGGAGGCATCTATACTTGAATAATCTACCGACATTAACGGGTCAACAGGCTTATGAGCGGGGAGCGTCGGTGACGCGAGCAAATAGTCCTGCGGAGAAGCTCATCCTGATCGGGTTGGACGGGATGAGCATGGAGCTCTCCTTGAAGATGTGCCGGGAAGGCCGAATGCCCAACCTGGCCCGGCTCATCGACGACGGCGTGCACAGCCACATGCTCGGCGTGCATCCGACTTTAACTCCTCCCGGATGGACGAGCCTGGCGACCGGTGCCTGGCCGGGCACTCACGAGGTGACCGACTTCTACATCCGCGAGCCCGGCAGCAGTTTGAGCCGCACGAGATTTGGCGTCAACTCGGAACTCTGCAAGGCCGAATTCGTCTGGAACGCCGCCGAAAGGGGCGGCAAGTTCCCGATCCTGCTGAAATGGGAAATCTCCTGGCCGCCGAGAATGACCAACGGTATCCAGGTCGAGGGCGGCGGTCCGGCTGCCACCAACTACCACGCGATAGCCAGCTATCACCTTTTCACGCTGGACGATCTGCCGCTGGTCACCCGGGTGGAGCTTCAGCCCGCCGATGGCTGGTCGAACGTACCCGATTCGGCCGAGCCGCCCAAAGAGACCGAGCTGGCCTTTACCTACTTCCGGCACGGTCATCTGGACCGCGCGGGCGTCCCTCGTGGGGACGCCCGCGCGGTCCCAACTGTCCTCAATGCTCTGGTGACAGCTTCCGGAGATAGAGGCTACGACCGGGTGATCGTGTCCCGCACCAAAGACGCGTCGAATCCCGTGGCGGACCTCGGGCCGCGGGAATGGAGCGACTGGTTCGAGGATGACTTCCGGATAAAGGGAGAGACGGTCACCGGTACGCTTCGGTTGAAGCTGCTGAAGCTCTCCCCGCGCGCCGACGAATTCGAGCTGTTCTGCCCGCAGATCTGGCCCGTGGAGGGATATACCTATCCGGAGCAGGTGGCCCGGGAGCTGCTTGAAAATGTGGGGCCCTTCATCCAGGACCCCGGATACATGGCCCTCGTCGTCGGAGTGATCGACGACGAGACGTATCTGGAACTCATGGAGTACCACCACCAATGGCTGGGCAGGGCGGCCGGATACCTGTCTTCCGCTTACGACTGGGGCCTGATGCTGGTTCAGGTCCATACGCCCGACTACTTCGGTCACTCGTTCTTTAACAAGGCCGATCCCATCGGCGGAAGCACCGGTGAAGAGCTGGAGAGGGGCCAGAGGGCCGTATACGAGACGTGCGAGAGCGTCGACCGCATGATCGGGATGCTCACGGAAGTCGGCGGCCCCGACACGGTGATGGCGATAGTCGCCGATCACGGCGGGACAGCCGATCCCGAGACCCGGGTGGTCGTCGAGGAAGTGCTGGCGCGGTACGGGTTGCTTAACTTCGTCGAGGACGAAAGAACGGGCCTGAAATCGATCGACTACGCTTCCTCGAAGGCTGTCCCGGTCGGCCAGGTGAATGTCTTTGTAAACCTCGAGGGACGCGAGCCCGACGGCATCGTTCCGCAGGCCGAGTACGAGCAAGTGCGGCTTCAGGTCATGGACGCTCTTATGGACTTCAAGGATGAAGCGACCGGGCGGCGGCCGTTCAGCATCGTTCTTAAGCACGAGGATGCCGAGATAGTCGGACTCAAGGGGGAGCTGGTCGGTGACGTCGTCTTCGCCCTGCACCCGGAGTTCGACCACGTACATGGCAAGCAATTGCCGAGCGCGCGGCTGGGGTGGGGCGGACAGCATTCGGTGTTCGTGATGGCCGGTCCGGGCGTCAGACGGGGCGTCGAACTGAAAAGCATAACCCGTCACGTGGACGTTGCGCCCACCTGCGCCCATCTCATTGGTATCCCTCCGCCCGCCAACTGCGAGGGCGCAGTGATCTACGAGGCGCTGGAAGAGCCGGACTGGTACCTCAAGCGCCTTAGACAGCTAGAACGAGAGCGGGACCGCTGGAAGGCCGCCTACGAAGCCGATCACGGTCTTCTGCATACGCGCTAAGCTGCCTTGCGGATCGTATGTCAAGATGTTCAGGAGAAGTGGCGAAGAATCGGCGTTGAGTGTCTGCGCTCCGGGATCGGTGGCGTCAGGCTAGGGGTTCACGCGATATCTGGAGCAATGTGTGACGACGAGGAGGCGAAGATGTCATTAGCCAAGAGGTCCATAGGGCGAAGGGCGCTCCTGCAGTACACGGTTGCCGGCGCCGCCGCCGCTTCATTCCTGGCGGCATTGGGTGGATGCGGCGAGACGCAGGTTGTAACCGAGACCAGGATTCAAGAGGTGGTCAAGGAGGTGCCGGTCGAGAAGGTCGTCACCAGGATCGTCAAAGAAGAAGTCCTGGTAGAGGTCGAAAAGGTCGTGACGAAGACCGTCAAAGAGGTAGTCCTGCAAGTGCAGGAGAAGGTCGTCACCAAGATCGTGGAAGTAGAGAAACCGAAGCCGCAGGCGCTCACGCTGGTGTTCAGCACCTGGTGGCCGCTCGAGATGGTGGGACACGGCGTGTATACGCAAAAGTACATCGACGTGTACCAGGCCAAGTATCCGCATGTCACCATCGAATACAGGAACTGGCCCTTCGGCGAATATCACACCAAGCTGCTGACGCAGGCGGCGGCGGGAACGTCGCCCGACGTTTTCGCCTACAGCGGAATCTTCTTCCCCAAGTTCGTCAAGGCGGGCGGCGCCTATCCCATAGACGAGCTCGTAAAGGCCGATGCCGAGTTCGAGATTGAAGACTTTGTGGAGCAGGCGCTCAGACTCAGCATCGTGGACGGCAAGCTGTGGGGTATTCCGCACATCGGCAACGCCTGGGCCGTTTTGTATAACAAACAGATCCTGGAAGAAGCCGGCGTCGAGGACATCAACGAAATGGACGCGGCCGGCCGGTGGAATTGGGATACCCATCTTGAGGCCTTGCAAAAGATCACGACCCGCGACGACGCCGGAAAAGCCGAGCGCATCGGTATGAACGACCCGGGCATGAACGTACTGGGAATTCACTCATGGGCCTGGCAAAACAGCGGCAATCTGCTCAAACAGCCGGGGCTTGGCGAGTTCGTCCTCAACGAGCCTGCCGGCGTGGCAGCGGTCGAGTGGGCGGCGGACTTGATCCGGAAACACCGCGTCGCCGCCTCTCCCGCCGACGCCTATGGCAATTCCTACGCCGAGTTGAACAATGGCCGGTTCGGACTGATTTACGGGTGGGCGATCTACAGCCGCGTCAAGGGATTCCCGGTTGACGTCGCGCACCCCCCCAAAGGCTCAGACAGGGTAACCGTCTTCCATCCAAACACCTTGGGCATCGCGGCCAAGACCAAATATCCGGCAGAGTCCTGGAACCTTATTGCGCTGCAACTGTCAAAACAGGGCGATTTGGACCAGACGAAGATCATGGGCGTCATATCGCGCCGCAAGTCCAATCTCGTCCACATGGCGCAGGTCGTCAAGGGCCAGTTCGGGATCGGCCACCCGGAAGTCGTTGCCGACATAATCGAAAACGGCCGGACCTTCGATGTCACGGAGTTCCAGCAGGAAGTGGGTAACACCATCACGCCGGTGCTGCAGGAGATACGTGACGGCGCCGATGCCAAAACCAAGCTCGACGAGCTCAAGCCGGTTGTGGACGACATCCTGGCGCCGAGACGCGGATAGCTAAATGCCCAGAGGACGCGGCTGCGCGCCGCGTCCTCTGGAGTTGGCGGCCAATGCCATTTGACGTAATCGGGCCCTCTCTTCGAATAGTGCGGGTCAAGTTCCCACGGGAGCCGATTGCGGCGTGAATCTTCGTCAACGGGAAGAGATCGCGGCCTATCTGCTGCTCATGCCCTGGATCCTGGGTCTGCTCTTGTTCACCGCATACCCGATGGGCGCCTCTCTCGCCCTCTCTTTCAGCGAATGGAACTTCCTGGGCGATATCAAATTCGTTGGCCTCGATAACTACCGGGCCATGTTCACCAAGGACCGGGATTTCGTAGTGTCGCTCGGCAATACGGCCTATTACACGTTCATCGGCGTACCGCTGCACACCGCCTTCGCGCTTCTACTGGCGCTACCCCTTTCCTCGAAACTAAAAGGGATCAGGTTCTTCCGCACGGCCTGGTACGTCCCCTCGGTGACGCCGGCCGTCGCCTCTGCGATTCTCTGGATTCTCATCTATCACCCGGACTTCGGCCTGGCGAACAGCCTGTTAGGCATAGTCAAAGTGCCGCCCCAGGGCTGGATCTTTGATTCAACAATGGCAAAGCCCGCGTTCATCATCATGTCCATGTGGAGCGTGGGGGGCCAGATGGTCATTTTCCTTGCGGGACTGCAAGGAGTGCCGCAGGAGCTGTACGACGCCGCGAGCATCGACGGGGCGGGGCGGTTTAGGCGGTTCCATCACGTGACTTTGCCTCTCATCAGCTCCATCACTTTCTTCAATTTGGTTATCAGTCTGATCGGGTCCTTCCAGATCTTCACGACCGCCTACATCATGACCAACGGCGGTCCGGCCAATCAGACGCTGTTCTACGTACTGCACCTGTATCGCAATGCTTTCGAGTACCTGAAGTTCGGATACGCATCCACCCTGGCGTGGGGTCTGTTCGTCATCATTCTGTTCTTTACCGGCATCCAGTTCCTGGGGGCGAAGAGGTGGGTGTACTACGAAGTCAAGGTCGACTGAAGCCGTGCCAATCAGGGCGACGCCGGCTGCGCGGAGGGCCGCTGGAACGGATGATGCGGTACGCGTCAGGTCGTTGTTGACGCGCGTGCGGTCTGTTACGTATCGCGTCCTGGTTTATGCCGGGATGATCGCCGTGTCCTTCGTGCTGATCCTGCCATTGCTCTGGCTGTTTGCCGCCTCTCTAAAGACGCCCCAGCTTGTAGCAGCCACGCCGCGGGGAATAGGAGAGTTCTTCGCCACTTTGGCCCCGACCGATCCGCACTTTGAGAATTATGTCGAGGCCCTTACCAAACGGCCCTTCGGCCTGTGGGCGCGCAATACCTCAATCATCGTGGTTACGGCGACAGTGGGCACTCTTTTGACCGGGTCCATGGCGGCCTACGCCTTCGCACGCCTGCGCTTTCGGGGCAAGAAGGTTCTCTTCACCATTACGCTCTCAACGCTCATGTTGCCGTTCATAGTGACGATGATCCCCCAGTTCCTGATGTTCGCCAAGGTTCCCGGCCCCTCGTCGGCCGGGAACTGGACCGACACGCTGTTTCCGTTGATCTTGCCCCACTGGTTCGGAGGTGGAGCGTTTTTCATATTTTTGATGCGCCAGTTCTTCATGACGATTCCCGTTGAACTGGATGAGGCCGCCCGCATGGATGGGGCGGGCTTCCTCAGGTGCTACTGGCAGATAACGCTTCCACTCAGCGGACCTGTGCTGGCGACGGTCACCATATTCTCTTTCATCTCCAACTGGAACGAGTTTCTGGCGCCCCTCATATATCTCGCATCCCGTCAGAATCAAACGCTGGCCCTGGGTCTCCAATCGTTTCGGGGCGAGTTTTCAACCGACTACCACCTGCTGATGGCCGCTTCGGCCACCATGACCGTGCCCGTCGTGCTCGTCTTCTTTTTCATGCAGCGTTACTTCCTCAAAGGGTTCGTCATGAGCGGGATCGCCGGCCGCTAGCCAGGTTGAGCTATAGCACAAGCGTGACGGTGTAGAGGAACTGGTTTGAAGGGCCAGCGTTCTGAGCGGTTCTAGTTAGACGGGCCGAGCCACCTGTCGAACCACTCGAACGCTTGCGAGCGCATCGATGTAAACGGCGGAGTAAGAATGTACCGGCAGGGCGGGGAATAGCGCTGGGGTTTGGCGCTTGAAAAGTGGACCACGCGCGGTCTTCCATCAAGTTCCTCGGAACATGCTGGAAGGTATGGAGGATGTACAAGGTGGAGTTGTACGCGCGGGTGCGCCGGGCGTGCATGGTGGAGCAGATGAGCACGCGCGAGGCGGCGCGTGTGTACGGGCTGCACCGGGACACGGTGCGGAAGATGCTGAAGCACTCGGTGCCTCCCGGGTACCGTCGCAAGCGGCCGCCGCGAAGATCGAAGCTGGACCCGTACCGCAGGGTGATCGACCGGATCCTGGATGAGGACAGTAGTCTTCCGAAGAAGCAGCGGCACACCGCCAAGCACATCTACGACCGTCTGAGGACGGAGTACGGCTTCGGGGCAAGTCACTATGAGCGGGTCCTCACCGACGACATTGTGGGGTCGGCAGGTCGGGCGCGGGGTCATATCATGCCGGTGGGACGTTAGCTCAGAGACTGGGTGATTGATATGGATCTGACGAAGTCGGTACCGCGAAGCCCTTACGAGAAGCTGGGGGGAGTCGTCTTTCTGCCGAGAGCCATCGACAAAGGGCGCGCCGAGCTTGCGGGAACGCTGGGCGATTACATGGCCCGGGGAGGCCACTCGGGCAGGTTGTTCGAGTTCCTGGGCGTCCCGGAACACGGGTTCATAGAGGCTTTGGAAACTTGCGCCACGGACGCCGAAGTCTGGGAGTGGGTATCCGAGCACATGACCACGCGCTCGCCGGAAGAAAACGAGGAGTTCAACGACTGGATGAGCTCGGCTTCGCCCGACACCGGCGATCATACCTGGAAGTGGTTTCAGGCGCAGCTCGAGGAGTCAGGCAACGGTCACCGATCCGACATAAAACGGCATTTCGACCGGATCGATCTGGACGACGGGCGCGAGGTGCCCATCGGCGGACGTCACGGCGGCTGATCCTCCAACTGACGAGGTAATCTCCAAAGTATTCGGGCACGCCGAACCGTGAGCGCCGCCGCGCGGACGTTCGGCGGGACGGTCTCGCTGACCAAGGCCAACGTCTCTCAGCTATTGCACGTCGTCCTGCTCCTCTATGGACTGAGGCAGGTCCTGAATCCGCTGCTCTACATGGCGGTGTGGTGGGCGATAGCGGACGACGGCGACGTGGCGGGATTTAGCCAGGACGACGTTGTCGTCTACTACATCGTCTTCATGGGAGTAGCGCACTTCACGTGGGCGACGGGGTTTGGACAGCTCGCCAACCTGATCCGGCTCGGGCGGCTCTCGCCGCACTTGATGAGGCCTATGAATCCGATTTGGGTCGCGCTGTTCGTCCCTTCAGTGGTTCTCGCGGCGTCGCTGTCGTTCGTGGCGGGCGTGTGCCTGGGGCTTACCGCGTTCTGGGTCACCAAGCCCGGTCCGTTCTTCAACATCTGGTACAACGTGGCCTTCGCGGTCGGCGGCCAGGTCGCCCCGGTGGCGCTCCTTCCCGGGGCGATCAAGGCGGTGGCGGTGGTGCTTCCATTTCGCTACACGCTCGGGTTTCCCATAGAGGTGTTCATCGGAAGTCTCGATTCAGCCGAGCTGGCGCTGGGATTCGCGCTGCAAGCGGGCTGGCTCGTGTTCGGCCTGATACTCATGCGCGTGCTGTGGCGGTCGGGCGTCAAGCAATATCAGGCGGTGGGCGCCTGATGCAACGGCTGCTCTCGATAGCGCTGACGTTTGCGAAGGTATAGACACAGCGCGAGCTTTCGTACCGCGCAGAGTTCGCGGGCAATTTCGTCAACGCCTTCGGCGTGGACGCGTTCATGGCCGTGGTCGCGGTTAGCGTGATATTCGTCCATACGGACAGCCTGCGGGGATGGTCCGCCGGCGAGATGCTGGCCGTCGTCGGAATCTGGTACTTCGTCCTCGGTCTCATGTCGATGGTGATGTTTCCGAGCCTCAATCAGGTGGTGGAGGATGTGCACGAGGGCACGTTCGACTACGTGCTCATGAAGCCCGTGCCGAGCCTGTTCCTGGCGAGCACCCGCAGCTTCGCCGCGGCCAACTCCGCGTTCGTGCTGATGGGCTTGAGCCTCGCGCTGTTCGGCATATTCGCGCTCGAGGCCGGTCAGGCTAGCTGGCGGATCGCGTTGTTTCCGGTGCTTCTGACGTCGGGACTGGCGATCTTCTACGCCCTCCTGATCGCGATGACCACGCTCGTGTTCTGGGCCGTGCGCCTGGACAATATCGAGCACCTGTTCAACGTCTTCTTCCGGACCGGCCGCTATCCGGTGGACATCTATCCGGTCTGGATTAAGGGATTCCTTACTTTCATATTCCCGGTGGCTTTCGTCTCGACGATACCTACCGAAACGCTAGTCGGCCGCGATCCGTCCTGGCTGATGGCGCTTGCCCCGATAATCGCGTCGCTGGCCGTTTACGGGGCCTCCCGCTTCTGGAAGCTGGGACTCAGGCCCTATTCGAGCGCTTCGAGTTAGACCCCGCACCAGCACCATCAACTCATAGGGTCGAGTTGGGATTCGATCAGTTACCTGGCGCGTCTATTCTGACCGTTGCTATCGGACCGTTTGCGGCGACCCAGCGGTCGAATCCGCGGACTGGACCAAGTTTCGGAGGCAGGTCACCAAAGGGGAGAGGCAGCTACAAGTGGCAGCTACCAGTAGTGACAATAAAGAGCAAAAATGATAAAAGTAGAGTTGGATTAAACAGTGATTCTAGCGACCAAGATCCGATGTGTCGGTAGGTGTTAGGTAGGACAAAAAATGACTTTAATCAGAATCATAGGAGTTGGAATCCTCATAGTCATTGTTGCTTCGTTGGCGTCCATCATCTGCAAAGTTCTCTATCGCCGTTGGTCTGAAACTCTAAAACTCCACAGTGGTGAGATTGTAGGTAAAGTGAAAAGCGTAAGGCGGCGTTCGGAGCCGGAGGAGGACCCAAAAGAGGAAGCGGCAGAGGACAAAGACAGAGAGACGATATAGGGTCGCTGACCTGCCCCCAAGGCTTTTGTACGACCAATTATGTTAGTCCGGCGAGCATCGGGACAGGCTCAGCAGGCAGGATAGCCGCCGGTGCCGGCGGCCGGTAGCCCCAGTGAGCTGTGCGGCCGGATGTGGTTGTCAGTCCGTAATGAGCAGCTAGCACCCAGATGACTACACACTACTTGCCTAGCGCCGGGCTACGATGAGTCTTCGGCTTGGATAATGGATACTTGGGCAGCCACTTCGCCATTTTCTACCCTCGCAACCGCCCCCGGGGCCAGACCGAGATGGACCACCACACTGCACGGGATGTATGGGTGGGTGAAATTGATCTCCTGGGCACGCTCGTCGCCGATGCTCGTGCCGGCGAGGATCTGGAATCCGTGGTGAGCGAGTCCGCGATGACCACATTCAAAGGCCCTCAATGTATCCTCGTCACCTCCAAATTGGTCGCGGCCCTCTTCCTTCTTACGATCATCGGATGTGGCGAACGAGATGCGCCACCCCACCAGACTTCGAATTCGAACACCACTCAACAGGTCTCGGTGACGAGACCTGCCTTGTCCGCCACCGCTCAAGCAGGCGAGGAAGTCTTCAACGCTCACTGCTCGCTCTGTCACGGGATGAATGCCGAGGGCACCCTTCAGGGCCCAACGCTGATCGACAGCATCTACAAGCCCGGCCATCACTCCGACTTCAGTATTCGCACAGCGGTCCGTCAAGGAGTGCGGCAACATCACTGGTCGTTCGGCGACATGCCTCCGGTGTCGGGCGTCTCGTCGGATGACGTTGAGGAGATCATCTGCTACATCCGCGAGATGCAGCAGGCCAACGGCATCTTCCCGCGCGACGCCAATCTATCCACCTGCTGAGCCGATTCCTCGGTAAGTGCTTGGTTTACTCGCGCTTCCGACAGCGACCGGTGGACCGTGATCGCCAGAATCTCGCTTGTGTCCTCGTCAATGATCGTCAGTAGACTGATCGCCGTGTTGCGAACCTGCGAAGATCGGCTGGAAACCTCACCGTGCAGACGCGTTTCGAAGCCTTCGCCTTCATCGGCAAATCCGCCTCAGTCAGAGAGCCTCGCGATCAGGAACTCGACACTATGTCTGCATGGTGCGGATCAAGGGACGATCACCGCGTTCAACACGGACCGCTACTTAGCTCCTCCAGTAGCTCGCGAGCCTCGTTGAGAGATTGAGCATCGAGCCCCTCGCCCTCCGCCCACGCAAGCACCGACTCGAGTGCCGCCCGCATTCGATCGTTCTCAGAAGCAAAGACTTCTTCAGGCTCCGGAATCACCGACAGACCACTCCGGCCCGCCATCCCGGTACCGTGTTTCTCCAGCCAGCCCTTGCGTACCAGCTGCGTTACACATTGATGGATGGACGATCGCGCCCGCCCCAACTGACTGGCGATCTCCGTAATTGTCGGTGACCGGCCTTCAAGTCTCAATGAAACCGCGTATGAAGTCGTAACAACGCCTCTGAGCGGCTGTCAGCGGATCCCTGGACCTTCGATCGCCCCCCCGCCAGAATCTCGTTGGCCGCCCTCGCCTGCCGCCTTGCCCAACTCCGGACCACGCTATGCGCCGAATGCCGGCTCTTGTATCCGAGCCGTTCGGCTATCTCCTGGTAGGTATGTCCCGCGATCCGCAGCTCGACCGCTTCGTCCTGTCTCGTCCGGTCGCCCATCAGTCTCCTTGATGCAGAGTAGCCCTAGGCTGAGCGAACAAATCCACGCCAGCACACTTCGTCCTGGCGGTCAGGCCCTAGTTGCCGCCAGTCAGTGTGAAGACGAAGCCGTTCATGATGAGCACCGGGATGAAGGCGAGCAGTATCACGAAAACCGCCCGCATTGTCGACGTGTCGTCCAGGCTCTGCCGCACCGCAACCACCATGCCCGCAAACGTCCACACGAATGTCAGCAGAGAGATGACTGTTCCAATCCCCGGTATGAAGCTGACCACGTTCAGAAGTCCGGGGGTTTGCGCGAATCCCGTGCCGCGCGCCAGCTGCCCCCAGTCGGCTTCGGTGTCTTGCGTCTTCAGTAGCGTCGCGCCGATCAGCCAGGCGAACAGCGCCCACAGGGCCCAGCTAGCCACTCCACGGATGATGCCGGCGGCGAGTCCTCTCACCACGTCGACTTCCTCACCGCCGAACATCTGGCCGACGACGCTGGCGATCGTCACAAGTATCACAACGATCAGCGCTTGGCCGGTTGCGCCGCGGTCCCGCTCGACCTCCTCGAAGGTGTCTACTCTCAACCGGGCCGCGCCCAGCATCCTGTCTATCATTGAGTCACTCCACTTCGGTATTCAAGGGCCGGAACACGGTGGGCAAAGCCTGTCGTCGCCGGTCTATCCCCGCGCGTACGGGGGAACCGCCCCTCGCCCTCACGTGCGCCGGCAATCTGGCGGTCTATCCCCGCGCGTACGGGGGAACCTCGGCGATCTCGAGTGCTACAGGTTTCAGCGTGGGTCTATCCCCGCGCGTACGGGGGAACCCCCCGGCCGCCGGGGGGGGGGGCTAACCTGCGGGCGCGGTCTATCCCCGCGCGTACGGGGGAACCATCAAGACGCCGGTAAGCCTTCGGTCGGCGACCGGTCTATCCCCGCGCGTACGGGGGAACCCCGACGGGCAACGAAGTCCCCGACAGCGGCAGGTTGCGCATCTTCCCTGCGAGCGGATCGGGCAGTAACTTCTTCTTTAGGGAGAACGCGATTGCAGCTCTCGCTTTTGACGGCGACGGCGACCTGTTGGTGGGCTTTGAGGACGACAGCACCATCGTTTGGCGGGACGGCAGTACAATCGCATCATCAAAGAATATGTCTAACGAACTCATACGAACCGCGAATGCGGATCTGGTCTTTTCATCAATGACCGTCACTGATTCCGACGATGTACTGGTGCTCGATTCTGACGACGATGCGATCTGGGGCTTCTCGCAATACACGCTCGTCCAGCCCGCGTGACCGACTCCCCCGCCGCGACGTTCGAGGGGCAGCGTGCGCTTAGCACGACAGTCGATCTGATCTCGGTCTCGTGACCGGATACGTCGGCAAGCCACGCCCGGGCAGGGCGGCGATTACGAGCAGGGCGGGGATGAGCAGGATGAGCGTTAACGTGATGGCAAAGTCCGCGAGCAGCACCGGCCACCGCCAATCGGATGAAAAGGTATGCCATATCGCCTGGAGCTTGCTACGCGTTAGCTCGGATGCACTGTAGGCCACGAACTCGAGATCCTGGTCCGGCCACGCCAATACGCCGTTAATCCACAACCGCCCGTCCGGATAGCGGTCCGTCTGTGTCGCTCCGATCCGGAGATGGGCCTCCTGCTCGACTTCCGCCGCCAGTTGCACAGCGAGCGAGCGACCTTGGGCCTCGGCGAGCGGTGGAACTAGCTCGATATCCCTCCACACCGGGCTATCTCGTGCCGGAACTTCCACAAACCCCTCGGCAAGAATGGGTTCCGAAGTCCCCGTCTCCGTGATGCGCATCTCCGCAGTCCCCGAACGCCCCTCGGGGTCCCGATTGGCTACACGGACCCGGAAACCCCCAACGGGATAAGCGGGCATCTGGATTTCCTGGACGACGGCTTCCCCATCGCGGAGGCTCAGCTCAAAGGTGTCGATGTGGGCTGCTCTCGCATCGACGACGGGCGCACGGAAAGCGAAGGCAACGGCCAAGCCGCCAAGCACCGCAACCGCGGCCATCGACCCCAACAGCGGCGGAAGCAGACGGCGTTTCCCCAACGCGTCGAACGGCGGTCGTGAAACCGCCGTACTCCCAAGAGCGATACCCGCGCCGAGGCCAATTAGCAAGGTACCGCTGAACTCCAACGTCTCTTCGAGAAGGATCTCCAGCATCTCAGCCCGGCCCTTGAACAGAAACGGGTAACTCGCCTCGTGCGCCACGGCGAGTAACCAGGCGGCGAAGCCGAGAATCAGCGGCGCACGAACCGCCCAGACTGACAGTCCTTTATGGACAAAGAGCCACATCGCAATGACGAACGCAACGATCACCGGGCTCCACAGCACAGGCCAGAGATACTGGCTGTTAGCCATGCCGAGCACTTCGTCTCCGAGGTCGAGCGTACGCGCTATGTGAAACTCGGAGACCTCCTCCCACGCCACATACGCTGCCGTCACCGCCAGCAAGGTCCAGCCGCCAACGGTTATCAGTCCGGCCCCCCCTTGGCGGCGGCTTACTACAGCGTTCCCAAGCGCCAGCAGCGCCACCACCGCCAAGCACGCGGCGGATACCGAGTTAGCAAGGCTCCCCTCCATGTCGGGGTCCAGAAGATGTCGCGGCAAAGCGGCCGGCGGCAGCAATTCGGGAAACGTCAGACTCACCAGTTGCGGCGCGACCACCGCGCCCCACCAAAAAGCCACGGCCCCCAGCAGCAGCGCCCGCCCGGTCCAGTTAGCCAGCTGTAGGTTCGTCGTGCTTCACCTGAGTGCGGCCAGCCCGTCGCCGAACCTCATTCCTCCCACCAGACTTCTTTGTAAATGTCTCGCAGCAACCGTCCGCCATACCTCCAGTGATAGGCCGGGGCCACAGCTTTGTCCGTGCCCTTGAGCTGCTTCGTGAGCGGCGTGAGCCTGTACTCTTCGCCGTCATAGTCGACCGTATTAACCGAGATCACCGTCGCCGTGACGTCTCCAGCCGTGTACTCAAGCTCGGCTCCTATCGGTATTTCGAGGTCCGTAAATCGCAGCGGCGGCCCTCGCGTTCTCTCTTTCGCCCTCTCCCGTGCCGCTGCGTCTGCTGCCTCTACGCCGTCGACTTTGCTATCGGCACCTGGCGTCACGTCCTCGATCTTGATCACGGTCTATCCCCGCGCGTACGGGGGAACCCATTGCCGGGAACGCGGCCAGACAGCTATTCAGGGTCTATCCCCGCGCGTACGGGGGAACCAACATCCTCTAGGGATTGGTGCTGAAATGATAGGGTCTATCCCCGCGCGTACGGGGGAACCGCTCTTAATCATGCCGTGCTCTTTAACCATTGCGGTCTATCCCCGCGCGTACGGGGGAACCGCTCTCTCCCCGGGAGCGTCTTGCCGAAGAGTGGGTCTATCCCCGCGCGTACGGGGGAACCCCTTAGCGGCTCGACCTTTGGCTAAGCCTAATTCGAGCCGGGTAACGCCGCTAGTTGTACTTTACCAAGTGCACTCCGTCGGCATCGACTATGGTCTTTGGCGCCGCGCCCAGCGTCCTGATGCGCTGCTGCCCGGGGGCTGCCGGGTCGTGCCAAGTCATCACTATCGCCCCCTGCCACAGCTGGTGGTACCAGTCGCTGAGCACTCCCCATATCCGCTCGCGGATGCCGCTCGTCATTCGCGGCGACGTGTATACACCGGGCGCGATCTCCAGCATCGTGGACGCGAGAAATCCTCGATAGCGCGCCTCGACGTTGACGGTCACTACGATGGTCATACTTGCAGGCCTTCCGTGCCAAGCCCCCCGCACCGCCTAGCGATCATCTTCGACCAGGCTTACGTCTTCGAACAGCACTTTGATTCGATCGATCATCTTTGGGATGACATTTTCTGTACGGAGCATTTGGCCGGTTATCCGCCGAGTTTGGCGTTCGATATTCGCGTACGGGTTTTCGGCGGCACGGGCCGATTTGAATGCCGCAGGGAGCAGAATCGTGTCCCGGAACAGATCCGCGATATCGAGGGCGAACGCGTCGCCGCTGTGCTCGTGGATGAAGCCCAGCTGCGGGATGGCGCCGACCGCGGTCACGGCAATCACCGCCGCCGAGGTCACGGCCACCGACGCGTGGTTTATGGTCTGGTTCGGAATGTCAGCCGCCATGAGGTTGGCTCTGTCGTACCGTCGCCCCTGCCATGTGATCCCATACCTTCGGGCTAGGTTCTTGTAAGTCTGCTTCATGCGGGCGCCCTCGACCCCGCGAAGGGCGTCCAGACTCTGATGCGGCAACACCTCGCCTAGCCGCAACGCATACATCTTTCGGGCTATGGTGATGCGGCTGTCCTGTGAGTCGGCCCAGGCGCGCATCTGCCTGCGAGCGATGTCTGACGTGTCGGGCAGCAGCGGCGGGGCCGTGTAGCAGCGGACGCCATCCTCGCCAACAGCTACCAACGCGGTGCCGTGCCTCGCCATCAGCCGCAGCGCGTCGTGACTGACGGTTGACCCCGGTCCCAGGAGGATCATCGATAGAGACTGAAACGGGATGCCGTATTCGCCGCTCTCAAGGGGACTCGTGTCATCACGATCAGTTCGGCGCTCGAATCGCAGCGTGCCGTCTCTGACCGTAAGCGCCCCCCTGCTAAGCCACAGCAGCCCATGACGGTCCGCGTGTGGGATTCTGGCCGTCTCGAGTCCCAGTCTGCCTCTCAGCATTTCGAATCACCTCCTGCGACCGCGGCGTGAACACCGGCTCTGCGCGCAAAAGAACCGTGACCCGGATACGGTGCGGCTCCGCCGCAGGTTGCACAAAAACTTCGCCCCGCCCGCGTTTTGACCGGGGTTGACGTTTGGGAATCTAATATCTATTTGGTTGTTAAGGTGCGGCGGGACCGCGGAGCGACCCCGTGAATTGCGGACAATGCGTGGCAAGCCGGCAATGTCCGTCAACTTGCTACATCGTTGACACGACGCTCCGTTGCACGGGACGCAGGAGCATCATGCCGTATCCGTAGGCGCGGTGACGCCCGACGCCACGGGCCAGTAGCTCGGCGAACGCAGCGGCGTCGGCGATGGTCAGGGTTCCCTGCATCAGGGCGCAGGGGCCCTCGGTCGCATGCGTGCCGAGCTTTCGGATTGTGCGCACGCGCTGGAATGACTTGAGCGCGGCGTCCTCCAGACGCACGCCGTTACCCTCGAGTCGTTCGCCGAGCCAGTCTCTGTAGACCTCCTCGCGGCTGCGTTGCATCTTGTCGCCCTTGTGCCGGCCAACCAGCTCTGGATCGGCCTCGACCTGAAACGCGTCTCGCTCGGCATGACCCCGCGATGGAGCGCAGCGTTTGCGCCGGACGATCGGGCGGATCAAGACCTCGAATCCGAGCCGCCTGCCGCATTCCCAAACCTCGGGCATCGGCTTGCTGTCGATGCGCGCGGCGGGCAGCACGCTGGCCTGAAGCGGGTCGGCATAGGCGGCCGCAGCTTGGCGCAATTCTTCGGCCGTCGCTTGACAGTAGCCGTACACGACTCCGGGCAAACGCCTGTGATCCCGCGGAATGATGACGCGGAACGGCTTGGGCGCCAGGTCCCCGAAGCTCTCCACGAGCAGGCAGTGCATGGCGAATCCTTCGTCGAAAGCGCTGCGGCTGATGATCCCCCTGGAACCGGCCCAGCGGTGGAACGCCCTGATATCGAGATCGGCTCGAATCATGTGGATAGTAGAAGCGGCGATAGTCGGGGAGCGGATGGAGGCGTCGGTGGTGGTCATGGCTCTACGTCCTCCTGCGATTGACCGTTGAAGCTATCCTTGGGCACGACGCCTTCGCACACAGTGCGGCCGCCGCCGTGCAGGCCCGATGTCCAGTTGCGCTGGTCGGTGAGCATGTGGGTCCGGTTGGCCTCGACGCCGGCCATACCGTCACCCTGCGGCCACAACAACCTAACGTCGTGCGCTACCTCGCTGGACTCGACCGGCGTCTCGACGAGCGCAGCGAGGGCGGTATCGGCTTCCTTGAAGCCGGCGAACAGCTGGTCGGAGGGTAGGCAGGGCTTGCGCCCGATGAACAGCGGCCGCGCGGGGGACTCCAGCGCCGATGCAAGATCGTCAAGCGTGGGCGCTTCCTGTTCGGGTTGCAACCTGAGGGCGACGGTCACCCGCATGTCGGCCCAGTAATCGCGATAGCGCAGATTCGGCGCCAAGTAAGTCGCCGCTCCGCCGGCGCGGCCCTCGGGCCGTCCCCGCGTGGTCCATCCACGGTCGGCGGCTCCGATCTGCGCCGTCTGAAAGTCCTGCATGCGCACTCCCCCCGCAGGCTCGCGGTCGATTCGGGCAGCGAATATGAGACGGTCTTGCAATCGCTGATGCCGCTCGCGCTCTACCCGCCGCCAACCGAGCGCGTTGGCGAGCAACCCGGTGAGCATTGACGCCGATGGGAACCAACGCACGACGCCGTAGTTGTCGATCGCCTCTCCGCCGAAGGCCATCAAAGGCGCTTCGAGATTCAGGATAAGGTGCCGCATTCGTTACGACACCTCGCCCTCGCGCACCGCGCCGGCCGCCCACCGCGCCAGATCGTCGAGGCACAGGCGCTCGGCGTTCGGGATATCCCACGGGTCGAGGCACATCACGCGACGTGCTTCGTGCGCTCCGTAACTGGCCTCCAGCTTGCCCAGGTGCTCGGCCATGGCTTTGACGGCGTTCGCGGTCTGCGCGTCAACCGAGTCAATCGCCTTGCGGTAGGCGTTGGCGAGGCTGCGCGGCTGGCGCGATCCGGCCTCAATCAGCATCAAGTCGGCGTAGGCGTAAGGGGCGGTCGAACCGAGCTTGGCGCCGGGCGACACGGTGGCTATCAGATGGGTCAGATGCTCGATTACCTTGCCCGCGAGCGTGCGGTCGGCGCTCTCCCACTCACCGGCTTCGCAGCCTTCCAGGTTCGATACCAGCCCGGGCACGTCCACTACCACGTAGCCGTAAAACAGCCCGGCGGTTAGCTCCATGTCGCCGATGTGAGCCGCGCCTGGGTCCTCGTCGGCGGGCTGAAGGTCGTCCACCACCGTGAAGTAGTCGCTTTCGCTCTCTTCAGGATGGACTGTGAAGGCGTGCGCGACGTGGACGGCGGCGTCGATGTTGGCGGCAGGGTCGGAGGTGACCATCCGCCCGAACAGCGCGCCGACAAGTCCTCCGGGAAGTTGAGTATTTGCCCGGAACGCTCTGAAGTTATCGCGCTGCTCGTTGCTGCGCTTGGTGCTGAACAGGTCTTGAGCGGCTTGGCCGGCGGCCTTGGCGTCGTCGGGGTAGGTCGTGCAGATACGCTTAGCCTGGTCGCGCAGGTACTCGACCTCGGGAAGTCCCAGCAGCAGCGGCTGGCGGGCCTGCCGGTCAGCGCCTTTCTCGCCGTACACGCCTTTCTGGAACGCTTCTTCGACCGCCTTTAAGACGCCTTGGGAGCCGCTGTTGACCTCACCGAGCGGTCCCATCACACGCCGCGTGACGATGTCTCGCGATCGTATCGCGTGACGGGTCGTGTCGATGTTTCGCACCGAGTATTCGTCGTCGGCCATCCGCCAGTGCCGCTTGAGGCACTGCGAGGAAACGCGCGTCCGCACGCTGCCGCCGAACGGCATCCGCTTGGCGAGACCGCTGTCGTCGCGGTTCAGCAAAGCCGCGGGATATGAGTGCAGTGTGTGGATCTGCAGAAATCTTGGGGTAGTCAATCGAGTGCTCCTTGCAATACCGTCTCCACCAGTGCGTCTTGGTCCCTACGTCTGTGGCCGGTTTGCCCGGCTTTCCGCCCAGTAGTAGTCGCGGGCGATACGGCGTCGGACGTCGTCCGCCCGCTCCTCGTCGTGACCGTCGTTGAGGATCAGTTGCGTCATCTGGTGCCAGTCCAAACTCTGTCCGGCGGCGGCCATCATTCGGAACAGGCGCGCGAGCAGCGTCCTGAGCATCGGACCGCGCGCGGTAAGCAGGCGGTTGAGGCGCGACTCGCTGTAGAAGGCGGTCGCTCTATCGGATTGGCCGCCCTGGAATAGCGCTCTGCCCAGCGGCATGTTGCGGTCATGCGCGGACCGGCTGGCCGGGTCAGGGCCGGCGGTGCGGGTCATTAGCGCGATGCCGTTGAGAACCAGCGCCCACTTGCGTTCGACGGTCGGGTTTCCTAGCAGCTTATGACGCGCCGTCAGCCGCCAGAAAGCGGCCGCGTCGGGCGCATCGGGGGCCATCCTGCGGAGCTGGGCGAGGTCGCCGCGCGGGAATCCCTCGGCCGCCAGGTCGTTGGCGAGCTGGACAGCGGTCTCACCCCATGATCGAGGTCGCGTTGACTGCTCAGGCGTTGCCGTGGTCACTCGTAGCCTCCTCTCGGTCGAATAACCCTGGGAATCCGTTGTTGCCGCGAATGCGACCCTCGAACACGCTGTCGGCACGCACCGGAGCGCGATAACGGCGGATCGCGGGACAAGGCAGCGATTCTTCGGCGTCGCGGAGAATCCGGCGGGCATCAGCTATTACGCCGCGCAGCCATTGGTCACGAACGGTTTGCCGTCCCCCGGGATCGTCGACGTCGAACTCGTCCTGCAACTCATCAAAGAAGCTCGCGTCGACGACTTCGTCGAGCTTGTTCGCCCAGGGATTGGCGCGAGCACGGTGCTCGTCGCTGATGTTGTCGGTAGCGCCTCCGGCGGCGAACACGGAAACCGCGTGTCGAAGAATGCGCTGGACTTTGCCTATCTCTGCAATGCGCTCGCGTGCTACGTCGCCGAGCTCTTGCCCGCCGCCCGCCCGGCCAAAAGCGCCTACGACCTTCTCCTTCAGCAAGACTATTCGTTCGTGATATCCGGCGGTCTTACCCTGGCCGCGGACCATCCCCCGCGCGACAAGCTGCATGGTCTGTGGCGACCTGCTTTCGGCGGCCGTTGGTTGGAGTAGCGGAGGATGTCGCCAGTCGCCGGGCGTAAAGTACTCTGTGATGCGCTTGTAGGTGAACCCGCCCGCCGCGAGCGTAAGCGACTTGCCTTCTTTTATGTTGACGGGCGTCCACGGGTCGCCGGTCACGCCCTTAAGCGCCTTGGACTCAATCCGGGCCGCCTTGGACGTTGCGCGGACAGCGTGGAGGTCCCCGTTCGTATCGGTCCGCATGCGCACTCGCCGGCACACTTCGACGTAGAAGGGATCAAGAGCGGTCAATTGCATAGCCTGCGCCTTGGTCCCATCCCAGGGGAGCGTCCAAAGCAAGGCTACCCCACGATCGAGAAATGGGTATTCATCCAATAGCGACTCGCGACGTTCGAGAAGGGCCTCAATATCTCGGCGCAAATGGGCGCCAAGACGCGTCGATGGCGTAATACTGAACGCCGGTCGACATCCCAGCCCGCCGTTCATCCGCGAGATCCCGTAGTTGCCCGCCCCTCCAAAGCCCTCCGACGTCTGCAAGCTGATCAGCGCAAATATCCACTCGTCAGTCTCGCTTGACGATGCAACCGATGACTTGAGGTCGTGGTTCTTCGACGTTACCAGCATGTCCAGCCCGTCGGGCGTTTCGACGGTGCTCTTGTAATTGCTGAGCCTGTCCGCGGACGACGCGGGCGGCTGCATGAAGGCGGGTCTGGTGATGTCGTCCACGACGAGACTCCACGGTTCATCGTCCGGGTAGTCGGGCGTGAGACCTCGGATTAGGCGCAGCCATTCCTCGGAGTCCTCCGGCGGTTCGGTGAGTCCGGCCTTGTGCGTCGCTATGGCGCCGAGCTGGACCAGAAACGAGTGCCACGGATGGCGCTGGTGCGGCCGCAGCGCCGGGAAGCTGTCAACCCTGTTACGCATTAGCAACGTGAACGTTTCCGGCAATGAAGCCCGAACACTCGAACCACTTGGGATGTTCACCGCTACCAGCCGATCCGTAAGAAAGTTATTCATGGATGCGGGCATCTCGATTTGGGAGTGGTCGGAAGTTCCCCTAGCGTAAAGGATTGGGGAACGACACCACTAATCGCTCCTTGCAGGATGTATACCCTCCTTCCGTTCGTGGTTCGACGGGCTCAGGACGAACGTTTGACGGCCACGCCGCAAAGCCAGGGTATCTGAACTATTGAAGAGGGCTGGCTAGAGCTGGCGCAGGCCCAGGCGGTTGTAGGCGAAGCGACGCTTGCCAACGCTGAACTCGAAGCCGCCTTTGACGTGGTCGGGTTCGACAGGCTCCTCGACCACGAGACCACGCGACATGTGCTCGGGAATCGTAAGCTTTGGAATCGTGTCCTGCTCCGCGAACGGGCTTGACTGCGGTGGCTCGAACTCGACTTCGATCCCCTCGTCGCCCAGCCGCGTCCTTATCTTCTCCTCCAAGTTCGCGAACCTCACGTCCTTATCGAGGAACGACTTGTCTCGCCGGACAACGGCGCCTTTAGCAGTAACGTTGTCCGCGATCGTCGCGCCCTCGACCTCGTTGCGGTGCGCGGTCCAGTCTTCGTCCGTCTGCTTCATCTCTTGGACCAGCTCTTTCAGTTCGTCCGGGTGCGTCGCCTGTTCGACGAGTTCCCGGTTCATCCCGGGGATGCGCCACGGCTCGCCGTCTGAGTGCTCAGCGACCAAACGCCTGGTCAACTCCAGAATCCGCAGATCGGGGTAGACGTACCCGCCAAGTCCATTGCGGCTCGCGCCGCCGCCCTTCTTCGACAGCAGCGGCGTAAGGTCGTCATGCGGCGGTAATAGGACGATGCAGCGAGGTTCGCGATAGCCGTCGGGCCGGTCTTTGCGGTTATGGCGGTGCAGGCGGCCGATCCGCTGCAAGAGCACGTCCATTGGGCAGAGGTCGGTTATAAGCAGGTCGGCGTCGATGTCGAGCGACTGCTCAAGGGTTTGGGTACCGACGACGATGCGTCCGCCGGCGGGCCTGTCCTTGCCAAGCTGCGCCTCGACTTCGTCGTCCAGCAGCCGGCGGTCTTCGGCTGCGAACCTGCCCGTGTGCAGCGTCGGCGCCCCGTAGCAGCTAAACATCAAACGCTGGTCGCCGGCTCGGGCGGCGGCCTCTATGGCGCGCTGTGTTTCGACGGCGTAATCCACGGTATTGCGGACGACGAGGACCTTCGCGCCACAACGGGCGGCTTCGAGCGCGAGACCGGCCACTTGATCGAACTCGTGCATCGCGGGGCGGGCGTCTATCTGAACACTCTTGCGCTTGTCGTTCTCGCCAGCCGCCGCTACGTTTTCGCAGTTGCCCTCTCCCCGCGTGCTGACGGCGGGATAGGCGGTCGCGATCGCCTCATCGAGCGGCTGGTTTGGTAGCTCGCTCGCCCGCTTCGGTCTAAGCAGCCATTGGCGGCGGGCCGCAGAGCCGAGGGTTGCGGACATCAGTAGCGCATAGCCCCCGGCGTCGACTTGCGCGTTGAGCAGCGCTTCCAGAATCACACGCATGTACGGATCGGACGCGTGCACCTCGTCGACGACCAGCAGGTTGCGGGCCAGCGACGCTGCGCGCAGATGGGAGTGCCCGACCTGGAGAGCGGCCATCATCGCCTGATCGACGGTGCCGACGGCAATCTGCGCCGCGAGGAACCGCTTGTTGCTCTCGGCCGCCCAGCGGCGCTTGCTGGCTTCGACGTCGGGCTGGTCATCCCACAACACCTTGAAGTCCGGAAGGTGTTGAACGATCGTAAAGTCGCCGGCGCGCACGTACCCCGGCACGGCCAGCACCGGCTCGGGTTTGGTGTCGGCGGGGAACATCTTGGAGGGGAACATCTTGGAGATGAACTTTGTAACGCGATTGTGTATCTGACTGGCGGCGGCGCGGGTGGGCAGCGCGAAATAGAGGCCGTCGACGAGGCCCTGTTCGTACATCCGGGCAAACCGCCAGAGAGCGGCCTCGGTCTTGCCCGAGCCGGTCTCGGACTCCACGATCACTAGCTGTTCGTCCAAGGGCGTATTCCGTGCCGACTGCTCCTGGATTGCGTTTGGCTTGGGCGAGCCTTCGATTTTGAACAGCTCTCCGAACTCAGGCAGGTCGGAAAACGATTCGCGCTGGCCGGCGATATTCAGACCGATCCCTTCGACCGCGCGTTTCGCCTGCCTGCGGGCGGTCGCGATGTAGTTTTCGCGCGGTTCCTCCACAAAAGGGAACAGGTTTTCGTCCGAGCCGATCCAGTCGGCGAGGTTGCACAGACCCAGGAACATGTGCTGGAACGCAGGCTCGCATGGCAATGGCGGCGCGTCGGCGCAAAAGGCGGTCGGGAACCAGTCCCTCACCTGCTGGCCGATACGCTCGACGCAGCGGCGTGGGTCGAGACGCCCGAAGCACCGCCAGATAGGCGGATTCGCCGACAGCGAGTCGTATAGATCAAGGGGGCGGCCGTGGTGCGACAGCGCGGCGACGAACATCGCGGAGGCGGTATTGCCGTCGTCGTCGTCCCAACCCCAAAGGTGTTCGTTCCAGCCGATGGCGTCGAGGAACCACTGACTGGTTCCACTGTCGTCGCCGTTGATCACAGGGACCAGGTCCGACGTGTGTCCCGCTCGGCCCGGCTTTCGCCTTCCCTCAAAGTCTTCCTCACGCCAGATCCGGCTCTGGAATCCGACGTTCACCTTGCCGATGTCGTGCAAGGCGGCGAAGACGGCCAGCCGCGCCGCCGTCACGTCGTCGAGATCCTCGAGGCCGGCGGTCCGGGCCAGCCGCCGCCTGATGGTCGGCTGAGCCAGCACCGCTTCAAGGCAGGCGCCCACGTCGGCAAGATGGTGCTCGAGGAGATGAATACGTTCCGGCCCTCGCTGTCGGTACGGGAACGCCTTGGCCCAAAAGGAGCGAGTGTATGTCGGCATGCTCCTGCTGTCAGTCACCTTTGCCCCCTCCCGTTATGCCAGCGACCGGAGACTTGGTCCGGCGTGGAATCGAGCATCTCTGCCCCAATCGTTAGACTCGCGAGTTGTAGCCGGTATCGATCATTTTTGCACCAATGACAAACCTGAGGAAACGGGCAACCAGAAGATGCGGACAAACCACACCTCCCGCCCGGCAAAGCGAACTGGCGCCGCCGGCAACCTGACGTTTACCGCCATCGACGTTGAAACGGCAAACGCCGATCCTTCCAGCATCTGTCAAATAGGCATCGTTCGCTTCCGCGGCGGCGCGATTCAAGACCAGCGGTCCATATTGATCAACCCTGGACAGCGATTCAATTCCATCAATGTCGGGATCCACGGGATTGACGAAGCTGCCGTTACGCACAGCGCGACTCTCCCCCAAGTTCACGTTGAGTTGCGCCGCAGCCTGGACGGGGCGATTCTCGTAAGTCACACGGCATTTGACCGCATCGCGCTTGAGGGGGCGATGAATAAATATCGACTTGAACAAATTAAGGCGACCTGGCTGGATAGCGCCCGGATTGCCCGTCTCACATGGCCCGGACAGTACGGGCGGCGGGGATGGGGGCTGGCGAACATTGCAGGCGATTTGGGCATCGCCTTCAGGCATCACGACGCTGTGGAGGACGCTCGCGCGGCGGGTGAGATCGTGCTGCACGCCTGCCGGAGCGCTGGCCTGGACATCGACGGCTGGCTGGATCGATGCCAGAAAACCTAATCCGCGGACCGGGCCAGGGGCAGAGTCTATGCCGTAACCCGACGGTGTCGAGCGGCTTGATTTTGGCGACTGGATTGAGGACTAGGTCTGCTTTGCGTCTGGATTCGCCCGTTCCCGGTCGACTCTCTCGACCTCCACCCAGCGGCCTCTTTGGTGAAGCGGTCAAGGAAGCCGAGCGCGTGCTCGTACAGATTCGCCTCGTCCGCACTTCGCTCCGGCTTGTCGTATCCGGTGCGCTCGTAGACACTGTCGAACAACGTGATTCCGAAAGGCGGGCACTGCTCGACATCCAGTCCCATCAACAACACCGAAATGACATTCTCCACCATTCACACATAGTGCTTGATATATCTGCGAACCAGAGCAAAGGTCATGCGGACGTTTCGTCTCAAGGAGCCCGCCATGTCCACCGCTCAGACTCTGCCTACCGTCTTCTCTGGTTCTAGCTCCACCTGGGAAGGCTCTCTCTACGCCTTCCTCGCCGCGAAACAACGCCGCTCAGGCTCCAACCGCACTCCAGATTCCTACTACCGCACTCTCCGCCACTTCTTCGGTAGCCTCCATAAGTCTCCCGATCAGGTCACTTCCCGCGATGTCTTCTCGTTCGCCCATGGCGTCGGCCTCTCTGGGCGTGAACCTTCCCCCGTAACCGTCGGCGCCCGGCTCTCCTGCATCTCTTCCTTCTTCAAGTTCCTTATTCGCATGGATGTCCTCAAAGCCAATCCCTGCGACCCCGTCGAGCGCCCCAAGCCGCGTCCCAGTGCACCAAGCGGCCTCTCCGCTTCTCAGATGCAGCAACTCCTCCAGGTCATCCCCGATACCGTCAAGGGCAGACGCGACCTCGCCATTGTCCTCACGCTCGTCCTCACAGCCAGACGCAGATCGGAGGTCATCAACCTTAAGGCCGGCGATATCGCCTTCGACGATTCCGCCGCCTTCTATCGCTACCTCGGCAAGGGCGGTCTGCGCGGCCGCCGTGAGCTCCCTTCTCCCGCGCTCTCGGCGATACGGCGATCTCTCGGCGATGTCGGCAAGGACCTCTCCCAAATGCATCCTTCCGAGTCGCTCTGGCAGGCCGGCGCTGGCCCCCAGGGCGTCTCCAGCGCTACCTTCTACAACCGCTTCCGGGGCTACCTCCGCTTGGCCGGTCTCCCTCCTTCCGGCGTCCATGTCCTACGCCATACCGCCGCCAAGCTCCGCCGCGACGTAGGCGAGTCCATCGAGTCGGTGAGCCAGTTCCTCGATCACAGCTCGCTCGCCGTCACCACCACTTATCTCCGCAGACTCGAGGGTGAGCGCGATACCGCCTGGCATGGCGTCGCAACCGTCCTGGGTGTGAGCTAGCTCGACCCACCGACGGCGTTCTTCGCCTCACAGGTCTAGAATCTGCTCCGGTGGGGCGTCAGCGCATTCCCTCTCCAAGTGTGCGTGCCTGCCGCCCCGCCTTTTGGGCGGATCGGTGTCTTTCCGTTGACTCCCTCCTTCGGGATGCCGATCCGCCTTGACCTCTCCGCGCCTTCGGAGCGTTCATACATCCCGCTTCAACTCCCTTGCTCTGGAGGTCGTCTTGCCCGATCCCATTCGCCGCATCGCCACTTATGCCCGCGTCTCCTCCGACGAGCAGCGCGACCGCCATACTGTCCTCAATCAACGCTCGGCTCTGTCTCGCCGCCTGTCGTCTGAGCCTAGTCTTGTCGTCTTCAAGCATTACGAGGATGACGGTGTCTCGGGCACCATCCCTTTCGAAGATCGGCCGGCTGGCCGCGCGCTTGCGCGTGATGCGCGTGTTGGCCGCTTCTCCCAAGTCTGGGTGGTCCGCTCCGATCGTCTGGGCCGTGACGCCTTCGAGCTCCTCCGCATCTGGAGGGTGTTTGAGTCCATCGGCATCTCGCTCCGCGCTACGGACGAGAACATCGACGATCCCTTCTACTTCGATATCCACGCGGTCATCGCCGCCAACGAGCGACGCAAGTTCCTCGAACGTTCCGCCGAGGGCATGAACCGCGCAGCAAGCGAAGGCCGCTATACCGGCGGCATCGTCCCTCTCGGCTACTCGGTCTCAGGCGATCGAGGTTGCCGCCGCCTCGTCCCGGACGACTCTCTCATGTGGGAACACCTCTCCGCCGCCGACGTCGTAAGGCGCATCTATAACCACCTGGCCTCGGACGGCTGGACTTGTCCGCGTATCGCAACCGAGTTCAACTCCCTCGGCATCCCTACCTCCTATCGCCGCGATGGTCGCGGCGTTCGAGGCCGTCGCACCCAGGGCCTCTGGCGCTCCGGTCATATCCGCAACCTCGTCGTCAATCCCGTCTACAGGGGCATCCTCCAGTACGGCCGCAGGTCCACGAAGCCCAACGGTCGTGAGGTGATTTCCGCTTCCGTTTCCCCGCTAGTCTCCGATGACGTCTGGAACGCCGCCATCGCTACCCTCAAGCGCAACCGCGCCTTGCCCCGCAACTCTCGCCATGCCTATCTGCTCCGCTCGCTCATCCGCTGCGGCGTCTGCGGCCTCTCCTTCTGCGGCACCTGGACCAGGGGGCCTCGCTATCGCTGCAACGGTTCCATGGCCCATCGCGGCCAGTTCGCTGGCAAGTGCTTCGGCGCCTCTATCAAGGGTGAGAAGTTGGAGGCCGCGGTCTGGTCGGATGTATCCCGCTTCCTCCTCGATCCCCAAGTCCTCGTCGATGAGCTCCTCGCGGAGTCCAATGACATCGAGTCCCGCGCCGTCGCGGAAGCCGAGCGCGCCTCGCTCATCGACGCCCGCGATGCCGCACAGCTTCGCCGCAAGCGCGCTATCGACCTCTACACCCGCGCCAAGCTCTCCGAGGTCGAGTTCGACGCCATCGCCGCAGACGTGGAACAGGAACTCAAGACCCTCGATGACCGGCTGGCCGGTTTAGAACCCGAGGATGGCGATCTTGACGACGCCGTCTCCGACGATGTGCTGGCGGAGTTCCGTGAGCGGCTTGCCGACGACCTCTCAGACTCTGAGCGACGCGAGATCGTTCAGCTGCTCGTGCGCAGGATCACGGTCCACACCACGCTCACCGGCCGCGGCCGCAAGCAGGTCCGCGTCGTTATCGACTACCGCTTCCCGCCGACGGGCGCGACTCGCACGGGCATCGCTGCGAGTCACGGCTACAATCTCCGCCGTACTATCGCCGCCTGAGCCGGAACCCTTCGCCCCCGCGTCCGTAACCAGTTCCCACAGCGGAGACCGGTCTCTCCCGGTTCCAGTTTCCTCATTTCCCCAGCTAGATCCTTCACGGAGGAGACTCCGTAAGCCCGTCGAACGGTGTCGCCCAATCGCTCGTGGTCCTCTCCGCCGGTGTCCTGTTTGCGGATTATGTCAAGCTGCAGGGCTACCGAAGCTCCACAGTAAGGCTCGGTACCATGACTCTCGGGTGGGGCTTTTCGAATGCTTACTTTCTATATAAGAGGAAGGTCGTCGCTCCGCATCCACAGCCTCGCTGCCGGCAACACCCTGATTGCCGCCCACCTCGCCCCTGTCGCGCCACACGGCGAGATACAGACGTCAGGCAAACATGGGTTGCTTTGCGACGACTTGGGCCGACACGCGCGCCAGGGGGTGCACTTTGGCATATCCACAGGACTTGTGAACGTGAGGCTTGCGGCTCGGATCTGACGCCGCTCACACGCCTCCCCGAAGGCCAGAACGGCGTTCGAACTGCCCCGATTCCCCTCAGATTTTGACTACCATCGACCACCAAATCCTTTTTGCCAGCAAAGGTAGTGTTTACTGGTCGTTGCTAGTGCCCAGGGCGGCGGTTTTCGCTAGCTAAGCAACCTCTCACTGCTTCGCGAACCGCATGAAGTCTTCGGACCTCTGGCCCCAGCATCACCCCGATCATACCGTCGAAGCCAACTAAGCCGAGCGGCTATACGGCCCCACACGCCGCGTGAAACACACCTTCGATCAGTGCATGAAATTCGTACAACTTGAAGAGATTGACAATTGTGACGATGATAAGGTAGCTGCGTCACTGTCAGTCCAGGGGATGTCATCGTGAGTCAGCGCGAACTCGACAGACGAATCCTAGAGCTAAAGCAAGAGTTTGACGACCAGGAGCTCGAGGACGCGCTGCTGATCTTCGTCTCACACAGCGATTGCGACGCCGGCGAATTGCTGCTGCGTCTCGTAGCTCAACTGCCGCTGCGAGAATCGGATCTGCTCGATGCCGCAGCCTCGCTTGCCGCACGCCACCAATCATTGCAGGGCGATGAGTCCCAGCTCCGTAGCTGGCTGACGCTGCTCACGCTACGAAGCAACCTCGCTCGGCAAATCGGAGGGGAACCGCATCGCGTGCTCCATGAAACCGGCCTCAACGTCATGACCCAGGCGAAAACCAGCGGCGAGGCGATCCAGACGATATGGCGCGAGCCTATGTTCGAGTCGAGAGACGCAGCCGTAGCGCTCGGCGCAAAACCGACAAATAGAGAGAAAGTCAGGCAGTATCGCGAGCGTTCGTGGTTGCTCGGTCTGCCATCCGGCCGGGGGTTCGTCTATCCGGCGTTCCAGTTCGATCCCGAACGACGTGATGCCTTTCCCGAGGTGCGCGCAGTGAACGAACGGCTCTCAGCCGCGAGCGACCCCTGGGGCGTGGCATCCTGGTGGATCTCCCGGCATGCGCGCCTCAGCGCCCGTCCCGTGGACCTCGTCGGAACCGGCCGTGCGGATGACCTTGTCACCGTCGCCGCGGCCGTCGTCGAACCGGTCGGGTAGGCGGGCTTGCCGCCGTATCAGGCACCCCCTTCGCGCTACGAGGGCTTCCCACGCCGTTTCTTCCTGCCGGCAGCAACTAGGCTCACGCGCATCCATAGCGCTACCTTCGGCGTCGTCGAGTTCAATCCGACCGTGGCTCGAAACGATCTGCGAGGCGGCCGGTTCGATTCGACGCCCGGCGATGACTACGCATTTCTGTACGCGGCTGACAACGACGCAACCGCTGTCTCCGAGGCCCTGCTCCGTGACCTCCCGATCGACGACTACGGCGCGCGGCTGCTTCCCCACATTCGGCTTTCGGAACTACGAATCGGCTGGTTCAGCACGACTCTCGAGCTCGAACTGGTCAGCCTCCGGTCCGGCGTGGACTTGGCCGCGCTTGGACAGGACTCCTGGCTGACGACCGCGTCCGCCGCCGACTACGCGATGACGCGACGCTGGTCTTCGGCGATCCGCAAGTGGGCGCCGTCGGCGAGCGGCCTGACCTGGCGATCACTTCGAGAGCCGGACGGTTTTGCGTATATCTTCCTCTCGGACCGCTGCCCTGTCGGTTGCTTCGAGGAGGTGACCGACGGCCTGCCGGTACCGACCGGAGACCGCAACCTTGATGCAGGCGCCGGACGACTCTATGTCGAGGAAATCCTGGCTTCTTACCGCGTCGCGCTGATGTGAACGCCATGTCTCCGAACGCGCCAGCGCATCCCGCCGGGACGAACACCCTCTCCCACCGCCGTCACCGCCATGATCACCCCCTGACCCGCCCGTTCGAATGGCCCATTTTTTAGCATTCCGCCTGAACTCAGCTTTCACGGGCAGGTAACAGTCGTGCTGTCGATCGTGTTTTGGGATTGGCTCAGGGACAGCGAATCCGGCAGCAGAACGAAACGCATTGTTGGTATTGTGTTCGGCGGTCTTGGAGCGGCGCGACATTTGCGGGCGCGGAACTCTGCCGACTCCGAGTAGCGCCGAGCGTACTTAAGGAGCCGCCATGGCTGATGGAGCGCTGATCACACTCAAGGACATCTGGCTGATCGAGAAGCCCATAGACTACAAGATTCACTTTGGGCGTTGGAACGGCTGGCACCAACCCCTCGATGAGTGGGTGAGAGATCGATCACTTTGGGTTAGATGGCAACGGTCCCGGCCAAGAACAAACGCATTCAATCGCCCCTATATCTTCTCGCTAATGGACTTCTACCACGAGAAGGACGTCTGGCTGTTCGGCGGCGTTTTCCGCGTCTTATCGCGTCACCAGGATCGGTACGACGTTGAACTCACGGAGCTTGGCAGACCCTTTATCGGACGGCTAAAGCTACGGTCGTCCTACCGAAGCCGGGCGACGAGAGTCAATTTCGAGAACCATTACGATGGCCCTCATACGTTGCGAGTTTCGGAAATCCTGCGGGAGCCGTTCTCGGGGCGGACGTTTCCGGGCTACGAGGAAGTTACCGTCTCATTTGTAGAGCTAGAAACACTACTTCGAAACAACCGGCCGGACTGGAAAGCGGCCCTGGAAAGCGTAAAGGGCGTCTATCTGATTACTGATGCCAAATCAGGCAAGCAGTATGTTGGAGCGGCCTACGGCGACCAGGGCATCTGGTCGCGTTGGGAAGATTATGTCAAGTCGGGCCATGGCGGAAACGCAGATATCCGAGACTGGCTAAGGGATCGAGGCCTCGACTACTGCCGCGCCCATTTCCGTTTCGCGCTCTTGGAATACCACCGCTTTAATACACCAGATGAGACGATTCTCACCCGTGAGGCGTGGTGGAAACGGGTTCTGCTGACCCGTCCGTTTGGCCTTAACCGGAACTGAAGAACGGACTCGGTCTTGTCACGGTACTCCTTCCGATAGCGGGTTGGGTGTTGGGCAGTTCGCGAACCGCCCCTGCAGGGTCTGAGGATGAATGGACGGGCGTATGAGGCCGCTTCGAGACATGTGCCCGCCTATTTGCTGTTGAGACGCTGCTCAATAGGACTGACCCTGGAAACCAGCATCGGGAGCGCAATCGTCCAGACAATCGGCAGGGCAAAGAGTGTAGCCGGTATACGCTGGCGTACTCTGCCGCATGAGACCGCACAACCAAGGAGGGCATGAAGCCGCCGCCATGAACACGGTAGAAGCCCCGTGCGGTCAACGCACTTCGGTGTGAATGGGTCCTTTAGACCGGCGATTACACGCCATCCGGCCCCATTTCTACCGTCCAGGTTACTAACACTCCTCCTGGACAGGTCAAGGCTGCGGGACGGTGTATGGTAGACACGTTTATTACACTTCTACCCTAAAGGAGGTCCGATGAGCCTCAACATCAAAAACGAAGAGACCTGTCGGCTGGCTGGCGAGCTGGCGCGCCTTACCGGGGAGACGATGACCGGCGCGATCACGGTCGCGCTCAAGGAGCGCCTGGAGCGTGAGAGACGCGAGCGCAGCGTCGAGGCACGGGTCCGGGAGTTGCACGCCATCGGGCAACGCTGCGCTCGGTTGCTGCGCGACGGGCCGTCGGCCGTCGCGCACGGCGATTTCCTATATGACAAGCGTGGGCTGCCGAAGTGATCGTCGACACGTCAGTGGTGCTGGCGGTGCTGTTTGGCGAGCCGGACGCGGAGCGCTATGAGAGGGCGATAGCGGGAGCTTCACGTTGCCGCATGTCGGTCGCGAGCCTCTTGGAGGCGGCCATCGTTCTCGAGAGCCGCAGCGGCGCCGCGGGCGGGCATGAGCTCGACGTCTTCGTGGAAAGAGCGCTGATCGAGCTGGCGCCGGTAACCGCTGAGCATGCACAGGCCGCGCGCCGGGCGTGGCGGCGATTCGGCAAAGGCAACCACCCGGCGGGACTGAACTTCGGCGACTGCTTCGCCTACGCGCTGGCGGAAGCTACTCGGGAGCCGCTTCTGTTCAAGGGGCGGGACTTCGCACTGACCGACATCGAGGCCGCATAACGCCACGACCGTAGGCATATAATCGTGATCCCCATCCTGTCTGGATGCCTGCGCACCTCGAGCAACTCCTGCTCGATGATCTCCAGCTTCTCGCGCTGCTCGCGGGCCATCCCGTCCGTCTCCTGGTCCAGCATCCTCACTAAGCAGACATAGGGTGTCGTTATCCGGGTGCTGATCCTGCAGTACAGGCGGACCTACATCGGCCAAGCCGCATTGAGTTGGCGCCAGCGGCGATTCTGTCTGCTGAGCCTCCCCACGACGCAGTAGGGAACCTCGCCCCGAAGACCCCGGCGGTTGATCGATGAACCGCGAAACTAACGTTGCGACTGGTACCAAGGTGGGGGCAAGTCCAATTGGCCCAGTTTCTAACATTCATCCCGGACCCGACTTCGGGGGGGCAGGTCAGCCGCAAGCTCCGTCCCTGTCTAGCCTCCCGGGCCGCCTTCAATCTGCACCCCGCACCCGACTGCTGCCCCGAACAGGGCACCAAGTGAGGCTTCGTCGCCTGCACTCAGCGTTTCGACGAAGCCTTCAGGCCCACCCAGTGTATTCACAATACACTGCAGGTTTTGTCTATCTTCTGGAGCGAAGCCCAGGCTGGCGGCGGCCCCCTCCCATTCGTCCTCATTCAGACACGCAGCTGCCAGGATGAAGGCAGACATGCTGCCAACCATGGCCGCTTCTTCGCCGCCCGCCGCGCCGGTGATCATCAATTTGGGCAGGTCAACCGCTTCCATCGCCATGCGTATGCATCCGGAGGACTCCACGCTCAGCGGACCCGTCCTCGCCAGGACCGGGGCGAGGAAAATGCGCACCAGGTTTTGGTCCTCCAGACAGCCAATTAACCCGATCCGCTCTTCGGTTGACGCCGTTTCCGGCGCGGTGAAGATCTGCATCAGGCGCCCTAGATCCGCCACTCCCGCGAGACAGGTCAGCTCGGATTCTGAAAACTCGGACGTAATCGCCAGTGGGTCATTCAGGAGCAGAGGCTTGATTGCCCCCTCTCCGGTGACTTGCTCAGCGGCCTGTGCAGTGGCAGTGGGCTCCGGGGTCGCTGTAGGTTCCGGCGTCTCGGTCGCCGTGGGTTCTGGCGCCGCGGTCGGCTCGGGCGTGGCGGTTGGCTCAGGCGTGGCCGTGGGCGAGGGTGTGGCAGTCGGCTCGGGCGTGACCGTCGGTTCCGGCATGGCCGTTGCTGTCGGGGCTACGGCCGCCGGTGACGTCTCCGGGGCCTCGGCGACCTCGTCGCCGTTACATGCCAGTAGTGCGACTAGCGCAATCAACGCTGCGCCACAGATCAGTTTCGATCTCATTTGCCCTCTTCCCCGTTGGTATAGCTGAATCTTCCCATACAACGCCTATTGCTCACTGTGTCTGGCATGTTGACTGCCCGAATAATAGTAGTCTGGAACGATCAGCTCTCCCCAGGCCGGACAGGACCGGGTGACGGCCGCGCAGAGAGATTCCCCGGATCCGGCCGGTAACTTGCCACACAATTGGTGGCCGTCGAGATGCGGCGATGCCACGGTGGCTGGCGCCGTGAGAGTCGGGCCTGCCCTCTCCAGCAAGTACGACCTCAGACAAAGACATTCGTTTCTTCGACATGTTCCGCTTTCATCAGCAGGGCGGGCAGGATGGCAACCAGGGACAGGAATCCCGAGATCATAAAGAGATTCTGGAACACGGTGACGCCGGCTCCTATCAAGGTGGCCTCGGTCACCTCGAAATTCGATCCCAGATCCACGTCGGCGGTCAGGCTGTAGAAGCGCTCTATTCCCCAGGCGGACAAGGCCGCCAGCCCCAGAGCCATGCCCACCATTCGCGATGCTGTGACCAATGAGGCCGCGGCTCCCCAATAGTGACTAGGCGCCGCGCTCAAAGCGCTGACGCTTATCGGAGGGATGACCAGCCCAAATCCCAACCCCGCCGCCACCAGGGGCATGGTTAGCCTGAATTCCCCAACATCCGTCTCCCAGCCACTCATGAACAGCAAGCCCGCTCCCATCAACGCAAGGCCGGTTATACACACCTCTCTCACTCCCGTCCAGCGAAGAATGTAGCCTCCTACCACCGCCCCCACCGGAATGGCGGCCGTAAGGCGTACAAGATGGAGGGCGCTCTCCCATGCCTTCTTCTCCATGACGGTGGCGGCCATGAGGGGCACACATACCAAAGCCATGATCAAGGCGACCCCCACCAGGAACTGGGTAGCGTTGGAGGACAAGAACGCCCTGGAGGTGTACAGGAAAGATGCCAACAGAGGCTGGACCGCGCGTCTCTCCACCAGGATCAAGACGACAACCAGGAAGACCCCCAGGGCCACCATGAAGTACGGGTAAATGGACGCTCCCGAAAAGATGCTTCTTTGCGACAGCCCAAGGGTTAGAACGGTGAGCGCCCCTCCCAGCGCCAGCGCCCCGAAGTAGTCCATCTTGGCCGCAGGATTGGCGCGGTTCGGCAAGACGGCCAGCAGCGCTATCAGAATGAAGCTCTGGGGTACGTCCAGCCAGAATATCCACCGCCAGCCAATCAACTCGATAATGGCTCCTCCATAGAGAGGGCCCAAAACGGACCCAGCTTCAGCCGAGGCGGCCACGAGTCCCAGTGCAATTCCCCTTTTCTGCGGCGCTACGGCTCCCACCGCCATGGCCAGACCTATGGGGACCGTGGCGCCGCCCCCGATAGCCTGGAGTACCCTGGCGGACACTACCCAAGACAAGTTTGGCGCCAGCGCCACGAACGCCGACCCGATGGCGAACAAAACAAGCGCCGCCTGAAACATCCTGACGCGGCCGTAGACATCGGACAGGCGCCCAGCCAATGGCATGGCAACGGTGTAGGCGACCAGATACGCGGTTACGATCCAGGACGCCCTGTCCAGGTCCGCAAGGGGGATTTCCAAGTCCACCATCACGCTGGGCAACGCAGCGACTACCACGGTTTGATCCAGGGCGGTCGAGAACACCCCCAGGCAAAGAATGCCTAACACAACCGACTGGGAAGAACCCAGAGAGGCGATGCGATGCCTGACGTCGGTCACGGACCGGATGCCACGTCCGGAAGTTGGATTTCAACAGGAATGTCGACGGCTTCGATGATCACAAGACGGACGGTTTCCGGGGCGTCGTCATTGTAGACTTGGCCCTCTATCTTTATCTGCCGCAAACTTTGCTTGGCTTCGTCAATCCACAAGGTCAAGGTCACTGTGTGACCCGAGTCCACGGACGTGATGAGGTCCGACAACTCCTCGGACGCAATGGTTGTCTCAACGCGAAAGGCCCGGATGTCCAGCACGGACTCCGGTCCCGTGATTGCCCCGTCCTCGATCCTCGAAAGCAAATCGCGCAAAGTCGTCCCCAGCCCCGCGAAATTGAAGGGCATCTGGTCCAGGGGCAACGGTACCCACGGCGCGTCTTTGGAGAGCTTCATGAAAGCCTGGTCTCCGACCGCTAGCATTTCAATTTGCACAAATCCAAATCCCGGAGCCACCACGTCCACCAGCATCCTGAAGCTGTCGGGAGCCTTTACTTCTGTTTCCATGCTCTTGAAAGTCGTGCCAAAGAACTTGGCTCCCGATTCCGTTTCGTCGACCATGCTGAACTTTGCCGTCGACATGGCAGCCATCTTCTCCCCCGCGCTCGAAAGCAAATCACTCAACTTAGGGGTTGGCGTGAGAGTGGGCGTAGACTCCCCGTCACACGCGACGACCAAGAACAGGAAAGCCATCATCGATACGGCGATTGACAACCCGCGACGAAGTGCCTTGGACAAGTTCATCTCTTCATCTCCTTGACTCGGTATACAGCGGGGAGAGGCAATCTCACAGGGAACGGAGCTTTCTTGCGTGTTGATCGAGCATGCGCTGCCGCCCTCGGGGCAGTCCCCGCGAGGCGGGCAGTTGCTCCAGCCACACGAACGTCGAGTGAAGTCCTCCCCTAAGAATTGGGTAAGTCGGCTGCCATCTTAGCGAAAGCGTTATGTGGTTACTGTGTTCAAGCCCACTCCCAACGCTTGTACCACCAGTTGTGTCAGTCCCGCGAGCATTGGTCTGCTCCCCGAAACCTGGTCCAGCTGGGATCTAAGATTCGTGGAATGTGAAAGAGCGGAGAGCGGTCCATGAAGAGATCCCGGTACACGCCGTAGCCGAGCGCCCGCCCATGACGGTGCGCCGCAAGTTCACAGCGAATTCCACCGCAGTTCCGTCACGGGGCCAGTCTTTGACGCACGGTCTTGATCAGCTCGAGGATGTCGGGACGAGCTTCCTTGACTTCGTCCCGCTGGACGAGGTCCTCCAACGCCTCGACGACCCGCTGGTCGCCGAAGTCCACCAACTGCTCGATCGCCTTCGCGTGTGGAGGCGGTGAGTAGAAGGGGTAGCCGTCTGTGTGCTCCTCCGGCTCCCTCACGATATCGAGCAAGTGCTGACGGATCTCCTCCGTGTCTGGCGACGGCTGCCAGAACTCTCGCACATCGTTGTCGCCATGAACGTACACCGGCCCGATGGGTATGGGGTCGCGGTTGGGCCGATGGTACGGATGATTGGCGCAGTAGGTGTAGAAGGGATTCGGTATGGGGAGGTCGCGGATCTCGCAGAAACTGGGGATGTCAGGCTCGAAGTTGACGGACCCACGTTGGCCGCTGTTGGAGCGGTTGAACCAGCAGGCGCCGCAGCAGTCTGATCCTCCATTCGGCACGTGTCCAACATCCTCCTCTCAGCTGACCTTCCCTCTAGTCTTTTGCCACCGGCGATGTTAGTCGCACGAGCTTCGAGATAGCCTCGGCAGGCAGCATGGTCGCAGGCGCCGGTGGTCTGTATAGCCCAGAGAGATATGCGGCCGGATGCGGTTGGTGGTGCATGCGGTGGGGCCGGTCAATTCCTGAATCAGCTTACGGGACTGTGCCCAGCAAGGCGGGAATGCCTGGAAATTAACTCCCGCCTGTCTCTTGATAGGCTGCTGTCAGCGCGTCAAGAACCTGGGATGTGACGTTCCGAACAGTATTTCCATTCCCGATCTTAATGGGCGCGATCATTTGTTCAACGGATTCAATCGAGTTCGGAGCGAGTCGCTTGAAGACCGACTTCCATACTGAGATGTACGGTTGCTGATGGTCGTTCCAGATGGTCACTAGGCCAGCGTTGTCCGGCATGATTCTAGGCAAGAGAGTGTAATGCTCTATGCCGGAGTAACTGAACAGGCGCACATTGGGAAGCAAGGCAAGCTTCTCCGCCCATGCAATCAACTCATCGAATGTCGTACGGTTCCCGCCAGTGGTGCCTTCTATCGAAGCTCGAAACGCAGCCGGGCCGTCTGAGAGGATTCCGCTAGGTCCCGCCCGTTTAGGCGTTTGTGAAAGCACCTTTGCGCCGATATCCGGGGAGACCCGTTGGGGCAAAGCGACCTGCGCCCCGTTCACCTCATAAACCTTGAGCGTCATCAGGTCAATCGTCAGCGCCTGAACGGTTATCGCGTCGAGGTAGGCGACTACTCGCGTCAATTCGGCAGAAACTTCATCCAACACGAGGACCAGTCTGAAATTTCCCTGGTCGAGGAACTCCTGCATAGATCTCGAGAACGAAGCGGCATCCACGGCCCCTTCCTGGTCCTGAGCCTGTACCGCATCGAGGATTGACCCGTAGCCTGCATCCGCAAGCGACCTGCGAAGGGGACCCCGTTCAAGACTCTCTACGTCGCATCCATGGAGGAATGACGCGTACGCTATGACTTGCGACACAATGGCTCTACGCGCCTCAGGGTTGCTTGCGAGCTTCACTTCGATGATGGCAGGTCGCCCGCTCGGCTCCACCGCCAGAATGTCCGCGTAACCGGTACCCAGTTGTATTTCAGAGCCAAGGACAGTGAGGCGAGGCGACCCGGCTAGCGGTAGCATCTGCGGGTTTTGTTCTATCAGGCTATGCAGCGTAGCTTCGTCTTGAAACGCCTGAGGCGAACCCAACTCCCACCCTTCTCCTGAGTTTGTCCAGATTCCAGTCATACATCCACCGCGTGCGCTGTATTTCTTTCAGCCACGAGCCTTGGTCTAGGCACACCAAGACTCAGAACTCTGACTGTGCTGCTGACCTGTCCGCAAGGCCTGTATCCCCAGCAATATTAGGCCCACGAGCATCGGGATAGGCTTCGCAGGCATGATGTCCGCCGGCGGTCTGTAGGCCACCGAAGTATCAGGTCGGATGCGGTTGTCGGTCTGCCGGTCCTGTCGGGGCAGCACCCGCGCCTCCCGCAGCGCGTGGAAGATCTCACGGTCCGAGACTTCGTCGCGGAGCTTGCCGTTGCAGCTCTCTACATGGCCGTTCTCCCGCGGCGAGCCAGGCTCGGACTGAATTGGCCGTCCAGTCCAGGTTGTTGTCCGAGGCGAGTGTGCTTCGGGCGCACGCTCGCCCCCTATCAACTCATAGTGGTGCCAGGCTGGTACGCAGCCGAGGCCATGGAGTCGAACGTTTTCCCGTCCTGATAGGCTTAGCCTCGAGCATTGGCAATTCATTCAAAGAAAAGGCATCCTGCATGCGTAGGCTGTTGTCAGCAGCGCTCGTCGCCGGGATTCTCTCCTTAGTGGCTGTCGCCATAGCGACCGCCCACGAGGATCATGGCACCGACGAGTGGCCCACGACGTGCGTCGATCTGAACGACATCGTCGAAGAGCACCTCGGTAACCCCCACAACGTTGGCATCTATCAAAACACCTTCGGCGATCAGGCCGAGGCCGCCTGCCAGAACGATCACCGCAACGACGTGATAGCCGTGTTCGGCTGGGCCATAGCGACCGAGGCCGGTGGGCAAACGGAAGCCGCCGACTTGGAGCTTGACTGGCCCACCACCTGCGTCGAGTTGAACGACATCGTCGAGGGCCATCTCGACAACCAGCGCAACGTCGCCATCTATCAGAACACCTTCGGCGACCAGGCCGAAGCTGCCTGCCAGAACGACCACCGCAACGACGTGCGCTCGGTCTTCGCTTGGGCTATTGGAGCCGGGATACCCTCTCCTCCAACTACGACGGTCGACACGACTGGTCCAGAGACTTGGCGCGGACTTGTGGTCGCTTCGGAGGATCGGTGTTCACCGTACGGCCCCGACGACTATCCTTACTCGCAATCCGTCGAGCAGCAGATCGTTGCGAACATGGGCGGCATCATCTACGGCCCCTACACCGGGACATGGTTCGACAGCACATCCCAAACGGACATTGAGCACATCGTTGCGCGCTCCGAAGCCCACGATAGCGGCCTCTGCGCCGCGTCTGCTGAAACCAAGAGGCAGTTTGCATCCGACCTTCTGAACCTGACGCTGGCCACCCCTGCGGTAAACCGTCACCAGAAGAGCGACCATGATGCCGCCGAATGGCTCCCTGACCAGAACCGTTGCTGGTTCGCGAACCGCGTCGTCGAGGTACGCCAACGCTACGGCCTCACGGTCGATCAGCATGAACGCGATGTGCTTGAGAGCGTCTTGTCAGGCTGCGCATCGACCGAATTGGTGGTCCAATCTAGCCCGACCCGAACCGCGACCCCAGCAGTCACTCCAGGCGGCGGTCCCGCAGTCGATGCCCTTGAACTGTACGACGACAATGGAAACGGCCGGATCACCTGCGCGGAAGCGCGCAGGCATGGCATCGCCCCCGTTCACAATGATCATCCCGCCTATCCCTACATGAATGACCGGGACAACGATGGGATCGTGTGTGAGTGAGTGCGGCGAATACTGCGATTTGCCTCCTCTCGGCGTTCGGGCGCGGTCATTGTCTACAGCCTGTAATTTCCCGTCTCCACGGCTGATTGGGACCGGCGCATCGTCACATCGGTGTACGCAAGCCTGGTCGCCTCCCGGCGCGGATGTCTGATGTTCTCGCAGATCCGTGTCATCTCTTTGAAGCGACGAGGATCGGCTTGCGGGAGCGGTCCGGCAACCACCGCAATATCGCGACGGCTCCTCACATGCGGTACGCGCCTGTCGCCGCCGTACGCTTGAACCCGGCGACCAAGAATGGACGCGGCCTCGCGCTCGGTCCGTGCTGGGGAGGGGGCGAGCATCACGTTGGCGAATCGCCCCAGGGTGAACGCCGTTGCCTCGGGCGACCGCCCCGCCGCACCGAACGTGACGACCACGGGCTCGCTGCGCCGGCAGGCAAGCGCCAGCCCATGGCCAGCCCCTCGCAGACCACGACGCCCCCGGCGGTAGCCAGCTTGCCGATGACGACGACCGCGTCCGAGAGGTCGCCGTATGACCGGGCGCCGAAGCGCCGACGCTGCTGATCATCGGGATCGCGGTCGAGCGCGGACTGGCCCTCGGGGCCGATGGGTACGAGGTGAACGCCGGCTAAGACGTGCGTCGGGAAGCTGGGTGTGAGCCAGATCCAAGGCCCAAGCGGGGCGGCGGCGGCGATCAGCGCGCCAGCGATCGGGTGGTCGGGATACGCGGGTGATGCCTGCGCACCCAGCGTATCCAGGGAGGCAGCTCCAGAACCGGCGGCCAGAGCGACCAGCGGCGGAACCAGCGGCGGGCCGGATGCACCGGATCGTCGGGAACCGTAGTGCTGCGCTTCAGCAGCTGCAGACCATAATCGCGAATAGGACCCTGACCTGCGTCGAAAACGTTGTACCACTAGCAAATTGAGCACCGGTTTGAGTCGCGGAGGCGCGCCCACATGGCATTCGCTTCCCCCGCCTGCGCCCCCGAGTTGGTTACTTTGCTCATGCACCAGTCTTGGGGAGCGCGGGCGGGTCATATCCTCCCACTTGAATCCATCACTCTCCATAGTATGAACACTGTTCCCGGTAGGCCATCCTGACGGCCGTTTCAAGAGACCCTTTCTGGTGATGCTCGTATATGTTGTCGTGTAGCCGTTCGAGCCCTGAGTGGGGTGACGGTGGCCCCATCACTGACCACACCACGGCCTGAATTCGCATTGCGCTGAGCTCTTCCTGATAGCAGCCCTCGGTCGTTATGACCTGGCCTCTGCCAGGACCGAGGTTGAGCGCGTGCCACAGTTCATGCGCCAGCACAGGAGCTAGCCCCTGTAGGCGCACGTGACTATGCTGCGTGCCAACCACGATTATGTGCTTGTTCGGCGCATAGAAGGCCGTCCGCCCCCCTCCAACGTCTCCGAAGAAGGCGCGTAGACCCTCGGTGATCATGGCGTCGACCGAGTTGGCGAAGATGGACAGGGCGGACTTAAGATACTCCGCCACTGCCCGCAAGCGCGGGTCCCAATGCCCGGGCTGCGGGATATCCGCAGGGAGTGTATCGACAACGAAATCGAGAGTAACCGGCAGGCCGTCGCCAGCCGCGTTGAAGGCGTTGACCGTGTACGTATACGAACCAAGCGGCAGTTCCCAAAGGAACACCTTGACGCTGTCGCCGTCAGACAGTTCGATGCCGGACTCCGACCGTGGCCCTGTGAGATTCCAACGGTAGCCTTGCAAGACGAGCCCGCCGCCATCCAGCGGTGGGAGGTTGTCGATCCAGACAACGCTGTCATAACCGGCTTCTGCTCCTGCCAAGCGGCAGTAGTACCAATGTAGTTGCGGGGTCCGATGATTGAGTTTGGCGCAGTCGCCGAACTCCAAAGCTCGGACTGCGGTAGGAGGCTGGCCTTTGATCGGTGACTCCGTCGTCGGGGGCGCCGCATCTGCAAGCACCCAAGCGAACGCCGCCCGAGTATCGTCCCGATGGTCGCTCCGGCAGGCTTGCTCTGCTTCGGGACCGTCTCCAAACACCCGGTGATAGATGCCGACGTTGTCGGGTCTATTCAAATGAGATTCGACGATATCGTTTAGGCCAACGCAGGTCGTGGGCCACCCCCCAGACGCGGGCTCGCTGGCGGGAACGGAGGTGGACGTAGAGAGCGCCCAACTAAACGTTGCCCGAACGTCGGCGCGATGGTCGTTCTGGCAGGCTTGCTCGGCCTGATCGGCAAACGTGCGTTGATAGATATCGACGTTGCTGGGACGATCTATATGGGCCTCGACGATGTCGTTCAGGTCAACGCAAGTCGTGGGCCACTGGTCGGCGCTGTGATCGTCGTGGGCGGCCGCGTTTCCAACCACAGCCGACAAAACACCAGCGACGGTTATCGCCCACAACAGTCGTTTCAAATGCGACAAACCCATCATCTCGGTCTCCTGCAGTGCGGCTCTTCGATCAACCGGTGTAACCAACTGCTTCGAATGACTCTAGACTGCCTACCATCACCCAGCTTATCGACGCCTTCAGGCTCGCCGAACTCATCGCCAGCGACTTCTATGAAGATCGCCTCGACCTCTCTGCGAGAGGCGGCGTCGCCGGTAGCCCGTGGTCGCGAATGCCGGAGGTCGAATGGGTCCGGGCGTTACGCCGCTCCACTGCGTCATGCCGTACCGTACGCTTGTTTCTGACGTCTATAGCGGCAATGGACCGCGTCCGGGACGCCACTCGCCTATGGCGCGCAGGCTTGGCGCTCTACGAGTCGCATCCCGAGCTCTTCGATCCCGCAGTCGTGTCGGCCGTACCGATCCCCGAACTCCGCGACCTTCTATCCGCCTACCGGGTCAGCCAACGCCACGGGCCGGACTCGGACGCTTGGAGCAGAATCGCCATCAGCCTCTCCTCCGGAATCGGCCCGGTAAGCACGGTGATCGATCACGGTGTTGGAGACGCTGAAGAGCTGCTAGTCGACCTGAAAACCGTCGACCAAACTGGCGGCTCCCGCTTTCCAATGCTCCGCGGACCCAAGGTCGGGCCGATGTGGATGCGGATGCTAGCGAGAATCCCGGTGGAGCCAGGATCGACCGTATCGATTCGATCCCGGTCGCCGTCGACGTGCACGTGCGCCGCGTGACCGAGAACCTGAGAGTGACTAACACCCGAGGCCGCTCACTCCGAGCGTCCAAGCCGGTGATACAGTCGGCTTGGCGCCAGGCGGTTGAGAAGGCACGCATCGGCGGACCGCCGCATCCCGATCGGGCGCGCGTGCGACCACTGTCAGCTTGATTTGCCGCGGCGCTGGTTAACGAAACCCAACTCGACCCTATGAGTTGATAGAAGCAGGAAGGTTCGGCAGAGGCCACCTCGACTGGCGGTCCGCTTGTGACCTGCCCCCCTCCTACCGCCCAGTTTCTAAGACTCCTCCTGGACAAGCTTTCGGGGGCAGTTCATCTGCGCCCGCCTCGTGTTCAGGGTGTTTGCACTCTATGTTGCACGATCTGTGAATTGACAATGACCCGGTCGGCAGGAAGAATTGCTCTATCATCCGGGCTGCCATAGTGAAACTGGACTGTTACGGGAGGCTGTTGGGTGTTCGAACCCAGAGCCCGTGAACGATTCGAGGCGGCTGTGATGGGAGCCGGAGGGACGGCGCTCCGTTCGAAGCAGGCTGCGACGGCCTCGGCGTCTGTACCGGAGCGCGCCCACATCCGCGGCCGTAGCGGCCGACCCGTGCTCTCGACTCCGCCGCGTCGCTACACGCCATGAGCCAGATGCTCGGCCGGTTGAGCTGGCTGGTCACGGTCCGCCCGTGGATCACGCTCCTCGTCATCTCCATCATCACCGTTGTCCTCGGCGCGGGAGGAGGGTTTCACGCACCGCCCCCGGAGCCTGCAGACATGCTGCCCGACGACAGCCCCATTGCCGCGGCGATGGATGAGATCAATGGTCTCTTCGGAGACCACGGAGAGATCAGCGCCGTTACGCTCGTGTTCCGAGGGGAGGCGCTCACGCCCACCGGGCTCTCCCAGATGGACGCCCTCCTCAATGACATCGTCAGCGACCCAAGTGTGCGAGAGCTACTGGCGCCTGCCGAGCCGATCATCGCGCCTGCGTCGCTGATCAAGGCCCTGCTCGCTGTGGACGGCTTTGAGTCGGTCACGCAGGCGCAGATCGACGCCGTTCGCGTACTTCCGGAGATCCAGCCGGCCCTCGCTGCGCTAACCGGAACCGATACGGACGGTACGCGGGTCGCGATCGCCAACATTCGCCTGCTCGACACCGGCGACGAGCGAGTTGCGGACGCTGAACGGAAGATAAACGAGTTGGCTGCGGCGGCTGAGGGCCCGCTGCGCGCAAGCAGCGTGTCATTCATAGTGATTGAGGACGAGTACAAGCTGGCCACCGAGACGGGGATGTTGCCGCTGATCGGCGCGGCTTTCCTGCTGATCGCGTTGCTGCTTCTGCTCTTCATGCGCACGCTGTCAGACATGTGGCTGACGCTGGCCGGACTTCTCACCGCGATCATTTGGATTGTCGGTGCGGAAGGCTGGCTCGGGCCGAATGCGCTGGGTCTTATCGGCCCACCGAACTCGCTGACCACGATGGTGCCAATCATCGTGATCGGCCTCTCGGTGGACTACGCGATCCAGACCATCTCGCACTACCGCGAGCAGCGTGCGGCCGGTGAGGATGTGCTCGGGGCCATTCGCGGGGGACTACGTAACGTCGCCGTCCCGCTGACGCTGGCCGCCGTCACCACCATCGTGGGCATGTTGGCCAGCCTGTTCTCCCCGATCGGAATCGTTGGCGACTTCGGCATCGTCGCGGGTCTGGGCGTCGGGCTGAGTCTGGTCGTCATGCTGACGCTGGTCCCGGCCGGCCGGACGATCATCGACCGGCGGCGCGAGGCGCGCGGCACGTTGAAGCCAGCCCGCCCATTCGCGCACGCGTTGCCGGGCATTGAGCGACTGGCTGGGCTGCTGGGCCGGAGCGTTACCCGCTGGCCGGCCCCCTACATCCTCGCCGTGCTTGCGGTCACCATCGGGCTCGGAACTGCAACCCCCAAGCTTAAGTCGGAATTCAGCATCCGCGACGTCCTCCCCAGGGGCGGAACCGTGCTCGAGGATATGGACACCCTCGAAGCGGCCGTCGGTGGCTCAGCCGAGGTGACCAATGTGCTCATCAAGGCCGAGGCTACGGAGACCCGCACGCTGCTCAACGTGCAGGACCTCACAACCGCCTTCCAGGACGAAACTCGGCGCCCCCCGACCGCGGCTGGACCGATTCAGGCATCGTATGAGTTGCTGCTGCGCGACTGGACCACTGACAGCGGCGAGCCTGGCGACAAGTACGACCTCGAGCTCGCGGCGCTCTTCCGGGAAGCCTCGGCAGGGGTGCAACTCGACCCAGGGCTGATGCAGGAAGTCCTCGACAAGCTCGAGGCCATGGATCCCGCCGTCGCGCGCGTTCTGGTCAACGATCCGCAGGGCATCGACGCAATGCTGCTCCAGTTCCCGAGCTACGGGGGTGATCCCACGCAAACAAAGGTGCTTCAACAGGAACTTGAGGCGCTCTGGGCCGGCGACGACGATGCAATTACGGCGACGTCGGAGAGCATCATCTCGATCACGGTCACCGACTCAATCACTGAGCGACAGACAGAGGCGATTGCCACGACGATCGCGGCGGCCCTTACCGTCCTTGCCGTCTTCTTCTGGGTGACGCTGCGCCAGCCTGCGCTGGCAGTCGTCGCGGTGGGTCCCATCGTGCTCGTGCTCATCTGTGTGCTGGGCACGATGGCGCTGCTGGGTATCCCCTACACGATCATCACGTCAATCATCACGGCGCTCTCGATCGGAATCGGGGTGGACTACTCCATCCATGTGATTCATCGCTACCGCGAGGAGTTCGCCCGCCTGCGCAACCCGGAGGAAGCGGCGGTCCGGACGCTCGGCACCACTGGCTCGGCGCTGTTGGGCTCTGCGATGACCACCGCGCTCGGTCTGGGAGTGTTGGCGGCCTCGCCGTTTGCTGGGGCACAGCATTTCGGCATCACCGCGGCGATCACGATCGCGTACTCGCTCATAGTCTCCATCGTGTTGGTACCACCCGCGATGACCGTCTGGGGCGCCTACCAGAACATGCGCCTGCGCTCGATAGTGGAACGCGAATGGGCCGACCTCGATATCGCGATCGACGAGGTGTATCGGCGTCACGAACAGGAACAGGCCTCGTCGTAGACGGCACGCCGGGAGAGGCGTAGCAGGTCGGCGACGTTGATGGCGTGGTTCGTCTCGGCGGTGACGTGGACGCCGTTAGGCCACCCCTATGGTGTTGATAGAAGTAGGCGTGCTCTGCAAATGTGGCGTGCACCGCCGAGCCACTAGCAACTTAGGCAACGCGACTGGTACAAAGATGGGGGCAAGACCGAATGCCCGCGGGCCTAACGTAGCTGTCGGTACATGCCTTGGGGGCAGGTCAAAGTGTAGGCTAACCAGGCGCTCAACTTGACCGAGCCAGCGAAGGTTTTTTAAAGTTTTCGCTTCGCATCGCAAACACCGTTAACTCTTCTCCGACGGTTCGTCGCCTGGGCTCGTCAAGTTAGCTTGATCGTTAAGCCGAAATTGAATCGAGCACAAAAGTGAAAAAATACATTCTCTTTGACCATGATGGGGTTTGACCTTGCCCCCGAAAATGCCCTCGATTTTGAGTAGAGTCCGTTCAATGGGAGGAGACGGACATGAGACGGAGCAGGTATCGCGAGGAACAGATCATCGGCATCCTCAAAGAGCACCAGGCGGGGTTGCCAGCCGCAGAGCTCTGCCGCAAGTACGGGGTCAGCGGCGCGACGTTTTACAAGTGGCGGTCCAAGTACGGCGGCATGGAGGTATCAGACGCCAGGAAGCTGAAGGGGCTGGAGGATGAGAACCGGCGCCTGAAGAAGCTGCTGGCGGAATCGATGCTGGATGTGGCGACGCTGCGCGAGCTACTTGCAAAAAACTTCTAACGCCCAGATTGCGGAGGAAGGCCGCGGCCTGGGCGATGACGGAGACTAGTCACTCGCAGCGCCGTGCCTGCGCTCTTGTCGGGATGGATCCGAAGACTTACCGCTATGAATCGAGGCGGCCGGACGACGCCGGCATCCGCAAGCGGTTGCGGGAATTGGCCGAGCAGCGCCGACGGTTCGGCTACCGCCGTCTGCACATCCTGCTGGCCAGGGAAGGCATCCGGCTCAATCATAAAAAGCTCTATCGCAGCTATCGCGAGGAACGGCTCACGGTGCGCAAGCGGGCGCTCGGCACGCGTGCCCCGCTGCTGCTCCCCTGGAACCGCAACCAGCGCTGGTCGCTCGATTTCGTCGCGGATGCATTGGCCGACGGCAGGCGGTTCCGCATCCTGGCGGTGGTGGACGACTTCAGCCGCGAGTGCCTCGCCCTCGTCGTCGACACATCGCTGTCTGGCGTCCGCGTGGCTCGGGAGCTGGACCGCATCGTCGAGCTGCGGGGCCGCCCCCGCATGCTGGTCAGCGACAACGGCGCCGAGCTCACCTCAAACGCTATCCTGCGCTGGCAGCAGGAACGCGGCGTTGGCTGGCACTACATCGCACCGGGCAAGCCCATGCAAAACGGCTTTGTCGAGAGCTTCAACGGCCGCCTGCGCGACGAGTGCCTCAACGAACATCTCTTCGCCGGCCTGGCCGAAGCGCGGCGGATCATCGCGGAATGGAGGTGCGACTACAACACAACACGCCCGCACACGAGCCTGGATGGGCTCACACCCAACGAGTTTGCAGCCCGCCCCAATTGGGGCCATAACCTGAAAAGATTCTACTTATGAGTGAGGGTAAGTTGGGGGCAGGGTCACCTTTAGGTGGGCTAAGGCGTACTGATTTGCGAACTTTTCGGTGGGAGGTTCGTATCTGAGGAGGCGGTCAGGCGACTCCGGAAAGCGCCTCACGAGCTTCCGATCCGCCAGGGTTGGAGGCTCAACCATTCTATGACTCTCGTTTTCTAAGACCTAACGCTTTTAGCAGGCGCGCGCTTTTCAGCGTCGCCTGGCTAAACTTGTTAAGCCCGTTATGGTAGATGGCAATTCCCTAAACGTAGCGACCTTGGCAGTTGCTTTGGACAAATCGTGAGCTGCAGTGAACTCGTTTGCAACCACGATGCAGTCAATACCGGCCGCTATTGCCGACTTCAACCCTCTCGCCGAGTCTTCAATAACTACCGTTTCAGCGGCAGTAGCACCAAAGCGTTGGAGTCCTCTCAAATAGGGCTCGGGATGTGGTTTAGCTCGCTCGTAATCCTCCCGAGTTAAATAGAATTCCATATGATCCAGGATGGATCGCCTTTCGTGTATCAGGGCGAAATCAGGTGGTTTGGAGGTAGTAATTATGCCCATCCTGTACTCACCTGCGAGTACGTCTAGCGTTTCCAAGACACCCTCGATTTCGATGTCTTCGGTGATCAGGTATTCCTGGTAGTACCGGTTTCTTAGTTCTCGGCCACGTTTAATTTCAGATTCGGATATTCCTGAAACTCGTGCCGCCTCCCACCCGGAAACTCCATTGGCCATATTCACTAAATATGCGTCTCGTGGGAGATCAATTCCGAGAGATCCCAGCGCTCGTTTGTTTGCTAGGTAATACCAATGTTCTGTTTCGACTAAAACCCCATCATGGTCAAAGAGAATGTATTTTTTCACTTTTGTGCTCGATTCAATTTCGGCTTAACGATCAAGCTAACTTGACGAGACCCGGCGACGAACCGTCGGAGAAGAGTTAACGGTGTTTGCGATGCGAAGCGAAAACTTTAAAAAACCTTCGCTGACTCGGTCAAGTTGAGCGCAAGGCCAATTGGCCCAGTTTCTAACATTTATCCTGGACCCGGTTTCGGGGGGCAGGTCACAACGGGTACCCTCGCAACACCGAATCGATGAGTTTCTTTTTCTGTGACTCACTCCAGACCTCGCCTCGCTGATACTCGGGATTGGCCGTCAGCATCTTGTTTCGGAGGAGCTTAAGCAAGCTTTCAATGGAGCGGTATTTCAGCTGATTGTCCATTTTTTCTACCTCGTCCTTAGATAGGCCTGCCTACCCTCTAAGCAGGCCTGCTAGCTCTCTCCTATGAATCGGGAGAACGTAATCGTCTCTGCATCTGAGTCCCGCCTTTGTACATCCGCCGCATGTAATCGTCCGCCACGGTACAGGTCGGGTCGTCTGTATAGAGGTATCTGGTTTGCGCGCCTTTTGATTGTCATGAAGCTAAGGTTTAGTGACATGTCGACCATTCGTTCAAACGTCACCAAGAGAGAGTTACGTGGATCATCGTCCTGTTGGAATTCCCGAACGATTTCCGGGTCCACCACTTTTGTTCTTTCAAAATCAGGTGATAGCCGTTCGATGTCCTTATGCTGTTCCCAGTTGGAAAAATATACATTTCTTCCTGCTGAATGCAGCTGGAGCAAATTGAGTTGGTCTATGTCCGATTTATGATCTGTGACACTTCGGCCAAACCACCTGTCGGCAAGTTTCCTTATCTTATATGTCCCTCCGTCATACAGGATTAACAGCAGAGATGGGGAAATCGGCACGAATATCTGAAGCCCCCTGCTAGCCAGACCTGTTGACCTGCCCCCAAGGCTTGTACCACCAATTATGTTAGTCCGGCGAGCGTCGGGTCGGGCTCCACAGGCAGGATAGCCGCCGGCGCCGGCGGCCTGTAGCCCAGCGAGCTGTGCGGCCGGATGCGGTTGTAGGTCTGCTTGTACTCTCCAGTCAGCACCTGTGCCTCCCGCAGCGTGTAGAAGATCTCCCGGTCCAAGAGCTCGTCACGCAGCTTGCCGTTGAAACTCTCCACATAGCCGTTCTCCCACGGTGAGCCGGGCTCGATGTAGAGGGTCTTGGCTCCCACCCGGCCAAGCCAGGCTCTGACCGCGCACTCCCGCGTGTACTCGTCGATGACGGTCAGCAGCCGTACCGACCTGCCGTCATGCGCCCTCGTGAAAACGAAGTCGTAGGCCCATACGTGGTTGCGGCGCTGCGGTCGCAGACGCACACACGACCCGTCGTTGAGCCACAACCTTGACCGTTTCGGCTGTTTTTGGGGCGCCTTCAGCCCCTCCTGCCTCCAGATCCGCTCCACTCGCTTGTGGTTGACCGCCCAGCCGCGTCGCCTCGGCAGTGCTCCGATCCTCCGATAGCCGCACCTGCCGTACTGGCTCGCCAGCTCCACGATCACCGCGGTCAACTCCTCTTCATATGCTGCGGCCACAGGCTCGTAGCGCTGCGTCGAGCGTGGTTGTCCCAGCGCCCTGCAGGCACGCCGCTCGGAAACGCCCAACGCCCCCCTGATCCGCTCTACGCACTGTCGGCGACGGGAGGCGCTCAGAAGTTTCCCTGCGCCGCCTCCTTCAGTATCTGGTTGTCCAGCGTCAGATCGGCTACCGCTCGCCGCAAGCGCCCGTTCTCCGTCTCCAGCTGCTTGAGCCGTCGCGCCTGGTCGATCCGCAGACCTCCGTACTCCGCTCGCCAGCGGTAGAAGGTCTGCTCCGTCACCCCTATCTTCCGACTGGCTTGAGCCACCGTGCCGCCCTCAGCCATGGCCACCTCGGCCTCCCGCAGCTTCTTGACCACCTGCTCAGGCGTATGCTTCCGCCTTGCCATCCGTACCCCCCTCCTTTGGCCCAGTTTCTAACATTTATCCTGGACCCGGTTTCGGGGGGGCAGGTCAGTTCGTCGACCGCGACCTGATTGACGGCGTCATCCTCCTGCCGGACAACCTCTTCTACAACACCAGCGCCGCCGGCTTCATCATCGTGCTGTCGAAGCGTAAGCCCGCGGCGCGCAAGGACAAGATCGTGCTCCTCAATGCCAGCCGGCGCGTGCGCAAGGGACGCCCAAAGAACTACATCCCGGAAGAAGAAATCCGCCCCCTCGCCGCCGCGTTCCTCAAAGGCCAGCCGGTCGAGGGCGAGATCGCCGTCATAACGCGCGAAGAAGCCTCCAAAGCCGATTACAACCTCAGCCCCAGCCGGTGGGTGGGACAAGTTAGCTCAGCCGAGGTGGGTTCGGTTAGTGAACTGCTAAATGAGCTCCTCTCAATTGACGACGAGAGCCGACAGCTTTCCGCGTCCCTGTCGAAACTTCTTGCGAAAGTTGCTGATGAGTCTATTTGAACTGAGTCTCGCTGGCGGTCGCCCGTTGCTGCGGCTGGGCGATGTTTACGAAGTTACCAAGCGACCCCGCGGGCTCGATACTACTTCGTCGTCTACGATCCCATTCGCGCCGATGGAGGCTATTCCGCAAGGTGGCGCTTATGCGCCCAATTACTCACCTAGGAAGCCTAGCGAGATTAGGAGCGGGACTTACTTTGAGCGTGGCGACGTCCTAGTTGCCAAGATTACGCCATCATTCGAAAACGGAAAGCAAGCACTTACGACTGCATTACCGGCACCATTCGGTTTCGCGACAACAGAAATTATCCCTCTTCGACCAAGCAAGGAAGGGCATGATCGGAGGTTGATGTTCTTCTATTTGTTGCACCCTGACGTTCGTCATCACTTAGCCCAGCGCATGGAAGGTACGACCGGGAGACAGCGTGTGCCCCAGGAGGTGCTCCTTGATCTGCCGTTCCCAAAGTTCGACCCGGAAGAACAGGCTCCTATCGCAGACTCACTGGAGATGATTCAACGTCTGAGCGCCGTTGAAGTACGGTCAATCCAAGCAGCGGGAGACCTCAAACGCGCCGCCATGCAAACCGTGTTCACGCGCGGCCTGCGCGGCGAACCCCAAAAGCAGACCGACATCGGTCCCGTGCCGGTGAGTTGGGAACTCGTTCCTTTTGCAAATGCCGTTTCGCTCAAGCGAGGGTTCGATCTTCCGGTCGCCCAAAGACGGAACGGTGACATCCCCGTGTTCGGTTCCAATGGAATCGTCGGACGCCATGACGAGCATCGCACAGACATTCCTATTCCCGGCGTGATGGTTGGTCGGAGTGGAAGTGTTGGACGAGTATCGTTCTCAGCAGGGCCATACTGGCCACTCAACACGACGTTGTATACCACAGATTTTTTCGGAAACGACCAACGTTTTATCTCCTACTTTCTCGACCAATTTGATTTCTCTAGATTTTCTTCGGGCGTGAGTGTACCCACACTTAATCGAAATTCTTTCGCTCGCGTAACTGTTGCGGTCCCTCCTATCAACGAACAACGAGAAATCGTCTCCATCCTTGACGCCATCGACCGCACAATAGACCTCCACCGCCGCAAGCGCGCCGCCCTCGACGACCTCTTCAAATCCCTCCTCCACAAGCTAATGACCAGAGAGATACAGGTCGACAAACTCGATGTTTCGTCAATCACGGAGAGCTGAATGGACTTAGTAATCCCTAAGCCCTCAGGTGACTCCCTTTCGATTCCTTTTGAAGTAGGCGAGCAGCTATTTCTAGTCGGGGCCAACGGGTCCGGGAAATCGGCCCTAATTCAATACTTCGTTACAAACTTGGGGAACCAGAAGATCAAGCGTATTTCTGCACATAGACAAACATGGTTTGCGTCCGGAAGTCTCGACTTTACCGCACGCAGGCGTAGGGATTTCGAGCAAGACAGCTTGAGTTGGGACAGAGACATTAATGCTCGGTGGATGGATCACAGTCCCGCAGACAAGCAATCGGCTGTGCTTTTTGATCTTGTTGCCAAAGACAACACGCGTTACCGGACCATCGGTGAACATGTTGACAACGACAACCTGAGCGAAGCGACCGTATTCGCCTCAGAGTCTGCGTCCCTCTTCAAGCAACTCAATGACTTGCTTGACTTGGGGAAACTGACGGTCTCACTCAGAAATTCTAACGATGAGGAGATCCTTGCACGGCACAGAAATTGCGGCACAAGCTTCAGCATCGCACAAATGTCAGACGGAGAGAGAGCCGCCGTGATAATGGCGGCAAATGTGCTTACCGTGGAATCAGGAACAGTTTTGCTAATTGACGAACCGGAGCGCCATCTACATCGATCAATTATTGAGCCATTCCTATCGGCGTTGTTCGCTCAGCGCCAAGACTGCGCCTTTGTAATCTCGACACACGAACTTGCCTTGCCCTTAGCCAATCCGGAAGCTCCGGTCATGATGGTGCGATCTTGTGAATGGAACGGCAGTACAGCCCGTGCATGGGATGTCGAAGTTCTTGAACCGAACCTAGATTTGCGAGAGGGTCTGAAGCGGGACATATTAGGGGCCAGACAGAGAATCCTCTTTGTGGAGGGAACAACCAACAGTCTTGATTTGCCACTCTACAGCGCCCTGTTCCCAAGTCTTTCGGTAATTCCGAAGGGAAGTTGCAACGACGTAATTAGAGCGGTGAATGGTCTGCGGGGGTCTCAAGAATTACATCACGTCGAGGCATTCGGGCTAATCGATAGAGATGATCGCTCTGACGATGAAATCGCGGAGCTCGCCCAAGAAAGTGTGTTTGCTCTGGACGTATGTTCGGCGGAAGGTATCTACTACTGTTCGGACGCAATCGAAGCCGTTGCTCGCAGGCAGGCGGAGTCCTTGGGCTGCGAGCTTGGCCCGATGATTGATGATGCTAAACAGATCGGGTTGACGACTGTAGCTGAGGGTGACCTTGCCGCAAGAATGGCAGCCAGGCGGTGCGAAAGGCGAGTGCGGAACAAGGTTGAGGCCCTCGCGCCGGACTGGCGCGAGATCATGGCATCCGATGGACAACTACAAATCCCCTCGGGAGTTGATTCTCCCTACGCTGATGAACTCGGCCGGTTCAGGAGTCTGGCAAGTGCTGGAGACATCGATGCGCTGATTGCGCGCTATCCACTTCGGGAGAGCAATGTCCTCGACAGAATCGCACAGACGCTTCAGTGTTCAAACAGAGCCAACTATGCGCGTATGGTCGTAACTCGAGTTCGGGAAGATGAGAACCTCGCCCGTAAGCTCAAGCAACGTATCCGACCACTCTCTGAGTCGCTTGATGCCTAGCCAACTCATGACTCTTGAACGCTTCACGGGTCTGGCCGCGTCGGGCGAGTCCGAGACACTGGAATGTAAAGAGACGACCTGGAGGTACTTCGAGGCAGCCATCAAGGTGTGCGCCTTCCGATCCGAGCCATGGGCGAACTACCTGAGATAACCGAAGCCGACGTCGCCCAGTTCCCGATGGTCCGCCACGCGGGGGAGGTCGGCTGGACCGCCATTCCGCCAGACCTCGCGAGCCGGAAGCGCGGTGGCGAGGCGGGGATGCTGTTCCGCGACGAGCTCGAAGCCAAGCTCGCCGACTTCAATCCGTGGATGTCCCCCGACGCCATACGCCAGGTCGTCGAGCGGCTAGAGGCCCTGCCGCCGACCATCGAGGGCAACTGCGAGATGCTTGGCTGGCTGCGCGGCGAGCGGCAGTGGTACGACGAAACCGAGCAGCGTCAACGCCGCGTCCGGCTGATCGACTTCGACTCGCCGGCCGCCAACACATTTCATGTCACATGGGAATGGCGACTCAAGCCTCCCGCGCGCAAGGCCAACCGCGCCGACGTGATGTTCGTCGTCAACGGCGTTCCCGTCGCCATCGTCGAGCACAAGAATCCCAAAGACGCCAACGCCATCGAACGCGGCGTCAAGCAGCTCAAACGCTACGAGAAGGAGACTCCAGAGCTTCTCGGCTCGCCCCAACTCTTCAACGTCACCCACGTTCTCGACTACTGGTACGGCGCGACCTGGAACGCCAACCGGCGCTACATGGCGCGGTGGAAGCAGCAACCCGAGGAGACCTACAGGTTCGCTGTTCAGTCGTTCTTCGAGCCGACAGACTTCCTGCGCACGCTGCGCGACTGGATTCTCTTCTACGTCGAGGACGGCGAGACTCGAAAGTCCATCTTGCGCCAGCACCAGCGCCGTGCGGTCGACCGGATCGTAGAGCGCTGCTCCGAGCCTGCCAGGCGGCGCGGGCTGATTTGGCACACCCAGGGTTCCGGCAAGACCTTCACCCTCCTTACCGCCGCCCGCCTGATCCTGGAACGCAGGGAGGATTTCCACAGACCTACCGTGGTCGTTGTTGTCGACCGTACCGAGCTCGAAGGCCAGCTTGAAGGTTGGGTCGAGAGGCTGCTCGGCGAGATGCGCCAGCAGGACATTCCGGTCTGGCGTGCGGGCTCAAGAGCCGAGCTCCGCGAGATTCTGGCTACCGACAAGCGCGGTCTGGTCCTGTCGATGATCCACAAGTTCGAGGGAATCGAGAAAAACGCCAACGCCCGCGACAACACATTCGTCTTCATCGACGAAGCGCATCGCTCCGTCGCCAGGGACTTGGGAACCTACCTGATGGCCGCCTTGCCCAACGCGACGATCGTTGGGTTCACCGGCACGCCGATAGCCAGGACGCAGCACGGGCAAGGCACGTTCAAGACATTTGGTGCCGACGACGAGTTGGGATATCTCGATAAGTACACCATCGCCGAGTCGATAGAAGACGAAACGACCCTGCCGCTCCGGCACACCATGGCGTCGAACGAGATGATGGTGCCTTCCGAGCGGCTCGACAAGGAGTTCTTCGAGCTGGCTGAGGACGAAGGCGTCACCGATGTCGAAGAGCTCAACAGGGTCCTGGATAAGGCGGTACACCTGCGCACCTTCCTGACAGCCGACGACCGCATAGAGAAGATCGCCACGTTCGTCGCTGAGCATTTCAGAGCGAACATATATCCGCTCGGCTATAAAGCGTTTCTCGTAGGAGTCAATCGCGAAGCTTGCGCCAAGTACAAGCGCGCGCTCGACAAGTTGCTGCCGTCTGAATGGACCGTTCCGGTCTACACCGAAAACCCCAACGACATAGTCGACCGCCCGCTGGTCGCGGAGCTCCAGCTCCCGCCCGACCGGGAGCCGTCCGTCCGGCTCTTGTTCAAGAAGGCCAACGAGAATCCGAAGATTCTGATCGTTACTGACAAGCTTCTTACCGGTTACGACGCGTCATTGCTGTACTGCATGTATTTGGACAAGCCAATGCGCGACCACGTGCTCCTGCAGGCGATAGCCAGAGTGAACCGGCCCTACGTGGATGCGAACGGAGTCCGCAAGCGCATAGGCCTTGTCATCGATTTCGTGGGTGTGTTGCGCGAGTTGAAGAAAGCGCTGCGATTTGACAGTTCCGACGTTAGCGGAGTCATCGAAGACCTCGACCTGTTGTTCAAGGACCTCTTCTGGAAGATCGAGAAAGCAGAGGTCGACTATCTGCAAGACCTGCCTGAAGGTACCGACGATGAACGCTTGGAAACGGTCGTCTTCGGGCGATTTCTCGATTCCGGCGAGCGTAAGGCGTTCTTCGGGACCTATAAGGAAATCGAGGCGCTCTGGGAAATCCTCTCACCATCGCCGGAACTGCGCGATCACATAGAGATGTTCAAGCAGCTTGCCGGCCTGTACTCCGCCGTGCGCGGCGCCTATGCGCCCGGAGTCAGTTATGTGGGAGACCTGGCTAACAAGACGCGATCCATGGTTCAGGCGGGCACTGCCCAGGATGGTCCCGGCTATTTCACCAAGTCGGTTACGTTCGACCTGCCCACTCTCAAGGCGCTGCGAGAAGAGTCGGGATCAGACGCGGCCAAGATTTTCAACCTTGTCCGGGGTCTGCGAGTAGAAATCCAAACCGACCGGAACTTGGCACCAGTGCTTCAACCGCTCAGGGAGCGCGCTGAGCGCATCCTCCAAGACTTCCAAAACCGCAACGTGAGCAGCCTTGCTGCGATGGATCTGCTGGAGGCGCTGGCAAACGAAAAGAAAGCCGCGGTCGAAGCTGCGAAAGACAGCGGCCTATCCACTCGGGCGTTCGGCGTTTACTGGATTCTTAAGGACGACAAGGCTCTCGAAGATGCCGATACTACCGCCGCGGAGTTGGCGGAGGAGGCGGAAACGCTCTTTGCCCGTTTCCCCAACGCAAATGTAAACGCTGACGAGCGCCGCAGGCTTCGGGCCGCCCTGTATCGCCCGCTTCTCGAACTTGATAACGACGAGCGTATCCGAATCATCGAAGTGATACTGGAAATCCTGCTAGACGCGGACACAGATGCGAGAGGGTAAGGAACGCCGCCAGGTCATTCGTGACCGTGTCGACTACTGGGCTCGGCAGCTTCGTGTCGATCCCAGGCTTGTTCGCGTTCAACACATGACCCGGAAGTGGGCTTCCTGCTCTACATCGGGAGTCGTTACGTTCGCGATCGATCTGGCTGACCAGGAACCGGGATTTCGAGACTTCGCCATCATCCACGAATTGCTCCACCTACGTGTTCCCAACCACGGCAAGCTGTTCAAAGCTTTGATGACTGTTCATGTACCAGAGTGGAGAAAGTATGAAGTTGACGAGAAGTGATCGTGACCTGCCTCCCGAAATCTGGTCCGCGACACAAATCAGGGCTCGGGGCCGGAGTGCAATTCGTTAGCTGATGGCTGAAGAGCGCGACCAAATCGCCTGCTGGACGGAACGCACTAGCGTACAAGGAGCCGATCTCACTCCCGAGGAGGAGCGTGCCGCGCTGCGTGCGTTTCGCGCATGGGAGCGGTATCGGGCCACAGGCGAACCGACGGACTTGGTCGAGCTAGGCATACTGCCAGCCGATGGCACTGTCCGTTCTGAACCTCTTGACGAGCCGAGTCCACGTCTAGCACTACGGCCGAGGTTTACATGTACATGCGAGGATTGTCCTGCGTTTAGCTGGAGTTCATTTAAACACTCTGTGGTCCCTCCGTCCGTGCGGGGATCTAGTCACACATCCGCACTAGGCGCCCAGCGTGGATTGGGACAGGAAACCGATCTGCTGCTGGAGAGGCCCGGCGGTGATTCACCAATTGGACGTTACCGACTTCATATGTCAGCGCGCGGCGCGTCGCCAATGAGGCGCCTAGCGTGCTGGCACGACAAGGATCCGCGGCAGGCTGCCAAGTCGACGACCGGCTAAGGACGACATTGCGGAACCCCGCGTCTGTCTTGGGGATTTCGCCGCCGTGAATCCCGTCCGGGATTGATGATCTGTCAGAACAACCGGCGCAGCTGCTCGATCTTCGCAAACAAAGGACGGAATCCGTGCCGGTTCAGGACTGCTATTGCCCCGCGGTCGGACTGGTCGCGGGCCACACTCGCGTGGGCTTCACCGGCCCTCCTTAGACACTCGCCCGCCGATTCCCCCCACCGGATCGACTCGGCAATCCTTCCCGCTGCTTCCATTCGCGCTGCTTTTCTCACATTCTCCAACGCGTCCAAATAGGCGATTCCGAACTCCAGTCGCCCGATCCAGTACCGCGCGTGTTCGCGGCCCCTGGGCGCTGACTTGCTCAACGCTCGCTCAGCCGCCGCAAGGGCACGCGTGTAGGCGGAGCGGACCCTTTCAACGGGCTCTGGGAACGCCTCGGGTATCCAGTGCTTCATCAGCATCTGCGGGGTTGGGAACGCAAGCCCAAGGGCATGCTGTTCCAGGGTGACAGTCGCCTCTTGCACCTCGCGCCACACATCGAGGAAATCGTCCACACTCTCGGGGCCGCAGATCGTTTCTGCCAGATCGCGGCAAATCCTCTCCGGATCGGTGCTCGGGTCCCAGGCAACCTTCGCCATGTACGCGATCGAAGGGTCGTGGTCGCCGATCTGCCAATAGCGAGCCGAGTATCCAGCCCAGCCGAAATGCCTGATCTGAGTGGAAATCTCGTGCAGCGAGTCGAGGGTCAGCTGCGGCATGAAACCCACGTTGTCGTCGTGAAGCGTGTAGGTAAGCGTCGCTGGCAGCTGCTCGGTCGCGAGATCGCTCATCACACGCAAGCGCTTGACGATGCTCGAGGGTGCATAGTCGATGAAATTCAACGTCTCCCAGCCGGGCCCGGAGATCGATGGCAATATTGGGAACAGCTCCTCGGCGACGCTATCCCAAACGATCTTCAGTCCGGAGTTTGCGGCGTGGGCGAGACCTCCGTCCTCATTGAGAAGCCTGTCGAAGAAGTACAGGTTGACGATATCCCCCTTGACTTCCTGCACGGCTCGCTCCGCTCCACCGGGGTATTCGGACCGCCTGCTCACCGCCTCCAGCACTGACTCCAGGGGCCATTGGCCCTCTATCCCGTACTTACGGTCCAGCGCCTTCCAGGCCCTGCGGTATTGCTTTACCCATCTCCGGAACTCGGGCATCTCAAGTGTCAGGAAAGTGATACCGGGATATGTGTCCACGATCGTCTCTAGCACGGTTGTAGCTATTCGCCTGAGGCGGGGGTCGTCCACATCGGTGGCATCACTCGGAAAGACCGTTCGGGTTAGATGGTGGCCGGACGGAACCGATGACGTGAGCGCGGGAGCGAACTCACCCGGATACTCGAACAAGTTGGCGTTCATGCCGCACTCCATGCCTAGACCGGTAGCGATATCGATGATTCCCTCGATCAACCGCCGGCCAGCTGCGGCCAGCTCTTCATACGAATCTGTGACAGGCAGATCCGGATTTGAGAAATTCTCGCAATCGCCGAAAACTTGCTTTCCGACCGTTCCCTCGTCAATTGGGTAGCGGAAGCCGAAGAAAATGGTGGCTGAATTCCGTTCGATGTCGTCGACTCAATAGTGAAGGAACGGCTGGTTCGGCCAGATGTGGATGAAAATGCGGTTGAATTTCAGACGGGCGAGCTGCCGAAGCACAGACCGGTAATCAGCCAAGCCCCAGGTCTCTGGGCCGATGGCATGCGAGTTCATTGCGCGCCATTGTCTGATAGGAAACACCGGCTCTCTGCTATAGCTGAGCTGTGGAAGCCACAGCTCACGTTGCGACGGAAATACGTCGCCGTGCAGCAGGTGGCGCACGCCCCATCGCTCGGCGAGTTCCCCCACGCCCCACATGGTTGCCCGAGCGCTGCCCCCTCCGATCAGTATCGCCGGTCGCTTCTGATACCGCAGCGTTCGGAGTACAAATCCTTGCTCGCCCAGTTGAGGGAAAGGGCGTCTGGAACAGGCACGGGCTACGTGAGAGTTGGTCGAGGGGCTTCCGATCAGGAAGATCGTATCCGCCTGATCGCTGAACCCACAGGAGGGGACGGTCCGAACTCCGAAACAGCCCTCCAGATAACCGCTCAGCTCGTGGGCAGCGACGATTTCCAGCTCTGGAGCGTCCGATCCGATCACGACCGCCACATGGCCCGAGGCTGCTTCGCTCACGGATTGCTCTCATGCGCCGAAGTCCGCAAAAGGGTCAATGTGCTCCTGTCACTGTTCGACGGTCTGGTGGAGGCTTCTGTCTGACGCTTCGTGCGGCCGAATATTGGATTGCCAAGCGCCTCTATATCCTATCTCTCGATCAGTTTACGAATTGCCATCGGACTGCCCGCCGATCGGATGTTCGTCGACTTCGACGCAGCAGGATCAGCTCAGTAATCACCAGCCCTGCGTTGTGGTCGATTCCGGTACCGACACTTTGCGCGAATAGTGCCCGTTACCGTGGTCAAACTGCTCCGCGCGACTTGGGTGATTACAGTGTGACGTCTAGTAATCGGTGCCACCGGGCAACCCAGCGCGCCTGTCCAAGTCACTCAAAGCGACTGTGTCTGCAGAGCGGGCATTGCTCGTAGGCCGGGTGGTTGCGGGTCAGCGCGGTCAGGTAATAACGCCGCCCGGGCCCGGCTTCAAACGCCACATCGCATCCCACACCCTCGGCGACACGTTCGCCCTCCACCTCGCACACGAACCAACCGACGTCGCGCGGTGCGTGGCGCACCGGCACAAACCGCGCACGTACTTGGACGTGGTCTCGCACTTGAAACTCGCCAATGACCAGGTGGATGTCACCCCGCCAGAAGCGAGAGAATCCAACTTCCGCGGGGAAGCCCTCGAAATGCGGAAGTTCGGAAGTGTCTTGCTCCTTCCGGAACACCTTGATGTCAAGGGGTGGCATACCAACCGCTTCGACCTCGATCGCTCCAGGCCCGGCGGAGTACGCGAGCCACGGAAAATCACCGCGCAATTCACGAATCTGACCGCGATGCGTCCCATTCAATGGAACGTGCCCGGACCATGCGGCAGGATCGATCACCCGGCCCGCGCTATCGAGGTTGCGTGAGTCGTAGTTTTGTACGACCGTGGACTGCTCAAACTGGCTGACAACCACCCGCCGCGTTTCAACGTCGCACCAGCCGGCGAAGTTGAGCAGTAGCGCTCGAAGTTGTCGCCAGTCGGCGGGTGGCCCGGCTAGACACGCCACGTTAGTGTCGGCCGACCCAACCCATTCCCCTTTTGAATCGAACGCGATAGGTGTCGTGACATCGCGAGGTAGGAGCGGGAACGAGCCCCAGAGCTCGAGGGGCGAAGGTGCCGGCCATAAAGCGTGGCCTGCTGAGGCGGCTAGCGTTCGCTGCACTGTTTTGAGGTTTGAGGGTGCCAGCGGCGCGCGCGGCACCGCCGGGTACCAATCCGGCCAGTCGGCGGGCTCGTAATTTGGTCCGACTCGTGCGGGTGTGGTGAAAACCAGCAGCTTGCCTCCGTTGCGGATGAATTCCTCTAGACGCCGTGTAGTCGAGTCCTCCAGGCACGCATCCATGACGACAACGCCGCGTGCCCCTGCCAACGCCTCATCCAGATCCCGGCTCTGCTCTTCAACGATCTCGAACTCGCTGAACTCCGGTGCTTCGAAGACAGAGCACAAGTCGCGAAGGAGGCCGAAATACAAGTGCAGGCCACAGCCGGGAAATCCCCGAGAGTTGCGTGAAACTAAGATTCGAATCGGGGGAAGGACGGGCTTGCCGAACGTTTGGAAGGGGGCGATCCAGTCCAACCCGTCGCGAAGCGCGCGGACGGCTGGCAGGAAGCCCGGCTTCTGGCTCAATACCATGCCAAAGGGCTCATCGTAGATGCGGTCACCACTGCGGGCCCAGCTGTGGATGTTGAAGAGCCGGAAGTTGTAGTGCAGGCCGCGGTAAACGAAGTGCATCATTTCCTCGGTGCGCAGCGAGAGGTTCGTGACGCCATGTCGCCCGACCATCGGCTCCGTGATTCCCAGCATCTTTTCGGTCCCGCGGCAGAGATTGCAGGTGACCTGGAAACCGCCGAATCCTTCTTGATGTCCGTCGTCGCCGTCATAGCTCCAATGTGAAAAGCCGATGATGTCAACGTCACTATCTTTCAGCATCGTGGGCTCGACGCCGAGCTTCTCTCCTGCATATCGGGAGCTGCCCGTCCGGTGGTCTCGCTCGTCGACGTAGAGTCCGCTCGACATGCGTGTGATCGTCACCACGTCCGGGAAATGCTTTTTCGCGAGGGCCGCCAGCTGCGGCACGTGGTGTCCCATGATGATCGTGTGCTTGAACCGCGCGGCCAGTGCGCGAACCAGCCAATTGTCGTCCCCGATCCGCACATGTTCGAAGGACTCGTAGGCGGTGCCGGCCACTTGATTGAATGCGGCTACATCGGGGAACTGTTCGGCTGCGTAGGCGCTGAAGGCCGCGCGACTGTGGGGATTCCCGCCGAAGTCGTCATAGCGAGGCCGCTCGCCCAAGCCCAAAGAGGGTTCGTTCTCCAGGCACACACCAAGGAGGACACCCCGCTTGGCAATAAATTCGTGGCAGGCCCAAAAGCGGTCCACAACTTGGTACATTTCTGGATGGAGAAGGCAGGAAAGGGACGGCAGGCCTGCCTCACTGAGCGGAGTTCCCAAGGCAGTACACTCCTCCCAATCTGCCAGAGCTTTGTACCAGTCCGGCGCGGAGTCCTGCCCGGAGCAACAGAAGAGGGCGGTCATCGCGATGCACTGGATTCCGGCCTCGACGTAGGCGGTCAAGAGATCGTCGGTGTCGTCTGCCCACTCACGCTGCCAATCCCTAAGTTCCGTCTCCGTAGCGGAGAGCAGATCCGGCGTTGTGAACCAACATCGGTCGGCCCGGTTGATTTCCGGATCGGCTAGCGCCCCGGCGACGGCACGCACGCCTATCGGATCAGCGTAGCTTTTGAAGTGCTCGAGATCCCATCGGACATCGGGGCGACCTTCCTGTTCCACCCCTGGCAGGCCTGGCCAATAATCCACTGAGAACACTGGCCGCCGAGCGATTGTTCGGCGGAAATCAAACGTTGCCGTCGGATCCTCCCGTCTCTGAAGCGCTTCGAGGCCGCATTGTAGCCGGTCGTGGCGTGGCCCTCAAAAGCCCATCGGAAAGACGTTGTTTAACCCACCCACTTTGATCGATGCCTCGACAGCATCAACTCATAGGGTCGAGTTGGGATTCGATCAGTTACCTGGCGCGTCTATTCTGACCGTTGCTATCGGACCGTTTGCGGCGACCCAGCGGTCGAATCCGCGGACTGGACCAAGTTTCGGAGGCAGGTCACCAAAGGGGAGAGGCAGCTACAAGTGGCAGCTACCAGTAGTGACAATAAAGAGCAAAAATGATAAAAGTAGAGTTGGATTAAACAGTGATTCTAGCGACCAAGATCCGATGTGTCGGTAGGTGTTAGGTAGGACAAAAAATGACTTTAATCAGAATCATAGGAGTTGGAATCCTCATAGTCATTGTTGCTTCGTTGGCGTCCATCATCTGCAAAGTTCTCTATCGCCGTTGGTCTGAAACTCTAAAACTCCACAGTGGTGAGATTGTAGGTAAAGTGAAAAGCGTAAGGCGGCGTTCGGAGCCGGAGGAGGACCCAAAAGAGGAAGCGGCAGAGGACAAAGACAGAGAGACGATATAGGGTCGCTGACCTGCCCCCAAGGCTTTTGTACGACCAATTATGTTAGTCCGGCGAGCATCGGGACAGGCTCAGCAGGCAGGATAGCCGCCGGTGCCGGCGGCCGGTAGCCCCAGTGAGCTGTGCGGCCGGATGTGGTTGTCAGTCCGTAATGAGCAGCTAGCACCCAGATGACTACACACTACTTGCCTAGCGCCGGGCTACGATGAGTCTTCGGCTTGGATAATGGATACTTGGGCAGCCACTTCGCCATTTTCTACCCTCGCAACCGCCCCCGGGGCCAGACCGAGATGGACCACCACACTGCACGGGATGTATGGGTGGGTGAAATTGATCTCCTGGGCACGCTCGTCGCCGATGCTCGTGCCGGCGAGGATCTGGAATCCGTGGTGAGCGAGTCCGCGATGACCACATTCAAAGGCCCTCAATGTATCCTCGTCACCTCCAAATTGGTCGCGGCCCTCTTCCTTCTTACGATCATCGGATGTGGCGAACGAGATGCGCCACCCCACCAGACTTCGAATTCGAACACCACTCAACAGGTCTCGGTGACGAGACCTGCCTTGTCCGCCACCGCTCAAGCAGGCGAGGAAGTCTTCAACGCTCACTGCTCGCTCTGTCACGGGATGAATGCCGAGGGCACCCTTCAGGGCCCAACGCTGATCGACAGCATCTACAAGCCCGGCCATCACTCCGACTTCAGTATTCGCACAGCGGTCCGTCAAGGAGTGCGGCAACATCACTGGTCGTTCGGCGACATGCCTCCGGTGTCGGGCGTCTCGTCGGATGACGTTGAGGAGATCATCTGCTACATCCGCGAGATGCAGCAGGCCAACGGCATCTTCCCGCGCGACGCCAATCTATCCACCTGCTGAGCCGATTCCTCGGTAAGTGCTTGGTTTACTCGCGCTTCCGACAGCGACCGGTGGACCGTGATCGCCAGAATCTCGCTTGTGTCCTCGTCAATGATCGTCAGTAGACTGATCGCCGTGTTGCGAACCTGCGAAGATCGGCTGGAAACCTCACCGTGCAGACGCGTTTCGAAGCCTTCGCCTTCATCGGCAAATCCGCCTCAGTCAGAGAGCCTCGCGATCAGGAACTCGACACTATGTCTGCATGGTGTTCACCGGGAGTCGACTCATGCAAGTCTTGGGAAGCAAATCGCTAGCCGGGAGAGGCATCGTCATCGACGACGTATTGCCGTTGCGTATGGAGTCACCGTATTCAACAAGACCGACTTCGATTTTTGAGCGTCGTAGACAAGGACGACTCGTCGTTTTGATCGAGTCAAGGCCACATAGAACACCCGGCGTGCCTCCTCCCAGTCAATGTAAGAACCGCGTGGTGCATAAGGAACGACTCCGTCGTTGAGAAACGGCAAGATCACCACTTCGTGCTCCGTTCCTTTGGCGTTGAAACTGGTCATAACCTTAACTGCGTCTTCGGATTTCAATGCCGCCCGCTCAAGCCGGTCCCAGTCGCGGATTAGCACCTCCGCCAACTCAGCAGACGTACGCGGATTCTCATCGTCGATCGCCTTTCGCGCCATCCGGGCCAATAAGCGGACGGAGCTAGGGTCTTGATCGGGCCGTGAAACGCTGCCGAGTCCCAGCGCACCGAGCAGTCGGTTCATGAGGGCGCGGGGCTGGCCAGCCGACGCCTCCTCTGCCGCCTCGCGCACTTTCTCAACATTGCACTCCGGGAGCTCAGTCAGGGTAATTTCAGACATGTCCTCGGGTACGATCGTTCCCCCGGCGACGCAGCGAAAGGCCAAGCTCAGGAGTTGCACAAACGGAAGGCAACGAAACTCACCACCGCCCGCATTGACGCATCGAATGTCGCGACTGTCGATAGATTCGACGACCTCCGGGAATTTGAAACGATGAGGCGCAAGGATCGCGATCTCGCCAATGGGAATCCCTTCCGCTATTGCTCGTTCAACCTCATCCGCGACAATTTCGGCCTCTGGCCCAGTCTGTGCGGCGATCATGATCACTTCGCCCCGGAAGTTGTCCGCTCTCGATTCCATGTACACATCCCGACGGCGCTGATTGAGCCTGATGATCTCGTTTGCAACTGAAACGATGTTCGGTGGACAGCGGTAATTGCCTACTAGAGATAACTCCTCGGCTCTGAAGCGGTCGACGAATTCTCCAATGTTCTCAGGATGAGCATCTCTCCATCCATAGATCATCTGATCGTCATCGGCAACCGCAAACACTCGGGTGCCCTCGCCGACAAGAAGGCTTAGCAAGTCGAGTTGAAGCCGACTTGTGTCCTGGAGCTCGTCAACGAACAAAAAGGGGTATGCATCGTGAATTACTTTCCGAACCGCAGGATGGCGGTCAAGGAGTTCGTGTGCGTGGATGATGAGGTCGTCGAAGTCACGCAAATTCCGCTCTGCAAGGAGTTTGTCGTAGCGCTGGCGCAGTGATTGCAGAGTCCGGTCGGTGTGCACCGTTCTCTCGCCCTTCATTTCACTAATCTTCCGTGCAGCGACCGGTGCCTCCATATGCTCGATTCCTAAGTCTGCAATCGCTTCTGAGATGACGGTCTGATTTACCGGCGACGGAACGACTCCGGCGTCCCTCGCCCATCCGAGCAGATGGCCGTATCGATGGAGGAGGTACGCCGAGAGCGAGTGGTAGTTTCCGGCCCACATCCGATTTGACGGTACCGCGAGCGGGCGCGCTTGGAGACGCCTACGTATTTCTATTGCAGCGTCAGTCCCGAAGGTGAGGCACATCACTCGAGCGTGGTCGTATCCCGCTAGATGGCGGGCGTGTCGGACCCGATGGGCGGCCGCGTTTACGAGGACTCGGGTTTTCCCACTCCCAGGGGGAGCGAGAACCAGAGTGTTCCCATCTACCCGCGCCGCCAGCGTCAACTGCTCGTCATCAAGCTGCTCGCGCAGGAGTAGGTCACTTAGGTGAGCCACTTAGTTCTCGCGGAGATCAGCGTCAGCCTCCAGAGCCGCCAAAGAAGTCAGATGACGAACAATTGCTGCTACTTCGGACGGAACCATGGAGAATCGCATTGCACACTCGGCAGCTAGCTCTGGCTTGCGGACACCCCGCCGCTGCACGTACTGTCGGATGATTCTTACATCATCATCGATGCCGTCTGCGAGTTTGCCGGCGCGAAAGCTTGCGAGGTGCCCCTGTCCGTACAGGAAGTCTGCCGCAGCCTCAAAGCAGGCGTAGCCACCCTGCTCGACGAGGTAGGTTTCAAGATCTCCTGATGGCCATACGAAGTAACCTTGGTTGCTAAGTACGTCAAGCGTGTTCGCGTCGACTTCAGATTGCCGTTCGATGCATTGAGGTAAGAGACCAAGTGTCGCTAGGTTACGCAAGAGGGTTCTAAGCGTACCGTCGTTGTCGCACACCACGGCATGAGGAATATCGAATCCCTCTGGACCGAGAAGCTTCAAAAAGGGCAGGAAACCTCCGCCTCCAACCGGCAGCACGCTGACTCCAAGTGAGTCCAAGTCAACCCCCATCTTTGCAGCGAACTCGGGTAGCGCGCCGCGTTCACTCTCCCCCTCGCACAAGAGCACTGATCGCGCGAACAGAAACTCGGTTCCCAATGTCCGTAACTCACGGTGCAATCTGGCCTCTTCTTCTTGGTCGAAAAGCTCACTAGAGACTTCATGCACGCTTGTGCCGTTGGCGCCCGCCCGTAGCACTCTGATGTCTCGGACTGAGAACGTGCTCGCGATCGTAGGCGAGTGCGTAGTCAAGACCAGTTGATTTTGCGGCTCTCTCGCTAGCGAGACGAGCGCACGAGCGACATGCGGCGCTAAGTGGATCTCCGGTTCTTCGAGCCCTGCGCCAAGAAGGTAGCCAGCTGCCGTTTCGAGGTAGGCCCGAAACAGACCGAACAAAGCCAGAGTCTGAAGGCCAGTGGATTGCTGGTACAGCGGTAAAAGATCACCCGGCGTGCCGACTACGAGCGACATCTCTCGGAGAAGAGTCCTGACGTCGATCGCTGTTGCCCGCAATTCCGCACGGATTTGCGGATCGCCGTACATCGCTGCGACGAACTTCTCTAGCGTCTCGGACAGGTTGTTGAGACGGTCCTCGCCCAAGACTGCGACCACGAGTTCTCGTCCAGCTTCCACAGTTAACTGCTCTAGGCGCTCAGGATCGCTGGCAGTCTCCAGCAAGCCTGCCAGCCGCGACCATAGCCCACGTGCATCTTCAAACTCACGACGCGCATCTCGAGCCGAAGGCAGGTAGAAGAAGCCAATCAGTGTCCGGGTCCTATTATCCAACACTCCATCTGGCTCGTCGTCGGACTTGGTGAATGTGCCCCGGGATCTGAAAACGCCGTCTTCCTCGCGACCCGCCACGACGCGAATCGGCACCATCTCGCTGCCGTCGTCGCCGAACTCGACGTGCGTCTCAAACATGGCATGTTCTTCGCGTGTGAAGGCCTGTCCATCGTCTGGGCACAGTTCGAAATCGATGATCAACTTGGCAGCGCCGGTCGCAACGTCCTGCTCCCGGAAGCCGTAACCGCGCCTGCCTGCCCCGAAGACCTTGTCAATAGCTTCGAGTATGGAGGTCTTCCCGGTACCGTTACCGCCAATCAGTAACGAATGTCGACTGAGTGACAACTCCGTATCGCTCATACATCGGTATCCACGAAGCCGCATTCTGGACAGCCACATTGCCAATTGCTCTCTTACTTATGGTTAACGCCAGCGCTGATCTGCAGCCGGCACAGTCGAAACTCCCTACGTGTACGATGCACGACTGCTGGCTCCAGGGGTGGGCGAATTGACACTATGCCTTGATTTGGCAATGGCGGGATGTGGGAAGTCCCGAACGAGAGAGCAGGACAGCCAGAATCGAGCATAGAGCCGGGCCATTTTCCGACAAGCGCGACTGGCCAAGCTGGAAATATACGACGGTAACGCGTCGGCCTAGTCTGTAGGTGTTGGACAGGACCAAGCAGATCTTCAACCCCAAGCAGGCTAAGGAGGCCTGTGGGAGATCACCCTGAACCGGGGGCGAAGAACAGGTGTCCGAGCCTACTAGATTGAGCCTGACCAGAAGCTTCCGTTGACGGCCGCATTGACAACCCTCTCTGCTGCGGGACATTGCACCTTTCATGACAGCTGTCCCAGCATCCTTCATTGAGTGGACGGTGGGGCGCGGCCAACTGCGCTCTGGGATGTCACCTCAAAAATCTCCTTGAATAGCCACCTGCGAAACGACTCGTTGTCGCTGAATTGCTTGAACAGCTCGGTATGATCCGCGAGCAACTCGGTCATCGCCCGTTCGAGGGCCTTGTCGTGCTCGATTCGCGCATTCTGAAGATCGGAGTTGGCTAGGGCGTTCTGATATGCCTTGTCCCTGGCAACTTTCGCCGGGAGTTCCTCCGCGATGACCTTGGCTATCTTGTCTCCGTCCTTCCACTCGATGTCGCCGAACAGGTCGTTGAACTGCTTCAGGATGTTCGAAAGCCGGTCCATCTCCGGTTCGGGCTTCTGCCCTCCGCCCTCGGTGGGCACCGGCCCGATCTCCGCATCTTCGTCGGGAAGCTGGATGGTCTTGACCGCTTGCTTCTCTACCCGGTAGCTGTCCATGTCGATGGATTCGAGAATCCCCTTGGACATATCCTCTTCGATAGGAGCGGGCAGCTTGGGAACGAGGAAGTTCAGGAAGATCGAGAGCTTCTCCCACCCGGCGTTTGTATAGGGCAGGATCGACGCCAGGAATCCATAGGCCCGCAGAAACGCTTTCGCCTGCCCCTTGAAAGCCACCTGCTCACCCTCGTCCAGGTTCTCCCAGTAGACCGCCACGCAGGCATCCAGGATCGGGTCCAGCCGGTCGCGGTCGGCCCCGGCGAGGTAGCGCTCGACGAGATCGTCTATCTGCGACGGGTCGTAGACCTGAAAGCCGTCGAGCTCCGCCTTGAGGTCGTGCAGCCTGTCGGGATCGGTCTCCTCGGCGAGCACCGTGGTCCGGTAGTAGTCGGCAAAGGCGGTCTGGATCATGTCGGCGTCATTTACGAAGTCGAGCACAAAGGCGTCATGCTTCTTGGGGTGCGCGCGGTTGAGACGTGACAGCGTCTGCACCGCCTTGACGCCGGACAGCACTTTGTCGACGTACATCGTGTGCAACAGCGGCTCGTCGTAGCCGGTCTGAAACTTGTCGGCGCATACCAGGAAGCGATACGGATCTTTCTGAATTTCCTCAGTGATCCTTTTTGACGAAAAGCCGTTGAGGGACGTCTCGGTGACTTTCGCTCCCCCGTACTCGTGCTCGCCGGAGAAGGCGACTATGGCCCGGTAGGGACTCTTGCGTACCGCCAGATAGTCGCTGATGGCGTGGTAGTAGCGGATGGCGCGCTCGATGCTGCCCGTGACCACCATGGCCCGCGCCTGCCCCTCTATCTTGCGAAGCCCGGCCACCTGCTCGTGGAAGTGGTCCACCACGATTTCGGCCTTCAGGCCGATGGCGTGCTCATGGTTCTCGACGTATCGGCGCAGCTTCTTCCTGGCCCGCTTGGTGTCGAACTCCGGATCGTCTCGCGCCGTCTTGACCAGCCTGTAATAGCTGTTTACCGGCGTGTAATGCTTCAACACGTCGACGATGAAGTCTTCCTGAATCGACTGCTTCATGGTGTAGACGTGGAAGGCGACGTGCCTGGTCTTGTATCCCTCGGGGACCGGCGCGCCGAAGATCTCCAGCGTCTTGTTCTTGGGAGTCGCCGTGAAGGCAAAGTAGCTGGCGTTGGGCAGGAGCTTCTTGGACTCCATCAACCGGTTGATCTTGTCCTCGGTCGTCTCGTCTTCTCCTTCGTCGCCGGCTTCTCCCAATGCCATGGATACCGACGCCGACGCGCGTCCGCCCTGGCTGGAGTGCGCCTCGTCGATGATGATGGCGAACCGGCGCTCGCGGTGATCGCTGCCAATAGCATCCAGGATGTACGGAAACTTTTGGACGGTGGTTATGACTATCTTCTTTCCTTGCTGCAGGAAGGTCCGGAGATCGCTGGACCTCTTAGCATGACCGACGACCGAGCGGACCTGCGCAAACTGCTTGATCGTGTCCTGAATTTGCTTATCCAGCACCCTCCGGTCCGTGACGACGACTACCGAGTCGAAGAGGACCGCGCCGTCTTTCTCCAGCCCGATCAACTGATGGGCCAGCCAGGCGATGGAGTTCGACTTGCCGCTGCCGGCCGAGTGCTGAATCAGGTATCTGAAGCCGATTCCCCTGCTGGACGCGTCGGCCAGCAGCTTTCGCACCACGCCTAGCTGGTGATAGCGCGGCCATATCTGCTCGCGCTTCTTGCGTCCCGTCTTCTGATCCTTCGTTTCGACGATCTGGGCATAGTTCTCGATGATGCCGGTCAGCCCGTCGCGGGTCAGCGCCTCTTTCCACAAGTAGTCTGTCTTGAGCCCGTTGGGGTTCGGCGGATTGCCGGCGCCGTCGTCCCATCCGCGGTTGAAGGGCAGAAACCACGAGCTCTTGCCTTGAAGATGCGTACAGAACCGCACCTCGTGGTCGTCGACCGCGAAGTGCGCCAGGCAGCGTCCAAGCTCGAACAGCTTCTCGCGGGGGTTCCGGTCGCGCTTGTACTGCTCGACCGCGTCTTCCACCGTCTGCTTGGTGAGGCTGTTCTTGAGCTCGAACGTGGCGACCGGCAGCCCTGAACAGACAAAGGTCGAGCGCAAGCTGGGTCTCGTCGCGGCTGTAGCGGAGCTGGCGCGTGACCGTGAAGCGGTTTTGCGCGTAGCGGGTCTTGGCCCTCTCGTTCCCCGGAGACGGCGCGCCGTAAAGCAGCTCGATCTGGTGCGGTCCGTGCCTGACGCCATTGCGCAGCACGTCGATCGTGCCGCGCTTGCTGATCTCGCCCTGCACGCGGGCCAGGAACTTGCGCCGCGTCGGGCCGTCGCCGTCCAGGCCGAGCGCCCCGGCCGTGTCGGGCTGAGTCTCGCGCAGAAAAGCGGATAGCTGCGCGAGGTCCACGCAGTGCTCGCGGTCGTAGTCCCGCGGGTCGCCGCAGGTCCAGCCCACGCCGTAGCTGGACGGCCGCTCGCGCGCCGCGTCCGCCGGGCCGCACGTTTGCCCCGTCAGGGCCCGGCAGATGAGGCTCTCAAGCCCCTTTTCGCTGGTGTCGGTAGTCACGCTATCCATCACCTGGGTTCAGATCGGGACCTCCCTGAATTGTCCCGGCTCTACTTCCTCGATGGCTCTTCGGATTTCTTCAGTTCGGTGTTGGACTCTAGGCCATGCCGTGGATAGCAGCACCACGATTGCTATCCTGCCGCCAGTGAGGTTCTGCTCGTATGCATGCTCTGGTCGGTGGTGATCAGGACTTCGTAACCCTCCTGTTCAGCCCTGTCTATCAGGTCTCCGTCGACAAGGCTGTCCCACCCTTTCTCCGCTGCCGTATCGACCGAGTGCCCGTGGAGGTCTCGCCTGAGGGGGGCGGGCGTTCCATGATCAAACAGTATCTTCAAGGCTGCTCACGGGCACGGGCGCTATCAGGGAATCTGCCACGTGTTGAAGCACGGCTCTTACCTTCCATTCATCCACCGGCTGGAACCATTCCATGAACTCTTCGACGGTAGCGCCGCTCTCCAGGTTCTCGAACAGGGCGGATACGGGCAGCCTGGTGCCGGTGAACACCCAGGCTCCGCTGATCTTCTTGGGGTTGCGTTCCACTGCCGGGCATGTCTCCCAGTTCGTCATACGGTCACCTCCCCCGCCGTGGCTAACTCGCCCACCGCCTCGTTCGCGTCACGAACGCTTCCATCGACATTCTCCGCCAGTCGACCGCTCTCGTCCATCGGGTCCCGGTCATCGGCTTCATCGGGCAAGTCCACCGCTGCCTCGCGCACGTCCAGCTGGCCGGTCACCACGTCGGCGATCAGCCGGGTGCGGTACTCCTGGATCAGTTCGATTTGGCGCCTGGCGCGGTCGATGGCGGCGTCGATTTCGGCAGTCGCCTTGTCCACGTACTCGACGATGGCAGCTTGCTCAATGACTGGTGGCAAAAACACTGAGGTTTCAAGAAAAGCATCATCGTAGAGGCGTAGGAAGCCTGCCATCCCTGTGCCCAAGCCTTTGGCGTTCTGCCGAAAGTAGGCTCGATAGGAAGAAGTCCGAAGCAAATCACTCAAGAACTGCATTTGAAGTGGAGATTTCTTTTCGAACACGGAGTAATCAGGACTTACAACGCCGTCCACAGCTGAGTTAAATACCAATCCATTGTTAGCTTGCAGGCGATTAACCACGAGTTGACCTACGCTAACCAACTTGAAGCCGATCAGTGACCTGCTCTGTGACGGACGCGTAAAGTGTTCAGCGTAGGGCACGACGCCATAATCCCGGCGCAGCGACAAAAGTGTCTCGCTACCAGTGGCTGACCGTCGATCGATCGGCGTAACGATCGTTTTCAGTCGCCGCCGTTCCCACTGCGCCGGAACGTCGCCCAGCCACTCGACGCCGGAGGGTTTGAGGGGGACGTTGGGGTCGAGGCCGCGGGTGACGGCCCGGGTGATGACGGCCTGCTTCTCTTCCTCCAGCAGGCCGACCAGCCTCACCTTGGCAGCCACGTAGCGCCGAATGCGCCGGTCGACGTAGTCCAGGTACCGCACGATGGCGGCTTGTTCGGGGAGGGGTGGGAGGGGGAAAACACAGTTCCCGAGAATTGTTCCGTTCAGATTGCCCAGGCCACTGGTCGAAGTGGATTGATAGACAAGCTGCTCCCGGCCAATAGGTGAGTTCAGTGTGTACCAGGTTAACTTGGGCAAAGTGTTCGCATTTAGGCGAAGACGTTGCATGAAGTTTGAGAAACAGCATTGCAATTGTTCCACTTTGCTGTCAACGAGGGTGGTCTTCCCTATGTGGGCTTGGCTACCACTTGACTTCGTGACCACGAGGTCGCCACGTTTGAGTAGCGCGGCTGCGACATCGCGTGGGGACAAATTGATCCTTGCAGGAGATGAGATGGCCCATCTTCCCGTGAGAGTCTGTTCTGTTGAACGAACAACCACAGTTCCCGTGTCACTGAAATCGCCACCCCAAACACCGGAGTCGTTGCGGGATAGTTGTACCTTTAGCCGAGTAACCTCCCAATGCTCCGGCACGTCGCCGAGCCACGGAACTCCAGAGGACTTGAAGGTAGGGTAGGGGTGGAGGGGTGGGGCGGTCATGCCGCGCCTGTCAGAGCTTCATTATTTTGTACGTGTTTCTTATGTGTACGCCGGAATAGCTACCGTGAGAGCTTTCGGCCATCAATCCCTGCAAAATGAACTCGGGAACGTCGAAATACTGATAGACCGCTCCGTTGAGGAATTCGATCTCCAGCGCCGAGGAAAACGAACCAGATCCAAGTGCAGCAAGGTTTGACGAGTTGATAGACCTGCTATCCATTTCTGCTCACGCCTCTCATTGCAGCATTTCACTAACGCGCGTCATCCATCCCTTGACCTCGCCTTCGGGATCTCTTTCTTCGATTCGTTCTGCAGTCATCAACGGGAAGGCCTCATTCACCAGCTTTTTCTTAACAGTCGACGCATTCCATTGTTGTCCCTCTAGCTGCTTTCGCCGAGCATTGGACACCAACTCCGGTACGTCACCACAATCGCTAACGTTTATTCGAACAGAAAGTGCCTCTGCAATCGCATCCGCATGCAGATAGTTTTCTATTTCGCGCTTCTTGGTTTGGACGGCCCAGGAGCCATCCCCTCGTTGATTCACCTGATTCGCCTTTTCCCCATATGAAGCATCGTCGTTGTCGTAAATGTGCACTTCGGGTCTGAGGAGAGCCTTCAAATAATGCTCAGCTACCCAGTGAGCTAAGGTCCCTCCGCCAAGGGGAATGAAAGCGATACGCGCGTCGCTGGACAGATCGACCAGCGAGTCATCTGCCAAGTGCAATGCCTTGCTAAGACACTTGATAGCCTTGACATCCGTAGGCCCTTCAACACACATTAGGATCTTCACTCGGTTGTCGGGCGTGACACCCAAAGCATTGACAATTGTCTCCCAAGTGGTCTTGGTTCCATAAGTAATCCGGCAGTTTCCCGTATCATCTCTGTCCAGGAAACGAAGGCTGGTTAGCGAGAGGTCGGACGCGAAGCCAGGACTGTGAGTTGTCAAGATGACTTGGCGGCCTCCATCCGCCGGAAGTTCTTCAAGCGACTCCAGCAACATCCTTTGGTTTTTCGGATGCTGCGATGTCTCCGGCTCTTCAAGCGCATAAATTATGTTGGCGTTTGAGTTCCCCTCATTTTTCCTTTCGGCCTCTGCGTGGAAAAAGCTCAGCAGCACTAGGCGTCGAAAGCCACTTCCCCTCTTGTTGACGGGGATTCCCTCTTCGCTCTTGAGCGACACGGAGAATTGTCCAGCCCACTTAGGATCTGACCTAAAGTCCGGACTCAATTCACCTGCCAAGTTTGGACTGATGCGCGCAAGGGTCTGCTGTGTACGGCTAGCCAGCTCCATTGCTTTGGTGCGCACTGCCTCAGTTACCTCCGACAGCTTTTCCGCCACATCTTGTTCGGCAAGAGCCGTCGCAACGGCGAATTTCATCGGATCCTGTACTTCAGAGTCCGAATCTAGACTAGGGCGGTCACTTTGAAACAAGGCGTACGTGGGCAAATAATGCCTGAGTTGCTCCCATATCGCCTTGGCGTCTTGCTTAGTTACAGGCAGCGATGTCGTATCGAGTTGAAGATCACCACAGGAATTCCATATAGCGTGCCGTATTGATGGATTGCTGTTTAGTTGTGCGCTGGAGTCATCAATGTCGAGATCCCTGAGTCGCCTCTTCAGCGCAGCGTTGGTGAGTGCCAGCAGATCATCATATTGTTGCGCCGTTGGATGGTGAGCGACGACGCACACCTCTTCTCTGGGTCCGCTTCCTGCGAAGTTGAATGTCTTCCTAATCCTCAAATGCCCTTCTTCAGTTAGCAGAAATTCATCAGCCAGGTTGGTTTCGGCTTGCGCGTCTAGAACAAGCGACACGGGCAGGTCACTAAATTCGCAGGTGATCTCAACGCTCGCATCCCTTGCCGATACAGTCAGGTCGTCGCGATCGACCTTTACGGTGGCGTTATTGAAGAAAATTGCCAGTGCCTCAAGGATGCTGGATTTGCCAATATCGTTCTCTCCGATGAGAGCAGTAAGGTCATCAAAAGTGATGGTGGTTTCCGCTTGGAAGCACCGGAAATGCTTGAGCGTCAAAGCGACAAGTCTCACTCGTTGGACGGCCTCATCATTGTGCCAACAGCCTCTCCGTCACCTGCTCCGGTGTCAGGATATCGACCTACCCCTTCTCCGTCAGCCGGCCGGACAGATACTTGTGGATGACGCTGGACAGGAGCGTTTGATAGGGAATCCCCTCTTCCCTGGCCCGCGCGTGAGCGTGATTGAAGTCGCGCTCGGTTACTCGCAAGTTAACTCGTTTGGTCTTGTTGAACGTACTGCGAGCCGTCTGACGCGCCAGCTCGACCTCACGTTCAGCGTCGGGGGCGGAGCGCAGCTCGCCGCGTTCGAATCGTTCGAGAATGTCACGCTCTTCCGCGTTTAGTTTGTCGTTCACGTTGGCCGCCTCCGGTAGTCTCGCATCGCCTTCCGGCTGGGAATAACCGTCTTCAGAAAGCGAGCGCCATCAGTCTCCGTCACAAAAGGCACTAGGTATATGTACTCGTGGATTTCGACAACGTAGATAAGTTGCCCCGGGTAGCGATCCTGGTTCGGGTGCTCCAGCACGTCGATCAGGCCGCCCTGCTCCATGGCCGAGACAACGCTTTCGAATGAGATCCCCCGCTGCTCGATGAGTCGTTGGTTCTTATCCGCGCTCCAGTCGAAGCCGACTCCCATGCGTCAATTATCGCACGATGTGTGCATTTTGGAAACAGCATCCGGAATGGAAAACCCGTGACGAGGGCAGCCGGTGATTTCAGGCCAAACCGGCGGTTCGGTCTTCCCATGCGGTTTGGACTCGCCCTCAATTGCCTCGAAGCCGCATATCTTCATGGTCTTCCATCGCTCACAATCTCGCTCAGCAGTCCCTCGGTCTCGCGCTCCAGGGCCAGGATGTCCGCCCGTATCTCCTCCAGCGGGCGCAGGAGCTGCGGCTTGTAGAAGTGGCGGGTGAAGCTGATCTCGTAGCCGATCTTGACGCTCTTCGGCACGTACCACGCGTCCGGCGCGTAGGACAGCACCTCGCGGCGCAGGAAAGCCTGAATGCCGCCCTCTTCCAATAGCGGCACGCGCTCCGTATCGCGCAGGTCGGGGTCAGGCTCGTATTCGACTACGGCGGACTTGCCGTCGATGGTGGCCGGGAACAGGCCGCGCAGCGGGTCGGCACAGACGCCTTGCTTGCGGACTCGCTTGATGACCGGCGGACCGGTCTCCGAGCGCTCGGCAGTCTCTTTCAACGCCTTGATCTCCGTGGCGGTGTAAGACCGGTCGGGGTCGACGCCCGCCAGCCGCAGCGGCCGCTCGACGGTGACCTTCCAGTAGCCGAATGCCTGGTTCGGGAAGATCTTCGACTGCTCCGTCTCCTCGAAGGCGAGGAACGTGTCGCAGATGCGCCGGATGTCCGCGTCGGACAGCTCGCAGTTCTTCATACCCAGGTTCTTGCGCAGCGGTTGAAACCACTGCGTGGCGTCGATGAGCTGCACTCGGCCCAGGCGATGCTCCGGCTTGCGGTTGCTCAGCACCCAGATATAGGTCGCGATGCCGGTGTTGTAGAACATGTTGAGCGGCAAGGCGATGATGGCCTCCAGCCAGTCGTTCTCGATGACCCAGCGGCGGATGTTGCTCTCGCCCTGACCGGCGTCGCCGGTGAAGAGCGAGCTGCCGTTATGGACCTCGGCTATGCGGCTGCCCAGGCGAGTGCCTTGCTTCATCTTGCTCAGCATGTTGGCCAGGAACATCATCTGGCCGTCGCTGGAACGGGTGATGAGGGAGTGCTCCGGATCGCCGTCGTGCTCGACCACGAAGCGCAGATCGTTGATCCCGCTCTTGCCGCCCATGCGCTCCAGGTCGGTCTTCCAGCTCTTGCCGTAGGGTGGATTGGAGAGCATGAAGTCGAACTCGCTGGCGGGGAAGGCGTCCGCGGCGAGGGTGGAGCCGTACCGGATGTTGGCCGCTTCGTCGCCCTCTCCCTTCAGGATGAGGTCCGCCTTGCTGATGGCGTAGGTCTCCGGGTTGACCTCCTGTCCGTAGAGGTGCACCGACGCTTCCTTGCCCCGTTCGCCGGCGAGCTGCATCAGAGTCTCCTCGGCCACAGTGAGCATCCCGCCGGTGCCGCAGGCGCCGTCGTAGACGAGGTAGGTCCCGGACTGGACCTGATCGGCTACCGGCATGAATATGAGATGGGCCATCAGCCGCACCACGTCGCGCGGGGTGAAGTGCTCGCCGGCCTCCTCGTTGTTCTCCTCGTTGAAGCGCCTGATGAGCTCCTCGAAGATCGTGCCCATCCCGTGGTTGTCCAGACCTTCCAGACGCACGGAGCCGTCCCCGTTCATGACGGGGCGGGGGCCGAGGTTGACCGAGCTGTCCAGGAACTTCTCAAGCAGCGATCCGAGCGCGTCGGCTTCGACCAGCGTGGGTATCTGGTTGTGAAACCTGAACTTTTCCAGGACCTCCTGAACGTTGGGCGAGAAACCGTCGAGGTAAGTCTCGAAGTCGGCCCGCAACTGCTGTTGCCGACCACGCGAGGCGAGGTCGCGAAGACGGAAGGGGGACGTGTTGTAGAAGGCTTCGCCGGACGCCTGGCGCAAGGCGGCGTCCTGGTTCGCTATGCGGGCTTGGTCTAACCGGTCCTTCATGCGGAGGACGGCTTGCTTGGTCGGCTCCAGGACGGCGTCCAGCCGGCGGATAACAGTCATCGGCAGTATGACGTCGCGGTATTTGCCCCGCACGTAAACGTCGCGCAGCACGTCGTCCGCAATGCCCCATATGAAGTTGCTGATGTTCAGGCTGCTCACACGCCCTTCCCGATCAATGCCCGGCGAGAATCACAGCGGACTGTCAACGTCGCTGCCGACGCCAAACTATCGCAGGTTTCCTGTCTCCGTGCTTCAGATGTAGATCGTCCACCCACTTGCCCCCTAGACTGTCTCGCCCCTCTCATCAACGGCGCTACGCCATCGTCTCCCAGATTCCCTCAGAGTCCGGAAACAGGCGTCCATGCTCCACCGAAACGAACTCGAACACAGTCCCTCTCTCACCACCGCGAAATAACACCATTCACACATAGTGCTTGATATATCTGCAAACCAGAGCAAAGGTCATGCGGACGTTCCAGCTCAAGGAGCCCGCCATGTCCACCGCTCAAACTCTGCCTACCGTCTTCTCTGGTACCAACACGGGCTGGCAAGGCTCTCTCTACGCCTTCCTCGCCGAGAAGCAGCGCCGCTCCGGCTCCAACCGCACCCCGGACTCCTACTACCGCACCCTCCGCCACTTCTTCGGTGGCCTCCATAAGTCGCCCGATGAGGTCTCCCCGCAGGACGTCTTCTCGTTCGCCCATGGCATCGGCCTCTCCGGTCGTGAACCTTCCCCCGTAACCGTCGGCGCCCGTCTCTCCTGTATCTCTTCCTTCTTCAAGTTCCTCATTCGCATGGATGTCGTGAGGGCCAATCCCTGCGATCCCGTCGAGCGCCCCAAGCCCCGTCCCAGTGCACCAAGCGGCCTCTCTGCTTCTCAGATGCAGCAGCTCCTCCACGTCATCCCGGACACCCTCAAGGGCAGGCGCGACCTCGCCATCGTCCTCACGCTCGTCCTCACCGGCAGACGCAGATCGGAGGTCATCAACCTCACCGCCGGCGATATCGCCTTCGACGAATCCGCCGCCTTCTACCGCTACCTCGGCAAGGGCGGTCTGCGCGGCCGTCGCGAACTACCTCGTCCGGCCCTCACCGCCATCGTTAGGTCACTCGCCGATGTGGGCAAGGACCGCTCCTCCATGCACCCCTCCGAGTCGCTCTGGCAGGCCGGCGCTGGCCCCCAGGGCGTCTCCAGCGCTACCTTCTACAACCGCTTCCGGGGCTATCTCGCGAAGGCCGGCCTCCCTCCTTCCGGCGTCCATGTCCTCCGCCACACCGCCGCCAAGCTCCGCCGTGACGTCGGCGAGTCGGTCGAGTCCGTAAGCCAGTTCCTCGATCACAGCTCCCTCGCCGTCACCACCACCTATCTCCGCAGACTCGAAGGGCAGCGCGATACCGCCTGGCAGGGCGTCGCCAGCGTTATCGGAGTTAGCTAGTCCGACTCGCCGAGTAAGTCCTTGGCCTCACGGGTCTAGAATCTGTTCCGGCGGGGCGTCAGCGCATTCCCTCTCCAAGTGTGCTTGCCTGCCGCCCCGCCTTTTGGGCGGATCGGTGTCTTTCCGTTGACTCCCTCCTTCGGGATGCCGATCCGCCTTGACCTCTCCGCGCCTCCAGAGCGTTCATACATCCGGCTCCGCTTCCCATCCCGCTGGAGGTCGTTATGCCCAACTCCATACTCTCCATAGCCACCTACGCCCGCGTCTCCTCCGATGAGCAGCGCGACCGCCATACTGTCCTCAATCAACGCTCGGCTCTGTCTCGCCGCCTGTCGTCTGAGCCTAGTCTTGTCGTCTTCAAGCATTACGAGGATGACGGTGTCTCGGGCACCATCCCTTTCGAAGATCGGCCGGCTGGCCGCGCGCTTGCGCGTGATGCGCGTGTTGGCCGCTTCTCCCAAGTCTGGGTGGTCCGCTCCGATCGCCTGGGCCGTGACGCCTTCGAGCTCCTCCGCATCTGGAGGGTGTTTGAGTCCATCGGCATCTCGCTCCGCGCCACCGACGAGAACATCGACGATCCCTTCTACTTCGATATCCACGCCGTCATAGCCGCCAACGAACGCCGCAAGTTCCTCGAACGTTCCGCCGAGGGCATGAACCGCGCCGCCAAAGAAGGCCGCTATACCGGCGGTATCGTACCGCTCGGCTATACAGCCTCAGGGGATCGAGGTTTCCGCCGCCTCGTCCCGGACGACTCTCCCATGTGGGCCGACCTCTCTGCCGCCGACGTCGTAAGGCGCATCTATAACCACCTGGCCTCGGACGGCTGGACTTGTCCGCGTATCGCAACCGAGTTCAACTCCCTCGGCATCCCTACCTCCTATCGCCGCGATGGTCGCGGCGTTCGAGGCCGTCGCACCCAGGGCCTCTGGCGCTCCGGTCATATCCGCAACCTCGTCGTCAATCCCGTCTACAGGGGCATCCTCCAGTACGGCCGCAGGTCCACGAAGCCCAACGGTCGTGAGGTGATTTCCGCTTCCGTTTCCCCGCTAGTCTCCGATGACGTCTGGAACGCCGCCATCGCTACCCTCAAGCGCAACCGCGCCATGCCTACCTGCTCCGCTCGCTCATCGACGCCCGCGATGCCGCACAGCTTCGCCGCAAGCGCGCCATCGACCTCTATACCCGCGCCAAGCTCTCCGACGACGAGTTCGACGCCATCGCCGCCGACGTGGAACAGGAACTAAAGACCCTCGATGACCGACTGGCCGGTTTAGAACCTGCTGATGACCCGCTTGACGATGCCGTCTCGGCGGATACGCTCGCGGAGATCCGTGAGCGCCTGGAGGCGGACCTCTCGGACGCGGAGCGACGCGAGATCGTTCAGCTGCTCGTGCGCAGGATCACGGTCCACACCACGCTCACCGACCGCGGCCGCAAGCAGGTCCGCGTCGTTATCGACTACCGCTTCCCGCGAGTAGGTGAGGCTCGCACGGGCATCGCTGCGAGTCACAGCTACAATCTCTCCCGCGTTATCGCCGCCTGATCGAGTCCCCGCTCACACCCCGGACCCCATCCAACTGAGACAGCGGCGACCGGTCTGTTTCAGTTCCAGTTCCCACAGCTAGATCCTCCACGGAGGAGACTCCGTAAGCCCGTCGAACGGTGTTGCCCAATCGCTCGCGGTCATCTCCGCCAGCGCCCTGTTTACGGATTATGTCAAGCTGCAGGGCTACCGAAGCTCCACAGTAAGGCTCGGCACCATGACTCTCGGGCGGGGCTTTTCGAATGCTTACTTTCTATATAACAGGAAGGTCGTCGCTCCGCATCCACAGCCTCGCTGCCGGCAACGCCCTGTTTGCCGCCCCGTTCGCTCCTGTCGCGCCACAGGGAGCGATACAGACGTCAGGCGAACATCGGTCGCCTTGCGGCGAATTGAGCCGACACGCGCGCTATGGGGCGCATATTCGGGCGGCGGCATGGCTCGCAATTGTGAGGCGATCGGCTCCGACCTGGCGCCGTTCGCGCGTCTCCCCGAAGAGCCGAACGGCGTTCGAACCGCCCTGATTCCCCTCCGCGATCACTACCACCCACTACCAAAGCTTTTTTGCCAGCAAAGGTAGTGTTTGGTAATGGTTGCTGGTCCCCTAGCACCTGTTTTTGCTAGCTGAGCAGCTGCTCCCGCCAACCCGGCGAACACTTCGCAATTCTGCCTTCAGCGTCTCCTCGATTATACCGTCGAAGCCAACGCTCCAGAGCGGCTACGTGGCCTCAGACACCGCTACGAGAGGCCATACCGCAAGGGGCTACGCCGATGCTCGTGGGACCAACTGCGATGATGGCCCCGGGCCATCTCGGCCCGGGTCTGACCGTGGGACTAACTGGCTGGAATGCCTTCGTTGTGATCTGTCGACTCGACCTCGAGATGGCCCACACAGCGTCAACGGCTAAGCGAGCAGTGACCTGATAGGAGCGTGGCGTCAAGCCCCGTCGCAGTTTTGTCCGCTCACACAGCCTGTGCGCCATCCTTCAGGAGGTAGCCATGACAGAAGAAGGCGGTGGCCAGGTCAACAGAGCTGTTCAGGTGGTCATCGGGGTCGACACACACCGGGACGAGCATGTGGCAGTGGCCATTGACCAGCAGGGGGTTCGTCTCGGCCAACGCCGTTCGCCGGCGACTACTTGGGGATATGGGGATCTGGAGCAATGGTCCCGGGACCTGGGGGAGGTTAGCGCGTTCGGGGTTGAAGGCACGGGCTCCTACTGACCTGCCCCCAAGGCTTGTACCACCAATTATGTTAGTCCGACGAGCGCCGGGTCGGGCTCCACAGGCAGGATAGCCGCCGGCGCCGGCGGCCTGTAGCCCAGCGAGCTGTGCGGCCGGATGCGGTTGTAGGTCTGCTTGTACTCTCCAGTCAGCACCTGTGCCTCCCGCAGCGTGTAGAAGATCTCCCGGTCCAAGAGCTCGTCACGCAGCTTGCCGTTGAAACTCTCCACATAGCCGTTCTCCCACGGTGAGCCGGGCTCGATGTAGAGGGTCTTGGCTCCCACCCGGCCAAGCCAGGCTCTGACCGCGCACTCCCGCGTGTACTCGTCGATGACGGTCAGCAGCCGTACCGACCTGCCGTCATGCGCCCTCGTGAAAACGAAGTCGTAGGCCCATACGTGGTTGCGGCGCTGCGGTCGCAGACGCACACACGACCCGTCGTTGAGCCACAACCTTGACCGTTTCGGCTGTTTTTGGGGCGCCTTCAGCCCCTCCTGCCTCCAGATCCGCTCCACTCGCTTGTGGTTGACCGCCCAGCCGCGTCGCCTCGGCAGTGCTCCGATCCTCCGATAGCCGCACCTGCCGTACTGGCTCGCCAGCTCCACGATCACCGCGGTCAACTCCTCTTCATATGCTGCGGCCACAGGCTCGTAGCGCTGCGTCGAGCGTGGTTGTCCCAGCGCCCTGCAGGCACGCCGCTCGGAAACGCCCAACGCCCCCCTGATCCGCTCTACGCACTGTCGGCGACGGGAGGCGCTCAGAAGTTTCCCTGCGCCGCCTCCTTCAGTATCTGGTTGTCCAGCGTCAGATCGGCTACCGCTCGCCGCAAGCGCCCGTTCTCCGTCTCCAGCTGCTTGAGCCGTCGCGCCTGGTCGATCCGCAGACCTCCGTACTCCGCTCGCCAGCGGTAGAAGGTCTGCTCCGTCACCCCTATCTTCCGACTGGCTTGAGCCACCGTGCCGCCCTCAGCCATGGCCACCTCGGCCTCCCGCAGCTTCTTGACCACCTGCTCAGGCGTATGCTTCCGCCTTGCCATCCGTACCCCCCTCCTTTGGCCCAGTTTCTAACATTTATCCTGGACCCGGTTTCGGGGGGCAGGTCAGTTATTGAAAGTGGGTAAAGGAAGCCAGAGAATAAGTAGCTCTTCGGACTAGAACGAAGTTTTTCATGGACACTATCCCTTCCTCGTTTATTGAACAGATTCTGCGAGTACTGGTCCCACCAGATACCGTCTGCCTGAGAAAGGAAAACGGGGATCGAGAGATTGTATTTTCGATCCCGGTGTGCTTCGAATGCATCTTGTAACAATTTCTTTCGTTTAGGTCGCAGCTTCACGAGCTCTTGTTCGATGGCATCTAGTTGACTTCCAAAATAGACGGCAATTTTTGCTACAGCACCTTCTGGATCCTCATTCACTGAGTGAATAAGCGGTTCCAGTGTTGCGTAGGGCATGTGCGGACTAACGTACCATCCCAGGCTCGATAGCTTCTCCGAAACTTCCTTTTCTTGTTCAAGTTGCTGACTGTGTGCTCGGGCTGCTTGCTCCGCGACCAGTACCCGTTGGCTGAAGTCGCCAAGCTGCTCGGCGATCTGCCGATGCTCGTCGTCAATCCGTGCGGCATGCAGAATCGCCGCGTCTAATCTCGGCTGCGCTGCGGCAAGCCGATCCGCCGCGTCTATCTGCGGCCGTAACGCCTCAAGCTGCTCAGCCGCCCGCCGATACTCGTCGTAGATCCGCCGTAGATGCTCTACGTCCATAAACCTTTCCCGTGCAGTCTGTCTTTACAGATGCGCTTCCTACTTCTAGTCCGACTTTTGCGTCAGCAACAGGATGGCCGCGATGCGGCGGGCGGTGGTGGTGAAGTGGTGGATTTCGTCGGGGGTGAGGGGGCGGCCTAGGACGGCGCGCTCGCGGTAGGAGAGCCACTTCTTTAGCGCCTGGTAGCCGCCGAGCTTGTAGTCCCAGACGGCGGCGGGGACGTTGCGCCAACAGGCGCGGTCGTTGAGGTGGACGTCGCAAGTGGTCTCGCCCAGCGACCCTTGGGTGGTGTTTAGGGACTGGAGTTCGTCGGGGGCGTAGGGCCGTTGGACGACGCGGCCCTGGCCGGGCATGACGGCCTGGCCGACTCCGAAGTGCCCCCAGCCGGCGGTCAGCTCGAAGTCGCCGCCGGACATGTTGCTGTCGTCGATGGTGGAGGGCACGGCGATGGCGGCGATCTCCGGGCGCAGCGCGCCGGTGGTTACGCCGGGGCCGGGTGTTTCGGGATCGAGCAGGCGGGCCAGCTCGCGTCCGCGGCCGGCGGAGACGGCGAAGTCGACCGCCGCGCCCGCGGAGTCGCCGTCGGGCCAGCCGGGCAGGGGGATGCGCGGCCACTCCATGCGCAGCGCGCCCGCGTTGGCCTCGCGGTAGGCGGGATCGTGCAGTACGGCCAGCACGTGGTGGAACAGGTCTTCCACGCCCATGCCGAGGCCGTCGAGGTAGTGCCGGGCGGCGGAAGAGAGGTTGGGGCGGCGTTGGAAGCCTGTCTCATCTGTTCCGAGGCCGTCTTCGCGGAGCCAGGCGGGGAACATGCTGGCACCCCATTCATTCAAATGGAGCGAAGCGATGTACGGCGTGAAAGCGGTTTGCGGCTCGGTTGAGTCCCTCCTAAGGCGAGGAACGGCGGAGAACCAAAGATTCCCCTCGAACACGTGCGGCCGGTCTGCCAGCCCGCTATCCGCCTCCCAGTAGAGCCAGCGGGTGTCGAAGGGCCGGTAGGCGTAGTGGACGAAGCCGGTTTCATCCGGGCCGCCGCGCGTGAGCAGCGCGCCGCGCACTGTGCGAGCATCAAATCCCGCCGTCGTCTTCATCGCGCTGGGATAGCGCCGCGCGATCTCCTCGTGACTAAGCTCCGGGTTGAAGTAGTCGGCTATGCGCTCCCTGAGCCGGTCGAGGTCTGTGTCTATGAGAAAGGCGTCGCGGCTGGTCTTGACTCCCGGAAATGAGGTCGGGAACAGGTCGGGCAGCGCCGGCCAGTCGAACCAGCCTTCGCTGACCGCCATCCGCGCGAACGGCAAGCCCAGCGGCAGGAGCGGCTCGAAGCTGTCGTATAGCTCGTCCGGCTCAGCCTGAGCCGTATCCAGCAGCTCCTCGCGCTTGGATTGCCCCCAGAGGTTGCGAAACTCGACTTTAGCGGCGGGCGCGTGATCTGCCCGGCGCACAAGCGTGGCGATAGCCGTTCCGACCTGTATGCCGACCGGGTCCTCCCGCGTGGAAAAGATGCTGGGATCGGGCGAACCGTCGGGAGCGATCTTGCCGGTTCGGTACTTGTCCCCATTGAGGTTGTCGATCCTGACCGCATCAAACGCCTCCAGATAGCGCTCGCGCATCCCCGTGAACGACAGACCATCCAGCCAGGAGTAGTTGGAGATGAAGCAAACCACGCCCTGTCCGGTCTTCTCGACTATGCGGCGCTCGGCCATGCGGAAGAACCGGACGTACAGGTCGCCGAGCCTACGACTCTTTGGCCGCCGCACCCGCGTGGTCCGGCGGTAAGCCTCGGAGAGTGCATGTTCTTCCTCTATCGTCACGCCGACGAAGCCGTCGTAGGGCGGGTTGCCGAGGATTACGAGGACCGGCGTGTCCTGCTTTATGCGTTCGGCGTGGTCGCGCTCCTCCTCCAGCTCGGGAAACGGCAGCGGCTTCTGCACCGTAGGCTCCCAGCCGGTGAGGGCGTTGGTGAGGAAGACGCCGGCGCGTTCGTCGGCGTCTTCGGCCAATGGCGCGTCTAGCTCTTGCATGGTCAGCCCGACCTGCAAGTGGGCGACGACGAACGGCGCGGGCATGATCTCGAAGCCGAACACCCGTTCCAGCGCCGCCTGCTTGACGCGCGCGCCGGTCAGCGCGCCCAGTCCCTGGTCCTTTAGGTTGAGGGCGATGCGGCGCAGCACCTCGCCAAGAAACGCGCCGGTACCGCAGCACGGATCGAGCACGTAAACGTTGTCGGCGGCCAGCCCGTCGGCGATGCCGAGATCATCCTTCAGCGCGCGGTCGACTCGGGCGACCATGTAGCGCACGACCTCGGTGGGCGTGTACCAGACGCCAAGCTGCTTGCGCAGCGCGGGATCGAAGGCTTGCAGGAACGGCTCGTAGAAGTAGGGAACGGCCTCGCCCTCGTTGAAGCGGTTGAAGAACGCGGTCTGGTCCACGCGGTCGAGCGCGGCGGCGGTCCAGTCGAGCACCTCGACAAGGCCCAGCGGCTGCAAGCGGCCGGGATCGGAAAGCTGCTGGAACAGCGCCCGCAACACCGGAGCGCGCAGGTGCCAGACGGCCTCGTGCCAGTTGAATCGATCCGTGGGCGGCGGCATCTGGCGCGCCCAGAGCACCCAGGCCGAGAAGACGCCGTAGAAGAGCGTTTGCACCAGTGTGGAGCGGAAGAAGGCCGCGCCGCGCTCACCCTCGAAACGGACGCCGAGCGCCTGCTCCAGAGCCGAACGCACCGCCGCCAGCGAGGGCGCATCGCCCGCCGCTTCGACCCGCGCCAGTCCGTCGCGCGCGTATGAGGCGAGCAGCCAGGCCAGGTCTTTGGGCTCGGCCAGCGCGGCGCGGTGCGACAAGGCCCGGCAGAGATATTCGCCCAAACCGGCCCCGACCCGGCGGGCAAACCCGCGCGGCTTTTGTAACAGCCGGTCGAACTCCTCGGCGCTGCCGGCCAGCCGGAACGATTCAAGCTTTGCCGGCAAACCGTCGGCGTCCTCGCCCACCAGCACGAAGTCGCGAGTGTTGGTGACCAGGACCAGACGATAGCGGCCCCGGTAGCGGCTGACCTGATCGCTTTCGGCGGTCAGCCAAGCGTCGTCATCGGCGGACTTTACCTCGATAACGCCCCGTTCGGGGACCTGGCCTTCGCGGGGCGTGCCGCGCTGCACCTGCCTGGCGGCGTAGAGGCCTAGGTCGGGATGGCCCGCGCCGTGGTCGGCCAGTTCGCTGACGCAGAAGACCCTAGGCTTGAGCGTACTACCCACCGCGTCCATGAGATTGGCCAACGGTGGATAGTAGGAACGCTCCACCGTCGCGCCGCCGGAAGCGCGCAGGCGGCGCAGGTCGCCGAAGTAGGTCTCGACCGCCGCCATGAGTTTCGTTATTTTCGGTGCCATGGTCTCTAGCGGTGCATCTGAGGCCCGTTTCTACTTGGGCTGACCACGATCATCTGCGCGGAGCCACCCTACATCACGATACTTAGCCGAGTCGGCTGAAGTCTCAGGTCGCTGCCATTCAGTTTCTCATTAATTGCGACGGATGGATTGCGTCGAAAACTCAATGTGCAGATCGACAGTCCGAAGAAGCTGGTCACGATTCAACGGGTCGAGGCGGAACCGCGAAGCGATTTCATCTCTAAATCGATGTAAGATCGGACGGGTTATCCGGCCGCGCTGGAGGGTTGCCAACACAAACGAGAGGATCAACGCGATCTGCTCGCGCGACACCACTCGCACCAACTGTTCAATAACTTCCGCTCCCACCGAAACTGCGGAGTTCTCAGTGCAATTCGGCCCTTCCAGCGTTCTAAGCATCGCACGGGTCCCCTCGCTAGTCACATACCCGTTCACCTCAAGACGCCGAACGATGTCTTCAGCTTTAATGCGTACAAACTCATAGTTGAGCAACACTAGACGCTCGATCCAGGATGAATAGTCGTTAGCGGTGATCAGGTCCGATCTATATAGCTCGGACAGAAGGGCTTGCGTGTTCACAGCGCCGACCCCAAGAGAGTGACCCACCTCGCATAGTCCGAGATCGTCGGAAATCAGGACAAGCCTTTCCGTTGATTGCTCGTCGCCTGCGTAGACCGCGCTCGCACCGGCCCACGTAAGTACATCGACCAGCTTCTCTATATCGTCCGCATCGAGTAATCGGTACGAGGCAATGTGCTCGAACGACTCGGCGAACTCCAGCACTGAGCCCACGAATTCCTGCCACTTCGTCCAAGCCTCCTCAGAAATCTCGGTGAGTGCGTAGCGCCCCTTGTCGTCCTTGCCCAACCAGCCAGCGGGCATAGGGCCCATGACCGCCTGGATATGAATCCCTCGGAGTTCATCGAACACATGCTGGGGCACGGCCACGCGCTGGAATTTCCTGCGAAGGTCGGGGCCAAGACCCAATTCATACACTGTGAGAAGCGCGAGCGTATCGAGGACTATGCCGTCGGCTTCGCATAGCAGTTCGCGTGCCCGATTCGACTCTTCCAGGCTACCGTTCCCGAAACGGATACGCGTGAGGCCGCCCCTGGTCAGTGCGTGCCAGACCTCAAGTACGGATCGCCCGATGCGGGAACAAAAGAACGCGAACGGCAATCGCCCTGCCCTATACATCCGATCCGCTTCGCGACCTCGCTCATGAAGCTTATCGATGTTGAAGAAGATCTTCGTAAAGTCGTTGTCTCTTACCTCGAACGATGAGAGACTCCTGTCTCCGGGGAAGCGGGGCGAGTACTCCTCGATCGATTGCTGATATGCGCGAACGAACTTGCTTTGAATTGCAGTTATTTCGTAGGAGCGTGCCTCGATGCCCTCCACGATCACCGCGTCCCCGACGCGTCGTCCCAGGAGCTTTTGAGCTAGTTGGTCATCCGCGCGGAGCTCATAGGAGTCGCGAGGCTCTTCCCCTTCATCAACGATGTGCCACCATTGCTCCGCCGCCGACACGCTCTTCAGCCGGACGGCGCAGCCCGGACCCACACTATCCGGCTCTACCCAGTCCCTGTCGTGGGCCAGAAACAGCTCAACAAATCCAAGGTGCACGGTAGGGTCGTTGAGTCCGTAACGACGCGCCAAATAGGCATCGTCCAGATGGTCAGCCACACCCAGCATCCATTTCAATTGGGCCGACTGAGCCAGCGCCCGGATCGACTGTGGGGCACCGCAGAGTTCCGAGGCATTTATGCGGGACACTGTCTCTAAGGCCGTCTCGCGCTTGCCGCATCGAAACTGCGCCAACGCGAGCTTGACCGAATCAGCCGGAGGTGCGTCGCTACGGGAGCAGAGTTCTTCGTAAAAACTGAGTGCGGCGCATGGGTCACCGATATAGTCGAGGATCTGGGCCTCTACCTCGATCGCAATCCGAGGTGCCGGGCGGTGTGACTCGCGAATCGTTCGTGCCCAGTCAAGTGCCTCGCGGAGACGTTCGCTGTGAACTAGGCATTCAAGGAGGGGAATCGCAGCAGGGTGCGAGACGACTCCACCTACGACCTTGTGAAAATAATCGGCCGCTTCGGCAAAGCGTTCTCGCTTCTGGTACAGAGCGCCGAGCTTCACCAAGATCACTGCCCGGTCGAGCTCGCCTGCGAAACCGAGCGCTTTGAGGAGGGATTTCTCGGCAACGTCGTAATCGCCTCGGAACTCGTGTCGCGCAGCCGCGAGCGCGAGAAGCCGGGGATCGTCATGGCTTCGCTCCAGGGCAACCTCGAGAGTTGAGGCGACCGAGTCCTCATTGCCGACCGCTGCCTCTGCTCTTGACAGGGTTTCCGCCCTCTGGATTTCCTCCCACTCAGGATGCTCAAGCGTGAAGCTGTCCTTCAGCAACTTGACCGTGGCAATCGCATCGCCGGATCGGAGACAGGCGTCCGCAAGTGGCGCGACAGCATCCAACTGCCGTCTAGAGTCCTCGATACCCTCGAACACGGCGCGGGCTTCTGCGGGCCGGTTCTGGTCAAGGAGCAACAATCCCTTGTTGAAGGCTGCGTCAGTGTGTTTCGGAGTCTCGTCCAGCACCTCGTCCAAGTCGCGTAGGGCCTCCGGAGTCTTACCGATGAGGGCGCGAGCGACAGCACGGAACACGAGGGCCCTATGGCGCCAAACGTTCAACTCGGTCTGCCTAAGCGAATCGATTGCTGTGGTCGCCTCCGCCTCCGCCTCGCGGAGTTGTGTAAGCGATTCTTCCGTGAAGCCCACTGGTAGGCCTTGTGCCTGGACATAGTTGATTAGGCTTTCGCTCACGGCCATGTGAATAGCGGCGTCCTCTGAATGGGCCGCTTCGAGAGAACGACAGAGCGTGACGGCTTCCTCGAAGCGGGACTGCCGCATGTAAATCCATGCCAGGACCAGACCGCACTGCCGATCTAGTGTCATCCAGTCCTCTTCGCAAATCAGCTCGGTTAGCTGCTCGCTCTCTCCCTCCTTCCACAACTCCTCTAAGAGCACTGCCGTAGCCAGAGAATTCCGCGGGTCCGCCTTGCGCGCCATCACCGCCAGCTTGACCGCCCTAGCCGAGTCCCCTCCAAACTGTGCGGCTACAGAGGCATTCGCTATCGCTCTCGGGTTATCCGGTTGGAGTCTGTAGGCTCTTTCCAAGAGGACACGAGCGCCATCAACGTCATCGTCGGCCAGCGCACAGGCCCCCAAGTTCGTGACGATACGAAACTCAAGCTGATCCGGTGTCGCGCCCGCCTCATTCTGGAGTTGCTCAAGAGCTACGCGGGCCGAGGTGACGTGTCCACTCTTAATTAGGTCTCGCGCTAGGTCAATCTTCGCCGCCATTTCGTGGTGCGCCGGATCGAGAGGCGTTTCAGCCTCGGTCAGAGCATCCTGTAGCACCAACGCGGCTCTCAACGACGAGACCTCCGCCTTCAGATCAGCTAGTCCAGTCCGAGTCTCACTCCCTCGCTCGGCGTTGAGAACTTCTATTCGATTGGCGAGCGCGAGAAGGGCGTTGTTGCTCTGATACAGCGCAGCTGACAACTGAAGGAGGAATACGGACAGGATCTCGCTCGCAACCGTCCAACGTTCCTCTTCGGTTGGTAGGTAGAAGTCACCCTCGTCGATGAATGAGGCAATGATCTCCTCATCGAGATCGCGCTCACCATGATGAGCGCGCTCGAGGAAACCAGCGAAGGTCTCGCCTGATGTCCACCGCTGGAGAGCCGACTCAGTTCCCTCGATTTCGGGAAAGTGACTACAGGTTGCCCGAACCGCACGGTCAACGACGTCCGTCCCTTTGCGAAGGAACGTGTCAATCTGTCGAGTGGCGATGCTCGTAGCAATACTCTTGCCAATTTCAGCCAACAAGAGCGCGATGTCCAACTCCAAATCCGGACTCTCCGTAAAGACGTGTTCCGCCACTAGGTAATCCTAATTCGTGATCTCGAGACAGTATTAGAGGGTCGTGCTCGGCGACGTTGTGAGATTGGGGTCAAGCGGTACGGTAGTAGAAGTCAGTGCAGTTGCTCAGGATCGCAGCTTGCCCCCTAGCTGTCGCAGAGCGGAAGACTTGTGAGAACCGGAAGAGCCAGTGGGCGTGTGTGGCCGCAACCAGGATGAGAAGCGGACAGTCGCACTAAGCAGACATAGGGGGGCGTTATCGGGCTGACGACGGCGCAGTACCGACAGCCCGATGACCGCATCCGGCCGCACTGCTCGCGGGGCTACTGTCCGGCGGCGCCGGCGCCCCCCCCTGCCTGCTGAAACTATACTGACGCTGGTCGGACCAATCGAACTCGCGGTACATAGTTTCGTGGACGATCTCGCTGGACATCGACACAGCAACTGTGTTGATAGTCAAGAGGAATGATGGATGACATTCGGAGTCAAGTCGCGCCAGGGTGAGCGATGCTTGAGCATGGAGTTGAGAATAACCAGCAGCTTGCGCATGCAAGCTGTGAGGGCCAGCTTCTTCGGCTTACCAGCGGCCAACAGCCGCTGGTAGAAGTCCCGTATGACCCGATTGAAGCGGCTGGCTGTCAGCGCCCCCATGTACAGGGCGGCACGAACCCGGGCGCGTCCGCCCCAGACCGTGCGTTTGCCCCGCAGGGTGCCACTGTCCCGGTTGAAGGGAGCCACTCCCACCAGGGCGGCGATCTGTCGGCGGTCCAGTGTACCCAGTTCCGGCAGGTATGCCAGAAGGGTGCGGGAGAGCTGTTCTCCCACGCCGGGAACGGTGCGCAGGAGGTTGTCTTTCTCTCGCCATACAGGACTCTGACGGAGGGTCTTCCGCAGACCCTCGTCCAGGTCGTCCAATTCCCGCTCCAGCCACGCAATGTGGGCCTCGATGCGGGGACGGACGGCGACTGTGGTGGCGGCGCTCAGGCGGTTCTTCTCCGAGACAAGCATGTTCATCACCTGGAGTCTGCGGGCAACCAGGGAGTTGAGGAACTGGGTTTCGGCGTCCCGCAAAGGACGCACGGGCGGTCTGACGACTTCAGCGAAGCGGGCCAGTACCGCTGCGTCCAGAGCGTCGGTCTTAGCCAGTTTCCCAGTGGCCCTGGCGAAGTCCCTCACCTGTCGAGGGTTGATGACGACCACTGGGACAGCCTCGGCTGCCAGCGCAGCTACCAGAGGCAGTTCCAAGCCGCCCGAAGCCTCCAGCAACACCATGACCGGTTCAAGGGCCGTCAGACGGGATACCATCTGACGGACTCCTGCCTCGTCGTGGGGGGCCTCCCATCTGTCGCCCGACGGACGGACGGCAACGTCCAACTGGGCCTTGGCTACATCGATGCCTACGTAGGTCGCTTCCTGCTCCATCAGCACCTCCTGCGAATTACTGGCCCGTCCTTGCAAGATGCGGGCTTGGTTGGCCCAGGCAACTGTTCGGGCTCTCTTCGGGAAGGGTGCGGCGCCCCTCGCTGTGTCACGGTCTTACATGACCACGGTCAGATCGGTCTGCAGCACCCCCAGTGAAGTCACTATTACGTGCCAAAATCAACATACAAGGTCAATACATTTGCTGACGCCGTGGCAAGCCGAGCCGCTTGGCGACCACGTGCCCGATCTCGTGATCGCGCCGACGCAATTCGCGCCCTGGATGTTCCCTGCCGCTTCCCGCCAGCCGATCTGGTGGAACGACGAGACCGCCGTCTATGCGCTCGACGGGGCCGTCGAGCGCGTCATGCCCCTGCGGGTAGAGCGGTTTCCGTTCAGCGTCACATTGTCAGACGTACGCGCCGCGGATGGGCGAATCGCCTTCACCGCGACCTTCGACGACCACGCGCCTGACCAGTGGACCAGCCAGGGCTGGGTGATAATCGCCACCGAAACTCCGCCGTGGGACCTCCCGACACAACTCCTTCCCGGCGGCATGTCCACAGTCGCCATGTGGTTTGTCAGCTATTTGAACCCCGGTAAGAGGACAACCTCGCTCGTATATGAGTTCGATTTCCTCGCGCCCGGCCTGGCGGTCCGAAGAGAGCACGGCGTGCTGAAGCCCCTCGACTTGTCCGAAGCGGTGTTGGGCCCCGCCAGCTACGTGCTGGCCGTACGTCTGCGGCATGAATATCAGCCGCGCTACTGGCAGGACGCCGCCATCATTCCCGTGCTGAAAATCACAGTCTCCGAGACCGGCGAGGTCTCATACCAGATCCACGAAGAGGGATGACGGGTAGTCCGGTCTGGCGGCTGTCGGAACGAACCGGCCGGGCGCTGCTATTGGGCGGGGTGGCGTTCTGGTGGGGAGCGGTCGTCGCCCCGCAGCTCGTACGCATGGCGTTTCCCTCGCTGCTTCCGTGGGACGCCCTTCCGCGCCAGCTCAATCCCGATCTCGAGACCTCCGTGGCGAATACGGTCTCCGCCGCGTCTCTGCTGATCGTGGCGCTGCTGGCGCTTTGGAACGCCGTGCTCAGCCGCCGCGGAGCCGTTCGACAAGACCAGGATGCGGCTCACGGCTGGATCGCGGTTGGCGGCTGGACCGCGCTGGCGGTAACCACGGCTCTACTGGCCTGGGAGGAGAAAGCTGACCTTAGGGGCCGGCTCGTGCCCTCCGCCGGGCGCTCGCTTTTCGGCGAGCTGTGGTCTCACACTTCCGGTATAGACGGCACAACGCTGCTGAGTCCGCTGATCGTGGCGTTCGCTGTCGTGATGTGGTTCCTGATCCGTAAGGGGATTCCATCGACAGCCTCGGGACGGGCGGTCCGCGTGCCGCTGATCCTGGGTCTAACAGCCTGGCTGCTCGCCATTGTCTATGACAAGGCTGGTTATAGGATCGCGTTTCTGGAGTGGTACACGTTGGGCGTGTTGCTCGAAGAGACGCTGGAGTTCGGCGGAACCCTGCTAATCGCGCTGAGCGCCGGTCTGGCCTTGCAGGGGCGCGGGGCGGCGCCCGGCGTGTTCAGCCGCCGCCGGCTGTATCCACTGCTGGTCGGTTCGACGGCTGTCGCCGCCGTACTCGGCGGGATTGTGGTCTTTGAGGCTGCGTCAGCGTTTCGTGAACCGCTCGTCGATACGCGCGGTAGCGCCGTCTTTAACGTGAGCCTCGTCGAGGAACACTCCGTCGTGCAGGAACTGGGCGCGGTTTCCGCGCCGGTGGTGCGGCTCAGGCTGCGAGTTACGAATAGCGACCCGCGGGGCCGTCCGGGGACGATGCTATGGCGCGTAATGGAAGCGGGCGAAGGAGGCTCGGGCCGCATGTTTCGCGAGGGGCGCGTGGAGGTTGCGGCGGGCGAGAATCCGCGCTGGCGGAACATCGATTTCCCACCGCTTGTGGAAGCCAAAGGCCGCGCGCTGGCTTTGCAGCTGGTAGCCGAGGTCGAACCCGAGGCCCACCTGCGGATAGGCGGGACGAAGACTGACCGCCTCGAGCATCTACAGTTCTGGGTTAACGGGAACGAGACATGGCCCGACCAAAGGCTGGAGCTAGTGGCCTATGGCCCAGGCGACCTGACGCTGAGCAAGTTTCAAGGGATGTGGCGCACCTTTGAGTGGACCTGGGTAGTGCTGGCGGGCGCGGCTATCTTCGGGCTATGGATCATTACGCTCATCCCGGCCCTGCTGGTAACCGCCGCCCTGCGGCGGGGAGGCTCGCGGTAGTGACGGGGCGCGATGACAGTTGATTCCTCGGTAGTCCCGGGGCTGCTGTTCCTGGCCGCCGAGCTCGTCGCGCTCGCCGCCGTGGGCTACGTCATTGTCCGCACGGCGCTGCGCGAGTCTGACGACCGCGCCGCGCTGGCGCAGGGTCTAGTCGTCGGACCGGCGATCTGGGGAGTCGTCGTCAACCTCGTGATGTACGCGATCCCGGGACGCGCCGGAGCGGTAGCGGGCTGGATATTCGTGCTGGCGCTGGCCGCGGCCCTTGTTTGGCGCACCTCACAATCGATTCGGCCGCGGCTGCGCGCGGCGGCCGGATTCGCCCTGGCGGCTCTGGCACTCTTCTGGGCCGCGCTCGCCAGCCGGCAGATGTTGGGGATACCCGACGTAGCCATGCACCTGGGGCTGCCCGCATCGATCCGCGCGGGCGGGTTTCCACCCGAGCTGCCGTGGACTCCGGGCGAGCCAGCCCCCTACCACTATGGCGTCGATCTGTTAACCGGGCTGCTGGCGGCGCCGTCAGGACCCGATCCTGCGTTCGTCCAGGAGATGCTGGGCGCGTATGCCTGGATAAGCCTTGCGCTGGTCGTGGCGACGGCGCTCCTGCGGCGCGCCTCCGGATTCGCCGTGCTGGTCGCCGCCCCGCTCCTGCTGACCGCCGGCACGTGGACATTCGACGGTTCGCCGGCCAGGATCGTGGAGGTAATCATCCCGGCGGGAATCCCCGCGGCCGGGCTCCGCGCCTCGTTGAGGGAAATCTACTGGCCCTCCGTGGGGCTGCCCTGGGACTCGATAAACGAGGCGCTGCCGAACATCGTGAAGCCGGCCCTCACGCTGTCATATGCGCTGGCGTTCGTCATACTCATGCGCGCCGCTTGCGCCGGGCGCAGGTCCTGGTTATCGGTAATTACGTTAGCCGCGCTGTTCGGGTTTCTCGGTCTCACTTCGTCCACGCTCACCCCCATAGTGTTCGTCCTTTGGGGGGGACTGGAAGCGGTCTGGTTCATGCGGTCCAGACGCGCCGGGACTGCTCAACGGAGTGACCTGATCCGTCCGGCATCCGGGCTTGCGCTGGCCGTGCTGTTGCTGCCCGCCGCCGGCTGGCTCACGAGTATCCTCGACGATTCCTCGACATCCGGCCTGGCGATCGGGTGGAACCAATACCTAGGCCGCTGGCGGCTGCTCGGCGCTCTCGACCGCCTGCCGGGCGGAGTCGGCATCCTCGGCCTCGGCCCGCTGGCCGTTGCCGCCGCCGCCTTCCTGTTAGCCCCACGCGACCGTCTGGTGCGGACGCTGGCGGGCGGCGCTTGCTTGCTGCTACTTGCGGCGCTGCCGCTCATTTACGAGCCTGCTCCGGGCGACATTGGGCGAATCGAAGGCCATGCGCGCAACTTCGCGCTGTTTGCATTGCTGCTCGCCCTAGGCCTCCGCCTCGCCGGCCTCCGGTCCACACGCTGGCGGTACGCCGCCGGCGCCGCGGTCGTGGCTCTGGTCACCTGGCCCACAGTTGCGGAGCCCGTCCGCAACCTCGGCCTGGCGCTTGGTAGTGGCGTCGAGCTGGCAAATGCCCAGCCAGCACAACAAGCATCCGATAAGCGTGTCAGCAAGCGGTATGCGCTCGAATTCCTGCCGTCCGACCGCATCGCGGCTTACATACGCAACAACACTTCGGTCGACGCGCGCGTATTCTCGCCCTACCCAAATCAAATGACCTACGCCACGGGCCGGCCCAACGCGTCGGGGTTCGCTGGCCTCGTCCATCTCAATTACGCCAACGGCCCCGAATACCGCGACATCCTCGACTATCTGGAGCCGGCCGCTATCCGGCGGCTCGGCTTCGAATATGTTCACGCGCCCGATTCATGGGTGGAGACCCTGCCCGACGAGGCGGCCGAACGGCTCGACGATCCCCGCCTGTTCGAGCTCCTGGTCCGCGACGGCTCCGAGAGTCTCTACCGCGTGCTGCCCGCGTTCCTCAGTCTCGACACGCCGCCCGCGCCCGCGTCGTACGAGGCTCTGCGGCGGGTCGTTCCCGCGTCCGCAACGGTGTTTCTACCCGGGGGATTCGCAACCCGTTCAGGTGTCCGCGCGGCGTCGGCGCTCTCTCACGCCCGATTGCGAGGCGCGATAAGTCTGGCGAATCTGCATTTGCGGACTTCGTGGCCCATCGAGCCGCTTGGCGGACATGTTCCCGACCTCGTAATCATGTCACCGCAGTTCGTGCCGTGGATGTTTCCTCCCGCCTCGCGGCAGCCGGTTTGGTGGAACGACGAGACCGCCGTCTTTGCGGTCGATGGGGCCATCGATCCGACAATGCCGCCGCCGCGGGCGGAACCGTTTCCGTTCGGCGTTCGGGTGTCGGAAGCACGCGTCGCGGATAGCCGAATCGCCTTCACCGCGACCTTCGACGACCGCGCGCCCAAGCGGTGGACGGGACAGGACTGGATTCTAATTGCCCTGGACGATTCGCCGTGGGGAATCCCGACGCATTTCCTTCCCAACGGTTACACGCCCGCGCGCGCTGCGTGGTTTCCCGGTCAGATAGGCCCAGGCTGGGGCCAAACTTCCCGCCGGTACGAGTTCGATTTCCGCGTCGGCAGCCTGGCCGTTCGAGGCGAAGACGGCGCGTTGACGCCCGTCGAATCATCCGAATGGACATCGGGTTCGGGCAGCTACGTGCTGGCCGTGCGTCTGCGCCATAAATATCAGCCGCGCCTGTGGCGGGACGCCGCCGTCATTCCCGTGCTGAAGATCACAGTATCCGAGACGGGCGAGGTCTCGTATCAGGTCCATGAAGAGGCGGGCGGCGTCAAGCCTGTTCCGTAGACCCCCAACTCCGGCGGCTTTGCTCGTTCCCGAACTGCCCGCGAGGTGGTTGCGTAGGCGCTCGCCTTGCCTGATTCGAGCGACACCCCTTGCGATAACATCTCCCGGTTACGGTCGCGCCGGCCAGGAGGCCGGATAGATGACAGTTGATTCGTCAGTAGTCCCGGGGCTGCTGTTCCTGCTCGCCGAGCTCGTCGCGCTTGCCGCCGTCGGCTACGTCATTGTCCGCACGGCGCTGCGCGAGACGGACGACCGCGTCGCGCTGGCGCAGGGTCTAGTCGTCGGACCGGCTATCTGGGGCGTCGTAGTCAACCTCGTGATGTACGCGCTGCCGGGACTGGCGGGGGCGACCGCGGGCTGGATATTCGTGCTCACGCTGGCTGCCGTCCTGGTATGGCGCGCCCCGAAACCGGTTCGCCCGCGGCTGCGCGGCACGCTCGACCGGCTGCCGGGCGGCGTCGCCCTCCTTGGCCTTGGCCCGCTGATCGTTGCCGGCGTTGCCGTGCTGCTGGCGTGGCGCGACCGCCTGGTGCTGGCGCTGGCGGCGGGAACCGGCTTGCTGCTGCCTGCCGCGTTGCTACTGAACTACGAGCCTCAACCGTTGGACATCGTTCGCATCGAAGGCCACGCGCGTAACTTCGCGCTGTTCGCGCTGCTCATCGCGCTCAGCGTCCGCCTCGCCCGCCTACGCCCCGCGCGCTTGCCGTATGCCGCCGGAGCCGCAGTGATCGCTCTTGTCATCTGGCCGACAGTTGCGGCGCCAATCCACATCATCGGGCTGGCGATGGGCAACGGGGTAGAGCTCGCAAACGCCCAGCCGGCACAACAGGCGCCCGGCACGGATTATATGTGGCGAGAGCCGCTCGAAAACCTCCCGTCCGACCGTATCGCGGCTTACATTCGCAACAACGCGGCGGTCGACGCGCGCGTGTTCTCGCCCCATCCCAGCGCAATGACGTTCGCCACCGGCCGCCCCAACGCAAGGGGGTTCCCCAAGCTCGTCCACCTCTCCGGAGAAGGCCCCGAATATCGGGACGTCCTAGGCTATTTGGAGCCGGCGGCCGTCCGGCGGCTCGGCTTCGAATACGTTCACGCGCCCGACGCGTGGGTGGAGAGCCTGCCTGACGAGGCTGTCGAGCGGCTCAACGATCCCCGCCTCTTCGAGCTACTCGTCCGCGACGAATCCGAGAGCCTCTACCGCGTGCTGCCGGCATTCCTCACGCTCGACGCGGCTCCCGCGCCAGCGTCGCACGAGGCGCTGCGGCAGGCCGTTCCCGCGTCCGCAACGGTGTATCTGCTGCGATATACAGACTACGGATACCGAAAGCGGGGCATAATCCGCGCGGCATCAGCGCTGTCGCATACCCGGCTGCACGGCGTCATCGACCAGACGACACTGCAATTGCGGACGCCCTGGCGGGCCGAGCCGCTTGGCGACAATGTGCCCGACCTCGTCATCGCGCCGGCCAGCTTCGTGCCCTGGATGTTCTCTCCCGCGTCGCGCCAGCCGATCTGGTGGAACGAAGAGACCGCCGTCTACGCGCTTGACGGCGCCGTCGATCCGATTATGCCGCCGCCGCCGCGGGCTGAGCCGGTTCCGTTCAGCGTTACGCTGTCAGACATACGCGCGACGGAGTCGGGGGGCATCGCTTTCACCGCGACCTTCGACGACGGCGCGCCTCCAATACGGTGGAACGGCCAGGATTGGGTGCTTATCGCCACTGAGGCTCTGCCATGGCGCCTCCCGATAGAGATCGTTGGCGACAACAGCACGCCTACGAAGGCAAGATGGTTTGCGGGGCACGTAGGGCCGGGTTCGGGCATTACTTCCCGCGCGTACGAGTTCGACTTCCAGGGCAGCGGCCTGGCGGCTCGAAGTGAAGAAGGCGCCTTGAAACCCGTCCAGTCGTCCGAAGCGGTATCGGGCCCGGGCAGCTACGTGCTGGCCGTGCGTCTGCGCCACGAAGATCGGCCGAGCATCTGGCGTGCTGTCGCCTTCATTCCGGTGCTCGAGATCATAGTTTCCGAGACCGGTAATGTTTCGTACCGCGTCCACGAAGAGGCATGACCGTCGGTAAGGGCTGGTGGTTGGCGGAGCGGACCGGCCGGGCGCTGCTGCTGGGCGCGGTGGCGTTCTGGTGGGGGCTGATCGTCGTTCCGCGACTCGTCAGCCTGGCGTTCCCGGACCTGCTTTCGCTCGACGCCATTCCGAGGCATCTGGACCCCAACAGCGAGGGAAACCTTGCCAACGCGGTCTCCGCGATCTTCCTGCTGATCACGGCCTTGCTGGCGTTTGCAATGGTTCGACAAGCTCACCATGCGCGGTCATATTGGATTACGACGGGCGGCTGGGCCGTGCTGGCGGTTACGGCGGCCGTTCTGGCCTGGGAGGAGGTCTCCGGGTTCCACGACGTCCGCGCCGAGGGCACGCGCGCCTTGGGGGAGACGGTGCTCGGCGCCGGCTACCACGATACGCTCTGGCCAGTGCTTGCGAGCCCGCTGATCCTGGCGTTCGTGCTGGCGATGGCGATCTTCGTCCACAAGGGGCTGTGCGACAGGGAGGTCCGCGCGCCGCTGGTCTTCGGCATTGCCGCCTGGCTGCTGGCTTTAGTGCATGAAGCGAGCTTTTTGTTCGTATTCAAGGGCAACGTTGCCGGGCTGGAGGAATTGCTCGAAGAGACGCTGGAGTTCGGCGGGACCCTGCTGATCGGACTGAGCGCGGCAATCGCCTTGCGGGGGCCGCTACCGCTGTCTGGCATAGACAAGCCGGTCATCGTCTCCGAATGGAACTGCGGCACCGGCGGCCTGACCACCGCCGACCTCACGTATACCGGCCAGGTGTACGGAAGTCGCGCCTAGGCGTTCTGCGTGTTCATGGGGCGCTCGGACAACTCGTGGCCCGACGACTGTCTGGAGGATCCGCGCGGGCGCCGTGTCCGGATGCGGTCCGATTACGACGATCTGAAGGCGGCGGGTTTCTAGCGGGACACCCGAATGGCGCCAAGCAGCGCCGGATGTGACTAGCCGCCCGCGTCTTCGTGGACGCGGTACGAAACATTACCGGTCTCGGAAACTATGATCTCGAGCACCGGAATGAAGGCGACAGCACGCCAGATGCTCGGCCGATCTTCGTGGCGCAGACGCACGGCCAGCACGTAGCTGCCCGGGCCCGATACCGCTTCGGACGACTGGACGGGTTTCAAGGCGCCTTCTTCACTTCGAGCCGCCAGGCCGCTGCCCTGGAAGTCGAACTCGTACGCGCGGGAAGTAATGCCCGAACCCGGCCCTACGTGCCCCGCAAACCATCTTGCCTTCGTAGGCGTGCTGTTGTCGCCAACGATCTCTATCGGGAGGCGCCATGGCAGAGCCTCAGTGGCGATAAGCACCCAATCCTGGCCGTTCCACCGTATTGGAGGCGCGCCGTCGTCGAAGGTCGCGGTGAAAGCGATGCCCCCCGACTCCGTCGCGCGTATGTCTGACAGCGTAACGCTGAACGGAACCGGCTCAGCCCGCGGCGGCGGCGGCATAATCGGATCGACGGCGCCGTCAAGCGCGTAGACGGCGGTCTCTTCGTTCCACCAGATCGGCTGGCGCGACGCGGGAGAGAACATCCAGGGCACGAAGCTGGCCGGCGCGATGACGAGGTCGGGCACATTGTCGCCAAGCGGCTCGGCCCGCCAGGGCGTCCGCAATTGCAGTGTCGTCTGGTCGATGACGCCGTGCAGCCGGGTATGCGACAGCGCTGATGCCGCGCGGATTATGCCCCGCTTTCGGTATCCGTAGTCTGTATATCGCAGCAGATACACCGTTGCGGACGCGGGAACGGCCTGCCGCAGCGCCTCGTGCGACGCTGGCGCGGGAGCCGCGTCGAGCGTGAGGAATGCCGGCAGCACGCGGTAGAGGCTCTCGGATTCGTCGCGGACGAGTAGCTCGAAGAGGCGGGGATCGTTGAGCCGCTCGACAGCCTCGTCAGGCAGGCTCTCCACCCACGCGTCGGGCGCGTGAACGTATTCGAAGCCGAGCCGCCGGACGGCCGCCGGCTCCAAATAGCCTAGGACGTCCCGATATTCGGGGCCTTCTCCGGAGAGGTGGACGAGCTTGGGGAACCCCCTTGCGTTGGGGCGGCCGGTGGCGAACGTCATTGCGCTGGGATGGGGCGAGAACACGCGCGCGTCGACCGCCGCGTTGTTGCGAATGTAAGCCGCGATACGGTCGGACGGGAGGTTTTCGAGCGGCTCTCGCCACATATAATCCGTGCCGGGCGCCTGTTGTGCCGGCTGGGCGTTTGCGAGCTCTACCCCGTTGCCCATCGCCAGCCCGATGATGTGGATTGGCGCCGCAACTGTCGGCCAGATGACAAGAGCGATCACTGCGGCTCCGGCGGCATACGGCAAGCGCGCGGGGCGTAGGCGGGCGAGGCGGACGCTGAGCGCGATGAGCAGCGCGAACAGCGCGAAGTTACGCGCGTGGCCTTCGATGCGAACGATGTCCAACGGTTGAGGCTCGTAGTTCAGTAGCAACGCGGCAGGCAGCAGCAAGCCGGTTCCCGCCGCCAGCGCCAGCACCAGGCGGTCGCGCCACGCCAGCAGCACGGCAACGCCGGCAACGATCAGCGGGCCAAGGCCAAGGAGGGCGACGCCGCCCGGCAGCCGGTCGAGCGTGCCGCGCAGCCGCGGGCGAACCGGTTTCGGGGCGCGCCATACCAGGACGGCAGCCAGCGTGAGCACGAATATCCAGCCCGCGGTCGCCCCCGCCAGTCCCGGCAGCGCGTACATCACGAGGTTGACTACGACGCCCCAGATAGCCGGTCCGACGACTAGACCCTGCGCCAGCGCGACGCGGTCGTCCGTCTCGCGCAGCGCCGTGCGGACAATGACGTAGCCGACGGCGGCAAGCGCGACGAGCTCGGCGAGCAGGAACAGCAGCCCCGGGACTACTGACGAATCAACTGTCATCTATCCGGCCTCCTGGCCGGCGCGACCGTAACCGGGAGATGTTATCGCAAGGGGTGTCGCTCGAATCAGGCAAGGCGAGCGCCTACGCAACCACCTCGCGGGCAGTTCGGGAACGAGCAAAGCCGCCGGAGTTGGGGGTCTACGGAACAGGCTTGACGCCGCCCGCCTCTTCATGGACCTGATACGAGACCTCGCCCGTCTCGGATACTGTGATCTTCAGCACGGGAATGACGGCGGCGTCCCGCCACAGGCGCGGCTGATATTTATGGCGCAGACGCACGGCCAGCACGTAGCTGCCCGAACCCGATGTCCATTCGGATGATTCGACGGGCGTCAACGCGCCGTCTTCGCCTCGAACGGCCAGGCTGCCGACGCGGAAATCGAACTCGTACCGGCGGGAAGTTTGGCCCCAGCCTGGGCCTATCTGACCGGGAAACCACGCAGCGCGCGCGGGCGTGTAACCGTTGGGAAGGAAATGCGTCGGGATTCCCCACGGCGAATCGTCCAGGGCAATTAGAATCCAGTCCTGTCCCGTCCACCGCTTGGGCGCGCGGTCGTCGAAGGTCGCGGTGAAGGCGATTCGGCTATCCGCGACGCGTGCTTCCGACACCCGAACGCCGAACGGAAACGGTTCCGCCCGCGGCGGCGGCATTGTCGGATCGATGGCCCCATCGACCGCAAAGACGGCGGTCTCGTCGTTCCACCAAACCGGCTGCCGCGAGGCGGGAGGAAACATCCACGGCACGAACTGCGGTGACATGATTACGAGGTCGGGAACATGTCCGCCAAGCGGCTCGATGGGCCACGAAGTCCGCAAATGCAGATTCGCCAGACTTATCGCGCCTCGCAATCGGGCGTGAGAGAGCGCCGACGCCGCGCGGACACCTGAACGGGTTGCGAATCCCCCGGGTAGAAACACCGTTGCGGACGCGGGAACGACCCGCCGCAGAGCCTCGTACGACGCGGGCGCGGGCGGCGTGTCGAGACTGAGGAACGCGGGCAGCACGCGGTAGAGACTCTCGGAGCCGTCGCGGACCAGGAGCTCGAACAGGCGGGGATCGTCGAGCCGTTCGGCCGCCTCGTCGGGCAGGGTCTCCACCCATGAATCGGGCGCGTGAACATATTCGAAGCCGAGCCGCCGGATAGCGGCCGGCTCCAGATAGTCGAGGATGTCGCGGTATTCGGGGCCGTTGGCGTAATTGAGATGGACGAGGCCAGCGAACCCCGACGCGTTGGGCCGGCCCGTGGCGTAGGTCATTTGATTTGGGTAGGGCGAGAATACGCGCGCGTCGACCGAAGTGTTGTTGCGTATGTAAGCCGCGATGCGGTCGGACGGCAGGAATTCGACTGACCTGCCCCCCGAAACCGGGTCCAGGATAAATGTTAGAAACTGGGCCAAAGGAGGGGAGAGATGGCAAGGCGGAAGCATACGCCGGAGCAGGTGATCAAGAAGCTGCGGGAGGCCGAGGTGGCCATGGCTGAGGGCAGCACGGTGGCCCAAGCCAGTCGGAAGATCGGGGTGACGGAGCAGACCTTCTACCGCTCGCGAGCGGAGTACGGAGGTCTGCGGATCGACCAGGCGCGACGGCTCAAGCAGCTGGAGACGGAGAACGGCCGCTTGCGGCGAGCGGTAGCCGATCTGACGCTGGACAACCAGCTACTGAAGGAGGCGGCGCAGGGAAACTTCTGAGCGCCTCCCGTCGCCGACAGTGCGTAGAGCGGATCAGGGAGGTGTTGGGAGTCTCCGAGCGGCGTGCCTGCAAGGTGCTGGGGCAACCACGCTCGACACAGCGCTACGAGCCTGTGGCCGCGGCCTACGAACAGGAGTTGACCGCGGTGATCGTGGAGCTGGCGAGCCAGTACGGCAGGTACGGCTATCGGAGGATCGGAGCACTGCTGAGGCGACGCGGCTGGGCGGTCAACCACAAGCGAGTGGAGCGGATCTGGAGGCAGGAGGGACTGAGGGCGCCGCAGAAACAGCCGAAACGGTCAAGGTTGTGGCTCAACGACGGGTCGTGTGTGCGTCTGCGACCGCAGCGCCGCAACCACGTATGGGCCTACGACTTCGTTTTCACGAGGACGCATGACGGCAGGTCGGTAAGGCTGCTGACCGTCATCGACGAGTACACGCGAGAGTGCCTGGCGATCAGGGCGGAGAGGAGCATCAAGTCTGTGGACGTTATCGAGACGCTGGCCGGGTTGATGCTGAGAAGCGGAGTACCCGAACACATCCGCTCGGACAACGGTCCGGAGTTTACGGCCAGGGCGGTCAGAGCCTGGCTTGGCCGAGTGGGAGCCAACACCCTCTACATCGAGCCCGGCTCACCGTGGGAGAACGGCTATGTGGAGAGCTTCAACGGCAAGCTGCGTGACGAGCTCTTGGACCGGGAGATCTTCTACACGCTGCGGGAGGCACAGGTGCTGACTGGAGAGTACAAGCAGACCTACAACCGCATCCGGCCGCACAGCTCGCTGGGCTACAGGCCGCCGGCGCCGGCGGCTATCCTGCCTGTGGAGCCCGACCCGGCGCTCGTCGGACTAACATAATTGGTGGTACAAGCCTTGGGGGCAGGTCAGGGTCGCGAAAACACGCCGAGGCGTTGCGCGACACGGAGGCGGAGGCACAACTCCGTAAAGTGCGGGCTGTGCTCGAGGAGCAAGTCGCCTGGCTGGCAGAGGAGGGATCGGACTTAATAATCGCCGAGACTTTCGATCGGCTGGACGAAGCGGTCGTCGCGGTCGACGCGGCCAAATCCGCCGACCTGCCCGTAATCGCGACAATGAGCTGGCGCCCAGTCGACGAGACTTCCACCGACGGCTTTACGGCGGGCCAGTGCGCACGGCGTTTGAGCGACGCCGGGGCGGAAGTGGTGGGCTTCAATTGCCGGCACCATCCCGCCAAGATTCTGCCGGTCCTGCGGGAGATTCGCTCTGCAGTCGACATCCCGCTGGCCGCCCAGCCGTGGGCAATGATCACACAGGATGAGGGACGCAATGAGGTGGACCCCGACATCTCCGAGGGAATCCAGATCTCCCGCGCGGATTGGGCGAAGTTCGCACGCGATGCCACCGCAATGGGCGTTCGGTACATTGGCGCCTGCTGCGGTGCGGGTCCTTCGGCCATCTTTGGCCTGGCTACCGCGCTTGGAAAGCCGACCTGGCAGTCAAGCCAGTGACCCTTCGCGAATTGGCGCGTCAAACAGCGCGATCAGGACGCGGATTGTTGGCTAGTGTGTTCGCGGATATGCGAAGCCGTACATAGCCGGGATCGCGGGCCGTTACAACAGATAGCACTGAGGAGGCTGCCTAATGGAGAATCTTGACACCACCACGCTAGTCATCGGCGAAGAGCCTCAGTATTTCTTTGACAACGGCATCATCGAAATCTCAATTGGTTTGATGAGAACGATCCACAGTCCCACGAAGATCGATGCCAATCCGGTTATTCAGCGGGACCAACCCTGGGAACACGTTACTTATTTTTCCTGCAACTCCTGGACGCTTTGGCGCGATCGAGAGAGTAGTCAGTTCAGATGCCTGTACACGGATTGGAAGATCGACCGCGACCGCGTGGCGGAGCGTGGCGGGAGCATTGTTGACTGGGACAACGCCCGCTTGCGCCAGCTTTATGCCCATTCGGAAGACGGGATCGACTGGATCAAGCCGCCGATGGGGATTCAAGACGAAGCCGGCCACAACACCAACATTGTCTTTGGCACCGAGGATTTCGGTTCGGCGTACGACTTCACGCCGCTGGAGGTTCTGGACGAACCGGACCCAAAACGCCGATTCCGGAGTTTATTCACTTACATTCCGCGCACGACGCCATCGACTTCCACTGGTGTTCGAGTGGCATTCTCGCCAGACGGAATCCGCTGGACCGTTGCCGACAGACCGCCGACGTTCGGTAAACAGGGTTCCGATCTGGGCGACGTGACAATCACCGATTACGACCCCGTGACACGCTCGTACCTGCTTTTCACGAGGCATCCGTGGCAGGGTAGCGGGCCGCGACCGGGTCTGGCGCAGGGATCGGGAATCGGCGGCACGCCGGGCTACAACCGCGTCGTTGGCGTATCGAATCGCCGAAACACGCGCCGCGTGTTCCTATCCGAGAGCGCGGATTTCTTCAACTGGTCGGAGCCGCGGATCGTGATCGCGCCCGACCCTCATCTGGATAACCTCGACGACGCGTTTTATGGCATGACGCCCCTACGGTTGGGTGGCCAGTGGGTGGGATTCCTGAATTGCTTTCACATGGTCGACAACACGATGAACGTGGAGCTAACCCACAGTCGGGACGGCCGCTCGTGGCACCGGGTGCGTCCTACCCATCCCTGGCTTGATTTGGGGCCTGAGGGAGCTTTCGACCGGTTCATGGTGAACATGCCGAGCCGTCCTGTGGAAGTGGGGGATGAAGTGTTCATATTCTATGGAGGGGCCAAAAATCATCACGACTGGTGGTTCGCCGGACCGTCGGAAAATAAGGACCAGCCCCACCTATGGAGTCATGCTCCGGAAGTGACGGATCGGAACGCGGTGGGCTACCACTTGGGTCTTGCCAAACTGCGACGTGACGGTTATGTGTCGCTCGACGCGCACCGCGAACGAGAAGGAATGCTGGCCACCCAGCCGTTCATCGCCGGAGGCGATCGGCTGATCATGAACGCCGCTTGCGGGCCGGACGGCTACATCAAGGTGGAGGCTGCCGACGCCTCGGAAAATGTTCTCGCCGGCAGAGGCCGGGACGACTGCGATACCTTCTCAGGTGATGCCGTCGAGCACACGGTGTCCTGGCGCGGCGACCAGACGTTTCCGATGCCTTCGCAAGCCGAGCCGGGGGGCCGGACGCCGTACCGGCGGCTACGTTTCATAATGCGGGATGCGCAGCTATACGGATTTCATGTTGCGCGCTCATCAAGTCCTGAGTAAAGCGCCGGGTTTACGTATTGGCGTGAGAATGCTGATCGATCTGATTAGCATTTTCAAGAACGCTAGGACTACAAGTTGCCGTCGTGTGACGACGCCGGCGAGGGCGAAGTTCTTCTGATCCGATCACTATTCGACGCTCCTATGTCAATTCCGGGGCCTTGACCGGTGTCGCTGCTACGCCGCGGAGTCGCCTGCCCACCCCCCGGTCAGAACCCGGCGTGCGATTTTCCCGCACCGGGCTCCCCAGGACACATCCGTCGCTCCCGCGACTAGTCCGGAAAGTTTCGATGACATGGTTTCTCCGCCTCTCGTGCGGCCGTCTGTCCCCTGCCGGACAACTTGCCCTGCTCGGCCCGTAGGGTGCAAAAACTCGATCATGCTGTCAACCCGTACTCGTCGAGCAGGCCGCCCAGTCGATCGCGCCTCTTGACCCGGCTCCGCTGAGACCATTCCGTCAATCGCAACTGGCTTCCTCGTTCGGGTGAACTGAACTCAAGTCCGCGATTTGGCCGGTGTGATGGTTGTAATGCTGCACATAGACTCGCAGAACCCGATCTCAATGCCCCCTCAACAAGATCAGGATCCAATCCAGGACTTCCAATCTGATGGATTGGGGTTGCAGGGACCCGCTGACGTTGAAACTTCGAGGCCGACGCGGTCCCCGCAGGCAAGATTCACGGGGCCACAAGGACATGCGCTCCATCTGCCAGAGTTCGGGGCGGAGGCGGTTCGGCCCCGCTCTAGCTGCACCGATTGATACTGTTTTCACGCATCCAGAGTGCGAATTCCAGCCGGGCCGGAAACGACCCAATTAGTGGACTTCCGCGCGAACTACAATATGCGGCTCCAGACCGACACGATATGTCTTCCAAGGGAGGCGGCGGCCGATGTTCATTGCCTATAAACCTGATCAGGTCTACAAGGACGTGGGGACGAGACGGCAGCTTTTCATTGATGACGACATCGTCGCGGTCGTAAAGAACGTGACCCGGCGAATGCACGCGCCGGAGAAGCATCCCTCAAACCCTCTGATTCAGCGCGATCAGCCATGGGAAGTCTTGCCGATGTTCCGGTCGCCGACCTACGGCGTGCAATTTGACGCTGAGGAAAACCAGTACAAATGCTGGTACGAAGACTATTACGGCGCATTCTCCACGCCCCGGTCCTGGAACAGGGACCGTGTGTACTACGCGACTTCAAAGGATGGCATCTCGTGGGAGAAGCCCAATCTTGGCAAGCTGGAGGTCGACGGTCGCGACACTAATGCGTGCTTCAGCATTCCGCCATACCAGTGGGCAAGCTGCATCACCGTTCTGCAAGATCCAAGTGAATCCGACCCGTCCCGGCGCTACAAGATTGTGTACTACAAACTAAGTTAATTCGAATCTGGGCGAGGGGACGATGAGGTCTATGGACACAACATGTCGAGGAACGAAGTCGAAGGACTCGGAATCGCGTATTCGCCCGATGGAATTGACTGGACCCCTTATGAGGGGAATCCCATCATTCCGGAGTGGGGGAGCGACGTGGAGGTTTTGACCTACGATCCGTTTGATGAAAAGTACTTGTTGTACGGCCGCTACGGCGGACAGTCGGGCAGCGGGTCGCATCCCGATCACGATTCGTGGTTCCCTCCCGTATATCCGAACGTGCCCGCCGGAATGTGGGGCATCCGCCGCCGCGTGTACCGGCTAGAGAGTCAGGATTGCATCAACTGGACCGACCCCACGCTGATTTTCAATCCCGGGCCGGACGACAACGTCGACGATAGTTACTACTGCTTCGCACCGTGGCGGGCCGACGAAATGCGTCTTGGCCTGCTGTGCGTACTTCATCAGGTGGACAACGAGATGGATATCTACCTGATGCACAGCCGCGACGGGCGGGATTGGAAGCGGTTCGTCACGCACGGACCATTTATTCCCCGCGGCCCTGCCGACACCTACGATTGCTTCGGCATTGAGATGCCGATCCAGCCTCTGGAGGTCGGCAACGAGCTGCGCTTTTACTACGGCGGGATGCGGGTCCACCACGACTTCTGGTATTTCGCCGAAAAGCAGCGGCTCGATCTACCCGAAGCGCGAGTTCCGGAGCTTGTAATGAATGTCCATACGCTGAATCTCGCGACTCTGCGGCGCGATGGCTATGTGTCGTTCGACGCGGGAATCCGAGATGGGTATGTCGAGACCAAGCCAATGTTCTCTGCCTCTCCAGGATTGTTCATCAATGGCAAGTGCGCGCAGGATGGGCATATCGCGGTCGAGGTCATCGACTCGTGGAGCAACGTCTGGGAGGGCTACAGCAAAGGTGACTGCCAGCCTTTTTCAGGCGACGAAGTGCACCACAGAGTGACGTCGTCGGGCGGTGACGCCGTCAACAATATCCCCGGTTCCATTAAACTCCGATTCCATTTACGAAACGCCGAACTTTATGGATTCCAGTTTGCTGGGGCCTGAGCGCGACTAGAGCGGATCAGATTCGCGCTGCGTCGAGGGTGATGGACTGCAGCTGCCGGCGGCTTCAACGTGCTCCGTTGTCGCTCGAGATGACACGGAAGGAATAAAGCTCCGCATCGTGCATCCGGAATCGCAGCCTTCGGTAGGGCGGGCCATACGCGGAAGAGTCCCGATCGGCCGGCATCGGCAGCGACGGATCGCCACCCCAGGTGACGCGATGCCGGAGGGCGTCACCTGAAAAGACGTCACAATCATCCCACCCGCGACCTGGAAGGATCGCCCCCATCTGGTCGGCAACGGCGACCTTAACGTGGCCGCCGTTGCCACAGACGGCGTTGATGATGAGTTGATCGCCGCCGGCCACGAAGGGCTGCGTATCAAGCACGCCTTCTCGAACGGCGTTGGCCCGGAGGGAAACGAAGCCGTCGCTACGCATTTTGGCCAAACCAAGACCGTATTGAACCTCCTCGTCGTCCCACACCTCGGGTACCTGCAGTCCTTCGGACTGGCCTACGTACCACCAGTCGTGATGGGGACGCGAGCCGCCGTAATAGACCCAGAGCTCGTCACCCACCGGAATAGCTTGCACACCGTAAGCCTGTGTCTCGTCCCACGAGCCTGGCGGTCCGGGCTTGAGCCACGGCCAGCCCGGGGCCAGTCGCCGCCAGTTGCGACCGTCGCGGCTGTGAACAAGCTGGACTTCGTTGTAGTTGTCCACCATGTGAAAGACGGAAAGGAATCCGATCCACTGGCCGCCCAAGTCGTATTGGGTCATGCCGTAGAACGAATCGTCGATATTGTCCACTACGGAATCGGGGGTGATGATCGCCTGTGGCGTGCTCCAATTCACAAAGTCGCGGCTTTCGCACTGGAAAATCCGCCTTCGATTGCGACGGCTGGCTACACCCTGCATCGCATCGAACCGTGGGCCTCCCGAGACCTCACGAACATCCAAAGCGGATTGCCGCGGCGCCCGCCCCTGCCACGGGTGGCGTGTATTCAGAAGGTAGGTTTGTGTGGCCTGATCGAATGTCGCGATCGTCACGTCGCTGAGCCGGTTATTGAGTTGACCGAAAACCGGAAGCTCCTCGGCTGGCGTCCAATGGACACCGTCGGGCGAATATGCCAGGCGGATCTCCTGCGCATCGGCCGCGTCGAGAGGCGAACCCGCCGGAATGAAGCTGTGCAGAGCCTTGTATCGGTGGGCCGCATTGCTTTCGAGAGGATCGTCGAGCACGGTCATGTTCCAGACCGAACCGTAGCCGGCGCCTCCGAGCACACCGTTCGTATCGTGCCCATCCACCTGAATAAGTCCCATTGCCGGTTTTTCCCAATTGAGCCCGTCCTCGGAGCGCGCGTACAGATGGGTGTCCTGGGTGTAGTCCCAGGCCATGATCGAACCGCCCTCGGCGGCGTGCTTGGCACGATCGAATTTCCAATCGGAGTAAAGACATCGGAACTGCCCAGAATCCGCGTCGCGCCATAGCGCGAAATCGGCGGATCCGAAATAGACGAAATGCTCCCAGGGCTTGTCCTTCTTGATCAGCGGGTTAGCATCGACCTTCTCCGGTCTGTGGATGTTGCGCGTGAGGTTGTGCACTGATTCCACAATGCCGTCGTCAAAGAAGAACTGCGGCTGGTCATCGATAACTAACAAGGTCGTATCCAGGTCGGTCATGAAAGTCCTCTCCTACATGAGAATCGAATTACACCTTGTCGAACGGGCTTTGCCGCATGAATACCCGCGGTGCGCCTTTGACGAACGAAGGATCGTGCCGCGTGCCGATGGATCCTGTATATAGAAACACGGGCATCTCGCTGTCTGTGACCACGTTGTTCAGCATAGCTATCTAGCGCAACAGTGGAACGATTGCTGGCGGTTCCGGTCCGGGTCTTGATCATACCGACCAAGACTTAGACGCACCCACGGTATTCGCAAATTGGCAACGTGAGGGGATGTCCATCGTCAAGATTTTGCCAAGTCGTAATGACAGATGGGGAATCGACGCTGCGGGAGGTCTGAGGTCTATGAAGAAACAATTATCGCGATGCGGCCGCCTTTTTCTCTGGGACGCTGGTCGGGGCGCATTCAGGGGTGTATTCTTCCGGGAACGTGGAGAGGGAGTGGCATTTTCGGTATTGCCTCAGGGGATCGCGAAGGAGGTCGTAGATTGATGGAAAACACAGCTGGAAGCAAACAATTCAGCAGGCGACGCCTGTTACATTCGAGTCTGGTACTCGGGGCGGGAGCGATCGGAGCCGCGGCGCTGGCTGGTTGCGGCGAGGATGAAGCGGCAGTCCCGGCGGCTCCGGCGACGACCGCCGCTCCGGCTGCCGTGGCGACAACCGTGGCGGCCGCAGCGGCTCAGAAGACGGCTGTCACTCTGGTTCTATGGACCGCCGACAACGGCGAGGACTATGGTCCAGCGTTTAAGCAGACGCTGAAGGACTACGAGGCCAAGGCGCCACACGTGACGGTTGACGCGACGCTGATCCCGTTTGCCGACATCGAGCTAAAGCAAATCACCTCGCTGGCGGCGGGAGACGCGCCGGACCTCGGCTATACGCACTCGCAGTTGAACGCAACCTTCGCCTTGAAGGGCATACTGCAGCCGCTCGACGAATTCATGAAGAACGACTCGGGCTTCGACCGCGCAGACTTCTTCGATGGCCCGCTGTCAGCCCTCTCGTTTCGGGGCAAGATCTACGGGATGCCGCAATATTCAGGCCCCGTCATCTTCGTTTACAACAAGGAGATCACTGACGGGCTTGGGCTCGGGGATCCGTGGGAGCTGTTCGAGCAGGGTGAGTGGACGATCGACAAGTACGACGAGATAGTCAAAGCGGGCACCTCGGGCAGCGGGGCGGACAAGGTTTTCGGCGGGAACGAGATCCCGAACGCCCTCAAGGTCTGGTATCTGTGGCTCTGGGGCCGGGACAATACAGTGTGGAATGACACGGTGACTGAGTCGCTCATGCACGAAGACTCAGCCGTTGCGGCCTGGGAGTGGATGGCCGCTCACGAGAATGACGAGACCTGGGCGGCCGGCGCGGCCCTATCTTCGTTTGCCGGTGGCGCCGAGGGAATGTTTAAGAGCCACAAGCTGGTCGTATACCTGGCCGCGCGGTGGGTGACAACTAACATTCCTAACGATTTTCCAGCCGCTACGGCACCCATGTACAAGATGCCAAACGGCGACGACACGGACCGCGACGGCACCGATGGGATCGCCATACACGCCAAGGCGAAGGCACCAGAAGAGGCTTGGCAGCTGATCAAACATTTGGGGACGGACTTCCAAGAACTGCTGCTGGCGGTGGGGTACACATCCCCGTGGACACGTTCCGCCCTGAACAGCGCGGCCTGGAAAAACTCGATAGTTCCCTGGGACAACATCGAGGCGCACAACGCGGCCGCCGAGCAAGTCCGTAGGGGCTTTTATCAGCCACCCGGGTATAACGAGATCAATACCCTCGTGAAGAACGCGTACAAGGAAACCACTCTTGGCCAGAAGTCGGCTAAGGATGCCTTCACCGCGATCAAGAGCGAAGTGGACTCGATCCTCCAAGAGAGCGCGGAATAACGGAACGGCGACCCGGCCACGGCCGGGTCGCCGTTCTCAAAGAGGGGGCTCCGGGCAGCTGCGCAACGTCGATGCATTTCGCGCGGAGGCGATGTGGTTCATCCGTTCGCAACATTATGCTAAGAGGGGGAGTTTCGGTTTGAACGTCGTAATTGCCGCCCGGCGGGGGGCTCTGCGCCCCGCTCAATCAGGGCGCGAAACGCCATTGCGGCGGTTACAGATCGATATGCCTTGACATTGGTCGTTTCAGGCCGTCGTACAAGGAATCGGTGGCCGCTCAAGTTCCTGAGACAATACGGAACCGCCTACCTCTTTATCAGTCCCTGGCTCATCGGCATTGCCGTGTTCGCCATCTTCCCATTGGTGTATTCGGTGATCGTGTCATTCACGGATTATGACCTGCTAACCCCCCCGAGATTCAACGGACTCGACAACTTTCGCCGCATGGCCGGCGATCCACGATTCATGACCGCGCTCGGCAACACCGCCTTCTTCACATTCATCTCCGTTCCGGCTCAGCTTGTGGTCGCGCTTGCCATGGCGCTGATGCTCAATCAACGCCTTAGAGGCATCAACATCTTCCGAACACTCTTTTACCTTCCGACCGTCACTCCCACGGTCGCCAGCGTGCTCGTGTTCATGTATCTCCTCAATCCCGATTTCGGACTTTTCAATACGGTTCTCGGATGGTTTGGATTCGAGCACATCAAGTGGCTGGATGATCCGCAGTGGTCTAAACCTTCGCTCATAATTATGAGCCTCTGGAGTGTGGGCGGCCAGATGATCATATTCCTCGCGGGCCTGCAAAGCGTCCCCGAGCCTCTATTAGAAGCAGCATCCATTGACGGCGCAGGTAGGCTGCGGAAATTCTGGCACGTCACCGTTCCCATGATCACTCCAACGATTTTCTTCAATGTCGTGCTGGGCATAATCTATTCGTTCCAATCCTTCACAACCGCCTTCATTGCCACCGGAGGCGGTCCGGTGGACTCGACCTTGTTCTACGTTCTGTGGATCTATCGGAATGCCTTTCAGAATTTCAGAATGGGATACGCTTCTGCAACAAGCTGGGTTCTTCTGGCAATAATCCTGGCGGTCACACTCGTTCAATTTCGAACCAGCCGCCGGTGGGTTTACTACGAGTCTGAGGACGGCTAGTCGATGAGCGCAATCGCCACACGACGCCGGACAAGAACCACGCTGGCCGGCCTGGTCGGCGTCGCCTCGATCCGCTACTTGATGCTCACGTCAGTTGCGGTCGTCTCGTCGGTGCCGCTCATCTGGATGATCTCCACGTCGCTCAAAGAGTCGGGCAATGAATTCCTGTTTCCGCCCCAATGGGTGCCGGACCCGGCTGTTTGGGCGAATTACGTGGACGTCTGGTCCAGGATCACCAATCTGTTGTTGTTCGTTTCCAACACCTTCATCGTCTCCGTACTCGCCACCGTTGGCACGGTGCTCAGTTGTTCTCTGGTGGCCTACGGATTCGGGCGGATGAGCTTTCCGGGTCGAAGTACCCTGTTCGGATTACTGCTTGCAACCATGATGCTGCCGGCGATAATCACTCTGGTCCCGACGTTCATACTGTTTAGGTCGCTGGGCCTGACCAACAGCCTATTGCCGCTGATCCTGCCATTCTGGTTCGGAGGAGGCGCCTTCGGCTCGGCGTTCTACGTGTTTCTGATCCGGCAGTTCCTCATGCAGCTTCCGCGCGACCTGGACGAGGCCGCGTTTATGGACGGAGCTTCGCACTGGCGCATCTATTGGGCGATCATCATGCCACTGGCGCGTCCCTCGCTCGCCGCGACCGCCATTTTTTCGTTCATCCATCACTGGAACGATTTTCTCAATCCGCTCATTTTCATTGACACCGAGCGCTGGCGGACGCTCGCCCTGGCGTTGCGGTACCTCATCAACCAGTTCACGTTTTGCTGCGCGCGAACGCCCACCCCATGGAACATTTTGATGGCCGCTTCCGTGGTGATGCTCGTCCCGATCCTGATTCTGTTCTTCTCCGCCCAGCGGTACTTCATCCGCGGAATCGCGCTGACGGGGCTCGGCGGCCGTTAGGTCGTCAAAGAATCTCTCACGCGAATACAAGCCTCCAAGCCGATCCCGCCGGGGCTGGCCGTAGCCCCTCGGGCAACATCCACGTCACGAATCACGGCGGGCTTTCAGCGCCTCAAACAGGCGTCGTGCTTCAGCTGGAACCGTATCTGGCAAGCTAGTCCAGAAACACGAGAGACACCGTGTGAATGATCGAAAGGCGAGGGTGATTCGTAGGTTGTGCAGGCGGCTGCACAGTCAAACAGCCCAGCGATTCGGATGTCTTGACCAAGTACAATTAACCGGTAAACACTCTCTAATCGCTCTTGTTTAAACGGCGAGGCGTGACCGTCGGCTGGAAGGAGCACCAGGTGACAAATACCTCCGCACTACCCCGGCTCAGCACGACGGATGTTGAACGCCTTCATGAGGCTTCCCTTCAAATACTTGCCGACAAGGGCATTGCTGTTTACGACGAGGAGTTGCGCGGGCACCTGGTCAACGCGGGCGCAGTCCCATCCAGCGATCAGCTTCTCAAGCTACCGCGGTCTCTCGTGGAAGAATCACTCTCCAACGCACCCCGGGACATACGCCTTTACGACATGCTCGGAGAGTCAATCAAGCTGGAGGCCGGATCTCGGCTTCTGACGACGCCCGGCGATTCGTTGCACTTTTACGACGCCAGCAATGACACCGTGCGTGATCCCGTACTTGATGATGTTGGCCCTTATGTCCGTCTGGCAGATGCGCTTCCGGAGATCGCCATAACGCGCGGACAGCCCATGGCGCTCAGGGAGCCCGAAGGATTTCTCGGAATTCTGCTCGTGACCGAACAGCTCTTGCTGAACACGACGAAACACCACTTCATATCTCCGATCGGTGTGGATATGGTCGATGTCTGGGTCGATGTAGCCTCAATCGTAAGAAGTGGGGAGCCTATCGGGGAACGGCCATTCTTTAGCGCAATGATCTGCCCGATCAGCCCGCTTCGCATCGGAATTGAGGGGGAGCAAAAGCTGGTGGCCCTGGCAAAACACAAGATTCCGATCGCCGCGACCTGCGCCCCGATCATGGGAGCAACCGCTCCGTACACGCAGGCGGGAACATTGGCCTTGATGAACGCCGAGAATCTCGCAATCCTTATCTCCGCACAAGTCGTTCAGCCGGGCACCCCGGTGTTCTTCGCGCCCGCGCCCAGCATGATGGACATGGCAACGGCCGCCATCTGCATGGCTACGCCGGAGTTCTTCCAGATGCACCTCGGAGCGATGAGCCTGGCGGAGTTTTACGGATTACCCAACTACCACCAATTGGCACACACCGACTCGCCCTCATTGGACTATCAAGCGGGACTTGAGCGAGGACTGAGCATGTTGGCCTGGTGGCTGGCCGGGCCGGCGCTTATGGGTTCGGCCGGGCAGTTTCACAAAGCCACCATAGCGTCGCCCGAGCAACTGCTAATGGACGCGGAGTGGTACCGCCACGTTCGGACGCTATGCGGGTCTTTCGCGGTGAACGACGAGGAGCTGGCGTTTGACGAGATCGCGGATACTGAGCCCGGCGGGAATTTCCTTATCGGACGGCGCACTTTAGAGCACCTTCGCGACGGAAGCCGCTTCAGCTCGCAGGTATTTAATCGCGACTCCTTGCAAGGGAGTCCCCGTCCGGCGCTGGAACGCGCGCAGGAGCTGGTTGCCGAAATCGTGAGCAACCACTCGCCGGAGGTTCCAACGGATATCGCGGATGAAATTCGCACCTATGTCGGGGAGCGCCGTCTCAGCGCGGAAAAGGGCGGGGAGTCCGGACCGCACCAGTTCGACCGCTGAATGTCGATTCAAACGCTTGAGGTAAGTACGGCAAGGCGAAAGATGGCGAACGAATCCACTATTGCATGTTGCAGTGCGGCAGATCTTCGGTTGAAAGGGCATTGGCGAGCGACGGCACCTGACCGCCGATCAATTCGTTCCATCTCCCAGAACTCAACGTGCAGGAAGCGATTGCTTTGCTGCTCGAGTACGAGGATCATCTAGCTCCTGCAGGCCAAGGTCTCAACTGCCCGGCCAAGTCAAACTCACGATCTATCCCCGCATCGGTAAATTCGCTGCGTGAAGTCTTTGCGCTGACCACGGCCGGGAATTGGGGAAATCGAGAAACAATGAGGAGGAACTAACGATGTTTGTCGCATACCGTCGGGATCAAATCTTTAAGGACGTCGGAACAACTCGCCAGCTTTTCGTGGACGACGACGTTATAGCCGTTGTCAAGAACGTGACGAGGACGCCGCACTCGCCCAAAAAGTATCCTTCGAATCCGCTTATCAGTCGCGATCAGCCCTGGGAAGTGATCCCTCTCTTCCGCATGGGTTGCATGAACGTTCTGCACGATCCAGCGGACCAGCTTTTCAAGTGCTACTACGAGGACTACTACGACTCGTTCAAGCGGGGCTTTACCCAAAAGGTGTGGAATTTAGTTAAAGGCGGTGTACCTTCCTGCTGAGTTTTAGGTGCCGGGCAAAGCCTGGCGCAGGAAGGAGGACACCGCCATGAGGAATGAGACCATTGGGGGCGATGCGCCGTCAAGCGCCGCCTACGAAGGGCTGGAGGCGTTCGTAGGCCAGAAGGTCCAGGGCTTCATCCAGGAGGTCTTGGAAGAGGAGGTGACGGCGCTACTGGGGCGCAGGCGCTGGCAACGGCGCCGAGGCGTCGACGAGGTCCCTGGCTACCGTAACGGGTACGGCAGGCTCAGGAAGCTGTCACTGACTTCGGGGACGGTTGAGGTGCGCCGGCCGCGGGTGCGGGGGCTGGAGGAGCGGTTTGAGAGCCGGATCCTGCCTTTGTTCAAGCGGCGCACGCGCGAGGTAGGAGAGCTGTTGCCGCAGCTCTATCTGCATGGGTTGGCGGAGGGTGACTTCGATCTGGCATTACGAGGTCTGCTGGGTGAAGGGGCGCCGCTGTCGGCATCGTCCATCGCGCGGCTGAAGGCGGGGTGGCTGGCCGAGTACGAGGCGTTCAAGAAGAGGTCGCTGCTGGACTCAGAGATCGTCTACCTGTGGGTTGACGGCGTGTCTACGTCAAGGCGGGCCTGGAGAAGGAGAAGGCGGCGTTACTGGTGGCCATAGGCGGGGTGCGCGACGGGCGCAAGCTGGTGCTTGCGGTGGAACCTGGCTACCGCGAGTCCAAGCAGAGCTGGGCCGGGATGCTGCGCGGTCTGAAGGAGAGGGGCATGAACTGCCCGTCCGTGGTCGTGGGAGACGGGCACCTGGGAATCTGGGGCGCGCTGGCAGAGGTGTTTCCGAAGGCAAAGGAGCAGCGCTGCTGGAACCACCGGATCGTAAACGTGCTGGACAAGCTGCCGAAGTCGCGGCAGGCGGAAGGCAAGCTGCTGCTGACCGCGATCCCCTACGCGCAGACCAGGGCGGAGGTAGAGCGGTTGAAGGGCAGGTTCCAGGACTGGTGCAAAGGGAAGGGGTTCGAAGGCGCCGCAGAGCTCATCGAGTACGACTGGGAACGCATGGTCACCTTTTATGACTTCCCCAAAGCCCACTGGAAACATCTGCGCACCACCAACATCATCGAGTCGCCGTTTGCCGCGGTGCGGTTGCGGACGGCCGCGGCCAAGCGTTACAAAAAGGTCGCCAATGCCACCGCGGTGATCTGGAAGACCCTGATGGTGGCGGAATCGCGATTCCGGCGCCTCGATGCGCCGCATCTGGTGGCCGAAGTCGCGGAAGGAGCCGTCTTCGTCGACGGGGAGCGTTTTTTGAAGAGCAGGAGAGAAAAGGTCGCCGCCTGAGGCTATTTACACACCTTTAGGGGGAACCCCCCGGAGGCCAAGACCTGTGCCTGGTCGATCCGTGACATGGCGAAGGAGGTGACTATCAATTGGTACGCTGCCCGCACGAACCCCGCAGCCAAGAGCCCCACCACGATGGTGCGGCGTGAGTTCGCAGTAGAGCTAGCCGATATTATGAACGACAATGCCGACGCACAATTCCGGTGACCACTTATCAGGACATCTTCGCTCAACTTCGACGCAGGCCGCAGGTCACCGTAACAGGAATGGGACGACATGAGAGACTTACTCCTGATACGGGAAGTTGGTTGGTTCGTGGAGGACAACAAGCGCCTTGCGATGGAATGAACCCGTTCTCAATAAGACTCAGGTCAAGCGGCAACACTATGTTCCACGTAGCTATCTTCGGCGCTTTGCGTGTGAAGGCGACCAGATTCGCATCGTGGACCTCCAAGAGGGCAGAGAATATCGAACCTCAACAGGCAACGCAGCTGTTGAGGGACGCTGTCGTAGTTGATTCCGAGCATGTTACGCTCCATGCCCAGTCCGATTACTCCCACTCCGATTTCGTTGCTTGACGATTTCATCTGGTACGAACTCCATGTTCGCCCGCATCGCGCCGGTCGAACGATTTCTCTGGAACCCGCGTAGGGATCATGCGCCCAGAGTCGCTTGAATCATGATCTCGTCCATCCCACCTCTGTGGAAACTGAGAACCAGACGGTATCGAAGAGCGCGGGAAAGACGATTACCCGATGAGCCAGTTACGATTGAAATCTAGCGAAAAGGGTTCATCGCCCCAGCGGGGATCCTGCCCCGGGAATCCGTCTGGCGGCTCAGGCCCGTCAAACTCCCACTCATCTGGCGGAGGACCGGCCGCCCCAACTGCGAAGCACCAGCCCGTGATCGTCCGCCGCCACGCCCACCATGCCTGACCATCTTCCGCCATGTGCATCGTGATTCCATGTACATCGGGCAACCCTTGTTCATGGAAGCTATATCCGAGAATTTCAATCAAATCATTGCGATATTTGCCGTTTCGGTTGTACCAGCCCATGTGACACACGGCCAGCCAATGCAGAGAGTCCGTCGTTTCATTGAACTCGCGATGGTCTAGTTGTCGTCTGGCAGAGTCGGCCCCAACAATCCCGGCGTACTTCACGAGTCGGGTTTGCTCTTCCTTTAAGGCTGCTTCCTCTTCACGTTTGGAAGCCAGGAACCGACTGATGACTTCTCGTGTCGCAGCGAAAGATCCAGCCGAGTCCGCCTCTGTCACCCAGTAGCCTACAAACCCAACGACATGACGGAAGCTTCCTCGTAAGGTTTGACCTTGCCCCCGAAAATGCCCTCGATTTTGAGTAGAGTCCGTTCAATGGGAGGAGACGGACATGAGACGGAGCAGGTATCGCGAGGAACAGATCATCGGCATCCTCAAAGAGCACCAGGCGGGGTTGCCAGCCGCAGAGCTCTGCCGCAAGTACGGGGTCAGCGGCGCGACGTTTTACAAGTGGCGGTCCAAGTACGGCGGCATGGAGGTATCAGACGCCAGGAAGCTGAAGGGGCTGGAGGATGAGAACCGGCGCCTGAAGAAGCTGCTGGCGGAATCGATGCTGGATGTGGCGACGCTGCGCGAGCTACTTGCAAAAAACTTCTAACGCCCAGATTGCGGAGGAAGGCCGCGGCCTGGGCGATGACGGAGACTAGTCACTCGCAGCGCCGTGCCTGCGCTCTTGTCGGGATGGATCCGAAGACTTACCGCTATGAATCGAGGCGGCCGGACGACGCCGGCATCCGCAAGCGGTTGCGGGAATTGGCCGAGCAGCGCCGACGGTTCGGCTACCGCCGTCTGCACATCCTGCTGGCCAGGGAAGGCATCCGGCTCAATCATAAAAAGCTCTATCGCAGCTATCGCGAGGAACGGCTCACGGTGCGCAAGCGAGGCGGGCGCAAGCGGGCGCTCGGCACGCGTGCCCCGCTGCTGCTCCCCTGGAACCGCAACCAGCGCTGGTCGCTCGATTTCGTCGCGGATGCATTGGCCGACGGCAGGCGGTTCCGCATCCTGGCGGTGGTGGACGACTTCAGCCGCGAGTGCCTCGCCCTCGTCGTCGACACATCGCTGTCTGGCGTCCGCGTGGCTCGGGAGCTGGACCGCATCGTCGAGCTGCGGGGCCGCCCCCGCATGCTGGTCAGCGACAACGGCGCCGAGCTCACCTCAAACGCTATCCTGCGCTGGCAGCAGGAACGCGGCGTTGGCTGACACTACATCGCACCGGGCAAGCCCATGCAAAACGGCTTTGTCGAGAGCTTCAACGGCCGCCTGCGCGACGAGTGCCTCAACGAACATCTCTTCGCCGGCCTGGCCGAAGCGCGGCGGATCATCGCGGAATGGAGGTACGACTACAACACAACACGCCCGCACACGAGCCTGGATGGGCTCACACCCAACGAGTTTGCAGCCCGCCCCAATTGGGGCCATAACCTGAAAAGATTCTACTTATGAGTGAGGGTAAGTTGGGGGCAGGGTCAGGTTGTCAGAAGCGCTAGTTTTACGCGCCGCCGAGAGCTACTTTCGCTCTCAGAAAGGAAGAAGTCGATTCGTATAAAGGAACTTTCATAGGCTGCATAGGCAGCCATCACGTATATGAAGGGCAGAAACCCTATCGAGAGCCATATGGTGTCAAGGGCGGCGAGAAAACAGGCCACATGGCGGAGTAAAAATGTACCACCCTGGCATAGCTGTCCAGCGAAACTGTCACCCGTAGAGAACCGGGTCATGGGGTCCATGACGGCAACGGTGGGAAGTGGTGTTGGGTGTGGGCGAGGAGTGAGCTAGGAGTCGGCAGGGCTGCCGGCGGACCGCAGTGTCGTGGCCTGCCGGCTCTGTTTTAGGCGGTAGCTCTGGCCGTTCATTTCGAGGATGTGTACGTGGTGGGTCAGGCGGTCCAGGAGAGCGCCGGTGAGCCGCTCGGAGCCGAGGACCTCTGTCCACTCGTCGAAGGGCAGGTTGGTGGTGACGAGGATCGAGCCTCGCTCGTAGCGCTGGCTGAAGACCTCGAACAGCAGCTCCGCGCCGGTCTTGGACAGCGGGACGAAGCCGAGCTCGTCGATGATGAGGAGCTTTAGGCGGGCGAGCTTCTTTTGGAGATTGAGCAGGCGTCTGTCGTCGCTGGCCTCGATCAGCTCGTGGACGAGCGCGGCCGCGGTGGTGAAGCCGACCGACAGCCCCCGCTGGCAGGCGGCAAGGCCGAGACCGAGGGCGGCATGTGTCTTGCCGGTCCCGCTGTTACCCATGGCGATCACGTTCTCGCGCCGGTCGACGTACTCGCAGCGGGCCAACTGCATGACGAGCTGCTTGTTGACCGAGGGGATGGCGAGGAAGTCGAAGCTGTCGAGGCTCTTCGTGGCCGGGAAGCGTGCAGCCCTTATCCTGCGGTCCACCTTGCGGTGATGGCGGTCTATGAGTTCAAGCTCAGCAAGCCTCGGCAGGTAGCCGGGATGGTCGACACCCTCGGCGGCACAGCGGCCGGCCAGCTTGCCGTACTCGCTCAGAAACGTAGGCAGCCGCAGTTCCTTCAGATGGTGCTCCAAGAGCACCGTGGCCTTAGCGCTCATGGCCTGCCGCCGACCACGAGCGTCATGTAGTCCCTGGCGGACGTCCTGGCCACGGTGACCCTGGGCAGGTAGGGGTACAGCTCGAGGTCGAGCCGCGGCGGGCGGCCCTCCAGCCTGCACAGCACAAGGTGCTTGACCGCGTCGAAGCTGATGGCGCCGAGCCTGAGGGCATCGCGCACAGCCTCGTACACCTCCTCCTTGCGGAAGTTCTCCATCAGCCTCAGGACCTGCACGAACTCCCGCTTGCCGCGTCTGCCCATCCTCGACTCCATCAGCCGACGCAACCGACCGAACTCCTCCGGCAGCTTCCAGCCGGCCAGCGGCGCGGCCTGGTCCAGGGCGCCCGTCTTACGCTCCAGCAAGGGCAGGTAGTGGACGGGATCGAACACGAAGTCGTCTCGCCGGTATGAGCGCGGGTGACGGGCGATGACCTCCGACCCGCAACTGATCACCACCTCGCTCACGTAGCCGCGCACCACCACGTCCCTGTGTCCGTAGGCCACCGGCACCGAGTAGTCGTTGCTCCGGTAGCGCACCAGCGACAGCGAGCTGACACGGCTGAGGCGTTTGTCGCTGGCGTCGTACGGCGCATCCGGAAGCGGTAGCAGCGCCTCCAGGTCACGGCTCCATACGCTCGCCTATCGTCTCGTCGCAGCCCCGCAGCCGCGCCCCAACCGCTCCAGGCAGCGCTCCTCCAGGTGGGCGTTGAGCGCATCGAAGCTCGCAAACGACGGCGCCGGCACCAGGAAGTTGCGTCGCGCATAGCCCACCAGCCCCTCCACCTTGCCCTTGTCGTTGCCCTTGCCGGGACGCCCGAAGCGATCCTCGAACAGGTAGTGCGACACTAGCTCGCCAAACACCCGCGTCCGCCGCCGCCGACCGTCTCCCATGATCTTGGCCACAGCCAGCCTGGTGTTGTCGTACAGGATGCTCCGCGGCACCCCGCCCAGAAACGAAAACGCCGCAACGTGCCCGTCGCAGAACGCCTCGGTAGTCTCCGCCGGGTAGGCCTTGATGAAGCAACCGTCGCTGTGGGCCATGTCCAGCGCGAAGTAGTGGATGGCCTGCTCCACTCCCCCGATTACCGCACGCGCCTGGCCGAAGTCGCACTGGGCGTGGCCAGCAGGATGCGTCAGCGGCACGTACATCTCCCGCGTCCGCAGGCGATGCTCGCGCACGTAGTCCTTGACTATCGTGTGCTTGCCCCCGAAGCCGTACTCCGTCCGCAGACGGTCGTAGATGCGCTTGGCTGTGTGCCGCTGCTTCTTGCCAAGACCCCGCGTCCTGCTCCAGGATCCGGTCGATTACCCCGCGGTACGGGTCCAGCTTCGGCGGTCGCGGCGGCGACTGCCGACGGTACCCGGGACGCGCCGAGTGCTTCAGCATCTTCCGCACCGTGTCCCGGTGCAGCCCGTACACACGCGCCGCCTCGCGCGTGCTCATCCCCTCCACCATGCAGGCCCGGCGCACCCGCCCGTACAACTCCACCTTGTACATCCTCCATACCTTCCAGCAAGTTCCTCGGAACATGATGGAAGACCGCGGGTGGTCCACTTTTCAAGCGCCAAACCCCAGCGCTATTCCCCGCCCTGCCGGTACATTCTTACTCCGCCGTTTACACTCACGCTCAGCAATCGATCAGCAACGGGCGTGACTTTTGCAAAAAACGGTTCCCCCCAAATAGGACATGGCTCGGATTTGTACATCATTGAGTCGTTCTCACTCCTGCTCCCGCGTCCTCGTCGCATCCGTATTATCGACCACCAGCGCGTTGACGTTCGACGGTCATCGATAGACTGGCCGGGGCTTTCGGAAGTCGTGTTTCGAGAGACCGGCGTGTCCGTGTTGACCGCTGTCCGGGACAAAATGGAGCGGTAACTACGGACAAGTACGAGAGCACATCCTATGAGTAGAACTGGAGGACCGTAATGCCGCTGCTGTTTGACATGAGCTGGGATCAGCTCCAGACGTATGAGGGATCGAACCCGAAGCCGTTGGACTTCGACGATTTCTGGGAGAGGGGTCTGGCGGAAGTCGGGTCCATCGATCCGCAATTGGAGTACGTGCCTTCCTCTTTTCAGACGGCATTCGCCGAGTGCTTCGATCTGTATTTCACAGGGGTCGGCGGCGCCCGGGTCCACGCCAAGCTGATTCGACCGAAGCAGGCGCTGGTGCCGCATCCCGCCGTTGTCATGTTCCACGGCTACAGGGGCAACTCCGGCGACTGGACGAGCAAGCTGGGGTACGCGGCCGCCGGGTTTACGGTTGCGGCGATGGACTGCCGCGGCCAGGGCGGACTGTCGGAGGACACCGGGTCGGTGAAGGGGCCGACTCTGAGCGGGCAGATCATACGGGGTCTGGAGGACTCGCCCGAGAAGCTGCTGTTCCGTCAGATATTTCTCGACACGGCGCAGTTGACCAAGATCGTGATGGCCATGCCGGAGGTGGACGCCGCGCGGGTCGGGGTCACGGGCGCCAGCCAGGGCGGCGGGCTTGCATTGGCGTGCGCGTCACTGGCGCCGGAGGTCAAGCGCGTCGCGCCGGTCTATCCATTCCTGTCTGACTACAAGAGGGTGTGGCAGATGGACCAGGCCAAGGACGCATACTTCGAGCTGCAGGACTTCTTCCGGAACTTCGACCCGCTGCACGAGCGCGAGGATGAGATTTTCACCAGGCTCGGATATATAGACGTGCAACACTTGGCGCCGCGCATCAGAGGTCGGGTGATGATGGGGGTCGGCTTGATGGATACGATTTGCCCCCCTTCAACGCAGTTCGCGGCCTATAACAAGATTGAGTCGGAGAAGGACCTTCGGGTGTATCCCGACTTCGGCCACGAGATGCTGCCGGGGCATTCGGACGCGGTGTTCCAGTTCATGAGCGAGTTGTGATTCGGGACGGAGTGGCGGGATTTATTGGCCTGCAGGCGCGGTTATACCCTAGTGCGGATGGTAGACGAAGACAGATAGGTCAAAGATCCGCACCCGAAAATTGTCTTAGGGCTGGTGTTGATCCTCCCCGCGCGTAAGTGGAGCTCCGTTTAGATTCCTCGGCTTCGCTCGGAATGACAGGATGCTAACAGGTGATGTCTTTGCCGGCGGTACCGAAGACACGTGACCTGCCCCCCGGAAACCCGGTCCAGGATAAATGTTAGAAACTGGGCCAAAGGAGGGGGGAGATGGCAAGGCGGAAGCATACGCCGGAGCAGGTGATCAAGAAGCTCCGGCAGGCCGAGGTGGCCATGGCTGAGGGCGGCACGGTGGCCCAAGCCAGTCGGAAGATAGGGGTGACGGAGCAGACCTTCTACCGCTGGCGGGCGGAGTACGGGGGGCTGCGGATCGACCAGGCGCGACGGCTCAAGCAGCTGGAGACGGAGAACGGCCGCTTGCGGCGAGCGGTAGCCGATCTGACGCTGGACAACCAGCTACTGAAGGAGGCGGCGCAGGGAAACTTCTGAGCGCCTCCCGTCGCCGACAGTGTGTAGAGCGGATCAGGGGGGCGTTGGGCGTTTCCGAGCGGCGTGCCTGCACAGGGCGCTGGGGCAACCACGCTCGACACAGCGCTACGAGCCTGTGGCCGCGGCCTACGAACAGGAGTTGACCGCGGCGATCGTGGAGTTGGCGAGCCAGCATGGCAGGTGCGGCTATCGGAGGATCGGAGCACTGCCGAGGCGACGCGGCTGGGCGGTCAACCACAAGCGAGTGGAGCGGATCTGGAGGCAGGAGGGGCTGAAGGCGCCCCAAAAACAGCCGAAACGGTCAAGGCTGTGGCGCAACGACGGGTCGTGTGTGCGTCTGCGACCGCAGCGACCGAACCACGTGTGGGCCTACGACTTCGTTTTCACGAGGACGCATGACGGCAGGTCGGTACGGCTGCTGACCGTCATCGACGAGTACACGCGGGAGTGCCTGGCGATCAGGGCGGAGCGGAGCATCAGGTCTGTGGACGTTATCGAGACGCTGGCCGGGTTGATGCTGAGAAGCGGAGTACCCGAACACATCCGCTCTGACAACGGTCCGGAGTTTACGGCCAGGGCGGTCAGAGCCTGGCTTGGCCGAGTGGGAGCCAACACCCTCTACATCGAGCCCGGCTCACCGTGGGAGAACGGCTATGTGGAGAGTTTCAACGGCAAGCTGCGTGACGAGCTCTTGGACCGGGAGATCTTCTACACGCTGCGGGAGGCACAGGTGCTGACTGGAGAGTACAAGCAGACCTACAACCGCATCCGGCCGCACAGCTCACTGGGCTACAGGCCGCCGGCGCCGGCGGCTATCCTGCCTGTGGAGCCCGACCCGGCGCTCGTCGGACTAACATAATTGGTGGTGCAAGCCTTGGGGGCAGGTCATAACCGTGCCTCGTGCGAAGCGAATCCAATAGGTGTTGTACAGAGTGGCGGCTCCCCGAAGATTTTCCACCAAACCGTTAAAGTCGCCGAAGTCCAGAGGTAGAGCCTCCACCCGATCACCGAAGGGGCTGTGGGAAGTAGGAGTACGGGTCAACGTCTTTACAGTTGCTCCCTGTTCCAACAACCGCCGCGCGATGTACTTGCCACTGTAGCCAAAGGCCCCAGTGACGACCGAGAGACTAGATCGGCTCATTGCCTTCCTGACCTCCGAGATCAGCAATGGCTGCAACAAGGAGCGCGAGGGCTGTTGGCAGGTAGAACATGCCGATCGAAGCTATCGCTACAAAACAGAATCCCAGAAGCACGACGGCGGGGCTCCAGAGGAGTATCTTGCGCATCGTCGTCTGTTGGAGCCGAAGGCCCAACAAAGTGATGGCGGTCAACAGGATAGGCACTAGCAGCAACAAGATTACGTGCAGGCCATTCACTTCTATTGCCGTAGCGCTAGACCGAATCACCTCCCCGCCAGTCTCACCAGGGAGTGCCGGGGTTACTGATTCACCCTGGTACACGGGTCCGAATGCAAAGAAGACGCCGGCGGCCCAGGCAAAGGCATGGGCGACCCATGCAGATACTGTCGCTACGCCGATAGACCTCAGATGTCCCTCCGTACCAAGCGCTACTACGTTTCGTGCACCGGGCTCGCAGTCGGACGTGTTCGGAAGCACTTCACATGTGGCTCAACTGCCTAGTGGTAGACCCTATCCTCCAGCAGCCCGAGGTCGAGTCCGAAGTAATAGTCCAATATGACCCTGAATGAATTGACAGACGTGATCGATGGGTAAAGCGCGCTCTCGCCGCCATCAGGAAGCAGATATGCCGCAAGTATGTCGTGGGCATAGGGGCTATGCTCTAAATACCGCAAGAACCCATGGTCACCTGCGATCACGATGATAGGTGGTTCTTCGTAGTTTTCAAGAATGGCGTCCACAACCTCGATCATTCGACCGTTAACCCAGATCACTTGACCGTAAAAGGCTTCGGGTACCGTCGGATCATGCTCGTCGGGCCAGCCCCCCGAGTCGAATGCGATGTTTCCGTGCCTGTCGAACGAATTCGGTCCATGTGGTTTCAGCAGATGTGCGAACACGAATTTCGGCCCGTCCATCCCCGCAACTTCATTCATGAAATCGAGCCACGCCAGCGTGCGGAGCGGATGCTGCCAACGGTAGGCGAATGGATCATCAGGGTGAATATCAAATTCGCTCGACAGGAACGGCCTAGCCACTGTCGTCGGCAAGAGAGAGTCAGTGAACCTGCTTGATAGGCTTGTGGCCCTTTTGAAGGCGAACGGATCTTCAGTCTTGTCTCCCGATAGAAGAAGGCCGGCAGGCGTAAAGTCCACGACGAGGTCGGCGCTGCGACTTGTGTTGCTCCATTCGATGCCCGACGAAACATGCACGTATCTGTAGCCGAGGGTTGTGAGAATTCGCCCTAGCGCGTGGTCGTCCGCCTGCGCGGCCAATCGTCTGGATGACTTGTTCCCCGGACTCAAGTACTCGTCATGAACATAATACGTGTTTAGGGACGAAGGAATTGAAAAGGTCGTCCAACGGTAGTTGCTGCGAGCTTGCGTAGCCACGTAGAATCCGCGGCTTTCGAGCTCTTGAACAAACTCGCTGTTGTCGAATTCGGGCGGCGAGCCGTCCATCCAACGACAAATACAGCTCCTTCCGCGGCCTCGGCTACCAGGTGCGGCGCGTGAAGACGCCGAAATCGTTTTTCCGCCACCAGCAGGGTTTTCCAGATCACCGCGGTGGCGTTGGCGACTTTCTTGTACCGCTTGGCCGCTCCCGTCCGCAACTGCACCGCGGCAAAAGGCGACTCGATCACGTTGGTGGTGCGGATGTCTTTCCAGTGGGGCTTCGGGAAACCGCAAAACGTGACCATCCGCTCCCAGTCGTGCTCGATGAGATCTGTAGCTCCTTAAGGAGGCCACTGTCTCGTATGCACTGGACCAGTACAGTCGCTTGACAGGCCAAATACGGCGGTTTACGCTGCCACAGCTTTATCGGCCAAGATCGATCTTGGCCAGGTGGATCAACGCGACGGCTCGGGTGACAGAGTTGAGCCCATCGGGCTTAAGAGTCACCTGTGGGCGACTGGCGGGCGGTCCTGCAGCAGACCCGGAGGATTGGAGAGGGAAGGCACCAGCTTGGGCGGACCTAGTCACGCTATGCACGAAATCACCGGCATCGTGCCGGTGCTACCGACGCCATTTGATGCCGCAGGCGAAGACATTGATCTGGAAGCGGTGGGTCGGCTGATTGACTTCGCGGTGGAATCGGGCGCGGCGGCGGTCTGCCTGCCCGCCTACGGGAGCGAGTTCTACAAGCTGACAGAGGCGGAGCGCCACCTCCTGGTGGAGGCGGCAATCACAGCCGCAGCTGGCCGGATTCCGGTAATAGCGCAGTGCAATCACGGCAGTCCTCGGGTGGCGGCAGCGTTTGCCCGGCGCTACGTCGAAGCCGGCGCCGACGTCGTTTCTATCGCCCTCCCGCGCCTTTTCCCGTTGGCGGAAGCAGAGCTGATCGAATTCGCCGAGCAGGTGTGCCGCGCGGTGCCGACTCCCGTTCTGGTCCAGGACTTCAACCCGGCAGGGTTGACCGTTGGGGCCGATTTCTGCCGTGAACTGCACAGTCGCTGCTCAAACTTTCGATATTTGAAGTTGGAAGAGCCTCACATGGGGGCCAAGGTACAAGCGATCCGCGAGGCCACCGCCGATGGGGTAGCAGTGTTCGAAGGTTGGGGCGGGCTCTACACATTGGAGCTGTTGCCAAGCGGAATCAAGGGAGTCATGCCAGGGCTCAGTGTTACCGACATCATGGCCGAAGTCTGGCGGTTGGGGACCACCGGGAAGATGGCTGAGGCGATCGAGTTGTTTGCGCCGTTGACCGTATGGCTCGCATTCGTTCTGACCGACATGGAAGTGTTCAATGTGCTGGAGAAGCGGCTTCTGGTTGCGCGCGGGGTACTCGAGGAGGGAGCGACCCGCCAAGCAACACGGGTATTGAGCGCCGATGTGCTGGCCCATGCCGACTTCTTGTGCGCACAAGTCATCCGCGTGGCGGACCGGGTTGCGCCCGACGACGGAAGTCTGAGTACGAGAGCGGAGACTGCCAAAGGATCTCTCCGACCGGCATCCTAGAGAAGGATACCCGTGGACACTACAATTTGCCTGATTTGGCATCAGTAATCAGATAGACGCCCTTTACGCTTTCCAGGGCCGCTTTCCAGTCCGGCCGGTTGTTTCGAAGTAGTGTTTCTAGCTCTACAAATGAGACGGTGACTTCCTCCTAGCCCGGAAACGTCCGTCCCGAATAGGGCTCCCGCAGGATTTCCGATACGCGCAACGTATGAGCGCCGTCGTAATGGTTCTCGAAATTGACTCTCGTCGCCCGGCTTCGGTAGGACGACCGTAGCTTCAGCCGTCCAATGAAGGGTCTGCAAAGCTCCGTGAGTTCAACGTCGTACCGATCCTGGTGACGCGATAAGACGCGGAAAACGCCGCCGAACAGCCAGACGTCCTTCTCGTGGTAGAAGTCCATTAGCGAGAAGATATAGGGGCGATTGAACTCGTTTCGTTTAGGCCGATACCTTTGCCACCCAACCCAACGCGACCGGTCGCTTACCCACTCATCGAGGGGTTGGTGCCAGCCGTTCCAACGCCCAAAGTGAATCTTGTAGTCGCGGGGGGCTCAATCAGCCAGATGTCCTTGAGTGTGATCAGCGCTCCATCACCCATGGCGGCTCCTTAAGTAGGCTCGGCGCTACTCGGAGTCGGCAGAGTTCCGCGCCCGCAAATGTCGCGCCGCTACAAGACCGCCGAACACAATACCAACAATGCGTTTCGTTCTGCTGCCGGATTCGCTGTCCCTAAGCCAATCCGAAAACACGATCGACAGCACGACTGTGACCCGCCCCCGAAAACTCGTCCAGTCGGATACTCAGTAACGTGGAGCAGACCAAGCAGACCACATTGGAAGGTGGCGGTCATGGCGGCGACGGCGGTAGGGGGGAGTGTTCGTCCTGGCGGGATGCGCTGGCGCGTTCGGAAAATGGCGTTTACGCAAGCGCGACGCGAAAGGAAGATAGGATTTCCTCGACGTAGAGCCGACAGGCGCCGGCATCGAGGTTGGGGTCTGCTACCGGTACCGGCAGGCCGTTGGTCACCTCCTCGAAGCAGCCGTCAGGGGAGCGGTCCGAGAAGAAGATATACGCAAAACCGTCCGGCTCTCGATGGGGGCGCCAGGTCAGACCGGCGGCCGACGGCGCCCACTTGCGGATCGCCGAAGACCAGCGTCGCGTCATCGCGTAGTCGGCGGCGGACGCGGTCGTCAGCCAGGAGTCCTGTCCTACGGCGGCCAAGTCGACGCCCGAGCGGAGATTGACCAGTTCGAGCTCGAGAGTCGTGCTGAACCAACTGATTCGTAGATCCGATAGCCGGACGCGAGGAAGCAGGCGCGCGCCGTAGTCGTCGATCGGGAGATCACGGAGCAAGACCTCGGCGACGGCGGTCGGATCGTTGTCAGCCGCGTACAGAAATGCGTAGTCATCGCCGGGCGTCGAATCGAACCGGCCGCCTCGCAGATCGCTTCGAGCCACGGTCGGATTGAACTCGACGACGCCGAAGGCAGCGCTATGGATGCGCGTGAGCCTAGCTCCTGCCGGCAGGAAGAAACGGCGTGGGACGCCCTCATAGCGCGAAGGAGGTGCCTGATACGGCGGCAAGCCCGCCTACCCGACCGGTTCGACGACGGCCGCGGCGACGGTGACAAGGTCATCCGCACGGCCGGTTCCGACGAGGTCCACGGGACGGGTGCCGAGGCGCGCATGCCGGGAGATCCACCAGGATGCCACGCCCCAGGGGGCGCTCGCGGCTGAGAGCCGTTCGTTCACTGCGCGCACCTCGGGAAAGGCATCACGTCGTTCGGGATCGAACTGGAACGCCGGATAGACGAACCCCCGGCCGGATGGCAGACCGAGCAACCACGAACGCTCGCGATACTGCCTGACTTTCTCTCTATTTGTCGGTTTTGCGCCGAGCGCTACGGCTGCGTCTCTCGACTCGAACATAGGCTCGCGCCATATCGTCTGGATCGCCTCGCCGCTGGTTTTCGCCTGGGTCATGACGTTGAGGCCGGTTTCATGGAGCACGCGATGCGGTTCCCCTCCGATTTGCCGAGCGAGGTTGCTTCGTAGCGTGAGCAGCGTCAGCCAGCTACGGAGCTGGGACTCATCGCCCTGCAATGATTGGTGGCGTGCGGCAAGCGAGGCTGCGGCATCGAGCAGATCCGATTCTCGCAGCGGCAGTTGAGCTACGAGACGCAGCAGCAATTCGCCGGCGTCGCAATCGCTGTGTGAGACGAAGATCAGCAGCGCGTCCTCGAGCTCCTGGTCGTCAAACTCTTGCTTTAGCTCTAGGATTCGTCTGTCGAGTTCGCGCTGACTCACGATGACATCCCCTGGACTGACAGTGACGCAGCTACCTTATCATCGTCACAATTGTCAATCTCTTCAAGTTGTACGAATTTCATGGACTGATCGAAAGTGTGTTTCACGCGGCGTGTGGGGCCGTATAGCCGCTCGGCTTAGTTGGCCTCGACGGTACAATTGAGGTGACGCTGGAGGCAGATTAGCGAAGAGTTCGCCGGGTTAGCGGAGCCGCAGTTCAGCTAGCAAAAGCAGGTGCTAGGGGACTAGCAACCATTACCAAACACTACCTTTGCTGGCAAAAAAGGTTTGGTAGTGGATGGTAGTCCGGGTGGAGGCGAAGCTAGGTCAATCGGACGCCATTCGGCCGTCAGGGAGTCGCGCGAGCGGCGTCAGATCCGAGCCGCAAGCCTCACGTTCACAAGTCCTGTGGATATGCCAAAGTGCGCCCCGTGGCGCGCGTGTGGCCAGACTCTCCGCAAAGCAATCCCATGTTCGCCTAACGTCTGTATCTCGCCCTGTGGCGCGACAGGGGCGAGCCGGGCGGCGATGTGGCCGTCGCCGGCGCGGCAGAACTCGACGCCAAGCGGCGGCGCTTTATAAGCCTTATATGCCTTATATATAGAAAGTAAGCATCAACAATGAACGCTCCTTCCGACAGCTGCGAGCGGCGGCATGTCGCTCGGCATCCGGAAACCCAACGGCTCGGCCAGACCCGTCAAACTGATTACTCGAGTGGAAGCGCGGGGGCGACTGACCGGAGCGTTACTCGCGTCGTTGGGAGAGCAACTCGACAGCGGTCAAGCTGGGGAAACTGGAACTGAAAGAGACCGGTGGCCGCTGTGGGAACTGGAGACGGGCGGAGGAGAGCGGGACCTAGCTCAGGCGGGGATAACGCGGGAGAGATTGTAGCCGTGACTCGCAGCGATGCCCGTGCGAGCCTCACCTACTCGCGGGAAGCGGTAGTCGATAACGACTCGGACCTGCTTGCGGCCGCGGCCGGTGAGCGTGGTGTGGACCGTGATCCTGCGCACGAGCAGGCGGACGATCTCGCGTCGCTCCGCGTCCGAGAGGTCCGCCTCCAGGCGCTCACGGATCTCCGCGAGCGTATCCGCCGAGACGGCATCGTCAAGCGGGTCATCAGCAGGTTCTAAACCGGCCAGTCGGTCATCGAGGGTCTTTAGTTCCTGTTCCACGTCGGCGGCGATGGCGTCGAACTCGTCGTCGGAGAGCTTGGCGCGGGTATAGAGGTCGATGGCGCGCTTGCGGCGAAGCTGTGCGGCATCGCGGGCGTCGATGAGCGAGGCGCGCTCGGCTTCCGCGACGGCGCGGGACTCGATGTCATTGGACTCCGCGAGGAGCTCATCGACGAGGACTTGGGGATCGAGGAGGAAGCGGGATACATCCGACCAGACGGTGTCTTCGAGGAGTTCGCCCTTGATCGAGGCGCCGATGCACTTGCCAGCGAACGGGCCACGATGGGCCATGGAGCCGTTGCACCTGTAGCGAGGGCCCCTGGTCCAGGTACCGCAGAAGGAGAGGCCGCAGACGGCGCAGCGGATGAGGGAGCGGAGCAGGTAGGAATGGCAGGAGTTGCGGGGCATGGCGCGGTTGCGCTTGAGGGTGGCGATGGCGGCGTTCCAGACGTCATCGGAAACCAGAGGGGGAACCGAAGCAGAGATGACAGAGCGTCCATTCGGCCTGGAAGACCTGCGACCGTACTGGAGGAGTCCCTTGTAGACGGGATTGACGACGAGGTTGCGGATATGACCGGAGCGCCAGAGGCCCTGGGTGCGACGGCCTCGAACGCCGCGACCATCGCGGCGATAGGAGGTAGGGATGCCGAGGGAGTTGAACTCGGTTGCGATACGCGGACAAGTCCAGCCGTCCGAGGCCAGGTGGTTATAGATGCGCCTTACGACGTCGGCGGCGGAGAGGTGTTCCCACATGAGAGAGTCGTCCGGGACGAGGCGGCGGCAACCTCGATCGCCTGAGGCTGTATAGCCGAGGGCTACGATGCCGCCGGTATAGCGGCCTTCTTTGGCGGCGCGGTTCATGCCCTCGGCGGAACGTTCGAGGAACTTGCGTCGCTCGTTGGCGGCGATGACCGCGTGGATATCGAAGTAGAAGGGATCGTCGATGTTCTCGTCCGTAGCGCGGAGCGAGATGCCGATGGACTCAAACACCCTCCAGATGCGGAGGAGCTCGAAGGCGTCACGGCCCAGACGATCGGAGCGGACCACCCAGACTTGGGAGAAGCGGCCAACACGCGCATCACGCGCAAGCGCGCGGCCAGCCGGCCGGTCTTCGAAAGGGATGGTACCCGAGACGCCGTCATCCTCGTAATGCTTGAAGACCAAAACATCCGGCTCGGAACCCAGACGGCGGGACAGGGCGGCGCGTTGATTGCGGACCGTATGGCGGTCACGCTGTTCATCGGAGGAGACGCGGGCGTAGGTGGCGATGTGGCGAATGGGATCGGGCAAGACGACCTCCAGAGCAAGGGAGTTGAAGCGGGATGTATGAACGCTCCGAAGGCGCGTAGAGGTCAAGGCGGATCGGCATCCCGAAGGAGGGAGTCGACAACCAAGGCGCCGATCCGCCCAAATGGCGGGGCGGCAGGCAAGCACACTTGGAGAGGGAATGCGCTGCCGCCCCGCCGGAACAGATTCTAGACCCGTGAGGCCAAGGACTTACTCGGCGAGTCGGACTAGCTAACTCCGATGACCTGGGCGACGCCATGCCAGGCGGCATCGCGCTGACCCTCGAGTCTGCGGAGGTAGGTGGTGGTGACGGCGAGCGAGCTGTGGTCGAGGAACTGGCTCACCGACTCGATGGACTCGCCTACGTCGCGGCGGAGCTTGGCGGCGGTGTGGCGTAGGACATGGACGCCGGAAGGAGGGAGACCGGCCAAGCGGAGATAGCCACGGAAGCGGTTGTAGAAGGTAGCGCTGGAGACGCCCTGGGGACCGGCGCCCGCCTGCCATAGCGACTCATGGGGCTGCATGGAAGAGAGGTCCTTGCCGACATCGCGGAGTGATCGTCGTATGGCGGCCAGCGCGGGGCTGGGAAGCTCACGACGGCCGCGCAGACCGCCCTTGCCGGTATAGCGGTAGAAGGCGGCGGATTCGTCGAAGGCGATATCGCCGGCTGTGAGGTTGACGACCTCCGATCTGCGTCTGCCGGTAAGGACGAGAGTTAGGACGATAGCTAGGTCGCGTCTGCCCTTGACGGTGTCGGGGATGACTTGGAGGAGCCGTTGCATCTGGGATGCGGAGAGGCCGCTTGGTGCGCCGGGACGCGGCTTGGGGCGTTCCACGGGATCGCAGGGATTGGCCTTGAGTAGATCGAGTCTGATGAGGAACTTGAAGAAGGAAGAGATGCAGGAGAGACGGGCGCCGACGGTTACGGCGGAAGGCTCACGGCCCGAGACGCCGATGCCATGGGCGAACGAGAAGACATCGCGGGAAGTGACCTGATCGGGCGACTTATGGAGGCTACCGAAGAAGTGACGGAGAGTGCGGTAGTAGGAGTCCGGAGTGCGGTTGGAGCCGGAGCGGCGCTGTTTCGCGGCGAGGAAGGCGTAGAGGGAGCCTTCCCAGCCCGTGTTGGAACCGGAGAAGACGGTGGGCAGAGTTTGAGCGGAAGGCATGGCGGACTCCTTGGTTAGGAACGTCCGCATGACCTTTGCTCTGGTTTGCAGATATATCAAGCACTATGTGTGAATGGTGGGTACTCGGACCGGCTCGGTAGTGTCGATAGTCTATTGTTGGTTGGAATCCTTCGAGCCGACCAACATCGGCGCAGGCAATACACTCGCTACCTACACCTCGGGAGCAATGCCGCATAGCGACACTTGACTTAGGAAAGGTGTTTCGCCGCGACGCCGAGGCTTTGCGCAGAGCTCGAGAAACTGCATTGCAAGTCCACCCTACGGATATTCGAGCCGCGGGAAATGAGGTTGAGGCAGCTGTCCGCGATTATCTACGGCGAATGCTGGAGCCACGATATCACGTTACTAGCGGGCACCTCATCGACTCCGAAAGCCGGGTTAGTCCCCAGATCGACATCATCATCGCGGACAATTTCGGACTCTCATCACTGTTGACGACCCAAGATGGGACTGAGTACATCCCCATCACTTCCGTTCTAGCCATCGGCGAAGTCAAGTCGACCTACTACAAGTCGAAGGGCTACTACGCGAAAGTTCGTGATGACTTGAAGATAATTTCAGGGATGACCCGGCCCCTGACAGAAAACACAGCATACGGCGGCATTACGGGCGATACGCTGTTGACACACTCGGTACTACCGTCGAATAACATGTATTTGAACAGTCTGTACTCCTTCTTGCTCTGCATAGACGGCGGCGACTTTGACTTCGCTGACATCAAGGACTTTCTGACTTCAGAGAACCCTCAGCACCTGCCCGGAACTGCCGTTTTTCTGAATAAAGGGGTCGTGGCTTACGGAGTGAAGGATGACCAAGGAACCTTATCTTTCAGTAAGTACCCGGGCGAAGTTGAATCCAAAGACTATGATTGGTGCTACTTTGAGGGACGGGTCACTGAAGGTGGATCGCTAGAAGGCTGTCATCTTGCGTTACTCTACGGAGCGATAGTCGAACACCTCTCGAATTGCCATCTCACACCACCGAGCGCCTATCCGTATACGGCTAAGCTGAGAAGTGCCAGTTCCTCATCGCTGGCATGGGCAAAGGGCAGCGATGAGTGAGGTGCGTTCCCGGCGAGCGGAGCCGGCCCTTCTTTCAGGCGGCAACCCGGAGAAACTGAATGGGGACAGTGACGCCGTCGTTTCGGCCTACATCGCGGCGATACCCGGCTAAAGGAGCGCGGTCGGACGACTCGACGAGCCCAACGCGCACGAGGCTGTTAGGTCGAACTCGGCCTAGTAATCACCCGCTGCCCTGAGAACAGGGCTGGCGGCACGTTAGAAACGGGGCCATAGGAGAGGCAACAGATGGCAAGGCGGAAACATAGGCGTGCCGGGAAAGCGTAGCCCGAGGTTCGCGACGTCGTGCACTCCTACGCGACGCTCTGAAATGTCCGGCCAGCTATTCACCCAGTACTACCTGACCGAGGGCATCAAGTCCACCACCAGGTGGCACTCTGCCGCCGCAAACGCGGAGGCGTTTCGCGACGGCGTTCAACGGAGCTACGACGTCCTCGACGCTCACCGGAGTCCAAACGAGGCCGTCACCGAGCAGGAGCTGATCCGTCCCGTGCTGGAGCTGCTGGGATGGACCGACTACCTGCCGCAGCAGGGCACGGGCCGCAACGAGGACATACCCGACCATCTGCTCTTTGGGAGCGCGGACTCCAAGAATCGCGCCGCCGCCAGACAAAATCCCGATGACCGCTACGGAGACGCGCTAGTGATCGAGGAGAGCAAGCGGTTCGGACTCCCCCTCGACGCCCGCGACGAGCACGACACGGTCAGGGCAAGGACGCCGCACGGCCAGATCCTGCGCTACCTGCGCGCGTCTGAGGATACTTCCGACGGCGGGGCCCGCTGGGGAATCCTCACCAGCGGCGGCGTGTGGCGTCTCTACGACCGGCGCTCCCGTCCCCGCGCCACCGGATACTTCGAGGTCGATCTCGACGATGTCCTCCAGACCGGCGCCGAAGACGAACTGCGCACTTTCAATCTCCTGTTCCGCCGCGACTCCTTCGTCAGGCGGGCGGGCGCTACCGAGACTTTTCTGGAGCGGGCGCTGGAAGAGGGGCGGCGCTACGAGCGGCAGGTCGCGCGGGACCTCTCGCGCGTCGTGTTCGAGCGCGCCTTTCCCGGCCTCGCGCAGGCGCTGGCCGAAGCCGGCGGCCGCGACCTCGCCCAGGTTCGCCAGGCCGCGCTCGTCCTCCTCTACCGGCTGCTGTTCGTGCTCTACGCCGAGGACCGCGGCCTGCTGCCCGTCAACGACACAGGCTACGACGACTACGGGCTGCGCACACCAGTGCGCGATCACGTCAACCGCCGCATGGACCAAGGCGACACGTTCTCCACCGTCGCCAGTAACTATTACGACCACGTCATGACCCTATGCGCGATCATCGACCGGGGCGACGCCTCCATCGGCCTGCCGCCCTACAACGGCGGACTGTTCGCCGCCGAAGCCGCTCCCCTGCTGGAAGCCGTCCGTCTGCCCGACGCCGCGTTCGCCCCGATAGTCCACGACCTCAGCCACACCGAGACCGACGGCGAGCGCCGCTTCGTCAACTACCGCGACATGTCCGTCCAGCAGCTAGGCTCCATCTACGAGCGCCTGCTCGAACGCGAGCCGGTCTTCGGCGACGGCGGCAGGATCGTCATCCGCCCCAATCCCTACGCGCGCAAGGACAGCGGCAGCTTCTACACCCCGCAGGAGCTTGTCGATCTGATCGTGGGCCGCACGCTCAAGCCGCTTGTCGACGAGCGCCTCGAAGCGTTCGAGCGCAAGGCCGACGAGCTAAAGAGCGACCGCCGCCCCAGGTCCGAACGCATCGCCGAGCTGCGCAAGCTGGACCCAGCCGAGGCGGTGCTCGATCTCAAGGTGCTCGATCCGGCGATGGGCAGCGGCCACTTCCTGGTCACGGCGGTCGACTACCTCTCCGACGACATCGCCGACCTTGCCGAGTACGCGCCGTTCGTCCCCGAGTGGCTCGACGGCGACTACGAGTCCCCGCTGGTGGCCCGCATAGCCGCGATCCGCGCCGAGATCCTGCGCCGGGCCGGGGAATCCGGCTGGATCCTGGACGAGGCGCAGCTCACCGATCAGGCCATCATCCGCCGCATGGTGCTCAAGCGCTGCATCTACGGCGTCGACAAGAACCCGCTCACCGTCGAGCTTGCCAAGGTCTCGCTGTGGCTGCACAGCTTCACCGTCGGCGCGCCGCTCTCGTTCCTCGACCACCACCTGCGCTGCGGCGACTCGCTTGTCGGCCTGCGCGTGCGGGAGGCGCAGCAAGACTTCGAGCGGCTCGGCGGTCTGTTTCTCAGCGGGGCCGTTGCCGACGCCGAAACCGCCGTGGAGGGAATGCAGCGCATCGAGCAGATGTCCGACGCCGACGTGGCCGAGGTGCGCGAGTCGGCCGCGCTGTTCCGCAACGTGGAGGAGGCCACCGCCGAACTGCGCGGCGTGCTCGACTTCCTCTGCGGCCTGCGCTGGCATACCGCGGGGATGAAGAAGCTGGACCGGATGAGCCGCGAGGGGCTGCTGAGCGAGAATTTCGGCCGGCAGCCGGAGATGGCCTTCACGCTGCTGGCAAGCGGACCGGACAGCATTCCGCCCGATGCGCCCATCGACAGGGACGCCTCCTGGTCCGCGTTCAACGACCTGTGGAACGACGCCATGTCCGTAGCCCGCCGCGAGCGCTTTCTGCACTGGGAGGCCGCCTTTCCGGGCGTGTGGCGCGGGTGGCACGACTACTGTCCGGAGGGCGGATTCGACGCCGTGATCGGCAATCCGCCGTGGGACCGAATCAAGCTGCAAGAGGTCGAGTGGTTCGCGACCCGCGACGCGGCCCTGGCGCGAGCGCCGACCGCCGCCGCGAGAAGGGCGGGCGTACGGCGGCTGCGAAAACAGGCAGCGCCGCTCGTCGCCGACTTCGACGCCGCCAAGGAGCGCGCCGACAAGCTCGGCCAGCTGGTCCGCGCGTCCGGCCACTATCCCCTGCTCGGCGGCGGCGACATCAACCTCTACTCGCTCTTCGTCGAGCGGGCCATGAGCCTCATAAAGCCCGACGGCCTGGTCGGTCTGCTAACGCCCTCCGGCATCTATGCCGGCAAGATCGCCGCCCGCTTCTTCAAGTCCGTCTCCACCAAGGGCCGCGTGTCCGGCCTGTTCGACTTCGAGAATAGGAAGATTTTCTTCAGGGACGTACACGCCTCCGAGAAGTTCTGTGCGTTTATCTTCGGCGGCGACGAGCGGCGCTTCGACCGGACCGATTGCGCCTTCTTCCTCCATGATGTGAGGACCATCGACGACCGCGACCGCTGCTTTCCGCTGACGCCCGGCGACTTCGCCCGCGTCAACCCCAACACCGGCACCGCGCCGATCTTCCGCACCCGCCGCGACGCCGATATCACCCGCCGCGTCTACGAGCGGCATCCCGTGCTGGTGGACCGCTCGGACGGCGAAGAACGCAGGCTGTGGCCGGTCCGATATCGGCAAGGACTATTTCATTCACAGAATCACTCTCACCTTTTCCGAACTGCGGAGGAGCTTGAGGAAGCGGGCTTTTATCCGGTCCAGGGCAATCGCTGGAAGCGGGGAGACGAAGTGTGCCTACCCTTGTACGAAGGCAAGATGGTGCAGGCGTTCGACCACCGCGCCGCTAGCGTCGTGGTAAATCCGCGGAACCTGAACCGCCCGGCCCAGCCGCGTCCGGCCACGCTCGAAGAGCACCGCAACCCTAACTTTCTCCCAAGTCCTCGTTTCTGGATTAGTGAAGAGGAAAGTGATGCAACTCAGCGCTGGCAATATCTCTTGACGTTCAAAGAGTTCACGGCGACGACTAATGTCCGTACGATGATCGCGTCCCTTGTGCCTCAGGTGGGATGTTTGGACACGCTGCCTGTACTGCTCCCACACGACGCCCCTCTTAACAGTTCCGATGTGGCGTGTCTCCTAGCCAATCTGAATAGCATTTGTCTGGACTACATAGTCCGCCAGAAAGTACAGGCAACCCACATCAAACTGTACATGCTTGAGCAGTTCCCTGTAATCGCGCCCGGCGACTACGACCGCCGGTTCGGCGCGGTGACCGCTCGCGAGCTAGTCCGCGATCACGTGCTCCGCCTCACCTATACCGCCCATGATATGGCGCCCTTCGCCCGCGACGTCGGCTACGACGGCCCGCCGTTCGGCTGGGACGAAGAGGAGCGCCGCCACCTGCGCGCCCGGCTCGACGCGCTCTACTTCCACCTCTACGGCCTGGACCGCGACGACGCCCGCTACGTCCTCGACACCTTCCCGATAGTCCGCCGCGAAGACGAATCCAAATTCGGCCGCTACCGCACCCGCGACCTAATCCTCGCCTACCTCAACGCCCTCCACGCCGGCGACACCGAAACCGTAGTGGCGGTGTAGAAACAATTCGCTAATTTAGATATGACTAGGATTGAGAAAATGGTGAAGACTGCTCAAGAGACCTCACAGAATTAATATCTAGCTCTCTGGAAAGAGCGATATGCGAGAGGACAATGACTGACCACGAAATCAAGAAACCAACCCTCTTTATCAGTCATGCCACGTCGGACGCTCAGTTTGCCAACACGGTGCAACAAGAAATAGAGAAAGTATTTGCAAATGGCGTCAGCGTTTTCTGTACCAGTTCCCCAGGAGCAATACTCGTAGGAACGGATTGGCTGTCCGACATCGAGCAGAAACTAGAGATGGCCCAAGCTGTTATCGCGATTGTGACCCCGGTGTCGATCGAGCGTCCCTGGCTATGGTTTGAAATTGGGGCAACATGGTCCAAAGGACGCGTCGGAGAGTGCAAGATTTACCCTCTTTGTGCACCGGAAGTTGACTTAGCAAATCTGCCAGCACCGCTCAATAGGCTTCAGGCCCTCTCAATGGGAAAGGCGACAGATCTGAGGCTTCTATTTGAAGCGCTGATATCCCAGTTTGGCTTTGGGAATATCAAGTCATTTCGGGCAACGAATATTTCCAGACGGATTCCCAAATATAAAGATGTGACTGTTGTCGATTTGGATCTAAATGAAAAGGCGTTCTACTCGGGAAAGTACACCGGATATAGCGACGATGAGTTCATTGAGGTCATAGATTCAGATTTCTTCCGACCGGACGATAGATCGCATAGGGATTATCCAAGTCTCCACGCAGACCGTGAGGCCTTGATCCATAACGGCCAACTCTTGCATTTCCGAGCAATAGATGCGCGTTTGGATTTGCCACCTGGAACTGCGCGAAGGCTGCTGAATACTGTCGCAAAGCGTTACGATCTTGAGCCAGTATTGGAAAACGACAACATAATTCGATACAAGTACGTCGGAAGTCGGCCCTAGAGTCTCAAAAGTGCTTCCCTAACCGCCCCAACGTTGGCCCGATCTACGCTTGAGCTGGCGCCGCAGGGTCGTATACCCGCGGCGAACGTCTCGCATCTTCCCTCGTTCCACATCGCCGCCGCTACACTGGCCTGACGCGTGACCGCTCCTGGCGGAGCTTCGTGCGCCTGCACCTCGATGGTCGAAGAGCCTGCGAAGCGAGCGGCAGCGATGGCGGCGTGCACTTCGGGCCAGTCGATGACACGCAATCCGAGAACGAGATGGAGGTCGATCAGGCCGACCGTATCGTGCAGGTGCAGGGTACGCAGGTGCGCCGCGACCAGGCGGATGTGCTGCCGGGATCCCTCGGCAACTGAGGCGATCTGGGTCGGAAATACACCAGGGTGTCGCGACGCTGATACGCAAGGGCTGGCTGGAGAAACACGGTACTGGGATGACGGGCCGGAGTGGACTGTCCGTGATTGGGGAGTCTGAAGAAGTCGTTGCAGCTCATAACCGGCAAATGGGGAAAGCCCTTGAGTCGGTGCTGGCATGCGCGGAGGCTGAGGGGTTCGAATCTCCGAGTCTCAAGGCAGCTCGCGAGCTGCTCGAGGAGATCAGCACCGCGGCGTCTTGAGCGCATTGCTCTTCCCTTCATCGACACTAAGCAGACATAGTGGCGGGTTAGATGTCTATCAGTTCCCTGGCGGAGTATTTTCACCAACCAACGCTAGGGGCTTCGGAACGCGCCCTGCAAGACACGGCCTCCGGGCGATTCTGGCACGAGCTGCGCTTCGACGGAACGGCCATTGAACTTGCCATGTGGAAGGTGCCGTTCCCGTTCCTGAAGAATGAGGCGTCTGATCTGACTTTCTCGGTCTACTGTCCGCCGGCGTGACAAGCGGCGCCGTCGGCTGGAACATGCCGGTCATCCCGGTGGGCGACGGCGAGTCGCGGCAATCGCTGAACCCGCAGGCGCAGCAGAGAGTAACAGCCAATGTTCCAGCGACGGCGAATGAAATACAGGTCAGCTGGTTTCCGGTGATCACGCCCAGGTCGGCCAGTTCGGGCGATGCCTAGAGGGTGATGCTGTCCCGGCTCGGATCGGACGGCGCCGACAAGCTCAGTGGCGACGCCGTGGTCTACGGCGTGGCGCTGCCCCTATCGCCATGACGGTCGAGTTAGACGCCGCAACATTCGAGGCGCTGCCGGACCGGCACGCCAGGGACGCTTACGTGGCGCGGCACTCGCCATCGGGACACAGGGCAATTGTTGCGCGGTTGACGGCCTTGCCAGAGGCGGCGAGCGATTCGGTGGCTCCGCTGCCGCGACGGGCGTTGTTGTGCCGCGCGCTCGTCAGGGCGGCCCATCCGGTGCCGGCGGCGCCGGCACCGCACAGACGAATGACTACATGAGTGTTCAATCTTCTGGTCGCCTGAGCAACAACGGTAGTGGTGCAGGTGGCGGTATTGGCGGGCTGCCAAATGACCTACATCAAGGCCGCGGCGGCAAATACCGCCACTGTACGGCCGCGCGGACGAATTGGCGCGGGTGCCCGCCATATCAGGACGGCCGCCAGGGTCAGCACGAATATCCAGCCCGCTATCGCCCCGGCCATCCCCGGCAGCGCGTACATCACGAGATTTGCGACAACGCCCCAGATGGCCGGTCCGACGACGAGACCCTGCGCCAGCGCGACGCGGGGATCAGTCTCTCGCAGCGCCACGCGCACGATGACGTAGCCGACGGCGCCGAGCGCAACGATCTCGGCGGCCAGGAACAGCAGCCCCGGGACTACCGAGGGATCAACTGTCATCGCCCTGGCCTCCTAGCCGCCCACGTCCTCGTGGACCTGATAGGAAACCTCGCCGGTCTCGGAAACTGTGATCTTGAGCACTGGAATGTAGGCGACGGGACGCCATTGGTTCGGCTTGTATTCATGCCGCAGACGCACTGCCAGCACGTATGCGCCTGGACCTGATTCCGACTCCGATGCCCCCGCGGGCGTCCACGCGCCCCCGCTGTCTCGAAATGCCATGCTAGGCGACAGGAGGTCGACCTCATACGCCAGGGAAGTCATTCTCCGACCGGGCCATGTCTGACCGGAAAACCACAGGTGGGTCGCTGGTGTGTGACCGTCGGCGAGGATCGGCGTCGGGAGTCCCAGCGGCGAGTTGTCTCTGGCGATCACAATCCAGTCTTGGCCTGACCACCGATCAGGGGCGCGGTCGTCGAACGTAGCGGTGAAGGCTATCCGCCCGTCGCGCTCGCTCACATCCGACACCCGGACGCTGAATGGGAATGGCTCCGCCCACGGCGGCGGCGGCATGATCGGCTCGACGGCGCCGTCGAGCGCGTAGACGGCAATCTTGTTGTTCCACCAGATAGGCTGTCGCGAGGCGGTGGGGAACATCCAGGGCACGAACTGCGCGGGTGTGAGTATGGTCGGGCATGTGGTCGCCGAGCGGCTCGGCCCGCCAGGGTGTCCGCAAATGCAACGACGGTCCGTCTATGACGCCGAACAGCCGGGCATGGGACAGCGCCCGTGCGGTGAGGGTGATGTGATTCGATTCAAATATCCCGGGCAGAAATACCGTGGTGGACGCGGGAACGGCCTGCCTCAGCGCCTCGTACGACGCGGGCGCGGGCGGCGTGTCGAGGCTCAGGAAGGCGGGCAGCACGCGGTAGAGACTCTCGGTTTCATCGCGGACCAGAAGCTCGAAAAGGCTTGCATCGTTGAGCCGGTCGACCGCCTCGTCGGGCAGACTTTCGACCCACGAATCGGGCGCATGAACGTATTCAAACCGGAGCCGCCGGACGGCCGCTGGCTCCAGATAGCCGCGGACGTCCAGATATGTTGGTCCTCTGCGACGCAGAAGGTGGACGAGCCCGGCGAATCCCGACGCGTTGGGACGCCCTGTGGCATAGGTCATTTGCTGGGGGTAAGGGGAGAAGATGCGCGTGTCGACCGAGGTGTTGCCGCGAATGTACTCCGTGACACGGTCAGAGGGGAGGTTTTCGAGCACGAATCGTGAGTGAAAAAACGCATCGGACGCTGTTTGCGTTGGCTGGGCATTTGCCAAAGCGACTCCGTTGCCGATCGCCAGACCGAGGTTGCGCACGGGCGCGACGATCGTCGGCCAGGCGATCAGGGACACGAACGCGGCTTCGGCGGCGTAGCGCCAGCGCGCGCGCGGCAGGCCGGCCACGCGCATGGTGAGCGCTATGAGCAGCGCAAACAGCGCAAAGTTGCGCGCGTGGCGTTCGAGCCGGACCTGGTCGTATGGTCTAGGCTCGTACGCCAGCACCAGCGAGGCGAGCAGCAGTAAGCCGACCCCCGCCGCCAGCGCCAGGACCAGACGGTCGCGCCGGGCCAGCAGCAACGCAACGCCGATAATGGCCAGCGGGCCAAGCTCCAGTAAGCCGACCCCGCCCGGCAGCCGGTCGAGCGCGCCGAACATTAGTCGGCCCTCGACGTATTCGCTACCGCTAAGTGACAGACCAGACGTCGTGGAGCCCCCCAGGATAGTGGAAGAAAAGCTCCCGGCGAGCAGCAGCGCGGCTAGAGCGAATCCGCAGGCCGAGCGCGCTAGCGCGCTTAGCACTGGAGCGCCTGTGCGCCTGGACTCTATGACGTGAATCGCTTCGAGGCCTGCCCACAGAAGGAGCACAATCGGAGTGAGCGAGGTTGAAGTGAGACCCAGAAACCCGACCAGCGCGGCGAGCGTAATCACCCCGAGCCACGATCGGCGACTGGCGCTAGCGGCGCGCGCAAGCACGATGAACGCCAGCGCATACGACAGCGGGAATGTGGGCTTCCAGATATTTGATAGCGCGTAAAACCGCGAAGCATAGGGCAGCTCCACTGATGGCCAGTAGATATCCATCAGCGAGGCGCGGATTCCGGCGGCCGGGATCCCGGTTGGGACCGGAGCCTCCAGGATGCCGCTATGCCAACTGGTAGAGGTCCATACGCCAGCCGTCAGAAGCAGCGGTACGGTGATCAGCGTGGCGAATCCGTAGCCGCGCCGCAGCAACACCGTCGCCACGACTACAACAAGGCCTATCCAGGCATACGCGCCCAGCAGCTCCTCGGCGAACGCCAGGTTGGGGCCGAACGGCGGGGCCAGCAGGCCATTCAACAAATAGAAGCCGTAGTGATAGGGCGCCGACACGCCGGGGTTCCAGGACATCTCGGGCGGAAACGCACCCGCCCGAAGCGAGGCGGCCAGTCCAATGTGCACGTGCGGATCGATGATCCCCATCATCTGCCGGCTGGCGAGCGCGGCCCAGAAGAGCGCCAAAGCGGCGACGGAGAACGCCGCCGCCACGCGCAGCCGCGGGCGAACCGGCATGGGCGCGCGCCATATGAGGACTACGGCCAGCGCCAGCACGAATATCCAGCCCGCGACCGCCCCCGGCATCCCTGGGAGCGCGTACATGGCGAAGTTAACGACGACGCCCCAAATCGCCGGTCCGACAACTAGCCCCTGCGCCAGCGCAACGCGGTTGTCCGTTTCTCCCAGCGCCACCCGCACAATGACGTAGCCGACGGCGGCGAGCGCGACGAGCTCCGCCAGCAGGAACAGCAGCCCGGGGACTACCGACGGATCAACTGTCATCTATCCGGCCTCCTGGCCGGCGCGCACGTAACCAGGCGATGTTATCGCAAGGGGTGTCGCTCGAATCGGGCAAGGCGAGCGCCTCCGCGACCGCCTCGCGGGCAGTTCGGGAACGAGCAAAGCCGCGGGAGTTGGGGGTCTACCGAACAGGCTTGACGCCGCCCGCCTCTTCATGGACCTGATACGAGACCTCGCCGGTCTCGGAGACTATGATCTTCAGCACGGGAATGATGGCGGCGTCCCGCCGATGGTTGGGTTTATATTCGTGCCGCAGACGTACGGCCAGCGTATATATCCCCGGACCCGATTCCGCCGCCGACGCCTGAGTGGGAGTCAACGTGCCCCCGCTGCCTTGAAGTGCCAGGCTGGGCGCGAGGAAATCGAACTCGTACGCAAGCGAAGCCGTTCCCCGACCGGGCCATATCTGACCGGAAAACCACAGGTGGGCCGCCGGTGTGTGACCGTCGGGAAGGATCTGCGCCGGCAGGCCCAGCGGCGAGTTGTCCCTGGCAATTACAATCCAGTCCTGGCCTGTCCACTGCTCAGGCGCGCGGTCGTCAAAGGTCGCGGTGAAGGCGATTCGGCCATCCACGGCATGCACGTCTGACACCCGGACGCTGAGCGGAAACGGCTCAGCCCGCGGCGGTGGCGGCATAATCGGATCGACGGTCCCGTTGAGCGCGTAGACGGCGGTATCGTCGTTCCACCAAGATCGGCTGACGCGATGCTGGCGGGAACATCCAGGGTATGAATTTGGCCGACATGATGACAAGGTCGGGCACGTTGCCGCCAAGCGGCTCTATCTGCCATGGCGTAAGCAAATGCAGCGCCGCCGGATCTATGGCGCCCAGCAGCCGGGCATGGGACAGCGCCCGTGCGACGCGGAGCGAGCGCCTCGGTTCAAATATATCGGGCACGAATACCGTTGCGGACGCGGCAACCGCCCGCCGCAGGGCCTCGTACGATCCGGGCGCGCGGGGCGCGTCGAGGCTAAGAAACGCCGGGCGCACGCGGTAGAGGCTCTCAGAGCCGTCGCGGACGAGGAGTTCGAACAGACGGGGATCGTTGAGCCGCGAGACCGCCTCGTCAGGCAAACCCTCCACCCACGTATCGGGCGCGTGAACGTATTCGAAGCCGAGCCGCCGGGCGGCGGTGGGATCGAGATAGTCGAGGACGTCCTGATATTGGGGGCCTTCGACTGGTTTGAGGTGGACAAGTCCGCCGAATCCCGACGCGTTGGGGCGGTGGTCTGCTCCCCGAAACCTGGTCCAGCCGGGATGTAAGATTCGTGGAATGTGAAAGAGAGGAGAGCGGTCCATGAAGAGATCCCGGTACACGCCGTAGCCGAGCGCCCGCCCATGACGGTGCGCCGCAAGTTCCCAGCGAATTCCACCGCAGTTCCGTCACGGGGCCAGTCTTTGACGCACGGTCTTGATCAGCTCGAGGATGTCGGGACGAGCTTCCTTGACTTCGTCCCGCTGGACGAGGTCCTCCAACGCCTCGACGACCCGCTGGTCGCCGAAGTCCACCAACTGCTCCATCGCCCTCGCGTGTGGAGGCGGTGAGTAGAAGGGATAGCCGTCCGTGTGCGCCTCCGGCGCCCTCACAACGTCCAGCAAGTGCTGACGGATCTCCTCGGTGTCTGGCGACGGCTGCCAGAACTCTCGCACATCGGAGTTGCCATGAACGTACACCGGCCCGATGGGTATGGGGTCGCGGTTGGGCCGATGGTACGGGTGATTGGCGCAGTAGGTGTAGAAGGGATTCGGTATGGGGAGGTCGCGGATCTCGCAGAAGCTAGGGATGTCAGGCTTGAAGTTGACGGAACCTAGTTGGCCGCCGTTGGAGCGGTTGAACCAGCAGGCGCCGCAGCAGTCTGATCCTCCATTCGGCACGTGTCCAACATCCTCCTCTCAGCTGACCTGGCCCCAAGGCTTGCACCACGAGGTATGTTATTCCCGCGAGCGCCGAGCTAAGCTCAGCAGGCAGGACAGTCGCCGGAGCAAGCGGTCTGTAGGCCAGCAAGGTATGTGGTCGGATGCGGTTGTCAATCCGCAGGTCCTGCCGGGGCAGCACCTGCGCCTCCCGCAGCGTGTGGAAGATCTCCCGGTCCAAGAGTTCGTCGCGGAGCCTGGTTTTGAGGCTCTCCACATAGCCGTTCTCCCATGGTGAGCTGGGATCGATGCAATAAGAGTCGGTTGCGACCCTGGCGAGCCAGGCTCTGGTTGAGCTGACCGCCAACTCCGAGCCACTGTCCGAGCGGAATGCGGTTGGGGCGCGCACTCGACCACGATCAACTCATAGTGGATTGCAACTGGTACCAAGATGGGGGCAAGTCCAATGCTCGCCGGACTAACATAATTGGTGGTACAAGCCTTGGGGGCAGGTCATCTCCTCGATTCACCTGCTCTGCAACCGTAACTATATTCGTCGTTACCGCGGTTATCTCCTCATCCGGCGCCTGACGAAGAAGCCGACGACCAGAACCGCGATCCAGACCGGGCTGAAGATGCCGATCCAGATTGCCGCCTGAGCGAGGACCGCGCCGACCGTGGAGAGCCCCCGGATGGCGCTCCAGCCGGTTTCGCTGGCGCTCCAGCCACCGATCACCAGGCCCTCCTCTTCGGTGATGAAGACACTGATCCTGTCCGAGGCCTGGACGTCGCCCGCGTCCGTCTTGCCGGTGATCATGAGAGTCGCGGTATAGGGTTCGGGGCGATAGTTGGCGTACTGATGTTTCGCGGTTGCGATGGTTACGCCCGACTCAACGTCGCCGGTCACCGGCGAGGAGCCGTCGCCAAACGTCCATCTGAACTTGAGGTCGGAGACGCCCTCAGGGCTGGTGAACGAGCCGGAGAACTCGGCCTGCTCACCCTCTTCGATGGTTATCGTCGAGCCTGCGAACACCGTGATGACCGGAATCTCGCTGACGGTTGCGACGACCGAGGCTTTGGTTTCGGCCACGCCGGCGTCGCCGGTCCCGGTCATCGTGATCTCGGCGAAGTACGGAGAGTTTTCAACGTCGTAATAGACGTGCGTCACCGGCGCGGTCACACGAGTGTCCTCATCGGCGGTGGGCGCCGTCCGGTCGCTGTAGAACGGCCCGGAGCCGTCGCCGAAGTCCCAGACGAACGAGAAGCGGTCTATGCCTTCGGGCGGTTTGAAGAAGGCGCGGAACTGGATGGGCTGGCCGACTCCGGCGATCTGGTCGCCGCCTGCGTCTATGTCCATGTCCTGTGGTTCCAGCACGAGCGTGACATTGATGAGTGAGAATGCGGACGTCTGCTCAAGGAAGTTGATGCGCCCCTGGATGACCTCGATTTCTCCCTGGACTTGCGAGAGTGTCCGCTGAACGTCGAGCGCTTCCTCAACGGTAGCGGCGCGGTCGAACAGCCGCAGGAGAGCGGTCTCGGTCGCCTCCAGGTTGCCAAGGCGGGAGGTCAGGTCGACGTATTCGTCGGTGACATCCCGGCTGCTGGCGTTCTCGGCCTGCACGTCGACGGCCATTCCTCTCAGGCGGGCGACGGCCTCGTCCAGGCGCTCGGCGGGCACGCGAATGGAGATAAACCCCACGTGCCGCTCCGCCCGGCTGGTGGAGACGATCCAGCCGCCCATCTCCCGAGCCATCGCGCCGACCTCGTCGACGGAGGTTGCCACGTCGACGATCTCCAGCGTCATGTCGACGGTGTAGATGATTATGCGTTTCTGGATGGCAAACTGGGTGGTCTGCTGCTGCGTGTCGCCGATGTCCTGGAGGGCGCCCGACCCGGCCGACGGTTGGGCGGCCTGCGCGGCTGGTGCTGCCTCTGCCTCTTGCATAACCACTTTTTCGACCACCACTTCACGTTCAACCATCCGGGTGACGACCTTTTCAACAATCCTTTCAACGGGAACTTCCTTGATCTTGGTGATCTCGACGACCTGCATCGCCGCGCTGTCGGAAGTCATCATCGCGGACTCCTCGTCGACGCCGCCCAGGCAGGCGGCAAGCGCGAGCGCGGTGGCGAGGAGAAGAAGAGTAATCGCGTGCGCGCGCCAGGGCCGGAGCTTGTTCAAGGTGACGTTTTTAGGGATGTTAGTCATGTGGGTTCTCCATCCGGGTTCGCCCCGGTTCTTCCTGGGGATGGTACATCTTCGCTGATTTTCGGCGGCGGCAGCCCGCCTGAAGTTGGGTCTCAACTAGACAATACGCACGGCTGGACGAAAACGTTCCATGCAAAGACGTAATTTTGGAAGTCCGGGAGAGTCAAGCAGGGCCAGAGGCGTATTCTTGATGTTGATTTACTAATCAACTGAGATCGAAATCGTGTTACGACATAGGCAAGCTCGGGGGCGAGTCCAGTAACGCATGTTTGTCGTCAATGGCGTGATTGGGGATGGAGAATGGACTTGCCCCCCAAAACCGGGGTCCAGGAGGAATGTTAGAAACTGGGCCGCGGCAAGGGGGGCAGGTCACTGAAGGGAAACGCTTCGGACGTACCGGCCCCCCGAATGACTTCCCTTGTCGGCCAGGTTGTGTTCGACGACGGCAACCACAACGGTGACTACGTCTTTGGGCGTGATGCGCTGGAATGCGAAACGAAATGGAGTAATGCGGGCAACGTCAGAAACCACGTATCCAACGACGGAAGAAGACGAGTTGATGGGAAGGGCGGCTAAGGTCCACGCGGCTCCGCGGGGCACCACGCGACCTGTCAGGCCCCACTCTTCCCAGAACGGGAGACCTTATCCTCGCCGAGTTTTGCTCGTGGGACTGCGACACGGCAATAGAGATGCTGAGACACGAGCGGGACCTCGACGAGCAGGCCGTTGCTACGTTCATTCACCAGACCCTAGAAGAGGACCTGCTCCGAATCATCTTGAGGGCAATACGGGGAGCCGCGGAAGAACTCGCGAAGTTCGTCCTTCCGATCGGGACACAAGAAATCCACTCAAAGATGAGTCTGGAACCCCTCAACCTAAAGAGAAGTACGGCAGGGATGGGAATATGCTGCCGTGTCAGGTGGCAGGCGGCGCGGGGTCGGACCTGCGGGCCCCGTCTGCGCGGCGCGTCGCATCTCCTGTTGGCCGCCGCCCAATCGGGGAAGGGCCATGATGCATTCCGGTGGGAACGATCCGATGCAACCGGCGGGAGGCTCGGCATTGTCGGAGGGGTCGAGCCTTGTTCCGATATCCTGCGACTTCTATAGACCAGAAGTTGCCGTGACGACGTTTCAATTGAGTCTGGCCGCAGGCGGCAGGCAGCTTGGACGCAGCCAACTTCCGCCCGTGCCCATTTTGGTGAAGGGATGCGAGAGGCGCTTCGCAATCGAGGATTGCGAGACGATCCGGCTTTGCACACCCAGCTACTACCGAGAGGACGGGCAGTCATTGATCTGGGACATGCAAGAGGGAGTTGTAGCCACCAGCCCGCAGGTTGAGGAGCGTTGGGATGACCCGGCGGACCTAGAGGAACAGCGGCGAAGCAACGGTGAGATGGCCCGCAGGGATCCGCTGGCGCAGGCGACAGGCAGGATCGCCGCCACGAGCTTGAGAGTCAGGGAGAGCGAACAGTCCTCCCTGATCTATGGAGACAACTGTTTGATCTGGTGCTCGTCGATCAAACCCCGCAACAGTAAACAGTGGTCCTTGTGGCGGGATACGCTGGAGTCATCCTACGATCACATCTCGACTGTCCGCGATCCGCACACGTTCGCTCATCGCTGCGAGTCACAGCTACAATCTCCGCCGTACCCTCGCCGCCTAAGCCTAAACCCTTCGCCCCCGCGACCGTCTCTAGTTCCCACAGCGGAGACCGGTCTCTCTCAGTTCCAGTTCCCCCAGCCTGATCGCTGCGGAGAAGACGCCCCGAAGACCCGGGTGAGGCTCCGTTCAACCGCCCCCGCGCTTCTTCTGCAATCGCCCGTTCAGCGGGCTGGGCGAGCCGGTCGCCCTTCGGAAACCTCGCCCAACGCGTCCGGCCACGACTCTCGGGAAGGGCGTCTTGTTTTAACTCTTACTTCCTATATAAGGAGAGCGTCGCTGCTTGGCTTCGAGTTCTGCCAGCGCCGGCGACGCCCTCATCACCGCCCGGTGCGCCCCTGTCGCGCCACACGGCGAGTTATCGAGCTTGGGCGAACATGTGTCGCTATACGGCTGGGTTGGCCGACACGTGCGCCCGTTTGTGGGGCAACGCGGCTGTTGATCATGAGGCTTGTGACTCGGACCTGACTCCCGTTCGCGCGCCTCCCCCGATGGCTGAACGCCGCCCGATTGGCCTCGCTTCGACCCGATCCCCGACTACCATCCACTACCAAACCTTTTTTGCCAGCAAAGGTAGTGTTTGCTGGTCGTTGCTTGTCCCCCGGCGCCCGCTTTTCACAAGCTGGACGGCTCTACATGCTGCTCCATCGGCCGATGAACCGCTGGCTCTGACCTGCCCTCTAGCTAATCCCTTTCCCGATAGACGAGTTAGATCGGATGCCCATCAGGAAGCCCGTTGGGAAACCACTTTACACGGATCCGTTGCACTGGCTTCCGTGCCCCGGTCACGATCAAGCGGAACTCGATCATCGCTCGAGAGACCCCATACTTAGCCGCAGCTTTGGCCGGTGACCACCCCCGCTCAGTGATCAGGAGCGCGGCCTCTGCCGGAACCAATATCGCTCCGCTCAGCAGGTCCGCCTCTTCCTCGATCTCACGATCCCATTGGCGACATCCGCGCTCATCCAGGGCGGTGGTCCGAGGATGAAGCAGTAGTCCGTGGGCCAACTCGTGCACTATGTTGCTCACCTGGCACACCGGTGCGTGCGAATCGTTGAACACAATCATTCCGCGAGACTCTCTGAATACTGTGACTGCAGAGAACATCTCCCTACCCTCCTTCTGGAAGAATCGCACGGCGTCCGGCTCCTCCAGTATGAAACTGGACATCGGAATCACGGGAATGGCGAGATGCTCAGCCAGGCGCCACGCATCAAGACGTGAGGTGGGGGCAAGTGACATCCCATGCCGCACCGCTCGCGCTTTTCGTTCCGCTTCCGTCTTGAAACCGCTTCGCATGGCGCCCTAGTCCCTCTTCCGCATACGTTCGTAGGTGGCCTTCACCAGTTGATCAAGCGCCTCTGCCGCCTCGGGCGTCAGGTTCGCATCGCTCCTCAGATAGGTCGAGATCATCGCCAGCGGCTCAGCCTCGGACTTCGCCTGATCGTCGCGGACGAAAGAGTCCGCGCTCAACCCCGACCATGCGACCAGCGCGGCGAGACCGTCGATGTCCGGGCGGCGTCCCTGGGCCATTCGAGTCAGAGTCGAAGCGCTCACTCTCGATTCGTCGGCCACGCGCTTCCACGTATACCGTCGGCTCCTGCGTTCCGCGTCGAGCGCCGAATAGAAGCCGTCCGCGTCGAAGCGCACCTTTTTCTTTACGGCTGTCACTAAATCGACCGTGTTGTGTACAATTGCTTACTCGCAATCGTACTCCTCATTGGCAATGCTCCCGTGCAACCGACCGCCCTTCTCGCAAATAATACACGAACAGTGTCGAACCTCATGCAGGTCATCACATCCCATGGAAACCTCAAACTGACAGGCACACCGAGAGACACGACTGCTCGGATGCCTCCCAGCGGAAGACGACTGCCGAGACACGCACCACTCTGTTTCTTCACCCTCCGCAAGGAGACTTCCTGAAATGCAACGAACTGACCAAAATCTCTCCGTCGTCCACGTCCCGATCGACGACCTGCGGCCCGATCCCGCCAACCCCAGGCGCATCTCCGACGCCGAGCTCGACTCGCTCACCCGCTCCATCCGCCAGTTCGGCTTCGTCGATCCGGTCATAGCCCGACTTGACGACAAGTCCGTCATCGGCGGGCACCAGCGGCTCCTCGCCGCCCGTCGCCTCGGCCTCGCCTCGGTGCCGGTGGTTCTCGTCGATCTCCCTGCCGAGCAGGCCCGGTTGCTGAACCTCGCTCTCAACCGCATTTCAGGCTCCTGGGACGAGGAGCTGCTGGCCCGCCTCCTATCTGAGCTGGATGCCAGTCCCGAAGTGGATCTCTCGCTGTCGGGCTTCGACGACGACGAGGTCGCCAAGCTCCTCAAGTCCCTGGACGCCCAGGACAAGCGCGAGCGCATCGAGCACTTCGATCCCGACTCCGCCCTCAATGCCGCACAGGCCAACCCCCTCGCCCAACCTGGCGACCTGTGGCGCCTGGGCGATCACAGGCTGCTATGTGGCGATTCGACCGACACCGCCGCCGTGGGGCGGTTGTTTGGGGAAGGGCGTGCCTCCTTGATGGCTACCGACCCGCCTTACCTGGTCGACTACTCCGGCGGAAACCACCCCGCCAGCAGGTCGAACCGCGGCGATCCCAACCGCAACAAAAACTGGGACCAGTACCACGACCCGGAGTCCTCGGTGGACTTCTTCTTCAAGTTCCTGTCAGCGGGTTTGGCGCATCTCGTGTCGCACTCGCCTGTCTACCAGTGGCACGCCCATCGCAGGCAGGCGCTGGTAGAAGAGGCCTGGACGAAAGCGGGATTGTTGGTCCACCAGCAGGTCATCTGGGTCAAGGCCCGCGCCGTGCTGACTCACTCCTTCTTCCTCTGGCAGCACGAGCCCTGTTTCGTCGGCTGGGTACAGAGCAAGATGCCCAAGCGCAAACCGCCCAGCGATGTCTCGACCGTCTGGAACGTCGACCAGCGCTTCGAGCAGATGGGCGTCCATCCAACGCAGAAACCGGTCGAACTGTTCATCCGCCCCATCGAGTACCACACCGAGCCGGGCGAGATCGTCTACGAGCCGTTCTCGGGCTCGGGCACCCAGATCATCGCCGCCGAGCGCACCGGCCGCGTCTGCTACGCGGTCGAGCAGGAACCCGCCTATATCGACGTGGCCGTCAAGCGCTGGGAGGCGTTTACCGGCGCCACGGCGACTCGCCAATCCAATTCGAATGGAGAACAACCATGCTAGGCCGTACCCGCAGACGCTCCTGCGCCTTTGTCATGCCCGACCGCTCGCCCTGCCGCGCCAACCCCATGCGCGACGCGCAGTTCTGCTACTTTCACCATCCCGATCACAGGCAGGCGGCCGCCGAGGCCAGGCGCCGCGGCGGCAACCGGCGCCGCCGCGAGAAGACCATCGAGGGCGCCTACGACCTCGCCGACGGCCTCCGCTCCGCCGACGACATCCGGCGCGTCGTCGAGGCCATCACCTTCGAGCTCCTCAGCATGGAGTCCACCATCGCCCGCGCCAACGCCATTCTCAGGGCCGCCGGGGTCGCCGCCAGGCTGCTCGAAACCGGCGAACTCGAGCGCCGCATCGCCGACCTCGAAGCCGCCCTTAAGGACCGCTCGCCCGAACCGTCATCGCCATTCGATGTCGATCTGCCGGAGATCGTCCCCCCAAAGGAGCCTTCCCTCAATTGAGTCCACTAAACAGACACTTAAAAGACCTCGACGACCATCTCTCTCCCACCGACATCGTCCTCCGCCAGTTGCGCGAGATGGCTCGGTTTCGTTCAATGACCGAGTACTTGGCGAGCCTCGGGCGGACCGATCCGCCGCTCAATCGAATGACCAGGCAGGCGCGACGCGCGGTCGAAAAGTCCATGAAAGGTATGCCATCGGACGAGATCGAAGAACGCGTCCGCGAGGCCGTGCGCGACGTCCTCTTCCTCTGGCACCTGTATTTGAAGCTGAACGACCGCATCGAGATGGGACTCCGCGTGGCTCAGCCCACCATCGCCTGGCTCTACAGCGACTATCGCCGCATCCTCCTCCACCTTCAGCTGTCCGCCGCCTCCTGCGATTTCCCATTTCCGCTCGATCCCCAGACCGCCGCCGCGGTCGACGCCGCGCTCGCCAACCAAGTCCAATCCTGGGCCTCCCTCGGCGATCCCGGTACCATCGTCCATTGGCCCTACGAGGTAAACCAGCCGGACAAGGTCGGAGACGAGGATTTCGACGCGTCGCGGGCAAGGGCCTCCCGCAAGCTTGAGGACGAACTCAAGCGCCGCGTCCGTTCCAAAGAACTCGCTGCCGGCAAAGTCGTCTCTCTCGCCGCCGTGCCGATCCCCTTCTTCCGCGACGCGCCACTCCTCGAAGGCCGCTGGATCGACGCCACCGTCCTCGAACTCGCCGAGTTCAACGTCATCGTAAACGACCGCGGCTGGACTCCGCGGGGATCGGGCGACTCTCACCCACTCGCCTTCGAGGAGTTCGTTCGAGCCGACGCCGAGGGAAAACTCCGACCGATCGACGACGCTGCCTGGCTTGACGCCCGCCAGGCCGCAACCGACCGCGTCCGCTCCTATCGCGGCAGACGCCGCGTCATCAAAGGTCGGGATTATGTCAACCTCGCACCGTACCAGGAGTGGCGCGCAGGCGCCATCGGCGCTCGCCTTGAAGCCTCGACCGAAAACGGCTTCGTCGTTCCCTCCTGGAACAACTGGGTAAAGAGCCGGGGACCCAACGCCGTTCTCTCAGGCTGCCGGATCGGGCCGATCAATTCCGCGGCCGATCCCGATATGTGGTTTGTCCACGACAACCAGACGGCTCGCCGCCTGCAGACGGCCCGAATAAAACTATTCGCCGAACTCCGGTCCTCTGCCCTGGATCGCAGGTTTTCGACGGAGGAAGAAGCCCGTATCCGCTGGAGGCACTTCGCCGAGGATGCCATCGTTCCGATCGAGGGACTGGCCGCCGCGGTGGAACGTATCAGGGACTCCCATTTCCGAGGCCAGGAGATTCTCTTTACCGAGTACGCGGAACGACTACACGACTACCGCACCGCCCTCCGCTCACTTCTCGGACTATTCGATTCGGAATGGGAGAACGGCGATCCGGTGCAGGCTTACTTCGATCACCGAAGCTTCCCGCAAGACCGCGAGACAGCGTACTCTCGCCACGAACGGGATGCCATCGAGCGAATTGAAAAGAGCATCGTGCAATACGGCGAGCGCATGGCCGCTGAAATCCTCCGCGAAGCGCGATACGAGGCCCTCGACTCCGTAGGCGACGGGGCCGCTGCCAAAAGGCTGCTCGATCAGGCACTGCTTGAAATCCTGTCGCAATGAACAGACGTTGTGCTCAAAGATCGCTTCCTTGGGCAGGCCGCCGGGCAATCCATTCCGCCGACTCGGGCAGGCATTCGGCCTACCGAATCTATCCCGATCTTCGGAGTTGTAACGTCGTCGCTGGCACTTCCATTGGCAAGACTTGTCAGCGGACATTGCACCGCGCGGATCGCCCTGGGCTCGATCCGCCAATTCCTGAAGTGCGCGCGCGGTCCGCTATGCGGCGACTTCTCCCGGCAGGACTTCGAGCGCCACGTAGTGCTGGAAGGCGCCGAGGCTCGTGAATGACCGGTAACCTGCTCCGTTTACGATGCGCTCGATCTCGGCGTCCTCGTCGATAAGCAAGGCTACGGCGTCGCTCAGCCCGCTCTGCAAGCCGTCGGGCCACGCAAGGTCTATGACCGCCAGAGCCTCCCCAGACTCTGCATCACTAAGTTCATAGTTCATTTCGCCGGCGGGCAGCCTGCACCGTATCACCCACGCGTTGCTCTTCTGGAGGAGCTTCTCTTCGTCTTCGCTGGCGACTCCGCCAGGCACTTTAGCTGCGTCGCGGTCGACTATGTCCACTATCTCTATAGAAGTATCTATGGAACCGCCGAGGAACCGGTCGAGCATCCGGTTGGCGGCGGCAGCCAGCAGCTCTCGCCTGGCCGCGAGGAAGTCATGGTATCGATCGATCGACCACAGCTCCGGATCGACCGGCATCCAATGAGATTCAACCGCGCCGGCATGTTTGGCCAAATACTCGGGCATGTACTCCGCCGGGTCGCGGTTGCTCACCTTTTGGTTCGTGATACCAGTCAGAAATGTCAGATTGGCAAGCGAATTCACGTCGGGGCGTGAGTGGCCTGCCCGATAGAGCAACGCGTCTCTCAGTCGGCGCCAGCCTCCGGTGGCGGCGGTCTTCAAGGGGGCGCCAGTATCAAGGTTCAAGCCTTACGCCTTCGTAATAGAGAACCGTCTGAACGGAATTGGGCAAAGCACGGTTCAACTCCCTGCGTTCAAGCGTGCCCGGTGTGGGGCGATGCTCGGATCAGGGATCTGCTGGTCAGCATTTCCCACGACGTTCCGATACGGCATGTCATGACGCTGGATGCTGGCGGAACAACGTGAAAGCGATTGACGCAGCCGCGATCGTCCTCAAGGACGCGAACGGGCCGCTGCACTGTCGTGAGATCACGGAGCGGATGCTGGAACGAAAGCTATGGATCACGGAAGGAAGGACGCCCTGGGAAACAGTAAGCGCGAGGCTTGCCACGGATACAAACGTCCTGGGCTCGGCCTCGCGTTTCGTTCGTACTGGCGCCGGGATGTTCGCGCTGAGCACGAGTGCAGCTGCCGACAGTTTGTCCGTTACGGACCCCGCAGAGTCGGAGCAAGAACACGATCGGCGCCGACTCGGTGAGGATGCTGAGAGCTTGTCCTTTACGGACGCGGCAGAACGGGTCTTGAAACACTCCGCGGATCAGCAGCCGCTGCACTACTCCGAAATCACGAAGCGCGCGCTCAAGCGTGGCCTGATAAGCACAAAGGGTCGCACGCCAGCGGCGACCATGAACTCGGGGATTGTGACCGAGATCCGCCGAAACAAGGCACGCGGCGATTCACCGCGCTTCGTTCAGCACGGCCGCGGCATGTTTGGTTTGGCTGCGTGGTTGCCCGTCGAGGTGGCCGGGCTCATCGAAGAAAAGAACCGTGAAGTCCGGCAGTCCTCGCTCGATCGCGCGCGTACCGTTCCCCCAGCTGACTTCGAAAACCTCGTCGGGGCACTCCTTGTAGCGATGGGCTTTGAGGACGTCGAAGTGACCAAAACAACCGGCGACGGCGGCATCGACGTTCTCGGTACCCTTGTCGTAGGCGACGCGGTCCGCATCCGCATGGCCGTGCAAGCGAAGCGCTGGCAGGCGAACGTCCAAAACCCGTGGTCCAACAATTACGAGGCTCGTTGGGCGCGCATGAGCAAGGGCTCATCATCACGACCAGCGGTTTCAGCCGCGGAGCGAAGTGTGAAGCAAAGCGTTCCGACGCCGCACCAGTCGCACTCATGAGTGGAGAGCAACTCGCCGCGCTGCTGGCTCAGCACCAAATCGGTGGGCAGGTCGCGAGCTACGAACTCTACACACTTGACCCGATCGAGAGTCCAGGCGAATGACGGACTCATCATGCGCTGCTGTCAGCAAGGGAGTTGCAGTCCGTGATTGCCGGGCTAAAGGACGCCGGTGGGCCGGCGCTGACCGAGATCGGTCAGGCCTCAGCCCATAGGCTTATCGAAACCGAACTCGACCCCATGTGTGAATGGTGCGCGTCCGCACTTCAATGAGGCCACCGCCTTTCGGCGATGGAAACGGCCAGTACCGCGACGCCTTCCTCGACGTCTTTGTTCCTTCAATGAGGCCACCGCCTTTCGGCGATGGAAACCGCCCGATAGCATTCGGCACCGCCGCCGCGCTTGCGATACCTTCAATGAGGCCACCGCCTTTCGGCGATGGAAACCGTATAGGCGATATCTCCGTCCAGGATGCCGTCAACCCTTCAATGAGGCCACCGCCCTTCGGCGATGGAAACTCTATAGCTCTGTAGGCGGCTTCAGCGGTCAAAACGCCCTTCAATGAGGCCACCGCCTTTCGGCGATGGAAACGGCAGATAATGATCGGCACGCTGCAGGCGCTGGGCACCCTTCAATGAGGCCACCGCCTTTCGGCGATGGAAACGCCGGTCAAAATCCGCGAGGGCGCGATGCTTGACTTCCTTCAATGAGGCCACCGCCTTTCGGCGATGGAAACCACTATTTTCAGTTCAATTTAGCCCACAATTCGTAAACAGATACAGATTTCGGCCTGACTGTGACGAATTTCCGACTGGGCGTTACGGCTCCCTCCAAAGTATTCCGGGAAAACGTGCTATCCCAGGCCAATACGACTCATGACAACCTGCCACCCGGTTGTAGCTCGACGGCTTTGTACCTTGCCTTAGTCGATTGGTTGCGAGAGGTCCAGCAGAAGTGGTGCATGACTTGACCTCTCGCAGGACAGATCTAGTCCATGGCCGCGTCAAACCACCACCGCATTTCGTCGAGGTAACTCCGGAGCGTTTCCGATAGTGACAAACCGCTCGCTGCCACGACCTTCCGAAGGCCCCATATCCACGATCAAAGCTCGGTCACGCTTGAGGTTCAAGACTTCGTTGAGGGCAGCTTCCAGTAACACTCTTTCTTTGGATGACAGGTCACAGATGAAGACAGAGTATTGGACCGGCTCTCCGAATCCGTTCATCTTCCTATAGGTGCGGGCCAAGCGCTTGGGATCGGAGACGTCGTAACAGACGAGAAACCGTTTGCGCATGTCTATCTCGTTCTGAACACTGGATATGACGGCAGCTCGTCCAGCAAATGCCTAGACAACAACCGGGCCTGAATCTCAATGACACGTCGGTAGCTGACCGCATAACCGAATAGTGGATGAGTGACCAGTGTGTCCATCCGCCGCTCGTAGGCTTGTATAGCTTTTCGGCGGCCACTTTGAGTTAAAGCTAAGGCATCTCCCCGGCTTATGAAATGCGCCGGTCCCAATTCTCCGTTGTTGAGGAGATTGAGGCATACCGAGTCAGCGATCAAGGGTCGAAATTCCTCCGCCAAGTCTAGGGCAAGGGCGGGCTTGCCGTACTTGGGCTGGTGGTAGAAGCCAAGATAAGGGTCGAAGCCCACCGTGAACGTGGTTACCATGACCTGCTTGATCAGCAAGGAGTAGAGAAAGGAAAGGACGGCGTTGACCGGATCCCGAGGGGGACGCCGGTTCCGTCCTCTAAAGTCGAAGTCAACGTCCTCAGACTTGATCATGCCCTGAAACTCCGAGAAGTAGGTTCGGGCGGCGGCTCCCTCAATGCCCAACAGGCTGTTCAAGGATCGGACAGTCCGCGTCCGGTCTGCGAGGCGGTACATTTCGGCTAGGATCGCGGGCTGCGGATTACGGTGGTTCCTGCGAAGCAGGGTGCGGCAGTTCCTTATCTTGCCAAAGACTATCTGTCGGGCGATGGGCAGCACGGCCTCGGGATTCATTGCTCGGGAATATTGTCGGCATCGCAGTTCAACGTTCTTGTGGCTCATGCCGTGGGTTATGCCGGTGAACCAGCCGCCGTAGCTGAAATAGCAGATGGGTATGTTGCGATTGCAGAGTTCCCGCAGCGCCTGCGTCGTTAACTGAACGTTGCCGAACAGTGACACGTGGGACACTTCCATTAGGCGGACCTTGTGCAGTGATCGTCCCCGTTGTTTCACCTCCAACTGGTCGCCGGACTTTCCAACAACAGCTCCTTGGGCCTGGACGTAGACGGGGATGGTATCGTCCCTAGCCGGCGCCATCCTGCGCACATCGTCGCGTCTGACGGGCTGTGCTTGGGGTGACAGCAAGTTCACCTCGTTTGGAACGCAGATGCCTACCAGAGAGCACCGTGGGCATTTTGGGCTGTCCACGAGCGGTTGCGGAATCCGGCCCGAGGCGGCCATGCAGCGAATCCCGGAGAGCAATTCCAATATCCGGCGAACGAGGCAATCGTCGAATGGGATTGCCTCGCGCCTACGGGACTGTACGAAATATAGCAATCCCTCATTGCAGATATAACCGTGAGCCCGGAGAAGCAGTCCTTGGATGCATAGTTGTACCCGTTCCGGCTCCCACGCACGCTCGGGCACATCGGGGACCCTGCCGTGCTTATAGTCGACGGGGGTAACTACGTTGCGCTGCCCTTCAATCAAGTCGATACGGGCGATTGCGCCCAAGTTTTCGTCGGAGAGCAGAACCGAACGTGCGTGGATCGTTTCGGCGCGAGGGCTGTCTTCGTCAGATAATTCGGCGCCGTCGCTTGATGAACGTGCTGGCAGCTTACCGGAAGGACGATCCACGCGGGCGGTGCTGTAAGCGTCCCTCAATCGTGTCTACGCTATCCTCGAATTCGCCCTGGACCCACTCCAAGTAGGCAAGACGAGGACAGTAGGCATACTCGTTGAGCATCCGGGCAGGAACCAGGCCGGGAGGTTGGGTATGGGAGGAAGGCGCTACCTCTTTTGCATTCATGCTCCGCCTTCTGGGGCTCGCGACCTGGTGCTAGCTACAGCAATGCTGAGTCGGCAACGTCGGGACCGAAGCAACAGAAGAGCATGATTGTTGCATTTGCTGACACCGAATGAGTGCCCTTAGACGTCCTAGACTCGGGGGCCTCATTAACAGCAGCGGAGCGCCGCATGGAACCTCCGCTGCACTCAGTTCTACGAGAATGCCCATCGTGACTCATCCGGCAAGTCATGTGCTGCCGTCCAGGTGTTCAAAGGGGCGCGTCGCGTCATCGGGGACAATTTCTGTCCGCTCAGGCAAGTTGCGGACGCTGTCGAGCCTGCAAGCACGTGTCACGTCGCTTGCCAACTCACACTTGGTGGGCCAAACGTGCCATACCCGCCCTGTCCAGACCTGCGGATCGACGACTGCAAGATCTTGAAGACGCCCCACGAGGGGAACCAGCGTTGGCGCTCCATGGTTGTTGCGTAGCGGGAGGAGGCGTGTGTTAACAACGACTTCACTGCGTTAAGTGAAGCCGGTTTGCGCCAGAGCGGCCACGAGTACGTGCCGGCTTCCCATGACCCAGAGCATCCTTGCGTCAGAGTGCGGTTCCGGCCTCCGAATACGGCATGTGTGCTCAATCCCAAAACCGCCAACGCTTCCGGGCCAGGGTTGGTCAGCTTTTTGTCTTTCGCGGGATCATCGGCTCTAAGCGCGTACAGCCGATCATCGCCAGTATCCCACATTAGAGACGGCATCTTACTTGCGTAGTCCCACGGACCTGTTAGCCCCGTTAGGAGATCGGCCTTTGAAACTCCCTCCAAGATCTGGCGAACCATAGTCAAGAACTTCTGCTTACCGGCAGTGAAGTAAAGGTCGGAGGGCTTAGCGACATCGCCTTTTCTATCAAGGCTGCCTTCGGCTACAAGGGCGGTAGTCAGACTCTTACCCGGCGCGCCCCGATTTACGAGGGCGAGATAACTCCGTAGGTCCTCCGGTGTCAGCTTCAGTTCGTCGCCTTTCGGTACGGTCGAACCGTCGGGTCGCCTAGGCCTGACTGCGGGGCTGTCCTTCCATAGAGCGAAGACTTGCATTGATTGATCAGCTATGCGCTCAACGGGGAAGTCTTCGTCGACAATCGCGTGCGGGACAAGGTCTTCGCTCCACCATAGACGCGGCTGGTCAGACTCCGGCGCGAAGGCGACCTGCACGCCTAGTGCCGCGAGGAATGCCAGCGGATTCGTCCCCGTCAAGCCGGTGAGATGGACTCCGCTTATGGCTGTGTCGCCTCCTTTTCACTCTGTCTGTGGTCAGCCAAACGCAAGATAGTTTCCAACCAAGCCAGTCCGTAGTATCCGTACCGGTCTACCAAACGCCAGAATCGGTCCGCCATGTCCAGGGCAAGCGGGCCTTCAGAGAGGTCTGAGCTAACTAACAGGGGGTGCTCCTCGAAGCTGTAAGAGAGCGTCTCAGGTTCAGCATCCTGAATAATTGGCGGCAATGGACGCCCCCAACCATGGTGGGTGCCGATCAAATGGAGCACCAGATCTTTGTCCGTAGCGCGGTTCAATACCGTCTGACTCGATCATAGCGACGCTGGCCACTTCATGCCGCATCCCCGGAGGGTATCGCCGAACCCGGCGGGCTCCTTGTAGCGACTTAGCGAGCGGCTCTTCCTGCATCTCAAAGTCCACCAAGTCGCCGCCGACCAATTGGAGTTGAAAGCGGCGATCCACCTTACCTATGTCATGGAGCCAGCCTGCAAGGCGTAGGTCCCCTGCGATGTCCGCAGACAGGCCTAGACGCTCCGCAGTTTTCGACGCGAGATCGCCTACACCGTAAAGGTGGCGACTAAGAGTCACACCCGTGCCGGTTAGTGAACCGGCATCGTCGGAGCCGTCCATCGTGGCGGCATCGACGACTGGCTTTCGCGTCCCAGAATGCCGTTCGGTCAGGACGTAATAGCCGGCCCCGGTGTTGCCGTCGGTACCGTCCACCGCAGTGATTTCGAAGTCGCGATCTGTGAGCCTCTTGATAGCCTTGGCGAACCACCTGGGTTGCTCGCCGGGCTCTTCACGTTGCTGATCGAGCCATGCGTTGATTCGTTCCCTTGCGGACGCGACCTCCGACGACTCGTCGTTTGGGACCGCAGGTGGTGTCTGATCGAGCAAACTGCTTTGAAGACGTAGCGTAGCCCTTCGTCCGTATTCGATTTGTGCGGCGTCCCCCAGATCGGCAACTGGTTCGGCGGAGGAAGCATCCCAGGTTCCGGCCGTCAGCCCCCCGCGGATCGGATCAACAACAAGAACATCACCAGGACGGATGTCGCCAATGCTGACATTCTCAGGCCCCACGTCAAATCCCGCCCAACGCACCCAATCCGCATTCTCGTCGGAGGCGGCAATATAGTCCCGATCGTCGCCAACGCCTACCTCGACGTCGGCCACATCCACCTCAATGTCATAGGACAACCACGATTTGGCGGCATCAATGGGAACAGGCAGATACTCGGCGTGCCGGAGCGGGACCAGACGAAGCACCTCGCCAGACCTGTCCTCCCGCCAAACAATCGAGACATCCTGAGCACGAGCTTGGTAAAGACCGTGCAAGAACCATTCTACGGATGGCTGCACTAGAGGCTCTGGGTTGGTCTGAGTCCAGCGGTCCATGTGCGTTGTCAGCAACAACGGAGCCTGATCTCTGGTAGCGATTGCCTCGTCGGGGAAATCCGCTAGAGAGTTCGCGCCCACCTCTATCGGACCTTCCTGCCGGCGGCGTTCCAATTCCTCCCAGGTGACTTTGGTCGAGTGACCGTATATCGGGTCCGGTCTCTTAGAAGCGACGACGGTTTTCGGGCCGATGATCCAGGCCTTGGCCGCGGTGGAGGTCCGTGTGGAAAACGTGCCTCGGCGGTCAAGGCGACCAAACCGCTGACGGAGACTGTCAACTGGGGCACATTCGGTAATGAGTGCATCGAAGCTGAAGTCGGCGCCGACCTCAATCGCCTGAGTCGCAACAACGGTCGTGAGCTCCGCGGGACGCTGTTCCCCATCGGGATCAACCATAGGGCCAATATTGTCTAACGCTTCGACCCGATCAAGCGGCCGCATGCGTCCCGTAACTAGATATGCTGCATACCCGAATTCCTCAAGTGCGTGATACGTTTCGCGCGCCGTCCGCACCCGATTCAAGATGACGCCCACACTACGGACATGATTGCTGGTCTTCAGTTCGGCGATCGACTTGACGATGTTCAACACGGCCTTGGGGATAGCGTCGTGATTCCGCACTGTAACCAGTTCGGCTTCCTTCGAGGCGTGCACGCGACGAGCAAGTTCCTCACACTGATGCAGGTCCGACGGAGGATCCAACTTGAAACGCTCCGCTTCGGAATCGCTGGGTGTGGCCGACATCTCGACCACAATGAAACGTCGGGGCAGCTTCCCAGGCTCGAGTGTAGATACCTGCTCCAGTGTCTCCGCGAAAGGCACGCTCAGATGCACTTCATCCAGAATCACAAGGCAGTCATTTCCGGCAAGACCAGCGTGCACTGGCCACATGCTGGGGGTAACACCATAGCCGCGGAAAAGTAAACGCGAGCCGAACTGATCCACTGTGGACACCATCACCCAGGGCTGATCTGCATGGTGGGTCCAAGCGTTGTCAATTGGAATGCCCCCACGCAACGCAACGACTCCCAATGGTTCGCCACCGCTCAATCTGACAAGGCTGTCGCGAACTCGTTGCAGAATCCTGGTGTTGCCCGATTTGATCTTGTCTCTTATGACCTGTGCTCGTCTGTAGACTTGGTCGACAACGATGCGTCGATCTATTACAAAGATGACCCGCCGGGGTGAAATCTCCGGCCGGGCAGCCAGGGCGAATGCGGCAGTATCGAGGACGGCGGTCTTGCCTGTGCCCGTTGGCAAGTCGATGACCTTCGGCCAAAAACCGCAGTTGAGTACGTATTCGGTCAGGCGCTGTTGCCAGGGAAACGGCTCATAACCATGGACATCCTTAAAGAAGGTTGTGAAATCCTCGCTTGTTAACCCTTCACTCATTGACACTGCTCTTAGGCGAGTCGACGGCGCGAGGCATTGGCAATGGGCGCATCAATCCGAGTCCGAGAAACCGCCCCGCACCCAGCATCAAAGGGCCGGTTAATGGGTGTTCGAATGTAATGAGGGTATGCACGAGCTGACGCCTAACCGGCTTTCCACCCATCCCCTTCTGGCTGAAAGCAGGGAAGTGCGGGGCGGGTCGGGCGCCCGAGATGAACGGGTCCAGGGAGACTTCTATGCTCGACGGCTCAGGCAGCCCAACATGCGTGCAGGCTGTGGATATCGTCGACTCCGCTAGCGCCCACGCCTTGGCACGGGCTACGGCATTGCCGCCGGTGAGTCGACCGGGGTGCCTTGGCAGAGCGATAGGCGTCGCTGACACCCATCGCTGCGACCGTCGATTCCACGCGCTCGGGCGCAATGAGGTCAGAGTGACGGCGCCACGCAGCCGGGACATGTGGACGACCCCGTGAGAGCCGAGGGTCAGCCTGAGTGCGTAGGGTCGTTGCTTGTCGTCCTGCCCGTCTTCCCAAGTTCCAATTGCTCGCAATGCCGCCCGACGCGCGCGTACGTCCATTGACATCGGCATGGACAGGGCCATTCCAAGGATTCGACCGTCGGCGTGCTCGTAGCCGATATAAGGAAGCGGTAGGAATGCAACGTGCGGTGCCGCCGTCGACTTTCCTTGACGATTGTGCCCGCTGAGAGCTTCGGGGATCGGCTCCTTGGCGTAGTGCAGAATGGCGGCTCGCATGGCGGTCGCTAGTTCCACGGCTCGCGTAGATGGGAAAAACCGCGAGTTGTGTGCAAATTCGAAGACGACCCACTCGCCGAGGGTATTGGGATCCAGTAGCCGTTCGCGCGGCACGACTTGGCTGGTGGCCTCAAAGCGAACATCCGTAAAAGGCAGCGCCCGCGGTTTAGTGCCGCGGTGTCGCTTGTACTGCCGTTCAAGTTCGGCGAGTTGACCGCGCCCCATGGTTCGCAAGCTAACGCCAACGTCTCCAGGCTCGAAGGTGACGTCCGGCGCATCCGTGGTAACTCTGCATGAGACTAAGGACGACGAGTGTCCCAGTCGGATGACTCGACTGAGCAACTCATCAAGCCGCTCGATGGTTCCTCTGGGAGCCGTGCGCTTCCAAAAGAAGGTAACGCGAGGATCGCTGGGCGTCACTGACGGGAAGAAACGTTCCTGTTTGCTCCTGAGATCCGGCAGAATCTTGCTAGCGTCCGCCGGATTTGTCTTGCCTACACCGGTGACCTGGGCTGTGACCTCCCGTTGCTTGGCCAGCCTTGCTTGTATCCGCGACGCATTCTTCGTGATTTCACCTCGCGAAGAGAACAGCTCTTCATTCAGTTGATCCATCAACTCATGAATCTTCTTAGCCCTTCTCGTCTGGAAAGGCCGCGAAGTAATCGATGTGTCGTTTACCGGCACGAAATGCGAAACCACACTCCTTGGCGCGGCTTCCGACGCGGCGATGAGGGGTGGGCCTTGCGCCTCAAGCCATTCGAGAGCATCCCGTTCAAGAGGGTCGCGGCCATCCTCGGCCCAAGCGGCCACGAGTGCCGAGAATAGCCGCGCAGGGTGCGGCGGCCACTCACTGCGCTCGCGGTCATTGTGGTAGGTGGCGATATACCTACCTGTGAGGAAGTTTATTTCTATGCCGAAGCTCGTCGCGGCTGGCACTGTCTTCCCTGCGGGTCAGTCGATGACAGCGGTTTTGCGGCTGCGACGGATCAACTCGATCAATTTTGGGGCAGGCACAAGGCGAATGTCGCGCTTGTCCCAGCCTATTCCGGTCTCAGTCGCATGATCTGACGCTGCGGATAGGATGTCCGTAGCCGTGCTTCGATCCAAGTCAGAGACTTCGCCGACGGAACCGTCCCGGCACAGGAGTTCAAGACGCGGGGGATGCGTTGGCACGAGCAGACAGCGGGACCTGAGGTCGAAGTCGTTCTCGTACTGGTATGCGATGGCGGCAACCCCTAACGCGGCGACGGCTGTGCGAGCGGCCAACTCGGCCGATCGCTTATGTCCTTTGAAACGCAGCCGACGTAGCGCTGCGAACGAGATCACTGTCGTCTGCCGAGCGTTTGAGATAGTGACCCCGCCGGCCTGCACGTCGATCGAGGGAACGATGTTTCCGTGGTTTATCTTGGACGGCTGTCCAGCCTCACCACTTTGACTGCCTCGAGAGGCGTACACGGGTTTGCCCTTGCTATCCCTCTCGGCTGCGTCGGGATCGTGGGTCCAGACCTCGGCCGTGTCAGCACTATTGAAAACGCGGTCATTCGGCGCAACCTTTTCGATCTGAAGTGGATCGATGCGGCTCCCAACCCGTTTACCAATCCTGGCGTCGAAACCTACGATCTCCGATACGTAGGCTCGCTGGAACTTTGATCCAAGTCCGCCCTTCGGACCCGTGGAATCCCACATACCGAACAGAAGTGAGGTCGGGGAATATCGGAACAGATCCGTAGCGTTCCGCGGTGTTGCGTCCGTAACCGCTTGTCCGATATCCGACAAGCGGAACAGAGTTCCGTCCAACATGCTGTCGCGGAAGATGGCGTCTGCTAGTCGATGTGGCGCCTCTAAAACGGTCAGCTTGTCGTAATCCGTCACATCGCCGTGGTCAGAAAAGTCGACGTACGGGACGGGAAAAGCCAACTCTTCTCGCTGCCATCCCTCAAGTAGGCCTAACTCCGCCCGGTTCGCCTGAGACGCGACCGAGTCCAGCAACACGGTAATGGACTCTGTGTTGCTTTCGCTAATTCGGCGTACTTCGACGGCGTACTTGTGCTCCGCTCCCCGCTCGACTGCGAAAGAAGGGGGGAAGATCTTGTCTCCCTCACCTCCAGCAGGCTGCAATGTGACTCGTGACCGGAGCGCGACCGCACCGCCGGATACAGCGTCACGGAGACGTTCGAACGAAAGTAAGGACACGACGATGCCTCAATGACTACGTGAACAGTTCCAAGGATGACCATGCTGCTGAGATTGGGAGTGTAGATGGATTCAACGAATACGGTCAATACGTTGCGTTCGGGTAGGACGAACGACGCATGTCCTCGTTCGTGACAATGTGTTTCGAAGGCGCTCGTATGCTAGTGCCCAAGAACCTGCCAGCGGTTTTTGGTGAGGCGGTAGAGACGTACGGGGTCGTAGGTCGATTCCAGACCTGTCGGCTTTTACAGCCTCGACCGGGCTAAAGGAGGGGCGTCAGATGGCAAAGCGGAAGCGTACGCTCGAGCAGGTGATCAAGAAGCTCCGGCAGGCCGAGGTGGCTCTAGCGTGAGGTAGCACGGTAGGCGAGGCCAGTCGAAAGATGGACGTAATGGAGCAGACGTTCTATCGCTGGCGGGCTGAGCATAGCGAGCTGAGGATCGACTTGCCGCGACCGCTCGATCAGCGCTTCCTCTTGGAGGTAAGGGGAGCCCCTTGATCCGCACTAAGCAGACATATTGTCGAGTTCGATCTCGTTCGGAACTCTGGCTACGTCTGGTTTGCCCTCGCCATCCGTGCACCTTACTAGGCCCCAGTTTTAGGGAGGCAGGTCAAGGTCAATTGGGAGATCAGGCGGGCCAAAAGCAAGCCTAGCCAGCGTCAATCCCATATTTGAGCTGCTTGCGCTCAAACGCGGTTCGTCCACCTTCGAGATGCAACAGAACAAGGTCTCGTGTATCGAACTGATCGATTGATCCCGTTCTTTTAACTCTGCCCTCGCTCGAGTCGGCCTCCATCACGATGACTTGCTCCGCATCTCCCGAAACGAGGACATTTGCATTACGAGTGGCAAATATGCACTGCCGATGGCCTCGATGATCACGTAATCTTCTGACGATATTGTCCTCAATATAGGGAGCATGCAACGCATCTTCAGGCTGGTCGACTATAAGCGGGAATTCGCCCTCCGCCATTGCGACAGCCAAGACGACAGTGCATTTCTGACCGTGCGCCAGCATTTCAAGATCTCTGTACTCACCTTCGGTGACCGCAAATCGGATTCGGACGACATCGTCAACGTTTACAATCTGAAGATCGTAGAGTTCCCTCATGAGCTCACGATCAAGAATATTGTCGTGCAGACGTCCGAAAGACGAAGTCTTAACTCCTGAGCGCTGTTCGAGTTCATCGTAGTTCTGCTGGAGGAGTGACTTCACGAAAGGAACCGGGTGCAATTCCTTGGCCATTGCGGCAATTTCGGTTTTGAGCACACGCGACCCAACCCCAATCTCAGTCAACGCTTCTTGGAGTTGTTTTGAGTTGGCGTCTGAGTCCACGTCGACTACGATGCGCCGTCCGAGCGCTTGGGTCAGTTGTCTTGCCTTATTCTCCCGCTTCCTAGTTATTTCGCGGCGCAGTCGCTGTAGTTCATCGAGCAGTTCTTCGCGCTGGGAATTGAGGTTGTCGATCGCAGGCTGCAAGTCAGTTTCCACCTGACTTTCGAGTCTTGATAGGTTGGACTCCTTCGCTTCAAGGGATTCGAGCTTTCGCGATAGCGCGGTGAGGCCAACGCCATCTGTATCTATCGAACGCAGTAGCTCCTCGTATTCGCTTTGCTCTTGGGCAAAACGATCATCCCATTTCCCGCGGATCTCAGCGAGTTTCTCTCGCGCTTCGTCAATCTGTTGTAGGAAGTCCAACTTGGCGCCTTCTGTTCTAGTCCTGAGATGCACACCAACTTCGGTAGCTTCGGTCAATAGATCAGCATTCGGGGTCTCGTTGGAGAGAGGAGATGGCAGATTTGAGCCCATGGCCGGGAAAGAAGTAGCGGCGGACTGTCGCAAACTCGTAAGTTCATTCTTGACCGTGTTCAAAGTCCCCTGTTCTAAAGTCCAGAGGCGATGGGCTGCAACTCTCGGGTGATCAAGTAGTTCGCTTATGCGACGTATCTGCTCCTGGAGAGTGCCCAGTTTGCTGACTCGTTCAAGGGCGTTCACAAGCCTGCGTTGAGCCTCAAGTAGCTTAGAAGCGTTCGTGCGCAGATCGGCCTTTTTGGCTTCCACAAGTGATGTTTCGTCGCGAATGTCGATCAGGTCGTCCGTCAAAGAGAGCCTCGATTCCGGCTGACGTGCGAACTCGAGAATCTCGCTTTGGCTGTAAGCCTTGATAGGGAAAAATGTTGACACATGAATTGGCGTTTCAAGATCTTCCAGGCCAGAATTTGTGACTCTTCTGACCATTGGATCGCTCGCCGCCCCATTGTCGAATGTTTGTTCAATCAGATACTGGGCTTGATCTCTGCTGACAACCAGACAGACTCTGCTGATCTCCTTCGTACAGGATGCTAGGAGGGATGAAATCTCGGAGGATATCTTTCCGATTGCCGCTTGTTGCTGGAGTACAGAACGTATGAGTTCAAGGGCGAGCGACTTGCCAGACCCAGTATCTCCTATCACGCATGTAAGGTTGTCGCTGAATCGCAACTGCTGACTGTCTAGAAACCCTCCGGCGACCCAAAGCCCCTCTATAGTGCTCTGTGGCTCAATAGTCTGATCTTCGGCAAATCGGACGCGAATGGCTGGATCGAGGAGGGCCTGCCTGATTCCGTAAGCAGACACTGCCTCCATCTTGAAATAGGTGAATCGAGTACCGATGGCATCGAGCTCGTGCATCGATGATGTTGGCGACGAACAGTCTGACGCCATTAGACATGACACTTTTCGATCAATGCTGGGGATGTTCCCGCTCTCATAGTCTGGTCGTTTGGTCGCATCAGTGATTTCAAAGGCTCGGATAAACCGCGATGAGGAAACCCGACGCTTCTCATCGGCTACTCGGAAGGTCATAAGGCCATTGTTGCTGTCGACGTGGGCGGCGATCGCCACGCCTTCCATTTGGTCAATCCACTCGGCAAGGGTGTCCATGTTCTGCGTACTGGCGGCTTCGAGGCTGCCGTAGCGCTCCCCTGTGAATCCCGCGCGAATGAGGAACTCTCTTATCTTCTCGACCTGCGTATCCTCACCGAAGATGGCTAGCAAGTGCCCGTGTTTTGTGGATACTTCCGTACCGGGCAATACATGGAGACTGGTGCCGCTGGCCGCCTCACGGACACGATCACACCAATCGACGGTGTTGTGATCGGTGATGGCGATGATGTCCAGTTCCGCTGCGAGGGCGAAGTCGACCACGTCCTCCGGGGTCGCCGATTGCCACTTCGATCCCATATCCGACGAGGCTGGGGTATGGACATGAAGATCCGCTTTCCAGAACCTGGCACCAGGGCTCGCGCCTAGGAGCGCAAGAACATTATCAAAATCGCCCATCGCCTTGACCTACTCCCAAACTTGGTACCGCTTGCCAGTTTAGTTCCACGCGCGTCGGGATAGGTTCCGCGGGCCGTATTGCCGTTGGCGCCAGCGGCCTGTAACCCGAAGAGCCGTGCGGCCGGATGCGGTTGTCAGTCTGCCAGTCCTGTCGGGGCAGCACCTGCGTCCCCGCAGCTGGTGGAAGATCTCCCGGTCCAAGAGTTCGTCGCGGCGCTTGGTTTTGAGGCTCTCCACATAGCCGTTCTCCCATGGTGAGCTGGGATCGATGCAATAAGTGTCGGTCGCGACCCTGGCGAGCCAGGCTCTGGTTGAACTGGCCGTCAACTCCGAGCCATTGTCCGAGCAGAGTGTGCTTGGGATGGGCGCTCGATCACGATCAACTCATAGTGTCGAGGTGGGATTCGATCAGTTACCTGGCGCGTCTATTCTGACCGTTGCGATCGGACCGTTTTCGGCGACCCAGCGGTCGAATCCCCGTTCTGGACGAGTTCTCAGGGGGCATGTCAACTCTGACAACGCTGTATGCGAGCACGTCGGCCTGTGGGTCAGGCGTCGGCGATTGACTCGCCTCGCGGCACGCACATATGATCGTGCGAAATTCTCTGTGTGCTCTATTTGCTGAGGACTTCGGGGTCTAAACCACCATGGCGAGACCGGGCAAGGTAAAGGAACGTTTGGTTCCGTTTATCCCGACTGCAGGTGTCCCTCTGGACATCGTGGAGAAGGTAAAGAGCGCGCGGTCCAACCAGATCATCAGCGACACGTATCCCTACTCGACGAGACTGTCGCGGCGCAAATACGAACGCGACAAGGCGAAGCTGCAGATCGAACTGCTGAAGATGCAGAGGTGGGTAACCGAGACCGGGCAGCGGATGGTGATGTTGTTCGAGGGGCGCGACGCTGCCGGCAAAGGCGGGGCGATAAAGCGCTTCATGGAGCACCTCAATCCGCGCGGCGCGACGCTGGTGGCGCTTTCGGCGCCGTCCGACAGGGAGCGTGGGCAATGGTATTTTCAGCGTTACGTTCAGCACCTGCCGACGAGCGGGGAGATCGTATTCTTCGACCGATCTTGGTACAACCGGGCGGTGGTGGAGCCGGTGATGGGATTCTGCACGACGGCAGATACGTTGCGGTTTCTGCGAGACACGGTGTTGTTCGAGGAGATGCTGATAAACGAAGGCATTCGCTTGTATAAGTTCTGGTTCTCGGTAAGCCGTGAGGAGCAACTCAGGCGTCTCATGTCCCGCAGGAAGGATGCGCTTAAGCAGTGGAAGGTCAGCGAGGTCGATGTCCGGTCGCTGCCGCTGTGGGACGAGTTCACGGAAGCGAAGAAGGGGATGTTCGCAGCCACAGACACGAAGGCATCACCGTGGGTGGTCGTGAAGTCAGATGACAAGAGGCGTGCTCGCCTGGCCTGCATGCGCTACGTACTGCGCAGTCTGAAGTACGACCGAGGCGTGCGTAAGCGAGTAGCCGAGCCTGATCCGTACCTAATTGGACCTGCGGAGAATCTCTACGCGAAGGGCGAAATCTGGTAGTGCGTCGAGCTAGCGAAAAGGGCGGGCGCGGATACTGGCAACGACGGGCAAACACTAGGTCTGCTGGCAGACAGGGTTTGGCGGTTAGGCCAAAGGGGAGACGCGCGAGCGGCGTAGCAGACGACGGCAAGCCTCACCCTCGTAAGCCGGGCGGTGCTAGGAAGACTCGCACCCGTGGCGCAGCGGCGGCCGAACTCGCCGCAAGGCAACCCATGTTCGCCGAGCGTAGAAACCTCGCCGTGTGGCGCAGCACTTCCGCCTTGCCATCCGTACCCCCTTCCAATGGCCCAGTTTCTAACATTTCTCCTGGACCAGGTTTCGGGGAGCAGACCAGCCTCCCGGAGGGACGGCGATTCTAGACCATGTCTCGTGACGAACCGACGATAGAGTGTTGCGTCGAGGAAGTACCTGAGGTCAGCCACGCACTGAATCCTGATATGCGAAAGGGTCTTGTGGCCTGCGCGATTTGGGCGCATATGCTCGTAGATGCAGTCTCGTGGCATGAGCGATGTGTCGGCGATGCAGCGTAGTCGGATAGCCGACGAAGTTGAAGAAAGTGGTGGATGAGCGGACACAACCAGTGAACGTGACTCGATTAGACGATCTAAAGAGGTTCTATGAAATCCTTGCTGCCTTGGAGCGCAAGGTCAAGGGCGCCCGAACCCTCACCAACTGTTCCGGGCGCATGAATTGGCCTTGCCGGGGCGTTTATTTTTTCCGGGAAGTCGGTGAAGAACGCCCTGATACTGGACATGGCCAGCGCATTGTGCGCGTTGGAACTCACGCGACTAAAGATGGCGCAAGTAGCACGTTATGGGGGCGCCTGAGGCAACATCGAGGGACCATCAGCACTGGCGGCGGCCATCACGGAAGCTCAATCTTCCGAGGGCTTGTTGGAGCGTCTCTGATCGAACGTGATGGCCTGATATGCCCATCGTGGGGACGGGATCCCCCAACACAGCCTTCCGCCATAGATGCCGAAGCGACTGTAGAGCTAGAGGTTAGCGTCGTCATTGGCCAAATGCCGTTTCTTTGGCTTGCTGTAACGGACGAGCCGGGCCCGAATAGCTTGAGAGCGTACATCGAACGCAACGCCATCGCGCTACTCAGCAATTACGGCAAACCTCAGTTGGATCCCCCTTCCTGCCAATGGCTCGGTCGTCGGTGCAACAGGGAACGAGTGAGGAAATCTGGGCTATGGAATTCCAATCATGTTGATGACCAATATAAGCCGAGGTTCCTCGAAGTACTGGAATCCGCCGTGGACGCGTTGCGAGTGGAATGATGGTTCTCGTTATCCAGTGCGCTGGGAGAAAGAGAGACCACGCTGGCACTTTTAGGGACAGGAACGGCTCGCCAGTTATGTTCGTGGCTGATCCCAAGCAGATGCAGGACGACGCGGAATATGTCTATGCGCATCCCGACGATTTGTCCGAGTCCGGGATAACATGGCGGGAGCAGTTACTGCACTACAACAGGGAACCAGGGACCAATCCTCTGGGTTTCCTGCCAGCATGGGAGCTTTACCAGGACCCCGTCTATTTTCGTTTGATCGAGGCGTACGGTATCGAGCGCGTATACATCCTTTCCGCGGGCTGGGGTTTGATTACGGCCGACTTCCTGACACCCGATTACAACATTACGTTCTCCTGGGCCCCCAAGGGGATCAAGCGGAACAAGAGGACGCGCTTCAACGACCTCTGCCTGCTTTCTCAAGATTCCAAAGACCCGATAGTGTTCTTTGGCGGCAAGAGTTATGTGCCATTGTTCTGTGAGCTGACGCGGTCATTCAATTGCCGGAAAGTCCTTTTCTACAACTCTAAAAACCCTCCACACGCGCCTGATTGTGAATTAAAAGAGTGCTTCAGTACTAACCCAAGGAATTGGCACTACAAATGCGCCGATCGGTTCATGAACGGTGAAGTCGAAATCTAGCTGATCCGTCTCTCCCACTTCCCGTCCACTCCGTGGAAGAAGAGCGTGCTGAACTCGGCCAGCTTGAGGAGCGCCCACACACGGCGACATCCACTTCGACGAACGCTAGGCGTGTGAAGGGCGCCCCTGCATAAGGCCGTCTACTCCTCCAGTTCCGGCTGGTAGGCGATCACAAGGTCCACTACCCTCAATTCTTCGTCCATGTGCTTTCCGATGATCTGCATTGTCGTGCCGCGCTGGATGACGATCTCCAATTCGTGGGCGAATTCGTAGTCTGGGAGAACGTCACTCGGAAGGATGACCTTCGCCCCGACATGAGGCTGGATCCGCAGGAGTACCGCTTCGTCCAGTGAGGCCAGCGCCTGAACGATTTCGGGATGCAGGTCGCCGGAAACCGAAAGGAAGCCCAGATCCGTGATCAGTTCGCCGACGTCAGCTTCCCAGATCTCGCGGCCGTTCTGCTCCGTCACTCCGCGGAGCAGGTAGCCGTCCAGAAGCTCGCCCCGCCGCGCCCGCTCCACCTCGGCATACACATCGGCCATCCCCGCTGCTTCGTGCGCCGCACGCCCGACGATTAGGGGGCCGTCGTCGTCGCGGTGTACGAACCGCTCCCACCTGACCGGCGGTAACTGCCCTTGCGGCACGTCGCCTTAACCCAACAGCCGTTTCATCGTCGCCCCGATCTCCGCCGGCGAGTCCGACACCGCCACCCCCGCCGCCTTCCCGTCCTCACCCGAGATGAACGCCACGACCGGTTTGCGCATGTGCTCCATGATGTACGCCGCCGCGTCCTGCTCGGCGCTCCCGCCGATTTCGCCTACCATCATGATCGCGTCCGTGTCCTCGTTCAGCGCCCGGCTCGCTTCCCGGAGGGACGGCGATTCTACACCATCGAGCGCGTCGATCGAAGGGAACGGCTGCGCCGAAGAAATGTCTAAGACTAGATCGCGGGTGGCGTGTCCGAGTCCTCGTCGGCCATCTGACGGACTTCGTCGCGAATCACTTCGAGAATGCCTGAAAACGTAATGGCTATGGGGCCTCGCGCGTCGATCATGACGAAGTCGTGCACCGCCGCGAGCTGGCGGAACTCGGCGATCATCTCGTTCTGGTAGTTGATATACGTCGTGTGCTGATCCTGCCCGCGCAGATAATCTTGCCCCGACTCCCAGTAATCGAAGCCGCCCGCGTTGGCGAGAATTCGAGACTGCAGATGGTCAACGTCGACATCCAGGTAGATCACGCGGTCCGGAACCGCCGCGAAGCCATATACGTCCTGCATCCATTCCGGAGACACGCCCCTGACCGACGCCCTGGCGATCAGCGAGTACATATAGCGGTCCGCCAGGACTATCAGACCCGCCCGCAGAGCGGGGATTATCGTCCTTTCGAGGCGGTCGGCGGAGTCCGTCGCGTAGAACAGATTAAGCGTCAGCGGATCGAGCTTGTGTCCGGTCTTGGCCCGCTCGATCCCCTTGCCGGCGAGCTTCGATCTGGTGAGACCGGTGTCGACCACCCCGTAGCCGTGATCTTCCAGCCACTCCTTGGTAAGCCGAATATGTGTGGACCGGCCCGAGCCGTCGGGACCCTCGAACACGATCAGGCGCCCCGGAAAACTGCCCTCGTCGGCTCTCAGCGGCGGTTCGCCGTAGAACTTCAGTTTCCGCTCGTTCACCGCCCGAAGAGCTCCAGCATGTACCGGCCGCTGAGGTCGAACTCCGACAGCGCCGCCGCCAGGTCTCCGTCGTCGGCTTTGGTGACGCCGGCCAGGTGAGGCCCCACCGCCTGCCGCATCCTCCGCTGCTGCCGGACCAGCGACTCGGTGGCGTCGATTCGATACAGGCCGAAGTCGTCGACCATCTTGTTGTATTCGTTCTGAATCATCTCCTGAAACAGTCGAAACGATTCGAACGGATTGTCGCTCAGCCCCAGGTCCATTCCCGCTTCGTAGTACTTGACTGCCTCGCGTCCGGCCTCGATGCGCCGGAGGGCCTCGTCCAGAGGCACGTCGAAGTAGAAGGCCATGGTCGGTTCCGGCGCGAACGAGTACAGCCGCCGCAGCCACCGCGAACCCATCCCCCTGGCGCCGTCGCGCGCGTACGCCGTTTACACGTATCGGTCGGCCAGCACGACGGCCCCGGCCCGGAGCGCGGGAAGTATCTGATCGTTCACCCGGTTGGCGAAGTCGCACGCGTGAATCAGGCTGAAGCTCAGCGGCGTAAGCAGCCGGCGGCGCTTGCCGCGGCGCGTGGTCCTGCGAACGATCGGCGACGAGTTCCACTCGGTGAAGACCACCAGATAGCCCTGGCTGACGAGCCATTTGTGCAGCAGGTCGATCTGCGTGCTCTTGCCGGAGCCGTCGATCCCCTCCACGACGAACAGCTTGCCCGGCGGCTCCTCTTGGATTGGGTTTGAACGGTTTATGCCGCCGCTCCCCGCACTTTGAGCGAAAGTCCCAGCGCGCCCGCGAACCTCTTCTCCAGCCCGCGATCCGACCAGGCTTCGAGTCCCGCCGCGCTGATGGTCAGCTTGCCGGCTTCGCGGCGGGCGCGCAGTCCGCCTTCCGAATCGATGGGTAGACGGCGGGCGACTTCATCAGCCGTTTCGAGTATTGCCGCGCCCCCGGGCAGGTGGCGGGAGCCATGCTTGCCCGCTGCGTCGACGTAGCGCTGGAGATCGGGACCGTTCCTGCCGGCCATCTTGAGCGCCCCGGCCATAAACGCAATCTCCGAGTGCAGGAATCCCCGCAGATCGCTCAACTCGACGATGCTGGCGGCGTGGGAAAAGCGGTTATAGAAGTCCATGCTGCTTCCCGCTTCGAGGACCTGCGCGGCGTAGCCAATAAGGTTTTTCAGCTCTTCCGGCGTATCCGGAGACGCCGCTTCGACCAGCGCCAGGGCGACGTTGCGGCAACGCCAGGCCGAATCATGCCGCCACGTTCCGAACCTCGACGAGAGCGCCACGACCGAACTTTCCCGCACCACGGCCACGCCGGGCAACGAGTCACCTTCCAAATCCAGCGCCAACCCCTCCCGCAGACCGTCGCCCGAAATGATAATCGACCTGGCGCCTAGCGCCCGGACTATGGTGTCGAGAATCACCGCCCCGCCCACGATCGAGTCGACTCGGGACGGATTCAGGCCCGGGACCTTGCGCCGCTTGCCGCGTTCCCTGCGGGCGAGGCCCTGAATGATCGCCGCGAGCCGGTCGCTCGTCAGCTCGTACCCGTGCAGCCGCGAGAACGTGTAGCTTCGCCGTCGGCGGTCTATCTTCGCCAGGTTGCGGACCGTCCCGCCGGTGCCCACCAGCAGCCCGCCGTCGAGCGAGTACTCGCCGAGCGCGGATTCCAGGGTCGCCTCGGCGTGTCGTCTGAGCGCGTTCAGCTCTTTCTTGGACGGCGGTTCCGAGGAAAGAAACTCGTCGCTCACCCGCAGCGCGCCGAGCGGGAAGATTCGCTTGCGGGCGATCCCGCGGTCCTTCAGTTCGACGATCTCGGCGCTGCGGCCGCCGATGTCCGCCGCCACGCCCGAATCGACCGGAAGTCCGTAGGCCGCGCCCAGGCAGGCGTGGCGCGCCTCCTCGTCCGGCGAGAGCACCCGGATTTCCGCGCCTGTCTCATCCCGAACGCGGCGGACGATCTCGTCGCGGTTCCTGGCGTCGCGAAGGAAGGAGGTGCCAGCGAAGACGGTTCTGCCAGCCTGCGCCGATTCGGCTACCGCGACGAAGTCTCGAATCGTGTCTATCAGGCGCCGCATCGAGTCTTCGTCCAGCGAACCGTCGGGTCCCAGACCACGAGTGAGCTTCAACGCGCGCTTGGACTGGGAGATGATGTTGAGGTCGCTGCCGCCGCCCCGGTCGAGGACTATTACGCGAGTGGTGTTCGATCCAATATCGGCGACGGCTAATCGGTTAATAGGCGCAACTCATATCACGAATGATCAAGTCTTGCTTCATTTTCAACCCCAGCGCTTAAGCGCCGCTTAAGCAAGCTCGAAGGTTTGTCGAAACCCCACTCCGCTCCTCAACGAATTCCCCTCCCGCCCCGGACACGCGGGCCTCAGACTTCACGAAGAGTTAGCCGGCGCTACATGCTCCGTTTGAACATAGGCGTCTCAAGTTTATGTCTACTCCCTACCTTGTAATGGACCGTTCGTGATGCGGTCCACGTGGATTCATCACGGAGCGCCGAGGTGGGCAGATGATCGACTATGGCTTGAACCTTTCCGCATGGGGCCGGGACCTGGACCTCTATGCAGCTATCCCGCAGCTTGCGGAGGCCGGCTTCAGACGCTGTGAGCTTTGGGAGGAGGCGGTCGATCTGTCGGCGGGAGCGTCGGTCGAGCGCTGGCGGCGGCTGTTCGACTCGCACGGTGTGCGGGCGTTCGCGATGCACGCTCCGTACAAGCAGGACCTGGCTTCGCTTAACGAGACCGTGCGCAGGCTGGCCGTTCACACGACGATTCGGAGCTTTGCTGGATTTTCTGACGTTGGCGGCCACACCGTCGTCGTACACCCGAACGCCGACGAGGGTCCCCACAGCATCAGGCACTACGCCGTGTACGAGGCTTCGCTGCTCAAGTCGCTGGACGACGTCCATGCCGCCGCCGAGCGTCACGGACTGTAAACGGCGGAGCAAAAACGTACCGGCTGGGCAGGATTTAGCGCTGAGGGTTGGCGCTTGAAAAATGGACCACCCGCCGCCTTCCATGATGTTCCGAGGAACTTGATGGAACGTATGGAGCATGTACAAGGTGGAACTATACGCGCGGCTACGCCGGGCGTGCATGGTGCAAGGGATGAGCATACGGGAGCCGCCCTGCGTCTACGACCACATCAAGTGGCTTGCCGGGCAGCCCCGGTTGCCCCTGTACGTCGTGGACAACGGGCGCAGCCTCCGCGAGGACGTGAAGGCCCTCACCAGTCATTCCGGCTCCCGCAACGCGAGGTGTTACTGGGTGGGGGCGTCCACGACCAAATCGGTGGTTATGATGGCAAAAATGCTCTCTGAATCGCGCACCAGTACAGAGCGAGTGATCATCCACACCTCACCGCCGCCCGCGTCAAAGTAGGGCTCCGTCCAAACGCTCGCGTTCTCGGCGAGGGGAGCTGCGAACCTGTCCTGCGCCTCGATGTTATAGGAGGGTACGGCAAGGTCAAGGCTGGCATAGCCGTTGGCCGTGCGATAGACGTAGGAGCTTGTTATGACGGCCCCGGAACGGTCCAGCAGCGCAGCCGCACTGCCAAAGAACGACGGGTGGGGCTCCAGGTAGGTCTGTAGGCGTTCCGTGTACGCGGCCGCATCAGCCGGTCGATCCTCCAGCAAGTCTGCTGCCAGGGTATCGAGGGCGGTGACCACGGCAGCCCGGCGAGCCTCTTTGCTGGAATCGCTCTCGCTACAGCCCTGAGTAGTCACGAGGGCGAGCATCACGAGAAACAGGGCTATCGTAGCGCGGTGTAGGCGGCCCCGGTGTCCACCGCCGCCTCCGTGTTCTGGCCCTGTTGGCGGTCCACTGCTGAAAATCCGCAACGGCCACTTGAAAGTCCCCACGGAAGGAGCCTCGCAATATCAACGTCTGTCACCCCACTCTACCCGGATGGGAACACCTCTTTCAGATGCCCGCCCCTTGACCACGGCGGGCCGGTTCGTTCATGAGAAGGACATGGCGTTGTCATACACAGGGAGGTAAGAGAGAGAATTCTCAGGCCCCCGCATCCAGGGCGGCCAAAAAACAGCGGTGCCGTGACCTGCCCGCGAAACTTGGCCGTTAGGGATTCTGGCACTTTCGGCAATACCGACGCGGACGGACGGCGCGCATGAAAGAGACCTAGCCAGAAACCTGTTCAAATCCTAACGAGACGCTATGAGTTGATCGTGGTCGAGCGCGCGCCCGAACTAGACTCCTCTCGGACACAGCCCGGAGTACACGGCCAGCACAGTCGGAGCCCGGCTCGCCTTGGGAGAACGGCTATGTGGAGAGTTTCAACGGCAAGCTGCGTGACGAGCTGTTGGACCGGGAGATCTTCTACACGCTTCGGGAGGCGCAGGTGCTGACCGCGCAGTACGGCAGACCTACAACCGCATCCGGCCGCACAGCTCACTGGGCTACAGACCGCCGACGCCGGCGGCTATCCTGCCTGCTGAGCCTGTCCCGATGCTCGCCGGACTAACATAATTGGTGGTACAACCTTGGGGGCAGGTCAAACCGCCGCGCCTGGTCGATCCTCAGACCTCCGCACTCTGCCCGCCAGCGGTAGCAGGTCTGCTCAGTTAACCCTATCTTCCGACTGGGCGCGGCCGCCGTCCTACCTTCGGCTATGGCCACCTTGGCTTGCCGGAGCTTGTTGATCACCTGCTCCGGCGTACGCTTCCGCCTTGCTATCTGTAACCCCTTCTATGGCCCAGCTTCTAACATTGCTCCTGTACCATCTCGGGGGAAGGTCACGATAGCAATAAGCCGACATGCATTCCTACCTCTCAATGCGATAGGCGAACCAAGCGTTGAAGACTTCGCTGTAGTAGGTAGAAGGATTAACTCTCTTGGCGAATGCTTCATTCGTCACATAAAAATCCATGGGATGCTGACTTGCATTAACAACCATGCAATTCGCTTGATTGTTAGTTACGTAGCGCAGATTCCGCTTATACCAAGCTCCGTAGGCCAGATGCTCTGACCGAGCATTTCCAAAGAAAGTCAAACTAGGTCTAAGGACATCAAGGAATTCATATGAACGGCCTGAACTGCGGCCATGATGAGGCGCGATCAAGAGGTCGATGTCCTTTACGTCATCCTCGTATTCCCTCAGAATGTGCGCCCAGGTACCGTCATGAGAATCTCCGCCAAATATGATTCTATGGTCGCCTGTGCGATAGAGCAGCACGTACGAGCAGTCGTTGTAGTCGCCACTGTTGTTTGCTGCATCCACAAGTTCCTGTGTTGGAGCAAGGATATCGAGGCCGTCTCCTCCTTCGTGGTAGTAGTACTGCCCACTAGCCCCAGCCAGCAGCGTTAGCCGTTTCGGATTGGTATCTGGATCAGTCTCCCTCAAATTCCTATAGAACTCCCAATCGGCCCTCTCATATGGGGACGTCGACCAAGACTCGTCAGACATTTCCTTTTGATTCTGGGTATCCCAGAAATTCACAGGACCACACTCGAAAAAAACGCTTTGACACCATCCATGTGGTCCATGTCAGGGTGGGTTTGAATGTATCGAAAGATGCCGTTTATGTTGTGACTCTGTAGATAGGCAATCGGATCAACTGGATAATTCTTCTGTTGGAAATTGCCAGGTACCCGAGTAGCAGCTTTAGCTAACGACATCGCGACCTTCGACTCTTCTGTTTCAGGAGCCTTGGCATTGCAGACATCAATCACGGTTATCCGCCCTGAATTGTGTTGGATTACTGAACAATCCCCCTCTTTAACGTTTAGGTAGTGAATTGTGGCCATCACCTACTCCATGTCTCTCGCTGTCTCAAGAAGTGAGTTAGCGTATCGCTTTGCTCCGAGGGAGACTGCCCTCTCATTGACCAACATCCACCAACCGATCGCCATTCCGGCACTTAATATGCCGACTGCGAGCAGGGGAGCATTTAGGCCGGCCGAAGCCCAATTCCAAGCGATGTGAGATGTACACAGTAACAAGACTACCGCCGCTGCGACCAGCCCGATCCATCTCAAGCCAAGCATGTTTCTGCGAAAGCCGTAGTCGATCAGCCTCTTGCGCACTAAGGGGTATTCTTTCCCATTGCGAGTAAGCGTCCGAAGCTGCGTCGTACATGCGCCGTAACACTCGTCGGCAAATTCAGGATTCTGAGCTTCCTCCTCTTCGGTTGGCACTCTGAGGCCTAGTTCGATCAGGCTCTGGTGAAGAGCCTGGCGGACTATCGCGTTGTACTCTTTGTTTCTATGGCGGAGAAATCGTGTAGTTGGAGGTCCGCCCCACTTCGCCCATAGGCGTTTTTCTAACCTCGTCCCAAAATCGGCACCGATTTGACTTGCGACGAACGAAAGCGCAGCAAAGGCAATAAAGGGGGAGAACTTCACGAATAGACCTCCCAGCGACATTCCCTCAGGTAGGACCGCGGCTATAAAGAGAGCCGCTGGAGCAATCGCTAGAAAAGTCGGTAACGCCTCAGCTTGGTAACTATATCGATCCAATCGACCACCCACGATCGTCGCCCAAAGTCGGTTTCACTAGGAAACCTTTAGATCCAGTCTTCACTAATACCCTTTCCGACGCATTCTCTCTGACTTGCCGTCAAGGTTTGTGACGTGCCCCCAAGGCTTGTACGACCAATTATGTTAGTCCGGCGCACCCTGGCCTTGCCCCCATCTTTGTACCAGTCGCAAGGATGCTCCTATACGTGTCAAGCCGCGCGGCGGACCAGCTCGGCAGAGTTCCGTATGACCGAGAAGACCTCGCGGGCAACATAGCGTTTGAGGCAGCGGATGATCTCGCTCTTGCTCAGTCCCTCTCCGGTGCGGCGAAGCATGTACGCCTTGGTGCGGCAGTCATAGCGAAGCCGTACCGGGACGATGCGATAGAGAGCGGCATTCGCTTGGCGGTCGCCTCCGGGGTTTAGCCGGTGTCGATTGGTCTTGCCAGAGGAGGCAGGTATCGGATTGACCCCACACAGCGAGGCGAAGGCAGCCTCGGAACGGAGGCGCTGGGGATTGCTTCCGGCGGCGATCGGGAGAGTCGCCGCCGCGTCAGGCCCTACCCCGAAGATGCGGACCAGGTCGGCGACGCTATCCGGATGACCCGTTCCAGTTCGGTCTGCAGTTCGCGGCTCTCTTTACCGAGTTGACGGTATCGGCGGGCAAGCGAGCGGAGGGTGTACTTGGCTGCAATCGTGGGGTTGTCCAAGCGACCGGGACGGAAGCCGGCACATTGCGTGGCCAGAGCAGCGGTGGGAAGACCATCGAGGGTTTCGCGGAGCTGGGCCGGGGCCGTGACTATCAGAGCTTAGTGCGGATCAAGCATCCGTCCCGGCGCTTGTGGGGAACCGTGCATGCCCGAACTGGGCTTGCCTTCTACTCTTCGGCGGGTTCAGCGGGAACGCCAGTATCGGCCGGCAAGATTCCGAGCTCGACCAGCTCTGTTCGATCACCTGTGGCGTTGTGTTTCTGCCACGCGCGGAACGCGCGCTGCGCCGCACACTCCTCCTCGGGTGACAGTTCGGCCCCCTGAATGCTAGTCGGCTCGGTCCAGCGCGCGATTTGATCGCGCTCTTCAATCATCGGCAACCAATTTGCAACAGCGCGCAGAGTATTACCATCCCTCTTGGATTCAATTGGGGAGGCAGGTGGAGACGGAGTCAGGCTTCAACGGTTTTTCCTGAGGTCAAGGTATTGATCCCGGTAATTGAGACCTTGTGCTCTTCCACCGTTGTGATCGTGCCTTCAAGAATGGATACAAATCCGTCGTTTCGTTCCGCCCGGAGTTCAATCGAGACTCCCACTCCGGGACTTAAGCCGTGATTCGCGTCCCAGAATTCCAATTTGTATGTTGGGGGATCGAGGCTCAAGTCTCTGGAGATTTCTACGGCTGCGGTCCAGACATGGTCTGACGCACCGACAGGTGTCGGAAAGCGGTCTCTTTCGTTGACTATACGCAGTTGCTTTGACTCTCCATTTACGGTGACGATGACTTCCTTTGTGAGATGTCTGACCAAGTAAGCCTTGGCATCTGCAATAGCTTCAGCAACGTCCGTTACCTGCACCAAGCCTTCTCTCTCCGGGACGATTCCCCATCCGCCATCTGCGTACCTCTCTATAAAGCCCAGCTCGGTACCAGCAGGCGTTACAACCACCCCATTAGTCTTCATGTCGTCGAACCACTCGACTTCAGGAATAGCGTCAGGGATTCGTTGCTGAGAGCCCTTGCGTAGGTAGGTGAGCGTGCGGAGGTAGTACCGGACCGCGGGGTCTTTCGACTGTTGAAGGTCGGCGTAGGCGTCATGCAGAGTTTGCCTGACGAATTCGTCGTTGTCTTTGATGATGAATTGCCGATCCACAGCCTCTTTGAGGGCGCTCCGGCGAGTGGCATGCTCCTTGAAAAGCCAGTTCCAGTACCAGGTGACCGATTGCTTCATGCTTTCACCGTCAGGGCTGTCATTGGTATCTCTGCGGTCAAACATGGCGCCGGCGATTTCACGCTCAACACGGGTCGAGACTGTTTCGCGGCGAGTCGGGAAGAAAAGGCACCATAGAGCGCAAAGAAGCTCCCTATGTATCGGCAGCGAAATGTACGAGATGGGGGTCGCTCCTTGGCTGGATTCCCCAATCGCCCAATACCGAAGTGCCTCGAAGGCTTTGTCAGTGCCAACCTTCGTCAGGTAGTCATCGAGGGAACCGAACTGCTTAAACCCCTTGGTGTTTACGTTGTATCCAAAGAAACGGACTGCATCTTCGAAAGCCGCAGCTAGGTACTCCGCTGACCCCTGGTTGCCTTCCTTCAAGGCTTGATACAGCTTGTGGAGACCGTGTGTGCGTTTGGCGCTCCTGCCAGCCTCGGTGATGAGCGTTTTCATACCTCTTTCTATGGCTAGATGGGCTATGGGCACACGGTTAGTCAACTGCACGACGTTAGTCTCTGCTATCAAATCAGGCTGGATTGGTGAGGAGTCAAGAATGGAGATTACATCCTTTATCGATGCCTGAATCTTGTATCTGTCCATCGTGTCCATGCTGTTCACACCGTACGCGAGTGAGCGGCCAAGCTTGTCTTGGCCGCAGAAGACTGGTCCAGGAGAGATGTCAGAAACCGGGCTGTAAGAGCCCGACTAAAGCAGGTCGTTTACAACCTCCGATAGGCCGAGGTGGCTATGGCTGAGGGCCGCACGGTTGCCGAGGCCAGTCGGAAGATAGGGCTGACCGAGCCGACCTTGTACTGCGGAGTACGATGGTTGTGAGGAACGACCAAGCTGAATCAGCCGGACGCTCCGGTTGTCCGCCGCGTAATCGATCCTCTCTGCTACTTGAAATTGCCCCGGATGTACCGGCTGAGTCGGACAAGATCACGGTCCACGGACACTGGCGCGGACTACGGCGCTGTCACGTGTCGCTTCGAAGACCGTTCCGTATAGCCACCTGCGGAATGATTCGTTGTCGCTGAATTGCTTGAACAGCTCGGTATGATCCGCGAGCAACTCGGTCATCGCCCGTTCGAGGGCCTTGTCGTGCTCGATTCGCGCATTCTGAAGATCGGAGTTGGCTAGGGCGTTCTGATATGCCTTGTCCCTGGCAACTTTCGCCGGGAGTTCCTCCGCGATGACCTTGGCTATCTTGTCTCCGTCCTTCCACTCGATGTCGCCGAACAGGTCGTTGAACTGCTTCAGGATGTTCGAAAGCCGGTCCATCTCCGGTTCGGGCTTCTGCCCTCCGCCCTCGGTGGGCACCGGCCCGATCTCCGCATCTTCGTCGGGAAGCTGGATGGTCTTGACCGCTTGCTTCTCTACCCGGTAGCTGTCCATGTCGATGGATTCGAGAATCCCCTTGGACATATCCTCTTCGATAGGAGCGGGCAGCTTGGGAACGAGGAAGTTCAGGAAGATCGAGAGCTTCTCCCACCCGGCGTTTGTATAGGGCAGGATCGACGCCAGGAATCCATAGGCCCGCAGAAACGCTTTCGCCTGCCCCTTGAAAGCCACCTGCTCACCCTCGTCCAGGTTCTCCCAGTAGACCGCCACGCAGGCATCCAGGATCGGGTCCAGCCGGTCGCGGTCGGCCCCGGCGAGGTAGCGCTCGACGAGATCGTCTATCTGCGACGGGTCGTAGACCTGAAAGCCGTCGAGCTCCGCCTTGAGGTCGTGCAGCCTGTCGGGATCGGTCTCCTCGGCGAGCACCGTGGTCCGGTAGTAGTCGGCAAAGGCGGTCTGGATCATGTCGGCGTCATTTACGAAGTCGAGCACAAAGGCGTCATGCTTCTTGGGGTGCGCGCGGTTGAGACGTGACAGCGTCTGCACCGCCTTGACGCCGGACAGCACTTTGTCGACGTACATCGTGTGCAACAGCGGCTCGTCGTAGCCGGTCTGAAACTTGTCGGCGCAGACCAGGAAGCGGTACGGATCTTTCTGAATTTCCTCAGTGATCCTTTTTGACGAAAAGCCGTTGAGGGACGTCTCGGTGACTTTCGCTCCCCCGTACTCGTGCTCGCCGGAGAAGGCGACTATGGCCCGGTAGGGACTCTTGCGTACCGCCAGATAGTCGCTGATGGCGTGGTAGTAGCGGATGGCGCGCTCGATGCTGCCCGTGACCACCATGGCCCGCGCCTGCCCCTCTATCTTGCGAAGCTCGACCACCTGCTCGTGGAAGTGGTCCACCACGATTTCGGCCTTCAGGCCGATGGCGTGCTCATGGTTTTCGACGTATCGGCGCAGCTTCTTCCTGGCCCGCTTGGTGTCGAACTCCGGATCGTCTCGCGCCGTCTTGACCAGCCTGTAATAGCTATTTACCGGCGTGTAATGCTTCAACACGTCGACGATGAAGTCTTCCTGAATCGACTGCTTCATGGTGTAGACGTGGAAGGCGACGTGCCTGGTCTTGTATCCCTCGGGGACCGGCGCGCCGAAGATCTCCAGCGTCTTGTTCTTGGGAGTCGCCGTGAAGGCAAAGTAGCTGGCGTTGGGCAGGAGCTTCTTGGACTCCATCAACCGGTTGATCTTGTCCTCGGTCGTCTCGTCTTCTCCTTCGTCGCCGGCTTCTCCCAATGCCATGGATACCGACGCCGACGCGCGTCCGCCCTGGCTGGAGTGCGCCTCGTCGATGATGATGGCGAACCGGCGCCCGCGGTGATCGCTGCCAATAGCATCCAGGATGTACGGAAACTTTTGGACGGTGGTTATGACTATCTTCTTTCCTTGCTGCAGGAAGGTCCGGAGATCGCTGGACCTCTTAGCATGACCGACGACCGAGCGGACCTGCGCAAACTGCTTGATCGTGTCCTGAATTTGCTTATCCAGCACCCTCCGGTCCGTGACGACGACTACCGAGTCGAAGAGGACCGCGCCGTCTTTCTCCAGCCCGATCAACTGATGGGCCAGCCAGGCGATGGAGTTCGACTTGCCGCTGCCGGCCGAGTGCTGAATCAGGTATCTGAAGCCGATTCCCCTGCTGGACGCGTCGGCCAGCAGCTTTCGCACCACGCCTAGCTGGTGATAGCGCGGCCATATCTGCTCGCGCTTCTTGCGTCCCGTCTTCTGATCCTTCGTTTCGACGATCTGGGCATAGTTCTCGATGATGCCGGTCAGCCCGTCGCGGGTCAGCGCCTCTTTCCACAAGTAGTCTGTCTTGAGCCCGTTGGGGTTCGGCGGATTGCCGGCGCCGTCGTCCCATCCGCGGTTGAAGGGCAGAAACCACGAGCTCTTGCCTTGAAGATGCGTACAGAACCGCACCTCGTGGTCGTCGACCGCGAAGTGCGCCAGGCAGCGTCCAAGCTCGAACAGCTTCTCGCGGGGGTTCCGGTCGCGCTTGTACTGCTCGACCGCGTCTTCCACCGTCTGCTTGGTGAGGCTGTTCTTGAGCTCGAACGTGGCGACCGGCAGCCCGTTGATGAACAGACAAAGGTCGAGCGCAAGCTGGGTCTCGTCGCGGCTATAGCGGAGCTGGCGCGTGACCGTGTAGCGGTTTTGCGCGTAGCGAGTCTTGGACCTCTCGTTCCCCGGCGACGGCGCGCCGTAAAGCAGGTCGATATGGCGCGGTCCGTGCCTGACGCCATTGCGCAGCACGTCGATCGTGCCGCGCTTGCTGATCTCTCCCTGTACTCGGGCCAGGAACTTGCGCCGCGTCGGGCCGTCGCCGTCCAGGCCGAGCGCCCCGGCCGTGTCGGGCTGAGTCTCGCGCAGAAAAGCGGATAGCTGCGCGAGGTCCACGCAGTGCTCGCGGTCGTAGTCCCGCGGGGCGCCGCAGGTCCAGCCCACGCCGTGGCTGGACGGCCGCTCGCGCGCCGCGTCCGCCGGGCCGCACGGTTGCCCCGTCAGGGCCCCGCAGATGAGGCTCTCAAGTCCCTTTTCGCTGGTGTCGGTGGTCACGTCGCCCCTCGGCGTTCCTCAGATTTCGATCTCTTGCAATTCCCCTGCAGTCATCGCGTCTATGGCGGCACGAATATCGTCTTCTCTCATGCGAATACGCGGCCACGAGGTCGACATCAGCACCAGGATGGCAAGCCGTCTGCCTGCAAGGTTCTGCTGATGTCGGAGGTTTTGATCTATTGTAATCAGAAGTGGATAGCCTTCTCGGCCTTGGCTAGCAACTCGCCATTGGTCAAATCGGACCAACCGCGTTCGAAGACGGTATGCACCGAATGCCCGGTGAGATGCCTCCGGAGCGGTATCGGCGTGCCTTGATCGAACAGGACCTTCACGCCGGGACCGTATTCGCCAGTGCCTTCACCTCATGATTGAGAACGGCTTCGACCGCTGATCGATCGACCCCGGGGAACCACTCCAGATGCTCCTCTACCGACGCGCCGTCTTTGAGGTTCTCGAAGAGGCTGGAGACCGGCACCCGCGTTCCTCGAAATACCCAAGCGCCGCCGAGCTTTTCCGGATGACGTTCGACGGCCGCGCACAAGTCCCAATCTGTCATACGGTCACCTCCCCCGCCGTGGCTAAGTCGCCCACTGCCTCGTTCGTGACACGAAGGCTTCCATCGATATTCTCCGCCAGTCGACCGCTCTCGTCTATCGGATCCCGGTCATCGGTTTCGTTAGGCAGACGGGCAGCCGCCTCGCGCACGTCCAGCTTGCCGGTCACAACGTCGGCGATCAGGCGGGTGCGGTATTCCTGGATCAGTTCGACTTGCCGCCGGGCGCGGTCGATGGCAACAGTCAGTCTGGACGTCTCCGCATTTGCACTGGCAAGGATTTCGTCCTGCTCAATTCTGGGGGGAACAGCGATCGAAATGTTCATTAGTCGGTCTTGGGTGAGTTTCGGTTGCGCAGCACCTGATATCCACGGAGTGTAATTCAACCCCTCCATTACGGCTGCCAGAAAGTCAAGATTGCCGCGCCTCGGCTTCAGGATGTGTGCGTGATTATTGACCCAGAACTTCCCACGGGCAGTGATGGTCAATGGCAAGTTGCGCAGAATGAGATTTGCTCCGTCTTCGGCAATTAGCAATAGCTCGTCGTTGAACAGGTAATCGTCAACTTGATCAATCACTCCTGATGCGCCGTAGTAATCGTACTGGCGTACACTCATCACTCCGCGTTCAACGGCGCTCAAAGGCACTCGGCGATAGTTCAGCGATAGGAATTCGCTCTTCACCCGAGTTACCTCCCAATGCGCCGGCACGTCGCCGAGCCACTCGACGCCGGACGGTCTGAGCGGAACGTTGGGGGCGAGTCCGCGGGTGACGGCCCGGTTGATGACGGCCTGCCGCTCCTCCTCCAGCAGCGCGATGAGCCTCTCCTTGACGCTGACGTAGCGCCGAATACGCCGGACCACGTAGTCCAGGTACCGCACGATGGCGGCCTGTTCGTCGATTGAAGGAATGAAAAACAGGATTTCTCGCATTCGTGCTTGAGACAGATCCCATTGACCAATCCGAACACCGTCGGATGCTTGGCCGAAGAATGGGACGTAAGCCTTGGATCGGACGGCTATGTGGAAATATCGTTCCGTTACGCTATCCAAGTGGAAGACGAAGTAGGCGGGACTGACAATTCCATCGTGTGCAGAGACACCGTAGGAGCCCTGCCATGCTTTCATCTTATTCATGGCAAACTGCCCAGCGCGCACTACTTTGTAGCTGGTGAGATCGTCGGGAATGAAATTGCGATTCTCGTCTTTGCTTGTCACGTCGCGCCGAATTACACCTCTTTCACGCACTACCGACAGCAAGTGCAAGTCCGGCCGGTTTCGCTCAGTTTTTCCCGTTAACACGCTCCGCAGCTTGCGCTTGTCCCAATGGTCAGGCACGTCGCCCAACCAGTCCACGCCGGAGGGCTTGTAGGCGGGGTAGGGTTGGAGATTAGAAGGCTTCACCGACGTGGTCCCTACACCTTTCACGCCCCCGCAGCGATATTACGAGGCCGTGCCGGCGATCCGACGGATATCGGCTGGGGCCTTTTCTCTGAAGTCGTTCAGTAACGGATACTGGATATCAGCATTCTTGGTGAGGTAAAGGGTCTCTTTCTTGCCCAGGTCGCTCATATCCTCATGAACGACGAAGCTGATGAACGACAGTTGAGCTTGCTGAAACTCCAGCAATGAAATTGCTACGTTCTTGGCCTTGTCGTTGCCTTTTACTCCAAAAACATACAGGTCCTGGCTATTGTGCGTCAGATACCAGTCCACGCTGATGATGGGGTAGTCGGGAAGCGGTGACTGATCCGCTACAGGGGAAAACCGGGTCAATTCGGTCGTAACGTAGTCCTCTAGGTCGTCGTAGAAAGCGGTGTGAATGATCTCCCGGCTCCAGTAGCGCATGTTGCACACTTTTTGAACACAGCCTGCGAACTGCAAAATGCTCTCGTAGAGTAGGTTGATGGGAGCGTCTACGTAGATATTCCCTTGGTCGATCTGTACGCCGTTGTTGATGAGGATGCTGTCGAAAATTCGCTGGCGCGTGGGGCTGTTTATGTCGAAAGTGTAGGAAAGGCGCATAAGCGTGAGTCCGAAATCGCAGATGCGGATATAACCCTCCCCTCTCGGACTCTCTTGCAGATAGACTTCCACCATATCCCCATCTTCGTGGAGTATGGGCGCTATCAACTGATAGTCTCCAGAGCGGCGCTCGTAGAGGTCAAAGCCTGCCGCCAGCGTGTCGTTCAATAGCGCTCTAACGCTATCGACATTCATGGGATCAACCTCGGCTCACGCAGTTCGGGGAAATACTCATGGTAATTGGATGCTGCGACGTCCTCGAAGAAAACTAGGAGCGCTTGATCAAACGTCGCGTATCGGTCAGTGATTTCTCGAACCCTTTCTTGTGGCTGCGTGCTTCCGGACGAAACCTCAACCGCGGTGACGCGGTGTATGTGCGGTTTGGCGTAGTGGCCGTCCGCGTATGGGCTTGCTTCCCCATGTGGCCCGTTGTACCGAATCAGCGTAATGGTTCCCAACATCTTGTCGCCGGTTTGATAACGCAGCCCCATTGAAAAGTTCTCGATGAACCTTTCGTGCTGACGGATAAACACCGTGAACGTCTTGTGGGCGGCTTGCAAGTTCAGAGTGCAACGTCTGTGGCCATTTTCGTCCTTGTAGCCTTTCGTGGGTATCTTGGACTCAATCATCTTGGGGAGCCGGATAAGGTCTTGAATGACTTCGTCGGTGATCGTGACTCTGTCAAAAATGCGGGAAACCAAGCGGCCATTGTTATTCAAGTATTCTGAATCTTGATCGGACATTTTCTCTACGCATCGAGGGACGTCGAATAAGGCGCTGTTTCCATCCCTACAATCTTTCCGAGCAGCCCCTCTGTCTCCTTCTCCAGCGCCAGAATATCAGCCCGAATCTCCTCCAGCGGGCGCAGGAGCTGGGGCTTGTAGAAGTAGCGGGTGAAGCTGATCTCGTAGCCGATCTTGACGGTCTTCGGCACGTACCACGCGTCGGGCGCATAGGGCAGCACCTCGCGGCGCAGGAAGGCCTGTATCCCGCCCTCTTCCAATAGCGGCACGCGCTCCGTATCGCGCAGGTCGGGGTCAGGCTCGTATTCGACTACGGCGGACTTGCCGTCGATGGTGGCCGGGAACAGGCCGCGCAGCGGGTCGGCACAGACGCCTTGCTTGCGGACTCGCTTGATGACCGGCGGACCGGTCTCCGAGCGCTCGGCAGTCTCTTTCAACGCCTTGATCTCCGTGGCGGTGTAAGACCGGTCGGGGTCGACGCCCGCCAGCCGCAGCGGCCGCTCTACCGTGACTTTCCAGTAGCCGAATGCCTGGTTCGGGAAGATCTTCGACTGCTCCGTCTCCTCGAAGGCGAGGAACGTGTCGCAGATGCGCCGGATGTCCGCGTCGGACAGCTCGCAGTTCTTCATACCCAGGTTCTTGCGCAGCGGTTGAAACCACTGCGTGGCGTCGATGAGCTGCACTCGGCCCAGGCGATGCTCCGGCTTGCGGTTGCTCAGCACCCAGATATAGGTCGCGATGCCGGTGTTGTAGAACATGTTGAGCGGCAAGGCGATGATGGCCTCCAGCCAGTCGTTCTCGATGACCCAGCGGCGGATGTTGCTCTCGCCCTGACCGGCGTCGCCGGTGAAGAGCGAGCTGCCGTTATGGACCTCGGCTATGCGGCTGCCCAGGCGAGTGCCTTGCTTCATCTTGCTCAGCATGTTGGCCAGGAACATCATCTGGCCGTCGCTGGAACGGGTGATGAGGGAGTGCTCCGGATCGCCGTCGTGCTCGACCACGAAGCGCAGATCGTTGATCCCGCTCTTGCCGCCCATGCGCTCCAGGTCGGTCTTCCAGCTCTTGCCGTAGGGTGGATTGGAGAGCATGAAGTCGAACTCGCTGGCGGGGAAGGCGTCCGCGGCGAGGGTGGAGCCGTACCGGATGTTGGCCGCTTCGTCGCCCTCTCCCTTCAGGATGAGGTCCGCCTTGCTGATGGCGTAGGTCTCCGGGTTGACCTCCTGTCCGTAGAGGTGCACCGACGCTTCCTTGCCCCGTTCGCCGGCGAGCTGCATCAGAGTCTCCTCGGCCACAGTGAGCATCCCGCCGGTGCCGCAGGCGCCGTCGTAGACGAGGTAGGTCCCGGACTGGACCTGATCGGCTACCGGCATGAATATGAGATGGGCCATCAGCCGCACCACGTCGCGCGGGGTGAAGTGCTCGCCGGCCTCCTCGTTGTTCTCCTCGTTGAAGCGCCTGATGAGCTCCTCGAAGATCGTGCCCATCCCGTGGTTGTCCAGACCTTCCAGACGCACGGAGCCGTCCCCGTTCATGACGGGGCGGGGGCCGAGGTTGACCGAGCTGTCCAGGAACTTCTCAAGCAGCGATCCGAGCGCGTCGGCTTCGACCAGCGTGGGTATCTGGTTGTGAAACCTGAACTTTTCCAGGACCTCCTGAACGTTGGGCGAGAAACCGTCGAGGTAAGTCTCGAAGTCGGCCCGCAACTGCTGTTGCCGACCACGCGAGGCGAGGTCGCGAAGACGGAAGGGGGACGTGTTGTAGAAGGCTTCGCCGGACGCCTGGCGCAAGGCGGCGTCCTGGTTCGCTATGCGGGCTTGGTCTAACCGGTCCTTCATGCGGAGGACGGCTTGCTTGGTCGGCTCCAGGACGGCGTCCAGCCGGCGGATAACAGTCATCGGCAGTATGACGTCGCGGTATTTGCCCCGCACGTAAACGTCGCGCAGCACGTCGTCCGCAATGCCCCATATGAAGTTGCTGATGTTCAGGCTGCTCACACGCCCTTCCCGATCAATGCCCGGCGAGAATCACAGCGGACTGTCAACGTCGCTGCCGACGCCAAACTATCGCAGGTTTCCTGTCTCCGTGCTTCAGATGTAGATCGTCCACCCACTTGACCTGCAGACTGTCTCGCCCCTCTCATCAACGGCGCTACGCCATCGTCTCCCAGATTCCCTCAGAGTCCGGAAACAGGCGTCCATGCTCCACCGAAACGAACTCGAACACAGTCCCTCTCTCACCACCGCGAAATAACACCATTCACACATAGTGCTTGATATATCTGCAAACCAGAGCAAAGGTCATGCGGACGTTCCAGCTCAAGGAGCCCGCCATGTCCACCGCTCAAACTCTGCCTACCGTCTTCTCTGGTACCAACACGGGCTGGCAAGGCTCTCTCTACGCCTTCCTCGCCGAGAAGCAGCGCCGCTCCGGCTCCAACCGCACCCCGGACTCCTACTACCGCACCCTCCGCCACTTCTTCGGTGGCCTCCATAAGTCGCCCGATGAGGTCTCCCCGCAGGACGTCTTCTCGTTCGCCCATGGCATCGGCCTCTCCGGTCGTGAACCTTCCCCCGTAACCGTCGGCGCCCGTCTCTCCTGTATCTCTTCCTTCTTCAAGTTCCTCATTCGCATGGATGTCGTGAGGGCCAATCCCTGCGATCCCGTCGAGCGCCCCAAGCCCCGTCCCAGTGCACCAAGCGGCCTCTCTGCTTCTCAGATGCAGCAGCTCCTCCACGTCATCCCGGACACCCTCAAGGGCAGGCGCGACCTCGCCATCGTCCTCACGCTCGTCCTCACCGGCAGACGCAGATCGGAGGTCATCAACCTCACCGCCGGCGATATCGCCTTCGACGAATCCGCCGCCTTCTACCGCTACCTCGGCAAGGGCGGTCTGCGCGGCCGTCGCGAACTACCTCGTCCGGCCCTCACCGCCATCGTTAGGTCACTCGCCGATGTGGGCAAGGACCGCTCCTCCATGCACCCCTCCGAGTCGCTCTGGCAGGCCGGCGCTGGCCCCCAGGGCGTCTCCAGCGCTACCTTCTACAACCGCTTCCGGGGCTATCTCGCGAAGGCCGGCCTCCCTCCTTCCGGCGTCCATGTCCTCCGCCACACCGCCGCCAAGCTCCGCCGTGACGTCGGCGAGTCGGTCGAGTCCGTAAGCCAGTTCCTCGATCACAGCTCCCTCGCCGTCACCACCACCTATCTCCGCAGACTCGAAGGGCAGCGCGATACCGCCTGGCAGGGCGTCGCCAGCGTTATCGGAGTTAGCTAGTCCGACTCGCCGAGTAAGTCCTTGGCCTCACGGGTCTAGAATCTGTTCCGGCGGGGCGTCAGCGCATTCCCTCTCCAAGTGTGCTTGCCTGCCGCCCCGCCTTTTGGGCGGATCGGTGTCTTTCCGTTGACTCCCTCCTTCGGGATGCCGATCCGCCTTGACCTCTCCGCGCCTCCAGAGCGTTCATACATCCGGCTCCGCTTCCCATCCCGCTGGAGGTCGTTATGCCCAACTCCATACTCTCCATAGCCACCTACGCCCGCGTCTCCTCCGATGAGCAGCGCGACCGCCATACTGTCCTCAATCAACGCTCGGCTCTGTCTCGCCGCCTGTCGTCTGAGCCTAGTCTTGTCGTCTTCAAGCATTACGAGGATGACGGTGTCTCGGGCACCATCCCTTTCGAAGATCGGCCGGCTGGCCGCGCGCTTGCGCGTGATGCGCGTGTTGGCCGCTTCTCCCAAGTCTGGGTGGTCCGCTCCGATCGCCTGGGCCGTGACGCCTTCGAGCTCCTCCGCATCTGGAGGGTGTTTGAGTCCATCGGCATCTCGCTCCGCGCCACCGACGAGAACATCGACGATCCCTTCTACTTCGATATCCACGCCGTCATAGCCGCCAACGAACGCCGCAAGTTCCTCGAACGTTCCGCCGAGGGCATGAACCGCGCCGCCAAAGAAGGCCGCTATACCGGCGGTATCGTACCGCTCGGCTATACAGCCTCAGGGGATCGAGGTTTCCGCCGCCTCGTCCCGGACGACTCTCCCATGTGGGCCGACCTCTCTGCCGCCGACGTCGTAAGGCGCATCTATCACCACCTGGCCTCGGACGGCTGGACTTGTCCGCATATCGCAACCGAGTTCAACTCGCTCGGCATCCCCACCTCTTATCGCCGCGATGGTCGCGGCGTTCGAGGCCGTCGCACCCAGGGCCTCTGGCGCTCCGGTCATATCCGCAACCTCGTCGTCAATCCCGTCTACAGGGGCATCCTCCAGTACGGCCGCAGGTCCACGAAGCCCAACGGTCGTGAGGTGATTTCCGCTTCCGTTTCCCCGCTAGTCTCCGATGACGTCTGGAACGCCGCCATCGCTACCCTCAAGCGCAACCGCGCCATGCCCCGCAACTCTCGCCATGCCTACCTGCTCCGCTCGCTCATCCGCTGCGGCGTCTGCGGCCTCTCCTTCTGCGGCACCTGGACCAGGGGCCCTCGCTACCGCTGCAACGGCTCCATGGCCCATCGTGGCCCGTTCGCTGGCAAGTGCATAGGCGCCTCGATCAAGGGTGAGAAGTTGGAGACTGCGGTCTGGTCGGATGTCTACCGCTTCCTTATCGACCCCGACGACCTCATCGATGAGCTCCTCGCGGAGTCCAATGACATCGAGTCCCGCGCCGTGGCTCAGGCGGAGCGCGCCTCGCTCATCGACGCCCGCTCCGCAGCCCAACACCGCCGCAAGCGCGCCATCGACCTCTACACCCGCGGCAAGCTCTCCGACGACGAGTTCGACGCCATCGCCGCAGACGTGGAACAGGAACTCAGGGTGCTGGATGACCGACTGGCCGGTTTAGAACCTGCTGATGACCCGCTTGACGATGCCGTCTCGGCGGATACGCTCGCGGAGATCCGTGAGCGCCTGGAGGCGGACCTCTCGGACGCGGAGCGACGCGAGATCGTTCAGCTGCTCGTCCGCCGGATTACGGTCCACACCACGCTCACCGGCCGCGGCCGCAAGCAGGTCCGCGTCGTTATCGACTACCGCTTCCCGCGAGTAGGTGAGGCTCGCACGGGCATCGCTGCGAGTTCCAGCTACAATCTCTCCCGCGTTATCCCCGCCTGAGCTAGGTCCCGCTCTCCTCCGCCCGTCTCCAGTTCCCACAGCGGCCACCGGTCTCTTTCAGTTCCAGTTTCCCCAGCATCATCGCTGCGGAGAAGACATCCCGAAGGCCCGCGTAACGCTCCGATCAGTCGCTCCCACGCTTCCCTTCGCGTGATCGGTTTGACGCGCTGATCGAGCCGGTCGGCTATCGGAAGCCTCGCCCCAACGCGTCCGGCCACGACTCTCGGGAAGGGCGTCTTGTTTTAACTCTTACTTCCTATATAAGAAGAGCGCCGCTGCTTGGCTTCGAGTTCTGCCGCGCCGGCGACGCCCACTTCGCCGCCCGGTGCGCCCCCGTCGCGCCACACGGCGATAGATACGCGTTAGGCGAACATGGGTTGCTTTGCGGCGACTTGGGCCGACACGCGCGCCACGGGGCGCCTTTCTGCGTGTTCTGAGCGGTTGTGAAACTGAGTGCTAGCGCTCGGATCTGGCGCTGTTCGTGCGCCTCCCTCGACGGCCGAATTGCGCTCAAGGCACCCGATTGGCCTCGCTCCGTGTCCACCCGGACTACCAATTCATCTGGTCGGTCGCGCATGGTGGTATAGTGCCGTAACTTGGGGCTTCAGCTCCGCGGTGTGCTGGCGTAACACACAGTCCAACAACCTCTGCCCTTCGCTTTGGGTTGGCATTACCGGAAGTGGCCGTAAATTCACAGGTGGGGGCCGACTATGTCCGACGAGTTCAGTTTCACCAACATTCTCGAACAGATAGTCGAGAGCCTGGGGGGGTTTCTGCCCTTCCTCCTAGCGGCCTTAGCCATTCTCCTGGGCGGCTGGATACTCGCCAAGATCTTCTCCAGCGTCGTTCGGCGCAGCTTGCGGCGATTGGGCCTTAGTGAACGCCTGAAGCGATGGACGGGTAGTACAGCCCCAGCCTTTGACATCGAGCGTGCGAGCGCTCGGGTTGTGTTCTGGGTGATCATGATTGTTACGCTGATGGGCTTCTTCCAGGTTCTGGGGATAAGCGTCCTCACCGAACCGCTCAACAGGACCCTCAGCGAACTCTTCGCGTTCAGCCCGCAGTTGCTCGGCGCAGCGATCCTCCTGCTGATTGCCTGGATCGTAGCGAGCGTCGTGCGAGTGGTGGCAAGGCGCGCGGTTAACGCGAGCCGCCTCGGGGAGCGGTTGGTTGACTCTGACGAACCGACCGACAAACCCGATATACCGATCTCAGCCAGCATTGGTGACGCCGCCTACTGGCTCACGCTGCTTCTTTTCCTCCCCGCCGTACTCGGCGCCCTGAACCTCGAAGGCCTGCTCGGCCCAGTTCAGGGAATGATTACCGACGTGCTGACCTTCCTGCCAAACGTGCTGGCCGCTGCGCTAATCCTGGTAATTGGCTGGTTGGTGGCGCGCATCGTGCGACGCGCCTCCGCCAGTTTTCTGGCCAGCGTCGGTGTCGATCGACTCGGCAAGCGGGCGGGCCTCGGCGTGCGCGTAGAGACCCAGCGGCTATCGGAGCTTATCGGACTACTGCTCTACGTGCTCATACTGATCCCGGTGTTCATTGGCGCGCTCAACGCACTGCAACTTGAAGCCATCACGACACCGACCAGCAACATGCTCAACGCGATCCTCGGGGCCGTACCCAACATATTTGCCGCTGCCCTCGTCTTGGCAATCTCGTTTGTCGTTGGGAGGCTCGTCGCCGGGCTTGTCGAACGCCTACTGTCGGGAGTCGGGTTCGATCGGGTGCTTGAGTGGCTGGGTATACGGTCGGGACAGCAAGCAAGCGTCTGGCCGCCGTCTCGAATTATCGCGACGCTGGTGGTTGTGGCCGTGATGCTGTTTGCCGCTATCGAGGGCGCGCGCCTTCTTGGATTCGCGGAACTCGCGATACTGATTTCGCGCTTCACGGTCTTCGGCACTCAGATCCTATTCGGGCTTGTGATCTTCGCGATCGGCTTATATCTGGCGAGCCTTGCAGCCCGCGCCGTGAGCGGCGCGGGTGTTGGCAACTCGACCCTGCTAGCAATCGTGACTCGCGTCTCGATCTTGGTTCTTGCCGCAGCAATGGCTCTGCTTCAAATGGGTATTGCCGACGAGGTTGTACTCCTCGCCTTTGGCGTCACCGGTGGCGCCGTCGCTGTCGCCGCGGCCATCGCGTTCGGCATCGGCGGTCGCGAAACAGCCCGACGATTGGTCGATGAGTGGACGGAGAACCTGAGGCGGCGCGATGAGCCGTAGCTGTCCGCCGATGCGCCACTAATAGCTGCCGCGGCCCAGAGCAAAGCGACTCCTGCCGCGGCGAGACCCGGTCGGGCATAACAGCCGCCCGCCCTTCGCCGACATATGTCGCGGCGGTCAGGACTGTGCAACCACAGCCCACAGGTTCGAGATGGGTTCAGACATGCGGAAGATATAACCTACAATCGCAAACCCGATCCAGCTTGGACGCCGGTTCGGGTTTGACGGAGAATGACAATGTCGAGAGCTTCAACGGCAAACTCCGCGACTATTGGTTATCCTGCGGGATCTTCCACGCCCTCAGGGTGGTGCAGGCGCCGAACGCGCTCCACATAGCGCCTCAGTCCGAATTCGCTGCAGGCGCCATCGTCAAGCAGGCCCGGAAGCTGGGTTACCGGGGCCCGATCTATGGCGAAACGATCACGGTGGGAACCACCGCGCTGGACGTAGCCGGCGACGCCGCGACCGGTCTGAAGGCTATCACGGCCGCTCCCGCCCCCAACTCGGAGCTTCGGCGAACATGGATTTGCCTTAGTCGACGGTTCGCCGCACGTGCGCGCCACGGGGCGCCTGCCTACGGGTCCTGGCAGTTGTGAACTTGACTGCTGAGGCTCGGACCGGACGCCGCTCGCGGGGCTCCGCCTATGGCTAAACGGCGCTCGATTGGGCTCTGCCCCGACTAGCATCCACTACCAAATCTTTTTTGCCAGCAAAGGTAGTGTTTGCTGGTCGTTGCTAGGCTCCGGGGGCGGTGTTCTTCGCTAGCTAGGTAGCCTCTCGCTGCTCCGCCAATCCCGCGAAACACTTGGCGCATCTGGCCCCAGCGTTACCCCAAATTATACCGTCGAGGCACTCGAGTTCGGCAGGCTCCACGTCCTCAGACGCCGCCTGAGCCCCTTTCCCTAAGGGCCCCAAGTGCTTAAGGTACCGTCCGCCCGTGACCGTGACGGTGTGGTATGCGAGAAGTAGGGGCCTACGGTACGCGGCGTGCCTGCAAGCTACCGGGACCGCCACGATCCGCCCTGCCTGCCGAACTTATCCCGACGCCGCTGAGACTAAGATAGCTCGTGATTCAAATCTTTGAGGGCTGGTCACCGGAATCATGCCGTGGAGGCGAAGGTAAGCTTTGCCCACCGTGCTCAGTCCCGTGAATACCGAAGTGGGGTAACTCAATGATTGACAGGATGCTGGGCGCCGCCCGCTTGAGAGTAGACACCTACGAGGAGGTCGAGCGGGACCGCGGCGCCACTGGTCAAGCGCTGATCGTTGTGATATTGGTCACGATCGCCAGCATCGTTGGCGGGGTGCTGGGTGGTGAGGAAATCGACGTGCTGAGAGGACTCGTCGTCGGCATAATCCGTGGTGTCGCGAGCTGGGCGCTGTGGGCGCTGTTCACCTGGCTGATCGGCACGACGATTCTGAAGACGGACGACACCGAAGCCGATTGGGGGCAACTGGCGCGCGGCACGGGATTCGCCCAAACCCCGGGGCTTCTGAACGTGATCGGCTTCATACCGGTCGTTGGAGGATTGATCTCTCTGGCGACATTCGTCTGGACGTTTGCGGGAATGGTGGTTGCGGTGCGGCAGAGCCTGGACTACACGTCGACAATGCGGGCGCTAGTCGTGATTCTGCTGGCTTTCATCCCCGTGCTCATCATGAACGTGATCGTATTTATGCTGACGGGCGGGAGCTAGGGCTCGACCGGCGGGGCGAAGAGGGCTGGCGTCCCCACGCTGTAGTGGATGGTCTGCGTAGCCCAAAAGGTCAACCTGCGTAAGGTTCTTCCGCACGCGCGGGGACAGACCGGTCTGGGCACCGACCGCGTGGGTCTAGTTGACGGTTCTTCCGCATGCGCGGGGACAGACCGGGCCCAGCCCCCAATATGCAGACATAGGGTGTCGAAGCGCTGGGCTGCTGACTGGGCGATCCGGGTAGAACCTAGAACCTCATCCGACCGCGCAGCTCACTGGGCACTCGACAGCCGGTGCCACCGGCTGTCCTGCCGAGCGTATCCCGTTGCTGGCGGGGCTAACATAGCAAGTTGTGCCGCTTTGGTGCAGGTCACCCCACTTGTTTCCACACTATCGACGGAAAGTACCCCTCGGGGCAATCGACTCGCCAAAGTACTGATCGAGAAAGGCGCATCAAGACTAATTGTGAAGATATCAGCCATCGACTTTCCCAGTGAGCTGCTCAATGCTCTGCGTGAGGACAAGCTCGTCGTCTTCGCAGGTGCGGGTGTTTCGATGGGGGAACCGGCGAGGCTTCCGAACTTCAGAGAATTAGCAAAGGCCGTAGCGCAAGACACCGGGCAGGTGTTGCAGGACGGGGTGCCGGAGGACAACTTTCTCGGCAGACTAGAGAATGAAGGCGCCAACGTACATGCTAGAGCCGCGGAGGTCCTTTCAAGAGGAAACGTCGAACCGACTGATTTACACCGCCATCTTCTGCGGCTCTATTCGAATCCAGCTTCCGTTCGGATAGTTACCACAAATTTCGATCCTCTTTTCGAGCAAGCTGCTGAGCACGAATTTGAGTCCCGTCCCAACGTATTCAAGGCTCCGGCGCTGCCGTTGGGTAGGAACTTTAACGGGATTGTTCACGTCCACGGGGCTATCGACCGCCCCCGTGAGATGGTGCTCACGGACAGAGATTTTGGTCGTGCATATCTGACTGATGGCTGGGCGCGCCGTTTTCTCGTCGAGTTGTTTCGTTCCTTCACGGTTCTCTTCGTCGGCTACAGCCACAGCGATATCGTCATGACATATCTTGCGCGGGCCCTGCCGATCGGTGAAGTAATACGATTCGCGCTCACACGCGAAGACGAAGACATCGACAGATGGAGACTGCTCGGAATCGAGCCTGTTGTATACGGAAAGTCATGCGGCGATAACCACCAAGCACTTGGCAGAGGTATTGGTGGCCTTGCCAACTTCGCGAGGAGCGGGGTCCTTTATTGGCGGCGCGAGATTAGGGAAATTGCTGGGAAACCGCCGTCTCTAGAGGAAGAGTCAATGGATCTCATTGAGGACGCGCTTTCCGATCCGACGAAGACGCGCTTCTTCACCGATGCCGCTTCGCACTTGGAATGGATCGATTGGCTCGATAAGCGAAAACACCTCGAGTCCCTCTTCGGCAACGGCGAGTTCGGCGAGCGGGATATGCGATTGGCACGGTGGTTGGCGGACAAATTCGTCTGCGACGACTCGGATGAACTCTTTCTGCTGATCGCTCGGCACGGTATGCGGATGCGCCGGTCTTTCTGGTCTGCCTTGGCCCGAGCGGTCTCGAGCAAGCAAGGTCTGGACGCCAGTACTTTGTCTCGATGGGTTGCGTTGCTGATCGACACGGCTCCTCGATTTGGCAATGATCATGCATTTCACCGTTTAGGTAAGCGTTGCATCGAAGCCGGGATGACGAACAGCGTTCTGGACATATTTCACACAATGTCCACAATCCACCTCGTCGCGAAGCCCGGTTTTCTTGACACACGGGTCACCGGAGAATTGGGGCTGCTAAGCGACCACTACACGATCAACGATATCTGGGAAAAGGGACTGAAACCCGCCCTCGTCGAGGTAGCAGGGCAATTGCTCGCAGAGGTTGTCCAAAACCTGACCAAGCAGCATCGCACGCTCCGCGCTTGGCAATCTGCGGACAGAAGCTCAGACCCAACGAGCTATGGCAGGAGCGCCATCGAACCTCACGACCAAGACAAGTATCGTGAAACGACTGACGTGTTGATCGCCGCTGCTCGCGACTGTCTTGAACATCTGGCAACCAAACAGCCGACGGCAGCGGCCAGTTGGTGCGATCGACTAATAGAAGCGGACGCACCACTTCTCCGCCGCTTGGCCGTGCATGCCCTGCCGATGCGCAACGACCTGTCCCCAGACGAGAAAGTCGACTGGCTTTTCGCGACTATCGGACTGCACGACTTTTCAGCACACCACGAGACCTTTCGGGCTTTGCGGACCATCTACCCCGCCGCCAGCGCAGCACAACGAGAGGCTGTCATCGAAGCCGTCTTCGACTATGCCTGGCCACGCCAAGAAGACAAGGACAAAGGCCGTCATGCCGCCTATCAGCATTTCAACTGGCTTTATTGGCTTTCTGAGTCCGCACCTAACTGTGAACTAGCCAAGCAAGCGCTGAACGAGGTGTGGAAGGCGAATCCCAGTTTCGAGCCAGGGGAGCACCCAGACCTGACTCATTACGTGACGGTTGGTTCGGCTGTGCCAGGACGCGGTTGGAACGCTGATGAACTACTGTCGCGACCGGCCAGCGAATGGGTTGCCGATCTATTGTCGTTTCCTGAGGAGGACCGGCTCGTTCCAGATCGTTACGACCTCTTGCGCGCCGTCGAAGAAGCGGCGACTCGGGACTTCGGATGGGGACTCGATCTAGCGGACACATTGGCCGAGTTGGGGAACTGGGATACTGACCTCTGGCGATACTTGATGAGTGCGTGGTCACGCGAATTGGATGAGCCCAAGCATCGAGAAGTCCTAGAGCGCATGAGCATGATCGAGCTTTACCCTAAACACGCGCGGTCGGTTGCAGACGCGCTCCGTTCGCTCGTAAAGCAGGGCGGACTGCCTTACGCACCCAATTTGCTTGATGAAGCCAACCAGATCGCTACGGCGGTATGGGACAGCCTCGACCGGACCGAGCCGCTATACGAAACCGACAACTGGTTGGGCAAAGCCGTGAATCACCCAGCTGGGAGCATCACGGATTTCTGGCTTGAGAGTCTCTCGTTATGGGGAAAACAGCAAGATCCGAGACCGGACACTCTAGGAGATGAGTATCAAGCGGCGTTGGTGAGCATTGTCCAAGACGATACGTTGATTGGAAGACTGGGGAAAACGGTCCTTACGAGGCACTTGGCATTTATTTTTGCCGTCGATCAAATGTGGGCTGCCGCGAACATGGTGCCTCTGTTTGAGCATCCCGACGATCCTGACTACGAAGCCGTCTGGAACGGTTTTCTACACGGTGGCCACCTCAACCCACATTTGGCAGACGCATTGAGGAGTGCCTTTCTTGATGCCGTTTCGCGCATGAATAGCATGTTTCCGAATCAGGAGTGGCCCCGCCAGCAATTTGTCCGGTTGTACGCGATCATGGCGATTTTCTTCGTCGAGGCCCCCCTCGATTCCTGGATTCCCAAGTTCTTTGAGACTGCTGAACCAGACGATAGAGTTCAATTCGCGTGGCAGATCGGTCACACCCTGGATGACATGGACGACGCCAAGCAGCGAGAATGGTGGCATCGTTGGTTAAGGCGCTATTGGGAGAATCGTCTGGAGGGTGTCCCTGCGCCGCTCGCAGCCGATGAAATCCACGCGATGCTCGACTGGCTGCCGTACTTGCGCGGCGTGTATCCCGATGCGGTTGACGTAGCGATCGGGATGGAACCTGTATCGCGAGAAAACACTCTCGTCATTCATCAGATCAATCAGAGCGAACTCTGGCAAGAGCATCCCCAAGCAACCGCGAAGCTCATCATCCACCTGGGACGTTCCGAATTGTCCTCGTGGGCGTGGGAGGATGGGAAGGCGTTGATCGAAAACCTCCTCCAAACCGATCTCCCGGAAAACCTCAAGACGAAACTCAGTGAGCTAAGTGCAGAGCTGGGTCTAGACTGACGCTAGGTACCCATGACTGTACGGCAGCAATGCCGTCGATATCCGCGTTGGAGGAGCCGTTCCGTGCTGATCATTGATCGCTCATATCGTGTCATCGGTCGCCACCTGGCGATCTGAAGAGGAATAGGTGCGCGGCCCGGCGTCCGCATAGGTGCCACCCGTTCAAGGGACTGAGCAAGAGCGAGATCATCCGCTGCCTCAATCGCTATGTCGTGGACTTGCCCCCATTTTGGTACCAACTGCAAAGTTAGTTTTGCGGTTCATCGAACAACCGCCGGGGTCTTCAGACCGAAGGTCTTCGGCGCAAGGTTGCTCACGCTGATGGGGGCGGTCGCGGCTTCGAAATGAGTCATGCTAGCTCGGCTGCAACACCGCAACCTCGCCCTAGAGGCTTTGCGGGGTCGGATTTAGATCACGATCAACTCATGGTGTCGAGTTGGGTGTCGCTCCTTTCCTTGTCCGCGTCTTTCTATTAGTCGCCACCTTCTTCCTACACTAGATCTGTGGGCATCAACAATCTCCTGGCCCAGTTTGGTGGGCAGGACAGCGGAGGGTGCGACTTGGGGCCAGCCTGAGCAGCGAGGCGGCAGGATGGAAGTTCGGGAGAACTTCATGAAACATCGCAGATCTTCGGGGCCTCTGCCTCAGCCGGGATTCGATGCTCGTACGGTGAACCGGTTATCGGACGCGGCAAGTAATGGGCGCCGCCTTGCTATCCCCACAATCGTCTTCTTGGCATTGTTGTCAATCGGCTGCCTGGATGCCTCCACGCCGCCCGACAAAAGCGCCGTTCAGAAACCCGCTGCCATACTTCCCGCCATAACGCCAGCGCCGAATCCCGACGCCTTCATCCAGGTCACAGCCGGTGAAGATCATTTCTGCGCTTTGCAGAGGCACGGAAGAGTGCTTTGCTGGGGCAGCAATAGTCATGGCCAGTTGAACGTCCCCGACGGCGCCAGGTTTAGCCACATTTCGGCTGGACACCGCTTTTCCTGTGGAATCCGTACTGACGGTCGAATTGCCTGCTGGGGCGGAAACAATAAACACAAGCAACTTGACACGCCGGACGGCCAATTCACGGTCGTGGACGCCGGCTGGGACCATGCCTGCGCTCTTGGCGGTGACGGCGCAACTTGTTGGGGATGGGAGGCCGATGGACGGGCTACGCCACCAGCAGGTGTCGTATTTACGGCAATCGGCGCCGGCGCCGAGCATAGCTGCGGCTTGACTTCAGGCGGAGACTTGCGCTGCTGGGGAAAGAACGACAACGGGAGGGCCGAGTCACACAGCGGGCCTTTTCTCGCGCTGGCGGTCGGCATTGCACACACATGTGTATTGCGGAGCGACGGCACGGCCGTTTGCCAAGGTGAGAATGCCGCCGGCCAGTCTGATCCTCCCGACACGGTATTCACGCAATTAACCGCAGGCTCGGAGCACACCTGCGGGATTCTTCCCAACGGCGCTCTGGAATGCTGGGGAGGGAGCACAGACAAAGTCAGCAGGATCGAAAACCGCACAATAGCTACGCTGGCCGGCATTTTTTCATCCATAAACGCCGGATGGAAGAGCACGTGCGCGGTGAACGCGCAGGGCCACGCCGAGTGCTGGGAATCTGCGCATCGGGTGACCCCGTTCCCGCCCTACGACCGCCTCAATTTCGAGAACGTCATCCCGGGCTACACATCGCATCAACCGACCGAAGTATTCTCCTGGCCGGCCGGCGGCCTGGCAGTTACGGATAGAGCGGGTTCTATCGTCGCCTATAGTCTCGGCTCGCCGCCGAGCCAGATCCTCGATTTGGCAGACCGAATCGAATCCGACGACAGGGAGCAAGGGCTCTTGAGCGCAGCCGTCGATCCGGACTTTGGTGAGTCTCCGTTTCTTTACGTGTTCTATACAGCGCCGGGTGAGAGTGAGGACGACGAAGGGTATACCCGGCTCACGCGCTTTCCCGTGGCCGATGGCCGCGCGGTGCGTGAAGAAGAACTGATTATTCTGGAAATACCGCAAACCGCGCCGCATAACTATCATTACGGTGGCGCGATCCGGTTTGGAGCGGACGGGATGCTGTATCTGGGAATCGGCGACGGCCATTGCTTCGAATGCCCGCAAAGCCTGGAAAGTCTGCACGGCAAGATCATTCGCATCGACGTGCGCGGTGCTAACGCTGAGCAGCCGTATCAGGTGCCGGATGACAACCCATTCATCGGGACGTCGGAAGCGCGCCCGGAAATTTGGGCCTACGGCTTGCGGAATCCCTGGCGCATGGCGCTTGATCCGCGCGATGGAAAGCTTTGGATTGGCGATGTCGGTCAGAAAGCGCAGGAGGAAATATCGATCGCCGCGGCGGGCGCAAACTTGGGATGGCCGGTATTCGAAGGCTTTGACTGCTTCACTCTCGACGAAACCGTCGGTGGTCAATACCAAGACGTTACTATCGAGTATCAGTGCGACGAATTCGAAGGCGTGACAGCGCCGGTTATGAGCTATGGGCGCTCCCAAGGATGTGCCGTCGTCGGCGGGGTAGTGTACCGTGGCGCCGCAATCCCCTGGCTGGACGGAGTGTATCTGTTTTCCGACTACTGCAGCGGGCGGATTTGGGCGCTCGACAACGGTGCCCAAGCGGGCTGGCGGATGATCGAGATTGCGGATCTGAACCTGCCCGTCAGTTCTCTTGGAACCGACGCGGCCGGTGACGTATATGTGCTCATGTTTGGCGGCCCCATCCTGCGCCTTGTGGAAGCTGAATTGGGATACGTACCGTCGGTGAACATCGTGCCGTCAGTAACTGTTATGCCACCTGTCGCCCCGAGCTCCGGACCGTGAATCTAAGGGTGTCAAATGGGAGAGCCGCGTTGCGGCCGCTTCCCCTCGTCCTTTGCAAGAGAAAAGTCTAGGCTGGTCGGTCACGACCGCCGGGCAGTTCGCGAACGAGGAGGACGTGGATGAATGGCCTGGGCAAGATCGACCTGTGTTACTCGGTGACCTTCGACCGGCTATCGCCGCATTCGCCGTCGCGGATCTGGAGCGCCGTCACCGACCCGCGGGAAGTCGGCAGCGAATACAGGGGGTGCGCGAACGTCGTTATGCCGGCGCCATGTCCGACGATTCCGAGCCATGCGGACCTGCTAGGAAGCGCCCGGTAGCGCGCGCATGTCGGTCCAATCGCAGCAGAGCGACCATATACCTTCGTCCAAGCTCCAAAACTCGCCGTGCGGCGCGACGGGGGCGAACCGGGCGGCCCTCTCAGGGGGTCGCCGGCGCTGGCGACTCCGATGCTGAGCCGAGGCGAGGCTCATATGCGAGGCTGACATATAGAAAGTAGTCATCGTAGATAACCTCCAGAGAATTGCGGACGGAGGTACGCCGTGGGGCTTCAGTTAGCAGTCGGGAGACCTTGTCAGTTGAATTTGGCTCGCAAAAGCGACTTCACTGCGGGTGTTGAAGACCAATCTGACCATGTAAGACCGTTACACAGCGAGGGGCGCCGCAGCCTTCCTTAGAAGATCCAGAACAGTCGCCTGGACCAACCAAGCACACATCTTTCAAGGTCGGGTCAGTAATTCGCAGGACGTGCTGATGGAGCAGGAAGCGACCTACCTAGGCATCGATGTAGCAAAGGCCCAGATGGAAGTAGCGGTCCGACCCACGAACTAAAGATGGGGCCTCATCAATGACGAGGCAGGTGTCCGGCAACTGATATCTCAGTTGAAGACCCTGGAACCTGCCATGGTGCTGCTGGAGGCGTCGGGCGGCCTGGAATTTCCCTTTGTGGCAGCTCAGGCGACCGGGGAGTTGCCGGTGGTCGTCGTCAACCCTCGACAGGTGAGGGACTTCGCCAAGGCCACTGGGAAGCTCGCTAAGACCGAGGCTCTGGACGCGGCGGTCCTGGCCCACTTCGCCTTGGTCTGCCCTTCGAAAACTGGTCTGGAAGAGATACCCGTAACCTGGGACTGTGGATAGGCAGAAGACAGACGGCGAAGTCGGAAGTCAAGCCGCCAGGGAACTGATCGAAACCCAACTCGACACCATGAGTTGATCATGTTCGGGGGCACCCCCGAACCACATTCTGCTCGGACAGTGGCTCGGAGTTGGCGGTCAGCTCAACCAGAGCCTGGCTCGCCAGGGTCGCAACCGACTCTTATTGCATCGATCCCGGCTCACCTTGGGAGAACGGCTATGTGGAGAGCCTCAAAACCAGGCTCCGCGACGAACTCTTGGACCGGGAGATCTTCCACACGCTGCGGGAGGCGCAGGTGCTGCCCCGGCAGGACCTGCGGATTGACAACCGCATCCGACCACATACCTTGCTGGCCTACAGACCGCTTGCTCCGGCGACTGTCCTGCCTGCTGAGCTTAGCTCGGCGCTCGCGGGAATAACATACCTCGTGGTGCAAGCCTTGGGGCCAGGTCAGCTGAGAGGAGGATGTTGGACACGTGCCGAATGGAGGATCAGACTGCTGCGGCGCCTGCTGGTTCAACCGCTCCAACGGCGGCCAACTAGGTTCCGTCAACTTCAAGCCTGACATCCCTAGCTTCTGCGAGATCCGCGACCTCCCCATACCGAATCCCTTCTACACCTACTGCGCCAATCACCCGTACCATCGGCCCAACCGCGACCCCATACCCATCGGGCCGGTGTACGTTCATGGCAACTCCGATGTGCGAGAGTTCTGGCAGCCGTCGCCAGACACCGAGGAGATCCGTCAGCACTTGCTGGACGTTGTGAGGGCGCCGGAGGCGCACACGGACGGCTATCCCTTCTACTCACCGCCTCCACACGCGAGGGCGATGGAGCAGTTGGTGGACTTCGGCGACCAGCGGGTCGTCGAGGCGTTGGAGGACCTCGTCCAGCGGGACGAAGTCAAGGAAGCTCGTCCCGACATCCTCGAGCTGATCAAGACCGTGCGTCAAAGACTGGCCCCGTGACGGAACTGCGGTGGAATTCGCTGGGAACTTGCGGCGCACCGTCATGGGCGGGCGCTCGGCTACGGCGTGTACCGGGATCTCTTCATGGACCGCTCTCCTCTCTTTCACATTCCACGAATCTTACATCCCGGCTGGACCAGGTTTCGGGGAGCAGACCACCGCCCCAACGCGTCGGGATTCGGCGGACTTGTCCACCTCAAACCAGTCGAAGGCCCCCAATATCAGGACGTCCTCGACTATCTCGATCCCACCGCCGCCCGGCGGCTCGGCTTCGAATACGTTCACGCGCCCGATACGTGGGTGGAGGGTTTGCCTGACGAGGCGGTCTCGCGGCTCAACGATCCCCGTCTGTTCGAACTCCTCGTCCGCGACGGCTCTGAGAGCCTCTACCGCGTGCGCCCGGCGTTTCTTAGCCTCGACGCGCCCCGCGCGCCCGGATCGTACGAGGCCCTGCGGCGGGCGGTTGCCGCGTCCGCAACGGTATTCGTGCCCGATATATTTGAACCGAGGCGCTCGCTCCGCGTCGCACGGGCGCTGTCCCATGCCCGGCTGCTGGGCGCCATAGATCCGGCGGCGCTGCATTTGCTTACGCCATGGCAGATAGAGCCGCTTGGCGGCAACGTGCCCGACCTTGTCATCATGTCGGCCAAATTCATACCCTGGATGTTCCCGCCAGCATCGCGTCAGCCGATCTTGGTGGAACGACGATACCGCCGTCTACGCGCTCAACGGGACCGTCGATCCGATTATGCCGCCACCGCCGCGGGCTGAGCCGTTTCCGCTCAGCGTCCGGGTGTCAGACGTGCATGCCGTGGATGGCCGAATCGCCTTCACCGCGACCTTTGACGACCGCGCGCCTGAGCAGTGGACAGGCCAGGACTGGATTGTAATTGCCAGGGACAACTCGCCGCTGGGCCTGCCGGCGCAGATCCTTCCCGACGGTCACACACCGGCGGCCCACCTGTGGTTTTCCGGTCAGATATGGCCCGGTCGGGGAACGGCTTCGCTTGCGTACGAGTTCGATTTCCTCGCGCCCAGCCTGGCACTTCAAGGCAGCGGGGGCACGTTGACTCCCACTCAGGCGTCGGCGGCGGAATCGGGTCCGGGGATATATACGCTGGCCGTACGTCTGCGGCACGAATATAAACCCAACCATCGGCGGGACGCCGCCATCATTCCCGTGCTGAAGATCATAGTCTCCGAGACCGGCGAGGTCTCGTATCAGGTCCATGAAGAGGCGGGCGGCGTCAAGCCTGTTCGGTAGACCCCCAACTCCCGCGGCTTTGCTCGTTCCCGAACTGCCCGCGAGGCGGTCGCGGAGGCGCTCGCCTTGCCCGATTCGAGCGACACCCCTTGCGATAACATCGCCTGGTTACGTGCGCGCCGGCCAGGAGGCCGGATAGATGACAGTTGATCCGTCGGTAGTCCCCGGGCTGCTGTTCCTGCTGGCGGAGCTCGTCGCGCTCGCCGCCGTCGGCTACGTCATTGTGCGGGTGGCGCTGGGAGAAACGGACAACCGCGTTGCGCTGGCGCAGGGGCTAGTTGTCGGACCGGCGATTTGGGGCGTCGTCGTTAACTTCGCCATGTACGCGCTCCCAGGGATGCCGGGGGCGGTCGCGGGCTGGATATTCGTGCTGGCGCTGGCCGTAGTCCTCATATGGCGCGCGCCCATGCCGGTTCGCCCGCGGCTGCGCGTGGCGGCGGCGTTCTCCGTCGCCGCTTTGGCGCTCTTCTGGGTCGCGCTCGCCAGCAGGCAGACATGGATACCTGGTATACCGATTCACTTGGGGCTGTCCGCATCGATCCGGGCGGGTGCGTTTCCACCCGAGCTGCCCTGGAATCCGGGCGTCCCCGCCCCCTACCATCACGGCGTCGATATGTTAGTCGGGCTGCTGGCGCCGCCGATGGGACCCGACCTGGCCTTCATGATGGAGCTGATGGGCGTCTATGCCTGGATGAGTCTCATCCTGGTAGTGGTCACGGCGCTCATGCGGCGCGCCCCGGCGTTCGCCGTGCTGGCCATCGCCCCGCTCATGCTTACGGCCGCCGCATGGGGCCTCTGGAACGGCGAGCCAGCCGGGGTAGTGGAGGCTCCTGTCCCCGTGGCGCTCCCGGCCGCCGGACTCCGCGCCTCGCTGACGGACATCTACTGGCGAGTAGGCGAGTCACACTATTTTGCTGTGCTGGCCAACGTCTCGAAGCCCGCATTCACGCTGTCGTACGCGCTGGCGTTCGTTGTGCTGGCGCGGGCCGCTCACGCCAGACGCCGCTCGTGGCTCTCCGTAACGACGCTAGCCTTGCTGATCGGTTTTCTCGGTCTCACTTCGTCCACGCTCGCCCCGATAGTGTTCGTCTCGTGGGCGGGACTGGAAGCAATACATCTCATACAGTCCAGACGCGCCAGGTCCTTGCGACGGAGTGACGCGATCCGGTCGGCCTCGGGGCTTGCGCTCGCCGCGCTCCTGTTGCTTGCCGGAGGCTTCTCTACTCTTATCCTGGACGCCCCCGTTACATCCGGCTTATCGATCGGGACTGGCGAGCAGTTCGGGGGCTGGCGGCTGCTCGGCAGGCTCGACGGGCTTCCGGGCGGCGTCGCCCTCCTTGGCATTGGCCCGCTGGCCGTTGCTGGCGTTGCCGTGCTGCTGGCCCGCCGCGACCGCCTGGTGCTGGCGCTGGCGGCGGGGGTCGGCTTACTGCTGCTCGCCTCGCTGGTGCTGGCGTACGAGCCTAGACCATACGACCAGGTCCGGCTCGAACGCCACGCGCGCAACTTTGCGCTGTTTGCGCTGCTCATAGCGCTCACCATGCGCGTGGCCGGCCTGCCGCGCGCGCGCTGGCGCTACGCCGCCGAAGCCGCGTTCGTGTCCCTGATCGCCTGGCCGACGATCGTCGCGCCCGTGCGCAACCTCGGTCTGGCGATCGGCAACGGAGTCGCTTTGGCAAATGCCCAGCCAACGCAAACAGCGTCCGATGCGTTTTTTCACTCACGATTCGTGCTCGAAAACCTCCCCTCTGACCGTGTCACGGAGTACATTCGCGGCAACACCTCGGTCGACACGCGCATCTTCTCCCCTTACCCCCAGCAAATGACCTATGCCACAGGGCGTCCCAACGCGTCGGGATTCGCCGGGCTCGTCCACCTTCTGCGTCGCAGAGGACCAACATATCTGGACGTCCGCGGCTATCTGGAGCCAGCGGCCGTCCGGCGGCTCCGGTTTGAATACGTTCATGCGCCCGATTCGTGGGTCGAAAGTCTGCCCGACGAGGCGGTCGACCGGCTCAACGATGCAAGCCTTTTCGAGCTTCTGGTCCGCGATGAAACCGAGAGTCTCTACCGCGTGCTGCCCGCCTTCCTGAGCCTCGACACGCCGCCCGCGCCCGCGTCGTACGAGGCGCTGAGGCAGGCCGTTCCCGCGTCCACCACGGTATTTCTGCCCGGGATATTTGAATCGAATCACATCACCCTCACCGCACGGGCGCTGTTATCGTCTGGAGCTGTTCGCGCTTTGCGATTAGCCGTGGTCCGCACGGCACGGGCGCTGTCGCATACCCGGCTGCTCGGCGCCGTAGATCCGCAGACGATTCATTTGCGGACGCCCTGGCGTGCCGAGCCGCTTGGCGACCATGTCCCCGACCTCGTTATCGCGCCGGCGCAGTTCGTGCCCTGGACGTTCCCTCCCGCCTCGCGGCAGCCTATATGGCACAACGAAAGAGACCGCCGTCTACGTGCTCGATGGGGCCGTTGATCCCATCCTGCCACCGCCGCGGGCTGAGCCGTTTCCGTTCAGCGTCCGGGTGTCAGACATGCGCGCCGTCGATGACGGCCGAATCGCCTTTACCGCGGCCTTCGACAACCGCGCGCCTGACCAGTGGTCGGGCCAGGACTGGATAGTGATCGCCACCGAAGCTCCGCCGTGGAACATCCCGACGCAGCTCCTCCCCGACGGCGTAACTCCGGCAGCCCACCTGTGGTTTTCCGGTCAGGTAGGGCCGGGCTCGGGAACGACTTCCATTACTTACGAGTTCGACCTACGGGGCAGCCGCCTGGCCGTTCGAGGCGAAGACGGCGGGTTGAGGCCCGTCCAGTCGTCTGAAGCAGTATCGGGTTCGGGCAGCTACCTGATGGCCATACGTCTGCGGCATGAATATAAGCCAAACCAACGGAGGGCTGTCCGTTATATTCCCGTGCTGAAGATCACAGTCTCCGAAACCGGCGAGGTCTCATATCAGATCCACGAAGAGGCATGACCGTCGGTAAGGGCTGGCGGTTGACGGAGCGGACCGGCCGGGTGCTGCTGCTGGGCGCGGTGGCGTTCTGGTGGGGATTGATCGTTGTTCCGCGGCTCATCAGCCTGGCGTTCCCCGAGCTGCTTTCGCTCGACGCCATTCCGCGGCATCTGGACCCCGACAGCGAGGGAAACCTTGCCAACGCGGTCTCCGCGATCGCGTTGCTAATCACGGCCTTGCTGGCGTTCGCGATGGTTCGACAAGCTCACCATGCGCGGTCATATTGGATTACTACGGGCGGCTGGGCCGTGCTGGCGGTTACGGCGGTCTATCTGGCTTGGGAGGAGGTCTCCGAGTTCCATGCCGACGGCACGCGCGCCCTCGGTGAGACACTGCTCGGCGCAGCCTACCGCAGTAACCTCTGGCCGGTGCTGTTGAGTCCGTTGATAGTCACGTTCGTGCTGGCGATGGCGGTCTTTGTCAGCAAGGGATTCCCTTCTACCGGTTCTACAGGCTCAGGACGGAAGGTCCGCGCTCTGCTGATTCTGGGTCTCACCGCCTGGCTGCTGGCTGTCGTGCAGGAAGTGGGCTACACCTCCAAGGCGGGCCTGTTAGCGCGATTGCTCGAAGAGGCGCTGGAGTTTGGCGGGACCCTGGTAATCGGACTGAGCGCGGCAATCGCCTTACGGGGGTCGGCTGTGCTTCAACCGGTTCGGCAGGCAAGCTCGGGAACCGGCCGCCGAACTGACGGCCGGTTCCCGCTGACGGTTTGGTGGATGGCGGTCATCGCCATTGTTGCCTGCGTCGTCACGCTCGGCGTTGTAGCCGCGGTTGTTCAGCGGGCGCCGCTCGCCGACGCGCGCGCCCTCACCATCAAGGGGACCTTTTACACAAAGTTGATCGACGAACACTCCCTTGTCCAGGAACTGGGCGCGCTCCGCGCGCCCCCCGCCCGCATCGACCTGCGCGTTGCGAATCGCGACCCTCAGGGCCGTCCAGGGATCATGCTATGGCGCGTGATGGAAGCGGGCGAAGGAGGCTCGGGCCGCATACTTCGCGAGGGGCGTATGGAGGTTCCCGCCGGAGAGCGCCCCAAATGGCTGAGCATCGAGTTTCCGCCGCTTACATACATCGAAGGCCGGCGCCTGACGATGCAACTGGTGGCCGATGTCGAGCCGGAGGCGCAACTGCGGATCGGCGCGACGAAGACCAACCGGTACGAGGACGGGCGGCTCTGGGTTAACGGCGAACTGACGTGGCCCGACCAGAACATCGAGTTCCGCGTATACATGGCGGCGGAGCCAATCTGGAGCAAACTTCGGGATAAGTGGCGCGTCTTTACATCCGATTGGTCCTGGCCCATTCTGGCGCTGGACGGGGCTATTGGGATGACGCTCATAACGTTTATCCCGGTCCTGCTGGTAACCGCCGCCCTGCCGCGGCGCGGCTCACCGTAGTGAGGCCGGGTCGATGACGATTGATGGGGCGGTAGTCCCAGGGCTGCTGTTCCTGCTAGCGGAGCTAGTCGCGCTCGCCGCCGTTGGTTACGTCATTGTGCGGGTGGCGCTGCGAGAGACCGACGACCGGGTCGCGCTGGCGCAGGGGCTAGTTGTCGGACCGGCTATCTGGGGCGTCGTAGTCAACCTCGTGATGTACGCGCTGCCGGGACTGGCGGGGGCGACCGCGGGCTGGATATTCGTGCTGGCGCTAGCCGCCGTCCTGGTCTGGCGCGCCCCGAAACCGGTTCGCCCGCGGCTACGCGTGGCGGCGGTGTTCGCGGTCGCAACGCTGACACTGTTCTGCATCGCGCTAGCGAGTCGGCAGATGTTGGGTATACCCAACGACTACATACGCGTTGGACTGTCGGCGACTATCCGCGCGGGCGGGTTTCCGCCCGAGTTCCCCTGGAGTCCGGGCGCACCCGCTCCTTACCACTACGGCGTCAATCTTCTGGTTGGGATCCTGACGCCGCCGTTTGGCCCCGACTTGGCCTTCATGACGGAGATAATGGGCGCCTACGCTTGGGTAAGCCTGTTCCTGATCGTGACGACGGTCCTGCTGCGGCGCGTCTCTGGGCTCGCCGTGCTGATAACTGTTCCGCTCCTGCTCACGGTAGGCGCGTGGACGCTGAGGTTTGACGCCCCCGACAGCATCTTGGAAATCATCGCGCCGACGGGAGCCCCAGCCGCCGGCCTCCGCGCCGCGCTGATTGACATCTTCTGGCCTTTGGCGGAACTGCCCTATCCCTCCAAACTCGCGGCGCTGCCAAACATCTGGACGCCCAACTTCACGCTGTCATACGCGCTGGCGCTGGTTGTGCTGGCACATGGTGTTCGCACCACGCCACGCTCCTGGCATTCGACGGTAACGCTCGCGGCCCTGATCGCGTTTCTGGGCTTGACGTCCACCTCGCTCGCGCCGCTGGCGTTCGCTTTGTGGGCGGGTCTGGAAGTTGTTCATCTAATCAGATCCAGACCATCTGGATCGATGCGGCGGAGCGACATAATCCGCTCGGCCACGGGGCTTGGTCTGGGGCTCGCCGCGATGCTGGCGACGGCGGGGGGTTTGGCAAATTTAGCCTTTGGGGGTGACGCTGCGCCCGGGATGTCGTTCGGAGGTAACCGATATTTCGAGGGCTGGCGGCTGCTGGGCGGGTTCGAGCGGCTGCCTGGCGGGATCGGTCTGGTGGGTCTTGGTCCGCTTACGGTCGCCGGCGCGGCGGCGCTGCTTGCACGGCGTGACCGCCTGGTGATCACGTTGGCGGTGGGTGCCGGGGTACTTCTGCTTGCGATGCTAATGCTCAATTACGAGCCTAAACCAAGAGATATCGTTCGAATCGAAGGTCATGCGCGTAACTTCGCGCTGCTGGCATTTCTACTGGCGCTCAGTGTCCGGCTGACCAGGTTGCGGGCGCCACGCTGGCGTTTTCTCGCCGCCCTTGACAGCCGCAGGTTCCCGGTAGAGCTAGCCGATAGAATGTACAGCACTGCCGACTGACATTGTCGCTGACCACTTCGCAGGACAATTTTTTCGCTGAGCGTCAACACAGATCAAATTTGATGCACTCCGTACTACCGCAACACACGCAACTTAGACATACGCCATTCGACAAACAGCTTTCTGATGTCCTGCCAGACGATTTGGCGACCCTTAAGAACGTTTACGAAGGCTGGTACGTCGAATACAAGTCCGAACTCGTAAATCCCCGCGCCCTAGCCAAGAGCCTCTCATCGTTCGCCAATCAATATGGTGGATGGATCTTTCTTGGTGTGTCTGAAGACAAAGAGTCGCACACTGCTACGCGTTTTTCCGGCATATCAAATTCCGCAGTCCCACAAGCTCTCGAATCGCTCAAAAACGCTTCCAAAGACCTGCTCAATCCCGCTGTGTTCTATGACCACAGGGTTTTCAAAGGTCCAATCCAATCGATTGGACTGAGGGAAGGCCACTCAATAATCTTGGTCCGCGTGCCGCAGGGCCCGGATTCTCCGTATGTTCACACCGACGGTCGTATCTATCGAAGGATTGCTGACTCTTCCGACCCTAAGCCTGAGGCTGACAGGTCAACATTGCATTTGCTTTACGAACGAGGAGCGCTCGCCCGAAATCGACTAGAGGATCGAATAATGCGGAGTCCGGTCGTTTCCAAGGGTGAAGAAGACAAGTGTTTCGTTCACTTCAACATACTCTCAGACCCCTACGAAGTGATGGGGCACTGGTACGACAAAGGGTTTCCAGAATTCAGCAACGCTATGACCGCTAAGGATGGAAATGCTCTATTCGACATTCCCGTCGACAATATATTCACCACATCGAGTGGATTTATCGCTCGCCAAACAACTAATCAAGCCCCCTACAACCGGCTCTTTACCTGGGAGTTTTCAAGAAACTGCCACTCGTTCATCTCGCTCCCAATACCGACGCTTGTTGTAGACCCCTCGTATGCGTCTGATGGCACATTGGCCAACTATTCAATCGGCAACAGGTTTCTTGAGAGGCTTGCTGATGCGGGGTTCGAGGGTGCAAGCACGGTATTGGACCTCAACGTACTGCTCAAAGCGTCAATGGCGATTATTGGCCGCCACCGATCTATAGTAGGTCAGGCCAGCGTAAATGGACCGTTCTATATCAAAGTTCGTCTTGAAAACATATGGCGTAAGATACCTTTTGTCGATCTTCCCGAGTACCTTGATCACATATCCGAATACGGCATTCCGATAAACCAGGAGACAGATGTCTTGGTGCCGCCTGGGGCCTCACTCAATGGATTTTTAGTCATACCCGAGTTTGAGTTTCCGCTAAGTGAGTCAGACAAGTCACGTGACGGAGTGATTATTAGTATGCGGATACTTCAGGCGCTCGGTATTCCCGGTGAGATTCTGGCTCGAGCAGGTCCTGATCAGATCATCACCTTGCTCGCCTAGATCAGCGACGGCTGGATAGGCTCCGCGGGCAGAAGGTCGGTTGGTGGCGGCGGTCTGTGGACCAAAGAGCCGTGCGGATGCATTCGGTTGTAGGCGTGGCATTCCTCGGTAGCCAACGGCACTACGACTGCGCGCTATGTCTGCTTAGTGCGGATTGAGAATCCAATACCACGCTTCCCGTGAACCGGAGTTGATCGAACTAAACTGCGATCTAATCTTCGGCTGGTTCGGACGGAGCGCCGGTATCGGCTGCCGGGATTCCCGATTCGACCAGCTCCGTTCGATCGCCTGTAGCTCGATACCGCACCCATGCGCAGGACGCACGCCACGCAGCGCCTTCATCCTCACGAGTGAAGTGGGCCCCTTGCAAGTTCGTCGACTCGATCCAGCAAGTGATTTGATCACGCTCTTCAGTCATCGGCTCGCTAAATGGTGAAGAGAACCAATGTTTTCGCCGCGCTGATTGCAGAGGATCAGACAGCTAGCTAGGTACTTCAGCCGCGATCCTCAGTTGACTGATTTCACTAACTGCTTGATGAGCTTGGGCGTCGTCAATATGAGGCTTAAGCTGACGGATTTTCGGGACAACCTGACTATCGTCCAAGCTTGGATTCTGGGTTCTCACGTACAACGCCGTAGAGAGTCTCTCAAGTTCCCGCACGTCTCTGGCTGAGAAATTCTTAGCAACAAAGTCAACCGCTCCGCTATGTTGTTCTACGCGATCAAGGTTGATTTCGCCTCTGGGGCCAAGTCGAACCGAGGGACCGTAGGGAAAACGCGGCTCAATACTGAGCTGGCGGCGAGCCCTCATAACTGCAAGTTCCCGTTGTAGGTCGAAGCAGTAGGGGCCATGCTTATACAGAATATAGTCGTAGCCGACGGGGACTCTGAGCATCTCTTGTAGGAAGTAGACGCACTTTTGTATATGCGTCTCCCCGACCCAACTTCCCTTTTCATGCATCGCCTTGACTAGGCGACAGATTAGAGCTCTACGTTCTCCTAACTGCACGGGGAACGTCATCCTCCTTCGTTTTAGGACAGGATACTCACTCGGTTTCCTCGAAGCCAATTCGCGGCATCGCTCTCGATGTCTGGAGCTACTAGTACGATGCCGATGTCCACTATGGGGACACCGTTCAAGACGTCTGAGAAGTAGTGGGACGAGACTACTTTGCCGTCAGAAGTGCGAATGGGAAAATCTGAAACCGGCCTCTGCTGGATGTACTCGACCTTGTTTACGTTTTCCTTACCGAACTCTTCGACGCTTGCCTCAAATATCGTGTCCAGAGGGTGCTCGTGCTTCTCCCGGTCGTCGTTTGTGAGCGCATAAAGAACTCTAAAGTGCTTCCGATTCACGATCCTATCCGCCGCTTGGTGACCGGCGCATGCAGGGTCAACAGCTGCATCTGACATCGCGGAGAGAACCTCGTTATCAGTAAGTTGTTGGTGCTTATCGATATTTGTTGAAAAACGCGCGCCCGGCAACCAAGCTTGCAGAAACTGTTGAAGGTGGAAGTCGTAAGCCACCCGTACACGGTGGTAGTAGACCTGCCTGAACATGAAATACCGAGCTAGCAGCAGGGCTTCTGCGGAATGAATGCCACCGCTTTCGACACCCAGCGCGGGCTCGTCGGCCTGTTGACTGTCGGGCAAGATTCTCATTGTGTCCACTAGGCGGTGGTGGTCGAACTTGCCGTAGGCCACGCCAGCGTGCTGAGAGTCTCGAAGTAGGTAGTCCATCCTATCGACCCCCAACGCATCACCACTGATGATCTCGAACAGCAGCGCCTCCCAATTCGTAAAATTCGTGTCGTTCGCCTTCTCCGGGCCAACTGCAATCTTCGCAACGTCCTTTGGTTCAAGTAGAGGCCTCATCGACCGGAAGATGTCCCCTAACTCACCGCCCAAAATCAGCTCTGCCGTGAACCGTTCATGGTCCCAGCCATCAGGCAGCAGCTCCCTTTCGGCCGCGTGAGAGAACGGGAGTTGTCCAATGTCGTGACACAACGCCGCCATCCTCAGAACCTTGCGCCAATAGTTGAGACTGTCAGGCCTGCCCATCTCGGGCACAAATGCCTTGACTGAAGGATGAATGTTGGCTTCGGCTGTCACGACGTCGAAAACTCGTCCGGCTAATTCCATCACACCTAGACTGTGCTCGAAGCGTTTGTGGGTCGCACCTGGATAGACAAGATAAGACATCGCCAACTGGTGAATGTGCCTGAGTCTCTGGACTGGATGGGAGTCTAGAACTTGCCTTTCGTCGGAATCGAGTCTGATGAAATTGTGGGTCGGGTCCCTGATTTCGTGATATGGCTTAGCTGCCAAACTAACCTACCCGCAACGTTTGTACCAGTAGATATAGTAGTCCCGCGAACGTCGGGATTGGCTCAGCGGGCAGCATGGCCATCGGCGCCAAGTCACTCCCTTGCGCTCAATCCTGCTTCCCATTCTACAAACTCCGAACAATACCGCTCGCGCAGGGCGTGCTGCCAATCGAAGTCCAGTACTTGCCGGAAACAGGATGTGAGGCTATTCCCGCTCTCTCGCTGCTGCCTGCTTAGACTCACTAAATCGGGGTGCATGTCCGCCAGTTCCAGAAACCCGCAATCAGCACACCGAATGGGCATCCGATCAGCGTTTGATCTCGTTCATTAACTGATAGCCCAGGCAAACACCGATCGGACGTCGTTGCGATGGTCGCCTTGACAACCCGACTCTGCTTGATTGCCGAACACCGACTGATAGATCCCCACGTTCCCCGTGTTGCCGAGGTGCGTTTCCACGATGTCGTTCAACTCTACACAAGTTTCAGGCCAGCCCTGGCTGACCGGGGCGCGGTAGGTTCTACCGCACTTTTCGAGGACGAAGTTCAACTCCGGCGCTGGGAAATAAGGCTCTACCACGCGGGGGCGACTTATATCCTGGCCGACTTGAAACCGGCTGACGATCCTGCTTGCGCCGATAGTTTGACGAATCAGATTGTCAGGACTATAGGTCCAGGCGACCGGATTGATCTCGAACTCGTCGATCAGCCAATACTCGGTTTGTACAGGTCCGTTATCGACGTGGTAGCTGAATGTGATCGTCGAAGTGTTGTAGACGTAATCAAACCCAGACGACAAGACTGCCCACAACCGCCAGCCATTAGCCTCTTGCTCACAGCCCAGATATTGGACCGGAAAGCCGGGACCGAAACGCCCGCTAAGTTCATAGGTCACGAAGCTTGTGAAGGCATCCCGGCTCCCAGAGAATCGATACTCATAGTCATAGTCCCAGACGAATTGATGGAAGTCATCCAAGTCGTAAGGGAAAGTGAGGTCATAGGAAAAATCGGGTTCCGGTAAAGTCAAAACACCCGCTTCCCAGGTAGGTATTGCTTCGCGGTTAGACCCGCGAAGCATCCAGTCGTCGGCGCGCACATAGCGCCAATTGTTGTAGGAAAACTCCACGGCCGGAGTGTTTATCGCAGCGCCTGGATCGTTCACCCAAGCGAATGCCGACCGGACGTCATCCCGGTGATCGTTCTGACAAGCTTGCTCGGCGCCGTCTCCAAATGCACGCTGATAGATGCCGACGTTGCCCTGGTTGCCTAGATGAGCCTCGACGATATCATTCAGTTCGACACAGGTAGTCGGCCATTGTGCGGCGGCGACAGTTGCGAGAAAGATCGCTGAAAGCGATGCGATGATAGCGGCGCAGATTAGACGCTTGGGCATTAGTGCCCTCCAATGGCGGGGAACTCTGCCGTATTAGACCGCACAGCCATGGAGGGCAAGACGCCCCCGCCTGATGACCTGGCAACTTGCGGCGCACCGTCATGGGCGGGCGCTCGGCCACGGCGTGTACCGGGATCTCTTCATGGACCGCTCTCCTCCCTTTCACATTCCACGAAACTAACAGTCCAGCTGGACCAGGTTTCGGGGAGCAGACCAGTCCGCCGCGCGGCTTGACACATATAGGAGCATCCTTGCGACTGGTACAAAGATGGGGGCAAGACCACCATCTCTACCCTCCTTTGGCCCAGTTTCTAACATTTATCCTGGACCAGGTTTCGGGGGGCAGGTCAATCTGCCGCACATCTCTATCCAGAAAGTCCCGTGAACAGCGTAGCCAACATGCCACAGCCATACGCCGCCCGACACTGAGCCTCATGGTTTCGGGTCAGTTGGTGGGTCTGAGCGGACTGTATTACGAAATCTGAGTTGGTGGTGGATTTGTAGACAAAACCACCGATTATCTTTACGCCCTTCTATCCGGTTCTGTTGGTCAGACGTACTGCGGAACCAGCAGAAACTCGGCTCCTCTTCCCAAGTCTGCAACATACGCACTAGCACCTATGCCCATCAATTGCCCGATTAGCTAACTGCGCGTACCTCAGAATGCTGACGACGAAAAGCCTCCCTAGCCGCAGCGTTTTCTACATCATTCCGAAAGTGCTCTACAAGCTGAATCACTTCATCATGCAGTGCAGAATAGTCGTCCGGTTCAATTTCGACATGTCGCCCATGGGCAACTAGATTCCTCTTTTTTAAGAGTCTATTGTCCAGCAGTTGCCTTTTTATCAAATAGTGATTGTCGTCCAGCCCCAAAAGGCAAAATATCTCCTTCAAAGTGTCTGTATTGAGATTTGAGTGAGTATTAACTGAGTGTTTCCAGTCTATATTGGCGGATTCAGATAGCCCCAGCAGCAACTTTGTAGTGAGTGCTGTGTGGATGGTCGGTCTATCTGATTGGCCTGCTCGTGAAATCTCTGTCCGCAACCCGAGTGCCACGAAATTTGGAGCCAGATCGCGATACCTCAAACCTCGCGTCGCCACATATGAAACGTAAGTGGTTGCCGCAGCCTTTACAAACCCTTCCCAGTGAGCGTATAGAACACACACAGCCGCCCGCAACAATAGCCCTCTCTCGTGCCGTCGGCGTCCTTCCAACATAAACTTTAGCGTCGTCAGTTCCCTCTTTCGCCAAGCCAGTTCTTCGTCGAGAAACTCAGTCAACGCTATGAGTGACCGTATCTTCATGGAGATGGAGAAAAAAGGTGCCTACCGAGGGGAATATTCGAAGGTAGACGAGTCGACGCACGCACGCCCGAGCCACTGTGGCTTAAGAACTCCGGATTGTCCCAAAGTTCCTTGCCTATAACCTCAATCCGTTGCGCGGCGGTCGCACACGTATAATGCGCGAAATTGCACCCGACTCCCAAAGCGATCGGCTCGAAAGCTGAAATCAAGAATCCTCCCAAATGCCTCTCTTTCGCTGTATCGTACTTTCGAAAACTTCGATCCCCAAGAGAGACCGCAAGGCTTGCGAAGGTGCCTCGAAACGCTTCCTCTTCATCTGACTTAACCTGCTGGAATCTGTCAGAGACAGCGAGTTCAACGATCCTGTCAGTTAGAAATTCCCCTATATCCCCGATAGAGCCCAATCTACTCTCTTCGAGACTCCTAAACACCAAAAACCGGGTCACTAACTCAAGGTCGTAACGCTCGGACAGCAATCGGTCTGATAAGGCAATGCAAGTCTGGAAGTTTTCGTCTCTAGCTAAGTAGTCAATCCACCTGAAAGCATCTGAATTAACCATAATGAGGATTGCGTTTCTAAGCTCTTGATCGGATAGCTGCGAGCCCCCCGTGTTTAGCCGTTGGAATAACTCGTACTTACTAGAGTCACTACTCTCACGGAGGATAATTTTCACGTCAATTTTCGCCCGCCTAATTAACAGTCGATTAGCGTTCCCAATTGATAGAGATGGGTCGTCATCTTCCCATTTCTTGCCTTCTAGTGAGGGTAGGTATTTGGTCTTCTTCAATGTCAAACTATCTACTGTATTACCTGAATCGTCCTTGAGTTGGCCAACCAACTCGAAGATGGTGGAGAGTCGCTGCAATCCATCGATCACATCCCAAACACCATCATCTCGCTGAGATACAAAAATAGAAGGTATTGGTATGCCCAGGAGAAGTGACTCGATGAGTCGAGACTTTTGTTCATCACTCCATCGATAGAACCTCTGGAATTCCGGATGTATGTCTAACTCATCATCCCGATATACGCTTATGAGTTCTCCGATGGACATCGGATAGCCATCGCTACGTATTTCAGCCCGTCTAGCGTAAATTTCCATATCAAGACCCATCAGCAAGTTCTCCAATCACAGCTGATGAAACGCACCTTATCGCTGTAGCAACTCTAAGTGTATCTTCGGACCTCATACCAATTAGCTATGATGGGATCACGAATTGTTCAATTCGGTTATAGAGCAGTATCCCCTGACCCCTTTTCGACGATGGCCTGCGTCGGAATAGGCCAGTCAAACGACTACATGGCGACCTCATACGCAATTGGTGTCATTTTCGGCAACGCCGCAGAGAGCACACTCTGCGACACAGTTCTTGTTACAGAACACATAGGCTAGACGCGGTGAAGCTAAGCGGACCCGACTCTGTGACTTCCAGAATGCGAATGTACCGCGCTTCCGGTGGTCTGCTCCCCGAAAACTGGTCCAGTTGGGATGTAAGTTTCGTGGAATGTGAAAGAGAGAAGAGCGGTCCATGAAGAGATCCCGGTACACGTGTCAACACCGGAGCAGATCGCCTTCGCCTTGAGGCAGGCGGGGAATGGAACACCGGTGGTTGGAGATCTGTCGAAAGCTGGACATCGCGGAGCAGACCTTCTGCAGGTGGAATAAGAGATATGTCTGCATAGCGAGTTTTTCTGTCAAATACGGTCGACCTCGTCCCGCAACAATTCGTAGGTGGTGGTTTGAGAGAGACACGAAGAAACCAGAGCCTCTAATAGCTTCTCTCCGGCGGTCTGGCCTGCAACGTCGCATATCCAGTTGTATCCTCCAGATTGGACAGGCATCCACAGGAGAGCTTGCCAGACTAGTGGGACTCCTCAACACCGCGATTCCGATGAAAGTCGCTGCCCGAGTCGTGTGTGTCGCTCTGGCTTCTTTGCTTGCAACCGCCTGCGCTGAAACCGTCGTAGTCGAACGCATCGTCGTTGCTACTCCGACCGCTGTCCCGAGCCCCACGGCCACTGCCATCCCTACTGCCACAGCAATTCCAACGGCAGCCGCTACGCCGACAATGACTGCGATCCCAACCCCAACAGCCACTTCGCCCCCGACACCCACACCGGTCCCCACACAACTTCCAGTCACCGACCTCGTCGAACGCACAAGAGCCATCGTTGTACGGATCGATCAGGAGAATGGTTGCGCGACAGGCCTGCTATTGGGACGCGATCGGCTGGTACTTACGAACTACCACGTAATTCAGGGAGCCCGTCAGCTCGTTGCAACTACGGATGACGGAACCAAGTCGGAACTGAAGGTCCTTACATACGATGTAGATCGTGATATTGCGTTGCTGCAGGCGCAGTCCACGATTCCTGAACCTGTGCCGGTTAAATGGGCTGACGATCTTTCCCTTCAAGTAGGGGAAGAGATCATCGTGATCGGCTACCCATTTCCAGGTTCCCAGTCCATCGATGATTGCAGTGAATCGATAACCACGACGGGTGGGCTGCTATCGGGCCGCCTGGAGGTAACGGGTCAGCCGATGCTCCAGACGGATGCCGCGTTAAATCCCGGGGTCAGCGGCGGGCCGGCGATAACCCGTGACGGCCATATTGTGGGAATCGCAGTAGGAGGCCTTGATCCTGCGTTTGCTACAAACGTTGGGTTTCTGATCCCGGCCAGCGTCATCAGGACACGGCTGGCAACATGGCTTCCGCAACTCGCCAGCGGACAGCTCGAGCCCCCGGCCACCCGCCAGCAGATCGCGTTTAGTAGCAACCGCGACGGCGACTACGAGATCTACGTCATGGACACAGATGGCGGCAACGTCCGGCAGCTGACAGATGGTCCTGGGTGGGACGGGTCCCCTGTGTGGTCACCCGACGGCATCCGGATCGCGTTTCAAAGCGACCGTGACGGCGACTACGAGATCTACGTCATGGACACAGATGGCGGCAACGTCCGGCAGCTGACAGATGAGCCAGGAGGGGATTGGTCACCCGCGTGGTCACCCGACGGCATCCGGATCGCGTTTCAAAGCGACCGTGACGGCGACTACGAGATCTACGTCATGGACACAGATGGCGGCAACGTCCGGCAGCTGACGGATGATCCAGGAGGGGACGGGTCCCCTGTGTGGTCACCCGACGGCACCCGGATCGCGTTTGCCAGCGACCGTGACGGCGACTACGAGATCTACGTCATGGACGCAGATGGCGGAAACGTCCGGCAGCTGACGGATGATCCAGGAGGGGACGGGTCCCCTGTGTGGTCACCCGACGGCACCCGGATCGCGTTTGCCAGCGACCGTGACGGCGACACCGGCATCTACGTCATGGACACAGATGGCGGCAACGTCCGGCAGCTGACAGATGAGCCTGGGTGGGACGGGTCCCCTGTGTGGTCACCCGACGGCACCCGGATCACGTTTAGTAGCAACCGCGACGGCGACGGCGCCATCTACGTCATGGACGCAGATGGCGGAAACGTCCGGCAGCTGACAGATGATCCTGGGTGGGACGGGTCCCCCGCGTGGTCGCCAGTCTTGCAGCAACTGCCAGTTAGCGGACCTGCACAAGAGACGGTTGCCCCAACTCCATCACCTGCAGTGCCTTCCGAGCTATCTGCGTGGCTGGATGTGTGGAAGGAGTTCAAGGCATTCGAGGCAGAAACCACTCAACGGCAAAATGATCTCGTCGATAGGGGCCAAGAGTCGGACTTACGCCCCAGCAGTTTTCTTGACGAGTGGCGCGAATTGCGAGATTGGTACCACGGAGAGGATGGGCCATACGGATTCGTACTACGAGGCACATTTCCCCGCTTCCGGGAAGTCCGACATATCAACGATCGAATCCTTGATTACGTAGAAATGGCGCTTCGAAAGCAAGATCTCTACATCGAGCACCTGGAGACAAGCGACTCAACGCTCTACGATCAATCTGACGAATTGCGGATCCAAAACAATGCAGAGTGGCGGCACATAAAGGACGCCGTCAGCGACCTTCTCGACGAATTCGGCCTGTGAAAGCTCCGATCTGGCATCCCCTCTGACCTCACCCGTCAGACCACCACCCTCTTAGTGGAGCGGCTTCCTGGGTATCGCTGTCGACGTGGTGGACGAAGATCAGTCTCGCACGGTGGTCAGTGCCATAGCAGCGCGACGCTATTCACACATAGTGCTTGATATATCTGCAAACCAGAGCAAAGGTCATGCGGACGTTCTTCCTCATCAAGGAGTCCGCCATGTCCACCGCTCAAACTCTGCCTACCGTCTTCTCTGGTTCCAACACGAGCTGGGAAGGCTCCCTCTACGCCTTCCTCGCCGAGAAGCAGCGCCGCTCAGGCTCCAACCGCACACCGGACTCCTACTACCGCACTCTCAGACACTTCTTCGGTAGCCTCCATAAGTCTCCCGATCAGGTCACTTCCCGCGATGTCTTCTCCTTCGCCCATGGCATCGGCTTCTCGGGCCGTGAACCTTCCCCCGTAACCGTCGGCGCTCGCCTCTCCTGCATCTCGTCCTTCTTCAAGTTCCTCATTCGCATGGATGTTGTGAAGGCCAATCCCTGCGACCCCGTCGAGCGCCCCAAGCCCCGTCCCGGCGCACCAAGCGGCCTCTCCGCTATCCAGGTGCAGCAACTTCTCCAGGTCATCCCCGACACCGTCAAGGGCAGGCGCGACCTGGCCATCGTCCTCACGCTCGTCCTCACCGGCAGACGCAGGTCCGAGGTCATCAACCTAACCGCTGGCGATGTCTCCTATGACGACTCTGCCGTGTTCTACCGCTACCTCGGCAAGGGCGGTCTGCGCGGTCGGCGTGAGCTACCTTCTCCCGCGCTCTCGGCGATACGGCGATCTCTTGGTGATGTCGACAAGGACCTCTCGTCTATGCATCCTTCCGAGTCGCTATGGCAGGCCGGCGCTGGCCCCCAGGGCGTCTCCAGCGCTACCTTCTACAACCGCTTCCGGGGCTATCTCGCGAAGGCCGGCCTCCCTCCTTCCGGCGTCCATGTCCTCCGCCACACCGCCGCCAAGCTCCGCCGTGACGTCGGCGAGTCGGTCGAGTCCGTAAGCCAGTTCCTCGATCACAGCTCCCTCGCCGTCACCACCACCTATCTCCGCAGACTCGAAGGGCAGCGCGATACCGCCTGGCAGGGCGTCGCCAGCGTTATCGGCGTGAGCTAGCCCGCCTTCCGGGGACGCATCGATCGACCCTCCCGAACCGCGCCTTGACCTCTACGCGCCTTCAGAGCGTTCATACATCCCGCTCCGCTTCCCATCCCGCTGGAGGTCGTTATGCCCAACTCCATACTCTCCATAGCCACCTACGCCCGCGTCTCCTCCGATGAGCAGCGTGACCGCCATACCGTCCTAAATCAACGCTCGGCTCTGTCCCGCCGCCTGTCGTCTGAGCCTAGTCTTGTCGTCTTCAAGCATTACGAGGACGATGGCGTCTCGGGTACCATCCCTTTCGAAGATCGGCCGGCTGGCCGCGCGCTTGCGCGTGATGCGCGTGTTGGCCGCTTCTCCCAAGTCTGGGTGGTCCGCTCCGATCGCCTCGGTCGCGACGCCTTCGAGCTGCTCCGCATCTGGAGGGTGTTTGAGTCCATCGGCATCTCCCTCCGCGCCACCGACGAGAACATCGACGATCCCTTCTACTTCGATATCCACGCCGTCATCGCCGCCAACGAGCGACGCAAGTTCCTCGAACGTTCCGCCGAGGGCATGAACCGCGCAGCAAGCGAAGGCCGCTATACCGGCGGCATCGTCCCTCTCGGCTACTCGGTCTCAGGCGATCGAGGTTGCCGCCGCCTCGTCCCGGACGACTCTCTCATGTGGGAACACCTCTCCGCCGCCGACGTCGTAAGGCGCATCTATAACCACCTGGCCTCGGACGGCTGGACTTGTCCGCGTATCGCAACCGAGTTCAACTCCCTCGGCATCCCTACCTCCTATCGCCGCGATGGTCGCGGCGTTCGAGGCCGTCGCACCCAGGGCCTCTGGCGCTCCGGTCATATCCGCAACCTCGTCGTCAATCCCGTCTACAGGGGCATCCTCCAGTACGGCCGCAGGTCCACGAAGCCCAACGGTCGTGAGGTGATTTCCGCTTCCGTTTCCCCGCTAGTCTCCGATGACGTCTGGAACGCCGCCATCGCTACCCTCAAGCGCAACCGCGCCTTGCCCCGCAACTCTCGCCATGCCTATCTGCTCCGCTCGCTCATCCGCTGCGGCGTCTGCGGCCTCTCCTTCTGCGGCACCTGGACCAGGGGCCCTCGCTACCGCTGCAACGGCTCCATGGCCCATCGTGGCCCGTTCGCTGGCAAGTGCATAGGCGCCTCGATCAAGGGTGAGAAGTTGGAGGCCGCGGTCTGGTCGGATGTCTACCGCTTCCTTATCGACCCCGACGACCTCGTCGATGAGCTCCTCGCGGAGTCCAATGACATCGAGTCCCGCGCCGTCGCGGAAGCCGAGCGCGCCTCGCTCATCGACGCCCGCGATGCCGCACAGCTTCGCCGCAAGCGCGCTATCGACCTCTACACCCGCGCCAAGCTCTCCGACGACGAGTTCGACGCCATCGCCGCCGACGTGGAACAGGAGCTAAAGACCCTCGATGACCGGCTGGCCGGTTTAGAACCTGCTGATGACCCGCTTGACGATGCCGTCTCGGCGGATACGCTCGCGGAGATCCGTGAGCGCCTGGAGGCGGACCTCTCGGACGCGGAGCGACGCGAGATCGTTCAGCTGCTCGTGCGCAGGATCACGGTCCACACCACGCTCACCGGCCGCGGCCGCAAGCAGGTCCGAGTCGTTATCGACTACCGCTTCCCGCGAGTAGGTGAGGCTCGCACGGGCATCGCTGCGAGTCACGGCTACAATCTCTCCCGCGTTATCCCCGCCTGAGCTAGGTCCCGCTCTCCTCCGCCCGTCTCCAGTTCCCACAGCGGCCACCGGTCTCTTTCAGTTCCAGTTTCCCCAGCATCATCGCTGCGGAGAAGACATCCCGAAGGCCCGCGTAACGCTCCGATCAGTCGCCCCCGCGCTTCTTCTGCAATCGCCCGTTCAGCGGGCTGGGCGAGCCGGTCGCCCTTCAGAAGCCTCGCCCTACGCGTCCGTCCACGAATCTCGGGATGGGCGTCTTGTCTTAACTTTTACTTCCTATATAAGGAGACCGCCGCTGCTTGGCTTCGAGTTCTGCCGCGCCGGCAACCCCCTCATCACCGCCCGGTGCGCCCCTGTCGCGCCACAGGGCGAGATACAGACGTTAGGCGAACATGGGTTGCTTTGCGGAGAGTCTGGCCACACGCGCGCCACGGGGCGCACTTTGGCATATCCACAGGACTTGTGAACGTGAGGCTTGCGGATCGGATCTGACGCCGCTCGCGCGCCTCCCCGAAGGCCAGAACGGCGCTTGACCCGCCCCGATTCCCCTCAGATTTTGACTACCATCCACTACCAAATCCTTTTTGCCAGCAAAGGTAGTGTTTGGTAATGGTTGCTGGTCCCCGAACACCCGGTTTTCGCTAGCTGAGCAGCTGCTCCCGCCAACCCGGCGACCACTTCGCAATTCTGCCTTCAGCGTCTCCTCGATCATACCGTCGAGGCCAACGCTCCAGTGGGGCTTTGCGGCCTGAATCGCCGCATGGTGCTCAAGCGCTGCATCTACGGCGTGGACAAGAACCCGCTCACCGTCGAACTGGCCAAGGTCTCGCTGTGGCTGCACAGTTTCACCGTCGGTGCGCCGCTATCGTTTCTGGACCACCACCTGCGCCGCGGCGACTCGCTGATCGGGCTGCGGCTGACCGACGCCCGCGAGCACCTGCGCAAGCTCGGAGGGCTGCTCACGGCTAGCGTTGTCGCCGGTGTCGAGACGGCCGCCGACGGAATGCAGCTTATCGAGCAGATGTCCGACGCCGACGTGGCCGAGGTGCGCGAGTCGGCCACGCTGTTTCGCCACGTCGAGGAGACCACCGCCGACCTGCGCGGCGTGCTCGACTTCCTCTGCGGCCTCCGCTGGCATACCGCCGGGATGAAGCGGCCCGACCGCATGGCCAGTGAGGGGATCGTTAGCCAGAATCTGGGCCAGCAGCCGGAGGCCGCGTATAAGCTTCTCGCCCGCGGACCCGACGCCGTCGACACGGCTTCTACCCCCTCGCCCTCGAAGGGAGAGGGATGGGGTGAGGGTGTTCCCCAAACAGCCTCCTCATCCGCCTTCAAAGACCTGTGGAACGACGCCACATCCATAGCCCGCCGCGAACGCTTTCTGCACTGGGAAGCCGCCTTCCCCGGAGTCTGGCGCGGCTGGCAGGACCACCGTCCCGAAGGCGGATTCGACGCCGTGATCGGCAATCCGCCGTGGGATCAGATCGAACAGCCGGAAGTGGAGTGGTTTGATCTCCGCGACGACGAGGTGGCTCGCGCTCCGACCGGAGCCGCGCGAAAGGCGCTGATCAAGCAAAGACTAGACGAGGGTGAAAAGGTCGCGATGGAATACGCGGAAGTGCGGAATAGAGCCAAGACGATGCGCCAATTCGTCCGGTCGTCCGGCGGCTATCCGCTGCTGAGCGGAGGCCGCATCAACCTCTACTCGTTGTTCGTCGAGCGCGCTGTGAGCCTCATAAAGCCCGACGGCCTCGTCGGCCTGCTCACGCCGTCGGGCATCTACGCCGGCAAGACCGCCGCCCGCTTCTTCAAGTCCGTCTCCACCAAGGGCCGCCTGTCCGGCCTGTTCGACTTCGAGAACCGCCGCCTTGGGACGGGGCTGCCGCCTTACTTCCCCGACGTGGATTCAAGGTTCAAGTTCTGCGCGCTGATATTCGGCGGCGGGGAGCGGCGCTTCGACGAGACCCAATGCGCCTTCTTCCTGCACGACACCGAGACCATCGACGATCTCGACCGCTGCTTTCCGCTCGCCCCCGACGACTTCGCCCGCGTAAACCCCAATACTGGGACCGCCCCAATCTTCCGCACCCGGCGCGACGCCGATATCACCCGCCGCGTCTACGAGCGGCATCCCGTTTTGGTCGACCGCTCAGGCGAAGGCGAGCGCCGCGCCTGGCCGGTTCGGTTCATGCAGGGAATGTTCAACATGACATCCGACTCCCATCTCTTCCGTACCGCGTGGCAGCTAGAGGACCAGGGCTTCTATCCGATCCAGGGCAACCGCTGGAAGCGGGGCGAAGAGCTGTATCTGCCGCTCTATCAGGGGCGTACGATCTCGCAGTTCGACCATCGGGCCAACTCTGTCCGGGTAAACCGCGAAAGCACTCATAACCCTTACTACAGCGAAGAGGTCAGCGCGGAACAGCACGCGGACGCCAGTTTTCTGCCGCAATCACAATATTGGGTGACCTCCCAAGACGTTGAACCAGCCTTTCCCCAAGGCGACGGTTGGGTGCTGGGGTTCCGGGACATCGCGCGCGCGACGGATGTCCGCACGATGGTTGCCACTGTCATCCCCAAAGTCGGATGTGGACACACGTTGCCAGTCCTTCTTCGGACTGACGACGGCTTCGACGCCAAGGGCACGGCCCTGTCGCTGGCAAATCTCAACAGCTTCGCTTTCGACTACGTTGCCCGACAGAAGGTTCAATCGACCCATCTCACCTGGTACACCGTCGAGCAGCTACCCGTCATCGCGCCCGGCGACTACGGCCGCCGGTTCGGCGCGGTCACCGCCCGCGAGCTGGTCCGCGATCACGTGCTCCGCCTCACCTACACCGCCCACGACATGGCGCCGTTCGCCCGCGACCTGGGTCATGACGGTCCGCCTTTCGTCTGGGACGAAGAGGAGCGCCGCCACCTGCGCGCCCGGCTCGACGCCCTCTACTTCCACCTCTACGGCCTCAGCCGCGACGACGCCCGCTACGTGCTCGACACCTTCCCCATCGTCCGCCGCCAAGACGAAGCCGCCTTCGGCCGCTACCGCACGCGCGACCTAATCCTCGCCTATCTCAACGCTCTGGCTGTTGGAGATTCAGAGACAGTGGTGGACGCGTAGGCCCCCCAGGGCCGGTGCCGCCGACGGAGGGCAATTCGCGAACTGCTCCTACGAGAGGACAATCCTTTTCCCCTTCTGCGGAGCGGGCCTTAAGTGCTCTAAGAGCCTGAAAGAGGACCTTAAGCCCAAATAGGGAGTCGATCAGGCGTTACCATTTTGAAGAGTGCATAACGATCGGGATGACGATGGTCGTGTTTCAACCTTCGCCGGAGCAGGAATTAATTCTCGCTCACAATCCGCGTCGACACGCCCGCGTACTCGCGGGCCCTGGAGCGGGCAAGAGTTCAACCTTAGTGGAGCTCGTTGACCGGTTGCTCCGCCGCGAGAACGCCCCAAACATCCGGCTCCTTACGTTTACGCGGGCTGCAACAGGCGAGCTCGCCCACAGAGTTGCGGGTTCTGTGACGGCGGCTGAGCGTCCAAGCACTATCCACTCCTTCGCGATCTCGGCGCTCTTGCGGAACCCGGGCGCAGGCGGGTTCCCCGAGCCGCTACGCATCGCCGACGACTGGGAGTTCAAGTACATCGTCAAGCGGACGCTCGCCAAGCGCGCCCGTCTATCGGTCACGCGTGTGGACACCCTCTTCAGAGAGCTGGCAGCGAACTGGGAGTCACTTCGGCCCGAATACGACGAGACAATCGACGTTGGTGAGCGAACGAGATTTGTCGGTGCCTGGAATGAACACCGGGAGGTCTACGGCTACACGCTGTTATCCGAACTGCCCTATTCGCTTATGAAGGCTCTCCGCGACCATCCGGACGTCGACGGGGTCGACTACGAAATGCTGATCGTTGATGAGTACCAGGACTTGAACGCTTGCGACCTTGAGGTGATCAAACTCATCTCAGACCGCGGATGCTCGGTCATTGGTGCTGGCGACGATGATCAGTCGATCTACTCGTTTCGAAAAGCCGCACCCGAAGGAATCCGTCGATTCCTTAGCGACTTCCCGGACTCAGCCGACTATTCACTCTCGGTGACCCAACGGTGCGGCACTGCAATAGTCGACTGGGCAAATCATGTAATCGAAGGTGATCCGGATCGCGGGCAGGATAGGCCGAGACTGCGGGCGGCCGTCGGTTCGCCGTCCGGTGAGACGGCTTTGCTGTCCTTTGCGAATGCGGCACAAGAGGCGCGGGGCATTGCTGCCCTTGTCCACCGTTTAGCAACGGAGGAGAGGGTACCTCCCTCTGAGATTCTGGTCCTGCTTAGGGCCGACCATAACGGAGCTTTCAGTAAGTCAATTAAGGAGCAACTTGATCGCTTGCACATCCCTGTGTCGGACCCTGAAGCCATTGTTCGAATGCTGGAAGACGCCGACAATCGCAAAGCGATCGCAACACTGCGGCTATTGGTGCATCGGAACGATTCCCTAGCATGGGCAACACTTCTCAAAACTGCGCCTGGTGTCGGTGACAAGTTCTTCAACTACGTGTATACGGAAGCGCAAACCAGTCGCAGTCAGTTTGGCGCGGCGCTTCTAGCGGGGTGTGAGATTGTCTTCCCGGGTGGGCCACCAAGCTCGTCCCAACGTGCCGAAAACCTGATCAAAACCGTGCTCGCCTGGCTCGACCGACATCTTTTGCCAACCGATCAGCCAGAAACCGGCTGGGGTAAATGGATCATCGACACGACGGGTGACGAAGTCGTTCCGCAGGTAACTAATGAACTCGCTGACCTGCTTCGCAGCATTGATGCATTAACCGAATCTAGTGAGGAGTTCGGTCGCTATCTTGGGCAGATCAACCCCCTGGGCAAGGACCTGATGCTAGCCAAGAGCGATGGGGTACGCATCATGACTATGGGTGGGGCGAAGGGTCTCACGGTTCAGGCAGCGATCATTGGCGCCCTCGAAAACAGCATTATCCCGCGGCCCGACTGCGATCTTGCGGAGGAGCGTCGGCTGCTCTATGTGGCCATCTCAAGAGCTCGAGAATATGTATATGGCACGTGGGCCCGCAGGCGACAAGGCCCGACCGCACGGGCCGGTTCGCCCAGTGTCGGAAGTCTGCGACAGTGCTCGCATTTTCTAGACTACGGCCCCGTCAGGTCCTGCGACGGGAGACAGTTCATACAGAGGCGGTGGGCGAGGTAGGTGGCGGTTTGCGAACCTCTCCGACGTGTGCGGTCAACGAAACGTTGCGCAACCGATCGCCTGGCAATTGGCCTCTTGTGGACTTCGCTGAACAGCAACACGGGTCACATCAGTCACCACGACTCGCGGAGGGTTTTTGGCGCCGCTGAGCGATCGAGTCGCTGTTCCTTTCGTGGACGCACGAACCCAGCAGAGGGGGATTGATCCTGACTAAAGGTTTGGCGGCCGCCCGTGTTCCCTCATCGCCGACGATTCGGAGGAAGTCGTTGTGGCGGATGCCGAACTTAGCCGCCTCTCGGTAAATCCTGTCCATCTCTGGGTGAAATCGGCTGCCTATGTTGCTGGACTTCCCCGATGGAAGATTTCACCGTGTTGTCGCCACCTCAAGAAATCGTTCGTACCTCTCCGATAGAAACTCAGCGGCCGGCTGCTCTATCAGCTTTGTCGGCAATACAATCGGCTGGCCGTGCAGCCCCTGAATTGCGTGCTGAAGCGTCGGGCCATCGATTTCCTGGAGAATATCGGCGCGTACCTCGATGATGTGATCCGGTCGCACGGCCAGGAAGAACCGGTCAAAGGCGGCATGGTGGAGTCGGCATAGCGCAATTCCGTTGCGAACGACAGGCACACCCTCCGGTTCTGCATCCGGCAAGATGTGAGCCGCGTCAAGCAACTCACTATGCCGCAGGCGGCACAGAGCACACTGATGTCGGTATGCGCGGAGAACTCGCTCTCGAAAGGCCCTCTGATGCAAGCGACGGCGAGTCAACGACACCACATATTCTCTTCTGAAGTCGGCGCCCCCACCTATAGCCCGCGGAGTCTCAGGAGAAAGGCCGGAATGAATCGCATCGTCGAGTGCAATCGAGAACGCGAGAGCTTCCGGCTCATCTGCAATCACAGACACGGGCCACAGCGCCAAGTATCTACCTGGGACGACTCCGTGGAAATACGCCAATGAAAGGCTGTTGTGCATTGCGAACCGTAAGCCGACGTTGTCACGATGGCCTGGATCGGTCCCTCGATATCTGTACCGCAGAAGATTGTCGGCGCCGATCGCATCGTCATACGGCCCCTTGGGAGCTGTCGTAATCGATAGCGGTACCTGCATCAGAGCGGGTTTGAAGATGCCTTGCGGACCAACCACCGGTACACGTCGCTGATCGAATTCGAACCCAATTGCGAGATCGGCGCGTGGAAGGACGTCCCCATGAAGCGCGATCCGTCTAGCAAGCCAGTCAAAAGCCGCTGTTCTAACTCTCGCGTCGTGATTCCGGTCGAAGTCCACGAGGGCGTCTCCACGGGGACGAAACCTGCTTGTTGCAGCATACACTCGACATAACTCGTTGGTTTGAGGCCGTCGCCACTCGGAGATACGGACTCGTCTCACGAGAACTCGTCCGGGAGGCGTATTAAGGGCTGTGCCGAAGGCGGCTGGCAGATGGTAACGGGGAAGCCTACGCCGGAGCAGCTGATCGAGAAGCTACGGGCGACCGAGGTGACCATGTCTGAGGGCGGCAGGGCTGTCGAGGCCAGTCGGAAGATAGGGATGACAGAGCAGACGTTCTACAGCTGGCGGGCGGACTACTGAGGGAGGTGACGACCGCTAGGGCGGGTTAGCGGATGCTTAACAGATTCGGCAATGCCCGCTTGCGCTTACGTGACTGGCGTGCACTCCTACTCAATAGGCATTGCCTTAACGCTCTTCGTTCATGTTTGCTCACTTGCGAGAACGACTCGTTGCTGACAGCTATATCGGTGGCGTTCGCGAGCACCTTCCGGCAGACGAGTCCGGTCCAATTGTTTCCTCGCCTAACCCGTTCAGCACGGTTGCTCGGTATTCCCTCGTGGATGTCTCGGGTGTATTTCTCTGCTCCTTTTGGCGATGCCGTGACG